>NZ_CP150258.1:620000-4071253 GCF_037975475.1 Bacillus sp. FSL M8-0025 | reverse complement strand
CTTCCGGCACGTCCCTCCTTTTCTTAGAAAATGGCGTCTTTCTCTGTTATAGAACACAAAAAAAGAGCAAATGGCGCTTACCATTCGTACACATTAAATGTTGAAAACATATAATATAGTAGATAAATAGCTTTTCGACAAATTTCACAACTTGTGGACAACCTTCTACACAAGCTGTGTGAAATCAATCCACAACTTATCCACACTTTGTGGATAAAGAGGAAAGGTAGGATTAGTAATCAAGAGTTAAAACACAAATATAATACCAAAATAAACGAGAGCTTGCAATGGTTGTCACAATCTTATCCACAAAGCGGACAACCTGTTGAAAAAACCTTGTCCACAGGGGTTGGTAATGTGAAAATGTTGTCGATAACCTCTGTGGATACTAAAAAAAGCCGAAAAAGATATCCACATGCGTGATTTTAGGGGCAAATTGTTTGGATTTGTCTTTTTTCCGTAAAATTAAGGAATCTAAAAAATAAGGTTTCGAAAGTTGAAAAGGTATGGTATCCTATTATGGTTGCAAGAAATAAAAGCACTAGTGAAGTTGACAATGAATAGGTAACGCAAATATAATAAGTAAGACTGTCTTTAACAGCTATTCCTCGAGGGAGGTGTCATAAATGAAAAGAACATTCCAACCGAATAACCGTAAACGCAGCAAAGTTCATGGCTTCAGAAGCCGTATGAGTTCAAAAAACGGTCGTCTAGTTTTAGCACGCCGTCGCCGCAAAGGCAGAAAAGTATTATCAGCTTAGGCCACTGAATAATGTCAGTGGTCTTTTTTCACGTTATGGGAAAAGATAGATGTGATGCGTAATGAACCGGGGCATGCTTCCTGGTTCAGATGCATCTCATGTTCATAATAAATTTTAAAAGTTTCTGCCAGCCAGTATCGGAGTGAGTCATTTGAAGAAGCGAAATCGTTTAAAGAAAAATGAAGATTTTCAAAAAGTGTTTAAACATGGGACATCAGTTGCAAACCGCCAGTTTGTCTTATATACGCTTGATCAGCCTGAAAATGATGAACTGCGTGTCGGGCTTTCCGTCAGCAAAAAAATTGGCAATGCTGTAATGCGAAATCGGATTAAACGTTTGATTCGGCAGGCCTTTCTTGAAGAGAAAGAGAGACTGAAGGAAAAGGATTACATCATTATTGCCAGAAAACCGGCGAGCCAGCTGACATATGAGGAAACGAAAAAAAGTCTGCAGCATCTATTCAGAAAGTCTTCATTATATAAGAAATCTTCGTCAAAGTAGGCATCACCACTGCTTTCTTACAACTTTTAAAAGCGCTTCCTTTCTGGTTGATCAGAAAAAGACACCATTTAAAACTGAAAGATGCTAAAATACATACAAGTATGCTTTGCAATAAAAGAGTGTAAAGATTAATTATAGGAGGAAATGTTGTTGAAAAGGAGAATAGGGTTGCTATTAAGTATGGTTGGCGTATTCATGCTTTTGGCTGGATGCTCGAGTGTGAAAGAGCCGATCACTGCAGATAGTCCGCATTTCTGGGACAAGTACGTAGTATATCCATTGTCTGAGCTCATTACGTATGTAGCGAAATTGACGGGAGATAACTACGGGCTTTCAATTATTCTAGTTACCATTTTAATTCGTTTATTAATTTTACCGCTGATGATTAAGCAGCTGAGAAGTTCGAAAGCGATGCAGGCTTTACAGCCGGAAATGCAAAAGCTTAAAGAAAAATACAGCTCAAAAGATCAAAAAACGCAGCAAAAGCTTCAGCAGGAAACAATGGCTTTATTCCAAAAACATGGTGTCAATCCATTGGCGGGATGTTTCCCGATTTTGATCCAGATGCCGATTTTAATTGGATTCTATCATGCGATCATGAGAACCCAGGCGATTTCAGAGCATAGCTTCTTATGGTTTGACTTAGGAGAAAAAGATCCTTACTATATTCTTCCTATCGTTGCCGGTGTCGCTACATTTGTTCAGCAAAAACTGATGATGGCTGGCAATGCGCAGCAAAATCCGCAAATGGCGATGATGCTTTGGATTATGCCAATTATGATTATCGTATTTGCGATCAACTTCCCGGCGGCTCTTTCTCTTTATTGGGTAGTTGGTAACTTGTTTATGATTGCGCAAACTTTCCTCATTAAAGGACCTGATATTAAAAAAAATCCTGAGCCGCAAAAAGCCGGAGGAAAGAAAAAGTGAGGAATGTGACTGCTGCAGGGCGAAATGTCGATGAAGCAGTACAGTCCGGATTGCAAGAGTTGGGATTAACGAAGGATAAGGTAGAAATTACTGTTATTGAAGAGGGAAACAAAGGGTTTCTCGGTATTTTCGGTAAAAAGCCTGCGATCGTAAAGCTGGTTGAAAAGATTGATCCGATTCAGCAAGCGAAGTTATATCTTCAAACGATTGCCGAATCCATTGCCGGGAAGTCTGATGTGACTGTTCAAGAAAGCAAAAAGACAGTGAGATATCATATAACAGGTGAAAAGGCAGCATTGTTGATTGGGAAAAGAGGACAAACCTTAAACGCCCTTGAAACTTTGACACAGCTTGCCCTTAACCGTTATCCAGGCCAATATAAAAATGTGACGGTGGATGCAGAAAACTATCGTTTGAAAAGAAAAGAAACACTGAGCCAGCTGGCCATCAAGCTTGCTGACCAGGTTTTGAAAACGAAAAAATCCATCCAGCTTGAGCCCATGCCGTCCAGCGAAAGAAAAATTATTCACGATACTCTTTCTGGATATGCAAACCACCAGATCAAAACATATTCAATGGGTGAAGGCGAAAATCGTCATCTCGTTATTTCCCATAAAAGATAGCATAAAACCGAAGTCCGATAAAAATTGGATTTCGGTTTTTTTGTATCCGAAAAATCTACTTTTCCTAGTAATATCAAGGTTTTACCGTTTAAGTTTTTTCTTTTTAGGTGTATCCTGTTGATAAAAAGGAAGTTCAGGAAATAAAATTAATTGTTATTCACATGTGGATAAGTTAAAGTAATAAGGGACGAATTTCTATTTCTGTGGATAACAAATCTTCCACTTCGAACCAAACTATGTTATCTTTTAGTTTTGGCATAATAAAAATTTTTTTATATAGATGAAGTATAAGTAAAGAGAGGTGAACAACATGGATACAATTGCGGCAATTTCCACACCGATGGGAGAAGGCGCGATTGCGATTGTACGGTTGAGCGGACCAGAAGCCATTCAAATCGCAGATAGAATTTATAAGGGACCGAAGGGGAAAACACTCAGCTCGGTCGAATCACATACGATTCATTATGGTCATATCGTAGACAGACCTTCGGATCGTGTCGTTGAGGAAGTAATGGTATCAGTGTTAAAAGCACCGAGAACTTTTACACGAGAAGATGTCATCGAGATTAACTGTCACGGGGGAATTGTGACTGTGAACCAAGTGCTTCAGCTTGCATTGAGAGAGGGAGCGAGACTGGCAGAGCCTGGTGAATTTACGAAACGTGCGTTTTTAAACGGCCGAATCGATCTTTCACAGGCGGAAGCGGTTATGGACTTAATCAGAGCGAAAACGGACCGGGCAATGAACGTTGCTATGAATCAAATGGAAGGGCGTCTTTCTGCTTTGGTGCGCCGTTTGCGCAGTGAGATTTTAGAAACACTGGCCCATGTTGAGGTGAATATTGATTATCCGGAGTATGATGATGTAGAGGAAATGACGCATCAGATTTTAGTCGAAAAGGCAACCGCCGTGAAAAAGGAAATTGAGACGCTGCTGAGGACTTCTGAGCAAGGAAAAATCTTACGTGAAGGTCTTTCTACCGTCATTATCGGCCGGCCAAACGTAGGAAAATCATCTCTTCTGAACAGCCTCGTTCATGAGGCAAAAGCCATTGTAACCGATATTCCCGGAACGACACGGGATGTGATTGAGGAATACGTGAATGTAAGGGGCGTTCCGCTTCGTCTGGTTGATACAGCAGGTATTCGTGAAACAGAGGATATTGTTGAGCGAATCGGTGTTGAACGTTCTCGCCAGGTCCTAAAGGAAGCGGACCTGATTTTACTTGTGCTTAATTATAGTGAAGAGCTTTCTGAAGAAGACGTGAAGCTTTTTGAAGCCGTTGAGGGCATGGATGTTATCGTGATTTTGAATAAGACTGACCTTGAGGCGAAGATTGACACTGAACGTGTCCGTGAGCTTGCCAATGGACGTCCAGTTGTTACGACATCTCTTTTAAAAGAGGAAGGCATCAATGATCTGGAAGAAGCGATTCAATCACTGTTCTACACGGGTGCCATTGAAAGCGATGATCTGACTTATGTCAGCAACACACGTCACATCTCTATTTTACAGCAAGCAAAACGCGCCATTGAAGATGCGCTTAGCGGCATCGAACAGGATGTCCCGATCGACATGGTGCAAATTGACCTTACAAGATGCTGGGAGCTTTTAGGGGAAATCATTGGAGATTCTGTCCACGAAAGCTTAATTGATCAGCTCTTTTCTCAATTCTGTTTAGGAAAATAATTAAAGGAGGAACTAGAATCATGGGGTATGAAGCAGGCCAATACGATGTGATTGTGATTGGCGCCGGGCATGCCGGTGTTGAGGCTGCCCTCGCATCTGCACGCCAAGGCGCCAAAACGCTTGTCTTGACCATCAACCTAGATATGGTTGCATTTATGCCATGTAATCCGTCTGTCGGCGGCCCCGCAAAAGGGATTGTCGTCCGCGAAATTGACGCGCTCGGCGGAGAAATGGGAAGAAACATCGATAAAACACATATTCAAATGAGAATGCTGAATACAGGAAAAGGTCCTGCGGTTCGTGCATTGCGTGCGCAAGCAGACAAATTCCAATATCAGCACGAAATGAAAAATACGCTTGAAAAAGAACCAAACTTAACATTGCTGCAAGGAATTGTGGAGCGGCTGATCGTTGAAGACGGCGAATGCCGAGGCGTTATTACACAAACAGGCGCACATTATCGTGCGAAAGCAGTTGTCATGACGACAGGGACATATTTAAGAGGACGTATCATTCTTGGCGATCTGTCTTACTCAAGCGGCCCGAATAACCAGCAGCCTTCTATTAAGCTTTCTGAGCATTTGGAGGAACTCGGTTTTGACCTTGTTCGTTTTAAAACAGGTACGCCGCCTCGCGTTAAAAGCGACACGATTGATTACAGCAAAACGGAAATTCAGCCTGGTGACGATGTGCCTCGCGCTTTCTCATATGAAACAGTGGAATATATCACAGATCAGCTCCCTTGCTGGCTGACATATACAAGCCCTGAGACACATGAGATTATTGACAGCAACCTGCACCGTTCACCGATGTATTCCGGTATGATCAAAGGTACGGGCCCAAGATACTGCCCATCCATTGAAGACAAAGTTGTCCGTTTTAATGATAAACCGCGTCACCAAATCTTCCTTGAGCCGGAAGGCAGAAATACACAGGAAGTCTATGTCCAAGGTTTATCTACAAGTCTTCCAGAAGACGTACAGCAAAGAATGCTTGCAACGATTCCTGGACTTGAAAACGTGCAAATGATGAGAGCCGGCTATGCGATCGAGTATGATGCAATCGTACCGACACAGCTATGGCCGACACTTGAAACCAAAAAAATCACAAACCTTTATACTGCAGGCCAAATTAACGGAACATCCGGTTATGAAGAAGCTGCGGGACAAGGGATTATGGCGGGAATCAATGCAGGACGAAAAGCGCTTGGAAAAGAAGAAGTAATTCTAAGCCGTTCTGACGCCTATATTGGTGTTCTGATTGATGACCTTGTGACAAAAGGTACCAATGAGCCATATCGTCTTTTGACATCACGTGCGGAATACAGATTGCTGCTTCGCCATGACAATGCTGATTTGCGTCTGACAGAAATCGGACATCGCATTGGATTGATTTCTGATGAGCGCTATGCTGCTTTTGAGAAGAAAAAAGCGGCGATCGAGGCGGAGAAAAAACGTCTTCATTCTGTAATTATCAAGCCGTCTCCGGAAAATCAAGAATATATCCGTTCTCTTGGCGGAAGCGAATTGAAAGATGGAGTTCGCGGCACAGACTTGATGAAACGTCCTGAAATGAACTATGAAACAGTCACAAAACTGGCGCCGCCAGAAGTGCCGGTTCCTCAAGACGTGGCAGAACAAGTAGAAATCCAAGTGAAATATGAAGGATATATTGAAAAATCTCTTCAGCAAGTGGAAAAACTGAAGAAGATGGAAAATAAAAAAATTCCAGACCGAATTGATTATGACGCAATTAAGGGGATTGCGACCGAGGCGCGTCAAAAACTGAAAAATGTACGGCCTTTGTCTGTTGCCCAGGCTTCCCGCATTTCCGGTGTAAACCCGGCGGACATTTCAATTCTATTGGTGTATTTAGAGCAGGGACGCATTGCGAAGATAGCCGAATAGAAAGGATGACGGCATGAATATTGAAGAATTCACTTCTGGTTTGGCGGAAAAAGGGATCTCCCTTTCTCCCAGTCAGCTGGAGCAATTTGAGCTGTATTACGACATGCTGGTTGAATGGAACGAAAAAATCAATCTCACTTCAATAACAGAGAAAAAAGAAGTGTATTTAAAGCATTTTTATGATTCCATTACAGCTGCTTTTTATGTCGACTTCAATCAGGTGAACACGATTTGTGATGTTGGAGCGGGAGCGGGTTTTCCAAGTCTGCCGATAAAAATATGCTTTCCGCACCTCAATGTCACAATCGTGGATTCACTGAACAAACGGATCACGTTTTTAGAAAAGTTATCTGAGGCTTTGCAATTGGAGAATACAACATTCTGCCATGACAGAGCTGAAACGTTCGGGCAACGGAAAGACGTGCGTGAAAGCTATGATATTGTGACAGCGCGAGCAGTTGCGAGATTATCTGTTTTGAGTGAGCTTTGCTTGCCTCTGGTGAAGAAAAACGGTTTATTTGTTGCTTTAAAAGCCGCATCAGCGGAAGAAGAACTGAATGCAGGCAAAAAAGCAATCACGACGCTTGGAGGAGAACTTGAGAATATCCATTCTTTTAAGCTGCCTATTGAAGAAAGCGATCGTAATATTATGGTGATACGCAAAATAAAAAATACACCTAAGAAGTATCCAAGAAAACCGGGAACTCCTAATAAATCGCCAATTGAAGGGTAATTTAGACAGCCTGATATGACAATACCATCATATTTTCATCAAAATTGATGGATGTACAGCAGGAAAAACCATGAGAAAATAGAATTATAAAAATGGCAGTTTTTAAAGGTGGTGTAGGTACATGAAGCATTCATTCTCTCGTTTCTTCGGGCTTGGTGAGAAGGAACAGGAGCCGGAGATTGCTGAACATGATACAAACAAAGAAGAGATTCTGGAAATACCGGTAAATGCTATCGTTCCCAACCGTTTTCAGCCACGCACCATTTTCTCAGATGAAAAAATCAAAGAGTTAGCAATGACCATTCATACACACGGCATTATTCAGCCGATTGTTGTTAGGCATACAGAAGAAGAAGGCCAATACGAACTCATTGCAGGTGAAAGACGCTGGAGAGCGGTGCAATCGCTTGAGTGGGAAAAGATTCCGGCAATTATTAAGGATTTTTCCGACACGGAAACCGCTTCTGTGGCGTTAATCGAAAACTTGCAGCGGGAAGAACTGTCTTCTATTGAGGAAGCGCATGCTTATGCTAGGCTGCTTGAGCTGCATGATTTAACACAGGAGGCACTCGCACAGCGCTTAGGAAAAGGGCAGTCTACAATCGCGAATAAGCTTCGGTTATTAAAGCTGCCTCAGCCGGTCCAAGAGGCGATTATGGAGAAGAAAATCACCGAGCGCCACGCCAGAGCGCTGATTCCGCTGAAACAGCCTGAGCTCCAAGTCACACTGCTCACAGAGATTATTGAGAAAAGTTTAAATGTAAAGCAGACGGAAGACCGCGTGGTGAAAATGCTGGAGCAAGGCCAGAGAAAGCCAAAGCCGAGACGCAAAGCATTCAGCAGAGATACAAGAATTGCGATGAACACGATTCGCCAGTCACTATCAATGGTAGAAGACAGCGGTGTAAAATTGAATACGGAAGAAGAAGAATTTGAAGAATATATTCAATTAACGATTCGCATACCAAAATAGAAGCTCTCCTGAAAAGCAGGAGAGCTTTTTATATTTTTAATAAAAGGTAATCACTTACTTTTAGTGAAAATTATTATATTAGAATTCTTGTCTTTGAGCTTGTGGATAAATTCTTCAGATTTTTGCGGTGAAATCACTGCATGTCCCCATCCCCCCTGATAATATATCGTGATGGCATGGCGAGAGCCGATCAGACGAAAACCGGACCACAGTTTCTTTTTTTGAACGACTTTATCGATGTTTTCATAAGGAATTTGATGTTTGATCAATCCGGCTTTAATGATCAGATGGTGTTCCTTCAATACATATTTTAGGTCAATAAAGCTCCAAATGATGAGTCCATTTAAAAGAGTCAGCAGAATAAAAATGATCCAGCCGGAAACTCTCATATTTCCCAGCACAAAAGGAACAATGGCATCTGCTTGTATCAGTAATATGAGAAACACAATCATCAGCGTAACGGGTACATCTCTCTTCGTTTGATAAACCATTTTCTCACCATCCTGTTTCCACGTTCTGTACTGTGACTTCTTCTTTTTTTCTTTAAGAAATTCCTTTTTTAAGTCAAAAAAACATAGAAATTGCAGAATTTATAAGAGAAAGCATAAAGCGTGCTTGAATTTTCAATTATTTCCCTTCTGATTCGGAACAAAATGATGAAAAAAATGAAACGCTTTAATCTTTTTTTGATAGAATAGAAGCAAGATAGTACATGTTCATGTGAAAGTAGGTGACATCGTGGGAAAAATCATAGCAATTACGAACCAAAAAGGCGGGGTCGGTAAAACAACGACGTCTGTCAACCTTGGGGCATGTTTGGCTTACATAGGGAAAAGGGTTCTGCTGGTAGATATTGATCCGCAGGGAAATGCGACAAGCGGATTAGGGATTGAAAAAGCCGATGTAGAGCAGTGTGTGTACGATATTTTAGTAGATGATGCAGATGTAATAGATATTATTAAAGCAACGACAGTAGAGAACTTGGATGTGATTCCTGCGACGATTCAGCTTGCAGGGGCTGAGATCGAGCTGGTTCCTACAATATCAAGAGAAGTGAGATTGAAGAGAGCGCTTGAAGCAGTAAAGCAAAATTATGATTATATTATCATTGATTGTCCGCCGTCATTGGGCTTGCTGACGATTAATGCCCTTACTGCCTCGGATTCCGTTGTGATTCCTGTACAGTGCGAATATTATGCCTTGGAGGGGCTCAGCCAGTTATTAAATACAGTACGTCTTGTGCAAAAGCATTTGAATACTGATTTAATGATTGAAGGTGTATTGCTGACAATGCTTGATGCCCGGACAAACCTTGGCATTCAAGTGATTGAAGAGGTTAAAAAGTATTTTAGGGATAAAGTATATAAGACAGTTATTCCGCGTAATGTCCGTCTGAGTGAGGCACCGAGTCACGGAAAACCCATCATTTTATACGATCCGCGGTCAAGAGGTGCGGAAGTATATTTAGATTTAGCAAAGGAAGTGGCTGCGAATGGCTAAAGGCCTTGGAAAAGGGATTAATGCGTTATTTAATCAGGTAGATTTGTCTGAAGAGACAGTTGAAGAAATTAAAATTGCCGATTTACGCCCTAATCCTTATCAGCCAAGAAAACACTTTGATGACGAGGCATTAGCTGAACTAAAAGAATCTGTGCTGCAGCATGGCATTCTTCAGCCGCTTATCGTCAGAAAATCTTTAAAAGGCTATGATATTGTTGCGGGTGAACGGCGTTTTCGAGCGGCAAAGCTGGCAGGTTTAGATACAGTTCCGGCCATTGTCCGTGAATTATCAGAGGCGTTAATGAGGGAAATTGCTTTATTAGAAAACCTTCAGCGTGAAGATTTATCTCCGCTTGAAGAGGCTCAGGCATATGACTCCCTTTTGAAACACTTAGATCTCACACAAGAGCAGCTTGCCAAACGTCTTGGGAAAAGCAGACCGCATATTGCGAATCATTTAAGACTGCTGACACTGCCAGAAAATATTCAACAGCTTATTGCCGAAGGCACGCTTTCTATGGGACATGGACGCACGCTTCTTGGCTTAAAAAACAAAAATAAGCTTGAACCGCTGGTACAAAAAGTGATTGCGGAGCAGCTCAATGTTCGCCAGCTTGAGCAGCTGATTCAGCAGTTGAATCAGAATGTTCCACGTGAAACAAAGAAAAAAGAACCTGTGAAAGATGCGGTTCTAAAAGAACGAGAATCCTATCTCCAAAATTATTTTGGAACAACAGTTAATATTAAAAGACAGAAGAAAAAAGGCAAAATCGAAATTGAATTTTTCTCTAATGAAGACCTTGACCGGATTTTAGAGCTTTTGTCTGAACGAGAATCATAAATGAAAAAACCATCTTTCAAGCGAAGATGGTTTTTGTTTTATATGCGCCCAGTGAGCCTTTGCAGCGGGTTAATGCGTTCTTGCCTCCACTCTGTCCGATCTGTTAAACTCAAACCTTCCGCTAGAACATTTGCCATATTCATGACCAAGTTGAGTCTAGTGTTTTGCAATACAAAATATTCCATGAAACCGCTCACATTCACGATTCCGTTAATATGAAGATCTCCCACTTCAGGAAGGTCTTTTTGTACACCGGCTCCGGGCTTTAATGGCCCGTCCCCGATTTGAAATGAACCCACACTCTTAACGCGGCCTAAGCATGCATCGACTGCTATAACAAATGGGTTTTTATGTAATTTATGAATGTCATTGATTTTATCCTTCATGTTCACAGCATGGACGGGGTCAGATAAGGTTCCGTAGACATGGAATCTGGTGAGCTGCATCTGTTTGAGTTTCATTCCTACGAGCGGGCCTAATGAGTCACCGGTTGAACGGTCTGTTCCGATACAAACCACAACAATTGGTTTGCCGGCAGCTTTACGTAAGGATGAAGAAAGGATGGTTTGGATTTGTTTTGCTGCTGCAGCATCTGTATGTGAAACATATTGCTTTACTCGTTCCTGAGAGGAAAAAAGCCCGCCTTTTCGATTCATGGGTTTCACTTCCTTGTTATAGTAGGTAACAGAATTGCTATGGTGTGTAGTTATGTAAGCTTGTTTACAGTATATCCAGCAGTATGATTTTTTATGCTTTGTGTATGGCACCGGAGATTTTAAAAAAAGTAGAGGGCATGATATGAATGGTTAGTGGGCGATTACAAGTATTGTCCCCCATTGCCTCGATCATGATCAAGCAATGGTCTGTTTATGAAACACTTGAATAGGTAGGAATGGTTAGAAAAAAGTGAAGAGTGAAGTTCACTTCTTCATTCCGCGGACAAACAAATAAATATCTCTTTTTAGACTGCCATATTAGCAGTCTTTTTTTATGTGTATTTCGTATGATAATTTCACCTTGTATTTAAATGTCTATGAAAATATGGCATGTTTGCTTTCTTTTATTTATATAGTAACAATAACGGGAACAAGCTGAACTTTGTCTATGAGGTGATAGTGTTGTGGAGAGCCGGAATGAAGTGGATGCTGCTCATATTAGGGAGCTTGATCGGGGCCGGATATGCGAGCGGTCAGGAGATATGGCAGTTTTTTGGGGCGGAAAGCGGACTTGCTATTGTGCTGTTTACAATTATGTTCATTTTCTCGTCTTATATTGTGATGAAAATCAGTTTTAAGGTTCAATCCACTCATTTTCTGCCGGTTCTGGAGCATTTAATGGGGCCATGGCTGGCGAAAATTTATGATGTCCTCATCATTTTTTATTTGTTTTCGACGACTATGGTGATGATTGCCGGAGGCGGTGTGACCCTGCAAATGTACAAGCTTCCTTTCTGGTGGGGAATCACGCTGATTTGCATCGTGACAGTGTGTTTGTTTTTGTGGGATGTGAAAGGAATATTATCTATAAATAGTATTTTGATTCCTGTGTTAGTAGCGGGGCTTTTATATGCGCTGATCTCCTTTCAGAGCACACATCACCATACGTGGACGATTGATTTGTCCCAGCAGTATAACTGGCCTGCGAGCATTACGTTTACCTCTTTAAACATCCTTTCAGTTGTTGCGATTTTATCCTCTGTTGGGAAAGAGATGAAAGGGCTCGGAGAAGCAAAAATCGCAAGTGTGGCAAGCGGTCTTATTTTTGGCGTGATCTCATTTGTTTATAATGAAACGTTGGTGGAGCTGGCGGGCTCCCTTTCTCAGTTTGAAATACCGCTGTTTGCCGTTCTGGAGGGTGCGCCTTATTTCCTTTTTTTATGTATGACGGCGGTGCTGTGCCTGGCGATTTACACGACGACGGTAGCTGGTTTGCTGGGGCTGTCCAGCCGGCTGATGGCGTTTATTCATATGCCGAGATGGATGATTGTGTTGATTTTGTTAGTGTTAATGGTACCTTTTACTTCTTTCGGATTTTCTGATTTGATCGCGTTCTTGTATCCGATATATGGGATGCTCAATTTGTATTTGTTAGTTTGTCTGCTCTTATATCCTATTTTGAGTAAATGGAAATAAGAGGATGTATTTCTTTTCGGGTATCTTGATTGCTCTTATGATCAGTTTTTTTGTACAATAGATACAGCAGTTTAGGAAAAGAGGTGAAGGGTCTTGGCGGATAAAGACTTTGGCCTGAATGATATCGTAGAAATGAAAAAACCGCATCCATGCGGAGCGAACAGCTGGAAAATTATACGCATGGGAATGGATATTCGAATTAAGTGTGAGGGATGCTCTCACAGTGTTATGATTCCGAGAAGAGAATTTGAAAGAAAACTAAAAAAAGTACTAGTCAAGCATGAGGAGCCTACTTCATAAATAGGCCGACACTCATGCTTTTTCATATAGAAGGTAAGGAGAAGACGGCGATGAGCAAAGTGCATCAGTCGGCATGTCCGCTGAATTGTTGGGACAGCTGCGGCTTTTTGGTGACTGTTGATGATGGAAAGGTAACAAAAGTGGACGGAGATCCAAACCATCCGATTACGGAAGGTAAAATCTGCGGCCGCGGCAGAATGCTTGAGACAAAAACAAATTCGCCTGATCGGCTTCGCTATCCAATGAAAAAACAAAATGGCGAGTTTGTGCGGATTTCTTGGGAGCAGGCACTTGATGAAATTGCCGATAAACTTCGGGAAATCAAGGAAACGTCGGAGACGACTGCTGTTTTGCACAGCCATGATTATGCGAATAACGGTCTGTTAAAAGCGCTTGATCAGCGTTTTTTTAATGGATATGGAGGCGTGACTGAAATCGTCGGAAGCATATGCTGGGGCTCCGGCATCGAGGCGCAAAGCTGGGATTTTGGCCGTTCGTACGGTCACGGCCCGCTTGATATTTACAACAGCAAGCATGTTGTTGTGTGGGGAAGAAATGTATCCAGAACAAATATGCACTTATACCATCACTTGCAGCAGGTGAAAAAGAAGGGCGCCACGATTACGGTGATTGATCCGATCTTCAACCCGACTGCTAAGCTTGCTGACCGCTATATCTCTGTAAAGCCTGGAATGGACGGCTGGCTTGCGGCAGCCGTTTTGAAGGTTCTGATTGAGACGGGAAGAACGGATGAAACGTTTATTTCTGAGCATTCTGTCGGTTTTGATGATGTGAAAGAGCTTTTGAAGACCGTTTCTCTGGAAGAGTTTATTGTGAAAACAGAAACTTCTATGGAGGAGCTGGAGTATTTGGCCGGTTTGTATGCTGATGGTCCGGTGTCTACTTTTATGGGGCTTGGCATGCAGCGATATAAAAACGGCGGCGGAACGATTCGTTGGATTGATGCACTCGTTGCGGCAAGCGGAAATGTCGGAATTAAGGGCGGCGGCGCGAATTTCGGAAATGTCCAGATTGGCGAGAGCTTTGCAAAAACAAAGCTGACGTTGCCGGAATTAAAAACAACATCACGTTCTTTTTCAATGATGACGCAGGCTGAAGAAGTGTTGACCGCTGCTGATCCTGCGATTGAGATGATTATTGTGACGTGCGGAAATCCGCTGACTCAGGTGCCGAATACAAATAAGGTGAGACAAGCTTTTGAAAAGGTTCCCATGACGGTTGCGATTGATTCCATTATGACAGATACCGCAAAGCTGTGTGATTATGTTTTGCCGACTGCCACTGTTTTTGAAGAAGAAGATATCTACTATTCCAGTATGTATCATCATTATGTTCAGTACGGGAAGAAGCTTGTGGAGCCGCAGGGTGAAGCGAAGTCGGACAGCTGGATCTGGTCAGAGCTTGCAAAACGCCTTGGATTTGGCGAGCTGTTTGAATACAGCACTCAAGAATTTTTAGAGATGGGGCTTTCTTCATTGGAAGCAGAGGGTGTGACACTCGAGCGTTTAAAAGAAAAAGGCCACCTCCCTCTTCCAGTAAAACAGGTGCCGTGGGATGATTATCAGTTTTTGACGCCGAGTGGAAATTTTGAATTTACTTCGTCGCTAGCTGAGCAAAAGGGATTTAGCGGCTCGCTTCAATTAAATGTGCCCGAAGAATCTGTTTTCCATAATGAGGAGTTAGCTGAAAAGTACCCTTATACGCTGTTATCCATTCATCCGCAGCGTTCCAACCATTCACAGCATGTGCCGTTTATTGAAAAGCTTCAGCACGTTCAGGTCGATATTTCTCCAGATATAGCGGCTGAGCAGGATCTTCAGGATGGAGACGAGGTTGTCATCTTTAATGACCGCGGACGCTTGAAGGGCAAGGTGAAAGTGATGAAACAGGCTCATGCGAAGACGATTAATATAGATGAAGGCATGTGGGCGGCTTTTGGAGGGTCAGTCAATGCACTGACAAATGATACAAATTCTGATAATGGAATGGGAAGTACGCTTTTTGACTGTTTAGTAGGCTTGAAAAAAGCATAATCAAAGGGATTGGCAGGCTGAAAATGCTTTTTTGTCAGCTTGTCTTTTCCAGTGAACCTCCTTATAATTGCTCTAGGTTCAAAATACGCTCATACAATGACGGTTTTATATAGAGGAGATGAAAGAATGGCTTTAACAGCTGGAATTGTTGGTTTGCCGAACGTCGGAAAATCAACACTATTTAACGCAATTACACAGGCCGGTGCCGAATCAGCCAACTACCCGTTCTGTACAATTGATCCGAACGTGGGAATTGTAGAGGTGCCGGATGATCGTCTGCAAAAGCTGACTGAGCTGGTCAACCCGAAGAAGACTGTGCCGACTGCTTTTGAATTCACTGATATTGCAGGGATTGTAAAGGGCGCATCTAAAGGAGAAGGACTCGGCAACAAGTTCCTATCTCATATTCGTCAAGTTGACGCGATTTGCCACGTTGTCCGTGCTTTTTCCGATGACAACATTACACACGTTTCCGGAAAGGTTGATCCGATTGATGACATTGAAACGATCAACCTTGAGCTGATCCTCGCTGATATGGAAACGGTTGAAAAGCGGATTACACGCGTCAGCAAGCTTGCGAAGCAAAAAGATAAAGACGCTGTATTTGAGTTTGAGATTTTATCTAAACTGAAAGAAGCGTTTGAGAGTGAAAAGCCTGCTCGATCTGTAGAATTCACTGAAGAGCAGCAAAAGCTTGTGAAGCAGCTCCATTTACTGACTTCGAAGCCTATTTTGTACGTGGCCAACGTAAGTGAAGATGAAGTTGCTGATCCATCTGGCAATGAAAATGTAGCGAAGATTCGCGAGTACGCTGCCGGCGAAAATGCAGAAGTTATCGTTGTGTGTGCAAAAATCGAATCTGAAATCGCTGAGCTTGAAGGCGAAGAAAAGCAAATGTTCTTGGAAGAGCTGGGCATTCAAGAATCAGGTCTTGATCAGCTGATCAAAGCGTCTTACTCTCTTCTCGGCCTCGCAACATATTTCACAGCCGGAGAACAGGAAGTCAGAGCTTGGACATTCAAAAAAGGCATGAAAGCCCCTGAGTGTGCAGGAATTATTCATAGTGACTTTGAGCGGGGCTTCATTCGTGCTGAGACAGTTGCTTATGAGGATCTTCTTGCGGGCGGCGGTATGGCAGGAGCTAAAGAGGCAGGAAAAGTCCGCCTTGAAGGGAAAGAATATGTGGTCCAAGACGGAGATGTTATTCATTTCCGATTTAATGTATAGGATGCAGTTGTAAAGGGACAAGAGCTTTGGTATAATATAAAATTGTGAGTAATAGAATTATTGCTCCTTGCCCATTATGGGCCGCTTAGTCCAAAAGGAGGTGCAAACAGATGAGAAAGTACGAAGTTATGTACATTATCCGCCCAAACATTGACGAAGAGTCTAAAAAAGCAGTTATCGAGCGTTTCAACAACGTTCTGACTTCTAACGGTGCGGAGATCACTGGAACAAAGGATTGGGGTAAACGTCGTCTTGCTTACGAAATCAACGATTTCCGCGACGGTTTCTACCAAATCGTAAACGTTCAATCTGACGCTGCGGCAGTTCAAGAATTTGACCGTCTAGCTAAGATCAGTGACGATATCATTCGCCACATTGTTGTTAAAGAAGAAGAATAAGCAATTTTGAAATATATAATGGTAAAAGGTGGTCTTTCTTATGCTTAACCGAGTTGTATTAGTCGGAAGACTGACAAAAGACCCAGAGCTTCGTTATACGCCAAACGGTGCGGCTGTTGCTACGTTTACTCTTGCTGTGAATCGTACATTTACGAACCAGTCCGGAGAACGTGAGGCCGATTTCATTAATTGTGTCACTTGGAGAAGACAAGCCGAAAACGTTGCAAACTTCTTGAAAAAAGGAAGCCTTGCAGGCGTAGATGGCCGTTTACAAACAAGAAACTATGAAAACCAGCAAGGACAGCGTGTCTTCGTGACAGAGGTCCAAGCTGAAAGTGTTCAATTTCTTGAGCCGAAAAACGGCGGCGGTTCTGGTTCAGGTGGATACAACGAAGGAAACAGCGGCGGAGGCCAGTACTTTGGCGGAGGCCAAAATGATAATCCATTTGGGGGAAATCAAAACAACCAGAGACGCAATCAGGGGAACAGCTTTAATGATGACCCATTTGCCAACGACGGCAAACCGATTGACATCTCGGATGATGATCTTCCATTCTAATGTGATTATCACCTAAAATGAAAAAGAAAGGAGGGAAATGACAATGGCAGGAGGACGCAGAGGCGGTCGTGCGAAACGCCGTAAAGTGTGTTATTTCACTTCTAACGGTATCACGCACATCGACTACAAAGATGTAGATCTTCTTAAAAAGTTTGTTTCTGAGCGCGGTAAAATTTTACCACGTCGTGTAACTGGAACAAACGCTAAATACCAACGTAAATTGACTGCAGCGATCAAACGCGCACGTCAAATGGCTTTACTTCCATACGTAAGCGGTGAGTAAGCTGATGCGTAAAGAGCAAGGACCTTCGGGTTCTTGCTCTTTTTTATAGGGGGGGAGGATGAAACATGAAGTTGATTTCATGGAATGTAAACGGCCTGCGGGCTGTGATGAGAAAAATGGATTTCCTCTCTTATTTGAAAGAAGAGGATGCAGATATTATATGTCTTCAGGAAACGAAGATACAGGACGGCCAGGTTGATCTCCAGCCTGAAGGCTATCATGTGTACTGGAATTATGCAGTGAAAAAAGGATATTCCGGCACAGCTGTTTTTTCTAAGCAAGAACCGCTGCAGGTCATCTACGGTATCGGAGTAGAAGAGCATGACCAAGAAGGCAGAGTGATTACGCTGGAATTTGAAAACGTGTTTGTGATGACTGTTTACACGCCCAATTCCAGAAGGGGATTAGAGCGGATTGATTACCGCATGCAATGGGAAGAGGCTTTACTGTCTTATATTCTTGAATTGGATCAGAAAAAACCAGTGATTTTATGCGGTGATTTGAATGTAGCCCATCAGGAGATTGATTTGAAAAATCCAAAGGCGAACCGGAATAACGCTGGATTTTCAGATCAAGAAAGAGAGGCATTCACTCGTTTCTTAGAAGCTGGCTTTGTTGATTCTTTCCGTCATGTTTATCCTGATCTTGAAGGCGCTTATTCCTGGTGGTCGTATCGTGCCGGCGCCCGGGACAGAAATATTGGATGGCGGATTGATTATTTTGTTGTTTCTGAAAGCCTTAAGGAACAGATTGAAGATGCCAGCATATCAGCGGACGTCATGGGTTCCGACCATTGTCCTGTTGAACTTATCATCAATATATGATGAGATAGCAGTAAGGATTTTACACTTACTGCTTTTTTTATATGAAAAGGAGAAAGAGATGGCAAATATAAAAGAGATCGCAAGGCTGGCAAATGTATCTGTTTCGACTGTCTCGCGTGTATTGAATCATCATCCTTATGTATCTGAAGAAAAGAGAAAGCTTGTTCATCAAGTCATGAAGGAATTGGATTATACACCAAATCGAACCGCAATCGATCTCATTCGCGGGAAAACCCATACAGTCGGTGTGATTCTGCCTTATAGCGATCATCCCTGCTTTGATAAAATCGTTAACGGAATCACCAAGGCGGCTTTTCAGCATGAGTATGCAACGACCCTTCTCCCCACCAATTATAACCCCGATATTGAAATCAAATATTTAGAGCTGTTAAGAACGAAGAAAATAGACGGTCTCATCATTACTTCCCGCGCCAATCATTGGGACAGCATTTTAGCTTATCAGGAATATGGGCCGGTCATCGCTTGTGAGGATACCGGAGACATTGATGTCCCTTGTGCTTTTAATGACAGAAAAGCTGCTTATGCAGAGAGCTTTCGCTATTTAAAGAGCCGCGGGCATGAGAATATTGCTTTTACGTGTGTCAGAGAAGCTGATAGGAGCCCGAGCACGGCTGATAAAGCTGCGGCCTATAAAGCTGTCTGCGGAAGGTTGGAAGACCGCCATATGCTGTCCGGATGCAACGATATGAATGATGGTGAGCTGGCAGCTGAACATTTTTATATGAGCGGGCGGGTTCCGACTGCTATTTATGCAAATAGTGATGAAGTGGCAGCTGGAATTCATCTATTTGCCAAAAAGAATAATTGGGATGTTGAAATCATAGGCGAGGGGAATACTTCTATCAGCCGTGTTCTTGGTTTTCCGTCGCTTGATTTGAACCTTGAGCAGCTCGGCATCGCAGCATTTTCTTTATTTTTGCAAGATGAACCCGCTGATATCAAAATTCAGCATAAATTTAAGAAAAAAGCTTGAACTGAAATGCATTTCATACCTTATAACTTCATTGAAGGCGAAGGAGGAGGAAGAAATGCAGATTGAACATACAGCGGTCTGGGTCAATGATTTAGAGCGAATGAAGTCTTTTTATGAAACGTATTTTAATGGCGAAGCGAATGATTTGTATCATAATGAGAAAAAAGATTTTAAGTCTTATTTTATTACGTTTGATTCCGGAGCAAGGCTGGAGATTATGAAAAAAGGGAATGTGACCGATCCGCCCTCACAAACAATGACAGGCTGGGCACATATTGCCTTTTCCGTTGGGAGTCGGGAGAAAGTTGACGAACTGACTGATCGATTGAAGGCGGATGGTTTCGCAGTAGTAAACGGCCCGAGGACAACAGGAGACGGCTACTATGAAAGTGTGATTGAGGATGATGGAGGAAATTTGATCGAGATTACAATCTGACATGGAGTGACTTAAATGCTGAGGACAGAAAAAGAAAAAATGGCAGCCGGAGAATTATACAATTCGGAAGATCAACAACTATTACTAGAACGCAAGCATGCGAGACAGCTGATTAGACAATATAACGAAACACTGGAAGATGATGCAGTGCGGACGAAGCTTTTGAAGGAGCTGCTCGGTTCGGTTGGGGATCAAGTCACCATTTTGCCGACATTCCGCTGTGATTATGGCTATCACATTCATATCGGAGATCATACATTTGTTAATTTTGACTGTGTCATTTTAGATGTGTGTGAGGTGCGTATCGGCCGTCATTGTTTGATTGCGCCAGGTGTACATATCTACACGGCCGGTCATCCTCTTGATCCGATCGAAAGGAAATCCGGGAAGGAGTTCGGTAAGCCTGTGACAATTGGAGATCAAGTTTGGATTGGAGGCCGGGCGGTGATTAACCCGGGAGTGACAATCGGTGATAACGCAGTGATTGCTTCTGGATCTGTTGTCACTAAGGATGTACCCGCTAATACTGTTGTAGGCGGAAACCCCGCGAGGATTTTGAAGCAATTGTAATGAGATCAGTGCGGCAGATCCGCACTGACTTTTTTAAATCTGTTTCGCATTCGTATTAGGACCAAAGAAGATTAACAGCAAGGAGCATGCGAGCCAGCAGCCCCCAATAAATAAGAAGACGCTGATATAGCCGAGCTGAACGGCAATAAATCCGACAAGCAATGAGCCAAAAATGTTTGAAAAACGGCCAAGACCATAGGCTAAACCGCTGCCAGACGAGCGGTATTCAGTCGGATAAGGTTCAGATGTATAGGCGTATAAGTTCGAGGTAAAGACCCGTTCTGTGATATTCACGATAAAACCAAATACAATGATCATGATGGGAATAAAAGTCATACCATATAAGAGCCCGGCGATGGCCGTCAGAAACGCACTCGCAGCTAAAATCCATTTTCTTTGAAATCTTTCGGAAATCATGGAGCCGAGCAGTGCACCAAGCGGAGCGCCGACGGAATGCAATACGTTATACCACAATGTATTTTCCATGGTGACGCCATTGCTTTTTAGCAGGCTTGGAACCCAGGAGGCAAATCCGTAAAACCCAAACGTTTCAAAAATCCATACAGCAGATAATACGATGGTGATTTTAAGGTTTCTGCCTTTCAATAAGCCTGCGTAACCTGCATGCTGCTTAACAGTTTCGCTTACTTTAGGCTGGGATGCTGCCGGAAGCGGGCCTTTCTCCTTTTCAACCTGTGCCTCAATTCGATTGAGGATCGCATCGGCTTTCGCATATTCCCCGCGATTTTCGTGCCAGCGAGGCGACTCTTCCAGCCGTCGAATAAAGAAAAAATAAATAAGGCCGACGGCACCCCATACAAATACTAGCCTCCATCCCCATGAACCAAGAGGAATGACAAAGGCAGACACAATGTTGGTGATCGGAACCCCGATCAATCCAATCATGGCACAAAAAGAAATATATTTTCCACGTACACTTGAAGGGAAAAATTCCGCCAAATAGCTATTCGTAATGACCATGGCGGCTGCAACGCCAAATCCGGTGAGAAAACGGAATGTCATTAAAGATGGAATGTCCCATGCCGCAGCATTGCATAGCGATGCGATTGAGAAAACAAAGACAAATAGATTTAAGGCTTTTTTGCGGCCGATTCGATCGGACAGCCGTCCGCCCAGTGAAGCGCCTAAAAACATGCCTAAAAACGAAGCAGCCGTTACGTTAGCAATAGTTGAAAGCGGGATGCCCCAATGCTCGATCAGTGCCGGCGCTACATTGCTGAGGGTAAATAAATCTGCGAGATCAAAGAAATAAACAATGCCGAGAGCGGTTAACACTTGGAAATGAACGCGTGAAATCGGAAGGCGGTCTAAACGATTCGCTACGTTTGAGAAAGGATGTGTATTCTTTTGTTTGAAGATCGTATTCATAAAAAACCCCCTTTTGAGTAGTAAGAAAAGACTGAAAATTCCCCTCTTGGGACTATTATAAGTATCTTGGTTCATTGGCAACAGAGTTCAAATCACTAGATGGAAGAACTAAATTCACACTTTATATTTTAATTTTGCTTAAAAGATTTCCAAAACAGTAGATTCATAGACCAATTTATGCAAATATATAGTAATATTCTCATTGAAAGGAAGAGACATAGAAGGAATGAATTCATTTATCCGTCCTATAGAAGGAAACAATACGTTGTGGAGATATTTTTTCGCTTTTTTGGTGATGGTAGGGTTATATGTATTCGGGAATATAGCTTACCTTTTCGCTATACTGTTCACGGTTATTGTGAATCCCAATATCACGTTTGATTTGGATGAAGCTGTGCTGAGTGATCCTCTCGTAGATCTTTATTTGTCCCATGTGATTTATTTATTCGCCATTCCGGGAGTTTGGCTGGCTGTGCGCTTTATTTTGAAGCGGCCTTTCCGAACTGTGATTACACCAAATTCAAAGATGAATTGGCGGAGAATTTCCTTTGGTTTTATTGCTTATTTCTTGCTGATGATCGCCGTACAATTGATTGATTTTGCGATTCATCCTGATAGCTATTCAATGCAAGAGTTTAATGCATCACGATTTATCTGGCTGCTAGCGGGTGCCCTCATTTTGGTTCCGATTCAGACATCAGCTGAGGAACTGTTTTTCAGGGGATTTTTGCTTCAAGCTTTCGGGAGATTGATGAAAAATCCTTTATTTTTGACACTGATTGTCGGAGGATTGTTTGGCGTATTGCATTTTGCGAATCCAGAAATGAACAATGGCGCTGTCTGGGCAGGAATTGAGTATTTAACATTTGGTTTTGTGTGGACCTATTACACGATTAAAACTGGAAGCATCGAAATATCACTTGGCGCCCATGCCGCGAATAATATGTTTTTATGTATGTTTATTACAGAAAAAAACAGTGTGTATGGAGGAATTCCTTCTCTGTTTACGGTTACGCGGGGGAACCCGATGTGGGAGGCTTTCTTTACGATAGCGGTCAACCTTGTGTTTGCGGGGATCGCTTTATGGTACCATAAGAAATCAAAAAGTAAGCAGCAAGGGTCTTAATCCCTGCTGCTTATTAACATTTGGATGGCTTCTTCGATATTCGTTGTCGGCTGCTGGCAGGCGAAGTTTTCACAAATATACACGGTTGTTTTGCCGTCTATGATGCGGTAGTCTGCTGCAAATGGCGCAATGTCTTTGCATTGCTCGGGCTGCTCTGCCACCAGAATGGAGTGGTTAGGCTTAAAGGCTTTTTGAAGCTCCGTTATGATTTGTTTTCTGGCTGGATCGTCTGCACTTCCAAAAATCACGATTTCTTTCTTAGGCATCAGATGCCTTAACACACTTTGCATAAAGAAAGCATGGCCGCTCGGATACGCGTCGATGTCTGGCTTGAACACGGAAAACATCGTTTCTGCTTTTTCAATTAGTGATAAGTCGCCTGTGACTTGTCCAAGACGAAGCAGCTGAACGGCTGCCACACTGTTTCCGGAAGGCACGGCGCCGTCGTACACTTCTTTTTCCCGTACGATTAAGGCTTCTGCATCATGCCCGGAAAAATAGAATCCGCCATGCTCCTCATCCCAAAATAAGCTGATCATATCGTCTGTCAGTTTCTTCGCTTTTTGTAAATAAGAAAGATCAAACGAAGCTTCATAGAGATCCAGATAAGCCCATAGGAGAAAAGCGTAATCGTCGATAAAGCCTTTGTTTTTCACTTCGCCATCACGATATCGGACCATCACACGGCCGTCGATGATTAATTTGTTTTCAATAAATGTGATGGCGTCTTTCGCTAGGCTGAGATATTTCGGCTCCTGGTATACCTTTGCCGCTTTCGCAAGACCCGCGATCATCAGCGCGTTCCATGAGGTGAGCACTTTATCATCGACATGCGGATAGGTTCTTTCCTCGCGTGTCTTCAAGAGCTGCTGTCTTGCGTCTTCGAGTTTGAGACTGAGCTCTTTTTCGGTTAACCCGGCATCCGCTTGGATTTGTTCCCACTTTGTGTGAATGAGGTTAGGAATATTTTTGCCTTCAAAGTTTCCTTCTTCAGTGATGTCATACACTTGGCAATACAGCGTTCCGAGATCGTCCCCGAGCGTTTTCAGAATCTCTTCCTTTGACCACACGTAGTACTTTCCTTCTTCTCCTTCTGTATCCGCGTCTAAAGCAGAGAAAAAGCTTCCGTCTTCATGAGTCATTTCCCTCTGAATGAACGTAATGATCTGCTCACAAATCTCTTTATAGCGGCTGTTTTGCGTGACCTGATAGGCTTCTGTATAAGCAGTCAGCAGCAGCGCATTGTCGTACAGCATTTTTTCAAAGTGGGGAACGAGCCACTCGTCATCGGTCGAATAGCGGGCGAACCCATAGCCGATATGATCGTAAATGCCGCCATTCGCCATGCTGTCCAGCGTTTTCGTCACGTTGTATAAAGCGTTATCCTGCCCCGTATTGTGATGATAACGAAGCAAATACATCAGCATATGGGGCATCGGAAATTTCGGTGCCTGCCCGAAACCGCCGTAGATCGTATCAAACCCGCTGGCAAGCTGCTGGAATGTCCGGGAAATCGCTGACTCGCTAAGGCCTTCGCCTGATTTGGCGGCTGTTTTGGTCTGCAAATGTTTAGCGGCGTTCTCCGCAATATCCTCGACATGCTCACGGTCGTTCGCAAACGTCTCAGACAGATGCTCAAGCACATCAACAAAACCGGGACGATTGAATTTGCTCGTCTTTGGAAAATATGTACCCGCGTAAAACGGCTTTTGATCAGGCGTAATAAATACATTCAGCGGCCAGCCGCCCTGCCCGGTCATCAGCTGGCAGATTCTCATATAAACAGAATCCACATCAGGTCGCTCTTCCCGGTCGACTTTAATCGCCACAAACCGTTCATTGAGAAGACGCGCGATTTCTTCGTCTTCAAAGCTTTCGTGAGCCATCACGTGGCACCAATGACATGTGCGTGTAGCTACCCGAGCTAGCTATACCCAATAGATACGAGAACAGGCTTGTTTTCGCGTTTCGCTTTTTCAAATGCTTCTTCTCCCCAAGGGAACCAGTTCACAGGGTTATGAGCATGTTGAAGTAAATAAGGAGACTTCTCAGCGATTAATCTATTGGGCTTATTGTTAGTGGGCATTGGATCACCTTCTTTCTATAATTAGTGTATATTTAACTTAACACATTTTCTCAAAAATAATCCCTATTTCTTTATATAGCTGACTGTTCTTTAGTATTGTACTTAGGAATACGTATTACCCCCGAAGCGGTTAAAACGCCTAATATAACTAACACAGCCCCAATAACTTGAAATACCTTTATCGGTGTTCCAATTGCAAATGAAATAATCATCGTTACAACGGGAACAAGGTTGAAAAATAAAGATGTTTTACTAGCCCCAATCTCTTTAATCCCCTGATTCCACCATAGGTAACCCAAAACACTTGTAAAGAAAGCCATAAAAGCAATTGCCCCCCAAACTCCAATCGGGATGTTCGATAAAGAAACAGGTTTGGATGTAAATAAGGAAACTACTATTAAACTAACAGCACCAATAACCATCGTATAAGTGGTTGTAGATAGCGGTGTACCATCCTTTACAAACCGACGTCCAAGTACGCCATAAAGTGCCCAACAAACGTTACCTGTAAAGATTATTAAGTCTCCTCCTGAAATTGATAAGGTTTTAATGGTTTCGATAGAACCTTGTGTAATGACTAACAATACACCGATGAATGCAAAGAATATGCCGAGTACTTGTTTTTTTGTCATGTTGTCCTTTAAGATAATTCGAGCGAGAATTGCTGTTAATAAAGGATTCAGCCCCATTATTAATGCTCCGTTAACGGGAGATGTATATTTTAAACCAACAAAAAACAAGGCATTAAATCCAAAGATTCCTATAATTCCAAGAACAATGTATGAAACGGCGTTTTTCCGTAATTGACTCTTCTTTATACCTTCAGTAAAAATCAAAATGATGAGCATCACTGCAGCCGCTAAACCGAAACGCCATGCCGCAGAAGACGATGGAGAAAAATATCCAACTGTATATTTTGCAAGATTAAAAGTAGCTCCCGTGAAAATAGAGAAGCCAAGTAACATTATGTATATATTTAAATGTTTCATTTGTTTTCCACTTCCTCTTTCAAAATTGAAAAATATGTATCCAGTTTTCCTTTTGTAGTAGAAATCACTTCTTCCAGCTCCCTTTTTTTAATTTCCATTTTCTCTAAGTGCTTGGTTAAAATCTCAATACGTTTATTTATAGATGGGGAGAGTTGTGCCGATTTAACATCCGAATTGATTTTTTCCAAAATGCATCCGTCTTTGACAAACTCATTAATATCCTCCAAAGACATACCTGTTTCCTTTAAACTTTTCAGGAATAACATGAACTGAATATCAGTCTCCGTATAAAAACGCCTTCCACTGTTTTTTCGTTTTGGTGGTGGAAGTAACCCAATCTTTTCGTAATATCTTAATGTATACGAACTAATACTAGTCTTCTCAGCAGCTTTACTAATGGAATACAACAACATCATCCCTCTCATTTAATTAAAGTTAGTTTACAATTTAGAGTTAACTCTAAGTCAAGCAAATAAAAAAACCTGCTACCGCGTGGTTACGGATTACAGGTTTTAGAAAATGAATGAAATAAAAGGTAGACTGTATTGTTTGAACAAATAGTATTATCGTTTAAAATGGCTTCTGTTATCTTTTAATGGAGTTCCACACGATTTGATTATCCCAGGCCACCAATGACAAGTCGTCGAATAACCGATGCTGACCAGAACCGGCTTGTTTTCGCGTTTTGCTTTTGCAAATGCTTCTTCTCCCCACGGGAACCAGTCCACAGGGTTGTGGGCGTGTTGGAGTAAATAAGGAGACTTTTCAGCGATTAATCTATTGGGTTTACTTTTATTTGGCATGGGATCACCTTCTTCCTAAGTTGGTTATATTCAGGTTACCACAGTTATCCTAAACAAATACAATAACTGACTGCTTATCGATAATTGTGATGTGAAAATATAAACTAATGTTTCATTTTGCCACTTGAGATAAATGCGAATAACGTTTTTCCTTGTTTCGCAATCTCTTCAAATTTTTATAAAAAAAAGTAAAAGTTTAAACCTTAGTCTATATATAATAAGATCATATCAATCAAATGTAGGGGGAGTTATTATGAAGTGCAATAAAATGAACAGGGTACAATTAAAAGAGGGAAGCGTATCAATGGCCCTATAAACTGCGTCTGCCCTCATTAATGGAGGGGAAATTGTGAATACGTCTTATTCACAGTCAACTTTACGGCACAATCAAGTTTTGATTTGGCTTTGTGTTCTATCATTTTTCAGCGTATTAAATGAAATGGTTCTGAACGTCTCATTACCTGATATTGCCAACGAGTTTAATAAACTGCCAGCAAGTGCAAACTGGGTGAATACTGCCTTTATGTTAACCTTCTCCATTGGAACAGCTCTATATGGAAAGTTATCGGATCAGCTGGGCATTAAAAAGCTGCTTCTATTTGGGATTATGGTAAATGGCTTTGGGTCGATCATTGGATTTGTTGGACACTCTTTCTTTTCTATACTCATTCTAGCCCGGTTTATTCAAGGGATTGGTGCAGCCGCATTCCCAGCTCTTGTGATGGTTGTCGTTGCGCGCTATATTCCAAAAGAGAACAGGGGGAAAGCATTTGGCCTGATCGGGTCCCTGGTAGCAATGGGAGAAGGTGTTGGGCCAGCTATTGGCGGAATGGTTGCTCATTATATCCATTGGTCGTATTTGCTGCTTATTCCAACTGCAACAATTATCACCGTTCCATTCCTTATAAAATTGTTGAAAAAGGAAGAGAGAATAAGAGGACACATTGATATGGCAGGGATTATATTGATGTCTGCAGGTATCGTATTTTTTATGCTGTTTACAACATCTTATAGATTTTCTTTTCTGATCATCAGTATTCTTGCTTTCTTCATATTTGTAAAACACATTAGGAAAGCTCAGGACCCTTTTGTTGACCCTGAATTAAGGGAAAAACGTCTTTTTTGTGATTGGAACCCTTTGCGGAGGACTAATATTTGGTACAGCAGCAGGATTTGTCTCTATGGTTCCTTACATGATGAAAGATGTTCACCATTTAAGTACTACAGCAATTGGAAGCGGCATTATTTTCCCCGGAACAATGAGTGTCATCATCTTTGGTTACATTGGGGGATTGCTTGTTGATCGGAAAGGTTCCTTGTATGTACTAACTATTGGAAGTGCATTGCTTTCTTCGGGCTTTTTAATCGCTGCCTTTTTTATAGATGCAGCACCATGGATCATGACAATTATAGTAATTTTTGTTTTTGGAGGGCTATCTTTCACAAAAACAGTTATATCTACAGTTGTGTCTAGCGGTTTGAAAGAAAAGGAAGCGGGCGCTGGAATGAGTTTGCTTAATTTCACGAGCTTTTTATCAGAGGGAACGGGTATTGCGATTGTAGGCGGTTTATTATCTATCGGCTTCCTAGACCATAGGCTGCTGCCTATTGACGTTGATCACTCTACCTATTTGTATAGCAATATGCTCATACTTTTTGCAGGAACCATTGTTATTTGTTGGCTAGTAATCTTGAATGTATATAAACGTTCGCGGAGGCATCGCTAAATGAGTGAAAGGGTCAATCTTGTGAAAGTAATCCAAGGTTGATCCTTTTTTGTAAAATGAATAAACATGGCATCAATAGCATGTTCTTTAGATTAGCCATCGTTAGCTATACCCCATAGATACGAGAACAGGCTTGTTTTCGCGTTTCGCTTTTTCATATGATTCTTCTCCCCAAGGGAACCAGTCCACAGGGTTATGAGCATGTTGAAGTAAAATAAGTAGACTTCTCAGCGATTAATTCTATTGGATTTATTGTTAGTGGGCATAGGATCACCTCTTAGCCGATTTACTTAAAAGAGGGAGAATGAAATATACTATAATGTTTAATTATGTTAATGTGTCCTTTCCAGTCTTCTTTTCTTTTAATACAAGAGAATGGATATTTTTAGCTCTGTTAAAGTTGATAATTCAATAGTATTAAGGGGAACCCATTGGAGTCCCCTTTAGTTCAATAAGAAAAATAACTGTCGAGTGTTACCTTACAATGTATATTTTGGAGGGAAAGATTTTTTTAGCCATTCCAATGATAAACGATTTGCACAACGCCAGAGGAAAATGTTCTTGTATTCACCATTTTTAAATTTATCCTCTGTTTTACATCAATAAACAACGGTTTTCCTTCTCCCAAAACAACAGGGTGAATAGATAATCTAAATTCATCAACAAGCCCCAAATTTATAAAAGTTGTAATGAGACTCGCTCCACCATATAGCCAGATGTCTTTGCCAGACTTTTTCTTCAATTTATTTACTTCTTCAAGAATATTATCATTTATAAATATGGCTTGATTATCAATCTCATTTTGTGTTCTGGAAAAAACATATTTCTTTTTACTATGAACCAATTTCCAAATTTCCTTTTCTGTATCAGGGTCTTCATTTTTTGGAATATATTGTCCCCATAAATCGTAGCTTTTTCTGCCATATAAAATAGTATCAATTTGATTTAAGAAATCAGTAAACCCCATATCAGGGTCCATAATGCACCAATCAACTTCTCCATTTTTCCCTTCAATAAAACCATCTAAAGTAACTGCTAAATCTAAAATGATTTTTCTCTGTTTTAAGTTATTTGTCATAACTATTCATCCTTTTCCATAAGAAGTTGGTAGAAATTCTTCTCCCACTCACACACCAGATCGACTAAGTTGCGTTTATGGACAAAGTGAAGAACAATATCTAAAATGAAAGTGCCCACTACTCTCCGCAGCTCGATTAGCAGGAACACTCTTTATCTTCACTTGGTTAAATGAAAGCTCTGCTCGATTAAGTTATAGATTTCGCCTTCTGGATCTGTCCGTTCTAAAACAATTGAAATCCAATGTTCCTTATCCATATGATATCCGGGTAAGATATTTTCCCCGTTTCTTAAGCTATCACTTATGTCAGGGGGACATTTTAGATTTAGAATATCTATTTCGCCATGACCATCCAAGCCTAATTTTTCTGGGAGAACATTCATGATAAGACCGTACCATTTTTTGTTTGATGTATGTCTCAAAGAAGCATAGTTTGGGTATTTCTCCCACGGGTAATCAGGCGATGTACCGTATTTTTCTTTGACGTGTTTAAAGATATCTTCTCTTGTTAACATACTCAATCACTCCTTTATTCACTCTACTTTCTTCTTGAAAAAATCAAAGAGCGATCCTTGGTTGTCCTTTGGATACTTCAATAGAGATGTCACCAATGGCAGAAGCTGTGTCAAAGCTTCCTCTCTCCACGGATACTAGCCAACAGGGTTGTGGGCGAGTTGAAGGAAGTATGATATTTCTCATTGAGTTTATTGTTAGTGGGCATAGGTTCATCTTCTTTTCTCTTGTTTCTATTCCTTTTTACTGTACCACAAGCCTCTGTTGAAATACCCCATTAAGACAGTGAAATAGAAAAATCGCTATATATAAAAGGTAATGGATGCTGTTCTTTTAAAGAGTGCCCTTTTGGAAGCTGTTATTGATCGAAACGAGTATGCTAATATAATCTCGTTTAGGAGGGGATTGATATGATCAAGAAAATGGCTCAAATGAATTTGAAAGATTTCAATAAACCAAATGAACCTTTCGTTGTTTTTGGGAGAATGATACCTGCTTTTGAAAACGGTGTTTGGACATATACTGAGGAACGATTTTCTGAATCTTATTTTAAACAATATGAAGATGATGAAATGGATGTTAGTTATATTGAAGGTGAAGGAAAGGTTGTTTTTTTATATTATGTTGAAAACAACTGCATCGGCCGGATTAAGATTCGTTCTAACTGGAATGGGTATGCACTAATAGAGGACATTGCCGTTGCAAAAGACTATAGACAAAAAGGCGTTGGAACAGCATTATTACATAAAGCGATTGAGTGGGCAAAGGAGAATCGCTTTTGTGGTCTTATGCTTGAAACACAAGATATTAATGTTTCAGCTTGTCGTTTTTATGCCAAACATCACTTTATAATAGGTGCAGTTGATACGATGCTTTATTCCAACCTTCCAACAGCAAATGAAATTGCGATTTTTTGGTACTATAAATTTTAATTTATCATAAAATTATTGAACGAAACGTAGCTTGTTTTGCGTTTCGTTTTTTCAAAGAAGAGGTTTTTTAACCCCTTCTTTTTTTTGATAAGAATTGTTTTTCCACAATAGGCATAAAAACGTGAAGGATCATTCCTCCCAAACAGACGGTTAATAGGGTTCCGATGCCGATAGGGCCTTTAAAGATGATGGCTAATACTAAGAAAAGAGCGTATACCAATGTTCTTGAAAACAAGATTGTTCTTTTGGAGAGATCTCGGATAATAAGTGTTAAATGATCGATGGGTGTTGATGCGAATTTCGTCTGAAGATAGATGGCTGTTCCAAGACCGATGAGCATCAAACCAATTCCGAAACAAATCAGTTTGCTTAACAACGCATTTAGATAGATGGTGTTTTTTACAACAAACAACCATAGGTCAATGCCTATTCCAGTAATGAATGCTGTAATTAAGCCTAGCAAAATAGGTTTTTTTCTCGTTAATATAGCGTTGCAGATTAAGAGGATCACAGAAATAAGGACCTCCCAGCTCCCTACGGTAAGACCGATTTCTTTTGACAGACCAACCAAAAGGGCATCGAAGGGTGATGTGCCCAGTCCTGATTGTATGGTTAAGGAAATGCCCAAACTTAATATGAGTATGCCTAATCCGTAAAAAATATATTTCATGTTATATTCCGCGATATGTCTTTTGTCATCAAGACATGAGGGATGCCGTCTTCCATAAATTCCTGTGAAGAAATCTGGTAGCCCAGTTTTTGATAAAAGCCTGCTGCTTGTGTTTGACCATGCAGCTTACATGCAGTCAGTCCTTTTTCTTTTATGATTTCTTCTAACCAGCTTACGATGACTTTCCCCAATCCATACTTACGGTAAGGTTTTAGGATGCAGATTCTTTCCAGCTTTGCTGTATGGTCAACGATGCGCACACGGCCCGTGCCGACAGGCTGATTCTCATGATATACCAAGACATGCTGGCATTGTTTCTGGAGCGTATCAAATTCATCGAACTCTTCGGATTCCGATACATGTTGCTCCTCAATGAAAACCGTCTTTCTAATATTCAAAGCTTCATGTAAATCAGCTTCAGTTGTTATTCTTTTTATATTCATTATGAATCAATCCTTTTCTGATATTAGTCTGGACTGTACAGCATGCATGTGGTCTTATAATAGTAAGGTTAAAACATTTTTGTTGTAATTGCAACAAAAATACGTGAGGGGTTTTAGGAATGAATGATATTTTGCGTGAGATCGGCATGATAGCAAGAGCGTTGGATTCCATAAGCAACATCGAATTTAAAGATTTGGACTTAACAAGAGGGCAGTATCTCTATCTCGTACGTATATACGAAAATCCGGGAATTATTCAAGAAAAATTGGCGGAAATGATAAAGGTGGACCGGACAACGGCCGCGCGGGCCATTAAGAAGCTGGAAATGCAGGGATTTATTCAAAAACTGCCAGATGAGCAAAATAAAAAAATAAAAAAACTGTTCCCGACTGAGAAAGGGAAAAAGGTATATCCATTGTTAAGAAGAGAAGGAGAACATTCCACGGAAGTGGCCTTGTCCGGTTTTACTTCAGAGGAAAAGGAAACCATTTCTGCACTCCTTCATAGAGTGAGGAAGAATATAGAACGTGATTGGGAATATGTGAAGAAGGGGAACAAAAGGGATTATTAATGGACAATGTTAACAAGTCGAGCTGATCTGGCGAAAATCGGCGTCTCCTCCTCAAGAATTCCAGTCCGCTGGAGTGTGGGACCATTTTCAAGATAATCTGCCTTGAAAATAGGCCGTTCACTTCTGTTTTCTTTTGAACTATCAAAAATCTCCAAAGGGAGTGGTTTGCGTGAACTTGAGACAATTATCAGAACATGTCTATCAATGTGAATTTGAGCTTGATGTGCCTCTTCGTATTCCGGTTCATACTTGGTTTATCAAAGATGGTGATGATGTTTATATTGTTGATACGGGAATAGAACGTTTTGCTGATGCTCAAATTAGGGCAGCGTTAGCGATCGGCAATCCAAAAGCCATTTTGCTTACCCATGGCCACAGTGATCATATCGGAGGTGCATCAAAATGGTTAGAGAGATTTGATATTCCGATTTATGCCCACCAGAAAGAACTTATATATATCAATGGAGAAGCGCCTTATCCGAACAAAAATGAAGTGGAGAACACAGGGGTAGCCCATATTGTCCAGCCGCTGACGGAGCAAACGCTTGCTCACCTGCCTCTGAAATACTATTTAACACCTGGCCATTCTCCGGGGCATGTCGTGTATGATCATAAAATCGATCGTACGCTATTAACGGGCGACCTTTTTATCACAAGTAAGGAGGATTTACACCCACCTATAAGAAGATTCAGTGTTGATATAAATGAGAACATCGATAGCGGCTCAATCATAGATCAAATCAAACCAACGCTCATTTGCTCTTCACATGGCGAAGAAATTCTTTATAACGAAGAATTGTATAAAAACTATGTGGTAAGGTATAGGGATTAATGGAAGTCAAAAACATAAGCTGAAAATTCTTCAGCATGGTGAAGCCCTCGATCCGATTTACTCACATCTGTTACTCAAAAAGAAAAAATGGCAGCTGCCTGCCGCGGAGGCTTTTGCGGAGCTTGTTTTACATTCGATTCATGAGCAAAAGGAGTGAGTGTCAGGCTCACTCCTTTTCTATTTAAATTGCGGCTGTGAGCTTTGGTTTTACAAATTTCATGAAAACTCCTCTGACTAATGGGCCCATAATCAGTAATTGCAACGGATAGGCCAGGATGAAATTTTTCAACACAATCATAAGATAAGCACTGAAGAGGCTGTCCCCGTTCAGCCCATTTGCTAGAACCGCTGTCACTAAACCGAACACAGACATACAAAGTACCATGCCAATCACCATACAAGTTGACATGGCAAGGATGACATAAATTTTTTTAGTCTTGTCGAACGGCATGCGGAATGCAATCTTCTTGGCGAGGGGGCCCACTAACAGTAAATCTAACAGGAGGGCGACCATAAAACCGATGACCATTTCAAAAACGGTCATCAGTGAAAAATCGTAGATGGCTCCGTTGATGATGGCATTGTAAATCGACATGACGCAAACCATTCCAAAGCACATCATCACGCCAAATATAAGGCCTTCTTTTTTATTTGCTGGCATACAATCATTCCTTCTCTCCATAATCGGTGATTAGTATACCAATGAACTGTTCATGCTCATAAGTGACAAATTTGTGAACAATCTATAGCGCAGAATCGTCTTGTTTTGTCATCAGCACATGCGGAATGCCGTCCAGCATAAATTCTTCTGATGCAGTCTGATAGCCGAGCTTTTCATAAAAGCCTGCCGCCTGTGTCTGGCCGTGCAGTTTGAAGGCAGAAATGCCTTGTTCTTTCACAATACGTTCTAATGCATCGACGATCACTTTTCCCAAACCGAATTTGCGGTAAGACTTCAGAATGCAGATTCGTTCCAGTTTCCCCGTGTGGCCAACGATACGGACACGTGCAGTGCCAACAGGTACATTCTGATGATAAGCCAGGATGTGCTGGCAATCACCGTGGAGTGTATCGAACTCATCGAATTCATCCGAAATGGGACAGCCTTGTTCCTCTACAAATACTGCCTTTCTGATTTCAAACGCTGTATGTAAATCCTGTTCTGACGTGATTTTTTTGACATTCATGCTTGAATCCTCCCTACTCAGAAAAATGGCTGATCACATATTGTTTAAAGGTCTCAGCAACCGGTGATAAAAACCTGCCTTTTATCCAGGCAATTCCTATGACACGCTGACATTCCGGCCAGCTGACGCGGATTTTGGTGATTTTGCTTTGGTCTAAGCCTTTCAGGTCTGGGAGAATAGATATGCCCAGTCCGGCTGCCACAAAACCTGCGGCAGTAGCTGCTTCTTCTCCTTCAAACATAATGTTCGGCTGTATATCGGCCTTCTCAAACAGCTCATCGACCGTCATCCGAAGCGCATAGCCCTTTTTCAATAAAATAAAACGCTCCCCGGCAATCTCATTCAGGGTAATGCTTTCGCGACTGGCTAATGGATGATCATTTGGCACAAATACAAAGAGTTCTTCACTCCACAGCTTGATCCATTGGATCGGATTTTCAGGCTTAATCGAAGCGAGGAGACAGAGGTCCAGATCTCCGGATTTTAATCGTTCAAGCAGCCAATAAGAGTGGTTTTGCTTCAGCTGGAAGGAAATGTTGGGGTATTCCTGCTGAAAGGAGCCGATGAGATCGGGCACTAGCGTGGTGCCTAATGTATGTAAAAAACCGAGAGAGACTACGCCTTGGTCTGGCTTTAATAAGGCTTGGATTTCTTCTTTTCCTTCGGTATACTCCTTCATCATCGCCTGAACCCGTCGTAAAAAAATGTGTCCGTATTGATTTAAGCTGATGGATCGTCCTTGCCTGTCAAATAGCGGGACGCCCAAATGATTTTCCAGCCTGGCGATAGAGCGTGAAAGTGCAGGCTGTGTGATGGAGAGGCTTTTTGCGGCTTTCGTGACGTGCTGCATCCGGGCCAGTGTTTGAAAATATTCAAGTTGTTCCCATTCCAATTATCATCTCTCCTTATTACATATAAGCATGAAAAGGATATTTTATATGCATTATACAACATATATCAACGGTGCTAAGATAATAATATAAACAGACTCGAGGATGTTTGAATTCGTAAGAAATAAAGGATGATTGTTTATGAATGGCAGTGCTCCACAACATGATGAGGGACCGATAAAGTCCCGATGACATACATTCGAAAAGGCACATCGGTTTTTCGAAAAATTACGTTTGCTTTCTTCGCTGCGGGTTTCAATACATTTGCGATTCTATATTGCGTACAGCCGCTCATGGAGGAATTCACGCGGGAATTTCATGTAACGCCTACTGCGGCGAGTCTTTCTTTATCTGTTACCACAATGCTGTTAGCTGTGAGCATGCTTGTCTTTGGTTCATTATCCGAGGTGTGGGGGCGCAAGCCGATTATGGGTATTTCCATGCTGGCCGCATCGGTTCTCTGTCTGGCATCGGCCTTTAGTCCGAACTTTCATACGCTGCTCGTATTGAGAACCATTCAAGGCGTTGCGCTCGCAGGCCTTCCGTCGATTGCGATGGCTTATCTCGGGGAAGAAATTGAACCCGGAAGTCTTGGGTCGGCGATGGGGCTGTATATCAGCGGAAATGCAATCGGCGCCGTTTTCGGAAGGATCGTTTCCGGGCTCCTGAGCGAGTACTTGAATTGGCATATGGCGATGGGGGCAATTGGTGTCATTAGTTTGATTGCTAGTATTATATTTTGTATGAATTTGCCGCCATCCAGGCATTTTACGCCAAGAAAATTGAAGCTCGGGAAATTGGGAATGTCTCTGATCGGCCACTTGAGGGACCGTAAACTATTCAGCTTGTTTCTCATTGGTTTTTTGCTGCTTGGAAGCAATGTTGCCTTGTTTAATTACATTGTGTATGTACTGTTGGGCCCGCCGTATTCGCTTAATAAAGCATTTTCCAGCTGGATCTTTATTGTGATGATTGTAGGCATTTTCAGCTCGTCTTTCATTGGAAGAATGGTTGATCGGTATGGCTATCCGAAAATATTGGTGATGAATATTTTCATCGTCATTGCAGGTGCGTTATTTACGATAAACAATATGCTGGCAGTGAAAATTCTGGGAATTGCCCTCTTTACATTCGGTTTTTTCGGAGGGCATTCAGTTGCCAGCAGCTGGGTGGGCAGGAGAGCCCTTCATAACAAAGCACAGGCTTCATCGCTGTATTTGTTCTTTTATTACGCTGGTTCAAGTGTTTTCGGAACAATCGGAGGGCTATTCTGGTCTGGTTTTCACTGGCTGGGCGTTGTCGGTATGATCACCTTCATGCTGCTGTTTGCGTTATGGCTGTCGGGATACTTGGCAAGAAGTGCGAAAGTGCCGGATAAAAGGAACGAAAAAGGATTGAATTGATCAGTAAAAAAGGACCGTTAGCGGGTCCTTTTTTATTTCCAATGGGCAGGGATTCGTAAAGACAGCGGCAGCTTTGTGTTCGAATCGCCGTTGGCGGCGTTCACCTGTGCCTGTGTCAAAAAGATGCTCCCGGTCAGGTCGGCGCCGCTGAGATCAGCGTCTCTCATATCTGCACCGATAAAGTCTGTCATTCTCAAATCGGCAAATCTCAGATCGGCGGCTATGAGCAGCGCCCCTCTTAGATTTGCTCCTCGCAGATCAAGCCCTTTCAGTTTCGCGCCGATCAGGACACTTCCCCGGTTGACCTTTTTCGGGAGTTTTGGATGGCGGGCTTGGGCACGCACCAGCTCACTTGTTTTTAACAGCCATTCATTGACCTCAGCTCGATGCTCGTCCACCTGCAGTGTCAGCAAGCGTTCTTTGCTGAGTCTGGTGAGCCTTTCTATTTTTTCGAAACTGGTTCTCAGTTCAGGATGAATCGGCTTGGCTATATCTATAGAAAGAGCTTCATGTAAATACCAGAGCATTTCGTGCAGCTGCTGCATGATAGGAAAAACGTCAAACATCTGGTTGGCCGTTTCGGGGCTGTTTCGCCAATCCTTTCCCTCATAAGTGATTTGGGATACTTTTTGGCCGGCGCCAAAGCATTCATATGCAGAGCAGCCTCGAAATCCTTTTTCTCTGAGATCTTTATGTATAGAACATTGATAGTTTGATTGTAAGTTGCGGCAAGGCGTGCCCCCGTCTTTATCAAAAGCAAAATCTGCCGACTTCGCATAAGGCAAGGCGACACAGCACAGGCCAAAACAGTGCTGGCAATCCGCACTTAAATCATGATGTATATTGTCATGTAACGTTACTTCCGCAGACAATAATGTTCACCCCTTCACTTGGGTACTTTGTTAAATATATCTATTTGATTATATAGGAAAAAAGGATACTTTTCATTTTGTTTTCAAGGTTTCAGTGGTCTAGCGATGTATAATATATCCAATCATGATGATTGGGGGAATTCATTTGGAACAGCAATTGAAAGACATCATCTCTGCGTGTGATTTGGCAATCCAAAATGAAGATTTTGATACACTGATGAATTATTATTCGGAAGATGCCGTTTTAGTTGTGAAGCCGGGCATGATCGCACGAGGCAAGGAAGAAATCAAAAAAGCATTTATCACGATTGCGAACTATTTCAATCATCATATTGTCCCGACACAAGGGAAAATGATCCTGTTGGAAGCAGGTGACACGGTACTCGTTCTTTCTCAGACACTGCTTGATTCGGATAAAAAGGACTCCGAGTATGCGATGGAAAGAAGGGCGACCTATGTATTTAAGAAGAATGCGCAAGGCGAGTGGCTTTGTGTAATCGATAACTCATATGGTACGGATTTAATTGGTGTGTAAGATATGTCTTTGATGTGCCATTCCTGCATATAATGATTCATTCAGCTGATTAGGGAAGGTGACACAATTGAATGTGTATGACATCAGAATGGCTCCTTATTGGTTTTATGAAAGCAGAGGACTTGTTCAACATCCATACGTATTTCGGCAGCCTGTCTCCTCACGTGCAATCATTGCATCTACTCACGGCGATGTAACGGGAGACGGCGTTATTGACGAGGTCTTTCTAACTGGAAATCAAATGCCCGGCAGCCCGTTATGGAGAAATATCACATTGGTGATCCGTGATGGCAGAACCCATCAGGAGCAGCGGATTCAGCTTCAAAACAATATGGGATACAATCCGTCACTTTTTCTGGGGGATATGACAGGCGACAAGATTGAGGATGTGGCAGTTGTAATGGACACAGGGGGAAGCGGCGGTGCTATTTATGCATATGTGTTTGCCTATCTAAACAGGCAGTTCCGGCGAATTTTCAATTCAGATGTATTGAATGATGAATTAAAGTACAGTGTGAGGTATCAAAATCAATATAAAGCGAGCGTCATCAGTCATCAGCAAAACGAAACATATATCCTCGAGCTTACTTACAAGGGCAGGGAATATTTGAATGAGATTTATAACAGCCAAGGTGTGTTAAAAATGCCGATAGAAGGATGGGTGAATCCTTTATCGGGCTTGTATCCGGTTGATTTTGACAGAGACGGCGTATACGAATTATTGGCGTACCAGCGGATAGCGGGAAGGTATAACGCCGACTCATTGGGATATGTTCAAACCGTATTGAAATGGAACGGACGGCGTTTTGCCGTTGACCGGCAGAATGTTTCGATTGTTGGCGGTGCTGTCTCGTAATCCTGATGGCTGTCACCCTATAAAGGGTGACAAAACACTACAGGTGTTCTGCAACGACAACCAAATAATAAGATAAACCGGTTTGCTGCTCTTCTAACATTCCTCTATGGAAATCATCTTGCATAAAAAAACGTGTTTGTTTTACGTAATCTTCTTTACTTGTCGGATGCCCGTTCTGATTTAGGAACTTAAGATGATTCATGACATGCTCTTGCACGGAAGGGTCATGATACGTTACACCATTTCTTAAAAAATCAGCCATCCTATCAAGAAAATGTTTAGCCTCTATTGCCATTTTGTTCATTTCATCGACATTGATTGTATGTGTATCCAATTCAAAATCGTAACGCTCTTTTAAATACCCATTTTGTTCTGCTAAAGATTGTTTCCATTCTTCAGCGCTTTCAAATCCTTTAAACATTACCTTATGATCCATGTTTTCGCCTTTTCTCGTGTATTCTAAAGATGTGTTGACTGTTTGAATGAGACGCTGATACTTTTCAATTTTCTTTTCAAACAGCTTTTTTTGTTTTTCTAATGTACTTGTTCTTTCAGCATCCTCATTTAATAATCTTTTGATTTCTGACAAAGGAATATCTAATTCTTTGTAAAAAAGGATTTCCTGCAGTCTTTTTAGTTCGTCAGCACCATAGTACCGATATCCGGCTTCGCTTATTTCCTTTGGGGCTAGCAAGCCGATTTTGTGGTAATGATAAAGCGTTTTGATTGTGACATTCGCAATATTGGATAGTTCTTTTACTGTTAATTTCACCATCCGACTCCTCCTTTCTTCTTTCACTATGAGGCCTTACCTTTGGTTGGAGTCAAGGATAAAATGGTGGTGTTTTCGTCCGAAGACAGCCTAGTGAATGTGGGAGAAAGAAAATAACACCTGGCGGATTCAAAGAAAAGAGTGCTTTTCAGCAAGCACTCTTCATTCCAGTTTAATTCGTTTTACATCCCCTAATACAAACACATAAAAAACCAATCCCAGCAACAGCACGAAACCAGCTACCAGAAAGCTGAGGGTAAAGGAGCCTGTCACATCAAACAAATACCCTGTCAGTGACGCAGCAATAATGCCTCCGAACAGGTTGTTTGCGAGATTCACCATGGAGCTCAGCATGGATACGGAACCGATCGGCGCGAGTTCTGCGGAGATGGACCAGCCGACCGGAGCGGTTGCGGAAATTCCGGCGAGTCCGATGGAAATGCAAATAATCGCTACGGTAATATTGTTCGTCAGAATGGAGCCTAAAAAGAAAAAGCCAAAGCTCATTCCGACTATGATTACGGTTCGGTACACCTTGGTGTTAGAGTAGCCTTTCTTAATAAAATAATCGACGAGCCAGCCGCCGACGGCAATTCCGGAAATGGTTGAGATCAGCCACGGCACTGCTGTAAATAAACCGGACGACATGAGATCCATACCGTATGTATGTTTAAAGAAAGTCGGAAGCCAGGTGAGCAGCAGGTTGAATGTATACCCGTACCCTGTAAATCCGATCATTAAGCCCCATACTTTCCGATTGGTGAAAAGCTTTTTTAAAAGCGGGCCCGTTTTGTAAGGGATTTGCTCTGTTGTAATGGCATTGTGTTTTTGAATATAGTTTAGTTCACTTTTAGAAATGCGTTTGTGCCGTTCAGGCTGTTCATAATACTGCCAGAAAAAGATCGTAAACAGTACATTGATGCATCCAATCGTCAAAAAAGCGACGCGCCAGTCAAATGTTGTGACAAGAAACGCGACCAATGGCGCGCCGATTACATTTGAAAACTTGGCGGCCGAATCGAACAGTGAGTTTGCCAATCCCCGCTCACTTGGAGGAAACCAGAGAGCGGTTGCCTTAGAGGCAGCAGGGAACGCAGAGGCGCTCGTCAGCCCAATGAGAAACCGGAACAGATACAACAGCAATTTTCCTTGCAAAAAAGCAAGAAGAATCGTTAAAAAGCTCCATATTGTCATTCCAACCCTCGTGACCCATGCGACCCCAAAACGGTCCAGCAAACTTCCGACAGGCAGCTGCATCAGTGTATAGGAATAGGTGTAAATGGAAAACACGATGCCGAGTTCAGTTGCAGTAAGGTGAAACGAATCTTGTATCGCAGGGGCCGCTACCGAGATGGCCACTCGGTCAAAATAATTAAGAATAATAATGCCGCTAAGTAACGAAGATATGTACCATCTGGTATGCCCAGGCCGTTTCACGCGCTCTTGACTCATGATGAAAACCTCCTCTGTCATAGCATGATCTCCTGATGGAAAAACCATTCAAATTTTAAATACCACAGCGCGCTTTTATATAAACGGCAGGAATTTGACTGGAACAGATCGGTGCTTTAGAATGAAAGTAATAAAAATGAACACTCCAAAGGGGAGTAGCTTTCACAGTAAAGTCGTCATTACGGGACAAGTTGTCCTCGGCTTTGCTGGCAATCTCATTTGTTAGCGAGACCTTTGCCAAATCTGATTTGGTGAAGGTCTTTTTGTTTCAGGAACTTCACCAAATTGGTGGAGTTTTTTCATTTTTACCAAAAAGGGAGAGGAGCATCAGAATGTCTAAGCTGAAAAAGTGGCTGAAGCGTGAATTGGTGAGGAAAGGGTTGCCGTTAGCGAAAGAGAAATTGATTCCGATCTTAAAAGAAAAAATGAAAAAGAAACGATGAGGGGGCTGAAGATGAAGATCATTTTGACAATACTTGCCGGAGTGGGACTTTTGAGTGCAGGCGGATGCGGCATGCTTGATCAGGTGAACGACGGATTGAACTATACGAGTGAAGCAGCGGGGTATGTGGAGAAGGTGAAGACATTTGCAGAGGAAGCGCCTGAATTGGCTGAGAAAGCTGTAAATGACACCGAGGCGAAAGAAAAACTTGAAGCGCAGCTTGAGTCGATTCAGAAGGATGCCGCTGATTTTAATGAATTAACGCCGCCTGATGCCGCAGCGGAGATTCATCAAACCATTCAGGAGCATAACGAAACCTTGCAGAAAAGCGCTGAAGAGGTGTTGAAACAAGCCGAGGAAGGCAAGGTATCGCTTAAAGAATTGGAGCAGTCAGACCTGGTCCAAAACGCAAAGCAAATTACTGATGTGATGGGACAAATTGAGAAGCTGGGTGAATAAGAAAAAGCATCCCGACGCGGGATGCTTTTTGCTTATTCAGCCATTGCGTCTGTTAAGACAGGAACGACTTGTTTTTTACGGGACACAACGCCTTTTAAGAGGGCTGTGTTGTTTTCTAATGTAACGTTGAACGCTTTTTCCACTTTCGCTGCTTCGTTACCGATTGCAAGAGCAAGTGAATCATTTTCTAAGATATCTGTGATAACGAGAAGGAACAGATCAAGATTCTTCTCAGCCACAACTTTTGAGATCACAGCTTCTAATTCAGCTTGGCGTTTTTTTACATCTTCAATATCCACTGTGTTTACTTGTGCGATTTCGACTTTTTTGCTGCCGAGTGTAAATTCTTTCGCATCAAGAGAAATGAGCTCTTCCACTGTTTTTTTGCTTAGATCAGCGCCTGCTTTCAGCATGTTCAAGCCGTATTCTTCAGCATCTACGCCAGCGATCTCCGCAAGCTCTTTTGCTGCCGCTACGTCTTGGTCTGTGCAAGTTGGAGATTTAAATAACAGGGAATCAGAAATGATCGCAGACAGCATAAGGCCGGCAATTTCTTTCTCGATTTTCACGTTATTCTCTTTGTACATTTTGTTTAAGATGGTAGCCGTACAGCCTACAGGCTCAGCACGATAGTAAAGCGGCTCAGCTGTTTCAAAGTTAGCGATGCGGTGATGGTCGATAACCTCTAAAACCTGAACCTCTTCAATGTCTTTGATGCTTTGCTGGCGTTCGTTATGGTCAACCAGGATAACGGCGTTTACTTCGTTTGCAGCTGTTTCAACAAAGCGCGGGCTTTCTTGTTTGAAATAGTCAAGCGCGTATTGTGTTTCGCCGTTGACTTGTCCGAGACGGACAGGCTCAGCATTGAAGCCGAGTTTGTTTTTCAAATCAGCATAAGCAATCGCAGAACAAATCGTATCTGTGTCTGGGTTTTGGTGTCCGAAAATAAGTATCTTTTCCATGATAGCTCCTATCCTTTTTTTAAGTAGTGTAATCTTTATATAGTTTAACACGTCTTGCTGCAGGTGTAATCATGCAAACCCTTAAAAATTGATGTGAATAAGAAGCATTTTCTTTGAGCTAAGGAGAAAAGGTGTGTAAAATACTGGGTAGCTTAGTTGCAAAATGTAATGTAGTATCAAAAAAGGTACTATTGGAGGGTCAAGAATGAGTGGAAAAAAGAATATATACCCGAACAAAGAAGGCTGTCCAGTTGAATTTACTCTAGATGTCATTGGCGGAAAGTGGAAAGGAATTCTTTTTTATCACATGATAGATGGCAAGAAACGATTTAATGAGTTTCGGCGAATCTGCCCGAGTATTACTCAAAGAATGCTTACTCTTCAGCTGAGGGAGCTGGAAGCGGACGGCATCGTGCATCGGGAGGTTTATCAACAGGTGCCGCCCAAGGTTGAGTACTCTCTGACGGAATTCGGGCGAACGCTTGAACCGATTGTTTTGCAAATGAAAGAATGGGGAGAATCCAACAGAGACGTGCTGGAATCTTATCGTTCGAACGGCTTACTGAAGGATCAGCAGAAATAGCAGCAAAGGGAAAACTCCTTTGCTGCTTGTTTTATTTCATTGAAATGGCTCTGTTGGCGTTTCTGACATCGTTTTTCAACAGTTCAGAAAGGTTGTAAGACGGATAATATCCATGCTGATACATGTATCGATAAACTTGGGCGTGCAGCTGGATGGCAGCATTCAGCTGTTTGACCAGTACGTTTCTTAATTGAGGTGTTGCTGTTTCTGTAATTGCGATGGCATAGCTGCGGACAGATGTTTTAGCAAAACCGAGCAGGTCACCGCTGTAAAATGGGTTATCTGCGCGTTCTTCTTCCTCATCTTCTCTGTGCGGAGCCTGTGGAAAGAACGGAAGAAGCTCTCTCAAATTTTGCTCAACGCTCTGAATAGACACGTTATAAAGCTGTCTGAGCTGAGGGTCTTTTACTTCTCTTATCATTTTCTTCAGTTTAATGAGTCCGTTTGATTGAAAAGCAACCAGCTCGTGCATTTCTAATGTTTCATGCCAAGCCAATGTTCTGCGTTCATCCATGTGAAAATTCTCCTTTATCGATCAGATTCCATATCAGCATATGCCCAATGCTCAATGTTGTTCATGATGTTTTGAAGTTTTTAAAAAGGGAAATTCACCTTATATAGGATACGGGTTGAGAACATGCACAAAGAGGTGAAACACAATGTGGGACATGATAAAGAACTTTTTCTTGTTTAGCAGCGGCGTTCTGCAAGCAACAACCCTTTTACTGGTGATCTTAATTTTTATGTATGTCAGAAAAACGAAAAAGAAAAACAAGGAATCTTCTGGCTTTATGGATGATAAACATTAATTGTGATGGGCATTCTTTTCAAAGAATGTCTTTTCATTTTTCATGTTTCACATGAAACATTAGCGTTATTTTACTTGCGATTTGGACTTATGTTAAAATATAAAAGTAAAATTTAGAGATGATATAAAAACATTCGGTGTAACGTATGTTGCAGCGATGAAAAAGAGCAGTCGTTTATGCTGCTCTTTTCTATTCGTATGTTCAGGATGATACGAGGTGACTAAGTGAAACAAACGAGAGCTTTAATGGAAGGTGCTATTTTAATCAGTCTGTTTGCGATCATCACGCTTCTGGTCGTTTATGTTCCTGTGATTGGAACAATTCTGTTATTTGCACTGCCGCTGCCAATGATCTTGTATACGATCAGACATGGATTGAAGCTAGGGATATGGATGGGCGCTGTCAGTCTTCCGGTTGTTTTTATTGTCGGGTCCTTTAACGGGCTTATTGTAGCTTTTATGTCAGCTTGCGCCGGCATTGCCATGGGACATTTTTTCAAAAGGAAAGAGCCCGGGCACGCCATTATTTCGGGCGCTCTTATTTATATGCTTAGTATTGTCTTCTATTTTGTGATAAGCATTCAGTTTTTGGGTATCAATATCATTGATGAGGCGATGACACAATACCGGCAATCTCTTGATATGGTAGAAACTGTAGCGAAGCAGTCGGGCAATGATGGACAGTTTGAGAAGCAATTAAAACTGATGGAAGAACAATTGGGTATCGTTCAATATCTTTTTCCAACAGCTATTGTGATGGTAGGAGTTATTTTTTCTTTCCTCAGTTACCTTATCGCTAAGCCGCTCTTAAGGCGATTCTCCCCCGATATTCCTAATCTAAAGCCTTTTAGAGAGTTGAAGTTTCCGCAAAGTGTTGTAGTACTGTATTTGATTATTGTCATGCTTTCATTTTTGCCTTTAGAAAAAGGCCAAATGCTGTACTCTATCGCTTTAAATGGGGAGTTTATACTCGGGTTTCTGATTTTCATCCAAGGTTTATCATTTATCTTTTTCTATTGCCATAAGAAACAATATCCAAAGGCTGCGGCTGTGATTGCTGTCATACTTGGATTTGTGCATCCGGTCTTCATGGCAGCCATTCGCATTTTAGGCGTTTTAGATATGGGCTTTCATATAAGGAATAAGGTGAAGTGAACATGAGTTTTACTCACATGGTGGGGAGTGATAGAAATGCCAAGCTTTTATGAAAAACCGCTGTTTCGGTATCCCATCTATGCATTGATTGCTCTGTCAATTATTACAATCCTCATCAGCTTTTATTTTAACTGGATATTAGGAACCGTCGAAGTGCTGCTGCTGGCAGTTATTTTGTTTTTTATTAAGCGTGCTGATTCTCTTATTCGACAAGAGATTGATGCTTATATTTCTACGTTGTCCTACAGGTTGAAAAAAGTCGGTGAAGAGGCATTGATGGAAATGCCGATTGGAATTATGCTTTTTAATGACCAATATTATATAGAATGGGCAAATCCGTTTCTTTCCTCTTGCTTTAATGAAAGCACTTTAGTGGGGAGATCACTTTACGATACTTGTGAATCGGTAGTGCCGCTTATCAAACAAGAGGTGGAATCGGAAACGGTTACATTGAATGACCGCAAGTTTAGGGTTGTCATCAAACGGGATGAGCGTCTGTTATATTTCTTTGATGTAACAGAACAAATTCAGATTGAAAAGCTATATGAAAACGAAAGAACCGTCCTGGCATATATTTTCCTTGATAACTATGATGATGTGACACAAGGATTGGATGACCAGACGAGAAGCACGATGAACAGCCAGGTGACATCTTTGCTGAACGCTTGGGCGCAGGAGTACGGGATCTTCTTGAAAAGGACGTCTTCAGAACGCTTTATCGCTGTACTTAATGAACACATCTTAACTGAACTCGAAAATTCGAAGTTTTCGATTCTTGATGAAGTGCGGGAAAAAACCTCGTTTGACGGTGTAGCGCTGACGTTAAGCGTCGGTGTCGGGGCTTCAGTCTCTTCCCTGAAAGAACTTGGCGATTTGGCGCAATCCAGCTTGGACTTAGCACTGGGACGCGGCGGAGACCAGGTAGCCATTAAGCTGCCAAACGGCAAGGTGAAGTTTTACGGCGGTAAAACAAACCCAATGGAGAAACGAACAAGGGTGCGGGCCCGCGTGATTTCTCACGCCTTAAAGGAAATCGTCACCGAAAGCAGCAATGTGATTATCATGGGGCATAAATTCCCCGACATGGATTCTATCGGCGCAGCGATCGGGATTTTAAAGGTGGCTCAGGCAAATAACAAAGATGGTTTTATCGTGATTGACCCAAATCAAATCGGATCAAGTGTGCAGCGTTTGATTGGGGAAATCAAAAAATATGAAGAACTGTGGTCAAGATTTATTACGCCTGAAGAAGCAATGGAAATTTCCAATGATGACACACTGCTTGTGATCGTTGATACACATAAGCCGTCACTCGTCATGGAGGAACGGCTGGTCAATAAAATTGAACATATCGTGGTCATCGACCATCACCGAAGAGGTGAGGAGTTTATCAGAGATCCGCTGCTCGTTTATATGGAACCATACGCTTCTTCCACAGCGGAATTGGTGACAGAGCTGCTTGAATATCAGCCGAAGCGCTTAAAAATCAATATGATTGAAGCAACAGCCCTATTAGCTGGTATAATAGTGGATACAAAGAGCTTTTCTCTCCGCACGGGCTCGCGGACTTTTGATGCGGCTTCTTATTTAAGGGCAAAAGGAGCCGACACGGTGCTGGTGCAGAAGTTCCTGAAAGAAACCGTTGATTCCTATATTAAACGGGCGAAGCTGATCCAGCATACGGTCCTCTATAAAGATAACATTGCGATTGCTTCTCTTCCTGAAAATGAAGAGGAATACTTCGATCAAGTGCTGATTGCGCAGGCTGCCGATTCGCTGCTGTCGATGAGTGAGGTTGAGGCTTCATTTGCGGTGGCGAGACGGGATGAACAAACGGTTTGTATCAGTGCGCGGTCGCTTGGCGAGGTAAATGTTCAGATCATCATGGAGGCCCTGGAAGGCGGAGGGCATTTAACAAATGCGGCGACTCAGTTGTCCGGCATTTCAGTTTCTGAAGCGCTGGAACGGCTGAAGCACGCCATAGATGAGTATTTTGAGGGAGGCGTACAGAGATGAAGGTTATTTTCTTACAAGATGTAAAAGGAAAAGGAAAAAAAGGCGAAGTCAAAAACGTAGCAGACGGTTATGCGCATAACTTTCTAATTAAAAAAGGCCTCGCGGTTGAAGCGAACGCGTCAAACATCAGCGCGCTAAACGGACAAAAGCAGAAAGAGAAAAAAGAAGCCATTGCTGAGCTTGAGCAGGCTAAGAGCTTGAAAGAGACATTAGAAAAACTGACTGTTGAGCTTAGCGCAAAATCAGGTGAGGGCGGCCGTTTATTTGGTTCAGTGACAAGCAAGCAAATCACTGAACAGCTCCAAAAAGACCATAACATTAAAGTAGATAAGCGGAAGCTTGAACTGCCGGACGGCATTCGTGCATTAGGATATACAAACGTGCCTGTGAAGCTGCATCCTGAAGTGCAGGCTGTGTTAAAGGTACATGTAAAAGAAGAAGCTTAATAGAAAAGAGGCTTGGATTCATCCAAGCCTCTTTTTTTATTCCACGAGATAAAGAGTTTGCTGGCTTTCTCCGCCAGGTCCTCTTCGCATTCCCTGCACGCTGTTTGTGCTGCTGGAGGAACCGCTGTACTCGTCAGATGTTATTTCTTTTCCGTTTTTCTTAATCCAGGAAACAAGTTCGCTGTTGCCTGAGTTGTTTTCTGACAGAAGGAAGTATTTCACTTTGCCTTCTTTGATCAGTTTTTTCAGTTCCGACACAGTCAGAATGGGATCCGTGCCGTTAAATCCGCCCATTGCCATAACAGATTCATTTTCGTAAATGATGTATGGCGCAGCTGTTACGGTTGTCAAAGTAGCAAATAAATATTCTTCGCCGGTATTGTGTTTTCTCAGATAGGACAGGAGCCCGCTGTCGACCTCTGAAGAGAACATGTTCCCGCCGTTTGCTGAGCCTTTGAGCTGCGGGCCGGATTCAGGAAGGACGCTGTTGCCACCGTATAGAAGCGGCGTTGCTGACCAGTAAACAGGTGTGAGAAGCAGAACGCACAAGCTGATGATGGTCAGCTGCTTACTGAACGGATGGCTGCGTTTAAGCATCAGAAGTGCAAGGGAGATGCCCAGTCCTAAGAGCCCCAGGGCATACATCCATACACTGCTGATTTGGCTTGTATAAGCGCTCAGAATATACACCTGGAACACGGTTGTGATCAGAACGGCTGCCGGCAGAAGATAGCTGGACCAGTCTTTATTATTTTTGTATAAGCGGTGCATCGTATACCATCCGATACCAGAAAGGGCGGCAATCGGCGGTGCCAGCATAATCAAATAATACTGGTGGAAGAATCCTGCGATGCTGAAGAAACCAGCCACGGGAACAAGCCAAGCCGCCCAGAATAGTGTTTCTTTCATTTCAGCAGCATGTCCGCGGCGATCACGGTACCAGCTGACGATTGCGCCCAGTAATCCGATCAATGAGAATGGAAGCATCCAGCTGATTTGGCCGGAAAGTGCTGATTGGAAAAGACGAAGCGGTCCAGGATCACCGGTGCCGAACATATTCACGCTTTTTCCGCCTCCACCGCCAGGCCCTCCATTTCCAGGCCCGTTGCCACCTGTGGGAGGTGTGCCTCCGCCTCCATTGAGAGCGCCGGTTTGTCCGTTAGGCGGCTGAGGCGCCTGTGAATGGTTTCCGAATGATTGATTTCCGTTCTGAGAAAAAGATGAACCGTTGCCATTTGGCGCTTGCATGTTGTCTTGATTCTGCATGTTCCCTCCGCCAGCAGCATTCATATCACCCTTTGCCAGGCCCGTAGTTTGCCCAAGCAGACGCTCTGTGCCGTTGTAGCCAAAGGCCAGTTCTAGCACTGAGTTGGTCTGGCTGCTTCCTACATAAGGCCGGCTTGAGGAAGAGGCTGAATCCACTGCAATCGCCCATGAGAGTGAAAGGCCTGTCAGAAGGACAAGAGACAGAAGCAGGGGCCCGATTTTTTTCTTCAGAGAAACCCGAGATGCAACCAGGTAGAATAACACAAATGCAGGCAATACCATAAACGCTTGCATCATCTTCATATTAAAGGCGAGCCCAATCAGGGCAAATGCCATCAGCAGCCAAACCAGCTTGCCTTGTTTTACTGCCCGAAACAGGCAAGCTGAACCGAGCAATATGGTAAAAACGAGCATGCTATCAATATTGTTTGTCCGGCTGACAGCTACTGCGATAGGGGTCAGTGCCATGACAAGTGCGGCAATGCGGGCCGCTCCAACTCCAAAAGTCGGCTTGATCATTCTGTAGAGTAGGAAGACAGATCCAACTCCGGCAAGAGCCTGGGGAATGATGACACTCCACGTGTGAACACCGAAAATCAGTGCGAAAATCGTTTGAATCCATAACACGACAGGAGGCTTATCTACTGTCACAAATCCAGAAGGGTCAAATGACGCATAAAAGAAGTTATGGAAGCTTTGCGTCATGCTTTTTACAGCCGCCAAATAGTACTGGTTTGCTGTATCATCCTGCCAAATGTGATACGTATTCAAAAAAGCTGCTGCCAGCAAAATAAGAATAAGGGCTGCGTCGAATCGTTTGGTTTTCATCGTTTTTCACCTCTTTATGGTGTCTCATTGTAAAAAACAAATATGAAAAACTTATGAATAAACCATAAATATTCAAAGAAAAAAGCGGAGATATCTTCCCCGCTTTATGCTGAATTTCTTTGTTTTTCTGACTGGAAAATGTATCGATCTCGTCCGGCTTCCTGTCCGGCTGCTCCCATTACGATCAGGGCAGCAATGAGAAGCACAATCGGCATCGTCCAAGAATGCGTCTGGTCAAAGAGATAGCCGACAAAGATTGGCCCGACTGCTGCCAGCAGGTAGCCGAATGACTGAGACATGCCTGACAGCGCAGCGGCCTGTTGGGCATTTTCACTGCGGAGACCAATCAAAGTGAGCGCCAGACTAATGCTGGAGCCTTGTCCGATACCGATAATGATCATCCAGATGGCAAGCAATGTATGGCTTCCGCCCGCTAATAATCCGCAAAGGCCGATCAGATAAACTGAGGCCAGCGCCGCAACGATACCGCGCTGCTGTTTCACACGGTCAGCTAAAACTGGTGTCAGAAAAGTGGAAGGCAGACTCGCAAATTGCATGAGTGATACCATCCATCCGGCTGTTGCCGTGTCAATCCCGTGTGAACGGAGGATTTCAGGAAACCAAGCGATGCTGCTGTAAAATAAAAACGATTGCAGGCCCATAAAGATGGTGACATACCATGCCATTTTGGAAGCCCAAATGGAACTGGATTGCAGCTTCATTGTCTGGTTTGCCGTATCTCGATGGCGCAGCTGAGGTATCCAGATCAGCAATGCAAGCAAAGCCAGCCCGCCCCATAAGAGAAAGGCTTGTTTCCATCCGCCATTCATCTGGGTCGCTAAAGGAACGCTGACACCCGATGCTAAAGCTGCGAATATATTCATTGATGTCGTATACAGGCTGATCATGATCCCTGGCTTTTCAGGGTATTTATGTTTGATTAAGCTTGGCAAAAGTACGTTACCAATCGCAATCCCGACGCCGATAAGTGCCGTTCCGAAAAACAAAGCGGCAGTATAACCGGTAGAACGAGTCAAAACACCGATAAGCAGTATCACGAGACCTAGCCATAAAGTTCGCTCATTTCCGAGGCGCTGTCCAAGCTTAGGTGCAAGCGGAGAAAGAACTGCAAACGAAAGCAGCGGCAGTGCGGTCAAAAAACCGGCTGCCCCATTGGACATGTGCAGCTCTGCCCGGATAGAGCTGATGACCGGACCGACTGAAGTGATCGCGGGCCGTAAGTTAAAGGCGATAAAGATAATGCCGGTGATCAGCCAAAATGATTGGATTTTTTTATTATGTGGATGTGGCAAAGCAGTTACTCCTCTTTTCTAACATATACATGATATTATCCCGAAACAGGTAAGCAAGTATGTGAATGAAGGCTATGATTTGTCCTCTTTTTGCAGTTCAGCCATTTTGGCAAGCAGAATATGCTGAGGCATATGCATGATCTGTTCAAGCGGCAGATTCAAGGACTCTGCAAGCTTTTGTGCAGTTTCGGCAGAAATTTGCAAAGGTCTCACAAAAGATCCCTCCTCTCTTCTGTCCATTGTACAAGAATCAGATGTGAAATGTAAGAAGATGTCACAAAGGAATAGAGCAATCGGAAAATGACCGTTATAAAAGAGGTAAGGAGGGTTCTTATGCACGCACCGTTATCCTTATTAAAACAAATGCTGAAGGAACACCAAATAGACACTGAAAAAGCTGTCACTTTCGAAGAATATATAGCAGTGAGGCTAAAGCTTCAGGAGCTGATGGGGAAATTTGCTTCGATCGGGGAGTGGGATCTGTATCAAAAAGCGGCAGATTTGATGATGCACATAGGCATCCAATGGATGAAATAAACCGATAACCGCTAAAAAACCCTCGCTGCAGCGAAGGCTTTCATTCATTAAAATGAGTGTTCTTCTTCCACATTTTTAAACTGGTCATAAATTACAAGCTTAGACGGACTGTTTTCCTTAGCCACCTGTTTGGCCTTTTCAATAGCGGCGTCTTTAGACGTATACAAAGCTGTCGGCGCTACATTCTCCACCTCAATAAACCAGCCGTCCGCATCAACATTAGGCGTAATCGCATATTTCTTTATCATCTTTCATTCCTCCCTCATGTTTTATTGCATTTTTCCCGCCTTGTTACTGTCCGAAACGATCCAATCTGCTAACTGAAAAAAACAGGAAACAGACAATTTTTCTATTTTTTTTCTGTAGAAATGGTAGAATGGAGGTTGGAGATTTTTTAATGAGAGGACGGTGCTTAGCATGACAGACCTTCTGAATGACCGGCTTCCTCCGCAAAATATAGAAGCCGAACAAGCCGTGTTAGGCGCTATTTTTTTACAGCCGTCTGCTTTAACACTGGCTTCAGAAGTATTGATTCCAGATGATTTCTATAGAATGTCCCACCAAAAAATCTATAATGCGATGCTGGTGCTCGGTGACCGAGGTGAACCGGTTGATCTGGTGACAGTAACATCAGAGCTTGCGAACACAGACCTGCTGGAAGAAGTAGGCGGCATTTCATATTTGACAGATATCGCAAACTCGGTGCCGACAGCGGCTAACATAGAATATTACGCGAAAATCGTTGAGGAAAAATCGATTCTTCGCCGATTAATCAGAACTGCGACAACGATTGCTCAAGACGGGTATACCCGTGAGGATGAGGTCGAGGATTTGCTCAGTGAAGCGGAAAAAACGATTATGGAAGTGGCACAGCGCAAAAACACGAGTGCCTTCCAAAATATTAAGGACGTCCTTGTCCAGACCTATGATAATATCGAACAGCTTCATAATCGAAAAGGTGATATCACGGGAATTCCAACAGGGTTTACGGAGCTTGACCGGATGACTGCGGGTTTCCAGCGCAACGACTTGATCATTGTGGCTGCCCGTCCATCAGTAGGGAAAACAGCCTTTGCCCTGAACATCGCACAAAACGTGGCGACAAAGACCGATGAGAGCGTAGCAATTTTCAGTCTTGAGATGGGTGCCGAGCAGCTCGTTATGCGTATGCTCTGTGCCGAGGGAAATATCAATGCCCAGAATCTCCGTACAGGTAACCTGACCGAAGAGGATTGGGGCAAGCTGACGATGGCAATGGGAAGCCTATCGAACAGCGGGATTTACATCGACGATACACCAGGTATTCGAGTGAGTGAAATCCGTGCCAAGTGCCGCCGCTTGAAGCAGGAAAGCGGGCTGGGCATGATTTTGATCGATTACCTGCAATTGATTCAGGGAAGCGGTCGTTCAAAGGACAACCGTCAGCAGGAAGTATCTGAAATTTCCCGTGAACTGAAGTCGATTGCGAGGGAGCTGCAAGTCCCTGTTATCGCGCTTTCTCAGCTTTCCAGGGGTGTTGAGCAGCGTCAGGATAAACGTCCGATGATGTCTGATATCCGGGAATCAGGAAGTATCGAGCAGGACGCGGATATTGTCGCGTTCCTTTATCGTGATGACTACTATGACAAAGAAACCGAGAATAAAAATATTATCGAAATTATTATCGCCAAACAGCGTAACGGCCCGGTAGGAACCGTGTCTCTTGCGTTCGTAAAAGAATACAACAAATTCGTCAACCTGGAACGGCGTTTTGATGACGCAGGCGTTCCGCCCGGCGCATAAGCCCCAAGAGCTGCTCTTGGGGTTTTTTTCATTCGAAAGATGGAAGAAATACCGTTCGCTCAGCGGATGAAAATTTGAAAGCGTTTTAATAAAATGGTGCAAAAAGGAGATGGTAACAATATGGGAAAACGTTTTTCGTCTTTTCAAGCAGCACAAATCCGAATTGCGCGTCCTACGGGCCAGCTTGATGAGATTATTCGTTTTTACGAAGAGGGACTGTGTTTGAAACGAATAGGAGAGTTTTCAAAGCATAACGGGTATGACGGTGTCATGTTCGGCCTTCCTCATGCCGATTATCATTTGGAATTCACCCAGTATGAAGGGGGAAGCACTGCCCCCGTTCCCCATCCCGACAGCCTTCTTGTTTTTTATGTGCCGAATGCAGATGAACTGGCAGCGATCACTTCAAAGCTAAAGCACATGGGCTATCAAGAGGTCGAATCAGAGAACCCGTACTGGAGCAATGGGGGCGTGACGATAGAGGACCCGGACGGCTGGCGGGTCGTTTTTATGAATTCAAAAGGGATATCAGGCAAGTGATTCTTTCTTATGCTAAAGGATGAAAGTTTCGCAAGCTTTTTATGACAAAACCGTGAGAAAACGCTTATAAAACGAATGGAAGCGAACGAATATAGATTTACAATAATTTAATGTTCGGATTTACAATTGACTTTCTGTTTCTTCACTGATAAACTTGATTTGTTTGAATAGAATCGTTTTGAAAGGTTAACGGAGGTGCACGGACATGTCTTCAGTAGTTGTAGTAGGTACGCAATGGGGCGATGAAGGAAAAGGTAAAATTACAGATTTCCTATCAGAAAATGCAGAAGTGATCGCCCGTTATCAAGGCGGAAATAACGCAGGGCATACAATCAAGTTTGACGGAATCACATATAAGCTTCACTTAATCCCGTCTGGAATTTTCTATAAGGATAAAACGTGTGTAATCGGAAACGGAATGGTTGTAGATCCGAAAGCATTAGTCACAGAGCTTGCGTATCTTCATGAGCGCAACGTGAGTACAGATAACCTGAGAATCAGCAACAGAGCTCACGTCATTCTGCCGTATCATTTGAAATTGGATGAAGTGGAAGAAGAGCGTAAAGGGGCTAACAAGATCGGCACAACGAAAAAAGGAATCGGCCCTGCTTACATGGATAAAGCAGCCCGCATCGGAATTCGCATCGCGGATCTGTTAGACCGTGACGCGTTTGCAGAAAAGCTTGAGCGCAATCTTGAAGAAAAAAACCGTCTTCTCGAGAAAATGTACGAGACAGAAGGGTTTAAACTTGAGGATATCTTAGACGAATATTATGAGTACGGCCAGCAGATTAAAAAATATGTTTGCGATACATCTGTTGTCTTAAACGATGCTCTTGATGAAGGGCGCCGTGTATTATTTGAAGGCGCACAAGGGGTTATGCTCGATATCGACCAAGGAACATACCCGTTTGTTACGTCATCTAACCCGGTTGCCGGCGGTGTCACGATCGGTTCTGGTGTCGGCCCGACCAAAATCAAGCACGTTGTCGGTGTATCAAAAGCATATACGACTCGTGTCGGCGACGGTCCTTTCCCGACTGAGCTGAAAGATGAAATCGGCGATCAAATCCGTGAAGTCGGACGCGAATATGGAACAACAACAGGCCGCCCGCGCCGTGTCGGCTGGTTTGACAGCGTTGTTGTCCGCCACGCCCGCCGTGTGAGCGGAATTACAGATCTTTCTCTGAACTCAATTGACGTCCTAACAGGAATTGAAACGTTGAAAATCTGTGTGGCGTACCGCTACAAAGGCGAAATCATTGAAGAATTCCCAGCAAGTCTTAAGGCACTTGCTGAATGTGAGCCGGTATATGAAGAAATGCCAGGCTGGACTGAGGATATTACAGGTGCGAAGAGCTTGAGCGAGCTTCCGGAAAATGCGCGCCATTATCTTGAGCGTGTGTCTCAGCTGACAGGCATTCCGCTTTCTATTTTCTCTGTCGGTCCAGACCGCTCACAAACAAATGTCCTTCGCAGTGTGTACCGTGCGAACTAAATAGAATATGTCTGCAAGCCCCTATTTAAGGGGCTTGTTTTTGTTTGAAAGCCGCATATAAGTTGGTCTGAGAAAAAAATATGAAAAAAAACCAAAAAAGTTATTGCCACTTCTATTTGTTCGTGATATTATAAATCTCGTTGTTACGGAAACTGCTTCAATAGAGTACGAGATAAGAACTAGATCTAAGTCGTTTGCTCTATAGAAATTCCGACATCTTTAAGAGCCATTAGCTCAGTTGGTAGAGCATCTGACTTTTAATCAGAGGGTCGAAGGTTCGAGTCCTTCATGGCTCACCATTTCGTGAAGGCCCGTTGGTCAAGCGGTTAAGACACCGCCCTTTCACGGCGGTAACACGGGTTCGAATCCCGTACGGGTCATTGATTTACTTTAGCGTTATTGCTAAATTCCTTATTTGTCTGTGAGAGCTGACACGACAGCTCTCCGGGCAATTACTGTAAGGTCCGGTAGTTCAGTTGGTTAGAATGCCTGCCTGTCACGCAGGAGGTCGCGGGTTCGAGTCCCGTCCGGACCGCCATTTTACTTTACTTAGTAGAGAAAAATAAAACATTTGGCTCGGTAGCTCAGTTGGTAGAGCAACGGACTGAAAATCCGTGTGTCGGCGGTTCGATTCCGTCCCGAGCCACTTACCAAACGCATCTGCAATCGTAGGTGCGTTTTTTCTTTTAGGAAAAAGGCAAACATGAGGAGTGTTATAATAGAAGAAAAAGGGAGAACCGGCCCTGCGGCCGGTTCAAAGAAGAAGACGTCATTGATAAAGACGCACTCCGGTGAGGGGAGGTTTCAATAAAGTTATCTTTTTTAAAAAAAGTTGACCAGCATGACAATAGATAAACAACTGGCGATAAAGGTGAAACATGTGTTTTTTTTCTAAACCTTTATTTTTTTTATCTTTTGACCTTAAACCGTTATAATAGACAAGGACCCATTCTTTACATGGGCCATAAGTGATGAAACGAATGTTATATAGATGAAATGAAGTCATTCGGCAGGAGGAAAATCAAAATGATGGATAAAAAGATCCTTGTAGTAGATGATGAAAAACCGATTGCAGATATATTGGAATTTAACTTAAGAAAAGAAGGCTATGAAGTGCACTGTGCCCACGACGGAAACGAAGCCGTTGAAATGGTAGAAGAGCTTCAGCCTGATTTAATTCTTTTAGATATTATGCTCCCGAATAAAGACGGCGTTGAAGTATGCCGCGAAGTCAGAAAGAAATACGATATGCCAATCATTATGCTGACGGCTAAGGATTCAGAAATTGACAAGGTTATCGGGCTTGAAATCGGTGCCGATGACTATGTCACAAAACCATTCAGCACACGCGAGCTCTTGGCGCGTGTAAAAGCGAACCTGCGTCGCCAGCTGACGACAGCGCCTGCGGAGGAAGAGCCTTCCTCTAACGAGATTCATATCGGCTCTCTCGTCATCTTCCCTGACGCGTACGTTGTTTCAAAACGAGACGAAACAATCGAATTGACTCATCGTGAGTTCGAATTGCTTCATTATTTAGCAAAACATATCGGACAAGTGATGACCCGTGAACATTTGCTTCAAACCGTTTGGGGCTATGATTACTTCGGCGATGTCAGAACGGTTGACGTAACAGTCCGCCGGCTTCGTGAAAAAATCGAGGACAACCCGAGCCATCCAAATTGGATCGTCACACGCCGCGGTGTAGGTTATTACTTGAGAAACCCAGAACAGGACTAATGCCCATATGAATAAGGTTGGTTTTTTTCGGTCGATCCAATTTAAGATTACCTTGATTTATGTGCTTTTGATTATCATTGCCATGCAAATCATTGGTGTGTATTTTGTCAATCAGGTAGAGAAGTCGCTGATCAGCTCTTATGAACAATCGCTGAATCAGCGAATCGACAACCTTTCTTATTATATCGAACAAGAATATAAGAGCGATAACGACAGTACCGTCATAAAGGATGACGTCAGCCGTATTTTGAATGACTTCACGAAAAGTGATGAGGTTCGGGAAATTAGCTTTGTAGATAAAAGCTATGAAGTGGTCGGTTCTTCAAAGCCGTATGGTGAGGAAGTGGCAGGGAAACAAACGACCGATCTGATTTTCAAAAGAATTTTTTCTACCAAACAGTCGTATTTAAGAAAATATTATGACCCGAAAAGCAAAATCAGAGTTCTTATTTCCGCGAAGCCCGTCATGACTGAAAACCAAGAGGTTGTGGGCGCGATCTATGTTGTCGCGAGTATGGAAGATGTCTTTAATCAAATGAAGACGATCAACACGATACTGGCGTCCGGCACAGGTTTGGCACTTGTTTTGACGGCTCTTCTCGGTATTTTTCTGGCAAGAACCATTACCCACCCGCTTTCAGATATGCGAAAGCAGGCGATGGAGCTTGCGAAAGGGAATTTCTCGAGGAAGGTTAAAAAGTACGGGCATGATGAAATTGGGCAGCTAGCCACAACGTTTAACCACTTAACGAGAGAGCTTGAAGATGCCCAGGCGATGACTGAAGGAGAACGCAGAAAGCTAGCCTCTGTCATTGCTTATATGACAGACGGCGTTATCGCCACAAACCGAAACGGAGCGATTATTCTCTTAAACAGCCCGGCGCTGGAACTGTTGAACGTTTCACGTGAAACAGCCTTAGAAATGCCGATTACGAGTTTGCTGGGGCTTCAAGAGAATTATACTTTTGAAGATTTAGTGGAGCAGCAGGATTCTATGCTGCTTGAAATTGAGCGCGATGATGAATTAACGGTGCTTCGCGTGAATTTCTCTGTGATTCAAAGGGAACACGGCAAAATTGATGGTTTAATCGCTGTCATTTACGATGTAACCGAACAAGAGAAAATGGATCAGGAACGCAGAGAATTCGTTGCGAATGTATCACATGAGCTGCGGACGCCGCTTACGACAATGCGCAGCTATTTAGAAGCGTTAGCCGAAGGCGCGTGGGAAAATAAAGACATTGCTCCGCGCTTCTTAATGGTGACGCAAAATGAAACAGAGCGTATGATCCGGCTTGTCAATGATCTGCTTCAGCTGTCGAAATTTGACAGTAAGGATTATCAATTTAACCGGGAATGGATTCAGATTGTCCGGTTTATGTCGCTTATTATTGACCGTTTTGAAATGACAAAAGAGCAGCATGTGGAGTTTATCCGCAATCTGCCGGACAGAGATCTGTACGTCGAGATTGACCAGGATAAAATAACGCAGGTGCTCGATAATATTATTTCTAACGCTTTAAAATATTCACCGGAAGGCGGACATGTCACGTTCTCGATTGATGTCAATGAAGAGGAAGAACTTCTCTATATCAGCGTGAAGGATGAAGGGATCGGCATTCCGAAAAAAGATGTCGAAAAAGTATTTGACCGCTTCTATAGGGTGGATAAAGCGAGAACGAGAAAGCTTGGCGGCACCGGTCTGGGATTGGCGATTGCCAAGGAAATGGTACAGGCGCACGGCGGAGATATTTGGGCGGACAGCATAGAAGGAAAAGGCACGACGATTACATTTACTCTTCCATATAAAGAGGAACAAGAGGATGATTGGGATGAAGCGTGAAAATATAAAAACGATATTACTTACGGTACTCGTCGTCATCAGTCTTGTTTTTACATGGGGGATATGGACGTTCCAGCCAAACTTTTCTGAAGGCTCATCCTCAACAGAGTCTACTGTGCGTGAGAAACACAAAATCGAAAAAACGACCCAAAAGCTGTCTGAAACGGTAAGGCCGAGGGACATGTTTATCCATGATGACGGCGCTCATTACAAAGTGGATGACAATGCCCTCTATGAAGAAATCTGGTCTGACTTGCCGCATTGGGATGTAAAAGGAATTAAAGATATTTCGGATCAGTATGACAAGTCTGGATTCAAGAGCTGGTTTTATGGAATAGGCGGTTCTGAAGCCAAGCTTGACTTGCAATTCAGCGATACGATTCCGATTGATATTTTCCAAACGCTGTTTAAATGGTCTAATCAGTCGTTTGAATACAGTTCGTTTGATCATATTCTGATCCCGTTCAATGAAACAAAAGCGAACAAGAAAATCTATTTGGTGTCTTACAGCAAGCAGCTCATTCTTGAAGTGACGGTTGAATCAGCAAACTACCGGAACATTATGAACGACTTGAAAAACAGGCAATCAAATATGCCGGCGTTCAGTTTGTTCTCCATTGGCTCAAAGAAAGAGTTCTTGCTGCCGAACAAACCGCTTACGATGGACAAAAAAGAATTTGTCACAGAATCGATTAAAACAAATACCTTTAAGCAGGCTTTGTTTAGTGATCCGAGCATCGTAAGAGAAGATTCGAATTACAACAACAGAAATGTGCTGACAGATGGGATCAGCCGTTTAGATGTGAATCTTAGCCAGCGCCAGGTGCAATTCCAGCAGCGCAATTTGGTGCAGAGCACATCCTATCAAACGGGAGAATTAATTAAAAAGAGCCAAAAATACCTTGAGGATACCGGAAGCTGGACGGATCACTATCAATTTTTCAGTATCAATGACAGCCAGCAGCTGAGCTTCTATATCTTTATGGATCAGATCCCGGTCATTAACAGCATCGCCAAACCTTTCGGAGCGACATCGGCGATTACGGTGCAATGGGCGAATGATGATATTCTCAGCTATAAGCGGCCGAATTACAGTCTCGGAACGAATCCGATTAAAACAAGTGAAACAGAGCTCATGAGCGGCAGCGAAGTGAGGATGCTGCTTTCGAAACAAACCGCTTATGATACGGACAAAATTGATCAGATCTTCCTTGCTTATCAATTGGTATCAACATCAACCAACGATGATCCTCTCGTTGAACTGGAACCGGTTTGGGCGATGAAAGTAAATGGAAAAATTGTGCCGATTACAAAGGATTTATTGAGGAAGGAGGGGGCTAACAGTGGAGTGGAATAAGACAAAATCAATCTTCATCGTTGCCTTCCTCATTTTAGATATTTTCTTAGGCTATCAGTTTTTTCAAAAATGGCAGGCTACCGGCAAAGAATATGAAGTCATTAAAAATGATGTCGAGCATGACATGAAGGCCGATCATATCACGTATGAAGGCTTGAATAAGGAAGCAACAGAAGGCTATCGGATCACAGCAAATCAAAAATCCTTCACCAAGGAGGAAATTGAGGCGCTGAAGGATCAAAAGCCTTTGATGGACATGCCTAGTGATGATCATAAAGTAACGAGCCTGAAAATGAAGTTTGCAAATCCCATCGCCCTATCTAAGAAGGATATCGAGGACGATGCCCAGGCACTTGTTTCTTCAAAGATTCAAGATGGCGAAAAATATAAGCTTTGGAAGGTTAATAAATCGAAGAAAGAAATTATTTTCTTCCAAACGTACGAAGGCCATTATATTTACCAAAAGACCGATAATCCCTCTAATATGATCGGGCAAGTGGTGCTGCACTTAAACGGTAAAAACGAGGTTGTGTCATACGACCAGACTACGCTTGAGACCTTCAAGCAAATCCAGAAAGAAAGCTTAATTACTGAAATGGATGCGGTTGAGCTATTGTACTATCAAAATCAATTAAAAGAATACAGCACTGTGAAGAGCTGTAAATTCGGCTATGTAGCACAATATCCGCTGACAAGTACGCAGGTGCTGGCGCCGGTATGGAGAATTACGGTCGAGTACGAGAAAAAAGTGAACGGTGAGAAAAAGACAGTACAAGAGTATTTTACTGTGAATGCTTTGGAGAGTACGATTTTAGATACAGATCAATGAAAATAATGGAGTGAGACAAACATGAGCTTGCAATTTAGCGTACTTGCGAGCGGGAGTACGGGAAATGCGTTTTACCTCGAAACAGAGGATCACGCATTTTTAGTGGACGCCGGTTTGAGCGGGAAAGCCATGGATGGGCTGATGGCGCAGATCGGGCGTAAGCTGGATGATGTAGACGGCATTTTTGTGACGCATGAGCATAGTGACCATATTAAGGGCCTTGGTGTCGTCGCCAGAAAGTACAAGCTTCCGATCTATGCGAACGAGAAGACTTGGAAAGCGATGGAGAATCAAATCGGCAAAATTGACACCGATCAAAAGTTTGTATTTCCGATGGAGACGGTAAAGTCGTTCGGCGGACTTGATGTTGAATCGTTTGGCGTCTCCCACGATGCGGCCGAACCGATGTTTTATGTGTTCCATTATAACGGCCGAAAGCTCGCGTTAATGACAGATACGGGATATGTCAGCGACCGAATGAAAGGCATTATCCGTTCAGCGAATGTGTTTGTGTTTGAAAGCAATCACGATGTCGGTATGCTGCAAATGGGAAGATACCCATGGAGCATTAAGCGGCGGATTTTAAGTGACGTCGGGCACGTGTCAAATGAAGATGCTGCCTTGGCGATGACGGATGTCATTGGCGATGAGACGTCTCGTATTTACCTGGCGCATTTGAGCCAGGACAACAACATGAAGGAGCTGGCAAGAATGTCTGTGCAGCAGACATTGGCTTCTAAAGGATTTGTGACGGGTGAGACATTTGACTTATACGACACTGATCCGAAGAAGGCCACTCCGCTTTGCGCTGTATAATTTTTCTATGTAAATCATGACTATTCTAGGAGTTTCTAACCCACAATATAACCATATTAACGTTCTTGGAAAGGATGGAATATGGTGGATTACGAACGTGAGGAAGAACATACTACTCCTGAACAGCCAAAGAGAAGCAAAAAAGGATATTTTCTTTCGAGTCTGATTGGCGTGATTGTCGGTGCCGTATTAATGGCGTTTATCATGCCGTACCTTTCAAATGAAGGGCTGGATACAGGCGCCTTAGATCAGCAGCAAAACAACAATGGCCGGGAATCAATCAGGACGGTGAATGTCAGTGTCAACAATGCCGTCACTAAGATTGTCAGCAATGTGTCGCCCGCCGTTGTCGGTGTTGTGAACATCCAAAAATCAGATATTTGGGGAGAGAGCGGCGAGGCTGGGAGCGGCTCTGGCGTCATCTATAAGAAAAATGACCATTCCGCTTATGTCGTGACCAACCATCATGTCATCGAAGGCGCTTCCCAAATTGAAATCAGCTTGAAAGACGAATCGCGTGTATCAGCTGATCTTGTCGGCAGCGACCAGCTGATGGATCTTGCCGTTTTACGGGTGAAAAGCGATAAAATTAAAGCAGTCGCCGATTTCGGAAATTCAGATAAAGTGAAGTCTGGGGAGCCGGTTATTGCGATCGGGAACCCGTTAGGCCTTGAGTTTGCTGGCTCTGTCACACAAGGCGTCATCTCGGGTACGGAGAGGGCGATCCCAGTAGATTCAAACGGTGATGGACAGCCTGACTGGAACGCAGAAGTCCTGCAAACAGATGCGGCCATTAACCCTGGGAACAGCGGCGGCGCTTTGTTAAATATGGATGGGAAGGTCATTGGCATCAATTCAATGAAAATTGCCGAGTCAGCGGTTGAAGGGATTGGCCTGTCCATTCCGTCTAAGCTCGTGATCCCTGTGATAGAGGATTTAGAGAGATACGGAAAGGTCAAACGCCCGTTCCTTGGCATTGAGATGAAATCCCTAAGCGACATCGCAAGCTATCATTGGGATGAAACATTAAAGCTTCCTAAGAACGTCACCAATGGAGCGGTTGTGATGGGTGTAGACGCCTTTTCACCTGCCGGAAAAGCGGGACTGAAGGAACTCGATGTCATCACGGAATTTGACGGTTACAAAGTAAATGATATTGTTGACCTGCGAAAACGGCTTTATCAGAAAAAAGTCGGTGACCGGGTGAAGGTGAAGTTTTACCGCGGCGGAAAAGAAAAATCTGTTGACATCAAGCTGTCGTCCGCAGACCAATTAGGAAGTTAATCAAAACAGTCTGGCATCGTTTGCCAGGCTGTTTTGATATGCAAAAAAACTGAACGGGGGTCACGCCCGTTCAGTTGAAAAGGATATATCGAATATGAAGAAAAATACAAGATGGATGTTACACGTGAAACAGCAGCAAATGGCTGTTAACTGCAAATACCTCCATTCTCAGCATTCACTTTAATGGTTTGTACCGTGTGGTTGCTGGCTGTGATGGTGATGATATACACATAGGTGCCATTTTCTTTCTTCAATGCTGAAGATGTGACGGTACCTTTGCATTTGTTCAACGCAATGCTTTGTGCTTTTGCTTTTGTGATCGCGGCTTGTTTATTTTCAACGTGATGCTTGACGATTTTTCCGCTGTTGCGGTTAATGTTAAAGGTGTGAATTTTGCCATCCTCACCAAGCACTTTAATGACATAGACATAAACGCCATCTGCTTTCTTCATTTGTGCTGATTGAACTGCGCCTTTGCAGTTCTTTATAGCGACAGTTTTTGCTTTAGAGAGCGTAATAGAAGCCTGCTGTTGGGTTTGAACTTTAGCAGTGTCTTCTTTATGCAGAACAGCCGCGTGTGCGGATGATAAAGAACTGATTGAAATGACCGCGCCTAAAGCAGCTGCAGAACATATTTTCATATTCATTTGTAGGTCCTCCTTAGAAAAAGAACTGAACGCGGGTCACACACGTTCAGTTTAAAAGAGTATTTAGAAAAAGGTAGACATGAACTTAGAACTTTGTGTTAAAACAAGACTGGTGTTATACGTTGAATTTCAGTTATTTTACTGCTGGCAAGCAGTTATTTTATTTGCAAATGCTTCCGTTTTCAGCGTTCACTTTCACTGTATGTTCAGTGTGGTTTTGGGCAGTGATTTTAAACACGTAAACGAATGTGCCGTTTTCTTTCTTCAAATCAGTAGATTTCACTGTGCCTTTACATTTATTTAGTGCAATTTGATGTGCTTTTGTTTTTGTAACGGCTGCGTTTTTCTTTTGCACTTCTTGTTTTACGATTTTACCGCTGTCACAGTTGACATGAATTTTATGAGTTTTTCCATCTTCGCCAAGCACTTTGACAACGTAGATGTATGCGCCGTTTTCTTTCTTCAGTTCAGAAGATTGAACTGCGCCTTTGCATTTGTTGAGTGCGATTTGATGCGCTTTTGTTTTAGAAAGATGTGCTTGTTTCTTTTGCTCGTGTTTTGCGACTTTGCCGTTTTCTCCATTGATATGGAGCGTGTGAAGGCTTCCGTCTTCACCCATTACTTTCACGACGTAAGCGTAAACACCGTTTTCTTGCTTCAGCTCAGAAGATTGAACCGCACCTTTGCAGTTTTTCAAAGCGATCGATTGGGCTTTTGTTTTGCTGATATAGCTTTGTTTCTTTTGAACATCATGTTTCACAACTTTGCCGCTGTTGCAGTTGACGTTCATCGTATGCTGTTTGCCGTCCTCACCGAGAACTTTCACAACATATACGTATGTGCCATTCACTTTCTTCATTTGGGCCGTTTGAACAGTACCTTTGCATTTGTTCAACGCAACCTGTTTTGCCTTTGCTATTGTGATGGAAGCCTGTTGCTTCGTCTCAACCTTCGTTGATGTATCATCCTTTTGAATGACAGCGGCGTGAGCAGAAGTGAAAGAACTGATTGAAATAATCGTTCCCAGTGCAGCTCCTGATAAAACTTTAGTGATATTCATGTGAGATTCCTCCTTTATTTCATTGTTGGCTGTACCAACTAAGGCAATTGTATAGGCCGAAGCTGAAAATCAAATGAGGGCTGGCTGAAAACTTGCTGAATTCAGCTGATTTTTAGGGAAGATTCAGTTTGTTTTCAGGTAAAAACGAATAATAGGAGGGGAAGGGAAAAAACTAATCAGAGGTTTATGCCAACTAAGGAGAGAGCACAGCATGAATAGGATGAAAGGCATCAAGATTTTGCTCGTGGACGATGAACCGGCGATATTAGATTTTTTGACAATGGGTCTTGAAAATGAAGGCTTTGAAGTGAAGACAGCAGCTGACGGAATGACAGCGATGAACACCGTAAAGACATTTCAGCCGCATGTGGCCATCTTGGATGTGATGATGCCCGGAATGGATGGACTGGAAGTATCAAAAATGATAAAAAAAACCGGCCATACCGCGGTTATTATGCTTACGGCCAAGGATGAGGTGGGGGTTCGGGTAAAAGCGCTGACAGAGGGCGCTGATGATTATATGATCAAACCCTTCAGCTTTGAAGAGCTGCTGGCGCGAATCTATGCGAGAATTCGGGATCACTTTCCCAACCTGTTTGAAGAATTCGCGCTCGGTCCGTTTCGAATTGATGATCGGCGCAGAGAAATCCGCTATCAGGAAGAGGTGCTCAAGCTTTCAGCAACAGAATACGAGCTTTTAAAGTTTTTGGTGCTGAATCACGGCCTTGTGCTCAGTAAAGCAAGGATTCTGGATAAAGTATGGGGGTATGATTTTTACGGAGAAGAGAATATTGTTGAAGTGTACATTCGTTCCTTGCGGGAAAAATTGAATGACAAAAAGCATGAAGTGATCCGAACGGTTCGGGGTGCGGGCTATCGGGTGGATATTGAATGAAAAAACGATTCAAAACACTGCGCTTTCAGCTTTTATTCCGTTCATTATGCATTCTCGTTCTTCTATTGGTGTTTGTCGGCGCTATGCAATATGTGTTTGGAAAACGCCTCTTATATGAAAACCGAGCTGTCAGCATTCAAAGTTATATCAACTCAACGGAGCCAACCATCTGGAATAATATTAAAACATACAAAAGCCATCCCGACAGCTCGGAAAAGTCAGATGGTGCTGTCCGTCCCGCCTTTATCTATCCGGGCGTGACCATTGTTTTTATCGATAAGAAAACAAAAGACAGTACGGTATTGTCGACCGATCCATATGCGGGAGCACCGCCAACAGTGAAAAAAAGTATATATGATGAGGCATTAAAAGATACGATGGCCTTGCATTACAAAATCACGAAAAATGAATCCGGCGAGGAAGTGCTGATTGTGTTTCAGGCTATTACTATTGATGGAAAAGAAGCAGGCGTGATCCAAATGAGTACTTTAACAGAACCACTGAAGGACGTACTGCTCCGGCAAATCAGCATTTATTCCACGCTCTCGCTGGTTGCGCTCCTGCTCGGGCTTTTCACGTTCTTGCCTGTGGTCAGACATACGCTTAAACCGTTATCACAAATGGTACATATGATGGGAGATATTAATGCAGGAAATTTGAATAAAAGGCTTCCTGTATATCGAAAACAAATGGAAATCGATACGCTTGCCATTTCGTTTAATCGCATGCTGGAGCGGATTGAAACGTCATTTAAAGCAGAAAAAGAGGCGAAGGAGCGCATCCGGCAATTTGTATCAGACGCTTCACATGAACTGAGAACACCTTTAACGTCGATACACGGCTTTATCGAAGTGCTGCTGAGAGGCGCCGCGCTTCAGCCGGAGCAGAGAGATAGGGCGCTGAATAGTATGTATGAAGAGTCGAAGAGAGCCACTCGGCTGATTGAGGATCTGTTGTTTTTGGCAAAAATTGATCGGGTGCCGAGCTTTGAAATGAAGAGAGGAAATCTCGATGCGCTCATAAGGGAGATGGAGCCGCAGCTCAGTCTGCTTGCGAAAGAAAGAAGGCTGCAGCTGCTGCTTGAGGATGACGCTAAAGCGGTGTTTGACCGGGATAAGATGAAACAGGTCATTCTGAATTTGGTTTATAACGCGGTGCAGTATACAAATGAGAGAACCGGTGCCATCACCATTTCTCTGCAAAAAGGCAGTGCCGGCGTGATGCTGATGATAGCGGACAACGGCACAGGCATCGCGCCGGAGCATTTGCCGCATATATTTGACCGGTTTTACAGGGCAGACCCATCCCGCTCCCGGAAATATGGAGGTTCGGGATTAGGCCTTGCTATAACGAAATCGATTATCGACAGCCACAATGGGTCGATTGAAGTGAAAAGTGAAATCGGCAGAGGCACTGTTTTTCTGATCAGGCTTCCTGCTCCGGATTATTCGTTAGACGAGTGAGAAAATTTCTTCAGCCGATATTGGAGGCTTTGTCTGCTGATGCCAAGCTCCTGAGCAGCTTTCGAGATGTTATGGCCGTGTTTTCTTAACACGTTCTCTATCACATATTTTTCGAAGCTCTCCATTTTTTCTTTTAAGTCCGCGGCCGGCTGGTGTCTTGGTGTTTCCGGCTCTGGGATGTCAGCCGGCTTGATTTTCATGCGGTATTGATAGGGCAAATGGGAAGCCGTAATCGTTTGCTCGTCCGTCATGAAATTCATTGCGCCTTCGATCATATGCTCAAGCTCGCGAATATTTCCCGGCCAGTCATAAGAAAGGAAAAATTGCTTCACGTCATCGCTGATGTGTTCAACATTCATTTGGAACAGATGGTTGTTTTTCTGGATGAACTCCGACGCGAGAAGCAAAATGTCTTCTTTTCGTTCCCGAAGCGGCGGGATGATCAGCGTGACGACACTCAGCCTGTAATACAAGTCCTTCCGCATTCGTTCGCCTGCAATTGCATCAATTGGGTCTTCATTCATCGTGGCAATAATACGTACGTCAATCGGTGTATCCTTTGTTGAACCGATGCGCCTGATTTTCCGTTCTTGAAGGGCGCGCAGCAGCTTCGCCTGAAGGCTGAGATTCAGCGAGTTGATTTCATCTAACAGCAGCGTCCCGCCGTGGGCTTGTTCAAACAGGCCGGGCTGGTCGACAGCGCCGGTAAACGCGCCTTTTTTCGTCCCAAACAAAATGCTTTCCACAAGGCTGTCTGGCAGTGCCGCACAGTTTTGCGAAATAAACGGGCCGCCAGAACGATCGCTTCCATTATGGATACTTTGCGCGAACAGTTCTTTTCCCGTGCCGGTTTCGCCTGCGAGAAGGACAGATGATGACGTACGGGTTGCCCGCTTGGCGTTTTCGATGACGTCTTGAATGGCCGGACTGGTGCCGAGAATACTGTCAAACGTATAGGTTGTGCTGCCTTTTTTGTTCATATTCTCCCTGATCAGCCGTTCAAGCTTTGTCACATCCTTGGCAATTTCAACAGCGCCCCTGATTTTGCCGTCTTGGACGATGGGATATGTATGATTGATCGTCGTAATTTCCTGACCTTTATTATTGAAGTAGCTCTGTTTGACGTTTTTAATCGTCTTGCCTTCCTGAAGAGCCTGTACCAGTGTGCTGTCCTGCTGCTTTGAAAACATAAACACATCCATCAGGTTTTTATTCAAGACGTCATGCTTCTCCATATCTTCAATCTGCATCATTTTATTGTTATAAACGATTGTGTTTCCATGCTCGTCTACCACGTGCAGGCCAACATCGATTTCATCTAAAATGCTCTGAAAAACCAATGTGAGGAATTCGCTGTCTTTGACCACTGTATGAACCTCCCTCAGTTTTCTTAATATTGCTTCTATTTTATAAAAAAATGGAGAGGATATGCAAAAGAATTTTGCACTTGCTGAAATTTTTGCTCGAAATATCAGAATGTTTTTGCACCTTGTCCTCGAAAATTGTAGAAAACACACGAATTCTTGATTTGGCACAGAACTTGCATTTATATAAAGGGAAAGCAGGATAACATGTTGAAACAGAAAACAAGGGGGAATTCAAATATGCCAGCTTTATCTAAATCCAAAGAAATTATTGATCAGACGTCTCATTACGGAGCCAACAATTATCATCCGCTCCCGATTGTTATTTCTGAAGCGCTGGGTTCTTGGGTAAAGGACCCGGAAGGCAATGAATATATGGATATGCTGAGTGCTTATTCTGCGGTAAACCAGGGGCACAGACACCCGAAAATCATTCAGGCATTAAAGGATCAGGCTGATAAAATCACCCTCACGTCACGCGCGTTTCATAACGATCAGCTTGGGCCGTTTTACGAAAAAACAGCTAAACTGACAGGCAAAGAGATGATTCTGCCGATGAATACAGGAGCCGAAGCGGTTGAATCCGCGGTGAAAGCGGCGAGACGCTGGGCGTATGAAGTGAAGGGAGTAGCTGACAATCAAGCGGAAATTATCGCATGTGTCGGGAACTTCCACGGCCGCACGATGCTGGCGGTATCTCTTTCTTCTGAAGAGGAATATAAACGAGGATTCGGCCCGATGCTTCCGGGAATCAAACTCATTCCTTACGGCGATGTGGAAGCGCTTCGACAGGCCATTACGCCGAATACAGCGGCATTCTTGTTTGAACCGATTCAAGGCGAAGCGGGCATTGTGATTCCGCCTGAAGGATTTTTACAGGAAGCGGCGGCGATTTGTAAGGAAGAGAATGTCTTGTTTATTGCGGATGAAATTCAAACGGGTCTCGGACGTACAGGCAAGACGTTTGCCTGTGACTGGGACGGCATTGTCCCTGATATGTATATTTTGGGCAAAGCGCTTGGCGGCGGTGTGTTCCCGATCTCATGCATTGCGGCGGACCGCGAGATCCTAGGCGTGTTTAACCCGGGCTCACACGGCTCAACATTTGGCGGAAACCCGCTTGCATGTGCAGTGTCTATCGCTTCATTAGAAGTGCTGGAGGATGAAAAACTGGCGGATCGTTCTCTTGAGCTTGGCGAATACTTTAAAAGCGAGCTTGAGAGCATTGACAACCCGGTTATTAAAGAAGTCCGCGGCAGAGGGCTGTTTATCGGTGTGGAATTGACAGAAGCGGCACGTCCGTATTGTGAGCGTTTAAAGGAAGAAGGGCTTTTATGCAAGGAAACGCATGATACAGTCATTCGTTTTGCACCGCCATTAATCATTTCCAAAGAGGATTTGGATTGGGCAATAGAGAAAATTAAGCACGTGCTGCAAAACGCATAAATCCGCACCATGGCGGGATATTCACTTCGTTTGTATAAATTTACAACAGAAAAATCAGCACTCCCTATTTGCTCAGCTACAGTATTTTAGTATAATGTATCTTTATGAGAAGAAGTGAATTTTATATTAAATAGATAGAGACTCTTTGGACAGCAAACTGGGATAGCACCATGCAGATGTTCCAGCTTAGATCCAATACAAGTTGCTGAAGGGGTGCAGAAAGTGAATACAAACCAAGATAACGGAAATCAGCTCCAGCGGACAATGAAATCACGCCATTTGTTCATGATTTCATTGGGCGGAGTGATCGGAACCGGTTTCTTCCTTGGAACCGGGTTTACCATTAACCAAGCGGGACCGCTCGGCGCGGTTCTGTCCTATTTAGTGGGCGGCTTTATCATGTTTTTGACCATGCTCTGCTTAGGAGAGCTGGCAGTCGCCTTTCCTGTGTCAGGGTCCTTCCAGACCTATGCCACGAAATTTATCAGCCCGGCCTTCGGGTTTGCGTTCGGCTGGCTGTACTGGCTCGGCTGGGCGGTTACATGCGCCATTGAATTCTTATCAGCGGGGCAGCTGATGCAACGCTGGTTTCCGCATATAGACGTGTGGATCTGGTGTCTGGTCTTTGCGGCACTGATGTTTATTTTAAATGCGATCACCACAAAAGCCTTTGCGGAATCTGAATTCTGGTTCTCAGGCATTAAAATTTTGATTATCCTTTTATTTATTATTCTCGGCGGAGCTGCCATGTTTGGCCTGATTGATCTGAAGGGCGGAGAGCAGGCGCCGTTTTTGACACATTTTTATGAAGACGGGTTATTTCCGAACGGCATAAAGGCAATGCTGATTACGATGATTACCGTGAACTTTGCGTTTCAGGGGACTGAGCTGATTGGGGTTGCAGCCGGAGAAAGTGAAGACCCTGAAAAAACGATTCCACGGTCAATCAAACAGACAGTATGGAGAACGCTTGTCTTCTTTGTGCTTTCAATCATTGTCATTGCCGGCATGATTCCGTGGAAACAGGCGGGTGTCGTGGAAAGTCCATTTGTTGCCGTATTTGAGCAAATCGGAATCCCATATGCAGCTGATATCATGAACTTTGTTATTTTAATCGCGCTGTTATCTGTTGCGAATTCAGGTTTATACGCATCGACACGTATTCTGTACGCGATGGCGAATGAAGGACAGGCCTTCAAAGCGCTCGGCAAAACAAATCAGCGCGGTGTGCCGATGTACTCGTTAATCGTAACGATGGCTGTGGCCTGCCTATCACTTCTGACAAAGTTTGCGCAGGCTGAAACTGTATATATGGTACTGTTATCTTTGGCGGGCATGAGCGCGCAGGTCGGCTGGATTACGATCTCGCTTTCCCAAATCATGTTCAGACGCAAATATATCCGCGAAGGCGGGAAGATAGAAGATTTGAAATTTAAAACACCGCTTTACCCGGTGCTTCCGCTGATCGGCCTAACATTAAATACGGTCGTGCTCATCAGTCTTGCATTTGATCCGGAGCAGCGTATCGCGCTGTATTGCGGCGTACCGTTTATGGTCATTTGCTACATCATTTATCATGTCGTCATTAAAAAACGCCAGCAGGCAAATCGTCAGCTAGAGCTTTAAAAACGTTGTCCGCAAGTCATCTTTGTTATAACCCGCATAGGACATTATCTTAAATGTTGAGGTGGAATCACAGATGGATAAAACGATTTCGGTTATTGGAATGCCAATGGATTTAGGACAAGCACGACGCGGAGTGGATATGGGCCCGAGTGCCATCCGGTACGCTCATCTGATCGAGAGGCTGTCAGACATGGGATATACGGTTGAAGATCTTGGAGACATTCCGATCAACCGCGAAAAAATCAAAAATGACGAGGAACTGAAAAACCTGAATTCCGTTTTGGCGGGAAATGAAAAACTCGCGCAAAAGGTCAACAAAGTCATTGAAGAGAAAAAATTCCCGCTTGTCCTGGGCGGTGACCACAGTATTGCGATCGGCACGCTGGCAGGCACAGCGAAGCATTACGATAATCTCGGCGTCATCTGGTATGACGCGCACGGCGATTTGAATACACTTGAAACTTCACCATCGGGCAATATTCACGGCATGCCGCTCGCGGTCAGCCTCGGCATTGGCCACGAGTCACTGGTTAACCTTGAAGGCTACGCGCCTAAAATCAAACCGGAAAACGTCGTCATCATTGGCGCCCGGTCACTTGATGAAGGGGAGCGCAAGTACATTAAGGAAAGCGGCATGAAGGTGTACACAATGCACGAAATCGACCGTCTTGGTATGACAAAGGTCATTGAAGAAACCCTTGATTATTTATCAGCATGTGATGGTGTCCATCTGAGCCTTGATTTGGACGGACTTGATCCGAACGACGCACCGGGTGTCGGAACCCCTGTCGTCGGCGGCATCAGCTACCGGGAGAGCCATCTGGCTATGGAAATGCTGTATGACGCAGGCATCATTACCTCAGCCGAATTCGTTGAGGTTAACCCGATCCTTGATCACAAAAACAAAACAGGCAAAACAGCAGTAGAGCTCGTAGAATCCCTGTTAGGGAAGAAGCTGCTGTAATAAGAAAACCCCCGCATCCCGCGGGGGTTTCAGCGTGTCGACAAACCCTCGCATTCGTTGTCAGGCCTGCGCTTCGGTGCTCACGAATTCCAAACATTCGCTGCGCTCCAATGCTCGTTCTTCCTAGACTTCAAGGGTTTTCAATCACGCTGAAAAGATGAAAGAATCCTAAAACTACAAACCGTTTTAGGATTCTTTCGTTAAATTGAACCCCCGCACCCGCGGGGGTTTTTCATTTATCCAATCATTTTCTCAGCGACTTTCATTTCCTGTGAATGGGTTTGATGGTCCGCAATAAACCAACCTGATAAAATCACCGCTGCGACGCCTGCGCCAATCAGAAATCTTTTCATTTATATAACCTCCGTTCGTTTAATCAGTTCTTCAATCTGTAATGCTTCATAAAAAAAGTGGGCAGCTTCTTTGTAAAGCTCAAGTTCCCTATACCGTTCGCCAGCCAAAATGGAAAGTTCTCTTACACTGTCATACTCTTTCTCGGACAACAAGTCATCCATATGTTGTTTGCATAAGTGAAACGTTTCCGCATGACCCCCTTCTGCATAAATGGCATATAAAATGTCTATTTTTGCCTCACATATTCTATTCGGCTCAGCAGTCAATTTTTCCTTCACTTCTTGGTAATAAGATAAGGCCTGTTCTTTCTTTTTGATCTTAAACAGCTCTCGTATCAGCAAGTAGACAGAATGATAATAATAGGCGGAGCGGGCATACTCATCGTTCCGTAGAGCCTCCTCTAATTTCGAAACCGCTTCTTCTGATTTGCCGCTTTGTGCATGAAGAAGGCCGAAGTTATGCAAAAGCTGGGCTTCAAAAAAATGATCCTCTAATTCACTCGTGATCCGAATTGCTTCGTCCAAATAAGCCTCAGCTTCTTCAAACTGGCTCATCTCTGTAAAATTGCCTGACATGGTAATCAGGGCTGAAGCCAGCTTCTTTTTATAATCAGTCTCTTCTCTGAATGTTTTGACTGCTCGCCGTGTATGATTGAGGGACACAATATTTTGTCCCAGCTTATAATAGAGCTTTCCGACCTTCAGGTGAAATTCGGCTTTCTCAATCGGATCGGGAATGTTGTCGAGATACTGCTCTGCATCTTTATACAGCCCAATGGCAATGTCATAATTATTTTTATAGGCCTCATACATGCCTTCAAACAGAAAAAAGTAATATTTCAGCATGTCAGACGTAGCATTCATATGAGAAGGCTCCTCATGCTGAAAGCCCTGTCCTCTCGCCTCGTGAAGCAAAACCTTGTGGCGCAGTTCCAATAAGGAGAAGTAGGCAAGCACCTCCTGATCCTCTTCCATGTCATCCAATAAAGGCTTCACTTCTTCAAATAAACGGGAGGATTCTTCAACTTCATGTTTCTTGATGGCAAGGTACCAATCGTTGAGCATGCTAGCGATTTCTGCGGGTGCGATCTTATTCATGTGAAACTCCTTTCTCTAGTGACTTATCAATCTCAGTTGCTTATTCTGATAGTAACACCTCTTTCTATTTTATGTAAAATCCTCTAGTCAATATATGAAGGAGAGATGATATGACAATCATGCTGACCCCAATGCAGTCAGAAGAATTTCGGTCTTATCTCACATACACAACAAAGCATTACGCGGAAGAAAAGGTAAAAGCGGGAACATGGCTGCCTGAAGATGCACAGCTTTTGTCTAAGCAGGCGTTTACTGATCTGCTTCCGAGAGGGCTGGAAACACCCCATCACCATTTGTGGAGCCTCAAGCTGAATGAAAAGGATATCGTTGGCTGGCTCTGGATACATGCTGAACCGGAGCATCCGCAGCAGGAAGCGTTTATTTATGATTTCGGGTTATATGAACCGTATCGGGGAAAGGGCTACGCAAAGCAAGCATTGGCGGCATTAGATCAAACGGCACGCAGCATGGGAATCCGCAAGCTGTCCCTTCATGTCTTTGCCCATAATCAGACGGCGCGAAAGCTATATGAGCAAACCGGATTTCAAGAAACAGACGTAGTGATGAGCAAGAAGATTTAACGAAAAGGGCCTGATAAAGGCCTTTTTCTGTAAACGATTTCTAAAAATTCTGTAAATAACCTAGTTACTTTCCTTATTTTCCTAATATAATGTGGGTGAGGAAATTACCTTTCCTACACTCACAAGAAAAGAGGAGATGTAATGAAGTTGAAGAAACGAGTGTCGATGTTTTTGGTAGCGCTTACAATGTGTGGCGGCCTGTTTGTTTCTCCCGCCAAAGCCGTAAAGACCACAAATTATGCTGAAGAAATCGCCGCACTGCAGCCAGGCACGACACCGGAAGAAATCATGAAATCTGCCAGTCAGATTGCCAAACAACAGCACGTAAAGCAGGATGTTATCCTAAAACAGTTCTATAAGGAAATCACGGCTGATAAAGCAGAGGGAGACCGGCTTGCCAAGGAAAGCGGCATGTCTATCATGGGCGGCTCGTCCGGCACGAAAAAACTCCCGACAAGCGCGAAAGGCAATATCTATTACACGAACTCCTACACAGCCTACTACAATCACGGCCACGTCGGCATGTACTCCGCCGCTGACAAAATTGTTGAATCTGTCCCGAGCGACGGCGTCAGGCAGATCGCTTATAATGCCAGAGACGTGGAAGACAACTCCATTGTGCAAACCGTCAGCGTATCCTCATCTCAAAAAACAGCTGCTGCCGACTGGGCGGTATCAAAAGTCGGCGACCCATACTCATTTAACTTCGTCAATAACAGAAATACGGGCCATGACGGCGCCAAAAACTGTTCAAAGCTCCTATGGTCTGCCTTTTTGCTAAAAGCAGGGATTGATATAGACAGCAACGGAGGCTTAGGCGTGTATCCGCGCGACATCACAAGTTCTTCGTATACGACAACCATCATGACCATTTACTAAGGAGAAGGATATGAAAAAGTGGATGATCACCATCGCCATCCTGATTTTCGCAGGAATTGCACTATTTGTCTTCCTTTCTCCTCTCAAAAACCATAAAACCGTTGGTCAGCAGGATCTCAGAAACCCCGATTTCCTGGATGACAAAGAAGTCCTGCTGTATTTCTCATCCTCTGCGGATCAAGATGCATTTGGCGGCGGGAAAAGCTACGCCCTGTTTATCAGCCAGGACGGGACGCTGTCTTCCTTTAAGATGAAGGGCCTTGAGCTGGGCTCAGCCGAGGTTCACGGCGACAGTGTGATGCTGGAGGACAAAAACAAGATTTATACGATCAAAAACGGTCTGCGCTCCCATAAAAGAACCTATCAGCACACAGGCGACAGCGCGGGCTTTCTGCAAAACACGGACGGCTTTTACACCTTATACAACTCCGGCTACGACAAAAAGAAAGACGGATACCGCTCAGAGCTGTACCGGCAGATGGACGGTGAGTGGAAAAAAGACGTCATCTCCTACTACATCCGAGCCTCCGGTTTCCATGACGGCGCCATTTACGCACTTGTCCCGACAGCTGACGAAAAAGGCTATGAGCTCCTTCAGATTCAAGCAGATCAAAAGAAGCTCACTTACCACAAGATAACGGAATGGCAGTACCGGGAAGGAGCCTCAGTCGAATCCCAGCTTGCCGTGGACGATCAAGCTGTGTATGTCATGGTTCGCGGCCAAAAAGCCCGCAATCTCTATCAAATGGTCAAGATCAACAAAAAAAGCGGCAAAGTAGAGCTGCACGACATCGCCGAATACAAAAACGACGAACAAACGATATACAGCTCCATGCCCTTCAGCTTTAAAAACAGCTTTTTCCCTTTTGACGGGAACCTGTATTTCATTGACGGCTTCGGAAAGGTACACAAAATCGATGCCAAGACAGGAAAAACAAACATCGCCTTCACCCTTTCCCAGGACAAAATGAAAGCCGATTTCAAAGAAATCACCCAAAAAGGCAGCAGCCTCTATTTCTTCACATACACGTATAACAAGCCTGCCTACATTGAACAGTACAGTCTGAAAACCGGAAAGAAAATGAAAGAAAAAGAGATTGGGAAGGTAAAGGATGTCGTGACGCCGAAGAGTCATTTGAAGCTGTATGATGTTGAGGTGATGAAGAGGTTTTAAGTGATTATTATTGTCACATTATTTCTCAGGAAATACGAAAAAGAGACTTGCAGGAAGTCTCTTTTTTTGTTGCTTAATTTGATACATATCCATAGTAGAACGCTGTCCAGCCCCCATCATAGCGCGGTTCAAGATGAGAGAGTTTTAATGTTCCTGTATAGCCGTCTAGTGAGTAATTGTAATACTTGGGAATATCATCAACATCAGAGTAGCCCCAGTAAGTTACTTTATAATTGGAGATATATTTGGTGGCCTGTGCTTTGACGTCCTGTACAGAGAATTCAGCGGCAGAAGCCGGACTAGCAAAAGTGCCCCCAACACCAAGTGAAATTCCCAAAGCCAAAGTTCCAATCACAATTTTTTTAAACATCTTTTTCCCTCCCATTTTTTTGAAATCAAATAAAAAATTCAACGATTTTCATGTGATTCCTATCTATTTAAAATTAATTTTGTGTTAAATTTGTAAATTATTGTAAAATTAATGTATCAACTGGAGAATGGGTAAAGGAGGAATTACATACGCACCAAACGGGTCATTCTTCTGGCAGTGGTCATCGGCATAATCTCGGCGGCTGTTGTGTTCATGCTGAATGGAGGAAAAGCGCATTGGTTTGACCTCATCGGAACCATTATCGGCTGCTTTCTTGGCATATTTGTTGTTCTAAGAATACAGAAAAAACACTCGTAAAAAAAGAAGGATGCTAAAACATTCATCATCGACCCGAATGGAAGGCTAAAAAGAAAAGCCGGACGTTCTCGGAACGCCGGCTTTATTGCTGATAATCCGTTTCTTCAAAGCGATTTCCCTTTTCATCCTGTACGATGAATTCTCCTTCGATTTTGTCCAGTCCAATCAAAATATAAGGGTTTTTCTCATTTGCCTTAGGAGCAGGTTTTCGTTTCACAGTTACAATCGTTTCTTTAGATGAGAATTTGACGTCTGACACTTCAAGCTTCTTATCTTTCTCGCTGCTTCCGAGAGACACAATAACCATTTTTCTCCCTTCTAAAATGGTGAAGACTTGATATCCTTTCACGTCATCATGCATTTGAAGGTAATTAGCGTATATTTCTAAGTCTGGACTGCCTTCACCGATTCGATCCTTCTCTAACACCCAATAAGACGGCTGACACCCAGCAAGCAGCAACATAATCACAAAGAGCCAAACCCATCTAAAGCACAAATGCAGACCTCCCCACACATCGGCTACATCCAAACTAACACACGAGCGAAATAGAGTCATCAACAGCTTGTTTGTCGAATTGTGGATAAAACTCAGCCCGAAGCACTACTAACATGTGAATAAATAGGTTATATTGAGAAGAGAACATTTGTAAAAATGGAAGAAAACATCGGAGGATATGAACATGAAACAAGCGTATTATTCCTGTGAAGAACACATCGAAACGGTGCTGGATATGTACATAGACGACCACGAGCTGCCGCCCGAAATCAGAAAAATCGAACATACTAACAGTTTATCCACAGCCTGTGAATTATGTGGAGACCCCGCAGTATATATAGTGGGGAACGAATGATCTTACACAAAATACAGAAAAGATATCCACAATTGTGGACAACATATATGAATAACTTGTTTTTAAAGTGGGGATGACCTGTGAATATCAATATTGTGACAATCGGAAAACTAAAAGAAAAATACCTCAAGCAAGGCATTGAAGAATACACGAAACGACTTTCGGCCTACGCAAAAATCGACATCATCGAACTCCCGGACGAAAAAGCGCCGGAAAACCTAAGCGACCAGGACATGAAAATCATAAAAGACAAAGAAGGCGACCGCATCCTATCAAAAATCAGCCCCGACGCACACGTCATCGCCCTCGCCATCGAAGGAAAAATGAAAACATCCGAAGAACTAGCCGATACAATAGATAAGCTGGCTACATATGGAAAAAGCAAAGTCACCTTCGTCATCGGCGGATCACTCGGATTGAGTGACGCAGTGATGAAGCGAGCAGGTGAGAAGCTATCGTTCTCGAAGATGACATTTCCTCATCAGTTGATGCGGTTGATTTTAGTGGAGCAGATTTATCGGGCTTTTCGGATTAATCGTGGGGAACCGTACCATAAATAGAGGCAAGAAAAGTTGAAGATAAGGTGGATATTTTCCATTTGATTCAGAAATAGAAGGTGTTGATAAGCCTTCTTTTTCTGTTTCTAAATATAGCATGTAGATAAGTGTAAATGTGTTAGAAAGGTTAACTTCCGTAAAATCAAATTCAAGCTCAACCTTATCAATTTGACGTAGCTGATCATTTGTTCGTCCAACAGTGATCTGTTTAACCAACAGCTGTAGCAATTGCTTTTGTTTATCTCTAGTAGAGGACTTATAGACTTCTACAAATTTTCCTAATAGAAGATGTACCAATTCTGGAGGAATAACTTTTGTATCAGATTTACTTATTTCCGTTAAGTTATTCCTCTTTTGTTCAATTTCACTCTTTTCAATAGCCACTTGCTGTAATCGTTCTTGCAACCGTAACAGGAAAAAGATTTTGTTCAAAAGCTTCTAAATATCTATTCTGAAGTGCTAGTGTTTCCTCTAACTTCGAATCAATTTTTTCCAGTTCTTTTTTTAGTATTTTTATGGTATCAACTGAGGTTTTAGTTAATGAGTTAATAGTTTCATCAAACCTTTGTTTATTGGATAAAAAGCTCTCTATACGTTGAAACAGAGCGTTTTCAGCATCATAACTGAATTGGCTTTACATTCAGCTGATCCCTTGTTGTGAAAATCACTGCAAACATAATATCTGTGCTTTCTTTTGGTACCGTCACTTAAAGTGTAAGTAGTAATTGAAGGTACCATCCCTTGTCCACAATCAGGGCAGCGTAAGATACTGCTCAATAGAAACGGTTCGTTGGATTGTCTTTGCCTGAACGATTTACTTTTCCTACGAGATTGAACAAGACTCCAAAGTTCATCATTGATAATCGCTTCATGCTGACCTTCTACTAAAATGGGATTATCATTTCTGCCTCTTCTTCTTTTCTTATCCCAGTTTTCAACCTTTAACCAACTAATTTTTCCGTTATAGACTGGGTTGTCTAAAATAGTTGCCATTCCATTTATAGAAAAATGACGATCACGTTTGGTTCGATACCCATTTTTATTAAGCTGATTTGCAATGGCTTTTAAGCCCTTTCCTTGGGAATAAAGAGTGAATATCTGTTTAACTACTTCAGCTTCCTCTTTGTTTATTACGAGTTCCTTTCCAATAGAATCATAACCAAATATAACACCGCCATTCCATGAACCTTCTAAGGCTCGTTGTTTCATACCAAGCTTAACGTTCTCAGACAATGTATTTCGTTCCATTTCGGCAATAAAGCCATCAGCTGAACGACTAGACGGCCTATTGGACTACTGGTATCAAAGTTCTTGGAATAAGAGATAAACTTTACTCCGTAATCTTCAAATTTGTCTAACAAAGTAAGAGTATCTAACATATTCCGCGATAAACGTGAGAATTTCCATACAAGTACCGCCTGAAATTTTTCTTGTTCAACGTCTGCTACAAGTCTTTGCATAGCAGGCCGGCCGGTGATATTCTTTCCAGAAATCCCTTCATCCACATACTCGTCGACGATTTCCCTTTTATAAAGATTTGCGTATTGTCGAAGCGTTTGTAATTGAGCGCTAATGCTTATATCCCTCAGATGCTTGTTCCTCGGTACTAACACGTGCGTAAATAGCTACCTTTTGAATTTCCATTTCATTACCTCCTTGTATTAATGATACAGCGAAAATAAAAAAAGGAGAAAGGACAGTTCTCCTTTTCTCCTATACTAATGACAAGTTATCTGGACTAAAATTATAAATTATGCTCTTTATTTTACGCTGTTTAGTATTCTCTTCTTCTTGTTTATAACTTCTTGTCTTCATTGTCTCTTGGGCTAAATTCCAAAGAGGTATTTCGATAATTTTTTCATGTAGACCTTTTTAGTGTTTTCCCCTCCACTTGGTATTTCCTATATATATTTGGTTTTCTAGAATCGTTTTGACAGCATTAATGGTCCAATACTTCTTTTTTTTTGTTTTAATGCCTTGAAGATTTAGATATGAAGCAATTTTTCTATAACCCCACTTTTCAATTGCGTATTTTTTAAAAATAAATACTAATATGATTAATTAATGTTAGCTAGCCTTAATGATGTGAGGCGTATAATTATTATTTTTTTCTTCTATAAATTTATTTCGTTTAATAAGAGTCTTAATTCATTTAAACGCGGATAAAGTATGTCCTTATTATCTTCAATAAAGCTTTTTATCACTTTCCTCTTATTAAGATTCAGTAATTTAACATCTTCTGCTACATTTTTTTCTCCTTGTAAATCTGCAAGAACATTTGCTAGCAAGATATTTAGGTCTATGAGTCGGTGCAAAGGCAATTCCTCACTTTGTCTGCTCCATTTACCTGTGCTTTCATCACCAGTTGTATGCCTCCATACTTTTGCTGAAATTTCATTGTCATTCCATTGAGAATTACCAATTGTTAAAGCCTGTGCATCTGTAGTTTCAGGATTATTCTTCCCGTCCCTTAAATTATAGTTATCAATAGTATAAACAGGTTTATGAGCTAAATGACGAGGTGCTTCCACTTTAATCACTCCCTAATTTGGTTACCTCAATATTACTAAATCATTTAGTAAACAGTCAAGTAATTTACTTACTAAATGAATTACCAAAGTTTTTAGTAGTATATTCATGTTCAAAACTTCAGAGTATTGAACATGAATTCCTAATACTGTAGAATAAGGGTGGTAAGCATAATCAATACTTATGTTCAAAAATATGTGCTTTAAACTGGTGTAAAGAGGTGATTTTATTGAAATATGGCTACGCTAGGGTAAGTACAACCCATCAGGATTTAGAAGTACAGCTGCAACAATTAGAAAAGGAAAACTGTGATCAAATTTTTTCTGAAAAATATACTGGTACAAATAAAAGGCGGGAAGAATTTCAAAAATTAATAAATCTCTTGCAAGAAGGAGACACATTGGTAGTTACAAAATTAGACCGCTTTGCTCGGAGTACGCAAGATGCTTTAGAAATCATTAAAGATTTCTTTAATAGGAATATTAAAGTCCATGTACTAAATATGGGCATTATTGAAAATACACCAACCGGTCGTCTGATTTTTACGATTTTTTCAGCCTTTGCTGAGTTTGAAAGAGATATGATTGTAGAACGAACCCAAGAAGGAAAAATGTTGGCCAAGCAGAATCCTGATTTCCGAGAGGGAAGGCCAAAAAAATTTTCAAGGCAGCAAATTAATCATGCCTTATCATTACTAGAAAATCATTCGTATAAGCAAGTTGAAGATATGACAGGTATTTCAGTATCTACGCTTGTACGAGCTAACAAGAAAAAAAGGGCAGAGAAAATTATAGAAAAGGAACTTATTTAAAAAGTACTATTGTACAGGTGTAAACAAATTTAATATAAACAAGTTAAGAAGTGAGAACTTCCGCTTGATTTGATTATTAAATAATAAGTCGATTCATGTAAAATGGAAATTATAGATACGATTTACCTAGTGATTTTGAAACGAGGGATGTTTAATGGAATATTCAGCTGGTTTTACGAGCGAAGGATGGTTCCAACAGGAAATTGAATATGTTTTAGACCAACTTCACAAAGGTTTTAGCCGCAGAGAAATAAGAAGTAAAGTAATTGAGGATAATATTTTCTTGTTAAGAAGTGAGTCGGCTATTAGTAAAAGGTTTCAAATGGTTTATCGCAGAGCAAAAACATTATATCCAACATTATCTGAATACTATTTCAATGGAACTAATTCTGATCAAAAAGTACTGCTATTATATAGCTTCCTTAAATGTTATCGATATGTCTACGAAAATTTCTATGAATTGATTGTTTATCGATATCAACATAAGAATGGAACTTTACAGGTTTCAGATATGAATTTTTACATGGAGGAAAAGGAACAACAATCAGAGAAAATCGCAAATTGGCATATAGCTACAAAAAAGAAAATCAACAGTACTCTTCTATTATTTTACAGAGAATGCGGTATGATTGAATTAGCAGAAGATGAGTACAAAGTCTCTCCTTTACATGTGAGTCAAGCTCTTAAACAGTATGCTGAAGAACAGGACGTTTTGTTAAAAGCATTAATAACATTGAAGGCAGGTGGTTAAGAGTGACCATATATAAACGACTAGAACAATTGGAAGAACGTATAAATGAAGAAGGGTTTACGATACCAAAAGGGATTGGCAGTGAAATTCCACATTTTGTTTTTGATTATCCGGCTGAAGATGAATTAACAGTACGTACATATGTTGAGGGATTATTAAGAAGAACTCCATTAAATATTAAAGAAATCAATCTTTTTGAATTTCTTATTAGTTTATTCGAAGAAGATCTAGAAGAACTAATCACTATTGCTGAAGAAGAAGGCTATGTGGAGCTTTATCAAGCTATTCAAACTGTTTTAGAAGATCAAGATTTGTTGGTGAACGCATTCATTGAAAAAGCGGATAACGCGGAAGTGATTTTTATAACAGGTGTAGGAACAGTACATCCATTTATTCGCTCCAGTCATCTACTTAAAAAACTATCTAACCATGCATTTAGAACACCGCTTATATTATTTTATCCGGGTTATTTTTCTGGAGTAGATTTACGTCTATTTAACAAATTCCGACATGAAGATGAATACCAAATTACAAGGATTTCATAAGGAGTATGAATAATGATTATTCAAGAGATTTTTGAGAAGAAAATTGACCGACCAATTAATGGTGTTGTACAAGCAGGTCAAATTGATGAAAAAACAATACAAACCGAATTAGAAGAATACGTTGTGACAGCAGAAATTTTAGATAGCTTAAAAGGGTTTTATAAAAATTATGAGAAAGCATATTCAAATCCAACCAAAAATGTTGGTGTGTGGATTTCTGGTTTCTTTGGTTCCGGTAAATCACATTTCCTTAAAATTTTATCTTACTTATTGGATGGTAAGAAAGTCGGAGAAAAAACGCCATTTGAATACTTTAAAGATAAAGTTTCTGATACCGTACTTTTAGATGCAATGTCTCGGATAGAATCAAAACCCTCAGATGCATTGTTATTTAATGTTGGTTCTGAAGCAGGAGCCAGTGCAGCGCGTGGAACGAAAGAAAGTATTATCGAAATCATCTTACGTATTTTTAATGAACATTTAGGTTATTCCAATACGCTTTGGGTAGCGGATTTCGAACGACAACTAGCTAGTGACCAAAAATATGATGCTTTCTGTTTGAAAATTGAAGAGTTGTATAACGAAAAATGGCAGGATTTCCGAACAAAATTCCGCCTGCGTTATGCAAAAATTATTTCGGTACTTCGTGAAATAGGATATGAAAAAGAAACTGCGGATTTCCTAGTCAAATCAGCACAAAAGGAATTTTCAATTTCAGCTGTTCAGTTAGGAGAGCTTGTTGCACAATATTGTAAGTCAAAAGGACCTGATTATCGGTTAATTTTTTTAATTGATGAAGTCGGACAATATATTGGAACAGATAATAACCTAATGCTTGATTTACAAAATGCAGTAGAAGAAATTGGTGCTGCTGCAATGGGACAAGCATGGATTGCTGTTACTTCTCAGGAAAAGATTAAAGACGTCTCTAATATGAATGCAGCCAATACAAAAGATTTTTCGAAAATTCAAGGAAGATTTGAAACACGGATTAATTTATCGAGTTCGGATACAGACGAAGTTTTAAAACGTCGTTTATTAGAAAAGACAGAAACAGCTTCGAAAACATTAGAGTCCATTTTTGAACCGAATGAGCAATTAATTCGTAATCGCCTTTCTTTTGATAAAGATCGAACACAATATCGCTCTGGCTATCGTTCTACTAATGAGTTTGTTGAAACATATCCATTTGTACCTTATCAAGTGGATTTATTGCAAGCTGTTTTAGAGAAAATTGGTATACATGGTGAAGGAAGTTCCTACGCTTCAAGAGGGGAACGTTCATTATTAAAAGCTTTCCAAGAAGCAGCGGTTTATAATGGCCAAGATGAGATAGGCAATCTAGTAACGATGGCGGAGTTTTATCCAACTATTCGTCAACATTTAGAATCAGCTATCGTACAGACGATTTCGAGAGCTGAAAACCGTGCAAAAAACTCGGAAGGTCTTGTTGAATATGATGTTGATGTATTAAAAGTATTGTATTTGATTAAAGGAATAGACCACATTAAAGCAACACCCAATAATATTTCAACACTTTTATTAGAAAGTATTCAGTCTGAAAAAAATGAACTTGTGATTAAAGAATCGTTAAACCGTCTAGAGCAAACAATGTTTATTGAAAAGCACGCAGACGGTACGTATTCATTCTTATCAGATGAAGAGCAAGAAATAAATAAAGAAATTCGTAATGTTGATGTTAATGCTATCAAAATAAAAGAAAGATTAGGCGATACATTTTTTGAGAAAATGTATCCAAACGCTAAATATAACTATCAAAAGGGAATGCTTTTTGATTACAATAAACGTTTTGATAATTATGCAAAAACAAATATGAAATATCCGTTAACAATGCAAGTCATTACGGGTGGGTTAACCCATACAGAGGCTGCTTTACAGGCAATAGAAGGACAAATGGTTATTTATCTAAACGAGGAATTAATTGTCGAGGCAGAAGAAGCCATTCGTATTTCTGAACAGATCCGCCGTTATGTGAATTTAAAACGTAATCCAAGTACAACACAGGCGCAACATCGTATTTATGACGCGAAAATGGAGAGTATTGGTGACTACGAGGTAAAGGCAGAAGAATTATTACAAAAAGCTTGTGAAGAAGCAACAATTTTCATTCAAATGCAGGAGCGTACATTCCGAGGAAATTTTGAAAAGCAAGTATCAGACGCCTTCGATATGTTAATCCAAAGCACATACAAGTATTTAGAATACATTGATGAACCAATTCAAATGAAAACATTCAAAGAACAATGGAGAATCCTAGCTGAGAAAGGTATTTCAAATGATTTACTAGGTGAAACAGGTAATATAAAAGCTTATAACGAGGTATTACGCTATTTAGATGAACTCATTCGAATGCATCAGAAACCATCGTTAAAGGATTTTATTGATAAATATAATCAGGTCCCTTATGGCTGGAGTGACTACGATACAATCGGCATTGTTCTAGCTTTAATGCACTCCGGTAAAGTAAAGTTAATAATTGCAGATGAACACTTTACGCCAACAAGTTCACCTCAATTTTATGATAAACTTGCTCGAACAACAGAGCGAGATAAAATACGTGTGATTCCTGAGATTGAAGTAGATCCAAAAGTGCGTCGCGAATTCACTGGATTGTATAAGGATTTATTCGGACGAATGGATATTGGAGATTCTTATCAAGAGTTCGCGAATGCTATTAAATCGGCATTACAGAAGTATTTTATCGAACCATTAGATGAGATGGATGAACGTCGAAAGAAAACACTATCTGCTGAGTTTACTTATCCTGAAGGAACAAAGATTAGTACTTTAAAAATTGATATTCTCCGATTAACACAAATTCGGGAACCAGAACAACTTGTTAAGGCATTTATTGATGCCGAGGATGATTTATACGATTGGCAAGAAGCGGTTGAACAGTTAGTTGGTTTCTATTTAAAAGCACCAATTGAACGTTTTGATGAAGCAGTATCGTTTTTAAATCAAGTTCAAAATGATTTACGTTATACACAATCACAAAAGGTAAACTTGTTAAAGAAAAATATTACCGACATTTTAACCAAAGCATTACCATATAGTGAGATTCCGCAATTGCCTAGTTTAATTGAAAAACTTGATCAAGCAATTCAAGAAGAAGTAACAGAACAAAAACACGGTCTTGCAAGTCAAATTACACAATTAGAGAAAAAGATAGATGATTTAAAAGATTATTATTCAAATAATGAAATCATTACGGAATTAATAATTGATAAAATGCAGAATTTCAAAATGTTGCAACAAGAAATTTTAAATAGTAGTAGCTTAATCACGATACAAATGAATTTGACAAAACTACGTACATTAACAGAAACAATTCAAGAAGAAGCAAAACGTAAAGAAAAAGAATTACTACAATTAAAACCGACAAGTCCAGACACACCTGTTACGGTTGTACGTGAAAAAGGCACAAAAGTTATTTCTTCAAGAGAATTAAAAAGCATGATTTCACATACAAGCATCGAAACACAATCTGACCTAGATGCTGTATTAGCAGAGTTACGAACACAGTTATTAAAAGAACTAAAAGAAAATACATTGAAAATTGAATTATAGGCATTGGAAGGGGCTGTCTCTTCCTTTGTTGTAATGAGGTGGAAAAAGTGAACAAAACGGAATTGAAAAACTTTGCCATTCAATCACGTCGTCAATTAATTGATCAAGTAAAAACAAAGGCACAAATGTACGGTATTGATGAAAAGAATGGTTTGGAAATTAAAGAACAATTTGGGCAATTAATGATTAATAATAAGCCATACCCCCTTTATATGAAACCAGCATTCAACTCATTAAAAAATCAGCTTAAACAAAAAGGTTATAAGCAGTTAGTAGAAGAGGTCGCCTATACATGGTTTAATCGTATTATTGCCATTCGTTATATGGAAGTGCATGATTACTTACCTGAAAAAGTAAATGTGTTGTCAAGTAGTGTAGGACGAGTAGATCCTGATATTTTATTTGAATATGAAACAATGGATTTACCAGTAAAACAAGAAGAAATACGTGAATTATTAGATGCAGGGGATACAGAAGGTGCATATCGAAAGCTATTTATTGCACAATGTAATACATTAAACAGTATTTTGCCATTCTTATTTGAAAAAATTCAAGATTACTCAGAACTTTTACTTCCTGACTTTTTACTAGATGCAGAATCAGTCATTAAGGTACTTGTTCGAAATGATGAATTAACGAATAGTTTTGAAGAAATTGAAGTGATTGGTTGGTTGTATCAATATTATATGGCTGAGAAAAAAGAATACATTGGGGGATTAAAAAATACAGCTGTTAAAAAAGAAGATTTACCGGTTGTTACGCAATTATTTACTCCTAAGTGGATTGTCCAATATATGCTTGAAAATACATTAGGTACAATATATCTAGATAATTTTAAGACATATAGCATCAAGGGAAGTTGGGAATATTATTTACATCCTGATGAAGAAGGTACAAAAATAGAAGGTTTTAAACTAGAAGATATTAAGATGATAGATCCAGCTTGTGGTTCAGGCCATATATTAATTCATGCATTTGATATGTTATATGAAATGTATGAGGAACAAGGTTACGTTCTAAAGGATATTCCAAAGTTAATCTTAGAAAATAATATATATGGGCTTGAAATCGATAAAAGGGCTTGTCAAATAGCTAAATTTACAATTGCTATGAAGGCCGTTGAAAAACATAAAAGACTGTTACGTACTTATGATTTTAATAACATTAATATTGTTGAGTTTATAGACTATGTGGATGTACCAAGAGATGTATTTGGGTTGATTGATGCTACGGATAAGGAAATTGAAAAGTTTTACGAATATAAAGAAACCTTTTTAAATGCTAAACAATTTGGCTCTATTATAAATATTGAAGAAGACTTTATTTTTGATGGTTGGATCAAAAAAATTGAATCCATACAAAAAGAAGATTTAGATCTCATTAATCAAGTAAGCTTTGATGAGTTAAAAGAGTATGTGTTGCCAATTCTGAAACAATGTAAGTTATTAACGCAAAAGTATCGAGTATTGGTAACAAACCCACCTTATCATAATAAATATAACAATGAATTAAAAAAATACTGTGGTACTTATTATGATAAATATAATTCGGATTTGTATTCAATTTTTATTAAACGTGCAATTGATTGGGTAGAAGAAAATGGTTTCTTAGGATTTATGACACCATATACTTGGTTATATATTTCATCACATGAAATTTTAAGATCTTATGTATTAGATAATACTACAATTAAATCTTTAATAGAGTTAGAATACTCCGCTTTTAAAGATGCTACAGTCCCTATTTGTACCTTTGTATTGAATAAACAAACTGAAAAACGCTATGGTAATTACGTTAAATTGTCTGAATTCAAGGGTGCAGAGCAGCAACCTATTCGTGTAAGAGAAGTAGTGAAAAATCCAAAATTAAATTACATTTTTCACACTTCACCAATTTACTATAGTTCCATTGAAGGAAAGCCAATTTCTTATTGGATAGATGAAAAATCTAGCAATACATTTAAGAGTAAAAATAAATTTAAAGATGCTGCAGTAGCTAAAAAAGGTTTGGACACGAATGGTGAGAGTGGAAAGTTTATTTTTTATTGGTTTGAAGTTGATAAAAATAAAATCTATTCCAGACAGGTACCTAAAAGTAATGCAAAATGGTTTGAATTAAATAAGGGTGGTGGATTTAAAAAATGGTATGGCAATAACTTAGATGTTATTAATTATGAAAATAATGGATATGCACTAAAAAATAAACCTAAGAAAGCGAATATAAGAAACGAATCCTTATACTTTAAAGAGAGCCTAACTTACGGAGTAATAAGCTCAAGTAAATTTAGTTTTAGATATAGTCACGAATACTCAATATTTGATCAGGGAGGGCCTAATTGTTTCCCTACAGAAGATGACTTATTTTATATGCTAGCTCTAGGAAATTCAAATGTAATTTCACATTTATTATCATTTGTTGCTCCTACTTTAAATTTTACAGTGGGAGATATTAATAAATTACCTGTCATTTATCCAGATAAAGGTGTAAAGCAAAAAATAGAAACTTTAGCTAGGGAAAATCTATATCTAAGTAAGATAGATTGGGATCAAAATGAATACTCAATTGACTTTAAAAAGCATGTATTCTTAGACTATAGAAGTTACTTGAAACTGGAAATCATAGCTCCAGAAGTTCAAAAAGACAGGCAGGAACGATTCAACAAAGTGAAGGACAATGAATTAAAACTAAATCAATATTTTAATCGCATTTATAACTTAGAGAGTGTAGTTTCCGCACAAGTTCTAAATTCAGAGATTACAATTGTACAAAAAGATTTGAAACAAGAAATAAATGAGTTTCTTTCATATTTTATTGGATGTACTCTGGGTAGATACTCTTTAGATACTGAAGGAGTTCAATTTACAGGTGGGGAATTTGAAGAAGATAATTATATTTCCTTTGAGCCTACCAAAAATGGAGTTTTACTTCTAACTGAAAAGGCGTATTTGGAAAATGATATTATAATATATCTTCGTAAATTTCTTGCTAGTGTATTCTCATCAGATACTGTGGACGAAAATATTCAATGGTTAGCAGAGGTACTTGAAATGAAGAGTGGTGAAGATTCAGAAGCTCGTTTACGACGGTACTTCTTGGATGAGTTCTTTGGAGAACATTGTAAAGTGTATCAAAAATGCCCTATTTACTGGCTGTTGGACTCTGGTAAACAAAAAGGGTTACGCACACTTATTTATATGCATCGTTATCAAACAGATACAATGGCGACTATTCGTTTTGAACAATTACAAGAAATGCAATCGAAGTATCAAAATGAAATTATTGATATAGAAAATCGTCTGGTGAATCCAAATTTATCAGCAAGTGAGAAGAAAAAGTTAACAACAGAAAAAACTTCTTTTGAAAAGAAAATGGATGAACTTCGAGAATTTGATAAACGTTTAGCTGAGATAGCTAACGAAGAGATTGAAATTGATCTGGACGATGGTGTGAAAGTGAACTATGAGAAGTTCTATCGTGGTGGCAAAGGTGTATTAGCGAAGATTAAATAAATCATGGCCTTCTTACTTTGGTAAGGAGGCTTGTTTCATATTAAGGTATAATAAATAATATTAGTAAATATTCATAATGAGGTGACACAATGAATGTCATTGAACTGTTAAAAGAGCGAATTGAAGACGAGTTATATAAAAAAAATAAGCCACGCACGGTTATTTTTTGGTATGACGAGCAAGGAGAATATACTGTTTCGGATATAGAAGAAGTATTAGCAGAGCAACCTATTCATATCCGTCAATTAACGCGTAATAATTTCTTTACGCTTAAATTAGAAATCGAGTTGGAAAAGAAAAAGGATTCTTTTTTATTATATGCTAATTTTGCAAAACCAGCGATAGAAGACAACTTTTTACTGGATATGGAGATTTACGGTACAGAATTTAAAGCTGATACGAATGCTTTACTTGCAGAGCAGTTGCAAGTAAGTGATGCCATTTTAAGACCTTTGATTAAGGAATATAAAGGCTTTTTTAAAAGCGCAGAGCGTAAAAAAAAATTAAAGAAAGTCGTACCACCTAATGCTAGTGAACGTGATATAGAGTATGCAATGTTAGCGGTGCTAACAGGCGCACCTATTGCAAATATGGAAGAGATTACTCGCCATTTATTGTTGCGTGGTTTACAAGAAGAAACAAATGAAGTATATAAAGCCATATCAAAACGGTTTAGTTCGAATCGTATGTGGGACCTTATTTCGGAATACTTTGGTTTGCATTCAAATGATTTGACATTACAGTATTTAATGGAGAATGTATTATATGCTCATTTCCAACGTCATGCACAATTTGAAGAACAGTCTTTACAAATGAAATATGAAACAACACGTGGAAATGTTTGTGCTTTATTTATTGATGACTGGCTACATACAAAAGAAGCCGAAGTAGAAGTTTTGGAAACTTATATGAAGGATATTGAACAAAATCTTTCAATTGTAGAGATGTTAGTTGATCGTCCTATCGAACAATTTGCTGACATTTCAACTTTCCCTGTGATTGATCATTTATTGATAAATAAATTAACGACTGAGCTTCTTCATCAAACTTCTAATTTTGATTCTTGGAAAGATATTCTGCATAAACGGGTTAAAATGCATTGGGCGAAACGAAATGAACGAATCGGATGCTTGTTAGATGTTTTGCTTGATGCAGTTGATTTGACGAAGTATAAAATGTTCTTGAAGCAATATGATACTCGTGAGCCTTTATACGTTCAATATACAAGTGAACTTTACTTAATTGATCAAGCATATAGACGTTTTATGGCCGGTTATATGCAGTTAGAGAATAAGGAAATGATAGAAAACTTAGCTGAACAGTTAACATATTGGTATGAAAATAAGTACTTGTTTAAGATAGCCCAAGAGACCAATTATCTTTTAGAAAATGTAGAAGTAGGGAAGTTGCCGAGACAGGTTAAATTTTATAAAGAAGTTGTGCAGCCCATTCTTGATAAAGAATCAACACGAGTATTTGTGATAATTTCGGATGCAGTACGATATGAAGTAGGGGCAGAATTAGTATCTCGGTTAAATTTACGTTCGAATGGAGTTGCTTCTATCAGTCCGTTAGTTGCGAATATGCCAACATATACACAATTGGGTATGGCTTCATTATTACCACATAAAGTATTAGCGATTACTGAAAATGGAACAGTATTAGCAGATGACCAACCTACAAATGGATTAGTAAATCGTACTAAAATTCTACAAGCAGCTCATCCAGAAGCAATTGCCTATCGTTTAACCGATTTATTAGACTGGTCAAGAGCGACAGCAGATGAAAATTTAAAAGGAAAACGACTCGTTTACTTATATCATGATGTAATCGATGCAGCAGGTGATTCTGCAAAATCTGAACGAGATACTTATATAGCTGCGGAACGAGCAATAAAAGAATTATCAATTGCTGTTGATCGGTTATCTAAATGGCAAGCAAAACGAATTTTTATAACAGCAGATCACGGATTCCTTTATCAGTATCCAAGAATTGAAAATGATATTAAAGTAGTGAGTGTTAAAGGTGAAATTATTGATTCGAATCGTCGCTTTGCTGTTGGTCATAATCTACTAATAGATGATGGAGCTATTAATGTGCCAGATGATTTTTCAACATTAGAAGGTGTTGAAAAAGTGATTGCTAAAGGCGTAAACCGATTTATTGGTGGTGGAGGATTACAGTTTGTACACGGCGGTGCAACACCTCAAGAAGTAATAGTACCACTAATTGATTATCGTCGTACTTCACAATCTCTTCCTGTTGAAATCAGTGTAGCCATGCCTAAACGTGTAATCACAGGTTACCGTATCCAAGTGCCGATATATCAAGAACAAAGTATTTCACTGGAATTCAAGGCACGTACAATTCGGGCTGCATTTTACTTGAATGATGAGCGTATTTCAAATGAAATTGAATGGACATTTGATATGGTGGGAGAAAACCATGAACGTACGGAGCAACTTATATTTAACCTTGTAGAAAACTATTATCCAACAGGTCAAACTTGCGAACTGCGAATGGTAACAGTAGAAGATGAAAAAGTCACTCCTTATCGCGAGACAGAGTTTACGATTCATATGTATAATGCGCTTTACTAAAGAGAGGCTAGAGAACTGTTTATTCCGTTCTCTAGCTTTTTTGTCTTATATTACTTCTAACAGTATTTGGGTAATTGCTATATAATTTAAATTAAGTTGATTGAACGTAATTATTGAAGGAGATGCTGAAATGTTAAAAGTAGGAGAGATTATTAAAGGCTCTTTCTGGCCGGAAATTGTTGAAATAAAGCATTTTGAAGAAATTGATGATGATTTATTTTTAGTTGAATCAATTGGGCGTAAAACAAATAAATATTATGAGCAGTATTTAGATAGGGCGCAACTAGCACAATTAGAAAACATTCAAGATGAGGAAAGTTCATTTAATTCTGAAAGACTGCAACACTATTTACAATACTATATTTTAAAGACAGAGGATAAATTTTCGAAGGCTCGTGCGCGAGGAAACAAAAAGATTATCCCCCTTCCACACCAAATTGAAGCAGTGTATAGTCGCATGTTGCAGTCACCTCAAGTACGATATTTATTAGCGGATGATCCGGGCGCAGGGAAAACGATAATGTCAGGTATGTTAATACGTGAGTTAATTGCAAGACAGGCTGCAGGGCGTATTTTAATTTTAGTTCCCCCTCTAGTATTGAAACAATGGCAAGAAGAGCTAAAAGATAAGTTTGGTGAAGAGTTTACCATTGCAAATCGCAGTTTATTAAATAGCTCAAGTGAAGTAAATCCATTCGAATCACATGACAAAATAATTGCATCAATTTACTGGGCTTCACGTGAAGAAATTAAAGCATTTATTTTAAAAGCACAATTTGATTTAGTAATCGTTGATGAAGCTCATAAAATGGCTGCCTATACACATGGCGTCAAGAAACGAAAAGTAAATCGTACGAAAATTTACCAGCTAGGTGAGAGTTTACTACGTCATACGGAGCATTGCTTATTATTAACGGCTACACCCCATAAAGGAGATAAAGAGAATTTCCGACATTTAATGAGTTTGGTAGACCATGATATTTTCTCACGTTTAAATACAGGTGATTCTATATATGAAAAGAGTAATCCTTTCGTTATTCGTCGATTAAAGGAGACGATGAAAAACTTTGATGGTACTCCGTTATTCCCAAAAAGAACGACAACGACAATTACATTTGATTTAAGTTACGGCGAACGTGAGCTTTATGAAGAAGTAACTGCCTATGCAAGAGAGCATTTTAATCGGGCAAAACAAAATAATAAACCAAATGTAGCGTTTGCGATGATGATTTTACAACGTCGCCTAAGTTCTTCATTAGATGCTATTTATTTATCCTTAAAACGACGTAAAGAAAAGCTAGAAAAATTATTAGAGTCAGAGTTAAGAGCTATTAAACCAATTGAGCCTTTTGAATATGAAGAACTTTCAACAGAAGAGCAAGAAGAAATAGAAACATTAGTTGAAGGGGAAACGGATGTTATTGATATAGAGGAGCTAAAGCTAGAAATAGAAATTTTAGATGGCTTAGTTCATAAAGCAGAGATGCTCGTAAATCAAGATATTGAACGTAAATATTTAGAGCTTGAAAACACTTTATTCGGTCCGGATGGATTGCTTTCCAAAGGAGAAAAGATCCTTATCTTTACGGAATCAAAAGATACTTTATATTACCTTGAACGAAAGCTCCTACAGCATGTCCGTGAAGTCGCAAAAATCGTTGGGAGTTTTTCGATGGATCAACGTCGTGAACAAGTGGAGCGATTTCGAAATGATGTACAGATTATGCTTGCTACAGATGCCGGGGGAGAATCTATCAACCTTCAATTCTGTAATCAAATGATTAACTATGATATTCCTTGGAATCCCAATCGATTAGGACAGCGTATGGGACGTATTCATCGTATTGGACAAAAGAATGAAGTATTTGTCTTTAATCTTGTTGCGAAGAATACACGTGAAGGAGATGTACTGATACGTCTGCTTGATAAGATGGAACAAATGCGCACCGATTTGGGGCAAGATCAGGTTTATGATTTTATTGGTGAAGTACTAGAGGAAAACAATATTGATTTATCTCACTTAATGGAGGAAGCGATTAGTGGCCGTGAAAATTTAGATGAGCTTATTGCACAAATGGAAAAAACATTATCTGAAGAACATGAACGATTATTAGAATTAGCTAAGCAAGAACGCTTAGATGATTCTAGTTTTGATTTACCGGGTGCAAGACGTGCATATCAAGAAATTTCAATTAGCAGTATGCCGCCGCGAGTCTATGGTGAGTTTGTAGTAAAACAGTTTGAGGAAACACGTATAAAAGTAAATATCTCAAACGATGGCTATACAGTTCGAATTGATCGTTTTCCTAAAAATATTCGTGAACTAATTAAGAAGCGAAAATATTCTTTAAGAACTGATGAATCATTACGGTTTACATTAAGACCAGATAAACAAACAGAACAGTTATCTATATTACAGAATGACCATCCATTAAAAAAATTAGCGATGGAATTAGCGAGTCAAGAGTTGCAACAAGTGGCTTTACCAATTTGTACAGTAAAAACAAATGTTAGTGAACCTTTAACATTAGAAATTAGCCGTATCAGTGTAGTTGATGGTACAGGACGAGAGTTAGAACAAGAATTAATGTTATTAGCTAAAAGGAAAACTGGGGAGTTCATTCAAGTAGATCCGTATTTCCTATTCCAAAAGCAATTTGAATTAATCAATACAGTAGGTGCAGAAGATAAATCATTTAAAAAAGAATCTATTCTTCAAGCGAAAAAAATCCTTCACTCTGTTCAAATGAAACGTGATGATTATTTAAACCGAAAGAGTACTTATTTGCGTCGTTCCTTTGATGAACAAATGCAAGCTCTACAGGAAAGAGTAACTAATTATCTAAGTGATAACTTAAATAATAAAAACAGCGCATTAATTAACCAAACCTATACTCAAATTGAAGATTTGGAGGAACGTAGTAAAGATCGACTTGAAAATATTGAAAGAGAAAGAAGTATCCAGTTACAATCCATTAAGTCGATTACACAACTGCATGTACAACCAATTGAAAATACAGCACGTGTTATTTCAAAAGATTTCATAGAAGCTATAAAAGAGTATGAATATCAAAACGGTCGATTAAACATCCGTGTTAAGAATGCGTTTGGCTTAGTCGATTTCACGAGTGAAGAAGCAGAGGGTAATACACGATTTATTTTATTAACACCCTCTATAGAGTTACTTTCTCAACAATTGGAATTAAATGATTACCAAGAATTAAATGGATCGGTATATGTTTATGTGATAAATCAACATAATATCGTGGAAGAAGTGAAAATGGAACAAATCATTGGAATTTAGGTAGAGAGATAGTTCAATATAAAAACTTCATTTTTCTCGAGAAGAGGTATTAAATAATCTGAAAATTCGAAGCAATACTTAGTAAATATTCATTTGATCAATTGTAGAGAAAGTAAATAATATTATCGAATTAATGCTGGTAAATTAAAAATTAGATTAAGAGTGCGAAAATAGATATTATCGCACTCTTATTTTAATTGGTTACATAAAATTTATACAATAAAACTAGTAAAATAATTGCCTAAATAGGATGACAAGACACAGAGAGTACACTAAAGTGGAACACTTTCTGGGGTAAACTTTAATTTAAAGTCAAATTATTCTTAGCACTAGAACAACTGGCTCTCTTATTAATATTGACAGAGTGTACCTTAGATCTTTCATCTGTAGCGGTTATTATCTAATTCTTGTATTATCCTGTTGGATATTACTTCTTTTTTATTTAGATGCTATCAGGATATTGAAAATAAATAATATTTATTTATTACCAAGTTAATCGTATGGATAAAGATACCGTCTTAAAAACGGTACGTTCAAATGGATTAATAGGTTATAATTTCAGTTTCTAGTATTTTTTTAATGAAACGTCCCCATATTATAGGGGGGGGGAATTATAACTACGAATGAACAAAGAACCCTAGCAATTTGCTGTGCTAAATAGATGCTGGAAAACCATAAAAAAGAGCCCAGAGAAAGTCAGCTCTGAACCCCCCATACACCTCACTTCATATACCGATACTCCCGCAAACTCTCCAAAATCGCCACTTCCTGCAACAATTCCTCACCAACATTCGTTTCCTTCACTTTCTTCCGCTCAAGCTCTTTGTCCACTAATCGTTTCACCGTTAAGACATCAGTTCCGGTGCTTAGGACTTCTGCCTTGGAGTTGAAGTGTTTATGGGCGACGAGCTGCATGCCGTAGGAGTTGTAGAGCAACGTGTAGCCTGCGATGCCTGTTGTGGATTGGTAGGCTTTGGAGAAGCCGCCGTCGATGACGATCATTTTTCCGTTTGCTTTGATAGGGTCTTCTCCTTCGATTTCTTTTACAGGTGTATGGCCGTTGATGATATGGCCATAATCTGGATTGAGGCCGAATTCTGCCAGGATGTTTCGGCAGGTTGCCTCGTCTTCGCGTAAATAGTAATACGGGTTTTTCTTTTCTTTATGTGTTTCCTTTTCTTTAATGAAATATCGCTCAAATGTCGTCATGGCGCGTTTTCCGAAGAGGGAGGAGTATTCGCCTGTCCATAAATACCAGGCCATATCTGTCGCCAGGTCATCGGTTTCTTCCGGGTGGGCAAAGGCTTCCCGCAAGAATCGTTCAAATACATCGAGCAGCTCACGGCCCGCATACGGTTTATCCTCAATCATCATCGTTTCCATATTGCCGTTTTCATCGACAGGAATACAGCCGTGAATCAACAGGTTGCCGTTATATTTTAAATAAAGGCTGCCTTTTTTCATCATGAAATTCATATGGCGGCCTAGCTTTTCGGAATGCTGGACAGAGAATAGCAGCTTGTCTATGACTTCTGCTTCTTCTTCTAATAGCTGGTCTGGCTGCTCCGGATTTATCGTCGCAAAGCAGGTGTTTTCCAGTTGATATGTTTTTCCGTTTAGCGTGATTTCGTTTTTGTCATAATCTATTTTCTCTAATAACAGCCGCTCTTCCATATTAAAGTTCGGCCGTCTCTTGATAATCGGGCTCTCGAGCTTGAATTGGATCATCGCAATCGCTTGATGGATTTTTGTGATTTGCTTAATCTCATCCTCTGGCCTGTTTTCGTCTGCTTTTGGGCGGAACGCTGGATTATCATCATAATATTTTTCGGCCAGGTTCAGCAGCGGTCTCAGGTTGATGCCGTACACGTCCTCAATAATATCCAGGTTGTCATAGCGGGCACAGATACGGATAATATTGGCCAGGCACACTTTGGAACCGGCATAGGCACCGATCCAAAGGACATCGTGATTTCCCCACTGAATATCGACAGAATGATAGTTGATCAGTTCTTCCATAATTCTATCCGGCTGCGGTCCGCGGTCGTAAATATCGCCGACCACATGCAGATGGTCGACCACCAATCGCTGAACGCTGTAAGCAAGGCCGGTGATCAGCTTATCGGCTTGGCCAAGCTCAATGATCTGATCAATGATTTCGGAGTAATATTGCTCCTTGTTGCCAGCTTGTTCTGTTTTGTATAGCAGCTCCTCCGTAATATAAGCAAATTGGGCAGGCAGTGCTTTGCGTAATTTGGAGCGGGTATACTTGGAGGAGCAATATGAAACGAGCTTAATCATTCGATGAATCGTTTCTTTATACCACTCGTTTAACGCTTCTTTCGCATCAAAGTCATGTTTGATTAACTTCAGTTTGTCTTCCGGATAGTAGACCAATGCTGCTAATTCATCGATTTCTCTATCGTAAATGACACCGCTGAAGATGTCGCGTATCTTCTCTTTGACTCGTCCTGAACCATTGCGCAGCACGTGCTGGAATGCCTGATACTCCCCGTGTAAATCACTGACAAAATGCTCAGTGCCCTTTGGCAGGTTCAATATCGCTTTCAAATTAATGATTTCTGTTACCACTTTTTCTTCACAATCGTATTTTTGCGCGAGTAGATCTAGGTACTTGCTTTCCAAAATCGTCCATCCCCTTTTTAGAATAAACCCCTATATATGATCATGTGCATGATAAGGTGAATTTAAAAGTATGACATTGGTTTTCATTATTGGACCTTTATATGATAGTACCGCATAAGTCCTTTTTGAGACAAACAAAATAGAAAAATGCGGCATCAAAATATATCCTCCGCAGACAGCTCCTCACCCTGTTGACAAATGATTAAACTACTATAAAAGGTTAGATTATAGTTATTTCTATCGGAAACTTAATGCGTAGCAGGCTATGATTGCTGTGGGTTCACTACAGCAGGAGCGGCTTCTGGAGAGACCGTGGATTTTCCGCGGCACCGAAGGGTTCACAATCTCAGGCAAAAGGACAGAATGGTACCGAATATGTATTTGTCATGCTATTGATAGTCAGCGGCGCAAATATAATTTGATGTTATTATGACGAAGAGATTGGAGGGCATCCAATCTCTTTTTTTATTGGCTTTTTTTGCTCGTCGTTCACTAGATAGGTAAGGAGGAGTCAGATGTGGAGCAGGGATAGCTAAAGAGGAACTTATCGAATCGGCACGTGCAGCTAATCGCCATTGGCGGCACGATCGGCACCGGATTGTTTTTAGGGTCCGGTAAGGCGATTCAGCTGGCGGGTCCTTCTATCATCTTTGCGTATTTTATTGTAGGTATTGCGCTTTTTTTCGTCATGCGGGCGTTGGGAGAACTGCTGTTATTTAAAGCGGGCTACCAAGATCATTAACGGATATTGCCGAGGCGTATTTAGGACCGCGTGCAGCGTTTGTCATCGGCTGGACCTATTGGTTTTGCTGGATTATGGGCTATGGCGGATGTGATCGCCGTCGGTGTATATGTGAAATATTGGTGACATTCCGCAGTGGGTTCCTGCACTTATCTGTTTGCTCATTTTATTAGGGCTTAATCTGTTAACGGTCAAGATTTTTGAAGAATTGGAGTTTTGGTTCGTCTTAATTAAGGTGATCACGATTCTCGCGTTAATTGTCATCGGTGTAGTTTTGCTGGTGATTGGGTTCAAAACGCATACTGAAACGGTTTCAACGGCGAATCTGTGGGGGCACGGCGGTTTGTTTCCAAATGGATTTTCAGGCTATTCGCTTTCATTCCAGATGGTGACCTTCGCCTATGTCGGTGTGGAATTAGTGGGTGTGTCGGCAGCGGAGAAATCAAATCCAAAAAAAACCATTGCGTCCGCTATCAATAAAATTCCTTTGTGGTTTTTATTTTTTTCTACGTCGGGGAATTGATCATTCTTTTATGTATTAACCCTTGAAAGAAAGCAGTACAATATGCCAAAAAATGATGCCGAAAACAGAAAAGGAACTTTATAAAGATAATATTCACCATTTTATCAGGACTATTATGTTTAAGGATAATATTAGATAATAATCAATGGGTCACACCTGACCTATGATCAATTTTCTGAATCAAAAAATCACTACGGTTAGTGTATATAGTCAGATTAAGATAATGAAAAGAGCTTTACTAGAAAAATATAGCACAATGTACTTTTTTCTTTTATTATAACTAGAAAGGGAAACATTGGAGATGATCATGCGATAAATTCAATGTCTTAACTGTCGTCATATGACAAAAAACGTTTTTACCCAGGAAAAGCGGTTAAAATAAATATAAAATAGGGCATTAATTTCTGGTTAATTTTTCAAGAAGACAACAAAAGTATTAGATGCAATAACTGTTGTAACAGAAGAAGATTATAAGAGATCAAATCATGGGAAAAACATAGCTAAAACCAAAGCCCATCATTGTTTATTGCGTTTGTATCCCAACGGGAAGGAGTGGAATCCGAGTGACCATGGTTTTTATTTTTTGAAGTGCTCAAAGGGATCCGCGACTTTCACCGTTACAATTGCCAGCGGTTTGGCCATTTTAATCCGATCGGATCTGTTAATGAATAACGACACTATACTTAAGTAAATGGCTAACAATGATGCGGTAGTCCGCATTGTTCAGCACATTTAAGAGATTGATACAAAGGTGGACGAATCTGTTAAATGTGTCAGATCCACGCATTATCGGGTAGTTGGGTTTGGTGAGTATAATCAATTGGTTGTTATTGAAGTGATACAACAACTTGCCTACCATCGAAAAGGGTCTTTTGAATTCTGAAGAAGAGTATGATAAGGCGTGAATAGAGCGCTGAATATATGGTGATGTCTCTCCGCCATCGGTAATGACATAGATCATATGGACAAGGGTTATCATGATACAGATAAGACATTTAGCGAACAAAATGGGAATTTATTAAAATCTCTATAAGTTAGATAAGGTTAAAAGGAGGCTACGGAATTGAAATCCCCCAGTTCTATATTAATTTCTGAAGGATTATTAGCAACTGCAGCTATGTCTGAATTTATTGACAGATTAATGAAAAAAAAGAATTATTCCAGATTAGTTGTCATCATTTGTAATCTTTTATTTAGTGCCTTTATATCTTTATTTCCTTCATCACTAATCTCATTTATAATTAGCATGTTTAATAATCAGTTTCTTATAGAATTTAAAACGTATTATTTCCTCTCTATGATGATTTTTATTTTGATGATATTAGTAAATCTTTTTGCTGAACAAATTAATATACCCATGATACTTTTGCGAATTACATTTTATATTAAATTAAAATATAAATCTGCTACTAAAACTTATGTAATAGCTTTAGTGACAACTCTAATATTGTGCGGACTAGGAAAGCAGTTGTTTAATATTCTCTTTTCAGCGTTAAACAGATATGGGGTTCAAGAAGAAATTGCAGGTATAATGAGTATTATTTTAGCTATAGGGATAACTATATCTGGTTACTATACGTTCCCGACAAATAAACAAGTCAGAGATATTAATGAACTATTGTTATCTCCTTTTTTTATAATAATATCAATCGGTATGAGTTATGTTGTAAGTGAGAGAAATATGATAACAAATTTTGTTGAAGGCAATAGAGAAATATCAGCTTATATATTGACAGTGTTTATGTTAACAGCTATTAACCAAATAGTAAATTATCTAAAAAAATTATTTGAAAAGATGCATGAGTCTCCAGAAAATAAAGAAACGATTGATTTATATACAAGTTCGGCATGGAGTAAATATGTTAGTCGAAGAAAACAGTTTAAAAAACAGCTGGAGATATTGAAGGTTAATATATTTAAATTATGTACTTTAATAAAAAAGAATTATAAAAACAAAAGGTTGTATATAAAAACCACGGCAATAATAGCCTTTTTTATAGTATCATACTTTATATTAATGAAAGTTGATATATTTCTTTCTGATTTTAAAATCCCGGAGTATATAATGATTTTTTTGTTCCTATTGCCCATTATAGGAGTTTTCTTGTATATACTTTTTAAGATGATATGCTTAACCATTTTTAAGGTGAGAGGAGCCCCGAAAGAAAAAATTTTTGTGTTGAAGTGTTTTAGTATATTGTTGTTTTTTCTAAGTGTATTTTTATATATTATAACTGATTATATATTAGGTGATAACTCTCATTTTACTAATGCTAGTGTTGTACTATTTGGTGTAGCATCAATTCTTTACGCAGTTTGCTATTTAGTTGAATGGTTATTAGGTGCTAGAGGTAGGAAGATTAATTAAATATTAATAAAGAGATTTTCTAATGGATATTTTAAGAAAAAATTATTAGACGCAGATAGCTTTTGTAAAAACTGAAGATATTGTATTACATGCTTTCCTTGATTGCAGACTTGTCGCTCGAAAAGCTTGTGGCTTTAAAGATGCGTATCAAAGCCCGGCAAAAAATAATACTTGTTCAAACCGTTCGCTGCCAGCTTCAATATGTGTAAAGTCGCTCATAAGATGTGGGCCATATTAGATGAGATAGGAATGCTAGATCACAAAAGTGAAGTCCTCGGACGATACGATAAAAGACGGTATGTCAGAGAAGGCGATCGACGATCTGACTGAGAAGATAGATGAACAGTTATCAAATGAGAGTATGTGCAAGCATGATTCAAAACTCATTGAGTCCATAAAAGTCTAATCATTAAAAACCGGTGTACTGTCATTTAGTACACCGGTTTAATCTTTACATCTACTTGATGGTAGAATTATTTTTTCACATAAGAATAAGAACCTTCCAGCGTACTAGACCAACCATAGAGTACTTTGTATTGTGGAAAACAAACAGCAACGACTGATGGAATGCATGCTGATAATAAAGAGGGATGTCTTTACACCAATCTGGAGGGGAAAGGATTTGGCTGTTATGAATTGACGGAGTTTTAATAATAACATTTTTCCTCAAATGTTTGACTGGCCATATCCGTACATTTTGATTATATGTTTGTCGTCCATGATGTGAAGCCTTATTTATATAGGCTATTATAAAAAAAGCGCTAATCCTGCCGTTGTTAGCAGGGTAGCGCTTTTCACATTAATTCCGGATCAAATAATCAAACGCGCCGAGGGCGGCAGTTGCACCTGATCCCATAGAAATAATAATTTGGTTGTACGCACTGTCTGTGCAGTCGCCGGCAGCAAATAAGCCTGGTACGCTTGTTGCGCCATGTTTGTCGACGATGATTTCGCCCATGCGGTTGCGTTCAACCGTTCCTTCTAACCATTCTGTGTTTGGCACGAGACCGATTTGGACGAATACACCTTGAAGTTCAACGTGTTTTTCTTCGCCTGTTTCGCGGTCTACATATGTGATGCCGTTAACACTCTGATCACCTGTGATTTCTTTTGTTTGTGCGTTTTTCACGACAGTAACGTTAGGCAGGCTGTAGAGACGTTTTTGCAGGACTTCGTCTGCTTTCAGTTCCGGCGCGAATTCTAGTACAGTAACGTGATTGACAATACCTGCAAGATCAATCGCTGCTTCGATACCAGAGTTTCCGCCGCCGATTACCGCAACGTCTTTGCCTTCAAACAATGGCCCATCACAGTGCGGGCAGTATGCGACACCTTTGTTTTTGAACTCTTGTTCACCGGGTACGTTGACATTGCGCCAGCGTGCACCTGTTGAAAGGATCACTGTTTTACTTTTCAGGACAGCGCCGTTTTCGAGTTCAAGTTCGAACAGATCTTTCTTCTCAAGGCGTTTCGCACGCTGAAGGTTCATGACATCAATATCATATTCCTTCACATGCTCTTCAAGACTTGCCGCAAGCTTCGGCCCTTCCGTCGCTTTGACGCTGATGAAGTTTTCGATGCTCATGGTGTCGAGTACCTGTCCGCCGAAGCGTTCAGCGACAACACCAGTGCGGATGCCTTTACGTGCAGTGTAGATCGCTGCACTTGCACCAGCAGGTCCGCCTCCGACAACAAGAACGTCAAACGGCTCTTTGTCAGCAAATTCAGATGCATCTGTGCCGCTGCCCATTTTCGCAAGAATTTCTTCAAGCGTCATACGGCCGCTTCCGAAGGACTCGCCATTCAGGTAAACGGTCGGCACTGCCATGATGTTTTTGCTTTCAACTTCTGCTTTGTATGCTGCGCCGTCAATCATCGTGTGCGTAATGTTCGGGTTCAGCACGCTCATCATGTTTAAAGCTTGTACAACATCAGGACAGTTGTGGCATGTCAAGCTGATATAAGATTCGAAGTGGTATTCACCACTGATCTTCTTCACCTGATCAATGACTTTTTGGTCCACCTTAGGCGGTCTGCCGCTCACTTGGAGCAACGCCAACACTAATGATGTAAATTCGTGGCCCAGAGGGATACCAGCGAAAGTTACGCCAGTGTCTTCTCCGACACGATTGACACTGAAGCTTGGCGTTCTGTTTAATTCAGCTTTTTCAACTGAAATTTTCGATGACATGGAAGCCAGCTCATCAACGAGAGCCAGCATGTCCTTTGAAATGTCATCTTCGCCTGCGCTAACTTTGAGAACAATGTCATTCTCAATTAGCTGCATATATTGATTTAATTGTGCTTTGATATTTGCATCAAGTACCAATTGAATGCACTCCTTAGATTTTACCTACTAGATCAAGGCTAGGTGTAAGAGTTTCGCCGCCTTCTTCCCATTTAGCCGGGCAAACTTCACCTGGGTTTTGACGAACGTATTGAGCTGCTTTTACTTTGTTTACAAGGTTGCTTGCGTCACGGCCGATACCGCCTGCATTGATTTCAACAGTTTGGATAACGCCGTCTGGATCGATGATGAATGTTCCGCGGTCAGCAAGACCAGTTTCTTCGTCAAGAACATCGAAGTTGCGAGAAATTGTTTGAGATGGGTCACCGATCATTGCGTAAGTGATTTTGCCGATTTTTTCAGAGCTGTCATGCCAGCCTTTGTGTACGAAGTGAGTATCTGTAGAAACAGAGTATACTTCAACACCTAATTCTTTAAGAGCAGCATATTGTTCTTGAAGATCTTCAAGCTCAGTTGGGCATACGAAAGAGAAATCTGCTGGGTAGAAGCAGAATACGCTCCATTGGCCTTTCAAATCTTCGTTTGTTACATCGATGAATTCACCGTTTTTGAATGCTTTTGCTTCGAATGGAAGTACTTCTTTACCGATTAAAGACATAATGTATATTCCTCCTAAAAATGTATTAGAAAGCATATTCGCTTTCAATAATAATTCTAATTATATATGAATTATTAATTAATATATATTTTTTGTCAAGCGATAACCTACTTTTTTTCAACTTATTTAAGGTATGACAGGTAGGATTTAGGTATTTCTTTTATAACAAATGAGAGGCTGATTCTCAATTAGACAAGGTTTTCAGGGACTTTTGTAAATCAGAATGACAGGCCGTTTTGGCATTTGAACATTTTATGACACCATGGGCAAGGGGCAAAGGACAATGACAAAAAGCAGAATAGAACGGAACAGCAAGCTGCTGTCACATGATGATGGGGATTGTTTCTAGCTATTATTGTATCACTGTTTATGATATTTAAAACATAACTTATGTCTTCTGTTGTTTGGGATAGAAGAAAAAAACACGGTTCAGTTGAAAACTGACCGTGTTTTTGATGACAGGTTATTCAGACCAATTCGTATGGAAAACGCCGTCCATATCAGTCCGTTCGTACGTGTGAGCGCCAAAGTAATCGCGCTGCGCCTGCAAGAGGTTCGCATTGGAACGCCCTGTGCGGTAGCCGTCGTAATAAGAGAGCGCGGTAGTTAAGCATGGGAAAGAGATTCCGGTGCTGATACCCTCGCAAACGACTTTTCGCAGGCCTGTTTGATAGGCATGGAGCTTATCTGTGAAATAAGGCGCGATCAGCAGGTTAGCCAGATTTGGCTGCTCACTGAATGCTTCGCTGATCACGTTTAGGAAATCAGCGCGGATGATGCAGCCGCCTCGGAAAATCAAGGCGATGTCTTTGAGCGGCAGATTCCAGCCGTAAAGCTCAGATGACATCTTATATTGGGCAAAGCCTTGTGCATAGGCGCATACTTTCCCCATGTAAAGAGCCTGTCTGACGTATTCAATCCAAGTGTCTTTATCCAAGTGTTTTTCTTCGGCTTCCGGGCCTGCTAATACATCTTGAGCTGCCATCCGTTCTTCTTTTAAAGATGACAAGTAGCGGGCGAACAAGGACTCTGTGATGATCGTGGACGGGATGCCGTTATCAATCGCCTGCATGCTCGTCCATTTTCCAGTGCCTTTTTGGCCGGTTTTATCAAGGATGACATCGATCAGAGGCTGTCCTGTTTTTTCGTCTTTTTTGCGTAAAATCTCAGCTGTAATCTCTATTAAATAGCTTTTCAGCTCACCTTGATTCCATGTTTCAAAAATAGATGCAATTTCATCTAGCGGCAGACGAAGCGTTTCTCTTAGAAACGTATAAGCTTCTGCAATCAGCTGCATGTCGGCATATTCAATGCCGTTGTGCACCATTTTTGTAAAGTGCCCTGCCCCTTTTGGTCCGATATAGACACAGCAAGGGTCATCTCCGACTTGGGCTGCGATTTTCGTCAGGATAGGAGCGGCTTTCTCATAGACGTCGCGATCTCCGCCCGGCATGATGGAAGGCCCTGTTAACGCACCGACTTCACCGCCGGAAATGCCGACTCCCAGGTAGCCGATCCCTTTTTCCTTCAGCTCGTCATATCTTCTTTCTGTGTCTTCATAGTGGGAGTTTCCTCCGTCCATGATGACGTCGCCTTCTTCAAGCAAAGGCTTTAATGATTGGATGACGGAATCTACGGGTTTTCCCGCTGTGACCATCAAAAAGATTTTTCTTGGTTTTTCTAACGATTGAACAAAGTCCTCAAGCTCGTAATACGGGCTGAGAGATTGTCCATCCAGCTTTTGGATAAGCTGGTCCGTTAAATCTCTGGTGTAATTATAGACAGCGACGTTTTCGCCTTTATTTGCCATGTTTAAGGCGATGTTGCTTCCCATTACGCCTAAGCCTATGACACCAATCGAATTGAACATGTGTTACAGCTCCTTCTTAATTTCATACAACTAAACTTAACAATAAAATGAATCCCAGTCCAGCAACGGAAATAATGGTTTCCAGCAATGTCCATGTGGCGAATGTTTCTTTCATGCTTAATCCGAAGTATTCCTTGAACATCCAGAAGCCGGCATCATTGACGTGTGAAGCGATGACACTTCCGGCACCTGTTGCGAGCACGACTAACGCCAGGTTAACATCAGAATGGCCCAATAACGGGATGACCAGACCTGTTGTGCTTAGTGCGGCAACAGTCGCTGATCCTAGAGAAATGCGCAGGATCGCCGCGATGAGCCATGCCAGAATGATTGGCGATAATGCCGTTCCTTTGAATAAGTCTGCTACGTAATCGCCGACACCGCCGTTGATCAGCACTTGTTTGAAGGCGCCGCCTCCTCCGATGATCAAAAGCATCATGCCAATTTGTGAAATGGCAGTTGAACAAGAATCCATCACGGTTTTAACTGGAATGTTGCGCTTGATGCCCATTGTATAGACTGCGACCAATAACGAAATAATCATAGCAGTCGATGCGTTTCCAATCAATCTGATAAAAGCTAAAACTCCGTTATCTGCAAACCCGATTGTTTCTTGAAGCAGGTCGATAATGGTTGCGACCGACATGATGATAATCGGGAGCATTGCAGTAAAGACACTGATTCCAAAGCCGGGTGTTTCTTCAAGGTTAAACGTTTTTTGTGTGCCGAGTGATGCAATATTGCCGTTTTTCGCAAATGATGCAGGAACGATTTTTTTCGCGAACTTTGTAAATAACGGCCCTGCGATGAGCACTGTCGGAACAGCAACGATAAAGCCGTACAGCAGCACTTCTCCAATGTTTGCACCATACTCACCGGCGATCGCCGTAGGTCCCGGGTGTGGCGGCAGGAAACCGTGTGTGACGGATAGTGCCGCGACCATCGGGATTCCGAGAAATAAAATAGAAATCTTCAATTCTCTTGAAATCGCAAAGACAATCGGAATTAATAGAACCAGTCCTACTTCAAAAAATAACGCAATCCCAATAATGAATGAGGCAATGACAACGGCCCATTGAATATTTTTCTCACCGAATTTGTTGACGAGCGTCATCGCAATGCGCTGTGCGCCTCCTGAATCCGCGATCAGCTTGCCCAGCATCGCACCGAGTCCAAAGATGAGCGCGATGTGGCCAAGAGTTCCCCCTATTCCTGCTTCGATGGAGCTGACAACTTTATCGAACGGCATCCCGAGTGCCAGTGCCACGCCGAACGATACGACCAGCAGGGAAATAAATGTGTTTAATTTTAAGCCCATAATCAGAAATAGTAATGCTAAGATCCCAAGTGCAACGATGATTAACGGCATGGTAATGCCCTCCCCTTCATGTCATGTACTATTTGTGTGTGATTAAGCCCCTCTGATAATCTGCAATTTGTGTATATTGATTTTCTAATAATCTTGATAGATTGATGAAAATCGGCATTAATGTTCTGTATTCCTTGGCTGAGTCTTCAATCGGCGTATGTCTGTATGTGCTGCCGATCATGTCGGACACGGCGTCGAAAGAGTCAATTTTTCCTGTTGCATACAGGCCTAAAATGCAGGCGCCGAGACATGAGCTTTCGTAGCTTTCTGGAACGACAACCTCTGATTCGAAGATATCAGACATCATTTGGCGCCAAACCTCTGACCTTGCAAAACCCCCTGTCGCTTGGATGCGGGTTACCGGGCCATCCATGCATTCAGTTAACGCCAAGAACACCGTGTACAGGTTGTAAATGACGCCTTCCAATGCCGCGCGTATCATATGCTCTTTCTTATGCGACATGGTCAGGCCGAAAAATGAGCCGCGTACATCCGGATTCCATAACGGAGCGCGTTCTCCGGCGAGATATGGGTGGAACAGCAGACCGTCAGAACCGGGTCTGACGCGTTGGGCAATTTTCGTCAGCACGTCATATGGATCAATGCCCAGCCGTGTCGCTGTTTCAATTTCGGAGGAGGCAAACTCGTCTCTGATCCAGCGAAGGACGATGCCCCCATTGTTCACAGGTCCCCCAATAACCCAATGCTTGTCCGTCAAGGCATAGCAAAAAATTCTCCCTTTTTCATCGGTTTGCGGCTTGTCAATAATCGTCCGGATGGCACCGCTTGTACCGATGGTGACGGCGATTTCTCCCTTTTTAATGGCGTTGACGCCGAGGTTGGACAGCACGCCGTCGCTGGCGCCGATGACAAAAGGCGTTTCCGGATCGATTCCCATTTGGATCGCTATTTCCGGGCTGCAGTGCTGAAAGATCTCGGTTGTCGGCACGAGTTTGGATAAGTGATCCGGCGTGATGCCTGCGATGCGCAGTGCCTCTTCGTCCCAATCCAAGCTCTTCAGGTTCATCATGCCTGTCGCTGATGCCAAGGAGTAATCGATGACATACTCATTGAACAGCTGTTTAAAAATGTACTCTTTGATGCCGATATATTTTTTTGCCTTGGAAGCGATTTCTTTCCGTTCATTCGTGATCCAGGCAATTTTACTTAACGGTGCCATCGGATGAATCGGTGTTCCCGTCCGTTTGTACACCTCATGTCCGTTCAATTCCTCTTTGATCTTATGCGCCCAGCCTTCACTTCTGTTGTCGGCCCATGTGATGCATGGCGTCAGCGGCTTGTCATTTTCGTCGATTGCAATGACGCTGTGCATGGCGCTGCTGAACGAAATGAAAGAGATCCGTTTTTCGGGATGCTGTTTTGTAATTCTCGCTGTTGTATGGATGACTGCCTGAAATATCTCTTCCGGATTTTGTTCAGCTGTTGAGATGTCCGGTGTATAGAGCGGGTAGCCGATGCTTTCTTTCTGTACCACATCTCCGTTTTCACTGAACAGCACAGCTTTTGTGCTTGTCGTGCCGATATCGATTCCTAACATATAACTAGTCATTGTTGTATTCAGCTCCTTTTGCCAGCATTTGTTGTGAGAGCCATAGGTCTTCTACCTTATCCTGCACATCATCAAAGTTTTGGTGAAGAGACTGAATCATCAGCGCCCTATCCTTTGTTTTGATGGCTTGAATATAAAGCTCGTGGTTATCTAAAATCCTTGTGAAGTCTTCATACTTTTCCTTTAACCGTACCCGCATCGATAAAAGAATAAAGCTTTCCATGACGGGTTTTAGATTGTTCCAGATCATCTGAATGTATGAATGATCAATCGCTCGGATAATGGTTTCATGGAACAGCACATCTTGAAATGAAAATTCGTCAGCGTCCTCATATTTGATTGAGACTTTCATCATTTCAAGAATTTTGCTGAGATCCTTAACTAAAGGCTCAATGTCTATTTTGACAAGCCGTTCAAAGACAAATGTTTCTAATAGTAACCGCACATCATAAATTTCCGCGATTTTCTTCTCAGTTAAACCAATTACGACCGCTCCCATTCGTTCTAAGCGGATGATTTTTTCGGATGCGAGTATTTTTAGCGCTTCGCGAACCGGCGAACGGCTTACTGAAAACTCTGCGGCGATTGTATTTTCTGATAAAATGGTACCGCTTTCAATCAGGCCTGAAACGATCCGCATTCTCAGCTCGTATGCGACACGAACCCCGGTTGACGCTTTTGAGAGCCATTTTGCGGGATACAACAGGTCTTTGGAGTCTAGCATACACTCACCTTCCTCACTCAAGAAGTATACTTGTATACAAGTATGATAACGTGAATATTTCTTTTATGCAAACACTTTCATTTCTAATTTTTAATAAAATTTTTCCCAATCATTATGGTATTTATTTCTAAATGGAATATGGTACATTGGAGATAACTAGCATAAGTGAATCATGTTTTGAAAGAGGCGATTTGGATGAAAATCATCATTGCACCTGATTCTTTTAAGGAAAGCTTATCAGCTCTGGAGGCAGCCGAAGCGATAGAAAGAGGTTTCAAATCGGTCTTTCCGGGTGCTGATTACAGAAAATTGCCGGTGGCGGATGGCGGCGAGGGAACCGTTCAATCTCTGGTCGATGCGACCAACGGAAGGATCATAGAGCAAGTTGTCACAGGGCCGCTGGGGGAACCGGTGAGAGCTTTCTTTGGCATGATGGGAGATGGGAGAACAGCTGTGATTGAAATGGCTGCTGCTTCAGGGCTGCATCTGGTGCCTGTAGATAAGCGAAATCCGCTCATCACTACAACAAGGGGAACGGGAGAATTAATCGGGGCAGCTCTTGATGCAGGAGCGGAGCGTTTGATCATCGGAATCGGCGGAAGCGCCACGAACGACGGGGGAGCCGGGATGATTCAGGCATTGGGCGGAAGGCTTCTTGATAACTCAGGCAGCGAGATTGGCCCGGGGGGCGGCGCGTTATCTCAGCTTGCATCAATAGATGTGAGCGGGCTTGATTCCAGATTGCGGAATGTCAAACTGGAAGTTGCCTGTGACGTGGACAATCCGTTAACAGGACCAAAGGGTGCTACGGCTGTTTTCGGACCGCAAAAAGGCGCGACGGCCGACATGCTGGATGTACTAGAACAGAACGTAAGCCATTTCGCTGATATGGCAGAAAAAGAGCTCGGATCAACCTTCCGAGATACAGAGGGCGCCGGTGCAGCGGGCGGTCTTGGATGGAGCCTGCTGACTTATTTTCAGGCTGACCTGAAAAGAGGCATTGATATTGTCCTTGAAGCGGTTGATTTTGAAAGTATCGTTCAGGATGCAGATCTTGTGATTACCGGCGAGGGACGGATCGACAGCCAAACGGTTCATGGAAAAACGCCGATCGGCGTAGCCAAGGCGGCTAAATCATACGATGTGCCTGTCATCGGTATTGCGGGATCAGTATCACGTGACAGTGATGCCGTCTATCAACACGGAATCGATGCGCTTTTCAGCATCGTCCCCGGAGCCGTGCCGCTAGAAGATGCGTTTGAACATGCCGCGGAATATATGGAAAGAACGGCGCGGGACATTGCAGCGTCTATCAAATTGGCGAAAACGATGTTTCTGATATAGCCGATGCACATGCCAATGCATAGCCATCCTTCTTTTTGGGTAGAGACAGTTAACACACAATGAGGAATTCATCCCAGAAGGAGGACGCAGATATGACTGTACAAGAAATCAAAGGCAAAAAACTAGTAAAAGGCATTGCGCCAAATGTGGAGCCGGAAGTTCTGTTAAATGATAAACGAAAAGTATTTTTGTTTGGTTCCCCTAGTTACACAAACATTGGAGACCAAGCGATTGCGTATGCGGAAGAGAAATTTATCAAAAATCATTTTCCGTATTATGAATACATTGAGATTATGGATTATGCGACGGATGAGGGCATTGAACTGGTGAAGGAGATCATTCGTGAAGACGATATTGTCTGCTTTACAGGCGGAGGGAACTTAGGAAACCTTTATCTCGATATTGAGGAAGACAGAAGAAAGGTCTTTTCGGCGTTTAAAGACTACAAATCAATTTCTCTGCCACAATCCGTTTATTTTGAGGATACAGAGGAAGGACAGAAGGAAAAGAAAAAAACACAGGATGCGTACCATCAAAATACAAACTTAACGATTGCTGCGCGTGAGACGCAAACACTGGATGTTGTGAAAGAGACCTTCAACTCCAATGTGATCTTTACACCGGACATGGTGCTTTCCTTGGATATTGTGCCGCGAGAGCTCGAGCGGGACGGCGTTCTCTTTATTTTAAGAGCGGATAAGGAGAAAGTGACTGACGAAGATTTTATTTCACAGATGAAGCAATGGGCAGAAAAAACAACTTACACAGAGCGTACCGATACGGTGCTGGATACGTTAGACACCATCGATTACGCTGATCGTGAAAAGCATTTTATGGAGATGCTGGACCGCATCGGCTCCAGTAAATTGGTGATTACCGACCGCCTTCACGCGATGATTTTCTCGATTATCACCAAAACACCTTGCCTTGTCTTTGGAAACAGCTATGGCAAAGCCAAACATTCATACCGGGATTGGCTTGAAAGCTTAAACTTCATTGAATACACAGATCAACATCATATTGAGGAACTGGAGCGTATGATTGACCGCCTGCTTCAAGCAGAACCGAATGACGTTGATTTATCTAAGGACTTTCAGCCGCTGATTGATTTTTTTGCTTCTTAAACGAAAAAGACTGCCCTCCCCCGGGGCAGTCTTTCTTTGTTAAATATGAAACAGCCAGACGACGAGCGGGCCGAAGAATGAGCCGAGCACCGCACAAAGCGTCATGGATACGGAACTCATGGATACGGCCAATTCCCCATATTCCAATGCTTTGGAGGTGCCCAGTGCATGGGAGGCGCTGCCTAATGCAATGCCTTGTCCAAGGGAACTGCGTATGCGAAGCCATTTTAGGAAAAGCGGCCCGAGGATGACGCCTGAAAAGCCCGCAATCATGACAAATACGACTGTCATGGAAGGGACGCCGCCAAGACCGGCGGCGATCTGAATAGCGACAGGGGTTGTGATCGACTTTGGCAGAATGGATAATAAGAGATCATGATCAATCCCGAATGCTTCTGCGAAGATCAGCCCGCTGATCATTCCCATGCATAATCCGACCAGGACGCCGCCTAAAATGGGAACACAATGTTTGACAATGATATGCCATTGTTTATAAAGCGGATAGGCCAGTGCCACGACAGCCGGCCCAAGCAAAGAATTGATCCATTTCCCCCCGATCATATAGCCTTCATAGGAAACATGGAACATCATCAAAACCGCTACAATCAAAATGGTCGTTGTCAGAACGGGGATCAGAAATGGAAGCGGGAATCGCTTATAGAGTTTGACCATCGCTAAATAAGCGGCAACTGTTAAAAGAATTATAATGATCGCGATACATGCTTGCTGCATTTCTCTTTCTCCTCCCGTTTTTTTGCTTTTTTCTCTAATAGCTGGCTGGCGAATCCAGCCGCAATGATCGTGACGATGGTGCTCAGAACGACTGTAATCAGCAGCATCAGGCCATTGAATGAAATGAGAGACGGATAGTTTATCACTCCTGTCATTGCCGGGATGAACAACAATGGAAGGAAGGATAATAAAAACCCTGCTCCGTCTTCAATGATGGAGACGGGAACAATACGGAGGCCCAAGCAGATCAGAAGCAATACCAATCCAACGATGCTTCCTGACACGGGTAAATGAAACAGATGCTGAATGGCTTCCCCGATCATAAAAAATACATATAATATCAACACTTGCAAGATAATTCGTATGACTTTCACATCAAGTGCTGCTCTCCAATCAGAACAGCTTCCTCCTTTCTGGTGCTTGCTTCTAGGATGGTTCTGAGGAATCGCTTTACTTTCTTTTTATATGATTGTACTATACAAGTATAATGATTGATTTAGTCATATAACGACTTGTATTTATTCAGTTAATGTACATTTGTATTATACAAGTATATATGATGTTGTCAATGCCGGAGATTGGAATAGGGAGCGAGAGCGATTGCAAAATCAAAATCCAGTTGAATTAATTGAATATGAGCTCACGACTTTTATCAGGAGAGCTGTTTATCTGGATCAATCAGAGAAAAGAACAGGGAATTTGGAGAGATCTTCGTACTTATTACTGAGACAATTGGATGAGTTTGGGCCTGCTCGTGTTAAGGAATTGGCAGAATCGTTTAAGCTTGATATTTCTACTCTTTCAAGACAAGCAGCTGCATTAGAGGCAAAGGAGCTCATCTATCGTTTCTCAGACCCATCTGATGGGAGAGTCAGCCTGTTTACTATTACAAAACTCGGCAAACAACTATTAAAAGCCGATCAGCAAAAGCGCCTTGAACGTTATGAACAGATGCTGAAAGAATGGTCAACACAGGAAAAAGAGATGTTTGGCGAGCTGCTGCAGCGTATGAACAAGGCTTTTATCGATTAACAGCTGAAAAACCCATGGTTCGCTGGAACAGCATGGGTTTTTCTTATGGTCAGAGATTATCTGCATCGTTTGGCGGCAGCCCAAGCCACTAGTCCGGCAACAACAGCCGCCGATACAATTGGGCGCTTCGTCGCTTTTGTGTAGTAGCTTCTTGACCTCATCCATCCTTTATTTGTGCCTCTGTCATGCATACCGCAGCCCTCATCATAAAGAGCGCTTTCTTCTCGCGGTTTGGACGGTCTTTCGGCATGCTGGCTGTGATACATGATTTTTTCCATCAGTCTGTCGGTCAGACGAGGAAAAAGCGCGCCCAGCATGGCGATGGCTTTGGCCTGTGAGCCGATGTACATGTCGCGCTTAGGGTGTTCGGCGGCAAACAGGATCGCTTCGGCGACTGCTTCCGGCGGATAGATCATGGAGCGGTAATGAGCCGGCTGTTTGTCGAGATAGCTGTGCGCATGCTCGTTATAAGGTGTGTCGATTCTGCCCGGGTGGATGAGCGTTACCGAGACGGGCGCCTGTTCCTTTTCGAGCTCCATTCGGATGCTTTCCGTCCAGCCGTGAAGCGCAAATTTGGCAGACGCATATGTGGATTGAATGACCGTTCCCCTGTCTCCGAACAGGCTTCCTACATTAATGAGTGCGCCCGGCACACCTCTGCCGGTGTAGTGTTTGACAGCCGCTCTTGTTCCGTAAACAGGTCCCCAGAAATTTGTGTCGAACATGCGCTTCATGTCTTCGACGGTGACGTCCATGGCATGTCCGAAAGTCGAGACGGCCGCATTGTTGACCCATGTGTCAAAGCGGCCGAATGTGCTGATCGCGGTTTCTGCGATGCGGTTGACGTCCTCTTCTTTTCCGACATCCGCCTTTACCCATATGGCGTCGTGCCCTTTTTCCTTTAGTTCATCAGTGAGCTCCTTCAGCGCGTCTTCATTTCGCGCTGCTGCCACGACCTTTGCGCCTTTTTCAGCTGCCATTCGCGCCGTGACAAGTCCGATTCCGCTTGAAGCGCCGGTAATGACGATCACCTGATCCTTAAGCTTTTTCAGTTTGAGCTTTGTTTTTACGGCTGGGTTTTGTCGTTCAAGCTGTTCTGTATTCGTGACTGAATGATCGATTGTCATTGAGAGATCCCTCCTAGACGCTGTTTTTGTACATTACCCCATCCGGGAGGGTCTTACCCCTTTTGACAATCACAGGGTTCTTTTTTATATTATATAAGTCGCTCTACCATACCTAGGAGGGAATGTTTTAATGACTAGCAGAGGAGATTCACGTGAAAAAATCCTTCACACGGCGTCACGTCTGTTCCAGCTGCAAGGATATCACGCGACAGGTTTGAACCAGATTGTAAAAGAAAGCGGTGCTCCTAAGGGATCGCTTTATCACTTTTTTCCGAAGGGCAAAGAAGAACTAGCAATTGAAGCGGTTACATATACAGGTAAGATCGTTGAACATCTGATACAGAAAAGCATGGATGAATCCTCTGATCCAACAGAAGCGATTCAGCTTTTTATCAAAAAAACAGCCAGCCAATTTGATAACACAGAAAGCATTAAAGGTATTCCAGTCGGTTTGCTGGCGAGTGAGACAGCGTTAATCAGTGAACCGCTGCGGACGGTTTGCATGAAGGTGTTTAAAAGCTGGGAAGCGGTTTTTGCCAGAAAATTAATGGAAAACGGATTTGCAGAAGAAGAAGCAAATCAGCTTGGAACGCTGATTAATTCGATGATTGAGGGCGGCATCATGCTTTCGTTAACGAATAAAGACAAAACGCCTCTTCTTCTCATTGCCGAACAAATACCAGTGCTGGTGAGAAAAAAAGGGTAGCATTTTGTTATCCTTTCTTCTACAATTATATAGAACGGTCTAGACAAATAAATGATAATATATAGACTGGTCTAAATTGGAGGAAGCGATAATATGAAAACATTATGTACACATTCATTGCCTAAAGAAAAAATGCCTTATTTGCTCCGGAGCGGAGAAGGCGAGCGCTATCTGTTCGGCAGACAGGTTGCCACGGTGATGGCGAATGGGAGGAGCACAGATGATTTGTTTGAGATCGTGCTTCTTTCCGGGGGGAAAGGAGATGCCTTTCCGCTTCACGTCCACAAGGACACACATGAAGGAATTCTCGTTTTGGACGGGAAACTGGAACTGACACTTGATGGTGAACGCTATTTATTAATATCAGGTGATTATGCGAACATTCCGGCGGGAACACCGCACAGCTACCGGATGCAGAGCCACAGAACAAGACTGGTATCTTACACGATGAAAGGAAACGTAGCGCACTTGTATTCCGTTATTGGGAATCCGTATGATCACGCTGAACATCCGCCGTACGCAAGCGAAGAAGTCTCAAACGAGCGATTTGCAGAAGCAGCCGCTGTAGCGGACATTGTATTTCTAGATGAAGGAAAGCCTGCATGTTCGACCAAATTAGCGGAACTTACAGAGCTGCCAGATGGAGCGGTTCCATACGTTCTTGAATCTGGAGAAGGAGATCGCCTGTTGACTGGAGATCAGCTTCACCGCATTGTGGCTGCACAAAAAAATACAGATGGCCAGTTTATCGTCGTATCCTCTGAAGGCCCTAAAGGTGACCGAATCGTTGATCACTACCATGAACATCATACAGAAACATTTTATTGCCTTGAAGGTCAGATGACGATGTGGGCAGATGGCCAGGAAATTCAGCTGAATCCGGGAGATTTCCTGCATGTCCCTGCAAATACCGTTCACTCCTATCGCCTTGATTCTCACTATACAAAGATGGTGGGCGTATTGGTTCCTGGTTTATTTGAACCGTTTTTCCGGACGTTAGGCGACCCGTATGAAGGCCACATCTTCCCATGTGAGCCTCAGGCTTTGCGTTTTGATCGCGTTTTGCAGAATATCGAAGCATTAGATTTAAAGATGATGAAACCATAAAGATGACAAGATTGTAAGGTTTTCATGCCGGCCTGACACCTAAATCGATGTTTCCGCGCTTCATTTTTTCATACCCTTAAGGTACAGAAAAAAGGAGCGTGATGGCTATGTCTTCATTACAGCCGACTTTAACAAATGAGCGGATCGGTGTGCTTGATGTGCTGAGAGGAATGGCGATTTTCGGCATCTTATTTGTCAATCTGGCACATTTCAGTTATCCGGATATGTATTTGTCTATGCTTGGAAAAGAGAATTTTTTCATGGATAAGTGGTCTGAAGCTGATTTTGCCGCCGCAGACATACTGAAATTCTTCATTCAAACAAAATGTATTTTATTGTTTTCCTTTTTATTTGGATTTGGCATGGTTGTCATGATGGAGAGAGCAGAAAACAAAGGGAAACGGTTTGTTCCGTTATATGTGAGAAGGTTAATGGCGCTTCTCTTGTTTGGAACGATTCATGCCTTTTTGATATGGGACGGGGATATTTTAACAGAATATGCCTTGCTCGGTTTTGTCCTGCTCTTGTTTCGAAAAGCAAAGCCGAAAACACTGCTGATATGGGCGGTCTCTTTGTATCTTCTGTTTTCCATTCCGTTCATGTTGACAAGTTTTGATCAATCAAATGGACAGGAATGGGTACAAGCCGTAACACAGCAGGCAAAGCAAGCGATGCATGTTTATGGAAGCGGCAGCCTGAAGGACATTGCAGAACAGCGGATCCATGACCGTCTTGTTTACATGTCTTCGAATGGCATGCTTACGTATAATCCGCTCAACTTTTTCTTTGCATCCATTCCATATTTCAGCATGTTTTTGCTGGGAGCTGCGGCAGCAAAATCACGGTATTTGCATGAACCGGAAAAGCATCGCAAAGGATTAAAACGATTATGGATGGCTGGGCTTGTCATCGGCATCGGCGCCCAGGTGCTGTACAATGTAACGGATAAAGAAATATGTTTGCTGATTGGCGCGCCTTTCCTCATGTTTTTCTATGTTACAACGGTTGTCTATCTTTATCATAAAACAAGAGTGAGAACAGTGCTGCAATCATTCTCCGCTGTTGGGAGGATGGCATTTACCAATTATTTGATGCAGTCTATTGTGTGTACTTGGATTTTTTATCATTACGGCTTGGGCCTGTATGGAAAAGTGTACCCTGCTGCGGGTGTGCTCATTACAATTGCTGTTTGTGCCGTTCAAATGGTCTTCAGCCACCTTTGGCTTCGTGTCTTTCGGATGGGGCCGTTTGAGTGGCTGTGGAGAAGCGCTACGTATCTGTCGTGGCAGCCTATTGTAAAGAAAACAAAAGTCTAGACGCCTATTGGCGTCTAGACTTTTTTCTATTATTTATACACGACACGTGTTTTGCAAATGATGTCATGCAGGCCTTTTTTCTCTCCAAAGGCGATCATGATAAACCCAATATAAAAGATGATTCCAGATAAGATATAGGCAAAGTAACGGCCAATTGCCTGCCCGACAGAAACCCGTTCACCTTGTTCATTGACCACCTTCAAGCCAAGAATTTTTTTGCCGAGTGTGCCCTGCATTTTAGAAGCTGTGAGCAGCCCGTAATATAACACACTGATGACGATCATGATCAGCATAGTAGGCAAAAATGCAAGCGTCATGTATTTCACTAAATACTCTTCTTCCGTCATGTAAGGGTTTGTTGCCACAGCCCCAGCTACAAAAACAGAATTGATCAAAAATAGAATAATATAACTAGGAATAGATACAATAATGCCATCGATAAAATAAGCTAAAAAACGAATCCAAAATCCTGCTGGTTTTTCCATGTATTTTTCTCTCTCCTCTGAATTAATCTGGAATAGTATACTTTGAAAAACAAGTGCATGCAATATGATATGGTGATAAAATCCTGATATTACAGAAAAATGAGTCTTTTATCCTTTGTTTTTTACTATATAAATATACTAGAAAGAATCACATCATTTCTGTATGTTCTGGATTTTTTTAAAAAATATAATGAATATAACATTCAACTTACTTATAATAAAAAAGGTTAATATTTCTATTAAAGGAGGAGTTTGATGTCTAAAAAAAATAGCGTGGCGATCATGACAACCATTTCTGCGTTTCTTTTTTGCGCTGTGATTGTGGCGGCTTCACTTTCGCCGCTGGCCGGAACGGGAGCGGCGGCCAATCAGTTTAATTCGGTTGGCATGTGGTCAGCTGTCGGTATGATCCTTGTATTGTATTTCATTCCATTTCTCGTTTATATGCTCGGAGTCGATGCAATGAGGTATGTCATGGCGGTGCTTTGCGGCTTCGGGCTTTTGATTCATTTGTCTTCGGCCGGTTTTATCTTAATGTTTAGTTTCTTTAGTGACCATCTGCTTTCTGAGGTGATCTTTGTTTTCGGAATTAGTCTCGCTGCGGCAGCTGTCAACGTCATTTGGTTTGTGGCTGCATTTCGGCCGGGTGCTGAAAAAACGTCCGTGAATACTCTTACATAGTTTTCTAGTTTGTGATGTTTTTGTGAAATAGATTTATAAAATGGATGAATATGTTATGATGGTCACAAATTAGAAGTTACATATAATGGGGGTCTCAATGATGGTCAAGTCATTTCGTATGAAAGCTTTGATTGCGGGAGCTGCGGTGGCGGCGGCTGTTTCGGCCGGCGCTGTTTCTGATGTGCCCGCTGTCAAAGTGCTTCAGCCGACAGCTGCTTATGCGGCGGAAACGGTGTTTTCTCAAAATAATGGAGCATCTGGCTTTTTGACAGGAAGATATGATGTACAAGCGATGGCGCCTGCCATGTTTAACTGGTCACGCGAAAGCCGGTTCGCCGGAAATACAGACGGGACGCTGAAATGGCAAAACGACATCAGAACGACTCCGCAAAATGGAGCGGGGGCTGTGATTGACGGAGACGGCACAGTATATCTTCATTCCAGAGACGGGGAAATGAAAGCCTTTAATCCAGACGGCTCAGTCAAATGGGTGACGGGCAATCTTGGAAAAACATATACGCAATCTCCTGTACTTGGGACCAACGGCGTTATCTATTTGGCATCCTATGACAAAAAGATTTATTTTATTGACAAAGAAACGGGAGAAATTTTAACAACGGTTCCGTTAAGCGGCGGGCCAAGCTCTGAAACGGTGATCGGTTCAGACGGGACGTTGTATTTCTCAACACTTGATAATTATGTTCACGCGATCAAACCGACGTCAAAATCAACCTGGACAGAGCGCTGGAAGTTGAAAACAAATGGTGTCGTCAGCTCTGTGCCGGTGCTTGCCAAAAACGGCACCGTGTATGTCGGCACATATAATTACGTGTTTTATGCGATCAACTCCGGAACCGGACAGGTGAAATGGTCCAGAACGACGTCAAATGCGTTTAAAGGATATCCGGTGATTGATAAGGACGGAAACATTTATGCCGGCAACCAAGATGGACAGCTGTATGCTTATACATCAACAGGCAGTTTGAAATGGACATTCCCGCTAAACGGGTTCTCCAGCTCATCTCCTGCGATTGATCATAATGGCAATATCTACATCGGCTCAGGAAGCGGCGAGCTGTTTTCCATCAGCAAAAACGGGGATATGAACTGGTCATTCTACACAGACGGCCCTGTCAGAACGGCGCCGCTGATTGACGCGAAGGGAACGGTTTATTTCGGGTCAGATGATATGAAGGTTTATGCGGCAGACGCAAACGGCAATGAATTATGGAACTATCAAACCGACAGCAACGTCGTGTCTTCTCCTCAGCTCGCTGAGGACGGAACGCTTTATATTGGAAGTTATACGAAGCTGATGGCTTTTGGGAAATAGTAAAACAGGCTGGCGAGGTTAACTCGGCAGCCTGTTTTTTTGATCAATCAAGATATTTATTTTTATAGACAACCTTTGTCCCGCAAATATAATCATGTAATGCCAGTTTAGAGGGAAAGGCCGCCATGATAAAACCGAGATATAAGATCTTAGATAATGTGTAAGCGAAGAAACGGCCGAAGCTGTGCCAAAAAGAAATACGCTCGCTATACTGATTGACAACGATGATGCCCATGAGTTTTTTTCCCAATGCTGCTTGCATGTTTGAGGAAGTCAGCAAGCTATAGTAAAGAATAGCGAAAATAAATATGATGGCCAAAACAGGGATTGTGCCAATGATCAACATGAAAAACTCATATTGGGCTTCTGACATGTGTGTACCTGCTGCATCAATGAGTGGCAACACAATGAAGGTGTTAATGAAAATCATAATGAAAGAGAATATAGCTATAATAAATACATCAATAATCGAGGCGGCTGCCCGAATCCAAAATCCTGCTGGTTTTTCCATGTATAATATTCTTTCCTTTGAAGTTTTCTGGGATATTATACGTTAGGGGCTGCAGGGTTTCAATGAGATAGACTAGAGGAATTTGGTCTCGTAGTAAAAATGGTATTTTATCACTTTTAATCTCTTTATTTAGGTGATATAAAGATAAAAAAAGAACCTGCAAGATGATGCAGATTCTCTTCATTACGATTATTTAGAGGCCTGAATAAAGACACCCTTCTCATGAGAAAACTCTTTGAATCCGTATACCCCATGATAGGAGCCGATTCCGCTTGTGTTGACGCCGCCGAATGGCAGGTTGACGTCACTGAAATGGACGACGACATCATTGATGGCCGCATTTCCTGATGTCGTGTGCTGAAGGACGTTGTCAATCAGATCTTGGTTTTTGCTGAACACATAAAGTGCAAGCGGTTTATCGCGGTCATTTACGTAATCGATGACCTCGTCGATGTCTTCATAGTTCATCATTGGCAGAATCGGTGCGAAGATTTCCTCCTGCATGATTTTCATGTCAGGCGTGACGTTTTTCAAAACGGTTGGCGAGATCGTGCGGTCGCTGGCATCAAATACGCCGCCGAACACCACTTCCGCCCCTTTTTCGATGGCATCGTCGAACAGATCTTTGACGCGGTTGAAGTTGCGGTCATTGACGATCTGCGTAAATTTGCTGCGGTCTGGGGTATGATCATCCTCCATAAATCCAGCGTTGACGACTGTTTGTAAAATCCCCGCGAACCTGTCCTGAACGTCTTTTTTAATGAACAGGTAATCAGGTGCGATGCAGGTTTGGCCGGCGTTTACGAATTTCCCGACGGCGATCTTTTTCGCTGCGTCCATCAGATCGTATTCACTGTCAATGATCGTCGGGCTCTTGCCGCCAAGCTCAAGTGTGACAGATGCCAAGTGTTTGGCAGCCGCTGTCATGACAATTTTCCCGACATTTGTGCTTCCAGTGAAGAAAATATGGTCGAACGGCTGATCAAGTAGTTCGGTTGCCACCTCAACCTCTCCTTCAAAAATCGCGACTTCTTTTTCATCAAAAGCGTCTCTTATCACTTTAGCGGCAATGTTGCTCGTGTTCATCGTGAAATCGGACAGCTTCACAATCGCGCTGTTTCCGGCTGCGAGAGAAGCGGCAAGCGGCGCCATCGTCAGCATAAACGGATAGTTCCACGGGCCGAGGATGAGTGTGACGCCTTTAGGCTCGTACATAAGAATTCCGTTTGCGTCAGGGCTTAACGATGAACCGACTTCTTTAGGCGCCATCCATTGTTCCAGGTTATTCATATTATCTCTGATCGCTTTTTTTGTTCCTTCGATTTCCGCTTTTTTGACTTCGTGATATGGTTTGCGGACGTCTTTGCGGATCGCTTCGATGATTTCTTCTTCATGGGCGATGACGGAATCTAAAAAGCGTTGAAGCTTTTCTCTCCGCTGTTCCGCTGTTGAAGCGCGCAAGGCTTTTTGCTGTTTTTTCTGAAGCTGAAAGACACGCTGGATGTCGTCCTTTACTTGCTGTTCCATTGTAAAATCCCCCTCATTTGCTTTCTTCTTTTCTCGGACCTATTATAAGGTGGTACCTTTTCTGTAAGAAAGACAACGGTGAACCATCTATACGTTACCGTACATATATCTAAGATCTGTCTAATGATTGGAGGTGTCTTTTGTGCCGGAATCTGCCGAAGCTCAAGTGAAAGAGGCGCTGCTGGCTTTATTGAAAGAAAGAGATATTCAACACATCACAATGAAAGAAATCGCTGAGAAGGCCAAAGTGAGCCGCGGATCGCTCTACCTTTATTATGAGGATAAGTTTTCAATCATTGAGGATGTGATCGAAGACATGAAGGAAGGACTGGGCAAAGCGCTTTTTGACGCCTTCAGTCATATGGATACCCTTCATTTGAACAAAAAACGGCAAACGGTGCATCCGACGCTGTCCTTTGTTCATGAGCATCGATCCTTTTTTTCTGTGATGATGAACAGAGGGCATTTCCATCGTTTTTTTAGGGATGTGTTTCAGCAGGATGTGCTGCTGACTCCGGTCCATGTGAATTTGACGCCGATCGAACGGGAAATTTACGGACATTACCGGGCCTTGTACACGTACGCGATTATCCTGTATTGGCTGAATGAGGATGCGGCCGCGACTCCGGAAGCTATCAGCCAAAAGGTATGGGAGCTTGTTTCTCAAAAGAGATTTTATTGGCTGTTTGGACAAGCTGTGCCAGGAGAGCGAGAGAAGGACAAGCAAATCGACAGGCGTGTGGTTCGAACGAGAGAGGCGCTCCAGAAGGCATTTCTGGACGTGCTGGCGGAGAAAAAAGACTACGCAGCCATCACAATTTCGGATATTACCCGGAAAAGCAATATCCGCCGTGCAACCTTTTATGATCACTATGCCAATAAGGAGGAATTGCTCCGAACCATGATACAGCGATCATGTGCGGAGATCATTGATCACCTGACGATTGCCTCCAGCCCGAATGAATTTTCCTTAAAGGAAGCGGAGAAGGCGCTCGCCAGTCTGCTTTCTGCTTTGTCAAAGATGCCCATTGTCCATTTTCTCAATCGGGAATGGGGTGTTCCTCATGTGATACCTGATATGTTCAAAGCGCTGGAATCGTTTTATCTGCATCAGCAAACTGATATTCACGCAGAGAAAAAGCTTTATGCCCATTATGTATCCGCAATGATTATTGGGTTGCTTTTGTATCGGCTGGATGAAGGAAAGGCGCATCCGCCTGAAGTGCTGGCGAGGGAATTTTTGCAGTTTTTGGATGTAAAAAAGTATAAGGTTGTATTGCTTTGAAAGACAAAAAGAGAGGGACATCCCCTCTCTTATTTCGTTTCTTCCTTCCATTTCTCATCAATCAGCATCTTCCCTGGCCATGTGTATGCCATGATGCCGCCGTCTGCGGTGATGTCCTCTCCTGTGACGTATGAGCTGTCGTCTGACGCGAGGAACAGGGCCACTGTCGCCATTTCCTTCGGCTGGCCGAGACGGCCGAGCGGCGTGACCCATTTGTTGGCTTCGCGGAATTTTTCACCCATTTCTTGTTCTTTGGTGCCTGCTAATTTGTCAATCAGCGGGGTTTCGATCGTACCCGGTGAAATGGAATTGACGCGGATGCCGTTTCGTGCGTAGTCGATTGCCATTGCCTTTGTCAGGTTGGTGATGCCGCCTTTTGCTGCGTTGTAGCCGGAGCGGTCAAGGTCCGCGGCCCGGCCTGACATGGAGGAGGTATTGATGATGGAGCCTCCTTTTTCGAGCATGAGCGGAATCAGATATTTGCTGCAAAGGAACGTGCCGCGCAGGTCTACGGCGATAATGCGGTCAAACAGGTCAACCGGATATTCGTGCACCTTTCCGCCTTCCTGATCAACGCCGGCATTATTAAACAGAATATCAATCGTTCCGCATGCATCCTTGATTTGATCAGCAAATGCTTTCACACTGTTTTCATCTGACACAACGAGGTGAAAGGATTCTGCCTGTCCTCCGTTTTTTCTGATTGCGTCAACTGTTTCCTCCATTTGATCTTTATTGATATCTCCGATGATCACACGCGCGCCTTCATTGGCAAAAACCTCTGCCGTCGCTTGCCCAATGCCTGTCGCGGCGCCTGTGATCACTGCTGTTTTGTTTTCAAGTCTTCCCATGATACGAGACCTCCTTTTTCTATTTGTCTTCCCGCTATGTGCAGTGATAAACATGCGAGAAAAGAAAGGCCAGCATATGTTAAGATGAATTAGAAATTGTTGGGAGGTTTGTATGTTTGAAGGTACAGCATAAGAAGGAGCTCAAGTTTTATTGCTTCATTACCATTCCATCTGCATTTGTTGTGCTGACTGTCATCTCTTTTTTATTGCAAGAGATTACGTTTCCGGTGACTGCAAGCGCATTTCTGAATGCTTCATGGCATAATCTATTGTTTTTGATACCGTTCGGTTTGTTTTTCTACCCGGTGCATATATGGATGAAGCGGGAGTTTGGCCGCTGGAATGACACAGAAAAAAAGAGAGGATGATGAAGCCTCTCTTTTTTATGAGAATGAGTGAGAAAAAGAGTGAAAATAAATCCAACTAATGTTAAATTTACATATATATGCATCTATCAATCTAATTGACAATTGTCATCTTATGTGATAAATAGATGCTGAAAAGGGTTTACATAATGGTAAAGGAGCGATCAAGAGTGGCGAAAAAAGAGTTTAAAGCAGAGTCTAAACGCTTGCTGGATATGATGATTAACTCCATTTATACCCAAAAAGAAATTTTCCTGCGCGAGTTAATCTCCAATTCGAGTGATGCGATTGACAAAATCTATTACAAAGCGCTTACGGACGATGCGCTTACGTTTGATAAAGACAGTTACTACATAAAGGTCGCAGCTGACAAAGATGCGAGAACATTAACCATCTCTGATACGGGGAGCGGAATGACAAAGGATGAGCTTGAACAGCATCTTGGAACAATTGCAAAAAGCGGTTCCCTCGCGTTTAAAAAGGAAAACGAGCTGAAAGACGGACATGACATTATCGGGCAGTTCGGTGTCGGTTTTTACGCGGCATTTATGGTTGCCGATGTCGTGACAGTCATCAGTAAAGCGCTTGGCAGCGAAGAAGCTTATAAATGGGAGTCTGCGGGTGCAGACGGCTATACAATTGAACCGTGTGAAAAGGATTCTGTCGGTACAGACATTATCCTGAAAATCAAAGAGAACACAGAAGATGACAGCTATGACGAGTTTTTAGAGGAATATCGTTTAAAAGCGATCATCAAGAAGTACTCCGACTTCATTCGCTACCCGATCAAAATGGATACAACCATTAATAAGCCGAAGGAAGGAAGCGAAAATGAATTTGAAGAGGTGCAGGAAGAGCAGACGGTCAACAGCATGGTGCCGATCTGGAGAAAAAACAAAAGCGAGCTGACAGATGAGGATTATGAAAAATTCTATGCTGAAAAGCATTACGGGTTTGATAAACCGCTCACACACGTTCATATCAGTGTGGATGGAGCCGTTCGCTACAACGCGATTCTATTCGTCCCTGAAAACATGCCGTTCGACTACTATTCCAAGGAATATGAGAAAGGCTTGGAGCTGTATTCCAATGGCGTGCTGATCATGAATAAGTGCGCAGACCTGCTACCGGACCACTTCAGCTTTGTGAAGGGTATGGTCGATTCTGAAGATCTGTCGCTGAATATTTCCAGAGAAATGCTGCAGCATGACCGCCAGCTGAAGCTGATCGCGAAAAACATCAGCAAGAAAATCAAAAGCGAGCTGCAAAGCCTGTTGAAAAAAGACCGAGAGAAATACGAGACGTTCTATAAGTCGTTCGGCAGACAGCTGAAATTCGGCGTGTACAATGATTTTGGCGCGAATAAGGATCAATTGAAGGATCTCCTATTATTCTACTCTTCAAAAGAGAAAAAACTGGTCAGCTTAGACGAGTATGTTTCCAGAATGCCAGAGGAGCAGAAATACATTTATTATGCGACCGGTGATTCTTACGACCGCATTGAGAAACTGCCGCAAACGGAAATGGTGGCGGACAAAGGCTATGAAATCCTCTACTTTACTGAGGACATCGATGAGTTTGCAATTAAAATGCTGGCTTCTTATCAGGAAAAAGAATTCAAGTCCGTATCAAGCGGAGACCTTGGCATAGACACGGATGAGGATCAAAAGCAGTCCGAGGAAGAGGAAAACAAGTATAAGGATCTGTTTGAGGAAATGAAAAACATTCTGTCAGACAAAGTGAAAAACGTCAGAATCTCAAAACGGCTTAAATCACATCCAGTCTGCCTTGCTGCTGACGGCGAAGTGACAATTGAGATGGAAAAAATCTTAAACGCGATGCCTGACAGCCAAAATGTGAAGGCGGAAAAAGTGCTGGAAATCAACCCGAATCACGAGGTATTCCAAACGCTGCAGGACGCGTTTGAACAAGATAAAGAGAAGCTGAGCCTGTACACAAACCTTCTGTACAATCAGGCGCTTCTCATCGAAGGCCTGCCGATTCAGGACCCTGTGGAATTTACGAACAATATTTGCAAGGTCATGGTGTAAACAGAAAAAGGAATCGTCCCATAAGGAGACGATTCCTTTTTTTATAATGTACGCTCATTCAGCATTTGGTTTTGGGTGCTTTTCTTCTTTTTAAACCGGTTTTTCAGGCTTGCTTCAATTTCCTCCAAGCTTCGCCCTTTGGTTTCCGGCACCATGTAGAAAGCGAAGAAAAATGAGAGAAGACAAATGACTGAGAAAACCATAAAGACCCATGCGATGCCCATTGCGCTTAGCATCAGCGGGAAGACAAGCGAAACGATCAGGTTAGCCGCCGATAACACCAAAGTCGTGAACCCTGTCGCGGCTCCGCGTGCTTTGGATGGGAAGAGCTCAGGCATGAGCACCCACACTACCGGACCCCATGTCGCCTGGTAAAAGACGATATAGACACCTAGAAAGACTACTGTCATCCACCCTGTTGATGCGGAAAGTCCGAGCGTTAGGAGCACGCCTGATAAAGCAGCAAGGCTCAGTGTGATGCCGATACTTCCCCAGATCAGAAGTTTTTTGCGGCCGACACGGTCAATTAAGATCATGGCAGTGATACACATGATGACGTTGAGGATGCCGATTCCCATTGTGCCGAGCGCCGAAGCTGATGTGCCAAGACCGGCCTTCGTAAAAATGGTTGGCGCGTAGTAGATGACCGTGTTAATGCCGACCGCCTGCTGGAAAATGGCAAGGCCGACGCCAATCAGAAGCATGGGGCGAATCCATTTGGCTTTCAGCACGCCAAGTGTCGTTTCTTTTTTCTCCGCTTCTCCTTGCTTCATCTCTGCCAATTCCATTTCGATGTCTTTGGGGTCATGAGTGATGTTCATGATGCGTCTCGCTTCTTCTTCACGGCCGCGCTTCACGAGCCATCTTGGCGATTCCGGCATGAACGCGATGCCGATTAATAGAAGCACGGCAGGCACTGCGGCCAGACCGACCATCCAGCGCCACGCTTCAAACGGTGTGAACAGGTAGTTAACGATATAGGCGAGCAAAATCCCGGTGACAATCATTAAGTTGTTCATTGTGCCGAGTGTCCCGCGAATTTTTGTCGGTGCCATTTCTGAAAGATATACGGGCACAAGCGCCGTTGAACCGCCGACGGCCAATCCGAGAATCACCCTAGATGCAATCAGCATGCCGATTGTTTGAGAAAATGCGCAAGCGAGCGCTCCGATAATGAAAATGATGGAAAGGACAAATACAACCTTTCTCCTGCCCCAGCGGTCTGAGCATGTGCCGCTCAAGGCCGAACCGAAAATCGCGCCAAGGAGCAGCATGCTGACAACCAATCCTTCTGTCAATGTCGTTAAAGGAATATCGTTATTGATAAACAGGAGTGCCCCGGAGATAACGCCTGTATCGTAACCGTAAAGCAGTCCCCCTAAAGCGCCGAAAAAGTAGATCATATATTTCCTTGTGTCTTTCTTCACAAATGTCTCCTCCTCAGTTGTTGAGCCAATGAGTAACTAAAAATATGTAACAAAGTTAATAGATTAGTACCCATTTCCTATCTCATTTGAAACATTTGTTTTGAAAAAACGGAAACATTAAAGCCAAAAGAGATGATCACAGATCCGCTGAGTTTAGGAAAAACGAAATAACTTTATGCTCAGAGAAACCATTAAAAAAACCTTACCCGCGCGGAGTAAGGTTTTGATTAAGACATTTTTATTCTTCTGCTTCGTTGACGAAAACCAAGGCGGAGAAGCCTTTTTTCTTATCAAATTGCAATTCAACGACGGTAACGTCCGGATTGAAGTTGTGGTATTCCTCTAAGAACTGAATAATGCCTTCTGAAATGTCATCTGACATAAGCTGCTTGTGGTGCAGGCCAAATGTGGCTTCAGCGAAGAACCCTGTACGCTTGTTGTACGATAGTTCTTTTACTTCAACGTCTTCAGGGTAGATATCTTCTTCATTGGAAATATACACGCAAATTCCGTCTACAATTTCTTGCTCATTTAATATTAATCTCATTGCCTAAAATCTCCTTCTGTACGTCTTCGGTGCTTTAAATGCGCGAATCAACGCGATGACAATGATTAAAATAATGATCAAAGCAATGATATCAACGATCCAGGCAATGGGTGAAGCGCCATACGAAACATAGCCTGGGCCTCCGACTGGATGATAGGTGTAACCCCATGGGTGCATCATGCTGATCATGAACATACCCATTGTAAATCCGCTATAATATCCAAACCATCCTGATGGCGCGAAACCTGCGTGATAGTAATGATTGACTGAAACATAACGTCCGCCAACATAAGCTTTAGACGTTTTTCCGCTGTATGTCTTTCCGGTTACTTTTGATGTAGCGCCGGAAAAGGTCCCTGACGATTTTTTAGAGCTTGATGAGCTTGCCTTTTCCGAAGGCTTCTTTTTAAGCGAAATCGATGATGATGAATCGTCAGACGTCTTGGATTTCTTGCTAGAAGAGCTTGATCCTGAGCTGTAGCTTGATTTCGGGCTTGATTTATAGCTTCCGCTGTATGACGAGCTTGAACTTCGGCTGCTGTAACTAGATGATGAGCGGCCGCTAAAGCTCTTTGCATGAGAAATCGTTGATGGCAGCAGTACACCTAAAGCAACAATTACTGCGACTAAGGCTTTTACATATTTAAGTTTCATTCTGTTTCCTCCATAGACCGCCGAAACGGCCCGCTATTCTGAGTTGCGAATCAAAGAAGTTGGATCAGCTTTTTTGATTGATATGAGTCTATATTTCTAGGTGAGATTAACATTGCATGCTTTTGCTTTTTCATCACTTTCTTTCTGAGATTCAACTACCTTTATTTTATCGGATGTATGGCTCTTTTTGTAAGATTTTGCTTCTAGGAATTTATCGCACAAAAAAACAGCCTTCTCCAATGGAGAAGGCTGCTTTCTTCTTATGCGAACAGCTTATCAATAAATGAAATATCCTCTTGAGAAAGCGTCACGTCGGCTGTTTTGATGTTATCAATCAGCTGATCGGCACGTTTTGCTCCCGGGATTAAAATATCAATTTCCGGTCTTGCTAAATACCAGGCCAATACGATGTGAGGGATATCCACGTTGTGTTTTTCGGCAATCGGCGCAAGCTTGTTGACCTTTCTGATATTTTCTTTGAAACGCTCGCCCTTGAAGTGTTCCTGTTCGTTTCGCAGGTCGCCTTCTGGGAACGTTGTATCTTCTGTATACTTTCCTGCCAATAAACCTGATACGAGCGGGAAGTAAGGGATAAATGAAATATTATGCTCCTTCGTATACGGGAAGAATGTTTTTTCCGCTTCACGGTTTAACAGGTTGTATTCGCCTTGCAATACATCTACCAAACCGTCTTTGTTTGCTTCTTTCAATTGCTCTAAAGAGAAGTTGGATACACCGATGGAGCGGATTTTTCCGGCTTTCTTCATCTCATTCAGCGCGTTAACGGCTTCATCCTTAGGCGTATGTTCGTCAGGGAAGTGAATGTAGAACAAATCGATATAATCGGTATTCAAGCGCTTCAGGCTTTCATCAACTGATTTTTTAAGAAATTCTGGTGAATTATCAAAGACAAAGTCATTGCCTTGTTTTCTGTGAGCGGCTTTTGTCGCGATGACAACATCTTCACGGTTGAATTCACGCAGCACTTCACCAATTAATTCTTCGGAACGGCCGATCCCGTAAATATAAGCGGTGTCTAACATTGTAACGCCATTACGGATCGCCTCGCGCACCAATTCTTTTCCGGTTTCTTCATTTAGGTTCGGATAGAGGTTATGTCCTCCGACAGCATTTGTTCCTAATCCGATAGGGAATACCTGCAAGTCTGATTTTCCGAGCTTCGCTTTTTTCATGATCTGCCTCCTAGAATAAAATGGATGATAGACTCTCAACACTATTGTAAACGTTAGGCCAGATGAATGCCGATTTGATGCTCATTGCAGTACTGCGTGTACTCGTCGTCTAATGGCTGAGAGGTCACAATGCAATGCAGCCTGTCAAACGGTGCATACGTCAGAAGCGTTGATTTTCCGAATTTAGAATGGTCAGCCAATAGATACACTTCTTTTGCTTTTTCTGAAATCCTCTTTTTAATTTCATACTCCAGCAGATCCGAATTGGTCAATCCGTGAGTCAGCGTCGTTCCGGTAGCGGACATAAAGGCTTTGTTGATATTGTACTTATCAAGCATAGCCGGGTCGTCCATGCCGACAAAGGAGCGGGTTTTTCTCTTATAGTTGTTTCCGATAATGATTAAGTTGATATTCTTCAAAGCTGACGCCGCATTGATAATGTCTAAACTGTTGGTTAAGATGGTGACATTTTTGGCTGGATCAAGCGTATCAAGAATAGACTTTGTCGTCGTTCCTGAATCAATGAAGACTAAATCGTGATCTTCAATAAATCGGGAAGCATAATGGGCGATTTTAGTTTTTTCATCCTGGTGCTGAATGGTGCGATTTTCAAAAGGAACTAATGCGGTTTTTTCAATAGATGTTACGCCGCCGTATACTTTTTCAATCGCACCCTTTTCTGTAAGCTTGTTGATATCACGTCTGACTGTGTTTTTGGAGACATTGAACACCTGGCACAGCTCATCTAAGGAAACAGTGCCATGCGATAAAATGTACTCCTCCATTTCCTGAATCCGCATCAGTTTCATATTAAAAACTCCTTCTTGAATCTTTACGTAACATAAATATATAATAAAAACCAAAAGTTAATCAATAGTTGCTTAAAAAATGATAACATCGGTGTATATCTTTTGCAAGATTCTACGGCCTTCTCTTACCTCTCTTACTTGATTAAAAGATTAATATAATAAAAATAATGAAAAAATGTAGTGTTTATGATTGACTTATGGGTATTATGCGATTAAAATATAACCAAGAAATGACCAAAAAGTAACCTGTTGTGCATGAAATGGTTGCTTGTATGTAAATATGCATCCGTCATTTATTTTTTTGGTTTTTTTGAAAGCGTTTAATTCTTGGCTTGCTGAAAAGTGGATATTGATATGAATCTATCCGGAACCATCCATACAAGTGTATGTGTTTACTAATGAAGGAGGCAATAAGAATGGCAGAAATCAGAAAATTAAAAAACTACATCAACGGTGAATGGGTTGAAAGCAAAACAGATCAATATGAAGATGTCGTCAATCCGGCGACGAAAGAAGTGCTATGCCAAGTGCCGATTTCTACAAAAGAGGACATTGATTACGCAGCGCAAACAGCGGCTGAAGCATTTAAAACATGGTCAAAGGTGGCGGTTCCTCGCCGCGCCAGAATTCTATTTAACTTCCAGCAGCTGCTGTCCCAGCATAAAGAAGAACTGGCTCATCTGATTACCATTGAAAACGGAAAAAACACAAAAGAAGCTTTAGGTGAAGTGGGACGCGGGATTGAAAACGTAGAGTTCGCCGCTGGAGCACCTTCCCTGATGATGGGAGACTCGCTTGCCTCCATCGCAACGGACGTTGAAGCGGCGAACTACCGTTACCCAATCGGAGTTGTCGGCGGAATCGCACCATTCAACTTCCCGATGATGGTTCCTTGCTGGATGTTCCCGATGGCGATCGCGCTCGGCAACACATTTATTTTAAAACCATCTGAGCGGACTCCGCTGTTAACAGAGAAATTGGTTGAGCTTTTTGAAAAAGCGGGCCTTCCGAAAGGGGTATTCAACGTCGTATACGGTGCGCATGACGTTGTGAACGGCATCCTTGAGCATCCCGAAATTAAAGCAATTTCATTTGTAGGCTCCAAGCCAGTAGGCGAATACGTCTACAAAAAAGGAAGCGAAAACTTAAAACGCGTTCAATCTCTGACTGGTGCGAAAAACCATACGATTGTCTTGAACGATGCGAATCTTGAAGACACGGTCACAAACATCGTCGGAGCTGCCTTCGGTTCTGCCGGTGAACGCTGCATGGCTTGTGCGGTTGTGACAGTTGAAGAAGGAATCGCCGATGAATTTATGGCGAAGCTGCAGGAAAAAGTGGCGGACATTAAAATCGGTAACGGCCTTGATGACGGCGTGTTCTTAGGACCGGTGATTCGCGAAGACAACAAGAAGCGCACGCTCAGCTATATCGAAAAAGGTCTTGAAGAAGGTGCCAGACTCGTATGTGACGGACGTGAAAATGTGTCTGACGACGGCTACTTTGTCGGCCCGACGATCTTTGACAATGTCACAACAGAAATGACGATCTGGAAAGATGAAATTTTCGCTCCGGTCTTATCTGTCATCCGTGTGAAAAACCTGAAAGAAGCGATTGAAATCGCCAATAAGTCTGAGTTTGCGAACGGCGCCTGCTTGTTCACATCCAACTCAAACGCAATCCGCTACTTCCGTGAAAACATTGATGCGGGAATGCTAGGCATCAACCTTGGTGTGCCGGCTCCAATGGCGTTCTTCCCATTCTCAGGCTGGAAATCTTCATTCTTTGGAACGCTGCATGCGAACGGAAAAGACAGCGTCGACTTCTATACACGTAAAAAAGTGGTGACGGCAAGATATCCGGCACCTGATTTCAACTAAACGACGAACAGCCGAACGGCGTCCATGTGCGCTGTTCGGACTCATTCTGCCAATAGAAAGAGGAGGGCTTCTCTATGAGTTATTTGTTGCGTAAGCCGCAGTCGCATGAAGTGTCTAATGGGGTCAAACTGGTGCACGAAGTAACGAAATCCAACTCTGATCTCAATTATGTAGAGTTTAAGGTGTTAGATCTAGCTTCCGGTTCCAGCTATGCCGAAGAATTGAATAAACAAGAAATCTGTATTGTGGCGGTAACGGGAAAAATTACAGTGACGGACCATGAGTCGACTTTTGAGAATATCGGTACGCGTGAAAGCGTATTTGAACGAAAACCGACAGACAGCGTCTATATGTCAAATGACCGTGCATTTGAGATTACAGCGGTCAGCGACGCAAGAGTGGCGCTTTGCTATTCTCCATCGGAAAAACAGCTTCCGACAAAGCTGATCAAAGCGGAAGACAACGGAATTGAGCATCGCGGGCAATTTTCAAACAAACGTACTGTTCATAACATTCTTCCGGATTCAGACCCTTCAGCTAACAGTCTATTAGTAGTTGAAGTCTATACAGACAGCGGCAACTGGTCCAGCTACCCGCCTCACAAACATGACCAAGACAACTTGCCGGAAGAATCTTTCTTAGAAGAAACGTACTACCATGAGTTAGACCCGGGACAGGGCTTTGTGTTTCAGCGCGTATACACAGATGACCGTTCTATTGACGAGACAATGACTGTGGAAAATGAAAACGTTGTCATCGTTCCTGCGGGATACCACCCGGTAGGCGTTCCGGACGGATACACATCCTACTATTTAAATGTCATGGCAGGGCCGACGCGAAAATGGAAGTTTCATAACGACCCGGCGCATGAGTGGATTTTAGAACGCTAACAAGTGAGGAGTGGCTGTTTACGATGAAGTATACATTCAATGAAGAGAAGGCTTTTGATATTGTTGCCATCGGCCGGGCATGTATTGACCTGAACGCAGTCGAATACAACCGCCCAATGGAAGAGACGATGACATTTTCCAAATACGTCGGCGGTTCACCTGCGAATATCGCGATCGGCAGCGCGAAGCTTGGCTTAAAAGCGGGCTTCATCGGCAAAATTCCGGATGACCAGCATGGAAGATTCATAGAGTCCTATATGAGAAAGACCGGCGTTGATACAACACAGATGGTTGTTGATCAAGATGGACACAAAGCAGGCCTTGCATTTACAGAAATCCTCAGCCCTGAAGAATGCAGCATTTTAATGTATCGCGATGATGTGGCGGATCTTTATCTTGCGCCTTCAGATGTAAGCGAGGACTACATCGCAAATGCGAAAATGCTGCTTGTTTCCGGGACAGCGCTCGCCAAAAGCCCGTCACGGGAAGCGGTATTAAAAGCTGTTCAATACGCGAAGAAGCATCAGGTCAAAGTGGTATTCGAACTGGATTACCGCCCGTATTCGTGGCAGTCATCAGATGAAACAGCCGTTTATTATTCTTTGGTTGCCGAGCAGTCTGACATCGTCATCGGCACACGCGATGAATTTGATGTGATGGAAAACCGCACAGGCGGAAGCAATGAAGAATCCGTCAATCATTTATTTGGCCATTCAGCCGACCTCGTTGTCATCAAACACGGCGTCGAAGGCTCTTACGCATACAGCAAATCCGGCGAGGTATTCCGCGCTCAAGCGTACAAGACAAAAGTGCTGAAAACTTTTGGAGCCGGTGACTCCTATGCGTCAGCCTTTATCTATGGCCTTGTCACCGGAAAAGACATCGAAACGGCATTGAAATACGGCAGTGCTTCAGCTTCCATTGTGGTGAGCAAGCACAGTTCGTCAGAAGCGATGCCGACTGCTGATGAAATCGTACAGCTTATTGAAGCACAGTCATAATTGAAAAAGATCGAGTAAAGGTGGGATCGTTTGTGGGCAAGAAAATTCGCTTAACAACAGCACAGGCGCTGATTAAATTCTTAAACCAGCAGTACATCCATGTAGATGGAAAGGAAGAGCCTTTTGTCGAAGGGATCTTCACGATTTTCGGTCATGGAAACGTATTAGGGATCGGGCAGGCGCTTGAGCAGGATGCAGGCCATTTGAAAGTCTATCAAGGGAAAAATGAACAAGGAATGGCGCATGCGGCCATGGCGTACAGCAAGCAAATGCTGAGAAGAAAAATATATGCGGTGTCTACATCCGTCGGACCTGGAGCGGCTAACTTGGTGGCGGCAGCCGGCACTGCATTGGCAAATAATATCCCAGTTCTCTTGATTCCGGCAGACACATTTGCGACAAGACAGCCAGACCCTGTACTGCAGCAAATGGAGCAAGAATACAGTGCGGCGATTACGACAAACGATGCATTGAAGCCTGTATCGAGATACTGGGACCGCATTACGCGCCCTGAGCAGCTGATGAGCAGTTTGCTGCGCGCGTTTGAAGTCATGACTGATCCGGCAAAAGCAGGTCCGGCAACGATTTGTATTTCTCAGGATGTTGAAGGGGAAGCATACGATTTTGATGAAAGTTTCTTCGTCAAACGGGTTCACTATATTGATCGCATGCAGCCGAGCGAGCGCGAGCTTCAAGGAGCGGCGGGGCTGATTAAATCCAGCAAAAAACCTGTGATTCTCGTCGGCGGAGGCGCAAAATATTCCGGTGCGCGCGATGAATTGGTTGCTATTTCTGAAGCCTATAACATTCCGTTAGTTGAAACGCAGGCAGGAAAGTCTACTGTTGAGGCTGATTTTGCGAACAACCTTGGCGGAATGGGCATCACAGGTACACTTGCGGCAAACAAAGCGGCCCGCCAAGCTGATTTGATTATCGGCATCGGCACAAGGTATACAGATTTTGCGACATCCTCTAAGACCGCTTTTGATTTTGATAAAGCGAAGTTTTTGAACATTAACGTCAGCCGAATGCAGGCGTATAAACTTGATGCATTCCAAGTGGTGGCGGATGCGAAAGTGACGCTTGGCAAACTGCATGGCTTGCTTGAAGGCTATGAGAGCGAGTTCGGCACAACGATCCGGGAGCTGAAGGACGAATGGCTAGCTGAACGCGAGCGTCTCAGCAAAGTGACGTTTAAGCGGGAAGCATTTGATCCGGAAATCAAACATCATTTCTCTCAAGAGGTCCTGAATGAATATGCTGACGCGTTGAATACGGAGCTTCCGCAAACAACGGCATTGCTGACAATCAACGAGACGATTCCTGAAGACAGCGTCATCATCTGTTCAGCCGGCTCACTCCCAGGAGATTTGCAGCGTTTGTGGCATTCTAATGTTCCGAATACGTATCACCTGGAGTATGGGTATTCTTGCATGGGCTATGAAGTGTCCGGGACACTCGGTCTTAAACTGGCCCACCCTGACAGAGAAGTGTATTCAATCGTCGGAGATGGCAGCTTCCTGATGCTTCATTCTGAACTGATCACGGCGATTCAGTACAACAAGAAAATCAATGTGCTGCTCTTTGACAACTCAGGATTCGGATGCATCAACAACCTGCAAATGGATCACGGCAGCGGCAGCTACTATTGCGAGTTCCGCACAGATGACAACCAAATCCTGAATGTCGATTACGCGAAAGTCGCTGAGGGATACGGCGCGAAAACCTACCGTGCAAACACAGTAGAAGAATTAAAAGCGGCGTTAGAGGATGCGAAGAAACAGGATGTATCAACATTAATTGAAATGAAGGTGCTGCCAAAAACAATGACGGACGGCTATGACAGCTGGTGGCATGTCGGAGTGGCAGAGGTATCTGAACAAGAAAGCGTTCAGAAAGCATACGAAGCAAAAGAGAAAAAGCTGGAATCTGCGAAGCAGTATTAGAGGGGAGGCATCATAGATGGGCAAAAATGAAATCCTGTGGGGAATCGCTCCCATTGGGTGGCGGAATGATGACATGCCTGAAATTGGAGCGGGAAATACACTCCAGCATTTGTTAAGTGATATCGTTGTCGCACGTTTTCAAGGCACAGAGGTCGGGGGCTTTTTCCCCGAACCTGCCATCCTGAACAAAGAGCTGAAGCTTCGGAACTTACGCATTGCAGGAAAATGGTTCAGCAGTTTTATTTTGCGTGACGGACTTGGTGAAGCGGCAAAGACATTTACCCTGCATTGTGAGTATTTGCAGCAAGTAAACGCGGATGTCGCAGTTGTCTCTGAACAAACGTACAGCGTGCAAAGCTTGGAGAAAAACGTGTTCACAGAGAAGCCGCACTTTACGGATGATGAATGGGAGCGGCTTTGCGAAGGGCTGAATCACCTTGGCGAAATTGCCGCTCAGCATGGCTTGAAGCTTGTCTATCATCATCATCTCGGCACTGGTGTCCAAACAGCGGAAGAAGTGGACCGCCTGATGGCAGGAACTGACCCTGCGCATGTACACCTCCTCTATGATACAGGCCATGCGTATATTTCTGACGGCGATTACATGGGGATGCTTGAGAAGCATATCGGCCGCATTAAGCATGTGCACTTTAAGGATGCCCGCCTGAATGTCATGGAACAATGCAGGCTCGAAGGACAATCGTTCCGGCAATCATTTTTAAAAGGCATGTTTACGGTTCCCGGTGACGGCTGCATTGACTTTAGAGAAGTATATCAGCTGCTGTTGAAGCACAGTTATTCCGGATGGATTGTCATTGAAGCTGAACAGGACCCCGATGTTGCAAACCCGCTGGAGTATGCATTGATTGCGAGAAACTATATTGATCAGCAGTTGTTGGATCTGGCTTAATGGGGAATGAACATATGGGCAATACCAATGGAGATTCAGCCTTCAATAAACGGACAATCGCGGCAGCATTGGCCAACTATATTGATGCCGGTTCAATTGTGGCAGGCTCCGCCGGTTTATCATTATGGGTCAGTTACCTTAAGCTATCCGATACACAAATCGGGCTGCTCGGCGCGCTGAGCGCAAATGCGATTTCTGCCGCTGTCGGCGCGCTGCTTGGCGGGTTTCTGGCTGATAAAGTCGGACGGAAGGCTGTTTATACCAATAGTATGCTGGTTTATGCACTAGGGATTTGTTTGGTTTTGTTCGGGGTTAATTTCCCCATGTTGTTAAGCGGTTACATCATTATCGGTTTATCAGTAGGAGCTGACATAACCGCGTCATGGACCATTATTGCGGAAAATGCGCCAAAGAAGAATCGGGCCAGGCATTGCGGCGTAGCACAAGTCGCTTGGGCCGCGGGCGCTGTCGTTGTACTGCTCCTCTCCGTACTGGCCGGTGACTTGGGACTCTTGGGGAATAAAATCGTATTTGCCCATCTGCTTGTGATTGCGCTGATTACGTACATCCTGAGAATCAGGCTTCCGGAATCAGACGCCTGGCAGACAAAAAATCAGCCGGAGGATGCTCAGGCAGAGAAGCCGGCTGTACTGAATAAGACATCGTATTTTGATTTGCTCAAGCCTATGTATCTCAAAAGCATATTGTTTTTGATGGGTGTGTACTTGGTTTGGAACTTAGCCGCCGGGGTCATGGGCTTCTTTATGCCATACATTTATCAGCAGGTCGGCGGTGTATCTGCCAACATGGCCAACCTTTTGCAAATGGGGCTGTTTATCTTCACAGGATTGGGGGTCGCCTTGATCTTCATGCCCTTTGCCGACAAATATAGAAAAACCGTATTTGGAATCGCCGCTTTCATGGCGGTGATCGGGTGGACACTGTTTCTGCTGCCAGTTGAAGGCCTGCCGATTCTGCTCCTGTTTATTGTCGTGATCGGCATCAATAACGGAGCAGGGCAGCAAGCGAACTATCAGTTATGGGCTAGTGAAATCTTTCCTACGCAATATCGTGCTTCCGCACAAGGACTGATGTTTTTCCTTGTCCGTATTTCAATAGGGATTTGGAGTCTGTTTGTCCCAATGATTATCACCAATTTCGGCATTGGAACGATGGCTGCAATTCTTCTCGGATGTGTGACGGCCAGTATGATCATCGGGCTGCTCTTTGCGCCGAATACGTCTGGCAAGTCGCTTGAACAAATTCAAGAGGAACTCTACGGGTCTCCTCAGAGCCAAGTAAAGCAAGGAACAGAAAGCAAAATCATGTAACCAACAGAAGGAGTGGCTGTCAATGAGTTTACGTATTGGCGTAATTGGAACTGGAGCAATCGGAAAAGAACATATTAACCGCATCACGAACAAGCTGTCAGGCGCGGAAATCGTAGCCGTAACGGATGTTAATCAAGAAGCTGCACAAAAGGTCGTTGAGCAATACCAATTAAACGCGACGGTTTATCCGAATGATGACAGCTTGCTTGCAGACGAAAATGTAGACGCTGTTTTAGTGACAAGCTGGGGGCCTGCGCATGAGTCAAGCGTGCTGAAAGCCATTAAAGCCCAGAAATATGTGTTCTGTGAAAAACCGCTCGCGACAACGGCTGAAGGATGCATGCGAATCGTCGAAGAAGAAATCAAAGTGGGCAAACGCCTTGTTCAAGTCGGCTTCATGCGCCGTTATGATAGCGGTTACGTACAGCTGAAGGAAGCACTCGATAACCATGTGATTGGCGAACCGCTTATGATTCACTGCGCGCACCGCAACCCGACTGTAGGAGATAACTACACAACCGATATGGCCGTAGTCGACACGCTCGTTCATGAAATTGATGTACTGCACTGGCTCGTCAACGATGACTACGAGTCCGTTCAAGTCATCTACCCGAAAAAATCGAAAAACGCGCTGCCGCATTTAAAAGATCCGCAAATCGTCGTGATTGAAACAAAAGGCGGTATCGTCATCAATGCTGAAATCTATGTGAACTGTAAATACGGCTATGACATTCAATGTGAAATCGTCGGAGAAGACGGCATCATCAAGCTTCCTGAACCATCAAGCATCAGCTTGAGAAAAGAAGGCAAATTCAGCACAGATATTTTGATGGATTGGCAGAGACGCTTTGTCGCTGCGTACGATGTGGAAATCCAAGACTTTATTGATTCGATTCAAAAGAAAGGCGAGGTCAGCGGACCGACGGCATGGGACGGCTATATTGCTGCTGTCACGACTGACGCGTGTGTAAAAGCCCAGGAATCTGGACAAAAAGAAAAGGTTGAATTGAAGGAAAAACCGGAATTCTATCAATCTTTTACAACAGTTCAAAACTAAAAAACAGAGGAGTGAAAATATGAAGTTAGCATTGGATCCATCCATGTATCGTGATGATTTAACTTTAGAGGAAACGGTCTATAAAACGGCAGAGCTCGGCTATGAATATATCGAATTGTCTCCGCGCGAGGATTTTTGCCCGTTTTATAAATATCCGAAAGTCGATTCAGCAAAGATCAAACAATTAAAGCGCCTTTTAAGAGATACAGGTGTTAAGCTTTCATCGCTTCTTCCTCTTTACCACTGGGCGGGTCCTGATGAAGACCGCCGCCAGGCAGCAGTGCGCAATTGGAAACGGGCAATCGAAATTGCGGTTGAACTTGAAGTGGATTTGATGAACAGCGAATTCAGCGGTTCAAAATATGATCCTTTAACAAGTGAAGAAAAATTTATCAAATCCATGGATGAGCTTCTGCCAGTCTTTGAAAAAGAAGGTATTAAACTTAATCTTCAAGCCCACCCATACGATTTTATCGAAACGCACAAAGGTGCGATGGATATGATCCGCGCGCTTGACAAGGATTGGATCAATCTTGTCTACTCGACTGCGCATACGTTCTTCTATGATGACGGCAAAGGCGACATCGAGACCATGTTTGACGAAGCCGGCGACCGCCTCACACATGTTTTATTTGCAGATACCTATAATCATAAAGCGGCTCATGGCCTTCGCTATATCGTCAATCCGCCTGACGCGAAAGTAACGGTTCACCAGCATTTGGACATTGGTCAAGGCGAGGTTGATTTTGATACGATTTTCAGAAAACTGAGAGAGATGAAGTTCGACGGAATTGCGACGAATGCCGTATTTGCTTGGGTCGATGAAAGAGCGGATGAATCAAGCCGATTTATGCTTAAGAAAATGAAAGAAGAATTAGGTCTGGCATAAGCTGAGCATGGAGTTCGGCGGGATATGGCGACAGCCTTCCTGCCGAACTCCCTTCATATCTAAAACGCAGATGGGGGAGTCTGGCATGAAACTTTGTTTTAATGAAGCGACAACATTGGAAAACTCAAACCTTAAACAGGATTTAGAACTATGCGAAAAGCACGGCTATGATTATATTGAAATCCGCACAATGGATAAGCTGCCGGAGTACTTAAAAGATCATTCATTGGATGACCTTGCGGAATATTTTCAAACCCACCACATCAAACCGCTTGCCTTAAACGCACTCGTTTTCTTCAACAACCGTGATGAAAAGGGCCACAACGAGATCATCACTGAATTTAAAGGCATGATGGAAACATGCAAAACCCTCGGTGTGAAATATGTGGTGGCCGTTCCGCTTGTGACAGAGCAGAAGATTGTAAAAGAAGAGATCAAAAAGAGCAGTGTAGACGTGCTGACTGAGCTGTCAGATATCGCGGAGCCGTACGGCGTAAAAATCGCGCTTGAGTTTGTCGGCCATCCGCAATGTACGGTCAATACGTTTGAACAGGCGTATGAGATTGTAAACACAGTTAACCGTGACAATGTCGGGCTTGTCCTTGACAGTTTTCACTTCCATGCAATGGGTTCAAATATTGAGAGCTTAAAGCAGGCGGACGGAAAGAAAATCTTCATCTATCATATTGATGATACAGAAGATTTCCCAATCGGCTTTTTAACAGATGAGGATCGTGTATGGCCGGGACAAGGGGCAATTGACTTAGATGCCCACTTATCAGCACTGAAGGAAATCGGCTTCTCTGATGTTGTTTCGGTTGAGCTCTTCCGGCCTGAATACTATAAGCTGACTGCTGAGGAAGCCATTCAAACAGCGAAAAAAACAACAGTGGATGTCGTATCAAAATACTTCAGCATGTAATGGATAAAGGAGGGGTGAATATGGCTTTTGTATCGATGAAAGAGCTTCTTGAAGATGCAAAGCGGGAGCAATATGCAATTGGCCAGTTTAATATCAACGGCCTGCAATGGACGAAGGCGATTTTGCAGGCGGCGCAAAAGGAGCAATCACCGGTCATCGCCGCGGCTTCCGATCGCCTGGTCGACTATTTAGGCGGATTTAAAACGATTGCCGCCATGGTCGGCGCGTTAATAGAGGACATGGCGATTACCGTTCCGGTCGTGCTTCATCTCGATCACGGCAGCAGTGCGGAACGCTGCAGACAGGCCATTGATGCCGGATTCAGCTCAGTGATGATTGACGGCTCCCATCAGCCGATTGACGAGAATATCGCGATGACAAAAGAAGTCACCGATTATGCCGCAAAACACGGCGTGTCAGTAGAAGCCGAAGTCGGCACGGTCGGCGGAATGGAAGACGGACTGGTCGGCGGGGTCCGCTATGCGGATATCACGGAATGTGAGCGGATCGTTAAAGAAACCAATATCGACGCGCTGGCCGCCGCCCTCGGCTCTGTACACGGCAAATATCAGGGTGAGCCGAATCTCGGATTTAAGGAAATGGAGGCTATCTCCCGCATGACTGATATTCCCCTCGTTCTTCACGGGGCATCCGGGATTCCGCAGGATCAGATCAAAAAAGCCATCACGCTCGGCCACGCGAAGATCAATATCAATACGGAATGTATGGTAGCGTGGACAGACGAAACACGCCGCATGTTTCAGGAAAACAGCGATCTGTACGAACCGCGCGGCTATTTGACACCCGGCATTGAAGCCGTGGAAGAGACAGTGCGAAGCAAAATGAGAGAGTTCGGATCAGCCGGTAAAGCAGCTAAGCAGCAGGTCGGCTAAAGAGACCAGAAACCGCCGAGATGGCGGTTTTTTTGTGCGGTGTTGCGTCCATACGCCCAAAACGATTATGATGATGGCAGCAGTGTAAGAAACGGGAGTGGTTCAGTTTGAATAAAATCATGATTGTGGAAGACAGTGAAGACATTCGCGGACTATTGCAGAATTACCTTGAAAAATACGGATATCAAACAGTGGTCGCCGCGGATTTTACAGCTGTTCTTGATGTCTTTTTGCGGGAAAAGCCCGATGTGGTGCTGCTTGATATCAATTTGCCGGCATATGACGGATATTATTGGTGCCGGCAGATCCGCCAGCACTCCACAAGCCCGATCATCTTTATTTCTGCCAGAAGCGGGGAAATGGATCAGGTGATGGCGATTGAAAATGGGGGAGACGATTATATCGAAAAACCGTTTTCTTATGATATTGTGCTTGCGAAAATCAAAAGCCAGATCCGGAGGGCGTACGGGGAGTACGCCGCAAAGCAGGGAGAGAAAGTGGTTGAATATGCCGGCGTTCAGCTCTTTGTGGAACGGTTTGAACTGCGTTTTCAGGATGAAAAAAGTGAGCTTTCTAAAAAAGAAAGCAAGCTTTTGGAAGTGCTGCTTGAGCGGGGAGAAAAGGTGACGAGTCGGGACCGTCTCATGGAAAAGACGTGGGACACCGACATATTCATCGATGATAATACACTTAACGTGTATATCACGCGGCTCAGAAAAAAACTGCGGGAGCTGAATGCGCCTGTTTCTATTGAAGCGGTGCGGGGCGAAGGCTACCAGCTGAGGGCGCAGTCATGAAGCTGTTTCTCCGGTCTCATGCAGTGCTGATTCTGCTTTTTCTCCTTCAAGGGCTGTTTGTCTTCTTTTATTACTGGTTTGCGGGTCTTCATTCTTTTTCTCACTTGTTTTACATATTGGGCGTGCAGCTTCTTATTTTGGCGGGCTATCTTGCCTATCGCTGGTACAAAGACCGCGGCGTGTATCATTGGCTCAGCTCGGGGCAGGAAGGGACGGATATCCCGTATCTCGGTTCTTCAGTGTTCTGTTCAGAGCTGTATGAAAAGCAGATGGAGCTGATCCGGCTGCAGCACCAGAAGCTCCATGAGACCGAAGCCAAGCTTGACGCGCGGGTGACGTATATGAATCAATGGGTGCACCAAGTAAAGACGCCGCTGTCGGTCATTAATTTAATCATTCAAGAAGAGGATGAGCCCGTTTTTGAACAAATCAAAAAAGAAGTCCGGCAGATTGAATTCGGGCTGGAGACGCTTCTTTATTCTTCAAGGCTCGACCTGTTTGAACGGGATTTTAAAATCGAAGCGGTTTCCCTGTCCGAGCTTCTCCAATCAGTCATTCAAAGCTATAAACGATTTTTTATTCAATATCGCGTTTATCCGAAAATGAACGTTTGCGATGATCATCAGATTTACACCGATGCCAAATGGCTCAAATTTGCGATCGGCCAAGTGGTCACAAATGCGGTCAAGTACTCAGCGGGCAAGAGTGACAGACTTGAGCTGAATGTCTTCCGCGATGAAGACAGGACGGTGCTTGAAGTCAAAGATTACGGTGTCGGGATTCCCTCGCAAGACATCAAGCGGGTGTTTGACCCTTATTACACCGGTGAAAACGGGCGGCGTTTCCAAGAATCTACGGGAATCGGCCTCCATCTCGTCAAAGAAATTACAGATAAGCTCAATCATACGGTGGACATCAGCTCGTCTCCCGGTGAAGGGACATCAGTTCGATTTTCATTTCTTACAAAAATGTAAGGCTGCGTTAAGAAAACAACATAGCCCGCTTTGTTTCCCCTTGATAACATGGATTTATGTCAAGGGGATTTTTATGTTGAACGTCCCGGCACTACATGAAAGCAGCCCAGATCAACAAGAATAAAACCATAAGGAGGATTTTCATGGCGAATATGCTTGAAGTCAAACATATAAATAAAACCTATAAAGGACAAGTGTCTTATCAAGCCTTAAAGCAAATTTCATTTTCAATAGAAGAAGGCGAGTTCACAGCGGTGATGGGGCCGTCCGGGTCCGGAAAAACAACGCTTTTGAATATCATTTCAACGATCGACCGTCCGGATTCAGGAGATATCCTGATTCACGGAGAAAACCCGCATCGCCTGAAGCGGACAAAGCTCGCTCATTTCCGCCGCAAGCAGCTCGGATTTGTGTTTCAGGATTTCAACCTTCTGGACACGCTGACAATCGGTGAAAATATCATGCTGCCGTTAACGCTTGAAAAAGAAGCACCGTCTGTAATGGAAGAAAAACTGCAAGGCATCGCGGCAAAGCTCGGAATCGAAAACCTGCTCAACAAACGGACGTTTGAAGTATCCGGAGGACAGCGCCAGCGTGCCGCCATTGCAAGAGCGGTCATTCATAAGCCGTCACTCATCCTGGCCGATGAACCGACGGGCAACCTTGATTCCAAAGCGTCAAAAGACGTCATGGAAACGATGCAGAGCCTGAATCAGGATGATCATGTCACGGCTTTGATGGTGACCCACGATCCGGTTTCGGCAAGCTACTGCCGCCGCGTCATCTTTATAAAAGACGGCGAATTGTTTAATGAGATTTACCGCGGGGAAAACCGCCAAGTCTTTTATGAACAAATTCTTGATGTGCTGTCTATGCTGGGGGGAAACGCAAATGACCTTTCTTCAGTTCGCTTATAAAAACGTCACGAGAAACAAAAGGGCCTATCTTGCATTCTTTTTAAGCAGCGCCTTTTCCGTTTTGATTTTCTTTACCTTTGCGATGTTCCTGTTTCATCCGGCATTAAAGGAAGGCTACCTGAATAACATCGCCAAAAAAGGCTTAACCGCCGCGGAATGGATGATCTTTGTTTTTTCTTTCTTATTTGTTCTGTATTCGGTTAATGCATTTTTGAAATCGAGAAATAAAGAATTCGGCATTCTGCTCATGCAGGGCATCACGCCGGGGCAGCTGAGAAAGCTCATTACGGCGGAAAATATGATCATCGGCGTCATGTCAATTGCAGCCGGCATTATCGGAGGGTTCATTTTTTCAAAGACGTTCTTTACGGTCGGCGCTTATATTTTAGAAATGGACGCGCTGCCTTTGTATATGCCTTGGAAAGCGCTCGGTATTACGGCCAGCGGATTTCTGCTCTTATTTTTCTTTTTATCGCAGTTTACGATCCTTTTTGTCAGATCAAATACGGTTATCAAATTAATAAAGGGCACTGGCAAGGTTAAACCGGAGCCTAAGCCGTCCGTGCTTCTGTCCTTATTCGGCATCGCCTGTCTGTGCGGCGGGTACGGCATGGTCCTTAAAGGCAATGTCCACGGGGCCGAACCGTTTATCATTTTACTGCTCACCGTCATCGGAACATATTTCTTTTTCAGCCAAAGCAGCATATGGATTCTGCGCGCGCTGAAGAAGTGGAAAACCTTTTATCTGCGCGGGAAAAACGTCATTTGGGTTTCTGACCTTGTCTATCGTTTAAAAGACAACGCCCGCCTGTTCTTTATTGTCAGCATTATTTCCGCGGTTGCGTTTACTGCGACAGGCGTGCTCGCAATGTACAAATCGACCGTCGGAGCGGAAGAGTCCGCTTATGAAATGGAGTATTTATCTTACAGCAACAATCCAAAAGAACAGACTCATTTGAAAGATATTGACCATGAATTGAAAACACACGGCTTTACGTATAAGAAAGACAAAATAGATGTTTCCTATGTTCGCTATCAGGAAGGAGAAACTGTTCCCCCTGTTTACATGATCAGTGAATCGGATGCGGCAAAATACTTCCATGTCAAAGTGAACGGCCTGAAAGAAGACGAGGCTGTCTATTTCCCGGGAACGTATGACCGCAATTTCAAAAACGAAGCGCCGGATCAGCTGAAGCTGCTGAACCAAAAAGGGGAGCTGTCTGATCAAAAACTGTCGGTAAAAGAAGTCAAAAAACCGCTGATCTCATTGAATGCTATCATCGCGGTGAATGATCAAACCTTTGATCAGCTGAAATCACTCGGTGATAAAGCGTCATTATACGGCTACAGCTATGATCATTGGAAAGACAGTCTTGAGATCAGCCAATCCTTGCAAAATGAGATTTACGGCAATTATATCGACGTGCATTCTGATTTTGCTTCAAAAGCGGGGACTTACTATGATACGGTGCAGCTGCCGAGCCTGAGTTTATTTATCGGCCTGTTTATCGCAATTGTATTCTTTGTCGCGGCAGCAAGTTTCTTATATTTCAGGCTGTTCACTGATTTAGATGAAGACCGGGAGCGCTACCGTTCACTGGCCAAAATCGGCCTGAGTGAGCGAGAAATGGCGCAAAGCGTGACAATACAATTGGCAATTCTTTTCTTCTTTCCATTTGTCATTGCCGTCATGCATACACTGTTTGCCTTGAGAACATTGGCTGTGGAAGGCTATTCTGATGTCGCGGGGCCGCTCAGTCTCACCATCGGAGGGTTTTTCATTTTTCAGCTTCTATTCTTCCTCGCGGTGCGGTCAAGCTATTTGAAAAAAATGAACAAGTAAGGGGAGTGCAAAGATGAAAAAAGCAATGGCAATCCTGGCCGTCTTGGCGGCTGCTGCCGTAATATGCGGGCTTCTCTTTTTTCATAACGATGTTACAGACAGATTTAATCCGTTTATTCACCAGCAAGATGTCTATGTTCAGATTGATCGAGATGGCAGACATCTTAGTCCGGGCGGTACTGAATATACATTAGACGGATATAATGCATCCGGGAAAAAAGAAGAAGTGACCTTTTTCGCCGGCAAAGAGCTTCGGAAGAACGCGTATTTGAAGGTGAAGGCGAAAGGAAAGTATGTCGAGACTTGGGAAGAAGTCAAGTTTGAAGATATGCCGGACTCCGTACAGTCAAAATTAAAGTGAATCATAAAAAACGGCACAGCGTCATGACTGTGCCGTTTTTTTATTTTTTATTTTCTTCGGCCCGTTTGATCAGCATGTCGGTGATGATATCCACCTGTTTGCTGACAGAAATCGGGTCGTACGGGTAGAACGAGTCAAAGTCATTGATAAACACGCGATTATGTTTAACAGCGTCAAGATTTTTCCAAATGGAGGAATTCTCCAGCTTGTCGAGTGTTTTGCTTTCGCCTTTCGGGTTGTAATCCGTAATGAACATATAATCTGCGGCATACTCAGGAATAACCTCTTGAGAGAGCTGTTTCATCTCTCCTTTTTTGATGACATCTTGCTCAATTTTTTCAGGCGCTTTTAACCCAAGTGCATTGTATACAGCTTGGCCGCCGCGTCCGCCATTGTCATTGAACACCCAGAATTCGCCCTTGTCTGTGTTTTCATAAATGCCGAAGGTCGCATCTTTGTCGATGACGCCGGCAATTTTCTTTTTAGCTGCTTCCGCTTTTTTGTTAAAGTCAGCCATAAAGGATTTTGCTTTGTCTTTCGCTCCGGCGATATCTCCGAACATGCTGACTGTGTCTTCTACGTTTTTCGCTGTGTTATAAGGTATGACAACAGTCGGAGCGATTTTCTTTAATTTATCAACATTCTCTTCATTCATGACAACAATTAAGTCAGGCTGAAGCTCCATCACTTTTTCAACGCTGATTGGATCACCAACATCCTTCACATTTTTCAGCTTTGATTTTAAAAACGGATTATCAAATGACCATGAGCCTGAGCCGACCACATTGGCCCCGACAGACAGCAATTCACCGGCATAAAAATCAGTGACGATGCGTTTCGGACGTGCAGGAATGTTGACGTTCCCTTTTGGTGATTTGTATGTTCTCATTTCTGTTTTTTCGGAAGCAGAATCGCTTGAGCTCCCTTTAGAAGCCGTGCCGCTGCAAGCGCTGACAAACATGAGAAGCAGCACAAGCATGCCCACGAGCAATATGTTCTTTTTCATCAAGAACCCTCCCACTATGTATCTCAATAGATTAGTAATGATTATCATTATCAATTAATAATATAGCAAGAAACCTGTTCTCCGTCTATCACTATTTTTAAGGGAGAAAGTTTTTCCCGTTTATGGGTGACGCGGTATGCCTAATCGATTATTATAGGTAAATAGGAGGAGAAAAATATGGGAATTACAAAAAGAGGTGCCGCTTGGGAATGGCTGCATAGCTGGTGGATGCTGTTTATTTTCATGCCTTTTGCCATTACCAGTTTTTTTGCCTTTTTATTTATTGGCATCAAGGTTAGAAATAGAAAGTGGATCATGTACGGCATCATTTATTTTTTCATTTTTGCGTTTGGTTTTGTTTTGCCCGATCTGCCCGGTGTTTTTATTGTGGTCCCGTTATGGGCGGTGACCATTATTCATGGATTTAAAGTGCGCCCGCTGTATTTGATTCAGCTGGATGTCTACAAAGATCATGTGGAGGCGCGGGCTTTTGCCGAGGCAAGAAGTGAAGCCGAGAGCAGATTTCATGCACCGAAACAGTCTATTCAGGATATACATATTCGCAAAGAACAGTAAGAAAAAAAGCTCAACACTCGCATTGTGTTGAGCTTTTTATATGTTACTGCTGGTAGGATTGCTGCTGAAATGGCGTGTTTTGGCCGAATGGAAGTGTAGACACATTCGTATTCATGACGCTGGATTGTCCAGTAAGTTCCTGTTGCATTTGGTTGCACATGTTGACAACCTGCTGGCACTTTTGAATCGCCATATCATGCCCGTGCAGTGCTTGCTGAATGGTATGTGCAGCTTGTTGTTCGTGGTTTAAAATCTGCTGCAGCATTTGGATGTTTTGCTGTTCCTGATGAAGCATTTGGCGATATTGCTGGCTGCTTTGCTGTGTCTGCTGAATGAGCTGCTGAGCAGTTTGGCGGCATTGGTTCAGCTGCTGCAAGCCGTGTTGTGTATTATGCATGAATGATCCCTCCATGTATCGATTGACGTGAGTCGGTATTATCATGCAACTTGAATGAAAAGAAATTCCGTCAAAGAGGAACTACAATTATTTTCCTCAGCCCCTCTATCTTTGAATGAAAACGGTAAAGATTGTATACTGGGTACAAACCCTTTTTATGTAAATGTTCCGTTTTAACATATAAGAAATGCGGAAAACGAAACCCTGAGATGGGAGAATCGTATTCCGCTTTTTTTCTTTGTTTCGCTCAGAAACCGCCTTCCCCTGCAGTAAATGGGATATTCAGCCGGTTTTCTACTGTACGGAGGCGCTGATTGAGCCGATTTAGGCGGCGTGTATGGCGTTCAACAGCCTGGCTTAACTGATTGACCTGTTCGGCAATCCGTGCAATTTCCCGATTTTGACGGCGGTCTTCGTTTGTCAGACGGGTTAATTCTCTTGACTGCTGTTCATTTTGCCGTTCAAGTGCTGCGATTCTTCTTTCCAATGCCGGCTGTCTATCCATTTGGTATGGATCGTATACATCCTGCTGCGGATAAGGATTGTACTCATAGTGGCTATAGTAAGGTTCCTGCTGAGGCAGCTGAGGGCTGTAATATTGATAAGGGTTCATGTGATCAGTCTCCTTGTGGGTGAATTCCTTATAACTTATGTAGTCATTGGCACAGTGGCACGGCATTCGCCCAAAAAAGGAGGAAAGAATGGTGATCCCCTTGAGAAACAAATATGGCATTTTGTTTTTAATTGCTGTATGCATCATGGTATCGGGCTGCCAGCAGCAAAAAGAAGAGACGCCGTTTTATTACGGAACGTGGGATGAGGGGCGTGCCCCCGGGCCAACGGACGGTGTGAAATCAGCAACAGTCACATTTACCGAAGACGAGGTTGTGGAAACGGAAGTGATGGAAGGAAGAGGAGAGGTACAGCTGCCTTTTATGGCATACAAGGTGATTTCCCAAAGCACTGACGGGTCTATCGAGATTCAGTACCTCGGCCCTTATTATCCGCTCAAAAGCACGCTGAAAAGAGGAGAAAACGGGACATTGATATGGGAGCAAAATGGACAGAGAAAAACGATGACAAGAATCGAATCAAAGACCGGCAGGGAGGAGAAAGATGAGAAATCAAAAAGCTGAAAGACTGGTGGCAGCGGGGCTTGTTTTACATATCATTCAGTGGATATTTATATTAGGGGCTTTTCTCAAAGTCAAACAGTTATTTAGTGACTATACGATCTATAACCCCAATGTCATCAGCGGCTCCATGCAGTCCTTATCGTTTATACAAATGATGCGCGCTATGATGTACTCAGGGGCAATCGTGAATTATGTTTTGTTTTTTGCCCTTGTATTGCTGATTTATGGCATAGTGCTTCATGCCATCCTGATCGTTCTGGAAATGGCGGCTTACGTCATGATCAGGCGGAATCCATCATCTTCATGGGGGTTCTTTTTAATCGCTGCGGGTGTGAAGCTTGCCATCTTGAATATAACCGGCATTCCATTTTTAGCTGCCGGCTTTCTGCTGATGAAACAGAAAAAAGCAGAAAACGGCGTCAAGGCAGAAAGAAAGCGGAAACCGCGCTTGCGTATCCGAAGACAAGGGCGTCGTCTAAATAGAATTCGGAGAAAACCATCCCTTCCGGTTGAATATCAAAAAGAAAAAACGATATGATGGGACTATAGCCTGAAAACGACATGAAGGAGATGCAGGATGTACAAACTAATTGCAATTGATATGGATGGAACACTTTTAAATGATCATCATGAAGTAACAGAGGAGGTCCGCGACGCCCTTCACGCGGCAAAAGCGGAAGGTGTCAAAATTGTGCTTTGCACCGGCCGGCCTATCGGGGGTGTGCAGAGATATTTAGATGAACTGAATTTAATTGAAGAAGGCGACTATGTTATTGCGTATAATGGAGCACTTGTTCAAAATACGCATACAAATGAAGTGGTCTCAGAGCTGTCTCTCGGTTATGATGATTTGACTTCATTATATGACCTGAGCTTAGAGCTGAAGACGCCGATGCATTTCTTTGACTCATCTAATTTGTATACGCCTAACCGGGATATTAGCGAATTTACCGTATACGAATCCTATGTGACACAGGTGCCGCTTCATTTCCGCAAGATTGACGAGGTGCCAAAAGATATCCTCATCCCGAAAGTGATGTTTATTGATAAACCGGAGAACTTAAGCCGCGTCATTACATCGATTCCAAAAGACGTGAGAGAAAAATATACAATGGTCAGAAGCGCGCCTTTCTTTTATGAAATTCTGCACTCGGAAGCCAGCAAAGGAAATGCTGTACGCCAGCTGGCTCAGCTGCTTGGAATTGAACAGGCGGAAGTCATGTGCATAGGCGACAACGGGAACGACCTGACAATGATCGAATGGGCGGGCTGCGGGGTTGCCATGGCAAACGCCATCCCAGAAGTATTGGAAGCAGCAAACTTTCAAACACGCTCCAATAATGAACATGGCGTTGCACATGCGATTCACGAGCTTGTTTTGGCTAAATAATAAAAAATCCAGCCTTCTAAAGGCTGGATTTTTTCGTTTTATTTGATGTAATGTCAATTCTTTGACGAATCGATTTGACTTTCGTTATGCTGATAAAACCAATTCGTTCACAATATGTATGATATTAATCTGAATTGAAAAGGGGACTGATCAAATGTGCACAAGTCTTACATTGGAAACTGCTGACCGTAAACATGTATTAGCAAGAACAATGGATTTTGCATTTCAGCTGGGGACAGAGGTGATTCTCTATCCGCGCCGTTACAGCTGGAACAGTGAAGCTGACGGAAAGGCCCATCAGACACAGTACGCGTTTATCGGTATGGGGAGAAAACTTGGAAATATATTATTTGCCGACGGCGTTAATGAAAGCGGTTTATCTTGTGCGGCGCTTTATTTTCCGGGCTATGCGGAGTACGAAAAAACGATACGGGAAGATACCGTTCACATTGTCCCGCATGAGTTTGTGACATGGGTGCTGTCAGTCTGTCAGTCTTTGGAAGACGTAAAAGAAAAGATTCGATCTTTAACGATTGTAGAGAAAAAATTAGATCTATTGGATACAGTTTTACCGCTTCACTGGATATTGTCAGACCGGACGGGCCGAAGCCTGACGATAGAACCAAGAGCAGACGGCCTCAAAGTCTATGATAATCAACCTGGTGTCATGACGAACAGCCCCGACTTTATATGGCATGTAACCAATCTGCAGCAATATACAGGAATCAGACCGAAGCAATTAGAGAGCAAAGAGATGGGCGGATTAGCCCTTTCTGCTTTTGGCCAAGGCTTAGGAACTGTTGGTCTGCCGGGGGATTACACACCGCCTTCCCGGTTTGTCAGAGCTGTTTATTTGAAAGAACATCTAGAGCCGGCGGCCGATGAAACGAAAGGTGTAACAGCCGCTTTTCAAATTTTGGCAAATATGACGATACCAAAGGGCGCAGTGATAACGGAAGAAGACGAAATTCATTATACGCAATATACTTCCGTGATGTGCAACGAAACTGGAAACTACTATTTCCACCACTATGACAATCGGCAAATCCAAAAAGTGAGTTTATTTCATGAAGACCTAGACCGCCTTGAGCCTAAAGTGTTTTCTGCTAAAGCAGAAGAGAGTATTCATGAGCTTAATTAATTCACATCAATCAGCTGATTCCCGTTTGAATATCTGGAGTCAGCTGTTTTTTTATACAATCGTTACGGCGTCTGAATGGATAGGCGGTTTGCAAAAGCGAAGAAAAGGCAAAGGAAATGGCGAAATCTTATATAAAATTCTTGGGTGAAAACTGAGTCTTTGCTTCATTAGACTCAGTTTTCTTGCCGATATAGAGGTTGCACTAGTTGAATGAATCAATGCCGTTCCCTCATGGTCACGCAAGGGTCTTTTCGCTTGAATAGAAAAAATTAATCTTAACTCATTGACAAACGTCCAAGACAAAGGTACATTTTGATTTATTCATATTAAACGACTAGGAATATAGGAGTTTATTTTTCGGATTATTCAGCCTAAAAACATGATAAAAGGAGTATCGTCATGACAAGCGAAAAGAAACAAATCAAATTAGGGGTATTTTTAGCAGGTACAGGCCATCATGTTGCGTCTTGGCGGCACCCGGACGCGCCTTCAGATGCGAGCATGAATTTGGATTATTTTAAAGAGCTTGCGAAAACAGCGGAGCGGGGCAAGCTGGATATGCTGTTTTTAGCGGACAGCCTTTCAATTGACAGCAAATCACATCCAAATGTATTAACAAGGTTTGAGCCATTCACCCTGCTCTCTGCTTTGGCGCAGGTCACATCAAAAATCGGACTGACAGCAACAGCCTCCACTACATACAGCGAGCCATTCCATATTGCCAGACAGTTTGCGTCATTGGATCATCTCTCCAATGGCCGTGCCGGATGGAACGTCGTCACTTCATCTATTGAATCAACAGCACTGAATTTCAGCGGTGAAAAGCACCTCGAACACCATTTGCGCTATCAGCGGGCAGAGGAATTTGTCGAGGTTGTAAAGGGGCTTTGGGATTCATGGGAAGAGGACGCCTTTATCCGTAATAAAGAAACGGGTGAATTCTTTGACAAAGAAAAAATGCACGAGCTGAACCACAAAGGAGAATATTTCTCGGTTCGCGGACCTCTGAACGTTTCAAGAACGCCGCAGGGCCAGCCGGTCATTATCCAGGCAGGATCATCAGGAGACGGAAAAGCGTTGGCTGCCAGAACAGCAGAAGTAATCTTCACAGCACAAAACCACCTGGAATCAGCTCAGGAATTTTATCAATCCATTAAAGAACAGGCAGCGGAATTCGGACGTGATCCAGAAAAAATTGCCATCATGCCGGGTATTTTCCCAATCATTGCCGATACAGAAGAAGCAGCGCAAGCCAAATACAAGGAGCTTCAAGATCTGATTATCCCATCTGTCGGTCTGCAAATTCTCCAAAATTACTTAGGCGGAATTGATTTGTCGGCATATCCGCTTGATGGGCCGCTGCCGAAGCTTGACGCAGAAGCTTCCAATGCGGTGAAGAGCCGCTTCAAGCTTGTTCAGGAGATGGCTGAACGTGACAATATGACGATACGAGAGCTTTACAAATACGTTGCAGGCTCCAGAGGCCACCATATCTTCGTCGGCACGCCGGAGCAGCTCGCCGACAAAATGCAGGAATGGGTGGATAAGAAAGCGTGTGACGGGTTTAACATCATGCCTCCGCTTCTCCCAGAAGGAATTGAAGTGTTTGTTGATCAAGTGGTTCCGATTTTACAGGAGCGCGGCGTGTTCAGAAAAGAATATGAAGGCACAACATTACGAGAGCACTTCGGTTTGGAAAAGCCGGTAAACCGCTATGCAAAGTAAGGAGGAACGCTAGATGAAGCCACAATACCGCCTTGCAGTTGAACGTGATGCCGAACAGCTTCTCGCGCTGACATTGCGGGCTTATGAACCGATTCGAAAGCTCGGCATTCGTTTTGCTGCCGCTCATGCGGATTTGGATTTGGTGCTGAAAAATATTCGGAAAAACGCTTGCTACGTCATGGAAGAAGACGGGCGGATCATCGCGACCATCACCTTGAGAATGCCTTGGGGAAAACAGCCGGGACCGTATGGCGTTCCGCATATCTGGTGGTTCGCTGTGGACCCCGGCATCGGTAAAAAAGGGATCGGAACAAAGCTGCTTCAATGGCTGGAGGAAACAATCCTTCGCGATACGTTAAAGGTTCCGTTTGTCTCACTCGGAACAGCGGATAAGCATCCGTGGCTGATTGAGATGTACGAACGAAAAGGATATGTCCGCTCAGGTGAACAAGACCTTGGAAAAGGGCATATCACAGTCTATATGAAAAAACAATTGCGACATGATCTATAAAAATAGAAAAGGCGGGAAAATCAAATGAAGATGAAAAAATGGACAGTGCTGGTCGTTGCTGCATTATTAGCGGTGCTCTCAGCTTGCGGCAATGGAAACAGCAGCAGTAAAGAGGATGACAATGTGCTTCATGTCGGTGCGACAGGACAAAGTTACCCATTTGCTTATAAAGAAAACGGAAAGCTGACAGGTTTTGACGTGGAAGTGATGGAAGCAGTCGCTAAGAAAATTGACATGAAACTGGACTGGAAGCTGCTTGAATTCAGCGGGCTGATGGGAGAGCTTCAAACAGGCAAGCTTGACACCATTTCTAACCAGGTAGCTGTGACAGACGAACGTAAGGAAACGTATAACTTTACGAAACCATATGCTTATGCGGGAACACAGATTGTCGTCAAAAAAGACAATACAGACATCAAATCAGTAGACGATTTAAAAGGCAAGACAGTCGCAGCCGTTCTCGGTTCAAACCACGCGAAAAACCTTGAAAGCAAAGATCCTGATAAAAAAATCAATATCAAAACGTACGAAACACAAGAGGGTACGCTGAAGGATGTTGCGTACGGCCGTGTAGACGCTTATGTCAACAGCCGAACTGTATTGATCGCGCAAATCAAGAAGACCGGTTTGCCATTAAAGCTTGCAGGAGATCCGATTGTTTACGAACAGGTTGCATTCCCATTTGCCAAGGACGATGCGCACGACAAGCTCCGCAAAAAAGTCAATAAGGCGCTAGATGAATTGCGTAAAGACGGAACACTGAAAAAACTCTCTGAAAAATACTTTAATGAAGATATCACAGTAGAACAGAAGCATTAAGAAACGGCGGTGACTCACCAGAATGAACACGATTGATTGGGAATTCATGATATCAGCGTTCCCGACTTTAATTCAGGCCCTTCCGATCACGTTGTTTATGGCTATAGCGGCTATGATTTTTGCCATTATCGGAGGACTTATTCTCGCACTCATCACAAAGAACAAAATTCCAGTGCTTCATCAGCTGTCAAAGCTGTATATATCCTTTTTCCGAGGCGTGCCGACACTGGTGCAGCTGTTCTTAATCTATTACGGGCTGCCGCAGCTGTTTCCAGAGATGAGCAAAATGACAGCTCTCACAGCTGCCATCATCGGGTTAAGCTTAAAAAATGCAGCATATTTGGCAGAAATCTTCCGGGCTGCCCTCAATTCTGTTGATGACGGGCAACTGGAGGCGTGCCTGTCTGTCGGTATGACAAAATTTCAGGCATACAGACGGATTATTTTGCCGCAAGCGATCCGAAATGCGATTCCGGCAACGGGCAATACATTTATCGGGCTCCTGAAAGAAACGTCACTGGCCTTTACATTAGGGGTCATGGAGATGTTCGCCCAAGGGAAGATGTACGCTTCAGGAAACCTCAAATATTTTGAGACGTACTTGGCGGTTGCGATCGTCTATTGGGTTCTTACCATGATCTACAGCATGTTGCAGGACTTGTTTGAACGCGCCATGAGCAAGCCATACCGGACTTAGAGGTGAAATCAGTTGATAACAGTAAAAAATATTCGCAAAGCGTTTAAAGATCTCGTCGTGCTCGACGGAATCGATCTAGAAGTGAAACGCGGAGAAGTGGTGGCAATCATCGGTCCGTCCGGTTCCGGAAAATCAACGCTTCTCCGGTGCTTAAATCTATTAGAGCGTCCGGATCAAGGACTTATTGAAATCGGAGAAGCCAAACTGAACGCGGAAAAGTTTACACGCAAGGAAGCACATCGGCTTCGCCAGCAAACGGCCATGGTCTTTCAAAACTACAATCTGTTTAAAAATAAAACGGCTCTGCAAAACATTACAGAAGCTTTAATCGTGGCTCAACATAAACCACGCGACGAAGCGAAACGTATTGGAATGGAGATTCTGAAACAAGTCGGTCTGGAGCATAAGGCTGATAGCTATCCGATCACAATGTCCGGCGGCCAGCAGCAGCGAATCGGCATCGCGCGGGCGCTTGCGGTCAATCCGCATGCGATTTTGCTGGATGAACCAACGTCAGCGCTTGACCCTGAGCTCGTCACAGGGGTGCTTCAGGTCATCAAATCCATTGCGGAAAAGCAAACAACGATGATCATTGTTACACACGAAATGGCGTTTGCAAAAGAGGTCGCTGATCAAGTGATTTTTATGGCAGACGGCCATATTATCGAGCAGGGAACGCCAGAGGAATTGTTTGACCATCCGAAAAACGAACGGACGAAACGATTTATCAAGCAGGTGGGAGAGCCTGCAGAGCTTATATAAGAAGGAGAGAAGAACAATGGCCGACAAAACGTTTCATACCCGTTTAATCAATATGCGGCGTGATCTTCATGAACATCCTGAACTGTCATTTCAAGAGATTGAAACGACGAAAAAAATCCGCCGCTGGCTTGAGGAGGAGCAAATCGAAATACTTGATGTTCCTCAATTGGAGACTGGCGTGATTGCAGAAATCAAAGGACGGGAAGACGGCCCCGTGATAGCAATACGAGCGGATATTGACGCGCTCCCGATCCAAGAACAGACGAATCTCCCATTTGCATCTAAGGTTGATGGCACAATGCATGCATGTGGACACGATTTTCATACTGCTTCTATTATTGGCACAGCGATGTTGCTGAATCAAAGAAGGGCCGAGCTGAAAGGTACAGTCCGCTTTATCTTTCAGCCGGCCGAAGAAATTGCCGCAGGAGCAAGAAAGGTTCTAGAAGCTGGCGTACTTAATGACGTTACTGCGATTTTCGGCATGCACAATAAGCCGGATCTGCCTGTCGGAACCATTGGTGTAAAGGAAGGTCCGCTTATGGCAAGTGTTGACCGGTTTGAGATCGTCATCAAAGGGAAAGGCGGACACGCCGGCATCCCGAATAACAGTATTGATCCAATCGCTGCAGCCGGACAAATCATCAGCGGGCTGCAATCTGTGGTCAGCCGCAATATCAGCTCACTGCAAAACGCAGTCGTCAGTATCACAAGAGTACAGGCGGGCACCTCGTGGAACGTAATTCCAGACCAAGCTGAAATGGAGGGGACGGTTCGAACCTTTCAAAAAGAAGCGCGGCAGGCTGTTCCGGAGCATATGAGACGAGTGGCTGAAGGAATTGCAGCGGGCTATGGGGCACAAGCAGAATTCAAGTGGTTTCCTTATTTGCCTTCCGTTCAGAATGACGGCACATTTTTGAATGCGGCATCCGAAGCTGCGGCACGGCTTGGCTATCAAACCGTTCACGCTGAGCAGTCTCCGGGCGGAGAAGACTTCGCTCTGTATCAAGAGAAGATTCCGGGATTTTTTGTCTGGATGGGAACGAACGGGACGGAGGAGTGGCATCATCCGGCCTTTACACTGGATGAAGAAGCCCTTACGGTTGCCTCTCAGTACTTTGCGGAGCTGGCGGTTATTGTATTGGAGACCATCAAATGAGCAAACAAGGGCTGACAGCAGGTCTTGCAAAGGCTGTGAGAACGTCACAACCTGAGTATTCAGTTGACGCGATTCGCGAAGCAAAAAAAGGATTACTTGATTTTACTGCCGCTTCATTCGCAGGAAGAGAAGATAAAGGAATTCAAAAGCTTCTCCGTCTGATAGAGGATGAAGGAGGCCGGCCCCTTGTTCCTATTATCGGACAGGGCAAAAAGGCTGCGCCATTACAATCCGCGATGCTGAATGGATTTATCGCCCATGCATTGGATTTTGATGATGTCCACTCCGATGTAAGAGGACACCCCAGTGCAGTCATCGTACCGGTCCTTATTGCATCTGCCGCTCGCGGACATGACGAGCGGCTTCTTGGCGCTTATATTGTTGGTGTTGAAGTGATGGCACGGCTGGGAGAATCAATTGGCAGCCGCCACTATGAAAAGGGCTGGCATAATACAGGAACGCTTGGTGCCATCGCTGCTGCCTGCGCCGTAGGTTATGCTGAGGAGCTGACTCAGGAAGAGCTGGAAAAAGCAATTGGTTTTGCGGCTACGCAATCTGCTGGGATGAGGGTGCAATTTGGAACAGAAATGAAACCGCTGCACGCCGGTTTGGCGGCTCAGGCTGGCTTGCTGGCCGTTAAGCTGGCCCAATCAGAATTTGGCGGGTCCCGCACGGCATTTGATGGAGAAACTGGTTTCTTCAGTCTGTACGGTGACGTTGAAAAAGCACAACACACTTTGCTAAACGATTGGGGGGCACCGTGGAGAATTGTGCAGCCGGGTCTATGGTTTAAAATCTATCCATTTTGTTCCGCGGCACACCATGCTGCAGATGCGGTACGACAGCTTATCTCCGAAGAAACCATTTCTGCTGCCAATACCGAACGTATTGAAGTGATATTTCCGCCAGGCGGAGATGCTGCATTGACGGAAAGATCTCCAAAAACTGGAGAGGAAGGCCGTTTCAGCGTTGAATATGTGATTGCTCTTGCTTTGCATGGACACGGCCTGACCGTTGAACATTTCAGCAGCCAGCCGATCCCAAGCGGGGTTCAAACGACAATGGGGCGAATTCAGCGCGTATATGACAATGCTATTCAGCCGGCTCCTCATGCCGTTCCAAAAGGCCGTTTCACGATTGTCCGGGCCTATTTATCAGACGGCCGGATTTGCGAAGCGCGTGTGGACTGCCCAAAAGGGGCGCCAGGAAATGAGCTATCTGAAGAAGACATAAAAGAAAAATTGACATTAACGGTCCCGCAAGAAAAAGCGCGGAGAATCATAACAGCCGTTGAAAAAGCCGATATAACAGAATTTTTAGCTCATATTGAATAAGATCAACTCTATTCGGTGATTTCAGATGATATGATAAAACCAATCATACGTTTGAAAAAGGAGAAAACCATGACGGTGAATGACGCGGTTGTATTCATTTTGGCTGCCTTTTTACTATGGGGAGCGGCGGATTATTGTTTGGGAAACAGATGGGGGCTAGGCGAGCGGTTTGCGGACGGCTTTAAGGCTATGGGGCCGCTGGCGCTGTCCATGATCGGAATTGTGTCGCTGGCGCCCGTGCTGGCAGCAATCCTGATTCCCATTGTTGCTCCGTTTTACACAGCGATTGGCGCGGACCCTTCTTCCTTTGCGAACACCATTTTGGCGATTGATATGGGAGGATATGCGCTGGCTGGAGAAATGGCGAAAGATCCGCAGGCCGGGCTGTTTTCATGGGTGTTTTTAGGAACAATGATGGGACCGGCAATCGTCTTCACGATTCCCGTCGCTCTTGGCATCATCGAAAAAGAGGATCATCCGTATTTTGCGAAAGGCATATTAATCGGGCTGTGCACAGTGCCGATCGGTTGCTTAATCGGCGGATTATGCGCAGGCTTTGACATCGGCATGATAGGTAAAAATCTTCTGATCCCGAGTCTGTTATCTGCTGTGATCGCTTTTGGGTTATGGCGATACACCGACAGAATGATTCAGTTGTTTCATCTCTTCGGGAAAGCGGTCAGTGTGGTTGCGATTATCGGGCTTGCAGCTGTTTCAGTTGAAACGATGACCGGCATTGTACTGATTCCGGGAATGGAGAATGTCGAGACAGGGATACAAACGACAGGGACCATCGCCATTGCCCTGGCAGGGGCGTTTCCAATGACGGCTTTTATTACAAAAACCTTTAAAAAACCGCTTCAGGCCCTGGGGAAACACCTTCATTTAGATGAGACAGCAACAGCAGGATTAGTGACCTCTTTGGCGCATCATATCCCGATGCTGGCTTCATTAAAGAATATGACGCCGAGAGGAAAGGTCATCAATGTCGCGTTTGCGGTCAGCGGCGCCTTTGTACTCGGCAGCCATCTCGGTTTTGTAGCTGGAATGAAAAAAGAAATGGCGGCGGCCATGATCATTGGGAAATTAGCAGGCGGAGTCACAGCTGCCGCAGCGGCTGCTTGGATGACACCTGCACAATCAGCTAAACAGCAAAAACGTATCTCAGCCAGCCATAGCTGAGGCAGAAGCTGTTTCAACTTTGTCCAATCGGGAATGTTACAGTAAAGATTTCTGTGAAAGAGGGTTGGACACATGGCGGTGAAAGACCGGTACATGTCAAAAATAAAACAGGAAACCAAGCCTTGGATCAAACGATTCGGGAGGCTTGGTTATTTTGCATTCGGCGGCGTTTTTATTCTGCTTGGGGTTTTGGCCTTTATGACGGCTGCCGGGGCAGGCCGCGCGAAAGATTCGAGCGGAGCGCTCCAAACGCTATCACGCATGCCGTATGGGTCACTATTGCTTTTTTTAATAGGCATCGGCCTTATCGGCTATGTGATCTGGATGGTGTTAAGCGCGATCAAGGACACGGAGGGACACGGAAACAGCAGGCGAGGCCTGTCACGTAGAATAGGAAACTTTTTCAGTGCCGCCGTTTACACATCCATCGCTTGGAATGCCTTGCGATTTGTGTTTGGCCAAGGGGACGGCGGCACTTCAGAACAGACGTGGTCCGCTTATGTATTGGCGCAGCCGTTCGGCCAATGGCTCACAGGGCTTACGGGTGCGGGTTTTATCGTATTTGCGATTGTTCAATTTATGAAAGGCGTTCGGGCTGCTTTTATGAAAGAATTTGATACGTCAAAAATGAACAAACAAATGATATGCATCACGAAAAACACCGGACGCGCAGGCAATATCGCCCGGGCCATTATTTTCTCTGCTATCGGCTATTTTCTCATCAAGACAGCCATGACCGCTGATCCCGACGACACAAGAGGCTTTGACGGCGCGCTCGCCGAACTCGCGCAGCAGCCGCATGGCAAATTGATTCTGTCTATATTGGCATTAGGCCTGATCCTATATGGAATGTACGCCATTATGAAAGGCATTTATCAGCATATGACCTGGGAGAAGTAAGCTCTGGGCAGGTCCGCGCCCAGAGCGTTTTTCAGTTTCTTAGAAATCAGGTGGATGAAAGTTGGCGCCAGCCTGTATAATAAAAGCAAATCAAAAGCAGTTTTATCAGGACTGATCCACAGGGAGGTGCAGAATGGATCGGGAAAAACAACAATTAAGCATAGAAGCGGCAAGGCTTTACTATCAGTCTGACTACAGTCAGCAGCAAATTGCTGAGCAGCTCAACATTTCAAGGCCAACCGTTTCCCGGCTGCTGCAATATGCAAAGGAAAAAGGGTATGTCCAGATTCGCGTCATGGACCCTTTTGAGGATTTGGATGCGCTCGGTTCCATACTTGAAGAGAAATACGGGCTCCTTGAGGCGCATGTTGTGTTTTCCCCGACACCCGATTATGCAGGAATTACACATGACCTAAGCCGCTATGGTGCAGAATATATGCATGAAACGGTAAAAGACGGCGACATTGTCGGCGTCAGCTGGGGAACCACCATGTATCAAATCGCACAAAACATGCAGCCGAAGCAAGTAAAAGGCGTCGAGGTCGTCCAACTGAAAGGCGGCATCAGCCATTCCCGGGTAAACACGTATTCGGCTGAAACGATTCAGCTGTTTGCAGAGGCTTTTCAAACGATGCCGCGCTATCTCCCGCTTCCCGTCGTGTTTGATAATGCGGATGTGAAGCGAATGGTGGAGAAAGACCGTCATATTGAACGGATCATCGAGATGGGCAAGCAGGCCAATATCGCTCTCTTCACGGTGGGGACTGTCCGTGACGAAGCGCTGTTGTTCCGGCTCGGATATTTTAACGAAGAAGAGAAAGCCCTGCTGAAAAAACAAGCCGTGGGGGATATTTGTTCACGCTTTTTTGATGCGAAAGGGAATATTTGCAGCAGCGCCATCAATGACCGGACCATCGGTGTTGAGCTTGAAGACCTCAGGCTGAAGGAACGCTCCATTTTAGTTGCCGGCGGAAGCAGAAAAGTATCTTCCATTCACGGAGCATTAACCGGAAAATATGCCAACGTTTTAATCATTGACCAGCATACTGCAAGGGCGCTTGTTAATGATTTGTGACACGTTCAAACCTTTCATTGAACAAAATTTCAATTACCAATTTACATATGTTCAAAAGTCGGTTATGCTAAAAAATATCTTAACAAAAAAGGAAGTGTGCGAAGGATGTCATTAGCCAACATAATTGATCATACAGCTTTGAAACCGCATACACAAAAAGCGGACATTCTAAAACTAATTGAAGAAGCGAAAACATACAAATTTGCTTCAGTATGTGTCAATCCGACATGGGTGGAGCTTGCTGCAAAAGAGCTTAAGGGAACTGGAGTCGACGTTTGTACGGTCATCGGCTTCCCGCTTGGTGCCAATACAACTGAAACAAAAGCGTTCGAAACAAAAGACGCCATTTCAAAAGGCGCCACTGAAGTGGATATGGTCATTAATATTGCCGCTTTAAAAGACAAGGAAGACGATGTGGTGGAAGCTGATATCCGCGGTGTAGTGGAAGCTGCAGCCGGAAAAGCGCTTGTCAAAGTCATTATCGAAACGTGCCTTCTGACTGATGAAGAAAAAGAACGTGCATGCCGTTTAGCGGTGTCTGCGGGAGCGGATTTTGTAAAAACATCAACAGGCTTTTCTACAGGCGGCGCAACGAAGGAAGATATCGCCTTAATGCGCAAAACAGTAGGACCTGATATCGGCGTGAAAGCATCTGGCGGCGTCAGAACGAAAGAAGATGTAGACACAATGGTAGAGGCCGGAGCAAGCCGAATTGGCGCCAGCGCAGGCGTTTCTATCGTAAAAGGAGAAAATGCATCAGGCGGAGACAACTATTAAGAGCTGACGGAAGGCAGACTGCTTTCCGTTTTCTGAGGAAACAGTGATTGTAAGCGAATACAAATAAAGGAGAAACACATATGAAGTATTTGATTGGGATTATCGGTTTAATCGTGTTTTTAGGCCTCGCGTGGATCGCGAGCAGCGGCAAAAAAAGAATTAAGATCCGCCCAATTGTTGTTATGCTCATTTTGCAATTTATTCTTGGCTACATTCTCCTCAATACCGGGATAGGGAATTTCCTCGTAGGAGGATTTGCAAAAGGTTTCGGTTACCTGCTTGAATACGCGGCAGAGGGAATTAACTTTGTGTTTGGCGGCTTGGTGAATGCGGACCAAACGACATTCTTTATGAATGTTCTCTTGCCGATCGTGTTTATTTCCGCTCTGATCGGGATTCTGCAAAAGTGGAAAGTCCTCCCGTTTATTATTAGATATATCGGCCTTGCCCTCAGCAAGGTAAACGGTATGGGAAGATTGGAATCGTATAACGCAGTGGCTTCTGCGATTTTAGGGCAGTCAGAAGTATTTATCTCCTTGAAGAAAGAACTCGGTCTTTTAAATCAGCAGCGCTTGTACACGCTTTGCGCATCTGCGATGTCAACTGTGTCAATGTCGATTGTCGGCGCGTATATGACAATGCTGAAACCGGAATATGTTGTAACAGCGTTGGTCTTGAACTTATTTGGCGGTTTCATAATTGCTTCTATTATTAATCCGTACGAGGTTGCAAAAGAAGAGGATATGCTTCGTGTTGAGGAAGAAGAAAAACAATCCTTCTTCGAAGTGCTCGGAGAATACATCCTTGACGGTTTCAAAGTAGCGGTTGTCGTCGCTGCGATGCTGATTGGATTTGTCGCGATTATTGCCTTGATCAATGGCATTTTTAATGCAGTATTCGGTATTTCGTTCCAAGGCATTCTTGGATATGTGTTTGCTCCATTCGCTTTTCTTGTCGGTATCCCATGGAATGAAGCTGTTAATGCGGGAAGCATTATGGCAACAAAAATGGTATCGAATGAATTTGTCGCCATGACGTCGCTTACGCAAAACGGTTTCCATTTCAGCGGCCGTACAACAGCGATCGTATCGGTATTCCTTGTGTCATTTGCGAACTTCTCCTCAATCGGAATCATTGCCGGTGCCGTAAAAGGACTGAATGAAAAGCAAGGAAATGTCGTCGCTCGTTTCGGTTTGAAATTATTATACGGTGCTACGCTTGTCAGCTTTTTATCAGCAGCAATTGTGGGCTTGATTTACTGAACTTAATCGAAAAGGATCGGTGACCAAACATGAGAATGGTAGATATCATCATCAAAAAACAAAACGGAAAAGAACTCACCACTGAAGAAATTCAATTTTTCGTGAACGGCTATACAGACGGAAGCATTCCTGATTATCAGGCAAGCGCGCTTGCTATGGCGATTTTCTTCCAGGATATGAGTGACCGTGAACGCGCGGACTTGACGATGGCTATGGTGAACTCCGGTGAAACGATTGATCTTTCTGCCATTGAAGGAATTAAAGTGGATAAACACTCCACCGGCGGCGTCGGCGACACGACAACACTCGTTCTCGCTCCGCTTGTTGCGGCTCTTGACGTGCCGGTTGCCAAAATGTCCGGCCGCGGCCTCGGCCATACGGGCGGCACGATTGATAAGTTAGAGGCAATCGACGGCTTCCACGTGGAACTGACGAAGGATGAATTTATTAAACTTGTGAACCGTGACAAGGTTGCGGTCATCGGCCAAAGCGGCAATTTAACGCCGGCTGATAAAAAACTGTACGCGCTTCGTGATGTAACGGGAACGGTCAATTCTATTCCGCTCATTGCAAGCTCGATTATGAGCAAAAAAATCGCTGCCGGGGCGGACGCCATCGTGCTTGACGTAAAAACGGGAGCGGGCGCCTTCATGAAAACAGAAGAAGACGCAGCTGAACTTGCCAAAGCGATGGTACGCATCGGAAACAACGTCGGCCGTCAAACAATGGCTGTCATTTCAGACATGTCCCAGCCGCTCGGCTTTGCGATCGGAAATGCGCTTGAGGTCAAAGAAGCGATCGACACACTCAAAGGCGAGGGGCCTGAGGATCTTCATGAGCTTGTCTTAACGCTCGGCAGCCAGATGGTTGTGCTTGCGAAAAAAGCCGATACATTGGACGAAGCGAGAGCGAAGCTGGAAGAAGTCATGAAAAACGGCAAAGCACTTGAGAAATTCAAGGATTTCTTGAAAAACCAAGGCGGCGACAGCTCAATTGTTGACGATCCGTCTAAGCTTCCGCAAGCCGCATATCAAATTGATGTGCCTGCCAAAGAAGCGGGTGTCGTCTCTGAAATCGTTGCGGACGAAATCGGCGTCGCGGCGATGCTGTTAGGTGCCGGTCGCGCCACAAAAGAAGATGAGATCGATTTAGCCGTCGGCATCATGCTCCGCAAGAAGGTCGGCGACAAAGTAGAAAAAGACGAACCGCTCGTGACGCTTTACGCCAACCGCGAAAATGTTGATGAAGTCATTGCAAAAGTCTATGACAACATCCGCATTGCCGCGGAAGCGAAGGCGCCGAAGCTGATTCATACGTTGATTACTGAATAAAAATAAAGCACATCCCATCCTGAGTGGGGTGTGCTTTTTTGATTACAGGATGTGATCAGCCTGATATTCCTCTTGGCTGATTTTTTTCGCTTTTGTAACATTTCTTTTGATATGATAGATCAGATAGCAAAGGATGATACAAGGAACTCCGCAGAAAAGTGCGATTCTTTGATTGGGATCAAAAGCAAGACCGATACAAGAAGCAGAACATAATAAGAGAGCGGCTATAGGCATAAGAGGATAAAGCGGCGTGCGAAATGTCAGATCTTTTACATTCCCCCCTTTTTTCAGAAATCTCTTTCGAAACAAGAGCTGGGACAAGGCAATGCTCATCCAGACCACGACTCCTGCAAATCCAGCAATTGCTACCATCACCACATAGACAGTTCCAGGGGCCACGATACTGGAAACGAGAGATAAACAAGATACAGCCATACTGATCATTAAGGCATTTAAAGGAATGCCTTTAGATGTCACTTTCTTAAAACGGGAGCTGATCATGTTTTCATTTGCTAAAGACCACATCATACGGGTCGAAGCATATAAGCCTGAGTTGGCGACAGACAGCAAGGCTGTTAATATCACGAAATTCATAATATCAGCAGCGTAAGGGATTCCGATCTCCGCAAATACGGCTACAAACGGGCTTTCAATCACGCCTGCGTCCTTCCATGAAATCAACCCGGATAATATGAAGACAGCGCCAATGAAAAAAATCACGGTTCTCCATGCGACATTACGGATGGATCGCGGTATATCCTTTTGAGGATTTGCTGATTCTCCTGCTGTAACGCCGATTAACTCTGTACCAGAAAAGGCGAAGCTCACAGATATCATCGCGATAAAAACGGCGAGAAAGCCATTTGGAAACAGCCCGCCATGATCTGTGAAGTTTGACAACATAGGAGCATCCGCCGTTCCGTTTAAAGAGATCAGGCCAAACATGGCGGCTCCTCCTAAAATGATAAATAAAATAATGGTGACAATCTTTACGCTGGAAAACCAAAATTCAGTTTCCGCAAATAACTTAACTGAAAATGCGTTGCATATAAAAAGAAGGGCTGCAAAAATCGCACTCCACATCCATACACTGCTGTCAGGGAACCAGCGCTGCATGAGAATACCGGATGCGGTAAACTCAGAGCCTACCGTCACCACCCAATTGATCCAGTACATGATGCCGACCATAAAACCGGTAGATGGACCGATAAATGTTGTAGCATATTTTTGAAAAGAGCCGGTCACCGGCATGGCAACCGACAATTCGCCGAGACATTGCATGACGAGGTACATCATCAACCCGCCGATTACATAAGCGAGTATCGTACCGCCGGGTCCGGCTTGATGTAGCGTATAGCCCGTACTGAGGAAAAGTCCTGTGCCTATGACGCCTCCCAATGAGATCATAAATAGGTGCCTGCTTTTCATTGTGCGTTTTAGCTGTTGGCTGCTGTTCTCCTGAAGATTCACTGTCTCGCCCTCCTTTTAGCTGCCATTCCTTAGGCAGATGAGTTTCTTATACCCAAAATACAACCTGCCAGAAGATCACTTGAATGGGGAGAGTTTCATTCCTTTTAATGCGTGTAACAGAACATGAGCTGCAGCTCTGCTTGTCATATCTCGAAAATCGAGGGTAGGATCGACTTCAACAATTTCAATCCCGGCAATATTGGGCTGTTGTGCGATGTACTTGACTGCTTCAAGCAATTCGTCTGTATAGAGGCCGCCCGGGCCAATCGCTGGACAGCCGGGTGCATGGGACTGGTCTAAGACATCCATGTCAACAGATATAAAAATGAAATCTGTTCTATCTTGAACAACAGGCAAAATCTCTTTTATCGTTGGGATTAGTCCTTTTTCGCGGATCATGTCCATCGTGTGAATGTTCACGCTATGTTTTTTTGCATATGCTTCATAGGCCTGGCTGTTGCTGAATTCTCTGATACCCAGCTGGATCAAATGTTGACCTTCAATGATCTCTTCATCCAAAAGGCGGCGGAAGGGGGTGCCGTTTGTCGGCCCCCCGTCCTCCGTATTGCGAACATCGTGATGGGCATCAAATTGAATCACTGCTGTCGTTCCTTTTGTTTGTGCTATCGCTTTTATTGTGGAGTAGCTGATAGAGTTATCTCCCCCAAGTATGAGCGGCACCCAATCCGGATGGTCCGAAAGCAGAGCGTGCATGGTTTGGAAAATGTGATGATGTGACTTTACGATATCAGTGACATGAATATCGATATCCCCCAGATCATATAGAAGCTCTGATACGACGTGCTCTCCAAGCTCAGCAGAATAGGCTGATGAATGTTTCAGAGCCTGGCGTATTGTTCCGGGTGCAAAGGAAGCGCCTGAATGACTGATGGAGGATTTTGATAGGGGGACACCTATCAACGCCGGTCCCTTAATGTCTTGGCCGTCCCATGTTGCGATCAGGTCGCTCATTTTTGTGACATCCCGGTCTTTAAACGAAGATCCGGCCTCTCTGAGAAAAGGGTACTTATCCAAGAATGGCTCCCTCCCTGTTGACAACAATTGTTCCGTTTTTCATGACTTGATGTACATGATTGACCCCGTAGTGATACGGAATATACATATAGTTCGAGGCTTGCCAAATGACTAGATCAGCTGAGCGGCCGACTTTAAGCTGACCGGCTTCTTCTCCTTTCCCTATGGCGTATGCGGCATTGACTGTGACCGCATGCCATATTTCTTCTGCAGTCATTTTCAGATGAAGCGCGGCAATGGACATAATCAGCTGGATATTTTCAGTCGGCGAGCTGCCAGGATTAAAATCCGTTGCCAAGCTGACACATACCCCTTCATCAATCATAGCTCTTGCCCTGGCGTATGTGCTTTTGCCAAGATAAAATGTCGTGCCCGGCAAGAGGACGGCGATCGTTCCTGCCTCAGCCAATTTCTTTATGCCTTCGTCCGATGTACCTACCAAATGGTCGGCTGAGACGGCCTTTAGCTTACCTGCTAATTCAGCACCTCCAAGCGGATCGATTTCATCTGCGTGTATTTTTAATCCGAAGCCTGCCTCAGCTGCTTTTTGTAAATAACGGCGGGATTGGCTGACTGTAAAAACGCCTGTTTCTGTAAAAATATCAGCAAAGCTGGCGAGCTCCTGCTCTTTGATTTCCGGCAAAAGGGAAAGCATTTGATCCAGAAAATCATCTGGATCGTTTTGATATTCGGGAGGAATCGCATGGGCTCCCATAAATGTGGAAACAAGGTCAACAGGCTGGCTTTCATGCAGTTTCTTTGCGACACGCAACTGTTTGAGCTCTGTCTCTTTTTCCAAGCCGTAGCCGCTTTTCACTTCTGCTGTGGTTGTGCCGTAGGACAGCATTCTTTGCAGATGAAAATGGGCTTTTTGCAGCAGCTCTTCTTCTGAAGCCGCCCTGGTATCCTTGACTGTAGACAGAATCCCGCCGCCCTGCGCCAGAATATCCAAATATGAAATGCCCTGAAGCTTAAGGTTCATCTCCTTTTCACGAGATCCGCCAAATACAAGATGGGTGTGCGGATCAACGAGGCCAGGCGTTACAAGGCGTCCCGAACAGTCAATGATTTCGTCTGCCTCGTAACCGGCTTCAGCCCCTTTTTGTCCGGCGAACACAATTTTCTGTTCATGGATGCCGACAACAGCGTCTTCGATCACATGAAGATCCTGCATGCTTTTGCCTGCCCGCGGACCGCTGCTTTCCATCGTCAAAAGCTGACCGATGTTGATGAGAATCGTATCAATTTGCTTTGGCATGTCATCACTCCTTTATTTTTGCATCGGCACGATAATGTCCTGTTCCTTCGCTACTTCAACGGCACGTTCATAACCCGCATCCGCATGACGGATAATGCCCATTCCTGGGTCGCTCGTTAAGACCCGCGCGAGCCGCTCGTCAGCCAGCTCACTTCCATCGGCCACTGCAACCATGCCGGCATGAAGGGAATAGCCCATTCCGACGCCGCCGCCATGGTGGAAGGAAACCCAGCTTGCACCCGCCGCCGTGTTGACAAGCGCATTTAGCACAGCCCAATCACCGACAGCGTCACTTCCATCCTTCATCGCTTCTGTTTCCCGGTTTGGAGAGGCGACAGACCCGCAGTCCAAATGATCTCTCCCAATAACGACAGGCGCTTTTAGCTCCCCGGTTCTAACCAGCTCGTTAATGGCGAGGCCCATCTTTTTTCGTTCTCCATATCCAAGCCAGCAGATACGGGACGGCAAGCCTTGGAAGGTGACTTTTTCCTGTGCCATATCAATCCAGCGGTGAAGGGCTTTATTTGTCGGGAACAGCTCTTTTAATAACGCATCCGTACGGTAAATATCTGCCGGATCTCCGGAAAGCGCCGCCCAGCGGAACGGCCCTTTTCCTTCACAGAATAAGGGGCGGATGTAGGCAGGGACAAACCCCGGAAAATCGAAGGCATTCTCCAGCCCTTCATCCTTTGCGACTTGCCGGATATTGTTGCCGTAGTCAAATACAATAGAGCCCTTTTGCTGAAAGGCCAGCATGGCTTCGACATGTTTTTTCATGCTTTGCTTCGCAAGGCGCACGTAAAGCTCTGGAGTGTCTTGACGCAAACGGTCAGCTTCATCAAGGGAATAGCCCTCGGGAACATAACCGATTAAAGGGTCATGGGCAGATGTCTGATCTGTCACAATATCAATTTTGACGCCTCGGTTCAAAAGTGTGTGATGCACCTCAGCTGCGTTTCCGAGAAGTGCAATGGACAAAGGTTTTCCTGCCAGCTTTGCCTCTTCAGCCCAAGCTAAGGCTTCCTCAATCGATGCTGTTTTTCGATCGCAGTATTTTGTTTCGATCCGCTTGTCGATGCGTTTCTCGTCAACCTCGACGGCAATCACGACGCCTTCATTCATCGTGACTGACAGCGGCTGGGCGCCTCCCATTCCGCCGAGACCCGCTGTCAGCGTCAACGTTCCTTTTAAGCTGCCCCCGAAGTGCTGTCGCGCCAGCTCAGCGAAGGTTTCATAGGTTCCTTGCAATATGCCTTGTGAGCCAATGTAAATCCAGCTGCCAGCCGTCATCTGTCCGTACATCATTAACCCTTTTTTCTCAAGTTCGTGGAAATGCTCCCAGTCTGCCCACTTCGGAACAAGAACAGAATTTGCTAGGAGCACGCGAGGGGCCTGCGGGTGTGTACGGAACATGCCAACGGGCTTTCCGGATTGCACGAGCAATGTTTCATCATTTTTTAATGTTTTCAAGGAATGCTCAATGGCGTGAAAAGCGTCCCAATCCCGTGCGGCTTTGCCAATCCCGCCATATACGATGAGGTCCTCCGGCTTCTCGGCGACTTCTGGATCAAGGTTGTTTCGAAGCATCCGAAGCACTGCCTCTTGCTCCCATCCTAAGCATTCAAGCTCTGTTCCTCTGTTGGCACGGATTGATTTTTTTACATCAGTCATATGTTCATCCCCCTTAGTTCTTTATTCTGATGATCAGGTATTAAAGATTCTTTCTTCAGCCAGTCAGTCAAGCGTTCAATGTCATAGGAAAAAACACGATCCTGCTGAATGGACGGCACGACTTTTCTCATTTCTTGAAAAAGCTGTTTCGTATAGGACGCTGCATGTTCTATGCCTCTGTATTCAACAGCCTGCAATGCGCAAATGGCTTCGATCGCAATGACTCTCCTTGTATTTGCGATCACCTGATAAGCATGCCGAGCGGCGATGGTTCCCATGCTGACATGGTCCTCTTGGTTGGCGGATGACGGAATGGAATCCACACTTGCAGGATGGGCCAGTGTTTTATTTTCAGAAACGAGTGAGGCCGCGGCGTACTGCATGATCATTGCACCGGATTGCAGACCGGGATGAGGGCTCAGGAACGGCGGCAGGTCATTCAGCTGCGGATTCACAAGTCGTTCGATCCTACGCTCTGCGATATTCGCAAGCTCTGATATTGCGATTTTCAGAAAATCCATGGCAAAGGCGATTGGCTGTCCGTGAAAGTTTCCGCCGGAAATCACTTTGTCACCGTCATTGAAAATGAGTGGATTGTCTGTAGCTGCGTTCATTTCAATCTCTAATTTTTCTTTGACATATCCTAGTGTCTGCCAAGTCGCACCGTGTACTTGCGGAATACAGCGCAATGAATAGGCATCCTGTACCCGCAGTTCTCCCTGGGAGGTTGTCAGGCCGCTGTCAGATAGATAAAAGCGAATTCGTTCTGCGACATCGATCTGCTCCTGATAGCCGCGGGCTAAGTGAATATCCTCGTCAAATGCATCGATAATTCCCTGCAACCCCTCAATCGTTAAGCTGGCAATTCGTTCTGTTTGATAGGCTAGTTTCTCAGCTTCGATGTAGGCGACCACCCCCATTGCAGTCATGGCCTGAGTCCCGTTAATCAAGGCAAGCCCTTCCTTGGATGTCAGCGTTACCGGTTGAATACCTGCTTTTTTCAAGCCTGTCATTGCCGGCATTCTTTCCCCCTCAAAAAAGACTTCTCCTTGTCCGATCAGCGCAAGCGCCAAGTGGGAAAGCGGCGCCAGATCTCCGCTTGCGCCAAGTGATCCTTGCTGAGGGATGACAGGATGGACGCGTTTATTTAAAAAAGCAAGCAACTGCTCGATCAGCTCAGCGCGTACACCGGAAAAGCCTTTTAACAGCGCATTGGCGCGCAAAAGCAGCATTGCCCTGGAAACACACTCAGGAAAAGGGTCGCCGACTCCGCAGGCATGAGAAAGGATTAAATTCAGCTGCAGCGCCGCCGAGTCTTCTTTCTGAATCAGGACATCGCTGAATTTGCCAAATCCGGTGTTGATGCCGTAGATTGTCTTTTCGTCGCGTACAATCCGTTCCACTGCTGCTCTGCTTTTTTTCACGCGCTCCATACTTTCCTCAGAAGCCGCTGCCTCCTCAAAATCAAACAGCACACGAGCGACGTCGGCTGTTGTCAATGAAGAACCGTCTAAAGTCACCATAAGCCCAACTCCTTTTTCTTTACTTTGGTAAAGCGCCCATACAAAAAGGAGCTATGCTGTGAACTTCTGTTTTCACGCATAGCCCCCTATCGTCTAAGATCTATGGGCTGTTTCATATGTGATTAATTCCAACGCCGAATGTTTCATGCTCAAGACCTTTAATCGGCGCCCCGATTGTTCCGTAAAGCGAGACAGCGATCCAATCGCCTTCCGCTTCACTTTCATAAGGATTTCCCCTCAAAACGGCAAACCTCAATCCCACCGTCCGAAGCAGCGATCCCAGCAGCATTTCACCTCTGGTCACGCCATGCAAAGCCTCCATCGTCGCATGATAAAGCGCATGTGACTCCCGATAACCCTCAGATTGAATGACACCACTCTTTTTGGAAGCGGTTTCAATTGCGGCTACTACTTTATGCGCGTCCATTGATCCTACCTTGCCAAGACAGACCTTCCATCCGTCTCGCTCCAGCTCCTCAACCTGCGTACTCTCTTCAGCCTCATTCAGCAGCAGGAGAACAGACAGCCGTCCGATCCGACGCTCTTTATGCAGTGTCATATGAATCACTCAATTCCTAAAAATTCTGATAACTATTAACTGAGTATTATATTAATTGGTTCAGCAGCAGAAGTCAAAAGGTTTTTTACAGTCTTTAACAAGTTAGATTGGTATTGTAATAGCGCGACGCAGAAAGCAGGATGGGTTTTTTCAGCGATTGCACACGATATCCAGACAGGAGGCAAGCGGCCGCTGTCTAACTCTCAATATGCGTTTACTAAGTCGCATTTTTCGCAAGGCATTTTATAAAGAGCCAGCCGAATGACTCCGGTGTTGACGGGCAATCAGGCATCATCTTAAAAAACGCCGACAACGAAATGGCTGTATCACAGTCGATGCAAAACCTGACAAAGCAGTTATTACATGTACGCGAATGAAAAACAGAAGTGATGCAAGAAGGAGAAACAGCAAAAGAGTTGAACTATGAAGGAGAGGATATGCAAGCAGCAGTTCCGCGCAAAACAGCCAGACAATGTAAGAGAACAGTGAGAAATCACCTATCTGTTTGAATATGAAAACATTCGGCTGTTTTAATAGGCCGGGGTTTCTTCATAGGGGAATGTAAGCGCTTAAAAATTTAATAAAAAAAGTGAGGCGAATTGGTTAAATGTTCAACCGATTGTTTCGTGTATGTTTTCTTGCAGCTCTTATCATGGCCTTCACCCTCCCAAGCTCCGCCAATGCACAAAAACCTGTATTTAAAGAAGTCAGCGTCCATGACCCTTCCATCATTGAAACAAATGGCACCTTTTATGTTTTTGGATCTCATCTCGCTTCAGCAAAAACAAATGACCTCATGCAATGGCAGCAGCTGACCACCAGCGTAAGCAATGACAACCCACTGATTCCGAATGTCTATGAAGAATTAAAAGAAACCTTCGAATGGGCGCAATCCGATACTCTTTGGGCGGCTGACGTCACGCAGCTGGCGGACGGCAAATACTACATGTACTACAACGCCTGCCGCGGCGACTCGCCAAGATCCGCCATGGGTGTTGCCGTTGCTGACAACATCGAAGGCCCATACAAAAACAAAGGCATCTTTTTGAAATCAGGAATGGAAGGCACAAGCAGCGATGGAACACCGTATGACGCAACCAAACACCCGAATGTTGTCGACCCGCATACCTTCTTTGATAAAGACGGCAAACTGTGGATGGTGTACGGATCATACTCAGGCGGCATTTTCATTCTTGAAATGAATCCAAAAACGGGCTTCCCGCTTCCTGGGCAGGGATACGGAAAAAAACTGCTCGGCGGCAACCACAGTAGAATCGAAGGCCCGTATGTTCTCTATAATCCAGACACCCAATACTACTACTTATACCTATCATATGGCGGTCTCGATGCAACAGGCGGCTATAACATCCGTGTGGCCCGCTCCAAGAAACCAGACGGCCCTTACTATGATGCAGAAGGCAATCCAATGCTCGACGTCCGCGGTAAAGAAGGCACATTCTTCGACGACCGTTCCATCGAACCATACGGGGTCAAACTCATGGGCAGCTACACTTTTGAAACAGAAAATGAAAAAGGCACCGGGTACGTCTCACCAGGCCACAACTCCGCATATTATGACGAGAAAACCGGGCGTTCCTATTTAATCTTCCACACTCGCTTCCCGGGCAGGGGTGAAGAACACGAAGTCAGAGTTCAACAATTGTTCATGAACAAAGACAGCTGGCCGGTAGCAGCGCCATATCGTTATGCGGGCGAAACATTGAAAGAAGTAAAACAAAAAGACATTACAGGAACATACAAAGTCATCCAGCACGGAAAAGACATCTCAGCCGACATCAAACAAACCATCAACATCCAGCTCAACAAAAACCACACCATTTCCGGGGAAATGACCGGAACATGGCAGAAAACCGGAAAAAACACAGCCGACATCACGTTAGCTGGCAAGAAGTATAACGGGGTATTTTTACGCCAGTGGGATTCGGTGAGAGAGAAGAACGTCATGACGTTTAGTGTGTTGAATGGCAACGGTGAGGCTGTTTGGGGATCTAAATAAGATGGAGAAGCGCCTTCGTAAGAAGGCGCTTTTTTATGAGCTTTATTGACTATAAGAAACAGTTAAGTGGGAGAAAAAATAAAAATGAAAGAGAGATTAAAGACTTAAATAAAAAGTCCCTCCTATGATTATTTTCTCCCTCTCATAAGGTGATTAGATCTATTTTTAGCATTTTAGAACCAGTTAAACATCTCTCAAGACAAACCTTTTTACCTATTTATCCAATATGATCCATCATGTAATATGAAAATAGTCTGTATTGTAAAGAATTTACACAGTTTGATAGAAACACGAGGTGTTGCGGCATGCATAGTGAAATGTTGTTACATTCGGTAAAAGCCGACTTACATGAAAAGCAGGAACAGATCCATCAATTAAAACGAGTGCTGCACGAAATCAGGCAAATCAAACACGAATTCTCCGAGGCCCAGCATCTCATTCACCGGCCTCATCTCACCCCGGATGCATGGAGAGGAACACATGCGGAGCGGTTTGAAGATATTCGTGAAGGAATGAACAAAGCATATCAGCAAATCAAAAGCGATCAAGTCAGCGGAATCATCGAAAGCATAGAAGGAAAAATCCACTCATTAGAGGGCGATGTCTATTCCATAAGACGCCAAATTACGAGGATAGAGCATGAAATAGAGAAGGAAAAACATAAAAAGTGAGGTGAGCACAAATGGCACAGGAAATTAAAATGGTGTATGGCACAGTGAAGCAAGGGCTTTCTCAGCTCAAGAATTCAGCTGAACTCAAGTCCTCCTTACCCGGCCATCTCTCAGGCAGAAACCATTTGAATGTTGTGAAGTCCATCGAGCAATTAAATAAGGACATCAAAGAGCTCACTGAAGCATATGCGTCTGTTCTGGCCAAGCATATCGCACAAACGGAAAGCGCGGTAAACGCCATGAAGGAAACGGACGAAAACATATCATCTTCCATGAAATAAAGCGCGGGAGGACAAGGGATTGAAAACATTAGATGTCCACGCTCTTCACGAGGGCATTCAGCATACAATTGAGAAACTGGACAAGCAAAAGCAACAGCTGGAGAAGCTGGAAAAAAGCGTTGAGCATCTGGCAGGCATGAAGGATGCGCTAAAGGGAAAAGGCGGAGATGCCATCCGGACCTTTTACGAGGAGTGCCACAAGCCTTTTCTCCTTTTCTTTGGCATGTTTATCGACGAATACAAAAAAGTGCTGAAACAAACACAGCATGCGATTTCCTCTGTAGAATCTGACTCTCACGGCATGATTGCAGAGGCTTTTCTCTCACACGATGCGAGACATGGGGTCAAGCATGCACGAGAAGTGACAGAGCAGCTCACTGATGCAGTCAATCGCCAGACGTCGGCCATAGATCACATCGTCAGCCTGCCGACAGTCAATGATTCCTTTTTTCGGATGGAAACAGAACAGGCTGAGCGGCTGATTTCGGACACCCTGAATAAGCTCTTTCAATTTGACGGCCAGCAAACCCAAGCACTAGAAACCGCAAAATCAGATTTTCAAACGATGAAAAAATATATAGACCAGCTCGGAACCATGTATACCGGTCCGAAAATTGAAATCACAGGCTACAAAAGCGGCTCTATCCTGAAATCACAGGAAGAAGAAAACATCAACCAAACCTTCGGCGCAATTAACCCGCAAATGAAGCAGGCGGATGATTCTCCGATGGAGATGATGTTGAAGAAATTAGCCGAGAATGAAAAGTCTAAAGTGGATTCAGTTGTCAAAACGGGTGATTCTAAAAAGGTAAGTAAAAATATCATCGTTATCAATGGTAAAGTGTATAATACGAGTGAACATAGAGAACATATAAAAACTGATTTCTCAAATGCAGAGGTTAAGCAAGTCGTTTATAATGATACACTTTACAATGTATACATATCTGGTAATGACATGAAGCTTGAACCTGTCGTCTCGCTTTCGGACATTAAAGTGGATGAGAATGGATATGTGAAAATTTTAGAGACGGCTGTAGAACTTACCGGCGTGTATGATCTATTTAAAGCAGCCACGGGCAGAGATCCGGTATCAGGCGAAAAAGTCACAGGAAAAGACCGTGTTGTTGCCTCCATAAACTCAGTACCATTTGCCAAAATAGCTAAGTTAGAAAAGTTAATAGATATTAATAAACTTATTAATGATGGGAAAAAGGCTAAGAAGGCTTCGGAAGTTAAAAACGTTGCTAAGGATACGGGTAATGGTGTACCTTCTTATGGAAAGAAGTCAGTACCTAAAGGACCTTACAGAGAAGTACATGGATTCCCAGTTAAAGTAAAGCCAGGTGCTCAAGAGAAACATATTCCTAATACGCCAAATTACAAACAAGAAATAGCAAATGGTAAAAACAAGAGTATTTTCTATGGTGATAATAAAACAGCACAGGAATTGCTTGATAAGTTTGCAGGAAAAGGTCAACTACTACCAAACGGTAAAAAAGAAAGAGTAGACTTTGGTAAACCAATTGGAAAATACTATGATCGTGATACTGGTGAATACATTGAAACTACTAGAGGAATGATTCATTACGGAAAAGACGGAGCGCATATAGTGCCTTCAGAACCATTAAAGAAGTAATAAGAGGAGGATATACATGGAATATGATCCTTTAATAAAAGCGTTAAAAGAGTATAAAGATAGTGACTTGATAATAGAGTGGGATAGTGGATTAAAGATTATTGGTGAACCAGACACACTCTTTGAAACAGACAATGGGTTGGATGACGATGATGTGAATTTTATCGAATATTATGCAGTTACATTTCAAGTAAATGATATTTTAGCTCATCCCACTAGTGAAGAAAGTAGTTTATATAATTGGTTAATACAAAAGAAAGGTTCATTAGTTGAAATTTCACTTTATGATGATCCGCCAAGTGCAGTTTTTTTAACTGACGGAGAAAGTATATGGAAAAGGGATAGTCAAAAATAAAACATATACCTTGATGGGCTAAATTGCCTTTCAAGGTTTTTTATTTTTATATTAAGTCAGCTGATATATTTGATAGTATTTTCGGAAAAATAAAACAAAATATACAAAATGGCTTCCCTCTATAACAAAACAGTCCTCAATAAGTATTCCCTTTAGTCAAAACCCAAAAATGAAAGCGTTGACATCCCGCGAATCTAGTGCTAAAGTATATCCTACAAACAAATAAAACGACCCGTCAGGATTGTTACTGCGAAAGCAGGCAAAACCTAAATGGTGCAGGTGCAGGAGGAGACTCTCGCAATCTGTGTCATTTAGGTTTTTTTTATTCTCTTTTAGGAGGTGATGCAGCATTTGATACAAAAAAAGCTGGAAGAAAGGCGGCCACCTTTCTCCCAGCAGTCCCCCCATAAAAAGGAGGTATACACATGGATTATGATAAATTATCGAAGGACATATTACAACTCGTAGGCGGTGAAGACAACGTTCAGCGCGTGATTCACTGCATGACGAGGCTGCGTTTTAATCTTCATGACAATTCGAAGGCGGATCGCAGTCAGCTGGAGCAGCTGCCTGGAGTGATGGGCACCAATATCAGCGGCGAGCAGTTTCAAATCATTATCGGAAACGATGTGCCGAAGGTGTATCAGGCGATTGTGCGGCACAGCAATCTCAGTGATGAGAGGAGCGCTGGTTCATCCTCTAAGAAAAAGAATGTGCTGAGTGCGGTCTTTGATGTGATTTCTGGTGTGTTTACCCCGATTCTGCCTGCGATTGCGGGAGCGGGGATGATCAAAGGGCTTGTTGCGCTGGCAGTTACGTTTGGCTGGATGGCGGAGAAGAGCCAGGTTCATGTCATTTTGACGGCTGTCGGTGACGGTGCGTTCTACTTCCTGCCGCTCCTGCTAGCGATGAGTGCGGCGAGAAAATTCGGAAGCAATCCGTACGTAGCGGCAGCCATTGCGGCGGCGATTCTGCATCCGGATTTGACAGCCCTGCTCGGTGCGGGGAAACCGGTTTCCTTTATCGGGCTTCCTGTAACCGCTGCCACTTATTCGTCAACGGTCATCCCGATTTTGCTGGCGATTTGGATTGCTTCGTACGTAGAAAAATGGATTGACCGTTTTACACACGCATCTCTCAAATTGATTGTGGTTCCGACATTCACGCTATTGATTGTCGTGCCGCTGACATTGATTACAGTCGGTCCGCTTGGCGCTATTTTAGGAGAATACTTGTCTTCTGGGGTCAATTATTTGTTTGATCATGCAGGGCTTGTGGCGATGATTTTGCTGGCGGGTACATTCTCTTTAATCATTATGACGGGCATGCACTATGCCTTTGTGCCGATCATGATCAACAACATCGCTCAAAACGGCCACGATTATTTACTGCCGGCTATGTTTTTGGCGAATATGGGGCAGGCGGGAGCATCATTTGCCGTCTTCCTTCGCTCCAGAAACAAAAAATTTAAATCACTCGCGCTTACCACAAGCATCACGGCGCTGATGGGGATCACAGAACCTGCGATGTATGGCGTGAATATGCGATTGAAAAAGCCGTTTGCAGCCGCTTTGATTGGCGGTGCAGCCGGTGGCGCGTTTTACGGCATGACGGGTGTTGCTTCCTATATCGTCGGAGGTAATGCAGGTCTCCCGAGCATCCCTGTCTTTATCGGCCCAACGTTTATTTACGCGATGATCGGCCTTGTGATTGCGTTTGCGGCGGGAACAGCAGCTGCGTATTTGCTTGGATTCGAGGATGTGCCTTCTGACGGCAGCCAGCAGCCGGCTGTGCATGAGGGCAGCAGAGAGATTATTCACAGCCCGATTAAGGGAGAAGTGAAAGCCTTAAGTGAAGTCAAAGACGGAGTGTTTTCTGCCGGGATCATGGGAAAAGGATTTGCCATAGAGCCTGAAGAAGGAGAAGTTGTTTCGCCTGTTCATGGAAGCGTTACCACCATTTTTAAAACAAAACACGCAGTTGGCATTACGAGTGATCAGGGAGCCGAAATACTCATACACATTGGATTGGACACGGTGAAGCTGGAGGGACAATGGTTCACGGCTCACGTCAAAGAAGGCGACAAGGTCGCACCGGGAGATCCGCTCGTGTCCTTTGATCTGGAGCAAATCAAAGCCGCGGGATATGACGTCATTACCCCGGTGATCGTGACCAACACAGACCAATATTCATTTTCGCCGGTAAAAGAGATCGGTAAAGTGCAGACAAAAGAAGCGCTGCTTGCTTTATCTTGAAAAAACTAATGGGGTGATCAATATGAGTTCAAATGCAAAACGATTTCCAGAAGGATTTTTATGGGGCGGCGCAGTTGCTGCCAACCAAGTGGAGGGTGCTTATAACGAGGGTGGTAAGGGGCTTTCGACAGCTGACGTATCGCCGAACGGGATCATGTCTCCATTTGATGAATCAATGACTTCCTTGAATCTGTATCACAACGGGATTGACTTTTATCATCGTTATAAAGAGGATATCGCCTTATTTGCAGAAATGGGATTTAAGGCGTTCCGCACATCGATTGCGTGGACGAGAATTTTTCCGAATGGCGATGAAGAGGAGCCCAATGAAGAAGGCCTCAGCTTTTATGATGATCTGTTTGATGAGCTGTTAAAGCATCATATTGAGCCTGTCGTAACCATCTCTCATTATGAAATGCCGCTCGGTTTAGTGAAAAATTATGGCGGCTGGAAGAATCGCAAAGTCATAGAGTTTTATGAACGCTATGCCAAAACGGTTTTCAAACGCTATCAACACAAAGTGAAGTATTGGATGACGTTCAATGAAATTAACGTGGTGCTCCATGCGCCGTTTACCGGAGGCGGTCTTGTCTTTGAAGAAGGAGAAAACAAACGAAACGCGATGTACCAGGCGGCACACCACCAATTTGTGGCCAGTGCTCTTGCTGTCAAAGCGGGCCACGACATCATTCCTGATTCGAAAATCGGCTGTATGATAGCGGCAACGACAACCTATCCGATGACTTCTAAGCCGGAGGATGTCTTCGCGGCAATGGAGAATGAGCGCAAAACACTTTTCTTCTCAGATGTTCAGGCAAGAGGCGCATACCCGGGATATATGAAACGCTATCTGGCAGAAAACAATATTGAAATTGAAATGGCTGAAGGCGATGAAGAGCTCTTGAAAGAACATACTGTGGATTATATTGGATTCAGCTACTACATGTCGATGGCGGCGAGCACAGATCCAGAAGAGCTTGCAAAATCAGGGGGCAACCTGCTGGGCGGAGTCAAAAACCCTTACCTCAAATCATCAGAATGGGGCTGGCAAATTGATCCGAAAGGCTTGCGCATCACGCTCAACACCTTATACGACCGTTATCAGAAGCCGCTGTTCATCGTTGAAAACGGCCTTGGCGCTGTAGACAAAGTTGAAGAGGACGGCACGATTCAGGACAATTACAGAATCAACTATCTGCGTGATCATTTAATTGAAGTGCGCGAAGCCATTGCGGACGGCGTTGAATTAATCGGATACACATCATGGGGGCCAATTGACCTTGTCAGCGCATCTACTGCGGAAATGAAAAAACGCTACGGTTTCATTTATGTGGACCGGGACAATGAAGGAAATGGAACATTTAATCGCATCAAGAAAAAAAGCTTCAACTGGTATCAGCAGGTCATCGCCACAAACGGAGAGAGTCTCTGACAATTTTTTGAAAACTCATGCACTTCAATTGACAATAACGAAATGCAGGCAGACAATAAAAGAGAAAGATGAACCACCCACAGTCCGAAAGGCGGGAAGAGCATGTTTAACAAAATGTTAGTAGCGATTGACGGATCAGACATGAGTGCAAAAGCCCTTGATGCCGCAGTGCATTTGGCAAAAGAGCAGCAAGCGGACCTAAGCATTCTTCATGTGGGGAGAGAAGCCGTCGTCACGACTTCTTCTCTGACGGGAATTGTCTATGTGCCTGAACACTTTATTGATGAAATCAGGAACGAGGTTAAAAAAGAGGGCCTGAAAGTCCTTGAGAATGCAAAAGAAAAAGCAGCCGAAAAAGGCGTTCAAGCTGAAACCATTTACGCGAATGGCGAGCCGGCGCATGAGATACTAAATCACGCAAAAGAGAAAGGCGTCAGCCTGATTGTAGTTGGCAGCCGGGGGATCAGCGGCCTGAAAGAAATGATGCTTGGAAGCGTCAGCCATAAAGTGTCTCAATTATCAACATGCCCGGTTTTGATTGTTCGATAGATTTGTAAAAAAAGCGCCCTTGGGCGCTTTTTTTTATTTAGAATAGAAGTGTTATAATATCTACATGTAAAAAAGAGGAATTATATGTGTAGATTTCTGAATTCACAAAAAACAGTTTATGCTATGCAGTATTGGAGGTAGAATACGTTTGATGCAACAGGATCTTTCCATATCGTCAAAACAAAAATCAACAGCCGTAATCAAAATGGTCATCTCTATGGTGATTTTCGGCTCCATCGGCTTTTTCTCAGAGCATACCAATCTGCCGTCATTTGAATTGGTCTTTGTCCGCTGCCTTTGCGCGACGCTGTTTTTAGGCCTTTGCTGGCTGGCGTCCGGCCAGTATAAAACTGAAAAATGGAGCAAGAGAGACGTGCTGCAAACATTGGCGTGCGGTTTCTTTCTTGTATTCAACTGGGTGTTCTTATTTAAGTCTTTTGAAGAAACGTCCGTTACAATTGCCATCTCCGTTTATCATCTAGCGCCGGTGCTTGTTCTTCTTCTGGGGAGCTTCTTCTACAGAGAGAAATTAAATGTGATCTCCGTCAGCTCCATTATCATCTGCTTTCTGGGAACTGCGCTGATTTCCGGGATTAACGGCAGCACTTCATTGACACAGCTGATGGGATCAGGGATCATATGGGCAGTTCTCGCCGCACTGTTTTATGCGTTCACCACTTTATTGGGAAAAGGCATTCACAATCTCAGTCCTTACACGACCACCTTCTTGCAGACGGGTTTAGGGGTTATCATCCTGATTCCGTTTATTCACTTTGGCGCTTTTGCTGACCTATCTCAGGGAAACTGGATTATGGTGGTATCTACCGGCATCATCCATACGGGTATTGTATATTTGCTGTTTTTTGACAGTTTGCGATTTTTATCAACGAAATTTATTTCAATCATTGTATTTCTCGACCCCGCTGTCGCGATCGTGCTCGATACTGTCTTCACAGGCTTCCGCCCTGACCTCTATCAAACGCTTGGCATCGTAATGATCTTTGCGGGCATGGCCTTGACGCTTGTCAGGAGGCAGGGGAAGGCGAATGTGACAGCTGAGGGTACGGAGATTGAACAAATGCAATAATGGAAAATGTAAAAAGGCCTATGCGGCCTTTTTTTGATTCTTAAAATAACATAAACATTCCAGAAAAATATTGTAATCCTATTCCAATGACGCTAACATGTTAAATCAATAATACAGTTATTTCAAATTCTTGGTGCAAAAAAAAGCTTTCTCAATTAGTAAAAGGAAAAGTGAATGTACTATTTTGATGAAATATCAATTCTTAATGACTATGATTGGCTTGAAAAAAATATAAAACAATAGAGCATATAATATATTGAAAACTTAGTTGGTATTAAAAAGCGATAGTAATGATTATATATACTCTGCAAATTTAAAAATTAAGACGAAACGGTCGTGAGACGAGTGTGGATTCTGTCGGATAAAGAGCCGGACTCAGAAGCATTTGATCAGCTCGCGATATCCGAAGAAGGTTTTTTGGTTGGGACGTTCAATTGTTACAGTGAAGAGCTAGAGCCGTCTCTTTATTTGATTTCTGCCGATGTGAGTCTGCCGATGCAAGAAGTGAAGTGTTGTGATTCGAATGGTGCAGCCCTAGATGTTCAACAGCTGAAACTGTCGAGTAACGCTGTTTACGCAGTGGTCTCTTCTGGTGTTTATAAGCAGGATATCCAATAAGGTGTAGGGATGAGATTATGATGAATTGGCGCGCTTTAAGTCAGACAAAACAAGACCGCATCTGGTCAGAAGTGAACAAGATCATAAAATGGAAACCCGGAAGCAGATGCCATCACATCATTCCGCCTGATCCATATCAAGTGTTTGATATTTCAAGCGGGATGAGCGGTAAAGCCAGTAATGATGATGTGGTCAGAGTGCTGAATGATTTAGAGACTTCGATTTTAAAAGCATTTCAATCATGTACTGGAAAACACGATGTGATGTACGCATTAGACTGGCAGCATGACGGATATATTTTTAGCCCTCATCAGACAATGCCTCAGGATGAATTTGGCGAATGGCCTGTTCCCGTATTTCCAAATGGAGACTATTATTTCTTTTTTCATCAGGACTTCTCCTGGGGACTTTTGGGAGACCCGTGGAAATTGACAATCACTGTGTTTGGTGAAGAGCTGTTGGAGGCGATAGATCATGATCCGCCTATCCTGTTTCAAAATAGATGAGTGTTCTGAAAAACGGAGGTGAAACATGGGCTTTTGGGAAGAGAAATATAAAAATAAAAAGATATTCGTAAGTGATGATGGTTTGGATATTTGTCACGACGCCATCGAAGATTTTCACGCTGTGTTCCTTGAACAATTGGATCGTAAGCCTACTCTAAATGAATTTGTTTATACCCTCTTTCAGGTATTAAACTCAGACGGCGATTCGCTTTTTAAAGAATTAGAAGGAAAACAAGTCACTGACATCAACCTAAAGATGAAAAAAAGAACTACTTTAAGTGAAGTTAGGCCTGGTGTTGTCATTGAAATCCCTTTACGGAAAATCAATCAGTTCACATATGCATTAGTGGTAAAAGGAGATTTAGCAACAGATAAAAATGATGATCTTCTCATTCAGTATTTTGATATTTTTACAGATCAACGCTTGAGTAAAAAAGACATTTCTCTCATGATGGCAGAAAAGCAAAGAACCCTTTTTATTGCGAATACAGGATATACAGGCTTTCTTCAGGGGAATTGGAAGGTTGTTTCCAAGGTGCCGATAGATTTGATGAAAAAATTTGATCATTCTACTATAACATTTGTCATGTATGAAGATGGAAAATACCTCATTAGCCAAGACGATTCATTAGCGGCAGAGAGTGATTTAATAGAGGTTGATAAAAAACGGGGGAAGACCTTTAGCAACCCGATTGGGCTATTTGGTCACCTTAGTATTGAGGATATTCTTTATCAATATTTCAAGGGAACCTCGATGGAGGAATTGATTAAGTATGAGTTGTAAGAAGGGCTTTTATTAGGGGGAGGTTGAGGCACATATGAGCAGGTATTGTCTGGAATGTGCAAATTCTGAACTTTTTCTCTTAAATGATTTTTTCAAACAATTCCCCCTACGTATCACTGAGTATCATTGGGTCATTGGCGATATTTTAAATATGATGGATGTATCCTCGGATAAGGATCATTGGAACGATATCATTGGCGAGCGTGAAGACTATCTTTTTATCACAGGTGAGGAATTTCATCGTATATTAAATGAATATGAGATTTATGTGATATTTTCTATTTTAACTGCTGTGCCTAAAGAGACGATACTGTATGATATAACACAAGTTCCGTTTGTTGATGGGAATGCTGACTTTTATGAAGATGATTATATCTCCCCTGTGAAAGAATGTATTTTCGAAGTCGGTTTCTTTGATTCAACAGATATTATATTTACAGTGACCGATGAAAACATAGAAAGAATGTTGAAGGATTCTTTTCCTGACTTGAAGCCTTACTGTGAGTATGGAGTATAGAGACGCTATTAACGGAGGAATCAAAATTGAGTATTTCAGGAGCTACTCCTATTTTGTTTCAGCATATCAAGAAATGGCGTTTTTATCGAGAAACAGATCACGTGCTTGGTGCCATTTATACGATTGAGTTAGCAGCTGTTTATCATTCACGTACGATTGTTGTCATATTCAAAGACGTTTCAGTCGTTACGATACGAGAAATCGAAACCCTATCGAATCTATCAGATGGACTTCTCCATATTGAAATGCAACCACAAGGCACGTACCTTGTGGAAGAATGGGAAGAGCAGACATTCCGCTTTTATTGCCGGCAATATGAGGTGATGGAAGTTGAATAGGGTGAGGAGAGGATCAACGTGCTTCAAAAGCTGAGAAAAAGACAGCGAGAGCTTGAAGAAACGCCGTATCCTGATGAATTGTACGGCTTTGAAGCGGAAATCTATGAGTTTTTTATGCTAGTTGATGGCAGTTTGGATTATGTGCTGGCGAATAAAAGGATGTCCGGGCATCAGCGGCGTTCGTTGGAGAAAAGCTTTTTTGAGCTGTATCCTGACATACTTCCGGATATGATCAAAAACGATAAAGATCTGTATCATCACATTCTCTTGTATGAACAAGTCAGACAAGAGATTTGCGTTGCGCTATCCAACTGATAAGGGGAAGATTTTATGGAAATAACCTCTATAAGCAGTATTGGCAATTTGGACATGATCAAGCTTAAGTCTGACCAAACCGTTATGTCATGCGAACTTGAAGATGCAGAGTCGTTTTATCGTTTTTGGGCAGGGCTTGCCTACGATCGAATCATGATACAGGTAATAACGACTGGTTCATTTATAGAAGACCTGTCCGAGTACTTTGAAGGTTATGCTTACAAGGTGATAAAACTAGCGAAAAGAGAACTCCATTTCCAATCCATATTACAGAGAGCAGATTGGGACATTGCAAGACTTCTCTTTCTGTTAGCTTCCATCAATGATGATGTTTTTCTGATCACTGATCCTCAACCGGATAAAAGCTATTTTTCCGAAGGCAAACTCCAATGCCTGACGGACTCAGGTGAACGGATCATGTGGTTTGAATACGATGCTGTAGACATCTATATGGTTGGCGGTAACTAAAAATAGGGGGAATCCATTTGAATATCACACAATACGAGAAATTGAAAAAGCATCTTTCTGATGAGGATACAGGTCCATTTACATTAAACGAGTTTTCTTTCTATATGAAAGAAGATGATCGTTATATTCAAATTCCTGTGTTTGAATTAAAACTATCAGCTCAAACCTGTGACATTCATTTGCGGTTTGAAGACATTAGTGCATCAAAGCTGGATGACCTTGAATCCATCGATGCGGTTGAGTTGGAGATTGAACCGACTGACGATCAATGGGAAAGACTCCGTTATTATGTGTATGATCAAGAAGATCAGATGAGTTTCTATTGCGGAGGATGGGATGTGATCAAGTGTGACAAGAAGTCACACTGATTTTCCCCACTTTCCAAGCGTTCTTGCTTTTGTTGCCGCATATGTCATGAGAAATGGAAAAGTCACAATCAGGAAAGCCAAAGGCACCCAATTTGATAATCCGGTTACATAATGGAGTGCAATTGACAAGAGAGTCAGGAAGCTCAAGGTGCAGGTTACGTTTCGAACGTCTTTTTCGCTTCTTTTATATTTCTCTCTCATGGTGGATTGATCACTGTATATCGGCGAAGTTCCGGGCTCAGCCGAAAAGATATGCATACCTTGTGAAGAGCAAACATATTCCCATCCGGCCGCTTCAAACATCACGGTGTATTCCGCCAAGCTTTCTTCCTCAACATCATGATAATCAATACTGTAGATCAATTTCCGCGGCTCAGCTTTTCTAAGCTTATACCCCATAAACGCAAAAGAATCGAGTACCCAGCCTTTGCTGGCCATATCATTTAGTCTCTTCATATCCTTTTCTTCTGAAAAGGCCAATCCTTCAGACATCATAAATTTTTTCTGTTTCATGACTAATCCCCTTTCAATTGTTGAAAAGCACGTTGACCGTGTTCAGCCATCACTTTTCTGCGCTGAATTTCTTTTTTGAGTAGTTCTTGGCCGTGCAAGGTGGTTTGGTACACTTTGCGGCGCGGGTTGTCATTGTTGACAAGCTCAATGATCCCTTCTTGCAGTAATTTCTTTAACAATGTATATAAGGTAGCCGGGCCGATCGTAAAGGAGTCATCGGTCATGTCCTCAATCTCCTGCATGATCGAATATCCGTGTTTTGGCTCCAGCAAGGTTAGGACAATATAATAGGCTGGATCGGTAAGCTGACCCATTTCCTGCGGACGCTGCTTTGGCAAGCGGTCACCTCATTTCTTATATCAACTAATGATATATCACTTATTGATATAATGAAATCTTCCTTTTTGTTTGTCAACGCAATTTTTTTCTGCATCCAGTCATCATAAAGAAACAATCACCGAGTATGCATTAATGTATGCGTTTTCATAGAGGGGGAGTCTTGATGAAAAAATGGATGGCAGCGGTTTTTGTGATGATGCTGATGCTGTGTTTTGGCGGGATTGAGAATGTGAAGGCGGCGGAGCCGAAGGTGTATCAGTTTGACTTTGGAAGCGGTTCGATGGAGCCTGGTTATATTGGTGTCAGGGCGTCTGATCGGTATGACCGGTCAAAGGGCTACGGTTTTCAAACACCGGAGAATATGAGGGATGTGGCGGCATCCGGGACTGGTGTGAAGAGTGATGCGGTTCAGTTTTTAGCGTATGGGACGAAAAGCAATAACACGTTTAATGTGGATCTCCCGAATGGCCTTTATGAGGTGAAGGTGACGCTTGGCAATACGGCAAGGGCCAGTGTGGCGGCGGAGGGCGTGTTTCAGGTCATTAATTTGACAGGGGATGGCGCGGAGGATACGTTCCAAATTCCCGTCACCGACGGGCAGCTGAATCTGCTGGTGACAGAGGGGAAAGTTGGCACCGCTTTTACGCTTAGCGCCTTGAAAATAAAGAAATTGTCTGATCAGCCGGTGACGAACCGAACCATTTATGTCGGCGGCGACTCGACGGTGTGCAATTATTATCCGCTCAACAGCAGCAAGCAGGCGGGCTGGGGGCAGATGCTGCCTCACTATATCGATAAACACACCTTTCAAGTGAGAAACATGGCGTCCGGCGGGCAGATCGCGAGAGGGTTCAGAAATGATGGACAGCTTGAGGCGATCCTGAAGTATATTAAACCGGGAGATTATTTTATATTGCAGCTTGGCATTAATGACACAAATCCGAAGCATAATGAATCTGAAGCGGAGTTTAAAGAGATGATGCGTGATATGATTCGTCAGGTAAAAGCGAAAGGAGCGGACGTCATCCTATCAACGCCTCAGGGCCGGGCAACCGATTTTACTTCTGAAGGCATCCATTCGTCTGTAAACAGATGGTACAGGGCCTCTATTTTAGCTTTGGCCGAAGAGGAAAAAACATATCTCATTGACTTAAATGTCCTCAGCTCGGCATACTTTACATCGATCGGTCCGGAAAGAACACTCGGGCTTTATATGGATGGAGATACGCTGCACCCGAATCGCGCGGGGGCCGACGCACTGGCGCGATTGGCTGTTCAGGAGCTAAAACGCCAGGGAATCGCTGGCTTTTAATACATCATTTTTCGACAAAACACATATGCCTTGGTCAATTAGAGTATAATGAGAACATCTGCAAGAGACAGGAGTTTATACATGAGTCATTTTAAAAACTATCAAATCAGTCATGACATTTTACGAGCATTGGAAGGACTGGGATATACAGAACCGACCAAGGTGCAGCAGAGCGTGATCCCCGCTGCCCTTGAACGAAAGGATCTTGTCGTCAAATCACAGACGGGAAGCGGGAAAACGGCTTCGTTCGGAATTCCTCTCTGTGAGCTGGCGGATTGGGATGAAAACAAGCCGCAGGCGCTTATTTTAACTCCAACCCGTGAGCTTGCGGTGCAAGTAAAGGAAGATATCACGAACATCGGACGATTTAAACGGATCAAAGCGACAGCAGTATTTGGAAAATCCTCCTTTGATAAACAAAAAGCTGAGCTTAAGCAAAAAAGCCACATTGTTGTCGGTACGCCGGGACGTGTTCTGGATCATATCGAAAAAGGCACGCTGCCGTTGGATCGTCTCTCTTATTTGGTCATTGATGAAGCGGATGAGATGCTGAATATGGGCTTCATTGAGCAGGTGGAGGCGATTATCAAGCATCTTCCGACTGAGCGTACGACGATGCTGTTTTCGGCGACGCTTCCGCAGGATATCGAGAAGCTGAGCCGTCAATATATGCAAAACCCCGAGCATATCGAAATCAAAGCGGCCGGGCTTACCACAAGAAATATTGAACATGCGGTGATTCAAGTAAGAGAAGAGCATAAATTTTCATTGCTGAAAGATGTGCTGATGACGGAGAATCCCGACAGCTGCATCATTTTCTGCCGAACGAAGGAGCACGTCAATCAGCTGACCGATGAATTGGATGACTTAGGATATCCATGCGATAAAATTCACGGCGGAATGATTCAGGAAGACCGATTCGACGTCATGAATGAATTTAAACGTGGCGAGTACCGTTACTTAGTCGCGACGGATGTCGCCGCGCGCGGGATTGATATTGAAAATATCTCCCTTGTCATCAACTATGATCTGCCGCTTGAAAAGGAAAGCTATGTCCACCGCACGGGCCGAACGGGACGCGCAGGGAACAAAGGAAAGGCCATTTCGTTTGTCACGGCCTTCGAAAAACGGTTTTTAGCCGACATTGAAGAATATATCGGATTTGAGATTCAAAAAATAGAAGCCCCTTCTCAAGAGGAAGTGGCAAGGAAGAAACCAGAATTTCTAGCTAAAATGAATGACCGTCCGGAAAGCAAAAAAGACAAAAGCGAAGAGCTGAATAAAGACATTATGAAGCTGTATTTTAACGGCGGAAAGAAAAAGAAAATCAGAGCCGTTGATTTTGTAGGAACGATTGCAAAAATTGACGGTGTGTCAGCTGACGACATCGGCATCATTACGATCATGGATAATGCCTCATACGTTGAGATTTTAAATGGTAAAGGCCCTCATGTTCTCAAAGTGATGAAGAACACAACCGTCAAAGGGAAAATGCTGAAGGTGAATAAAGCGAATAAATGATGAATGACCTGCTCCCAGTTAAAGGGGCAGGTCATTTTGCTGCTGGCTGACATTGGCGCTGGTCTCCTCCGGAACAAAGGCAAGAATCACAATACCAATTACAAACAGAATGATCAGACTGAACACCGCAGTCGAGGATTTCCCGGTCAGCTGGGCGGTCACGGCAATGAGCAGCGGCCCCATAATTGAGGCGAATTTTCCGAAAATGTTGTAAAAACCGAAGAATTCATTGGCGTGGCGCTTTGGCACAAGCTTGGCGAAATAGGAACGGCTTAGGGCTTGAATACCGCCTTGCGAGGTGGCGACAAGCATAGCCAGTATCCAGAAATCAAGCGTTGTCTCCATAAAATAGGCATACACGCAGACGATCATATAAATGACGATCCCGACGTACAGCATTGTCTTCCCCGTGAAGCGTTCTGCCAGTTTTCCGTATACAATCGAAAACGGCGCGGCGACTACCTGGGTGACAAATAGGATGATCAGGAGGCTTGAGGAACCGATCCCTAAATCTGATCCATAGGATGTCGACATCGTAATAATCGTGCCGACTCCGTCGATATAAAAGAAATAAGCGAGCAAGAAGAGGAAAAGTGCCCGGTATTGCCTGATCCGTTTCATCGTTTGGCCGAGCCGCTTAAAGCTGTTGATGACAATATGAGGTTCTTTTTTGATGTAATAGCGTTGATGGACATGTTTAATCATTGGGATGGTGAACAGCCCCCACCAGGCAGCCGTTATGAAAAAGGACAGCTGGCTTGCGGCCGATACAGACACTGGAATCGTCTCTGCTTGCGCGAGCAGGATGACAGCAATACTGATGATAAATGGAATCGTGCTTCCGATGTATCCTAAGCCAAAACCCCGTGCCGAGACGAGATTCATCCGCTTCTCAGTCGTGACGTCAACGAGAAAGGCATCATAAAACACATTGGCGCCGGAAAAACCGATAGCCGATATCGTATAAAACAGCAACAATAGCAGCCAATGTTCACTAGGGATAAAGGCGAGTATCGCGGTGCTGGCGACACCGGCTGACACAAAGAAACCGAAGAACTTTTTCTTGCACCCTTCATAGTCGGCGATTGTGCCTAAAATAGGGCCGAGCATCGCAAGAATAAACGTTGAAATCGCAATGGTATAGCCTAAATAGGCAGTCGATTGAGCGGCGCTGACACCGCTTTCCGCAGCTGCCGATTTATAAAATAACGGAAATACCGCGGTGGTCACGACAATTGAGTAAGCAGAATTTGCCCAGTCATATAATACCCAGCTGTTTTCTTGTTTCGTAAAACGTTTCATCATCAGAGCTCCTCTCCGGTAACGATACTTCTATTGTACGAGAAATGGGCCTGAAAAGAATGGAATGCACGTCAATTTTTACAAAATATTTATGTTTTTTCGCTTCAAATCATACTTTTGATTTATTGCTGGGGTTAGGCGCATCTGGTACCATTTAACTATATTTTATGGTATTTTCCAGAAGGGATTCAGCAGAGAGGAGACAGAGCATGAGGCGAATAGGCTTGTGTATAAGCCTGCTGGTCACAGTTCTTGTGATGAGCGCATGCGAAAGTGAAGGTGAGGCTCAGATGTTCGCAGACTGTGATCAAAAGACGGTAAAACAAACCGCAGCCAAACCGATGAGCAGTAAGAAAAAGCAGGATTTCCAAGCCCTCGCAAGCGACAGGCAGCTGGCCATTGTGTTCAGTTCCATGATACAAGTGAGCGAAGCATTTGATTATGGAATCGGCAATCCAGAATACTTCGTGCGAATCAGCATGACTGAAGAAGAAGCAGACATTGCGAAGGAGAATCTCGAATCGATTAAGCTTGAGAACAAATCGCTCAAAAAACAAAACAGCGAGGCGGTTGCCTTGCTACAAAAAACGCGTAATCAAGACATGAGCCGCATCGAAATTCAGCAGCTGACAGAAAATAGAGCCGCTTTTTTTGAGGCCGCAGACAGTATGATCAAACTCATCGGCCAAGTCACACCGAAAAACGCGAAGAAGACAAGACAGCAGCTGGATCAGCTGAAAAAACAATATACACAATACAGCGCTGAAAGCATTAAAATCATGAACAGCATTGTCAAAAAGCAGAAAGCTGACAAGGCATCATTTGAACGCCATCTGGAGGCGCTGCTTCAAAAACAGCCGGGGCAGCAGGTACGGAGTGAATTGTACTGACCAGCTTCCGTCTTTCCCTGATGATATTGACCTAGTACAAAAAGAATGTACAATCAAGATATAGTCTGTTCTTAGTTGATTGGAGGGACATGCCATGAAAATTGCGAAGGTGATCAACAATAATGTGATCAGCGTGGTCAATGAACAGGGGAAAGAATTGGTCGTCATGGGCAGGGGGCTCGCGTTTCAGAAAAAGTCCGGCGATGATGTCGATGAAGCCCGCATTGAGAAAGTGTTCACGCTCGATAACAAGGATGTATCAGAAAAGTTCAAAACCCTTTTGTATGATATACCGATCGAGTGTATGGAAGTATCCGAAGAGATTATCAGCTACGCAAAATTACAGCTCGGCAAAAAGCTCAACGACAGCATCTATGTGTCGCTGACCGACCATATTAACTTTGCCATCCAGCGCAACCAGAAAGGGCTTGATATCAAAAACGCCTTGCTGTGGGAAACAAAACGGCTGTACAAAGACGAATTTGCGATCGGCAAAGAAGCGTTGGTTATGGTAAAAAATAAGACTGGTGTGTCTCTGCCAGAGGATGAAGCAGGCTTTATTGCTCTGCATATTGTAAATGCCGAGCTGAACGAAGAGATGCCCAATATCATCAACATTACAAAAGTCATGCAAGAGATTTTGAGTATTGTAAAATACCATTTTAAGATTGAATTCAACGAAGAATCGCTTCACTATTATCGGTTCGTCACCCACTTAAAGTTTTTCGCGCAGCGTCTATTTAACGGCACTCACATGGAAAGCCAGGACGATTTTTTGCTGGATACAGTGAAAGAGAAGTATCATCGCGCGTATGAATGCACGAAGAAAATCCAAACCTACATTGAGCGGGAGTATGAGCACAAGCTCACAAGTGACGAGCTGCTGTATTTAACCATTCACATAGAAAGGGTAGTTAAACAAGCATAATGAGAGCGCTGACATTTTTGTTTCCTTGTGTTCACTTTTTCTTACATTCACATATGAAAATGGCAGGATTGTTACTGATAAAGCAGGCAAAACCTAAATTACAATGAGTGCGGATCATCTCTGTCTGTGCTGATGGTAATTTAGGTTTTTATTTTTTTCAGAGGGAAGATGATGATAGTTACAGGATTCAAGTCAGTAAGATTCGATATTATCATTATTTTGACCGATGTTCCCTTTTAAAAGAATCATGTAAGATCAACATAGAAAACGCTTTCAATGAAAGGGGAATGCCAATATGCCTTATCTGAAACGAGTGTTGCTGCTTCTTGTCACTGGATTGTTTATGAGTTTGTTTGCAGTCACTTCTACTGCCTCAGCTCAAACAGGTGGATCGTTTTTTGACCCTTTTAACGGCTATAACTCCGGTTTTTGGCAAAAAGCAGATGGTTATTCGAATGGAAATATGTTCAACTGCACGTGGCGGGCTAATAACGTATCAGTGACGTCATTGGGTGAAATGCGTTTAGCGCTAACAAGCCCATCTTATAACAAGTTTGACTGCGGGGAAAACCGTTCTGTTCAAACATATGGCTATGGACTTTATGAAGTCAGAATGAAACCAGCTAAAAACACAGGGATCGTTTCATCGTTCTTTACTTACACAGGTCCAACAGATGGAACTCCTTGGGATGAGATTGATATCGAATTTTTAGGAAAAGACACAACAAAGGTTCAATTTAACTATTATACAAATGGTGCAGGAAACCATGAGAAGATTGTTGATCTCGGGTTTGATGCAGCCAATGCCTATCATACTTATGCATTCGATTGGCAGCCAAACTCTATTAAATGGTATGTCGACGGGCAATTAAAACATACTGCAACAAACCAAATTCCGACAACACCTGGAAAGATCATGATGAACTTGTGGAATGGTACGGGTGTCGATGAATGGCTTGGCTCCTACAATGGTGTAAATCCGCTATACGCTCATTATGACTGGGTGCGCTATACAAAAAAATAATGCCAAATGTGAAAGAGCCTGCTGCAATATAGCAGGCTCTTATGATTGTAATGAGGAGTTGTTGGCATGAATCTTCTATTCACTCATAATATCCTATTTGATCTTCTCCCCTCTGTACTCAATGCTACGATCAAGCTCATACATTTAGAAAGAAATAATCCCAATCAAAAGTGCGGCAATCGTCATCACAATCGTTGTTCCCACGGCCCATTTAATAGTGAATTTTTGATGGTCGCCAAAGCTGACGCCTGCCATTCCAACCAATAGATAGGTGGAAGGCACAAGCGGGCTGAGCAGATGCACAGGCTGCCCCAGCAAGGAGGCCCTTCCGATTTCAGCGGCGTCTATTCCGTAAGCGGAAGCGGCTTCGGCGATGATGGGAAGGACACCGAAGTAAAAGGCGTCATTCGACATGAAAAAGGTGAATGGCATGCTGACGATCGCAGTGATCAACGGCAGGTGCGGGCCCATGGCATCAGGGATGAGTGAAACGAGAGAATGCGCCATGGCATCGACCATTTTTGTGCCGGAGAGAATGCCTGTGAATATGCCCGCAGCAAACACCATTGAGACAACGTTTAACGCATTACCCGCATGCGCCGAGATTCGTTTCTGCTGCTCTTTGACATTTGGATAGTTAACCATCAAGGCAACGGCGAACGCAGTCATAAAAAGAACAGGGAGCGGCAGCAGGCTGGTGATCAGTGCGGCCATCAGAGCGACAGTCAGCAGCAGGTTAAACCATTGAAGAGCGGGACGCTTGAGCGGTGCGGCCTCCGGATCGGAAGACGGTGCGTGATCAATCGAAATGACGCCGAGCCGCTTCCGCTCTTTCTTTCCGAGGATATAAGCAACGGCGATCACCCAGAGAATGCCGGCGATCATAGCGGGAATCAGCGGCGTGAAAACCTCTGACGTGTCCAATTTTAAGGAAGCCAAAACCCTCGCAGTCGGCCCGCCCCACGGGATAATATTCATAACCCCCGAACCGAGCATCGCTATTCCCGCTAACACCAAACGGTTCATGCCGAGCCGTTTGTAGAGAGGCAGCATCGCTGCAATGGTAATCATATAGGTTGTTGTCCCATCTCCGTCCAGCGAAATGGTCATGGTCAGAACCGCTGTGCCTACGGCGATTTTTAACGGATCTCCTTTGACAAACGATAAGATTTTGGCAATGAGAGGATCAAACAGGCCTGAGTCAATCATAATGCCGAAATACAGGATGGCGAATAACAGCATGATACCGGTAGGGGCGAGGTCTGTAACGCCCTGAATCATCATCTCGCCGAGATCTTTGCCAAATCCGCTGATCAGGGCGAACACAATAGGAACGACAATCAAAGCAATAAGAGCGGAAAGCCGGTTAGACATAATAAGGTACATAAAGACAATCATCATCACAAAACCGAGTATGGCAAGCATGATATGACCTCCCCTATTCAACAGCTTTTTTAGTAAGCGCTTCCATCCTTTCTTTCTGTGAAGAAGGCTTATTTCAAATGTGTATGACCGCATATTTATATGTAGACCAAAAATCCTAATGAGCGGATTAGCAGTTTATATGAAGAACGCCACGGGTAAATGTGCTGTAGAATGTTTCGTTTTAAAAAGGGGGAGCAGACATGAGTGATGACCAAAACAAACGTGTAAATGAACACTCAAAGGACGAGCAGCTTGAGCAGTACAGGGCCGATAACAGCGGGAAGAAAATGACGACAAACCAAGGCTTGCGAGTGTCAGAGGATGAGCATTCGTTAAAAGCCGGGGTTCGCGGCCCGACGCTGATGGAGGATTTTCATTTCCGGGAGAAAATGACGCACTTTGACCATGAGAGGATTCCGGAGCGCGTTGTGCATGCACGCGGGTATGGCGTGCATGGCTTTTTTCAGGTTTACGAACCAATGACGGAATATACACGGGCCAAATTTCTTCAGGACCCTTCGGTGAAGACACCGGTATTTGTCCGTTTCTCTACGGTTGCGGGTTCTAAAGGCTCCGCAGACACGGTGCGGGATGCCAGAGGCTTTGCGACAAAATTTTATACTGAAGAAGGAAACTATGACCTTGTGGGAAATAACATTCCGGTGTTTTTCATTCAAGACGCAATCAAATTTCCGGATTTGGTTCATGCGTTTAAGCCTGAGCCACACAATGAAATGCCTCAGGCCGCGACTGCCCATGATACGTTTTGGGATTTTGTCGCCAATAACCCTGAGTCTGCCCACATGGTGATGTGGACGATGTCTGACAGAGGCATCCCCCGCAGCTACAGAATGATGGAGGGCTTCGGCGTGCACACGTTCCGTTTTGTCAATGAACAAGGAAAGGCACGTTTCGTGAAATTTCACTGGAAGCCGGTGCTCGGCGTGCATTCTCTCGTATGGGATGAAGCGCAGAAAATTGCAGGGAAAGATCCGGATTTCCATCGCCGTGACCTGTGGGAAACAATTGAAAACGGCGGCAAGGTTGAATACGAGCTCGGCGTGCAGATGATTGATGAGGAAGATGAATTCAAGTTTGATTTTGATATTCTTGATCCGACTAAGCTGTGGCCGGAAGAGCTTGTGCCGGTGAAGATCATTGGGAAAATGACGCTGAACCGCAACCAGGATAATGTGTTTGCGGAAACAGAACAAGTCGCATTCCACCCGGGAAATGTCGTGCCGGGCATCGACTTTACAAATGACCCGCTCCTGCAGGGACGGCTTTTCTCTTATACAGACACACAGCTCATCCGTCTTGGCGGTCCGAACTTCCATGAACTTCCGATTAACCGGCCGGTATGTCCATTCCATAACAATCAATACGACGGCTATCACCGGATGACGATCAATAAGGGACCTGTCGCTTATCATAAAAACTCACTGCAAAACAATGATCCGTCGCCAGCGACAGCTGAAGAAGGCGGCTACGTCCACTATCAGGAAAAAGTCGAGGGCAAAAAAATCCGCCAGCGAAGCGACAGCTTCAACGATTATTACTCACAGGCGAAGCTTTTCTGGAACAGCATGTCTCCTGTGGAGAAAAAGCATATCATTTCTGCTTTCTGCTTCGAGGTCGGGAAGGTCAAAAGCAAAGACGTACAGCGGCAGGTCGTTGATGTCTTCAGCAATGTCGATGCAGATTTAGCAGAAGAAATCGCCAAAGGAGTAGGCGTGGCGGCGCCCGCGAAGCGTAAAGCATCTAAAGAAATTCTTACTTCGCCTGCGTTAAGCCAAGCCCGTACAGTGAAAACCGCGTCAACAAGAAAAGTCGCTGTACTCGCCGGAAACGGATTTCATGAAAAAGAGCTGCAAACAGTGCTGGAAGCCTTAAAGCAAGAAGGAATCACAGTGGATATCATCAGTCAAAATCTGGGGTATATGACAAGCGGCAGCGGACAGCAGCTTGAGGCCAACGGCACGTTCCTGACGGTTGATTCTGTTCTGTATGATGCCGTCTATGCCGCAGGAGGACTGGAGTTAAAAGACAACAAACAAGCGATGGCGTTTATCAGAGAAGCTTACAATCACTACAAGGCGATCGGTGCGGCAAATGAAGGAATTGACCTTCTTCAATCCTCTGTCGGGACAACAGAGGGGCCAGGCATCGTAACGGCTAAAGATGAACCTGACTACACCGCTTTCAGCAAGGCATTTATCGATGCGGTTGCTGCTCATCGCCATTGGGATAGACGAATTTGATCGGCTCCTGTATCTTTAAGGAAGATACTTTTCATAAGGAGCATGACCAATGAACGAAAAACAGCTCGCTGAAGCTTACGAACGCGATGAAAATATGATGATTTTGGTGTTTGCCCAGTGGTGCGTGAACCATGATCTTGATCCGATGGAGCTGTACGCCAAAGCGTATCCGCAGCAAAAGCTGAATGAAAGCTTGAAAAAAACCATGGACGATCTGGTCGTGCCAAAACACGAAGCAGAGCACATTCCGGACCAGACTGTCATTGCGGTATTAGAGATGTTCGGAAATACAGATTTGGCACAGGCCGTTCATGAAGCGATTTCTGGGCGCAAACAGTAAAAAAAGAGACATCCTGTGTCTCTTTTTTTATTGGAAAAATCATGCTGTTAGACCTAGAAACTTCTTTCGATTTAATCAGTCTATAAAAGTGTGTATTGCTTAAATAAGGGAATGATAAACAACGACATCAAAGGAGGAGATTGTATGAAATGGAATAAAATGCTGAAAGCCGCGGGCATTGCAGTCTTGCTTTTTTCCGTATTTGCATATGCGGCCCCATCTTTAAAAGCAGTTCAAGCGAAAACACCGACTGTCAGCACCCATACGTACAAAAAGATCAAGGAGTTAACGTATCCACAAGTGCATCACGTCGGGAATGCCGCGTTTGAAAAGAAAATCAATCAAGAGCTGAAAGCCTACATTGAACAATCGTATCAGGAATACCTGAAAAACAAAAAAGCAGGCGAACAGCAGGGCTTTAAAACGGAATATCAAACATCCTTCAGCGTCAAATACAATGCGGCAGGCAAGCTCAGCATTCAAACACTCAATTATATCTATTCAGGGGGCGCCCACGGTCTAACGTCTGTCCAGTCCTTCAACTATGACTTGAAAGCACAAAAGCGGGTTACGCTGGATCAGATTCTGAACACCAAAACAAAAGTCAGCAAAACGAGAGATTACCTATATAGCTATATCAAAAAACACGATGAGCTGTTTTTCCCTGATGTAAAGAAAGAGGATATAACCCTAAACAGAGACACAATGTTTTACTTTACGGCAAACGGGATTGCCATCGTCTTCGGCCAGTATGACTTGGGGCCTTATGCAGCGGGAATCCGGGATGTGCAGGTGCCAGCCTCTATTTATCAATAATCAAAAGAGCCATATCCGAAAAGGGATATGGCTCAATGTTTCTACCAAACAAACAGGCCGACAATCGCAGCACTTAATAAAGATACCGCAATTCCGCTGACGAGCAGTTTCCACACGTTTCTCCCGATGACCGTTGACTTTTCTCCGTCAAGGATCGAATTGTACGTGCCGTAAATCATGCCGACAGTACTGAAGTTTGCAAAGGACGTCAGGAATGTCGTCGCCACCGCAACGGTGTGAGGCGGAAGGGATTTGAGATTGTTTTTCAAGTCAAGCATCGCAACAAACTCGTTCGTTGCCAATTTCATGCCCATCAGCTGAGCAACATACATCGCATCGTGCACTGGCAATCCAAGCAGGAATGCGAACGGACTGAACAGATAAGCAAAAATCGTCTGGATGGTCAGGCCGTGTACGAAAATGCCAAGAATGCCATTAACTGCTGACGTTAATGCGACATATCCGATCACCATTGCCAAAATAACGATAACCATGTTCATGCCGACAAGCATACTGTTAGAAATCGTAGAGAAAAAGTCTTTCTTCTCTTCTTTAGGCGGTGTATAGATGATATCTTCATCCTCCGGCACGTGAACAGGATTCAGCAGGTTTGCGATAATCAGAGCGTTTAAGCAGTTCAAAGGAATGGCTGTAAACACGTATGTCGCAGGCACCATTGACAGATAAGATCCGATAATGGAGCCGCTGATGCTGCTCATGCTCATTAAGCCGAATGTGAGCAGGCGGTTGTTGCTTAAAACCGTTAGCTGCTGGCGGATAACCGCAAGTGCTTCGGTATTTCCCAGGAACATCATTTGAATAGAGAAAAAGCTTTCTAATTTCGGCAAGCGGGAAGCCTTAGAAATCACCCATCCGATTTTATCAATCAGCCAAGGCAAAATGCCGAAATACGTTAAAATATCAAAGAATGTGACGATAAAGATAATTGGAAGAAGCGCACTAAAGAAAAAGTCTACTGTTTCATTCGCCATCACTGACGGAAAGGCAAACGCGATACCGTCACTGGCGCAAGCAATCAGCCAAGTGAAGAAATCACCGATTTTACCGATGGCCCAGCTTCCGACTTTTGTTCCCAGCATAAACCAAGTAATCAGCAATTCCAGAACAATTAACGTCATGATCGGGCGCCACTTGATTTTCTTTTTCTGCGGAGAACATAGGAATACAACTGCCATAATCACAATGAGACCGACAAGGTTTAGTAAAAAGTACATGATAGCAACTCCTATGAGGGTTATTATGGAAACAAAAAAAGCTCTTATCCTTCACAAATTCTGGAAGTGCAGAAAGTGTGAAAAATAAGAGCAAACAGAAAAGAACTTGTCCTTTTCAACTCGTTCAAATTTATTCAAACTTTCTTGTAGTCTAGTTTTTTACGGTTACTAGGTAGAAACAATCAGACCATATTACTGATCATATACAAGAATGTCTTTTTCTAAGATGATAGCAGTATTTTATCCTTTCACTTTTTGAAAATCAACCTTTTTAACTATTTTCACAATAATAAAATTTATATTCTAAAATGAGAAAATAAAGGAAAAACATGCTGGATTGCTATGCTGATATGATGTTGGCGGGATACCAGCATGTCAGTACTGATTTTTCTTCACTATAAGGTTCCAGCTCCTGGAGATTTGTTGTATGATGGAAATGGGGAAACCCATACAGCAGAAAGGGAGTTTTTTTCATGATTATCCAATTCATTCGTTATAGATAATGACAGGTGTAGACAAACTGCCAGACCTGGCCAATTTTTGAGATAGGCCTAGGTTTATTTGTCTATGCCTTTTTCATTTATCTAAAAATGAATGAATGGGGTGTTTTTTATCATGAAGCGAACAGTTGATTTCAGCATGTTTCGATGCCCGCTCTGCGATTCTTCTATGGATGCGGCATCAGGGAGAAGCTTGATTTGTACAGAACGAGGACATACATTTGATCTATCTCGGCACGGCTACGTGAACTTTCTGACGAAGCCGGTCAAAACCAGTTACGGTGCTAAGCTTTTTGAAGCGAGGAGCAGGCTGATTGGAGAATGTGGTTTTTTTGACCCGCTCCATGAGGCGATTGCAGAACTCATCAGTCATCCCACATCTGGTCATGAGGCATTTACCATCCTGGACAGCGGTTGCGGTGAGGGTTCTCATTTGAATGCGCTTTGCGGGTTTGATTATGCAGGGAAAGCAGCGATAGGAACCGGCATAGATCTTTCGAAGGATGGGATCTTAAAAGCTTCTAAGGCATTCAAAGATCAGATGTGGGCGGTTGCCGATGTGGCGCGTGCTCCTTTTCATGATCGCCAATTTGATGTTGTGCTGTCTATTTTTTCGCCGTCCAATTATGCAGAGTTTCATAGACTGCTGAAGAATGATGGCATGCTCGTAAAAGTAGTGCCGCGAAGCGACTATTTAATAGAATTAAGGCAATTTTTATATACTGATTCACCAAGGCGCACGTATTCCAATGCGGCAGCTGTTGAGCGTTTTACAGCAAATGCTGCACACAGCCGTCCTGTCAGGCTGCGCTATGTTAAAACGCTTGACCAGCAGGCGATCCACTGGCTTCTCAAGATGACGCCGCTTGCCTGGTCGGCGCCGAAAGATCGAGTCAGCCTCCTGAAAGAGATGAAAACAGCCGATATTACGGTTGATGTTGATATCCTAATAGGAATGAAATGAATGGCAGAGGAAAGCTCCGAAAAAAGGAGCTTTCCTTTTTTAATCGGAATAGTTGGCCCATGCTTCTCGTACATATATGGAAAGGGGACGGAAACAGCCGATGCGGACAGGTTTTTGTAAACGCTTTCTAGTTCGCGGAAACGGGGGATGTGTGTGTGGAACTGATCATCATTCTATTGGCGTTAGGTTTGCTGATGTTTACGGCGTATCGGGGATTTTCTGTCATATTGTTTGCGCCGATTTGCGCGTTATTCGCGGTGCTGCTGACAGATCCAAGCCATGTGCTTCCTTTTTTCTCATCAATTTTTATGGAGAAGATGGCGGGTTTTATTAAGCTGTATTTCCCAGTGTTTTTGCTCGGTGCCATTTTTGGAAAGGTCGTTGAAATGGCCGGGCTTGCGGCATCAATCGCGAAAACAATTGTCCGGCTTGTCGGGGCAAAAAGAGCGATACTTGCCATTGTGCTGATGGGTGCTGTCTTGACGTACAGCGGTGTCAGCCTGTTTGTTGTCGTATTTGCCGTATATCCTTTTGCGAAAAACATGTTCCAAGAAGCAAATATACCGAAACGCCTCATCCCGGGAACGATTGCTTTAGGGGCTTTTACGTTTACGATGGACGCACTTCCGGGAACGCCGCAAATCCAAAATGTCATTCCGACGTCGTTTTTCAAAACAGACATTTATGCCGCCCCTTGGCTGGGCTTGATGGGCGCAGTGATTGTGCTGGCAGCTGGGATGCTCTATTTGGAATCAAGGCGGAAAAAAGCGCAGGCATCTGGCGAAGGCTATGGCGGTTTTGATTCGCAGAATGCTCCTGCTCCTGAATCGATTGAGTCCGCGGCTGAACCGGACAAAAGCCCGATTCGGCACGCGCTTGCCTTTGTCCCGCTTATTCTCGTCGGTGCAGTGAATAAATATTTCACCATTTACCTGCCAAAGTGGTATCCGAATGGATTTGATTTTTCTTCCATAGGATTAAAGGAGTTCGGCAGGCTTGATATTTCTTCAGCGGCTGCTATTTGGTCGGTGGAGATTGCTTTAGTGATTGGCATCATCACAACGATTTTATTTGATTGGAGAAGTGTGTTTGCCCAAATGAAGGAAGGGCTGAATGAAGGGATCGGCGGCGCCTTGCTGGCATCTATGAATACGGGTGCCGAGTACGGGTTCGGCGGCATTATCGCCGCGCTGCCGGGGTTTCATAAGCTGAGCAGCGGAATTTCACATACTTTTACCGATCCTCTTGTAAATGGCGCCGTTACGACAACTGCGCTGGCGGGAATCACCGGCTCGGCTTCAGGAGGAATGGGCATTGCGTTAAGCGCGATGTCAGAACAATACTTACAGGCGATTCAGGCTTACAATATTCCGCCAGAGGTGATGCATCGGGTCATTTCAATGGCATCAGGCGGGATGGACACACTGCCGCATAATGGCGCTGTTATCACGCTTCTGGCCGTGACGGGTTTGACACACCGGCAATCCTATCGCGATATTTTTGCGATCACGCTCATTAAAACGGCTGCCGTATTTGCTGTGATCGCGATTTACAGCCTGACTGGTCTAGTGTAGAAGAAAACGAAAGGGGCATCAATATGGGAAAAGTGCTGTCATCAAGCAAGGAAGCTGCGAAACTGATTCATGATGGGGATACGCTGATCGCGGGAGGATTTGGGCTGTGCGGCATCCCTGAACAGCTTATTTTGTCTATAAGAGATCAGGGAGTAAAGGATTTAACCGTTGTCAGCAATAACTGCGGAGTCGATGACTGGGGGCTTGGTTTGCTTCTGGCTAACAAGCAAATCAAGAAAATGATCGCTTCCTATGTCGGTGAAAATAAAATTTTTGAGCGGCAGTTTTTAAGCGGAGAGCTTGAGGTCGAGCTTGTTCCCCAAGGAACGCTCGCTGAGAGAATTCGTGCAGGCGGTGCAGGCATACCGGGATTTTATACGGCGACAGGCGTCGGCACCTCCATAGCCGAGGGAAAAGAACATAAAACATTCGGCGGCCGGACTTATGTGCTGGAGCGAGGCATTACCGGCGATGTGGCGATCGTCAAAGCGTGGAAAGCGGACACCATGGGCAATTTGGTTTTTAGGAAAACGGCGAGAAATTTCAATCCCATTGCCGCCATGGCAGGCAAGATCACGATTGCCGAGGCGGAAGAAATCGTGGAAGCAGGAGAGCTCGATCCAGATCACATCCATACGCCGGGAATTTACGTACAGCATGTCGTGCTTGGCGCGAGCCAAGAAAAACGGATTGAAAAACGAACAGTTCAGCAAGCATCGGGAAAGGGTGAGGCCAAGTGAAGGAAGCGAGAAAACGAATGGTCAAACGGGCTGTACAAGAAATCAAGGACGGCATGAATGTGAATCTCGGGATTGGCATGCCGACGCTTGTCGCAAATGAGATACCCGATGGCGTTCACGTCATGCTTCAGTCGGAAAACGGCTTGCTCGGAATTGGCCCCTATCCTCTGGAAGGAACGGAAGACGCGGATTTGATCAATGCGGGAAAGGAAACGATCACTGAAGTGACCGGCGCCTCTTATTTTGACAGCGCTGAGTCATTCGCGATGATAAGAGGCGGGCATATCGATTTGGCTATTCTCGGCGGAATGGAGGTTTCGGAGCAGGGGGATTTGGCCAATTGGATGATCCCGGGCAAAATGGTAAAAGGGATGGGCGGCGCCATGGATCTCGTCAACGGGGCGAAACGAATCGTTGTCATCATGGAGCACGTCAATAAGCATGGTGAATCAAAGGTGAAAAAAACATGCTCCCTTCCGCTGACAGGCCAGAAAGTCGTGCACAGGCTGATTACGGATTTGGCTGTATTTGATTTTGTGAACGGCCGCATGACACTGACGGAGCTTCAGGATGGTGTCACAATTGAAGAGGTTTATGAAAAAACAGAAGCTGATTTCGCTGTAAGCCAGTCTGTACTCAATTCTTAATGGGAAGGTGTTTGACATGAGAAAACAAGTCGCCTTGGTGACAGGGGCTGCCGGCGGAATCGGATTCGAAATGGCAAGAGAATTCGCCCGGGAAGGTGCCAGCGTCATCGTTTCAGACCTCCGTCCGGAAGCATGTGAAAAAGCAGCCTCCAAACTTGCAGAAGAAGGCTTTGACGCGGCGGCCATTCCGTATGATGTGACAAAGGAAGCGCAAGTTGCTGATACGGTGAACGTCATCCAAAAACAATACGGCCGCTTGGATATTCTGGTGAACAATGCCGGTATTCAGCACGTCGCTCCGATTGAAGAGTTTCCGACAGACACCTTTGAACAGCTGATCAAGGTCATGCTGACGGCCCCCTTTATTGCAATGAAGCATGTTTTTCCGATCATGAAAAAACAGCAGTTTGGCAGAATCATTAATATCGCGTCTGTTAATGGATTAGTCGGCTTTGCAGGGAAATCCGCTTATAATAGCGCCAAGCACGGCGTCATTGGACTCACAAAAGTAGGGGCGCTGGAAGGCGCGCCCCACGGCATAACAGTCAATGCGCTCTGTCCGGGTTATGTCGATACCCAGCTTGTACGCAATCAGCTTAGCGATCTATCAAAAACTAGAAATGTCCCTTACGACTCTGTACTTGAACAAGTCATTTTTCCGCTTGTGCCGCAAAAGCGACTGCTTTCTGTCAAGGAAATTGCGGATTATGCCGTGTTTTTGGCAAGCGAGAAGGCGAAGGGCGTCACTGGGCAGGCTGTCGTCCTTGATGGGGGCTACACCGCACAATGACATAAAAAACACACTTGCTCCGCTAGGGAATCAAGTGTGTTTTTTCTTTTCTTATTTCCAAACATCATTAGCGATCTCAACCACATGGCGGAGCTTCGCCCATTGCTGTTCTTCAGTCAGCTTGTTGCCTTCCTCTGTTGAAGCAAATCCGCATTGAGGGCTGAGGCAAAGCTGGTCTAAGCTTACATAACGGGACGCTTCTTCGATACGGCGTTTCACGTCGTCCGGATTTTCAAGCTCACCGAATTTAGATGTCACTAAGCCAAGAACAAGCTGAAGATCAGACCGTTTTACGTAACGGAGCGGCTCAAATCCGCCTGAGCGTGAATCATCATACTCTAAGAAAAGTCCGTCAAGATTCAAGCCGTCAAAAATGGTTTCGGCTGCTGCGTCATATCCGCCTTCCGCTGTCCAAGTGGACTGGAAGTTGCCGCGGCAAATATGCATGGTTACCGTCAAGTCATCCGGGCGGTCTGCAATCGCGTCGTTAATCGATTTCGCAAACAGCTGGCGAAGCTCGTCAGGCGTTGTTCCGAACGCTTCGATTTGTTTTAAGCCTTTTTCAGATAAGAAAACGGCCCACGCTGTATCATCAAGCTGGAGGTAGCGGCAGCCTCTGTCATAAAACGCTTGAATCGCTTTTTTATATGCTTTGGATACATCATGCTGGAAAAGGTGATAATCTTTTTTATACGTATCCTTTTCCAGTTTTCCGCGGAAAAACAGCATATTCGGGCTTGGAATCGTCATCTTTGGCGTCGCGTCACCGGCAATGCTATGGAGAAATGAATAATCTTCAAGCATTGGGTGAGTTGAAAAGTCGATATCGCCTGTGACTTTAATGCCGCGTGCTTTTGTTTGTACGTTATGGAATTGAATGCCTTGCTCAGGAGTAAACGGCTCAACGCCATCCAGGTTCTCCAGGAAATCAAAGTGCCACCATGCTCTGCGAAATTCACCGTCTGTCACGACGTTCAGGCCGGTTTCCTTCTGTTTTTCCACAATGCGGATGATTTCATCGTTTTCAATTTGGCGAAGCTGCTCAGCGGTCATATCGCCGGCCGCTTTTTGCAGCCGCGCTTTTTTGACGGGCTCAGATCTTAGCAGGCTTCCGACTTGATCCGCGCGAAACGGCGGTTTTTTTCTTTGAAGTGATTTTTGTTCTGCGGGTGTTGTTTGTTGTGACATGTTGTCCATTCCTTCTTTCCATTCAAATGTAAAAAAGCTCTTCCTTTGGATAAGGAAGAGCTTGCGTGACAATCTCAACCTTATCTTCAAGAGCAATCATTGCTCTAAAGGATTTAGCACCATTCTGTTAAACAGCGGTTGCCGGGTATCGCAGGGCCAGTCCCTCCACCTCTCTTGATAAGGAAAACCTTTTTATGAAATTTTCTGATAGTATCTATTATTCACACATTTTCTATTTCTGTCAATGATAGATTATCTCCACACATCGTTGGCAATGTCGATGACATGGCGAAGCTTTGCCCATTGCTGCTCCTCTGTCAGAAGGTTGCCTTCTTCTGTAGAGGCGAAACCGCACTGCGGGCTCAGGCATAGCTGGTCCAAGCTGACAAAACGCGCGGCTTCATTGATACGGCGTTTCACATCCTCAGGATTTTCAAGCTCGCCGTATTTCGATGTGATCAAGCCGAGCACAATTTGCAGATCCTTGCGCTTCACAAAACGGAGCGGATCAAAGTTTCCGGAGCGGTCATCATCGTATTCCAAGAAAAGGCCGTCAAGGTTTAAGCCGTCCAAAATCGTTTCCGCTACAGCGTCGTACCCTCCTGATGCCGCCCAGGTTGAGCGGAAGTTGCCGCGGCAAATGTGCATTGTGATCGTTAAATCGTCAGGCCGGTCTGCGACGGCATCGTTAATTGTTTTGGCAAATATGGCTGGCAATGTTTCTGGATCGCCGCCGAGCGCCCGGACAACCTCTCTGCCTTTTTCCTCAAAGAAGAGAGACCATGACGTATCATCGAGCTGGAGATAACGGCAGCCAGCATCATAGAAGGCTTTGATTGCTTTTTTGTACGCTTGGGCCAGATCATGAAAGTATTCCTCTTGATCGTCATAAATCCCTTTATCCGCCTTTTCGCCAAAAAACAGCATATTTGGGCTGGGAATGGTCAATTTTGGCGTCGCGTTACCAGCAATCTCATGTAAAAATTGATAATCAGCAAGCGCTGGGTGGCTCGTAAAATCGAGTTTTCCCGTCACTTTGATGCTGCGCGCTTTCGTTTTTGTGTTATGGAACTGAATTCCCTCAGCCGGGATGAACGGTTCCACACCGTCAAGCCCTTCCAGGAAGTCATAATGCCACCAGGAACGTCGGAATTCCCCGTCTGTTACCACATCGAGACCGATTTCTTTTTGTTTTTCCACGATGCGGGTGATCTCTTGATTTTCGATATCACGAAGCTGTTCCGCTGTCATCTCACCAGCCGCTTTTTTTTGCCGGGATTCCTTCACCGGAACGGAACGAAGCAAACTGCCGACATGATCGGCGCGGAAAGGTGCTTTGCGTTGTTTTTCTGTTTTTTGTCCTGCAACATTCGTTTGTTGAGCCATGTTATTCGCCTCTTTTCTGAAATATTGAGCATGTAAAAAGCTCTTCCTTTGTGTAAGGAAGAGCTTGAACGATCAAATCTCCGCCTCATCTGCAAGAACGCAATGTTCTTAAGGATTTAGCACCATTCTGTTTGAAACAGCGGTTGCCGGGTATCATAGGGCCAGTCCCTCCACCTCTCTTGATAAGGTACAACTTCATATTCAGATTTCAATTATCTTAATATTATTACTTTTGGATCAATTGTCAATGCTTTTTAGAAAATACTTTCATCTTCATCGTTATATAAAACCATATCAAGCACGATAGCGATGGCAGTGCAAATCAGAACATCTCCCTCGTTTGCAATCTGCAAGTGATAGGAATCACCCCAACTGAGCCACTTTTTGCTCACTGACATCCGGACATTTTCCCCGTCCGTCAGCTGGAATTCATCCCTCCATAAATCACCATCGATTTCCCAGTTAAGCCCGGAAATCACAAATTTCGGTTTGAAAAACGTTACTTTCTTCGTTACCTCACAAACTGTTTTCCCGCCAATTGAAATCTCATAGCGCGGCAATAAAGACATTAGTTTTTGTTCTATGGAAACGAGCGTTTTCCCAGATGAGTCTGTCATTTGTAATGAGTCTCCTAACGAGAAAAAACGCCCCTCCACCTTGAATGTTTCTTGTTCATCCCGGTCATAAATGTGAAATGCATCTTTAAATGAGAACATTTTTTGTTTCATAAATAACTCGATCATTGCTGAAGTCTCCTTTGGGTTTGCCTTGTATGAAATTACGGATAGGTGGCGAAAAGGTTTCAGGCTCTAAATCAAACCAATTTTAAAAGGCTGCGTGATTCAGCAGCCTTTTCGTTTGAAATATAGAATTAGGAAAGATGCATCCGGCGTTTTTGGCGGATGGCGTCAAGGTCGATTAGGTTGTTGTGATGAGGTGCGGCTGCTGGCAGAGGGCTTGTCTTTTGCGGTTTGCGGCGATTGTCCTTGCTGAAAGAAAAAAGAAGATAGCCGCATAATGCGATGATAATAAATAGGATCATATTACATACCTCCCAAAAAAAGTTTTGGTACTCTCTATTGTACGGATAAAAAGTCAAAAAGTATTCAAAAAATTCTAAATCAATAAATAACAAGAAACTGTCCCTCTAAAACAGTATTACCTGATGACCTGAAAATAGTCTTGAATTACGCTGTTTGCTCTTGTTGATGATTGGTTCTATAGTTACTATCGACGATAAAATAAATTCCTTTATACAACTTTTAACCTAAGTTTCCATAATTCGAATTACCTGTTTTTGGGTGCTGTTTTCTTGCTTGTTTGGTTTATACCCTATTTTGCGGAATTGAACACAAAAAACCCAAATTACGGAGCATTTGGGCGGTACGGGTGAATTGAATTTTGGGGATTTGAATGTTTTATTTGAAGAAGCGTTTGAACATTTTTCTGATTTTTTGAAATGGGCTGGATTTCTTTTGCATGTTAAGCGGCCTGGAAATGATCCATTTTTTCAAGAGACTCTTTGCAGCGATTGCATGTTTTGTCATTGTTTTTCCTCCTCATTTGTTGATACTTGTTTTACGGAGGACGTGTTTAAAATGTTTCATTTTCACACAAAAAAGCCAGTCCTTTTTTGGACTGGCTTTTGGCATTATGCTTGCGCTTCAAACTGCTTTGCAATCTCAACGATGACATTTACGGCTTTGACCATGTTATCAACTGAGATGTATTCAAATTTGCCGTGGAAGTTTTCCCCGCCTGTAAAGATGTTTGGCGTCGGAAGCCCCATGTAGGACAGCTGTGATCCGTCGGTGCCGCCGCGGATGGGGGAAATCTTCGGTTCGATGCCGAGGTTTTCCATCGCTTGCTTGGCAATGTTGACGATTTCGATGACAGGTTCAATTTTCTCTCTCATGTTGTAGTATTGGTCGTTCATATCCAGCAGAATCCGGTCTTGCCCGTATTCGTTTTGAAGTTCTTCAACGGCACGCTTCATTGTTTCTTTTCTGTTTTGGAAATTCTCTTTGTCAAAGTCTCTGATAATGTAGTGGAGCTTTGTTTCCTCTACGTCTCCTTGAATCGACAGCAGGTGGTAGAAGCCTTCATAGCCTTCCGTATATTCAGGCGCTTCGTCTGCCGGCAGCAGGCTGTTCAGCTTCATCGCGATTTTCGCAGAGTTGATCATTTTTCCTTTAGCTGTTCCGGGATGTACGTTGTTGCCTTTAATCGTAATTTTTGCGGCAGCGGCATTGAAGCTTTCATATTCAAGCTCGCCGAGCGGCCCGCCGTCAACCGTGTAGGCAAAGGATGCATTGAACCGTTTCACATCAAATTTGTGCGGCCCTCTTCCGATTTCTTCATCAGGCGTAAAGGCGACTCTGATTGTGCCGTGCTTGATTTCAGGGTGTTTGATGAGGTAATCCATGGCTGTCATGATTTCAGCGATACCGGCCTTATTGTCTGCGCCGAGAAGGGTGGTGCCGTCTGTGGTGATGAGTGTATGGCCCTTATAGCCGGACAGCTCAGGGAATTGATCAGGTGACAGGGTGACCTGCAGCTGTTTGTTGAGAACGATGTCTTTTCCATCATAGCTTTCGATGATTTGCGGATTCACGTTTTTGCCGGTAAAGTCTGTAGCGGTGTCGACGTGAGCGAGAAAGCCGATTGTCGGCACGTCTTTTTCAGTATTGGAGGGAAGAGTTGCCATGACATAGCCGTTTTCATCAATGGCTGCATCCTGCATGCCGATGGACTTCAATTCATCAACGAGCATGTTTCCTAATGTCAATTGGCCGGGTGTGGAAGGACAAGTGTCAACGGATTCATCGGACTGTGTGTCGACTTTTACATATGTAGTAAACCGTTCAATGATTTCTTCTTTCATTTCCAATCATCTCCTTTGTCTTATTTTAGCATGGCGGGATGAGAGATTTCTATTGCACAATACCGTTTCGAATGGCAAATACGACTGCCTGTGTCCGGTCTTGGGCATTGCATTTTTGCAGGATGCGGTGCACGTGGGTTTTCACAGTGCTTTCACTGACGAAAAGCTTTTCAGCAATATCCTCATTTCTCAGTCCGTAGGCCATTTGCTGAAGAACCTCAAGCTCTCTTTTGGTGAACGGCTCTGCCAGTTCTTCTGCATGAGGCTGTTGCTTCGCTCGAAATGTCTCACTGATAATTTTAGCAGCTGTGACTGTACGGAAAATCGCCTCGCCTCTCGCCGCAGCGCGAATCGCATCTATCAACTCCTCAGGAAGTGTATCCTTCAGCAGATAGCCGACTGCGCCCGCACGGATGCCTTCAAATACGTATTCTTCCGTGTCAAAGGTGGTTAAAATGACTATCTTTGTATTTGGAAGTGCGGACATAATGTCTTTCGCCGCTTCGATGCCTGAGCAACGCGGCATCTGGACATCCATGAGGATGACATCGGGTTTTGTTTGTTTTGCGAGTGCTATAATATCGTGACCGTCGCCGGCCTCGCCAGAAACCGTCATATCCGTCTGTGCGTTGATGACGTAGCGGAAGCCTTCACGCACAAGCGGCTGATCATCGGCAAGCGCGACGCGTATGTTATCTTTGTTCATCTTTTTGCTCCTTATTCGTTGTCATGAGCGGCAATGACAGCTCAATTTTCAGGCCGCTCGGCTGTACGGCACTGAAAGTAAGGGAACCGCCTGCTTTTTCTGCGCGCTCTTTCATTCCTGTCATGCCAAATCCATAAGTAAGGATGCCGGTGAATAATCCGTCGTCGGTGATTGTGACATAGAGATGGGACTTGTCGTTAGAAATGACGGCCGCCGCATGGGAAGCGTCAGCGTGACGAATGATATTGGTCAGCGCTTCCTGCAAGATGCGGTAGATCGTTTCGCTCACGTTTGGAGGCCAAGACTCTTCTGATAGTCCGGCAGTATCTAAAGAAACGTGCAAGCCGCTCCGTTCCTCCACTTGATGAATGAGCCCCCGCAAAGCGGTAAGCCCCACCATCGATTCACTACGGCCCATTTGGTGAACGACAGACCGTACTTCTTGAAGACATTCCCTGGCGACACTCAGTACATTTTGAATGACTTTTTCTGAATCCTCCTTGCTGCTTTTAAGGATATAGGGAAGGGATTGAAGCTGAACAATCACAGAAGTCAGCTCGTGACCGATGCTGTCATGAATGTCGCGGGCAATTCTTGTACGCTCCTCAAGGACCGCATACCTTAATGAAAGAACAGAAGCCTCCTGCAGCTCTGCATGCGCTTTCTGGAGTTCTTTATGAGCATGCTCCAGCTGCACATGCATTTTTGCCAATTCAGCATGATTCCGTTCAGCCTCCTTTCTCGCTTCTCGTCTGAAACGCATGGAGGAGAAGAAGACGTAGAGTCCGATCATGATCGAGATGTTGCTGATGATGGTATTCAAGCTTCCCCCTTGTGAGGATAGGAGTAATATGTTGCCTCCAATTAAACATGCTGTGAAGATCAAGGATAGCCGTGAAGGGAGTCTAAAGGCGGCATATATCATTAAAAATACAATCAAAAAATAGGCGGCACCCTGCTCTTGGCCGGAAACAGCCCAAAAGAAATCGGTCAGGAGCCAGAGTCCGATGAATATGCTCAAACTAACAGCAGTGGATGCCACATTGGGAATGATCCAAATGAATGCCAAGTATACCGCAAATACAAATGCTAACAAAATGGGATCAGCCTTAGTTGGATGAGATAAAAATTGTATGCAATTCAAAATGAGAATAAGGCTCGGCACAAGCTTCTTGTAGTAGTGCCGAGCCGGAGTTTGTCCGTTCATGCTGATCCTTCTTTCGGTTATTGAATGGATACTTTGCCGGCGGTCAGCCGTCTGTATGCTTTGTAAAGCATGATGTTGCGGGCTGTGATGGTGCCGAGGGGAACGAAGAACATAGAATGAATAATGGCAATAAACATCTCGTTGCTCTCAGGCAGCCATGTTCTCGCGGCCATGCGCAAAGAAAGTATCACTAGAATGAGGATAACACTCCCAAGTGAGCCGCGTGAAGTGACCTTTCCGGTTTCCGGGTGAATCCGCACATTTACCATCTTCCCAATGCCAAACCCGCAGGCCAGCCCGATCAGTAATAAAATGCCGCTGATCGCCACATGTAATACGGAATGAAAATACGCCGGCTGAAACGATGCTGATACGCCCCATAAGAGCAGCAGCGGAATGATCAGCAACTTCCCGGGTCTGACAGCTCTCTCTCGATACATCGATAAAATAATAAGAATCAATACAATAAAAATATAAGGGCTCATCGCCATGTCATCAAATCCTTTCTGCATTAAGCATAGCGAAAATAGGAAAGAAAAACGTCAACCGGCAGATTGATTTTTCAGCTGCTATACTTGCTCGCTGCATAAAGGTATGAAAATGCTAATAATATATGAAGAAACTATTAATAAACGATTAAACTTCTTAAAAATGGATGTGGACCGGTTCTAAACACTATATAATGATAACAGGTCATTTTTTAGGAGGGTTTACATCATGGCAATACTTGTTACTGGCGGTGCCGGGTACATTGGCAGCCACACATGTGTTGAACTATTGAACAGCGGCTACGAGATTGTTGTTCTTGATAATCTGTCTAACAGTTCGGCTGAAGCGCTGAACCGTGTCAAGGAGATTACGGGAAAAGATTTAACGTTCTACGAAGCGGATTTATTGGACCGGGAAGCGGTAGATGCGGTTTTTGCTGAAAATGAAATCGAAGCTGTGATTCATTTTGCTGGGTTAAAAGCAGTGGGTGAATCTGTGGCGATTCCGCTCAGATATTATCATAACAATCTGACAGGAACGTTTATTTTATGCGAGGCCATGGAGAAATTCGGCGTCAAGAAAATCGTATTCAGTTCATCTGCGACAGTGTACGGCGTTCCGGAAACATCGCCGATTACGGAAGACTTTCCATTAGGCGCGACAAATCCTTATGGGCAGACGAAGCTCATGCTTGAACAAATATTGCGTGATTTGCATACAGCCGACAATGAGTGGAGCGTTGCGCTGCTTCGTTACTTTAACCCGTTCGGCGCGCATCCAAGCGGACGGATCGGTGAAGACCCGAACGGAATCCCAAATAACCTTATGCCGTATGTGGCACAGGTAGCAGTCGGGAAGCTCGAGCAATTAAGCGTATTCGGAAATGACTATCCGACAAAAGACGGGACAGGCGTACGCGATTATATTCACGTCGTTGATCTCGCAGAAGGCCACGTCAAGGCGCTGGAAAAAGTATTGAACTCTACAGGAGCCGATGCATACAACCTTGGAACAGGCACAGGCTACAGCGTGCTTGAAATGGTCAAAGCCTTTGAAAAAGTGTCAGGGAAAGAGGTTCCGTACCGTTTTGCGGACCGCCGACCGGGAGACATCGCCACATGCTTTGCAGATCCTGCGAAAGCCAAGCGGGAACTGGGCTGGGAAGCGAAACGCGGCCTTGAGGAAATGTGTGCTGATTCCTGGAGATGGCAGTCTTCTAATGTGAATGGGTATAAGAGTGTAAAATCATAAAAAGAAGGGCAGGGTTTTTCCCTAGCCCTTCTTTTTATTTATCTAAGTTTATTTCAAATGTAAATGGATTGATTGTAATATCGTAGTTTTCGGAAGATCCTTCTAAAATAATGTTTGCCGTTTTGCTGTCGATTTTAGGGAAAACAATAATCCCTTCAGTTTTAACTCCCGGTAAGATTTCACTTTGGATTTCAGGATACTCAGAAAGGTCGGATTTAGGCTCAATCTGTTTATTATCAGCTGTAATTTTGGCATTGAAGTCATAAAAGCTGATTTCATCTTGTGATTTGTTTTCTATCTTTACATAAAGGCGAGTTTCTTTTTCAGCAAGTTCCACTTTTTGAAGCGTGAGTGCAAATCCGTGTTGATTCTGTGTTTTATTCACGTTAATTGTTTTTTGAGCTGGAGCAAAAGCTGTTGCATAGTCGCTTTTTTCGATGGAATCGGCAATGATTCTCGGTGCTGAAACGGAACCGCCCAAAGCGTTTTCACCATCATATTTGTCTTTCACCGTACCGACTACATGAATAATGTCGTCATCTTTAATGTCTAAATCAGAGTCGTCGCTCATTATAAGCGTATTTTTGCTTAACTTTTCTGGATTGTTGTAGCCTTGAAGATATGTACCATCATCGTCTTGTTCAACGTCAAAAACCTTTACATACAGATCAACTTTATAATTTTTAAATTGATCGGCATTGGTATATAGTTTTTCTATATCGGTCTTTTGTACTGTTTTTGTCGACTTTTTAGAATCGGAGCTGGTTGTTGTAGTAGAAGCTTGGGAATCTCCGCTGTTTCCAATGTTTGCAATAATGATAATGAGTACTATCGCTAGAATGATCGTAATGATTTTATGTCTCATAAAAAAATTACGTTGGTCTTTACCGCAGTTCGGACATTTTTTAACACCCTTTGCAATCTCTTGACCGCAAGCTTTACAGTGTGTTAGTTTACCTGACATAATATTTCCTCCTATGTAATTAAATGTTTAATATATATTCTATTTTGCCTATATATTTATGTGTAGTCAATGATAAATCAGAAATATTATTTTGGCTTTTTCTTAAAAAAGGTACTTTGTATCATATCGGTCAAATTTTTCATTTATTAACAGCGGTCATCTTTTTTATTCCTATTAATTTACCGATGAAATCTCCGCAAATACCCCTTGAACCAATTCGAACCGTCCCTTATAATGCTAATATTGGAAAGTGAAAAGGATATGATAAAAACAGTGGTTTTCTAGGGTTCCGCAATGCAAATTGGACTGTGACCGAGAGAAAACACATAGCAGCTTGGCTGTTATGACACGGTGGGATAAAAGCCCAGGAGTTTCTGCTCTTTTTCGAGAGCGTTCTCCTGGGTTTTTTTATTTGCTAGAACAGAACAATGAGAAGGAGTGTTTTCGTGATGAAAAAGAGAATGTTGGATGTACTTATGCTTGTGATTGGCGCTTTTTTCTTCGCGCTTGCGGTTAATTTATTTGCGATTCCCAATGACCTTGGGGAAGGCGGAGTCACTGGGATTACGCTGATATTGTATTATCTGTTTCAATGGTCTCCTGGTGTCACGAACTTTATCTTAAATGCGTTTTTGCTTTTAATCGGCTACAAGTTTCTTGATGGAAAAACAACGTTTTATACGATCATTGCGGTTGCGGCAAATTCGCTTTTTCTTCATCTGACACATGGGTGGAGCATTCCGTCTGATGAATTGATCATTAATACGATTTTCGCAGGTGTATTTGCCGGAGTCGGGATCGGCATGATTATCCGGGTCGGCGGGACGACAGCCGGTTCCGCGATTCTGGCCAGAATTGCTAATAAATATTTAGATTGGAATATCAGCTATGCGCTCTTGTTTTTTGATTTAATCGTAGTATTTAGCTCTTATTTTATTATTGGTGCAGAAAAAATGATGTTTACGATCGTGATGCTGTATATCGGTACCAAAGTGATGGACTTCATTATTGAAGGTTTGAATACGAAAAAAGCCATTACGGTCATTTCAGAAAATAAGAGTGAGATTGCAGAGCAGGTAAATACCTTGATGGATCGGGGCGTGACGATTTTATCAGGGAAGGGAAATTATACGGGCCAATCAAAAGAGATTTTGTATATCGTCATTAACAAACAGGAGCTGTCTATGCTGAAAAAAATCATTAGAAGCTGCGACAAAAAAGCATTTGTAATCGTTCATGACGTTCGCGATGTGTTTGGCGAAGGGTTTGTGGATATATCTAAATAAAGAAAAATCCCTCTGTACTTGAAGCAGAGGGATTTTTTCATTTAGAACGGATATTTGCGGTATTGCTTCTGTATCGAAATCCATTTGGTCATGGTAAATTCCTCGACGACCCACGGATTGCCGAAGCGGCCGACACCGCTTGCTTTGTTTCCGCCAAAGGCAATATTCGGCGAATCATTGACGGACTGGTCGTTGACATGGGTCATGCCGCTGTCAATTTGCAGGGCGAACGTTTCGCCTTTTTCTAAATCAGAAGTGAAAACTGCAGAGCTGAGGCCGTATTCGGTATCATTAGCCATGTCAATCGCTTCCTGATCGCTGCCAGCTTTAATAATGGTTGCAATTGGGGCAAACAGCTCCGTTTGGGCAATTTTGCTGTTGTTGTCTGCACCGACAAAGACGTACGGCGTGAGTACGTTTCCGACACGTTTTCCTTCAACCGCAAGCTCAATGCCGTCTGCCTTTGCCTGCTCAATGATCTCCAGCGCTTTCTCGATTTGGCGCTCGTTGATCAGCGGGCCGACAACGGTTTTCGGATCGGTTTGATCGCCGTACGGAAGCTGTTTGACACGGGCGGTGAACTTTTCTACAAACTCATCGTATACATCTTGATGAACGATGATCCTGTTGATAATCATACAGATTTGTCCTTGGTGAATAAATTTTCCGAAAATCGCGGCATCCACAGCACGATCGACATCCGCATCTGAAAGAACGGCAAATGGATTGTTGCCGCCGAGCTCAAGTGCCATTCGTTTGAAGGCACGCCCGGCGATTTCACCGATGTGGCGCCCGACTGCTGTTGATCCCGTAAAGCTGATTAATCTCGGGATTGGATTGGTGAGCATGCCGTCCCCGATTTCCTTTACATCCGTCAGCATGACGTTAAGGACACCGGCAGGAAGACCGGCGTGTTCAAACGCTTTCGCAATGATGGTCCCGCCGGAAATAGCAGTTTGGATATCAGGCTTGTGAACAACACTGTTACCCAGCGCAATTGCGGGCGCAATGGATCTCATAGATAAATTCATTGGAAAATTAAATGGAGAAATCGATGAAATGACACCTAGCGGAAGGCGGTAAATCTTATTGGTTTTCCCTTCAATGTCGGATGGCACCTCTTTGACGCCGCCTAATTCACCAGTATATGTCATGGCTTCATCTAAAATCGCAATCGTTTGTTCCAGCTCGATCGTTGATTTAATAATCGTTCCGCCAGTTTCGCGGGCGATCATCATGATGATGTCATCACGGTTTTCCTGTAAATAGCCGCGCGCTTTTTGCAGGACGGCTTTTCGGTCTTCCGTTGTGCTCTTGGCCCACTCTTTTTGGGCTTTCTGTGCAATGTCAAACGCATCCTCCAGCTGTTTGCCCGTTGCCAAAGATGCTGTTGTGATCACAGACTGGTCATACGGATTCAAAATGTCCTCCGTACGTCCGCTTTCTCCCTTAGTCCATTTTCCGTTGATAAAACTTTTGTTTAACGTTTCGAAACTCATAAGATGACCCTCCTTTGGTCCTGCATATCCTCTTCTATTTCCGCTGAAGCCAATATGTAAACGAATGAGGTTTCCCTTTCAGTTTCTCGTCTATCTATACCGGATATACTCTTTTTTAGTGGAGAACATGTGTGTTTCGCCTTATACTGAATATACAGATCCTTACATAAGAGAGGAGACTCTATGAAATCGCTGCTGGCTATTTATCCCGGTTCGATTGTGTCTGAGGAGCTTTGCATAAGGGAAGGCTGTCTATGTTTTTTTGATGAGAGCAATCAGAGATATATCTCCATTCCGAAAACAGAGATCAGTGAAAAAGAAGTATTGGTGCTGCAGTCATTTTTGACGCCTGCGGATGAGGGCAATCAACTGTCTATGAAATCACCTGAGGAAAACAAGTGGTTTTCGTTCCTTTTTTCCAGAGGGGAATTGCCGGCGTATATAAAGAAACGGACGAGATTTGTTCACTTTCATTTATTCGGCAAAATAGAAAGGACGTCCTTTACGGAAGCGGTTCGCCATTTTTGGCCGGTGTCTTTTGTGATTGTGTGGATCCATGAGGACAGAGGTGTGATTGTCGAGCAGGAAAGTGAAGCGGCGGCGGAGAAGGACGAACTGGAATCGCTCGCTAAGGTTCTTGAAAGTGATTTCTACTTCAGTGTCCGTTTTTACGCCGGAAGATTTTACGAGCCGGATGAGTGTCTGCGAAAACATTACGCTCGTGAACAGGCGTATTTCCTGTTTGCTGAAAAACGGCTGCCTCAGGTGCAGAGTGTGACCTTTGAGATGATCTTTCCTTTTCTATTATTAGAAACAGAAAAAGAAAAACTGGAAACGCTGCTCTCTGAAGAAGCTGAGCTTTTATTTGGAAGTGAAGCTGAGCTAAGGAAGACCATTAAGCTGTTTATTGAAAACAACTCAAACGTCACATTAACAGCGAAAAAGCTGCATCTGCATCGCAACAGCCTGCAATATCGGATTGATAAATTTATTGAGCGGTCAGGGATAGATATCAAATCGTACAAAGGCGCGCTTCTTGCCTATTTTATCTGCCTGCAAAATGAAAGTTCAGAATAAATTGGAAATATGCACGAAAAATGGCTGGGTGATTTTATGAACGCTGCCCATTTTAGCGAGAGGGAATTGCTGTTACACTCAATATAAGAAAGCGTTTACAATAACAAAGGGGGATGTTAGATGGCTGAATTGCGGATGGAGCATATTTATAAATTTTATGATCAAAAGGAACCGGCGGTTGATGACTTTAACCTTCATATTGCCGATAAGGAATTTATCGTATTCGTCGGCCCGTCCGGCTGCGGGAAATCAACGACGCTGCGAATGGTCGCAGGACTTGAAGAAATTTCGAAAGGCGATTTTTATATTGAAGGAAAACGGGTCAATGATGTAGCGCCAAAGGACAGGGATATCGCGATGGTATTTCAGAACTACGCGCTCTATCCGCATATGACGGTCTACGATAATATCGCGTTCGGGCTCAAGCTTCGGAAAATGCCGAAGCCTGAAATCAAAAAAAGAGTCGAAGAAGCCGCTAAAATTCTCGGGCTGGAGGAATATTTGCACCGTAAACCGAAAGCGCTGTCAGGCGGACAGAGACAGCGGGTTGCGCTGGGCCGGGCAATCGTGCGGGATGCAAAGGTGTTCCTGATGGATGAGCCTTTGTCAAACCTGGACGCGAAGCTGAGGGTGCAAATGCGGGCGGAAATCATTAAGCTCCACCAGAGACTGCAGACTACTACGATTTATGTGACACATGACCAGACAGAAGCGCTAACGATGGCGACACGGATCGTAGTCATGAAAGATGGGAAAATTCAGCAGATCGGGACGCCGAAGGATGTATACGAGTTCCCTGAAAACGTCTTTGTCGGCGGGTTTATCGGATCACCAGCGATGAACTTTTTCAAAGGGAAGCTCACGGATGGCTTAATCAAAATCGGTTCTGCGGCATTAACCGTCCCGGAAGGAAAAATGAAAGTGCTGCGTGAAAAAGGCTACATCGGCAAAGAGGTCATCTTCGGCATCCGTCCTGAGGATATACATGATGAATTGATTGTCGTGGAATCATATAAGAACTCTTCGATTAAGGCCAAAATCAATGTTGCAGAGCTGCTCGGTTCTGAAATCATGATTTATTCGCAGATCGACAACCAAGACTTTATTGCGCGGATTGACGCCCGCCTCGATATTCAATCGGGCGATGAACTGACGGTTGCATTTGATATGAATAAAGGCCATTTCTTTGACAGTGAGACAGAAGTGAGAATCCGATAAGATCAAAAAAACCGGACATGGGATGTCCGGTTTTTTGCTATTGAAAATCTCAGAATCAAACCGATGAAAAAGGAGGAAGAAATAGACAGAAAGCAGGAGAACGATGAAACGATTGTTTTTAAGCATCTTTCTTTTGGGCAGCTGTTTGGTTCTTGCGGCTTGCGCTGATCAAGAGGCGAATGCAGAGCAGCCGATGCCAAAAGCGGAACAAAAGAAACCGGAAAAAAAGGCAGTACAAGTTCAGAAAAAAGAAGACGATACATCCGCATGGATCAAAACAGAGAAACCGGCAAAGCTGCCGATTTTGATGTACCACAGCATTTCTTCAGGAAACAGCCTCCGTGTGCCAAAGAAAGAATTCGAGGCGCATATGAAGTGGCTTCATGTTAACGGCTATCAGACATTAACGCCGAAAGAGGCATATCTCATGCTGACGCAGGATAAAAAACCGAGTGAGAAGTGCGTGCTGATCACATTTGATGACGGGTACACCGACAATTATCAAGATGCGTATCCGGTGCTGAAAAAGTACGGGATGAAGGCAACGATTTTTATGATCGGCAAATCGATCGGACATAAGCACCATCTGACAGAGGAACAAATGAAGGAAATGGCACAGCACGGCATATCGATTGAAAGCCATACGATTGACCACCTTGAACTGAACGGATTAACGCCTCAACAGCAGCAAAGTGAGATGGCTGATTCGAAAAAGCTGTTTGACAACATGTTTCATCAGCAAACCACCATCATCAGCTATCCGGTAGGGCGCTACAATGAGGAGACGCTGAAGGCAGCTGAAAAAACAGGCTATCAAATGGGCGTGACGACAGAACCGGGCGCGGCTTCGAGAGACCAGGGAATGTATGCCCTCCATCGTGTGCGCGTGTCCCCAGGCATGTCGGGCTCGGCTTTTGGTGCGTACATCGAATCAATGAAATAAAAAAAGGCGGCGTTTAATCGCCGCCCCCTCCGCCGCCACAGCCGGAATCGCTGAAACCTCCGTCACTGCTGCATCCATCATGGTATGAGCCGTTGTCTGAATAACCGAAATACCCGCTGTCCGCCTGCTGGCGGCTTTTATTATCCGATGACTGCGGCTGAATGACTGAAAGAAAAACAATAATAGCTATTATCAATAAGATCACTATCACTTCTGGTCACTCCCTTTTTTCACCATATCTGTTATACGGATGAAACGCTGACCGGTTTCATTTCAAAGTGATTGATTCTTTCAGGCGGTCTCTGAGCCAGCGCTTTAGCACCCCACGTCCTTTGTTTGACAATAAAGTGCCGACACGCCAATACATAGGGGGATGAGGAGCGAACTGAAAATCAATCAATCTGAAAAACCAGCTTTTATCACGGGTGAGAGAGTCAATTTGAAGCTCGTCTTCACCTATTTTAGAGCTGTAGGCACTTTGTTTCTGTATGTCCTCATCCTGCCGAACCGCCAAGATTTTCAAGGCTTCAGCCATTTGTTTGTAACCGCCCTCCAGCAATGATGCGCCAAGATTGTCAGCACGCACCTCCATCCATTGTGAACAAAAGGATTGATAGAGCTGGAATAGGATAATGATTGCCATAATGAAAGCCCAAAGCACAATTTTGTGGGCCTCGGGATGGGTGATATGCTGCTCAAACAAGAGGAAAATCCCAACGACAGCTCCAAGAAATAGAAAACGCAAAAGCTGTGATGACAGAACGTCACGTTTTTTGATATGAATTGCCTCATGGGCCAGAATGCCTTCAATGACACGCTGTGGAAGTGTTAGTGTGGCGCTTGTCAGGATGACCATTGACCTCCCGACATTCATGCCTACTGCCATTCCGTTGTAATCATCACTCTCCGTTTCGTATATGCGGACATGGGAAATGCCGGCCGATCGGAAAATCTTATCGGCCGCTGCCTGTACATGCGGATGATGACAAGGCTTGGCGTCCATCGCCGCCCGCAACACACGGTCTGACATATACATGTTGAATACCCAATACAGGATTACGGCAACAGCCATGACCCATGGAGAGGCGTGTAATGCGTATAACGCGAGCACCAATAAGGCGTAAGCGGATACCCCTTTTACGCTGGCGGCAAAATAAAGCTTACCGAGCAGCCGCTTCACATTTTTTCGATGATAAAACGGCAAAACAGAAATCACATTGTCCACATTGTTTTTTGCATCTGTGTATTCCTGAAGAATTGTTTTCCATTTTTGCGGTTCCTTCACCGTCAGAAACAGTGTTTCGCCGGGAAGAGACAGTTTAATGACTTGCTGAAAGCTTGTTGTCAAATCTAAACGTGATGAATACATCGTCAGAAGCGGATGGAGCTTTAAGAGATCAGCTGTTGATTCAAGCTGAATGTCCTTCAAATCGGAAAGCGGGTATGTACGGGTTTCATAGTGTGAGCTGATATGCAATTTTTCTAAGGCTGCTGAATAAAAAACCTTTACGCTGAAAACATTCAGTATACGCTTCACCAGTGCCCCTCCGCCGGAGATCATGCCGAGAAGGATCACATATTTGAGAGGGCTTGGGTCAGGTCCATAGATGAAAAAAATAACAGCCCCTGCAAACACAATGGCGGTCAGCGTAATGTCTGACAGGAGACGTGTTTTGTTTCTGGCCAGCTCGATTTCCTGCCAGTCTCCCGAAGGTTTTTCCACACGCTCTGAAACAATGAGATCCATTGCGGTCCAATAGCAGTAGAACATTGTCGCGAGTGAGACAATGCCGTCCATGAATGAGAGATGAGAGAAGATGTAAACTGCAGCGCCGACCCATAGAACAATATCAATCCAGAAGTCTATGGCCGGAATGAGTTTTGCAGCTAGGGCTGATATCAAATAAAATCCCAGCCCGAGAAGCATAAAGAGAAATAGATGAGTTCCCATAGGCATGCCAGATTCCTTTCTATCTAGTATTTCCAACTATTACTATAGCATGGGATGGGAACTTGCAAAAATATGGACATGCAAAAAAGCAAGCTCTTTCGTTTGACGAAGAACTTGCTTGCGGGGATCAATAAAACTGGTGCAGCAGCAATAAGGTTAAGGATACTGTGATCGCTCCCCCGATGCGGGTAGATACCTGGGCGAACGGCATCAACTCAAGCCTTTCAGCGGCGCTTAAAATGGCAACGTCACCCGTACCGCCTTGTCCAGAATGGCACGCATTGATAATGGCGGTTTCAATCGGATACATGTTCAGCCATTTTCCAGTGAAGAAGCCAACGGCCATCATGGTCACAACGACAGACAGAATCGTAATAATATTACTGAGGTTAAAAGCGGCGACAAGCTTGTCCCACGGCGTCATGGATACCCCAATCGCAAAGAGAAGCGGGTAGGTCACAGCTGTTGAAAAGAAGCGGGACACTCCAAACGCGCCATTTTCAATTGAGGCAGGCACCAATCTGAACAGCTTGATTAGAACAGCCAGTAACAGCATGGCAACGGGTGCCGGAAAACCGAAAAAATCGTGAGCGAGCATGCCGACTAAGTATAAAGAAACAGCAAGGATACCGCCTGACGCAAATAAAGAAAGGTTGAACATTTGTTGTCCGCTTTGTGATTCCTCCAGCGCAGGGGACTCTTCTTCGGAGCGGTCCACTTTGCCGTTGCCTGTCCATTCCGGTTTTTTCTTTCCGATTCGGTTCAGCAATCCCGCTAGAATAATCGCGCACAAGCTGCCCAGCATAATCGATGGCAGAACAAGTGCAAACGCTTCCCCTTGAGAAATGGGCATGATGTCAGAATATCCGATGGACAGCGGGATAGCGCCTTCTCCGACTCCTCCAGCCATGATCGGAATGACAATGTACAGCAGGGTATGCTGAAATCCGAGTCCGAGCAATGTCCCGACAGCCAGTCCGACAATAGCGGCTGTGACAGAACCGACAATAAGCGGAATAAAGATTTTCATGAATGCTTTTACGAGTGTTTCTCTTTTCATGCCGAGGATGCTTCCAACGACAATGCCGGCGATAAACAAATATAGAAAGTTTGAGTTTTCTGTAAATTCTGTGGTGGATTTGACGATATCATTAGGCAGCAGGTGATAGTACACGACAGCGGACGGAATAAAAGTAGCTAGGATGGCCGGGCCGCCGATAGAACGAACAATCGGTATCGATTTGCCGATTTGGGCAAAGGTAAACCCGAAAAACGCCATGACGGCAATCGATGTCAAAATGTCACTTTTTACATCGTGATGCATAACAAAAACAGTGATTAATATAAACAGCAAGGCATACACAGGAAGCGGTATGATGCCTACTTTTATATTCATGGCTTTTGCAAACCAATTCTCTTTTCGAACCCCTTCGTGAATTGTATCCGTTTGCAATTGCATGTGTGTTTGAAGCTCTCCCATTGAAAAACCTCCCCTATTCTTGATGCAGTGAAATTGTTCACTATGTTAAGTATACTAAAAAATTGAAATTATTAATATATTAAAAATTTACTATTCAACTTTCCTCCTCTTGCCGGTTCAAATGAAAAGAGGCATCCTGCCTAAAATCTGTTTATGACGGAGTGCTGAGAAACGAGTGCTGGTGCAGGGCAAGCATTTTGTTCGCAAGGAACGATGTGTTGATGTACGATAATAAAGGGTCATTTATCCTAGCAGCCGACATAAATAAGCAACAAAATAGACAAAAATCCGTCACATAGTGCGGGACTTTTTAGGTATTTTAGGCTTTATTTTTGAAATGAATCGTTGTAAAGTACTTAATATGAACCAGTCAGAGATTGTGTCATTTGGTCAGTCTGGCAATCTTGCATCATATTGGATGACTTTTTGACACATTTGTGAAATATTGAGCAATATTTTTTTCGTCTATTTTGTGAATTACTGATCAAAGTCTCGGTTCTATTTGTGAAGTAGTGAGCAAATTAACAGTTTTAACCGGAAATGGAGGAGAAAGCATGAGTGAATTGGTATTAGCCCGCATACAATTTGCATCAACAACGTTGTTTCACTTCTTGTTTGTGCCGATGTCTATCGGGCTTGTGTTTATGGTTGCGTTGATGGAGACTCTTTATCTTGTAAAGAAAAATGAGCTGTATCTCAAAATGGCAAAGTTTTGGGGACACTTATTCTTAATAAATTTCGCAGTCGGTGTTGTAACAGGGATTTTGCAAGAATTCCAGTTTGGACTGAACTGGTCTGATTACTCCCGTTTTGTCGGAGATGTATTTGGTGCGCCGCTTGCGATTGAAGCATTATTGGCGTTTTTCATGGAGTCTATTTTTATCGGATTATGGATTTTTGGCTGGGACCGCCTGCCGAAGAAAATTCACGCTCTCTGCATATGGCTCGTATCATTCGGAACGATCATGTCATCTTTCTGGATTTTAACAGCAAACTCCTTTATGCAGGAGCCGGTCGGCTTTACGATCAAAAACGGCCGCGCGGAAATGAATGATTTTGGCGCGTTGATTACAAACCCTCAGCTTTGGGTTGAATTCCCGCACGTCATTTTCGGTGCGCTTGCCACTGGAGCTTTCTTTATTGCCGGAGTGAGTGCTTTTAAACTGCTGAAGAAAAAAGAAGTGCCGTTCTTTAAGCAATCTTTTAAACTCGCAATGATCGTCGGCCTTTGTGCCGGTCTTGGCGTCGGCCTTAGCGGACACATGCAGGCTGAGCACTTGATGGAATCACAGCCGATGAAAATGGCTGCCAGTGAAGGCCTATGGGAAGACAGCGGTGACCCTGCTGCTTGGACCGCTTTTGCGACGATCGATACAAAAAATGAAAAAAGCTCAAACGAAATCAAAGTTCCTTATGCCTTGAGCTACTTGGCTTATCAGAAATTCAGCGGAAGTGTCAAAGGGATGAAAACCCTTCAGGCTGAGTACGAAAAAATATACGGAAAAGGCGACTACATTCCGCCAGTGAAAACGACATTCTGGAGCTTCCGCATCATGGTAGGAGCAGGTGTTGTCATGATTCTTGCTGCGTTAGGCGGCCTTTGGTTAAACCGCCGCAAAAAGCTTGAAAACAGCAAATGGTATTTGCGCATCATGATTGCTTTGATTTCCTTCCCGTTTCTTGCGAACTCCGCGGGCTGGATTATGACAGAAATCGGGCGTCAGCCTTGGACGGTCATGGGCTTAATGACAACCGCTCAATCTGTGTCGCCTAACGTAACTGCGGGCTCCCTGTTATTCTCAATCATCGCATTCGGTGTGATGTACATGATTCTTGGTGCACTGCTTGTCTTCTTGTTTATCCGTGAGATTAAAAAAGGTGCGGAGCATGATAATCATCATGATGTGCCTGTATCAACAGATCCATTTAGTCAGGAGGTATACCATGGCATCTCTTCATGATCTTTGGTTTATACTCGTTGCTGTATTGTTTGTAGGATTCTTCTTTTTGGAGGGCTTTGATTTCGGGGTCGGCATGGCGACCCGTTTTCTTGGCCATAATGAATTAGAACGCAGAGTGCTGATCAACACGATCGGGCCGTTCTGGGACGCGAATGAAGTGTGGCTTTTGACTGGCGCAGGCGCCATTTTCGCGGCATTCCCAAACTGGTATGCAACGATGCTGAGCGGTTATTACATTCCGTTTGTCATAGTGCTGCTTGCGTTAATGGGCCGCGGGGTCGCGTTTGAGTTCCGCGGCAAGGTGGATCATTTAAAATGGGTAAAGGTTTGGGACTGGGTCGTTTTCTTCGGCAGTCTGATTCCTCCGTTTGTGCTTGGTGTGCTGTTCACGACATTATTCCGCGGGATGCCGATTGATGCCGACATGAACATTCACGCACATGTATCTGATTATATCAATGTATATTCTATACTTGGCGGTGTGACGGTAACACTTCTTTGCTTCCAGCATGGATTAATGTTTATCACGCTGCGTACGATTGGTGATTTGCAAAACCGCGCCCGGAAAATGGCGCAAAAGATAATGGGTGTTGTTTTTGTAGCGGTTCTTGCCTTCGCGGCCCTTTCTGCGTATCAGACAGACATGTTTACACGCCGCGGCGAGATTACCATTCCGCTCACTGTTTTGATTGTCATCTGCTTTATGCTCGCGGCTGTATTTATTCGTAAGAAAAAAGACGGCTGGACATTTGGGATGACAGGCGCTGGTCTGGCGCTGACCGTGGGAATGATCTTTATTTCCCTATTCCCTCGTGTAATGGTCAGCTCGCTTCATAGCGCATACGATTTAACAGTAGCTAACGCTTCTTCCGGAGATTATTCGCTTAAAGTCATGTCAATTGCAGCATTAACGCTATTGCCGTTCGTCATCGGCAGCCAGATCTGGAGCTATTATGTCTTCCGGAAGCGCGTCAGCCATAAGGAGCCTATGACTTATTAATGGGAAAAGACCTGTTTCGATATAAAGGAATGAAGCGGATTCTCACCTTGATTACTTGTTTAACGATGATTCAGACAGCCGCCATTATTATGCAGGCAGAGTGGCTGAGTGAGGCCGTAACCGGACTGTTCAACGGGAAGGGCATTACCTCCCTTTTTCCGATGATCGGCTTTTTCCTCATCGCTTTTATCGCCCGGCACGGGGTGACGGTGGCGCGACAGAAAATCGTCTATCAATACGCCGCCCGGACAGGAGCAGATTTGAGGAAAAGTTTTCTTGATCAGCTGTTCCGATTAGGCCCCCGCTTTGCAAAGAAAGAGGGGACGGGGCAAATGGTGACGCTGGCGATGGAAGGCATCAGCCAGTTCCGCCGCTACCTGGAGCTGTTTCTGCCGAAAATGGTCAGCATGGCGATTGTGCCTGCGGCGGTTGTCATTTATGTGTTTTTTCAGGATCGCACATCAGCCATCATTTTAGTGGCGGCTATGCCGATTCTGATCATCTTTATGATTCTCCTCGGCCTTGTCGCGCAGAGAAAAGCGGATCGTCAGTGGAAATCCTATCAGAGACTTTCCAATCATTTTGTTGATTCTCTTCGCGGGCTGGAGACATTGCGTTTCTTAGGTTTGAGCAAGTCACACAGCAAAAATATTTTCTATGTGAGTGAGCGGTATCGCAAGGCAACGATGAGCACACTCCGGGTGGCGTTTTTGTCATCATTCGCCCTCGATTTTTTCACGATGCTGTCGGTGGCGACAGTCGCAGTATTTCTGGGCCTGCGCCTCATTGACGGCGATATTTTGCTTGGCCCTGCTTTAACGGCGCTTATTCTGGCGCCTGAGTATTTTTTGCCGGTGCGGGAAGTGGGGAATGATTATCATGCAACGCTGAACGGCCAGGAAGCAGGAAAAACCATTCAAAAGATTTTGTCACAGCCTGGTTTTAAAGAAGAGACACCGCTTCAGCTTGAGGCTTGGTCCGATCAGGATGAACTGAAGCTGTCAGGCGTATCAGTCGGCCGTTCGGTGTCTGATATTGATCTCTCATTCAAGGGCAAGAAAAAAATTGGCATTATCGGTGCAAGCGGAGCCGGAAAATCAACATTAATTGATATTCTCGGCGGATTTTTAGAGCCGGATGGCGGAATGATTGAGGTTAATGGTACAAGCCGGTCCCATTTGCAGGACGGCAGCTGGCAGAAGAACCTTCTGTACATCCCCCAGCATCCGTACATTTTTGATGATAAGCTTGGGAACAACATTCGCTTCTACCATCCAAGCGCTTCGGCAGAGGATACAGCCCGTGCTGCTGCCTCAGCGGGACTGACGGAGCTGGTGGATAGCCTTCCTGACGGATTAGAGGGGCGGATCGGGGAAGGCGGCCGGGCGCTCAGCGGCGGCCAGGCACAGCGTGTCGCGCTGGCCCGCGCCTTTTTGGGAAACCGTCCGATCCTGCTGCTGGATGAGCCGACCGCCCATCTTGATATCGAAACAGAATATGAAATAAAAGAAACGATGCTGGATTTATTTGAGGATAAGCTCGTTTTTCTCGCGACTCACCGCCTTCACTGGATGCTCGATATGGACGAAATTATCGTGCTGGACGGGGGCAGGGTTGCGGAAGTCGGGACTCACAATGAACTGCTGGAGAAAAACGGTGTGTATACCAAACTCGTGAAGGCACAACTGGGGGAAAGAGCATGAAGAAAGAAGAATGGATTTTGCCGTATATCAAGCAAAATGCCCGCCTGTTCGTTCTGGTTATCTTTTTGGGTGCGGTGACGATTTTTTCTGCTGCTTTCCTCATGTTCACCTCAGGGTTCTTGATTTCTAAAGCGGCGACAAGGCCGGAAAACATTCTGCTTATTTATGTGCCGATTGTCGCAGTGCGCACCTTTGGGATTGCGCGCTCTGTGTCGCGATATGTGGAACGGCTCGTCGGGCATCACATCATTTTGAAAATCGTATCCGACATGCGCGTCCGCCTTTACAATATGCTTGAGCCGGGTGCTTTGATGCTGCGTTCCCGTTTTCGCACGGGGGATATGCTCGGCATTTTGTCTGAGGATATTGAGCATTTGCAGGATGCATTCTTAAAAACGATTTTTCCTGCGATCTCAGCCTTGCTCCTGTATGCTGTCTCAGTGATAGCGCTCGGCTTCTTCTCTTGGCCGTTTGCCATATTGCTTGCGCTTTATTTGTTTGTTCTTGTTGTATTGTTTCCGGTTGTGTCTTTGCTCGTGACGAGAGCGAAGAATGCGAGGCTGAAAAGCGGACGGAATGTGCTGTACAGCCGTCTGACAGATGCCGTGATGGGTGTCAGCGACTGGATGTTCAGCGGACGCCGGCATGCTTTTATTGATGCTTATGAAAAAGAGGAACATGATTGGTTTGAGCTTGAACGGAAAAAACAACGTTTTACGAGATGGCGGGACTTTGCTGCGCAATGCCTTGTCGCCGGCCTTATTTTGCTGATGCTGTTTTGGACAGCGGGACAGCAAGCGGACGGAGAGCTCGCTAAAACGATGATTGCCGCTTTTGTGCTAGTGGTGTTTCCGTTGACGGAAGCCTTTTTGCCGCTTTCGGATGCCTTAGGCGAAGTGCCGGGCTATCAGGATTCTATCAGACGCATGAACAAGGTGGCTCCTCAGCTGGAGGCGTCACAAACTGAATCAGGGGATCAAATGCTCGATCTTCAAGATGTCACCTTGGTCTTTCGTGATGTGACGTTTTCTTATGACAACAGCAGCCAAGTGCTGCACAACTTTTCCTTTACGCTGCGCCAAGGAGAAAAAATGGCGCTGCTCGGCCGAAGCGGCTCTGGGAAATCAACATCGCTTGCATTAATCGAAGGCGCCTTGAAACCGGACTCCGGTTCTGTGACGTTAAACGGAGTGGAGACAGCGCTGTTAAAGGATCAGATTGCGGATGCGGTGGCCGTGTTAAATCAAAAACCGCACCTGTTTGATACAAGTATTTTGAACAACATCAGGCTCGGAAACGGAGAAGCAAGCGACGAGGATGTGCGCCGCGCCGCAAAGCAGGTCAAGCTGCATGACTACATTGAGTCATTGCCTGACGGATATCATACCTCTGTACAAGAAACCGGCATCCGTTTTTCCGGTGGAGAGCGCCAGCGGATCGCACTTGCGAGGATTTTGCTGCAGGATACACCGATCATCATCCTCGATGAGCCAACAGTCGGCCTCGATCCTATTACCGAACGTGAATTGATGGAAACGGTGTTTGAGGTGCTGAAAGGAAAAACGATTTTATGGATTACCCACCATCTCGCGGGAGTGGAAGCGGCTGATAAAATCGTATTTCTCGAAAACGGCAAAACAGAAATGGAAGGAACCCATGAGGAGCTTCTGGCGGCAAACGAACGGTACAGCCGCCTGTATCACCTTGATGTTCCTGTAAAATAGAAGACAGCCCTAAAAGGCTGTCTTTTTTGTTTGAAAAAGAAAAGGGACAGGAAAAATAGGAAAAGAAAGCAGAGGAGGGATAGAGATGAATGTTCCATATTGGACGGAAGAGCATGTAAGGGCCACGCTTCCTGAAAGAGATGCGGAGAGCCATAAAGGCACGTACGGTACGGCTTTGCTGCTGGCTGGAAGTGACGACATGCCGGGGGCAGCGCTGCTTGCAGGGCTTGGGGCCATGCGGAGCGGTCTCGGCAAGCTTGTCATCGGTACATCAGAAAGCGTAATCCCGCTAATTGTTCCTGTTTTGCCCGAGGCGACCTATTGGCGTGACGGCTGGAAAAAGGCGGCGGATGCTCAGCTTGAAGAGACGTACCGGGCCATTGCCATCGGACCGGGCCTTCCGCAAACGGAAAGCGTACAGCAGGCAGTCGATCATGTGCTTGCGGCTGATTGTCCTGTTATTTTGGATGCCGGAGCGCTGGCGAAGCGCACATATCCGAAACGGGAGGCCCCCGTCATCCTCACGCCGCACCCGGGCGAGTTTTCCCGAATGACAGGGGTGCCCGTGAACGAATTGCAGAAAAAAAGAGCGGAATATGCAAAGGAATGGGCGGCTCAGCTACAGACTGTCATTGTGTTAAAAGGAAACCAAACCGTCATCGCGTTTCCTGATGGAGACTGCTGGCTCAATCCAACCGGAAACGGGGCGCTCGCCAAGGGCGGAACCGGTGACACGCTGACGGGCATGATATTGGGGATGCTCTGCTGCCATGAAGATCCAAAGCACGCCATATTAAACGCGGTCTATTTGCATGGTGCGTGCGCCGAGCTCTGGACGGACGAGCACTCCGCTCATACGTTGCTCGCTCATGAGCTATCTGACATCCTGCCCCGCGTGTGGAAACGATTTGAATGATAAAAAAGCTGTCTTCAGAGAGAAGACAGCTTTTCTTGATACCCCGCCCGTTTTTTCAGACGCGGTTTCATTAATACATAGTAAAGCACAGAAGGCACGGCCAAGCCGATAATCCATGCGATGTCTCCGCCGCCAAACATTTTGGCAAGCGGTCCGATGTAAAAGCTTGTGTTGATAAACGGAATTTCCAGCAAGATAGACAGAACGAACGCAATTGTGGTGATCCAATTGACCTTTCCATAAGGCCCGTTTACGTCGAACATGGCTTTGACTTGATACTTTCCGTGGCGGACGAAGTAGTAATCGACTAAATTGATTGCCGTCCACGGAATTAAGAAATAACTGATGAAAAAGATAAAATTCAAAAACAGCTCCATAAAATTGCTCTGTCCCAGTAGGCTTAAGACTGTGCCGACAAGCGTGACACCCAGGATCATGATGATTCTGACTTTGGGCGTGACTTTTAATTTCAGAAACGGCTCCAGCGTTGTTGTCGTGGACATGAAGGCCCCATACAGATTAAAAACATTGATTGCCATTTGCCCAAATAACACAATGATCAGCATAATAAACGAGAAGGGACCGAACAATTGGACAATCTGGCTGCCTGAGTTTGCCGTAAAGTCAGGAAGTGAGGTTGTCAGCAATGCGCCGAGCAGCATCATCCAGATGGAGCTGACAGATGTACCTGCATAGCTGTACCAAAATGTTTTTGAAGCCGGTGTTTTAACTGGCAGATATCTTGAATAATCGGCAACATACGGCGCGTAGGCAAGCTGCCACGTCGCAACTGCGCTGACTGCCACCAAGAAAATTGGCAGATCAATCGCTCCGGGAATCCAGCTGCCTGCTGGAATCGGCAATTGAAAAATGAGAATCGTTGCAGCAAAAAATACAGCAAAAGAGGTCCAAGAAAGGATTTTTTGCATTTTGTGAATCAAATCATGGCCGAAAATGGTGAGTAAAAAACATACGGCGCTTAAGCCTATAATGCTCCATGATCCCGGGATGGGAACAAAGCTGCTTAAGGTTCCGGCCGCCAGAATCGTGCTGCTTGCGAAGAAACCAAGGTAGATAAACATGACTAAGAAGAGGGGAAGAATCGCTCCGATTACGCCGAATTGGGCACGGCTTTGAATCATTTGCGGGATGCCTAGCTGAGGGCCTTGCGCGGAATGAGACGCCATAAATATGGCACCGATTAAGGTTCCGCAAATAATAGCGGCAACACTCCAAAACAGATTAAGTCCCATTGCAACGGGAATCGTGCCGGTCACTAACGTGGTGATATGCATATTAGCCCCGAACCATACGGGAAATAAATCTTTCGCTTTACCATGTCTTTCTTCATTCGGAATATATTCAATCGTTCGCCTTTCTACTTTCAATGCATCGTCCTCCATATTGGATGTTTTTTTGAAATCGACATAAAGTCATAGCTTAACAGACTATAAGAGGGTTTACAAATAAGGATATGCAGCCAAACGGCTGGGAAGCCTGATCTGTCAATGGCTGAAAAGAATTGTAAAAAAGATGAACGCTTTTGAATCCGGTGTCGTCTCATAAGGCAGAAAAACAAAAAAGGGGGGATCACGGTCATTGGATACACATGAAGAACAGCGGCTGATCCAGCAGGCGAAAGAGGGAAACGACGAGGCGTTTACAGCCCTTTTCCACTATCACTATTCTTTCTTATATAAATACTTGTTAAAGCTTTCCCTTCACCCCGATCTCAGCGAGGAACTTGTTCAGGAAACCTTTCTGAAAGGGTACATCCATTTAAGAAGCTTTCAGGGCCGTTCAAAATTCTCCACATGGCTGATCTCCATTGCATCGCGGCTCTATCTCGATCACCAGAAAAAGAGAAAGAGAGAATGGAAACGGAATCAGACAGTTACGGAGGAAACAATCCGCAAGATCAAGTGGGACGTGTCGGCGAAAGGGGCAGAGTGGAGCGAAACGCTCGATCTGTTTTCAAAGCTGGACCCTAAACTGCGCACACCGGTTTTATTAAGGCATTACTACGGCTATACCTACGCTGAAATCGGGGTGATGCTTCAAATCAAAGAAGGCACTGTAAAGTCCAGAGTTCATAAAGGGCTCCAGCAAATCAGAAAGGAGTGGGATGATGAATAAAGAAAAGCTTTCTGATCATTTAAAGTCAGAATGGAAAAAAATTGATCAAACAGCCAATCCCTCTATACCGAATCAAAAAGAACTGCTTCACCAGCTGTCACAAATGAAAGCTGAATACAGAAAAAAACTTCTTCAAGAGATCATTTTATTTGTATTCTGCGCGCTGATGGTTGTGAGTGCTGCAATCTTAGCTTTCACTCAAGCTCCTGCTGTGTTTATTGTGCTTCAGGTTTGTGTGCTTGCGGTGCTGCCGATTTTGATTGCGGCTGAGAAAAAAAGGCATCTCGGCGAATGCGAGGTGAAACGCGGATGACACAAACAGAAATTATCATAACGGTTGCGGCTTGTCTCATCGTATTGGCGCAGGGAATCTTTTTATTTATTGATGCGAAAAAACGTAATCACATGGCATGGGTTTGGGGGATTGTCGGATTGATTCAAGCACCGATGCCTCTGATTTGTTATTACTTTTTTGTCATTAGGCCGGATCGGAAGAAAAGGGGGATCAAGCAATGAATATTTCTTGGGAAATGATTTTGCCGCTGATTGTATTACAGCTGGCTTTGGCGGTGTTTGCCCTTATCAGCTGTATAAAAGAAGAGCGGACGAACGGGCCAAAGTGGATGTGGGCTGCAATCATCGTATGTATCAATATTATCGGGCCGATTTTATTTTTCACCGTCGGCAGAAAGCAAAGGTAAGCCGATATGCTGTCTATTGAATCATTATGCAAATCGTACAGGCATCATGAAGCTGTAAAGAATATCAGTTTTCACGTGAATGAAAACGAGTGTGTCGCGCTATTAGGTCCCAATGGAGCCGGCAAAACCACGACTCTGCAAATGCTGGCCGGTCTGCTTTCGCCAACCTCCGGAAACATTAAGCTGTTAGGAGAAAAAAAGCCGGATCGGCGTTTGATTGGGTACCTCCCGCAGTATCCAGCTTTTTATTCCTGGATGACCGCAAATGAATTTTTGACATTTGCGGGGAGACTGTCCGGCCTTTCGAAGAGAAAATGCCAAGAGGAAATCGGCGAGATGCTGGAATTTGTGGGTTTGCATGAAGCGGAGCACAAAAGGATCGGGGGCTATTCAGGAGGAATGAAACAAAGACTCGGTCTGGCACAGGCACTGCTCCATAAACCGAAGTTTTTGATATTGGATGAACCGGTGTCTGCACTTGATCCGACAGGACGGTTCGAGGTGCTGGACATGATGCGTGAGCTGAAAAAGCATATGGCCGTTCTGTTTTCTACACATGTTTTGCACGATGCAGAGCAGGTGTGTGATCAAGTGGTGATTATGAAAAACGGTGAAATTTCATGGAAAGGCGAGTTACAGGAGCTGAAACAACAGCAGCAAACGAACGTTTTTACCCTTTCAGTGAAAGAGAAGCTGGAAGGCTGGCTTGAAGAGAAGCCTTACGTCTCAGCTATTGTCTATAAGAATCCGTCCCAAGCTGTTTTCGAGCTGCCTGATATACACGCTGGCCGGTCATTATTAAGTGACTGTATCCGAAAGGGATTGACCGTCACCCGATTTGAACAGAAAACGGAGTCTCTAGAAGACGTCTATCTAAAGGTGGTGCACGCATGAAGGTGATGATGGCGCTTTTGCAGAAGGAGTGGCTGGAAGGATGGAAAAGCGGCAAGCTGATTTGGCTGCCGATTGCGATGATGATCGTCGGGCTGACACAGCCGCTGACCATTTATTATATGCCGGAAATCATCGCACATGGAGGGAACCTTCCTGACGGCATGAAAATCAGTTTTACGATGCCCTCCGGGTCTGAAGTGATGGTCAGCACGCTTTCTCAATTCAACACGCTTGGCATGGCTCTGGTCATCTTTAGCGTGATGGGCAGTGTAGCCAATGAAAGAAATCAAGGGGTAACAGCGCTGATTATGTCGCGGCCTGTGACGGCAGCCCATTATATCGTGAGTAAATGGCTCATCCAAAGCGTGATCGGCATTATGTCGTTTGCAGTTGGATACGGGCTTGCTTATTATTACGTTCGGCTGCTGTTTGAGGACGCATTATTCAGCCGCTTTGCCGCAAGCCTTGGCCTTTACGCTCTTTGGGTGATATTTATTGTGACCGCCGGCCTTGCCGGAAGTACGATATTCCGGTCTGTCGGAGCAGCTGCGGCTTGCGGGATCGGGCTCACAGCAGCTGTTTCCTTTGCTGTTTCACTATTTCCAGATGGTGCGAAGTGGCTTCCGGCCGAGATTTGCAAGCAGGCGGAGCATATCCTTCTTCATGGAGAGCGGGCAGATTTTTTCGGATGGTCACTCACTTTCTCCATTCTGTGCATCATGCTTCTGGCCGTGTTTTCTGTGTGGCGCTTCCGGCGGTATGAAAGCTATTAATTGATCATGTTACGTTTTTGCGCGAGCATCACAAAAAAGGCGGCAAATGCCAGAGACCCGGCTCCATAAAAAACTCCCGCAAGCCCGACAAGCTGTGCGATTTTTCCGGCAAGAAGGGGCCCGAGGAAGATGCCTAGCGCATAAAATGATTGATAAAACCCCATCACTGACATTTTTAAACGGGCAGAACTGATTTCGACGACATGGCTTAGCAGCAGAGGAAAAACGAAGCCGAGCGCCAGCCCGATACAGGCGTGTGTGATGCAAACCGTGAACAATGCAGCTGAAAAAGGAACATATAGCAAACAGACCCCGGTGACAGCGAAACTAATGAGCATCACGGAGTAAGCGATAAGGCTTGTAAAGCGCAGAAACACAAAGCTTAATGTGGCGGCTGCGTGTGGGAGGAAAAAGGCGCTCATCACCCAAAGCAGCTCCGCGTCGCCCATTCCGAGCTGATCCATGTAAAGCGGCGTAAAACCAAACACTGTCATAAATAATACGGCATGGGCCGTCATAGACAGGATGGTGAAAAGCTTCAGCTTTGGCAGCCGCAATGTATCTTTGATGTACTGATTGACACGAATGGTGCCACGGTTTGCGGGAGGAGCAGACGGATCCTTAATAAAGCAGCAGATCACCAGACCTGCGGCAGAAGCTGCCAGCGCCATCCAAAAAGGAACCTGCCTCCCTAAATGGGCTGCGGCGAGCCCGCAGAACACAATGCTGGCAAACTGAGGCATGACGGTAAAAAACTGCATGATGCCCATTGCTTTTGATGCATTGCCATTGTTGAAATAATGTGCGTATAAAATGGTCGCCATCACCCACATAGAAGCAGTGATTCCCGCGAACAGCCGGGCGGCCAGCACGAAGAAGAAAGAATCAAACATCAGAAAAAGCAGGCTGCTGAAGACGGAAAAGCCGAACCCGGCAATTAACAATTGCTTGCGCAAGGAAAACAGGATGTCTGACAAAAGGCCGAGCGGGAATCGCAGAAGGATTTGCGTGACCCCGTAGCTGCCGAGAATGATGCCGATTGCGCCATATGAAAAGTGCAGATCCTCCAAATACAGGCTGAATACAGGAACGTAAATATAGCCTGAAAACCAGAAACAAAATACCATGCATAAAAAAACGGCGTGATCTAAAGCGCCGATTGTTTTTTTCTGAGGAATCAAGTCCTGCTGTAATTCCATCGTATCTCTCCACCCCTTTCCTTCCAGTACAACACAATTGTTGAAAGCGTTTCAATAGAAAAATAAAAAAACAGGGCTTCAAAAAAAGCCCTGTTCGCTTTTGTTAATACGGATCAGATGGATGGCTCTCCTGTTCAGCCTGCTTTGCAGCCTGTTCCGTTTCAGTTGTGCCGATCGGCCCGTTGCTGTTGTTTTCGGAAACCTTTTTTAGCCCTTCTGCTACGCGTTTTCCGTAGTCAGGATCAGCTTTTGTGAAATTCTCAATCATTTGATCCTGAATTTCTTTTCGGCACGTAGAAAGCGTATTCACCAAATTCGTAATCAATTCGTTCCGCTCAAATTCAGTAAATCTCCGGTACGTTTCTCCAGCCTGTCCGAAGTTGTTTGTTCTGTCAATCGCTTCACGCTTTACATCACCTTCGACATGCGGCGTATGGTCTTTTCCGTCCTGCTTCGCTTCCTTCAGCCCGCCCATAATGGATGGCTCATAGTTGACGTGCGGGTTTTGTCCTTCTGCTCTATCGACCCGATATTGCATTTGCCCGCCTTCCTGGTTGGTAGCGACATGCTTTTTCGGCGAGTTGATCGGAAGCTGCAGGTAATTTGCGCCTACACGGTAGCGCTGCGTATCAGAATAAGCAAACGTACGCCCCTGGAGCAATTTGTCGTCTGAAAAATCAAGCCCGTCGACAAGCACTCCCGTTCCAAATGAAGCTTGCTCCACTTCCGCATGGTAGTTTTCCGGATTTTTGTTCAGAACCAATTTGCCGATCGGTTTCCATGGGAAATCGTCTTTATACCACAGTTTTGTCGGATCAAGAGGATCAAAGTCCAGTTCAGGATGCTCATCATCACTCATGATTTGAGCATACACTTCCCACTCTGGATAATCGCCATTTTCAATCGCGTCATATAAATCCTGTGTGGCATGGTTAAAGTTTTTCCCTTGAATCTCTTCTGCTTCCTTCTGTGTCAGGTTGCGGATGCCCTGCTTCGGTTCAAAATGGTATTTCACGAGAACGGCCTTGCCCTCCTCATTCACCCATTTATAGGCATGTACGCCTGAACCCTGCATTTGCCGGTAGTTGGCCGGAATGCCCCAAGGCGAAAACAAGAAGGTGATCATGTGTGTCGCTTCAGGAGATTGAGAAATGAAATCGAAGATACGTTCACCATCCTGGATGTTGGTCACTGGATCAGGCTGAAATGCGTGTACAAGATCCGGAAATTTCAGCGGGTCGCGGATAAAAAAGATTTTCAGGTTGTTTCCGACCAAATCCCAGTTTCCGTCTTCTGTATATAGCTTTACAGCAAAACCGCGCGGGTCTCTCAATGTTTCAGGCGAGTGTTTTCCATGATTCACAGTTGAAAAACGGACAAATGCCGGTGTTTTCTTGCCTTTTTCCTGAAAGAGCTTGGCCCTTGTGTATGTTGAAATCGGTTTGTCTCCGAAGCTTCCGTACGCTTCAAAATATCCATGTGCACCTGCTCCCCTGGCATGAACAACCCGCTCTGGGATGCGTTCCCGGTCGAAGTGGCTGATCTTTTCGAGAAAATCATAGTTCTCAAGTGTTGTAGGCCCTCTATTCCCGACGGTTCTCACATTCTGGTTATCAGTAACAGGATGCCCCTGCCTATTCGTTAAGGTATCCTCTGACTCGTTTTTCCCGGATGTCTTATGAGAAAGCGCTTCCTCGCTCCCTTGGGCATTTGATTGGTGCTGCTTGTTTTGATGATCATCTTTCAATGGTTGGCCCTCCTTTTTTGAACGGTAACAATATTCCCTGAATGGAAAGATTTTAAAACAGCCGTTTTTTTTGATCTGCTTCGGGAATGGTACAATGTACAAAAATCGGTAAAAGGAGAGGTCGATTCGTGACGAGAGAAAAAAATCCGCTGCCCATCACGTTTTATCAAAAAACCGCTCTTGAGCTTGCCCCATCGCTTCTGGGCTGCCTTCTTGTAAAAGAAACAGACGAAGGTATAGCCTCAGGCTATATTGTGGAAACAGAGGCCTATATGGGGGCTGGAGACAGAGCGGCCCACAGCTTTAACAACCGCCGGACGAAGCGGACTGAGATCATGTTTGCAGAAGCTGGGCGGGTATATACATACGTGATGCACACCCATACATTGCTGAATGTCGTTGCCGCGGAAGAGGATGTCCCGCAAGCAGTATTAATCAGGGCGATTGAGCCACATGAAGGCCAGCTGTTAATGGAGGAGAGAAGGCCGGGCAGGAGTCCGAGGGAATGGACAAACGGACCAGGAAAGCTGACGAAAGCGCTTGGCGTCACGATGAATGACTACGGACGCTGGATCACGGAACAGCCGCTTTACATCGAAAGCGGGTACACACCGGAAGCAATTTCAACCGGCCCGCGCATCGGCATTGACAACAGCGGGGAGGCACGCGATTATCCATGGGGTTTCTGGGTGACGGGAAACAGGTACGTGTCGCGTTAGCATGTTTAAGGAAGAGGCAATCAGGGGAATGGTTGAGAAAAAAGAAGGGAGAATCGGAGCTTTGAAAAAGATGATCAAAACCGTTATCAAATGGGCGCCGGTCATTTACCCGATTGTTCGAAAAATCATGAAGGACCGCAAGGCGTCTAAACAAAAGAATATGTCCGCATCTAGAACAGCCGGCTGATCCCGGCTGTTTTTTTATAGGTCAGTTTTCCCTCTAGTCCTCCGGATGTTCATTGACTTGCCATTCTCTCCATTATAGAATTTATATACATTTCGCATCCCTTCATCATCCTTTCTGCCTATTCACTGAATCCCTGCATCTACTAGTTAGGAGGTTTTTCTCATGCTTCATGGGCGACTACGTGATATTCTGCGCTTGCTGATGGCGGCTGAAGCCCCGGTGACAAGTTCGTTTTTTGCCGCGCAATTAAACGTAACGACGCGGACAGTCCGCAATGATATAAAGGAACTTCAAGGTGTGCTAAGCGGCCACGGTGCCTTTGTACAATCTGTAAGAGGCTCCGGCTACAAGCTCCGCATTGATGACGAGCAAGTATTCAGAACACTGCTGCAAGATGAATTTCAGCAAAAAAAGGGCCTGCCGGTATTGCCGGAGGAGAGAATGGCCTATCTTATGAAACGTCTGCTGCTGGCGGACCATTATCTCAAGCTCGATGAACTTGCTGAAGAACTATTTATCTCAAAATCTACACTCCAAACGGATTTAAAGGAAGTAAAGAAACGTCTGCTGCCTTACCGCATCGTCATGGAAACACGTCCGAATTACGGCTTCAAGCTGCGCGGGGACGAGGTGCAGATGAGGTACTGCATGGCGGAGTACATTGTTGATGAAAGAGAAACGGAGATAGATGTTTTAAATGAAAAGGCTGATATTTTGCCAAAAGAAGAAATTGAGATCATCCGTTCCGCCATCTTGAAAAAAATGAAAAACGACCGCATCCCTCTGTCCAACATGGGACTGAATAACCTCATTATCCATATCGCTATCGCCTGTAAACGGATCAGAACGGAAAACTATGTTTCTCTTTTCCCGAAAGATATGGATCATATCCTGCATCAAAAGGAGTACCAGGCTGCAGAAGCCATCGTAAAAGAGCTGGAATCAAAGCTTGCCGTTACGTTTCCGAAAGACGAGACGGCCTACATCACCATGCATCTCCTTGGCACAAAACGAATGACACAATCACAATGCGGAGAGGACACATTTTCAATAGAAGAGGAAACCGATCAGCTGACACTTGCCATGATCAAAGCTGTTGATCGTGAACTGAAGCTTGGCATCCTGCATGACAAAGAGCTGAAAATCGGCTTGGCACTGCATATGAAGCCGGCGATCAGCCGCAACCGATACGGCATGAATCTTCGAAATCCGATGCTGGCAGCGATCAAGGAACATTATCCACTCGCTTTTGAAGCCGGGATCATTGCCGGAATCGTGATAAAGGAACAAACGGGTATTGAGATTCATGAAAACGAAATTGGATATTTGGCTCTCCACTTTGGCGCCGCGATTGAACGAAAAAAAACAGAAAGCCCGCCGAAACGCTGTATCATTGTATGCGCATCGGGAGCCGGAAGCGCCCAGCTTCTGCGCGAAAAACTGCGTTCCCATTTCGGCAAGCGGCTCGATATTCTTGGAACGGCTGAGTATTATAGTCTTGATCAAATGTCCTACGAATCAATTGATTTTGTCATCAGCACCATTCCGATTAAAAAAGAGCTCCCTGTACCAGTACTGAAGGTTAACACCATCTTAGGCGGAACTGACTTTACAAAAATAGAATCTATTCTGAGTGATGAAAAGGAAAAAGCCAATCGCTACCTAAAAAAAGAACTCGTTTTTTTTCAGGAGGATCTGCGCTCAAAAGAAGAAGTGATTCAATTTTTAGGGCAGAAAGTGGTCGAATGCGGCTTTGCCGATGAAGAAATCATAGATTCCATTTTTGAAAGAGAAGACATGTCGCCAACGTGTTTTGGCAATCTTGTTGCCATCCCGCACCCGCTTGTTCCGCAGACGAAAACAACGTTTTGGGCCGTTTGTACGCTCAAAAAACCAATCGATTGGGAGAGTCAGCGAGTTCAGTTTGTCTGTCTGCTTTGTGTCGAAAAGGAGAACAAAGCGGATTTGCAAAGCATGTATAAACTGCTTGGCAGCATTTTGGATGACCCGGCGGCGGTGAACCAGCTGATCAAATGCCGTTCATATCAAGAGCTTTCGGATGTGTTTGACCAAAAAATGCTGAGCTGACAGCCTGTATATACCTTTTTTCCGTTGCCTGCGGAAAAACCCTGAGTGTTTATGAAAGCGATTTCATAATATGATGATAGCAACAGCAGGACATTACAAAATTGATCAAACTCTAGGGGGTCTTTTACATGAATATATTACTCGTTTGTGCAGCAGGCATGTCTACTAGTTTACTGGTGAGCAAGATGGAAAAAAGTGCGCAGGAACAGGGAAAAGACTATACCATTTGGGCAGTTTCAGGCGATTCTGTACAAAATCATATCGATAAAGCGGATGTATTGCTTCTCGGTCCGCAAGTCCGTTACATGCTTCCACAGCTCAAAAAATTAGGAGAGTCAAAGGGGGTTCCGGTAGACGTCATTAATACCGTCCATTATGGCACGTGCAATGGGGCGGAAGTGCTGAAATCAGCTGAACAGCTTGGACATGTGTCATAGAGAGGGGCGGGCTATGTGAATAAAGTCAATCAGATCTTAGAAGAAAAGGTCATGCCTATAGCGGGAAGAATTGCGGGACAGCGTCATTTGCAGGCGCTGCGTGATGGTATCATCCTCACGATGCCCCTGATTATCATCGGTTCCTTTTTCCTCATCATTGGCAACCTCCCGATCCCGGGATACGCTGAGTTTATGGCAAAAACGTTTGGCAGCTCCTGGTCTGAAAAACTGGCCTACCCAGTCGACGCGACCTTTGAAATTATGGGTCTTGTCGCCGCGTTCGGCATCGCCTACCGGCTCGCCGAGAAATACGGCGTTGATGCCTTGTCGGCCGGAGCCATTTCCCTTGCGGCATTTTTATTAGCAACACCTTATCAAGTGCCGTTTATGCCGGATGGCGCGACGAAAGAAATCATGGTTGGCGGCGGGATTCCGCTTTCGCTCATGGGAAGCAAAGGCCTGTTTGTCGCCATGATTATCGCAATGGTGTCCACAGAGATTTACCGCCTCATTATCCAGCGCAATTTAGTCTTCAAAATGCCGGATGGTGTTCCGCCGGCGGTAAGCAAGTCATTTGTCGCGTTAATCCCCGGCTTTGCCGTCATCTTCCTGATTTGGGCAGCCCGGCTGATTGTTGAAGCGACACCGTTTGAAAGCCTTCATAATATTGTAAGCGTTTTATTGGGGACTCCGCTTTCCATTCTGGGAGGAAGCCTTGGAGGAAGCCTTGTCGCCGAAGCCGTCAAAATGCTTTTATGGGCCTGCGGCCTTCACGGTGCAAACATTGTCGGCGGCGTCATGGCACCGATTTGGTACGGCGCAATGGATGCCAACCGGATCGCATTCCAAGCCGGTGAGGAGCTTCCTAAGATTTTCACCCAGCAATTTTTCGATATCTGGGTCAATATCGGCGGAAGCGGCGCCACATTGGCACTGGTTGTCACGATGTTCCTGCGCGCCCGAAGCAAACAAATGAAGCAGCTCGGCAAGCTTGCGGTCGGCCCGGCCATCTTCAATATTAACGAACCGATTATATTCGGAATGCCGATCGTCATGAACCCAATGCTCTTACTTCCGTTTATCATCACGCCGCTTGTCACAGTGACACTTACGTACATCGGAATGAGCACCGGCCTTGTCGCCAAACCGGCGGGTATCGCAGTGCCGTGGACCATGCCGCCGATCTTTTCAGGCTATTTGGCGACTGGAGGAAAAGTCTCAGGCGCGGTCATGCAAGCCATTAATATTGCCGTGTCCTTTGTTGTCTACTATCCATTCTTCAGAATGTGGGATAAGCAGAAGCTGAAAGAAGAAAACGATCTGGAGCTGGTCCAAACGCCTGCAGCATCAGATGACAAAGAAGCGGCTCTGTAGAGAAAGGAAGTGAATCGCGTGAATGAGGAAATGGAACAAATCATTTTTCAAATCATCCTTCACGGAGGAAACGGTAGGAGCTCCGCAATGGAGGCCATTGCCGCTGCGAAAAGCGGTGACGCAGAAGAAGCGCGGAAAAAGCTTCAAGACGCTGCTGAAGAATTGTCAAAAGCCCATCATTATCAGACAGAGCTGATCCAAAATGAAGCGGGCGGAGAAAAGACGGAAATGACGCTTCTGATGGTTCATGCACAGGATCATTTAATGAATGCAATGACAGTGAAGGATATGGCTGCAGAGATCATTGAGTTATATGAAAAAATCACCGAGCAAAGGGGAGCAAGCATATGACAAAAGGATTGAAGATTGTAACGATTGGCGGAGGTTCAAGCTATACGCCCGAGCTAGTGGAAGGGTTCATTAAACGGTATGATGAGCTGCCTGTGCGCGAATTATGGCTTGTCGATATCCCTGAGGGCGAAGAAAAGCTGAATATTGTCGGCACACTCGCCAAACGGATGGTTGAAAAAGCTGGCGTCCCGATTGACATTCATCTTACGCTCGACCGGAGAAAAGCGCTGAAAGACGCAGACTTTGTCACGACTCAATTCCGCGTCGGACTTTTGCAGGCAAGAGCAAAGGATGAGCGCATTCCGCTAAAATACGGAGTGATTGGCCAGGAAACAAACGGCCCGGGAGGCCTGTTTAAAGGATTGCGCACAATTCCGGTCATCCTTGAGATCGCAAAGGACATAGAAGAGCTTTGCCCGAACGCTTGGCTTGTTAACTTCACAAACCCTGCCGGCATGGTAACAGAAGCCTTGCTTCGCTACTCCAACCTGAAGAAAGTCGTCGGTCTCTGTAATGTTCCAATCGGCATCAAAATGGGCGTAGCCAAAGCGCTTGATGTAGATGTGGACCGCGTAGAAGTCCAATTCGCCGGACTGAACCATATGGTATTCGGGCTGGATGTTTTCTTGGACGGCGTAAGTGTGAAGGAGCAAGTCATCGAGGCGATGGGCGACCCGAAAAACGCGATGACGATGAAAAATATCTCAGGCGCCGAATGGGAACCGGATTTCTTAAAAGCGCTCAATGTCATCCCTTGCGGCTATCACCGTTACTATTTCAAAACAAAAGAGATGCTGGAGCACGAACTGGAAGCATCACAAACGGAGGGCACCCGCGCAGAAGTCGTACAGAAGGTCGAAAAAGAGCTGTTCGAGCTTTATAAAGATCCGAACCTTGCGATCAAACCGCCGCAGCTGGAAAAACGGGGCGGAGCTTACTACAGTGATGCAGCATGTAACTTAATCAGCTCCATTTATAATGATAAACATGACATTCAGCCGGTGAACACAATCAATAATGGTGCAATAGCGAGCATTCCAGACGATTCCGCAGTTGAAGTGAACTGTGTGATGACGAAAACTGGCCCTAAGCCAATTGCTGTCGGCGACTTGCCGGTGTCTGTCCGTGGCCTCGTCCAGCAAATCAAATCCTTTGAACGTGTCGCGGCAGAAGCGGCAGTTACAGGTGACTACCAAACTGCACTCCTTGCCATGACGATTAACCCGCTTGTCCCGTCCGATACTGTGGCCAAACAGATTTTAGACGAAATGCTGGAGGCGCACAAAGCGTATCTGCCGCAGTTTTTCAACAAAATTGAAGCGTAAAAAAAGCCGGCCTGTAATGGGCCGGCTTTTTTCTTACTTGCTTTCAGTCAGCGCTGCGACTTCGGTCGTCCATCCGAATTCGTCTGCGACAGCGCCTTTTTGAATGCCTGTAATCGTGTCATATAGTTTTTTTGCGATTTCTCCTGTTTCACCGTTGTTGATCGAAAGTGTTTCATCCTGCCAGATCAGCTCGCCGACTGGGGAAATAACAGCTGCTGTACCTGTTCCGAAGGCTTCTTCCAGGATGCCGTCTTTATGGGCTTGGATGACCTCATCGATCGCAATTTTTCGTTCTGAAACTTGAAGGCCCCAATGCTTAAGCAAGGCGATGACTGAATTGCGCGTAATGCCTTCCAGGATGCTCCCGTTCAGCATCGGTGTTACGATTTCACCGTTGATTTTGAAGAAGATGTTCATGCTTCCAACTTCTTCGATGTATTTCTTCTCAATGCCGTCCAGCCAGAGTACTTGAGAAAATCCTTTCTCTTCGGCTACCTGCTGCGCTTTTAAGCTTGAAGCATAGTTTCCTGCGGTTTTGGCATTTCCTGTTCCGCCTTTTACCGCACGGACAAATTCACTTTCAACAGCGATTTTGACTGGCTTAATGCCTTCTTTGTAATAAGAGCCGACCGGAGAAAGAATGATCAAGAGCTTATACGTATGAGATGCCGCAACACCAAGGAAAGGCTCGGTTGCGATGATGAACGGACGGATGTAAAGGGACGTGCCCTCCGCATTTGGAATCCAGTCTTTATCAATTGCGACAAGCTGCTTTAAGCCTTCAAGAACCTGTTCTTCATCAATTTGCGGGATGCAGAGGCGGTCGTTTGATTGATTCAGGCGTTCCATATTTTTTTCCGGTCTGAAAAGCAGAACATGGTCATCCTCTGACACGTAAGCCTTTAACCCTTCAAACACGGTTTGGCCGTAGTGATAGACCATTGCGGCCGGATCCATTGATAAGGGCTGATAAGGAATGATTCTTGGATCGTACCAACCTTTATCTGCCGCATAGTCCATTACAAACATGTGGTCTGTAAACACTCTTCCGAACGAAAGCTGATTTGGGTCTGGTTTCGGTTTTTTTGTTGATGTCAATTCAACGCGAATCGTTTGTTTAGTCATGGTCAATCTCCCTGCTGTTAAATTGTTTATATTATCAAACTTATTTGAAAATAATTATATTCTATTGTATACCTTCAACAAATAATCGCAATAGGTTTGCTCAAATTTGTAAGAAATTCATATGAAAAAAGCAGGAGAAATTAATTCTCCTGCGTGTTCATTTGCTCGAATAACCTGTCATAATCGGCGCGAGTGGCATCACGAAGACCTTCAACACGTTCATTTGTAATCTCCTGTTTGCCTTCCTTCAAGCCGTCCAAGAAATATTGAACATATTCTTCAGATGAAATGCCCCGGTACGTCAGGCCTTGTTTATCGCGTGATTTTTGGTTTAAGCCCGTGTCCACCATAGGAGGTGCCATTTCAATCACTTCCACGCTCGTGTCGCGGAGCTGGTGTCTGAGCGTAAGCGAGAACGAGTGAAGTGCCGCTTTTGTTGCGCAGTACACCGGATAAACAGCTAACGGGTTAAACGCAAGCCCGGATGTGACCTGAACGATTGCCGCCTCGGGCTGCTTCATCAAATGAGGTGTGAAAAGGGCGGATAAATGGACAGGCGCTTGGAAATTAAGTTCAATTTCATCACCGTCCACAAAAAGCTCCTCTGTCCCTTTTTTAAAGTCAATTTCCTTTTGAATGCCGGCGTTGTTGACGAGAACATTCAAGTTCGGATATTCCTTTAAAGCCCATTCATACAATGCTTCCCGCTGCGAACGGTCTGCAACATCACATTGCTTTGTATGGATGTTTGGGAGCTGCTGCTTCGCTTCTGCAAGACATGCTTCGCTGCGTCCGCAAATGATAACTTCATTGCCAATTTCCAGCAGGCGCTTGGCCAGTTCAAGCCCGATGCCAGCAGAACCCCCTGTGATTAAAACCGTATTGCCTGTCATCTTCATTGGATGTAACACCTCTTAATTAAGTTGGCTGTGATTCCTTTACTATTTCAAATCTTAGCAGGAAATATGCAGCCGCGTCCTATGAGATGCTCAGGATGAAGTGACTTTTCCGGTTTTATAAAATTCGTCAATTGCTTTATCGACATACACCCAGCCTTTCCAGCCGATGTGAATGGTGTCTTTCATGAAATACGGGTCATATTCATGCCCTGAGAAATCAGCAACCTGGAAGCCCTTCGCTCTGATTTGTTTATTTACCTTTTTGTAATAGTCAGTGCGTCCTTTTTTCGGGAAGCCCGTGTAATCGTACCATTTCCCGTTAACAGGAATGGTGACAAACATAGGCTCTGCGCCCGCATCCTTCAGGATATCGAGCATCATTTCAAAGTCGCCATATTCCGGTGACACCGCATACGATCTTCCTTTGTTTTTCCCTTTCAGCTTAGGCACTTTCGGCTTCAGCTTTTTATAGACAGGGTTGTCGATGTGAAAATCGTTAGAACCGGAGTGGCGTTTGCCTGATTGATCCGCTAGTTTATTCAATTCAGACCATGACTTATCCTTTACTGACTGCGAGATATAGCGCTTTGGCCCGGATGATTCTGTCGTTGAATAATACAGATCTTTCTTTTCCAGCATGCTGTAATACACTTTCGCCGCCGGCTTCAGCGCGTTCACTTTCCACGTCTGACCGTTTACCATTGCTTTGTACAGCTCAGAAAGAATGGCATCGTTTTGCACAGCCTTAAAGCGAAGCATGCGTTTCATCATTTTCTTTTTAATTTCAGGATCGATCTGATCGTTAAATGCCAAATCAAGCCCTTGCAGCGCAGAATAGTTCGGCGCGAAATGCTGTTCATCAGACCCGCGCTTAATAAACCATTGCGGAGACACGATGAATACGATTTTTTTGCCCTTCAGCTGATCCATATGGGCAGCGAAGTTTAAAGAATGAATCAATGACTGGGATCCGCCTTTGCCGACAAGGTATGGCGTGAATCCCTCATTGTTTACCTGAAAATAATTAGATGGGTGGAACTCGTCCAGCCGAGAAAGCTCAGAAGACCCGTAAATCGGAAGATATGTCGGATCTTTGAGCATCTGATCTTGTAAATATAGCCCTTGAAACATACTCGGATTCAAGGCTGTTGCTGACTCTTTCACACGCTTATCGGTGATGAAGCCTGTCAGCCATGAAGATGGAATTGCGATGGCGCCTGCGAATAGAATAAACGCCAAAATAATTGGACCGAAAAAACGCTTTTTCATTATTTCAACTCAGACAGCTGATTTACAATGTTGTTAGGTGTATTCCAAACGTCCCGGTCAAATTCAGTGATCGGCACTAAAATATCAAAACGGTTTTCAATCGCAAGCAGCAATTCTACTGTTCCAAAAGAATCAAGCAAACCTTCTTCAAAAATTTCAATATCAGGATTTTCCTTTACGATGTCATCCTGGCAAACCTCTGCTAAAACGTCTAATACCTCTTGTTTAAAATCCATAGCTTTCTAATCTCCTTTAATGGTGGTGATGAAATGGTTTTCCTGAGAAAATGTAAAACCCGAAGCAAACGAAATGGAATGTGATCACAATAGCGAGAATGGTTGTCCAGCGGTTGGACGGCAGCCATTTATATTTCTTATTCCACTTCTCGAAAAAGTTGTAACACGTCATCAGCACGGCGTGATAGAGGCCGTAAATGATATATTGCGGCGCGAGCCCGTGCCAAACCCCCATCAGCATAAACAGCAGGAAATACCCGATGTTTGAGACGGCCATACGGTTTTTGATCCACTTTTTCTTAGTCATCCAAAATACGAATCTCATAAACACATAATCTCTGAACCAAAATGACAGAGACATATGCCAGCGATTCCAGAAATCTTTAATATTTTTACTGATAAATGGTTTATTAAAGTTTTCTGGTGATTTAATGCCCATAATGTAGCTGACCCCGACGGCAAACATCGTGTAGCCGGCGAAATCAAAGAATAAATACATGCTGTAGCCGTACATGTACAGCAGGTTCCCAAGAATCTTATTGTGCGTGATTGCGGGAAGATTCATGATGAAGTACGTATTGATCGCGTAGCCGATAATAAATTTATACAGGAAACCGATGAAGATTTTATGGATTCCCGTATACAACAGGTCGGCGTATTCTTCTTTCGTCCAAGCCTTCTGTTCATCCTTGACGAACCGGCGGTATCTGTCGATCGGGCCGGAGGAAATCGTCGGGAAAAACAGGATGAAATACAGCAGGCGGTGCAATGGCAGCTGTTCTTTCAGCAGTCCGTCTCTTGCTTCCATAATCAGCTGAACGCCTTTAAAGGTTAAATATGAAATCCCTAAAAAGCTGATCAGGTTATGCGGCGGATGATGCGGCTGCGGGTGTGAAAGAAACGGCCATATTTTTGACAGAAATAAAGGCAGAATAGACGCGATAACAGCCCCGCAAAAGACAAAGCCGCTGTTCGCTTTCTGCCGGTATGCCAGATAGCCGCTGATCAGGAGCACCTGCCATATTGTAAACAGGCACAGCGCGATGACCCCGTGTAAGTCGTGCGAAAAAATTAAAGCCAATATAATGATAGATATGAACATGTTGTATGCTTGAAATCTTTTTCCGTTTAAGCCGAGAATGATCGTCGGCAGAAGAAGAATGCCAAGCAGTATAAAGAATAAAAACGAGCTGTAAGGCGTCATACAAGAACCTCTTCGCCAATGCGTTTTCGGTCAATTTTGCCGTTAGCCGTCATTTGAATGTGATCCTGATAGATAAATTTTCTCGGGATCATATATGCCGGAAGAGAAGCGGCAAGCTCTTTTTTAATAGCGCTTGTCAGCTGGAATTCCTTCTCGAACTCATGCTCCTCAGGCACAATAGCAGCGATCAGGTACTCAACTGTTCCGTTTGGCTGATAAGGAATCACGACAGCAGAGCGAACGTACTGTGACTGTCTGACATGGAACTCGATTTCCTCCAGCTCCATTCGATAGCCGTGAAGTTTAATCTGAAAATCCAAACGTCCTTGGCAGAAAATCTGACCGTCTTGAATAAAGCCGGCATCGCCAGTTCGGTATGCCCACTGGCCTTCATGAGAGAAAAACGCTTTTTCCGTCAGCTCTGGCTCACCAAGGTAGCCTCGGCTTACACTCGGCCCTGCAATGACGATTTCTCCTTTTTCTCCATCAGGAAGCGGCTGTCCCTGTTCATCCATAATGAAAATGTTCATATCTGGTTTGGCGAAGCCCACTGGAAGCGATTCGCTGCGGCTGATGACGTCAGCCGTAATTTCAACCGATGTGACAGCCACTGTCGCTTCAGTCGGGCCGTACGTATTAAAAATCTTCGCTTTCGGAAAACGCTCAAGCAGCGCTTTTGCCACAGAAACCGGAAGAACCTCTCCGCAAAACATAAATGTGTCCGCATGAGGCAGCAGATCCTGTGAAAAACCCGGATCCATCAGGCACATTTGCACAAAGGAAGGTGTTGATGTCCACACATTCAGTCCGGACTTCTTCAGCTCTTCAAATAAGACTTTCGGCTTGTTCACAGCATCCTTTGTCACGCAATGTAAAGTCCCGCCTGATTGAAGGCACGGATATAGGTCCATGACAGACAAATCAAATGAGAACGGCGCTTGGTTTAAAAATATTTTTCCTCCGCTGACTGGAAAGTCTGCACAAATCCAGTCTGTGAAGCTTTGAAGGTTCGCAGCGGAAATCTGCACGCCTTTCGGATTTCCTGTGCTTCCGGAAGTGTAAATGATATAAAACGTTTCGTGTTCTTTGACCCATTGATCTTGGCTGACAGAGCCGCCTTCGTTTTCCAGCAGTTCTTCCGCAGAAACTGTCTGAATCTGCTGGCCGACTGCATCAATTGAGAGTCCTGCTGCATGGATCAGCAATTCTGCTCCAGAGCTTTCGATAATTTTCGCAATCCGTTCGGACGGAATAGACAGGTCAACCGGAATATAAGGATGTCCCGCTTTGACACTTCCCAAGAAGGAAACAAGCATGTGCGGCTCCATGTGGCCGTACACAAGGATAGGAGATTTCTTTTCCCCAGAAATGCGTTTTTGGATCGCGGCAGCCGCGCGGTCAGACTGCTCCCATAATTCCTGATACGTGAGCGACTGGCCTTGAGAGCGGAAGGCATCGGTTTGCGGATAAGTTTCCGCATGTGTTTGAATAGCATGTAAAAGTTTCATAGTTATTCTCTCTCCAATTAGAAATCGTTATAAATATATGAACCGGTATTCGCGGTGTGAAAACCATACATAAAAAACAAAACAAGCAGTATCATCAAATAAAAGCCTGTATGACATGTCCACTTGACAGCGGGTTTTTCATACAGCTGTTTCATTAATTGCAGCATATCAAAAATTCCCTTCCCGTTTTTTCGACAATCACATGATTATTTGACGATCAGATGCTCAAAAAGTTTCATTTTTTCCCTAATCTCCCTCAAATTAATATATCGGCGTATGTTTTTGAAAATGAATCTTTATACCTGCAAGGGCAAGAATGGAATGTTTCGAGCTGATTCATAATAAAGGAAAAGATACCTGGAGTCAAAAGATCTTTTTAACTTTTAAAAAGTGTAATGTACTTAAAAAAATTTTTCTGTACCTGTTTGTTCAAGTGAAAGCAGAAACCTAATGAAATCAGGGCGAGAAGCGTATAATAAGAAAGAAAACGCCTTCTTGCGGTATCTTGTGAAATAAGGGAGAAGTCATTATGATAGATAAGGAAGCAAAAGGAGTTTTTTATTAAGCTGCCGGCTGAAAAAAAGTAAGCCTTTTAATAGAAAGGAAGAGGAAGATGAACCAAACAAATAAGGGTGAGGGTCAGACAGCGCCGCAAAAAGAAAGCATGGGGCAGATCCTTTGGCAGTTAACCCGTCCTCATACGTTAACCGCATCGTTTGTGCCTGTGCTGCTCGGAACCGTTTTGGCGATGTTTTATGTGAAGGTTGATCTGCTGCTGTTTTTGGCTATGCTGTTTTCTTGCCTATGGATCCAGATCGCGACGAACTTATTTAATGAATACTATGATTTTAAACGCGGATTAGATACAGCAGAATCAGTCGGAATCGGAGGGGCAATTGTACGCCACGGAATGAAGCCTAAAACGATTTTGCAATTAGCTCTGGCCTCATACGGGATTGCCATTTTGCTCGGTGTCTATATTTGTGCGAGCAGCAGCTGGTGGCTTGCGCTGATCGGCCTTGTCGGCATGGCGATCGGCTATCTGTATACAGGTGGGCCGCTGCCGATTGCGTACACGCCGTTCGGTGAATTATTCTCAGGCATTTGCATGGGTTCGGTGTTTGTGCTGATTTCGTTTTTCATTCAGACAGATATGATCAACACGCAAAGCATTTTGATTTCCATCCCGATTGCGATTCTTGTCGGCGCGATTAACCTGTCGAACAACATTCGTGATATTGAAGAGGACAAAAAAGGCGGACGCAAAACATTGGCGATTTTGATGGGGCATAAGGGAGCTGTTACTCTGTTAGCTGCGTCGTTTGCCGTCGCTTATATCTGGGTTGTCGGCTTGGTTATTACCGGTGCCGCAAGCCCATGGCTGTTTGTCGTCTTTTTAAGCGTGCCTAAGCCGGTTCAAGCAGTGAAGGGCTTCGTCCAAAAAGAAATGCCGATGAATATGATTGTCGCAATGAAATCAACAGCCCAAACAAATACATTTTTCGGATTCCTGCTCTCGATCGGATTATTGATCAGCTATTTCCGATAATAAAAAAGATCGCTCGTTTCGTGCGGTCTTTTTTTGTTACAATCGACCGCATTTTGTAAAAAAATTCATAGAACCTTGCAGCAGACAGGGACGTCTAGTACATGGACAGCGGATAAAGTTCCGTTAAAGGAGATGACGAAAATGGATCTATCTGTAACACATATGGACGATTTAAAAACAGTAATGGAAGATTGGAAAAATGAATTATTAGTTTATAAATTTGCGCTAGATGCGCTTGATACAAAGTTCTCAATTATCAGCCAGGAATATAACCTCATTCACGGACACAACCCGATTGAACATACAAAATCCCGTGTCAAAAGCTTTGAAAGCATCGTGAATAAGTTAATGAGAAAGGGTTGTGAGATTACGACGAAGGAAATGAAGGAGCATATTCACGACATTGCCGGCGTGCGCATCATCTGTTCCTTTATTTCTGACATTTATAATGTCGTGAATGTGTTGAAGCAGCATGAAGATTTGAGAATCGTAAAGGTAAAGGATTATATCCAGACACCCAAACCGAATGGCTATCGAAGCCTGCATTTAATCATTGAGATGCCTGTGAATTTAACGAACCGTGTGGAATACGTCAAAGCAGAAATTCAAATCCGGACAATCGCGATGGATTTCTGGGCGAGCCTTGAACATAAAATTTATTATAAATTGAACAATGACGTTCCTAAGCAATTAACAGATGAGCTGAAAGAAGCCGCGGAGATTGCCCATTACCTAGATGAGAAAATGCTGGGGATTAAGAAAGAAGTGGATTGATAACAAAAGCGAAGCCTGACAGGGTTTCGCTTTTTTGCTTTGCTTGCTAGTACTTTTTATACCAGTATAAACTCACTTCTGTTTCCATGATTGAACCTGCTTTATCATGCATGAAGAAAGGAGGTAAACATGAACCATTCCATTTCATTATCGAGAGGTTTGATTTTTCTTATCGCGGTGACTAGCGGGTTTACGGTAGCCAATGTCTATATCAATCAAACATTGCTTGTCAGCATGGCAGGCACGTTTCATATGACGCCGGCACAAGCTGGGATGATTGCTACATTGGCGCAGATTGGCTATGCGGCGGGGAACCTTCTGCTTGTTCCATTGGGAGATCTTTTTGAACGCCGCCGCTTAATTGTGAGCCTGCTATTCTTAGTGGGGGTTTGTTCGGCCGCTTCAGCGTTAGCTGTAAGCTTTCCATGGCTAGTCATCACAAATTTATTATTGGGATTCTTCACGATTATTCCTCAAATCCTTGTGCCGTTTGCGGCAGGTTTAGCAAATGACAGGAACAGAGGAAAAGTACTCGGAAACGTAGCCATCGGCTTGGTTTGCGGAATTTTAGGGGCGAGAGTGGTCAGCGGGGCGATAGATGCCCATTATGGCTGGCGCGTGATGTATTGGATTGCCTGTGCAGCAGCCGTCATCATTATGTTGATTATTCACTTCTGCTTTCCGAAAAGCAAAGGGACACATGCATTTCATTACGGAAAACTCATTTCTTCATTATTTCCGCTTTTGATCAAGGAGAAAGTGTTAAGAAAAGCATGTGTAAACCAAGGCTTCATGTTCGGCGCCTTCAGTTTATTTTGGACGACGTTAGTGTTTATGGTGAGTGAACCTCCATTCTCGTTTGGCAGCCAGACTGCCGGAACAATCGGTTTGGTGGGAATTGGCGGGGCCTTTGCAACTCCGCTGATCGGCCGGATTATTGATCAAAAAGGAGCTGCTTTTTCCAACAAGCTTTGTATGTCTTTTACCTTATTGTCATTTGTTTTATTAATGGCAGGCCAGACTTCATTGATTGTGATTGTATTGGGCGCTTTATTCATCACCATGGGCATTCAGGCGAATCAGGTGGCGTGTCAGGCGGAGATTTTCCAATTGTCGGCTGAAATGAGAAGCAGATTGAATGGCCTCTTTATGGTCAGCACGTTTTTAGGCGGCGCCTTGGGATCGTATGCAGGAGGTGCAGTCTGGATGCTGTTTCATTGGAACGGTGTTTGTATTCTGGGGATGATCATGGTCGGTATTGCCTTCAGTTCAAGGATTACCATAAATCGTACTACTAAAAAAACGATATTGGAAGGGAGATAGAAGCTGGTGCGAACAAGTGAACGTTATAAAAAAGGGTTAGATATTCTGAAACAAATTGATGAGGAGAACTATGAAGCGATCGTGGGCAATTTTAAACATTCCATCGCTCCGGACCTTGGTGTGCTTGCCGTGGAGTTTAACTACGGTCAGATTTTTTCAAGACCAGGTCTTGATCTGAAATCCAGATTATTAGCAACCGTTGCTGGATTGACTGCATTGGGCAATACCCAGCAGCTAAAATTCTATATTAACGGAGCCCTGAATGTCGGATGGACACAAGAAGAACTCATAGAAGTCATGATGCAGATGATAATTTACTCAGGTTTCCCGAATGCACTGAATACCATTCTTCCTGTGGCCGCTGAAGTATTTGGAGAACGAAACAAATAATATAAAAACCTTCTCCTTTTTATGTAGAATACTAATAGGAAATTCTATGCAGAAGGAGAGTGTGTATGTGGACAGTATGGCAGAAAAACGGAAAGAGCTAGGGGAGTTTTTAAAACTGAAAAGGGCACAGCTTTCTCCGCAAGAATTTGGATTGCCTATGGGCACCAGAAGGAAAACAACAGGCTTGAGAAGAGAGGAATTGGCCCAGCTGTCCGGTATAGGTGTCACATGGTACACATGGCTGGAGCAGGGAAGGGATATTCGGGTATCGACACAGGTACTGGAAAGCATATCGAGAGTGCTCAAATTGAATTATGAGGAAAAACGTCATGTCTTTCTGTTGGCTGGCCATCATGTTCCTTTAGATGATCAGGATGAAGATAATAAGAGCCTTCCTCTGGCTGTGCGGCACTTTATTGATCATTTAACCAATTGCCCTGTTTATGTGACTGACGAAAAGTGGGACGTTATTGCTTGGAACACAGCAGCTTGTGCTGTGTTCGGCAATTTTGGCCAAATGGGCAGTAAGGAAAGGAACGCCATATGGCGATGTTTCACCTCGAAGGAGTATCGGGATCTGCTTGACGACTGGGAAAGCCACGCCAAAAAACTTATCGCACAGTTTCGATCGACAGCCAGCCGGTTTCTTGGGGAAGCATGGATAAAAGAGCTGATCGATGAGTTAACTGAAAGAAGCCCGGAATTTAAAAAATGGTGGAACCACCACGAAGTATTAGGCACACACGCAGGAGAAAAAGTACTTCATCACCCGGCAGCCGGAACAATGGTGATGGAGCATATGACATTACAAATATATGACTCTCCTGATTTGAAACTGACCATTTATCGCCCGTTAGAAAAAGAAAATACAGTTGATAAACTGAAAGCTTTACTTATAGACGGCTAAACAGCTGATCATTATAAAAAAAAGACGGCACCCAAGTGCCGTCTTTTTTTATTTGATATCTTCAAAAATGTCAGATGCTTTCGCCTTCATTTGTTTCTTAATGGTTTTCGGTTTCTTCTCTTTTTTCACAGCCTCATAGACAGCGGCTGTCACAAGATCGCCTGCTTGCTGGAGGCGTTCTTTGCTGATATGTTCGATCGAGTCTTCAGGGGTATGATACCACGGCTCAACTTCTTCTGTTTCCGGGTCTCCCCAAATAAAGTTGGCGGAATCAATGCCGGCTTCGTGGAATGGCACATGATCAGATGATCCTCCCTGTGTCAGAGACAGGCTGTCAAACCCAATTTTTTCAGCAGCCGTATGGCTGGATTCCCAAACATAGTTAGATTGGCCATCCAATGTGTTGACATACAGCTCAGACGCTTTTTCCCAGCTTGTGCCTACCATATCTAAGTTGAAGTTCACTTCGCTTCGTTTCAGCTCTTTTTCCGATAGATGATCTACATAGTGAGAGGAGCCGAGCAGGCCGAGCTCTTCGGCGCCGAAAGCGATAAAGCGGATTTCTTTATCAGATGGAACGCTTTTTAAGACACGCGCCATCTCCAGCATAACAGAGGTTCCTGAGCCGTTGTCATTTGCTCCGGGTGAAAAAGGAACACTGTCGTAATGGGCCGTCACGTACACAATGTCTGGATGTTTGATGTTCTTTGGTTTTTTGATTCCGATGATATTCTGGGAGGTTTGGTTTGTGAATGCTTTTAGTTTTAAGGTGGCTTCTTTTTGCTGGGTAAGTGCTTCACCGTCTTCTTTCTTAATGCCGACGACCGGAATGCCGACTTTATTTCCCGACAGGTTTGGCGTCATAGGCACGAGGCTTTCTTTGTTGTTATAAATGATGACAGCTTTTGCTCCGGCGGCTTCGGCATTTTTGGCTTTCTCGTAATAAGTCAGGTCTCCTCTGGAAATTAAGGCGATTTTGCCCTTGGCGTCAGCGGTAAAGTCCTTTTGATAGCCCAATCCCGCATTGTAAAGCGGGGCCGTCAGTCCTTGTTCCTCAGTCGGAGCTGAGCCGGACGCCGCTTGGAGAAGAATATCGCGTCCTGCTGAAGACAGTGTTCCCTCAAGCCGGTCAGGAATGTTGAATCGTTGAACCTTCACATCAAGCTTTAATTTTCTCAAGGATGAGGCGATCAATAGGGCGCTCTTTTTTTCAGCTGCAGTTCCGGCTATTCTGGGGCCGATTGCTTCACTTAGCTGAGAAATGGTAGAGTACGCATGCTTTGCTTTGAATGGAAGCTCGTGCTCGCTATTTGATATTTGTACAGCGTGCGCGGCCGGGGTGACACTCTGTGCCGGCAAGAGCAGTGTGCCGGCAGTTAAAACAGCCATCGTCATGACAGTCAAAAGCTTTTTCATCAAAAATAAACCTCCCCTAAATGTATGGTTGGGGAATATTTCGGGATGCTAAAGGAGTTTCCTGCAAGATGAAGAGCGTTTTTGAAAAGACAGTGCTTTATACCTGCAAAAAAACGCTTATGAATGAAGGGTCATAAGCGTTTCGGAATATCAAACTATTGGAGCTTTAAAAACTTGCGTTTGCCGACTTGGATGATCATATTCTCTCTTATCTCTGCTTTGGCGTGAATATCTGTTATTTTCTCTCCGTCGATGCGTACACCGCCGTTTTGAATCATGCGGCGCGCCTCGCTCTTCGAAGAGAGGAGTTTTAGCTTGACGAGCAGATCAATCATCGCTATCGTTTTTTCGCCTTTCCAGTTTACGGCCGGTATATCTTCCGGCAGGCTGTTTTCCTGAAAGACTGTTTTAAACGAGTGTTCGGCAGCTTCTGCTGCTTTCTCTCCGTGATACATTCGGACGATTGTTTTGGCTAAAAGCATTTTGGCATCACGCGGATGAACGGCGCCGGTTTCTAAGTCTTTTACGAGCTGTTTTTTCTCTTCAAGCTCTAAGTCTGTCGCCAAGTGGATGTATTTTTTCATCAGGCTGTCGGGCAGTGACATCGTTTTTCCGTACATGTCGTTTGGATGTTCGTTAATGCCAATGTAGTTGTGTTTCGACTTTGACATTTTTTCGACGCCATCCAAGCCTTCCAAGAGCGGCATCAGGATAACGACTTGTTTTTCTTTGTTGTATCGTTCTTGGAAATGCCGTCCCATGAGGACATTGAAATGCTGATCCGTTCCGCCTAATTCAATATCACTTTCGAGAACGACAGAATCATATCCCTGCATCAATGGGTAAAAGAATTCATGCAGTGAGATTGGTTTTTGCATGGCGATGCGTTCTTCAAAGTCGTCGCGCTCCATCAGGCGGGCTACTGTTATTTTCCCTGCTAATTCAATGACATCTTCCAGATTCAATGTTTTCAGCCATTTTGAGTTATAGTGAAGCTCGACTTTTTCTGGATCAAGCACTTTTCCGAATTGCTCAAAGTAGGTTTTGGCATTGTGCTGAACTTCTTCATCAGTCAGTTGCTTTCTGGCTGCCGATTTTCCGGTCGGATCACCAATTTTTCCTGTGAAATCCCCAATTAACAGCTGGACAATGTGGCCGTTTTCTTGAAATTGGCGAAGCTTATTTAACACCACCGTATGGCCCAAATGTACATCCGGTGCAGACGGATCTAATCCGAGCTTAATTTTAAGCGGCGTGCCCGTGGAAATTGATTTCACGAGCTTTGCCTTTAATTCCTCCGGCGGTATGACTTCGTGGGCGCCTGTCATGTATAGCTGTAGCTGTCTTTCTACCTCTTTTTGCTGTGACGCTGTGAGCTGCTCAAATGTTCTCATCATTTTTCCTCCTTTTTTACAAACACAAAAAAGAGCCCATCCCGATAAGGGACGTGGCTCAATGCACGCGGTACCACCCTGGTTGAAGACATTGTCTTCCGCTCATTCGAATAACGGTTTCCCGTTCTTTGCTACTTTTAAGGTTCACAAAGAAAGCTCGGGGAGGTAATTCACGTTTGCTGTGTGCCGGCTCGCACCTTCCGCCGGCTCTCTGAAACAGGGAGACAAACCGCTACTGGATTCCCGTCAAAGCTTATGTTGTATGAAGATTGTCAGCTACCTTTCTAAGCAGCCCTGTCAATATTTTCTGTTCGTCCTTCGTCATTCCCGCAATGAGCTCTGTTTCCCCTTTGTGAAACTCCGGGTAGAGTTCTTCGATCGCTTGTTTGCCGGAATCGGTGATAGAGACAAACACGAGTCGCCGATCTCTTGTGTCGATGCTTTTACGGCAAAAATTCTTTTTTTCGAGCGTTTTGATCACGTTGCTTGCTGTAGCTGTAGATATCCCTGACAGCTCAGCGATTTTTCTCGTTTCGAGCGCTCCCCATACCCATAGATCATAAAGAATGGAGAAAGCGGTCCAAGAAAGGTTATAGGAAGAAAGAACCTCAGTCTCCATTTTGACACGGAGCCTTTGTGCAGACCGATACAGATTCGTAGCGATCGAAATGGCTTCCAGGTTGAGTGACTCGACGGGCATTTGTTTGAGCTTAGAAAGTGTATCGTGTTCTTCCTTCCGAAGCTGCTGATGTTGATGTGAACGTTCCATTTTTTAGGCCTGCCTTAAATTATCAGAATCATTAGCTATGAAACGAATTGTAACAGAGTATGATGTGAACTTCAAGCCCATATATCGGTTGAATAAAAAAAGCCCAAACAACGCCAAAATAAACAAAAAACCGCAAACGGGGGTGCAGTTTTGCAAAAATATGTTCAATCCGTCTATAAGCATGATCCGTTTCATCTGTTTTCGACAGAGCATGTAGTGACGTTAGCGATTATCGCCCTTTTGGCCATTCTGTTGTTTTTGTTCCAAGAGGGGGTCAAGCAGCCGAGGGCCAGCCGGTTTTTACGTTCTCTGTTTGTGTTTCTTTTGCTTGGTTCGCAAATCGGCTATCAAATATGGATGGTCGCCACGGGCAGGTGGTCGGTGCGCACTTCATTGCCCCTCCAGCTTAGTGACCTGTCGGTGTATTTGTCAGCTATTATGTTAGTGACAAAAAGCAGAAAGCTGTTTGTGTTTTTGTTTTTTGTCGGCATCGGCAGTTCGATTCAGGCTCTTGCCACTCCTGACCTCGGAATGTTTTCATTTCCGCATATCCGATATATCCTCTTTTTTATTTCTCACGGGTCTGTGTTTTTATCCTGTCTGCTGATGGCTGTGATTGGCACCTACAGAATGGGCCAGCGCTCGTTATGGGTGACAGTCCTGCTTGTTAATGTGTACGGCGTCTGTATTTTCCTGATTGATCGCTGGCTTGGCGCGAATTATATGTATTTGACGAAAAAACCGGGCGGATCCTCTCTCTTAGATGTTCTCGGGCCATGGCCATGGTATATCGTCTCGGCTGAAGCCATCACGATCGCCAGCTTTTTCATTCTTTATTTGCTTTATCGCATCTTCAAAAAATGACACCTTTTTTGTTGTATCACACATTCTGTTTAAAAAAATGTCGGAGAACGTGTTTATTTTTTTGAAAAAGGGTATGTAACTTGTACAACAAAAAGGGAGATGAATACCATTGAGGAAAGATGAAATCATGCATATCGTATCATGCGCAGATGATAATTATGCTCGTCATTTAGGTGGGATGTTCGTTTCTTTATTGACTAACATGGATCAGGAGAGAGAGGTAAAATTATACGTCATTGATGGCGGAATTAAGCCTGATAACAAAAAAAGACTGGAAGAAACCACTTTGAAATTCGGAGTGCCGATTGAGTTTTTAGAAGTGGATACCAAAATGTATGAACATGCGGTAGAGAGCAGCCATATTACAAAAGCCGCGTATTACCGCATTTCGATTCCCGACTTAATTAAGGATGAAAGCATCAAACGAATGATTTACATCGATTGTGATGCGCTTGTCCTAGAGGATATTTCTAAGCTATGGGACTTAGACATTGCGCCATACACCGTAGCCGCTGTTGAGGATGCGGGGCAGCATGAACGCCTGAAAGAAATGAACGTCACTGATACAGGGAAGTATTTTAACTCAGGTATCATGATTATTGATTTTGAGTCTTGGAGAAAGCAAAACATCACAGAAAAAGTCATCAACTTTATCAATGAACACCCAGACGAAGACTTTCTTGTGCTGCATGACCAAGATGCACTGAATGCGATCTTGTATGATCAGTGGTATGAACTTCATCCGCGCTGGAACGCTCAAACCTATATCATGTTAAAGCTGAAAACCCCATCGACTCTGTTAGGGCGGAAGCAATATAATGAAACGAGAGAAAACCCGGCAATCGTGCACTTCTGCGGCGGAGAAAAGCCTTGGAACTCCAATACAAAACATCCGTATCGCGATGAGTATTTCCATTACATGTCCTATACGAAGTGGAATACGATCAGCAACCCGGCGATCAACCAATAATACAGATATAAAAAAACGCTTTTGAGATGATCAAAAGCGTTTTTTGTTTGTCTCAGCGTGCGACTGACCGTTGGTAGAACCGCTGAATATGCATGGCGATGTAGCACAATTCTTTTTCAGGAAACTCAAAGCCGTATTCCTTCTTCACAAAGGTGCCGATGCTTAGGGCACACAGGAAGGCATCCTTAAACTTCTCTTTAATGATGTCGATCATTTCTGCGTCCAACTCGTAAATGGATTCGCCTGCTTTGATATGCTGAATGGCAAAGCGGAGATGGGTCACGAGCCGTTCATAAGAGATGGTATCTTCAACGATATTAATAGACAGTTGAATTTCGATAATCTCGATAATATCACGGATCATTGTTGTAATATCAAGCGTTTGTGTCATATCGCCGGCATTGTTTCTTGCTGTGTGGATATGCATGGCGATATTGCCGATTTCATCATCAGGAATGTGAATCCCCAGTTTATCTTTAATCAGTGCTCTGGCCCATAAGCCGATCTGGAACTCCTTTGGATAAAGGACTTTGATTTCATTCAGCAGCGGATTTTTGATAACCATCCCATTGCTCAGGCGTTCAATTGCAAAAGAAAGATGGTCTGAAAAAGCGACATGAATGCGCTCGTTGATTTTGATGTTCAGCTCTTTTTCGGCATGAGAGATAATTTGCTCAGAAATCTGAATGTGGTCTTCAGGCAATGTTTCTAAAATCTCTTCGAACTGCTTATAGTCAGGTGTATCTTTTCTGATAAAGGTTTTTTCTATTTTTGACGGATCGACAATATCATTCTTCTTTTTGTTAAACGCAATTCCTGCACCCAAGAGAATCTTCTCTTCATTTTGATCCTTTACGACGATAGCATTATGATTTAAGATTCTTTTAATTTTCATAGCTTTTTTGTCCTTTCATCCCCCGTTTTATGAATGAAATCGAATAAATCCAGTTATTCTGTCTCTTCTTTAAACCCGAGAAACAATGTAGCTATAAAAGCAGAGACGGCTGCGATCAAGAAACCGATCATATAATGAACAAAATTAGCGGCGCCAAACGGCAGCACGATTGAAATCATCGGAATGCCTGTCAGCCCGTAGGAATTTGCCACAACTTGTACCGCAACCACGTATGCTCCGCCAATAGCACCGCCGATGGCTGCTCCGATAAAGGGACGGATCAATTTGAGATTTACCCCGAATACAATCGGCTCAACAATGCCTAAAAACGCGGTCAGAGAAGCGGGGAGCGCAATTTTTTTCAGGCTTGATTGTTTCGTTTTGAGGAATACCGCAAGCCCCGCTCCGCCTTGGGCCACATTCGCCATCGACCATATCGGCACTAAAAAGTTGACACCGACATGCGGATTAGCAAGCAGCGTTGCCTCAATTGCATAAAAGCTATGATGCAATCCAGATAGGACGATGGTGGAGTAGATGCCGCCGAAAAGGGCTCCGGCGGCAATGCCGGCGTGATCATAAATATAGACGATCGATTGTGTCATGACCTGGCCGATGATGGACGCGGCGGGATTCATCACAATCAGCGCGAGGCATCCTGTCACCATGACCGTAATAAAGGGAATGATCACGACATCAAGCGACTTCGGCACAATCGATTTTAATAGCTTCTCAATTTTGCTCATGACAAAAACGGAAAGAAGAATCGGTATCATGGAACCCTGATAGCCCATCATTGGGATATGAAGCCCCCATATGTCTAAAGAAGACGGGGTTTTGCTGCCGAGCATAGACGGGTCCAGCAGATCAGGATGCGTCAAAAGCCCCGCGATCACTGCCCCTAGGTATGGGTTGCTGCCAAATTGCCGTGCGGCACTGAAGCCGACTAAAATCGGCAGTAAAATAAAGGCTGTGCTGGACACGAGGTCGAGCATTTTAATCCATGGGCTGCCGGCAGCGAACCAGTGAAACACCTTAATCATGCCGATCAGCCCCATGAGCAGGCCGCTTGCTGTTATTGCCGGAATAATCGGCACAAAAATATCGGACAGTGTTTTCGCAAAAGCTGCGGCAGGGTTCAGCTTCCGGCTGGCTTTTTTCTGGTGGACAGGTTCTTCAGAAGGCGCGTTCTCCCATACATGAACGACTTCTTTATATATTTTGTTGACGACGCCTGCTCCGAAGATAATCTGGAAAAGCCCATAACGGAAAAAGGTGCCCTGCACACCTTGCAGGTTCTCAATGGCATGTATATCAATTTTCGTCTCGTCCTTTACATCAAAACGAAGACGGGTCGTACAATGGCTGATGCTGATAATATTGTTTTTTCCTCCTGCGAGCAGCAGTAATTCTTTTGCAATCTCTTTATGCAAGCAATCAAAACCTCCTTTGCTGAAGAAAAGTCGGCTTGTTCATCGTATCAAATGAAAAGTTGACAATCAAAATGAAAAAAGTGAGAAATATCGGCTGAAAATGACAAAAATGCCCGCGTCGACGCGACGACGGAGCATGAGAATAGGGGGTTGTCCAAGGCGCCGTTATGAGCCCAACACGAAAAGAAGAGTTAAAATGCCCTGCTTTTTAGGCATTAATACTCCCTTTGCATCATTGGGTCTTGCCTGCCTGCCCAGTCACAATCCCGCCATATGTGGTGATAACTGTAATAACGTTCATTTTATGCTGTTCATGGCTGTATAGCAATAGTATGAAAAGCCTGTGAGGCGGATGGGAAAAAGGTTGTGTACGATGTTCTTAGAATGTAAAAAACCTTTAAGACCTGGAATGCAAGTCTTAAAGGTTTTTGGTTACTTTTTCGGTTTGACGGCGTTCAGCCGTTTTTGCAGCTTTGTTTTTTCATTGGATGCTTTTAATTGATTCACTGCAGACTGAGCGGATGCCTTTGATTTCTTTGTTTTGTCTTTTTCCGCTTTCTTCACTTTTGCCTTGGCAGTTTCCACTTTTTTTGCTTCAGTCGCCGCCACCTTTTTCTTCACTTTGTCTAACCGTTTTTGCAATGCCGTTTTGTCCTTGCCTGCTTGAAGCTGATTGACGGCTGATTGTGCTTTTGCCGCATTTGCATCAGTTGATTTCTTTTCAGCCGCAGATACGGATTGCTGTGCCGTCTTCAAATTGGTGCTCTTCACTTTGTTAAGGCGTTTTTGCAGGGACGTTTTTTCTGAACTTGCAGGCAGCTTGCCAATTGCTGATTGTGCGCTGTCCACATCTGTTTTCTTTTTGCTTTTTTCCGCTTTCGCAACTTTGTCTTTCGCTTGCTTTGACGCGATGTAGCGTTTTACTTGGTCTAAGCGTTTTTGAAGGTTCTTTTTGTCTGTTCCGTTTGGCAGCTTGTTGATGGCAGTTTGTGCTGTATCAACGGTTTGCTGTGTTTTATATTTTTCTGCCTTTGCGACTTTGTCTTTCGCATCTTTTACATTTCTGTATGACTGTACTTTATCCAGTCTTTTTTGCAGGACAGTTTTGGCGTCGGAGCCCGGCAGCTGGCTGACGAGTTCTCGCGCTTTGTTGATATCGGTTTGTGCTTTTGTTTGTTCCGCTTTTTTCACAGCTTGCTCTGCTGCCGCGTACGCTAAATTTGTTGCCTGTGCTTTATACTGGATTAAGCCGTAGCCAAATTGCTGATCGCGGCCTGCGGTACCAAGATCAACGATGTTTTTCCGCATTTCCTCGCGAAGCTGGACGTTTGTCTCGGCAGGATCACGCTGTTTTAACAAGGCAAACATGGCTGCGGCGTGCGGTGTCGCTTGGGATGTTCCGCTTCCTGTTGCATAATACTGGTTTAAGTAAGTGCTTGTGATGTTTGTCCCCGGTGCTGAAAATTCAACTTCATCTCCAGTTGTTGAGAAGGAGGCAAGCTGATTCTTTTCGTTTGTTGCTGAAACCGCAACGACACTGCTGTATGCCGCCGGATAATTCACTGGCTTGCCGTTTCCGTCGTTACCGCTTGCGGCAACAAGCAGAACACCTTGTTCATATGCTTTGTTCACGGCGTCATGAAGGATTTTGCTGTCTGACGTCGTGCCAAGGCTCATATTGACGATGTCCATCCCGTTTGCGATCGACCAGTCAATTCCTTGGAGAAGACTTTGAAGATCCCCCGAGCCGTTCTGATCAAGCGCTTTAACCGCGTATATTTGTGCTTCCGGTGCGATGCCGTCAATTCCGTAGCCGTTATGCTTGGCTCCGATAATCCCTGCGACATGTGTTCCGTGGCCGTTATCATCTTTGTAAGAAGAGGTATAACTGACAGCTGAATACCCGCCGGCAATCGACAGGTCATCGTGGGGGGAGATCCCGCTGTCAATGACGGCAATTTTGATATTTTTTCCTGTCAGTCCTGCCTTCCAAGCCTGTTTCACCTGAATGGGCTCAAGGTTCCATTGCTCAAAGTTGTCAGAGGTGTCAGTGCCGTCTGACAGCACTTTGAAATCCGTGCTGTTTGCTGCGGTAAATGATACGTTGTTTTCTACATACAAAATATCAGGATCCTGCTTTAATTCTTTTACTGTCTCCTGGTCTGCTGTGACCGCTACCGCGGGAAGATGCTTATACTGCTGTTCAACATCAGCATCACTATCCAGGATGGTTTCCTTTCCGGCCTTGTTTTTATAAACCACAATAACCTCTTTCTCGCTGCTGTTTTGCGCATGAGCGAGAGGGCCTATGGCGAGAAAACTGAAAAACAGAGTGACTGATACAACAAGTTTGCAAGACATGTTTTTCATGATTCATCTCCTTTTTCTATGATGTTTGATATATATATCGGAGAAAAAAGAGAGATTAATAGTTAGAAGGAAAAAATTTTTCAAAGACAGGATTGTTTGGCAAAATGCAGATTTTTTCCGCAGGAAGAGGAAATTTTCCAAATGAATTTGTAAACGTTTTCAAAATAAGATAAAGAAAACATTGCGGAGGTTGTTCACAAAGCAATGTGAAAAGGGGGCTTTTAAGATGAGCGCATTCACTCGGGTAATGGAAGAAAAAATAATGCCTGTCGCCGGGAAAATTGCCGGACAGCGGCACCTCAGCGCTTTGCGTGACGGAATTATCCTGACCATGCCGCTGATTATTATCGGGTCTGTCTTCTTGATTTTAACGAGCCTGCCGATTCCGGGGTATGCTGATTTCATGGCGAGTGTGTTTGGGAAGGAGTGGGCTGATAAGCTCGGATATCCCGTCAATGCTTCGTTTGATATTATGGCGATGATCGCCGCTTTCGGGATCGCCTATCGGCTGGCGGAAAGCTATGGTGTTGATGCCCTTTCGGCCGGAGCGATTTCAATTGCCGCATTTCTATTGGCAACGCCGTTTGAGGTGCCGTTTACACCGGATGGCTCAACGGAGTCCATCATGGTAGGGGGCGGAATCCCGATCACGCTGCTCGGCAGCAAGGGCTTATTTGTCGCCATGCTGATCGCCTTGTTTTCAACCGAAATCTATCGGTACATTATTCAAAAAAATATCGTCTTCAAAATGCCAGACGGTGTGCCGCCTGCGGTAAGCAAATCGTTTGTCGCACTGATTCCCGGCTTTATCATTGTGTTTCTCGTGTGGCTGGCGCGCCTTCTGATTGAAATGACACCTTTTCAGAGTCTGCACAATGTCGTAGGAGACCTGCTTGGCACACCGCTTTCCATCCTTGGCGGCAGTCTCGGCGGAAGCCTGATCGCTGAATTTGTGCAGATGCTGCTTTGGTCGTGCGGGATTCACGGGGCTTCCATCATTGGCGGAATCATGGCGCCGATTTGGTACGGCGCGATGGATGCCAACCGTCTTGCCTTCCAAGCGGGCGAGGCGCTGCCGAGTATTTTTACGACTCAGTTTTTTCAAATTTGGATCAATGTCGGCGGAAGCGGGGCGACGCTGGCGCTTGTGTTGACGATGCTTGTGCGCTCCCGGAGCAAACAAATGAAGCAGCTTGGACGATTAGGAATCGGCCCTGCGCTATTTAATATCAACGAGCCGATCATTTTCGGCATGCCGATTGTCATGAATCCGCTCCTTATTGTCCCATTTATCATCGCACCGCTCCTCACGATTACCGCGACTTATATCGGCATGAGCACCGGGCTGGTGGCAAGACCGGCCGGAATCGCGGTGCCGTGGACGATGCCGCCGCTCATATCAGGCTACCTGGCGACAGGCGGAAAGGTGTCGGGCGCCGTTATGCAGCTGGTAAACCTGCTGATCACCTGTGCTATCTACTATCCGTTTTTCAGAATATGGGATCATCAAAAATGGCGGGAAGAGAGTGCGGTTGAATCTGGGGATAAAAATGTGTAGTGATGTAAGTGTTTAAATAATAAAAAAGCAGCGTTATGCTGCTCTTTTATTACCGCTGAAAGAACTCAATCCACTCACCGTCAGGGCCTTCGATATAGAAATAACGGTATCCGTTTGGAAGTGTTGTGATCTCCTCGTCGATAAATTTTGCGTTCATTTTTTCCGCTTTTGTATATTCAGCCGCGATGTCATCAGTCAGCAGGGCAATGTGGTGCACTTTTCCTTCAGCGGGAAGCTCGCTGCTGTAGCCTTGAATCAGTTCAATTTCTGTTTCCGGGCCGTCTTCAAAGCCAAGAAATGCAAGCTCGATTACACCGTTCGTGTGTGTGATGCGATCCTTCAATTTCATGCCGAGTACCTCTTCATAAAATGTGATGGACGCGTTAATATCTCTTACCATGATGCCTGTATGGTCAATTCGTTTTGCCATGCTGCTCCTCCTCGTAACTCTTTTTGTCTATCGTAGAAAAACCTTTCCTTTCTGTCAATGCAGACATCTTGGCGTTTTGTGGTACGATAAGAGAAAGCAAACGGAAAGAGGACGACATATATGAAGCTACTCACCCTAAAAAAAGCACACGCTGCCAAAATCAAAAAAGGCTATCCCCTTATTGAAAAAGAAGCTCTCGCAGGGACTGCGGGGCACATGAAAGAAGGAGACCTCGTTGATATCGTGTCTGAGAGCGGCGAGTTTCTCGCGCGGGGCTATTATGGCCTGCAAAACAAAGGGGTCGGCTGGACGCTTACCCGCAATAAACATGAACAGGTTGACCAGGCATTTTTTCTCACCAAATTAACAAAAGCGGCCCAAGCGCGCGCCAAACTATTTGAGGCTCAAGATACAACAGCTTTCCGCCTGTTCAACGGTGAGGGCGACGGTGTCGGCGGCGTCACCATCGACTATTATGACGGCTACCTGCTGATTCAATGGTACAGCAAGGGGATTTACACCTTTAAAGACATGCTGATTTCCGCATTGGATGAGATGGATCTTGATTATAAAGCGATTTACGAGAAGAAACGCTTCGACACGGCTGGACAATACGTTGAAGATGATGACTTCGTGAAAGGGAGAAGGGGCGAGTTCCCGATCATCATCCAGGAGAATGGCATTCAATACGCGGTGGATCTGAATGAAGGCGCCATGACGGGCATCTTTTTGGATCAAAGACACGTGCGCAAGGCGATCAGAGACCGCTATGCAAAAGGGAAAACCGTTTTAAATACATTTTCTTATACGGGTGCATTCTCCGTGGCAGCGGCGCTTGGCGGAGCGGAGAAAACAACAAGCGTCGACGTGGCAAACCGAAGTCTGGCCAAAACGATCGAGCAATTCAGCGTGAACAAGCTGGATTACGAAGCGCACGACATTAAAGTGATGGACGTGTTTAACTATTTTTCATATGCTGCAAAAAAGGATTTGCGCTTTGATCTGATTATTCTCGATCCGCCTTCCTTTGCGCGCACAAAAAAACGCACCTTCAGCGCGGTCAAGGATTATAAAAACCTGCTGAAGGAAACGATCGCCATCACTGCTGACAAGGGTGTCATTGTTGCCTCTACAAACAGCAGCGCCTTTGGCATGAAGAAATTCAAAGGCTTTATCGATGCCGCATTTAAAGAAACAAACGAACGCTACACCATCATTGAGGAATTTACGCTGCCGGAGGATTTCAAAACGATTTCGGCATTTCCGGAAGGCAACTACCTGAAAGTGGTCCTTCTGCAGAAAAAATAATGAAAAAGCTGCCCTGTTCAGGGGCAGCTTTTTTTATGTAGAAATGATCTGCTGGACGCGGCCAATGCGGCCATCTTCAAGACGGACTTTAATGCCATGCGGATGAAAGTTTGATTTCGTCAAAATATCCTTCACTGTCCCTCTCGTCAGTTTTCCTGTTTTTTGATCTGCTTTCAATACAATATCAACCTGCAACCCTTTCGAAATGCTGTTTCGCTCTTGCCCGTTCATAACGCACATCCTTTCTTTTGTTCATTATAGTCATTATGGTTTAAAAGTAACAGCCGGCTGATGAAGTGTATGTTTGTTTTTTTCAGCCTTCATTAAATATAATGTCAGGCCAAAGCCTGCTATGCTCAGAATGCCAAAAAGCAAGTAGACTGCGAAAATCGACACGTAGTCAAAAATGTACCCGCCTGCAAATGTGCAGAACCAGTTGCCGAACCCGTTGCCAATGGCGGCGTACATGGTCAGCGCCGTCGCTTCAACGTGTCTTGGGGTAATCTTTTTCACATATTGAAGCGCCGCCGGGATAAATAAACCGATGGCCACTCCCTGAAGAAAGACCGTCGCATAAATGATCCATAGTGAAGGCGCCGTGAAATAGAGCGCCCACCTGAATAATGAGACTCCGCCTGACAGCATAATGACGTTGAGCAGCCCCATTTTATCTATAAATGTTTGGGCGAATCTCATAAATGGAATTTCTGAAATAACGCCGATGAAAAATAAAATGCCGATAGCGGAAAGTGACGCGCCGCTTTTGTCCAGAAAAAGACTGAAATACGTATTGTTCGCTAAGTTTGGAGCAAATGTCGTAAAGGTGATGATCATAAAGATGAGGAAGGTTTTGTTGCTGATAAGCTCCCGGAATCCTTTGCGGATATTGACCTTTGTTTTCGTTTTCTGCTGGCCCGGCATTTGAGAAGCCAATATGGCGGCAATGCACAGAAAGGCACAGCCAAAGATAAAGATCACGTGAATGGGGTACAGCTGGTTCGTCACCTGTCCCATGGCAAACACCGCGACGCCGAAGCCGAGAGAGCCAAACAGGCGGATTCCGCCGTAGTTGCCGTTTGTTTCTTGTGTGTACCTTAGTGAAATGCTGTCCGAAAGTGGAATAATCGTGCTTTGAAAGGCTGCAAAACAGGCCGCAATCAAAATAAACAGAGGAAAGCTGTCAAATGCAATATAGCCTAGTCCAATGATGCCTGTGATTGATGTGCAAACCGCCAGCAGGCCTTTCGTTTTTTGCGTATAGTCGCTCAGCATGCCCCAAAACGGCTGAAAGAAAATCATCACAATCGGGCCCAGTGACATGATCAAGCCGACCTGTGATCCGCTTAAATGCTGTTCCTTCGTTAAATACATACTGAGTAAGGGAATCATGCTGCCCGTACCGAGAAAAGCAAACAAATAAAATCCTTTTAACGCGGCATAATGCCGTCTCACCTGCAAGTTGTGCATCAAGGTGCCTCCTTTGGTATCCACAAATTACATTATATTGTAATTTGCGAGCTTTTCAATAAGGGGAAGCACATAAAAAAACTGCCCTCGAGAGGACAGTTTTTTACATAAATGAAAGTAAAAACGGCGCCGCGCAAAGCGTCATAATCGCAGCTAAGATCATCGATACGCTTGAAATCGTGCCGGACACAGAGCTGAGCTCAAATGCCTTTGACGTTCCCGCTCCGTGTGCGCTTGTGCCGAGCAGCACGCCCCGCGCGATTTCGTTATCAATACGGAAATAGCGGATGACCATCGGGCCGATCACTGTGCCGAGCAAAGCGGTTAAAATCACAAACACGGCTGTGACGGCAGGCATTCCGCCGATCATTTCAGATACGTTCATCGCGATCGGCGTTGTCACTGATCTCGGGACGAGGCTGTCAATTAAGCCGGTGCCGAGGTGAAGCCATTTCGCAATAAGAGCGGTAGAAATAATCGCGATGCATGAACCGACGGCCACATTCAAAATAATTTCCACTGCGTATTTCTTTAAAACAGGGAAATATTTATATAGCGGGATCGCGAATGCCACGGTGGCCGGCTGTAGCATATCGGTCAGCAATCCGCCGCCGAGATTATAGGACTCGTACGGGACATTCACCAGCAGCAGCAGACCGACTAACACAGCGGGCGTCACCAATAGCGGCGACGTATAAACACGCGGAAAGCGTTGATATACCTTTTTTGCTCCTAAATACACCAAAACCGTTAAAAACAAACTTACAATTCCGATGAACACGTATGCTTTTTCTCCTTTCTCTTTGCAATGAGTTGTGTAAGCGTTCCTGTAGACACCATCACGACAAACGTGCTGATGATGACAACAAGCAGAATGCTGACACCAAATTTCGACATAATGTCTCCGTATTCAATCACTCCGACGGCAGACGGGATAAAAAATAAAAGCAGCTCCCCGAGAAGCCACGCTGCACCAAGCTCTATCCATTCAAGCTTGATAATGTTAAAGTGCAATAATGTGAAAAGAATCACAATCCCTATTATACTGCCGGGAATATTTATATGAAGAAGGGCTGTCACCCAATTAATCAGCCGAGCAAATATAAATAACAGAGCGATTTGAATAACGGTTAGCAACAGTTTTTTCATATTGATGCCTCCCTTATATACTTATTGTACATAAGATCTCGCTATAGGTAAAATATATATTAAGAATAAGAAGTATTCCTTTTGTCTATAGAAAGGGTGAAGCACATGGATATCCGCCATTTAACATATTTCTTGGAAGTCGCCCGTTTAAAAAGTTTTACGAAGGCTTCCCAATCCCTTTATGTTTCTCAGCCGACGATATCAAAAATGATCAAAAATTTAGAAGAAGAGCTCGGAATTGAACTGTTTTACCGAAACGGCAGGCAGGTAGAACTGACTGATGCCGGCCATAGCATGTATGTGCAGGCGCAGGAAATCATTAAATCATTTCAAAACCTGACGTCAGAATTAAATGATATTATGGAAGTCAAGAAAGGGCACGTACGGATTGGACTGCCGCCGATGATCGGATCGGGGTTTTTCCCGAGAGTGCTCGGCGATTTCCGTGAAAACTATCCGAATGTCACCTTTCAGCTAGTCGAAGACGGTTCTATAAAAGTCCAAGAAGGTGTCGGGGACGGCTCTCTTGATATAGGCGTTGTGGTCCTTCCCGCAAACGAAGATATCTTTCATTCGTTTACAATCGTAAAAGAAACCTTAATGCTTGTCGTTCACCCGTCCCACCGGCTGGCTGATGAGAAAGAATGTCAGCTGCGTGAGTTGAAGGACGAGCCTTTTATTTTCTTCAGGGAGGATTTTGTCCTGCACAACCGAATTATGACGGAATGTATCAAGGCTGGGTTCCGGCCCCATATCATTTATGAAACATCACAATGGGATTTTATTAGTGAGATGGTATCAGCCAACCTTGGGATCGGGCTTTTGCCGGAACGGATCTGCCGCGGCCTTGACCCGGAAAAAGTGAAAGTCATTCCGCTTGTCGATCCGGTCATCCCTTGGCACCTCGCCATTATTTGGAGAAAGGACAGGTACTTGTCGTTTGCCGCCAGAGCTTGGCTCGAACATACGAAATCGTATTTATGGGACCCGAAAAAAGAAAGTAAAGGATGATGCAAACATGGATGCACAATCAGCAGCAAAATGTCTTACTGCTGTCCGCCGGCATAGCCCACTGGTGCATAGCATAACCAACAATGTCGTAACGAATTTCACAGCAAACGGCCTGCTCGCGCTCGGCGCATCGCCCGTTATGGCGTACGCAAAAGAAGAGGTCGCCGATATGGCGAAAATTGCGGGTGCACTCGTTTTAAATATCGGAACACTGAGCAAGGAGTCAGTCGAAGCGATGATCATCGCGGGAAAATCAGCTAATGAACATGGCGTTCCCGTCATTCTTGATCCTGTCGGTGCCGGAGCAACACCGTTCCGCACTGAATCGGCACGTGACATCATTCGTGAGGTGCGCCTTGCTGCAATCAGAGGAAATGCGGCGGAAATTGCCCATACCGTCGGCGTGACCGATTGGCTGATCAAAGGTGTTGATGCGGGTGAAGGCGGAGGCGACATCATCCGGCTGGCTCAGCAGGCGGCACAAAAGCTAAACACGGTCATTGCGATAACTGGTGAAGTTGATGTCATAGCCGACACGTCACATGTATACACCCTTCATAACGGCCACAAGCTGCTGACAAAAGTGACAGGCGCCGGTTGCCTGCTGACTTCAGTCGTCGGTGCGTTTTGCGCTGTGGAAGAAAATCCATTGTTTGCTGCTATTGCGGCCATTTCCTCGTATGGGGTCGCCGCTCAGCTTGCCGCACAGCAGACGGCTGACAAAGGCCCTGGAAGCTTTCAGATTGAATTGCTGAACAAGCTTTCAACTGTTACTGAACAAGACGTCCAAGAATGGGCGGCTATAGAAAGGGTGACTGTCTCATGACTCGTATTTCTCGGGAAATGATGAAAGAGTTATTATCTGTATACTTCATTATGGGGTCAAACAATACGAAAGCCGATCCTGTTACAGTTGTACAAAAAGCGTTAAAAGGCGGTGCCACCCTGTACCAGTTCCGTGAAAAAGGCGGGGATGCGCTGACAGGAGAGGCTCGGATTAAATTTGCTGAAAAAGCTCAGGCAGCTTGCCGTGAAGCTGGTATTCCGTTCATTGTCAATGATGATGTGGAAATGGCTTTGAAGCTGAAAGCTGATGGTATCCACATCGGCCAGGAAGACGCAAATGCGAAAGAGGTAAGAGCTGCCATAGGTGATATGATTCTCGGCGTTTCTGCCCATACGATGTCTGAGGTGAAGCAAGCTGAAGAAGACGGAGCCGATTATGTCGGGCTTGGGCCGATCTATCCGACTGAAACGAAAAAGGATACGAGAGCGGTACAGGGTGTATCACTTATCGAAGCAGTGCGCCGCCAAGGCATCAGCATTCCAATTGTCGGCATCGGCGGCATCACAATAGAAAATGCCGAACCTGTTATCCAAGCGGGGGCCGATGGCGTCAGTATGATCAGCGCCATCAGTCAGGCGGAAGATCCTGAGAGTGCTGCACGCAAGTTTCGTGAGGAAATTCAAACATATAAAACAAAAAGATAATCGTTCATCTTCCTTCAAAAGGCTGTTCTGTAAAAGGACAGCTTTTTTGCTTTCCATCAAGGTTTTCAGACCTTCAAATTTTAATTGACAAAGGACAGGAACTGGCTATGATTATGTTATACAATGATAATCATTTTCAATTATAGGAGGAACATGATGGCTCGGGGGCTGGCACTTATTCTATTCAGCTTGTTGATGGTTTTCGGTTCTGCGGCACATGCGGAAGATGATCCGATCGCCGCATTAATTCAATTAAACAAGCAAATGATCAAATCCGTAAAAGACGGGGATATGGATTCGGCACAACAAACGTTTGAAACCTTCAAAGCGAAGTGGAAAAAAGAAGAACCTTCTATTAAGAAAGAAAACCTTTCTTCTCACAGTGAAATGGACGCGAATATCGCGATGATTTCTCTTTCTTTTATCAATCAAGACGCAGGCAAGCTCAAATCACAGCTTGAAGAGCTTTCATCTCATTTAGAAACATACCAGCAGGCTGTCGTGCTGAAAAAGACATCCTCAGGTCAATCAAGGGCGTCCTTAACAGCCTATATACAAAGCTTGAAAGACACAAAACAGTTCATAGAAAAAAAACAATTGGATGAAGCGTCATCCGCAATCGACAATTTAGTTACATCCTGGCTCGCTGTTGAGGGAGATGTCGTGTCCCAATCGAAAGAAGCCTATACGACATCGGAGGAAAATCTGGCGCTGATGAAGGCGGAGATCGGCAGCCATCCTGAAAAGGTATCAAAGCAAATTGACGAAATGATTCAATTGCTCGAGCCGATCGCTTCAAGCAGCTACAGCTGGTGGGATGCGGCGCTGATCCCGATTCGTGAAGGAATGGAGGCCCTCCTTGTCATCGGAGCGCTATTAACCATGACAAAAAAAGCGCGGGTTACGCGTTCCTCGACATGGATCTGGGGCGGGGCGTCCGCCGGCATGGCTGTTTCCTTAGCAGCCGGCATCGGTGTCACGGTTCTGTTCTCCTCCAGTGTATTCGGAGAAAACAATTTCTTGCTTGGCGGCGTTACCGGCGTACTGTCTGCTGTCATGCTTTTGTATGTCGGGGTGTGGCTGCACAGAAACGCCTCAATGGATAAATGGAGAGAAAAAATCAATATCCAGAAGTCACAGGCACTAAAAAAACGAAGCCTGCTTTCCTTTGCGCTCATTGCATTTCTGGCAGTTGTAAGAGAAGGTCTCGAAACGGTCATCTTTTTCATCGGGCTTGTCGGGAAGCTCCCGCTCACTGAACTGATCGGCGGAACTGCCGCAGGGCTTATCGTTCTCGTCATCGTCGGTGTTCTGATGATCAAGCTCGGAATGCGCATTCCATTGAAGCCGTTTTTTCTTCTATCAATGGCGGTTGTCCTGTATATGTGCGTGAAATTTCTCGGAACCGGCGTTCACAGCCTTCAACTGGCGGGCATTCTTCCGTCTGATGCAGAAAGCTGGCTGCCGTCTGTATCGGTGCTAGGAATTTATCCGTCTGTGTACAGCACGATTCCGCAAATGTTGATTTTCCTCTTTTTACTGATTGCGCTTGTTTCAGAAGCGGCAAAACATTTTACAAACGGAAAGGAACTGACAAAATGAATTTCACAAAAATCGCTGTATCAGCCGGATGCATCCTTGCGCTGTGCGCAGGCTGCGGAGCCAACGACACATCTTCAACTAAAGAAAAAGCTTCATCTGAAAAAAGCGGGATCACTAAAGAAATCACCGCATCCGTAAATAAAATGGAAACCATCATTTCTAAGCTGAATGACTCAGCGGAAAAAGGAGACCAAAAAGAGATTGAAAAGAAGGGGAAAGAATTAAACAGCTACTGGCTTTCCTTTGAAAACGATATTCGCAGCGATTATCCATTCGAATATACAGAAATCGAAAAGCATCTTCAGCCAATCTACACAGAAGCGCAAAAAGACAAACCGGATACAGCAAAAATCAAGACAGAATCCGAGTCACTGAAAGCGTCCTTAGAAGACCTGACAGAAGCGAAGAAGAGCGGCAAAAAGGCTAGCGATCAGCTGGCAAAAGCAGCGGATGAGTATAAAGGCTATGTCAAAGAGCAGAGTGACCAGCTTGTCAAAGCGACTGAAGCATTTACGGGTGTTGTGAAATCCGGCGATATCGAAAAGTCCAAAACGTTATATGCGAAAGCGCGTGTTTATTACGAGCGAATCGAACCGATCGCTGAAAGCCTCGGAGATCTTGATCCGAAAATTGATGCTCGAGAAAACGATGTTGAAGAAGGAGACAAATGGACAGGCTTCCATAAGCTTGAGAAGGCCATTTGGAAGGATCAAGATATTTCCGGGGAAAAGGCAACAGCTGACCAGCTTCTCAAGGATGTAAAAGAGCTTGACGGTTCAGTTCAATCACTGAAATTAACACCTGAACAAATTGTTGCAGGCGCGATGGAGCTTCTGAACGAAGCCGGAATTTCGAAAATCACGGGAGAAGAAGAGCGCTACTCACGAATTGATTTAGTGGACCTTATGGCAAATGTGGAAGGCTCCGAAGCCGTTTATCAAACAGTGAAAAGCGCGCTTGTAAAAGATCACTCCGACTTGACGGAAAAACTGGATACGGAGTTCAGCGAATTTGAAGTTTTAATGGCAAAATACAAAACAAATGATCAGTCCTATACGTCTTATGATAAATTAAGTGAAAAGCAAATCAGAGAGCTGAGCACAAAGCTGACGACTCTTTCTGAAACCATGTCGAAGATTGCGAATGTGCTATAAAAGGAGTTTTGTAACAGCATGAGCGATGAACAAAAAAAGTCAGAACAAATTCACAGACGGGACATTTTAAAATGGGGGGCAATGGCGGGGGCAGCCGTTGCGATCGGTGCCAGCGGACTCGGCGGTCTCGCTCCACTTGTTCAGACTGCGGCTAAGCCATCGAAAAAGGATGAAAAAGAGGAGGAGCAGATTGTTCCGTTTTACGGAAAGCATCAGGCCGGAATCACAACTGCCCATCAGACGTATGTCTATTTTGCTGCACTGGATGTAACAGCAAAAGACAAAAGCGACATCATTACATTATTTAGAAACTGGACAAGTCTCACACAGATGCTGACGTCTGGCAAGAAAATGTCAGCGGAGCAGAGAAATCAATATCTGCCGCCGCAGGATACAGGTGAGTCTGCTGATTTATCCCCTTCCAACTTAACGGTCACATTCGGATTTGGGCCTGGCTTTTTTGAAAAAGACGGAAAGGACCGTTTCGGGCTGAAAAGCAAAAAACCGAAGCACCTAGCCGCTCTTCCAGCGATGCCCAATGACAACCTGGATGAAAAGCAGGGAGGCGGGGACATCTGCATTCAAGTGTGTGCAGACGACGAGCAAGTGGCGTTTCACGCGCTGCGTAACCTGCTAAATCAAGCGGTCGGCACTTGTGAGGTCCGCTTTGTGAACAAAGGCTTTTTAAGCGGAGGAAAAAATGGTGAAACACCGCGCAACCTCTTCGGGTTCAAAGATGGAACAGGCAACCAGAGCACGGAGGATGACAGCTTGATGAACTCGATCGTGTGGATTCAGTCTGGTGAGCCTGACTGGATGACGGGCGGCACCTATATGGCTTTTCGGAAAATCAAAATGTTCCTTGAGATATGGGACCGCTCTTCCCTCAAGGACCAAGAGGATACCTTCGGCCGCAGAAAAAGCTCGGGGGCGCCTTTCGGACAGAAAAAGGAAACAGATCCCGTGAAGCTGAATCAAATTCCGTCTAATTCACACGTCAGTCTAGCGAAATCTACGGGAAAACAAATTTTGCGAAGAGCTTTCTCTTACACAGAAGGACTTGATCCGAAAACCGGCTATATGGATGCAGGTCTCCTGTTTATCAGTTTTCAAAAAAATCCCGACAATCAGTTTATCCCGATGCTGAAGGCTCTTTCAGCAAAGGATGCGTTAAACGAATATACACAAACAATCGGTTCTGCTTTATACGCATGCCCAGGCGGCTGCAAAAAAGGAGAATATATTGCCCAGCGTTTGCTGGAATCATAAAAGAAGCCTTTACAGGCTTCTTTCAGCGTGTCGACAAACCCTCGCATTCGTTGTCAAGCCTGTGCGTTGGTGCTCACGAATTAGAGCATTAGCTCCGCTCCAATGCTCGGCTTTCCTAGACTTCAAGGGTTTTCAATCACGCTGAAAGGATGACAAAATCCTAAAACTTTTTAGGATTTTGTCAACAATCTGAAAGAAGCCTTATCGGCTTCTTTTTTAAAAAAAGTTGTAACTTTAATTGTTACAGTTTAAAATCAATTTATACGAAAGGAGATTATCATGACAGTACACATTAAAGTTTATTCAGATTACGTCTGCCCATTTTGTTTTGTTGGAAAAGCCGCTTTTGAAGAAGCGATAAAAGGAAAGGATGTTGAAGTCGAGTGGATGCCGTTTGAACTGCGCCCAAGCCCATCTCCTCAGCTTGATCCGGTCAATGATCCTTCCAAACAGTACATGTGGCAGACATCAATTCAGCCAATGGCGGAGAAATTAGGAGTCGAGATCAATTTTCCAAACGTCTCGCCCCATCCGTATACAGACCTCGCGTTTGAAGGCTTCCATTTTGCGAAGGAATACAATAAAGGACATGAATACAACACCCGTGTCTTTCAGGCATTTTTCCAAGAGGGCCAAAATATCGGCGACATTGACATCTTGACGAAGCTCGCCGAGGAAGTGGGATTAGACGGTGCATCATTCAAATCAGCACTGGAAACAAGAACATATCAGGACGTGCAGCGCCAAGCCTTGAAGCACGCCTATGAAGAGGCTGACATCACAGCCGTTCCAACCTTTATTATCGGTGACACTGTAATTCCGGGTGCTGCCGGCAAGGATGTATTTGAAAAAGCGATTTCTGACGAGCAGAAGAAAAAGTAAGGAAAAAGCTCTCTATAAAGAGAGCTTTTTTTATTCCTGTTCCATATGGACGCCAGTATGCGCCTTCACCTGTATTTCTGCAAACGTATCTTCATCAATTGTTTTATCAGACGACAGCACCGTTCCGAGCCACGCGCCGAGAAAGCCGAGCGGGATGGAAATAATTCCTGGATTAGACAGCGGAATGAGCGGATCACCGGTAAAAATAGCACTTCCGGCCGGGTCCCACACACTAGGGCTCATCGATACCAGCACAAGCGCGCTGATCAGGCCTGTCAGGCTGCCCCATAAAGCGCCTGAGGCATTGAATCGTTTCCAGAAGACTGTAAACACAATCAGCGGAAGGTTTGCGCTGGCGGCTACCGCAAACGCGAGTGCAACAAGGAACGCCACATTTAAGGATTGTGCAAAAATCGCAAGGAGTATCGAGAGTACTGACACGGCGACAGAAGCCCATCTGGCCGCTTTCATTTGTTCTTTTTCAGTTGCTTCTCCCTTTCTGATGATCTGGCTGTAAATATCATGGGCAAATGCTGAGGCGGCAGACAGCACCAACCCTGTCACGACAGCCAAAATGGTGGCAAAGGCGATGGCTGATACAAACGCGAACAGAAAGTCTCCTCCGAGCGCTTTTGCTAAAAGCGGAGCCGCCATATTTCCCGCTTGATCAGCCGCCGTAATCGCGTCAAAACCGACAAATGCCGCGGCACCAAAGCCGAGAAATACCGTCATAATGTAAAACACACCGATAATCCATGTCGCTGACACAACGGATGTACGGGCCGTCTTGGCATCCTTAACGGTATAAAACCGGATCAATATATGCGGAAGCCCGGCGGTTCCCAGCACGAGTGCCAAGTTTAACGACAAGGTCTCAAGCGGCACCTTGTATTTATTTCCGGGATTCATAAAATCAGCGCCAAGCGGAGTAGCCGTTTTCATCTGTTCAAACATGGTATTAAGGCTAAAGCCGAATTTCGAAAACACGATAATCGAAATCACGAGTGTGCCGGCCATCAGCAAAACGGCTTTAATAATTTGAACCCAGCTTGTCGCGATCATGCCGCCAAACACGACATAAATGGTCATCAGCACTCCGACGATGAGGACAGCCGCGGTATAATCCAGCCCTAGAAGCAGTTTGATCAGCGCGCCCGCCCCCACGAGCTGGGCGATCATATAAAAAGTAGAGATGGCAATGGTATTGAGAGCCGCGACACCGCGGATTTTCTTTTCTTTAAAGCGAGCGGCAATCATGTCTGCCATCGTGTACTTTCCAAGATTCCGAAGCGGCTCCGCCACGATGTACAAGACAACGAGATAAGCCACCAGAAAACCGATGCTGTAAAAGAAGCCATCAAATCCATATAACGCAATCATTCCGGCAATCCCGAGAAACGAGGCGGCAGACATGTAGTCACCGGCAATTGCCAGTCCATTCTGAACGCCGGTGAGCCCGCCGCCCGCCGTATAAAACTCACTCGTTGTTTTCGTCCGCTTCGCGGCAAAATACGTGATAATAAGCGTCAGGCCAACAATCGCCAAAAATAATAAAAAAGCAGTCATATTCATGTCTGTTCACCCTTCAGATCCTCTTTTAAAGCGCTTACATACTTATCGAAATGGGCGGCTCTCCGGGAATACACAGTACTCAGTATCCAGGTCATAGCGAATTGGGCGATGGCGAACAGCCAAGCCCATGAAACAGCTCCAATGGCCGGTGCATTCAAAAAGGTGAAATAAGATGTCAAAACAGGGAGTGAAAAATAAAAAACAAAAAAGAAAATCGCAGAAGGAACAATAAAAGCGCGTTTCTGCTTTAAAAAAGCTTGAAAAGACGGCGTTGCAGCAATCTGTTTATAATCAGCTTTGTACATGGATTTCCTCCTTTTATTCGCTAAACGTAAGCAAAAAGGTACACCAATAGGTATGTACTGAAAGTCCGATTTATGCGTTGAACAATATCTGGAGGATGAAAAAAGAAGGAAGTCGTGAAGAGGTGAACACAGTGGTCTAAAGACAGGCGAAGGTTTTCAAGCTCGGCCGTGTATAAACGAGTTTGCTTTCAAAACCTCACCGAATGCAGCTTGTTCTCAGCAAAGCTGCTGTTTACCAGAGCACGGTTATCATGTTCGCATCACCGGCTGTCTGTCGTAGTTAGCTGACACACCGTTTGTCCTCAAGCTCAGCGCAGCGATTTGCTTTTGAATAGAGGATATGGTGAAAACTCAGATCAGGTGATAGAAAAGCCAGAGGTAAATAGATCCGCCTGTTCGGACTAGTCTTGCCGGACGGTTTTTTTGTGGTTTTTCTTTCTCGATGCTGTCTCAGATTCTAAAAACTGCCTCACATCATGAATGCCTAATCCAATGGATCTAGCTTCTTGAATTAACATATGCCAACCTTTGTCCAAATCTTTTTTAACATGAGTTTTCATAGTAACCTCCAATTGTATAAAATGTTTTCCTGCAACATGCGGGCAATAAAAGACAAGCCAGCGCGATGATGAGGCGAGTACAACAAATTTCACACATAGTTGCTCGGTGTTCACAAACTGAAGGAAAAACCACCTACCTATTCCCTAAAAAAATGACTAATATAACCAATGGACCTTATTTATAATAATAAACAATTAAATACTGACTGGATAGTATGTAAATGAAAATAAATCATTTAGCCTATTAAAAATGACCCCTGGGAAACCGAATAGCATAACCGTTCAAAGAAATAAATACCGCTAAAGATTGATCCGGTGTAAGATAAGGGTAATCATTACCGCCAGGAGAAAAATATGAAAAAAAACAAATTTCAAATTAAAAGAGAAGCAACATTTGAAAGTTTTATAGACGCTGGCGTGAATTTGTTGATTGACCGAGCGTATGATCCGGTTTCTGTAGAAGATATCAGCAGAGCCGCCGGGTACAGCAAAGGAGCATTTTATGTTCATTTTGTCAGCAAGGACGATTTTCTGCTGTACCTTCTCGAAAAACGTCAGATGAAAAAAAAGATCATTATAGGGTATCTTGATCAAATGGAGCGGGAGTCAGTGAAATCGCTGACATTGGACGAGGCTGCAAAACACGCTGCAGAACTGCTTTATTCCTATTACATAAATAAGCCGTCGTGGGACATCACCTCGTTTGCCATGAACATGCCGACATATAAAGTCTTAAAGAAATGCAAGGCCTATGTCCGGCTGTACGAATTGTGGGTGGAAGAAAATGTGTTATATATTAAGTGGCTGAAGGAGAGAAAGCTGATTGACGCCTGTATTGATCCTGAATATACGGCTAAAATAATATGTGCAGTCCTCGACGGAATCATCAAACAATCATATGTATTGGGCCAGCCAGCCACCTTCCGCAGCTTTTTAGACGCACTCTCGGTATTTTTTACTTTAGACAGAGAGCACGAGACGCCAAGAATTTTGAAAAGTTTTTCGGAAAGCGAGGAACATCAGTGAAGTATAGAGAAATAATTATGTATATCATTATGGGGGTTTTCACAACCATTGTGAATATCGCCAGCTTTTATATATTGGTAGAGATCATGAATGTGGATTACAAAGCCGCCACTGTTGCCGCTTGGATTTTGTCAGTGCTGTTTGCTTACATAACAAATAAATTATATGTGTTTCAGCAAAAAACACATGATCTGCAGAGCCTGCTGAAAGAGCTCACTGCTTTTTTCAGCGTTCGGGTCCTGTCTCTCGGCATAGATTTAGGCATGATGATCATTCTTGTCGGCCAGTTCAATACAAATGAAACCTTGGCTAAAATACTCGACAACGCGGTCATTGTTGTCGTCAACTATGTTGCGAGCAAATGGCTCGTCTTTAAAAAAACAAAAGAAGAAGGGGTATGAGAGGACTGCAGCATATGATCTGCCGTTTTCTATGAAGAAATAAGGGGAATAAAAAATAAAAACCAGAAAGGTGATTGCACATGCGGGAAGAGCTAAAGGGGATATTTGCAAGTGTATTCGGAGAAAAAGAGGGGTTACGGTTTTTTTTCGCACCTGGAAGAGTGAATCTGATTGGAGAACATACAGACTATAACGGCGGGCATGTATTTCCGTGCGCGCTGACAATGGGTACATATGCTGCTGTTGCAGAAAGAAACGACGGGCTTGTCCGGATGTATTCAGATAACTTTAGAAACGCAGGCATCAAGGAATGCAGCCTTGACGACATTCGCTATCAAAAAGAAGACGACTGGGCGAACTACCCAAAAGGCGTGATTTATGAATTTCAACAGAGGGGATATGCAGTTCCCCATGGCTTTGACATTGTATTTTCAGGGAATATTCCAAACGGGGCGGGGCTGTCGTCTTCCGCTTCTATTGAACTGCTGATGGGGGTCGTGCTCCGAAGCTATTTTCATCCTGAAGTAGATGCGCTTGAGCTTGTGAAAATGGCGCAGCATGCGGAAAACCATTTTATCGGCGTCAATTGCGGAATTATGGACCAATTTGCAATTGGAATGGGGAAAAAACATCATGCGATGCTGCTGAACTGCGACACGCTTGACTATGAATATAGCAAACTCAATGTCTCAGGCCTCGCGCTGGTCATCGCGAACACGAACAAAAAAAGGACATTGGCTGACTCAAGCTATAATACGAGACGCCAAGAATGCAATGATGCATTGCTTGATTTGAAAAAAGGCCTCGATATTGCCGCACTGGGCGACATCAAGCCTTCTGATTTCGATGCGCATTCCAGCCTGATCCAAAATGAAACGAACAGACGCCGGGCAAAGCACGCTGTATACGAAAATCATCGTGCTATTAAGACGGCCCATATGTTCAAAGAGAACAATATAGATGAAATCGGGCAGTTAATGAAGGAATCCCACCTTTCATTGAAGGATGACTATGAAGTAACATGCCCTGAACTTGATGAGCTTGTGTTTGCGGCATGGGATCACGAAGGTGTAATTGGATCAAGAATGACGGGAGCAGGCTTTGGCGGATGCACCATCAGCATTGTAAAAGATGAGTTCGTTGATGATTTTATTCAGAAGGTTGGAGACAGATATCAAGCAAAAACAGGGCTCCGAGCGGATTTTTATGTCGCGGATATCGGAGAGGGAGCGAGAGAACTAAAGGGGGAGTGACATATGAGTATTATTGAACATCTGGAACAGCTGCTTGAGTATGGCCTGGAACGAAAATTGATTTCGATCTGGGATCGGGAATATACGAGAAACCGTCTTTATGAAGCGCTGGGCATCACACATCCCGAGCCGAACTCCAGCACCAGCATCAAGCAGTCACAAAGCCTGCCGGACTTGCTAGCTCCCATCTATAAATGGGCTGCCGAAACCGGCCGAATGGAAGCGGATACAGATACGTACCGTGACCTGCTCAGCGCAAAGCTGATGGGCTGTTTTGTGCCTGCCCCGTCCGAGGTCATTCGCAAATTTGAAGAGACAAAAGCATTATACGGCCCAAAACAGGCGACAAAGGAATTCTATCAATATTCAGAGGATGTCTATTATATACGGACTGACAGAATCGCCAAAAATGTTCATTGGACGGTGCCGACCGAATATGGCGAGCTGGAAATGACCATTAACCTATCAAAGCCTGAAAAGGACCCGAAAGCGATTGCGGCTGCAAGAGAGCAGGAACAGACAAATTATCCGATGTGTTTGCTGTGTAAAGAAAATGTCGGCTTCGGGGGAAGCGTGAATCATCCAGCCCGGCAAAATCACAGAATCATTCCGGTCATCCTTGAGGACGAACAATGGTTCCTGCAATTCTCGCCATATGTCTATTATCCGGAGCACTGCATTGTCTTAAAAGGTGAACATGAACCGATGGAGATCAGCAAAAAAACATTTGAAAGGCTGCTGTCATTTCTTGGCCAATATCCGCATTATTTTATCGGTTCAAACGCGGATCTGCCGATTGTCGGCGGCAGCATCCTAAGCCATGATCATTTCCAAGGCGGCGCGCATGATTTTCCAATGGCACGTGCAGAAGCGGAAGACGTTTATGAATTAAATGATTATCCCGGCGTGTCGCTGGGCTTAGTGAAGTGGCCGATGTCTGTGCTCAGGCTCCAAGGAGACGAACCGGGTCATGTCGCCGAAGCTGCTGACCATATCTTCCGCACGTGGCAGACGTATTCCGATGAAAAAGCCGGCATTGCCGCCTATACAGGCGATACGCCCCATAATACGGTCACACCGATTGCGCGGCGCAGGGGAGAATTGTACGAACTCGATATCGTACTGAGGAACAACCGGACGGATGAGGAGCATCCATTAGGAATATTTCATCCTCATCAAGAAGTCCACCATATTAAAAAAGAAAATATCGGCCTGATTGAGGTCATGGGATTGGCGATATTGCCTGGCCGCTTACAGAAGGAAATGAAAGAAACGGCAGCGGCACTATGCTCTGCTGATCCAAAAACAGCCTTAGAACAAAATCCGCTCACGGCAAAACATAGTGAGTGGGCTATTCGGATGATGGAAAAAAGAACCATAACAAAAGAGAATGCAGATCTAGTCATAAAAGAAGAGCTGGGACATGTATTCGCTCGCATTCTTGAACATGCCGGTGTGTTTAAACAGACAACGGAAGGAAAACAGGCCTTCAGAAGGTTTATCGACCAGTTGGGCGCCAAACCAGTCAAAAGCCTCAACCGCTAGGGTTGAGGCTTTTTCGATTTTTATGGCAAAACAAACACCCAAAGCGCTGACGCTTCGGGTGCTGCTGCTTTTATCCTCTTTTTCTGGTTAACAGGCTTACTAGAAAGACAACAATGGCTGCGCCGATTACCGCTGGAATAATGGCAAATCCGGCTAGGTGCGGCCCCCATGTTCCAAGCAGCCCGTGTCCGATCCAGGCGCCAATAAGACCTGCGATCATAGACCCGATAATTCCTCCGGGCATATCTCCTTTTACAAACAGGCTTCCAAGCCATCCAATAATAATAGCGACGATAAGTGAAATAAGAAAACTCATCATGCAACACATCCTATTTTTTATTTATTTGCTTATATCATTCCTCTTTTTTGTATAAGATAAACAACTGGATGCTCTCATTAAAAAATACGGACAATTCAGAGCATATTGGCTCTTCATTGCGCCTTTTCTTTCAATATTTGATGCGTTAAAATGGTAACCGTGTGAAAAGATGCTAGACGAGGAAAAAATAATTCCTATCTAGAAAGTTTAACAAAATGAAATTTTTGATTGACCTAAGTTTTTTATTGTGGTAAACCTTTATTTGTCAGAATTAGTTCTTCATCATCTTTTCTTTACTTATATGCGGAAATAACTAGAAACTTTTCATCTTAAGCGATAGATGTGAATAAAGTTGGAGCAATTTTTGTCGATTTTATGACATTTAAGCGAAAATGGGATGAAGTTTATAAAAAAATAAAGCTAATAAGTGAAGTTTTTGATAGCATAACAAAGTAGAGAAAAGATTTTGAGGAAGTATGCACTTCAGATTTATTACATCAATAGGAAGGATGGTGATCTTCTTGTTCAGAGCATTAAAACCGTTGCTTGTATTAGCGCTGTTAACTGTGGTTTTCGTCCTTGGGGGATGCAGCAATGCTTCAGTACTAGATCCGAAAGGACCTGTAGCTGAACAGCAAAGTGATTTAATCCTGTTATCTATCGGATTTATGCTGTTTATCGTCGGGGTCGTCTTTGTTCTATTTACCATTATTTTAGTAAAATACCGCGACCGTAAAGGCAAAGATAATGGATCTTATAACCCAGAAATTCACGGTAACACGTTTTTAGAAGTAGTCTGGACAGTGATCCCAATTTTAATCGTCATTGCACTTTCTGTGCCAACAGTACAGACGATATATTCGTTAGAAAAAGCTCCTGAAGCAACAAAAGATAAAGAGCCTCTTGTTGTTTATGCTACTTCGGTAGACTGGAAATGGGTATTCAGCTACCCTGAACAGGATATTGAAACGGTCAACTACTTAAACATTCCTGTCGACCGCCCGATCTTGTTCAAAATCTCATCTGCAGATTCAATGGCTTCGCTATGGATTCCTCAGCTTGGAGGGCAAAAATATGCGATGGCAGGAATGCTGATGGATCAATACTTACAGGCTGACAAAGTGGGTACTTACGAAGGCCGCAACGCGAACTTCACAGGTGAACATTTTGCAGACCAAGAGTTTGATGTGAATGCAGTCACAGAAAAAGACTTTAACAGCTGGGTGAAAAAGACTCAGAACGAGGCTCCTAAGCTGACAAAAGAGAAGTATGATGAATTGATGCTTCCTGAAAATGTGGACGAATTAACGTTCTCTTCTACTCACTTGAAATACGTTGATCACGGACAAGACGCTGAGTACGCGATGGAGGCGCGCAAACGCCTTGGCTATCAAGCCGTTTCACCGCACTCTAAAACAGATCCGTTTGAAAACGTAAAGAAAAACGAATTTAAGAAGTCTGATGATACAGAAGAATGATATTGATCAGGAAAGGAGGAAGCCTGCATGAAATTCAAATGGGACGAATTTTTCGTAACTGGTGACCCATTAATTCTGGGCGCACAAGTTTCCATTGCGCTTTCAACCATTGCCATTATTTTTGTACTGACTTACTTCAAAAAGTGGAAATGGCTGTGGTCTGAATGGATAACTACTGTTGACCATAAAAAACTCGGAATCATGTACATTATATCTGCTGTAATTATGTTATTCCGCGGCGGTGTCGACGGTCTGATGATGCGTGCCCAGCTAGCGCTTCCGAATAACAGTTTTTTAGACTCAAACCACTATAATGAAATTTTTACAACTCACGGTACAATCATGATCATCTTCATGGCGATGCCGTTCTTAATCGGTCTTATTAACGTTGTTGTGCCTCTTCAAATCGGTGCCCGCGACGTTGCGTTCCCTTACTTGAACAACCTGAGCTTCTGGACGTTCTTTGTAGGGGCGATGCTTTTCAATATTTCTTTCGTTATCGGAGGTTCTCCGAACGCAGGCTGGACGAGTTATATGCCGCTTGCAAGTAACGACATGAGCCCTGGGCCGGGTGAGAACTACTACCTCCTCGGACTTCAGATTGCCGGTATCGGTACCCTGATGACAGGGATCAACTTTATGGTAACAATCTTAAAAATGAGAACAAAAGGCATGACATTAATGCGTATGCCAATGTTCACATGGACAACACTGATCACAATGGTTATTATCGTGTTTGCGTTCCCTGTACTTACAGTAGCATTAGCACTTTTATCATTTGATCGTTTGTTCGGCGCTCACTTTTTCACATTGGAAGCAGGCGGTATGCCGATGCTTTGGGCTAACTTGTTCTGGATTTGGGGACATCCTGAAGTATATATCGTTATTCTTCCGGCGTTTGGTATTTTCTCAGAAATCATTTCAAGCTTTGCAAGAAAACAATTGTTTGGTTACAAAGCGATGGTTGGTTCTATTATCGCCATCTCTGTATTGAGTTTCTTAGTTTGGACTCACCACTTCTTCACAATGGGGAACAGTGCGTCCGTTAACTCATTCTTCTCAATTACGACAATGGCAATCTCAATCCCAACCGGGGTTAAAATCTTTAACTGGCTCTTTACAATGTATAAAGGCCGAATCAGCTTTACAACACCTATGCTGTGGGCGCTTGCGTTCATTCCTAACTTCGTTATCGGCGGGGTTACAGGGGTTATGCTTGCGATGGCAGCAGCGGATTATCAATACCATAATACGTACTTCCTTGTATCTCACTTCCACTATGTGCTGATCGCGGGTACTGTATTTGCTTGTTTCGCCGGATTTATTTTCTGGTATCCAAAAATGTTCGGCCACAAGCTGAACGAAAGAATCGGAAAATGGTTCTTCTGGATCTTTATGATCGGGTTCAATATTTGTTTCTTCCCGCAATATTTCTTGGGGCTTCAAGGCATGCCTCGCCGTATTTACACATACGGACCGAATGACGGCTGGACAACATTGAACTTTATCTCAACAGTCGGAGCTTTCATGATGGGTGTAGGATTCTTAATCCTTTGCTATAACATCTACTACAGCTTCCGTTACTCTACTCGTGAAATCAGCGGAGATTCATGGGGTGTGGGACGTACGCTTGATTGGGCGACTTCTTCTGCGATTCCGCCGCATTACAACTTTGCGGTGCTTCCTGAAGTCAAATCTCAAGATGCATTCCTGCATATGAAAGAAGAAAAAACTGAATTATACCCTGAAAGCAAATTTAAGAAAATCCATATGCCAAGCAACTCAGGCAGACCGTTCTTTATGTCTGTTGCCTTCGGTCTCGCAGGCTTTGGACTTGTCTTTGAATGGTACTGGATGGGCGTAGTCGGATTGATCGGAGTCCTGCTCTGCATGGTTCTGCGTTCATTCGAATACGACAACGGCTACTACATTAGTGTTGATGAAATAAAAGAGACGGAAAGAAAGATTTCCGAATAAGGAGGCGTGAGTTATGGAACATGCAGAACACGGCAATTCTAACGCGCCTATGGAATATCAATCTGAAACCGGCAGACTTAATATTCTCGGGTTTTGGATCTTTTTAGGGGCAGAAATTGTGTTGTTCTCAACACTATTTGCAACCTTCTTCGTTCTTAAAAACAGAACAGCTGGAGGTGTCTTGCCAGACGAACTATTTGAAGTCAATCTGGTAATGATTATGACGTTCTTGCTGCTGATCAGCAGCTTTACCTGCGGGATCGCTGTTCATGAAATGCGCCGCGGAAGTTTAAAAGGCGTAGTCATTTGGACAATTATCACTCTTCTTCTCGGTGCCGGCTTCGTCGGATGCGAGATCAACGAGTTTGTTCACTATGTACATGAAGGAGCGGCTCTCAGTACAAGTGCGTTCTGGTCTGGATTCTTTGTTTTACTTGGAACTCACGGAACTCACGTAACAATCGGGATTTTCTGGATCACAGGAATTCTGATTCAGTTGAAGAAACGCGGCTTAACTCCGCAAACTTCATCTAAAATCTTTATCTCAAGCTTGTACTGGCACTTCTTAGATGTTGTATGGATTTTCATCTTTACAGGTGTCTATCTCATGGGATTGGGGGGTCTGTAAAATGGCAAACAAATCTGCTGAACACAGTCACTTTCCATGGAAACACATTGTAGGTTTTATCCTGTCTATCGTTTTGACCCTGCTGGCTCTATGGGTTGCAGTGTATACTGACCTGAGCTCATCAGCAAAACTTTGGATTATCTTCGGCTTCGCCTTCATTCAGGCGGCGCTGCAGCTTCTCATGTTCATGCATATGACAGAGAGCGAAAACGGCACGATCCAAGTCGGAAACACGCTGTTCGGATTCTTTGGCGCGATCGTTATCGTACTTGGATCCATCTGGATTTTCGCGGCTCACTATCACCATGGTGACCATATGGACGGAAATCCTCCTGGAGGCGCTGAACACTCAGAGCATTCAGGCCATAACGAATAATACAAAAACCCTCTTCATTGGAAGAGGGTTTTTTGCTGTCTTCAGCTGCTTCGCTTTCTGCGAAGATACGGAAGGCCGTAAATGATAAATGCGGCGATATGAGCGACAATGACGTTAACGGCAAACAAGATAATCATGAGAGTGTGTCCAAGTGGAGAAAGGCTTTCTGTTGCGTAAAAGAAGAAGAATACCCACATTAAAATGATTGGCGGAATAGCTGAGAGTGCGACTTTTTTGTTATCAAGCCAAATAAAGAGAGGCGTTGCGCTGGCAACCAGTAAGTAAGCAAAAAACATGTCCATCATACCCGTCTCCTTTCATTTTGTGATAACGTTTACAAAAATGAAATAGAGGAACTGAGTTGTGTCTGTTTTGTGATTGTTTTTTGAACATTCTGTTACAATTATTATACCATGTTTTCCAGAAATTGATACGTGTTTTTGCAGAAATGGACTGGATCTATCGTCTTATTTTTTCGTTTAATGTGCTAGGAGAATGTATGGGCATGGGGCTCTGAATTTTTAGCTGTTTCTTATGAGGTATCACATTATTTGGGAACATAACACATTATCGCTTTCGTTTTTTAACAAATTCTTTTGGTATGGCGTTTTTTTCATTTGAAAAGTTTTGTGTCAATCGAAACATTTCGGTTTATGATACGTCATATTTCGTGTAGCTGAAAAAGTGCCGCAAATGCTGAAAAAACATAAAAGGAAGCGAGCTTCACGTGTCATCTTGAACGTGGTTCATGTATAATAAACATTAGTGATTTTCCGATGAAAATGTAAGGCGGGATAGAATGAGTCGATATAAGAAACAGCAAAGCCCCTTTTACCAGGGGGATTTGATTTTTATATTTGGTGTGTTTTTTATTATAAGCGTAGTATCAATTTATGCTGCCGGTCAGTTTGGGCAGTATGGGAACACGGATTGGATTCAGCAAATTGTGTTTTATTTTTTGGGGGCTGTTGCCATTACAGTTCTTTTGTACTTTGATTTAGAACAGCTTGAAAAGTTAAGTTTATATATTTTTATCATTGGTATTTTATCTTTGATTATTCTTAAAATCAGTCCCGAGTCTATTGCACCTGTTATTAAAGGGGCAAAAAGTTGGTTTAGGATCGGTAGAATAACAATACAGCCGTCAGAGTTTATGAAGGTTGGTTTGATTATGATGCTTGCTTCAGTTATTGGAAAAGCTAATCCTAAAGGAGTTCGGACGCTTAGGGATGATATCCACTTGTTATTAAAGATTGCGGGTGTCGCAGTTATTCCTGTAGGTCTTATCCTGATGCAGGATGCTGGGACTGCGGGAATATGTATGTTTATCGTTCTTGTAATGGTTTTTATGTCAGGTATAAATTGGAAATTGATTGCGATCATAGCTGGTTCAGGTATCTTACTCATTTCATTAATTTTATTAGTAATGATAAACTTTCCTGACGTTGCTAAATCAGTTGGAATACAGGATTATCAAATTAAGCGGGTCACTTCTTGGGTGTCTGCTTCAAATGAGACACAGGAAGATTCAAATGACAGCTGGCAAGTTGACCAGGCCATCATGGCAATAGGATCTGGTGGTATTTTAGGTAATGGTATTTCTAATTTGAAGGTTTATGTTCCAGAGAGTACGACTGACTTTATCTTTTCTATAATAGGTGAGTCATTTGGCTTTATAGGCTGTGCAATTGTTGTCATCATGTTCTTCTTTTTAATCTACAGGCTTGTTGTTCTAATAGACAAAATACATCCGTTTAACCGTTTCGCTTCTTTCTTTTGCGTTGGCTATACGGCGTTAATTGTGATCCACACATTCCAGAATATCGGAATGAACATTGGAATTATGCCTGTTACCGGGATTCCGCTGCTGTTTGTCAGCTATGGGGGAAGCTCGACACTTTCCACGTTAATCGGATTTGGGATTGTATATAATGCAAGTGTGCAGCTGACGAAATACAGAAGTTATCTTTTTAATTCTTAATATGCAGACAGCCTTTACAGAGGCTGTCTTTTTTTGTGCAGAGCATTTCGCTTTTGAGATCACTTTTTTTCGGATATGATAAAAAGTGATAAGGAGGTTTTTGTGATGAATAACACAATCGAAACCATTTTGAATCATCGGTCAATCCGGTCTTTTACTGATCAGCTTTTGACAGCTGAAGAAATTGATACATTAGTGAAAAGTGCGCAGGCTGCGTCTACATCCAGCTATGTGCAGGCATATTCGATTATCGGGGTTTCTGATCCTGAGAAAAAACGTGAGCTGTCCGTGCTTGCTGGGAATCAGCCTTACGTTGAGAAGAACGGACACTTTTTTGTATTTTGTGCGGATTTGTACCGCCATCAAAAACTGGCTGAGGAAAAAGGTGAACATATTTCTGAGCTGCTCGAGAATACAGAAATGTTTATGGTTAGCTTGATTGATGCGGCGCTGGCAGCGCAAAATATGAGCATTGCCGCTGAATCCATGGGGCTTGGCATTTGCTATATCGGCGGCATTCGGAATGAACTGGACAAGGTGACAGAGGTGCTGCAAACGCCTGACCATGTGCTCCCGCTTTTCGGACTGGCAGTAGGCCATCCTGCGAACCTTTCCGGCAAAAAACCGAGATTGCCAAAGCAGGCCGTTTATCATGAGAATACGTATAATGTGAACACAGACGATTTCCGTCATACTATGAATACGTATGACAAAACCATTTCTGATTACTATAGAGAAAGAACAAACGGGCAGCGGGAAGAAACGTGGTCCGATCAAATACTGAACTTTATGAAGCAAAAGCCGCGTACGTATTTAAATGACTACGTGAAAGAAAAGGGCTTTAATAAAAACTAAAGCAAACCTCTCCGTCTGGAGGGGTTTTTATGTTTCACGTGTAACATATTCCGACAAATAGGGACAGGCTTTCACAAATAAATGGCGAATGATAGGGGACACTGATAAGCAGTGTGAGCGGCTTTGGAGAAAAAATAGAAGATCAGTGATACGATGAGGATGAGGTGGTAGGGATGGTTTCATTAAGTATATTAGATCAATCTCCAGTATCAGAGGGCAGCAATGCTGAAACGGCCTTACAGCAAACCGTTGCGCTTGCTCAAGCTGCTGAGGACCTTGGATATAAGAGATTTTGGGTTTCTGAGCATCACTTTTCAAAACGGCTGGCAGGGTCCAGTCCTGAGGTGCTAATCAGTCATATAGCGGCGAAAACAAAGCGAATCCGTGTTGGATCAGGAGGAGTCATGCTGCCGCATTATAGTGCTTATAAAGTAGCTGAAAACTTTCGTGTTCTGGAGGGGCTGACACCAGGAAGAATTGACCTGGGGCTTGGCAGAGCACCGGGGGGAATGCCGATTGCATCATGGGCGCTGAATGACGGCGGTAAGCGCAATGCTGATCAGTATCCGCAGCAAATCAAGGAGCTGACCATGTATTTGCATGATTTGGCGGATGATAAACACCGTTTTCCGAATCTGACGGCTGCGCCGCATATTTCAACGGCTCCGGATGTGTGGCTGCTCGGCTCATCTGGAGAAAGCGCGCTGCTCGCAGCTGAATCTGGCGCTGGCTATATGTTTGCCCATTTTATCAATGGAGAGGGCGGAGAGGGTACTGTCAGACAGTATAAGAGGCGATTCAAACCATCTGTGTTAGGAGATACGCCTCGAGCGGCAGTTGCTGTTTTTGTTCTTTGTGCTGACACGGAGGAGAAGGCAGAGGAGCTTGGGGCTGTGCTTGATTTTACACTTTTGGCGGGAGAGCAGGGTATTCCTTTAGAGGGAGTTCCTTCGTATGAAGCTGTTCGGAAAAATACGTATTCTCCTTATGAACAGAGACGAATTGCTGATAATCGAAATCGAATGATTGTCGGTACGAAAGAACAGGTTAAGGAGCGGCTGCTAGCTTTGAGTAAAGCGTATGAAACAGAGGAAATCATGGTGGTGACCATCACACATCATTTTGAAGATAAGCTCCGATCGTATCGATTATTGCAGGAGGCGTTTGCTGACTGATCTTTAAAAAGCCCTGCCGATTCGGCAGGGCTTTTTCTTATTCAACAGTGAAAGGTTCTTCGGTCAAAACCTGGCTTGACTTGCCTTTGTTCGCGGCATATGCGAGCAAGTAATACTCTCCGGCCGGAAGTTTGGTTCCGCCATTAATCGTGCCGTCCCAGTCAAAGTACTGGTAACCTTTATCTTGGTTTTTATAAATGCCGGCTTGGCCTGCGAAATCAAGGTTGCTGTCATAGACGAGGAACGCCAACTCTTCCGCTCCCGCAGGAAGGTAGGTTTCAATTTGATAGGTACCTTGTACAGACCCTTCGCTGACAGAGACAGATGTGACTCTCGGATAATCGGGCTCTTTCACAATCAGCAATGTAGGTACCTTAGCGACCGTTTTTCCGCCTTCTCTGACGATAACCGTTCCTTCATAGGTGCCAGCTTTTGTTTTCTTCGTATTGACCTTTACTTTTGCAGTGGCTTTCCCGGTTTGATGTGCCGGAATCACAACACGGCTTGTGCCGGATGTGGAGATGCCGCTGCCATTAAATGAGTATTCCAGTGTGTATGATTTTCTAATGGAAGATTGATTTTCAATCGTAAACGTTTCTTTTTTCGTTTCGTTTCCGTTTTCCTTCAAGAACGTGCCGTATGAATAGCTTCCAGGTGAGACGAGCGAATCGGCTTTGATTGCGTTCATGATTCTTGCGCTGCCTGCGCCTTGAGCGTTATGTGGATATACTTCCCCATCGCTATCCTTTAAAGTGACAGCGGTATTCATGATGGCGGCTTTAATCTGTTCAACGCTCCACTTTGGTTTGGCTTGTTTAATAACGGCAACCGCTCCGGCAATATGAGGCGATGCCATGCTTGTTCCTTGTTTTGATCCGTAGCCGTATGGATGGTCAGGATCGTGTGTTGGGATCGTGCTCACGATATTGACCCCTGGCGCCGAAATATCAGGCTTAATCATCCACGTATCCATAACAGGGCCGCGTGATGAGAAATCAGCCACTTGTTCACCGAGCGCTTTTGAGATCGTCAACTTGAATGTTGTTTTTGTCTCACCAGCTTTCAGGGCGCTGACGAGTTTTTCGCCGTCTTCTAATGAAAGCTTAATCGTTGGGACAGACATGCCTGGCACATTGGCTTCAATTTCTCCAGAGAGGTTGTTATACACAACCATGCCGATTGCACCGGCTTTTTTAGCGTTATCCGCTTTATCCACAAATGCAATGCTGCCTCGTTTGACAACGGCGACTTTGCCTGTCAGGTCTTTCCCTTCAAAATCCTTTTCTTCGCCGATTCCCGCTTCGACAAGCTCAACTTCTTTGTTATTGAGCGCTTTGACGTCGTCCTCTTTGTTATAGCCCATCACTTTTGCTGAAGAATAGGAGCCGAAAGTGACGGCGTATTCATTGAGCGGCAGCTGAGTCGCACCGACAGAAATCGCTTCTCTGGATGTGCCCGGCGATCCGACTGTCCAGCCGTTCGGTCCGCTGTTGCCGTTTGAGGTAACAGCGACAACGCCTTCTGACATGGCCCAGTCAAGCGCTGTGCTTGTCGCCCAGTCCGGGTTGTTTAAAGAGTTTCCGAGAGACAGGTTCATCACATCTGCCCCGTCCTGCACTGCACGTTCCACACCGGCGATGACGTTTTCCGTTGTGCCGCTTCCGCCAGGCCCTAACACACGATAAGCAAGAAGTGTGGCATCAGGCGCTACGCCTTTAATTGTTCCGTTTGCAGCCACAGTTCCGGCTACGTGTGTGCCGTGGTCAGTCGCTCCGCCCCTCGGATCGCCTGTTGGTGTTTCTTTTGGATCGTAATCATTGTCCACAAAATCGTATCCTTTATATTGTCCAAAGTTTTTCTTCAGATCTGGGTGATTGTATTCAACCCCAGTGTCAATAATCGCCACCTTGATGCCTTTTCCTGTGTAGCCTAAATCCCATGCATCGTTTGCTCCGATATAAGGCGCACTGTCATCCATTTGCGGAGATACGGCGTCTTCGGAGATTGTGACGTCTTTATCCTTCATATTGTCTGTTTTATATGTGACGTTCGGGTACACTGCCTTAACGTCTTTTACCGCGAGAAGTTTTGGAATCTCATTAGCTGGAAGCTTCATAGAGAAGCCTGAAAATACCTGCTCATATTCCCGGTTTACTTTTCCGTTTTTCACCGCTTTGATTGCTTTATTTTTTGCTTTGGTGCGAGCGGTTTTCAGCTTGCTTTTCGATTGGCTTTCTCCCGCTTCCTTCGCTTCTGCCAAGGATTTTTCTTTTAATTCCACTATAACGGTTGTTTTTTTGCTTGTCGTTATATCGATATCACCGAATACCTCGGCTTTTTCCAGATCAGCCGACGTTTTTGAAGAAGCCGGAGCTGCCTGGACGCCCGTAATACCTGTGGATAACGCAAAAAATAAGACGAAACTTACAAGCAGAAAGCGAATGATCCCCTTTTTCAATGTGTTTCCCCCTTTGTATTTAGAAAAAATGTGAAAGATCTAGTATATATTTCTTGAAAATTCAAAAAAATCCTTGTGTCATTTGGACCATTTATTGGATTTTGTTTGTGTATAACGAAGGAGTTATACACAGAACCCTGTGTATAAGTGAATAAACCTGTGTATATATATAGTTAGGAATATACGTTCGTATACAAAATATAGATAGAGTTTGTGGACATGTGGATATCTCTTGTGATTAAGTTGTTCTTATCTTTGGGATAACTTGTGTATAAAGTTTTCAAAGCGGTTCTCCAATTTTCATTTCAATTCTTTCAGCTTTCAACAAAACTTCTAAAAACTAGTTGGTTTTTTCACTCATATTGTGACAAAGAATTCTCTTTCCACGGTCTATCATAGAGTCATGAGTTTTGCTAGAGCCGCTAGTTTGCGAGAAAAGAAATCGGCCGTCTTTTCTTGCGGGCTGCGGCTGAGAAAACGGGCTGCTAAAAAGGCTGCCTGCCAAAAAGAAGCGGAGGGATGTTTTTCTATGAAACGTTTGCTTGTATCTTTACGGGTGTGGATGGTCTTTTTGATGAACTGGGTGACGCCGGACAGAAAAACTGCGGCTGCCGCGGTCTATTCGGCTCAGCGTACATACCAAAGAAAGGCGGCTGTGCAGGCCGCAGGACTCGTTTCGTTTTATGAGTGGCGGATGGCTGTGAATGAGGAAGAAAAGCAGAAAGCGAAAGCCGCCGCGCTTTATAAAAGAAGATGTTTGCAAGCCTTCAAGGAATCGCCAAAGCAGGAGAGAGCGGGCCCGTATCTTTACATGGCGGTCAAAAGGAGGTAAAATCCCAGTCAAAAGCAAATTGGCGGGAGAGATAACCTCTTGAAAATCTATAAAGTATTAAACAATAATGCGGCTTTAATAAAAGAGGATGATCAGGAAAAAATCGTGATGGGGCCGGGAATCGCTTTTCAAAAAAAGAAAAATGATCTCATCCCTATGAATAAAGTGGAAAAGATCTTTGTCGTGCGCGACGAGAATGAAAAGTTCAAACAAATCCTGCAAACACTGCCGGAGGAGCATATAGAAATAGCTGAGGATATCATCAGCTATGCGGAAGGAGAGCTCGCGGCGCCGCTGAGCGATCACATTCATATCGCGCTTTCCGACCATTTGTCCTTTGCGATCGAAAGGATTCAAAATGGGCTGCTTGTGCAGAATAAATTGCTGCATGAGATAAAGGCGCTCTATAAAAAAGAATACGAGATCGGCTTGTGGGCGATCGGACATGTAAAAGAGACATTGGGCGTGTCTCTGCCTGAAGATGAAGCGGGTTATATTGCCCTTCACATCCATACGGCGAAGATGGATGCGGAGAGCATGTATTCAGCGCTGAAGCATACGACCATGATCAAAGAAATGATAGAGAAAATAGAACAATACTTTAATCGAAAGGTGGATGAAAACAGCATTTCCTATCAACGCCTTGTCACGCATTTGCGATACGCGGTCAGCCGGTTGGAATCAAATGAAGCGCTCCATCGTATGGACGAGGAGATGCTTTATTTCATCCAAAAAAAGTATTCATTCGCCTATCAATGTGCGCTGGAGCTGGCGGAGTTTTTGAAAAATGAATATCAATTACATTTGCCGGAATCCGAGGCCGGCTATATCACGCTGCATGTCCAGCGTCTTCAAGATCTCTCGGAATAACCGATTTGACTTGCAGGGAGTGATCTCTGGAAGTTTTTTTATTGATCAGGATTCAGTGTGTAGTACATCCAGCCCATCATGACTATTCCCGCGGTCAGATTGCCGAGCGTAACGGGAATTAAGTTTCTGACTGCTCCCATCAGTGTCACTGTATCAGGGTGCTCGATCAAAAGCGAGATGGCGAATGTGCACATATTGGCAATGCTGTGTTCAAAGCCGGAAATAAAGAAGCAGAAAACGAATAGCATCATGGTAAAAAGCTTTGCTCCTTCCCCTTTGAGAGACATTGGAATGAAAAAGGCGAGGCACACAAGCCAATTGCACAGCATTCCTCTGAAAAACAATTCGGAAGCCGGCGGCTCCATTTTGTGCTCTGCCAAATGAATCAAAAAGGAATGAACAGAAGGCTCCTCAAAAAGTCCCGTCGCGCTGATCAGGATGGCAAACAGAATGGCGCCGATTAAATTGCCGGCATAGCTTGACATCCACAAGTACAGGGTGTTGCGCCAGCTGAGTTTTTTCCGGAGCGCGGTATAGGTGAAATAAAAGGTGTTGCCGGTAAATAAATCTCCGCCTCCGTAAGCAATCATCAGAATAGCGGCCCCGAAAGTGACAGCGGCTGCCGGAAAGGCAAACGGAGAATCAGCCATAAAGAAATAGCTGCCTGTTTTGCTTGCGGCTGTAATGCCAAAACCAATAAACATACTGGCCAAAATGGACCGAAGCACATAACGGATTTTGCTTGAAGCGAATATGTTTTGTTTTTTCAAAGCATACTGTTCAACCTTTTGTAATGCTTGAGTTTCCATTGTCTTTTCCTGCTTTCTTTCATGATTGAGCATAGTATAGCACGATATTGTGAAGTATTTCACAATTAATTTTTACGAATTTTTGTCTACATGTTTTATCAAACTATTTAACTAAAAAAATAGTTGACGAAAACGCTGTCATGATTTATGATGAAAGCGTATTCTTAATCTGAATAAGCGGGATTGTGACTGGTAAAGCAGGCAAGACCTAAAATTTGCGTAAATGAAAAAGGATCGCTGTGTCCTTTATTCGTTGGCGAATTTTAGGTCTTTTTTGTTTAAATAAAAGGGGGAGAAATAGATGGATTACAAAGAGACTGCAAAACGCCTCATTGAGCTTCTCGGAGGGAAAGAAAATATCATCAGCGCGGCTCATTGTGCAACAAGACTGCGTTTAGTGATGAAAGATGAATCAAAGATAGATCAAGCACAAGTAGAAGAGCTTGATGGCGTTAAAGGGGCTTTCAGCAGCTCTGGCCAGTACCAGATCATTTTCGGAACAGGCCTTGTGAATAAAGTATTCGATGCCTTTTCTAAAGAAGCTGATATTGAGCGTGAGGAACACGTCAATCATCAGGATGCGGCAAAAGAAAAGCTGAATCCCGCTGCGAGATTTGCGAAAACGCTTTCTAATATTTTTGTCCCAATTATCCCGGCTATTGTGGCCAGCGGCCTGTTAATGGGATTGCTGGGTATGATCAATGCGTTTCATTGGATGAGCAAGGATTCTGCAGTTTTTCAGCTGCTTGATATGTTTTCAAGTGCAGCATTCATTTTCTTGCCGATTCTAATCGGAGTAAGCGCTTCAAAAGAATTTGGCAGCAACCCGTATTTGGGAGCGGTCATTGGGGGAATCATGATTCATCCAAACCTTTTGAATCCATGGGGTTTGGCTGAAGCGACACCTGATTATATGCATCTTTTCGGATTTGATATCGCGCTTCTAGGCTATCAGGGAACTGTCATCCCTGTTCTGCTGGCGGTTTATGTAATGAGCAAGGTAGAGAAATGGACGAGAAAAGTGGTTCCGCATGCGGTAGACTTGCTTGTTACACCTTTTGTTACTGTAATTGTCACCGGGTTTGTTGCTTTTATCGCGATTGGCCCTCTGGGCAGAGCGCTTGGCTCCGGCATTACGGTTGCTTTAACTTATGTATATGACCATGCCGGTTTTGTGGCAGGTTTGATTTTCGGGGGCACGTATTCACTCATCGTGCTGACAGGCGTTCATCATAGCTTCCATGCGATTGAGGCTGGGCTTATTGCAGATATAGGAAAAAACTACTTGCTGCCGATCTGGTCAATGGCGAATGTCGCACAGGGCGGGGCAGGTCTTGCCGTCTTCTTTATGGCGAAAAAGGCAAAGACAAAAGAAATCGCGCTTCCGGCAGCATTTTCCGCTTTTCTCGGCATTACTGAGCCCGTCATATTCGGAGTCAATCTTCGCTACCGAAAACCGTTTATCGCCGCGATGATCGGAGGCGCATTGGGTGGAGCATATGTCGTCTTTACACATGTAGCTGCAAACGCTTACGGGTTAACGGGAATTCCGATGATCGCCATTGCGGCGCCGTTTGGCATGGGCAACTTGATCAACTATCTGATTGGCATGGCGATTGCGGCAGTGTCAGCGTTCATTGCAGCATTTGTCATGAAGATTAATGAGGATGAGGAGAGGAAAAAATGACAGCACATGACCAGGAGCTTCGTCGCCGGGCTTATGAAGAAGTGGAGAAAAAAGAGCCCATCGCTAACAGCGATCCGCACCGCCAGCATTTTCACATCATGCCGCCGGTTGGGCTGCTGAATGACCCGAATGGCGTGATTTATTGGAAGGGCAGCTATCATGTATTCTTTCAGTGGCAGCCGTTTCAGACGGGGCACGGCGCAAAATTTTGGGGGCATTATACGACACAGGATGTTGTGAATTGGAAGCGGGAAGAGATTGCGCTGGCTCCGAGTGATTGGTTTGATAAAAACGGCTGCTACTCGGGCAGCGCTGTCACGAAAGACGATCGGCTCTATCTGTTTTACACAGGAAATGTCAGGGATCAGGATGGAAACCGGGAAACGTATCAATGCCTTGCTGTATCTGACGACGGACTGTCCTTTGAGAAAAAGGGTGTCGTCGCCCGCCTCCCTGAAGGATACACGGCGCATTTTCGCGATCCGAAGGTATGGGAGCATGAAGGCACATGGTATATGGTGATTGGTGCGCAAACAGAGAATTTGAAAGGGCAGGCTGTATTGTTTGCTTCTGATAACCTGAGTGAGTGGAGATTTCTTGGCCCGATAACCGGCGCGGGCTTCAACGGGCTGGACGAATTTGGATACATGTGGGAATGCCCTGATTTGTTTTCCCTTCAAGGATCGGATGTGCTGATTGTTTCGCCTCAAGGGCTTGAGGCTGACGGTTTTCGTTATCAGAACGTATATCAATCAGGTTATTTTGTCGGCCGTCTCGATTATAACAAGCCTGAACTGAAGCATGGTGAATTTACGGAGCTTGATCAAGGTTTTGATTTTTACGCGCCGCAAACACTTGAAGACGATCAGGGAAGGCGGATTTTGTTTGCATGGATGGCGGTGCCTGATCAGGATGAAGGGTCCCATCCGACCATTGACTGCCACTGGATTCACTGCATGACGCTGCCGAGACAGCTGACGCTTTCAGGCCAGAAGCTGATTCAGCAGCCGCTGCCTGAGCTAAAAGCCATGCGCAGAAATGAGAAAAAAATACACATCAACATGCATGGATCATCTGGTGCGCTTCCGGTGGAAAAACCTGAAAGAACTGAGATTCTACTGGAAGACATTCATACGGAGTCTGGCTTTTCAATCAGTATCCGCGGAACGGCTACGTTTTCCTTCCAAAAAGACGAGGGGATTGTTACGCTGGAACGAAAGAGCTTTGACGGAAAAAGAACAGAAGCGAGACATTGCCACATCAAGGATTTGCATACCGTACACATGTTTCTCGACGCGTCATCTGTGGAAATCTTTATCAATAACGGAGAAGAGGTCTTTAGTGCGAGATATTTTCCTTTCCCGGGAAATCATGAAGTAACAGCCAGTTCAACCGGGAAATCTGAAATGAATGTCGGAATTTGGACACTTATGTAGAAAATCCTTCTATTTTCTTATGTGAAATCTGAGCCATCTGTGCTATTCTTCAACGATAACCTACTATTTTTTTCTGTAAAAGGAGTTGTTTTCTTGAATATACATGAACAGAAGATAACACCGGAATGTTTGGAAAAGGCTGCTAACCAAGTTGAAGATAAGCGGGAAGAATATAAGGATGTGCTGCTTCAGCTGAAAAAAATGCTTGGCGGAACAACGCCGCACAGTGAAACGGCGGAAATTCTCACGCGGGCATATGAACAAATGAAGGAATATGCACTTTTTGTTCAGTCGATAGAAACATTTTTGAGGAAATCTGCAAACAATTTAAAAATCAAATAAACAGGCTGCCGATGGGATCGGCAGTTTTTTCTGTGAAAAGTCTTCGGTGATTTAAAAAGGGCTGCCTCTCTGTAAGGCAGCCCCTTTTTTTATGATTGTTGATTCAGGCGCAGTGCAGAATGCTTCGTAGGACCAACATACTGGTTTAGCGGGAAGGATTCTTTAATGGCCGCTGTGATGAATTCTTTCGCTGCGTAAATGGCTTCTTTGACTTCCGCACCTTTGGCAAGCTCCGCTGTCACGGCTGCTGAGAATGTACAGCCTGCGCCATGTGTATAAGGCGTATCGATCATTTCGCTTTCAAGGACTTCCGCTGTTTCTCCGTCATAGAGAACATCAACGGCTTTCTCATGTTTGAGTTTGCCTCCGCCTGTAATGACGACATATTGAGCGCCGAGTGCGTGAATTTTTTTCGCGGCTTCGATCATATCGTCAACTGTTTTTAGTTCATCCATGCCGCTGAGCTGGCTGGCTTCAAACAAGTTTGGCGTAATGACAGTGGCTAGCGGAGCCAATTGCTCACGCAGGGCTTGGGCGTGCTCCGGATAAAGGACTTCATTAGCACCTTTGCAAACCATAACCGGGTCAATTACCACATTTTTTAATTGTTTTTCTTTGATCGTTTTTGCCGCAAGCTCGATAATGTCAACGGTTGGCAGCATTCCTGTTTTCATGGCGTCCACACCGATGCCGTCCGTAATTGTTGCAAGCTGGGCGCGGATTGTATCAGTATCGATCGGGAATACCTGATGGTCCCAGCTGTTGTTTGGGTCCATCGCAACGATCACCGTTAAGGCGGTCATCCCGTATACGTTTTTTTCTTGAAATGTTTTTAAATCAGCTTGAATCCCAGCACCGCCGCTTGAATCTGAGCCGGCAATGGTGAGTGCTTTATGCATAGACATGTCTTGAACCTCCATCATGTTTTGTCTTTCATTATAGTTAGATTTTCTCTGTATCACAATATAGAAGATCTATAGGAATCATTTGACAATCTCAACGGGCTTTCGTAAAATGCTACATAAGAAAACTAGGTAGGGGTTTTGAGATGTTAAATCGTGAGCTGGTTAAGGGAAGCACGGTTATATTGGTATTGACGCTTCTGAACGAGCGGCCGATGTACGGCTATGAGCTTGTAAAAGAAATGGGAAGCCGCAGCGGAAATGAACTGCAGATGAAAGAAGGGACCTTGTATCCTTCTCTTCACAAGCTTGAACGCCAAGGATATATTTCTTCCTACTGGGAGAAGCAGGAGAAAGGACCGGACCGCAAATATTACCGGATTACAGACGAAGGCAAAGAAGTGCTGGCGGAACGCACGAAGGAATGGAGCGTATTTTCAGCCATGATGGACCGAATGCTGAAGTGGAGCGGACAAAATGGATAAAGAAACATATGTATCCGAAATCAAAAGCGGGCTTAAAGGGCTTCCTGAGGGTGAGGCGATGATAGAAGAGATTGAGAGCCATATTGAACATCATCTGTTTCGCTCTTTTCAGGAAGGAAAGAGTGATGAGGAAGCTATGCAGACTTTATTGCAGGCGTTTGGAACACCAACTGACATTGTTTCTTCGTTTAAGAAAATACAGCCAGTAACGTTCCGTGCGTTTTTGATGTTCCATCTTTTCTGTAACAGTGCCCTATTCGCTGTCGGCATTGCGATTACAATAATGCATGTATGGCTTGAATCACCGTTTGTTCAAGCAGTATGGAAAGGCATTTCTGTTTCTGTTTGGCTGATCTTAGCTGCATATATGATCTACTGGGTGCTGATTGGGTATCAAGGGGTGAAGGAGTTTGGAAAACGCGGAGAAAAGCTTGTTCTACATACGATTCTGATCTCAATGGTGCCAAACGTCATTTTTATGCTTGTTTTTCTATTCAATGTATTTCCCGCTGCGCTGTTTCAATCCTTGTTGACACCTTGGTTTGTTGGAACTTGTGCTTTTGCAACGCTGTTATTTCCGTTATTTGGCCGAATGGGCTGTTATATTGGCAGGCGTCAGCTTGCCTGATTTTTTAGGTGAATACATAGAAATTCTATGTAAGGGAGGTGTATGTCGTGAGGATTAGCTCTTGTTTATATGGTTTTGTAGCTCATGGGGCAGTATTTTTGTTTACTGGCGGCTGCATGCTCTTGGCTATGGCAGCCAGCTTGCCTTTTGTTTTTCTGCTTGATCGGCTGCCTGATGTCGTCTTTACAGCAGGTGCCATTCTTACGCTGCTATGTTCATATGCTTATGTCTGGTTTTGGGCGGTCCGATTTGCATATAACCAGAAAATGCGCCTGTTTGAGGTTCAATTGGGGTCCTTTGTGTTGCTGGCCCTCATGATATCTTTGTTTTTATTGGATGGATCTAGTATGAAAGACATCATGATGAATTGGGACGATGCAGGCTGTGCTTTTGTGCCGCCGGCTTTTACATTTTTGTGTCTTTCTTATGCACTGGTGCTGCTGCCGGTCTATCAATCTAAGCTGTGGCGTCTTATCCTTCCGAATGGCGTCCGCATGAAAGATATCTTTCATGTCTTTGGAGATCTGATGCTGATCATGGTGCTTCTGATCGGAGCCACTTTGCTGTTTCTATCATTGTAGTATGCCGTTTCAGTAGGATATTCCCACTGATCTCCCGTCCAATATATGTTTTAATAGTACATGACTATGAAAATGAGAAGGAGAGCATCATGAAGATTTCTATCGTAATTGTGACCTATAATCGGATTCCGGCTTTGTGTGAGCTTTTGGAGTCGATTTCCCGCCAGACCTTGAAGCCGTATGAAATTATTATTGTGAATGATGCCGGGGAATCGGTCGTGCCGGTCAAAGCAATGTATCCGGAGCTGCCGATTGCTGTCATCAATTTAGAAAAGAACTCGGGGCATGTGGCTGCGAGAAATGCCGGTGTAAAAGAGGCGTCTGGGGATTGCATTATGCTGTGTGATGACGATGATTTCTTTACGCCAGGGCATATCGAGAAAATGGCAAAGGAAATAGAAACGGCAGACTTCGTTCATTCTGATGCGGAAATAGTTTCGTTTGAAGAGAAAAACGGAACAAGGTATCCAGTGTCACGGAAATTGTTTGCTTATACCGCTGACTATGAGGATATGAGAGTGTTTTCTACATACGTGCCGTCGGGCAGCATGTACAGACGTTTTCTGCATGATGAAATCGGGTATTTCGATGCTGATGTGCACAATTACTGGGATTGGGATTTTTATCTGCGCGCAGCCAAGGATTACCGGGTGAAGCGTGTCCCTTGCGCCAGTGTGATTTATGCCTTCAGTGACGTGGGAGACAATCAGTCTGCGGACCTTGGCGCCAAGCGGAAGCAATATTTGGATCGTTTAAGTGAAAAGCACGGACTCGGGGAGCTGCCGACGAAAAACTTTGCCGTCCTGCTTGAAGAGCCTGAGATGAAGAGGCGGGAAGCAAAAAGTGAAATGGTTTGGGATGGCGAGCCTGTCTATTCCAGACTTCATCGTTCGTAAGGAGGCCTGAATCTTGAAACAGCTTTTACAAGACAGCTGGTGGAATCAGCTAAAGGAAGAGTTTGAGAAACCGTATTATCAAGAGCTCAGAGAGATGCTGAAGAGGGAATACGCGGAGCAAACGATTTATCCGGACAGCCGGGATATTTTCAACGCGCTGCATTATACATCATATGATGATGTCAAGGTCGTCATTTTGGGTCAAGATCCGTATCACGGGCCGGGACAGGCTCAAGGTTTAAGCTTCTCTGTCAAGCCCGGTGTAAAGCAGCCGCCTTCGTTAAAAAATATCTTTCTTGAGCTGCAGCAGGACATCGGGTGCAGCATCCCAAATCACGGATCGCTAGTGAGCTGGGCAAAGCAAGGCGTTCTTTTGCTGAATACTGTGCTGACAGTAAGGCGCGGACAGGCGAATTCCCATAAGGGGAAAGGCTGGGAGCGACTGACAGACCGGATTATCGACGTGCTGAATGAAAGGGAGCGGCCGGTTATTTTTATTTTGTGGGGACGGCATGCCCAAATGAAAAAAGAACGGATCGACACGTCCAAGCATTTTATCATTGAATCGACGCATCCCAGCCCGTTTTCTGCGAGAAACGGATTTTTCGGGAGCAGACCGTTTTCCCGGGCGAATGCCTATTTGGAGAAAATGGGAGAGGCGCCGATTGATTGGTGTATTAAGGATTTGTAAAAAGCGCAGGTGATCTGCGCTTTTTTATTTGAGTATTTTTCGAATCATTCGCAGCCCGTTTTTGGAGGAAGGATAACGAAATGCGAAGTCGAAGCGGTTCGTTTGTTTGACGACGCTTTTTTTGTGCGTGAATGTGTTAAAACTGTCAAACCCGTGATAGCTGCCGATGCCGCTTTCCCCGACGCCGCCGAATGGCAAATACGGCGTCGCAACATGCATTAACGTATCATTGACACAGCCCCCGCCAAACGACAGGTTTCCTAAAACAGCGCGCTCAATTTCTTTGTTTGTGGTGAAGAGATACAGGGCGAGCGGCTTAGGGCGCGATTGGACTTTTTCAATGACTTCCCCGATATTCCGGTATGTAAAGAGCGGAAGAATCGGCCCGAAAATCTCCTCCTGCATCACTGGAGAGTCATCCCTCACTTGTTCGAGAATGGTCGGCGCAATTTTGTGATGATTGGGATCAGATTGTCCGCCTGTGAGCGGGATGCCATCATTCAGAAAGCTGAGCAGCCGCTGATAGTGGCGCTCACTGACGATTTTGCCGTACTGTGGATTCCGTTCCGGCTGAGGGCCGTAAAATTCTCTGATCGCACGCTTCATTTCTTCTGCCAGCTTCGTTTTGATGTCCTCGTGGACAAATAAATAATCCGGTGCGATGCAGGTTTGTCCCGCATTTGTAAATTTCCCGAAGACGATGCGTTTGGCGGCAAGCTGAATGTCAGCATCTTTATGGACGATGCAGGGACTTTTGCCGCCGAGCTCCAAGGTTACGGGAATTAATTGTTTGGCGGCGGCCTCCATGACGACTTTTCCCACGGCTACACTGCCGGTAAAGAAAATGTAGTCAAAGGGCTGCTGTAATAATGCTGTGCTGACGTCGGGCCCGCCTTCTGCCATAGCGACATAATCGGTCGGAAAAACGCTGCTGATGAGTTTGGAAAGAATAGCAGAAACAGCCGGCGTATATTCCGATGGCTTGAGAACGACCGTGTTCCCCGCCGCAATGGCTCCAATCAACGGAGAAAGTGCCAGCTGCAAGGGATAGTTCCAAGGCGCAATCACCAAAACGGTTCCATACGGCTCAGGAATGATGATGCTTTTGGAGCCTAGATGAGTCAGCGGCGTTTTGACTCGTTTCGGCTTGGACCATTTTCTCAGCCGTTTCATGACAAAGCTGATTTCCTCCAAGACGATTCCGATTTCTGTTGAGTATGCTTCTTGCTCGGATTTATGGAGATCCTGGTAGAGAGCGGCTATGAGATCGGCTTCATGAGTTCTGACGGCTTGTTTCAGCTTCCGCAAAATGTTCAGTCTCGATTCAAGCGGTCTCGTATGTCCCGCCGCAAAATAGGCTTTATGCTTGCTGATGATAGAGGGGATGTTGTTCATTCCGTTTCTCCTTTTTGTAAGGTATGGTGATTTATTATGTGAAAAATCTCTTCTGCTTGTCAATCGCGCAAGGTTTGTCAGAAAAAATAACAAACTCATATCTGCGTTTACAGCAGGAATTTGATAAAATGCAGGAAGACAACATTTATTTTTTTGGAGGGTGCTTCATGAACATTCATATATCTGCATTAATTCAAAAGATGGAAGAGGAGCTGAAAAAAGCAAAAACAGCTGAACGGGATGAGGAGCTGAAGCGTTATGTAGCGGTTGTCCGTTCTCTGTGTGATGTCGTGCTTGATCAGCCGGAGAACGCGAGCGCGCCCCGCATACAGCCGAGCGTTACGCCAAGTCCCGCCGCGCCGCCATCGACAGACCAGCTGATGATGGAAAAAATGATGGGGAGCGCGGGATTAAACAAATATCGAAAGCAAGAAAAAGAGAAGCAGGAAGAGGATGGAAACGGAGAGTCTTTATTTGATTTTTAAAGAGAGAGGTTGAGCTTACGTGAAATTGGTTCTTGGCGCGCTGCAATGGACAGCGTTTATCATTGCTGCGGCGATAGTTGTTCCGGTGGCGGTTGCCCAGTCGTTTCATCTGGATCACTCAGATTCTGCAAGATTGATTCAAAGCACTTTTTTTGTACTGGGAATTGCCGCCGTCATTCAGTGTTTGAAAGGCCACAGACTGCCGATTAATGAAAGCCCAGCCGGCTTGTGGTGGGGAGTGTATACGATCTACGCAGGGCTGACGGGAACTGTGTTTGCGACATATGGAGACACACTGCGGGGTTTGCAGGGAGCTCTTCTTGTAAGCGCTGTATGTTTCTTTTTGTTAAGTGTTTTCAAGGTCATTGACAGACTTGCAAAATTGTTTACTCCGGTTGTAACGGGCGTCTATTTATTGCTTCTTGTCATGCAGCTGAGTCAGCCCATTATAAAAGGAATTCTCGGAATCGGTTATCGACAGGACGGGGTGGACGGTCTTGTATTTGGCCTGGCGCTTGTTGTGATCGCCGCCGCCTTTATAATGACAAATTCGAACATCATGTTTTTTAAGCAATATTCTATTTTATTAGCCTTGTTCGGCGGGTGGGTGCTGTTTGCGGCTGCCGGAGCGGCAAAGCCGATTGAAATGCCGGACCGGCTGTTTCAGCTGCCTTCCCTGTTTCCTTTTGGGACACCGTTATTTAACAGCGGCCTGATCATCACTTCTATTTTTATTACCATCTTGCTGATCGTGAATATGCTGGCGAGCATGAAGGTCGTGGACATCGCCGTGAAAAAATTCAGCAAACAGCCTGATGGAAAGCATCATGAACGCCATGCCGGTTTTGCCGCTTCATTCAGCCATCTGCTTAGCGGTTTGACGGGAGCTATTGCGCCTGTTCCGATTTCGGGAGCCGCGGGTTTTATTGAAACGACCAAAATGCCTTCTAAAAAACCGTTTATGCTCGGCAGTATTCTGGTTATCGTGATCAGCGTAATCCCGTTTTTTATGAATACGTTTGCGAGCCTGCCGTCACCCGTTGGATTTGCGGTGAATTTTGTTGTGTTCTCCGCAATGGGCGGTCTGGCCTTTGCCGAATTTGATTCATATGAGAAAGAAGAATCAAAAAGGGTGAGATCTATCATCGGCATCTCGCTGCTGACAGGGGTCGGTATTATGTTTGTTCCCGAAACTGCGTTAAAGGGATTGCATCCGGTATTTATTTCTCTATTAAGCAACGGGCTCGTATTAGGGACGCTTGCTGCAATAGCTGCTGACCAGTTCCAGCTTTGGCGCAGGAGAAAATCCGACAATCTCGTGTCAACGGAGAACAAACATTGAATTTTGGTGCAGGTGCGATAAGATAAATGATATGAGTTTAACGAAAAGGCGGGAGAGATAGATGAAAGTTTTTATCATATTAGGGGCCATTAACGCCCTGCTTGCTGTGGGACTCGGAGCATTCGGCGCTCACGGATTAGAAGGGAAAATACCTGATAAATATCTTCAGGTTTGGCACACAGGCGTGCAGTATCATATGTATCACGCCCTTGGGCTTTTCGTTGTCGCGTTTCTGGCTGATAAATTATCCGGCATAGGCAGTGTCACGACAGCCGGCTGGCTGATGTTTGCGGGAATTGTGCTGTTTTCGGGAAGCTTATATATTCTAAGTGTGACGCAAATCTCCATTCTTGGAGCGATCACCCCGCTCGGCGGTGTGGCGTTTATTATTTCTTGGATTATGATCGTGGTCGCAGCCGTCAAATATCTATAAACAAAAAAGCCAATCCTCATCATATGAGTGATTGGCTTTTTTCTTATCTTGGCGAATAGGACGCCATGGAATATGGATACGTATAAGCAATTTCTTCATCAAATGTAATGTAATCGAGGTAGATTGTCAGGAGCAGGTAGCGTGTTCCTGATTTCGGGTCGCTGATAATAATGTGATCCCGGCCCGCAGCTTCGATGACGCCGCGAAAAATCTTCGAGCCCCATTCCTTGCTGTTTTCAAATGTCATATAAATGGTGGCCGTTTTTCCCCGATTCAGGCGCAAAATATTCTCGATGTAAGATTCCTCAACAGGCAGCATGCCGGGAACGCTTTGGCCCGGTCCTGACGGTGTAGGCCCCGATGGAATTTGAAAACCGCCGCCCTGCTGCTGGCCCGGGAATCCAAATCCCTGCTGTCCTTGTTGTCCTTGCTGTCCCTGCTGCATTGGCATCATTGGCTGCATCCCCATTGGCTGCATTTGTGAGCCTTGGCCTTGCTGCGGGTACGGGTTGGCGCCAAACTGAGGCTGATACCCCTGCATATTATCAAATGCCTGCATTTGCTGATATTGATTTTTTTTCGGTTTCATATCGTTCCTCCTTTTTATGAAAACCATTCAAAACATGTTCTGGATGTATAGGTGAACGCTCCGCGATGACTCACCTCCGATGGAAAACGATCTTAGTCGCTGGTGCGATTTTTATCTCTTTCACCTTATGAGGCTGATGCTTGGATTATGCTGAAAAAGAACAGCGGACCGATCAGATTTCGCTCTGGGCAGCCGCTGTTTTTCAGAGACATACACAAACTTTTCGCATATTGGTTTGTATCCCTAGCGCAACTTGAGCATAAGCAACATAAGATAACGATAGTTTCAGGTGTGAAGTTCCAAGAAGGAGGTGTAGGATTTGCCTAAAGTATCAGTCATTATGACGAGCTATAACAAAAGCGATTATGTGGCAAAGTCCATTTCTAGCATACTCTCACAAACGTTTTCAGATTTTGAATTGTTTATTATGGATGACAACTCCAATGAAGAGACGCTGAATGTAATCCGTCCTTTTTTGAATGATAACCGAGTGCGTTTTTATCAAAGCGATGTATCTGGAGTGAAGGAAAGAACAGAAAAAACGAGATACGCGGCACTGATCAATCAGGCGATTGAGATGGCGGAGGGTGAATATATCACCTATGCGACGGATGACAACATCTATATGCCGGACCGCCTCCTGAAAATGGTGCGGGAGCTCGATACCCATTCTGAAAAGGCTGTGATTTACTCAGCCTCCAAAACCTATCATTTAAACGAGAATCGCGACATTGTAAAAGAAACTGTCAGGCCTGCCGCTCAAGTGACATGGAACGCGCCGTGCGCAATTGATCATTGCTCGGTGATGCACAGGTATTCGGTGCTTGAGAAGGTAAAGGAGAAGTTTGGCTCCTATTGGGATGAAAGCCCGGCGTTTTACCGTATAGGAGATGCCCGGTTCTTTTGGAGAGTCAATCATTTTTATCCGTTTTACCCACTGGATGAGGAGCTGGACCTGAATTATATTACCGACCAATCGATTCACTTTCAGCTGTTTGAATCAGAAAAAAATGAATTTGTCAGGAACCTTCCTCCGCAGCGAAATTGCCGAGAACTGCGTGAATCATTAAAAAAGCTTGGAATGGGGTGAGAGCTTGTCGGCCTATTTAAGCAATTATTGGGTGCTGTACCGGAAGTACGTGGAGCTTTTTGACAAACTTCGCTACAAAGGGATTCCGCTTGGGCTTATCAGTAATTTTTATCAATACATCAGCCCTGAACTGAGGGTGATGATGGAAGAAGAACCGGAATTATTCGGATCGGTGGATCAGCATATCGATGAGGGACAGATTCAGCCGTTTTTTGAAGAAAGAATCCAAAACATCGTTAAAACAAATGACGAACCTGTTAAAGGGAAAGTCATTTTGCACTTTGATTACCTGCGTTTTTCAAACGAAAATTACTATCAATTTGATCCTGAAAAAACGGCTGTTTTGGCCAGATGGAGTTTGCCGCATTATTGTGATCTGCCTGTAATTAGCAAGCGGGAGATTGCGGATTCATGCCAAAAAGGCGATTCGAAGCAGTATCTCGAAACAGCCTGTTCGCTTCTCGCCCCTTATGATGATCACCCGGCATTTGGTGATCAAGCGTTTCGCGACCGGCTTTTCAAAGATATTCCTTTATTTATAGAGGCCATTGATACAGTTGATGCGCTGTTTGAGCAGGAAAAGATTTCAGCTGTTATTGTCGGAACGGCAGAAGACATTTACAGCAGGGTGCTCGCTCTCATGTGTCAAAGAAAAGGGGCCGTCAGCATTTGTCTTCAGCATGGCGCATTGATGGGAGATGAAGCCTTCATTCCTGTTTTTACAAGCTATCAAGCTGTTTTTGGTGCGTATGAAGCAGAGTGGTTCATACGAAAAGGCTGTAAACCCGAGCAGATTCTCGTAACGGGACATCCCCGCTTCGATCAGATTTTTAACAGAACGCCTATGGATATGTCCATATTCTATCGAAAACTTGCTTTTCAGCCGACTAAAAAAATTGTGCTCATTGCCACTCAGCCCTTTTCAGAAGACTTTTATTCCGGTGTGCTGCAGGGGCTTTCTGATCAGAAGCAGCTGCAAATCATTATCAAACCCCACCCGTGGGAAATCGGAAAAAACAAGCTTGATCTGTATCACGAGGCGGCGAAAAAACATCAAGCATGCAGAGTCATCAAAAAGGAGCTGGAGCTTTATGATTTGCTGCCGTATGTTGATGCCGCAGTGACGCAAACCTCGACAGTCGGTCTTGAAGCCATGCTGTTTCAAAAGCCTGTGCTGATCGGAAAATCGTCCGGAAATCGCTCGTATCCGTATTATGAGTCTCTTGGCGATTTTATGTTTGACCAGCCGGATGAACTGGCGCACACCTTGGTTGAAGTTCTTCGAAGGCCCGACGTTCATCAAAAAGCAGAAGAGGCGCGCCTGGCATTCATAGCTGCTAATTATCCGGTGGCAGAATCAACAAATGCTTTATTTGCGGAACTGAAAGCCAAAACAGGGGTTGATTACAGGCGGGAAGATACTGAATAAAATGATAGGAGCGCAAAGAAATGGTGCAAAAGAGAAATCATTTTCTCCCTTACTCATTGCCGTTAATCGGTAAGGAAGAAATTCAGGAGGTTACAGAAACGCTTGAATCGGGATGGCTCTCTAAAGGCCCGAAGGTTCAGCAGTTTGAAAAAGAGTTTGCCGCGTTTGTCGGGGCGAAGCACGCCGTGGCGGTGAATTCATGTACCGCAGCTTTATTTTTGGCTTTGAAAGCAAAAGGGATCGGGCCCGGGGACGAGGTCATTACCTCTCCGCTTACGTTCAGCTCGACCGCCAATACGATTATTCATACGGGAGCGACGCCTGTGTTTGCGGATATTGACGAAAACACGCTCAATATTGACCCGGTAAAGCTTGAGGCGGCCGTCACACCGCGAACGAAAGCAGTTGTGCCCGTCCACTTTGGCGGGCAGTCCTGCGATATGGATGCAATATTGGCTATTGCCCAAAATCATGGTTTATTCGTGCTGGAGGATGCGGCACATGCGGTATATACGACTTATAAGCAAAGAATGATCGGTTCTATCGGGGATGCAACGGCATTCAGCTTTTACGCCACCAAAAACCTCGCGACAGGGGAAGGCGGCATGCTGACGACTGATGATGAGGAGCTTGCCGATAAGATCCGGGTGCTAAGCCTTCACGGCATGAGTAAAGCCGCATGGAACCGTTATTCTTCAAATGGCAGCTGGTACTATGAAGTCGAATCGCCCGGCTATAAGATGAATATGTTTGATTTGCAGGCGGCCCTCGGACTTCATCAGCTGAAACGGCTGGATGATATGCAGAAACGGAGAGAAGAGATTGCCGGCCGCTATCAAACCGCTTTTCAGCAGCTTCCTGGGCTGATCACGCCGTTTGTCCATGATGACGGCAGGCACGCCTGGCATCTATATGTTCTGCAAGTTGATGACAAAAAGGCCGGGGTTACGCGCAGCGAAATGATTACGGCTTTAAAGGATGAATACAATATCGGCACTAGCGTTCATTTTATTCCAGTACACATTCATCCATATTATCAAAAGCAATTTGGATATAAGGAAGCGGACTTTCCGAATGCCATGAATTACTATAAACGAACCCTTTCTCTCCCGCTCTATCCGTCAATGTCTGACGACGATGTAGATGATGTCATTGAAGCTGTGCGGGATATCGTAAAAGGGGCTGATTAAGTGTATACGGTAAAAGAAAATGTCTCCAAAGAGTTGATTGAGGAATTTCTCCAAAGCCGACAGCTTACACTGGATGTTCCGTATCAATTTTCCCTCGGCCTTTTTGAAAACAGCAGGCTCCAAGGCGTATTGCTTTACGAAGATTCTTTGTGGGAAAGCAAGGTGCTTCAGAAGAAAGTCATGAATGTCAAACTTCTTGCGGCAAATAGTACCGGGCAGCTAAAGAGGCTGTTTGAAGCTTTTTATACTGTACGCCAAATGGATGAAACGGATTTTATCTTTGTCCGTGTTCCGGCTGAAGATATCGGAGCCGCGCATGTGATACAACAGCAGCCATCCTCTTACTTTGTCGGGAGTTTGCTGAAGCTGGCGATGCCTCCGTCTTTTTATGACAAAACACCGCCATTTTTTGAATTGGGCCCGCCTGAGCCCGGGGACACAGAAGCGATATGTGAGCTGGCCCGAGACTCGTTTACAAAAAGCAGATATTTTCAGGATCCTCATCTCAGCCGCGATGCAGCAAACAAAATATTTCAGGAGTGGACACGAAACAATCTGAATGGAAGGGCGGCGGTCAATATTGTCGCTAAACACAATGGCGAGGTCATCGGCTATCTTCAGGGCTTATCAAGAGATGATGAATGCATTCTCGATTTGATGGCTGTAAAGCCGGGATTTGAAGGAAAACGTATTGCGTTTCATTTATTGGCGAATCTCATAGAACAACCGGAGACCCAGAAGCATAGAACGGTAACAGCGGGGACGCAGCTTCACAATGTAAGGGCGATCCGCCTTTATGAACGAATGGGCTTTACCGCTGAACAATCGTATTACTATTATCATATTTGGCCGGGCAAGGAGGCGAAATAATGGCAGCGTTTCAGATCGCGAATAAAACTGTAGGCAAAGACGCTCCTGTTTTTATTATTGCTGAGGCGGGGATTAATCATGACGGGAAGCTTGATCAGGCTTTTGCGCTGATAGACGCCGCGGCGGAAGCGGGAGCGGATGCCGTGAAATTTCAAATGTTCCAAGCTGATAGGATGTACCAGAAAGATCCTGGTTTGTACAAGACGGCAGCGGGCAAGGACGTCTCTATTTTTTCTTTGGTTCAATCTATGGAAATGCCCGCTGAGTGGATTTCACCGCTATTGGATTACTGCCGCGAAAAGCAGGTGATCTTTTTAAGTACTGTATGTGACGAGGGGTCAGCTGATCTGCTTCAGTCTACCTCGCCGAGCGCTTTTAAAATCGCATCCTATGAAATTAACCATCTCCCGCTGCTCAAATATGTCGCCCGGCTGAACAGGCCGATGATTTTCTCGACAGCCGGAGCTGAAATCTCTGATGTTCACGAAGCTTGGCGCACCATCAGGGCAGAGGGAAACAATCAAATTGCCATAATGCATTGTGTGGCGAAATACCCAGCACCGCCGGAGTACAGCAACCTCAGCGTCATTCCGATGCTTGCCGCCGCTTTTCCTGAGGCAGTAATCGGCTTCTCCGATCATAGCGAGCATCCGACAGAAGCGCCATGTGCCGCGGTTCGGCTCGGAGCAAAACTGATAGAAAAGCATTTTACGATCGATAAAGATCTGCCGGGTGCCGACCACTCGTTTGCATTAAATCCGGATGAATTGAAAGAAATGGTCGATGGCATCAGGAAAACGGAAGCTGAGCTGAAACAGGGGATCACAAAGCCGGTCTCTGAAAAACTGCTTGGCAGTTCATACAAAACAACAACCTCCATCGAAGGAGAAATCAGAAATTTTGCATACAGAGGCATTTTTACAACAGCTCCGATTCAAAAAGGTGAAGCCTTTAGTGAAGACAATATCGCAGTGCTTCGGCCCGGACAAAAGCCGCAGGGGCTGCACCCGAGATTTTTTGAACTGCTGACCAGCGGTGTTCGGGCTGTAAGAGACATTCCAGCCGACACAGGCATTGTCTGGGATGACATTTTACTGAAGGACAGCCCGTTTCATGAATGATATTCTCTTTATCATTCAAGCAAGAATGGGTTCAACAAGGCTTCCGGGAAAAGTGCTTCGGCCGCTCGGATCGAATCGTTTACTTGATATTCTCGTTCACCGTGTCCGGCAAAGCGCGTTTTACCAAAAGGATCGGGATAATCTTGTCATCGCCACGTCTGACAAAGAAACTGACGATATATTAGAGGCGCACTGTATCAAACAAGGCTTTCGTGTTTTCCGCGGGAGCGAAGAACGTGTCCTCGATAGGTTTGTGAAGGTCATAGAAGCTGTTAAACCGTCAGTCATTATCCGGTTAACGGGTGATAATCCGTTTGTCGATCCGGAGCTGCTCGATGTAATGATTAAGGCGCATTTTGATCAAGGATCAGATTATACGTATATCCTGAATGCCCCATTAGGGATTTGCGGCGAAGTGGTCAACGCCAACCTGTTAATTGACATCAGCCGTATTCAGAATATGGAGGATCAATATCAGGAGCATGTCACGTTATATATAAGGAATCATCCAGCTCTTTATCGTGTTCAGTTTTTAGAGGCGCCGGAACGATTTCGCGCCCCTCAATATCGGCTGACCATTGATACAAAGGAAGACTATGAATCGATAAAGGCTCTCTATCAAAAAGCAGGCGAGCGCCCCGATGTATCCGCCTCAGAGCTTATCACCCTTCTGAACCGGAACCCCGATGCGGCAATCGAACGAGAGGCTGACTAGCCATGCATGTTGGGATCTTCGCAGACGGCGGCTATGAAAAGGGAATGGGCCATGTTGTCCGCATGAAGAGACTTGCGGAGGGGCTCAAACAGCGATGCTTGATTACGTTTTATACGAATCAGGAGTCTGAAGCGTTTCTTCATGAAGAGCATTGGCGTGTCATCGTAAAGCCGGAGCTGCAGCAGCACGAATTTATTCTCCGGGAAATAAAAAGCAAGAAGCTTGATTTGCTTTTGTTTGATATTCTAGGCGCGCCTGCAGAGCTGTTAAAGAAAATAAAGACGGAGACAGATGCGAAAATTGTTCTTTTTGAAGAGAAAAACGGTAAATCAATTCAATATAGTGACGCAGTCATTAACGGAATTTACGGTGACATCAGAAGCAGGGTGTACGTTCAGGGAAACACACGCATCTATGAAGGTCCGGACTATCTTATTCTTCACCCCGCCTTTCAGGCCGCAAGAGAGGATTACACACTTAAGAAAGACTGTCGCAATATCCTTGTTGCATTAGGAGGAAGTGATCCGAAGCAGCTTATTTTTAAAGTGCTGGCTGCCGCTGATCAAGTCCCCGACATAAAAGACAAAAACATAATGTTTGTGATGGGGAGCGCTTCACCGCATCAAGAGGCAGTCCGAAAGCGGATCGAAAAGAAGCCGCAGTACAAGATGATCGAACAGACAAATGATATGGCAGGTTTGATGAAACAAGCGGACGCAGCCATTGTCGCCGGCGGCATCTCTCTATATGAAGCCATTTGCATCGGCGTGCCGTGCCTTGTTCTTTCTCAGGTTGAGCATCAAACGGCTACAGCCAAAACAATTGCTGACCAAGGCGCCGCTCTTGATCTTGGCTTAGGTGAGCTTGTACCGGATGAAACACTCATCTATCAGATGTCGCGCATTATGAGCAGCTATCCTCTTCGCCTTTCTTTGCACAAGGGAGGAAGGCCGCTCGTGGATGGCAAAGGCATTATGCGGGTAACAGCTATTCTTCAAGATTTATATGAACAAGAGATATAAAAATGCATGTAAGGAAGTGTTAATGTGAAAGGTGTTATTTTAGCCGGAGGAAACGGCTCACGCCTTATGCCCTTAACGAAAGCCGTCAACAAGCATTTGCTTCCTGTAGGCCCGTATCCGATGATATACTGGTCGATTATGAAGCTGGAGGAAGCCGGAATAAAAGACATTTTACTCATCAGCCAAAAGGAGCATATGCCGCAATTTTACAAACTGCTTGGGAACGGGGAAGAGCTTGGCGTTACTATCACTTATCAAGTACAGCCGGCAGCATCGGGCATTTCGGATGGGCTGTCTTATGCAAAGCGCTTTACGAAAAAAGAGTCTTTCATTTTATTATTAGGTGATAATATATTTGAAGATTCATTAAAGCCTTATACAGAACGCTTTGAACAGCAGGGGAAAGGAGCAAAAGTGCTTCTGAAAGAAGTTGATGACCCGGAACGTTTCGGGATTGCTGAGATTGATGAGAAAAACAAGCGGATTCGTTCCATCATCGAAAAGCCCGAACAGCCACCGACCAACCTTTGTGTTACCGGCATTTATATGTATGATGCAGAGGTGTTTTCATATATTGAACAAATATCACCATCAAAGCGCGGCGAGCTGGAAATCACCGATGTGAATAATCTATACATCGAAAACAGCCAGCTTACGTATGATGTGTTATCAGGCTGGTGGGTAGATGCCGGAACTCACGAATCGCTTTATCTCGCTTCCCAGCTTGTACACCAGGCTCTACGGAAAGGACAGGACGAAAAGTGATGGCAAAATCATATTTAATTACAGGCGGGGCCGGCTTCATCGGGCTCACGTTTACAAAGCTCATGCTGAGGGAAACGGATGCGCGCATTACCGTTTTAGATAAACTGACGTACGCCAGCCACCCGGAGGAAATGGAAAAATTACAGCAAAACAGCCGTTTTCGCTTTGTAAAAGGGGACATCAGCGTTCAGGAGGATATCGACCGGGCGTTTGACGAGACCTACGACGGCGTCATTCACTTCGCAGCAGAATCGCATGTGGACAGAAGCATTTCCCAAGCGGAGCCGTTTATCACCACAAATGTCATGGGGACATACCGATTGGCGGAAGCGGTCTTGAAAGGAAAAGCCAAGAAGCTGATTCATATTTCAACAGATGAGGTGTACGGGGATTTAAAAGCGGATGATCCCGCGTTTACAGAAACGACGCCGCTTTCTCCTAATAACCCATACTCAGCCAGCAAAGCAAGCTCAGATTTGCTCGTGTTGTCTTATGTGAAAACCCACAAGCTTCCGGCCATCATTACACGATGCAGCAACAATTACGGACCTTATCAGCACAGCGAAAAAATGATTCCGACGATTATCCGTCATGCGAAGCAGGGCCTGCCTGTTCCGCTGTATGGCGATGGACTCCAGATCCGAGACTGGCTGTTTGCGGAGGATCATTGCCGCGCAATCAAACTGATTTTAGAAAAAGGAAACGACGGCGAGGTGTATAACATCGGCGGCGGAAATGAACGCACGAATAAAGAGCTGGCGAGTGTCATTTTGAAACATCTGGGCTGTGAGGAATTGTTCGCCCACGTGGAAGACCGAAAAGGGCATGACCGGCGCTATGCGATCAATGCATCAAAGCTGAAAAATGAACTGGGCTGGCGGCAGGAAGTGACGTTTGAAGAAGGCATTGCGCGTACGATTCAGTGGTATACAGACAATGACCGATGAGAAGGTGATCTGATTGACAAAGGTATTGGTAACTGGGGCGGGAGGACAGCTTGGCTTGGAACTATGCCGCCAGCTGAAGCAAGCCGGATATGAGGTCATTGCGTTAACAAAGAAGATGATGAACATTGCTGACCAGCGCTCAGTACGGCATTCGTTTGGCCATTATCAGCCGGATATCGTGGTCAATAGCGCCGCGTTTACGTCGGTTGATCAATGCGAGAAAGAGCTTGATAAAGCGTACTTGATTAACGGAATCGGCGCTTATTATACAGCGCTTGAGTCAACCCGCATCGGAGCTCAATATGTTCATATCAGCACGGACTATGTATTCAATGGGAAAGGAACCCAGCCATATAGGGAAGACGATCCCCTCGATCCGAAAACCATTTATGGCAAAAGCAAAAGGCTCGGAGAAGAACTGATACGATTAACGACAAAAGACAGCACGATCATCAGAACATCGTGGGTGTACGGACATGGCGGCAGTAATTTCGTTGAAACCATGCTGAAGCTTGCTGAAACGAAACAAGAGCTTCGGGTTGTCAGCGATCAAATTGGTTCGCCGACTTATACGAAGGATTTAGCAGAAGCGGTCATCAAGCTGTTCAGCCATCCGCCGGGCATCTATCATGTCAGCAATTCAGGCATATGCAGCTGGTATGAGTTTGCGACGGCAATTATGGAAGAAAGCGAAAGCGGGCTGGAAACAGCCATTTTGCCTGTAACGACAGAGGAATACGGGAACAAAACGCCCCGCCCGGCATACTCTGTGCTGAGCCATCGGGCTATTGAAGAAGCCGGCATCCGCCCCCGCCACTGGCGGGAAGCGTTACGAGAGTATTTGCAGGAAAGGAGCAGTGCGTGTGATTGATGGAGTCAAGGTGAAAAAATTGATGAAGCATAGCGATGACAGAGGCTTTTTTGCTGAGCTGGTCCGGGACGATGAGAATCTCCTTGAGCATTTTGGGCAGGCCTCTTGGTCGAAAAGCTATCCGGGTGTGATTAAGGCATTTCATTATCATGAGAAGCAGGATGATCTCTGGTTCTTCCCAACCGGCCACGCTCAGGTTGTCCTATACGATCTTCGAGAGGATTCAAAGACAAAAGGAGAAACGGACGTCTATTATATGGGCGAAGACAATCCGATGCTGTTATTAATCCCAAAAGGGGTGGCTCACGGATATAGAGTGCTGGGAGAGACGCCGCTGACAATTATCTATTTTACCACCATGTCGTATAACCCAGATCAGCCTGATGAGAAAAGAATTCCGTGGAATGATGAGACGATCGGTTTTAACTGGAACACTGAATTCAGATAAAAATAGGAACGTGATCAATCGAAGAGCAGAGGCATCTTCGACTTTTTTTGCCCTTTTTTAAAATAGGATAAAAGATATAAAATGTCAGGCGGATGTTACTAGAAAAAGAGAGGGAAATCGTCCATTTGAACCTTGTATAAACAGGAAGAAATTCTCATTGAATTCCAAGTGTTAATATTCCTTAAAAAACATTTACTTCCATGGAAAATGATGATAGATTAATTTTTAAGAAAAAGAACTGGTAATTCGCGAATTATGAAAAAGCGCTTTTTCTGCAGAGGACGCTCTGGCCAAATTTCAACAATCATTTAGGGGGAAATGTCATGCTAAAAAGAACTTCATTCGTATCTTCATTATTCATCAGTTCAGCTGTTTTACTATCAATCTTACTTCCTTCGGGCCAAGCTCATGCACAGTCTGCATTAATCGAGGCAAAAACAATTAACAGCACGAAAGAGTGGACCACTTCTGATATTGAAGTGACATATAAACCAAATGCGGTGCTTTCTCTTGGAGCGGTAGAATTTCAATTTCCTGACGGGTTTCATGCTACGACAAGAGATTCAGTGAATGGAAGAACACTGAAAGAAACACAGATTTTAAACGATGGAAAAACAGTCAGACTCCCGCTTACGCTTGATTTGTTAGGCGCATCCGAATTTGACCTTGTCATGGTGCGTAAAACTCTTCCTCGCGCAGGCACTTACACGATTAAAGGCGATGTAGTAAACGGTTTGGGAATCGGCAGTTTTTATGCTGAAACGCAGCTGGTGATTGATCCCCGTTAATCGATAGATTTGTAGTCAGAGACTGAGATGTTTTCAGTCTCTTTTTTTGTGGATTCAAAAGCTGGTACGGATCTTGCATGATGATAAGGGTGAATCCAATGAAGAAAGGATTTGGCGGGCTGATTTTTTAAAGCGCTTACATTACAGCCGGCCAAAAAAACAATGAGGTGAAAAAGATGTCAGCAAAGCAAGTCTCGAAAGATGAAGAAAAAGAAGCTCTTAACTTATTTCTGTCTACCCAAACAATCATTAAGGAAGCCCTTCGGAAGCTGGGTTATCCGGGAGATATGTATGAACTCATGAAAGAGCCGCAGAGAATGCTCACTGTCCGCATTCCGGTCAAAATGGACAATGGGAGCGTCAAAGTGTTCACAGGCTACCGGTCACAGCACAATGATGCTGTCGGTCCGACAAAGGGGGGCGTTCGCTTCCATCCAGAAGTTAATGAAGAGGAAGTAAAGGCATTATCCATTTGGATGACGCTCAAATGCGGGATTGCCAATCTTCCTTACGGCGGCGGGAAGGGCGGTATTATTTGTGATCCGCGGACAATGTCATTTGGAGAACTGGAAAGGCTGAGCAGGGGGTATGTCCGTGCCATCAGCCAGATCGTCGGTCCGACAAAGGATATTCCAGCTCCCGATGTGTACACCAATTCGCAGATTATGGCGTGGATGATGGATGAGTACAGCCGGCTGCGGGAATTCGATTCTCCGGGCTTTATTACAGGTAAACCGCTTGTTTTGGGAGGATCGCAAGGACGGGAAACAGCGACGGCACAGGGCGTCACGATTTGTATTGAAGAGGCGGTGAAGAAAAAAGGGATCAAGCTGCAAAACGCGCGCATCATCATACAGGGCTTTGGAAACGCGGGTAGCTTCCTGGCCAAATTCATGCACGATGCGGGCGCGAAGGTGATCGGGATTTCTGATGCCAATGGCGGGCTCTACAACCCAGACGGCCTTGATATCCCTTATTTGCTCGATAAACGGGACAGCTTCGGTATGGTCACCAATTTATTTACTGACGTCATCACAAATGAGGAGCTGCTTGAAAAGGATTGCGATATTTTAGTGCCTGCCGCGATCTCCAATCAAATCACAGCCAAAAACGCACATAACATTCAGGCGTCAATCGTCGTTGAAGCGGCGAACGGCCCGACAACCATTGATGCCACTAAGATCCTGAATGAAAGAGGCGTGCTGCTTGTGCCGGATATCCTGGCGAGTGCCGGCGGCGTCACGGTTTCTTATTTTGAATGGGTGCAAAACAACCAAGGATATTATTGGTCGGAAGAAGAGGTTGCAGAAAAACTGAGAAGCGTCATGGTCAGCTCGTTCGAAACAATTTATCAAACAGCGGCAACACATAAAGTGGATATGCGTTTGGCGGCTTACATGACGGGCATCAGAAAATCGGCAGAAGCATCGCGATTCCGCGGATGGGTCTAATTTGAGAAGCCTCCGCAAAATAATTTTGCATTTGTTTTTTGCGTAAAGAGCAAAAATCGCAAAATAAATTTGCGTTCAAGATCGGAAAAAGAGAAAGGTGATCACCTGTTAGACAAATTTCTGTTCGATTCAACAAGTTTTTTCAGCAAAAGACAAGAAAATGGCATGATTCTTGCATTTTTATTCATATGCGAAGATATATTTCATAACACGAGGGGGACTACATATGACAGTCACATACGCGCACGAACCATTTACCGATTTTACGGAAGCAAAGAATAAAACTGCATTTGGGGAGTCATTGGCCTTTGTAAACACTCAGCTCGGCAAGCATTATCCGCTTGTCATAAATGGAGAAAAAATTGAAACGGACCGCAAAATCATTTCTATTAACCCGGCAAATAAAGAAGAGATCATTGGGTACGCGTCTACAGCGGATCAAGAGCTTGCTGAAAAAGCGATGCAAGCCGCATTGCAGGCATTTGATTCCTGGAAAAAACAAAGACCGGAGCACCGCGCGAATATTCTCTTTAAGGCAGCGGCTATTTTGCGCAGAAGAAAGCATGAATTTTCAAGCTATCTTGTGAAGGAAGCGGGAAAACCGTGGAAGGAAGCAGATGCGGACACGGCTGAAGCGATAGACTTTTTAGAGTTCTACGCGCGCCAAATGTTAAAGCTCAAGGAAGGGGCTCCGGTGAAGAGCCGTGCTGGCGAGTTCAATCAATATCATTACGAAGCGCTTGGCGTCGGCATCGTCATTTCTCCATTTAACTTCCCGCTCGCGATTATGGCGGGAACAGCGGCGGCAGCGATTGTGACAGGAAATACGATTCTCTTAAAACCGGCTGACGCAGCCCCGGTAGTGGCAGCAAAATTTGTCGAGGTCATGGAGGAAGCGGGTCTGCCAAACGGCGTTCTGAATTACATTCCGGGAGATGGAGCGGAGATCGGTGACTTCTTAGTTGAGCATCCGAAAACACGGTTTGTCTCATTTACAGGTTCCCGTGCAGTCGGCTGCCGGATTTATGAGCGAGCCGCCAAAGTGCAGCCGGGCCAAAAATGGCTCAAACGGGTAATTGCTGAGATGGGCGGAAAAGACACAGTGCTTGTCGACAAGGACGCTGATCTTGACCTTGCTGCATCCTCTATCGTGTACTCAGCATTTGGATATTCAGGACAGAAGTGTTCTGCGGGCTCCCGCGCGGTCATCCATCAGGATGTTTATGATGATGTGGTGGAAAAAGCTGTGGCGCTGACCAAAACGCTGACTGTCGGCAATCCAGAAGATCCTGATACGTATATGGGTCCCGTGATTCATGAAGCATCCTACAACAAAGTGATGAAATACATTGAAATCGGCAAATCTGAAGGCAAGCTATTGGCCGGCGGAGAAGGCGATGATTCAAAAGGCTACTTTATTCAGCCGACGATCTTTGCAGATGTTGATGAAAACGCCCGCTTGATGCAGGAAGAAATTTTCGGCCCGGTTGTTGCGATTTGCAAAGCGCGTGATTTCGATCATATGCTGGAGATTGCCAATAACACGGAATACGGATTAACAGGTGCGCTTCTGACGAAAAACCGTGCGCACATTGAACGGGCGCGCGAGGATTTCCATGTCGGAAACCTATATTTTAACAGAGGATGTACCGGAGCAATTGTCGGCTATCAGCCGTTCGGCGGTTTTAATATGTCAGGAACAGACTCAAAAGCAGGCGGTCCCGATTACTTAATTCTTCATATGCAAGCCAAAACAACGTCCGAAGCTTTTTGATTTGAGAGAAATAAAATCGTGCGATTCTTTAGCGGATCGCACGATTTCAACTTTTTGATCAGGAGGACAATTTATGCAGTATACAAAAATCAGTCACATGAATCCGGCTGAAAGAGTGGAGGCGCTGACAGCATCTCTGGTCAGCCTCAGCAGTGTGAACGGCACCGTTGGAGAAGGGACAAAAGCAGATTTCATCAAAGAAGTGATCACGAGCTATCCTTATTTTCAGGAAAACCCCAGTCATGTGTGGGAACAGGCCATTCCCAATGACCCATACAATCGCAAAAATATTTTTGCGTTTATTAAAGGACATGGAGAAAGCCGAAATACAGTCATTTACCATGCCCATCTGGATACAGTTGGAATTGAAGATTTCGGCCCTTTAAAGGATATCGCTTTTGATTGTGAGAAATTGGCCGAGTATTTCAGCCGCTATGAGTTCGATCAGGATGTTCAGCGGGATGCCAAATCAGGCGATTGGATGTTCGGAAGAGGATCTGTTGATATGCAAAGCGGCATCGCCGTGCATTTAGCCAATCTCCTGCATTTTTCGGAGAACCTTGAGACGTTGCCGGGAAATGTATTGTTTATGGCCAATCCCGATGAGGAGAGCCAGCATTCGGGCATTCTCGCCAGCATTTCAGAGCTGAACCGGTTAAAAAAAGAAAAACAGCTTCACTATTTGGCTGCTATTAATACGGATTTTATTACCCCGCTTTACGATGGTGATCAGACAAGATATATCTATACCGGAGCCGCGGGAAAACTGCTTTTGCTTTTACATTTACGGGCGTGAAGTCCATGTTGGCGATACACTGGCAGGAATTGACCCAAATTTCATTTCATCTGAAATCACAAGCCGTCTCCACAATAACATCCATCTGGCAGAAAAGGTTGAAGGGGAGTTGGTTCTGCCCCCATCCTGTTTGTATCAGCGTGATAACAAGGAATCCTATAATGTGCAAACGGCTGTCAGCACCAGCTTGTACTTCAATTGTTTTATTTATGAAAGAACAGCAAAAGAAATGATGGATTTGCTTATTGAAGTCACTGAGGAAGCATGCCGGGAGACAGAACAAAAATTATCAGATTATTATGAAGAATATGCAAAAAGAGCCAACCTGCCAAAGAAACATTTATCATGGGGCATTCAAGTGTATAGCCTGGAGCAATACTTAGAAAAGCTGAGAAACCGGGGGATAGATCCCGAGCAGTGTATCGAGCAGACATTCAAAGCCAACGAGCACCTTGAACTTCGCATGAGATGCTTTCAGGCAATCGAAGAGCTTCAAAAGCTTGACCCCGATCAAGGCGCAAAAGTCATTCTATTTTACGCACCTCCTTACCTGCCGCATAACTATTTGAAAGAAGATAGCGCAAGAGATCAGCTTTTGCAGCATGTGATAAAAGAAGCGGCTGACAAAACCGCTGAATCGACAGGCGAAACATTTGTCTTCAAAAAGTTTTTCCCCTACTTGGCAGACGGCAGTTTTTTATCACTGCACGAAACCGATGGCGAAATTGATTCTTTTATCAGGAACTTCCCTGGGTGGAATATGATTGGGACCATTCCGTTCAAAGACATACGCAAGCTGAATATTCCATCCATTAATATGGGCGTGTACGGAAAAGACGGCCATAAATGGACAGAACGAGTCTATAAACCGTACACATTTCATGTATTGCCTCTCCTCATACAGCAAACCACCGTTCATCTTTTGCAAAGCTACCGGATGACCATCACGGCAAAAGAACCAAAGGGGGAAGGATGATGCAGAATCATAAAAATGAATTGCAGCGCAGCATGAAAAGCAGGCATTTGTTTATGATTGCTTTGGGAGGGGTGATTGGCACTGGGCTGTTTCTAGGCTCTGGCTTTACCATTAGCCAGGCGGGACCGCTCGGCGCCATTGCCGCTTATATCATCGGCGGATTTTTAATGTATCTCGTCATGCTTTGTTTAGGAGAATTGGCTGTTGCCATGCCGGTGGCCGGATCGTTTCAGGCCTACGCCACTAAATTTCTGGGACCGTCGACAGGCTTTATGATTGGCTGGCTGTATTGGTTCAGCTGGGCGAATACAGTGGGGTTAGAGCTGACGTCAGCAGGCATTTTGATGCAAAGGTGGCTGCCCTCCGTTCCGATCTGGATATGGTGCCTCGTGTTCGGCATCGTCATCTTTTTGATTAATGCGCTCTCTGTCAGAAGCTTTGCAGAAATGGAATTTTGGTTTTCAAGCATCAAAGTGGCGGCGATCATATTATTTATTGTGATTGGCGGAGCCGCTGTGTTTGGCTTGATTGACTTTAAAGGCGGACAGGAGACACCCTTTTTGTCTAACTTTATGACTGATAGAGGACTTTTCCCTAATGGGGTGCTGGCCGTTATGTTTACGCTGGTCATGGTGAACTTCTCGTTCCAGGGAACGGAGCTTGTCGGCATTGCGGCAGGGGAAAGTGAAAGCCCGGAAAAAACACTGCCAAAGTCCATTCGAAATGTCATTTGGCGCACGCTGTTTTTCTTTGTGCTCGCTATGTTCGTCTTGGTTGCCATCCTTCCGTACAAAACGGCGGGGGTGATTGAAAGCCCATTTGTAGCGGTACTCGATCAAATCGGCATCCCATTTTCGGCAGATATCATGAACTTTGTCATCTTAACAGCCATTTTATCTGTTGCTAATTCGGGGTTGTATGCGGCGTCGCGTATGATGTGGTCACTTTCATCAAATCAAATGGGTCCATCCTTTCTCACCAGACTGACAAAAAAAGGCGTGCCGATGAATGCCCTGCTGATTACGCTAGGCATTTCAGGCTGTTCGCTGCTGACAAGTGTCATGGCCGCAGAAACAGTGTATTTATGGTGTATCTCAATCTCGGGCATGGTCACAGTTGTCGCATGGATGTCCATTTGTGCGTCGCAATTTTTCTTTCGCAGACGTTTCCTGGCAGAAGGCGGAAATGTGAATGATCTGGAGTTCAGAACGCCGCTTTATCCGCTAGTCCCGATTCTCGGATTCTGTTTATATGGCTGCGTGTTGATCAGCCTTATTTTCATTCCGGATCAAAGAATTGGCTTATACTGCGGTGTGCCGATCATTATTTTCTGTTATGCATACTATCATCTAAGCATCAAAAAGCGTATAAATCATGAACCGATTGAAAAAAAGCAGACAGAGGCGCAATAGAAAAAGCTCTCCGGGAGGCCGGAGAGCTTTTTTTACGTGTTACATCCTCATGTATTTTTAGAATGAAATATAGAAATATATAATGGGATTTAAATGAAAATAATAAAACTTATAAATATTTCGTTCGAATTGTAAATAGAGAAAAAACAATGCTAAACTATAATACAACTTTATGATAAGAAGATTATGGAAGAGGTGTTTGAGAAAGAATGAACAGCAATCAAAACAATGACATCAAAACAAAACATCATTTTCCGTTATTGTTGGCACTGGCTTTAACGATGGGGGTATTTGCAGCCGGATCTGAAGAGCTTGTGATCTCACCGCTGCTGCCGGATTTAGCAAAAGCCTTCAACTCAGATGTCAGCGTCCTTGCGTTATCTATCAGTATTTACGGCATTATGATTTTTATCGGTGCGCCGCTTTTGGTTCCATTAGGCGATAAATACTCCAGAGAACTGAGCTTATTGGCCGGGCTTATGATTTTTATCATAGGAACGGTGATATGCGCTTTGGCTCAAAATATTTTTTTCTTCTTTTTAGGCCGGGCGCTTTCGGGATTGGCTGCGGGAGCGTTTGTTCCGACCGCTTACGCAGTTGTCGGTGATCGTGTTCCTTATACATACCGGGGCAAGGTGATGGGACTGATCGTTTCAAGCTGGTCGCTGGCGCTGATTTTCGGAGTGCCGCTCGGATCATTTATCGGCGGCGTCCTGCATTGGAGATGGACGTTTTGGATTTTCGCCTTGATGGGCGTTTTAGTTGTCCTGCTGATTCTCCTTGAAATGCGCCGCCATGCCCAACATAAAAACAGCGGCAAGGAAGAAATAGAAGAGCCGGCAGGAACATTCCGGGATGCACTGAAAGTCCCTCGTGTACCTGTTTATATCATGATAACCTTTTGTAATATGATTGGTTTTTACGGTATGTATTCCTTTCTAGGCACCTATCTTCAGGACGTTTTTACCGGAGGAAACACGGCTGCGGGCTTATTTATCATGATTTACGGAATCGGGTTTTCCATGAGTGTGATTACAGGAAAGATAGCCGACCGCATCGGAAAAATGCGCTCCCTTTTGATTGCGCTGGGGGTCATCAGTGTTCTGCTGGCGTGTTTACCATATGCGCCGGAGTCAATGTTTCTGTTAATCGCCAGCCTATTTATTTGGGGATTAATGCAAAGTTTGACGGTGACGCTGCTCAGCACCATTTTGAGTGACTGTTCAGAGCGTCATCGCGGAAAAGTCATGGTGTTTTACAGCCTCGCCTCGAATCTGGCCGTGACATTAGGTTCTGCTTTAATGGGACCCGTATATGTAGCATACGGCTATGCAGCTGTCGGATTGATTTGTGCCGCCATCACAGTCCTCGGATTTGTGCTCAGTGTATTCGCATATAAAAAGTACGGCAAACTTGAGCAGAAGGCCGATCAGTCCTTATCTCAATAAACAAAGTTTCTAAATTCCTATAATTAAAAACCCTTTATAAAGGGTTTTTTTGTTTGTATGGGAATAATTATCAATATTTTCAAAAAACATTGACAGTTCAATTGCCGCTGGATAAAATTTACTTAAAATTTTAAAAGATTGGTTGGTGCTCATGATTATATTGGATAATAGCATTCAGACAAAAAAAAGAACTGATTCACTATCCAAACTCATTACAGTCAACACGCTCGGCCCTGAGGGGACAAGCAGTGAGTACGCAGCAAAGCATTTCATTTCCAATTTTACTCTTCTACAAGGGCTGAACAGTAAATTGTCCTTGCATGATACTTTTGAATCGTGCATCGAAAGGACGCTCCAAAGCCCGCTGGAATATACCATCGTCCCACATGCTTACGATGGCATTAAGCATTTCTACATGAGGCCGGATTTGCAGCTATTGCAGATCTTCAGGTGCGATACACCGATGTACGGCCTGGCTGTTCGTCCTGATTTTGAATTCAGAGACGATATGCTTGATACATCTGTTATTGTTTCACATCCTTCACCTATTAATTTAATAAAATATTTTACCCGCAAAGATGTTCGTTTCAAACTAGTCAATTCAACCAGTCAAGCCGCAAGAAAAGTAAAAGAAGGTTTGTATGACATTGCCTTAACCAATGAGCTTGCACGGCAAAAGTACGGGCTAACCTTTGTAAAAACATTCAAAAGCATTCCAATGAGCTGGTCATTATTTGGAAAAGGAGACGTTGATGATGAAAACTAAAGAAGATATGCAGGAGCTTTATTTCCCGACACCGAAATTAATTGAATGGGAAAACGGAGTGAGGCAGTATTCAACCGTACGAGGGGATACTGAAGTATTAATGTCTTACGTCCCGCCGCATACCAATGTTGAACCCCATCAGCATAAGGAGGTCCAAATCGGCATGGTCGTTTCTGGCGAGCTGATGATGACTGTCGGAGATGTGACAAGAAAAATGACAGCCTTGGAATCTGCCTATATCGCGCCGCCGCATGTGCCTCACGGGGCAAGAAACGACACAGACCAAGAAGTGATTGCTATTGATATCAAGCGGCTGAAAGCTGATGAAACATATACAAGTCCTGAGGACTACTTTTTGGATATTTTCAAAACAAGAGACCTGCTGCCGGGCATGGAAGTCACGTTCTTTGTTGAGGATTGGGTAGAAATTATGCTTGCCAAAATCCCTGGAAATGGCGGAGAAATGCCTTTCCATAAACATCGGAATGAACAAATAGGCATCTGCATCGGCGGCGGCTATGACATGACGGTCGAAGGCTGCACAGTCGAGATGAAATTCGGCACAGCCTATTTCTGTGAGCCTCGCGAAGATCATGGTGCCATCAACCGTTCAGAAAAAGAATCAAAATCGATTAATATCTTCTTCCCGCCGCGCTATAACAGGGCAAAAGCAAAAAAAATGAAGGCGGATGAATGATCATGAAACTCACCGATAAAACCGTCCTCATAACAGGAGGCGCATCAGGCATTGGTTATGCTGCGGTTCAGGCTTTTTTGGGCCAGCAGGCCAATGTGGTTGTGGCGGATATTGATGAAGCGCAGGGAGAAGCAATGGTACGAAAAGAAAATAATGACAGGCTGCACTTTGTGCAAACGGACATCACAGACGAAGCTGCCTGCCAGCACGCAGTTGAATCGGCGGTTCATACATTTGGCGGGCTCGATGTCTTGATTAATAATGCAGGCATCGAAATCGTGGCGCCTATTCACGAGATGGAGCTCAGCGATTGGAACAAGGTGCTGCAAGTCAATTTGACCGGCATGTTTTTAATGAGCAAACATGCACTCAAGCATATGCTGGCCGCCGGCAAGGGCAACATCATTAATACGTGCTCTGTCGGCGGACTCGTGGCATGGCCTGATATTCCTGCTTATAACGCCAGCAAAGGCGGGGTTTTGCAGCTGACTAAATCAATGGCCGTTGATTATGCGAAGCATCAAATTCGCGTGAACTGCGTATGCCCAGGGATCATCGACACACCACTGAATGAAAAATCATTCCTTGAAAATAATGAAGGCACACTTGAAGAGATCAAAAAAGAAAAGGCGAAGGTAAATCCGCTGCTGAGGCTTGGGAAACCTGAAGAAATCGCAAACGTGATGCTGTTTTTAGCCTCGGATTTATCAAGCTATATGACCGGAAGCGCCATCACCGCAGACGGAGGATACACCGCACAATAGAGAAGGAGTGTTTTACATATGGAGAGAAAAACAGTATTGGTCATCGCTGATCTTGGAGGCTGCCCGCCGCACATGTTTTATAAAAGCGCTGCTGAAAAATATAACCTGGTCAGCTTTATTCCAAGACCTTTTGCAATTACAGCCTCCCATGCAGCATTGATTGAAAAATACTCGGTCGCGGTCATAAAAGATAAAGACTATTTTAAGAGTTTAGCTGATTTTGAGCATCCTGATTCCATTTATTGGGCGCATGAGGATCATGACAAGCCTGAGGAAGAGGTCGTCGAGCAAATCGTCAAGGTTGCCGAAATGTTTGGGGCGGATGCCATCACAACAAACAATGAATTATTCATTGCTCCGATGGCGAAAGCCTGTGAACGTTTGGGCCTGAGAGGTGCCGGCGTGCAGGCAGCCGAAAATGCCAGAGATAAAAATAAAATGAGGGACGCTTTTAATAAGGCCGGAGTCAAATCGATCAAAAACAAACGAGTCACAACTCTTGAAGATTTCCGTGCTGCTCTTGAAGAGATCGGCACACCTCTTATCTTAAAGCCTACATACTTAGCGAGTTCTATCGGTGTAACGCTGATTACGGACACTGAGACGGCAGAAGATGAATTTAACAGAGTCAATGACTATCTGAAATCAATTAACGTGCCAAAGGCGGTTACGTTTGAAGCGCCGTTTATCGCTGAAGAATTTTTACAGGGTGAGTACGGAGACTGGTATCAAACAGAAGGGTACTCCGACTATATCAGTATAGAAGGCATCATGGCTGACGGTGAGTATTTCCCGATCGCCATTCATGATAAAACGCCGCAAATCGGGTTTACAGAGACATCCCACATTACGCCGTCCATTCTGGATGAAGAGGCAAAAAAGAAAATTGTCGAAGCTGCCAAAAAGGCAAATGAAGGGCTTGGCCTGCAAAATTGCGCAACACATACAGAGATCAAGCTAATGAAAAACAGAGAACCGGGTTTAATAGAATCAGCAGCCAGATTTGCCGGCTGGAATATGATTCCTAACATTAAAAAGGTTTTCGGCCTTGATATGGCGCAATTATTATTAGATGTCCTCTGTTTCGGAAAAGACGCCGATCTGCCTGACGGATTATTGGATCAAGAGCCTTACTATGTCGCCGACTGCCATTTGTACCCGCAGCATTTCAAACAAAATGGCCAGATTCCAGAAACTGCTGAGGATTTGGTCATTGAAGCGATCGATCTGCCTGACGGGCTTTTAAAAGGGGATACTGAAATCGTTTCTTTTTCGGCCGCAGCACCAGGCACTTCAGTTGATTTGACATTGTTTGAAGCTTTCAATTCCATTGCTGCATTTGAACTGAAAGGCAGTAATTCACAGGATGTGGCTGAATCAATCAGACAAATTCAGCAGCATGCAAAGCTGACGGCAAAGTATGTGCTGCCAGTATGAAACAGCTGAAACCCAACTCTAAATACTTGCTTTACGGGCAGGCGCTATCGTTCATGGGAGACTATTGTGTTCTCCCTGCCCTGCTCATTTTGTCTACATATTATCACGATTATTGGGTGACGTCCGGGGTCATCGTGGTCAGAAGCATTCCGATGGTGTTTCAGCCGTTTTTGGGGGTTCTGGTCGACCGGTTAGACAGAATTAAGATCATGCTGTGGACGGATATCATCAGAGGCATCATCTTTTTGGGGCTCACATTTCTTCCAAAAGGCGAGTATCCGCTGATTTTTCTGGCCCTGCTGTTTATTTCTTATGGAAGCGGCGTGTTTTTTAATCCCGCCCGTCTCGCTGTCATGTCGTCCTTGGAATCAGATATTAAAAGCATCAACACGTTATTTGCAAAAGCGACAACCATCTCCATTATCGTCGGGGCCGCTGCCGGAGGGCTCTTTCTGTTAGGCGGATCTGTAGAGCTGGCTGTTGCCTTTAACGGTGTGACATACCTGGTTTCGGCATTTTTCATCAGCCGTATCAAACTGCAATTTGTGCCGATTCAATCTGAAAACATTAAAGAGGCCTTTCAGTCTTTTAAGGAAGGACTCAAGGAAATCAAAACCAATGCATTCGTATTAAACGCCATGTTTACGATGATTACAATGGCTTTGCTGTGGGGAGTTGTGTACAGCTATTTTCCGATTGTCAGCCGCTTTCTGGGTGACGGGGAAATCGGCAACTTTATTCTCACGTTCTGCATCGGCTTCGGCGGCTTTATCGGAGCGGTGCTTGTCAGCAAATGGGGCTTTAACAACAATAGAGGCCTTACGTACTTTACCGTTTTATCCATTGTCTCACTGGCGCTGTTTTTATTCACGCCGATTTTCGCTGTTTCTGTCATCGCGGCGATCCTCTTTTTCATCGCGATGGAATACGGGGAAGTGCTTGCAAAAGTGAAGGTTCAGGAAAATGCGGCAAACCAGATTCAAGGGCGCATTTTTTCAGTGGCCGAAGCGTCTATCGGATTATGCATTTCTATTGGTTCAATGTTCATTAACATCCTAAGCGCTCCGGTCATTATGGGGCTGATTGTCGTGATCGTATGCGGTTTGTTTCTGCATACGAAGCTCGTCAACAAATCGTTTTTGGAACGGGATAACAAAACGGAGCAAAAAGGAGTCTTTTAGATGGAAATAACACCGTCCGATGTCATCAAGACACTTCCAAGGCAGGAGTTTTCTCTCGTTTTTCAAAAGGTAAAGGAATTGGAAAAAACGGGGGCCCATATCATTAATCTCGGACAGGGGAACCCTGACCTTCCCACTCCGCCGCATATTGTGGAGGCTTTGCGGGAGGCGTCCTTGAATCCTTCGTTTCATGGATACGGCCCATTCAGAGGCTATCCTTTTTTAAAGGAAGCGATCGCTGCGTTCTATAAAAGAGAATACGGCGTGACAATCAATCCTGAAACGGAGGTCGCGCTTTTCGGAGGCGGGAAAGCCGGTTTGTATGTGCTGACACAATGCCTGCTCAATCCGGGAGACATCGCTTTAGTCCCGAATCCAGGCTACCCTGAATATTTATCAGGGATTACGATGGCGCGAGCTGAGCTTTACGAAATGCCGCTGTATGAAGAAAATGGCTATCTGCCGGATTTTGAAAAGATTGATCCAGCCGTGCTGGAAAAAGCGAAGCTTATGTTTTTAAACTATCCGAACAATCCCACTGGAGCTGTGGCTGATGCGGCTTTTTATGCAAGAGCTGCTGCTTTTGCGAAAGAGCATAACATCCATTTGATTCATGATTTTGCATACGGAGCGTTTGAATTCGATCAAAAACCGGCCAGTTTTCTTGAGGCAGAGGATGCCAAAATTGTCGGAGCAGAGCTTTATTCATTTTCAAAAACATTTAACATGGCCGGCTGGAGAATGGCGTTTGCGGTTGGGAACGAAAAGATCATTCAGGCCGTCAATGAATTTCAGGATCATGTATTTGTCGGCATGTTCGGCGGGCTGCAGCAGGCAGCGAGTGCGGCGCTTTCTGGAGATCCGGAGCATACGGAATCGTTGAAACGAATTTATAAGGAACGAATTGACTTTTTTACGGCGCTTTGCGAAAAGGAATTGGGCTGGAAGATGGAAAAGCCAAAAGGAACTTTTTACGTATGGGCTGAAATTCCGAATACGTTTGAGACATCTCACCAATTTTCCGATTACTTGCTGGAGCATGCCCATGTCGTAGTCACACCGGGCGAAATTTTTGGAAGCAACGGAAAAAGGCATGTCAGAATCTCAATGGTGTCGAAGCAGGAGGATCTGCGGGAATTTGTCACGCGGATTCAAAAGCTGAACCTGCCGTTCGGGTCATTACAAGAAACATCCCGCTAAAAAGCGGGATGTTTTTATATGCTTTTCATGCTGCCGCCATCAGCGGAAATTTGCTGTCCCGTGATGTAGGAGGCTTCCTCAGAGGCAAGAAACGCGGCGAGCGCTGCGGTTTCTTCGGCTGATCCGACCCGTTTCATCGGAATCCCGGAAGCAATCTGTTCCTCTGCTTTCTGTTTGGATATGCTGTTCTTTTTCATCACATTTTCCACAAATTGATGATAACGGTCTGTAGCGATAAAACCAGGATTCAGACAGTTGACAGTAATGTTGTGAGGAGCAAGCTGGATGGAAATATTTTTACTGGCGTTAATTAAAGCGGCATTCATCATACTGTTTGTGAACATGTTGGCGCCGGGTTCTTTCCATAGATTTCCAACAATGTTGATGATTCTGCCAAACTCGTTTTGTTTCATCAGTGAGGAAGCACGCTTGATAGCGTCAATATAGGCAACGGTCTTTTGAGTGAACGTGGCCGTCATATCGTCTATATTGCAGTTATCAAATGTATCAGGCGCGCCGCCCGGGATATTATTAATCAGAACATCAAGCCGTCCGCATTGAGATTCGATTTCCTGAAAAATGCCCGCTCTCGTATGCCGGTCAGACATATCCCCCGCAAGGACAATGACGCTCGCCTCAGGATGCTTGGCCAAAATGTCTTCTTTGACAGATTCAATATTATCCAAATTTCGCGAATTAATGACGAGGGAAAAATGCTGGTCTGCTAATTTCAGAGCGATTGCTTTCCCGATCCCTTGACTGGCTCCCATAACAAATGCGGTTCGTTTTGACAAATAACTGCACCCCTTTGAAAAAATTGGATTATTATCTACATCGTAAGAAAAAACGAAGAAAATAGCAAATTTTATTTAAATTCTGATAAAGGAGGATTGAAAAACTCCCGCCGGATGGGCGGGAGGGGATATTATACATATAGGAATTGAGGAAGTGTATCAAGCGAAAGGTGATTGCCGACAAAGAATGAACCAAATTCGCCATAGCGAGCGCTGACTTCGTCAAAACGCATTTCATACACTAACTTCTTGAATTGAAGGACATCATCGCTGAATAATGTAACGCCCCACTCGTAATCGTCAAAGCCGACAGAGCCGGTGATGATCTGTTTGACTTTGCCCGCATAGCTGCGGCCGATTAAACCGTGGCTTCTCATCAAGTTTCTGCGTTCTTCCATTGAAAGCATATACCAGTTGTCGTTGCCGGATCTTCTTTTATCCATTGGATAGAAGCATACATATTTTGATTCCGGCAGTTCAGGGTAAAGGCGAGCGCGCACATGCGGATTTTCATAAGGATCGCCGTCACCGCTTGCCAAGTAGTTGCTCAGCTCTACCACTGATACGTAGGAGTATGCCGGAATGGTGAACTCAGCAAGTCTTGATTTGTTGAATTCAAGCTCAATTTGATTTAATTCTTCCATTGTAGGACGAAGGATCATCAGCATAAAATCAGCTTTTTGGCCGACGATGCTGTAAAGAGTTTGCGATCCTTTTCCTTCTTTTTGGGCTACGCCCCATTTTTCAAGCAACCCAGTGAATTCATGTATGATAGATTGGCGCTCATCACTGGACAGAAGCTTCCAGGAAGCCCAATCCATTGTGCGGAAATCATGAAGCGCATACCAGCCGTCAAGCGTTTTTGCAGCTTCATTCGTCATTTGCTGTTCACTCATTTATCTTCACTCCCATTATCTTTTCATGATTGCCTTCACTATACCATAGTTTATCCGATTCTACTGTGGAGAAACCTTGAACATCCCTTCCGTATAACTCCATCAAAATAGAAGAACCTATAAGGGAAGATTGAGTCACTTAAATTAGTTAGAAAAATAAGATTTTTTTATGAAAGCGCTATAATGGAAGTTGGCTGTTTGAATTTGATTGGAAGAAGAGTATGCTAGTAAAAGAAAGCGTTTTTGTAACTTTTTGAGGAGGTTTTATTGTGGCAGATTTATTTTCAACAGTGCAAGAAAAAGTAGCTGGAAAAGACGTTAAAATTGTATTTCCTGAAGGCTTAGACGAGCGTATTTTAGAAGCGGTCAGCAAGCTTGCAGGAAACAAAGTGCTGAATCCGATTGTGATCGGCAATGAAAATGAGATCCAAGCAAAAGCAAAAGAATTGAACCTTACGCTGGACGGCGTTAAGATTTATGATCCTCATACATATGAAGGCATGGAAGACCTTGTACAAGCATTCGTAGAACGCCGCAAAGGCAAAGCGACAGAAGAACAGGCTCGCAAAGCGTTATTAGACGAGAACTACTTCGGTACAATGCTGGTGTATAAAGGCCTTGCAGACGGACTCGTAAGCGGAGCTGCTCACTCGACAGCTGACACTGTCCGCCCGGCTCTTCAAATCATCAAAACAAAAGAAGGCGTGAAAAAGACTTCAGGCGTGTTCATCATGGCTCGCGGAGAAGAGCAATACGTATTCGCAGATTGCGCGATCAACATTGCGCCTGACAGCCAAGACCTTGCCGAGATTGCGATCGAAAGTGCCAATACGGCAAAAATGTTCGACATTGAGCCTCGCGTGGCAATGCTCAGCTTCTCTACAAAAGGCTCAGCAAAATCTGATGAAACAGAAAAAGTAGCGGATGCAGTGAAAATCGCGAAAGAAAAAGCGCCTGAACTGACACTTGACGGCGAATTCCAATTTGATGCTGCATTTGTTCCATCTGTAGCTGAGAAAAAAGCGCCGGATTCCGAGATCAAAGGGGACGCTAACGTATTCGTATTCCCAAGCCTTGAAGCAGGAAACATCGGCTATAAAATCGCTCAGCGTTTGGGCAACTTTGAAGCGGTAGGACCAATCCTGCAAGGTTTAAATATGCCTGTAAACGACCTTTCAAGAGGATGTAACGCTGAAGATGTTTACAATCTCGCATTAATTACAGCGGCGCAAGCACTGTAATAAAAATGAAGACGATGGCAGCTCTCGACCGAGGGCTGCCTTTTTTGCGCTTCCGTATAGCCTTCTTTACCAAGATGGATGATATGAGTACAATAAAGAAAACTAATCATAACCATATATTTCATTAATGACAGGGGTGGGGTTTTTGTATTACGACGTGCTGAAAACGTTTATAGCGGTGGTAGAAGAAAAAAACTTCACAAAAGCGGCGGAAAAGCTGATGATCTCCCAGCCCAGCGTCAGTCTGCATATCAAAAATCTTGAGAAAGAATTTCAAACGGCTCTTCTGAACAGGTCGCCAAAACACTTTACGACAACGCCGACAGGAGACATTTTATATCAAAGAGCAAAGCAAATGGTGTTTCTCTACGAACAAGCCAAGGCTGAAATCTATGCGCATCATCACTATGTGAAGGGCGAATTGAAAATAGCTGCAAGCTTTACAATCGGTGAGTATATTCTTCCGCCGCTATTGGCCCAGCTGCAAAAGCTGTATCCAGAGCTGAACCTCGATGTCATGATTGGCAATACAGAGGAGGTCAGCGAGCGTGTGCGTATGCTTCAGGCTGATATCGGGCTGATTGAAGGACATACAAACGAGAATGAGCTGGAAATTGAACCGTTCATGGAGGATGAAATGTGCATTGCCGCTCCAAATCAGCATCCGCTCGCCGGGCGGAAAGAGATTTCGATCAGCGATTTGCAGAACGAAGCGTGGGTGACAAGAGAGAAAGGCTCTGGGACGAGAGAATATCTCGATCATGTACTCAGTTCAAATGGACTTCGGCCGAAATCAATGTTCACCATCAGCAGCAATCAAGGTGTAAAGGAAGCGGTGATCAACGGCATGGGACTTTCGGTTCTATCCAGAAGCGTGCTGCATAAGGATTTGATCCACCGCGAAATTTCAATTCTGCATATTAAAGATTTCTCGTTAAAGCGCAAGCTGTCTTACATTCATTCTCCTCTCATGGAGAATACAAAAAATAAAGAAATTTTTCTTGCGATGCTGAAAAGCAATTATCAATCACAGCTGCTGAAATGATATAATAGTTTTCGTTCAATAAGCCTAACATGAAAGGGTTTTACATAGATGGCAAACCAACCGATTGATTTACTGATGCAGCCGAAATGGAGAGTCATTGACCAATCCAGTCTCGGCCCTTTATTTGATGCGAAGCAATCCTTCGCAATGGATGATACGCTGTGCATGTCCGTCGGAAAAGGCGTGTCGCCGGCGACAGCGCGTTCATGGGTGCACCACGATACAATTGTCCTTGGAATACAGGATACACGCCTCCCGTTTTTGCAGGATGGTATCTCCTTGCTGGAGAGCGAAGGATACCGTGTGATCGTACGCAATTCCGGCGGTCTTGCCGTCGTATTGGATGACGGTGTTTTAAATATCTCTCTCATATTCGAGGACGAAAAGAAAGGCATCGATATAGACAAAGGATATGAAGCGATGGTCGAGCTGATGAGACGAATGCTGAGACCGTACAACGCAAAGATCGAAGCCTATGAAATTGAAGGATCTTATTGTCCCGGCAGCTATGACCTCAGTATAAATGGCAAAAAGTTCGCCGGCATCTCTCAGAGACGCGTTCGCGGCGGAGTCGCTGTTCAAATTTATCTCTGTGCGGATAAAAGCGGCAGTGAAAGGGCCGACTTGATCAGACGATTCTATCAAGCGGCGCTGAAAGACAAACAAAACGATAAAAAAGGCGTCTATCCGGAAATACGTCCGGAAACGATGGCGTCCTTAAGTGAGCTTCTGCAAAAAGACATCTCCGTACAAGACTTAATGTTCGCTTTATTGACGGAATTAAAAGCGTTAAGCACCCATCTTTATTCAGCTGGACTGTCCATTGATGAGGAAATGGAATTTGAGAAAAACCTCGTCCGGATGGCTGAGCGGAATGCAAAGGTATTTGGGTGAACGTTCTTCGCATGCCGGCTGTATATGCCGGCATGCATTTTTTATCACAAGCGGCATTTTACCCCAATAATCTTATTTTCAGATAAATCCTTCTTACATACAGATAACCACGACAAAAAGAAAAACGATAAAATGACATCAGCATCCATATTAAAGGAGAGAGGCAGATGAAAGGGAATATTTACAGCCTTTTTGTATTGATTGCGGCTTTTTTCTGGGGGACCACGGGAACCGTTCAGGCATTGGCTCCAGAAAGCGCCACACCGCTGGCATTTGGAGCGTTCAGGTTATTAATAGGAGGAAGCGCCATGCTGCTTGCGGTTTGGGTCAGCCGGGAGCTTCACGTGAAAAATTGGTCATGGCCGCTCGTATTTTTAGCCGCTGTTTGTATGGCGTGTTACCAGCCGCTGTTTTTCACAGCGGTTAAAGAAACGGGAATTGCAGTGGGAACTGTGATTGCCATCGGCAGTGCGCCTATCATTGCCGGGACCCTCGAATGGGCTGTATTGAAGAAACGCCCGCGAAACTCCTGGTGGATTGCGACTGTGCTGGCTTTAGCGGGTTGCTGGCTTCTGTTTTCCGACAGTTCCAATGTTCGGATTGATGTGGCTGGTGTTCTTATGGCGCTTGGAGCGGGTGCTTCTTTTGCAGGCTATACGCTCATCAGTAAAGCGATGATGAAAACCCAGCCTCCGCGAGCGACCTCCGCCGTTGTATTTATGATCAGCGCCATCTTGCTGACGCCGCTATTATGGCAGTCAGATATCTCGTGGATATGGACCCCTAGAGGACTGGGAACAAGCCTTTACATCGGGTTAATTGCAACATGTGCCGCATACTTTTTGTTTGCGAAAGGGCTTACCGGGGTTCCGGCCTCGGCGGCGGTCACGCTGTCTTTAGCTGAACCGCTGACGGCTTCATTGCTTGGTGTGTTTTTCATAGGGGAAATGCTTTCGCCTTCCTCGTGGCTGGGCATTGCGCTTATGATGCTGGGGCTTTTGGTCATTTCTGCTGCGCCTCGGAAACAAAAAACGGCCGAGGCAGCTCACATGTCTTAATAGATTCACATAAGCTTGGCCTCATTTTACAAGAATAGCTGATCCGGCTGCAAAATGAGGAAATTCTCTTTTCTCAATAGAAAAGGGGATTTTGCACATGGCGAAAATCCCAAAACAGCTGCCCGTTTTGGGATTTTTCTATGTCATTCCGCTAATTTTTCTAAATTGCCGTTCCGGTCCATTTTGAAGGACGGAGAGGCATGTTCATCTTCTTCAAATAAAACTAGCTTTCTGGCTCTGTTCATAATTTTCACCAAGGTTTCATAATCTTCTTGGATCGTTTTTTGGTCTTTTTCAAGCTTTTGAACTTCTGCCTCTAGCTGCTCTGTTTTGTTTTGCAATTCCTGATTTTCTTTCTTTAAACGCTCATTTTCCATTTTTAATGCTGATGATTGCTCGTTATTGCCTTCGTAATTCTGCAGGAAGCGGATCACATCATTCATCGTCATCTCAGGCGCAGCTGCAGGCGTTTGAGGAGACAATAAGTGTGATAGACTAGCTAACTCTTCCTTAAAGCTTTCATCAACAAAAGGCATGTGTTCGCCAGACATTAAAGGTTGCTCATTTTCGACAGATGGTGTTTCCGTTTTAACCGGCTCTTCTGCAGCGGTTTCTTGAATGATTTCAGGATCAACGGCAGGAGGCTGATATAATAATCTTTTTTTCGCGGGCTGCCCGTTTCCGAGCGCTCTCATCCGCTGTTTTCGTTGTTTCTTCGCAAGCTGAAGCGCTTTTTCATATTGATGGCGGACCACTGCGTTCCATCTGAATCCGCAGGCTGCGGATGTCCGGTTTAATTTATCGCCGACTTCTTCAAAGGCGTTCAGCTGAGTGCTGCCCTCCCTCACATGCCGAAGCACTGTTTCGGCTAAAAGCAGATCGTTTTCCTCTGACCAAGCGTCTTGTCGCTGTTTTGTCATTTATCTCAACTCCCATTTTTCTTTTCATGGTATTAGAATGTCCAGGTTGGAAAATATTTATACAAATTGGCTGAAAGAATAGGAGATACGAAGGATGGAGCGGCTTGCAGGAACAGTCGAATCCTTGTAAAATGAAGAGTGATGTGATTTTTTTTGAAACGTGATTTTAGGTTATTCACATAGATGAACATAGAAATGAAGGGAAGCGTACGTCATGGCTAATGAATTTCGAGTGTGTGATGATTGCCAAGCCACTAATATCAAAACATTGCTGCCGCGTTTGAAAGAAGTGGACCCGGACGCAAAGGTTGAGGTAGGATGCCAATCTTATTGCGGGCCCGGACGGAAAAAATCATTTGCTTTTGTGAACAATCGCCCGCTGTCAGCTCCGACAGAGGATGAGCTGATTGACAAAGTAAAAAAGAAAATAAAAAAGTAAAAACATATTTTTTCTTAGCCTCGGCCCTTAGGTCAGGCTTTTTTGCTTCACAAGATGTGTTTTTCATGAAGATGGAACAAATCGCCGGGCAAATTCAAGGATGTTTTCAAAGAATAGAGTCGATATAATAGAAACACGGCTAAAAAAAAGAGGGAATGACGATGGCGTATCCAAATGGAAAATTATCAGAAGAAAAAGTGTTTAAAGATCCGGTGCACCGCTATGTTCATGTTCGGGACAAGCTGATATGGGATTTAATCGGAACCCGTGAATTTCAGCGTCTCCGCAGAATTAAGCAGCTCGGCACGACCTATTTGACGTTCCATGGGGCTGAGCACAGCCGGTTCAACCATTCTCTCGGTGTCTATGAAATTGTCAGAAGAATGGTTGATGACGTCTTTAAAGGCCGCCCTGAATGGGATGACAGTGAGCGCGAACTCTGTTTGGCCGCGGCGCTGCTTCATGACCTCGGGCACGGGCCGTTCTCGCATTCATTTGAAAAGGTCTTTCACCTTGACCACGAGGATTTTACAAGAGGTATCATTTTGGGAGACACGGAGGTTAATCAGGTGCTCAGAAAGGTGAGCCCGGGTTTCCCTCAGGATGTTGCTGAAGTCATTGCCAAAACATATAAAAACAAGCAAGTGGTCAGCCTGATTTCGAGTCAGATTGACGCAGACCGCATGGATTACCTCCAGCGCGACGCATATTATACGGGCGTCAGCTACGGCCATTTTGATATGGAGCGGATTCTTCGGGTGATGCGGCCGCGCGAGGATCAGATCGTCATTAAAGAAAGCGGAATGCACGCTGTCGAAGACTATATCATGAGCCGTTACCAAATGTACTGGCAGGTCTACTTCCATCCTGTGACCAGAAGTGCAGAGGTCATTTTAACGAAGATTCTTCACAGGGCGAAGCAGCTGCACGATGAAGGCTATGTCTTCACTCACGCTCCGGTTCATTTCTATTCTATTTTTGAAGGGAAATTGACACTGGAGGATTATGTAAAGCTGGATGAATCTATTATTTTGTATTACTTCCAGGCCTGGGAGGATGAAGAAGACGCGATTTTATCCGACTTGTGCCGCAGATTCATTAACCGCCAGCTTTTCCAATACGTTGAATTCAATCCGAATGAAGAAATGTCGGCTTATTTTGAGCTGACTTCATTGTTCAAAGAGGCGGGGATCGATCCGAGCTATTATTTGGTCGTTGATTCTTCATCAGATCTGCCATACGATTTTTACCGACCAGGAGAGGAAGAGGAGCGTCTGCCGATCCATCTCTTGACGCAAAACGGCCAAATTAAAGAGCTGTCCAGGCAGTCGGCTATTGTGGAATCCATCTCAGGTAAACGGCGGACGGACCACAAGCTGTACTATCCAAAGGACTTGATTTGTGACGGCTCTAAACATCCGGAAGCGAAAATGAAAATCCGGCAGCTGCTGGGACTGACATAGAAATTGGAAAGAAGGAAAAAGGAGATGTCGGGAATTTGTTGAAAGAACATGCAAAACTGATGAAGGTGTTCTCGGATTCTGGAGAAATCATCGGGCGAAAGAAGCTGCAGAAAATGATTTATATCGCCAAGAAAATGCAGTTTCCTTTCTATGAGAAATATGATTTTCACTTTTACGGACCATATTCAGAGGAACTGACGCTCCAGATTGAAGAGCTGTGCAACCTTGGATTTCTGCATGAGGTGAAGGAAAAAAAGGGCGGCTACTTTCAATACCGGTATTCGCTGACTGAGACAGGCTCCGCATTTTTAGACCATGCTGATCTGGACATGCCGGATATGAAAGGCTATATCGACAGTGTAAACAGCCGTTCATCACGGTTTTTAGAGCTGGTTTCCACGATCCTTTACTTTGATGGGCTTGAGGATGAGGAAAAGAAAGAAAAAGTCTTTACCATCAAAAGCAAGCAAAAATATACAAATGAAGAATATGACGAAGCGCTTCAATACATAGAGGAACTGAAGCAGATTTGTTAACCATACCAAGCAAAAGAAATGAATCGTTTCTTTTGCTTTTTTTATTGACAAAAGCTGCTAAGAGATTCATTATGGATAATAGTTATCCATAATGAATCAGGAGTGAATAGGATGAAAATGAAATCAGGAATGGAGCAGGCGGTTTCTGTGCTGCTGTTACTGTCACGGCTGCCTGTACAGGCTTCTTTGACGTCAGAGGCTATAAGCCAGCGATTGCGCGTGTCTCCGTCTTACTTGAAGAAGCTGATGAGAACATTAGTTCAAGCCGGTTTGGCAGAATCCTTACCAGGGACGAAGGGCGGTTTTACCCTGACGAAGCCTTTGGCGGACATTACGCTTTATGATGTTTATCAAGCGGTCGAAGGCAGAGGTTCGATGTATCAGGGGAAAGGCCTGCTGCAATCTGTATTTGAGGGTGAAAGTCACTGTGTGCTGGAGACAGTCATGGGGGAAATCGAGGATAAATGGTCCAATCTCATGAAAGAAGAATCCTTGCAGCATGTCATGGACAGGGTCGGGGAATTGTATGATCTTGAAAAAATAGATGATTGGGTAATCAAGCAAGTGAAAGGGCAATTGTAATGAAAAATAGCGGGTCTATACAAGAATCAACATCATCAACAGGCATATCCGTGCTGATCGTGCTCGCACTTGGTTTCCTCATGGCAACTCTTGATGTGACCGTTGTGAATGTGGCGATGGCTGATATGAAAAACACTCTTTCAATGTCACTTTCAGGTGTAACGTGGGTTGTGGACGGGTACATTCTTACTTTTGCGTCGCTTCTGCTGGCGGGCGGAGCCTTGGCTGACCGTTTCGGCTCGAAGACGATCTATATCTTGGGTCTAGCCGTTTTTGTTCTGGCCTCTTGTTTATGCGCTGCATCTATAAATGGGCAGATGCTGATTGCCGGACGCCTTATACAGGGAATTGGCGCAGCTTTGTTTATGCCAAGCTCACTCAGCCTTTTGGCTGCCTCTTATCCTGATGAGCGGGTGCGGGCGAGAATGTTTGGGCTGTGGGCCGCGCTTGTTTCCGCCGCTTCAGGCCTTGGGCCCTTTATCGGGGGCGTGCTGGTAGAGTTGGCGGGCTGGCAGAGTATTTTTCTGATCAATGTGCCAATAGGGGTTGCTGCGCTCATTTCAGCTTACCGAATCCTCAGCCGCGTACCGGGAAAATCCGGCCGCGTGAACATCACCGGGCATCTGCTTGGCATGATGGCTCTCGGGTTTCTTTCCTATGCTTTGATACAGGGGCCTTCAGCGGGCTGGCGCTCGCCAGTGATTCTTGTAGCATTTACTGCAGCGATTTTGGCATTTGTGCTGTTTTTGCTGCGGGAAATTTCTGCAAAAGCACCCATCCTGCCGGCGTCCTTATACAAAAACGGCCGCTTCTCAGCTGCCCAATTTATCGGGTTTTTGCTGAATTTCGCCCTTTTTGGCGGCATGTTTATGCTCAGCCTTTTTTTGCAGGAAGCAGGAGGGGCAAGTTCCTTTATGGCTGGAGTGAAGCTGCTGCCGATGATGGCGGTCTTCGTGATCGGCAATCTGCTGTTTGCCCGTCTGGCGAATCGGTTTGAAGCCGGTCAGCTTATGTTTGTATCAATGGCGGTCAGCTGTATCATTGCATTGCTGTTGTTTGTGCTGATTTCTCCGGATTTTCCTTATTGGCAGCTGGCGGTGTTGATGTCTGTTATGAACCTCTGTACCGGTATTACAGTTCCTGCCATGACAACTGTGATCATGCAGGCTGCCGGGCAAAGACATGCGAATATCGCCGGTGCGGCGTTAAATGCAAACCGGCAAATCGGAGCCTTGGTCGGCGTAGCGATAACCGGGGTGATCATTCATCTGTCCGCCACTTGGTATGCTGGTGCCGGGTTTACGTTTTTGATGATGGGAGCGTCATACAGCCTCGCTGCATTGCTTGTATGGCTGTTTCTGGCTGCCCATAACGGGACTGCCGCGTCAGAAAAAATGTAAATCACTGATTGCACTTTGTGGGAATATATAGTAAGATATAAAAAATTATTGAAACAACAGGCACTGATAAGGACACGAGATGCTTTTTACGGTTTCCAGAGAGGGAAGGACAGCTGAGATCTTCCTAACGCAGGGAAAGCAGCTTACCGCCTTTGAGCCGTATCGGGGAAAACAAGTATCTGATACCGTCATGCTGCGTTACAGCATCTTTAAGCCGATCACCATGTGTAATTGATCGGGAATTTGGGTGGAACCACGGATGATCAACACATTCGTCCCTTTTAGAGGGATGGGTGTGTTTTTTTATATGAACTACATAAATGCGTTGAAAAGGACACGAATGATAGTTACGGTTTTCAGAGAGGGAAGGAAAGGTGAGAGCTTCCCAGCTTAGGAATATCATTTACCGCCTTGGAGCAGCATTGGGGAACTGAAGTATCCAATGCCGTCTATGCTGCGTTACAGCACCGAGCCGACAACATAGTATTTGTCGGGAACTTGGGTGGAACCACGGGTTAATCACACACTCGTCCCTATCTGTGGGACGGGTGTGTTTTTTTATGAATTGAATACATGCGATGAAAAGGACATGAATGATAGTTACGGTTTTCAGAGAGGGAAGGAAAGGTGAGAGCTTCCCAGCTTAGGAATATCATTTACCGCCTTGGAGCAGCATTGGGGAACTGAAGTAACCAATGCCGTCTATGCTGCGTTATAGCACCGAGCCGACAACATAGTATTTGTCGGGAACTTGGGTGGAACCACGGGTTAATCACACACTCGTCCCTATCTGCGGGACGGGTGTGTTTTTTTATATACAACAATGAATAAGGAGTGTTTTAAAATGAGTAAACATGTAGACATTCAGCTTCCGGACGGACAGATCCAGGAATATCCGAAAGGCATCACAATCAAAGAAGCGGCTGGTTCTATCAGTTCCAGTCTGCAAAAGAAGGCGGCCGCAGGTCAGGTCAACGGCAAGCTTGTTGATCTCAGTTTCAAGCTGGAGGAGGATGCTGAGCTTTCGATTGTCACACTCGATTCACAAGAAGGCTTGCAGGTGCTTCGCCACACAACAGCGCACGTGCTGGCCCAAGCAGTAAAACGGCTGTACGGCGAAGTGTCATTGGGGGTAGGGCCTGTGATTCTAGACGGCTTCTACTATGACATGAAGCTGGGGAAAAGCTTGGCATCAGGAGACTTAGAGGCCATCGAAAAAGAAATGGAACACATAATAAATGAGAACCTTGAAATCAAACGTATAGAGGTTTCTTACGAAGAGGCTGAAGAGCTGTTTGCACAAAAAGGCGAGCGGCTTAAGCTTGAGATTTTAAAGAATATTCCGCGCGGGGAGGATATCACACTGTACCAGCAAGGGGAATTCGTTGACCTGTGCCGCGGGCCGCATCTTCCTTCTACAGGGATGATCAAGGCGTTCAAACTGACAAGAGTATCAGGCGCTTATTGGCGCGGAGACAGCAAAAATGAAGTCCTGCAGCGGGTGTACGGGGTTGCGTTTCAAAAGAAAAAAGATTTGGATGCGCACCTGCATATGCTGGAAGAAGCGGCAAAACGAGACCATCGCAAGCTCGGCAAACAGTTAGGGCTGTTTATGTTTTCTGAAGAAGCGCCGGGGATGCCGTTTTATTTGCCGAAAGGGCAGATTGTCCGCAATGAGCTGGAGCGCTTCTCGCGTGAGCTGCAAACAAATGCCGGCTACGATGAGGTGCGTACGCCGTTTATGATGAATCAGCGGTTATGGGAGCAGTCAGGCCATTGGGACCATTATCGCGACAATATGTACTTTTCAGAAGTGGATGATACAAGATTCGCAATGAAGCCGATGAATTGCCCCGGCCACATGCTCATCTTTAAAAACAGCCTGTATTCTTATCGGGATCTGCCGATTCGCATGGCGGAATTCGGACAGGTGCACCGCCATGAATACAGCGGCGCTTTAAACGGAATGCTTCGAGTTCGGACGTTCTGTCAGGATGACGCCCATATTTTCGTTCGGGAGGATCAGATTGAGAGTGAGATCAAAGAAGCGATTCGGCTGATTGATGAGGTATATCGGACATTTGGTTTCGAGTATTCAGTTGAGCTTTCGACTCGCCCGGAGGATTCATTAGGCAATGACAGCCTTTGGGAAGCGTCGGAACGTGCCTTAGCACGCGTCCTTGAGGAGCTTGGCCTCTCTTATGAGATCAATGAAGGCGATGGGGCGTTTTACGGGCCGAAAATTGATTTCCACATAAAAGATGCCCTGAAACGGAGCCACCAATGCGCGACTATTCAGCTTGATTTTCAAATGCCGGAAAAATTTGATTTAACATATATCAACGAACACAATGAAAAGGTTCGTCCCGTTGTCATCCACAGAGCGGTTTTCGGCTCAATCGACCGTTTCTTCGGCATTTTGATCGAGCATTACGGCGGGGCTTTTCCAGTCTGGCTCGCACCGCTCCAGGTTCAAATCATACCGGTTTCTCACGTTCACTTAGACTATTGCAGAAAGGTACAGGCGGAGCTGAAGCAGGCGGGGATAAGAGCCGGCATTGATGAGCGCAATGAGAAGCTGGGCTATAAAATCAGAGAATCGCAGGTGCAGAAAATCCCGTACGTGCTGGTGCTTGGAGATCATGAGGAGCAGGAGAATGCGGTAAACGTCCGCCGATTCGGACATCAGCAGAGTGAACACGTTCCTTTCCAAACTTTTAAAGATAAACTTGTCAAACAGGTGGAAAATCGAGGCATGTAGGATAAAAGCTGTGAATTCACATTTTGCTTTTTTGACTTTCCCTATTCGGAATCAGTAAAATAATAAGTAAATCATATCGTTCGTATGTTATGAATGCATCTCGAAATGGGGAAATTTACATGGACCATGACAAACTGGAAGCAAATTTGCTGGATCACGCACTTACAAAATATTTGAAAAGCACGAAGCAATTAGATGAAGCCACCGTTCCGAAACACGTGAATAATGTAAGAGGATTTATTCTGCGGATCATATACAGACATGGGAGCTGCACCATAAAGGATATTTTGAAGGAGGTCACACTGTCTCCCTCTGCCACGACCACAGCTCTGAATCATTTAGAGCAGGAAGGGTTTATTGAGAGATCCAGAAATAACAATGACCGCCGCACTGTATGGATTACTCTTTCTGAATCGGGCCGGGGAGCGGCTGAACAAATGATCGAAAACCGCCAGCAGCTGATTGATGGCATGTTTGAACGTTTAACAGCCGAAGAGAAAAAGACGTTCTTGGCGATTATTGCGAAGCTGGCTCAATAGGGATAATAAAAGCCGGTGCGCGAAGCGCCGGCTTTATAGAGATTATTCCATATCGCTCAGGCGTTTGCCTGCGACGGCATAATGGTCTTTTCTCATTTCTTCTATAAAGACAACAATTTTTTCTTCAGAAGCACCGGTTGTTTCCTTTACGGCTTCTGTTACTTTCTCGACAAGATTGCGTTTTTGCTCGTCTGTACGGCCTTCGAGCATTTTGACAGTTACGTATGGCATGGGTGCTGAATCCTCCTTTATCTCGTTTCCTCTCTTTAGAAAAAGAGGCTTCTTATAGTATACTGAATAAAGTAAATTCTTGCATTTTGAGAAAGAGGGATATCTCACTTGGACCGTTTTTTATATTATCCGTTATCTTTAATGCCATACCTCGTCATCACGCTAATTGTGTCGTTTACGATGCACGAGCTTGCCCACGCTTATGTCGCATACAAATTCGGTGACGATACGGCGAAAAAACAAGGAAGACTGACGCTGAATCCCATTAAACACCTTGATCCGTTCGGAACCATTTTGATTCTGGTGGCCGGATTCGGGTGGGCGCGCCCCATTCCCGTGAATCGCCGTTTCTTTAAGAAACCCCGGCTTGCTGGTGTGCTCGTATCTATAGCCGGGCCCGTCAGTAACCTGATTCTTGCGTTTATTGGTTTCTTTTTGTTAGTGTTGATGCATGCGTACGGAATGGAAATGCTTGCGGCGTTCAGCACGGGGCTGGATCAGTTTTTTTCTATTTGGATACATCTGAATCTTGTCTTGTTTTTATTTAATCTGCTGCCGCTTCCTCCGCTCGATGGCTATCGAATTATAGAAGATCTCGTTCCGCCGGGCGTGCGTGCCAAAATGACGCAGGCGGAGAGCTACGGCTTTATCGTGTTTTTGGTGCTGTTTGTGACACCGCTAGGATCTTACGTGCTGTGGCCGATGCTCAATGCAGGAAGAGATTCGATTTTAAAGCTGTTTTCAGCGATATTTCAACCGCTTTTGTAGGAGGTAGAACTTCATGGAAGAAAAAAAGAAAAAATCAATCGGGTTTAATATTATCAAAAGTGATCCGACAGACGGACACGGCGGTTTTGGCGTAGGGGCACTCAGCCTTGATAACATTTCTCCCGTATTCGTTGATGTAGAGGAAAAAGAAGCGTTCGTAGACATCGGCGCTATGCATGCCCGCAGCACCGTTGAAAAAGGAATTAAATTTCTCCCGAATAAAGAAGAAGTGCCGAACGGAAAACCATACTGGCTTGTGTGGGTAACGATTGACAGAAAAGAAGAGGGGCCTTATTACGCTGGTGTGACAGCCTGTGAAATGACGGTCGACAAAAGCATCAGAAGAGGCTACAAGTCGCTGCCTGAGCATGTGAATTTGATGGATAAATCCATGAAACGGAAAATCATCGTTGATAAAATGGACGACAGCTCGAAGCGTGTACTAGGCGAATTTCTGAAAAAGCATGATCAGGGCCTATGGGACCGTTCATCAGATGAATTAAAAACAAGCCTGCTTCCGGAAGATGATTAATTTGTGAATTTTCTGTGAACTTTTAAAGTATTTGAGATATTTTTTGTAAACATTGAGTAAACTGGTGATACAGAAATAGGACATGGAAAATCCCGAGCCGAAACAAGACTCGGGGTTTTTCATTTTTAGGGGGATATGAGTCGGCGACTGGGAGATGAAAGCTGGCGTCGAAGAAATGAGAATTTCACCACTTTATCCCAAAACTGATTGTTCAGCTCGATTGTTTAACATTCTTCCATCGATTATGAAGGAACCATACGAATAACCCGGCCTCCGAGGAGCCGGGTTATTTTCAATGATGTCGCCCCAGCCATTTGTCCCACCACTTTTTCTCGGAAGCGGGCTTTTCTTTGGATGGAAGCCGGTCTTTTGTTTGTTTTGCGGGTTCTGCCCCGTAGCACATGTTTGCTGGTTCTGTGCCTTTCACAAAATATGTGTAATGCTTAGCGGCACAGCCGGGACCTGATGAGTAGCCTGTTTCCGGATCAATGTACACACCGGTTACGCCTTTTGGCGGCTTGAACGCGGTTTCTGGTTCGCCTTTGAGCGCGTCCTCCATGAAGTCCGCCCAAATGGTTTTAGCATAGCTTTTTTCTTCGACCGAGTCGATGGTGCTGTTTTTGTCATAGCCGGTCCAAACACCTGCGGCCAGCTTCGGATTGAAGCCGATCATCCAGCTGTCTGCGCTGGTGGTTCCTGATTTTCCGGCATACGTTCTTGTCAGGCGGTTGGCTATCGTTCGCCCCGTTACCGACGTATATCCATTTAAATCGGTATCAAACATGCCTGTCATCATACTCGCTGTGACAAAAGCGGCTTTTTCATCAAGCACTTGTTTATGCTGATTCGGGTTTTCGTACAGCACGTGGCCGGCTGCGTCCGTTACTCTTGAAATAAAAGTCGGTTCGATTTTCTTTCCGCCATTTGCGAGCATGGCATAGGCATTGACCATCTCAATCGGACGTACGGGTTCGGTGCCGAGTGCCAGGGACGGCAGTGCTTGAAGATGGGCGGTAATGCCGAATTCCTTTGCCGTCTTTACAAGTTTGTTCGTGCCGAGAAAAAGATGCGTTTTCACAGCGTAAATATTGTCGGAAAGCGCCAGCGCCTGCAGAAGCGTAATCGGCTTGTTGGCATAGTATCCGTTATAGTTGCTTGGAGAATAGGTTTCTCCCTTTGCATCAATTTGAAACTCGGTTTCTTCGCTTTTCATCAAAGTGACTGGCGTAAATCCGCTCTGAATCGCTTTATAGTACAGCAACGGCTTGATCGTCGAAGCAGGCTGGCGCTTCGCCTGTGTCGTCCGGTCAAACGGGCTTTTTTGATAATCCCTGCCGCCGACAAGGGCGAGAACGTTTCCGGTGCGGGGATCAATGGCTGAAAACCCGACTTGAATGTCAGAGCCCGCGTTAACCGTTTCGGTAATGGTCTCCTCGGCGATGCGCTGCATCCGTTTATCTACCGTTGTATAGACGTTTAACCCGCTCGTTTCAATTTGCTCCCGTGTCATGCCGAGCTTTTTCTCCAGCTCTCTCATCGCATTGTCGTAGAAATAAGGAGCCTTTCTCTTGGAAACTTGCTTATTCAAAGGCTGATAGGAAAGAGGTTCCTTGATCAATTCATCCGCTTTCTTTTGGCTGATCATCTGCTGCTTTTCCATCATCCGCACAATCGTTTTCTGGCGTTCCTTGGCCTTCGTCTCATTGACATACGGTGAATAGCCGGAAGGGCCTTTCGGGATACCTGCCAAAAGCGCCGCCTCCGCATCCGTCAGGTTTTTGGCATGCTTGCCGAAATACAGGCGGGAAGCTGCTTCAATGCCGTAGGCGCCGTGGCCGTAGTAAATCGTATTTAAATAGCCTTCTAATATCTCGTCCTTAGAATAGTTTTGTTCCAGACGGATCGTGTAGAACGCCTCATTCCATTTCCGTTTCCACGTTTTGTCGTGTTCAAGGTATAAATTTCTGGCATATTGCTGGGTGATGGTGCTTGCACCCTGAACCTTGGCAAATGCTTTCAGGTCAGCAAGCGCCGCGCCGGCCATGCGTTTATAATCAAAGCCGTGATGATCGTAGAAATTCTGGTCTTCAATTGCCACTGTCGCTTTTACGATCGTCGGATTCATGTCCTTTAAGGGGACCCAATAGCGCTTTTCGCCGTAGTTCGTTTCCCCGAGCTTTGAGCCGTCACTCGCATACAAAATCGTGGATTGCGGCACTTGCACCGAGGGAGCGCCCTGGTATTTGGCTATCAAAATGACAGTCATAAACACGGCAGCTGCCGCCAAGGCCGCAAAAGCCCCTAAAAAGATAAAGGCGCGAACGGTTTTCAGCGTCAGTCTCAGCCGTTTATTTGTCATTGCATCCACAACGGGTTCCCCCTTTTTTTATGTTTCTACTATTATGAGAAAAAAAGATCGTTTTTAAACATCGCAGAACAGGACGCATCTTTACTTTTTCCCCGCCATCCTCTATACTTTTTCCTTAGGTGAAAATGAGATTTCAACCGAGAATAAAAGCTGATTAGACGCTTACAATAAATGAATACAGCCTCGAAAGGGAGATGACAATTGAGCGAACTTTGGTACACAGAGAAGCAGACGAAAAACTTTGGCATTACGATGAAGGTTAACAAGACGTTACATACAGAACAAACGGAGTTTCAGCATTTAGAAATGGTGGAAACAGAAGAGTTCGGCAACATGCTGTTTTTGGACGGCATGGTGATGACATCTGAAAAAGACGAATTCGTTTATCACGAAATGGTGGCGCATGTGCCATTATTTACGCACCCAAATCCGGAGCACGTTCTCGTAGTCGGCGGCGGTGACGGCGGCGTTATCAGAGAAATCCTGAAGCACCCAAGCGTGAAAAAAGCGACACTTGTAGATATTGACGGCAAGGTTATCGAATACTCTAAAAAGTTCCTTCCTTCTATCGCAGGCAAACTGGATGATCCGCGCGTTGACGTGCAGGTAGATGACGGATTTATGCACATTGCAAAATCTGAAAATCAATACGACGTCATCATGGTAGATTCAACTGAACCAGTCGGACCGGCTGTAAACCTGTTTACAAAAGGATTCTACGCAGGAATCGCAAAAGCGCTGAAAGAAGACGGTATTTTCGTTGCGCAGACGGACAACCCATGGTTTACACCGGAATTAATCACAAATGTACAGCGCGACGTGAAGGAAATCTTCCCGATTACGAAGCTGTATACGGCGAATATTCCGACATACCCAAGCGGTTTGTGGACATTTACAATTGGCTCGAAAAAATATGATCCGCTTGCAGTGGAAGACAGCCGTTTCTTCGATATTGAGACGAAATATTACACAAAAGATATTCATAAAGCGGCGTTTGTTCTGCCGAAATTTGTGAGTGACCTGATTAAATAATGAAGGTATGGCGCAGGAGCGAATCTTGCGCTTTTTTACAGGAAAGCGAGGGTATTATAGATGAGATTTGATGAAGCTTATTCAGGAAAAGTATTTATCGCGAGCCGTCCCGAGTGGGAAGAGGCGGACGCCATTCTTTACGGCATGCCAATGGACTGGACAGTCAGCTATCGCCCGGGCTCACGCTTTGGCCCAAGCAGAATCCGTGAGGTATCAATCGGCCTTGAGGAATACAGCCCATATTTAGACCGCGATCTGGCTGACTTGAACTTCTTTGACGCCGGCGACATTCCGCTGCCGTTCGGAAATCCGCAGCGAAGCCTGGATATGATTGAGGAGTACGTGGACAGCATTTTAGAAAAAGGGAAGTTCCCAATGGGTATGGGCGGGGAGCACCTCGTGTCATGGCCTGTCATTAAAGCGATGTACAAGAAATACCCAGACCTTGCGATCATCCATTTTGACGCACATACAGATCTTCGTGTTGATTATGAGGGAGAACCGCTTTCTCACTCCACGCCGATCCGTAAGGCGGCAGAATTGATCGGACCGCACAATGTGTATTCATTCGGAATCCGTTCCGGCATGAAAGAAGAGTTTGAATGGGCGAAGGAAAACGGCATGCACATCTCAAAATTTGAAGTGCTTGAACCGCTGAAAGAGGTGCTTCCGAAGCTGGCGGGCCGTCCGGTTTATGTCACAATTGACATTGACGTATTAGACCCTGCACACGCACCGGGTACAGGAACGGTTGACGCCGGCGGCATCACGTCTAAAGAACTGCTTGCATCGGTCCATGAAATTGCGCGTTCAGAGGTAAACGTAAAGGGCGCTGATTTAGTGGAAGTCGCACCGGTGTATGACCACTCAGAGCAAACGGCAAACACAGCCAGCAAAATCATCCGTGAAATGCTGCTTGGGTTTGTGAAATAAGTAAACATCCAGACGATGTCTGGATGTTTTTTATTCCCAGTCTTTACAAACATCAATCCACACTTTTGAGAAAGAAAATTCGGATAATTCTTTCGGTGTTAATTCAATAGCGGAGTTTCTGCTGCCGCATGCGGGGAAAACAGTCTGAAACCGTTTCAGCGATACATCAAGATAAACCTCAGGATCATGAGCCAATCCAAATGGGCAAACTCCTCCAATTTCATGGCCTGTCTGCTCCAGCACCTCATTAGGAGAGAGCATTCTTGCTTTAAAGCCAAATGTTTGCCTGGACTTTTTGTTGTCGATCTTGGCATCGCCGCTGCCACAATCAGAATCACCTGATCTCCTTCCCCTCTGAAGGACAGGGACTTGGCGATTCTAGACAGGCTTACGCCGATTGTCTCAGCTGCCTGTTCAACGGTCGCACTCGACGTTTCGAACTCCGTCACATCATTTTCTCCATTCCACTGTGTAAAGTGGGTTTTCACACTTTCCAGAGACATGCTGCATTTCCACTCTCTTCAAGATTATTGAAAAGATCATAGCATGGATTGGGAGACTTTGGTAAAGAGGGGACGAAAAAACCGCCGATGGACGGCGGTTTAGATCATGGCGCGTTGCGCAACATCAAAATGTTCTGTTGATGAATTTGATACTTCGACTGTGATAAATACAGCACTCACAGCTAAACAAGCGAGTAATAATTTATACTTCCATTTCATATAAATTCACCCCCCCTTGAATGTGCTGTCTTGCTTCTTCAACCTTTAAAAAGTAATGAGATGCTTTTTTGTAATTTTCCTGTTGATGATAATATTTAGCAACATCAAGTGCGAAGTCCTCAATATCTGCATACATCATTTTACTTTCAAGAAAAACAAAACATTTTTCTATCCGTTCCTCATCCGGTCCAGACAAGTATAAAGATTCCAAAAATTCAAACTCCGTTAGATACACGGTATCTCCCGCAGCTGCAGAATACTCTTTTCCTTTTTTATGATATTCACAGGCGTTATCAATCTTACCTAATTTAAAATAAATTTGTGTAATTAGGAAAAAAGCTTGTGGCAATGAAGGAAGCATTTTAGATCCTTCAAATACTTGAATAGATTTTTTTACATACTCTATCGCTGATTCAAAACTGTTTTGGTTTTGCTTGCAGAGTGCTATGTTATAAAGTGTTCTTCCCATTAATTGGGGCTGCTGCTCTGTTTTTGCAAGTGTAAAGGCTTTTTGAAAATGGGCAATTGCTTTTTCGTATTGTTTTAAATCCAAAAAGTTGGCTCCGAATAAGGACTGGCATTGAATCATTCTGATATCATATGTAGTCTGTTCACTGTATATTTCGAATGCTTGACGTGCATAGTCCATGGAGACATAAGTTTGTTTCATATAATAATAGACTTCTGACATTTTGAAAAAGAATTCAGCTTTATCGATTTTATCTTTGACAAAAACCAGCTTGCTCTCAGCTTTTTTAAAGAATTGAATGGCTAATACATATTCACGGCGATCCAGCTCATACATGCCTCTGAAGAAATTAAAATAGTACTCAAGCAGACCAGTTAAACGAGCCTGTTTTTTATCAATCTCAAGCAGCAGATCAGACAGTCTCGGCTGTTCCTCAATCCTCATTTTTTCTAACGGTTCAAGGTACTCAAGCATCAGGTTGTGCCGAAACTCCATCAGTGAATAGTACAAATGAAGGTCTTGATCTTCTTCCATTTGATCCAGCTCTTGCTTGATTTCTCGTCGCAAATATTCTGCATCGGGTATGCTAAATCGGCGTATGTACATATACCATTCGTTAATCTTTTCTCCGATGGAAGAAGAAGATATGACACCTGTCACTTTTGCAAATCCCTCCCTTCATAATTCTATATATGTCATATTTTATCATCAACATTCTTGTGAGAAGCGCAAAAAAACCGCAATTTTTTCTTTCGTTACACCGCATGTTGGAGGAAATACTTTTTAAAAACCACTTTTACCCTCGGCAATTTGTACAAGCAAACACATTCACCTTCCATATTCTGTTGTATCTGCGTGAGCAGTGTATTTCTGAAAAGGAAGTGAAGGTATGAGAAAAAATAAGCTTTCCTTTAAAGAAAAAGCAGGAGCAGAACAAGAAGAGTGCTTATGTTTTTGTGAGGGAGAAGCAAGCCGAGAAGCCATGTTTCAAGCACCGATTGAATTACCTGAAGGGTTTGTCGTTGATCCGGCTGAAGCTGTTGCAAACGTGACGTGGAATGCAGACAGCCTTTCTTGTGTCAGTGACCGTTGCTTAATTCAAACGGGGCCAGAGCCTGATGAGGTCGGTGTTCAATTTGCAGTGCGCCTGCAGGGAACCGTTACGCTACTCGTCAGTGTCTCACCTGTGCGAAATCAATATGGACAAGGGGACGGGGCTGTTTCCATCATTCACAATGAAGAAATCGATCAAGTCGTCTATTATTCCGATGAACCGGATGATTGCCCGGATATCAGTGACATCACGATTGAGAACCTTGTTGTTGTTCCGCCGTTTTACGGCAGTCCTTTATCGGTGACGGGGACGATTGTGCTTGTACCGGAGCCGGAACCCGTCTACGCGTTTACAGCGAATCCAAATGATCAATCAGTTTCTGTGATTGATACAAACACCCATACTGTTGTGACAACGATTGCTCTTCCGTACAATCCGGCAGGTATTGAAATTACGCCAGATAAAAGCGCTGTGTTTGTCTTACATCCCAACAATAATGTGATTTCTGTCATCGATTATGACACATTAACAGTGACAGCAACTATATTGCTGGATCAGCCGCCTCGATTGATTAGATTTATCCCTAATCATGAGTTTGCTTATGTTTTCACCGGTACTGCGGTTTATGTGATTGGAATTGATACGTTGACTGTTGAGAGGTCTATTCCTGTAGAAGGTTTTGATATTGCAATTGACCCCAATGGGTTGTTCGCCTATGTTCTTAATTTTGGGTTAGTGCAAAAAGTGGACTTATCTACCGGTGAAGTCTTAGGAACGATTGAACGAGAGCTTATCGTATCATCCATAGAAACAGATTCTACGGAGCGGTATGCGTATGTATTAGAACAAGAATTCTTATTCAATTATTTGACGGTTATTGATTTAAATACGTTTACGATCAGGGATACCCAAGAGCTGGAGCCTGACGGGCTATATGTAATGTTTACGAGTGGATCAGAGGTGTATTTACATGACAGCTTCACTGGCAATTTATATTCTGTCAGTCCGAATGGAGCAGGTGTAATTGGAAATCTTCCGCAATCAGCAACAGACTATGCGTTTACCCCGAATGGCGATTTTCTGTATGCAACTCGTTTTATAGAGCAGAGCATCATTGTTTACAACACAGATGATTATTCTGAGGAAACTGTGATATCTCTTGGGGTTTCACCGGGTGCCATTACGATTTAACCGCTGCATGTTGTGCATTTCTAAAAGGACGTGAAATCATGAAAAAGAATGATCTTTCTGCTTTACAGGAAAATTGTTTCTGTTTTTGTGATGAGGAAATTAGCCGAGAAGCGCCGTTTCAAGTGCCGATAGATATCCCTGAGGGCTTCAAGGTTGATTCGGCCGAAGCGTCAGCGGCTGTTACATGGAGTACAGACAATGTGTCCTGTATCAGTGAGCCTTGCTTAATCCAGACTGGGCCGGAACCAGAAGATATCGGTGTTCGATATGCTGTGAGAGTACAAGGGACCATTACGCTTCTTCTCAGTGTGTCGCCTGTACGAAATCAATATGGACAAGGAGACGGGGCTGTTTCTGTGATTCATACCGAAGAGATTGATCAAGTTGTTTATTATGCAGCACAGTCTGGCCGCTGTCCTGATTTCAGTCAAATAACAGTGGAAGATCTGCTCATTGTACCGCCTTTCTACGGCAGTCCGCTTACGGTGACCGGGACACTTGTTTTACCGCCATCACCAGACCCTCAATCGTATGTGTTTACTGCCAATACTGGAGACAGCACGGTTTCGGTTATTGATGCAGATTTAAACACTGTTGTAAAAACAATCCCTTTTTCTGACGTGCCAACTAATCTAGGCGTTACTTTCGATAAAGCATTCACGTATGTCCTCCATGGAAATACCAACCTTGTCTCAGTGATTGATAATAAAACATTAACCATCATAAATACCATTACTGTTGGAGGAGGGCCGAGAAAGATCGAATTTGATCCAACAGATGAGTTCGCATACGTGATGGCCGCCGGATCTATATATGTGATTAACACGGCCTCTCAATCGGTCATTGATGTCATTCCGATACCCGGCGCTTTAGACTTTGCTCTTGATCCGAATGGACAGTATGTCTATACCGCTAATGGAAGCAGTTGGTCGGTTGATAAATATGATATAAATACTGGGCAGTTGGTAGAAAGTATCATAGATTCATTTGAATTTCCCAGTTTAATTGCAACTCCTTACGCTGGAAATTTTGCATACGTGTTGAATGGTGAGCTGTGGCCGAAAGGTGTAACGGAGATTAGTTTGTCTCCATTAAGCAGGGGAGGGGACTTCAGCCGTTTATTTGAAACGCTGAGGACGATTGTATTTTCTCTCGATAGCACTAGAGCTTATTTTCTAGAGCCATATAGTGAACCGTTTCTTATTAATAACTTATATGTAGTTAATACGGCCAGACAGAGGATCATTGCAAACGTGTCTCTCCCCGGCGCTTTTGACCTCGCCGTAACGCCGGACAAACAGTATATTTATGCGGCACAGCCCAACGACAATGCTGTGACCGTGTACCGCACAAGTGATTATACAGCCGTGACGGTGATTCCGGTTGGCGCGGGTCCGTCTGCGATTGCGATGTAGCTATTTTATAGATCAAGAGAAGCGGTGCTGCGATAAGAGAATCGTTTATAAATAAATGATCCGATTTGCTGAATGGTAGCCAGGATAATCAGAAACAGCAGTTCACTTATAGAGAAACTGAGCATCCACCAAATCCCGGCTGCTGCCAGCGCTCCCGCAAACACTTTTCTGAACAGGCTGCCGTGCCGGAAAAGCTGCCGCAAATAAGTTCGCATGCAAAACAATAAATACAGAATCAGTAGCATCGCAAGTCCCATTGAAAGGGCAGGGGGCGTGTGAAGGCGGAAAGGGACGGCTTTAACGATTTCGAACATGCAGCCGAATATGATGACTTGGCACAACACGGCAGCCATCACGTATGTTTGGCGGACGTTTTTATAGCTGTCACGCAGCGATTTGACGTCTTCTGCATATCGGCTGCACAAGTTGTGTTGCTGAAAGTCACAGCAGCTTTGATGAGACTGTGTGAGTTTCTGAAAAGCTGCTGTCATGTTTTTCACGGATTGGGTGACATAATGAAGATAGAGAAAAGCAGGCAGCATCAGGAGGGCAGCGGTACAAGCCAGCAGCCCGAGCCGCACAGCATCATTGTTGATCATCTGTACATATTGGGCGGCGGCTTCGGCAACGGCCTGAACCCAGCCGAAGGAATAAGCCGCCATACCTATAAGCAGCAATAAAAGGGTAAAGACAGTGTTTTTTTTCATTGTCTGATCGCCTCTTTCTGAGAAATGTGAATGATCGCTTTGTTAGAAGATGCCATTGCATCAATGAGAGACAAGAAAACCTGCGCATCCATATCTTGAATGATGTGGTACATGTCAAGAAACGAGCAATCGCACCTGTCACACTCGGCTGCCCACTCGAAGCATTTACGCACATAATCGCTGTCATAAATGATCGCGTCTGTCAAAGAGTCCTTGCCGTATTGAAGCCAGGCGGCAACCTGTTCTTTCTTCTGTGTGACATAGTATGAAGCCACATCGATATAAGCTGAAGAATGGGTCCCTTGACTGTGAAGGATCAAGAAACCGCCATCCTCATAGATATAAGTCTCGGCTGACAAACGATCGATTTCTAGGCGGTACGTTTGCTGAATCTCTTGAAAAAACGGTGAATCTAATTGAAATAGAATACGAGCCGCGATATCCCAATAAAGCTTTATCGCCAACAGATCGTTTTGCCCGGGAAGTGCGCCGATCTGTAATCCGGTCCATGTATCTTCCATCCGCTCCTCATCACCCAGCACCATTTTTTGTGAGAGGGCTGGAGGGCATGCCGGGATGATTTTTCTTTCAGCATGATAATCCGGACGTTTTTCCAGCTGGAGGTGAGGAGGCAAAAGCGTTTCTGTATTTTCTGAGCCCCCAATCAAAAATAGCGTCATCCGATGGGCTTGGTAGGCAGCCTTATAGGCTTTTTGTAAATCACTGATGTCCAGCGCCTCAATATCTTCGATTCTGCCTGCGGGGAAAACGGCAGCTGGTGAGGAGGGAGAAAGCATGCTGATCAGCTGATAATGATATGAGAGCTGATGGTTAAGGTGTGCTGTTTGAATTTCGCTTGTAATCACAGCTTTTTCCTGAGCGACAATCTTCTTGTCAAATGAGTGGTTCCATAAAGCATCAAGCAGGATGGGGATCGTTTGTCTGAGCCGATCCGGTAATGAGGTAAACATGAAATTGGTATCGGTGTAGGTAGTGAATGCGTTTAAAAGCGCGCCATGCGCAAAAAAATCACTGTACAGATTGCGGCCGTTATGCCAGAAGAGAAGATGCTCTAAAAAATGCGCTGTGCCATACGGAAGCAGTGTATCACCGGATTCTGCCCGTATACATACATCCCGGCTTCCAAAATCGATTTTTACATTGCACAGCCGCAGGTGGGCGCGGGGGAATTTCAATCTGAATATTTTTAGTCCGCTGTCTGTGTATCTGATATCGGTTCGTTCATCCAGTTGTTGAAAAAAGGCTTTCTTTTCCATCTCTTCATCCCCTTACTACATGAGCTCCGATATAATTGATGGTCGCTATGAATTGCAATACATCACGGCATGTAACCGCTGAGATGCCATCCAGCAAGGCTTCTTTCGTGCAGGAGAAGCGGCGCAGGATCCCCATATAGGCCAATAGACCTTCGGGAGAATCGAATTGCAGCAGCAATTCATTGCGTAAAAACTGCTTTGCCTGTTCTAGTTCCCGCTCATCTGTATGAAAAGCTGAGACAGCTTCCAAAACGCGCGGGGGAATGTCTATCTCATGAAGCTGATCTGTACATATTGAAACAAGCAGCAAATTGTTCATGACATCGTAACGGGTGATAACGTGATAGACTGCCAGATCCTTCTCTCTGAAGTGCTTGAATAAAGCGGAATGGCCGTACTTTCCCAGTAATCCGTCTATTAGCTGTATTTTGATATAATCGCTGGCATCTTTCATCTCTCCGCAGTCAAATCCGAGTGTCAAGACGGAAGGACCTGCAGCGCTGCGTGTCTCTGTTTCAAAAACATGCCGGTTTACGGGTATTCTTTCGGACGTTACAGCGGACGTTTGCGGGGCATGTCCCCGAACATCACATGCTTGTACTTGTCCCAATATGTTCAGCTGTTTTTGCTGGGACACTAAATCAACGATAAAGTCCGTTGCGTCGAGAAACCGTTTAGGATGAATCGCCTTTATCCTGTCTTTCCGGCCAAACATGCCTGTGCCGTACATCGGGTTTCCGAAGACCTCCTCAGCCAAGCGCGCCGCCGAGTAGGAGAAAGGATCAGTGAATTTCTTTTCGATTCTCAGCAGCAGCTCATTCCTGGCCTTTTCAACTGCTTCGAATGAAAGAGAAGAAGGGAAAGACAAGTCTGCAAAAGTTTTCAGCAGGGCGTCAACATGAAGATTCCCGTTATATAATGGGTGAATCAAACGGGTCCCGCAGGTTTTCAGCTGCTGATCAAAAAAGAGATTCGCTGAGTACATGAAACGGCTGCCGGCAGCACAACCGAAAGCGTCAATAATTTGCTCCTTCAGGTATGCGGCGGCGCCGTAAAAATAAATCGTTTCTTCCTCAGGTTCCGCCGCGCTTTCGATCGGTTTCAGAAAGCTCGCGGCGATTGAAATAGTTGAAAATTGATGAGTCTTCAGCAGGTTAACTTCCAAGCCGTTCTCTTTTGCTTGTATCAAAGAAACCACCATCCTGTTTTTGCAGGTAATAGACTATGACCAGACCGGCTATCGGAATGACCGCCAAAGATACAGCGGTGCCGGCTAATGTGGCTAAGAATAGGGGAAGACAAAACAGATAAGACCGATATTTTGAGAAACCGCTCCATAGCTGCTGCTCCGTCTGCCAGCTGAAGGAGGGCCTTTTTTCATCCGCAGTTAACCTGATAAAAGCTCCCGCCAGCAGCAACTCAATGCACTGCAAAAAAGTGAGAACTGAAATCGGACGGCCGCTGATGAAACCCACAATCATCACGACAAGGAGAAATCCGCCTGCCAATAGGCCTGAATAAAAGCGATATTTCGCCCAAAACATCGTTTTCCGCTTGATCGGAAGCGTGATAAGCAGCATCCGGTCATTTTTTTCAATCGAATACAAAAGGGCGATCGGCGAGCAGATGAGCAAAAGCGCGGAAATCACGATATAAACCACTTGCTGATTGAAGATGCCGGTATTCATCATCTGGAACGAAAAGAAGCCGCTGAACGCCGCCATTACCGCGTAATTTAACAGCATAGCTTTAGAAGAGATAAATCGGTTCCATTCTCTTTTGTAAAACGAAAATTCAGATCGCCGCATAAATGAATGCATCTTGCTCTGCTGCGGAGGCGCCTGCAGAAAGACAGGAAAGTCAATGATCACCGCCCACAGCATATGCACCGCGCAAAGCGGAAGCGTGGCGGCCGGCATCAAAGCGGCGCTGATACATACACAGGCGAATATCGCCGCATGCAGCAGAAACATCAAGTTCTTCTTTTTGACGAAGTGGTTGCTTAGCACAACTCCGAAAATAATGGAGTAAACGGTAAAAAACGAAAACCTGCCGAGCCAAAACAATGTTTGCGCCCCTGACAGCGTTCCGTTTCCAAATAAGAACAGCGGTAAAATAAAAAAGAATAAAGTTCTTCTCAAACAGGTATCGACAAACAAAACGACACTCTGGGCGAGCCAAAAGCTCCGTGAAGAAATCGGCAGCAGGCAGCTCAGTTTCATATAAGATTCCTTCCATTGAGATGTCACAGAAAGAAACACCATATATGCGTTCATTAAGAGAAGCGCGAGTATGATATACGTTTTGCGCAACACCGATTCATCAATGCCGGCCTGGCGAATCAGCCCGATTTCAAACACGGCCAGAATGACAAGGCCTGCGGCAATGCGGATGGCGTCCTTTTTCCCTTGCCGGCTGTAAAGCTGTTTGAACAGCAAAGACATGATGGGGATTATGTTATTCATGGCCGATCACCTCGAAAAATTCCCGCCGCAGATCGGTCTCCTCTCCAATCGGAATGACCTTTTGGATCTGTTTGTTGTCAAGAATAGCCGCGTAATCACAAAATCTTTGCACGACATCGAGCAGATGAGAAGAAAACAAAATGGTCCCGCCTGCTTCACAGTACTCGCGCATTTTCTGATAAAAGACCTCTATCGATTCCACATCCAAACCGACGAGCGGCTCATCCAAAATAAATAGGGGAGCGCGCAGCAATAAGCCTGTCATCAATACAACCTTTTGCCTGTTCCCCAAGGACAGCTCCGAAATTCTCCTGTTGATGTATTTCGAAAAATGAAAGGCCTCGGCCAAACTGGCAAACTGCTGCTCTGAAAAATCCTTTTGATAAAGCGAATGGACGAAAGACACATAGTCCTTCGCCGTAATTTCTGTAAATAGCAGCGGATAATCGGCGGCGAAGTAACGGTGAGTCTTCAGCTGATCTGATGTTTTCTGCGGCATGCCGGCCTCCGCTTCAATTCCGCACAGTGTAAAGCGCCCGCTGAAATTGCGGTTCACGCCTGTCAGCGTATTAATCAGTGTCGTTTTTCCGGCGCCGTTTACCCCAAGCAACCCGTAAACGGCGCCTTTTTCTAAATGTAAATCTACTTGTTCTAAGATGACGTTGTCCCGTTCATACCAAACGGATACATCGTGTATATCCAAAATGCTCATCGCGAGTCAGCCTTCCGCGCGCGCATCCCGAACAGAATGGCAATGGCAATGAAAATCAGCGTAAACAGATAATCGCTTTTGACAAAATAGACGACTGCGCCGATGACAAAGATAAATGAAAGGATATACAGTAAAATTCTTCTTTGTGCTGGTGACAAATCGTTTCCCTCCTAAATAAGCTGGACCACGTCTTCTAATTGTTCATTTTTCGCCCAAGAGCAAATGTTTTTTCGGTGATATTTGTTAGAGTTCAGCCCTTTTAAGTAACAGCCTCCGCAATAGCCGCTGAACGGGCATTTGTCTTTCATGCAATGTTCACTGAACCGCGGCGCCTGCGCTTGCCACAGTTTATGAACGAGAGGGGAGTTAAAGATGCTTTCATAGGAATCATGAAAAATATTTCCCAATGAAAATTCCTTTGGAAAGAGGGCGCAAGGACGTACTTCGCCGAACGGGCTGATCACAATGGACTTCCAGCCAGCGCCGCAATTTGCCGCGCGTTTTCTCTCATAGGGAATAATCGGAATCAGATCTTTAAACTCATCAATCACATTTTGCTCGTATTCCATAAACTTGCGGTGCTGCTCGGCGTCTTTCGTTGGATGGACAATATCCCTGCCTCTTCCGAAATCATCAACCCAATTGTAAGAGAACGCCTTCGCCCCGAGATCCCGAACCTTTTGGGCCATATCGTGGATTTCCCACATGTTTTTTTCGAAGACAGACATAGCGACTCTGACAAATATACCGTGGTCACTCAACAATTTTATCGTTTTACAAGTTTGGGCAAAAGAGCCTTTTCTCCCTCTAAAGGAGTCATGGACCTCGGAATTGACACTATCTAGAGAAATGCCGACGATGATTTTTTGCTTGTAAGTCTTCAAAAGCTCCAGGCTCTCTTTTCGCATGAGTGTTCCGTTTGTTAAGACAGCGACTTTTTTGAACTTTTTACACACATAGTCAAGAATCTCATTGGCGTTTGGATGGACAAAAATTTCTCCGCCTGTGATTTCGCATGTCAATACACCGTTATCAAACAGCATATCAGCCGTTTTTTTGAATTGCTCAATCGACACGGTGCCGAGCGCTTCAGGTGAGCTTTCCAAATAACAGTGGGCGCATTTCAAATTACAGCGGTGCGTCAGTTCAAAGGTGGCGTGCAGGGGCATCGGAAATTCATTGCTTCCGCTCGTGGTGATTGTACGGCGGCTGGCCCGGTTTCCAAGCTGGATCACCTGCTTGTTCTGGAGCATGTTGAGCATGTCGTAATACCAATCTTTATGGTCTTCCGGTGATTCATCATACACTGCACATTGCTCAGCTAAAATCTGCTCAGCTGTTTTTTGGCCATCCATGCGCATGCAGAGCTCGTAAGCCGTTTTGTTGAGATCCAAATACTCAAAGTCAGAAATGGAGACATTATCGCGCAAGTAGTCGATTTCTAACACGCCGCCCTCAGGAAGCTGGTGAACTCTTACACTTTCATTAATAAATGGAAACATCTGCTCTATAAACAAAATACCATCCCCTATACATATGATTCAAATGAAAAACGGTTGTGTATGTATATCCAAGAGGTAGATTTTAGTTAAAAATTGTAATTTACTTAAAAAGGGCATAGTAGAATGACTATGCCCTTTTGGGAGATCCTTACCCCCATAGACCGAATAGACCTGTTGCACCGGCAATTTCAAAATCAGGGATAGGACCGTCCACTAGACAAGCGGCTCCGATCGAGCATGTTGCACAACCTTTGTTTTCTACAATGACAGCTTTTTTCATAATTGAATCCTCCCTTTTTTTGTTTTTCTAGCAGATCTATGTTGTACTTTTATCTTAAAACTATCAAATTACTAATTCAATACATATATTTTGAAAAAAATGTGAAAAGTAAATGATAGATTTCGGAAAAATGTAACATTTCCTAAAGGTAATTAGTGATATGATTTTCTCTTCTATATAAGGAAATGCTTTTTATGAGGTTTATCTTCAAATCTGATGAGCAATGATGGTAAGATAGAAGCAGTTGAAGTTTACAAACCGAATGATTATACTATTCAAGTCAAAGTGGAATGATGAAAAGGACGTGTCAGAATGAAGCAAGAGACACCGATAACACTCCATGTGAAGTCTGTGATCGAGGATGACGGAAACCAAGAAGTCATCGAATTCCGCACCACCGGATTTTACTATGTAAAACAAAATAAAGTGTATCTATCTTATTATGAAGAACACGACTTAGGCAAAGTCAAAACGATTGTGAAAGTAAGCGAAGGCGAAGTCCTGGTCATGAGGTCAGGCGCTGTCAAAATGAATCAGCGTTTCGTAACGGGAGCTTCCACAATTGCTAAATATAAAATGTCATTTGGTGAGCTTGAGCTGAAAACAAGCACAAAATCGATTCAATCTGATCTCGATGAAGAAAAAGGCCGTATCAGCATCGCATATGACATGCATGTCGGAGACGAGCAGGAGCATTTACATAATATGACGATCACGTATGAGGGAGGAACTCACGCATGAACATTGCGGAACAAATGAAGGACGTGCTGAAAGAAGAAATCAAAGCGGCCGTTCTGAAAGCGGGACTGGCTGAAGAAAGCCAGATTCCCAATGTTGTTTTAGAAACACCGAAAGATAAAACACACGGCGACTACTCAACGAATATGGCGATGCAGTTGGCAAGAGTGGCAAAAAAAGCGCCGCGTCAAATCGCTGAAGAGATTGTCGCCCATTTTGATAAAGGGAAGGCTTCGATTGAAAAACTGGATATCGCCGGCCCGGGTTTTATCAATTTCTATATGAACAATCAATATTTAACAAAGCTGATTCCGTCTGTACTGGAAGCAGGGGAAGCATACGGGGAAACGAACATCGGAAACGGTGAACGAGTTCAGGTAGAATTCGTATCAGCGAATCCGACGGGAGACCTTCACCTCGGGCATGCGCGCGGGGCGGCTGTCGGCGATTCCTTGTGCAACGTGCTTTCAAAAGCGGGTTACGATGTAAGCCGCGAATACTACATTAACGATGCGGGAAACCAAATCAACAATCTGGCGCTTTCTGTTGAAGTCCGTTACTTTGAAGCACTCGGATTGGAAAAACCGATGCCGGAGGATGGCTACCGCGGTGAGGATATCATTGCGATCGGAAAGCGTCTCGCTGAGGAATACGGTGATCGTTTCGTTAACGAAGAGGAAAGTGAACGCCTCGCGTTTTTCCGTGAATACGGCCTGAAATACGAGCTGGAAAAGCTTCGCAAGGACTTGGAAAACTTCCGTGTGCCGTTTGATGTGTGGTATTCAGAAACTTCACTGTACCAAAATGGAAAAATCGACAAGGCGCTTGAAGCGCTCCGCGAAAAAGGCCATGTCTATGAAGAAGACGGCGCGACTTGGTTCCGTTCCACGACGTTCGGCGATGATAAAGACCGCGTATTGATCAAGAAGGACGGCACGTACACGTACCTGCTTCCTGATATCGCGTATCATAAGGACAAGCTTGACCGCGGCTTTGATAAGCTGATCAACGTTTGGGGCGCCGATCACCACGGCTACATCCCGCGTATGAAAGCGGCAATCGAAGCGCTGGGGTATGAAAAAGGAACGCTTGAAGTAGAAATCATTCAGCTCGTTCACCTTTACAAAAACGGCGAGAAAATGAAAATGAGCAAACGGACCGGTAAAGCCGTAACGATGCGTGACCTGATTGAAGAAGTCGGCTTGGATGCCGTGCGTTACTTCTTTGCAATGCGAAGTGCAGACACCCATATGGATTTTGACTTAGATCTTGCTGTATCAACATCTAACGAAAACCCTGTGTATTATGCACAATACGCGCATGCACGTATTTGCAGCATGCTTCGCCAAGGGGAAGAGCAGGGGCTTAAACCGGCGGCAGATCTTGATTTCAGCCATATTCAATCAGAAAAAGAATACGATCTGCTGAAAACGATCGGCGGCTTCCCAGAGGCAGTGGCGGAAGCAGCGGAAAAACGAATTCCGCACCGTGTCACTAACTATATTTATGATCTGGCTTCTGCTCTGCACAGCTTCTACAACGCAGAGAAAGTCATCGACCCTGAAAATGAAGAGAAAAGCCGCGCGCGCCTGGCTTTAATGAAGGCAACGCAAATTACGCTGAACAATGCGCTTCAGCTGATCGGCGTATCGGCTCCGGAAAAAATGTAATCACGATCAAAAGGACAAAGTCTTCGGGCTTTGTCCTTTTTTTATGAGAAAAACGTGTGATGTAATTCACAATCCTGTTTGGCTAGTTTTTGTATGATAAGACTGATTATTGAATCATTGAAAGGGGCAAGCCAAATGATCAACCGTCAACACATTCAATTATCGTTACAGTCATTAAGCTTGGTGGCAGGGTTTATGGTTTGGGTGCTGATTTCATCACTCATTTCCCAAATCACATTAGATATTCATTTAAGCAAGGGTGAGATTTCTTTGGTGACGGCGATTCCTGTGATACTCGGGTCGCTTCTCCGCATTCCTTTAGGGTATTTAACGAACAGGTTTGGCGCGCGGCTCATGTTTATGGTCAGCTTCATCCTGCTTTTATTTCCTGTATTTTGGATCAGTATCGCGGATTCTCTGTTTGATTTAATCGCAGGCGGCTTTTTCTTAGGGATCGGGGGAGCGGTGTTTTCCATTGGGGTGACCTCCCTCCCGAAATATTATCCGAAAGAAAAGCACGGTGTCGTCAATGGGATTTACGGTGCAGGAAATATCGGGACAGCCGTTACGACATTTGCAGCGCCGGTTATCGCTCAAGCCGTCGGGTGGAAATCAACCGTGCAGATGTATTTGGTTTTGCTGGCTGTCTTTGCCTTACTGCACGTTTTGTTTGGCGACAGGCATGAGAAGAAGGTCAAAGTTTCTGTTAAGACTCAAATCAAAGCCGTTTACCGAAATCATGTGCTATGGTTTCTGAGCCTGTTTTATTTTATTACGTTCGGTGCCTTTGTCGCCTTCACTATCTATCTGCCGAACTTTCTGGTGGAGCATTTTGGGCTGAATCCTGCAGATGCCGGCTTGCGGACGGCTGGCTTTATTGCGGTTTCTACGCTGCTCAGGCCTGCAGGCGGATTCCTGGCTGATAAAATGAGCCCGCTCCGCATCTTGATGTTTGTTTTTGCCGGGCTTACATTATCAGGCATTATCCTATCGTTCGCGCCGACAATCGGCCTTTATACGTTTGGATCATTAACCGTGGCCGTCTGCTCAGGCATAGGAAACGGGACTGTTTTTAAACTGGTGCCTTTCTATTTTTCGAAGCAAGCGGGGATTGCCAATGGGATTGTGTCTGCCATGGGCGGATTAGGCGGCTTTTTTCCTCCGCTCATATTGGCGAGTGTATTTCAGGCAACAGGCCAGTACGCGATCGGGTTTATGGCGCTTTCAGAGGTGGCGTTAGCCAGCTTTGTCCTTGTCATATGGATGTATTGGCAGGAAAGAATGAAAACACACACGGAGAGAAACAGCCAGAGCATCAACTAACACTGGGGCATTCACAAGATTGTTAGTTTTTTCTCGATGGGTACAAATCAATTCACGTTACAATAAACACACAACGTGACTTTCTTCGAGGTGAGCTCATGAATTTTCTCTCTGTTCGACCATCTGATAGTGATCTTATATCCAGCGATCTGCATGAACTGCTGGAATCGATCAGCACGAAAAGAAAAATGGAAAAACACACGTATTTGTTTCGAGAAGGAATGGATGCAGAAGAGCTTTATCTGATTCAATCAGGACTCATTGAAATCGGCAAGCTGACATCTGACGGAAAAGACCTGACGCTTAGAATCTGCCAAAAGCATGATATCGTCGGAGAATTAACACTTTTCACTGAAGAACCGAGGTATATGCTCAGTGCAAAAGTGCTAGAGGATGGCGAGGTGCTCGTCATTAATAAAAATAAGCTGGAAAAAGAATTAATCCAAAACGGCGCTTTGACATTTGAGTTCATGAAATGGATGAGCACGCACCTCCGGAAGATTCAGTCCAAAATCAGGGATCTGCTTCTTCATGGCAAAAAGGGGGCGCTCTATTCCACCCTTATCCGTTTATCAAACAGCTACGGAGTGGAGCGAAGCGACGGCATTCTGATTAACATTGTCCTGACAAATCAGGATTTGGCAAAGTTTTGCGCGGCTGCACGGGAAAGCGTCAATCGTATGCTCGGAGATCTCCGCAAAAAAGGGGTTATTTCGATAGACGAATCCGGAAAAATTATTTTGCACAAGCGGGACTATTTACGATGTGAGATTGAGTGTGAAAATTGCCCGCTGGAGATTTGCAATATTGACTGAAAAAAACAAGGACAGCGGTGTCCTTGTTTTTTTACCTTGTGATAAACAGGCACATGACGGCAAGAAAGAAGCAGGCATTCACGATTTCCAGAATGCCAATCGTTTTTACGGGCCAATCCCTTCCATGAAAAAACCATGCCCGCAAGCTGCTCGGGATAAAAGCGAGAAACGCCCATCCTGCTCCGAAAAGAGCGGATAAAAAGGGGAGTAGCAGGTGATATCCCCATGACCAGTATGCAAATGCCCTGTTTTTTCTCTCGCGGATCACCGATTTCACATAAAAGGAACTCCCGATAAAAAATAAAGCAGACTGCAAGAAAATAAACCAAGCCCAGCCGTCAAGGGTTCCCATCCCCAGCCAGCAGCTCGCAAACCCGCCCGAACAAAAGAACAAGACACCTGCAACATCATTCAATAAGGCTCGTTCGTTTTTTCTGCGGGCAAAATACATATGTATGAGAAACAGCGGCAGTAAAGAAACGCCCACCCAGATGAGAGGCGGCTTATGAAAGACCGAGATCATCAAAAAGCAGCAGGCGGGAAAACCGTAATAACACATCCACTTTTGATATGGTTTGCTTTGTTTCTTTTTTAAGGCAAGCGTAACGGGATAAACCGCTAAGTATAGGAAAAGCCAACCAAGGAAGAGCGGAATATGCCAAATAACGGGGCCTCCCTTGACCATGCCGAGTAAAAATGGGATCAGCAGCATCGCCCACGCCCCGTGCTGCTTCGGAATCAGCGCCTTCATCGAAATCCTCCTTTTTTCTTTCATTATAAATGCATTCACCCTCCTGATAAGTGACATTCATCATACAGGCTGTGAAATACATCACTGCTGTACAGGCTCAGTCGAGCTACACTAAAGCTATCCTTAGCACAGGAGGTTTTCCTATGAATCAGTGTGACTATTTATTATTTCTGAAACAACTTCCTATGTTTAATGAAGTGCCTCTATCCATTGTCGAAACCTTGCTGAAAAACGGCACGTTTATCCGCGGTTCATGTGATCAGTCTCCATCTTTTCTTCATTCTCAATCTGTTTATATTGTATTAAAAGGCAGTGTCCGTTTTATGGACACAAGGCTCCCTGAAGGGTCGAAAACCGTTGCGCTGTGGGAAAAAGGCGATGTGTTTCCGATTGATGAAAAAGGCGGGCTTTATTTATCGCCCTTTATCTCAGTCAATGCCACTTCAGACATTCTGATTCTCAACATCCCATATTACATATTTAAGAAAATGATGTCTTATCATCCGCAGCTGCAAATGAACTTTTTGGCTATGCTTCAGCAAAATGTTTTTTGTTCCTATCAATTATTTTTGCGGTATCTGCATACATCACAGGATGAAAACGCCGAGCCCGGTTCTTAAATAGAGCCGGTTTTTTTGATCTTTGAAAGGCGGCTAATGACCCAAGCGTTCTGCCTGAACGCAGCCTTCCTTCTCCTTTGTGTGAACATTTTGTGAAAAAAGCGGAGTGTGTGACATAGTTCACAAGGAAACACGCTGTCTCTGTTTATAGTGAACTTAGCATCACCTGACTCGGAAGGAGTGAACTCTCATGAAGAAAAAGAAAAGGAGTCCGTTGTTTAGGAGATTGAATTATTTCTCTCCTATCGAACACCATTCAAATAAACATAGCCAAACCACCCGCGACGATCGCGATTGGGAGAATGTATACAGAAACAGATGGCAGTACGACAAAGTCGTTCGCTCCACCCACGGCGTTAACTGTACAGGGTCTTGCAGCTGGAATATTTATGTGAAAAACGGAATTGTCACGTGGGAAGGGCAAAATTTGAATTATCCTTCAACAGGCCCGGATATGCCTGATTTTGAACCGAGAGGCTGCCCGCGGGGGGCCAGTTTTTCATGGTATATCTACAGCCCGCTCCGTGTGAAATATCCATACGTGCGCGGTGTGCTGATCAATTTGTGGCGGGAGGCATTGCAGACGCATCAAAATCCATTGGAAGCCTGGAAATCGATCGTCGAAAACCCTGAAAAAGCGAAGTCCTATAAACAGGCGAGAGGGAAAGGCGGTTTTGTGCGCGCTGAATGGCCGGAGGTGCTGAAGCTGATTTCAGCTTCTCTGCTGTATACAGTGATGAAATACGGGCCTGACCGAAACGTCGGTTTTTCTCCGATTCCGGCCATGTCCATGATCAGCCACGCATCAGGCTCCCGGTTTATGTCGTTAATCGGAGGCCCTATGCTCAGTTTTTATGACTGGTATGCGGATCTTCCTCCAGCATCCCCGCAAATTTGGGGTGACCAGACGGACGTTCCGGAAAGCAGTGATTGGTACAATTCCGGCTATATTATCACATGGGGCTCCAACGTTCCGTTAACGAGAACGCCTGACGCGCATTTTTTGGCGGAGGCCCGCTATAAAGGCGCTAAGGTCATTTCGATCAGTCCAGATTTTGCGGAATCCTCAAAGTTCGCGGATGACTGGCTGAGTATTCGCCAAGGGACTGACGGGGCGCTTGCGATGGCGATGGGTCACGTTATTCTGCAGGAATTTTACGTGAACCAAGAAACTGAACGTTTTATTGAGTACGCGAAGCAATACACTGATTTTCCATTTCTCGTCACTCTGTCAAAAGAAAATGGCGTATACACAGCGGGACGGTTTCTGCATGCGAAGGACATCGGGCGGAAGACAAAGCATGATCAGTGGAAGCCTGCGGTTTGGGATGAACAGACAAGTTCATTTGCCATACCCCAAGGGACAATGGGCTCGCGCTGGGACGGGCAGCAGAAATGGAACCTGCACATGATTGATGAAGAAACCGGGGAACCGATTGAACCCCGTCTCTCTGTGCTCGGAATAGAGGATGAAATCGGCACGGTGCGCATTCCTTATTTTTCAAATGACGGAAACAAAGTGCTCGAGCGGGATCTTCCTATTAAAAAAATGAACCTGAACGGTGAAGAGACGTACGTCACGACCGTGTTTGACTTGATACTGGCTAACTACGGCGTAAATCGGGGCATCGGCGAACAACAAGCTGTCTCCTATGATGATCCTGAGCCGTTTACGCCTGCCTGGCAGGAACAAATGACAGGAATCAAAAAAGAAGCTGTCGTTAAGATTGCCAGAGAGTTTGCTCAAAATGCGATCGATACAGACGGCCGGTCTATGATTATCGTAGGAGCCGGCATTAACCACTGGTTCAACTCCGACACGATCTACCGAGCAGTGTTAAATCTTGTTTTGCTTGTAGGCGCCCAAGGCGTAAATGGCGGAGGCTGGGCCCATTACGTCGGGCAGGAAAAGCTCCGACCTGCTGAAGGATGGCAGACGATTGCAACTGCAAAGGACTGGGAGGGCGTGCCCAAGCTGCAAAACGGCACTTCATTTTTCTACTTTGCGACAGATCAGTGGCGTTATGAGGACCAGCCGATCAGTGATTTGGCATCACCGATTGCTGCGTCATCCCGCTACAAGCACCACGCTGATTACAATGTGCTGGCGGCGCGGCTAGGGTGGCTTCCGTCTTACCCGACTTTCAATCAAAATGGCATCGATCTGTATAAAGAAGCTGAAAAAGCAGGGGCAGCAACACCTGAAGACGTAGGTGCGTACGTGGCCTCACAGCTCCAAGAGAAAAAACTGAAATTCGCGATTGAAGATCCTGACAATGAAGTGAATTTCCCAAGGAATCTCTTTGTATGGCGGGCAAATCTGATCTCAAGCTCAGGAAAAGGGCATGAATATTTTCTCAAGCATTTGCTGGGGACAACGAACGGTTTAATGAATGACGACAGCGACAGCATCCGCCCAGAAGAAATCAAATGGCGGGAGCAGGCGCCGGAAGGAAAGCTCGACTTATTAATCAATCTTGATTTTCGAATGGCGGGTACGGCGCTGTATTCCGATATCGTGCTGCCGGCGGCGACATGGTATGAAAAACACGATCTCAGCAGCACAGATATGCATCCGTTCATTCATCCATTTGCTCCGGCGATCTCAGCTCCGTGGGAATCGAAGTCAGACTGGGATATTTTCAAGGCGCTGTCAAAAGCCGTTTCCGATCTGGCAGAAGAAGTCAATATGGAGCCGGTGAAAGAAGTGGTTGCGACGCCGCTCCTCCACGACACCATGCAGGAATTGGCCCAGCCATTCGGCAAAATCAATGACTGGAGCAAGGGCGAATGTGAAGCCATTCCGGGAAAAACGATGCCGAACATCCAAGTCGTTGAACGGGATTACAAACACATTTTTCATAAAATGACCGCACTTGGTCCTAACGCTGCTTTAAAGCCGAGCGGAACAAAAGGGATGAGCTGGTCAATAGCCGATGAATATGAATCACTCAAAAAGAGACTGGGAGAAATCACCTCAGACAGCGTGGCAAAGGGATGTCCAAATATAAGTGAAGCAAAGCAGGCGGCAGAAGCGGTTTTAACCCTATCATCCACTTCGAATGGAAAGGTCGCCGTAAAAGCATGGGAATCACTTGAAAACATCACAAACCTGAAGCTGAAAGACCTGGCGGAAGAGCGCGAGGAAGAATGCTTTACGTTCGAACAAATTACAGCCCAGCCGAAAACGGTTATCACGTCTCCGGCATTTACCGGCTCTGAAAAAGGAGGCCGCAGGTATTCGCCGTTTACGACGAATGTTGAAAAATTAATCCCGTGGCGGACACTGACAGGCAGACAATCCTATTATGTCGATCATGAACTGATGATGGAATTCGGTGAAACGATGGCGACATTTAAACCGATCCTCCAGCACCGCCCGTTTCTAAGCAAGCGGCCTGATCAAGAGGGAAAAGAAATCGTCCTTAATTATTTGACGCCGCATAACAAATGGTCCGTCCACAGCATGTATTTTGATTCCCTGCCGATGCTGACGCTGTTCCGCGGCGGGCCGACCGTATGGATGAATAAAGATGATGCAGAGGATACGGATATCAAAGACAACGATTGGATTGAATGCTTCAACCGAAATGGCGTAGTCGTCGCGAGAGCCGTTTTGTCTCATCGGATTCCTAAAGGAATGGCGTTTATGCACCATGCCCAGGACCGCCACATCAACGTGCCCGGCACGAAACTGACAAATAACCGCGGAGGCACCCATAACAGCCCGACAAGGATTCACGTCAAGCCGACACAGATGATCGGGGGCTACGCCCAGCTCAGCTACGGCTTTAACTATTACGGCCCAACGGGGAATCAGCGCGACCTGAATGTCGTCATCCGCAAGCTGAAGGAGGTCGATTGGCTTGAAGATTAAAGCGCAAATCGGTATGGTCATGAACTTGGATAAATGCATCGGCTGCCACACGTGCAGCGTCACTTGCAAAAACACGTGGACAAACCGTTCCGGTGCGGAATATATGTACTTCAATAATGTAGAAACAAAGCCGGGCATCGGCTACCCGAAGCAATGGGAGGACCAGGACAAATATAAAGGCGGCTGGACATTGAAAAAAGGAAAGCTCGAGCTGAAATCGGGCTCGAAAACCAATCGGCTTGCAGGCCTTTTCTATAATCCGAATCAGCCGTCAATTGATGATTACTATGAGCCCTGGAACTATGATTATGAAACATTAACGAACAGCCCGCAGAAAAAACACCAGCCGGTAGCACGCCCGAAATCGTCCTTGACGGGGGATTTCATGAATATCGAATGGGGACCGAACTGGGAGGACGATCTCGCAGGCGGCCACATTACGGGACTTGAAGATCCCAACGTACAAAAGATGGAGGAATCGATCAAAACAGAATTCGATGACGTCTTTATGATGTATTTGCCCCGTATTTGCGAGCACTGCATCAACCCGGCATGCGTCTCATCCTGTCCATCCGGCGCCATGTACAAACGCGAGGAGGACGGCATTGTGCTTGTGGATCAAAACGCATGCCGTTCATGGAGATATTGCGTCTCATCCTGTCCTTATAAAAAAGTCTATTTTAACTGGCAAACGAACAAAGCGGAAAAATGCACACTCTGCTTTCCGCGTTTGGAGGCGGGACTGCCAACCATCTGCTCTGAGACGTGTGTTGGCAGAATCCGCTACCTCGGCGTCATGCTGTATGACGCGGACAAAGTGGAGGAAGCGGCATCTGTTGAAAATGAAAAGGATCTCTACCATTCACAATTGGACGTTTTTCTTGACCCAAATGATCCTGAGGTTGCCAAGCTGGCAAAAGAACAAGGCATTCCGTCTGATTGGATAGAGGCTGCGCAGCAATCGCCGATTTATAAAATGATCATTGACTGGAAGATTGCGCTGCCGCTTCATCCAGAGTACCGCACCCTGCCAATGGTGTGGTACATTCCGCCGCTCAGCCCGATTATGAATCTCTTTGAAGGAAAAGGCAGCCGGCAATCCGCGGAAGATATTTTTCCGGCTATCGACCAAATGAGAATCCCGATAGATTATTTGGCGCAGCTGTTAACAGCCGGTGATACGGATCATATTCGGTCAACGTTGAAGAAAATGTCTGTCATGCGCCAGTATATGAGAGCGATCCAGACGAATAAATCAATCGACCCGGAACTGATCTCCAGTGTCGGCTTAACAGAACAGCAAATTGAAGATATGTATCGGCTGCTTGCGATTGCCAAATATGATGACCGCTTTGTGATACCGAGCAGTCATCGAGAAGAAGTTTCAGATTTATATGCTGAACAAGGGAGCTGCGGCTTATCATTTTCAGGCGGCCCCGGCTCCTGTTTCTAACTTTTGATAAATGAGGTGTAACAAGATGAACACCACAGACCGGCAAATGACGTTCTCCGCTCTTTCCACTCTTCTCTCTTATCCGGATGAAGAGTGGAGAGCCGAGATTCCCGATTGGAAGGCTCTTATCCATGAAATCAGCAACCGGCAAATCCGGGAGAAGCTGCTGCACTTTTTCGAAGCGTCAGCCAGCTTTTCACCGGAAGCGCTGATTGAACACTATGTCTATACATTCGACTTTGGGAAAAAAACAAATATGTATGTCACCTACTTTAACTCGGGCGAGCAAAGGGAACGCGGCGTTGAATTGCTGCATTTAAAAAACACATACGAGCAATCCGGTTTCCTGCCGACAGAGAAAGAGCTGCCTGATTATCTGCCGCTGATGTTGGAATTTGCTGCGGCTGCAGAAATTGAAGCAGCGAGAAGCGTGTTTGAGAAATATCTGTCCAATGTGAGGGAGCTGGCATCCCGTCTCGAAAAAAATGACAGTATATACGCTGAACTGCTGCACGTGCTGCTGGCCGCGCTTGAAAACATTGGCGTACGTGAAAGCGTTGAAGGGGCTGTTCAGGCATGAGCGGGCAGATCCTCTGGGGTATTATGCCATACATTGTATTGACAATCTTTATCGGCGGCCATATTTACCGCTATCAGCATGACCAATTTGGCTGGACGGCGAAATCAAGCGAGATGTTAGAAAAGAAAAAACTCGCCGCGGGCAGCACACTTTTTCACTGGGGACTGCTGTGCGTTGTCGGCGGGCATGTCATGGGGATTCTGATCCCGGAAGGCGTGTATGCTTCCCTTGGCATTTCAGAGCATATGTATCACAAAATGGCGATTGGCGCTGGCTTGCCGGCGGGCATTGCGGTATGTACCGGACTTGTCATCCTGACGTACAGAAGGCTGTTTGACAAAAGGATCCGCAAAACGAGCTCGCCATCCGATATCCTTACGCTCCTCCTGCTGCTGTTTATGATGCTGTCAGGCGTTGCGGCCACGTTTCTCAACATTGATTCGAAAGGATTTGATTACCGGACCACAGTCGGGCCGTGGTTCAGGGAAATCGTTTTGTTCAGGCCTGACGCCTCTTTGATGGAGAGTGTCCCGCTATGGTTTAAGTTTCATATTGTGATAGGCTACGTCGTTTTTATCCTGTGGCCGTTTACAAGATTGGTTCATGTGTTCAGTCTGCCGCTCAAGTATCTGACCCGCAGCTACGTTGTATATCGGAAACGCTCGTGAAAATCCCCCTTGCAAGAGGGGGTTTTTTCTGCCAAGGTAATGGCTGGGCGGCCGGGAATCCTGTTGTGTTTGTATTTGGAAATAACATCAAGAATAAAACGGATTTTACTCATTTTAAACCGGCGGAACAGCAGATTATGACTCAGCCTGACTAACTCCTTATACCTTTGTGATCAATATCCCGTTTTATATATTTTCTCTCATCAGAATGGGCATCAAATTTACTCTATCCACCGTATTTGCAGTCACAGCGCCGCCTTCTTTTCGGCGCTTGCCGGAGTGCTCAGCGGGTTCAGCCTGCCGCTCATGTTGTCACTCGGCGTTGCCAATAGTCTTGCTTTATTTCTGCAGAAACGATGCGGATGAATTCCGTGACAGTTAGTTTTCTCTAAACCTCTCCTCCTTTGGCGGAGAGGTTTTTTACTTACAAGGTTTATCGATTAGAAAAAAGAGGTAATACAGAGGTAATTGAATCAGATTGGAGAGAATCAGGATGCTGAAAAGGAGACTGGAATTTTTCTTTTTATATATGATGCTCATCGGGGCATATGTCATTTGGTTTTTTCCGGTTTCCAGGCTTGAGTTTTACGGAGGATTGCTTTGCTATATAAGCATTATTTTGTTCAGCATCTATTCATTAATTCTTGAAAACCGCACCTCGCAGCACACGCTGCTATGGATCCATATTCTTGTCTTTTTTCCAATCGTCGGCTACGTGTTTTATCTGTTTTCGGGACAGCTTTATGTAAAGGGAAAGCTGTTTAAGACAAAACGAATGTACAACAGGGAAAAGCTCAGGAAGCTGTTTGACAAGGAGGAAACGCCCGAAGTGACAGGGCTGAAGGACAATCAAGAGAGGTTCTTTACATATTCCATCAGGGCTGCCCATATGAATATCAATACGAAAAGCAACATCAAAGTGCTGAAAAACGGCGAAGAAACCTTCCCGGACATTTTCAAAGCAATGAGAAAAGCGGAATCTTACATACATATTGAATACTACATGTTTAAATCAGACATGCTCGGACACGGCATGATGGATATTATGATGGAGAAAGCGCGCCAAGGTGTCGAGGTGAGGTTTTTATACGATGCGGCAGGAAGCATGAAGCTGGCAAGAAGAGATATTATGAGAATGAAACAAGCGGGGGTGGACATCGTCCCGTTTTCTCCGCTGAAATACGGGTTTTTCAACCAGAAGCTGAATTTCAGAAATCACCGGAAAATCGTGATCATCGATGGGAAAACCGGTTTTGTGGGTGGATTAAATGTTGGGAAGGAATATATCAGCAGAGATCCGTACATCGGATTTTGGAGAGATACACACCTGCGGCTTGAGGGGGAAATTGTGCAAACGCTCCACGCTATCTTTATGCTGGATTGGGAATACGTCTCCAATGAAGTGTTAATTGATCAAGAGGAGTACAATACCCCGGTTCCCGTGGAAGGAGGAGGCATTTATCAAATTGTCGCGACAGGCCCTGACATGAAGGAAAGCATGAGCGACCTTTATTATGAAATGATTTCTTCAGCGCAGAAATCAATATGGATCGCCACGCCCTATTTTGTCCCCAATGAATCCATTCGCACGGCGCTAAAAGCAGCGGCGACAAAGGGGGTAGAGGTAAGGGTTATGGTGCCGGAGAAGAACGACAGCTTTTTGACCCAATACGCGTCGAGGTCCTATTTCCCGGAGCTGCTCCTTGAGGGCATTGAAGTGTACTCCTACCAAAAAGGCTTCATGCATCAAAAAGTCATGATCATTGATGGCGATCTCGCCTCCGTCGGTACCGCGAATATGGACATGCGCAGCTTTCAGCTCAACTTTGAAGTGAATGTGTTCTTCACGGATGCCGAAGCGATCCGAACTCTTGAGGCCCATTTTGAAGAGGATATGCAGGAAAGTGAAAAGCTCAGCCCTGTCGGCTTTTATAAGAGAGGCGTGGCTGACCGGACAAAAGAGTCGTTTGCCCGCCTGTTTTCAGGTGTTCTGTAAGAAAAAAGAAATCTGATCTTTCAAAACAGCCCGTGTATAGTATAATTGAGAAATATTATCAGTTATTTATACATTGGGGGAAGATAGGGTGCTGCGGCAATTTTTTTCATATTATAAACCATATAAAACGTTGTTCTTTCTCGACTTTTTCTCAGCGATCGCGGGAGGTTTAATGGAGCTGAGTTTTCCTTTGATCGTCAATTATTTTATTGATACCTTGCTGCCGGGCAGGGACTGGGGACTGATCATCGCGACCTCAATCGGGTTATTTGCGGTGTACGCGCTCAGCTCGGCTCTTCAGTATATCGTGACCTACTGGGGACACATGCTTGGTATCAATATTGAGACTGATATGAGAAAGTCGCTTTTTGACCATTTGCAAAAGCTCTCGTTCAAATTTTACGACAACAACAAGACGGGAACGCTGATGTCGAAGCTTACGAACGATTTAATGTATATCGGTGAAGTCGCCCATCACGGTCCGGAAGACTTATTCATTGCGGTCATGACCATTCTCGGGGCGTTCGGAGTGATGCTGTTTATTAACTGGCAGCTTGCTTTATTAACGTTTATCATTATGCCGATCGTCATTTGGCTAGCGCTTTATTTCAACAAAAAAATGACCAAAGCATTTACCACGCTGAACAAGGATATCGGAGACTTCAGCGCGCGTGTAGAAAATAACATCGGCGGCATCCGGCTTGTGCAGGCGTTCGGAAATGAAGCATTTGAAAAAGAACGCTTCGCCGTCAACAACCAGCGTTTTCGTGTCACAAAGCTTTCTTCCTACAAAATCATGGCGAAAAACGGGTCAATCAGCTATATGCTGACCCGGTTTGTCACGCTGTTTGTCCTTTTGTGCGGGACGTGGTTTGTCATTCGCGGCTCCTTATCGTACGGGGAATTTGTGGCGTTTGTACTCTTGACGAATGTGCTGTTCAGGCCTATTGACAAAATTAATGCCATTATCGAAATGTATCCGAGGGGGATCGCGGGTTTCAAAAGCTATATGGAGCTCATAGAGACAGAGCCGGACATTCAGGATTCACCTGATGCGAAAGATGTTTCCGGCCTGAAGGGCAATATCCGCTATAAACATGTTTCGTTTGGCTATGATGGCCATCACAATGTCCTCAATGACATCAACCTATCCATTCAAGCGGGGGAAACGGTGGCGTTCGTCGGTCAGTCAGGTGCGGGGAAATCAACGCTTTGCAGTCTGCTTCCGCGTTTTTATGAAGCATCGGAGGGCGACATTACGATTGACGGCATCAGTATAAAAGACATGACGCTTTCTTCGTTGCGCGGGCAGATTGGCGTCGTGCAGCAGGACGTTTTCTTATTCTCGGGCACGCTTAGAGAAAATATCGCCTACGGCCGATTAGGCGCATCAGAAGAAGACATTTGGCAAGCTGTGAAGCAGGCGCATCTGGAAGAACTCGTCCATAACATGCCCGATGGGTTGGATACTATGATTGGCGAACGCGGCGTGAAGCTTTCCGGCGGGCAAAAACAGCGTCTGTCAATTGCAAGGATGTTCTTGAAAAATCCGTCGATCTTGATTCTCGACGAAGCCACCTCAGCCCTTGATACAGAGACGGAAGCGGCGATCCAAAAGGCGCTTCAAGAGTTGTCTGAGGGGCGCACGACGCTTGTCATCGCCCACAGGCTGGCAACAATCAAAGACGCGGACAGAATTGTAGTCGTCACAAACAACGGTATTGAAGAACAAGGCCGTCATCAAGACCTGATCGAAGCCGGAGGCCTATACAGCAGGCTGCATCAAGCGCAATTCGGGCAAATGGTGCATCGATAGGAGGAGAACATGGAAAGAAAAACTGTGCTGTACATTGCTGTTTCATTGGACGGGATGATCGCAAAAGAAGATGGAAGCATCGATTGGCTGGATGAATTTGAAGGTGAAGGTGACAACGGCTACAGTGATTTTTATCAGACTGTTGATACAGTCATTTTAGGGCGGAGCACATATGAGCACGTTAAAGTGCTAACACCGGTTTTCCCGTATCAGGATAAAACCTGCTATGTTTTTACAGGATCGCCCGACAGTTATCAAGATGAACATGTGACGTTTATCAATGAGGGAGCCAGAGCCTTCACTGCCCGTTTGAAACAGGAAAAAGGCTCAAACATCTGGATAGCTGGCGGGGCAGAGCTTGTGAATGACTTTATGAAAGAAGATGCCATCGACGAATTCATCATCACTGTTATTCCCGTCGTTTTAGGAAGCGGCATCCCGCTGTTTCACGAACTAACAAATGAAACAAAACTGCGGTTAAAAGGGACAAAACAATTTGGACAAGCGGTTCAGCTCCATTATGTAAGAGCATAAGAAAAAGGATAGACAGATGTCTATCCTTTTTTGTATGTAAGTTAGAGCGCTTCTCTCTCAGCAGGCTCGATGAGATTTTGGAATTTTTCAATGAGCTGTGATGCTTTTGTTCCTTCAACTACGATCAGATATTCCTTTTCATTATGAGCCATGCGGAACGTTTCAAGCTCAATTAAGCTTTTGATTTTGCACATCGTTTTCTTTGAATAAATATAAACCTCGTGGCTTCCGGAATGGCACATTTTATAAAGATGAATCAAATTTCTTAAAGTAAAGGCCTGTGCGGCTACTTTCAGAGACTTGATATTTTTCATGATCTTTCTCCTCCATCGATTGTTGTCTTATATAGCCTAAGTTCCCAAAGCTGACAAGTCGTAAACCTATTTTTGCACATTTATGACTTCCATTGCAGCGCACCGCCCCCGATGCGTTTGACACCGCGGATGGAGCTTAATTCATCCATCAAGCGGAGAAGCGCCTTGTCTTTCTGCTTTGCTTCAATCATGAAATCAATATTAGTTCCCCATTGCCTAAAGCGTTCCAACAGTGGCAGCAAAAAGTTGGCGTCAACATAATCGGCATGGCTGCGTATCGCTTGCTCCGATTTTGGGGAAGACAAGTGAACCTTTGGCTGAAGGCCGATCCGCTCCCACGTTCTGATCATGCGGGGCAGTGCTACATTCAGGTCGGCGTGATCGTCTGGATTGGCGTAAAAATGATGAAAGTCAAAGACAAACGGAACATCCTCCTGCTCACAGACCTGAAGCGTTTCTTCCGTTGTATATGTTTTATCATCATTTTCAAGTGTCATCCGCTCTTTGATCTCCTGCGGCAGCTGTTTTATATTTTGATGAAATTGTGCAGTGGCGGTGTCTTTATTTCCGTAAGCGCCGCCAATATGAATGTTGATAACGGAGCGATCAGCAATGCCCATGGCCTCAAGCATGCGGTAGTGATAGGCCATATCGGTTACCGCATTTTTTGTGACGGATTCCTTCGTGCTCGTAAACAGAGTGAATTGATTTGGATGAAAGCTTGTTCGCAGTTGATGTGTTTTAACAAGCTCTCCAATCTCCCGAAACTCTTTTTGAAACGGTGTTACAAAATCCCACATCACGTCGGGATGCGTAGCCAGCGGCACAATCGAACTGGAAAAACGGTACAAAGGAATGCCGTGTCCGATGATATAGTGAAGGGTTCTCATCGTATTGCGCAAATTGGCTTTTGTCACAGTCAGAAGCGCTTCTTTTCTTTCAGTCTTTGAAAGCTTTGAATAACGCGCGAATGTCAATGTTTTAGCGGGAGACGCATCCCAAAGGCTCATCGCATTTGAAACGAAGCCGAATCTGAAAATCATAGGAACTCTCCTTTATAAGAAATAAGATAATGCCCTGCCGAGCCATTCCGCCGGGCGCTGCCTGAATGTGCGCTTGCTGAAATCCTCCATGGTCAGCCGCTCCGACTTTTTCATATCCTCCTCAATCGTGGCATAGACTTCACTTGTAAACGCTTCGTCATCAATTTCGACATTCACCTCTTCATTTAAAAACAGGCTTCGTTTATCGAAGTTGGCTGTTCCGATAATGCTGAGATGGTCGTCTATGATGAGGGCTTTTACATGATAAAACCCTTGATAATAACGATAAATAAGACAGCCGGCATCCAAGAGCTCCGAATAATACGTAAAAGCTGCTTCTCGTACCAGCGGATGGTCTGATTTCATCGGTACAATGATTCTCACGGATACGCCGTTTTTTCTTGCGTTAATAAGGGCCTCTTGAAGCGGTTTTGATGGAATGTAATAAGGCGTGCAAACCGTAAGGCGATTCTTCGCTTGGGCAATGTTGGCCAAGTATATGTTTTCAAGGGAATAACCGTCAGTCGCATAGATCTTGTGAGAAATAGTTCCTTGCTGAAGCTTTGGCCAAACATCCGAACCTAGAACGATTCCGGTATTTCGTTTTAGATCAGAAGCAAAAAGCGTTTGAAGATCATGTACGCCTTCTCCGATCATGCGCAGATGATAATCCTCCCAATTGCCGAACTTCGCCTTCTTTCCAAGATATTCTTCGGCGATATTAAATCCGCCGATATAACCGATTTTTCCGTCTATCACCGTAATCTTCCGGTGATTCCGTTTTTGCATGTGAAAAAAGAAAAAAGGAAAACGGGGACGATTCATCACATGGACATGGACGCCGGCATTTTTCATCGTCTGCAGCGCCGTTTTTTTAATTGCCCGGCAGCCCGCCCAATCCAGAAGCAAATAAACGGATACGCCAGCTTGGGCTTTTGTTTTCAGCAAGGTATACATATTGTGGCTGACCTCATCATTTTTCATAATAAAAAACATCATGTGAACAGAAGAGGCGGCCTGGCGAATATCATTCATCATCCGCTCAACGAGATCAGCGCCGCAGTGGATCAATTCGATGTCACTCTTCTTTTTTGAAAAAACAGGCTCGTACGCCTTTTTTCTGTATCCAGCACGGCCCATGAAGATATCAAGCAGAATCAAGGCAAAGAAAATAACGACAATGATCATAATCACGATAAATACCTTCATACCGGCACTCCTTTCCGTAGTAAAGGTAGTGTGCCCGAACAGCAGGAATTTAATTATTGACTGAACACTCATTCATTATTTATCATAAAGATAATCTTATACAGATTCGGGGGTAGGGGATCGCGGTCTTTATCAGTAAAAAGGGGGAATTGGAATGAGCGGCTTTCTCATCGCAAATGCATTATTATTTCTGATTGTAACCGCTTACGCTGTCTATTTGTTTGTGTACTTGGTCAAAACGAGACTGGCCTACATCAAGCTCGGCCAGAAAGAACAATTTGATCAACGGTTCAAGGAACGGCTTCACGCCATATGGGTGAATGTATTCGGACAGAAAAAACTGCTCAAGGACAAGAAAAGCGGAATCATTCACGTCATGTTTTTCTACGGATTTATATTGGTTCAGTTCGGAGCAATTGACTTTATCATCAAAGGACTGGCTCCCGGCCGGAATCTGCCGCTGGGCCCAGTCTACCCCGCCTTCACCTTTTTTCAGGAAATTGTTACGTTTCTCATTTTAATTGCTGTTGGGTGGGCATTCTACAGACGTTATATCGAAAAGCTCGTGAGGCTGAAACGCGGTTTCAAAGCCGGACTCGTTCTCATTTTTATCGGAGGATTAATGCTGACCGTTCTGCTTGGGAACGGAATGAATCTGATTTGGCATGAGCATGGGCTTTCTTGGAGCGAGCCAATTGCCTCAGGTATTGCGTTTATGCTTAGCGGTGTCGGGAAAACAGGTGCGGCGGTGATTTTCTATATCGCATGGTGGATCCATCTTCTGTTCTTGCTTAGCTTTTTAGTGTACGTGCCTCAGTCGAAGCATGCCCATTTAATCGCCGGCCCGGCAAACGTCTTTTTCAACAGAATGGAATCTGCCGGAAAACTTGAAAAAATTGATTTTACCGACGAAACGAAAGAAAGCTACGGAGCGGGAAAAATTGAGGATTTCAGACAGTCTCAGCTGCTTGATCTGTACGCGTGTGTCGAGTGCGGCCGCTGTACAAATATGTGTCCTGCAACAGGCACCGGAAAAATGCTGTCTCCGATGGACTTGATTTTGCGTCTCAGAGACCATCTCACGGAAAAAGGCGCTGCCGTCACCTCGCGCTCCCCATGGGTGCCCGCAGCAGCGTTTCGGCATACGAGAGGCAATCAGCTGGCTGCGGCGTCAGCGGGCAGCGGATCGCAGGAAGCAGCAGCGGCGCTTGATTACAATCCAAGCTTGATCGGCGACGTCATCACAGAGGAAGAAATTTGGGCATGCACCACTTGCCGAAACTGTGAGGATCAATGCCCGGTCATGAATGAGCACGTGGATAAAATCATCGATCTCCGCCGCTACCTCGTACTGACAGAAGGAAAAATGGACAGTGACGCCCAGCGCGCAATGACAAGTATTGAGCGGCAGGGGAATCCGTGGGGACTCAACCGCAAGGAACGTGAAAATTGGCGTGACGAGGCGCCGGATGCTGAGATTCCGACTGTAAAAGAAATGAAAAAAGAAGGAAAAGAATTTGAGTACCTTTTCTGGGTAGGCTCCATGGGGTCTTACGACAACAGAAGCCAGAAAATCGCAATTTCCTTTGCCAAGCTGCTCAATCACGCGGGCGTGTCCTTCGCGATCCTCGGCAATAAAGAAAAAAATTCAGGAGACACGCCGCGCCGCCTCGGAAATGAATTTTTGTTCCAAGAGCTGGCTGAGAAGAATATTTCTGAATTTGAAAAAAATGATGTCAAAAAAATCGTTACGATCGATCCCCATGCATACAATTTATTTAAAAATGAATATCCGGATTTCGGATTTGAAGGCGAGGTTTATCATCATACAGAAGTGCTGGCCGAGCTTGTGAAAAACGGAAAATTAAAGCCGCAGCACCCGCTTCATGAGACGATTACCTTCCATGATTCGTGCTATTTGGGCCGGTACAATGAAGTTTATGATCCGCCGAGAGAGATTTTGAAAGCCATTCCGGGCGTGCAGCTTGTTGAAATGGAGAGAAACCGGGAAACCGGCATGTGCTGCGGAGCCGGCGGGGGATTAATGTGGATGGAGGAAGAAACAGGCAACAGGATTAACGTCGCCAGGACAGAGCAAGCGCTCGCAGTCAACCCATCGGTGATCAGTTCTGGCTGTCCGTATTGTCTCACGATGCTTGGGGACGGCACAAAGGCGAAGGAAGCCGAAGACCAAGTCAAAACGTACGATGTCGTCGAGCTTCTGGCTCAATCCGTTTTAGGCGCTGATCTGAAAATGGGGGAGAAGCAATGAATTTTTCATTATCAGAAGAACATGAGATGATACGAAAATTGGTGCGCGATTTTGCGAAGCATGAGGTGGCCCCGACAGCGGCAGAACGGGACGAACAAGAACGCTTCGATCGCGAGTTGTTTCGGGAAATGGCAAATCTGGGGCTGACGGGAATTCCGTGGCCTGAAGATTACGGCGGAATCGGAAGTGACTATTTAGCCTACGTCATCGCGGTGGAGGAGCTGTCAAAAGTGTGCGCCTCCACCGGTGTGACGCTTTCCGCCCATATCTCTCTTTGCAGCTGGCCGCTGTTTGCCTTTGGGACAGAGGAACAGAAGACAGAGTATTTAACACAGCTGGCCCTCGGAGAGAAAATCGGCGCATTCGCTTTGACCGAAGCAGGGTCTGGCTCTGACGCCGGCAGCATGAAAACAACTGCTGAACGAATCGGCGATGATTATGTGTTAAATGGTTCCAAAGTGTTTATCACAAACGGCGGCGTTGCTGATATTTACATTGTTTTTGCCGTCACCGATCCCGAGAAAAAGAAAAAAGGCGTTACCGCTTTTATAGTAGAAAAGGATTTTGAAGGATTTTTTACAGGCAAGAAAGAAAAGAAGCTGGGCATCCGTTCTTCACCGACAACGGAAATCATGTTCGAAGATTGTGTAGTGCCCGCATCAAAGCGTCTCGGGGAAGAAGGAGAAGGCTTCAAAATCGCGATGAAGACGCTTGACGGAGGCAGAAACGGCATAGCCGCACAAGCCGTGGGCATCGCCCAAGGAGCACTTGATGCGGCACTTCAATATGCAAAAGAGCGAAAGCAATTCGGAAAATCGATCGCCGAGCAGCAGGGCGTCGCTTTTAAACTCGCGGATATGGCGACAATGATAGAAGCTTCAAGGCTATTGACCTATCAGGCTGCATGGTTAGAATCATCGGGTCTTCCATATGGAAAAGCTTCCGCCATGTCCAAACTGATGGCTGGGGATACGGCGATGAAGGTAACGACCGAAGCCGTGCAGATTTTCGGCGGCTACGGTTATACAAAAGATTATCCGGTAGAACGCTATATGCGTGATGCAAAAATCACGCAAATCTATGAAGGCACCCAAGAAATTCAAAGACTGGTCATCTCCAGAATGCTCGCGGATTAACGTAAAACATCTCTCAGTCGGATCACTCTTGTAAAATTATTTAAATTAACGCTGTTAAGGGTAGCATATTCTGTTTTATTTTGTTTATAATGAGAGGTATGGTTTGTATAAGAACGATACAAAATCGCTTTCATTATTGATAAAACAGATACATATAAGTAATAGAAAGGGAGTGTCCGACCTTGGGTATCAAACAATATTCACAGGAAGAGCTAAAGGAAATGGCTTTAGTTGAAATCGCTCACGAATTATTTGAAGAACATAAAAAACCAGTTCCTTTTCAGGAGCTTTTAAATGAAATCGCATCTTTGCTCGGCGTGAAAAAAGAAGAGCTTGGAGACCGCATTGCTCAATTTTATACAGATTTAAACATTGACGGCCGCTTCCTAGCGCTTTCTGACCAGACGTGGGGGCTTCGCAGCTGGTATCCGTATGATCAGCTTGATGAAGAAACTCAGCCGACAGTCAAGGCGAAAAAGAAAAAAGCGAAGAAAGCAGTCGAAGAAGATCTTGATCTTGACGAGTTTGAAGAGATCGACGAAGACGACCTTGATTTGGATGAAGTTGAGGAAGAACTCGATCTTGAAGCCGACGATTTTGACGAAGAAGATCTTGATGAAGACGACGATGATCTTGAGATCGAAGAAGATATTATTGATGAAGATGATGAAGACTATGATGATGAAGAAGAGGAAATTAAATAGTATCAGATTTCATCTTCAAAACGATCTTGACTTTCATAGTCGAACTAGGTAGTATGTATTTTGGGCTCTTCAAAAACGAAGAGAGAACATAGTACGTTATGCTCCCTTTCAAGAAATTGAAAGGGAGCTTTCTTATTTTCACCCCTCATTTTTCTTATAAATCATTTAAAAGGCTAAATGATTTTTTATAAAATAGTACATTTTAAAAATGTAGCTAAGAGCGAAGAGAGGAGCAAACGAAATGACGAAATATATTTTTGTAACCGGGGGAGTTGTATCCTCACTTGGAAAGGGTATTGTAGCAGCTTCATTAGGGCGTTTGCTGAAAAACCGCGGACTGAACGTGACGATTCAAAAATTCGATCCATACATCAACGTTGACCCGGGAACAATGAGCCCGTACCAGCACGGTGAAGTATTCGTAACGGATGACGGCGCTGAAACAGACTTGGACCTTGGTCACTATGAGCGTTTTATCGACATTAACCTGAATAAATTCAGCAACGTGACAACAGGTAAAATCTATTCAACAGTTCTTAAAAAAGAACGCCGCGGAGATTACCTTGGCGGAACCGTACAGGTCATTCCGCACATCACAAACGAATTGAAAGACCGTGTTTACCGCGCAGGGAAAGAGACAAACGCAGATGTTGTCATTACAGAAATCGGCGGTACTGTCGGAGACATCGAATCACTGCCATTCCTTGAAGCGATCCGCCAAATGAAGAGCGACATCGGCCGTGAAAACGTAATGTACATCCACTGTACGCTCGTACCTTACATTAAAGCTGCTGGCGAATTAAAAACAAAACCGACACAGCACAGCGTAAAAGAATTGCGCAGCTTGGGCATTCAGCCAAACATCATCGTCGTTCGTACAGAAATGCCGATTTCTCAAGATATGAAAGATAAAATCGCGCTTTTCTGCGACATCGATACAAAAGCGGTTATTGAATGTGAAGATGCGGACAACCTTTACTCCATTCCGCTGGAGCTTCAAAAACAAGGGCTTGATAAGCTTGTTTGCGAGCACATGAAATTGGCATGCAAAGAAGCGGAAATGTCCGAGTGGAAAGAGCTTGTTAACAAAGTCAGCAACCTGTCTCAAACGATTACAATCGGCCTTGTCGGCAAATACGTTGAGCTTCCTGACGCATACATTTCTGTTGTCGAGTCTCTCCGCCATGCGGGCTATGCGTTTGACACAGATGTAAAAGTGAAGTGGATCAACGCGGAAGAAGTGACAGAAAACAATATCGCAGAACTCACAAGCGGAACAGACGGCATCATTGTGCCGGGCGGATTCGGAGACCGCGGTGTTGAAGGCAAAATCGTCGCGACAAAATACGCGCGCGAAAATAACATTCCGTTCTTGGGCATTTGCTTGGGCATGCAGGTGGCGTCTATTGAATACGCACGAAACGTATTGGGCTTAAAAGGCGCCCACTCAGCGGAAATTGATCCGTCAACTCAATACCCAATCATTGATCTTCTTCCTGAACAAAAGGATGTTGAGGATCTCGGAGGAACGCTTCGTCTCGGCCTTTACCCTTGTAAGCTTGAAGAAGGCACGAAAGCCTTTGAAGTGTATCAGGATGAAGTGGTGTACGAGCGCCACCGCCACCGCTATGAGTTTAACAATGAATTCAGACAGCAAATGGAAGAGCAAGGCTTCGTATTCTCAGGCACAAGCCCTGATGGACGCCTTGTTGAAATCATCGAGCTGAAAGAACACCCTTGGTTCGTGGCTTCTCAGTTCCACCCAGAGTTCAAGTCAAGACCGACAAGACCTCAGCCTCTATTCAAAGGCTTTATCGGAGCGTCTGTCGAAGCTGCAAATCAGAAGTAATAAAAAAGACTTGCCGTTTGTCAAAAGCGGGCAAGTCTTTTTTATTTGTTTCCGGCAAGTTCCAGCATGTACAATAAGATATTATGCATACTCTTGCAGAATTTCTTTTAGTGTAAACGATAAAGCGTGATAGACATACAGTGCAGTCATTAAAGAGGGAAACCCGTAACGGGTGCCGTCTTCATCAGGAACAAGCGGCATTTTTAATTTAGAATCAATATGCACATCACAATACTGTTCTATTCCAGCACTGTCTTTGGCTGCGGGCGATACGCATACGACTCCCGCACCTTTTTCATAAAGCTCTTTTGCGAGGGCCTGTTCTTCGGCTGTGCCCGTCCCTGAGCAAAACATCAGCACCCTGTCGCTTTCTGTCACTTCCTCAGCGCTTTCTGGAAAGACTTTGACAGATGGGAAGGGTTCTTTGCTTTCGGTGGCTTCAAAAAAGACGCCCTGAAGCTCATTTGCTCCGTATAAATAAATGGAATGCCCGCTGATCACCGCTTGAGCAAGCAGCCGCGCCCCATCTTCAATCGCGTCAGATTCCTTATCCTGAATGCGGGAAAAAATACCTGTTAACTGCGTCGTGAATATTTTCAACATAAGTGAATCCTCCTTTATAACGTACAATATCAGTATACAACAAAAGAGAAAATGCTCAGAAAATGTCGTAAAGTAGACTATTATAATTAAAGGAAATAGGAAAATCAAACAGAATACATACAATACTGCTTACTTTTGACGAAAATCATAATATTGGGGTGTAAAATGATGAATGAAAAAATTTTAATCGTTGATGATCAATACGGCATTCGTATTTTGCTAAATGAAGTGTTCAATAAAGAAGGCTACCAGACGTTTCAGGCTGCGAACGGCCTGCAGGCGCTTGACATTGTGACAAAAGAACGGCCCGACCTTGTGCTTTTGGACATGAAAATTCCCGGCATGGACGGAATCGAAATCTTAAAACGGATGAAGGTCATTGACGAAAACATCCGGGTCATTATCATGACGGCATACGGAGAGCTCGACATGATCCAGGAATCGAAGGAATTGGGCGCTCTGACGCACTTTGCCAAGCCGTTTGACATCGACGAAATCAGAGACGCCGTCAAAAAATATCTGCCCCTGAAGTCTAACTGACAAAAAGAAGAAACAAATGAATCATGTCATTATGTTGCCGATTTGTCGAAAAGTTGGTATCCTAGTTATGGAGAAAAAGCGATCTGAGTATTTACATATGACAGCAATATATGGGTCATGCTAGGGTGGAAAGCTTTTTTCGCTAGAAGACAATCAGGCTACATAAGGAGGACATTCGACATGCCTTTAGTTTCTATGACGGAAATGTTGAATACAGCTAAAGAAAAAGGGTACGCTGTAGGACAATTTAACTTAAACAACCTTGAGTTTACTCAAGCGATTTTACAAGCAGCTGAAGAAGAAAAATCTCCAGTGATCCTTGGTGTTTCCGAAGGTGCGGGACGCTACATGGGCGGCTTCAAAACAGTCGTTGCTATGGTAAAAGCACTTATGGAAGAGTACAAAGTGACAGTTCCTGTTGCGATTCACTTAGACCACGGTTCAAGCTTTGAATCTTGTGCGAAAGCGATTCATGCAGGTTTCACATCTGTAATGATCGACGCTTCTCACCATCCATTTGAAGAAAACGTAGCAACAACTGCTAAAGTTGTTGAGCTTGCTCATTTCCACGGAGTATCTGTAGAAGCTGAGCTTGGAACAGTAGGCGGACAAGAAGATGACGTTATCGCTGAAGGCGTAATCTACGCTGATCCTAAAGAGTGCCAAGAGCTTGTTGAGCGCACTGGCATCGACTGCCTTGCACCTGCATTAGGTTCTGTTCACGGCCCTTACAAAGGCGAACCAAACCTTGGTTTCAAAGAAATGGAAGAGATCGGGAAATCAACTGGTCTTCCATTAGTTCTTCACGGCGGTACTGGAATTCCGACTGCTGACATCAAAAAATCAATTTCACTTGGTACAGCTAAAATCAACGTGAATACTGAAAACCAAATTTCTTCTGCAAAAGCTGTTCGCGAAACATTGGCAGCTAAGCCTGACGAGTACGATCCACGTAAATACCTTGGACCAGCTCGTGAAGCGATCAAAGAAACAGTTATCGGTAAAATGCGTGAATTTGGTTCTTCAAACCAAGCTTAATTCAATTGGAACTTTTTATAGCCGCCTGACAGCTTGACAGGCGGTTTTCCGTCTATCTTTAGAAAGCGCAATCATATTCGCAGTTCAGAAAATTTCTTAATCAGGGAGGCTTTTTGAAAATGTTATTCTTTGTTGATACAGCCAATATCGATGAAATTAGAGAAGCGAATGAATTAGGAATTCTCGCCGGTGTAACGACGAATCCTAGTTTAGTAGCAAAGGAAGCTAACGTATCATTCCACGACCGTCTTCGCGAGATCACAGACGTCGTGAAAGGGTCTGTAAGCGCAGAGGTTATTTCTTTGAAAGCTGAGGAAATGATCGAGGAAGGAAAAGAACTGGCGAAGATCGCTCCGAACATTACGGTGAAAATCCCAATGACGTCTGACGGTTTAAAAGCGGTAAGAGCACTTACTGACTTAGGCATCAAAACAAACGTTACATTGATCTTCAATGCCAACCAGGCGCTTCTTGCTGCCAGAGCGGGGGCAACATATGTATCTCCATTCCTGGGACGTTTAGATGACATCGGCCACAACGGGCTTGACCTGATTTCAGAAGTTAAACAGATTTTTGATATTCACGGCCTTGACACGCAAATCATTGCAGCGTCAATCCGCCATCCGCAGCACGTGACAGAAGCTGCTCTTAGAGGGGCTCATATCGGCACAATGCCGCTGAAAGTCATTCATGCGCTCACTAAACACCCGTTAACAGACAAAGGAATCGAACAATTCCTGGCAGACTGGAACAAATAATGAAAGGGGCGGCAAACAGCTTTATGCCTGTTTGCCGCGGCCTTTGTATTTCACCGACCTGATACAGCGGATCTTCAGATGCTGACGCCGCTTTACAGAGAAGGAATCATTGGGCTGCAGAAGCTGATATCGGAATGAAGGGTATGCGTACTGCTTTTGCCGGATGACGACGATGTCTCTCGAGCCGGCGGGTCTCTGTGCATCTTTTGAAACCTGTACCCCCCAAAGCTTCGCTATTTTCTTCCTGATATTTTACAATGTGTTGTATTCTTTCTCTTCGAATTGGCTAGATTTTGGACATGAGCTTTATTTGCAGAGACAGAATAAAATGACATTTTATTTAGCTCCGCAGCTATCTTCTTATGGAAGGAGACTATCATGGAAAAGTTGAATATTGCCGGCGGTGACTCGTTAAACGGTACAGTACATATCAGCGGCGCTAAAAACAGCGCTGTTGCGTTAATACCTGCAACCATTTTGGCAAATTCCGAGGTGACAATTGAAGGGCTTCCAGAGATTTCAGATATTGAAACGCTGCGTGACCTGTTAAAGGAAATCGGCGGCAACGTGCATTTTGAGAATGGGGAAATGGTTGTTGACCCTACGTCGATGATCAGCATGCCGCTTCCTAACGGGAAAGTAAAAAAGCTTCGCGCGTCATATTATTTAATGGGGGCGATGCTCGGCCGCTTCAAGGAGGCGGTCATTGGATTGCCTGGCGGCTGTCACTTAGGGCCCCGTCCGATTGATCAGCATATCAAAGGCTTTGAAGCACTCGGAGCTGAAGTAACCAATGAACAAGGCGCCATTTATTTGCGAGCTGAAAGGCTGAGAGGCGCACGGATTTATTTAGATGTCGTAAGCGTTGGGGCAACGATTAACATTATGCTCGCCGCTGTTTTGGCAGAAGGGAAAACGATCATCGAAAACGCTGCCAAGGAGCCTGAGATCATTGACGTCGCGACATTGCTTACCAGCATGGGCGCCAAAATCAAAGGTGCGGGCACCAATGTGATTCGAATCGACGGCGTGAAGGAACTGCACGGCTGCAAGCATACGATCATTCCGGACAGAATTGAGGCCGGGACATTTATGATTGCAGGGGCTGCAATGGGCAAGGAAGTCATTATCGATAACGTCATTCCCACTCATCTAGAGTCGTTAACGGCAAAGCTGAGAGAAATGGGCTATCATATCGAAACAAGCGACGACCAGCTTCTCATTGTCGGCGGGCAGAAGAACTTAAAGCCGGTTGACGTCAAAACCCTCGTATACCCGGGGTTTCCGACTGATTTACAGCAGCCGATGACGGCGCTCCTGACAAGGGCGAAAGGGACGAGTGTCGTCACAGACACCATCTACTCGGCAAGATTCAAGCACATTGATGAGCTGAGACGAATGGGTGCCAATATGAAAGTAGAAGGCAGATCTGCCATCATCACAGGTCCTGTCGAGCTTCAAGGCGCAAAAGTGAAGGCAAGTGATCTGCGTGCCGGAGCCTGCTTGGTGGTAGCCGGACTGATGGCTGATGGCGTCACGGAAATTACGGGACTGGAGCATATTGACCGCGGATACAGCAGCCTTGAGAAGAAGCTTGAGGGACTTGGAGCGACAATTTGGCGTGAAAGAATGACTGACGAAGAAATAGAACAGCTTCAAAATTCATAATGGTTTCTTGTGAGAGGAGATCGTGTTGAAATGGAAAGAAGTTTATCAATGGAATTGGTACGTGTGACAGAAGCTGCGGCATTGGCATCAGCAAGATGGATGGGCCGGGGAAAAAAAGATGAGGCTGATGAAGCGGCAACAAGTGCAATGAGAGACGTTTTTGATACAGTGCCGATGAAAGGGACCGTTGTAATCGGTGAAGGGGAAATGGACGAAGCGCCAATGCTGTATATCGGGGAAAAACTCGGAAACGGGTACGGCCCTCGCGTTGATGTCGCAGTTGACCCTCTTGAAGGCACAAACATCTTAGCAAGCGGCGGCTGGAACGCGCTGACGGTTATCGCGGTCGCAGACCATGGCACGCTTCTGAATGCTCCTGACATGTATATGCAAAAAATCGCAGTCGGTCCGGAAGCGGTGGGCTGCATTGACATCGAAGCACCTGTCATTGACAACCTTAAAGCGGTGGCAAAAGCGAAAAACAAGGACGTTGAGGACGTCGTTGCCACAATTTTAAACCGTGAAAGACACGCAAAAATCATTTCCGAGCTTCGTGAGGCCGGCGCCAGAATCAAATTGATCAATGACGGCGATGTCGCAGGCGCCATCAACACGGCTTTCGACCACACGGGCGTTGATATCCTGTTCGGATCAGGCGGCGCTCCTGAGGGTGTGCTTTCCGCTGTTGCGCTAAAAGCACTCGGCGGAGAAATCATTGGTAAACTTCTTCCGCAAAGCGAAGAAGAAATCACTCGCTGTCACAAAATGGGCCTTGATTTAAGCAAAGTCCTTCGCATGGAAGACCTTGTGAAGGGTGATGACGCGATTTTTGCAGCTACAGGGGTTACTGACGGCGAGCTGTTAAAAGGAGTTCAATTCAAAGGCTCTGTCGGTACAACTGAAAGCTTAGTTATCCGTGCAAAATCGGGCACTGTTCGTTTCGTTGACGGCAGACACAGCTTGAAAAAGAAACCAAATCTTGTAATCCGTCCATAACAAACAGAAAAAGCGGGTGTGAGCCCGCTTTAACTTTTGCAGAAAAGCGTCAACTCTATCAATTCCGTGTCAAAACCTTATTTCAGTTGAATAATTTTTTGAAATAAGGTAAAAATAAAGAGTGCTGCGAATTTTACTGCGTAATACCTTCTTTTAAGCACTAGGAAAGTTTCAATTTCTACCGCATACAGACGATATAAGTATTGATCTTCTCATGTTTTTGTCCTCGCTTCCTTCAAAACTCATTAAGACAATCCTTTTAACAAAAGCGCCGATCATGGGTGGAAGTGTTACCGATAGAAGTTCCTTTATGTTAAAAAAAGAATGTGCTTTGGCGGATGTTGTGCAAAAGCAGCAGATGACATGTTCAGAGTAAGATATTGACTATGAAAAGCGTGGTGTTTTTATGAAAGACGTATCTATTTCCTCTTTGGAAAATATGAAATTGAAAGAGCTTTATGAACTTGCAAGACATTATAAAATCTCCTATTACAGCAAACTGACAAAAAAAGAACTCATTTTCGCCATTCTGAAAGCGAATGCAGAACAGGAAGATCTGCTGTTTATGGAAGGCGTTCTCGAGATCATCCAGTCTGAAGGTTTCGGATTCCTGAGACCGATCAACTACTCTCCAAGCTCAGAAGACATTTACATCTCAGCTTCACAAATCCGCCGTTTCGATTTGCGGAACGGAGACAAAGTATCTGGCAAGGTTCGCCCGCCAAAAGAAAATGAGCGTTACTATGGACTTTTGCACGTTGAAGCAGTAAATGGGGATGATCCCGAATCTGCAAAAGAGCGTGTGCATTTCCCGGCTCTTACGCCACTTTACCCGGATCGTCAAATGGTGCTTGAAACAAAGCCGAACTTCTTGTCTACAAGAATTATGGACATGATGGCGCCGGTTGGATTTGGGCAGCGCGGATTGATTGTTGCGCCGCCGAAAGCCGGAAAAACGATGCTGCTGAAGGAAATTGCCAACAGCATTACAGCGAACCAGCCTGAAGCAGAGCTGATCGTGCTTTTAATTGACGAAAGACCTGAGGAAGTAACCGATATCGAGCGCTCTGTAGCTGGGGATGTCGTCAGCTCAACGTTTGATGAAGTGCCGGAAAACCATATCAAAGTGGCCGAGCTTGTGCTTGAACGTGCAATGCGTCTCGTGGAACACAAAAAAGACGTCATTATCCTGATGGACAGCATCACACGGCTTGCCCGCGCCTACAACTTAGTGATTCCGCCAAGCGGAAGAACGCTTTCCGGGGGGATTGACCCAGCGGCGTTCCACCGTCCGAAACGCTTCTTCGGGGCTGCGAGAAATATCGAAGAGGGCGGCAGCTTAACCATCCTTGCTACGGCTCTGGTCGATACAGGTTCACGTATGGATGATGTCATTTATGAAGAATTCAAGGGAACAGGCAACATGGAGCTCCATCTTGACCGCTCTCTTGCCGAGCGCCGCATCTTCCCTGCCATCGATATCCGCCGTTCAGGAACGCGCAAAGAAGAGCTGCTTGTGCCTAAAGAGCATCTTGATCGTTTATGGTCTATCCGCAAAACGATGTCTGATTCACCTGATTTCGCAGAAAAGTTCATGAGAAAAATGAAAAAAACCAAAACAAACCAGGAATTTTTCGATATTCTCAATCAAGAATGGAAACAGGCAAATCTATCATCTGCAAGAAGGTAAATTGTATTTGCAAAAGAAGTAAATCACTGATATAATTTTCTCATATGCGTTTCGGACAATGCTCCGAAATAATAACTCTGTTTCCACACGGGATTCAGGGCGGAAGGAGATGGATACAATGAAAGCAGGAATTCATCCTAATTTCAAAAAAGCAACAGTTAAATGCGCTTGCGGAAATGAATTTGAAACAGGCTCAGTAAAAGAAGAGGTACGCGTTGAGATTTGCTCTGAATGCCACCCATTCTACACTGGCCGTCAAAAATTCGCTTCTGCTGATGGTCGTGTTGATCGCTTTAACAAAAAATACGGTCTTAAGTAATAATAGATTTCTCAACAGGCAAGCAGCAGTCTTGCCTGTTTTTTATATTGTCTAAAACACAGCTGGCAGAGAGAGGGGAGCGAAGCCTATGTACATAATGAAACAAAGCGGGTGGCTTGAGCTGATTTGCGGCAGCATGTTCTCGGGGAAATCTGAAGAGCTGATCAGAAGAGTGAAGAGAGCGACTTACGCCAAGCAGGAAGTCAGGGTATTTAAGCCTGTAATTGATAACCGATACAGCGAAGCTGCTGTTGTCTCCCATAATGGAACATCGATGACGAGCTATGCCATTTCGTCTGCTGCGGACATTTGGGATCACATCAGTGAAAGTACAGATGTGGTTGCGGTTGATGAAGTGCAGTTTTTTGATCAGGAAATTGTTGAGGTTTTATCATCTCTTGCCGATAAAGGCTACCGTGTGATAGCAGCAGGCCTTGATATGGATTTTAGGGGAGAGCCGTTCGGTGTCGTCCCGAATATCATGGCGATTGCGGAAAGTGTGACAAAGCTGCAAGCCGTCTGTTCTGTTTGCGGATCACCGGCGAGCAGAACACAGCGCCTCATTGACGGCAAACCTGCTTCTTACGATGATCCGGTCATTTTGGTTGGTGCATCTGAATCGTATGAAGCAAGATGCAGACATCATCACGAAGTCCCAGGAAAATCTAAAAAATAGTCCAAAACATGGGTATAAAGATAGAATGCACCGGCTAAAAACACCGGTGTTTTTTTTATATTCTGATAATATTCAATTAAAAAATTTAAATAAGTATATTAAAAAATTAAGTAATTTTCTTCCCTTGAATTTTGATTTTGACAGGCATACAATAGCTTACGTAATGTAAATAGTTTTGAGACATTGTTCGAATAATTGTCACAAAGTCGCATAAAGATCATGATCGGTCATATTTTAGATGGGTTATTACTTAACTTGGTTAACTATTTCAAGAAAGAAGGAGATTTGCTTGAATAACATAAAAAAAACGAAAGAAGGCCACTTAGAAACAACTCTTAGAGGAAAAGAAGTTTTATCTATTCCTACTTTAAATAAAGGCGTTGCTTTTTCACTAGAAGAAAGACAAGAACTCGGCTTAGAAGGGCTTCTGCCGCCAACTGTACTTTCTCTTGATCAACAAGCACAACGCGCGTACGAGCAATTCCAAGCGCAGCCTGACCGCCTTCGTCAAAATGTTTACTTAAGTGATCTTGCAAACCGTAACGAAGTTCTTTTCTATAAATTGCTGAAAAACCATCTTCGCGAAATGCTTCCTGTTGTGTACACGCCAACAGTTGGTGAAGCGATTCAGGAATACAGCCATGAATATAGAAGACCTCAAGGAATCTACTTGTCAATCGACAACATTGACGGTATTGAAAAAGCGTTTGAAAACCTTCATGCGACAGCAGGCGATATTGATCTTATCGTTGCTACTGACTCCGAAAGCATTCTCGGTATCGGTGACTGGGGTGTAGGCGGTATTAATATCGCAATCGGTAAATTGGCTGTTTATACTGCTGCAGCTGGTATTGACCCTAGCCGTGTTATCCCGGTTGTGCTTGATGTCGGTACGAATAACGAAAAACTTCTAAACGATCCTTTATATATTGGTAACAAGCATGAACGTGTTCAAGGTGAACGCTACGAAGCTTTCATTGACGCTTATGTAAAAGCTGCATTGAAATTCTTCCCTAAAGCGCTTCTTCACTGGGAAGACCTTGGCAACAAAAATGCACGCAACATCATGAAAAAATACAATCATGAAATCCTGACATTTAATGATGATATTCAAGGTACTGGCGCGATTACACTTGCAGGTGTGCTTGCCGCTATGAAGAAAACCGGCGCTTCTATTAAAGATCAGCGTGTTGTTATCTTCGGTGCTGGTTCTGCTGGTATCGGTATTGCTGACCAAATCCGTGACACAATGGTGCTTGCCGGATTATCTGAAGAAGAAGCTAACAAACGTTTCTACACACTTGATTACAGAGGCTTGCTGACTGAAGACATCGAAGGCATCCTTGATTTCCAAAAACCTTACCTTCGCAATGCGGATGAAGTGAAAGACTGGAAGCGCGATGAAAAAGGTCAAATTCCATTCGATGAAGTGGTTCGTCAAGCGAAACCAACGATCTTGATTGGTACTTCTGGGGTTTCAGGTGCATTCACAGAGGAAATTGTAAAAGAAATGGCATCTCACGTAGACCGTCCGGTTATCATGCCGATGTCTAACCCGACTCACCTTGCTGAAGCTGTTCCTGAAGATCTGTTCAAATGGACTGACGGAAAAGTGCTTATTGCAACAGGAAGCCCATTTGACAATGTAGAATACAACGGTGTTTCTTATGAAATCGGACAATCTAACAACGCATTCGCGTTCCCTGGTCTTGGACTTGGTTCAATTGTAGCTGAAGCGCGTATCATTACACCTGCTATGTTTGCTGCAACTGCTGATGCGATTGCTGAAATGGTTGATCTTGAAACACCTGGAGCAGGATTGCTTCCAAGCATTGATAAGCTTCAAGAGGTTTCTATCCAAGTTGCGATTGCCGTTGCTGAAGCAGCAATTAAAGATGGCGTGGCAAATCGTCAGCCTGAAGATGTGAAACAAGCGGTACTTGATGCAATGTGGACACCTGAATACAAAAAAGTCATCGCGAAATAATTAGCGAGTAAATTTTTCTGTCCGAGGGAAAGCTTTTTGTAAAGCTAAAGTATACGGACATAGGATTTGGAGGAGAATATTTTGAGCATCTTAGATATCTTAATCCTCCTGGCGCCGATCTTCTTTGTTATCGTGCTGGGTTGGTTTGCAGGACATTTTGGAAGTTATGATGCCAAGTCGGCAAAAGGGGTAAGTACGTTAGTAACGAAATACGCACTTCCAGCTCACTTTATCGCTGGTATTTTGACAACTTCCAGAAGTGAATTTTTATCACAAGTACCTTTAATGATTTCTTTAATTATTGGGATTGTTGGTTTCTATATCATCATTCTTTTGGTTTGCAGATTTATTTTCAAGTATGATTTAACGAACTCATCTGTATTTTCTTTGAACTCTGCACAGCCGACATTCGCATTTATGGGTATCCCGGTATTGGGAAGCTTATTCGGAGCGAATGAAGTTGCGATTCCGATCGCGGTCACAGGTATCGTGGTTAACGCGATTCTTGATCCGCTCGCGATCATTATCGCTACTGTTGGTGAGTCTTCTAAGAAAAACGAAGAGAGTGGCGACAGCTTCTGGAAGATGACAGGAAAATCAATCCTGCATGGTCTTTGTGAGCCGCTTGCAGCTGCTCCGTTAATCAGTATGATCTTGGTGCTGGTTTTCAATTTCACTCTTCCTGAGCTGGGTGTTAAAATGCTTGATCAGCTTGGAAGCACAACATCTGGTGTTGCTCTCTTTGCTGTCGGTGTTACCGTTGGTATTCGTAAAATTAAACTCAGTATGCCGGCTATCGGTATTGCGTTACTAAAAGTTGCGGTTCAGCCTGCGTTAATGTTCTTGATTGCTCTTGCTATCGGACTTCCGGCTGACCAAACAACAAAAGCAATTCTTCTTGTTGCATTCCCTGGTTCTGCCGTTGCAGCCATGATTGCGACTCGTTTCGAGAAACAAGAAGAAGAAACTGCAACTGCGTTTGTGGTCAGTGCGATTCTGTCATTGATTTCACTTCCAATCATTATCGCGCTTACTGCGTAACAAAAAAAGCTCCCTTTACGGGAGCTTTTTGCTTTAGGTTTGAAATTTGAACAGTGACAGCAGCGGTTTTTTTCTTGTTTTGGTTTTTTCAGAAGCAGCAGCAGTCTCGGGGATCGGCTGAGCGGTGAATTCTTTCATTTGTGAGGTCAGTGATTGCAGATCTGCAAGAATATCATCGATTTCTCTGCGGTGCTGAAGCAGCTGGTAAGATACACCTTCATCGGCTTTTTGTTTCAGCTGGCGTTCCAGTTCCGACATCCTTGCCATCAATTCGCTTTCGTCCTGCCTTTGCTGTAAAAGGGTGTCCAGCTTTTGTTCAAGCTGCTCGATTCTTCGTTCTGTGTCGCTACTTGTTTTTTGGACAAGGAAGCCTGTGCGCTTTTTAGCGCTTTTCGGCAGATGAATATCCTGAATCGCCGTGCCTTCAGAGATTTGTTTTTGAACGGATTTTAGAACCTTCACGTCTTCTGCCGTGAACGAATAGTGTCCGAGCTCATTGCGTTCGGCCGGAAGATTCAGCTGCTTCACCCACCGCTGCACCGTTTTTGCGGAGACGCCGAGTTCACTTGCTACCATATTTGTATTCATGATCCCATACCTCCTTTTAAGCTAGGTATTCGACCATAGAATGCGGTTCCCTTCCCGTTAGACAAAACAAGAAAAGATTCGGCAAAGAAAGTGGGTATCTCCTTTTTTTCTTCAAAAACTGTTATTGTTCATACAGTTCTAATGGAAGCTGGTCAGGATCAAAAAAGAAGGTGAAACGCTTGCCGGTCAGCGGATCTGTTCTGATTGGCTCTGTTTCGATTCCTTTTTCATGAAGCTCCTGAACCGCCTTATCCAAGCTGACGACTGTAAAGGCGAGGTGACGCAGGCCTGCGGCTTCAGGCCGGGTTTGTCGTTCGGGCGGATCGGGAAACGAGAACAGCTCAATGACATACGAGCCGTTAAGCGACAAATCAAGCTTATAGGAGCCGCGCTCTTCGCGGTACGTTTCTTGAATCACCTGAAAACCAAGCTTATGTACGTAGAAAGCTTTCGACTTTTCGTAATCTGAACATATGATTGCAATATGATGTATGGATTTCAGCAACATCATCCCTCCTCGAATTCCAGTATAGCAGAGGGAGCTTTTCCAGATGGGATTGAAATGCTTTTGACTGGGGTTAATCACTATACTATAATGAGAATGTTACGCACAGGAAAACAGAGGTGAAGACCGTGTTAGACCGTTTAAAATCAATTGAAGAACGATACGAGAAATTAAATGAGCTTTTGAGCGATCCAGAAGTAGTCAACGATCCGAAAAAGCTAAGAGAATATTCAAAAGAGCAATCTGATATACAAGAAACAGTTGACGTATATAGACAATACAGAGATGCGTCAGAACAGCTGGCTGATGCAAAAGCGATGCTTGAAGAGAAGCTGGATGCTGAGATGCGCGACATGGTGAAGGAAGAGATTTCTGAACTTCAGAAGGAAACGGAAACACTGTCCGAACGCCTGAAGGTGCTCCTGATCCCGAAAGATCCTAATGACGACAAAAACGTTATTATGGAGATCCGCGGGGCTGCGGGAGGCGAGGAAGCCGCTTTATTCGCGGGCAACCTGTACAGAATGTATTCCCGTTATGCTGAGCTTCAAGGCTGGAAAACAGAGGTCATGGAAGCGAATGTAACCGGAACGGGCGGCTACAAAGAGATCATCTTTATGATTACGGGAAGCGGCGCGTATTCTAAACTCAAATATGAAAACGGCGCCCACCGCGTGCAGCGTGTTCCGGAAACAGAATCAGGCGGCCGTATCCATACATCCACTGCAACAGTAGCATGTCTTCCTGAGGCAGAAGAGGTAGAGGTTGACATTCATGAGAAGGATATCCGTGTCGATACGTTTGCTTCAAGCGGACCGGGCGGACAAAGCGTTAACACAACAATGTCTGCGGTTCGTCTGACTCACTTGCCGACAGGTGTTGTTGTATCATGCCAGGACGAAAAATCTCAAATTAAGAACAAAGAAAAAGCAATGAAGGTTCTCCGTGCCAGAATCTATGATAAATTTCAGCAGGAAGCCCAGGCTGAATATGATCAAACACGGAAATCAGCAGTCGGATCTGGTGACCGCTCTGAACGTATCCGCACATACAACTTCCCGCAAAACCGTGTGACGGATCACAGAATCGGTTTGACGATTCAAAAGCTTGATCAGATTCTTGAAGGAAAACTTGACGAAGTGGTTGAAGCGCTGATTGTTGAAGATCAGGCAAGCAAGCTTCAGCAGTCGGAAGGTTAAGATGAAGACGATATTCGAAGCCCTGAAATGGGCTTCTTCTTATTTAACCGAAGCGGGAAGAGAAGAAAATGCGGCCGAGCTCCTATTGCTTTATGATACCGGAATGGAGAGAAGCAAGCTGCTCGCAAGCTTACAGGAACCGATTGGTGAAGACGAACTGTATCGCTTTAAGCGTCACGTTGAGATGCATAAAGAGGGCGTGCCGGTTCAATACATTATAGGAAAAGAGTTTTTTTATGGACGGGAATTTATGGTGAATGATGATGTGCTGATCCCGCGGCCGGAAACTGAAGAAGTTGTCTTTCATTTGCTTGAAAAATATCGGAGTGTTTTTTCTGAAGACGGCAAGCTCGAAGTTGTTGACGTTGGTACAGGGAGCGGTGCAATAGCCGTCACGCTTGCGCTTGAAAACCAAAGCTTTTCTGTGTCGGCGGTCGATATTTCGAAAGAGGCGCTGCAAGTCGCCTCTGCCAATGCAGAAAAACTCGGAGCGAATGTGCGCTTTTATCAGGGCGATCTGCTTGAGCCTTTTATTAAGGCGGGAAAAAAAGCGGATATCATTGTCTCAAACCCGCCATATATTTCAGAGGAAGAAATGGCTGATTTATCGGAAATTGTCCGTTTTCATGAGCCGCTGCACGCACTCACCGATGGCGGAGACGGGCTGAAATTTTATAAGCGGTTTATGGAAGACATTCCGCTTGTTATGAAGGATAAAGTATTTGTCGTTTTTGAAATCGGCTGGAAACAGGGAGCGGCGGTCAAAGACCTGATCCTCAAGGCGTTTAAGGGGGCGGAAGTGGAAGTGCTGAAAGATATTAATGGAAAAGACAGAACCATATGCGCTCTGATTCATAAAAATAAATAAGCAGCTTGCTGGCGAGTGAATGGATCAAGCTGTTTAACACCAGCAAAGGGGATGTAAACATGAAAAAGGCCCTGACAGCAGGAATCCTGCTCATTGCGATTGAGAGCATGATTGGCACCATTTTTCCGCAGGCTCTTTCATATGAAGCGATTTTTGGCGTTGCGTCTCTCGTTTTAGTGGGGCTCGCGATCATTACATCGGGTTTGGCTGTAAGCGGAAGCGATCAGCGGGCAAACTACCATTCAGAAACCAAAGAAGGCCGTACATCTCGCATGAAAATGGCGGCCGCTTTCTTTGTTGCGGCGATACCTTCCATTCTATGTTATTTACTGACGATTTTGTTTTAATAAAAAAGGAAGCCTCTTAGGCTTCCTTTTTTTGCAGTAAAACAGAATCCCATATCCAATAGATAAGAGCTGTTAATACAGCGAAAAGATAAAAGGCTGTATTTTGAAACAGAGATTGTCCCGAAGGCTGAAGCACGCCGAAAATGATCGCGTTGGCAATAAAAGCAGCGGCAAGGTAATACAGCAGATACAAAGGGCTGAAACGTTTCGGCTTTTTATTCATCATGATTTGAAGCGGCAGTGCGAAGATCAAATAAGGAAACAGAAAATAAAATGCCATTGTGATGAGAGCGGCAATGATAAATGAATGAATATAAATTACTGAATAAAGAACGGACATCGTGAATGCTGATAACAGCACTGTATAATTGTATTTCATCTTAAACCTCCTAAAACACTATCGTACCATAAATAAGATTAACAGCTTGCTAGATTTTTTTCACCCTGCACGTTTATCCCAGGCTCTCCTTGTCCATAATAGGGCTAGAAACAAAGCACGGAGAGGAACGGTGGGGACCGATGAAAAAAACAGTAATCATTTGTATATATATCTTTCTTTTATTATCCGGAGCGCTCGTAGGGCTGGCAAAAGAAGAGACGGCACAAAAATCGGAAAATCAGCCGGTGGTCATACCTGATCAGGCGATTCGTTTGAGAATACTGGCAAACAGCGATAGTGATCAAGACCAGCAATTAAAACGTCATATAAGAGACGCGGTGAATAAAGAAATCACAACTTGGGTAAAGGATATTACTTCTATTGAAGAAGCGCGTCGCGTGATTCGTTCAAAGCTGCCTGAAATCAAAGCAATTGCAAAGGAAACAATGGAGAAAGAAGGAGCGAATCAGTCGATATCCGTTGATTTTGACAAAATCTCGTTTCCGACAAAGCTTTACGGCAACATGGTATATCCCGCTGGTGAGTATGAAGCGATTTTGATTACGCTTGGAAACGGAGACGGCGCCAACTGGTGGTGTGTGCTGTTCCCGCCCCTCTGCTTTCTTGATTTTTCTAACGGGGAAGCCGTCAAAGAACAAGAAGATAAAGAAGCCTCAAAAAAGCAGACTGAAAAAGTGCTTGAGGACGTAACCGCTAAAGCGGAAAAAGCCAAAAAAGAAGAGAACGAAGAAAAAGAAGACGGCACAGAAGTGAAATTCTTTTTAGTCGAATGGATTTCCGACCTTTTTTCCTAATCATCTGGTCTAAAAATAGATTTGCCTCATAGATTGGAAGAAAGAACGCAAAAACGGGGTGAACGGATGTTTTATCAACTGCGGGTGGCAAGGGAAAAAGACGGAGATGTGCTCGAGGCATTTTTAAAACAGGCGAAAACCAGCTATGAAGGTGTGAAAGAAGGCTTCACTCAATTTCTTATGCTGGAGGACAGTGAGAAAAACATTGCCGGATGCCTCGGTATTGAAAAAATAAGCTGTGACCAGGGGCTGCTGCGATCACTTGTCATATCGGACAAGCTTCACCAAGGCCATATCGTCACGCTTTTTCAAAGCATGGAGGTGCTGTGCGAAAAGCATCAGATCAAAACCGTGTACCTAGTAGCAAATCAGCATTCCTCTGCGGATTTTCTGACGGCCATGGGTTTTGAAAGAGCTGAGAGTGTACCGGAGGAGCTGTTTTCTTCTGATCACTTCTGTGAATCGCGGCAAACAGAAGGAGCCGTTTTGATGAAAAAAGCGTCTGGATAAGTGCAGTTTATACACATACTTATCCACTTCTTTATTAGCGTTGTCCACAATTTGTGGATAACGCTTGTTTTATTACAGGACATCTTTTATACTTTCAAAAGGATTACACGCGTAAAACAATCGTTTTATTGTTGTGAATAAGGAGTTTGGTCAGAAATGAAAACGAAAAGATGGTTTGTGGATGTAACTGACGAGTTATCCACAAATGATCCACAAATTGCACAAGCAGCCGCTTTGCTCCGAGAAAATGAGGTCGTTGCCTTTCCGACAGAAACAGTATATGGCCTAGGCGCAAACGCAAAAAATACGGATGCCGTCAAAAAAATATATGAGGCGAAAGGGCGGCCGAGCGATAATCCCCTGATTGTCCACATTGCGGATATCAGCCAGCTTGAGGATTTAACGGGCCCGGCGCCGGAAAAGGCGAAAACATTGATGAAACGGTTTTGGCCGGGAGCACTTACGCTCATTCTGCCTTGCAAACCTGATGCGCTTTCACCTCGTGTAACGGCAGGTCTTGAAACGGTTGCCATTAGAATGCCGGATCATCCGCTTGCCCTTGCATTGATTCGCGAATCGGGACTGCCGATTGCAGCACCGAGCGCCAATCTATCAGGCAAGCCAAGTCCCACAAAAGCGGAGCATGTGGCTCACGACTTGGATGGCCGCATAGCCGGTATTATGGATGGAGGCCCTACCGGAATCGGGGTCGAATCAACTGTGCTTTCATGTGCGGACGACATCCCTGTTCTCTTGCGTCCTGGCGGCATTACGAAGGAACAAATTGAAGCGGTGATCGGGCCGATCCATGTGGATAAAGGGCTCAGCGACCAAAACGAGAAGCCGATTTCTCCAGGGATGAAATATACACATTATGCGCCGACAGCGCCTCTTGCCATTTGCGAAGGCAGCCCAGAGCGCATTCAGCACCTCATTCAAGAATATCAACAGGGTGGAAGACGGGTCGGTGTCCTGACGACAGAAGAAAAAGCGGGCGTTTATTCCGCTGATTATGTGAAGAGCTGCGGAAGACGGGCTCAGCTTGAGACTGTTGCGGCAGGGCTGTATGATGCTTTGCGCAGCTTTGATGAGAATAAGGTGGATTTCATTATAGCGGAATCCTTTCCGGATACAGGTGTCGGTCTTGCTATTATGAACAGGCTGATGAAAGCCGCCGGAGGAAGAGTGATTCGCTGAAAGCAGTCAGATGTTCTAACCCTTTTTGGACACGCATAGGCTAAAAAAGCGGGGCGTGTCCAAGGGGGTTATTTATGTATGTCGGATTTGTTTATAGGCGAACTGATTACATTAAGCATCATGGCGTTTGCTTTAGGGATGGATGCTTTTTCTGTCGGCCTTGGAATGGGCATGGTCAAACTTAGAAAGAAGCAGATATTCTATATTGGTTTCATCATCGGCCTCTTTCACGTCATCATGCCTCTCGCAGGGATGGCGGCCGGTAACATGCTGTCAGGGCTCCTCGGCGTGTTAGCGGTTTATATCGGTGGGGCGCTGCTTTTTGTTCTTGGGGTTCAAATGCTTATGGCCTCTTTTAAACAGTCAGAAGAACGATTCATGTCACCGGCAGGGCCGGGCTTATTGCTGTTTGCCATCGGCGTCAGCCTTGACAGCTTTTCCGTCGGCTTGAGCTTGGGGATATACGGCTCGCATCCGCTCCTCACAATTACCCTGTTCGGGCTGTTCAGCATGATGTTGACATGGCTGGGCCTGCTGGTCGGAAAACAAGTGCAGTCATGGCTTGGCACATACAGCGAAGCGCTCGGGGGCATCATATTAATCGTGTTTGGATTAAAGCTGCTTTTGCCAATTTAATATACCAATAAAAGAAACGAAGTCGCCGTTTCTTTTTTCTTCATATATAATAGAGAAAAATAAGGGGTGACTGACATGGATATTATTTTTGTCTGTACTGGAAATACGTGCCGCAGCCCAATGGCTGAGGCGCTTTTTAAATCAATTGCAGAAATGGAAGGGCTGAATGTCAATGTCCGCTCGGCAGGTGTGTTTGCTTCACCTAATGGGAAAGCGACGCCTCATGCAGTCGAAGCGCTGTTTGAAAAACACATTGCCCTTAATCATGTGTCTTCTCCATTAACTGAAGAACTTATGGAATCGGCTGATTTGGTTCTGGCTATGACCCATCAGCACAAACAGATCATTGCCAGCCAATTTGGACGTTATCGTGATAAAGTGTTTACGTTAAAAGAATATGTTACAGGCAGCCATGGTGATGTCATCGATCCGTTCGGCGGCTCAATTGACATCTATAAACAAACGCGAGATGAGCTTGAAGAGCTTCTTCGGCAGCTGGCAAAACAGCTGAAAAAAGACCGCAGATAAGTTGTCAGAAAATCTGTAAACAGGTCATTTGCAAATCCTGCGTGAAGGAGTAGAATATAGTGAAAAGCACATCATATGGTGTGAATCAAAGAGCGGACAGGCTGCGCGGTCAATAAAGCGGGCGGGCCGCATCACACACGCTGGGAGGAAAAGCAGATGAAAGTAGCCATTGCATCGGATCATGGCGGCGTTCACATTCGAAATGAAATCAAAGAGTTAATGGACGAATTGCAAATTGAATATATTGATATGGGCTGTGACTGCGGCAGCGGCTCTGTCGATTATCCGGATTATGCTTTTCCGGTGGCCGAAAAAGTGGTTAGCGGCGAAGTTGACAGAGGCATTTTAATTTGCGGGACAGGTATCGGCATGAGCATTTCCGCTAATAAAGTAAAAGGGATTCGCTGCGCGCTGGCGCACGATACCTTCAGCGCGAAGGCGACGAGGGAGCATAATGACACAAACATCCTTGCGATGGGTGAACGGGTGATCGGACCTGGTTTGGCTCGGGAAATCGCAAAAATCTGGCTGACTACTGAGTTTACCGGGGGAAGACACCAAACGCGTATTGGAAAAATCTCAGATTATGAAGAGAAAAACCTGTAGGGGTGCTGTTTAATGAATGAGTTGAAACAAACGTGGAAGACGATGCTGTCTGAGTTTCAGGACCAAGCAGAATTGAAACAAGATCAGCTCTTCGTCCTTGGATGCAGCACGAGCGAAGTGGCCGGCAGCCGGATCGGCACATCGGGCAGTGTAGATATCGCTGAAAGCATCTACAGCGGACTTGCTGAGCTCTGGGAAAAAACGGGAATCCATCTGGCGTTCCAATGCTGCGAGCATTTGAACAGAGCGCTTGTCGTCGAAGCAGAAACAGCCAAGCTGTTCAGGCTTCCAACCGTTTCTGCCGTGCCCGTTCCAAAAGCGGGCGGAGCGATGGCGTCTTATGCGTTTAAGCAGATGAAGTCTCCTGTTCTTGTTGAAACCATTCAGGCTGATGCCGGAATTGATATAGGCGATACGTTTATCGGCATGCATCTGAAGCCGGTGGCTGTCCCTGTGCGTGTCTCTCAAAACAGCCTCGGTTCAGCTCATGTGACATTGGCGCGTACACGGCCGAAACTAATCGGCGGAGTGCGGGCGGTTTATGAGTGCGAATGAAAGGACTGCATAGCCAGTCTTTTCTTTTATTTTAAGACAGTGAAATAAATTCCGAACTTTAAATTAAATTTAAGTTATTAATATTCGTTTTTACCAATAAAAATTTAGATTTTTTAAAAATAATCTTTTACATCGGCCTTAAAAACCATGTACAATAGTGATGGTAAAAACAAAGAACAGGATACGGATAGGAGAGGATCTCGCTGATGAAACATTTACCTGCGCAAGACGAACAAGTGTTTAACGCCATTAAAAATGAGCGTGAACGCCAACAGACTAAGATCGAATTGATTGCTTCTGAGAACTTTGTAAGTGAAGCTGTTATGGAAGCACAAGGATCTGTTTTGACAAATAAATACGCAGAAGGATATCCGGGCAAACGCTACTACGGCGGATGCGAGCACGTCGATGTCGTTGAAGATATCGCTCGTGACCGCGCGAAGGAAATCTTTGGAGCGGAGCATGTAAACGTTCAGCCTCATTCAGGCGCACAAGCAAACATGGCCGTGTACTTCACGATTTTGGAGCAAGGCGATACTGTACTTGGGATGAACCTCTCCCACGGCGGCCATTTAACACACGGAAGCCCAGTCAACTTCAGCGGTGTTCAATATAACTTTGTTGAGTACGGCGTAGATAAAGAAACTCAATATATTGATTACGATGACGTGCGTGAAAAAGCCCTCGCTCATAAACCGAAGCTTATCGTAGCAGGAGCAAGTGCGTATCCTCGTACAATCGACTTTAAGAAATTCCGTGAAATTGCTGATGAAGTCGGCGCTTACTTCATGGTGGATATGGCACATATCGCAGGACTTGTTGCGGCAGGCCTTCATCCAAACCCGGTTCCTTACGCTGATTTCGTTACAACAACAACACATAAAACACTTCGCGGTCCTCGAGGCGGTATGATCCTTTGCCGTGAAGAGTTTGGCAAGAAAATTGATAAATCGATCTTCCCTGGAATTCAAGGCGGCCCGCTGATGCACGTTATTGCCGCAAAAGCTGTTTCATTTGGTGAAGTATTGCAGGACGATTTCAAAACATATGCACAAAACGTCATTTCAAATGCGAAACGTCTGGCTGAAGCCTTAACGAAAGAGGGCATCCAGCTCGTTTCAGGCGGAACAGACAACCACCTTATCCTTGTTGATCTTCGTTCGCTCGGACTGACTGGTAAGGTTGCGGAGCATGTACTTGATGAAATCGGTATTACGTCTAACAAAAACGCGATTCCATATGATCCTGAAAAACCTTTCGTAACAAGCGGCATCCGTCTTGGTACAGCTGCTGTAACCAGCCGCGGTTTTGACGGAGACGCTTTAGAAGAAGTCGGTGCTATCATTGCGCTTGCATTGAAAAACCACGAAGACGAAGGAAAACTTGAAGAAGCAAGACAGCGTGTAGCTGCTCTGACTGATAAATTTCCTTTATATAAAGAATTAGATTATTAAGATCCTAAAACCCGCTTGGGCTTATGCCCGGCGGGTTTTTTGACGATGTTCTTGAAACTCAATGTCTTTTTTTGTAGAATCAATAGAAGTGTGTAATTGTTGATGGGACAATAAAAAAGGAGCTGAAACACAGTATGGGAAAGGTTTATGTATTTGATCATCCTTTAATTCAGCACAAGCTGACATATATACGGAATGAAAATACAGGTACGAAGGATTTTAGAGAGTTAGTAGATGAAGTGGCTACACTCATGGCATTTGAAATTACCCGCGATCTTCCTCTGGAAGAAGTGGATATCAATACACCGGTTCAGGCTGCGAAATCGAAAGTCATCTCAGGGAAAAAACTCGGAGTGGTTCCTATCCTCAGAGCAGGATTGGGAATGGTTGACGGCATTTTAAAGCTGATTCCTGCGGCAAAAGTGGGACATGTCGGCCTTTACCGTGATCCAGAAACCTTAAAACCCGTGGAATACTATGTCAAGCTTCCTTCTGATGTGGAAGAGCGTGAATTCATCGTAGTTGATCCGATGCTCGCTACGGGCGGTTCCGCAGTTGAAGCCATTCACAGCCTTAAAAAACGCGGTGCGAAAAATATCCGTTTCATGTGTCTTGTAGCAGCGCCGGAGGGTGTGGAAGAATTGCAGAAGCATCATTCGGACGTTGATATTTACATTGCGGCGCTAGATGAAAAATTAAATGAAAAAGGATATATTGTTCCAGGTCTCGGAGATGCGGGTGACCGCATGTTTGGAACAAAATAAAAAAATGAAATCCCCAAAAGGGGGTTTCATTTTTTTATCCAGTTTTTTGCTATTCGGTGAATCTGTATACAATTATAGGTGAAATTGTGAACATTCTGTGGAGACGTAAAGTATAAAAAGTTTTTTAACTTTAAACAGATTGACACATGTTAGGGGCTATTGTATGCTAAACGAGGGTATTATGAGAAGGTTTTCATAGCTTTCATTATAGTCCTCATCCTCAATGTAAATCCTCTCAGCAAACCCGTATTATGAGGATTTATTTAAGCGAATGAAACAGCATCCCTGCAAGGCTTGCGGATGAATGATTTTTTCGAACAGGCCCGTTTTGCCGGTCAAAAAAGGTCTTCTACTAAGGGTTAACCGCTGATTTTTGCCGTATCCAAGCTATACATTATTTTTTCATCAGGAGACAGATAATTGATGGACGATCCCAAGCTTACATTTAGCAGACAACGCAAATATTTATTGTTCATTTTGGCAGTGTATGTACTGGGTTATGGTTTAACAGCGTATAAAACCGTTTTTTTAGGCCTTATTCTGGGAACTGTTTTCAGTTTGTTTAATTTTTTACTGCTCGTCAGAAGAATGAATGCTTTTGACAGAGCTGTTGAGAAAGGAAAGTCCATACGATCTCTCGGGAGCGCAGCGCGGTGGTGCAATGCGATTCTTGCTGTGGCTGTTGCCTATAAAAATCCCGAATACTTTCATATGGCAAGTACAGTTATTGGATTAATGACAATATACCCTGTCATTATGATAGATTCCTTTATCCAGCTTAAACGTTCATCAATGGAAGAGAGGTGAAAACCCTTTGAATCATGGTTACAGAACTATAGAATTTCTAGGTCTTACTTTTAATCTGACAAACATTCTGATGATTACTGTGGCGAGTGTGATTGTTTTATTGATTGCTATATTGACGACAAGAACGCTTTCGATCCGTCCCGGAAAAGCCCAGAACTTTATGGAATGGATTGTTGATTTCGTCCGCAATATTATTGGCAGTACAATGGATTTAAAAACAGGGGCTAACTTCTTGGCACTTGGTGTCACATTGCTGATGTACATATTTGTGTCGAATATGCTGGGGCTGCCGTTCTCTATTACAATCGGACATGAGCTCTGGTGGAAGTCTCCGACAGCCGATCCTGCCATTACATTAACGCTAGCCGTGATGGTTGTTGCTTTAACCCACTACTATGGTGTGAAGATGAAAGGGCTCAAGGAATATTCCAAAGACTATTTAAGACCTGTTCCATTCATGCTCCCGATGAAAATCATCGAAGAGTTTGCGAATACGCTGACTCTAGGTTTGCGGCTGTATGGTAACATCTTCGCCGGTGAGATTCTTCTCGGCCTGCTTGCGGGATTAGCAACAAGCCATTATTCGCAAAGCGTGGCTCTCGGTCTTGTCGGTACAATCGGTGCCATTCTGCCGATGCTGGCATGGCAAGCATTCAGTTTATTTATTGGTGCTATCCAGGCATTTATCTTTACAATGCTGACGATGGTGTACATGTCTCATAAAATCAGTCATGATCATTAAAACATTATATCCAAACGGATAACATTTTAAAGGAGGAACTTTTTCATGAATTTAATAGCAGCTGCGATTGCAATTGGTTTAGGCGCACTTGGTGCAGGTATTGGTAACGGTTTGATTGTTTCACGTACGGTAGAGGGGATTGCCCGTCAGCCGGAAGCAGGTAAAGAACTGAGAACTCTTATGTTCATGGGTATCGCATTAGTTGAAGCCCTTCCTATTATCGCTGTCGTTATCGCATTCTTAGCGTTCTTTGGCTAAGCATAAAAGCCTTATATGAACTAAAAATGGCGAAGATCATTCCAAGAGAACCTTCGCCATTGCTTTATGTCTGATAAGCATCCCGCCTTGCCGGCTGAAAAGAGACAAGTGCGGCTGCTGGATCAGCAAAGAAAAACCTGCAGAAGGGAGTTGCCGTAGTAGATGTCTCAATTACCACTTGAACTAGGATTGTCGTTTAACGGCGGAGATATCCTGTTCCAACTGTTAGCTATGTTAATCTTATTAGCGCTTCTGAAGAAATACGCTTTAGGGCCGCTATTAAACATAATGAAACAGCGTGAAGACCACATCGCTGGAGAAATTACGTCTGCTGAAGAAAAAAATAAAGAAGCGCAGCAGCTGATTGAAGAGCAGCGCGTTCTTTTAAAAGAAGCAAGACAGGAATCCCAAACTCTTATCGAAAACGCAAAGAAACTGGGAGAGAAGCAAAAAGAAGAGATTATTCAGGCTGCACGTGCAGAATCTGAACGTCTGAAAGAAGCAGCAAGAACTGAAATCGTGAAGGAAAAAGAACAGGCGGTTTCTGCTCTCCGTGAGCAAGTAGCGTCTCTTTCTGTCATGATTGCGTCGAAAGTGATCGAAAAAGAACTGGATGAACAAGCGCAAGAGAAATTGATCCAGGACTATCTTAAAGAGGTAGGAGAAAGCCGATGAGTGGATCAGCTGTCTCTAAACGATATGCATCAGCTCTTTTTGATATAGCCAATGAGTCCGCTCAGCTGAATCAAGTAGAAGAAGAGCTAATTGTTGTAAAACAAGTATTTCAAAATGAAAAAGCGCTTAATGATGTGTTGAACCATCCGAAGGTGCCGGCTGCGAAGAAAAAAGAGCTGATTCAAAATGCATTTGGCTCTTTGTCACAGTCCGTACTCAATACGATTTTTCTTTTGATTGACCGCCATCGTGCCGCGATTGTCCCTGAGCTCACAGATGAGTTTATCAAACTCGCAAATGTGGCCCGTCAAACAGAAGACGCAATCGTATATTCAGTGAAACCGCTGACGGATGCAGAAATGTTACCATTATCACAAGTGTTTGCAAAAAAAGCCGGAGTCGCTTCACTGAGAATCAGAAATGAAGTGCAGACGGATTTAATAGGCGGCATTAAAGTCCGCATTGGAAACCGGATTTATGACGGCAGCGTAAGCGGGAAGCTTCAGCGCATCGAACGTCAATTAGCCGGGGAAAATCGATAGAAGGGGTGAAACCTAAGTGAGCATCAAAGCTGAAGAGATTAGCACGCTGATAAAACAGCAAATACAAAATTATCAATCTGATATTGAAGTTCAAGACGTAGGTACAGTCATCCAAGTCGGTGACGGTATTGCACGTGTGCACGGCCTTGACAACTGTATGGCCGGTGAACTTGTCGAATTTTCAAACGGTGTTTTGGGTATGGCTCAAAACCTTGAAGAATCAAACGTAGGTATCGTCATCTTAGGACCTTTCAGTGAGATCCGTGAGGGAGACGAAGTAAAAAGAACAGGTCGCATCATGGAGGTTCCTGTTGGTGAAGACTTAATCGGCCGTATTGTAAACCCGCTAGGCCAACCGGTAGACGGACTTGGCCCGATCCTTACAAGCAAAACTCGTCCGATTGAAAGCCCTGCACCAGGCGTTATGGACCGTAAATCCGTTCATGAACCGCTTCAAACCGGTATCAAAGCGATCGATGCACTGATTCCAATCGGCCGCGGCCAGCGTGAGCTGATCATCGGTGACCGTCAAACAGGTAAAACATCTGTTGCGATCGATGCGATCCTGAACCAAAAAGACCAAGACATGATCTGCGTATATGTTGCGATCGGCCAAAAAGAATCAACAGTCCGCGGCGTAGTAGAAACATTGCGTAAACACGGCGCGCTTGATTATACAATTGTTGTAACGGCGTCTGCCTCACAGCCGGCACCGCTTCTGTACCTGGCACCGTATGCTGGGGTTACAATGGCAGAAGAATTTATGTACAGCGGCAAGCACGTTCTTGTTGTATACGATGATCTTTCTAAACAAGCGGCTGCTTACCGTGAGCTGTCCTTGCTTCTTCGCCGTCCGCCAGGCCGTGAAGCGTTCCCTGGGGATGTATTCTATCTTCATTCCCGTCTGCTTGAGCGTGCAGCAAAGCTTAGCGACGCGAAAGGCGCAGGATCAATTACAGCTCTGCCGTTCGTAGAAACACAAGCCGGAGATATCTCTGCTTATATTCCGACGAACGTCATTTCCATCACCGACGGACAGATCTTCCTGCAATCTGATTTGTTCTTCTCAGGCGTACGTCCAGCGATCAACGCCGGATTGTCTGTATCCCGTGTCGGCGGCTCAGCGCAAATCAAAGCGATGAAAAAAGTATCAGGTACTTTGCGTCTTGACCTTGCGTCATACCGTGAGCTGGAAGCATTCGCTCAATTCGGTTCTGACCTCGACCAAGCGACTCAGGCAAAACTGAACCGCGGTGCACGTACAGTTGAAGTGCTGAAGCAGGATCTGAACAAGCCGCTTCCGGTTGAAAAGCAAGTAGCCATTCTTTATGCGCTGACAAAAGGATATCTCGATGATATTCCTGTGGCGGATATCAGACGTTTTGAAGATGAGTACTACATGTACCTTGACCAAAACCATAAAGACCTGCTTGACGGAATTGCGAAAACAGGAAACCTTCCTGCTGATGAAGACTTCAAAGCTGCAATCGAAGGCTTCAAACGCACATTTGCACCAAGCAACTAACTCGAATGCTGATGAGAGAAAAAGGTTCTCTTTTTCTCTCTTTTTACGCAGATGAAGAGAAAAGGTGGTGAAATCTTTGGCCTCATTACGCGATATTAAGTCAAGGATCACGTCAACGAAAAAAACAAGTCAGATTACAAAAGCCATGCAGATGGTATCTGCGGCTAAGCTGAATCGTGCTGAAAACAATGCAAAATCATTTGTGCCATATATGGATAAAATCCAAGAGGTTGTGTCAAACGTCGGAAGAGTTTCCGGCAACGTGAAGCACCCGATGCTTCTCAGCAGAGAAGTGAAAAAAACGGCATACCTTGTCATTACGTCTGACCGCGGTCTTGCCGGCGCTTTTAACAGTTCGGTTTTACGGAATGCTTATCAGGCCATGCAAGAACGTCATCAGTCTAAGGATGAGTATGCGGTGATTGCCATCGGAAGAGTGGGCCGTGATTTCTTTAAGAAACGTGAGATTCCGATCATTTCCGAGTTAACAGGACTTGGGGATGAAGTGACGTTTACAGAAATTAAAGATCTTGCCCGTCAAACGATCCAAATGTTTATAGACGGTGCGTTTGATGAATTGCACCTTGTTTATAACCATTTTGTCAGCGCCATTACTCAAGAAGTAACGGAGAAAAAACTTCTGCCGTTATCTGATTTGGGCAGCGGCGGCGGAAAAAGAACGGCGTCTTATGAATTTGAACCATCTGAAGAGGAGGTTCTGGAGGTTTTGCTTCCTCAATATGCAGAAAGCTTAATCTTCGGTGCGCTTCTTGACAGTAAAGCAAGTGAGCACGCTGCAAGAATGACGGCGATGAAAAATGCGACAGACAACGCGAAGGAACTTATCGATTCACTTTCGCTTTCTTACAACCGCGCTCGCCAAGCAGCCATCACACAAGAAATTACGGAAATTGTCGGCGGAGCAGCCGCTTTAGAATAGAAAGATTTTGTCAGGAGGGATAGCGATGAAGAAAGGACGCGTTAGCCAGGTATTAGGACCGGTCGTCGACGTGCGTTTTGAAGACGGTCACTTGCCTGAAATTTATAATGCGATTAAAATTTCACAGCCAGCTGCAAGTGAAAACGAAGTAGGTATTGATTTAACGCTTGAGGTCGCTCTTCATTTAGGTGATGATACAGTCCGTACAATCGCAATGGCATCTACAGATGGTGTTCAGCGCGGTATGGAAGCTGTAGATACAGGAGCGCCAATCTCAGTACCGGTTGGTGATGTAACACTTGGACGTGTATTTAACGTTCTCGGAGAAAATATTGATTTGAATGAGCCGGTTCCTGCGGATGCGAAAAAGGATCCGATTCACAGACAGGCGCCTTCATTCGATCAGCTTTCAACAGAAGTTGAAATTCTTGAAACAGGTATTAAAGTTGTTGATTTGCTTGCTCCTTACATTAAGGGCGGTAAAATCGGATTGTTCGGTGGTGCCGGTGTAGGTAAAACCGTATTAATCCAGGAATTAATCAACAACATCGCGCAAGAGCACGGCGGTATCTCTGTATTCGCCGGCGTAGGAGAGCGTACTCGTGAAGGGAACGACCTTTTCTACGAAATGAGTGACTCTGGCGTAATCAACAAAACAGCCATGGTATTCGGACAAATGAACGAGCCGCCGGGCGCACGTATGCGTGTTGCTTTGACAGGCCTTACAATGGCTGAGCACTTCCGTGATGTACAAGGACAGGACGTACTGTTCTTCATCGATAACATTTTCCGTTTCACACAAGCGGGTTCAGAGGTTTCAGCCCTTCTTGGCCGTATGCCTTCAGCGGTTGGTTATCAGCCGACGCTTGCAACTGAGATGGGTCAGCTCCAAGAGCGTATCACGTCTACGAACGTTGGATCAGTTACATCTATCCAGGCGATCTACGTGCCTGCCGATGACTACACTGACCCGGCGCCGGCGACAACGTTCGCTCACTTGGATGCGACAACAAACCTTGAGCGTAAATTAACTGAAATGGGTATTTACCCTGCGGTTGATCCGTTGGCATCTACATCACGCGCCCTTGCTCCTGAAATTGTCGGAGAAGAGCATTATGCGGTTGCGCGTGAAGTACAGTCAACGCTTCAGCGTTACAAAGAGCTTCAAGATATCATTGCGATTCTCGGTATGGATGAATTAGGCGAGGAAGACAAACTTGTCGTTCACCGCGCTCGTCGTATCCAGTTCTTCCTTTCTCAGAACTTCCACGTGGCTGAACAGTTCACTGGACAAAAAGGTTCTTACGTGCCTGTAAAAGAGACGGTACAAGGCTTCAAAGAAATCTTAGCCGGTAAATATGACCATCTTCCAGAAGATGCATTCCGTCTTGTAGGCCGTATCGAAGAAGTTGTTGAGAAAGCAAAAGAAATGGGTGTAGAAGTTTAATCTGGTCCTAGGAGGGTAAAAGCATGAAGACCGTTAAAGTCAATATCGTTACTCCCGACGGCCCAGTATACGATGCGGATATCGAAATGGTGAGTGTGAGAGCCGAAAGCGGCGATCTCGGTATTTTGCCAGGCCATATTCCAACCGTGGCTCCTCTTAAAATCGGCGCTGTCCGTCTGAAAAAAGACGGGCAGACTGAAATGGTTGCCGTCAGCGGCGGATTTGTCGAAGTCCGTCCTGATCAGGTCACCATCCTTGCCCAGGCTGCCGAGACAGCGGAAGGCATCGATAAAGAGCGCGCTGAAGCTGCACGCCAGCGGGCGCAGGAGCGTTTGAATACTCAATCAGATGATACTGACATTCGTCGGGCTGAGCTTGCATTACAGCGGGCTTTGAACAGATTGGATGTAGCAGGGAAATAAGAAAAAATCCTTCTCTTTATGAGAAGGATTTTTTTATGAACGAACAAGAGAATCAAACAGCGACAGCAGCGGGCGATCCTCTTTTTGGCGCAGGTATAAACCATCACAGGCATTCATTGTATGCCACGATTTGCGATGTCTTCTAAAGCCAAGTGTATAAGCGCCGTCTTTATAGGGATAAGGTTTTACAACCCATTCAGCATCTTCATGGCGGGCAATCACGCAATCTATAAGATAAACACTGATCATTTTCTCGAATTCTTCAATAGGAAGATTCCAATCAGCAAGCAAAAGTTCTTGTATACTTTGAAAATAAAGGTTTTCAAGCTCTTCAAGGCTTTCTCTCGTATAGGTAAGAGAAATGTTAAAAAACTGACACAATTCATTCAGTTCTTCAATCTGTGACTGTCTATAATCATAATAGAATGCAATTGCTTCCCATTCCTGATCAAAAATTGGCAGGTCCTCACCATATTGCTTTTCAGGCTGAAAAAAAGAATGATTCACATTTGCCAGCTCCTTTCCAATAAAGTATACCATGTAAAAGAATCGCACTTTAAGCGGGGATTAGCCCTAGATTTGGCTGATTATTCCGTTCTGTATAAAATGTATCATCTTTATCTGTGCTTCTTATATAATAAGAAAGGGTATGAACGCAGAGAAAGGAGTGTAATAGATGAGTGTATTGGGACAGCAGGCTGCAATCGGCATTGTCGTTCACCTGATTTTTATAGCAGTGACTTGGTGGGCGTTGCAAGCCGTCAATATAGATCCGTTAATCAAAAAAGGCAAAGTCGTGCAGGCTAGACTCCTGATGATTTTGCTGACAATCGCCATTGGAACGGCCGTTGCCAATTTCTTTTTAGATTATCTCAATTATTCACAGCAGCTTCCCTATCTATTTTAATAGGTTTTGAACATTATTATCATTAAATGGTTGGGAGAAGCGGGTTGAAGCGAATAGCTCGAGTTTTGACGAAGATTTTTACGTATGGCGCCTCTTGCCTCCGGTAAAACTGGGGATAAGGGGGAGAGATGAACATGAAGAAAAAACAAGTAAGCCACGCTATTATCATTTCCGTCATGTTAAGCTTCGTCATTGCTGTTTTCCATACCATCCATGCGAGTGAATTAACGCCGTTAGCACAAATGGCAGAGGGGATGGAACGCCAAGATGTGTCAATAGATAAGTGGACATTGCATGCAAAACAAAACATGTCACTGACCGAAAAAGAATTTTATCAAAAAGTGCAACGTTTAAAATCAGAGTATCGTCAATATGATTGGGTGATTGCACGGGAAGATAAAATGATAAAGGCAATTGGCACATATACTGACAAAAAAAATCGTACTTCTTTTAGACTGCAGCTTGTCACAACCCTCAAAAAACACAATCCAACTTCGTATTTATTATATGAGCAAATGAGTCTAGAGACACCGGATAGCTGGAATGATACATATGAACAGTTTGAACGGGAGACACTTGGGATATTCCAAGAAAAAGTAGTTATTTTTACTTGTCTAAATGGTCACTTAGATGATAATATGAATATTGTTTTGCAAAAAAAAGCAAATCAGTTATTAAATGAATTTCAAGCAAGATCAGTAGAACATGTAGTTGAGCCAAATTTCGTTTCTATTTCTGCGTTTACAGATGAGTGGGAAGAGTACATTATGACCTCGAAACATAAAATGAATTTGCAAATTGCACTTAGAAGTGCAGGAATGGGCGGAAAACATACCGTTACGGTTGGCACACCAATCGTTACGACTGAATATTAATATAGAGAATTTAGGGACGCGGAGGGGAATACCTTGGAAAAAATCATCGTCCGCGGCGGTCAGAAGTTAAACGGCACAGTCAAAGTTGAAGGCGCTAAAAATGCCGTTTTACCTGTTATCGCTGCATCTTTATTAGCAAGTGAAGAAAAAAGCGTAATTTGTGATGTACCTACGCTCTCCGATGTATATACAATTAACGAAGTGTTGCGTCATTTAGGAGCAGATGTGCATTTTGAAAATAATGAAGTGACTGTAAATGCTTCATACGCTTTGCAAACTGAAGCACCTTTTGAATATGTTCGTAAAATGCGTGCGTCTGTGCTTGTCATGGGGCCGCTTCTTGCGCGTACAGGTCATGCAAGAGTTGCACTTCCGGGCGGATGCGCAATTGGTTCCAGACCGATTGATCAGCATTTAAAAGGTTTTGAAGCAATGGGCGCAAAAATCAAAGTCGGTAATGGCTTCATTGAAGCTGAAGTAAAAGGCCGACTGCAAGGCGCAAAAATTTATCTGGACTTCCCAAGTGTAGGAGCTACAGAGAACCTGATTATGGCAGCCGCTCTAGCTGAAGGAACAACAACGCTGGAAAACGTGGCAAAAGAACCCGAAATCGTTGATTTAGCAAACTATATCAACGGCATGGGCGGAAAAATCCGCGGAGCTGGCACCGGCACCATCAAAATTGAAGGAGTCGAAAAGCTTCACGGCGTAAAACACCATATTATTCCTGACCGTATTGAAGCGGGCACATTTATGGTTGCTGCTGCAATCACTGAAGGTAACGTATTAGTAAAAGGAGCGGTTCCTGAGCACCTCACCTCTTTAATTGCAAAAATGGAAGAGATGGGTGTAACAATTAAGGATGAAGGTGAAGGTCTGCGTGTCATCGGCCCGAAAGAACTTAAACCGATTGACATCAAAACAATGCCTCACCCGGGCTTCCCGACTGATATGCAGTCACAAATGATGGCGCTTCTGCTTCGTGCAAGCGGCACAAGCATGATTACAGAAACCGTTTTTGAAAACCGTTTTATGCATGCGGAAGAATTCCGCCGTATGAATGGTGATATCAAGATTGAAGGACGTTCTGTCATCATTAACGGTCCTGTACAGCTTCAGGGAGCTGAAGTTGCAGCGACTGATTTGCGTGCAGGTGCAGCGCTGATTCTTGCGGGGTTAGTGGCTGAAGGTCACACACGTGTTACTGAATTGAAGCACTTAGACCGCGGTTACGTTGATTTCCATCAGAAGCTTGCCGCTCTGGGCGCAGACATCGAACGTGTAAATGATGAGTCTGCTTCTGAGCAAGAGAATAAAGAAGTCGTTTCTGACTTAAATGCATAAACTTACTTGAAAATCAGTATGTCACTCTGGCATACTGGTTTTTTATTTTTTGTGTATTATCATCATTATGCGCAAAATAGCAAAAAAGAATACGTAAATGACAAATAAAGTTTCTGTCCAAAACGAGAGTCATATTAGCTTGTCCCTGCCCATAGACTAGACTAGAGTCGAATCCCGAGCAGGAGGCAGCTGAATATGAAACAATTCGCAATCACACTATCCGTACTATGTGCATTGATTCTCTTGGTTCCCACACTCTTGGTTATACCATTCCAGCATAATAAGGAAGCGGGGGCCAGCGTAGAATCAGAAAAGACAGCAGTCAGCACGAAACCAGCATCGAAAGGAGCAGAAACATTGAAAGCATCACCTGTTTCTATTCCCGTCTATCGAACCGCAAATCAATCCGTAGAAGACATTCCGCTTGAAGAGTATGTGATTGGAGTCGTCGCCTCCGAAATGCCGGCAACCTTTGAATCTGAAGCACTGAAAGCCCAGGCTCTCGCCGCCAGAACATTTATTGTCAGACTGATGGTGTCAAATTCAGCGGTTGAGGCTCCTAAAGGCTCACTGGTGGATGATACACAGATGTTCCAGGTGTATAAAAACAAAGCGGAGCTGAAAAAACAGTGGGGCACAAGCTATGAGACAAAACTGAAGAAAATCACAGATGCGGTAGCCAGTACGCAAGGCAAAATCTTAACGTACAACAACCAGCCGATTGAAGCCTCCTTTTTCTCCACAAGCAACGGCTACACAGAGAATGCAGAAGCTTATTGGACAAGTGCTATCCCATATTTAAAAAGCGTCAAAAGCCCATGGGATAAAAAGTCTCCGAAATATAAGGCAACGAAAACCTTTACAGCGGCAGAATTTCAGCAAAAGCTTGGCGTCAAGCTGGATGGATCTAGCGCAGTAGGGAAGATTACTGGCGAGACACCGGGCCACCAGGTCGCAACTGCCGTCATTAACGGCAAGACGCTGAAAGGAAGAGACATACGTGAAAAGCTGGGTCTCAACTCCGCCGATTTTGAATGGAAGCGAAATGGAGACACAATTACAGTCACGACGAGAGGATTTGGCCACGGTGTGGGGATGAGCCAATACGGAGCGAATTTTATGGCCAAAGAAGGCAAAACGGTTGATGACATTGTAAAGTACTATTACCAAGGCACACAAATTTCTGAGGCAGATGCGTTTTTGAATAAATATATGGCGAAAAAGTAGAAAAAGACGCTCATTGGGCGTCTTTTTCTGTTCCTGAATATCTTTTATCTAAGAGCAGCTGAAACGGTTTAGAGGAGCTTCTGACCGTCTTTAAGGATCAGTCCTTTTTTCCTGATTTCAGGCTTTGAGATTGTGGTAAAGTCATCCACATTTGTCGACAGACTTCGACAGACTCATATAACGAAAGCCGAAAGGCGGACAATCTTCTCTTTTCATAGGGGCGTTAGGTGGAAATCACTAATAAAAACATAGGTTTCTATGCAAAAGTAAACAACAGCAATGGGGAAGCCCGCCCTATTTATTTCTCGGTTTTTGTTGATTACGATAGATTATGTTCAGCGTTGAACATCTGCACGCAGAAACAAATTGGTAAAGGGGTACGAACATGAAGAAAAGATTTTCACTGATCATGATGACAGGATTGCTTTTTGGATTAACTTCACCTGCTTTTGCAGCTGAAAAGTCAGAAACGGAGGCTAAAGCGCCGGCGAACGTGGCGGTCTTGCTTGATGCCAGCGGAAGTATGGCGAAAAGAATAGATGGTGTATCTAAATTTAATTCAGCCAAAAAAGAAATTTCAAAGTTTGCGAGCTCATTGCCAGAAGGAACTCAGGTGAAAATGAGCGTGTTTGGCTCTGAAGGAAACAATAAAAATTCCGGAAAAGTTCAGTCATGCGAAGCCATTCGCAACGTATACGGCTTCCAAAGCTTTAACGAGCAAAGCTTCCTCAATTCTCTCAATACAATTGGGCCGACTGGCTGGACGCCAATTGCCAAAGCGCTGAACGAGGCGAAATCTTCTTTTGACCAGCTTGATGCAAAAGGGGAAAAAGTGGTGTATCTGTTGACAGACGGTGAGGAAACGTGCGGAGGAAACCCGATTAAAACAGCAAAGGAACTGCAAAAAGACAATATCACTGTTAATGTGATCGGCTTTGATTATAAAGAGGGATACAAAGGCCAGCTGAACGCAATTGCGAAAGTAGGCGGCGGTGAATACTTCCCGGCTTATACCCAAAAAGATGTTGAGAAAATTTTCACTCAGCAATCACTAATGTTATCTAAATAAGAAAAAAGAGGCTGGTGATGGTCAGCCTCTTTTTGTATGTAACAAAAACTTCAAAACTAATTAGCTGTCTGCCTGTAGCATAGTAGCAGATTTCAGTTTTTCTGTCATAATCAAGGCGAAAAAAGAATGAATGATCACACAAGCTGTTTATGCTTTCTGGGCGGAAATGGCTAAAAATGAACGGCATTTCAAGCGATTTTGGACAGATCGTGAAAGCAGCACAAAAGGCAGCATGTCCTATATCTTTTTGCATTTTCGTATTCTAGCATAAAGAAGAATCCAACATATAGTTGGAAAATATGAAAAAGAAAGGAAGTAATCATATGAAAAAATTGCTGGCTGCCGGTATCATTGGATTGTTGACTGTTTCCATTGCCTCCCCGTCTTTTGCCGCTGAGAAACAGGCTGATACAAATGTAGCTGTTTTGTTTGACGGAAGCGGAAGCATGGTTCAAAAAACAGGAGGAGAGCGCAAAATAGACATTGCCAAAAAATCAGTAAAATCTTTTGCCGAACTCCTTCCGAAGGATACAAATCTTATGCTTCGCGTTTTCGGGCATGCAGGGAATAATAAACTGTCCGGTAAAGCCCTTTCGTGCAGTACGACGGAAACTATTTACGGCCTTCATCCATATGAAGGATCCCTGTTTGACAATTCATTGAGTGAGCTCAAGCCGACTGGATGGACACCGATTGCCAAAGCACTTGCAGACACAAGAAAAGAATTTGAGGCATTTGACGCAGACGGGAAAAACGTGGTGTATTTAATCACTGACGGTGAAGAAACGTGCGGCGGAGACCCTGCGGCAGAAATCGAAAAGCTCCGTGCATCAAATGTGGATACGATTGTAAACATCATTGGCTTCAACTTTGATGTCAAGGGTAATGAAGAGATGAAACAAGCAGCTGTCGCTGGCGGCGGAGAATATATTTCAGCGAACAGTGCGGATGAGTTCGAACAGGCTTGGGAAAAAGAAGCACAAAAATTTACTGAGTAAGGAACCTAAAGATCAGGCGCTCCCCCAGGCGCCTTTTTTATTGGTTTAAAAACAGTTTGGGCGGGAATGATACCCTAAAAAGGGGTTGAACATATGAAATTATTCGGAATGATTTTTCTTATAGCCACCGTTGCATTCATATTGCTTGGTGTTCTTTTAAAACTGGCAGCCTTCTTTTTTGTCAGCATTCTCACCTTGATCGCAGCTATTGTGCTGTTTACGGTTCTGAAAAAGAATCAGCATAATCAAACATAGAGTCCTTTATACAGAGGTGTGTCAGCGTGTCGACAAACCCCGCGTTCGTTGTCAATGCACATTGGTAAAAGGAACGGCAGCTAAATGCTTAGGCGCCCTGCCTAAACACCGCCGTCATCACATCCTGTGAAAGCCCTTTATATAGAGGGCTCTTTTTGTGTCTCAGAATTCGACAAAATCCGAGGAGTGTGAAAAAATATAAAGGCAGGAACATTGCGGAGGGGAAGAGACATTGAACGATAAAGTAACTGCGGTCAGGGATGTATGGCGCTATGAACAAGGGGAAATAAGCAAAGTAGAAGACCGGATGGTGACGGAATTCCCTTTGACAGTGATACTGAATGGCAGTGAATTTGTGACGCTCGTTTGTACGCCTGAGCATATCGAAGAGCTTGTCATCGGATTTCTCGCATCAGAGGGTGTTATACGATTTCAAAAAGAAATTAAAAGGTTTACAATAGATGAAAGTCTCGGTTTTGTATATGTCGACCTCGTTCACCCTGAGACATTGGATCAAAAGGATTATACGAAACGGGTGATCGGCTCATGCTGCGGAAAGGGCCGTCATTTTTATTTTCAGCAGGATGTCAAAACAGCCAAAACGGCTGTCAGCCAAATCAAGATATCGCCTGAGGCATGTTTGGCGCTTATGAAAGACATGCAGCAAGGGAGCGGGACGTTTCAGGATACGGGAGGCGTCCATAATGCGGCGCTTTGCGACACAGAGAAGCTTCTGTTGATGCGCACCGATATCGGTCGGCACAACGCACTTGATAAACTATACGGACACTGCCTTCTAAACGGGATGTCCGTACGCGACAAACTGATTGTGTTCAGCGGCAGAATCTCATCAGAGGTCCTGTTAAAAGCGGCCAAAATCGGCGTGTCGATTGTCATTTCCAAATCGGCCCCGACGGAGCTTGCGATTCAAATGGCTGAAGAATTGAATATCACAGCGATTGGATTTGTCAGAAACGGATCATTTAATGTATATACACACCCTGAGAGAATCAGGGAGTAGGAAGGGGCTGTAGCTATGATTACAGAGTCGCGTCAGATGTTGGATAAAAGAAACAGACCGCTGAGAGACCTTCGCATTTCTGTTACAGACCGCTGCAACTTCCGATGCACGTACTGTATGCCCGCCGAATTATTCGGCCCGGATTATCCTTTTTTAAAGAAAGAGGAGCTGCTTTCATTTGAGGAGCTGGAACGGCTTGCGACATTGTTTGTCACAAGATTTGGCGTTGAAAAAATCCGCTTGACCGGCGGAGAGCCCCTCATGAGAAAGGATATGCCGGAATTAATCAAAAAACTGGCCCGCATACCGGGTATTCGTGACATCGCGATGACGACAAACGGATCACTGCTGCCTGTTTATGCTAAGAGGCTCAAGGAGGCTGGGCTGAAAAGGGTTACGATCAGCCTTGATTCTTTAGAAGACGAGCGTTTTAAGAAGATAAACGGGCGCGGTGTTTCTGTCAGCAAGGTGCTGGAAGGCATTGAAGCGGCGAAGCAAGCGGGGCTCGGTGTTAAAATCAATATGGTCGTTCAAAAGGGCGTCAATGAAAAAGATATACTGCCTATGGCCCGTTATTTTAAAGAAAAAGGGCATATCCTGAGATTCATTGAATTTATGGACGTAGGCAACACCAACCAATGGGAAAAGAAAGACGTCATGACAAAGGCGGAAATCATAGATTTGATCAATAAACACATACCGGTTGAGCCGATAGCGCCTAATTATATAGGCGAAGTGGCTTCCAGATTCCGCTACTTGGACGGCTCCGGAGAAATCGGCGTCATATCATCTGTATCTGATGCATTCTGCGGATCTTGCAACAGAGCCCGTCTTTCTGCGAGAGGAGAGCTGTTTACCTGCTTATTCGCTTCAAGCGGATTTGACCTCAGAGCTCCGGTTCGCCAGGAATTAAGTGATGACGAACTATCAGAAATGATCGGGACAGTATGGAAAAATCGGATCGATCAGTATTCAGTCGATCGTACGCTATCAAAAGCATCTGGCAAAAAGAAAGTGGAAATGTCTTATATTGGCGGTTAATTGAAGTCAAAAGCTTATCGGCACTGTCCGGTAAGCTTTTTTATTAGAATCCGAGTGCAAAAAATACGTAGAAAAACCGAAATATATAAGGATAGGCATAAAGAAGGAATCATTGTAAGAAAATTTAATTCCAAAGCCATACATTATGATAAAATATAACCAATTAGAAAATAGAAAGGGTTGGAGGGGCATGGCCGCGTACGAGATCCCGTCATCTCAAGTAGGAGTGAAAATCAATAAGTGGTATAAGCACATTTTAGCATTTCAAGTGGCTGATGCCGTAAAGCTGAAAGAAGAAATTGATCTAGATATCGAACAGATGGAAGAGGATCAGCTGCTTCTCCTGTATTATCAGCTGATCAGCTACCGGCACCAAATTATGCTGGATTATGTAAAGCCTGACCTGCACGAGGAATCTCAGCTTCAATATCGTGAATTGATCAAAACGCTGGAAAGCAATCAGGACAGCATCTCCGGATTATCTGAGTATTATTTTCACTTGTTTAGAGGAATGTACGAATTTGAACAGAACAATTACATCTCGGCTATATCCTTTTATCGGAAAGCTGAGAAGATGCTTGCGTTTGTAGAAGATGAAATTGAAAGAGCGGAATTTCATTTTAAAGTGGCGGAAGTCTTTTATATTATGAAGCAGACGCACTTTTCCATGAACCATGCCGTACAGGCGCTGGAGACGTATAAGGCTCACGATTTTTACAGAGTCAGAAGAATTCAATGCCATTTCGTCATATCAGGAAACTACATTGACTACAGAAATTATGAAAAAGCGCTTGAACATTTAGATGACGCGTATCGCCTTGCTTTATTGGAAGGACAGCCCCGTTTGATCGGATCAGCCCTTTATAATATTGGTAATTGCTATGATGACAAGGGGGAGCTGGATCAGGCCGCCGAATACTTTGAAAAAGCGCTTCCTGTCTTCGAGGATTATCAGCTGGAACAGCTTCCAAAAGCGCTCTTCAGCCTGACTCGCGTTCTTTTCAAAAAACAAGATAGCCAAGCCGCGATACGGTACTATGAAAAAGGGATTGCCATTGCCCAAAAACGAAACGACTTCTTCAGTCTGGCAAAATATAAATTTCTGCAGGCATTATATGTGGAATCTGTCAATTTGGATATGATTCAAGAAGTATTTGATTATATGGAAGAAAAGGGCCTGTATGTATATATTGAAGAATTTGCTTTAGATGCAGCCTCTTATTTCAGTCATCGCGGCGAACAATATAAAGAAGCGGTGTATTTTTATGAAAAAGCGGTCAGCATGAGAGAGATGATTCAAAGGAACGATTGTTTATATGAAGTATGAGACAAAACCATCTGCTGGCAGATGGTTTTTTTTTATGCAAAAAAAGGGGAGCATCGGAACGTTTATTTCCGGGGAGAACAGGAAAAATCGCTACAGCACTGTTTTTTGAACAAAAGCCGTTTTGGGATGCAGATATGCATGTGAGGGGGAATTCAATGTTTGGTTTTAATGATATGGTGAAGTTTCTGTGGTCTTTCCTCATTGTTCTGCCGCTTGTACAGATTATACATGTTTCAGGGCACAGCTTTATGGCTTTTATTTTTGGCGGAAAGGGATCGTTGGATATAGGCATGGGAAAAACGCTGCTTAAAATTGGACCCATACGGTTCAGAACGATTTATTTTATCGATTCTTTTTGCCGGTACGGGGAGTTGAAAATTGACAATCGATTCTCAAATGCACTCGTGTATGCAGGGGGCTGCTTGTTTAACCTCATCACGATTTTTGCAATCAATCTGCTGATTATACACAGTGTATTAAAGCCGAATGTGTTTTTCTATCAGTTTGTCTATTTTTCTACGTATTATGTGTTTTTTGCCCTGCTGCCGGTCCGATATTCGGAGAAAAAGTCATCAGACGGGCTGGCGATATACAAGGTGCTCCGTTACGGAGAGCGCTACGAAATCGATAAATAACATTAGAATGTTTATTGCCTCTCAGATCGGGAAGTTAACAAGTACACACATAATTGAGAGGGGAGAATTAACATGGGTAACGATAGTGTAAAAGACAAAATGAAGGGCGGCTTCAATAAAGCCAAAGGAGAAGTGAAGGATAAAGTCGGAGATATGGCTGACAGAACGGACATGCAGGCTGAAGGCAAAAAAGATAAGGCAAAAGGCGAAATCCAAAAGGATATCGGGAAAGCCAAGGATAAATTTTAAGATAAAGATTAATCGTACGGAAGAGGCAGGAAACGAAATGTTTCTTGTCTTTTTTTTTTCGCTTTTTCTGATATGTGAATAAATATAACAAAAAAAGAAGCTGATTTGGTCAAGGTAACTAAATTTTTTAAATATTCTTTGAATTAATAGGCCTCTTCTATATAATGATGACATAAGTTGTAAACTTTTATAACATCATTTGAAGAAATCAAACAAAGGGGTTTTGATGACGGAATGTACTGCACCGAAGAAAGTGTCGGAAGCCACGGGAGTGCGAGAAAACAGTTGATATCGACACAAGCGGGGATTCAGTGAAGGCCGGAATTTCTTCACTCATTAAGAGGAACGGTGGCGATCAGCGAAGTGACCGTCCATGATGCGGAGTTAATGGCAATAGTCGGGTTCTCGGTATCGTGGAGGTCGGCGCCTCAGACTGGCCTCCATGCCATGCTTCCGGTTGCGGAGCAAAACAACGGGCTGCCATCAGGAATGTAACGTCTGGTTATGATCAATCGATGGTTTTGCACAGCCTTAGCTTCGCCCGGGGCAGATTGTCGCTGTATTAGGCCGACTCCGGCTAAACAGAGGGGGCTATTTGTTTTAATCAAACGTTTGTTCAAAACGAAAAGGCGGTCAACAGCAGCAGCTTGCAATCGCCAGAGCGCTGATGGTAAATCTGGAAAATATTTTACTTAATAAACAATTGGAAGGAATTCAGATTTTAATTGTCGAACTAGTCAGACAAGTTATTATAGAAATTTCCAAAAAAAAAGACATTTGTTATCTTAGTCGAGCGCAGTCTGGAAAACGCGTTAATCTGATCTTTCCGTGATCGACAGGGGAACGGTTGTTGACCATGGCAAGGCTGATGAAGAAACGGCATGCCGCTTTGAAAGGCATCTTACCGTATGACCCCCATTCTCGAAGAAAGGGAGGTGATGTCCCGCCTGACTGTTCCGCAAATTCGTAGTAGCCGCATCTGCTTTATATGACAAAAGAAGGAGGACTACAGATGAAACTGACACCGGTTGAACAAGAGAAATTGCTCATTTTTGCAGCGGGGGAATTAGCCAAACAGCGAAAGGCGCGGGGCGTTCTGCTGAACTATCCTGAGGCTGCTGCTTATATCACCTGCTTTATTATGGAAGGCGCACGTGATGGGAAGGGAGTAGCAGAGCTGATGGAAGCCGGCCGCCATGTATTAACGGAAAAAGATGTGATGGAGGGTGTGCCTGAGATGCTGGACAGCATTCAGGTGGAGGCCACATTTCCGGATGGAGTAAAGCTTGTTACGGTACATCAGCCAATTTCTGCGGAGGTGAAGTCATGAAGCCGGGAGCATTTCAAATTGCTGAGGGAACCATTACGATTAATGAAGGGCGTGAGATACGGGAGGTAACGGTAAAAAACACCGGATCACGCTCCATTCAAGTCGGTTCGCATTTTCATTTTGCGGAGGCCAACGGGGCTTTATTATTTGACCGTGAGCTGGCGATCGGCATGCGTCTTGATGTTCCATCAGGCACGTCGGTCCGTTTTGAGCCGGGAGAGCAGAAAACGGTCTCACTAGTGGAAATCAGAGGACGCAAGACAATTAAAGGGCTGAACGGAATGGCCGACACGTTTATCGATGAACGCGGCAAAGAAAAAACGTTGGCCAACTTAAAACAAGCCGGCTGGATGGAGGGTGTAATCCGATGAAAATGTCACGGGAGGAATATGCGGAACTGTTTGGCCCGACAACGGGCGATAAAATCAGATTGGGCGACACGGATTTATGGATCGAAGTCGAAAAGGATTTCACAGTATATGGTGAAGAAATGATCTTTGGCGGCGGAAAAACAATCCGCGACGGCATGGGCCAAAACGGCAGAATCACAGGGAAGGACGGCGCTTTGGATTTAGTTATCACCAACGTCGTGCTATTGGATTACACAGGCATTGTCAAAGCGGATGTCGGTGTGAAAGACGGCCGGATTGTCGGTGTCGGAAAAAGCGGAAATCCTGATATCATGGATGGAGTCGATCCACACATGGTCATCGGAGCGGGGACAGAGGTGATTTCCGGTGAAGGCAAAATTTTAACAGCCGGGGGAGTGGACACGCACATTCATTTTATTTGTCCTCAGCAGATGGAAGTTGCGCTTTCTTCAGGTGTGACGACCCTTTTGGGAGGCGGAACAGGACCCGCTACAGGAAGCAAAGCGACAACATGTACGTCCGGGGCGTGGTATATGGCGAGGATGCTGGAAGCGGCCGAGGAGTTTCCGATCAATGTCGGCTTCTTAGGAAAAGGGAATGCATCCGATAAAGCGCCGCTGATCGAGCAGGTGGAAGCAGGCGCCATCGGCCTTAAGCTCCATGAAGACTGGGGCACGACGCCAAGCGCCATTAAAACGTGTATGGAAGTCGTGGACGAGGCTGATATTCAAGTTGCCATCCATACCGATACGATTAACGAAGCGGGCTTTTTGGAAAACACGCTCGACGCGATCGGGGACCGGGTTATTCATACTTATCACATTGAAGGGGCAGGCGGCGGCCACGCTCCGGATATTATGAAGCTCGCCTCTTACGCGAACATTCTGCCGTCATCTACAACGCCAACCATTCCTTATACCGTTAATACGATGGATGAGCATCTTGACATGATGATGGTCTGCCACCATTTAGATGCGAAAGTGCCTGAAGATGTGGCATTCAGCCATTCCAGAATCAGGGCGGCGACGATTGCCGCGGAGGATATTCTCCATGATATAGGTGCGATCAGCATGACATCATCGGATTCCCAAGCGATGGGGCGGGTCGGTGAAGTGATCATCCGAACATGGCAGGTAGCCGATAAAATGAAAAAACAGCGCGGCGCTCTTGCCGGTGAAAACGGGAATGACAATGTGCGCGCAAAACGGTACATTGCCAAATACACGATTAATCCGGCAATTACGCACGGGCTCAGCCATGAGGTCGGCTCGGTGGAAAAAGGGAAGCTTGCTGATCTCGTTCTGTGGGACCCGGTATTTTTCGGCGTGAAACCGGAACTGGTCTTAAAGGGCGGCATGATTGCACGTGCGCAAATGGGAGATCCGAACGCGTCCATCCCGACTCCTGAACCGGTTTTCATGCGCCAAATGTATGCTTCTTACGGAAAAGCCAACCGCTCAACCTCGATTACATTTATGTCTCAGGCAAGCATAGAGCGTGGTGTGGCAGAAAGCTTAGGGCTGGAAAAAAGGATTTCTCCAGTCAAAAATATCAGAAAGCTGAGCAAGCTGGATATGAAGCTGAATTCGGCTTTGCCAAAGATTGAGATTGATCCAAAAACCTATCAGGTCTTTGCTGACGGGGAGGAATTGTCTTGCCAGCCTGTCGATTATGTCCCACTTGGACAAAGATATTTCTTATTTTGATAAGACGCGGCCGGAGTGCATCCGGCCGTTCTATTGACTAAAAACGGTGCACAAAACCCGTGTATTTAGTGTATATTAGATGTTGACAAACGAATCAAATGTAACTATTATAGTTACAACGGTGGTGAAAAAACATGATTAACAGCCGTCTTGCTGTTGCCATTCATATTTTATCCCTCATCTCGATGGATGAAAAAACATCTTCAGAAATCATTGCTGACAGTGTCAACACAAATCCGGTAGTTGTGCGAAGAATGATCAGCCTGCTGAAAAAAGCTGATATTCTCACATCACGCGCAGGGGTGCCGGGTGCAAGCCTCAAAAAAGATCCTGCTGATATTTCTCTTTTAGAAGTGTACCGGGCTGTCCAAAAGCAAGAAGAACTCTTTGCGGTTCATGAAAACCCGAATCCGAAATGTCCGGTAGGGAAAAAAATTCAGAACGCTCTGGATGAAACGTTTGAAAGTGTGCAAAGAGCGATGGAAAATGAACTGGCGAGCAAGTCATTAAAAGATGTTATGAATCATCTCTTTTAATCAAAAGGGATGACTTCTCACCGCTAACATGTAACTAAAATTGTTACAAATAAGGAGGAAAATGAAAAATGAAAATTGGTATTATAGGCGCAAGCGGGAAAGCGGGAAACGAGATTTTGAAAGAAGCGAAAACAAGAGGCCATGAAGTGACAGCCATCGTCAGAAACGCTTCAAAAGTGCAGGGGCAGGACGTAGCGGTTTTGGAAAAAGATGTGTTTGAACTGACTGCGGAAGACATCAAGCCTTTCGACGCAGTCGTAAACGCTTTTGGAGCAGCACCCGGCCAAGAACATCTTCATGTTGAAGCAGGAAGAGCACTCATCAGCATTTTAAAGGACGCGAAGCGCACAAGATTGCTTGTTGTTGGAGGAGCGGGAAGCCTGTTTGTTGATGAAGCCAAAACAACCCGTTTAATGGATACACCGGAATTTCCGAAAGAATATTTGCCAACTGCATCAAATCAAGGCGAGAACCTGAAAGATTTGCAGCAGACAGACTCCATTTCCTGGACGTTCCTCAGTCCTGCGGCATTTTTTGATCCGGCAGGAAAACGGACTGGCTCTTACCAAAAAGGAAAAGACAATGTCATCGTAAATGCAAAAGGCGACAGCTATATCAGCTATGCAGATTATGCCATTGCCGTGTTGGACGAGCTTGAACATCCCGAACACAAAAATGAACGCTTCACAGTGGTAAGCGAAGCGGAATAATAAAAAACCCGGAGCCAGCTCCGGGTTTTTCTCATTAATAAGTGCTGTACGTATCGCTGAAAAGGCCGTCAGCAATCCCAAGCATTAAAAAGATGAAGAAGGCGATAATCGCAAGAATGGATACAGCAATGCTTACGATCAAATAAATCCCTTGCATCTTTACGAATTTCGCGTAATTCTCCAGCATTAAGTCTTCAGACTGTCCGCTATTGTGTTCAGCCATTTGGCCTGCTTCCCTAGCTGACCTCATCAAAAAGATACCGGAAATAATTTGCAGTACGCCTGGCACGGCACCGATTAGAAAAATGAACGCGCCTGAAAGCGCGGTAATTGCGCCCATAATAATAAATAAAATGCCTGTAGCTTTTCCCCATTTCGAAATGCTGATGAGGGTTTTGTTCATTGTTTCAGGATTCATGTATACTGGCTCCCCTTTACAAAAAAATACTCACTTTTCTTTTATACACTATTTGTGAGAAGTTTTGTATAGAAAATAACATTTTGGGGATTGACCCTAACGTTGCGTGATTGTTTACGATAAAAAAGAGGAGGTGTTATGTATGAAATATCAAGTTAAACAAGTGGCGGAGATATCAGGTGTTAGCATTCGGACGCTTCATCACTATGACAATATTGAGCTTCTGAATCCTTCAGCGCTTACTGATGCTGGGTATCGTTTGTACAGTGACGCAGACCTGGAAAGACTGCAGCAGATTTTATTTTTCAAGGAAATCGGGTTTCGTTTGGATGAAATTAAAGAGATGCTGGATCATCCGAATTTTGACCGGAAAGCGGCACTTCAGTCGCAAAAGGAGATATTGATGAAGAAAAAACAAAGAATGGATGAGATGATTCAAACAATTGACAGGACGCTTTTGTCCGTTGATGGAGGGGAAACGATGAATAAGAGAGATTTATTTGCCGGATTAAGCATGAAAGACATTGAAGAGCACCAGCAGACATACGCTGATGAAGTCAGAAAGCTGTATGGAAAGGAAATCGCAGAAGAAACAGAGAAAAGGACATCTGCATATTCGGCAGATGATTGGCGCACGATCATGGCTGAATTTGATTCGATTTACAGACGAATTGCGGCACGAATAAAGCATGGGCCCGATGATGCAGAAGTTCAGGCCGCAGTGGGGGCATTTCGCGATCATATTTGCCAATATCATTACGATTGCACACTCGACATTTTCAGAGGACTTGGGGAAGTGTATATCACTGACGAGCGATTTACCGATTCAATCAATCAATATGGAGAAGGTCTTGCCGCTTTTTTGCGGGAGGCGATCATCATTTACTGTGACCATCAGGAAAACCCCCGGCCGTAAAGGCTGGGGGTTTTCGCATCTTATAAGATCGGCGACAACAGCCGCGAGACGGATTCTTTTATTCGAATCCACAACGGGCGCTGCAGATACTCCTCATAGGTGAATTTTCTGGATACTAGCAAATCTTCTTTAAAAGTTGAAACCAGTTTTTTAGCAATGGTGATATCGTATATAAATGCATTAACCTCAAAATTCAGCCTGAAGCTTCGGACATCAATGTTCGCTGTGCCGACTGAAGCGATTTCGTCATCCACCACGATGGTTTTCGCGTGAATAAAGCCGTTATCGTAAATATAGACAGTGGCTCCGGCTTTCAGCAGATCGCCGATATACGAAAGTGTCGCCCAGTATACAAAGGCGTGATCGGGCTTGTTCGGAATCATAATGTTAACGTCAATGCCCGAAAGGCAAGCGATCCTTAAAGCATCCAGCAGGCTTGCATCTGGGATAAAATAAGGTGTTTGTATCAAAATGGAACGCTTGGCGTTCGAAATCATTTTGATGTAGCCATTTTTAATTTGTTCCCATTCCGAATCAGGGCCGCTTGTGACAATCTGCATCCCGACGTTGCCTTTTGGGCCGTAATCAGGAAAGTGATTTGGAATATATGTCAGCGTATGGTGATGAGAAGCTTGGTTCCAGTCAAGGATGAATCGTGTTTGGATGGCGTGCACGGCCGTTCCTTGCAGCCGGATATGCGTATCCCGCCAATAACCGAATTTCGGATTAAGCCCTAGATACTCATCTCCGACGTTAAAGCCTCCGACATAACCGGTCATACCGTCTATGATCACAAGCTTTCGATGGTTCCGGTAATTCAGCCGCAGGTTAATCGGCCTGAGCTTTGACGGGAAAAAGACCTCCACATGCCCGCCAGCCTCGCGAAGCTCTTTAAAAAACTTTTTTCTCAGCGTTCTGGACCCGAGTTCATCATAAAGCACTCTGACCTGAACACCTTCTTTCGCCTTTTGGATGAGAGCGTCCCGCAATTTTTTGCCTAATTCATCGCCTTTATAAATATAATACTGTAAATGGATATGATCCTTAGCCTTTGAAATGTCACTCAGCAGCCGCTGAAATTTATCCCGTCCATCTGTAATGACGTCAACTGAATTATCCTCTGTAAACACAGCATGGTTATTCATAATCAGCATATAAATTAAATCTTTGTTATCAAAGGTTGCCCGGTTGTTAAACTGAAATTGCTTGGTTTCTAAATCTTCAAGCTGATGCTTCAGCAGCCTTTCAATTCCAATCTTTTTCCGGTCTTCCCATTGAAACAAATGCTTGCGTCTGAGATTATGGCCGAATAATAAGTATAAAATAAAGCCTAAAACGGGAATAAAGAAAAGAACAAGCAGCCACGCCCAAGATGCACTGGCATCGCGCCGTTCTTTGAAGATGACAATGATGGCCAAAAGAATATTTAAAATGAAAAAAAGTGATAAAAGGATGGAAGAAATACTCACTTTGTAACCCCGCTCATTCATATTTATCAAGAAGATTGCCATTAGTATTCCATGAATAACAGTGATCTGATTCCCATTACAAATTATAACACTCACATTTTAAAAGAATAAAGAGCGGCGATCCAGATTCTTCGTGAAAAATACGGGCAGATTTCTTTAAAACCAGCTTGCACCTGCGTTAAAATAAACACATATGATAACGTTCGTGAAGCTTGAAACATCAAATAAAGGGGGAGGATTATATGAACTTTTACAGAGTCGAACAAATGCCGGGGTTCATCAAAACAGAAATGCAAAAAATTCAAAAGGCCGTACAGCCTTTCATGAAAAAAACCGTCATTTACCGTTTTCTTGCTATTCCGCTTGCTGCATTCTCTCTCTTTAATTTAGCTGCTTTTCTATTTCATGCTTCAGCTGACAGGGAGTCCCTGATCAGCGCAGGCATATTCGCCCTTTTGGCGGCGCTCGGGCTCGCATTTTTTAAAGAGGCAGGCTATCAGCATAAACAAATCCAAAAAACGGTTCACATCTATATGCTGAACAGGATCAAAAAGAGCGAAATCCTTTCAGAAGAGCGGAAAAGCTCCTACGCACGACAAATAAAGGAAGAGCCTTTTGCGATGCGGAGTTTTGTTGAATTTTTGACTGAGGAAGACAGACGCAAAAAAATGTATTAAAGAAGAGCTGCACCCGGATTGTTGAGTTTTTCCAGACGATCCAGGTGTGTTTTTTTGCATGCAGACACCCGAAATAAAAAGTGCGGTTTCGGATTGATTCCGGACTTCATCCGTTTTTTTGATATTCATTTCTGGGTAACAGCGTTGCTTTGTTGATTTCCTCTACTAGAGATGTCTATTGTATGCTTGCTTCAGGATTTGGTGTTTACGCCGGCCTGCTTTGAATAGTCAAATAAAATAGGCATGGTTCCGTTTATATGGAACTCATGCCCTGTCCTGTCTCATCATTATTCAAACACCGGATCATCCTCATAATAATAAGAATCCGGATCATCATACGAAGGCGTGTTCTCAAAAGCAGCAATGCCGATTACCACCAGCACGAAAATGGCTACAATGATCCCGATCAGGACAGTAACGATACTAGATGCTGCATAAAACAGCTGCATTTTTATAAATGTCCCGTAATTTTCAAGCATGCTTTCGCCAGCGCTGCCGGCTAGATTTCCTTCGGTTTCCGCGGCTGCTTTTGCTGAGCGCATCAAAAATACGCCTGATATAATGAGCAGTACGCCCGGGATGGCGCCAATCACTGTCATCAAAGCAGACAGAGTGACAAGCGATCCCATAATGATTAACAAGATGCCAGAAATTTTGCCCCACTTGGCAATGTCGGATAGCGACTTGACAGCGGAGGCGCTCAGCTGGCGGGTCTCCTGTTCAACAGGTGCAGTCTCCTGTTCAGCGAGGCTATTTTCTTCATTATGATTTTCAATTTCGTTTTCATCTTTATCCAGACTAATCATGAAAGCTCTCTCCCTAAAATTTTTAAATCGTATCTTTTCCCGTCCATTTCGGCGATGCCGGGGAATAGTCCCCATTCTGCAAACCCGTGCTTTTCAAACAGCTTCAGGCTTGGTTTATTATGCCCGAAAATGAAGGCCATAAGTGAGCGGATGCCAAGATTCGGGGCAATGCGGAGCGCTTCTTGAAGCAAATATGATCCAACACCTTTGCCGCGGCATGCTTCGTCAATGTATATGCTGACCTCCGCTGTTTTATTATAGGCTGGCCTTCCATAAAATGTTTCAAAGCTGATCCAGGCAGCGACGTTTCCGTTTTCGTCCTCGGCCACATAGAGCGGGCGTGACTCTGTATGTCCCAAAAACCATTCCATCCGGTCTTCAGGAGTTACCGGTTCGGTATCGGCTGTTACCATTCGAGAAGCAATCGTTGAATTATAAATCGCCACAACAGCCTCCAAGTCTTTATGTTCAGCAAGACGCAATGTCATGTTCATACGTTTTTGGCACTCCTCTCAAAAAAAATACATATTTTCGTTCAGTCTGTGCAAACTACATCTAAAAAAGTTTTTTTGGATAGGTTGTATATATTTTCAGAAAAGTGTTCAGAATGTTGCTGAGGTGATGAAACAATGAGAGAGGAAGAAAAGAAAACTTCTCAAGTCAAAAAACTTCAGCAGTTTTTTCGTAAACGCTGGGTGTTCCCTGCAATTTACTTAGTCAGTGCGGCCGTCATTTTAACAGCTGTCCTTTGGTATCAATCAGTATCAAATGATGAGGTGAAGGATCAGTTGTCTGATAACGGCGGAAACTCCGCATATGACAACAACGACGATGCAGTTGAAGTAGGAAAGTCAATGGAAAATGTCGCAATGCCGGTTGTTGATTCTGAAAACGTTTCTGTTGTGAAAAAGTTCTATGAAACCGATGCCGCAAAAGAAGAGAAAGAAGCAGCACTCGTTACCTATAATAACACGTACAGCCTAAGCAAAGGAATTGACTTAGCTGAGAAAGACGGAAAAGATTTCGATGTCTCTGCTTCTCTGAGCGGTACGGTTGTTAAAGCTGAAAAAGATCCAGTGCTGGGATATGTTGTGGAAGTAGAACATGCCGACGGTTTATCGACTGTGTATCAATCTCTTTCCGAAGTAAGCGTTGAGCAAGGTGACAAAGTAAAACAAAATCAAGTGATCGGAAAATCTGGCAAGAACCTTTACAGTGAAGATAGCGGAAACCACGTGCACTTTGAAATCCGTAAAGATGGGGTCGCAATGAATCCGTTAAACTTTATGGACAAACCAGTTTCTTCTATTGAAAAAGCAGCAGCTGCTGAAGAAAAAGCTGCCACCCAAGAAACAGAAGAATCCATTCAGCAATCTTCCGAGAAAAAGGACGGATCAACTGAAAAAGGAACAGAAGAAAAATCCGGTGAGAAAAAGGATGATTCCACTGACAAATCTGGTTCCAAAGAAAGCAGCACAACAGAAGACACTGAACAGTCTTAATGAAGAAAACGTCTATCCTTGTGATGGGCGTTTTTTTCTGTTACTTTTTGCTTTGTTTTACCGTCTATGTAGTTACATGTAGGCACGTACGTTATAAAGGAGGTTATGTCATGAACCGCCTATTGCTCGCAGGCTGGATCTTTTTTATCCTGCTTTCTGTCTGTACGGAAAGCTTCAGCGGCATGGTCGTATCGCAAACGGTGGCTTTTCATTTTCAGCCGCACCCTGATCTGTCTCAATTTTTAGTTATGGATTTTACTGAGCTTACTGTACCTGAAGCGTTTATTCAAAAAATCGGGCACGCGTTTTCCTTCTTTGTGCTGACATATTTGCTGTGGAAACAGCGGGGCAGCATAAGATCAGCTGCAGCCGGCTCGTTCGCATTTGCTTTTTTCACAGAAGTTCTTCAGCTCTTCTTCAGCAGGAATGGTTGTATCCGGGATGTGCTCATCGATGCTGTTGGTATTGGATTGTTTTATGGTTTATATGTGTTGGCGAAGCGAAGAAAACAAGAGATGTATGAGAAATATTAAAGCCGGCTGTCTTGATTTCAGACGCCGGCTTTTGTCTTTCTTAGAAATTTTGATCGGTTGGTTTTTTCGTCAGTTTATTGATAATGGCTTCATAGATCCTCACGATCAAATCGACGAACGGGCGAAGCAGATCTGAAAATCTAAAGAAAAGGAACCCGATAATGATGGCGACAACGAGGCTGCCCAATACATCTACCGGATAGTGATGTCCCACCCAAATTCTCGAAAATCCTGTCAAAAGCCCAAAAATGACAAGCGGCCAGCCGATTTTGCGGTTTCTGAAAAGCATCGCAATAGAAATCGCTAATGCACCTGTCGTGTGGTCACTTGGAAATGAAGCATCCGCAGCATGCGGAATCAGTGTATGCACTGTATGCGCAACGAACGGGCGCGGTTCGAAATAAACAAGCGTAATCAAATAGTTGATCACAAGGCCTGCAATTCCTGTGATGCCTGCGTATAGCACATGTTTTCTGCTTTGTGTGTTCCCAAACAGCCAGATTGCCAATAGGATAAGGGCATAGGCGACAATGGCATATTCCGTGATGAAGACCATAATGGAATCGAGAACTGAATTGTGATGAGATAGTCCATGGATTGCTTTAAAAATTTCGTAGTTCAAATAATCACCTTTTACATTTTTATATTTAGTAGACTAATCTTACTCATGAAAAGTTTCAAATAAAAATAGAGATTGTCTGAAATAACGGCGCTTGAAGAGAATTCGAAGAGGAATCGCGGTTTCTGGGGGGGATTCTGTGCACAAAAAAAGAGATCCGGAGTGTCCGAATCTCGTACCGATATTAAAGTGCTTCAGGTCCTTCTTCGCCTGTGCGGATGTTGATCGTATTGCTGATTTCATAGACAAATATTTTACCGTCACCCGGTGATCCCGTTTTCAGCACCCTTTTAGCGGTCTCAGTCACTTGATCAACAGGAACCTTGCTGACCACAATTTCTATTTTTAAACGTTCGTATACATTGCTTTCTATTTTTACCCCTCGATAGAGCTCCGTATGTGCTTTTTGAAGGCCGCAGCCGTGTACATTGGAGAAAGTCAGAGAGGTCACTCCGATTTTTCCGAGTTCCTGCTTCAGCTTTTCAAAATTTGCCGGACGCGTTACAATTTCTACCTTGAACATTTGACCGCTCATAGCGTCACTCCTCACATAGAATCTTGATATGCTTTTTCCCCGTGCATCGTTAAGTCAAGCCCAAGTGACTCTTCTTCTTCAGTTGCGCGAAGGGGAAGGAAGAGGCTTACAAATTTAATAATAACGAAAGTGACAATAAATACAAAAACATAAGTGGCGGCGATGGCGACGATTTGTTTCCAGATTAAGCTTGCATCACCGTAAAATAACCCATCTGCGCCCGCTGAGTTAACAGAGGTTGTTGCGAATAATCCTGTTGCGATTCCGCCCCATGTGCCGCCGATCCCGTGCAGGCCAAAGGCGTCAAGCGCGTCGTCGTATCCGAATTTCTTTTTAAGCGAGAATACTCCCCAGAAACAAACAGCTCCGCCGATGATGCCGATAATAATGGAAGCGAACGGTGTGACAAATCCGGCAGCCGGCGTAATGGCGACAAGCCCGGCGATTGCGCCAGATACCGCTCCGAGCATTGTCGGTTTTTTGTTAATGATCCATTCTACTAAGATCCAGCCGGCGATCCCGGCTGCAGCTGCGGTGTTTGTGTTGATGAACGCGTACATGGCTACACCATCTAAAGTCAAAGCGCTGCCGACGTTAAAGCCGAACCAGCCGAACCAAATCAAAGCTCCTCCTAAGAAGGTGTAAATGAGGTTATGCGGAGAAGACGCTGTACCGTCTTTCCGTTTGCCGAGCACAATGGCAAGAACAAGTCCTGCCACACCGGAGGAAATATGAACAACATTGCCGCCAGCAAAATCGAGCGCTCCAAGCTGGCCGATCCAGCCGCCGCCCCATACCCAGTGCGCTACGGGTGTGTAAACCAAAGAGGCCCATAAAACCGAGAATAAAAGAAAAGCGCCGAATCGCATCCGCTCTGCGAAGGCCCCAGAAATAATCGCTGTAGTCAGAACGGCGAACGTCATTTGGAACATCATAAATAACGAGTGGGGGATGGTATCGCTGTAATCTCCCGGATCAAATCCGACCCCTTTGAGGCCGGCCCACTCCAGTCCGCCGATGATTGAATTGCCTGGTGCGAAGGCAAGTGTATATCCGAACAGCACCCAAACGATGGAAACGATGGCAATGGAAGAGAAACTGTGCATGGCAGTGCTCAGCACATTTTTGCTCTTTACCATTCCTCCATAAAATAACGCTAATCCCGGGGTCATCAGCCACACGAGTAAAGCGCAAAAGAACATAAAAACTGTATCGCCCATTTGCATGTCTCATTCCTCCGTATCTTTCAGAATTAAATTGCAATTATTATATTTCTTCATTATAGAGAAAAAAGAATGATAAAACATTTTCATGTAAGATTTCCTGACATGGTTTTTAAGAAATGTTATCGAGGGACGGAAAGAAAGGAGAACGACATTTTTTACGATATAAGACTTTGTATCTATAAAAGAAGCTATTCATTTGAGCTGAAAAGGGAATTGACATTAATTAGAATACTCTATACTGTATTAAGTGTACTATATCAAATAATACACTGAGGGGGATGTATGATGAATAAAGGCGGCAGGCTGAGGAGAGCATTATGCAAGTCGATTCCCGCGACGTTCCGATTGTTTTTAGCCTTTAATTTTTTCGTGTACGGTCTGGCGAAAGTGGTGATTGGCCAGTTTGGCGAGGTGACGCCTGAAATCGAGGCGGCTGCCGGGGAGGGGTTTACGATCGCGTGGACATTTTTCGGTTATTCTCATGTCTATGAACTATTTATAGGTTTTGGTGAAATCCTGGCAGCTGTTTTATTACTGATTCCGCGAACGGCTGCATTAGGGGCGGTTATTTTTATGCCCATTATTGTGAACATCGTCTTGATTAACTATTGTTTTGATATTGGCGTGCAGGATCTTAGCACGATATTAATGGTTATGTGTCTTATCCTGCTTTGGATGGACCGCCGCAAATTCATGGGCATTTTCAGGCAGGAACCGATAGACAGCAGGCAGGTGATGAAGCGATGACGCCCCTTATGATTACAGTGCTTGCCGGTTTGTTCGTATGCACAACCTGTTACTACTACATAAAAGAAAAATCATGAGAAAACGTTCCTTCTGAGAATTTCACAAGCATCATAAAAGAACTTAGGCAGTGTGAAGAGTAAAATATGCAATGTGAGAAACACTAACAGTATCAGGAGGAGACGTATGATGAATACACTCAACATTGATTTTCAAAAAACAGCATTGGTCATCATTGATTTACAAAAGGGGATTGTGCCGATTGATCAAAGCGGCCAGGTTGTCCCGAACGCGAGAAAGCTCGTAGATGAATTTCGGAAACATAACGGGTTCATCAGCTTTGTAAATGTAGCCTTTCATGATGGAGCGGACGCCCTGAAGCCGCAAACGGATGAGCCTGCGCAGGGAGGTTCAGGGGAAATGCCGGCGGACTGGGCTGAATTTGTTCCGGAAATGGGTGTGCAGGATGGCGATTATACTGTGACAAAACGGCAATGGGGTGCTTTTTTTGGCACAGATTTAGACTTGCAGCTGAGACGGCGCGGCATTGATACGATTGTATTGTGCGGCATCGCAACGAATATCGGGGTGGAAAGCACAGCACGGGAGGCATTTCAGCTTGGCTATCAGCAGATTTTTATTACAGATGCCATGTCCACATTTAGCGATGAAGAGCATGAAGCCACACTGCGCTTTATTTTCCCGAGAATCGGTAAATCGCGGACAACGGAAGAGTTTCTGGAACAAGTGAAATGATGTTATCGAAAAAAAGCCGGGCTGTTTTTTTAACAGCGGTGGCTTCGGGAACAATGCTGAATCCGCTGAACTCGTCTATGATCTCTCTTGCGCTCCATAGCATCCAGCATGAGTTTCACCTCTCGTTTACAACGGTTTCCTGGCTGATTTCCTCGTTTTACTTGGCGAGTGCCGTAGCGCAGCCCGTAACGGGGAAGCTCGGTGATTTGATTGGGCGGAAACGCTTGTTTTTATTCGGGCTTATTCTTGTTGCGGTTTCTGCCATCGGGGCGCCGTTTGCGCCGACGTTTATGACATTATTGGTCATGCGGCTGTTTCAATCGGTGGGGAGCAGTGCGATTTATCCGTCAGGTGTCGGCTTGATTCGGAATCATATTCATGAGCGCCAAGCTTCAGCCTTGGCTGTACTCTCTATTTTTGCGTCAGCCATGACGGCGCTGGGGCCGACAGTCGGCGGGTTTTTGATTGTATGGGGAGGCTGGCCGGCGATCTTTATCGTTAATTTGCCGTTTATTATCCTCAGCTTCTTATTGGGCCTGTATATGTTCCCGAAAGATCAGAAAAAAGGGGCAGGAATCAAAACCATTATTCAGCAGCTCGACATTCTTGGAATTGTTTTATTTGCCGGGGGAATCATTTTCCTTCTATCCTTTTTGCTGTCGTTCAGCACGTCGCCGCATGCGGTTGAAGGTGTGCTTGGCTTGCTTCTGCTCTGTGCGTTTGTCTGGCGCGAGCTGAAAACGGATAAGCCGTTTATTGATGTCCGTCTGTTTAAAACACAGCGAAACCTGTCAGCCGTGTATGTTCAGTTTATTTTATTGAATGTTTTCTTCTATTGTTTATTTTTTGGTTTGCCAAGTTACTTTCAGGATGAAATGCATCTTTCTGTTCAAACGAGCGGCCTGTTTATGCTGTTTATGTCTGGAATGAGCATCGTTGTGTCACCTCTAACCGGCAAATGGATCGACCGATCTGGTGTCGTCAAGCCGATCTTTGCGGGAGCGCTTTTGATGACGGCTGGAGCCGTGCTCTTAACCATCTTTTTTATCAATGTCCAGACCATCGGTAAAGGGCTCATTCTGTCGCTCTTGGGTATAGGCTACGGACTGAGCAATGTCGCGCTTCAGGCAGCGATGCTGAAAACGAGTCCTTCCAACATGGTAGGAACGACTTCAGGCCTGTTTCAAACCTGCCGTTACCTAGGATCGATTTTGTCTTCGGTGATCCTTGGCATTCTTTTTGGTAAAGAAATCACGGCAGCCCATTTTGATATGATGGGAATCATTATGATCATAGCGGGCGGAGCAAGCCTGTTAATGGCTGTGAGGTTTGCTGCATTAATGAAAACTGCATCTTAAGAAAGAGGCGGGCTCTGAGGTCTGTCTCTTTTTCTTGTTTAAGCTGTTCAAATACAAACGGGAAAATTGTATATCATAGCCAGTGTTATTGTCTGACTCTTCAGTTATATTAAGTGACATCTAATGTCAAAAAACATAACGTGATGACATATAGACAATATGGAAAGGGGAGCCGGCTATGAAATTAAAAGAGAGTCAGCAGCAATCCAACAGGCTGAGCAATGAAGATCTGGTGCCTTTGGGACAGGAAAAACGGACGTGGAAAGCAATGAACTTTGCCTCCATTTGGATGGGATGTATACATAACATACCGACCTACGCGACGGTGGGGGGATTAATTGCGATCGGCCTTTCGCCTTGGCAGGTGCTGGCGATCATTATTACGGCATCACTTATCCTATTTGGCGCTCTTGCCTTAAACGGCCATGCGGGGACAAAATACGGGCTGCCGTTTCCCGTGATCATTCGGGCTTCTTACGGGATATACGGCGCGAATATCCCCGCGCTTCTAAGGGCGTTTACAGCTATCATGTGGCTTGGCATCCAGACCTTTGCGGGTAGCACGGCACTGAACATTTTGCTTTTGAATATGTGGCCAGGCTGGGGAGAAATTGGCGGCGAGTGGAACATTCTCGGCATTCACTTGTCCGGTTTGCTTTCCTTTGTATTCTTTTGGGCCATTCATTTACTCGTATTGCATCACGGCATGGAGTCGATTAAACGTTTTGAGGTGTGGGCAGGGCCTTTAGTGTATCTGGTATTTGGCGGCATGGTATGGTGGGCCGTTGATATTGCCGGAGGATTGGGCCCGATATACTCTCAACCAGGAAAGTTTCATACGTTTTCAGAAACATTCTGGCCGTTTGCTGCCGGAGTTACTGGCATCATCGGCATCTGGGCGACATTGATCTTAAATATACCTGATTTTACACGGTTTGCTGAAACACAAAAAGAGCAAATCAAAGGACAATTTTACGGTTTGCCGGGAACATTTGCGCTGTTCGCATTCGCTAGTATTACGGTGACCTCCGGCTCGCAGGTCGCGTTCGGAGAGCCGATTTGGGATGTTGTCGATATTTTGGCGCGGTTTGATAACCCTTATGTCATCGTCTTGTCCGTGATCACGCTCTGCATCGCCACGATCTCTGTAAATGTTGCGGCGAACATCGTATCGCCCGCTTATGATATAGCGAATGCCCTGCCGAAATATATCAATTTCAAACGTGGCAGCTTTATCACAGCGTTGCTCGCTTTATTTACGGTTCCATGGAAGCTGATGGAGAGCGCGACAAGCGTGTATGCGTTTCTTGGCTTAATAGGCGGCATGCTTGGACCGGTGGCAGGCGTGATGATGGCCGACTATTTTATCATTCGCAAACGTGAGCTCTCGGTAGATGACCTGTATTCCGAAACAGGACGGTATGTGTATTGGAAGGGCTACAATTACCGTGCGTTTGCAGCCACAATGTTAGGAGCGCTGATTTCGCTGATTGGCATGTATGTTCCTGTATTGAAGAGCTTATACGATATTTCTTGGTTTGTAGGTGTGCTGATTTCCTTTCTTTTCTACATTGTTCTGATGCGTGTTCACCCGCCTGCATCATTGGCAATTGAAACAGTTGAACATGCGCAGGTCCGCCAGGCTGAATAAGATCTATTTAGACGGTATATTTTCATATTTTTGAAATGGTTTTCCATAAATAGAACATTTATAATGGTTTTAGAAATCTATTCTAAAACGAAATGGGAATCGAAAATGAGAAAATGGTATTTTATTCTTTTGGCGGGTGTTTTAACGTCTGTCATCCTCGCTTTCGTTTATGATAAGACAAAAGCGAATGAGGAAGGATCTGGGGATTATCTGTATGTTTCGCCAAATGGCAGTGATCAAAATGAAGGAACAAAAGAAAAGCCGTTTCGTACATTGGCACACGCATCTGAGAAGGCTGCTGCCGGCACAACTGTCATGATTCGGGAGGGCACGTATCATGAGACCCTTGATGTAAAGCACAGCGGTACGGACGGAAAGCCTATCACATTCCGAAACTATGAAAATGAAAACGTCGTGATTAGCGGTGAATCCGTTGCGAACGCTGAATATGAAACACCGCTTATTCGTATTCACGATAAACATGACATTGCCATCAGCGGTTTAACAATTCAAGATCTTTCTGTTTCATCTGAGGAAGCAACTGCTATAGGGATTTATGTATCAGGGTCCAGCAGTCATATCGCCATTAAGGATAATCACATCCGGGGGATTAAGACAACAGCGGATGAAGGAAATGCTCACGGAATCGCAGTTTATGGGACTGGCAGCATGAAAGACATCCGAATCGAGGACAATACAGTTGAGAAACTGACGCTTGGAGCGAGTGAAGCAGTTGTGCTGAACGGTAATATCGACGGCTTCACAGTTGCAGGCAATGTGGTCCGCAACAATAATAACATCGGGATTGATCTAATTGGTTATGAGGGAACCGCGGATAAAAACGATTACGTGCGAAACGGAGTCGTAGAAAACAATACAGTTTATCAAAACTCGACTTACGGCAATCCTGCTTATGGAGATGAATACTCAGCGGGCGGGATTTATGTCGATGGAGGACACGATATCGAAATTAAGAACAACACAGTTTACGATAACGATATTGGGATTGAAGCAACGTCTGAACACAAAGGAAAGTATGCAAATGCCATTCAGATCACAGACAACAAAGTGTACAACAATGCGTACACCGGTATTTCAATCGGAGGATATGACAAAAAGCGGGGCGGCACCAGCAATTCTCTGATTGCCCGCAATATTATGTACCGGAATGACACAAAGGGACTGTACGGAGGACAGCTGCTGCTGCAGTACGATACGAAAAACAACACAATTGAAAAGAATATATTGACGGCCGGTGATTCCAGATTATTTATCGGAAACGACTTTACAGAAAACGAAGGTAATACGGTCAATCATAACGTGTACCACAAGGAAGCGGATCAAGACGGCATATGGATGTGGAAAAAGAAAGAATATGATTCATTTTCTTCGTATCGAAAAGCAACAAAAAACGATCAACAATCCATATATGCCGATCCGATGTTTCGTGATGAAGCGTCCTATGATTTTTCGTTAGATCCTGATTCACCTGCGCGGCCTGTCATTGAATAATTGCTATAAGCGGCGTTCTCTCGTTCAACCGAGAGGGCGCCGTGTTTTAATGGAAAAAAGACTGCCGGGATTTCCCGGCAGTCTGACAAGTTATTCTGCAATAGACACTTTTCCTTCAGCCTCAGCAGGTTTTTTCTGGCTCCACGTGTAGAGAAGCAGAGCAATTAAAACGAACAGCCCCGCTGTTAAATAAATGGCAGAGAAGCCGGCAGATGCTACAAACAATCCGAATACATACGATCCTACAGCAATTCCGCTGTCAAAGAAGGTAAAGAACGTTGCCGTCGCAAAACCGGAGCGGTGAGCCGGAGATTTCTGAATCGCCAATGTTTGCATGCAAGGAACGATTGATCCGTAGCCAAGACCGATAACCGCCCCTGAAAGCAGAAGCATTAAGCCGCTATGTGTGAAGGACAGCATGCAGAGTCCGACAGAGAAAATCAGGATTGATGGATAAATGACAATGCCCGGTCCGACTTTGTCGAACAATTTCCCTGTGAACGGGCGTGCAATCATCATTGTCACCGCAAAACAAACAAAGAAATATCCGCTGATATCCGAAAGGTCAACTGATTTGGCGAATACAGACAGATATGATGTGACTGTTGAATAACAGAAAGAAATAAACAAACCGACCGTCGCAATTTTGAGTGCGCCCTTTTCAAACATATCCGAGAACGCAAAACGGAATACAGTCGTACCGCTGTCCTTACTTTGCGGCACTTTTATCAAGAACGAAACAAGTAAGCCCGCAACCATAAACAGCGCAAAGGCTGTAAAGAATACAGGAAAGCTTACCACTCTCATCAAATTCAGACCAAGGAAAGGTCCGATCGCCATAGCGAGGTTCATAGACATGGCAAAGTATCCAAGCCCTTCACCGCGCCGTTTGGCTGGAATAATATCAGCGGCAATTGCACCTGTAACAGTCGTTAAAATGCTGAACCAAATTCCTTGGAAGAACCGCAATCCGAGCAGCAGGGAAAAGTTATGAATCGGCATATACAGAAAAGATGATAGGGCGAAGAGCGCCATTGATACAATCGCCATTCTTTTCTTCCCGAAACGCTCAACGATGGCTCCGGAGAAAGGCCGTGTAATGATCGCAGACAGAAGGAACAGGCTGATTAAAAGCCCGCCTTGTGATTCTGTGCCGCCAAGCTCTTGCAGCGTATAGATCGGCAATACAGTTAAAAATGTATAAAAGAACACAAACACAAATAAATTGACAAGCAGGACCATAATAAAATCCTTGGTCCATATCGCATCCGCTTTTTTCAAATGTATGTCACTTCCTTATTTTCATTGTTGTAAAAACATGCGGAATAAATGAGAAAAAGCTTCTTTATCTTCATCCCGGAAATCAGCAAGCAGCTCTTCCTCGAATTTCAGCATTTTCACATTGATTTCTTCGTATTTTTTCTCGGCTTCTTTTGTGAGGACAACAAGTTTTTCCCGTTTGTCTTCACCTTGCCGTCTCTGAACCCAGCCGTTCTCCTCCAGGCGTTTGATCGTCCGAGTCACAGTCGGCGCTTCCACATTTAAATAGGACCAAATCTCTTTTTGAGTCATTGGTCCGATCGTACGCAAACAATATAAAACTGACCATTGAGATGAATAAAGGCCGAATGGCTCTAGCTGTTCATTGGCTTTCTTGGCAATCAGGCGGGCGCTTTGGTTGATTTGATGAATGAGGTGTCTGTTGACGTAGGACATGTCGGTCTCCTTCTAAAAAACTTACCTAAGTAACTAATTGCTTATTTCATTTTACAGGAGCGATCAATAGTTGTAAAGATGAAAATTTAGTGACGCGAAATAGTTTGCTGAATCTGAAAAAGTTCGTTTCACCCCTTGTCCTTATTGAGTTTTTAGCATATTCCCAAAAGAATGCTAATACACTGTTACAAACCTAACAAAGAGAGTGTTTGAGGTGAGGGATCGTGGGCATATTTCACAAACTTACTTTTAAAACCATACAACGAAGAAGCGGCATAATGAACGACTCTTTACAGAATACGGATCTCATTTCACACTTCTCACATCCATTTTAGGGAGGTCGAGTGGTGTGCACGATTACATCAAAGAGCGAACAATCAAGATAGGGAAGTACATCGTGGAGACAAAGAAAACCGTTCGTGTCATTGCGAAGGAATTTGGTGTTTCCAAAAGTACAGTACACAAGGATTTAACAGAGCGTCTGCCTGAAATTAACCCCGACTTGGCAAACGAAGTGAAAGAAATACTCGATTATCATAAATCCATCAGGCATTTAAGAGGAGGAGAAGCGACAAAGCTCAAATATAAAAAAGATGAAATTCTCGAAGGAGAGCCTGTTCAGCAATCGTAATCACCTGGCATTGCCTTCTTGAAATCGTTCATAAAACATCCGCAAAAATTTGTAAAGAACTTATTGTGCTTCCAACTTTTTTTCTATATTTTATGATAATATATATAATTAGGGCACAATGTGGATATTTACTGTGAAACAGATTTTCAAGGAGGATATAAATAGATGTTTGCAAGGGATATTGGTATTGACCTCGGTACTGCAAATGTACTGATCCATGTTAAAGGTAAAGGAATTGTTCTGAATGAACCTTCCGTTGTTGCACTTGATAAAAACAGCGGCAAAGTGCTGGCGGTTGGCGAAGAGGCAAGACGAATGGTTGGACGTACACCTGGGAATATTGTTGCGATTCGCCCGCTGAAAGACGGAGTTATTGCTGACTTTGAAGTAACAGAAGCAATGCTGAAACATTTTATTAACAAGCTGAATGTAAAAGGCCTGTTCTCAAAGCCGCGCATGCTCATTTGCTGCCCGACGAATATTACATCCGTTGAGCAAAAAGCAATCAAAGAAGCTGCAGAAAAAAGCGGCGGGAAACATGTGTACCTTGAAGAAGAACCTAAAGTTGCCGCTATCGGCGCGGGTATGGAAATATTCCAGCCAAGCGGTAACATGGTTGTAGACATCGGAGGCGGGACGACGGATATCGCGGTTATTTCAATGGGCGATATTGTCACCTCCTCTTCTATTAAAATGGCTGGGGACAAGTTTGACATGGAAATCTTAAATTATATCAAACGCGAGTACAAGCTGCTGATCGGCGAACGTACTGCGGAGGATATTAAGATTAAAGTCGCAACTGTTTTCCCAGACGCACGTCACGAGGAAATTTCCATTCGCGGACGGGACATGGTTTCCGGTCTTCCAAGAACAATTACAGTAAACAGTAAAGAAGTTGAAGAAGCCCTTCGTGAATCTGTCGCTGTTATTGTTCAGGCTGCGAAACAAGTGCTCGAAAGAACACCGCCTGAACTTTCTGCTGATATTATTGACCGCGGCGTTATTATTACCGGCGGAGGCGCGCTCTTAAACGGCCTTGACCAGCTGCTTGCTGAAGAGCTGAAGGTACCGGTCCTCGTTGCTGAAAATCCTATGGATTGCGTAGCCATCGGCACAGGTGTCATGCTTGATAATATGGACAAGCTTCCTAAACGCAAACTAAGCTGATTTCACAAACCTCATTCTGCAAAAAGAATGAGGTTTTTTTATGAAAAAGCCTTCACGAAAAGATGTTAAATGACGATAATAGGATAAAATACTGAGTTTTTATTATAGAACGAACGTTCTTATATGACAACTGGAAAAAATGCCATTTTTAGAGGTGGGAAATTTGTTAAAAGGATTATATACAGCAACATCCGCAATGATTGCCCAGCAGCGAAGAACGGAAATGCTTTCAAATAATATTGCTAACGCAAATACATCAGGATATAAAGCTGATCAAGGCTCGATGCGCGCGTTCCCTGAGATGCTGCTTAGCAGAATAGAATCAAAATCTCCGGCCGGGACATCAAGGACGGAAATCGGTTCCGTGAATACCGGAGTATATATGCAGGAGCTCAAGCCTCTCTTTACACAGGGAAGCCTGAAGTCCACAGACCAGCCTACAGACATTGCATTGATCGAAAATCAAGTTCCGATGAATGCGGAAACCAATGAAAAAGCTGCTCTGTTTTATCCGGTTCAAACAGCGGATGGAATCCGTTATTCAAAAAGCAGCACATTTTCACTAAATGAGAACAATCAGCTGACGATCAACGGACGCCCTATTTTATCGACGGATCGCCAGCCAATCACTGTTGATAATGAGAATTTCACTGTGTCTGAAAACGGTACTGTGACAACGAACGGACGCACAGCCGGCCAGATTGATGTCAGAATGGCGGAAGATGTCCGCAATCTCAAACGGGACGGAAATGATTTGTACAGCACGGCGGACGGTAATGATCTGCCAAGCGCAGCCGGAAATAATCAGGTATCCTATTCATTAAAACAAGGCGTCTCAGAGCTTTCAAACGTGGATGTGACAAGCGCCTATACAGAAATGACTGAAGCGTACAGATCGTTTGAGGCGAATCAGAAGGTTATTCAGGCTTACGATAAAAGTATGGATAAAGCAGCAAATGAAATTGGAAAAATTTAAGATAACGGAAGAAAAAACGGGGGACATCAACTATGCTCAGGTCAATGCTAACGGCATCAACAACCTTAAACCAGCTGCAGCAGCAGATTGACACAATCAGCAGCAACCTTTCAAACAGCAACACAACCGGCTATAAGGCAAAAGATACGAATTTTTCTGAGCTTGTCAGACAGCAATTCGATCAGGTTGATGAAAAAAACGAGGAAGTGGCAAAAGCCCGAAAAACGCCGCCCGGCTTGCGCCTTGGCGTCGGAGCGATGATGAATTCACGCCTGGTCTCTGATCAAGGAAGCATTCAGAAGACCGATCGCGATCTGGATATCGCATTTACGTCTCCATACCAGTATCTTCAGGTAAATGTAAATGGAAACCGCCAGTATACGAGAGACGGAGCATTATATTTAACGCCTTCAGCCAATAATGCCAACCAGCTGCAGCTCGTCACTGGAAATGGGTATCCCGTACTTGATGAGAACGGCAATACAGTGAACATCGACAGCTCAATGAAGAATATCACCATCAATAAGAACGGCACCTTAACCGCAACTGATGGAAACGCGGTTCAGCGGTTTAATCTTGGCGTTGTCCAAGTGAATAACCCTCAAGAGCTGAAATCCGAAGGGAATAACCTTTTCTCTATTGATAATGCGGCAGCTTTTGAAGAGCTGAACGGCGCTAATAGACAAAACATCGGCATGCAGCAGGGCTCACTTGAGATGTCCAATGTCGATATTTCAGAACAAATGACAGATTTGATCACGTCCCAGCGTTCATATCAGCTGAACAGCAGAACGATCACAATGGGAGATCAAATGCTCGGTTTAATCAATTCAGTCAGATAATAAGAAAATGGGCGTTTTTCTATCAGCCGCGCATGATAAAAAAAGCGGCTTTTTCGAAATCGTCCTTTTTTTTGTAGTATTCCGTAATATCTTCTAATAGCACTTCTAAATCCACCCACGCCTCGATTTTTTCTAATTCAAGCACATATTCGAGCAGCTGCTCATAAGGGTCTTCGGCTGATGTGTAGAGGGCTTCAAGCGTTTTTAATTTTAAATAAATGGTTTGAATGTCTACCTTTTCAGATAATTCTTTTCCTTTTTGAAGGACGGCTTTAGCTTCTGTGATGTTCCCTGTTTTAAAAAGCGCTCTGACAGACTCGTACACACAATGAAGATATGAGACTGGTGAATTCATTTCAAATTCTTGATTCTTTAATACTTTTCTAAAGTAAAGAAGCGCTTCCTGGTCTTTTTTCTCGGTCGCTTTTAAAAAGCCAAGGTTATAATAAGCGTGGCATAGCAGGTTTTCGTCATGTAGTTGCTGGGTTTTCTTAATGATTTCTTTGAAAAGCTGTTCAGCTTTTTCATAGCGTTCTTGATCAATATAATTCACGGCGAGCAAAAGTTTACAGGTGATTACCTTTTTGATATAGCCGAATTGGTGCAAATAGATGTGTAATGCTTTTTTGACGTATTGGACGGAAAGCGGCGGTGATTTCATCAAGTAATAGGCGCCGGCGGTTTGATAATATAAATCAGCGGCTTCAAACGTATTGTGAATGGCGGCCAGGTACTGTTCAGCTTTTTTAAAATGATGTACTGCATGTTTCGGAGCTGTTTTTACCATCTCATATAACCCAGAGAAAAAATACAGATAATATTTCAATTCATCATCCATTTTGTCTTCCAGGCCATATAGGTCATCGAACAATGAATCGAGTCCGTTCTGGTTTTCAAAAAGCAGCTGATGGCGGGCCTGAAACAATTGATAACGCATCCAAAGTTTTGTGTTCTTTTTGATCTTCGGAAGGTGCTGGTCAATTTTCTCTTTCAGTGTGCAAACGTGATTCATTTTGCGTTTGCTCATTGCGGAATACCACTCGTCTAACATGTTTAGCATTCTTTTTTCAATAAACTTCGAAATCATTTTCCTACCTCTTTGCTATTGGTAAAATCTATAATTATCATATCATAACTTTTGACGGCTCTCATTGACAGTTGGTTACATTTTAGCGCGGTTGAAAAAGAGATTAATTCATAATATACTTTTCAAATGTACAGATTGGATCTTTGATGATTGCTATACATACTAATGCAGATGAAGGAGATGTCAAGACAATGCTTGATACTCAGCAAATTAAAGAAATTATTCCTCACCGTTATCCGTTTTTGCTTGTGGATCGGATTACGGAAGTTGAAGAGGGCAAACGGGCAAAAGGCTATAAAAATGTAACCGCTAATGAAGAGTTCTTTAACGGACATTTTCCTCAGTACCCGGTTATGCCCGGCGTATTAATCGTAGAAGCACTCGCTCAAGTCGGAGCTGTTGCGATGTTGATTAAAGAAGAAAACCGCGGCAGACTGGCTTTTTTTGCAGGCATTGATAACTGCCGCTTTAAAAAACAAGTCAAGCCTGGTGACCAGCTTCACCTTGAGGTTGAAATCATTCGTGCCCGCGGCACAATCGGGCGCGGAAAAGGCGTTGCCACAGTTGATGGCGAAGTCGTTTGCGAAGTAGAACTGACTTTTGCCCTCGGAGAATAATTGAAAAAAGGCAGATGGCCAGCGGCACATTTGTCTTTTTTTCTTTACAAATATAGAAAAGCAGGTGATTGTATGTGGAATGAATTTAAAGCCTTTGCCATGCGGGGGAATATCGTAGACCTTGCGATTGGTGTTGTGATAGGCGGCGCTTTCGGAAAGATCGTCACATCTCTAGTAAATGATATCATTATGCCTTTGGTCGGTTTGCTGCTGGGAGGGCTTGACTTTTCAGGCCTGTCGTTTACGTTTGGCGATGCTGTAGTGAAGTATGGCAGCTTTATACAGACGATTGTGAACTTCTTAATTATATCGTTCTCCATTTTTATCGTCATTCGGACTTTGAATGGGTTAAGGCGCAAAAAAGAAGCAGCAGAAGAAGAGGCTGCGGAGGAAGCGGTGGATGCGCAGGAGGAGCTGCTGAAAGAAATCAGAGACCTGCTGAAGCAGCAAGCAAAGTCGCCGGAATAAAAAAGATGCCGTTAGAAACGGCGTCTTTTTTTATCTCAATTTTCGTTTAGGTTCGTTCTGTGTCCTTCAGTTCTTTAGGGCTTCCTGTTGTTTCAGCGAGATGAATGAGCATTGAGACAGAGGTGCCTGCATCCGGAGTGCTGCTGATCATCAACTCGCTTCCGCAAAAATGTTTCAGCCGCTGATTGATATTTTTCAATCCGACGCTGCGATCAAAATCCGTTGATAAGAGATCTATTTGTTTTTCCGGAGTTATCCCGGGACCGTTATCCTCTACTTTGATGTGATACTCATTTTTGCTTTGTTTTTTAGCTGTCAGTTTGATCCATCCTCCGCCTCTTTTCTTGCTGACACCATGAAGAACGGCATTTTCCACCAAGGGCTGAATCATTAAAGGCGGAAGGATAAAGTCAATGTCTTCATCTATATCGAAAAGAACCTCAAGCCGATTACCGAATCGCGTCTTTTCTATAGAAAGATAGGAATTGATAATCGAAAGCTCATGTCTGAAGGAGCTGATGGCTGATGTATTTTGAAAGTCAAAACTCATTCTTAAATAGTTGGTAAATTCCTCTGTTACCTCCCGGGCCTTTTCAATATCCAAATGAGTGAGAGAAATAATCGTGTTTAATACATTATAAAGAAAATGAGGCTTGATTTGCGACTGGAGAAACGCCATTTCCATTCTTGTGGCTTGATTTGCTGTATGTTTCATCATGATCAGGTTTTGAATACGCGCCATAAATTCAGAGTAATGATAAGGTTTTTGCAAAATGTCATTCGCTCCGGCATGAAAAGCCTTGTATTTGTCATGGCCGATAATGGCAGCTGTAATGATCAGAACCGGAAGATCCACCATGCTGAATCGTTCGCGAATTTTCATACAGACTTCGAAACCAGTCATATCCGGCATCATCAAGTCCAAAATAACCAAATCAAGGTTTGTGCAAGAGATGATTTCTAATGCTTCCTTTCCGTTCTTCGCAGCAATCACATTGTAGGGCACACCTTCAAGCATATCGCTCAAAATTTTTAAACTGTCAATGTTATCATCGACAATCAGGATGGTTGGAGCGTCAATATGCTCAGAGTAATAAGGCGTGCTAAATGAGATATCTGATAGATCTCTCTCGGATTGGAATTCAGGAAGGCGTTTTTTTGTTTCAGATACAGGTTCATACTGGGCGATCGGCAAGGTGAAATGGAATGCCGAACCTTTTCCTTCTTCCGATTCGACCCAAATGTCTCCGTTATGGAGCTGAACCAGCTGTTTGACAATGCTGAGGCCAAGACCGGCACCATCGTCTTTATTCTTTTCGGCTTGCTGAAAAGACTCAAAGATGGTTTGGCGATCGGCTTCTGAAATGCCGCTTCCTGTATCTGCTACTGTCACTTTGATCATGTTATCGTTCAGTCTTGAAGCAGAAAGTGTGATTTGGCCCTCTGTTGTATATTTGATTGCATTGTCTACTAAATTGGTTAATATTTGGCGGAAGCGGTTTTCATCTGCGAGCACTAAAGGAAGATCGTCAGGGATATGGTTCATCATATTCAAGTTTTTATGTCTCGATAAAAGATTGTAGAAATTCATTTCCGAACAAACTAAAGTATAAATATCAACAGGAACCGGGTGGATTTGAAGCATGCCTTGCTTTATTTTTTCTAAATCCAGGATGTCATTTACCAGATTGGACAGCCTGTAGCCCATGCGGATGACGAGCTGCATGTTTTCTTTCTCTTCTTCTATCGTTCTTTTTCCTTTGCCGGCCAGCAGGGTCTGGCATATATTAATGATGCTGTTCAGCGGTGTTTTGAATTCATGTGATGTTTTGGCAATAAATTCATCCTTTAGCCGGTCAATTCTGAGCAATTTCCACGACAGCACTTCATTTTCACGGAATGCCCCGGCAAATTGCTGCGCCATCAGCAGAACGATCGCCAGTAAAGCGATAACTGTTGGCAATGAATAAATCGAATTAAAGGAAAAGGCTGTTTTGCCGCTATAAGCTGAAATGGTGGTTAAAATGACAAAAGCACTCATTGATATAGAGGCGATGGTCAGATACAGACTTCCTTCCATTTTGCGGATCGCAGCAATCGTAAAAATATATGTAATATAAACCAGAGTCGAGACGGCTAGCACAGAATGTAAGATGTACGAGGTATGGCCGATAAAACCCACGGTTAAAAAATCTGTGACTAAGACCAGCCCGGAAGAAACAGTGGCAATGCGAATAAAACGCTTTGAAACAATCCCTCTGTAAGCAAAAAAGAGATAGAGAAAAACCGCAATGCTGACGAGCACAGTAGAGATTGCCCTCAATGAATTTAGCAGTGAAAATGAAATTGACGGATAGAGGAGAAATATAATCCGCTCTTTTCCGATCATCAGAATAATGAACGAAAACAGAAGACACATAACAGAAAAAAACAACAAATGTTTATCTTTTTTTCTTTGCAGGAAAAAGCCCAGAAAATATAATCCGGTAATGAAAAAAGCTGTAATCATGATTGTATCATTAAGAAAGGAAATTTTGTTTTCCCGCACTATTTGCTCCTGGGTGCCAAAAGTAATTGGCTTTGCGATTCCCCATCCCGGCGTTTTTCCGAAGTTCGAAAATTGTACGACAAGTTCATTGTCACCCTTGTGAAGCGTAAAAAAGCTCGTATATGGGCGGTTTTGTGCCGCAAAATCAGGTTTATTTGAAGGGTTGCCGCTTTGGCCAATGAATTGTCCATTAAAATAGATGCGATTGGCACTGTAAATAAACGACGTGCTGATCCCAAAAACCTGATTGTCTTGCTTTGATCTGATGGTCAGCTTATACGTTCCGTAATCCACATTGATACCCTGCTTGGCTAGCTTCACATTGCTGGGGACATCAACGAAGAGAGGATCTTTTCCTTTTGCTGAAGCGATCTCTTTTGGTGACAGAATCTGATTTGGATACAATGTCCATTCTCCGTTCAGCTGTACATTCCCATCCTTCTGAAAATTCCACTTCTCCAGGTTCATGACCCCATGCCTTGCCGCAGGAAGCGTTGTTCCAGAAAAATGGTCAATGGCAATGAAAACCATAAAAAATGCAGCGTAACCGAAAATAATCGAAGTAAAGATGAATTTTTCTTTCATATTATAGCTCCTTTATTCAAGCAGGCTCATTCTAAATTCCTACCTTTTTATAAATATTGTAAGTGCAAAATTTCAAAAACTACAATAGAAAGAAAAAGAATCCAGATAAAGGGGTTATTTGTCATGATATAATAGAAGTTATTTACTGATATCTCGATTTTACATATAGGGTGGGATGTTTTGTGAAAGCGTTAATTGTTGATGATGAGCACTTGGCATTGCTTCATTTTAAGAAAATGCTTGAACGAACAAACGCCTTTCAATCTATTATGGCGTATCAAGATCCGGTTGAGGCCTTAGAGCATCCTGAGACTCCTGCTGTAGATGCGGTGTTTCTTGATATTGAAATGCCGGGGGTAAACGGCATTGAGCTTGCTGAGGCGATTCAATCGATGAATGAAAACATCCAAGTCGTTTTCATCACGGCTTATAATGAGTTTGCTATCAAGGCGTTTGAGCTGAATGCCATTGATTATTTGCTGAAGCCTGTCATATACAAGCGGCTTGAGACAACTGTTGAACGAATCAAAACGAATAATATGCTGAGACAAAATGCAGAAAATACCGAGGCGCATTTTTCCATCCAATGTTTTGGGAGCTTGCAGTTTCATCAAACCTTAAAGGATGTCAAAACAAGCATTCCAGTCAAGTGGAGAACGTCGAAAGCACGTGAAATATACTTATTTTTACTTCACAATCAAGGCCATGTGGTCAGTAAAGACATGCTAATCGATCTTTTTTGGCCTCATTACGATGTTTCAAAAGCAAGCACCCAACTTTACTCAACCATTTATCAAATACGAAAATTATTCAGCCAGATCCCTTTCAGCCAAACTATCGAGAAGACTGATACTGGATATATTCTTCGGCTTTCAGGCGCAAAAATCGATGTTGTCGAATGGGAAAAATCACTAAAAGGGGCGCCGCCGCTCAATACGGCTACATTACATCTGCACATGGATATTTTCATGTCCTATCAAAATCATTACCTAATGGAGCACGGTTATCTTTGGGCAGAACCGGAAAAGACGCGTCTTTCCCAGCTTTGGCTTGGAAAGGCCTATGAACTGATCGATTATCATATTCATGAAATGAACGATCATCAAGCGATGGACATTTGCCTGCAAGCCGAGAAAATTGAGCCATGCGATCATAAAATTATGCAATACAAGCTGCAGCTATTCAACAAAAACGGGAAGGTAGAAGAGGCGATAAAAGAATATCAGCGTTACAAACAAATGAAGGATCAAATTAATTAAAGAACTCCAAACCAGTATGTGTCGATTGCTTTTCGATGCACACTGGTTTTTTTGTGCACTTAAAGGGAAGGCCTTCGCCATATGTCTCCTGGGTGAAACTTCAACTCTCTCCAATTCACTTCAATCATACATGATTTCTGAGTTGTACAGAAATTGTATAGTTCCATTTCATACAATGTAGTTTGGTTCGGATGGTAAATCTTAGTTTTGAAACTCATTCGGTATTAGCAGTTCTTTTTGGGGGATGAGACATGATGTTATGGTCTCGCGGATCAATCGGCAAGTGAAAGATAGATAAGAAAGGGAGGAATGAAAAGTTGAGAACGAGGAGTTTTCCCTTAGGGCTGAAAAAAAGCGGGCGGATCGTTATGATCATAAGCCTTGCCATCTTTTTCTTCTTCAGCCAGATTGCCAGCTATACTCTTACGGCACAGGCTGTGGATGTAACGTCCAGTGACAGCCAATTTTTCGATTTGGTAACAGTTAAGGACGCCAAAGGCCAGATAGTTGACGGATCAAAAGGAAACGAACCGGCACTAACACCGGGGGACGAAGTGACACTGACATATGAATGGTCATTGAAAAAAGACAAAAAAGCAGATAGCGAACAGGATATCAATGTGGAGATACCTAAAAGCTTTACATTTGATAAAGGTGCTGAAGGTGAGATCAAATCTGCTGATCAGGTCATCGGCAGCTATCAAGTGCCGGCGGGCAGCAGCACCATGACAGTAAAATTAACAACTGCATCCGCGGATTCTCTTGATGCCAAGGGGACCATTACACTGCCAGCTAAGTTTACTGCAGATGTAAAAGAAGATGAACATACAGCAGCAGCCCTTTTTCAGCTAGGCGGAGGCAAAACCCAGCAGGTGATCATTCCTGTTAAGAAAGAGGAGACACCAGATGCCGAGGCGGAAGAGCCAAAAAACGACTCTTCTGATACTGCGGGTGATCAGGAAGGGAAAGATGACAAACCTGCACCTTCAGTCAGCAAGGATCAAAAAGAGGAAGAACAGCAGCCGTCAGATGACTCTAAGAGCGGCGAAGCCTCTAAGAGTGATGATTCAAAAAAAGTGTCATCCTCAAGTCAATCAGCTTTCAAAAGCTTGCAAACTGAAGAAAAACAAATCACGCAACATATTTTAACTGGCGTGACGTTGACGGACGAAAACGGAAAGCCATATGACAAGGGCAATCGCGCCAATACGAATTCTCCGGTGAAAATTTCAATTGATTGGGCTATTCCTGACGATTTAGGAAAAACGATCAATGCCGGCGATAAATATGAATTTGATTTGCCTAAAGAATTTATTATGCATAATGACATTGTGAACCTGCCGTTAGGCGCCGGAGACACCACCTACGGGACATTTTCTATTGATACGAACGGACATGTGGTGATGACATTTAACGGCGAGGTAAAAGAAAGTTCTAATGTCAAAGGCACATTGGTTATCAATACGCAGTTCAACGAGAAAAAAATAACGGGTTCGACAACACAAAAGATTCCAGTCCCTGTGAATGCCGATACTCCTGAAACAACAGTTTATTTTAAACCCAATGTGAGTAAAACCATTGATAAATCAGGTGTGCTGGATAAAGGCATCAACCCTGGTAAAGTAACATGGACGGTCGATGTCAATAAAAAGTTGGATCAAGTCAAAAATGCCAAACTCGCGGAAAGCCTTCCAGATGGCGTAATCTACCGTTCAGTTAAAGTGTATGAACTCAATGTGAACATTGATGGTTCTGTCAGCAGAGGAAATGAAGTTTCTTCCGGCTACAGTGTTGATTCAAAAGGAAATGTCACATTTGAAGGGACAATTGATTCAGCCTACCGCCTTGTATACGAAACCGACATTGACAATGGTGCGAAGCCGAGTGAAGGCGGAAATATAACGCTGACAAATAAGGCGGCATTCAGCGGAGACAACCTGGAACCCATTTCTGCAGAAGCCACTGTTGCAGCCAAGTATGGAAAAATGATCGCGAAATCATCGACCGGCTATGATGGAGAATCTCAAACATTCAGCTGGGCTCTTGCATACAACTACGGTGAGAAACAGATCGACCAATCCAAGGCCAGCATTAAAGATTCTTTTGGAACTGGTGATTTGCATCTTGTGAAAGATTCTTTGAAGGTTATTCCTATTACCTTTGGTCAGAATGGCAGCGAGCAAGCGGGCAGGCCTTTAAAGGAAGGCGAGGACTACACGCTCATCGATAATGGAAGCGGATTTGAAGTCAAATTTAATAAAAACGTAACGAGCGCTTACAAAATCACATATCAAACAAAGGTCAACAGCGGAGTGATCATTGATAAATCTACAACATACACCAATAGCGTTGTGACCGGAACAGGGGATTCAAAAGAAGCTTCTGGAATAGCCATTCAGCAAAATCTCATCAAAGGATATTCAAACGTTGATTATGAGAAGAAGACGGTTGATTGGACGATTACAGTTAATAAAAATAAATACTTGATGAACAATTGGACTTTGGATGATCAATTTGAAAGCGGCGGAATGGTTCTGCTTGATGAATCGTTCAAGCTTCAAGACACAACGAACAACAAAACATTACAGAAAGACAAAGACTACACGTTAACAAAAAAACCTGATCATAAAGGCTTTACTTTGGCATTGATCGGGGATTATGCAAAAACAGACAGTCAATTTAAGATCACTTATACGACAACGTTCAATGCCGATTATTCTAACGAAAGCGTTAAGAATACAGCTCAGTCGACATGGACTGATCAAAACGGCAATGAGCGCACGAATAAGGTATCAAGCGGTTTTACGCCGAATAATCAGACGACAAACAATGGTTTCAAGAACGGTTCATACAACGCGGTTTCAAAGGAAATCACGTGGAAAATCGGCGTCAATTATAATGGCGAGCCGACGAAAAACCCTTATATCAAAGATGCCATAACAGATCCTCAGCAATTTGTGCCGGGTTCCGTTGTGGTTAAGAGCTATACGATCAATAAAAACGGCTCCATCACAGAAGGAGACGCGCTTGATCCTTCCAAGTATGATGTCGAAGAGCCTTCTGCAAAAAATGAACGCACGCTGACGGTACACCTTAAAACAGGCGATTCTGTACCATATCTGATTGAGTTTAAGACATCACTCAAAGGACAGGTCATTGATCAGAATCAGTACACAAACAAGGCAACCTACTATAATGACGGCTATGCAGACCGCACGTTAACAGGCTCTGTTTCAGTTGCGAACGGAGGAAGCCTGGTTTTCAAAGGCGGCAAACAAAATGGAAGCTACATCGATTGGAACATCAATGTCAACTCCAGCCAATCAACGCTGGATGACGTAAAAGTTACTGACACGCCGGATGAAAATCAAATACTAGATGCAGATTCTTTTAAAGTATATCAAGCAAAATATGATGAAAACGGAGTGGTCAAAGACAGCAGCGGAAATCTGACCGCGGGAGATGTCGAGCTTCAAAAAGACAAAGACTACACGTTAGACATCAAAACGGACAATACAACAGGTGAACAATCGTTTGTCCTGAAATTCATAGGCAGCTATAAGCAAATTGATCGCGCCTATGTGATCAAATACCGGTCTCTGATTAACATAGCCGGCACGAGCGGCCATGTTAAAAATAAGGTGTCCATTTCAGGAACAAATGTGAAGGAGCAGACTCAAGAAAACAGCAGCTCGATCTTTGTTGCCATTTCAAGCGGCGACGGTTCCGGATCCGGAGAAAAAGGAAGCCTGACGATTTTTAAGACTGGAGAGGACGATAAAGCTCTTGAAGGAGCAGAATTCCAGTTATGGTCTGAGGACTCCAAACAGCTCCTCCGCACTGGTACGACGGATGCCGGCGGGAAGCTTACATTCGGAAATATTCGCTACGGTTCCTATGTATTAAAAGAAGTAAAAGCGCCTGACGGATATACCATCAGTGATGCTTATGCAAAAGGAGTCTCTGTAAAGATAGACAGCAACTCCTCCAAGCCAGGAGCGCTGTACAAAGTCGTAAATCAACAGAACAAGGTGACGCTTATCAAACAAGACGAACAAAACAATCCTTTGGCGGGTGCTGTTTTTAAGCTGGAGAAAAAATCAAATGACGGCACCTATACTCTCATACGAACAGATATAAAATCTGATAAAAACGGAAAAGTAGAAATGAACGGTTTGCCGGCGGGCTACTATCGCTTGACAGAAACACAAGCTCCTGAAGGCTTTATCGTAAATACAAAAGCGATTCATTTCTCAATCGCAAAGAATGAAAAGAATCAAGTGTCTGACGTCAATTTGGGGGCAATGACCAATTATCAAGGAAAAGTATCTCTGACGAAGGAAAATGCTGAAGGCCAGAAACTTGAAGGCGCAGTATTCAACATTGTCGATCAAGATGGAAAGATCGTTCAAGAGAAGCTGACTTCAGATAAAGACGGAAAAATTGAGGCTTCGGGTCTTGCACCGGGCCATTACGCCTTTGTGGAAACAAAAGCGCCAGCCGGCTATGTGCTGAATACAAAGAAAAAAGAATTTACCATCTCAGCATCTGCAGCAGGAAAGCCTGAAGCCGCAGATGCTGGAATCGCCGTTAACGATAAAGGCTCTGTTGAGCTGACGAAGGAAGATGCAGATGGCCAGAAGCTTGAAGAAGCCGTCTTTAAGATTATCGACAAGGAAGGTAATACGGTTCAAGAAGGACTGACCTCAGATAAAAACGAGAAAGTCACAGCTTCAGGCCTTGCACCGGGACAATACGCTTTTGTTGAAACGAAAGCGCCAGCGGGCTATGTGCTGAATACAGAGAAAATTGAGTTTGAGATCTCTGATTCCTCTGAAGGAAAGCCTGAAGCTACAGATGCCGGGATCGCTACTAACCATAAAGGCACCATTGAGTTGACGAAGGAAAATGCTGAAGGCAAGAAGCTTGAAGGTGCAGTTTTTAACATTGTCGACGAAAAAGGAAATACGGTTCAAGAAGAGCTGACTTCCGATAAAGACGGAAAAGTGAAGGCTTCAGATCTTGCGCCGGGACGCTACGCCTTTGTTGAAACGAAAGCGCCAGACGGTTATGTGCTGAACACGGAGAAAATAGAGTTTACCATTTCTGAATCAGCAGCAGGAAAGCCAAAATCCGCGGATGCCGGGATCGCCGTGAACTATCAAGGATCGGTTCAGCTGATGAAGGAAGATCAAGATGGAAAAGGCTTGGCAGGCGCGGTATTCAAAATTACGGACAGCAATGGGAAAACAGTGAGAGACGATCTAGTCTCAAAAGAAGGCGGTAAAATTGAAGTTGACGGGTTAGCGCCGGGAAGCTATCAATTTATCGAAAAACAGGCGCCAGATGGATATCTTTTATCCGAAAAGCCAGTGTCATTCACCATTAAAGCAGAATATGGCGGCAAACCTGAGCAAGTGAAAGCAACAGCGGTTAATACGAAGAACCTTGTTGTCCTCACCAAAGTGGATCAGCATGATCAGCATAAAGTTCTGCAAGGTGCGGAGTTCAATTTGACAGATGCCAACGGCAAAGTGCTGAAGTCCGGTTTGGTTACCGATGACAAAGGACAAATCACGGTGCACGGCCTTAAAGCTGGCGAATATCAGTTTGTTGAAACAAAAGCGCCTAAAGATTATGAGTTGGACCAAACTCCTATATCGTTCAAGATCACAAACACAGACACGAAAACAGTCGAAATCACCGCGGAAAACATATTGGCACCAGGTGACGTAAATGTGAAAAAAGTGGATCAAGACGATAAAAATACCGTTTTGGAGGGCGCTGAATTCAAGTTATTGGATGAAAGCGGCAAGCCTGTAAAAACTGACGGGTATGGAAAAGAGCTTTCTGAACTCTGGAAAACAGATCAAAATGGGCAGTTCACTGTAAAAGGCCTTGCGCCGGGAAGCTACCAGTTGATTGAAACGAAGGCACCCGAAGGTTACAAACTTGACGAAACACCGATTGAATTCACAATTGAAAAAGGACAGTCAAAAGCTGTTGAGATCGTTGTTTCTAATCAAAAAGTGAAAACACCAACGCCTGATAAGCATGATCATCCTGATAAACCTGCACCGGGTGGAAATGGAAAAGATGATGGAGATCATCCGAATAACAATGGTACAGATGGCAGCTCGGATGGTCAGTCGAACACAGACAAAACCCTCCCAAAAACCGGAGATACAGACAGCATGCTGACAGCAATGATCGGTATCCTGCTGCTTATGGCAGGCGGAGGCTTAGCTGTTGCCTCAAGAAAGAAACAAAGAAAAGGATAAAGTTGAAGGCACCTGATCATCGAAGAATCGATCAGGTGCTTTTTTGAAAAGTGACACGAAGCGTTTTTAGAAGGATGCATAAGAAAGGGTTTTTTGCATGTACAAGAAAATGATCATTACAGTGTTCATCCTTTTCGGACTGCTGCTGATCTCTTCTCCTTATATCAAAGGTGGAATTATAGCTTATCTTAGCAAAAGCCAGAGTGAATCGGCCTTAACTGTGGAGCAGTTGAAAAAAAATAATGAGAGAGAAGCGGAATTTGAATTTGATTCAATCGAGCCGCCTGAGTTAATGGATGCTGTAAAGGCCGGCTTTGATCACGATCAAAAAGCGGTTATCGGGCGGATAACAATTAAAAGTGTCGATCTGGAGCTTCCGATCGTAAAAGGCACAACCAATGAAAATCTTTTGATAGGGGCGGCAACAATGCGCCCGGATCAAAAAATGGGTGAGGGAAATTATCCGTTGGCGGGCCATCATTTGAAGCAAAAGAATCTTCTGTTCGGACCTCTGGAAAACATAAAAACAGGTGCCCAAATTGTCATCACGGATTTTAAAAAGGATTATATCTATTCTGTAACATCTAAAGACATCATATCGGAAATGGGTGCAGATGTAATTGAGGAGACGAACAAAAAAGAGATTACGTTAATCACATGTGACAAGGCGGTCAAAACTGAAGGGCGCCTTGTTGTGAAAGGGGAATTGGTTGATTCTTTTGGCCATACAAATTAAATATGCAAGAGTGAAAGCACGAAAAGAAAAGCTGCCGTTTAAAACGGCAGCTTTTTTCATGCAGAACATATCTATTCTAAATGTTTATTGTGATGCTCTTCGGTTCTGTGTCTGTTTTGGGGAACATGCCCCCTCGTATTTATAACTTTTGTTTAAATGCCTCAATGAGTTTTGTTCCTGTATAGCCCTCTTTTACAAGGGACTCGAGAATGGTTTCAGTGCCCTGCTGTTTTCTTGTGACCATTTGTCCGTAGAGTAAAACCTGAATGCTTTCTTCCAGCTTGACGATATTTTTCACTGCTGCTGTCAGCTGGGCGGGGCGATTGCTTTTTTTCGTGATCGTTACAAATACTTTGGCTTCAGATTGGCTGTTTTGAAGCTGTTCAAAAAAAGACAGATGTTCTTTCTGTACAAGCGCCTCAATCAGCCAGTGATTTTCACCGTCTTCTTTATTTATAATCAGTCCGTCAATAAGGGGAAACTGTTCGATTGATTGTTCTTCCTTGTCCACTCGTTCCACATTCAGGTCAACCAGTTTAAAGGTTTTCATTTCTTCTCACCCCGATTACTTCCAAAGTTTTCTTGCCTTCCATTATAACATAAACGTTTTCGAGGAAAAAATCCTGCAATGCTGGGGCTAAAGAATTTTGTATGAGCGAAACATTTAATAATTTCTATTTTTTCATTATACTGTAACTGACTATGGATTACGGAGAGATGTGGTATGAATCAATTTCGTTTAAAAGAAATTTATATTGACGGCGCTCCTTCTGAAAGCCATTTGATTCAAAAGGAAGTAACATATATGTTAAGCCGTAAAGAAGTGTTTGAGGTTCATCTGAACAAAAAAGGAAGAATAAGTTTTTTATACGAAACACAAGATGGCATGGAGCAGTATAAAATCAAGCTGTCAATGCCGGAAAAAAAATTGAGCTTTCAGTGGTTTGCGTGGGATGGCTCTTCCTATGTGCGCATGAATACGCAAAACTGGCTGACAAAGCAAATCTTTTTCCGTTTTTTAAAAAGTACATATTTCTTCAAAGGAAAAAAGCAAAAGATGTTTTTAGCTGAAGGAAAAATGAAAACGAAAGATAAAAACAGAGGCTGAAAGCCATTTTTAAGCGTTTTTCTTTTCTTGTTGCATCATTTACAATACATACAACCGCAAGGAGAGGAGGAATCGCATGTTCAATCAGGTCATGCTTGTCGGACGTCTTACAAAAGATCCTGATCTTCGCTACACTTCCGCCGGTGCGGCAGTTGCACATGTTACGCTCGCGGTGAACCGCAGCTTCAAGAATGCTTCAGGTGAAATCGAAGCTGATTACGTCAATTGCACACTTTGGAGAAAAACAGCTGAAAACACGGCGTTGTATTGCCAAAAAGGTTCTCTCGTCGGCGTAAGCGGACGGATTCAGACAAGAAGCTATGAAAACGCGGAAGGCGTTAACGTGTATGTAACAGAAGTGTTAGCTGACACTGTTCGTTTTATGGACCCTAAACCCCGGGAAAAAGCTGCTGATTGACACCCCTGCTCCTCCCGTTATCTATCCATTCACTATTATCCGGATCTTCGCATCATCCCCTCAAAATTGACCAGTCGACCAGACTGGTTCTTTCTTTTTGCCTACTTAGGAAAAATTGGTTCTCTCGACGCATTTTTACTTAAAACCACTTATTAATGTTGAATAAAATCAAATAAAAACTTATAATTACTTATAAATGATTGCTGAGAAAAGGAATGAGGGCGTGTACCAAGAAGAAAGATTAGTAGCGATTTTGGATTTTTTAAAACAGCATAACCGAATTACAACGGAGCAGATCTGTACGCTCCTGCAAGTGTCAAGGGATACAGCGCGACGAGATCTTGTGAAACTTGAGGAACAGAATGCCATCATCCGCACAAGAGGCGGCGCCATTTTGCCGACTGTGCATCAGAAAATTCAAAGCTATTCCGGCCGCCTGAAAACAGTGTCTGAGGAAAAAAATAAGATCGGCAGGCTTGCAGCATCGCTTATTCATGATGGAGACCGGGTGATTTTAGACGCCTCTACAACTGTTCAGGCATGTGCAAAGCATTTGAATGCGGTTGATTGTACGGTAATCACCAATTCGATTAATCTTGCGGATGTGCTGTCCGATAAAGAGGGAATTGAAATTTATCTGCTGGGAGGCAAGCTGGAAAAGGAGCACCGCTTTCTGTACGGGTCCTCTGTGATTGAAAAGCTCTCAAGCTACCATGTTGATAAAGCGCTGATTGGTGTGGTCGGTATTTCCGAACATGGCATTACAATTGCGCATGAAGAGGATGGCATGGTGAAGCGGAAAATGATACAGCAGGCAAAGCAAGTCATCGCGCTTGCAGATCATTCGAAGCTGGGCAGCACCAGTTTTTATCAGTATGCGGAGCTGAATGAAATCGACCTTTTGATTACAGACAGGCTGCCGAATCAGGCATTTTGTGACTTGCTTGATCGAAACGGCGTTGAGCTTCTCGTGACAGAGCAGGATGAAGGAAAGGACTGACAAACGTGAAATTAATTGCGATTGATTTAGATGGAACCTTATTCAACAGCAAGCATCAGGTAAGCTTGGAAAATGAAAACGCACTGCGGCAGGCGCAGCGGGATGGCATTGAAGTGGTGGTGTCAACTGGGCGCGCTCATTTTGACGTCATGTCAATCTTTGAACCGCTGGGGATCAAAACATGGGTGATCAGTGCAAACGGCGCCGTCATTCACGATCCCGACGGCAGGCTTTATCATCACGAAACGATTGATAAGAAACGGGCGTATGACATTCTCTCATGGCTTGAGTCGGAAAACTATTATTATGAGGTATTCACAGGTTCAGCGATTTATACGCCGCAAAACGGCAGAGAACTTCTTGATGTTGAGCTGGACAGATTTAGAAGCGCAAACCCGGAAACAGATCTTTCTGTCCTTAAGCAGGCGGCCGAGGTGCAATACAGCCAATCGGGCTTTGCTTACATTAACTCTTTTCAAGAGCTGTTTGAAGCCGATCAGCCAATCGATTTTTACAATATTCTCGGCTTTTCTTTCTTCAAAGAAAAGCTTGAGGCAGGCTGGAAAAGATATGAGCATGCCGAAGATTTGACGCTTGTCAGTTCGGCTGAGCACAACTTTGAGCTTTCTTCCCGCAAAGCTTCCAAGGGGCAGGCGCTGAAGAGGCTTGCAAAACAGCTGAATATTCCGCTCGAGTTAACCGCTGCTGTAGGTGACAGTTTAAATGACAAATCGATGCTGGAGGCTGCGGGAAAAGGTGTAGCGATGGGCAATGCCCGGGAAGACATCAAATCGATAGCCGATGCTGTCACCTTAACCAATGACGAACATGGTGTCGCACATATGATGAAACATTTGCTGTAGGTATATGTGCTGCTCCAAAAGCGCATCCTGTTGATATAACCGGCGTAACGGATTTTTTGGAGATTCGGCGTGACGGCTATGAACGGAAAAAAGCTGGCTCTATCAGAGCCAGCTTTTTTAGTCATGATCATTGCGCTGTAGCGCTTAATGTAAACAGTTCTTCAAGCTCCTGTGTGGAAAGCTCGGTAATCCAGTTTTCACTTTGGATAATTTGATCGTTCAGGGTTTGCTTGGATTCAAGCATGACATCAATTTTTTCCTCGATTGTTCCCGTCGTAATCATTTTATGAACGTGGACAAAGCGCTCCTGGCCTATGCGGTATGCACGGTCAGTCGCTTGATTTTCAACCGCCGGGTTCCACCATCTGTCATAATGGATGACGTGATTGGCGGCAGTCAAATTAAGTCCGGTGCCCCCAGCTTTGAGTGAAAGAATCAGTGTCGGATATTCTTTCCTTTGAAATTTCTCAACGAGTGTATCCCGCTCTTGCTTGGAGAGACTCCCGTTTAAAAATTGCACAGGTTCCCCGAACGTTTTTTCAAGCAGCCGCTTCATCATGTTCCCCATCTGAATGTATTGCGTGAAAATCAGGCAGCTTTCGTTTTGGGCGCGGATCGCTGTCATCAGTTCCAGCAATTTTTCGAGCTTGACTGATCTGCCGGCCAGCAGCTCGGTTTGCTCTTCCTTTAAATAAAGCGCGGGATGATCGCATATTTGCTTGAGCCGTCCAAGCATGCTGAGGATCAGCGCTTTTCGCTGCATGCCGGTCAGTGATGTCATATGGTCAAAAGTGTCTTTGACGAGCTGCTCATAAAGGGATGCCTGCTCGGCTGACAGCGGGATAAATTCTTTTTCTTCCAGCTTCTCAGGAAGATTAAGCGCGACCTCTTCATCCCGTTTCGTCCGGCGGAGAAGGAATGGCCGGATTAATTGCTGAAGCTGTCCGATTCTCTTTTCGTCCCGGTCTTTTTCGATCGGCAGCACATAGCGTTTATGGAAGCCGGTCAAACTGCCGAGGTAGCCTTTATTCATGAAGTCAAAAATGGACCACAGCTCAGTCAGGCGGTTTTCCATTGGCGTGCCGCTCAGCGCGATATGGTGAAGCCCCTTCAGCTTCCTGATTGCGCGTGATTGCTTCGTATGCGCGTTTTTAATATTTTGCGCTTCATCGAGGCAGATCGTGTTCCATGTCACAGAAGAAAGCTCTTCAGTATCGGCATGTGACAGACCGTATGAAGTGAGCACCACGTCTGCGTTTTCATAATGCGCGGCGAAATCATCACCCTTTGGCCGGCGCGGCCCATAATGGAGCGCGACAGACAGATCAGGGGCAAAGGTTTGAAGCTCCCGCTGCCAGTTGCCAAGTACGGATGTCGGCGCAATAATCAAATGAGGCGTTTTTTGCCGGCCGCTTTCCTTCACGTGAAGGAAATAGGCGATCATTTGAATCGTTTTCCCAAGCCCCATATCGTCAGCCAGACAGGCGCCAAAACCGCTTTCCCGCAGAAACAGCAGCCAGTTCATGCCGTATTTCTGATAAGGGCGGAGCGTTCCTTTGAAAGAAGGACTGACTTCGTGCTCCGGCAGGTTTTCCGCGGCAGTGAGCTTTCGAATCAGTGACCTGAGCTGTTTAGACAGATCAAACTGAATGCCGGCAAAAGCAGATGTATCAATCAGGTCCGAATCCTCAAGTCCGCCATCCTGCTGATCCATTAGCTCGCGCGCCAGAATATCAGACATGTGGAGTCCCTCTGATTCTGCTTTTTCCATCAGGCGTTTCATCTGTTTGATAAACTGCGGATCGATTTTAACCCATTGCCCGCGGATATTAACAAGGCGCCTGTTGCTGGCGACAAGCTCATTAAATTCATCCTCAGTCAGTTCAATTCCATTTGTCGCAAACCGCCAGTTGAAATCAAGCAGTGCATTCATGCCGACAAATGACTCGCCGCGCGGGGAGGACGACACCTTTGCTTTCAGCATCATGTTGCTGTCTCTGACAATCTGCCACCAGGACGGCAGGAGGATTTCTACCCCCATATCGACAAGCATCTCACTTGCTTCTGACAGGAAGATCCAGGCTTCTTCCTCTGAGATCAGCGTTGTCCCGGAATCAAACGACAGCCACGGAACCGTTCTGTGAAAGCGGTCCTGCTCACGCGCGATTTTATCGCTGTACGCCTGCCACGATTTTTTAAGGCTTTTCAGTCCGTCAAAGAATTCTACAGAACCGCTCTTTTTATCGCGTAAAAACATTTCGATCTTCCATTCGTCTCCGTCAAAGTCTGGTTCATTTAAGCGCAAGCCGACAGTAAATGGAGATTGGTCGTCAATCCAGCCAATGCCTTCCAGAAAATCCTCTTCATCAAGAAAATGGCCGCGGAATGACGTAACCGCAGGCGATTTCTCCTTGATATGTTCCCATTTCTCCCGCAGGTCATCGTCGTATTGGATGTAATCCTGTACGGCAGCGGAAAACCATTCCGCAGTAAAGCCTTCCAGTATATTATCGCGGTCCTTCCAGCGAAAAACACCGTTTGTCCATGCGTCATAGTCAGGCAGAAAATCGCCGTCCGCGATAAATTCATAGATGGTCGATGCCGCCTCGATCAGCGGCTCCGTTTCTTCTGTAAGCTGCACGGAGCTGAATGAGTTGAACGAGTTTTTGCCGAGAAGCTCTACAGTCATCCATGGAGATAGCAGGACAGCAGTCGTCCCGATGAAGCTGACATCCTCTAGAAAGGTTCCGTAAAATGAGGATTCATGCCATTGGAACAAATGCTTTTTCATATGGCTGTAGGGAAGAGGCTGCTCATTTTCATCAAAGGCTGAGAGCGTAAATGACCCATCTTCCATTTGTTCGACGTGGATGAGAATTTCTTTAAGACTCGCCATCAATCAACTTTCCTTTCTGCAGTTCTTCTTGAAGCGCGCGCAGGCGCTTGTAATGCGAGCTCAGCAGCTGAATATACCGCTCCCACACCTTCTGCTTTTTCGCTTTTTTGTACAGAGTGCGCAATTTTTTCAAATACCGGGCGGCTTCCTTGTACGAGCTGCGGTTCTTCTGATCAATGAAAAAAGCCACTTCTCTATGGTAAGCCGGTATAAGCGCCTCAGGGTCGCTCGCTGCAATTTCCTTGAGCATCATTTTATCCATTTCATTGATGGAAAAGCCGACAAGGCTATGAATTTCAATCCACTCGGCATAGCGTTTTTTTTCATATAAATGATGGCTGTATTCTGTGAACGTATACGGCAGACAGCCCGCGGCAAAGCGTTCAAACAGCGCTTGATCATTGGTTTGCTTCACATAGGCATTCAACAGAAGGAACAGCTCGCCGATCACATCGCGAATCTCTTTAAACGGCTTATCCAGCTTCGTATAACCCATCGCAATTGGTTCAATTTGCTGGTACCATGTTTTAAGCCGTTTCCAGTCCTTCTTGGCAGTCATTTCACTCAGCCATTGGAACGTATAAGGGAGCGCTTCCGGTGGGAATTGATCCGCTTCCGCAAAAATAACGTCATCATTCTTTTGCAGGAATTCCAAATGCAGGCGCCCGAATTGCAATTCGGGAGAAAAACGCCGTCCTGCTTCTTTTTTCAATATTTCCTGTTCGCGTGCCACCCATTTTGGCCGCGACAGCAGCGCACTCCAAATTTCACCGAAGACGCGGATGCGTTCATATTGGAAAATTTCTTCTTTCAACAGCAAAGGTCGGATAACATCCGGTGTTTTATCCAAAAACGGATCAAGCGCAAAAGACAGCGCGTACGTTTTTAATTTATCAATAGAGCTGTAGATTGTATCCATCAGCTGTTCAACGTACGGATTGAGGGAATAAAAATCTTGTTCGGGGTTTAGCTTGCCCGCTTCAATCAATGTGAACATGCGAAGCCAAACCGCAATCGCGGAATGAATCTGATACAGGCTTTTCAGCTCCGGCTTGTTCGGCGCATGTTTTTTTAATGCGGACAGGTAGCCGTAATAGAGGCCCTGCATGTTTTGGCTGCCTTCTGGCGTACGTGCCTGCCAGAGAGAAAACTCTGAATCAAAAAAAGCAAGCCAGCTTGAAAGCGATTCTTCATTAGGCAGCACCTTTTCCTGAAACTGGCGGCGGACGAGCTCTTTGCTTTCCTCAAGCTTTTCCCTCTCCAGCCAATACTCTGTAAAAGTACCCACTCGCTCGAACATTGCATATACATATAAAAACACAGCCAGCATATGGCGGCAGATTCTTCCGGACGGACATGAACAGCCGCTTTTGACTATGACAAACAAGTTCAATGTGACCCGCACAGGCACAACATCCTGCACGTAAGCCGTAACTTCCGTCGGACTCACTGCTTGTAAACGATAGACTGAATCCTGCCGATATAAAATAAGGGCTTTTTTGATCAGCTGAACATTTTCCTCATTGTAAGGAAGAAGTTCTTTTAACTGTTCAGCAGATGCCAGCACATCGTCTTTGGAAATCATATTCTGAAGCATGATTATCGCTCCTAACCGAGTCACGTAATAAAAAGATCCAATTTCTCTATTATATCGCAACACATCGGCCTTAAAAAGTTTTTCCTAAAAAAGGACATAAAAAATGGGATGTGTCGAATGATGTATTAGAGATTGCAAATTGATAACCAGCATCATATAATAATCGTGTTTTCAACTTAATGGAAGCTGAAAGGAAAAAAAAGATGAGTGAAAAGAAATTGAATCAAGAAGAATTTCTGAAAATTTTGATGCATGCACATGAAATTGGTGAGCAGTCATCTGAGATGACGACGAAGGAAATGCTTGAAAATTTGATTTCTCATATTAAAAATGGATATGCAACATAAAAATCCCGCACGCCTTTAGCGGGATTTTTTTATGCGAGATGACGTGACTGCACGAATAAGAGAAAATGAGACAGCACTGTCAACACAGTAAATATAGCGCTTACATAAAAAAGATTAGCATATCGTTTTGTAAAAAAATGTCGAATTATGTCACGTGAAAAGCTGGAGAAATGCGGTTTCAACGTTGTATAATCGTAAATGGAAAAGGATGTTATAAGAGATTTGGAGGTATCATGGGAGAATCTACTAGCTTAAAAGAGATATTATCAACGTTAACAAAACGCATACTTTTGATTATGATTGTAACCGCAGCTGCCACTGCTGCCGGCGGACTCATTAGTTTCTTCGCACTTACACCCATCTATGAAAATTCAACTCAGATTCTGGTCAACCAATCGAAAAATGAACGAAAAGAAGTTCAATTTAACGATGTCCAAACCAATCTTCAGTTAATCAATACGTACAATGTCATCATTAAAAGCCCTGCCATCTTAGATGAAGTCATTAAAGAAATGGGCCTGTCGATGACATCCCAAGAACTGAATGACAAAATTACCGTATCCAGCGAACAGGACTCCCAAGTGGTCAACATATCAGTCAGGGATGAAAACGCGGAAACAGCGGCTCATATTGCCAATACTATAGCATCTGTTTTTCAAGACAAAATCACATCCATTATGAATGTTGACAATGTCAGCATTCTGTCAAAAGCCGAGGTTTCAGAACATCCGTCCCCTGTATCGCCAAGACCGCTTCTAAACATTGCCATCGCGTTTGCGGCCGGATTGGCGGGAAGCATCGGACTGGCCTTCCTGCTTGAGCATTTGGATAATACGATCAAATCGGAAGAGCAGCTCGAATCCTTGCTGGACATACCTGTTTTAGGGACAGTTTCCACCATTGCGAATGAGCAGAAAACAGCAAAGACCTTACAGGGTTTCCAATCTGAAAAAACGGGGAGTGGACATTTTGGCGCTTAGAAAAAACAGAGACTCGCGGATGCGGAGAAATGTCATTGCAATGACAGAGCCGAAATCCTTGAACTCTGAACAATATCGGACGATTCGCACGAATATAGAATTTGCTTCAGTGGACCGGCAAATGAAATCAGTCATGATTACATCGGCTTGTCCAGGGGAAGGAAAATCAACAACGGCCGCCAACCTGGCTGTCGTATTCGCCCAACAGGGAAAAAAAGTGCTCCTGATTGATGCTGATTTGCGAAAACCAACAGTACATACGGCCTTTTTTCTTGAAAATACGGTTGGCTTAACATCTGTTTTATTAAAAAAAAGCTCTATGGAGCAGGCTGTACAAGCATCGAATGAAAAACATCTTGACGTGCTGACGAGCGGCCCGATCCCGCCAAACCCGGCCGAGCTTCTCTCCTCGAAGTGGATGAAGGAGCTTGCATACGAAGCGTGTGCGGCATATGATATGGTCATTTTTGATACGCCGCCTATTCTTGCCGTAGCAGATGCACAGATTTTAGGCAACGTGGCAGACGGTTCTGTTCTGGTTATTTCAAGCGGGAAAACAGAAAAAGAACAAGCCGCAAAAGCGAAAGAGGCGCTTGAAACGTGCAAAAGCAAGCTTCTTGGGGCGATTATGAACGGCAAAAAGCTTTCGAAGCACTCTGAATACGGATATTACGGAAACAAGGACAATTTCATGCAAAATAAATAACGTGCATCGTGCCCGTTATTTATTTTTGCGAAAAAAGGGGGCTAGGACATGATCGATATTCACTGTCACATTCTTCCCGCAATGGATGACGGGGCAGGTGATTCGGCCGACAGCATAGAAATGGCAAGAGCCGCTGTTCGTCAGGGAATCCGGACGATCATTGCGACACCTCATCATAACAACGGTGTGTATAAAAACGAGCCAGCCGCAGTCAGAGAAGCAGCAGATCAGTTAAACAAACGTTTAATCAAAGAAGACATTCCTTTACATGTGCTTCCGGGACAGGAAATCAGAATCTACGGCGAGGTGGAACAAGACCTTGCCAAACAGCAGCTGCTTTCGCTGAATGATACAAAACACATCTTGATTGAGTTTCCGTTTGATCACGTTCCCCGATATGCGGAGCAGCTTTTTTATGATTTGCAGCTGAAAGGATATATTCCGGTTATCGCCCATCCTGAACGCAACAGGGAAATTCGCGAAAACCCGTCCTTGCTGTATCATCTTGTGGAAAAAGGAGCAGCATCTCAGATTACTTCAGGAAGTCTTGCGGGGACCTTCGGCAAGCAGCTGAAAGCATTTTCTCTCCGGCTGGTTGAATCCAATTTGATCCATTTCGTAGCCTCAGATGCCCATAATGTGAAAACGAGAAATTTTCACACTCAAGAGGCTCTTTATGTTCTAGAGAAAGAATTCGGCTCGGAACTTCCTTATATGCTGACGGAAAATGCAGAGCTTCTCCTGCGGAATCAGACCATCTTCAGACAGCCTCCGCAGCCGGTCAAAAGAAGAAAATTGTTTGGTCTTTTTTAACAGCCGATTCTCATTTCACCACTTTCTTTTTGAGAGCGATATAATAGTGTATTGTATGATTGAATCACATTTCAGAAATCTGTACAGGCTGTACCCGACAGGCTATGCGGGAGATCATTCGCATTCATGATAGGATGTTCTCATACGATATTATGGAAGCTGCAAAGCAGCAATTTAACTGTTGGAGGGAAACAATGAATATAACAGTCATCGGAACAGGCTATGTCGGTCTTGTGACAGGTGTTTCTCTTTCTGAGATTGGACATCATGTAACCTGCATTGATATTGACGCTCACAAGATTGATGAAATGAGAAAGGGCATTTCCCCCATATTTGAACCAGGTCTTGAAGAGCTGATGAGAAAAAATACAGCTGATGGACGGCTGAACTTTGAAACGAGCTATGAGAAAGGCTTGGCACAGGCAGATATCATTTTTATAGCGGTCGGCACACCGCAGAAAAGCGACGGGCACGCCAATCTGGAGCAAATTACAGATGCGGCCAAACGCATCGCAAAGCATGTCAAACGAGATACAGTCGTGGTAACGAAAAGCACAGTGCCCGTTGGGACAAACGATTTGATTAATGGACTGATCACTGAACATCTAGCGGAGCCTGTCAGTATTTCGGTTGCATCCAATCCGGAATTTTTGCGTGAGGGGTCGGCGATCTATGATACCTTTCATGGTGACAGGATCGTGATCGGGACGGCCGATGAGAAAACAGCAAATACGCTGGAGGAGCTCTTCCGTCCGTTTCAAATCCCGATATACCAAACGGATATCAGAAGCGCCGAGATGATCAAATATGCCTCAAATGCTTTTCTGGCCACTAAGATCAGTTTTATAAACGAAATTTCGAATATATGTGAAAAGGTCGGCGCCGATATTGAAGCAGTCGCATACGGGATGGGACAGGATAAGCGGATCGGGAGCCAGTTTTTAAAAGCGGGCATAGGCTACGGCGGCTCTTGTTTTCCAAAGGACACAAACGCCCTCGTGCAAATTGCCGGCAATGTCGAGCATGATTTTGAACTGCTGAAATCGGTTATCAAAGTCAACAACAATCAGCAGGCGATGCTGGTTGATAAAGCGCTGAACAGGCTCGGCGGGGTGACGGGAAAAACGATTGCCCTTTTAGGCCTGTCATTTAAACCGAATACGGACGATATGAGGGAAGCGCCGTCAATTGTTATTGCGGACCGTCTCGCTGCGCTCGACGCCCGTATCAGAGCCTACGATCCCATTGCAGTTAGCCATGCAAAGCATGTTCTCCCGCAAGCTGTTGAATATAAAGAGACGATCGAGGAAGCTGTCAAAGGGTCTGACGCCGTCATGATTTTAACCGACTGGGCTGACATTAAACAATTCCCGTTAGCGGCTTATCAGGATTTGATGGAAACGCCGCTCATTTTTGACGGCAGAAACTGCTACACATTGGATGAGGCTGCGGCTGCAGGAGTGGAGTATTATTCTGTCGGACGGAAGGCGGTTGTGCCGTCAGGTGCAATTCAATAGATGAAAAAGAAAGGCTGGTTGCGCACCAGTCTTTTTTTCATCTATTGCGGGGTGCTGAATACATTTGCTACTATTTAACTATTGTTTGGAAAATTATGCAGAAGTAGGGCTTCTTTAAACAATCGTTTGAAAAACATTAGAAGAAACGAAGAAAACCAGAAAATAAAACCTTGGAGATGCCGGAAAAGGAGAGAATCTGATGAATCATCTGCCCGAAAAAATGAGACCGTACCGCGAATTGCTGGAGAAATCAGCGAAAGAATACGTGAAATTGAATGTCCGAAAAGGGAAAACAGGACGATATGACAGCAAAATTGCCGGTGATCCCTATTTCCCCAAGCATGAAACATACCCGACTGATGAAAATGGACAGCCGATGAAGCTTCTGTCACAGATTAATTTCTCGCACATTCCCCAGCTTGACGGCTACCCTTCTTCAGGTATCCTGCAGTTCTACATTTCTGTTCATGATGACGTCTATGGATTAAATTTTGACGATCGATGTGAACAAAAGAATTTCAGAGTGATCTATTTTGAAAATATCATAGAAAACGAAGACGAGCTTGTTTCTGATTTTTCATTTATCGGCACAGGCGAATGTGATTTTCCGATTTTATCAGAAGCGGCAGTCGAGCCTGTGAAATCTTCGGAATGGGTGCTGCCTACAGATTTTCAATTTGAGCAGTATACGGGCATGGAAACAATGGAGTTCTTTGGTCAGTTCGGCGAGGATGAAGAAGACATTTATAATGAACTGGCTGAAAACGGATTTGGCCATAATATCGGCGGATACGCTTCTTTTACCCAGCATGATCCACGGGAATACGCATATAAAGAACACACCATCATGCTTTTACAAATTGATTCAGACGATGATATCGATTCAATGTGGGGAGACGTCGGCATCGCCAATTTTTTCATAACACCTGACGATCTAAGGAAAAAAGACTTTTCAAACGTTCTGTACAACTGGGACTGCAGCTAATACAAGCTTTTGATCCAAAGGGTCAGAAGCGGGGAATAATAGAAGCCAAATGACAAAATCAGACGTGGCCGACCAGATGAAGAACATAAACATGAACAATAAGCTCAGCGCCGAAAGAGGCAGATCAACCACATCTGCCTCTTTCAAGTGCCTTTATAACTATGACATTAGGTGATTTCATTTTATAAAACGCTTTTATTAGCTGTATAACGAACAAAAACAAGATCAAATACCTACATTTCAAGAGCGTTATATGCCTAAATTAAGCCATTTACCCTATTTAAGCCGCCTTCTGGCTATTTTAAAATATAATATATGGAAATAAAGTATGGAAAAGTCTATCTTCATCAGCCCCTCCATACGACTTTTTGAGTATTAAGAGGTGATTCAGATGGGTTATGAAAGTATGCTAGCGGATATCAAAAGTTCGCTCAACGGAAAAATTTCCGACGTGGAAGACAAGATCGAAAAGCTGAAAAAAGCAAAAAAGGACATAGACACGCTGCAAGAAGAGGCAATCACTGAAATCAAAGAAATTGTAAAACCGGAATTGGGCAAGCATTGGACGGGAACAAAAGCCGATGATTTCGACAAGGGAAGAGAAGAGGCGAAATCGGAAGCATCCAAGATTGTGAATGATAAATATAACGAGTATATGGCTTCGATTCAAAGCAAAATATTCTGGCTTGAGACAGAGAAATTTGAGCTGAATTTGACAAAAAGTGCAGCGAATGCCGCAGGCGACCTTCTTGCTAAAGGAGAAGATTTCGTAGAAGAAGCAGGAAGACAAATTAGTAAACTAAAATGGTGGTGATCTTTTTTTATGTCAGAAATTAAGCTGAAGTACGACACAGTCATCAAAACATTGGATTCTGTCAAAGATGCGCTTGCTGACGTATCAATCGGCGCCGCGGGGTCCAATGGAAAAAATAAACTCGATTATACGAAAAAATATCATGAGCGTGAGGAGAACATCAAAACCATGCTCGGAGATTACAAAAAAGCGGTACAGAAAAATATCGAGGATACAAAGGATAACGTAGATTCACTTAAAGAGCAGGACGAGGCGATAGCGGTAAAATAGAACAGAAAGGGCAGTGCGATGAGTAAAGTATTTGAATCAAAATCTTTAATCGAAGAAGCGAAGAGCAGAAAAAAGCAATATGAGACGCTTGAAGAGCAGCTGAATACGCTGAAAAAAGCGTTTCAGGGAGTTGCAGATTTAGGCGATAATTTTAAAGGAAAAGGCGCGGACAATATTAAAGATTTCTTTCAGGGACAGGCGGAAATCGTCGACAGCTGGCTGACGCTTGTCTCTGCTCAAATTGCATTTTTAAACGGCATTTCAGGCGATATTAAAGATCAAGAACTGAATGATTCATATGTGGAAACTTCATTTTTGGATCATGAGCTGCCCAATGGAGACCTGAAAGCCTCAGAGATAGTCTCCGCTCATAAAGAAGAAATCGATTCTATTTTGTCAGGCATCAGCGATATTATTGACCTCGACATGTACACGCTTGACGAGTATGCAGATAAGATGGGCGATGCCCAAAAAGTCAGACGTGACACGATCACAGCTGTCGATAAGCTTGATGAATCCCTGACCACTGAATATCAAAATTTAGAATCTCTGGACAACGCAGTGCTCACCAAATATTCTGTTCTCATGCAGGCCACCAGCAATGGGAAGAGCGCATCCCCTATGTACTATGACAAAAAAGCCTTCCACAGCAATGAAGTCTACAAAAGCGTCATTGAAGTAGAAAATCAAGGAACAACCTATATTGATGCAAAAGCCCAGCAAGCAGAAGCAAGACGTCTCCAGGAAAAAGCCGAGGAAGAAGCAAACAAACCATGGTACGAAAAAACATGGGATGGAGTTTGCAACTTTACTGGAGAAGTCACTGGCTATTATGATTATAAAAGAGCAACTGAAGGCATTGACCCGGTTACCGGAGAAAAACTCTCCACCGCAGAACGTGTGACAGCAGGAGCTATGGCCGCAGCCGGATTTATACCAGTCGTCGGCTGGGCAGGCCGCGCCTTCAAAGGCGGAAAAGCCATCTACAAAACTGGAAAAGCTGCTATCGCGGCTGAACACGCTTTAGATGCCTACAAAACAGGCAAATCCTTAGACATTCTCAAAATGACAGAAATGGGCGCATACGGCCTTGTTGCGTCAAACGGATTCTCAGAAGCCGTCACGGGACGGGATATGTTTGGAAACAAAGTGTCTGAGGAGAAGCGGAAGCAAGGGGCGCTCGAAGCGGCATTGAGCTTGGTTGGAGCCGGTGCATTGGCGAAACATATTGATAAAGGCATCCCGCTTGCAACCCATTCAAAAGTCCAAAAAGCAAACAAAACACTAGAGAAAGTAAAACAATTCAAAGTCCCAACAAACGTCCGCGTGTACGCAGAACGCCCAGTAACTCCGGAGGGCTTCACATTCGGAATCCCGACAGTACGTGTAGATGTGGAAAAGACGGCTGTTAAGGATCTTGGGATTGTGAAGATGGTTAGTGATGGCGGTCGTAAGGGAAGCTCTCATAGTCCTAACATTTCTAAAAATCACGATAAAGTAGCGCACGATGGATATTATGGTCGTAAAGAATTTAGAACGATGCTTAATAATGCTTCGTTTACTCCGCATGGCCATAAACATGTTAAAGCTAAAACACCTGAAGAAGCAAAACGTTTTAGTATGACAGGTAAAAAAGCTGCTCAGTACTTACCAGATGTGAATAACAAAGCTTTAGAAAAAGAGGCACTTCTAAAAGGTCATATTATTGATAATGGAAATAACAACTATTATTTCATTTATGATGCAGGAAAAACAGTCGGTTATGATCTAGGTACACCAACAAGCTGGATTAGAGCGGAGTTTTCTGGTGGTGAATATCATGGTCATCCGATTGCTGGAAGTCGATTAGATAAGTATTTAAAACAACTTGGTATTGATAAGTAATAGGAGGCTTTTATGAGAAAGATAAAAAAAATGCCAGAAATAAGTTTACAACCCTTAAGAATTCCAAAAGGATGGACCATAAATCAAAACAGTTTTAGAGAAATTGATCCGAAAAACCTAGCACCAGACGATGAAAAATGGTTGTTTTTTTCACAAGATTTAATGCAATTAACATACTCTCGTAAAAATTACTTACTTGATTTAGGTTGGTATCCAGATGCGGATGCTAATGGATTTTATCAACTAGTTATGATGCAAAATGAGGATTGGGATCAACCCATATATGAATTTCAGACAAATAGCCATATTGAAATAGTTAAAAATATAGAATTTATATTAAACAAAGTTACGAATAATGAAATGTAGTTAAACATTTAATTAGAACTATTAATAAAGTTTGCAGAACCTGGAGTTGTAAGTTTTCAAAGTAAAAATGAATACAAAGAAAAACAGACACTAGTTAACAGGAGGTAGGATTGATTTTAGATGCATGTTAAACAAATACATTCTTTCAACCTAAACAGAGAAGAATTTGTAAAAACACAACAATCCCTTATCCATAAAATCAACCTATCCACCTCCATCAACCTAGACTCCATCAACACCTGCGCAGGCGTCGATCTCGCCTATTGGGAGCAGAACGGAGAACCATACGGAGTGTGCAGTATTATCGTGATTGACGCTGATACAAAAGAAGTCATTGAAAAAGTGCACAGCATGGGGAGAATCAGCGTGCCGTATGTTTCCGGTTTTCTTGCGTTTCGCGAGCTGCCTTTGATCATCGAGGCGGCGAAAAAGCTGGAGACGGAGCCGGATGTCTTCTTGTTTGATGGCAACGGATATCTGCATTACAATCATATGGGCGTTGCCACCCATGCGGCTTTTTTTCTGGGCAAGCCGACGATTGGGATTGCGAAAACCTATCTCAAAATCAAAGGCTATGATTTCGTGATGCCTGAAAATGAAGTCGGTGCATACACCGATATTCTCATTGACGGCGAGGTATATGGCCGGGCGCTGCGAACGCGGGGGGACGTGAAGCCTATTTTCTTGTCTTGCGGTAATTATATTGATTTAGACAGCAGCTATCAGATCACGATGAGCTTGATCAATCAAGAAAGCAGATTGCCAATCCCTGTCCGCCTAGCTGACCTTGAAACGCATGTTTTGCGAACGTTTTATCAGAAAAATCACATGTAACACTTGGGGCTCTAAGTCATCAAGTGTTTTTTTGTATGTGTGTGCTTTCCTGGTCTCAAAAACCTTGTCGTCCTTGTGGAGAGGTTTTATTTGAATGTTTTCCGTGTCAAATCGATAAAAGCCTTTAATGGCGCAGACATCCATTTGTCCTTATGCCATGCTAATTGAGTGAAAACGGGGCAATCGCTCTGCCAATTGAGTTCTTTCATCCGGCCTGCTGCAATATCATCTTTTACTGTCATTTCAGGCAAGATTCCAATCCCAAGTCCGGCTATCACGCATTGTTTGATGGCTTCTATGCTGACGAATTCCAATTTGTTAGGATAGACACCGGAGTCATGCAAATTGTTCTCAAAGAGCGTGCGGTACGAGCAGCCGTCCTCTGTCAGCAGAAGAGTTTCGTTTTGAAGATCCTTCAATGTTACTGGTAAATCCGCAGGAAAAGGTTGGTCATTAGCAGCCACCATTTTGATCTCATCCTGAATCAAAGATTCAACGTGCAGTGCGTCTTCCATCCGGTTTACATCCAAGATGAAGGTGATATCAAGCTGGCCCTGTAAGAGCTGTTCTTTCGCTTGTTCATTGGAGATATATGGTTTGAATATGAGCTTTACTTGGGGAAAAGCCTGTTTAAATTCTTTTATGATAGGCGGCAGGCGGTATGTGCACTGGCTTTCCGTCGCCCCGATTTTTAAGGTTCCGGTTGTTTCTCTTACTTGATTTGCGGCCATTTTCGCTTCTTCTGTTAACGCAATGATCTTCTGTGCATAAGATTTGAACGTTTTTCCTGCTTCTGTCAAGATAAGCCGCTTGCCGAGCCGTTCAAATAAAGGCGTCCCAATTTCTTCTTCAAGTGATTTGATCTGAGAGGTAACGCTTGATTGTGCATAATTAAGCATTTTGGCGGTTAGGGTGAAGTTTACATGTTCTGCCGCCGTAATAAAGGTGATCAGCTGCTTCAATTCCACTTGTTCTCTTCCTTTCTAAATCGGTTTTAGCGATTGGATTAATCGAAATAATCATCTGTATTGATTGATGAATCCATTATAAGATGAAGAAAATCATTCGTAAACAAAGGAGCAGATGCATCATGAAAATTGCGGTTATTAACGGCGGAACTCGGTCTGGCGGAAATACGGATGTTCTTGCGGAGAAGGCTGTTCAAGGATTCGATACGGAGCACATTTATTTGCAGAAATATCGAATTCAGCCAATTGAAGATCTGCGTCACGCCCAAGGCGGCTTTCGTCCTGTTCAAGATGACTACGATTCTATCATTGAACGGATATTGCAGTGCCATATTCTTGTATTCGCCACCCCAATTTATTGGTTTGGCATGTCAGGGACATTAAAGCTGTTTATTGATCGCTGGTCACAGACGTTGAGAGATCCGAGATTTCCTGATTTTAAACAGCAAATGTCAGTGAAACAGGCATATGTAATAGCAGTGGGCGGAGACAATCCAAAAATAAAAGGGCTGCCGCTGATTCAGCAATTCGAACATATTTTTCATTTTATGGGAATGTCCTTTAAAGGCTATGTGCTGGGAGAAGGCAATCGTCCAGGCGATATTCTTCGTGATCATCAGGCGCTGTCCGCTGCGGGCCGCTTACTGAAAAGAAGCGATGCGATATGAAGTTTTTGCTGTCGGTCATTGCTGGCTTGCTGATTCTTGCACTCTATTTATTTTGGAAGGTCCAGCCTCCTGTTTGGATACAAGTTGAAACCAATTCGTCCGAGTTGAAGCAATCTGTGAGAATGGCAGGAACCACGCTGCAAGTCAAGCACATCATCAAGAGTGACGCAGGAGAAGAAACAGCTGTCATATCAAACGGCATTTCTGGGCCAAAATAAAAAAGCACCTGTCCAGGTGCTTTTTTCTATAAATGAGGGATCACAAGGCCCCCATATAAAAACGCCGCGATAATCAAAAATGCCGGATGCATTTTGAATTTTGTCATGGCAAGGAGCGAAATTCCCGCAATCACGATCGATTGGATCCAGCCGATCGCTTTGATGCCGTCTGCGCCGATTTGCCAGGTAAGAATGAGCATCATGACCGCGATGACAGGCTGGACGGACAGCGTCATGCCTTTGATGACAGGTGATTGGCGGAAGCGCTGGATGATGCGCAGCAGGACGATCAATGCGAGCGCCGACGGTACGACGGTTGCGATCAGGGCAATCAGGAAGCCGGGCCACCCGCCTGCGCTGTAGCCGACATACGCAGCGATTTTCGTGGCGATCGGGCCCGGCAATGCGTTCGCAAGTGCGAGCATATTTGAGAATTGATCGTTTGAGAGCCAGCTGTATCTGTTTACGACTTCTTCAAACATTAGCGGGATAGACGCAGGTCCGCCGCCATATCCCAGTAGGTTTGCGATAAAAAACGCCATAAATAAATAGATCGATATCATGAGGCTGACATTCCTTTATCTTTTGAATGTTTATTTGTGATTTTGTCTTTCAGTTTAAAATGAAACGCCCCGTACGCTAAGAAAATGATAATGACAAGGCCGGGATTAATCTGTAAAGTTTGCAGGCCGATAAAAGCGATGATAAAAAACAGGATGCCGGTGACCCAGCCGAAACCTTTAAGCGCTTTTTGGCCAAACTCGTACGCCATGATTCCGAGCATGACCGCAATTACCGGCGTGACGGCACCAATCATACCTGCAACAATTGCTGAATGGCTTAACACATTTACAGCCGCAAACAAGCCCACCATCGCAAGACATGTAGGCAGAATGTGGGCGAGAGTCGCCACAACTGCACCTAATGTGCCTTTTAGCTTAAAGCCCAGATAAGCAGCCATTTTGGTGGCAATCGGTCCGGGAAGCGCATTAGCGATTGCTAATATTTCTCCGAATTCATCATCGTCAATCCATTTATATTTATTGACCGCTTCATGGCGGATCAGCGGAATCACGGAAGGTCCGCCGCCGAACCCTAATATGCCGGTGCGAACCATTGCGGCCGTCATATCCCGATAAGGATGGTTTTTCATTCGTTTCTCTCCTTTACAGCTTCATTCCCATACGGCTTTTGTATCGTTTGATCAGCATCTGGCAATCAACACTGACGACGCCTCGCAATGGATACAGCCGTTTTGTTAAGAATTCTTCCATTTCTTGATCGTTGGCAAAGATCCCATGCATATGCAGCTTGCTCGGGCCTGTCATGTGATAAAGGCTGGTGACCGCAGGCTCTTCCTCAAGCTTAAGAGCGACCTCTTCTAAAAATTGCGGTTCTACCTCGACATTGAAAAACACGGAAACATGAATGCCGATTTTAGCGGGATTGATGACAGCGGTGAATTTTTCAATAACACCGGCTTCAATTAATTGGTTGATACGGGCCTGGACGGCGACCCGTGACAAATCGACTCTTTTGCCAAGATCCGTATAAGAAATTCTGCCTTCTTCATGCAAAATCGTGAGAATTTGTTTATCAGTCTCATCAAGTACAAGGTTGGGGATTTGATATTCATGACTCAATTGCTCCACCTGCTTTCGTAGCCTTTTAGCAATCATTTTATCATAAAAGTTACGTATCGAAATAATGATTTTTTATTTGTTTTCGAAATGAATGCAAAAATATCTTGTTATTTGCGAAAAGTAGAAAGTTCGTCAGTTTTTCTGCCGGATCAGTAGATGTGAAAAATCAGGCTCCCTATACTGAAGAAAATTTCTTAAAAAAGGGGACTTGTGATGAACAAATCTGTCATCGGTACAAAGCAAATGATCGTCAGTCCGCATTACCTCGCTTCTCAAGCCGGAAACCGCATACTGGATAAGGGAGGCAACGCGTTTGACGCCGCTGTTGCGGTGAGTGCTTGTCTTGCGGTTGTGTACCCGCATATGACCGGACTTGGCGGGGATTCCTTTTGGCTAACCTTTCACCAGGAAACAAAGGCAGTAAAAGTCTACAATGGCAGCGGCCGTTCAGGAAAAAACGTAACGAGAGATGTATATAAGGGAAAAAGCGCGATTCCGCTGCGGGGAATTGACAGTGCCATTACCGTGCCGGGAATGGTTGATAGCTGGGATGCGGTCCTGAAGGAGTACGGGCGTCTGTCTCTTGCAGATGTATTGGAGCCCGCACGCGATTATGCCCAAAATGGGTTTCCTGTATCAGCTGATCAGTGTCGTCACACAGAAAAGAATATTGAACTGCTGGCTTCCACGCCTTACACGGCTGACATCTTCACGAGAAGGGGCAAAGCACCTATCCCGGGAGAGCGGTTTGTGCAAAAAGAGCTTGCAGACAGTCTGAACTTGATTGCTGAAAAAGGAAGAAGCGCATTTTATGAAGGAGATCTCGCTCAGCGAATTGTCTCACATTTACAGAATAACGGCAGTTACATGACAATCGATGATTTTAAAGCGCATCGGGGTGAGTGGGCAGAGCCTGTATCAAGTAATTATCGAGGGTACAGTGTGTATCAGGCGCCGCCGAATTCTCAGGGATTTACCGGTTTATTAACACTGAACATTTTGGAAAACTATGATTTCACCCAAATCGAGCACGGTTCATTTGAATATTATCATGTGCTTGTGGAAGCGCTGAAAAAGAGTTTTGTAGATCGGAATGCCTTTTTGACTGACCCTGCGTTTGCTGACATTCCGCTTGAAAGGCTTTTGGATAAAAATTATGCGAAACGATTGGCGGGAGAAATCGGCTATCTGGCAGAACCGGCAGAAAGCAGGCCGGTGGGAAGTGATACGGCATATGCGGCCGTAATTGATGCGGATGGCAACGCAGTGTCATTCATTCAAAGCCTGTACTTTGAATTTGGCTCGGCAGTCACTGCCGGTGATACAGGCATATTACTGCAAAACCGCGGATCATTTTTCTCACTGGATGAAAATCATGTCAACACGCTTGAACCGAGAAAGCGCACCTTCCATACGTTGATGCCGGCTATGGTCTGTAAAGGCGGAAAGCCAAAAATTCTGTACGGCACACAAGGCGGCGAAGGCCAGCCGCAGACTCAGACGGCCATCATTACCCGAATGCTGGACTACGAAATGCATCCACAACAGGCAATCAGCGAACCGCGCTGGGTATGGGGCAGAACGTGGGGAGAGGAATACGAAGGTCTCAGAGTCGAGGGCAGATTCACAGACAAAACAATCCAAAAACTGAAAGACAGCGGGCATCTCGTGGAGGTTGTCGGTGACTATGATCCGCTGATGGGACAAGCGGCTGCAATCAAAGTTGATGAAGAAGGCTTTCTCCAAGGCGGAGCCGATCCTCGGGGAGACGGAGCGGCTGTGGGGATTTAAATAACTATAGGGTACAAATATAAATCAAAAGCATAAACATAAGGGAGACCTCTACAATGTGGTACATATACTGTTTATCTTCAGGTCTATAATGCCACTCCATAAAAATACGTATTGAGTCAATCACAATAAAAAATAAAAGAAGCAAATATTCAACTGGAAAAAAGGAGAGTGAAAACACAAACAAAATAAGTAAAGTGATTTCGATCCATTTGTGTGTATTGCTGACATGCTTATATCGCCAGCCGGATTTATCAATACCGTATTTTTTCTTTATAAAAAATTGAGAGGCGAGACTGATGGTAATAGCGATCAGCATTAAAATCCAAAAGTTTGTCATTCCAATTCCTCCTAATCTATCTTTATACGAAGAAAAAGGAAAAACGTTTCATAAAAGAACACCCCGAGCTTACTCTGGGTGTTCTTTTTTTGATATTTTTTCATTTATTTACAGGCGATATTTTGTAATCATAAGGTCTTTTTGACTAGTTTCTTCTATTTAAATAGTCCTTCTCTTCAGCTGGGACGAATCAGTGTGAATTCTTCCCCCAGCTTGGCATAGTGATTTCCCGCCAATCGTGAGGCAGGCTTTAATTCATCCGTTAAAATATATCCCTTTTCTGCATCATACACCTTTTCATCTAGGTGGAAGCAGACAACTCTTCCGATGAGCAGATCTGCTGTAGTGATGCCTTGATCATTGTCAAAGGTAATATGCCGCTCTAATTTGCACTCAAAGCGAACGCGGGCTTCCTTAATGCCGGGAACTGAAACAGCTTTGCTTTCAACAGGATGAAGCGAGGTGCGTGTAAGCTCGCTTTCATCCGGCCTTAAGCTTGCAGCTGTTTCATTGATATCTTCAATGATGGCTTCATCACTGACATGAACGACAAATTCTCCGTTCTCCACTGCGTTTCGCGCTGTATCTTTTTGGCGTCCTTCCGTCCTGTTAACAGAAATACTGAGAAGCGGAGGATCTGAGCTGACGACGTTATAAAAACTGAAAGGCGCGGCATTGACCGCTCCTCCTGAAGAAAGTGTTGTCACAAATGCAATGGGGCGGGGAATAACGGTACCTGACAATAGCTTGTATGTGTCTTTGGCACTAAGCTGATCAGCTTGAAATATGTACATAGCAACAACCACCTTTATCGTTAGGATACCTTGATTATAACGAAATGGTTTAAAGGAAACCAAATGATGCGGGTTGCATATGTTATGTCATGACATATATCTAATACAGGGCAAATAAAAAAATAGGCTTCCGTACCTCCGCCGGCAGCCTATTGAAACAATGAAAACTTAGATTATTTGTATTTCTTTTTGACTACCCAGCAATTGCCGTCTTTCCAGTATTCTTTTTTGCTGTCATAATCATCGTGTCTTTTGTAGTCGTCGCAGTGGTGGTACGGTTTTTTGTAGTATTTCTTATGGGAACGATAAGATTTTTTGTGTGTGCGGCATGACTTTTTATAGCTGCGAGATTTTTTCTTGTGAGAACAGTATGACTTTTTGTAGCTGCGAGATTTTTTGTAAGAACGGCAAGATTTTTTATAGCTGCGAGATTTTTTGTAAGAACGGTAAGATTTTTTATAGCTGCGAGATTTTTTGTGAGAACGGTACGATTTTTTGTGGCTGCGAGATTTCTTGTGAGAGCAGTATGATTTTTTGTGGCTGCGAGATTTTTTGTGAGAACAGAATGATTTTTTGTGACTGCGAGATTTTTTGTGAGAGCAGTATGATTTTTTATGGCTGCGAGATTTTTTGTGAGTGCGGTGCGACTTTTTATGACTGCGTTTTTTTCCATGAGGCTCTTGGTATAAATAATCCTTTAAACCTTCTTTTTTTGCGGATTTCACCGCTTCTTCGATGTCAGAATGGGAATAGTGGCCCAATTTGAAATCCTCCTTTTAAAAATATGTTAAGGATGAAGATCCTTACTACCCTCATAGTACGCGCGGTTTTAAAAAGTGTATAAGTGTTCCGCTGAGATCTTATAAAAATAAAAGCCTAAAATTTGTAAGGAGGATTATGGATGAAGAATCAATCCAATTTACCGCTTTATCAGCTGTTTGTTCATCCAAAAGACTTGCGTGAATTAAAAAAGGATATATGGGACGATGATCCGGTGCCAGCTGTGATGAAGGTAAATCAAAAAAGGCTGGATATTGATATCGCTTATCGGGGATCACATATCAGAGACTTCAAAAAGAAGTCATACCATATTTCCTTTTATCAGCCGAAAACATTCCGCGGCGCGCGAGAGATTCACTTAAATGCGGAGTATAAAGACCCTTCCTTGATGAGAAACAAATTGTCTCTGGATTTTTTCTCGGAGCTAGGGACACTGTCTCCAAAGGCAGAGTTTGTGTTTGTAAAGATGAATGGGAAGAATGAAGGGGTTTATCTTGAACTTGAATCCGTAGATGAATATTATTTGGCGAAAAGGAAGCTGGCTGATGGCGCGATTTTTTATGCGGTGGATGATGATGCCAACTTTTCTCTGATGAGCGATTTAGAAAGGGAAACGAAAACATCGCTGGAGCTTGGATATGAAAAGAAAACAGGGACTGAGGAGGATGATTTTTATTTACAGGATATGATTTTTAAAATTAATACGGTCCCTAAAGCTCAGTTTAAGTCAGAAGTGACAAAACACGTGGATGTCGACAAGTATTTGCGCTGGCTTGCCGGTATTGTATTCACCTCGAACTATGACGGGTTTGTCCACAACTACGCATTATACAGAAGCGGGGAAACCGGATTATTTGAGGTGATTCCTTGGGATTATGATGCGACTTGGGGCAGGGATATCCATGGAGAGCGGATGGCTGCCGATTATGTAAGAATTCAAGGATTTAATACACTAACCGCCCGGATATTGGATGAATCCGAGTTTCGCAAGTCCTACAAGCGCCTGTTAGAAAAAACGCTCCAATCTCTTTTTACAATAGAATATATGGAACCGAAAATCATGGCGATGTATGAACGGATTAGGCCGTTTGTCCTCATGGACCCGTATAAAAAGAATGATATTGAGCGTTTTGACCGTGAGCCGGATGTGATCTGCGAGTATATTAAAAACCGTTCACAATACCTCAAAGATCATTTAAGTATTTTATGAATGCGTGAAAATGGGTATTCGCGGAAAAAGCGACAATTAGGCTATTGAATTAGTTCAACAAATAAATGTGACACGTATATATGCAGTATGTTTATCATCTATGTATAAGTGACTAGGAGGAATTTGAATGAGCAAGAGGAGAATGAAATATCATTCAAATAATGAAATATCGTATTATAACTTTTTGCACTCAATGAAAGATAAAATTGTTACTGTATATCGTGGAGGTCCGGAATCTAAAAAAGGAAAATTAACAGCTGTAAAATCAGATTATATAGCTTTACAAGCTGAAAAAAAAATAATTTATTATCAGTTGGAGCATGTGAAAAGTATTACTGAGGATACCAATAATAGCACCACGACAATTGAGACTGAGGAAATGCTCGATGCTGATGATTTTCATAGCTTAATCGGACATTTAATGAACCAATCAGTTCAATTTAACCAAGGGGGTCCGGAATCTAAAAAAGGAAGATTGGTCTGGCTGGGAGATGATTACGCTGCGTTAAACACTAATGAGGATGGGGTAGTATATTTTAATATCCATCACATCAAAAGTATAAGTAAACACGAGCCTGATTTGAAAATAGAAGAGCAGACGCCAGTTGGAGTTTTGGAAGCTGATGATTTAAGCGAGGTTTTTAAGAGTCTGACTCATAAATGGGTTTCAATTAATCGTGGAGGTCCGGAAGCCATTGAGGGTATCCTTGTAGATAATGCCGACGGCCATTATACTATAGTGAAAAATCAAGAGGTGCTTCGCATCTATCCTTTTCACATAAAAAGCATCAGCTTAGGCCCAAAAGGGTCGTACAAAAAAGAGGATCAAAAAAATGAACAAAGCCAGGAAGACAATAATGATAAGGACAGCAATTCGTTCATTTCTTCAAAATCATATAGCTCATCAAAATCATCTAAACGATCACTAAAATCTTCAGATGATCAATCATCCAAATCTGGTCGTTCGTCACGTTCAAAAAGTTCTTCAAAATCATCTAAACGATCACTAAAATCTTCGGATTATCAATCATCCAAATCTGGCCGTTCGTCACGTTCAAAAAGTTCTTCAAAATCATCTAAACGATCATTAAAATCTTCAGATTATCAATCATCAAAATCATCTAAACGATCACCAAGATCACCAGGTTATTCAAGTTCCTTCAAAAGTTCAGAAAAACAAAAGGATGATTATAGCTATGAAACGATTGTCAGAACGATAGACTATCACTGGAAACGTAAATTTTAATAGATAATGGAGGAGCATCAGATTAAGTGATGCCCTTTTTCAGTTAAAGGAGGAGAATCGTGAAAGGTTTGAATCAATTCCTTAACACAGATGTTGAGGTTGTCATTTCAGGAGATACAAGGTTTGTCGGCACCCTTATAGATATTGGACAGGATATTTTTGTTATTTTTGATGGCTGCAATTATCTTTATATTCCCTTGTTGCATCTTCATCAAATGAAAAAGGCGAAAATAGTGACCAGTACTGAGAAGCCATTTTTGATCAATCCGGAAGATCCAATGATAGAGGCAGAAACTCAAGCTTTTTCATATAGAAATACATTAAACAAGGTCAAAGGCCAGTTTATTGAAGTTTATGTAACTGGGGGTCGATCGATCCATGGATATGTTACAAATGTTTTAAACGATTATATTGTATTTTTCTCACCCGTATTTAAAATACTTTTTATATCTATGCATCATTTAAAATGGTTTACCCCTTATTCAACTGAACAAACACCGTATACTCTTGACAACTCACAATTGCCGGTCGTGCCTTCCAAAGTTCCTCTTGTGCGTAATTTTGAGGAGCAGATCAAAAAAAATATTGGTGAATTGGTCATATTTGATATGGGAGAGGTGCCAGAAAAAGTCGGACTATTAAAGGGTGTCTCTAATAATATCATTGAGCTTATTAACGCAAGTGGAGAGCCAGTCATTTGGAAGTTAAATCATCTAAAGACAATGCATCTTCCCTAGTGTATACAAAACTGCCCTCTTGAAAAGCAGAAGGCAGTTTTTCGTTTCATACTGTGCTAAAGAAATAACCAACTGATCCAAAAATATAAACATGTTAACGTAAAAAGAACAGTCAGCGGAATGATGATAATGGTCGTTTTTATATATTCGCCCCATGAAATACTTTCATCATGCTGTTTTAATATATGCATCCAAATAAGCGTTGCTAAGGTTCCCATAGGTAATAATAATGAACCGATATCACTGCCGATAATATTTGCCAAGTAGATGATTTTTGTTGTTGAAGGATTCAGGGTCATTTCAGTTAAGGTAAAAGTACTGATCATTAACGCTGGATGGTTGTTAAAGAGATTAGAAAAAACTGAAGTAGAGATACCTGATGCGAAAGTTGCATGGGCGAGGCTTCCAGAAACCACAGGTTCAAAATAACTCACAAGTAACTCTGTGAATCCAATATTATGCAGACCATAAATTAAGACATACATAGTAAAAGCGAATATAAAAATGTGCCAAGGCGATTTATATAACAAGTCTCTTGGGGAGGTTTTGAAATAAATCCATCTCCAGCTCAACAGGATAAAAGATCCGATGACAGCGACTAGAGGAACAGAAATACCGGTATATGATGCTGCAAATAGACTCATTCTGACGAGAAAAACAAATGCAAGCACAAACAACATGATTTTTGTTTGATTTCGTTCTGGTAAAGGAGCTGATGGCGAATGAAGAGGATGGTACCTTCTATGCCGCAGAGACTGAAAATGGCCCGGTATATCTGGCAGGCTTTTGGGAAGACGTTTATAAAAGAACATAAACAGTAGACAAGTCATAAAAATGAGTCCCATCATACTAGGGACAAACATCATGGCGGTGTGAAGATATAGATCCATTCCAATGATTTTGAGAGAAATTAAATTAACAATATTACTTACGCCAATCGGTGCGCTAGAGGCTGTGGCTATTAAAACACCGCTTAATAAATATGGGGCTTTTTGATGTTTTTTTAAACCTAAATATTTTAGTACAAGCAAAAGGATTGGAGTTGTGATCAAAATGCTCCCATCATTATTCAGGAAAATGGTCATGAGAAAGCAGAGCAAATTGGTTAGCCAAAAAAGCTTGATGCCTGAACCCTTGGATTGTTGGAGCAGTTTTGCAGCCACCCAATAAAAGAAACCAAAGCTTTCTAGTGCAATGGCCATAATCATAGTGGCAAGGATTGTAACCGATGCACCCGTGACTTTTGTTCCGATTTCCCCTAAGTCTGCCAATGACACACTTCCGCACAATAAAACCATTAAAGCGCCAAATGTGGCGGGGATAGCTTCATTTAGTCCTTTTGGTCTCCAGAAAATAAAAATCATTGTTACGAAAAAAGCGAGCAATGTGAATATGCCGGTGAACTCAATAATTTACTTCACCTCTCTATCTTTCATTTTTAAAATCAAACTAATGTCCTGCGCTTACTGATGTCCTTGCCAACTATTTGTACTGTATGTATACGTATACTGATATAAAGTTGTACTAAGCGATTATATTAAATTAATAAAAATTCCATAAGAATCCCAAAAGAAAAAAGAGATTGCAAGTATTGTTCATGTACCTGCATCACTCTCTTTAGTTCTTGTCTGCTGACAATTTGAAATATGAATAAAATGCTTTATAAGCGGATTATGATTGTCTTTGCGGTAAGCGATAACCCATTCTGCATTAAGCTGTATTTGGTCCATTTTTCGATAAGTAACATCCAAATTAAATAATTTTTTGGCTGAGGAAGGAACAAATGTCATACCAATTCCGGCACTGACTAAACCAATCACCATTTGATATTCTGTGGCTTCCTGGACAATGTTGGGTCTGAAGCCCGCTTGTTCACAGAACTGAATAAAATCCATGTATAGAGTAGGCCATGCTTCTTTAGCAACAGTAATAATTGGTTCATCTCTTAAATCCTCAATCGTAATTGATTCCTTAGAAGTCAATGGGTGTTGCTTAGGCAAAGCTAAAACACAAGGGCTGCTTTGGGCGGTTTCGATATGTAAAGCTGTATGCTGTAAGGGAGGATGAAGTATACCAATATCAATGTTGCCCTTTAGTAGCTCCTCCTGCTGCCTAGACGAGGATATTTCACGCAGTTCTATTTTCACAGATGGGAATTTTTTACGATATTCCCGGACAATCGGCGGCAGAAATTCATATGTAGCTGATCCGACAAAACCGATTACGAGAAGGCCTTGCTCGCCGCGGGCCGTCCGCTGTGCCAGTTCAATTCCTTGTCCGATTTGCATCAATGCCATGCGGCAATGATTTAAAAAGATTTCTCCTGCTGCGGTAAGCTCGACAAATCGTTTTGTCCTTTTCAGAAGCGTAACTCCGACTTCTTCCTCCAGCTGTTTGATCTGCTGGCTGAGAGGAGGCTGCGTCATGTTCAGCCGCCGGGCAGCCTTTCCGAAATGAAGCTCTTCGGCTACTGCGATAAAGTATTGAAGATGGCGAAGCTCCATTCAATATGCATTCCTTTCCATAGGTTAATAATTCGTATTACATATTAATCATAAGGCGAATCGATATTGGAGGTCAATTTCCAAAGAGTGTATAGTGAAACTTATCACAAGATATTTAAAATTTTACGTTTAAAATGCATAATAAGGAGTGAGGGTGTTGACAAAAGCAACAAAAGAACAAAAATCCCTTGTGAAAAACAGAGGGGCGGAGCTTGTTGTTGATTGCTTAGTGGAGCAAGGTGTCACACATGTATTTGGCATTCCAGGTGCAAAAATTGATGCGGTATTTGACGCTTTACAAGATAAAGGACCTGAAATTATCGTTGCCCGGCACGAACAAAACGCAGCATTCATGGCCCAAGCAGTCGGCCGTTTAACTGGAAAACCGGGAGTCGTGTTAGTCACATCAGGACCGGGTGCCTCTAACTTGGCAACAGGCCTGCTGACAGCGAACACTGAAGGAGACCCTGTCGTTGCGCTTGCTGGAAACGTGATCCGTGCAGATCGTTTAAAACGGACACATCAATCTTTGGATAATGCGGCGCTATTCCAGCCGATTACAAAATACAGTGTAGAAGTTCAAGATGTAAAAAATATACCGGAAGCTGTTACAAATGCATTTAGGATAGCGTCAGCAGGGCAGGCTGGGGCCGCTTTTGTGAGCTTTCCGCAAGATGTTGTGAATGAAGTCACAAATACGAAAAACGTGCGTGCTGTTGCAGCGCCAAAACTCGGTCCTGCAGCAGATGATGCAATCAGTGCGGCCATAGCAAAAATCCAAACAGCAAAACTTCCTGTCGTTTTGGTCGGCATGAAAGGCGGAAGACCGGAAGCAATTAAAGCGGTTCGCAAGCTTTTGAAAAAGGTTCAGCTTCCATTTGTTGAAACATATCAAGCTGCCGGTACCCTTTCTAGAGATTTAGAGGATCAGTATTTTGGCCGTATCGGTTTGTTCCGCAACCAGCCTGGCGATTTACTGCTAGAGCAGGCAGATGTTGTTCTGACGATCGGCTATGACCCGATTGAATATGATCCGAAATTCTGGAATGTCAATGGAGACCGGACAATTATCCATTTAGACGAGATTATCGCTGACATTGATCATGCTTACCAGCCTGATCTTGAATTGATCGGTGACATTCCGTCCACGATCAATCATATCGAACACGATGCTGTGAAAGTGGAATTTGCAGAGCGTGAGCAGAAAATCCTTTCTGATTTAAAACAATATATGCATGAAGGTGAGCAGGTGCCTGCAGATTGGAAATCAGACAGAGCGCACCCTCTTGAAATCGTTAAAGAGTTGCGTAATGCAGTCGATGATCATGTTACAGTAACTTGCGATATCGGTTCGCACGCCATTTGGATGTCACGTTATTTCCGCAGCTACGAGCCGTTAACATTAATGATCAGTAACGGTATGCAAACACTCGGCGTTGCGCTTCCTTGGGCAATCGGCGCTTCATTGGTGAAACCGGGAGAAAAAGTGGTTTCTGTCTCTGGTGACGGCGGTTTCTTATTCTCAGCAATGGAATTAGAGACAGCGGTACGACTAAAAGCACCAATTGTACACATTGTATGGAACGACAGCACATATGACATGGTTGCATTCCAGCAATTGAAAAAATATAACCGTACATCTGCGGTCGATTTCGGAAATATCGATATCGTGAAATATGCGGAAAGCTTCGGAGCAACTGGCTTGCGCGTAGAATCACCAGACCAGCTGGCAGATGTTCTGCGTCAAGGCATGAACGCTGAAGGTCCTGTCATCATCGATGTCCCGGTTGACTACAGTGATAACATTAATTTAGCAAGTGACAAGCTTCCGAAAGAATTCGGGGAACTCATGAAAACGAAAGCTCTCTAGCACTCTGCGCATCACGACACTGTTTTATGAACAGCACTAAATAAAAGGAGTGAAGGGAAATATGAAACGAGAAAGCAACATTCAAGTGCTCAGCCGCGGTCAAAAAGATCAGCCTGTGAGCCAGATTTATCAAGTATCAACAATGACTTCTCTATTAGACGGAGTATATGACGGAGATTTTGAACTGTCAGAGATTCCGAAATATGGAGACTTCGGTATCGGAACCTTTAACAAGCTTGACGGAGAGCTGATTGGGTTTGACGGCGAATTTTACCGTCTTCGCTCAGACGGAACCGCGACACCGGTCCAAAATGGAGACCGTTCACCGTTCTGTTCATTTACGTTCTTTACACCGGACATGACGCACAAAATTGATGCGAAAATGACACGCGAAGACTTTGAAAAAGAGATCAACAGCATGCTGCCAAGCAGAAACTTATTTTATGCAATTCGCATTGACGGATTGTTTAAAAAGGTGCAGACAAGAACAGTAGAACTTCAAGAAAAACCTTACGTGCCAATGGTTGAAGCGGTCAAAACACAGCCGATTTTCAACTTCGACAACGTGAGAGGAACGATTGTAGGTTTCTTGACACCAGCTTATGCAAACGGAATCGCCGTTTCTGGCTATCACCTGCACTTCATTGACGAAGGACGCAATTCAGGCGGACACGTTTTTGACTATGTGCTTGAGGATTGCACGGTTACGATTTCTCAAAAAATGAACATGAATCTCAGACTTCCGAACACAGCGGATTTCTTTAATGCGAATCTGGATAACCCTGATTTTGCGAAAGATATCGAAACAACTGAAGGAAGCCCTGAATAAAAGAAAAAAAGAAAGCCCCTTTTAGCAGGGCTTTCTTTTTATTTGGCTCTTTTCCTGATTTTAGATAAAATAACATCAAAACAGTAAAGGTGTGGTCTGATGAAAATATTGGTTTTGGCAGTGCATCCTCATATGGAGACCTCAGTTGTTAATAAGGCGTGGGCTGAGGAATTGAGTAAACATGACAATATCACAGTACGGGATCTTTATAAGGAATACCCGGATGAAGCGATAGATGTTGCGAAGGAACAGCAGCTGTGCGAGGAATACGATCGGATTGTCTTTCAATTCCCGCTATATTGGTACAGCTCTCCGCCGCTCTTGAAAAAATGGCAGGATCTTGTGCTGACTTATGGCTGGGCTTTTGGTTCAGAAGGAAATGCCTTGCATGGCAAGGAGCTGATGCTGGCTGTATCAACAGGGAGCGAAGCGGAAAAATATCAAGCGGGCGGAGCAAATCATTACTCGATTAGTGAGCTATTGAAACCATTTCAGGCCACGAGTAATCTGATCGGCATGAAGTATCTGCCTCCATATGTGTTCTATGGCGTGAATTATGCAGCTGCAGGGGATATTTCTCACAGTGCAAAACGGTTAGCCGAATACATCCAGCAGCCTTTTGTTTAAAATACAGCCCTGTCGAACATACGGCAGGGCTGTATTTGTTTAAAAATCCGGCAGCTCAGACAGGTTATTTTCCTTGATGCCGTCCGGTTCACTTCGCAAAATGTCACGCCCGTATTTATGGAAGACATCAACATGAGCGAGTTTTCCTGATTTTGCTTCTGACAGCGCAGTAGGATAGTCGAGCTCTCTTCCTGTATTGGTTTTCACTGCGATAATATTGTCTTCCTCATTTCTTCTAACCGCAATAATTTCTTCTTTTCCAGATGGAACATTTTCTTGATCGACAGTTGTTTGCCGGGCTTTATACGATTCATATGCTGCTTCAAATTGATCCATATTTACACCTCCGCTTTTTAGCGTGAACAAAAATGTTGATGATCATGTAAGGTTTCGACACAGCATACGACAATATTTCCTGAGAAATATCTTGGGAATGTGACAAATCAATTCATAATAAAAGGGATTCCGCATAAATGCGGAATCCCTCTCAGTTATTTTGTCATGTGTAAATCCTTTGTTTTCATATAACCTGTCGCACCGCCGTAATCAACGAATACCCAATCAAAATCAAAACCGCCTTTATTCGTTTTACTCCAGCCTAAAAAAGAAACGCTTGTGTCTGCTGGAAGAGTCTTAATGCTCTTTCCATCAGCGGATGTATATACTTTTGTTTTTGTTTTGGTTTTTACCGTTGTCGCTGCTTTTACAATGTAATGAGTGGAGACAAATCCTATTTTTCCGTTTTTATACTGAACCTTTGCCCAGTCAGCATTTGAGAAGGAAATCAGCTTTAGGCTATCTCCTAAGTGCAGCGTATCGGCTTTTTGGCTTGATGCGGAAGCCTTCGTTCTGACATTTAGAGCCTCTGCTGATACCAAATAAGAATCAATCGGATAACTGTATAAATCATCAATGCTTACCGTTGTTTCTGGCTGTTGAGCATGGATCGTGCCAGCGCCGCCAGCAGCCGCCGCAGTCATTCCAGCCGCAAGTGCTAATGTTGAAAATAGTTTTGTTGGTTTGTTCATGCCGTTCCTCTCCTCACGTAAGAGAAATAATTCATTCTATATCTCTATTCACGTTATCGCAGGTTCCTAAACATCAGACAATTATTTTTGTGTTTCTAGTTTGAGAGGCGCGGATATTGTTTTTTGCACTTTTTTCCCGTGCAAAATATCATCTGCTGCTTCTGTAGCCAGTTTACCGATTAACTCAGGCTGCTGAGCGACGGTGGCTGACAGCTTTCCGTTTTTAATGGAAGCGAGCGCATCTTTATTGCCGTCAAAACCGATCACCAATATGTCTTTCCCCGAGCTGTTAATTGCCTCGAGAGCACCGAGCGCCATTTCATCGTTGTGAGCAAAAACAGCTTGGATATCAGGATGTCCCTGCAGCAGGTTTTCCATGACAGTCAGGCCTTTCGTGCGGTCAAAGTCAGCTGATTGTTTTGTGACAACTTGGAGTTTTTGGTCTGCGATGTTATGGAATCCTGAGCCGCGTTCCCGTGTGGCAGATGCGCCGGGGACGCCTTCAAGCTCTGCCACCTTTGCTCCTTTTCCAAGTTTGTCGGCAATAAACGTCGCGGCCATTTCACCGCCTTTTACATTATCGGAAGCAACGAGGGTTTCAACTTTTCCTTGTTCGGCAGATCGATCGATTGTTACGACGGGCACACCGACTGCGTTTGCAGATTCTACTGCCGTTGAGATCGCCGAAGAATCAGTCGGGTTGATTAATAATGCATCAACACCTTGCTGAATTAAATCTTCCACGTCACTCGTCTGTTTCGATGAATCATTTTGTGCATCAACAATGATGACTTTCATTCCCCGTTTTTTAGCTTCTTTTTCGATACCCTTTTTTAATGAGACAAAAAAAGGATTATTAAGTGTTGAGACGGACAAGCCAATGGTGAATTCCTTTTTGTTCCCCGAGTTTGACGGCTTTGCCCATTGGGGAGGCTCAAGCGAACAGGCGGTTAACAAAAATAATGATAACGTTAAAATGACGGATACAGCCTTTTTCATGTGAAAACCCTCCTAAGCTGACTTCTTGCGGTCTAATAATACCGCAATTAAGATAACAATCCCTTTGACAACCAGCTGATAAAATGATGAAACGCCAAGCAGATTAAGCCCGTTATTAAGTGTGCCGATGATCAGGACCCCGATCAAAGTGCCGACAATGCGTCCGCGGCCGCCGGAAAGACTTGTCCCTCCTAAGACGACTGCCGCGATAGCATCAAGTTCGTACGATTCTCCCGCAGTCGGCTGGGCCGAATGCAGGCGGGAAGTCAATATGGCACCTCCAAGAGCGGATAAAAGCCCGGCTAAAGAATAGATCATCACTTTCACGCGCGTCACTTTGATGCCTGAAATGAGCGCGGCTTTTTCGTTGCCGCCGATAGCGTACGTTCGGCGGCCGAATGGTGTTTTATGAAGAAGCACCCAAAGGATGACAAAGGCAAGAACCATCGTAATTGCCGGTACAGGAATGCCTAAAAAGTAACCGCGTCCGAACATCTGAAAAGCGTAGTTTGTGCCAAGTCCGGTAATCGGATTTCCATCTGTATACACTAGCGTCAGTCCGCGAAACACAGTCATGGTCGCAAGCGTGGCGATAAAGGGCGCCATTTTTCCTTTAGTAATCAATAATCCGTTGATCATGCCTAGTACGGCACCAATGATACAGCCAAGGATGATCGCGAGAACCGGATCGACACCGGACACAATCATCCCCGCAACTAAAGCACTGGACAGGGCAAGAATAGCGCCAACAGAAAGATCAATGCCGCCTGTCAAAATGACAAAGGTCATCCCGAACGCGATTAATCCGTTAATGGCGACCTGGCGAAGCAGGTTTAAAATATTCAGCGGTTCAAGAAAGCTTGGATTTAAAATAGATACAATGATAACGAGAATAAATAAACCAAGAAACGGGCCGAGTTTTTGCATGACTCCGTCGAAGTGAATCCGTTTTTGTTCTGTTTGCAGTTGTTCCGTTTTCATATTACCGCCCTCCCGTGGCAAGTGTCATAATTCGTTCTTGTGTTGCTTCTCGCGCATGGATTTCTCCGCTGATTCTGCCTTCATGGACAACGATAATCCGATCGCTCATTCCCAGAATTTCAGGCAGCTCTGATGACACCATGATGATAGCGACGCCGCGTTCGGTCAGCTCATTCATCAGCGTATAAATCTCTCGTTTGGCGCCAACATCCACACCTCTGGTTGGCTCATCCAAGATAAGCACTTTCGGTCCGATGCCGATCCACTTGGCTATCACCACTTTTTGCTGGTTTCCTCCTGATAAATGGCGTGCGTGCGTTTCCGGTGATGCTGTTTTGATAGTGAGGCGTTTGATTAACAGATCGACAAATTCAGCCTCCCGCTTATGATCAATGAGACCCTTTGGTGAGAAGCTGGACAGATTGGGCAGGGCAATATTTTCGCGGATCGAGGTGTCGAGCAGGAGCCCTTCATCCTTGCGATTCTCTGTAATAAAGCCGAGACCTTTTTTCACGGCTTCCTGCGGGTTCTTAATAGCCGTTTTTTTCCCAGCGATCCATATCTCACCCGTGTCCAGCCTGTCAACGCCGAACAGCGCTCTCATCATTTCTGTCCGGCCGGCTCCCATCAATCCTGAAACACCGACGATTTCACCGGAACGAACATAAAAGCTGACGTCCTCAAAACTCCCTTTTACGGAAGCATTTTTCACCTCGAATACTTTGTCACCGAGAGAAGGAGTGCGTTTTGGATATCGTTCAGTCAGCTCCCGTCCGACCATTTTTTTGACGACTTCATCAAAATCAGTTTCTGAGATGTTTGTTGTATCTACCGTTTTTCCGTCACGCATGATGGTAATTCTGTCGCAAATCGCAAAAATTTCTTCCATGCGATGCGAAATATAGACAATGGAGACGCCGTTCTTTTTTAACGCTGTAATGACCTCGAAGAGCTTGCTGATTTCACGTTCAGTCAACGCTGCGGTCGGTTCATCCATAATGATGACCTCGGCATTTGTCATAAGCGCTTTTGCGATTTCGATCATTTGCTGCTGTCCGACGGAACATTCGCCGGCTTCTTGATCAAGAGAAAGAGAGACGGAGAGTTTGTCAAATTGCTCTTTTGCTAGCGCTTTCATTTTTCTTGTTTGTAAGACGCCCAGCTTGGAGGATATCTCTTTACCGATAAATAGATTCTCAAGAACGGTCATTTCCGGCCAGATATTCAATTCCTGATGGATAAAGGCTATTCCATGCTGTTCCGCTTCTTTTGGATTGGAAAAATACGTTTCGTTTCCGTTTATGCTGATTTGACCTTTATCTGCTTTGTGCAGGCCTGTCAAAATGTTCATAAGCGTGGACTTGCCGGCGCCGTTTTCTCCCATTAATGCGTGAACCTCGCCAGGCATGAGCTGAAAGGAAACACCTGACAGCACCTGGTTTTTTCCAAATGCTTTATGAATGTCTTTCATTTCAATCTGCATGTTTCATCCTCCTTTCTAGAAAAGCACACCCGCCTGCAGGATGCAGTTGGCATATGGTGTGAATTCTCCTGTTCTTATGACTGCCTTTGCTTCTTTTGTCAGCAGCTTAAACTCCTTGTGAGAAAGGTATTCAATTTCTTGTTCAGAGAAAAGATTTTCTAGAAATTTCGCATTCTCCTGATTGGATGCTTTTATTTCAGCTGCAGCAATGACTTTTTCGACCGCCATTTCCTCAGCCAGTACTGCCGCTGTATCTTGGAAAGCCGGAAGGCCCGGCTTCAGTGAAAGATCAATTTTCAAAACGCCGTCGGGAACCGGCAGTCCGGCATCCGCGATGACAATTTTATCAGTGTGGCCAAGGTCTGCTAAAATCTTGGCAAGATGGCTGTTCAGTATACCGTGTTTTTTCATGAAAGCAGCTCCTCTACTTCATTTCTTGTCGGCATTCCGCCTTGGGCCCCGAAGGAACAGACAGAAAGGGAAGCGGCACGATTGGCAAACCGCAATGCGGCTTCAATGTCTTTTCCCTCAGCCAGGGCCACGGCAAAGGCTGCGTTAAACGTATCACCGGCTCCGGTTGTATCAACGGGCTCTACAGGGAAGGACGGGATGAGCACTTCTTTGCTGCCAGCCGAATAGCGGACGCCTTGTTTTCCTTCCGTAATAAAGAGCTTTGCCGGATAAAGCGCCAAAGCTTCAGAAATGGTAAGCTCAGGGAATAAAATCGAAGCCTCGTGTTCATTCGGCGTCAGATAGGTGGCGTGATCAATTGTTTCCTGCTTGAGCGGGCGGGCCGGTGCTGGGTTTAGCATGATCGGAATATCGTGAGAATGGCAGTATTTGCACACCTCATCAACCGTTTCTTCTGGGATTTCCTGCTGAATCAGCACCATATCGACCTTTTCAATCTGTTCGAGCGCGTTTAACGCATACGCTGGGGTGATGTCATCGTTCGCGCCTTTGACAACGACAATGCTGTTGTCGCCTTCAGCAAGCACAATATGAGCGGTTCCGCTTTCCGTATGTGTAACCGGTTCCATATAGTCAGTGCAAACGCCGTTAGCTTTGAGATTATTCAAAATAGCTGTTCCATAATGATCGTCTCCGACCTTGCCGACCATAAACACTTGCGCCCCAAGTCTGGCTGCGGCAACGGCCTGATTTGCTCCTTTGCCGCCCGGCACAGTCTGAAATGACGTGCCAAGAACCGTTTCACCGGCTTTTGGGCGTTTGTCCGAGGTGACCACTAAATCCATAGAACAGCTACCAATCACACAAATATTACGCATCTTAATCTTCCTTTCTTGTCGTCTTTCTTCCTATATAGGTGACAGGCATTTGAATTGCCGTTTCTGCCAGCGGCTGTTTTTTGATGATACCCAAAAGCAGTTTGGCAGCTTCTTTCCCCATATCATATGCGGGCTGTTTAATTGTAGAAAGTGGCGGGAACAGAAGTCCGCTTTGCGGAATGTCATCATAGCCGATAATTTGAATGTCCTCCGGCACGTTTTTTCCGCGCCGCAATGCTTCATGTAAAACGGCAGCGGCTTGAATATCATTACTCGCGATCACACCATCTGTCGCTGGATAAGCGGCAAACAGCTCCTTCGCCATCGATTGTGCATCTTTAATTGAAAATGAAGCTGTCTCAATGACCTGAAAATCAACTTCAGCCTGCTTTAAGATTTCCAAAGCGCCGTTAAATCGGTCTTGAGCGGTCGGCAGGTGAGCGGGTCCTCTCAAGAGCGTAATGCGCTGGCTTTTTCCGTGAATGATAGCCTGAGCGGCTAACTTTCCTCCTGTATAGCCGTCACTGGCCACAGAAGGAGCCCCTTCAAGTGTTCTGTCCAGAAAAACAACTGGATAATTCATGCCGCTGTATTCCTCGAGATCCGGGTAATTTGTTGCGGCAATAATGCCTGCGACATGATTTTGCTTAAAGGTTTGAAGGTATTCAAGTTCTTTTTTCAATTCCTCGTCACTGTTGCCGAAAATAAGGCGATAGCCTTCCCGGTTCAATTCATCCTCCGCACCGCGGGCAAGCTGGGGGAAGAAAGGGTTTGTGATATCCGGGAGCAAAAGTCCGATCAGTCGGGATTCTCTTTTATATAGAGATCTGGCAACTTCATTCGGGTAATAGTTCAGCTTCGCCATCGCCGCTATGACACGCGTTCGCGTTTCTTCGTGTACATAGCCGTTATCATTCAGGACGCGGGAAACCGTCGCAACTGAAACGCCCGCCGCTCCGGCGACATCTTTAATTGTAGCCAAAACAGCTCCTCCTTGTTTATGTAACCGTTTACATAGATAGATTATCATGAACAATCCGAAGTTAGCAATAAAAATATCAAAAGAAATCTAATTGTAAATTGTATATATAATTGAAAAAATTAAGGTTTTCACTCTTTTTTTGACAAAGTCTTCACAAATATGGATGAAGATTTCTTGAACAAATATTAAGTTTTATTAAAATTGTTTCAAAGTCATGCGTTTAGACCTGTAAATGGTGAGAAACAGAAAAGACTATCATCCCAGAAAATGTTTAATTATGTTAGAGAATTCGGACTCGTATGTTTAGCGTTTTCATCTCGAACCTCCTTAGTCATTTTGGAATGGGCCTCATATTGCTTATTCCATGCAGAAAGGATGACATTATGACCTTGTCCTTAAGAAACAGGATAAAACTATTTTGTGTTCATAAGAACCGGAAACACGCATGATCGCAGGAGATGCTTGATAACACAGGCTGAAAAAAAGATTGATTTGAAATGCATATTAAACACAAACAGCAAGGTGTGACTATACGTCCAGAAGGATATCAGGGGAGAAATGAAAGCGCATTCTCTTCGATTTTTTAAAAAAGTGATAAGGTATAAGTCCTGCTGTTTTCCAAAAATAGAAAACAGTTTTTAGGTATAAAATCTCTTTCAAAAGAGAAGTTTGGCTTAGTCGATTAGGGAAGATTATGTTACATAATGCCGATTGAGAATTCATAGTGATTCTATATACTGATGAATGAATTTACAACAATATAGAAGGAGATGTCGAAAAGCAATGTGGTTACTCATTATAGCCTGTGCTGTCATACTGGTCATCGGAATATTAGAAAAACGACGACATCAGAAAAACATTGATGCCCTCCCTGTTCGGGTGAATATTAACGGCATCCGCGGAAAATCGACTGTGACAAGGCTGACAACCGGAATATTAATAGAAGCCGGTTACAAGACTGTTGGAAAAACAACAGGAACAGATGCAAGAATGATTTACTGGGACACACCGGAGGAAAAGCCGATTAAACGGAAACCTCAGGGGCCGAATATCGGAGAGCAAAAAGAAGTCATGAGAGAAACAGTAGAAAGAGGGGCTAACGCGATTGTCAGTGAATGCATGGCTGTTAACCCAGATTATCAAATCATCTTTCAGGAAGAACTTCTGCAGGCCAATATCGGCGTCATTGTGAATGTTTTAGAAGACCATATGGATGTCATGGGGCCGACGCTTGATGAAATTGCAGAAGCGTTTACCGCTACAATTCCTTATAATGGCCATCTTGTCATTACAGATAGTGAATATACCGAGTTCTTTAAACAAAAAGCAAAAGAACGAAACACAAAAGTCATCATTGCTGATAACTCAAAAATTACAGATGAGTATTTACGTAAATTTGAATACATGGTATTCCCTGATAACGCTTCTCTGGCGCTGGGTGTGGCTCAAGCACTCGGCATTGACGAAGAAACAGCATTTAAGGGAATGCTGAATGCGCCGCCAGATCCGGGAGCAATGAGAATTCTTCCGCTGATCAGTCCGAGCGAGCCTGGGCACTTTGTTAATGGGTTTGCCGCAAACGACGCTTCTTCTACTTTGAATATATGGAAACGTGTAAAAGAAATCGGTTACCCGACCGATGATCCGATCATCATCATGAACTGCCGCGCAGACCGTGTCGATCGGACACAGCAATTCGCAAATGACGTATTGCCTTATATTGAAGCAAGTGAACTGATCTTAATCGGTGAAACAACAGAACCGATCGTAAAAGCCTACGAAGAAGGCAAAATTCCTGCAGACAAACTGCATGATCTAGAGTATAAGTCAACAGATGAAATTATGGAGTTGTTAAAGAAAAGAATGCACAACCGTGTCATATATGGCGTCGGCAATATTCATGGTGCCGCAGAGCCTTTAATTGAAAAAATCCACGAATACAAGGTTAAGCAGCTCGTAAGCTAGGGGGAAATGCAAACATGTTCGGATCAGATTTATACATCGCACTAATTTTAGGTGTACTACTCAGTTTAATTTTTGCGGAAAAAACAGGGATCGTGCCGGCAGGACTTGTTGTACCGGGATATTTAGGACTTGTGTTTAATCAGCCGGTCTTTATTTTACTTGTTTTGCTAGTGAGCTTGCTCACTTATGTTATCGTGAAATACGGTTTATCCAAATTTATGATTTTGTACGGACGCAGAAAATTCGCTGCCATGCTGATAACAGGGATCGTCCTAAAAATCGCGTTTGATTTTCTATACCCGATTGTACCATTTGAAATCGCAGAATTTCGAGGAATCGGCATCATCGTGCCAGGTTTAATTGCCAATACCATTCAGAAACAAGGTTTAACCATTACGTTCGGAAGCACGCTGCTATTGAGCGGAGCGACCTTTGCTATCATGTTTGTTTACTACTTAATTTAATGTAAGGTGTGTCAAACGATGAAAAAAGAACTGAGCTTTCATGAAAAGCTGCTAAAGCTGACAAAACAGCAAAAAAAGAAAACCAATAAGCACGTATTTATTGCCATTCCGATCGTTTTTGTCCTTATGTTCGCTTTCATGTGGGCGGGAAAAGCGGAAACGCCGAAGGTCAAAACGTATTCTGACGACGTACTCTCAGCCTCATTTGTAGGCGATATTATGATGGGACGCTATGTTGAAAAAGTAACGGAGCAAAAAGGGGCAGACAGTATTTTTCAATATGTTGAACCGATCTTTAGAGCCTCGGATTATGTAGCAGGAAACTTTGAAAACCCGGTAACCTATCAAAAGAATTATAAACAAGCAGATAAAGAGATTCATCTGCAGACGAATAAGGAATCAGTGAAAGTCTTGAAGGATATGAATTTCACGGTTCTCAACAGCGCAAACAACCACGCAATGGATTACGGCGTTCAGGGCATGAAAGATACGCTTGGAGAATTTGCGAAGCAAAACCTTGATATCGTTGGAGCGGGATACAGCTTAAGTGATGCGAAAAAGAAAATTTCGTACCAGAAAGTCAACGGGGTAACGATTGCGACGCTTGGCTTTACCGATGTGTCCGGGAAAGGTTTCGCGGCTAAAAAGAATACGCCGGGGGTGCTGCCCGCAGATCCTGAAATCTTCATCCCTATGATTTCAGAAGCGAAAAAACATGCGGACATCGTTGTTGTGCAGTCACACTGGGGCCAAGAGTATGACAATGATCCAAACGACCGCCAGCGCCAGCTTGCAAGAGCCATGTCTGATGCGGGAGCTGACATCATCGTCGGCCATCACCCGCACGTCTTAGAACCGATTGAAGTATATAACGGAACCGTCATTTTCTACAGTCTCGGCAACTTTGTCTTTGACCAGGGCTGGACGAGAACAAGAGACAGTGCACTGGTTCAGTATCACCTGAAGAAAAATGGAACAGGACGCTTTGAAGTGACACCGATCGATATCCATGAAGCGACACCTGCACCTGTGAAAAAAGACAGCCTTAAACAGAAAACCATTATTCGCGAACTGACGAAAGACTCTAATTTCGCTTGGAAAGTAGAAGACGGAAAACTGACGTTTGATATTGATCATAGTGACAAACTAAAATCTAAATAAACGGAGTGATAAAGATGAAATTTGTCAAAGCCATCTGGCCGTTTGTTGCCGTAGCCATCGTGTTCATGTTTATGTCAGCTTTTAAATTCAATGATCAGCTGACAGATCAGGAAAAACAGAAGATTGATATGGAAATGAATAAAATCCAACAGCAGGAAGAACCGGTAAATGCCAATAAATAATTCAAAAAAGAGAGTGTCTGATGAGACACTCTCTTTTTATTTGCCCAGCATATTCATTCTGTAAAAATATTAAAAAGTCTCTTAACATATTCAAAAAAATACCGATGTTAAAACTGCAAAAAGAGGAGGAGATAATAAAAGTGAACACACTGGCAAACTGGAAGAAGTTTTTGCTTGTGGCGGTTATCATTTGTTTTTTGGTTCCAATTATGACAAAAGCGGAGATTGCGGAAGCTGATACATCACCAGAATTGATTGTCAGCGAAGCAAAAAACCTGCTTGGATATCAGTATAAATATGGCGGGGAAACGCCGAAAGAGGGTTTCGATCCATCAGGATTGATACAATATGTGTTCAGTAAGGCTGATATTCATCTGCCGAGATCTGTAAACGACCAGTATAAAATCGGAACAGCTGTAAAGCCGGAAAACCTGAAGCCGGGTGATATTTTGTTTTTCAAGAAAGAGGGAAGCACCGGCACTGTTCCGACACATGACGCCCTTTATATCGGAGACGGCCAAATGGTTCACAGTACACAGTCAAAAGGGGTTATCATCACCAATTACAAACAAAGCAGCTATTGGAGCGGAACTTATATCGGGGCGAGACGAATCTCTGCCGATCCGGCAACGGCTGATGTTCCTGTCGTTCAGGAGGCCGAAAAATATATCGGTGTCCCATATGTGTTTGGCGGAAGCACGCCGTCAGAGGGCTTTGATTGCTCGGGGCTTGTGCAATATGTGTTTCAACAGGCACTCGGCATTTATCTGCCGCGATCAGCCGAACAGCAGTGGGCAGTGGGCGAGAAGGTAGCCCCTCAGAACATAAAGCCTGGTGATGTCGTCTATTTCAGCAATACGTATAAAACGGGAATTTCACATGCAGGCATTTATGCGGGCGCAGGCAGGTTCATTCAGGCAAGCCGGTCAGAAAAAGTAACCATTTCCTATTTGTCAGAGGATTACTGGAAATCGAAGATGACGGGTATTCGCCGATTTGACAACCTGACAATCCCGAAAGAAAATCCGATTGTTTCCGAAGCGACGCTTTATGTCGGAGAAGTACCTTACAAACAGGGCGGAGTAACACCTGAGACAGGATTTGATACAGCTGGATTTGTCCAATATGTATACCAGAAAGCAGCCGGTATTTCCCTGCCTCGATACGCAACAAGCCAGTACAATGCCGGAACTAAGATTGAGAAGGCGGACCTGAAGCCGGGAGACATTGTGTTCTTTCAATCAACAAGCTTAAATCCCTCCATCTATATCGGAAACGGACAAGTTGTTCATGTCACATTATCAAACGGCGTGACCATCACCAATATGAACACGAGCACCTATTGGAAGGATAAATACGCAGGAAGTATACGGGTGCAATAAAAGAAAAAGACTCCAATCTCTGGAGTCTTTTCTTTATGCATATTGCCCTGAAAGAAGCTGGTCTATAAAGTAGGCCACACCATTTTCGTCATTACTTTTTGTGACAAAGGTGCTTTTTTCTTTTAATTCATCAATCGCATTTTCCATGGCGATACGGTGTCCGGCGACTTCAAACATGGACAAATCGTTTGGACTATCGCCGATCGCATAGATATCCTGTGTTTCAATTCCGTATAGGTCAGCGAGCTTTGTTAACGCGCGTCCTTTTCCTGACGAGGCCGGCAGGATTTCGATAATATGTTTTCCTGAAGAGGTTTGCGCCAGTTTTTTATGATGCTTCAGTTCTTCCTTCGCTTGTTTCAGCTTGTCCATATCAAAGGAGAAGCAAAGAAGCTTATAAATGTTTTCACTCCCGTCAAAAACCGATTCGATATGAGGGATTGGTTTAATGCCAAACTGTTTGAATTGAGTCATGGCTCCTTGCCACAATTCATCCGTCTGCTCGTTTGGGTTTGCGCTCTTTAGAATGTCAAGCTCCGCGTGCAGCTTAGCTTCGCCGTCAAAAGGAGAAAGCAGATGGTCATCTGTATATACCTCAAAATAAATGTTTTTTGAAAGTAAGTAATCAGCAATCGCTTTACCGGCTTCCTGATCCATTAATGTCCGGCTGATCAAACGGTAACCCGTGTCATGGATCGTGCCGCCATTAGCTGCAATGATAGGGATGTCCAAGTCATCCAGCAGCGCTTTTACATCAAATGTCGCTCTTCCCGTGCAAATGGTGACGAGGATGCCGGCATCAACGGCCCGCTTGATCGCCTCTCTGTTTTCCGCAGAAATGACGCTTTCTTTATTCAGTAATGTTCCGTCTAGATCAATCGCAATACATTTCATATGTAGGGGAACCTCCTTAAAAATGAAGCTGCTTCGTGTAGTATGTTCAGCTTGCCTGTGAAACATAATCCATATAAATTAAGGCTAATCGTTACTTTGATAATTTTCAACAAGGAAATATGTAAAACGGGATGGCGTAATCGCCATCCCGTTCATTATACACCTAAATCGTTTTGCAGCTCTTTTTTAACTTCCTGCAGCTTTTGCTGATTCAATTTGAAATAATAGACTCCGGCAGGTTCATAATCATAACCCGTCAGCTGAATAGACTCAACTGATTTCAATGAAGTGATGAACGGGAACAGGCCGATGGCATCTTTAAGAGATAAGTTCATTTTTAAATTTTGCCCCATCGTATCCACAATATCATCATAAGCCGGAATTGAGCTCAATGATTTTGATTTATCTATAATGGCGCTCAGCACTTCCATTTGTCTTTGCCCGCGTAAAAGGTCACTGTCCGCTTTACGTGTTCTTACGTAAGCGAGCGCTTCTTCCCCATCAAGCGTATGTGTTCCTTTTTGAAGAACGACTTTACCTTTTGTATCTTTTTTGATTTGCTGAATGACTTTATCGCTTTTTACAGTTACTTTGACGCCATTTAACTCGTTTACGACGTCTTCAAAAGCCGTGAAATTGCTTTCTACGACATAATCGACTGGAATATCCAGCATTTCTTCAACTGTTTTCACAGTTAAGTCAACGCCGCCGTAAGCGTGAGCATGTGTGAATTTATCATACCCGTGGCCTGGGATGTTTACATAGGCGTCACGCGGAATGCTCAGCATTTTAGCTGTTTTTTCTTTCCGATTAAATGTAACCAGCACATTCGCGTCACTTCTTGCCTGATCGACGGTCTCGCCGTTTTTCTCCCTGGCATCAATTCCTAAGAGCAATACAGAAAAAGAATCTTTTCCAGGATCAAATTCTTTGATCCGTTTTACAGATTGTTCTCCGCGTGCAAGGCTGACGTGAGCTTCCTTAGAAGCATTGTTCAGCTTTACAAAAGCGTAGGCGCCGACAGAGCCTGCCGCAATGACTAAAAAAGCCATTAATCCGGCAACGACTTTCACCCATTTTCTCAGTTTTCTCTTTTTCTTTCTGCGCTGTGTTCGTTCTTCCATATATCAATACCTCACGTTTCTTTAATATTTGAAGCGTACCATTCTATTTGCCATGGGGCAACTCCTCAAAAGACATTTTTCGATAAATATTCCTATATTTATAAGTTCTTGTTTTTGAAAATTGATAACGATGATGTGCTGAATCACCTTATATTGGACGCCGCAGCAGATAAAATGTTTCAGCGACATTGAAAAAAATACAAGTAAATGATTGGAAAACTTATGATCAGCAAAATAAAAAGGTTTAATGGCCGGAAAAAGAGGCTAAAAGATTTCTAAAAAAATCCCACAGACAATGTCATTGCAGCTGATGGAGAAAGGGAGTCATTTTTATGAAAAAGCAGTCAAATATATGGCTTTATTTTTTCGGAGCTCTTGGAGGCGCGTTATATGGCTATGATACCGGAGTGATTTCCGGAGCTATTTTATTTATGAAAAAGGAGTTAGGCTTAAACGCGTTTACAGAAGGTCTTGTTGTCAGCTCCTTGCTGGTTGGGGCGATTTTGGGCTCAGGAGCGGCCGGCAAGCTGACTGACCGTTTCGGAAGAAAAAAAGCAATTATGGCGGCCGCGCTGCTGTTTTGTATAGGCGGTCTTGGTGTGGCACTGGCCCCAAATACGGGAGTCATGGTGCTGTTTCGCATCATTTTGGGACTTGCAGTCGGAACATCGACGACTATCGTGCCGCTTTATTTATCTGAACTGGCGCCAAAACATAAACGCGGGGCGCTGTCATCACTGAATCAGCTGATGATCACGGTTGGCATCCTTCTTTCTTACATTGTCAATTACATATTTGCCGATGCCGAAGCGTGGCGCTGGATGCTTGGATTGGCTGCTGTGCCGTCATTGCTCTTGCTCATTGGCATTTTGTTTATGCCGGAGAGCCCGCGCTGGCTGTTCACGAATGGCGAAGAAAGCAAAGCGAAGAAAATTCTTGAAAAATTGCGTGGCACAAAAGATATTGATCAGGAAATACATGATATAAAAGAAGCGGAAAAGCAGGATGAAGGCGGCCTGAAGGAGCTGTTCGATCCATGGGTGCGCCCAGCGCTTATTGCAGGTTTGGGATTGGCATTTTTGCAGCAATTTATCGGAACGAATACGATCATCTACTATGCGCCAAAGACCTTTACAAACGTCGGATTCGGAAATTCCGCTTCGATTTTAGGCACGGTCGGAATCGGCACAGTCAATGTTCTCATGACATTAGTAGCGATTAAAATCATCGACAAAATTGGAAGAAAGCCGTTACTGCTATTCGGGAATGCGGGAATGGTGATCAGCTTAATCGTTCTCGCTTTAGTAAATCTCTTTTTCGATAACACTCCGGCTGCCTCATGGACGACCGTCATTTGTTTAGGCGTGTTTATCGTTGTCTTTGCGGTCAGCTGGGGACCGGTTGTGTGGGTGATGCTTCCTGAATTGTTCCCCCTTCACGTCAGAGGAATCGGTACCGGTGTTTCGACCTTAATGTTGCATGTTGGGACACTGATTGTTTCACTAACCTATCCAATATTAATGGAAGCGATCGGAATCAGTTATTTATTCCTGATTTATGCCGCGATCGGTATCATGGCGTTCTTATTTGTCCGATTTAAAGTGACAGAGACAAAGGGAAAAAGCCTTGAAGAAATTGAGCAGGATTTACGGGACAAAAACGGACAGGGAGGATCGGCCGGAAAACAGCAGACTGTCGGAACATAAAAAAGGGTGCGCGATCATGCGCACCCTTTTGATTGCTTACTTTCCCACCGTGCCAAAGTTAATGATTTTAAAAGAAATATCGTACTTAAAATCAGTCTCAGAAAATATTTCATCCCAATGCCCTTTTACTTTATTCCAGTAGTCAGGGTGTTGAATCCTTATGTGGTCTGATAAAAAGACCGGATCGGTTTTATACTCGTGCTGCAGTTTATCCATTACCTGCTTAACATCTCGTTCAAGCTTTTTCGCAAAAATGTTCTCCAGCCTGTGTAAATATCTTTTGCTAAAGGAGTCTTCATTCGGGTTTTGGTCTTCTGTCAGGATGCCCTTCGTTTTAACAGAAATCTGAAAGACAGGCTTTCCGTTTTCAATGACGGGCTTAATTTTCGTTTTCGACTTTTTAATTTCAAACGTAATCGGATGTCCTTTATCTGTCGTCGGCATGACACCGCCTTGGATCGTCCCCATGACCCATGACAGTGTTTGGGTTTCATCAGCTGAAAGAAACCCAACGAGTTTATTGCTGCCCCTTTTGATAATGCCTGCTCCGTCATACTTGGCTTTTCCCTTTTCGTTTTTCACGGTTTGAATAAGATAACTGTACCCGTTCTGAGAGTAGACAGAAGCTCTTCCGATGCGCAGCGGTATCATAATCTTACCGTTATATCCGCTGTGAGTTGTCAAATCAATCAGTTTTTCGGAGGGCATCGGTTGCTGCTGATTGGGGTTTCCTTTTGTGAAAACATCAGCTGCATTCCCTCTGGCTGCCATCAAATAGCTGCTTCGCCGCAGCTCATCATCCCGGATAAAGTGGTTGAGGACTTGGTCTACATTTTGATTCCTCATCAGTTTTTCTCCCAGAAGAATCACTTTTAAATGATCGCTATAAACAGGAGGGTCCTTGATGGATACATCACTGACTGCTTCAAGAATCGTTTTCCCGTAGGACGTCACATTGACAAATTCGGGTTTTCCGGATGCTTGGCTGTCTTCGCTTTGGGGAAGAAGGTTTTGATACGTCAGTTTGTACTGGTGATCATCTGTCTCATCGATCGCCAGCCCTCTTGCGAAGGATAGTTGCTCGATATCTTTGACATCCCAGCACCCGCAGAGGACCAGCAGCATAAAAAACATGACGGAGAATTTTGATGCTGTTTTCATTGCAGCTGCCCCCTCCCTATTTTTTTCTGTATCCAGCTTAAAAACCAGACGAAGAATGGAATTGTAATCACAATTAAGAAAGCATATCCAAGAAGTGTCCCGTAATAAAACACGTCATTCAAGTCCTTGGGATACATCGTTATGAAAAACGTCGCAGCCAGCATTGCAGTCAGCAGCCATGCATTGTTTTTATTTTTTAGATGAAAGATTTCCGTTAACCCGATATGGGCGCCTTTAAAGGATCCGAGCATACAGGCAAATTGCTGGGCTGTCCAGGTCAGCTGTAAGAACAAATCAAATCGTTCAATAAAAATACCCGGAACCTCTAATGCGTGAATAAGGGAAATGGTCGGCCATGTCACCGTTTTTGCCTCAGCCACAGTCATACAGCCAATCACAATGAGCAAAGTAATGCTGTAGAACAATGTGGAAGTCGCGATGCCCAGAGCAACAGCCTTTTTCACTTGCTTTGGATCTCTCATAAAGGGGACCAGGTAAAAAATGATTTCAAATCCGGAGAAATATAATAATGTTTTTGGGAATAAAGAGAAAAAGCTTTGATAGCCTCCTTCAAATACCGGCCGGATAAAATCAAGCTGGAACAAGCGAAAGCTGAACATCAGAAGCATCATAAAAATAATAAGGGTTATAGGAAAAATATAAGCGTATACTTTTGCAATTGAATAAACGCCTCCGCCTACATGATAGATGGCAACTGCAAGAAATATAAACACCACAACTGCCATTGGGGTGTTTTTCAACAAAAAGAATCCGACAACTTCTCCCAAAATCCGAGCTTGAAAGCAAACAATTCCAATGAAATATAGACAGATATATAAATTCAATAGAAAGCCGATGAATTTTCCAGCTACAATGTTATTGAGCTTAAAAAGAGTTTTTCCGCTGTTTTTTTGAAGAAAAGGCAAAAAAAGCAGAACGATGATAATAAAAATAACGCCCTGGAGCAGTATCATTAGCCATCCGCTCGGACTGCCGGTTTCGGCGGCTGAGCGGGGAAGGGTCAGCACCCCGGCACCAATCAATGTGCTGCTGATCATAATGAGCGTCTGCATAAATGTCAGTTTATGCTCTGATTTCCTCATAGCCATCACCTTTGTCTGATGTTATCTTCGGGATCGTTTCGTGTCGGTCTTCTTTTTAAAAACATCGTGGGAATACGGATGACTGTGTCTTTCAAATCCTGTCCAGGCTGCGCCATGATCGGGATAATGTAATCCTGGCCAAAGCTTTTCAGGCGCATGAGATGGCCGATCACAAACAGATAAACCATTATAACGCCGTACATGCCAAGCGCTGTTGCACTTATCATAACCCCGATCCGAATGATCCGCAGCGGAAAGTTATAGGCGTATGAAGGAACGGTAAAGGATGCCAGTGCTGTGACAGAAACGACAATGACCATAAGCGCACTGACAATTTGCGCCTGAACAGCTGCCTGTCCGATGACAACGCCGCCGATAAGGCCAATTGTCTGTCCAATCGGCTTAGGCAGCCTTAATCCGGCTTCTCGAATCAATTCGATCGTAAAGATCATGATAAAGGCCTCTACAAAAGGCGGGAATGGTACGTTAAGCCTGCTGCCTGCAATGGAAATGGCCATTCTAGTCGGCAATAGCCCGGTGTGAAAAGAAACGAGAGAAATATACAGACCGGGCAAATAAATGGTGATCAGGATGCTGGAATAACGAAGAAGGCGTACAAGTGACATTGGGATCCAGCGCTGGCTGTAATCATCGGGCGAATGAATAAATTCGTCAACCGTAGCCGGTACAATCAAAGCAAACGGCGTACCATCCACTAATATGGACACTCGCCCTTCTAATAGAGAACTTTCGACCCGGTCCGGTCGTTCTGTGCTTAATATTGTGGGGAAAATTGAAAATGGTTCGTCTTCAATCAGCTGTTCAAGCGTCCCCGATTCCGGCAAATTATCTATATTGACTGATTTCAGCCTTTTAAACACTTCTTTGACGACATAATCTGGGGCGATATCCTGAATATAAGCGACAGCGATTTTCTTTTTGGTCCTTTTTCCGAGTGTCATTTCTTTGATGACGAGATTAGGATCACTCGTCCGTTCACGCAAAAGCGCCGTGTTTGTCCGCAGCTTTTCAATAAATCCTATTTTAGGGCCGCGTTCCACGACTTCGGAGGAGGGTTCATCAAGACTGCGTGTTGCGACTGACTTTGTGTCGAAAGCTAATCCTCCGCGATAGCCATCAGCGAGCAAAATGGCTTGCCCTGAAAAAACGAGCTGCTCTATTTCTTTCATTGTAGAAACAACGCTGTGGTGAAAGCCGAAAAAAAAGGCGGATAAGTCTTCAATCGAGCATTCCTTATGGGCCAACGCCTCTTTTTGTAAAGGAGAAATGACGTATTGCGCCAGCATTTTATTCTCTGTCAGACCGTCAATATACAGTAAACACGCCTTTTGTCTGCTATCTCCGAAAGCAAATGTATAAAACATCATATCGTCGTTTTGTCCCAATGTTTTTTTCAGTGTGTCTAAATTGTTCTGGAGATCAGAGTCGATTTGCATAGTTTCTCTCCTTCGTAAACAGATTGACGGTTTTTATTAATTTGTATCAAAAAAGGAGAATTATTCTTATCGAGGAAAAGGCTGAAACAAAGCTTCTTTTCGACGTGATATAATAGATAGGAAGCGTTTTCTTTGAAGGGGTAATGAAAAGATGATGCTTTGTACATATGTTGTCATCGGAAAAAGGCAGCTTATACGGGCGTTTGTAAGAGGGGCGCACCGGGAAAATGATGATCAGTTATTTACAGGGGAGGGGTACGGATCATGACGCAATCACCGATTTTTCTAACGCCTGTGTTTAAAGAAAAAATCTGGGGCGGAACCGCTTTACGAGATAGATTTGGATACAGTATTCCTTCAGAATCAACGGGGGAATGCTGGGTCATTTCCGCTCATCCAAAAGGACCGAGCACTGTTGCAAATGGCCCGTATAAAGGAAAGACATTGATCGAGCTTTGGGAAGAGCACCGTGAAGTATTCGGCGGCGTAGAGGGGGATCGGTTTCCGCTTCTGACAAAGCTGCTGGATGTGAAGGAAGATACGTCAATTAAAGTTCACCCTGATGATTACTATGCCGGAGAAAACGAAGAGGGAGAACTCGGCAAGACGGAATGCTGGTACATTATCGACTGTAAGGAAAACGCAGAAATCATTTACGGGCATACGGCCCGCTCAAAAACCGAACTTGTCACAATGATCAACAGCGGTGACTGGGAGGGCCTGCTGCGAAGAATCAAAATTAAACCGGGTGATTTCTATTATGTGCCGAGCGGAACGCTGCACGCATTGTGCAAGGGGGCCCTTGTTTTAGAGACTCAGCAAAATTCAGATGCCACATACCGGGTGTACGATTATGACCGTCTTGATAGCAACGGAAGTCCGAGAGAGCTTCATTTTGCCAAAGCGGTCAATGCCGCCACGGTTCCCCATGTGGACGGGTATATAGATGAATCGACCGAATCAAGAAAAGGCATAACCATTAAAACGTTTGTTCAAGGGGAATATTTTTCGGTGTATAAATGGGACATCAATGGCGAAGCTGAAATGGCTCAGGATGAATCCTTTCTGATTTGCAGCGTGATAGAAGGAAGCGGTTTGCTCAAGTATGAGGACAAAACATGTCCGCTCAAAAAAGGTGATCACTTTATTTTGCCGGCTCAAATGCCCGATTTTACGATAAAAGGAACTTGTACCCTTATCGTGTCTCATATTTAAACTTAATCTCACTTCGAGATTAAGTTTTTTTTATTAGAAAATGGAAGTGATTCACCTATAAATGAAGCATGCGCGTGCCGATAAATAAACTAGTTTTATATACTCATAGAATAAGAAAGAGGAGAAGGAATGAAAAAGAGACTAATCGCACCTATGCTTCTATCCGCCGCGTCCCTTGCCTTTTTTGCCATATCTGGTTCTGCCCAGGCAGCCGCGTATACCGACTACTCACTATATAAAGTAGAGCCGTCGAATACGTTCAGTACAGAAAGCCAAGCCTCACAAGCTGTCGCCAAACTGGAAAAAGATACTGGCTGGGATGCATCCTATCAGGCTTCAGGCACAACAACGACCTACCAAATTTCCGCCTCAGGCATTCATAGCGAATCAGAAGCGAAAGCAATACTGAGCGGACTCGCCAAACAGACATCGATTACAGGAACGTCAAGTCCTGTTGGAAGCAAACAGCCATATGTCACCATCTCGTCAGGTGCCATCTCCGGAGAAAAACAGGCCAACACTACCCTAGCAAAGCTGAAACAGGAGACGGGAGTGGCAGGCGCTGTAAAAGCTTACGGAGCAGCTCGGCCCTATATGAACGTCATGACATCAGACATTGCTGATGAGACAAAAGTCAAGGCGCTTATCCAGAGCCTGGCTAAGCAAACAGGGATTAAAAGCTCGTATCAGCCCATCACACACACGGTGTCTGTCACAACCATTCAGTCTGGCACAATCGTGGGAGACAGCAGAGCAGCGCAGATCAAAAACGCCTTCCAAAAGGAATCCGGGCTGCATGCATCATTAAAGGAAACGGTGAAAGGACAAGCCTATTATACGTTCACAACTGCCGCTATTTCAGGTGAAGCGAATGCCAAAACTCTATTGCAGCAGCTGAAACAGAGCACTGGCATCACAGGCAGCTACAAGTCCATCAATCAAAAAACAACCGTTGAGTCATACAATGTCCAATCAGCTTATTTCAAAGGGCTGAATACAGTAAAGGACGCCATCAGCCAAATCAAGAAAAACACTGGCGTATCCGGCAGTTATCAACAGGTTGGAAAAAGCACATCATATACCGTGAATATGAAGGGTATAACAAAACAGCAGCTCCAAAAAATAGACACTTTCTTTAAAAAGAAAAAATGGCATTACACGTCATCCAGCGTCAAAAAAACGACAACGTCTGCAGCTTATCAAATCACGACGGCAAAGATTTTAGGCGAGCAGCAAGCAAACAAAGCAGCAGCCTTCTTTGCTCAGAAAAAAGTAAAAGCTGCAAAAACAGCAGCTGGATCAACAGCAGAAAATCAATATCAGCTCATCTCAGAAGAAACATCAGATCAAGCAAAAGTCACAAAGGGCTTGAACATATTAAAGAAAAATCAGCTGAGTGCTTCTGCGAAATCCGTCAAAAAACAAATAGCTGACACGTTTAAAATCACAACCGAATCTCTGCTTGATCAAACGAAAGTCAATCAGGCACTCACGTTTTTCAAATCGAATCATATATCAGCAGCAAGCCAGAAAACCGGTCAGACAGCTGCGAGCAGCTATCAAATCACAACTGAAGCTATCATCAGCCAAGAAGAGATTGACCGCGTTTTAACATTTTTCAAACAAAATAAAATCGCAGTCACAACATCAAAAACAGGCCAGACTGCATATACACAATACAAAATCGTGACAACACAGCTCAGCAGCAAAACAGCATTGAACAATGGGTTAACCTATCTTAAATCGAAAAGTGTAACCCCCAGCTACACATCGAAAAGCAATACGCTTTATAAAATCAGCGTAAATGAGCAGTTCACAGGCAATGATACAGCTGCTGCGGCATCATTGAAGCTAAAACAATTATACGGATGGACATCATCTATCGTGAAGATCAAAAACGGCCCGCAAATCATGAAAACAAACTACAATCTCTCGCTTCGTGATATGGTCCAAAAACAAATGACAGTAAGTCCGCAAACAGACGGAGCGGCTTACGTATCGCTCACGTACATTAATACAGCAACATCAACCGTTACGGCTGATGTACTAAATATCCGGTCAACGCCGGAAGTCAGCCCGACAAACGTGATCGGCCAGTTTAAAAAAGGCGATAAAGTGAAAGTCATCGGACAGATAAACGGCTGGGCTAAGATCAATTTGGGCTGGCGAAACGCAAGCAGTGATGAAGTAGTTCAATACGTGGATCCGAATAACTTTTCCAGAGACAGCAAATACTACTTCCAATTTCTCAAGCTGTCACAGACAGCGGGTCTCAGCGTTACTGAGGTCAATCAGAAAGTGCTTGCGGGTAAAGGCATCCTGACAGGGAGAGCAAAGGCATTTATCGATGCCGCCAATCAATATAGCATCAACGAACTGTATTTAATCTCACACGCTCTTCTGGAAACAGGAAACGGGACATCCGCTTTAGCCAATGGATTAACCTATAACGGAAAAACCGTATACAACATGTATGGAATTGGAGCATACGACAGCAATCCGAATTACTACGGAGCCAAATATGCGTACGAGCAGGGCTGGTTCACACCAGAAGCGGCCATTATCGGCGGAGCTAAATTCATAGGCTCATCGTATATCCACAACACAGCTTACAATCAGGACACACTGTACAAAATGAGATGGTCAGCTACAGCGACACATCAATACGCAACAGACATCGGCTGGGCGTACAAACAAGTAAACCGCATGTACAGCCTGTATTCATTGCTGGACGGCTATACACTTTACTTTGATGTTCCGGAATATCGATAAAAAACTTAGAAAGTTGCAAATAGGCTGTAGCTATTTAATAGCTACAGCCTATTTGTTTATCACACCTCAATCTTGTCCGCAACAATCATAAAAATACTCATTCTTGAAGCATTTGAGATGGCTGCATCATCGGGTCTGATTTTTGTACTCCCTTTCATAAAACCTATTTCAAGCACATTTGATTTTTCTCCGCCGGCAAAATACCAGGATCCCATTCGGATATCCTTTTGTTTTAAGCGGAAATCTCCTTCTATCGATTGATGCAGTAAACTAATATAGCGTTCATTTAATGTGACTTGCAAGTTTCCATCTGCATTGATAGTAATATTTCGGACTAAATTTGATGTGTAAGATGGTAAATAACCTGAAGTCGGAACCATCCATTTTTTGTTTTGAGCATTATACTCTAAAATGAAGGTTTGCATAAATGGTTGAAATCTTTCTGGAGGTGTATCTTGGTGCCCCACGGTTTTTAATAAAGGGGATCGAAGCATAGGTACATGATTCATGAAGTTTTCATAAGAATGGTATGCATAAATTCTGCTTATACGATTTCCTTCTTTTCCACTTGTAATTCCCACCATTAATGATTTTGCCCCAGTTTCAGGATTGGTGTACATACAGATCCCTTCCGGTTCACGGAAGTTATTCTCATATCTGGTGGACAAGTCTTTGCCAACAGTAATTTCTTTTTGCAGCACTATTTTATTATCGGAATCAAATACAGTTATGAGATTCGGATAGCTTTTGCTGTTTGTATCTCCTGTATACCAATATAAATAACCGTCATCTAAAAAGAAACCTTGTAAATAATGAAGTTCGTCAGGAATGTTAATAGTATAAAGAGGATTGTTTTTATTTGCTATTGCATCGTCCAGGTTAAAGATTGTCACCCACTGTTTATTATTATTATTTTTTGTATCGTATTGTCTAATTGCCAACTGTCTATTCTTCATATCAAGAGCAGGTGTAACCCTATGATCGAAAGGCATATTCGAGAATCGCTGAAGTTCTTTAGAATTTTCATCTAAAGTCGCGCCTGCTTTATATGGGAAACAAACTAATTCACTTTTATCTGTTTCGTTTGGTTTATCGTATAGAGACCAAATATAAATGGTGCCATTACGGTTTTCAATTCCAATATTTGTACCATGACCTCCATGTTTCAACAGCATGCTGTCTAATTGTAAACCTTCAAGAGATAGACGAGTTATGCGATAGCTTTGGGTGTTGTCTTTTCCTAATCCACTTGCGACTTGGGTTGTATAAATTTGGTGGTTTTTCTCATCGAAATTGAATGATTGAAGTACGGTTTTGTCTGCTACACGTAGTTCAGTAAATAATTTTGGCGTGATGTTGGTGAAATCAAACAGTTCTTTTTTTCTCATAAATTTACCACCTCTATTATTATTTGCTGCCATAAGCAACTAATTACATTAAAGCAAACATACGTTCGGTAGTCAATAGAAAAAAAGAACACTTGTTCTGTTTTGAACAAGTGTCATCATTTAGCTTATTAAATTTTCGATGAAATTCAATAAATTTTGGCTTGAATTCCCATCAGAATACTTATTCCATCTATCGGAAAAAACTTTTATTTTGGAATAATTAAATGGGGTTTGAATTTCATTTATTAATGATTCACTGTCATAGCAGGCTCTTCCAGGTATTATGGAAAGATAATTATCAACCAATCCCCGCTTCTGTTGATAAAGTTTTAAATCGTAAGTATAAAAAAGAATGGGTTTATTTAAAATCGAAAATTCAAAGGGAACAGAAGAATAGTCAGTGATTAATATGTCTGCAGCCATGAGTAGATCAAACAAGGCATAGTTAGAAACATCTTTAATATAATCACTGGAATATTTAATATCAATATTGTTCTGAATGGCGGGATGCAGCTTAACAAATAAAACATATTCTTCTTTTAACTGATGAATTAATTGTTCTTCTGTAAAAGGCAATTGAATTGATTGCATATTATAATCTCTAAACGTCGGTGCATAGAGGATTATTTTTTTTCTTTGTATGTTTAGAGTATCTGAAATTTTTTTCTTGTTTTCTCGGTAATAAGGGTCTGTTAAAGGTACACCTATTTTTAATAATTGGTTATCCTTTATTCCAAATGATTTCTTGAAGATATTTGCCATCTCTTCTGAGCCAACAGTTAAATAATCATACGAACTGTATACTTTTTGGAACCTTTTAATATCAGTTTTCGTCCGTTGCATGTTTGTAATGTCTTCCAAACCAAATTTTTTGAGTGAGCCATTTGCGTGCCATACTTGGATACATTTCGTTTGCTTCCGCTTATTTAACACACTTGTTAATAGAAAGTAATTATCTGTTATGATCACTTTACTGTTAAACATTAGGTATACAGCTTTAATGAGATGGATAGGGTTTTTTTCTTGTAATAAATATGCATCTACATTCGGGAAGCTCTCGGCAATAGCAGAGGCCTGCTGGGTATACAGGATGTTAAGTTTATAAGAGTATTGTCCTTGTTCATATTCCTCAAGAATCGCTTTTGCGTTTGCTTCGAATGAGATCAGGAGGGTCACTTTGCTTTCAGGTTTCACCCATTGCAGAAAAAAGGCGATTGCTGATAAAAAATACAAATAGCAATTCGCCAGTAGTGATCTTATTTTCATTTTTATCATCCATTTATTTGAAAGTTTTCGTTTTTAAATCTGTTTTGTATGATCTTTTTCAGGCTTTGGATAGAAAGTTTTTTTGTTTTTTTCTTCTTTTAAAACCGTTAAAGCATATTTTGGGATGCTAAGCATTCTTTTCCATCGCCATGGATTCAAGATTAACCGGTAGAACCATTCTAAATTTAAACGTATCATCCAGGAAGGGGCCCGTTTGACATTACCGCTAAATACATCAAAGCTTCCTCCTAGACCTATAGATACGGCTTTAGGGAACAAGTGTCTGTAGTTATGAATGAATTTCTCTTGATGAGGATACCCTAAAGCTACGAATACCATGTCAGGATTTGCTCTTGCAATTTGTTTTGCCACTAGGGTGCGATCTTGAACATAACCGTCTGAATAACCTGCGATTTTAATGTTTGGGTATTCAGAAGAAATTTTGGATACAACACCTTTTATAACATCTTTCTTCGCACCGTACAGAAATATGCGTTTTTTCTTTTTGTTAGCAACGCCCAGAAGTTCTTTAAAAACATCGTAACCTGCGATTCGGGACTGAAGCCTGTTGTTAGTCAAACGTGACATCATGACTACACCGATCCCATCAGGCAAAATGAAGTTTGAAGAAGATAGTACATCAAAGTAGTCCCGATCTTTAATAGCTGCAAATGCAATTTCAGGGTTGACTGTGGAAATGACAGCACCAATCTTTTGATCAATATAATGTTTCTCTAGGTAATCGATAAATGATGTTAAGTTACTGTTAACATAAGGAATATTGTGAATAGTCTCTGTTTGCATGTCTGGCTCCTCCTTCCTTTAAGATTCTATTTATATAGTTAAAAACCGAGAGTTTCTAAAAGCAAAATCAAGCTACCTTATATTTTAACATAAATCTTCAACAAAGGATTAACATTATCTTTACATTAAATTTAAATATGTTTCCAATTTTACAATTGAATGAACGAATGAACAACAGACCTTGGTGCCAATGGAGTCTGAGTGTAATTACATATTTTGGAATGTTTTTCTCCTCATGAGTACTTAACCTTTTTTAGGCGGTATGCTATAATTAATGATCAGTGAAGACATACGAGAAATATGTCGATATAAGGAATACAAACAGGTTTTTAGAATTTAATCGCTAACGTCAGTAGTGTTTTTAATAGTGTTTAACATTAGGAAGGAGCGTTTCTTTAAATGAAAAAAGTTATCACATATGGAACTTTTGATTTACTGCATTGGGGTCACATTAAATTGCTTGAGCGTGCAAAGCAGCTTGGTGATTATTTAGTTGTTGCTATTTCAACGGATGAATTCAATTTACAAAAGCAAAAAAAAGCTTATCACAGCTATGAGCACCGTAAATTAATTTTAGAAACCATTCGATATGTGGACGAAGTAATTCCTGAAAAGAATTGGGAGCAAAAAAAGCAAGATATTATTGATCATAATATTGATGTTTTTGTTATGGGGGATGACTGGGAAGGTAAATTTGACTTTCTCAAAGATCAGTGTGAGGTTGTTTACCTCCCAAGAACAGAAGGCATCTCTACAACAAAGATCAAAGAGGAAATTGCTGGTTTATAATTTAGGATCCTGATATCATTGGTTCAATATCTAATTAAAGTACTTCTTATTGAAATAAGAAGTACTTTTTGATGCTTACATTGATTTTTGTGACTAAAGTATCCGGGTAGATATAAATTTCAATGATCATATATTCTAGATGCCGAAAGGGAGTAAAAAATTGTCTTTACATGCGGTGAGTGAATCTAATATAAAACAAATTCCTGACATGGATTATTATTTTATCTCTGGTGGACTGCCAAGTAATTATGGCGGTCTGACGAAATCATTATTATTGCGTTCAAAATTATTTGGAGAAGAGTGTAACCAAAACACCTTTTTCTTAACGTTTCGTTTTGATTTAGAGTTGTCTTCAAAAATTGATGAATTGTACAGCAACGGTAAGATTGATAAAAAATTCACAAGTGTTATTAATCTATTCGATGATTTTTTAAGTGTTAGAACAAATGGGAAAAGATCATACGAAGAAAGGATAGGCCTTGACCAGATAAAAAAGCAAGTTGGAATGGGAAAATTTGCAAAAACTGTGTCGAGATTGTTTGGTAAGAAGAACAATGAAATGTCTGTAGTTTACTACGGAGATGGAGAAACTATCCGGTACGTCGACTATTGGAATGATAAAAACCAGCTCATAAAGAGAGAGGAATATACGAAGAACGGAAACTTAGTTCTCGTTACTCATTATGATGTGCAGCTAAACAAGATGTATCTGCAGGAATATATTAATGACCAAAATCAAGTATATTTAGACAAACTCTATGTATGGAACAATGAAGAAAAAGATGTTCAATTATCTCATATTATTTGGTACTCCCTTGAGGGTGAGATAAAAGTAAAAGATGAATCGGAACTGCGTCAATATTGGATAGAATATCTGCAAAAACAAAATGATAAACCTAAGTTGTTTTTAGTGGACAGCAGACCGCAAGACAAACATGTCTTTAAAGTGAAAAAATCACCTTCTTCCTATTATGGAGCAATTATTCATAACAAGCATTACGGCAGCAATAAATATCAAATTAAGGGTCGCTATAAAGAAGTATTTAGTCAGATGTATAATTTGGATGCTGTCTTTTTTATAACTGAGGAGCAGCTAGAAGATTTTAAATTGATTTCAGGGGAACAAGAGACGTTTTTCTTTACTCCGCATACAATTGATAAGCCTCTTGATCCCGCTGTATTGAATGTGCCGAGTGAAAAATACAAAGCTGTCATTATTTCAAGACTTGCATCTATGAAAAATCTGATACATGCAGTAAAAGCATTTAGTTTAGTCGTGAAAGAAATTCCTGAAGCAAAACTTGATATATTCGGATCGGGTGAAGATTTCGAAAAAATAAAAAAAGAAATTGAAGATACCAAACTGCAGAATAATGTCTTTTTGAAAGGCTATACGGATAACCCTGACTCAGAGTTTCAAAAAGCTTGGCTAACCATCTCAACCTCTCATTTTGAAGGGTTCGGTCTATCAAATATGGAGGCACTGAGCAATGGATGTCCAGTTGTAACATACGATTATGATTACGGAGCAAGGAGCTTAGTTACTGACGGAGCAAATGGATATGTCATTGAACAGTATAATATAGAGAAATTGGGTCAAGCTATTATCTCTTTGATGAAAGATGAAAGTACTCATCAAAAATTTTCAGAACAAGCTTTTAAAATGGCTGAAAAATATTCAAGACCCAACTATATTGAAAATTGGGCTTTTGCTCTTAATCAGATGATTGAGGTGCGAATAGAAAGAGAGAAGTTCTCTAAAAAGGTTGGAAAAAAAGATCCTTCTATTAGTTCCTATACTGAGGATTTTGATAAAACTAAAATAGAAATTGACATTGAGAATTTTGATCATAATGATATTAAAAAAATACGTTTAGTGGGCTTGGACAGAAAGAATAAGGCTGAAATTATTTCAACAAACTTACAAAATGATCAACTGTTTGTAATTGATCTCGAAAAAGATGTAAATATTGAAAAGATAGCTGCTAATAAAACCCAAGTTATTGATTTTTATATTGTTTTCAATGCAAATGGCCATATTAAAACAATGCGAAGACTTTCGAGTGAAGAAACAAAATTGTCAGGAAACAGTATAGATACTAATAATGGCTATAGAGTAGAGCCCTATACAACAGTTAAAGGCAATTTCTCTTGGAGGGTCACGGAAATAAAAGAGAGTTAATATTTTGGGTAATGTCCTTAGTAGTTGACACTAATAAAAGGAAGCAAAAAGGAAAGAGCTTTTATACAGAGGAGCAGAAAAAAGTAATGATTGAAAACACTGTGATTAAATGTATTTTGAAAAGCTTGAAAAACAATTTAGGAAGTCTTGAATTGTTAATCTCAATTGATTCAGAACACCAATTTTTAGAGGATTACCAGTTATTTTTAAAGCTGAAAGAGAGACGTTCAGGAACGGAATCTGAATTTCCGCTTCAAAACACTGGCTCATTAGAGTATAAAACTGAGATAAATGCTCATGTTTTGCCTATGCCTGTTGAAATGGGACAAACATATGATTTTTATGTCGAATTTCGAAAAAAATATGAAGATGCGGAGCAGGAACCACTCTTGAAGCGTCTTTCTGCTGAAGTAAATTCAATTGAGCGCGCCTTTCATGTCGATCAAACCACAGAACTTTTGATTTTACCTTATACAACTGATAAAGGCAACTTTTCTATTAAGGTGAAAAGAGAGGCCAAAATCATCAGATTTGATCAAATCGAGATTAGCTCTGAAGAAATAAGCATAACAGGTTATGCGGGGTACCTGAGTTCCGAAAATCAATATCGGATAAAAAACTTGAACCTTATTTTAAAAAAGGGTGGAGAAACACCTATTGAGGAAAAATTTCCAATCAAGCTAGAAAGAAAAACACATGGCCTGGAAAACATGAGAGCAGATGGTTTTGTTCCGGAACTGTATGATTTTGAAGTGAAAGTGCCTTTGAAAGAAATTCCTTTCTCAAATGAAAAACGTTATGTTTATCGTCTTTTTATGGAGTATATATGCAATGACGATGAAGGAACGGATATTCAGTTCAACAGCACTGCTCTTGTTTTAGGAGATCGAAAAAACAAATTAAAAGGATTAGTAAGTATTATTAAAACAAACAACGCACCAGTTCGTTATGAAGTCTTTAAGAAAAAGAAAAAGCAGACTCTAGGTATCAGAGTAAACGACTATAGCCTGAAAACAAGGATTAAATACTTTATTAAAGGAAAGAAGAAGAGATTAGTATCAAAAATAAAAAAGATCACAAAAATGAGAAACAAGTTAATCACTAAAACATACAAATCTCTATTCATGATGGCTAGCAGAATGCCAGTTAAAAGGAAAACAGTCATTTTTGAAAGTTTTAATGGGAAACAATACAGTTGTAATCCGAGAGCGATTTACGAATATATGCGGGAAAACCACCCTGAGTATAAAATGTATTGGAGTGTAAATAAACAATATTCAGCGCCTTTTGATGAAAAGGGAATTCCTTACATTAATCGCCTCTCATTAAAATGGCTCTTCGCTATGGCAAGAGCTGAGTATTGGGTTGTTAACAGCCGGCTTCCATTATGGATTCCGAAACCTAGTCATACAACATATTTACAAACATGGCATGGCACACCTTTAAAAAGACTTGCAATGGATATGGAAGAAGTCCATATGCCTGGTACAAACACCAAAAAATATAAAAGGAATTTTATCAAGGAAGCTTCTAATTGGGATTACTTGATTTCCCCAAATGGTTATTCAACTGAGATCTTTACACGGGCGTTTCAGTTTAACAAGACAATGATTGAATCTGGATATCCTAGAAATGATTTTCTTCATAATGATAATAATGAGGAAACAATATCATTGATAAAGAGTAGGTTAAATATTCCTCGTGATAAAAAGGTTATTTTATATGCCCCTACATGGAGAGATGATCAGTTCTATGCAAAAGGGCGTTATAAGTTCGATCTCGATTTAGATTTGCATCAACTTAGACAAGAGCTTGGAAATGAATATATCGTAATCTTAAGAATGCATTATCTGGTAGCTGAGAATTTTGATTTAGGTCCTTTTGAAGGATTTGCATATGATTTTTCTGCTTATGAGGATATTCGAGAATTGTATATGGTTTCTGATTTGCTGATTACTGATTATTCTTCAGTATTCTTTGATTTTGCAAATTTAAAACGGCCAATGCTATTCTTTGTCCCTGACATCGAGACCTACCGGGATAAGTTGCGTGGTTTCTACTTTGATTTTGAAAAAGAAGCTCCTGGTCCTTTGGTAAAAACTACTGAAGAAACGATTGAGGCTATCAAGCAGATCTCATCGCCTGATTATAAGCTTCCGGTTTCTTTTGGTCCTTTCTATGATAAGTTTTGCTATTTAGAGTCAGGACGTTCATCTGAAAAGGTTGTTAATACTGTATTTAAAGCTGAATAATTTAGGTTATTTTATAAAATGTATAGCTGTCGATATTTCGGCAGCTTTTTAGATACTTGTTGAGAAGTGAAAAAAAATGCAGGATCTGTTACAATAATCAGCGGTGCTTTCAAATTTTAAACAGAAAGATTCCCAAAAACAATTAAGTCTAAGGAAGATAAAAAATGAATGATTTGTTGCGTATACTCAGAGAGCAAATAACGTCATTTCCTTTAATTTTAAGATTGGCGGCTTATGAAACCAAGTCTAAATATCAAATGAATTATTTAGGTGTCTTATGGCAGTTCTTAAATCCGCTTATCCAAATGCTGGCCTACTGGTTCGTATTTGGTATGGGGATTAGAAAGGGCGGTCCTGTGACAACCGGAGCGGGCGAAGTGCCTTTTATTATTTGGATGCTGGCAGGATTAATCCCATGGTTTTTCATCAGTCCAACTATACTTGATGGATCAAATAGTGTATTTAAGCGCATTAATATGGTGGCTAAAATGAACTTCCCGATTAGTTCTCTACCGTCCGTGGCAATTGCATCTAACTTATTTAGTTATATGATCATGATGGTGATTTATATCATTGTACTCCTAGTTAATGGTGTGTTCCCGAGTGTGCATTGGTTACAATATATTTATTACTTCATCTGTATGATTGCTTTTATGTTTTCGTTTAGTTTGTTTAACTCAACGATCAGTGTGCTGATTAGAGATTATCAATTTTTGCTGCAGGCCGTAACAAGACTTTTGTTTTTCTTGTTGCCAATTTTTTGGGATGTTAATGCGAAACTCGGTCAAAGCCACCCCGAATTAGTGCCTGTTCTGAAGTTGAATCCACTATTCTATATTATTGAAGGATTCCGGAACAGCTTCTTAGATGGAGCATGGTTTTTCCATGACATGAAGTACACGCTGTACTTTTGGTTGTTCACATTCCTTTTATTGTTAGTAGGTTCTATCCTGCATATGAAATTCAGAGACAAGTTTGTTGACTTTCTTTAATACGTAAGGAGATTTTACGATGAAACTAAAAGTTTCGTTTCGAAATGTTTCAAAGCAGTATCATTTGTATAAAAAACAATCGGACAAGATTAAAGGATTGTTTTTTCCGGCTAAGGATAATGGTTTTTTTGCTGTGCGGAATGTCTCCTTTGACGTGTATGAAGGGGAGACAATCGGCTTTGTAGGAATAAACGGGTCAGGAAAATCGACCATGTCTAACCTGCTGGCTAAAATTATTCCGCCGACCAGCGGTGAAATTGAAATGAACGGCCAGCCGTCGCTGATTGCGATTGCTGCCGGTTTGAATAACCAATTAACGGGCCGGGACAATGTCCGGCTCAAGTGTTTGATGATGGGGTTAACCAATAAAGAAATTGATGATATGTATGACAGCATCGTTGAATTTGCCGAGATTGGCGATTTTATTAATCAGCCGGTTAAAAACTATTCCAGCGGGATGAAGTCGCGTCTCGGTTTCGCGATCTCCGTGCATATTGATCCTGACATTTTAATTATTGACGAAGCTCTTTCTGTGGGGGACCAAACGTTTTATCAGAAGTGTGTAGACAGAATAAATGAGTTTAAAAAGCAAGGAAAAACGATTTTCTTTGTCAGCCACTCAATCGGTCAGATTGAAAAGATGTGTGACCGTGTTGCTTGGATGCACTATGGCGAGCTTCGTATGTTTGATGAAACAAAAACGGTTGTGAAAGAGTACAAAGCGTTTATTGGCTGGTTTAATAAGCTATCGAAAAAAGAAAAAGAGACATATAAAAAAGAGCAGACAGAAGAGAGGAAGAAAGAAGATCCTGAAGCGTTTGCCCGTTTCCGCAAAAAGAAGAAAAAGCCGAAATCACTGGCCAATGCCATTCAAATTGCTATTTTGTCTATTCTGACTGTCTTCATGGCGGGAACGATGTTCTTTAATGCCCCGCTTCGTACAATTGCTTCGTTTGGCGCTATTCCGCAAAATGAAGTGAAGAACCATCATGGCGATGCAAAGGGCAAGTCAGAGGAACGCTTAACTGCAATCAATAAGCAAGGGTTTATAGCAAATGAAAAAGCGGCTGCTTATAAGGATCAGGGTTTGAAACAGAAGGCTGACGTTACACTGCCATTCGGTACAAAAGTAACGGTAGCTGCAAAAGGCAAACAAGCAGCGAAAATAAAGTTTGACGGGCACTCTTATTATGTGAAACAGAGCGCTGTTGCAACTAACATGAAACACGCTGAATTGCATGCCACTGCATTTACGTCTTATGTCTCGCAAAACGCAGCATCTTCCTATGAATTCTTTCTGAAATTCCTAGGAGACAGCAGCACCAGCATTCAATCGAAATTGAATGGTTATACTGAAGGAAATAAGGCTGACGGCAGAAAAACGCTGAATTTTGATTATGAAAAAATCAGTTATGTACTGGAGAATGATAAAGCAACAGAGCTTATTTTTCATAACATTTCTCCTATCAACCCGGCGTCACTATCCTTAAGTGATAGCGATGTATTGTATGACAGCAGCAAGAAGCGTTTTCTTGTGAATACAGATGATCAGGTTTTTGCAGTTGATAATGAAGAGCATACACTGACTTTGATGTTGAAATAAAAAAAGGCTATTGGATGAATGTCCAATAGCCTTTTTGTTTAGATTTCTTCTTTGTTTAGTAAACCTTCCATAAATGGAACGAGCTGATCGCGAAGCTCTTTATCCTGCATCGCAAATTCAAGAGTTGTTGTGATGAAGCCGAGCTTTTCACCAACATCATAACGCTTGCCTTCAAAATCGTAAGCAAACACTCTTTGAATTTCATTCAGTTTTTGAATGGCGTCTGTAAGCTGAATTTCTCCGCCGGCGCCAACCTGCTGCTCCTCTAAATACATGAAAATCTCAGGCGTGAATACGTAACGGCCTAAGATGGCAAGATTAGAAGGTGCTGTGTCTTTAGGCGGTTTTTCAATGAAGTTTTTCACCTGATAACGGCGGCCTTCACTTGTCAGCGGGTCAATAATGCCGTAGCGGTGTGTTTCTTCTTCAGGCACCTGCTGAACACCGATAATAGAAGAAAGTGTTTTTTCATATTCATCCATTAATTGGCGCAACCCTGGTGTTTCAGCCTGAATAATATCGTCTCCAAGCAGAAACGCAAACGGCTCATCGCCGATAAAGTTGGGCGCGAACCAGACAGCATGTCCGAGACCTTTAGGTTCTTTTTGGAGGATATAGTGAATGTCGGCCAGATTAGAAGCTTTTTTCACTTTCTCAAGAAGCTCGGTTTTTTCTTTATCTAATTAATTAATAGGTTTCGTTTGTATCGTATCAACCTTTCTTTCATCTATATGTCTATAAAAACAAGTGTGTTTTACTCTATCTTACCGCAAAAATCTTTAGGAACTTTTAACATTCGTATTACAATTCCTTCATGTTTTGACGATGTATTAATATGAGAAGGGCGTACAAAATAAATGGTGTTGCAGAAAGAAAACGTTTCACTTAAAAACGCGACAAAAGAATCGATTTTTCCGAAAAAGAAAACTCGTTATAAAGGGTATAGATAAGATATTGGACCTGCAAAAAATATACAACAATACAACGGTGATACAAAAAAATGCTGGTGATTAACATTTTTAAAGAGTCTTAACTTTTATAGGAACTTATGCTATTATTGTTCATTATTAATGGTACGTAAAAAATATGTCGAAATGATAAACAACCTGTTAAAGTTTTTGGTTTTTTTCTGGTACTCTCAGTTGGAAGGTGATGTTATCTCATGAAGAAAGTGATAACGTACGGAACATTTGATTTATTTCACTACGGACATATGAAGCTGCTGGAAAGTTTACCTTTCAAGAACAAAAGCCATTTCAACTACCAAATCAAAAAACACATGGCTAGTTTATAGACGCACTAACTAAAAGAGGCTTGAATCATTCAGTTGCTTCTTTTTTTCTTGTTTGCTGAGATAAGTATTTAATTCTTTGATATTTAAAGAGTCTAAAATGAAATCAAAGATTTTAATGAAATATAGAAGACTATTGGTCAGTGTATACTCAATTATTTTTAGAATAATTGGGCTTTTGCCCAGAAACGAAAGATTACTCATCTTCGAAAGCTATTCAGGCAAACAATTCAGCTGTAATCCAAGAGCAATTTTCGAGTATCTTGAAGAAAATAAGAATAAATATGAATATGGATTATTTTGGAGTGTAGATAAAAGAGGCAAAGATTTATTTGATGATTCAGATGAGAATTATTTGAAAAAATCTCTCTCAAATGGCTGTTGTATTTGGCTACATCAAAATATTGGATAACAAACAGCCACTTGCCGCTATAGGTTCTAAAACCGAGAAACACTACATATGTGCACACTGGGCACGGAACTCCCCTAAATGCAAATGACATGGATAAAGTACATATGCCCGGCATGAAGACTGAATAATATAAAAGAAACTTTCTTATAGAAGTCAGTAAATGCGGTTATCTCATTTCCCTTAATGCTTACTCTACGAAAATTTTTAAAAATGCGTTTCAGTTTAAAAAGACGTTTATTGAATAGGGCTATCCGAGGAACGATTTTTTATATAAAAAAAATAGCAATGAAGGAATGCTGAAAATAAAAAGAGATAACTCATTTTATGTTAAAGGTAAATATAAATTTAATATGGTGTTGGATTTAGAAAGTCTTAAAGACCAATTAAGTAATGAATATATTGTTATTTTAAGGGTCCACTATCTTGTATCTGAAAATATTAACTTAACTGAATACATGAGTTTTGCTTATGATTTTTCTGATTATAATGATATTAGAGAATTATACTTAATATCAGATATATTAATAACAGACTATTCTTCAGTATTTCTTATTATGTCGGTTTAAAAAGGCGTTATGTTCCCGATATTAAATTTTATAGAGATAAACTAAGAGATTTTTATTATGATTTTGAAAAGTGTGCTCCGGGACCTCTTTTTAAAACAACATAAAAAGTAAATTGAATCCATACATAAAACAAGAGACTATAAACAGGATGAAAACATTACTTCATTTTATGACCAATTTTGTTAGTTGGAAAAGATGATTCATTCAAAAAAAGTTGTGGAAGACTACTCGGATAAAAACTTATTATTTTAAAGGAGCACTTGAGATGTTGTTTTCAATTGTAATGCCTGTTTATAATTCGGGATTATATATAAGAGAGGCCATTGACAGTATTATTGATCAGACAATTAATTTTGAAAAAAACATAGAAATAATATTGATTGAAAATAATAGCATAGATAATTCAAAAAACATATGTGAACAATACGCAACTGCATATCCGAATAATATTAAAATTATTTATCAAGATGAACCGAATGTCAGTATGGCAAGAAATAATGGATTAAAAGTTTGTGATAATAGTAAATATATAGGGTTTATAGATTCTGATGACAAAGTCTCACTAAATGCTATTGCTGAGGTATTAAAGTTTTTTGAAAAGCATACCGATATTAATTTAGCGGTACTGCCGCTATTTTTCTTCGATAATAAAAATGGAGAACACTCACTTAATTATAGATTTAAAAGTGGTGAAAGCATTGTAAACATAACTGATAATTACACTGCTATTCATTATCACATAGGTGGAACATTTTTTCGAAAAAAAGCAATAGAACGTCTTGGTCTTGCTTTTAATGAAAAAATGGATTTTTGGGAAGATGTTTTATTTATTAATACGTTTTTAATTAAAGAACAAAAATATGGCCTTATTCCTGCCGCTAAATATTTCTATAGAAAAAGAAAAAGTGAGGATTCTCTAGTAGACACTTCGTGGTCTAAAAAAAACAGGTATACTTTTTTACTTACAAATGGATATGGTGAAATGGTTAAAAGATCATTAGAAGAGTACAGCGAAGTTATACCTTATGTTCAATGTTTAATTCTTAATCATTTAAAATTATTTATTTTTCAAAAAAACAATAACAAGGTTTATGAAGTGCTAAATAAGATAGAACAGAGTGAGTTTTTTAAGGAATTATTTCACGTTTTGAAATATATAGATGAGAATTTAATTGTAAAACAAAACATGAAAACATATTTAAAAGAGTATCTCATTTCATTTAAACGATGGGGTTATCCTGTCAACAGACTTATTCAATTAGGGAAACTAGAAAATGAAAAAATCGTTATTACTTCATGGAAAGTCAATAAATTTTCAATTGAGCTAATGGTAAGTTTGAGTAATGAAGAGTCTGTGATTAACGATAAAAATAGTGTTTATATCTCTTATGGAAGAAAATTGAGAAAAGCAAAATTAATAAACAAGCAAGAACATAAGAACATAGTTATTTGGGGAACCACAGTTAGGGATAGAAAATATTCTTCATATCAATTAAAACTTCCGATAGGAGTTACTTTTTTTAGGTTTATTGTTGAAAAAGACAACAATTTAATTGATCTTCAAAAAGTTAATGTTTTAACTAGAATATTTCAAAAGTTGATTAGAATCTAATACCCTTGAGTAAAAAGAAATAAATTAAAGGAGATTGAAAAACTTGGAACAAAAGAATTTTTTCTTTTCTATTATAATGGCAATTTACAATGTTGAAGAATTTTTAGATGAAGCAATAACAAGCATAATTGATCAGGCACTTGATTTTGAGCATCATATACAGTTGATTTTAGTCAACGATGGAAGTGTTGATGCATCAGGGGAAATTTGCTTAAAGTATAAAGAAGCGTATCCAGAAAATATAGTCTTTATCGATAAGGAGAATGGCGGAGCAAGTAGTGGGCGTAATGAGGGTTTAAAATATGCCAAAGGTAAATATATTAATTTCTTAGATCCTGATGATACATTGTCCCCTTCAACCCTTTTAAAAGTATATGATTTTTTTGAAAAGAATTATTCTAAAGTCGATGTAGTTTCTATTCCAATGATGATGTTTGGTAAAACAAGTGGTCCACACTTATTAAATTATAAATTTGATAAAACTAGGCTAGTTCATATCTTGAAAGAACATACAGGAATTCAATTATCAGCACCAAGTTCATTCGTGAAAAAAGAAGCTGTTAAAAATCACTTTTTTAATGAAGATATGGCCTACGCTGAAGATAGTGAATGGCTGACTAAAATTATAATGAAGCGCCAAGTATACGGTATTGTGTCAGAAGGACAATATAATTATCGACGAAGAGAAGATGCGTCATCTGCAACTCAAACAGGTAAAAATGATAAAAAATGGTATGTGGATTATTTGAAGAATTTCTCTCGAGAATTAATTAATCATAGTATTACAACTTTAGGATACGTTCCAAGATACATTCAGTATATGATTGCCTATGACTTGCAGTGGAGAATAAATATAGAAGACAGAACTGATGTTTTGACGGATAAGGAAGTTGAAGAGTTTTTTGACTTGCTAGAAAGAATACTTGCATTTATAGATGACGACATAATCTTTGAACAAAAATCTCTAAACTTGCACAGAAAATATTTTTTAATCAAATTGAAATATCGAAATAAAAAAAATGTATTTAAAAAGATCTTTTTGAATCGTAATGTGAATTTATATTTTAAAGAGAAATTAATTAATTCTATGAGATATGAAGCTATAACAATGGAGCTATTAAGCATTGAAAAGGGGATTTTAACCCTTGAAGGTAATTTTGGTTCATTATTTGATGCCGCAGAATTAGAAGTGAAAGCATGTGTCAATGACAAGATATATCATGCCGAAAAAATTGATAGAACAGTACACAACTTATATTGCTTAAATAAGCCAGTTAAAGAGTACCTGGGCTTTAAGGTTGATATCCCAGTTGGTGAGCTTGCAAATAACTCGAATATTGAAATGATGATTTCATCAAATGGAAAACTAATAAAAGTAAAAATTAACTTTGGACGATTATTCCCGCTGGATAAACATATAGTTGATTTCTATACCAAAAATGGTATAGGGATTTATTTCGATCATAAACTTAATAATTTAGTAGTTCTAAAAGATAAAAATCAGATTATTAGAGCAAAAGAAAAGCGGGCTCAAAGACGTTTTAAGACCTTTAATAAAATAGGTGCTGAGAAAGCATCAAATGTAAGAAAGATTATGGAACACCTCTATAAAATAAAGAAAAATAAAAGAGTATGGCTTTTTATGGATAGAATCAACAAGGCAGATGATAATGCTGAAGCATTATTTGAATATGCAATGCAGCAGAATGACGGCATCAAAAAATATTTTATTATCAGTAAAGATAGTCCAGATTATAACAGGCTGAAAAAAATAGGACCAGTTGTTGCATACGGGTCACCTAAGCACAAATTTTTACATTTACTTGCCGATGAAATTATCTCTTCACATGCAGATGATTATGTAGTCAACCCGTTTGTGAATATGAGGAAATATTATAAGGACTTATTTAAATTTAACTTTGTTTTTCTTCAACATGGAATTACGAAAGATGATATTTCGGGATGGCTTAATAAGTATAAGAAAAATATTAGACTATTTATCACAGCCGCTCAACCTGAGTATGAGTCTATAATTAATGGTCATTATAATTATTCAAAAAGAGAAGTAATTCTAACTGGATTTCCTAGATTTGATAAGCTTGTTAATCATAATCATAAAAAGATATTAATTATGCCAACATGGAGAAATCATTTAGTAGGAAAAATAAATCCGCAAACAGGGAAAAGAGATTACTCACCACTCTTTAAAAACTCAGTTTATTTTAATGAACTTAATAATTTATTAAATGATGCTAAACTCATTAATGAGGCTAATGAAAAAGGATACGAGATCGTATTCTTCCCGCATCCAAATATTGTTCAGCAGTTGAAAGATTTCAACAAAAATAGTTCAGTGAGGATTGCGGACATTAATGAAAGTTATCGAGATCATTTCAATAATAGTGCGATTTTAGTTACAGATTATTCATCCGTTGCATTTGACTTTGCTTATCTTAAAAAACCTGTTTTTTACTTCCAATACGAAAAAAATCACTTGGAAAAAGGGTATTTTGATTACAATTCAATGGGGTTTGGAGAAGTAATTGCTGATAAAGATGCTTTAGTTGATAAGCTGATAAATTGTATGGAAAACGATTGTATAATGGATGCCAAATATATTGATAGAGTAAATCAATTTTATAAGTATACGGATAAAGAAAACTGTAAACGTGTTTATCAACAAATTATTAGTCTAGGAACTAATATTAAAGAGGGAATAAAGAAATGAAAAAAGTAGCTGTTTATGGTAGTTGTGTTACACGTGATAACTTTAACTCTCAATTTAATGCTGATTATAAAAATTTTTTTGATTGTGTATTGACCCAAAACCAATCGTCCATTATTTCAACAATGAGTAAACCTAACTACATTGTTATTGATAATGAGAACATGTCTAATCATGAAAAAAACACTTTAAAGACGGATTTTGAGAATAGCTTTCTAACCGAGATTAAATCTGTTCAGCCAGACATTTTGATTTTGGACTTTTTCGCAGATGTGCATTTTGGCTACGTAGAAATTTCAGATAACCAGTTTGTTACAAATAACAGATGGACTCTCCCTAAAACGAATTATTATAAATTTACAATTCAAAATAAAAAACAAAGTTTTAATATAGAAGATCATTTTGAAAATTATTTTGCACTATGGAAACAGAAATTTAATCTTTTCTATAACTACGTCAGATTAAATTGCCCTAAAACCAAAATTATCTTAAATAGTGCAAGAAACGTTCATCACTTTTTTGATAAAGAAGATCAGAAAAAATTGCTTATAAATGGAGGGAACATCAAAGTAATTGATGTTGATTATTATAATAAGATTTGGAATAAATTTGACGCATATGTATTAGATAGCTTCAATGATATCGAGGCGATAGATTTATTTAAAAATAAAAGCTATAATTCCTTTGAAAACCATCCATGGGGCAAATTTTATGTGCATTATACAATGGATTATTACACTGATTTTTTTGACCAGTTTAAAAAAATAAGTCTATAGAGTTAACTCTTCGACGAAGGGTTAAACGTGAAAATTGAGATAATGAACATTTCTGCAAATCATAAAAATGATGGATGGATATATTTGGACATGCCGACCGAATAGAGGAATTTGAGGGCCTGGCTCTTAAATTAAAAGGGATTAATATGGTAGCCAAAATGAACTTTCCGACAGTTCACTGCCTTCTGTTGTAATTGCTTCAAATTTATTTAATTATTTTGTAATGCTGGTTGTTTAGTCATTGTTCTTTTAGCAAGTGGTGTTTACTTAGCTTGCATTGAATACAAGATATTTACTATTTAATCTGCATGTTTGTATTTATGTTTTCATTTAGTTTGTTTAACTCTACAATCAGTGTGTTTGTCTGGGATTATTAATTTTTGCGGCAGGCCGTTGATCAGGTCTTCGCAGTTGATAATGAAGAGCATACATTGACTTTGATGTTGAAATAAAAAAAGGCTATTGGATGAATGTCCAATAGCCTTTATGTTTAGATTTCTTCTTTGTTTAGTAAACCTTCCATAAATGGAACGAGCTGATCGCGAAGCTCTTTATCCTGCATCGCAAATTCTAGAGTTGTTGTGATAAAGCCGAGCTTTTCACCAACATCATAACGCTTGCCTTCAAAATCGTAAGCAAACACTCTTTGAATTTCATTCAGCTTTTGAATGGCGTCTGTGAGCTGAATTTCTCCGCCGGCGCCAACCTGCTGCTCCTCTAAATACATGAAAATCTCAGGCGTGAATACGTAACGGCCTAAGATGGCAAGATTAGAAGGTGCTGTGCCTTTAGGCGGTTTTTCAACGAAGTTTTTCACCTGATAACGGCGGCCTTCACTTGTCAGCGGGTCAATAATGCCGTAGCGGTGTGTTTCTTCTTCAGGCACCTGCTGAACACCGATAATAGAAGAAAGTGTTTTTTCATATTCATCCATTAATTGGCGCAACCCTGGTGTGTCAGCCTGAACAATATCGTCTCCAAGCAGTACCGCAAACGGCTCATCGCCGATAAAGTTGCGCGCGCACCAGACAGCATGGCCGAGACCTTTAGGTTCTTTTTGGCGGATATAGTGAATGTCAGCCAGGTTAGAAGCCTTTTTCACTTTTTCAAGCAACTCAGTTTTTCCTTTTTCTTCTAGGTTTCTTTCAAGCTCAGGAGAGTAATCAAAATGATCCTCAATCGCACGCTTGCTTTTTCCTGTTACGATAATAATATCCTCAATACCGGCTTCGACAGCTTCTTCAATTATGTATTGAATGGTAGGTTTATCAACGATAGGAAGCATTTCTTTCGGCATTGCTTTCGTAGCCGGAAGAAAACGTGTTCCTAAGCCTGCTGCTGGAATTATGGCTTTACGTACTTTTTTCATTTAAAAGGCACCTTCCTTATGATCGAAAAAATTTATGGTTAAACTATTCTCTATTTACCCTTTTCAATATGTTTTTACACATTTTTATGATATCGGATAAACCATTTTTAAACAAGCTTTATCCTTAATATTAAAACTTATATCATTTTATTTGAATCAAGAATGAAATGATTTAAAATGATGCATTTTCATGTAGAATATGTAGTATGAATTTATTTACTATAGCAGAAAACCAGGTGACAAATATGAAAAAACTAAAAGTGATGACCGTTTTCGGGACCAGGCCTGAAGCGATCAAGATGGCACCGCTTGTGCTTGAATTGAAAAAATATCCTGAAATAGATTCCTATGTAACGGTAACTGCACAGCACAGACAGATGCTCGATCAGGTGTTAGATGCGTTTCACATCAAGCCTGACTTCGATTTGAACATTATGAAGGAGCGGCAGACACTGGCAGAGATTACGTCTAACGCACTTGTAAGATTGGATGAGTTGTTTAAAGATATCAAACCCGATATTGTGCTTGTCCATGGTGATACGACGACGACGTTTGCCGGAAGCCTAGCCGCTTTTTACCATCAAATTGCTGTCGGTCATGTGGAGGCGGGGCTCCGTACAGGGAATAAGTATTCCCCGTTTCCGGAAGAGCTCAATCGACAGATGACAGGGGCGATCGCTGATTTGCATTTTGCTCCGACAGGCCAGGCGAAAGACAATTTATTAAAAGAAAACAAAAAGGCCGACTCTATTTTTGTAACGGGCAATACAGCGATTGACGCACTCAACACAACGGTTAGGGATGGTTACTCACATCCTGTTCTCGATCAGGTGGGTGAGGATAAAATGATTCTCTTGACCGCTCACCGCCGGGAAAATTTGGGTGAGCCAATGGAAAACATGTTCAAGGCCATCCGCAGAATTGTAGAGGAATTTGAAGATGTACAAGTCGTTTACCCTGTGCACCTGAATCCTGTTGTCCGGGAAGCGGCTCAGAAGCATTTTGGTGATTCTGACAGAGTGCATCTGATTGAACCTTTAGAGGTGATCGATTTCCATAACTTTGCAGCGAAATCGCATTTTATATTGACCGATTCGGGCGGCGTGCAGGAGGAAGCCCCATCTCTCGGGAAACCGGTTCTTGTTCTGCGTGATACGACGGAACGGCCTGAAGGAGTGGAAGCGGGAACGCTGAAACTTGCAGGTACGGATGAGGAAAACATTTATCAGCTTGCAAAACAGCTGTTAACTGATCCTGATGAGTACAAGAAAATGTCCCAGGCTTCTAATCCGTATGGAGATGGAGAGGCTTCCCGCCGGATTGTGGAAGAATTGCTGTTTCATTACGGGTATCGAAAAGAACAACCGGATTCATTTACAGGCAAATAAAAAAGAAGCTTTGCACATTGTGCGAAGCTTCTTTTTGTTTTACTTTTCGAGGCTTTCCTTCAGCTCTTTTGTAATATCGGAAAGGGCGCTTTCATCAGCTTGGTAGTAGTAAATTCCATTGATTTTTGTGCCTGTACCTTTTAGTTCGTGCTGTTTAATATGTTTCCGCGCACCTTTGTAATCGGACTGGATATCCCACATGTTATCGAAGGTCAAGTTCGTTTTCACATTATCTTCAACAACTTTAAACATATCTCCGAATTTCGTGATGGAAGAAATATTAGCGCCTTTATTAATAATACCTTGGATGACTTGGCGCTGGCGGTCCTGGCGTCCGAAGTCGCCTCTCGGATCTTCTTTTCTCATCCGAGTATAAGCGAGCGCTTCTTTTCCGTTCAGCGTGATTTCTCCTTTGCCGAACGAATAACCGTCATAACTGAACGCGAATGTGCTGTTAACTGTAATGCCGCCAAGTGTATCAACAACGTCTCTAAAGCTTTCCATGTTCACTTTCACAAAATAATCAACCGGAACATCGAGGAAGTTCTCAACAGTGTCTACCGTCATCTGCGTGCCGCCGAAAGCGTATGAATGGTTGATTTTATCCATTGTGCCTTTTCCGATAATTTTTGTATACGTGTCACGCGGAATGCTGACCATGTCGGTTGTATTCGTTTTTGGGTTAACGGTCATATAAATGAGCGTATCGGCACGGCCCTTATCGCCGTCGCGTTCATCCACACCCATGATTAAGACGGAAAAAGGATCTTTTTTATTGATACTGACCTCTTTATCCCTCTTTTTAGATTTATCAATGCTTTCATGAATACTTGCCACGGTTGAAGCTGCTTTATGCCATAAGTAGTATGCATAGCCGCCAGTTCCGAGTACAAGAAGTCCGATTATCGTTAAAATTGTCAGTAATAAAGTTTTTTTCTTTTTTCTGCGTTCGTTTCTCATCCTTTGCACCTCGTCTGTTAAATTACTTTCATTATGAGTTAAATTTCCAATAAATACAACTCTATTTAATACAAGAATGAAATCCTAAAATAGTCGTTTTTTATAAAAAAAAGTTTCATTGTTTCTTAATTTTTCTTTAAAATATAAAATAGGTTGACGATAAAATATAATGAGGTGAAAAAAATGAAAAAATTTATTGCTTTACTGTTCTTTATATTGCTTCTTTCGGGTTGCGGGGTTAATAGTCAAAAGAGTCAAGGTGAAGATGTATCGCCAGACAGTAACATTGAAACAAAGGAAGGTACTTATGTAGGGTTAGCTGATACTCATACAATAGAAGTAACAGTAGATAATGAGCCGGTTAGTCTTGATATCACTGAAGAATCGACAAGTGATCTTGATAAGTTTAACAGTGGAGATAAGGTCACGATTACATATGAAAAAAATGATGAGGGTCAGCTTCTGTTAAAAGATATTGAACGTGCCAACTAAGATATAGGGAGGAACCTGAAATTTTGAAATCTTGCAAACAATTGATAGTGTGTTCACTTGCTGCAATCTTATTATTGATTCCATCAGTTTCTTTTGCAGCAGACTCAAACATCTCAGTTAAATTGTCAAATTATATTGGAAATAAATCTAGCATCAGTCTATCGCCAACAGGATTTTATAAAGTAACTGGAGATAATGTTGCTGTTACGGATCGTTTTGCAGGCGCTTCACGATACGAAACTGCGACTCTTGCATCCAACAGCCAGTGGAAAAATCCTAATACAGTGATATTGGTGAACCGAGATATTTTTATTGATGCATTGCCTGTTATTCCATTGGCGAAAAAACTGAACGCACCAGTTTTATTTACTCAGCCTGACACGTTAACAAAAACTACTGAAAGACAAATTGCTAAGTTTAACCCTGATAATATTTTAATCATTGGGGGAGCGCGAAGCATTTCAAAAGATGTAGAAAACAAGCTGAAATCATATGGCGCTGTGAAAAGGATAAGCGGAAAAAATAGATATGTCTTATCAGAAAATATTGCAAAGCAAATGGGCAGCTATGATAAAGCGATCGTTGTAACCGGAAGAGTATTTCAAGACGCTTTAGCCATTGCTCCATATGCAGCAGCACACGGATACCCTATTTTGCTTACAGAGAAAGACAAGCTTCCGGATTATAATTTGCCAAAACAAGTCATCATTATAGGCAGTTCATTTAGCGTCAGTGATAGTGTAGAAAACCAAATTAAAAAAACTTCAACTGTGCAAAGGATTCCTGGATCAACCAGATATGAACTTACGGCAAATATAATTAAGCAACTAAAGTTGAAGGCTGATAAAGTCGTAATGACGAACGGGACAAAATATGCAGACGTACTGATAGGCGCTTCGCTTGCCTCGAAGAAAAACAGCCAAATTTTATTTATTAAACAAGATAGCGTTCCGGCTGCGGCTAAAAGTATAACGAAAGATAAAGCCACATATGCATACGACTTTATTGGAAGTACCAGTTCAATTTCTGCTGAAGTTGAGAATTCACTTGCTGATGAATTTTATTTAGCTGACGGTAGCACCTATAATCTAAAAATCAACAGCGGAAAATTAAACCTTGAAAACATCAAAACTTACGGAAACTCCCTAAGAATTAAACCAGAAAACTATTCTACTTCAAACAGAATTAGTCTTGATGGAAAGCAGTATCTTGGCACGGTTAATTTCTCTATTGAGTCTACTAAATATATCCGACCGGTAAATGAGAATATTCCATTTGAGGATTACTTAAAAGGAGTAGTTCCGAATGAAATGCCTGCTAGCTGGTCACTTGAGGCTCTTAAAGCACAGACTGTCGCTGCAAGAACCTACTCAATAACAAAAACAGGAACTACTGTACCTGATACAACCGCTTTTCAAGTTTATGGTGGCTACAGTTGGAATTCGAATACCAATAAAGCGGTAGAGCAAACGAAGGGGAAAGTTCTGAAATATAATGGATCTCTTATAACTGCAGCTTATTCTTCCAGTAATGGTGGTTACACAGAAGCTAGTAATGAAGTGTGGTCGTCAAGTGTACCTTACTTGATTGCAAAAAAAGATACAAAGGATCCTCAAATAGGCTGGACGCTTACTTTGTCAAAACAACAGCTAGATACGAAATCTTTGGACTTAACGAAGCCTTCTTCTTGGTGGTCTTCAGCGACTGAAACTGATTCTGCAAGACTTTCCGGAGTTAAGAACTGGATCTTGAAAAATAAAGAAACAAGCGCTGATTCTGTCAAAATTGCAAGTATTGACGATTTAAGCTTTAGTGGAACGACACAAGGGCAGCGTGCAAAAACAGCATCGATGAAAGTGAAGTATTTTGTTAAAAGCAGTACTGGCTCCTATAACTTGAGCAAAATTACAACCATTAGTGTACCAACAAGTGAGTTAAGAACAATGATTGGAGCGACTGTATTTAAAAGTACTTATGTGACTGTAAAAAAAGATACTTCAAAGTACACAATCAGCGGTAAAGGATATGGTCACGGGATCGGAATGAGTCAATATGGAGCAAAAGCAAGAGCAGAAGCTGGAGATTCATATAGTTCAATTTTGAAATTTTACTATCCAGGTACAACTCTGACAAGTTATTAATTATTTTAGGATATAACGCCATTTAAGGAGGAAATCAATTGCGTTCTTATATAAAAGTCCTGACAATGTGTTTTCTGGGGCTCATACTTTTTGTGCCAACAGCTTTGGCCGATAACTCAGTGAAAAGAGTCGGGGGAAGCAATAGATACGGCACTGCTGTTCAAATATCAAAGCAAATGTATTCAACAGCAAGTACAGCTGTAATTGTTGGTGGGAGTTCTTATGCAGATGCTATTTCAGCAGCACCCCTTGCTTACCAGAAGAATGCGCCATTGCTTTACACTAATTCTGATAAGCTTTCATATGAAACGAAAACAAGATTGAAAGAGATGCAGACTAAAAATGTAATTATTGTAGGCGGAACACCTGCTGTTTCATCTAACACTGCTAACCAGATTAAAAGCTTGGGGATAAGTATTAAACGAATTGCAGGAAGCAACCGTTATGATACGGCTGCACGGGTGGCAAAAGCGATGGGTGCGACTTCAAAAGCTGTTGTTTTGAATGGCTTCTTATATGCAGACGCTCCGGCCGTCATTCCTTATGCAGCGAAAAACGGGTATCCAATTCTTTTCACAAATAAAACATCTATAAATAGTGCGACTACGTCTGTGATAAAAGATAAGGGAATTTCGAGTACCGTTGTTGTAGGAGGCACTGGAAGTATCAGCAGTACGGTATACAACAAGTTACCTTCTCCTACAAGAATTAGCGGTTCAAACAGATATGAGCTTGCTGCAAATATCGTACAAAAACTTAATTTATCAACAAGCACCGTATATGTAAGCAATGGATTCAGCTACCCTGACTCTATTGCAGGAGCTACACTGGCAGCTAAGAAGAAGCAATCTCTTATCCTTACAAATGGTGAAAATTTATCTACAGGAGCCCGTAAAATTATTGGAAGTAAAAACATGTCAAACTTTATGATTATCGGAAACACTCCTGCCGTAAGCACCAAGGTTGCTAATCAGCTAAAGAACCCGGTAGTTGGTGAAACAATCTTTATTGATCCGGGTCACGGTGATCAAGATTCAGGAGCAATCGGCAATGGACTCCTTGAGAAAGAAGTCAACCTTGATATAGCGAAAAGAGTCAATACAAAGCTAAATGCTTCAGGTGCTCTTCCAGTACTGTCAAGATCTAATGATACTTTTTATTCTTTACAGGAGAGAGTAAATAAAGCAGCTTCTGCGCAAGCAGATTTATTTATCAGTATACATGCAAATGCTAATGATAGCTCATCCCCAAATGGAAGTGAGACGTACTACGATACAACATATCAAGCCGCAAATAGCAAGAGACTGGCTGAACAAATTCAACCAAAGTTAGCGGCTAATCTTGGAACGAGAGACCGGGGAGTAAAAACAGCTGCTTTCTACGTTATTAAATATTCTAAAATGCCGAGTGTTTTAGTTGAAACTGCCTTTATCACTAATGCATCAGATGCAAGTAAATTGAAGCAAGCGGTTTATAAAGATAAAGCTGCACAAGCTATTCATGACGGCACAGTATCTTATTACAGATAATCGAAAGAGACAAATCTAATCACAGATTTGTCTCTTTTTTATATGAAATGATTAAAACAAATAGGACTTGTATATAAAATAGTAAAAGAGTATTAACAACATTTATCAGAAAAAACACGTAATTCACACTTCTTAACATACCATTTACATCCAATTAACATCCGTCTGCTAAACTGACTGGCATAGGTCATCATAACATCCCAAACAAATCGTGAGGTGTGTGTCAGTGAGTGCAGAGAAAAGCATGAATGTGAGTCGTGAATTCTCAGTTCAGCAAATACATTCTTTTACATTATCTGAAAAGACGGCTCGTTATTTGGCAATAAAGCGCGTAATGGATATTTGGTTTGCGCTCATTGGGTTGGCGATTGCGCTGCCAATGATTGCGGTATTTTCAATATTGATTTGTTTGGAGACGCCGGGGCCTGCCATTTATACGCAGGAACGCGTAGGGAAAGGCGGGAAACCATTTAAGCTTTATAAGCTTCGTTCCATGAAAATAGATGCCGAGAAGTCTGGGGCGGTTTGGGCACAGAAGCAAGATCCGCGGGTGACAAGGATCGGAGCTTTTATCAGAAGAACGAGAATTGACGAGCTTCCTCAGCTGTTTAATGTGCTGAAAGGCGATATGAGTATGATTGGCCCTCGTCCGGAACGGCCCGTATTTACGGAAAAATTCCAGAATGAGATTCCAGGCTTTACACAGCGTCTGGCTGTTAAACCGGGATTGAGCGGCTGGGCTCAGGTGAACGGCGGTTACGATATGACGCCGAAGGAAAAGCTGATATTTGATTTATATTACATTCGCAATCTGACTTTCACTTTAGAATTAAAAATTATGTTAAAAACTTGTAAAGTAGTTTGGACGGGTGATGGTGCAAGATAAAACGGGATTCCATTACTCACCATCAATCTGAGCTTAAAAAGAAGTAGGGAATATGATGCCAAGTATTACAAAACAAATCATGAGTGGTGCAAAGTGGACAAGTATTTCAACCGTGTGTATTACAATCATACAAATTGTTCAGTTTGCCCTGCTTGGAAATATGATGACCTTAACAGAATTTGGGCTTGTCGGCATGATCACAACGGTTACAGTTTTCGCCCAGATTGTGCTCGATATGGGTTTTGGCGCAGCATTAATTCAGAGAGACGACGCGACGGAGCGCCAGCTGTCAACATTGTATTGGCTTAACATTATGACGGGCGTTTTGCTGTTTGTTCTTTTATATGTGAGCAGTCCTGTCATTGCGGGATTTTATCAAAGAGAAGAGCTGGTGTTTCTGGTTCGGATTCTGGCGATTATGTTTTTGATCGCGCCAATTGGACAGCAGTATCAGTATATGCTGCAAAAGCAGCTGCATTTTAATACGTTAAGCAAAATAGAGATTTTTTCAAATGTATTGTCATTCGGATATTTAGCGATAGCGGTTTTTATGATGGATGCGATTTTGGCGTACGTGATTTCTCAAGTCTTGCTGCAGTCCAGTAAAGGGATTTTATATTGGGCTGTATACCGAAAAAAGTGGCATCCTGCTTTTGTTTTTGATTTGAGAGGCATGAAGGATTTCTTTTCTTTTGGAGCCTTTCAGCTTTCATCCCGTCTTGTGAACAGGCTGGGAGCAAATATCGACATGATTTTGATCGGCCGGTTTATTGGTGCTGAAGCACTGGGAATTTATAACCTCGCTTATCAGATTGTCACCATTCCGGTTTTGAAGATCAATCCGATTGTCACACGGGTGGCATTCCCTGTTTTCGCAAAAAACAAATATGAAAACAGCGTGATCAGAGAAGGCTTTCTGAATATGACAAAAATGCTGGCGCTTGTTTCGTTTCCGCTGTTAATCGGGCTCGTGTCGGTGTCAGACGCCTTTATCACAGCGGTTTTCGGAGAAAAATGGCTTGCTGCTGTTCCGATCCTAAATGTTCTGGCGATTGTCGGAATACTAAGAGTGCTCATGAATCCAAATGGATCTGTGTTGCTGGCTAAAGGAAGAGCAGACTTAGCATTTTATTGGGATTCCGGCGTTCTGCTGCTGTATGGATTATCACTGTTTGCAGCTGTACAGACGGGAAGCCTGCTGACAGTCGCATGGGTGTATGCCATTATCAGCGTTGTTAATTTCCTTATTGGGCGCTGGCTTTTGGCATATGTCATCAAGCTTAACCTTTCAGCTTATTTCCAGTCGATTATGAAGCCATTTCTGATTACTGCGGCGATGGGCATCATCGCGTTTGGTGTAAGCCTCAGTACCGAACACTTCAGTATGCAGGCAGAAATGCGGTTGGCCATTTCAGTTGCGGCCGGGGCGCTGTGCTATCTCTTTCTTTTGGTAAAAGCGTACCCTCAAACGAAAAGCAAACTACTAAGAAAAGGACGTTTGTCATGAAGATTTTGTGGATCACAAGCGTATATCCGAGCAGTATGAAACCCGGAGAGGGTGTGTTTCATGAGACACAGGTGCAAGAGCTGCAAAAACTCGGGCTTGATATCACTGTGATATGCCCACGGCCTTTTCATTCAGCACCTGTCCGCATGCTGAAAAAGACATATCGAAAAAAGGATGCCAGACCGGAGTATGAGATTAGAAAGGGAATACCGGTTTACCGGCCTTTCTATCGGGCAGTTCCCGGCCAGCTGAAGTGGGCGCAGCCTCATCGGAGAATCGCATCAGCCGTTTTAAAAACCATGAAACAATGCGACCTATATCCGGATCTGATCCATGCGCATTTTGCCATGCCATCGGGCGGGGCTGCGGCAGTCGTGTCAGAGTTAGCGCAAATTCCTTATGTCCTGACCTTGCATGGCAGTGATGTGAATGTCTATCCGCATTACAGCAAAGGAGCGTTTAAAGCCTTCAAGCGTGCCGTAGGTTCGGCATCAGTTGTTTTAGCAGTCAGCCACAAGCTTCAGGAAGAAGCCAAAAAGCTTTCGGGCTTTGACAGCTCGGTTTTGCCAATCGGCATACAGCTCAGCCGCTTTCAGGAGAATGAGGAGACGAAAGAGGAAATCAGAAAAAGACTCGGACTCCCGCTCGATCAGCGTCTGGCTGTCTATGTCGGCCGGCTGGTCAGAGAGAAAGGCATTTTTGAACTGTCTGAAGCGATAGAATCGCTTCAGGACTCTCCTAAGGCAGTCTTTGTCGGGGATGGTCCCGCAAAATCGACGCTGACGCAGAAGGGGCATATCGTCACAGGCCAAGTCCCAAATCATCAGGTAAGAGACTATTTGCTTGCGGCAGACCTATTCGTGCTTCCTTCTTACAGTGAGGGAATGCCGACTGTTGTAATTGAGGCGCTGGCGTTAAGGATTCCTGTCATCTGTACAGATGTTGGCGGAGTGGCATCTTTATTCGGAAAGCACCAGCATCTGCTGATTAAGCCGAAATCCGCTCAAGCCTTGGCAGAAGCGATCACTCGGTACGAACATGAGCAAATATGGAAGCCAGAAGTAGCAGATGACTTGTATGAAACCGTGCAGGCTCAATTTGACGCAGGAAAAAACGCCAAGGCCTTGCATCATCAGTATCAGACGGTCACGAAAACGTCCGTTTAATCGTAAGAAACTGCGACCAATATAAATAGGAAGATCATTTTACAGGAGAGGGATGAGCGCTGTGAAAAAAATAGCTGTCATTGGAACAGGTTATGTAGGACTCGTATCAGGTACTTGCTTTGCGGAGATCGGCAATAAAGTTGTCTGCTGTGATATCGATGAATCAAAAATCAGAAGTCTGAAAAATGGGGTAATCCCAATCTATGAACCAGGGCTTGCAGACTTAGTTGAAAAAAATGTGCTGGATCAGCGCCTGACCTTTACGAACGATATCCCGTCCGCCATTCGGGCCTCAGATATTATTTATATTGCAGTTGGAACGCCTATGTCCAAAACAGGTGAAGCTGATTTAACGTACGTCAAAGCGGCGGCGAAAACAATCGGTGAGCATCTTAACGGCTACAAAGTGATCGTAAATAAAAGCACAGTCCCGGTTGGAACAGGGAAACTGGTGCAATCTATCGTTCAAAAAGCCTCAAAGGGGAGATACTCATTTGATGTTGTATCTAACCCTGAATTCCTTCGGGAAGGGTCAGCGATTCATGACACGATGAATATGGAGCGTGCCGTGATTGGTTCAACAAGTCATAAAGCCGCTGCCATCATTGAGGAACTTCATCAGCCATTCCATGCTCCTGTCATTAAAACAAACCTAGAAAGTGCAGAAATGATTAAATACGCCGCGAATGCATTTCTGGCGACAAAGATTTCCTTTATCAACGATATCGCAAACATTTGTGAGCGAGTCGGCGCAGACGTTTCAAAAGTTGCTGATGGTGTTGGTCTTGACAGCCGTATCGGCAGAAAGTTCCTTAAAGCGGGTATTGGATTCGGCGGTTCATGTTTTCCAAAGGATACAACCGCGTTGCTTCAAATCGCAAAATCGGCAGGCTATCCATTCAAGCTCATCGAAGCTGTCATTGAAACAAACGAAAAGCAGCGTGTTCATATCGTAGATAAACTTTTGACTGTTATGGGAAGCGTCAAAGGGAGAACCATTTCAGTCCTGGGATTGGCCTTCAAACCGAATACGAACGATGTGAGATCCGCTCCAGCGTTTGATATTATCCCAATGCTGCAGCAGCTGGGCGCCCATGTAAAAGCATACGATCCGATTGCTATTCCTGAAGCTTCAGCGATCCTTGGCGAACAGGTCGAGTATTACACAGATGTGTATGCTGCGATGGAAGACACTGATGCATGCCTGATTTTAACGGATTGGCCGGAAGTGAAAGAAATGGAGCTTGTAAAAGTGAAAACCCTCTTAAAACAGCCAGTCATCATTGACGGCAGAAATTTATTTTCACTTGAAGAGATGCAGGCAGCCGGATACATTTATCACTCTATCGGCCGTCCCGCTGTTCGGGGAACGGAACCCTCTGACAAGTATTTTCCGGGCTTGCCGCTTGAAGAATTGGCTAAAGACTTGGGAAGCGTCAATTTATAAAAAGAAAAAGTGTTACTTGGTTGAAGCTGCCGGCTGCTAGGCTCGGCCGCTGGCTCCTGAAACATCAGGAAAGGGGTTAAACATGTGAGTATCAAACGATCAGCGGTCCATACGCTAGCGTTACTGGCCGCTGCTATATTTGGAGTCGTCCTATTGCTGGGAGCCATCCACAAAGATATAGGTTTCATGCAGATGGCTGCTGTGCTTGCGGTGTTGGCAATTGGCCTGTTTTTACTGACGCTTGCAACCGCATTTACAACAAAAGAACGGCTCTTTATGGCTGTAATCTATATTTTGATCGCCTGCACTTTTTTAAATAATGCATTTTTCGCTATTCATCTTGGATTTTTCAGTTTGTTCCTTTACCGGCTTCTGCTCATTGCAGCGGGTTGCCTTCATATTTTCGGCATGGTTCGGAATCGAACCCATATTGAAAGATGGCATGGGCTGCAAGTAAAAGGGATATTGCTCTTTTTCGCCTTTTGGTTTATATATGGCCTTGTTTCTCTGCTGTGGGCCAAGTCGGTAACAGTTGGCCTCAAGTATTTAGCCTTATTGGCAATGGGAATTTTCTTCATTTATCTTATTGTCATGTACGTGCAAAAAATGGAGCGGCTGATGATTGTTTATGCCATTTGGCTGGTGATGACGGTATTTCTGATGATCATTGGTTTTTACAATCATATCACCCACCATCATCTTGCGAGTTCCACATTGTACAGCGGACCGGAGTATAAGCAGCATTATCCGACATCGGTCTTTTTTAATCAAAATGACTTTGCGACCTTTTTATCCATCAGCTTCTTTTTTTACATCACGATGATGAAAAACATTAAGAATGGATACATCAAGGCAATTGGCCTTGTGCTCTCGCTCTGTGCGTTGTATTTAATTTTTGCCACTGGTTCAAGAGCCAGCCTTCTGGGTATTTTTGCAGGTATTGCTGTCTACATCTTCATTGTATTGCCGCCTGTTTTAAAGAAAATGGCTATATGGCTGTCGGCGGCGGGAATTGCTCTTTTCGCAGTTCTTTTCGCCAGCAAAATCTATTCAAAGTTTTGGGAGCTGTTTCTGGCCCCGCAGACGCTGCATTCATTTCATGACAGGCTTCCATCAAATGTGGCTCGGGCAAATCTGCTGAAAAACGCTTGGCATTTTTTCCTTGATTCATACGGATTCGGAGTCGGGGCAGGAAATGTATCCTATTATCTTGAGCATTATGCTGTATATGATACTGACAATGTGGCAGAGGTGCATAACTGGCTTGTTGAAATTCTTGCTAATTTTGGCTTGTTCATCATGCTGGGATATCTGTCCGTTTATGCCTACCTCATATGGGTGCTTTACAAGTTTTATGAAAGAAAATTAGAAAATCAGTCAAAACTGATCACAGAAGGACTTATTACCGCTATGGTCAGTTTCCTGGTATCAAGTATCAGCCCAAGCTCTGTTTCAAATTTATTTTTCCATTGGGTGTTTATGGCGCTCGTCATCGCCGCCGTGAATGTGTTAAGGCGATCCAGACAAATGCCTGAGCCGATGTACAGATAAACAGACTACAAAAAGCAGGGAGACTTATATGAACGATATATTGATAAGAATAGCCCGTCGCATAAAAAAAAATATCATTTGGATCATAGCGGTGCCAATTATATTAGGTGCGGCGGGGTATATCCTGCCGTCACAGATCGCTGATCAAAAGAGCTATACAGCTGAAGATACTTTGGCTGTGGGGAGCTATGATCATCCGGTTTATAACAGCACAGAAGAGATTCCGCTTCTGCTAAAGAGCGACTCTTTTTTGAAGGAGGCGCTTCCTGATGAAAAGGATGAAGATGTAGCAGAGATCAAAGAGAAGCTTACCATCAAAACGGAATCCAAATCGTTACTGACTTTAAGCTATAGCGACGAGGATAAGGATAGAACGGAATCTGTCTTAAACGCCATATCCTCCACCTTCCTCAAAAATGATCAAAAGCTGTATGCAGAAAGAGAAGCCGTCATCCGCAGCAGCATAGACGCCCTTGAAGGCGAGTCGGTGAGCGAGGATTCCAAAGTGGATAAAGAGAGATTTTTATATGAGCTCAAAAACACACAGCTTAACCTGAAAGCGGCAAGTGTTACTGATTCAGAAACCGTAAGTGAGACAGCAGGCGGCGGAATGTCTCCGAAAAAGAAAGCAGTTCTCGGCGTTATGATTGGCCTTACGATTGCCTTTATGTTCGTTGTCATTCCTGAATTTTTCAGGGAATCCTTTTAAAATCATACGATGGAGATGTGATCATGACCAATTGGAAACCTCTCGTATCTGTCATTACACCTTCCTATAATGCGCGTGACTATATTGAAGACACGGTTCATTCGGTATTAGATCAGAGCCATCCTCATTGGGAAATGATTATCGTGGATGATTGCTCAACGGATGGGACCCGCGACATTTTACAGCAGTATGAAAAAATAGACGAAAGAATTCATGTGGTGTATCTGGAAGAGAACTCCGGAGCTGCGGTTGCTCGCAACAAAGCGTTGGAACGCGCTCAAGGGCGCTACGTAGCATTTTTGGACAGTGATGACAAATGGAAAAAAGACAAACTGGAAAAGCAGCTTGAGTTTATGATGGAGCGCTCCTGTGCGTTTTCTTTCACGGGCTACAGTTTAATGGCGCAGGACGGGACCCCACTCGATAAATTTATTCATGCGCCGGAAAGCCTGACGTACGATGACGCCCTGAAAAATACAATTATCGGCTGCTTGACGGTGATGATTGACAGGGAGCAAACGGGACAGATCCAAATGCCGAATATCAGAACGAGACAGGACTTAGCCACATGGCTGTCTCTTTTAAAAAAAGGATTTACTGCCTATGGAATGAATGAATGCCTGGCTGAATATCGGCTTGTCAATAACTCAATTTCCAGCAACAAATGGAAGGCTGCGAAAAAAACGTGGTTTGTCTACAGGGAGATCGAACGGCTTCATTTTATGAAAGCAACATGGTGTTTTGTTCAATATGCAAAAAACGCGGTGAAAAAAAGATTATAGCCGCAAACAGAGAGAAAAGGTGATGAAGGTGGAAACAAAAGAAGCAATCATTCATGTCATCGTTGCCACTGCTGAATGGGGAAAAGACCAATTGAGATACAGAAGGCACCGGCTGGCAGAATTTTTAGCTGCTCAGGAGGAAACGAAGGAAGTTATTTGGGTATGTCCGGCTCCGCGTGCCCAAGGAAAAGAGTTTCAGGAAGTCCATTCTGGCATCAGGCAATTCGCTGTCAAAGACCTGCTGCAGAAAAAAATGTTTCGTTTCGGACGATATACAGATGTCTTTTACAGACATAAGCTCTCCCCATTACTCGATGAGCTTACATCTGCTTCTGCAAACGGTGAACGCTGCTGTTTATGGTACACGTTTCCGGGATTCCCGCTGCTGTCTTCGCTGTATCCTTGGGATCAGGTCATTTATGACTGTAGTGACTTATGGGCGGCGCCGATCAGCGGCCGATCAAATCTGCTGTCTGAATTCCGGCGAAAAGTCATTAAATCGGCAGAGCTGAGAATTATACAACGAGCAGATTCAATAACCTGTTCATCAGATTATCTTCACAAGGAAGTAGACAAAAAACTGACTGCAGGACGAGAAAAGGTTCATACTGTGGAAAACGGTGTGGAGTATGAGCTGTTTTCTGCACATAAACAAGCTCCCGATCGCAGTATACTGCAGGGGAGAGAAGGAACGGTGTTAGGCTTTATTGGCGGGATTAAACCGAAGCTCGATTTTAAAATGATTAAAGAAGCGGCACTGCAAAAGCCTGATTGGACATTTTTATGGGTTGGCCCGGATGCCACCAATGGTGATGTTTCGTTTCAAGAGCTGCTGAGGCTTCCAAATGTCATATGGACCGGCCCGGCAGATCCGAAAGAAGTTCCGCATTTTATGGAGCTTATCGACATTGGCATCATGCCATATAAACAATCACCGTATAATCAAGCTGTGTTTCCGCTGAAACTATTTGAATTTTTAGCGGCAGGAAAACCTGTCGTCGGCTCTAATCTCCCGTCAACCTCAAAAATGCAAAAGCCGTATGTATACGAATATGTAGAAGGTGATCATCCAATTGATTTTATAGCAGCTTGTGAAAAAGTTCTCGGACAAAACGGAGACGAAACCTATAAAGAAATGCGCCGAAACATCGCCCGGACACAAGATTGGAATTGCTTATTTAGACAAATTATGAAATATACAGGGATTCAAAAACATGCGTAGTCCTATAAATTGGGATGCGCGTTTTTTGATTATACGTGTTTCTTTTTGATGAAGCTTGTTATAATAACTAAGGAGAAGGTATAATGGAAGGAACGGTTCTCTATATAAATAAAGACTTCATTTAATTCCAAAGGAGACTTCTTTATGCTTGACGAACGCATGATTCGCATTGTTGTTGCGTTTATTGTCTCGCTGCTGACAGTTTTAATCATAACCCCAATCGTAAAAAGGATTGCGATTAAAATAGGTGCAGTTGACCAGCCCAGCAATCGAAAAGTACATGACAAAATCATGCCCCGCATGGGCGGGCTGGCCATATTTATCGGGGTGGTTGCAGGCGTGCTTGCATCCGGTATTTACACAGAAACAAGGATGACGGCAATTACAGCCGGAGCATTCATCATTATTGTGTTAGGTATTCTTGACGATAAATATCAATTAAGTGCAAAAGTTAAGTTTTTGATTCAATTAGGTGTAGCCATAATGATTGTAAGCACTGGCTTAAAAATGGACTTTTTCTCAGTACCTTTTTTAACAGAACGGTTTGAGTTAGGATGGATGGCTTATCCGCTGACGGTATTATGGATTGTCGGCATCACGAACGCAATTAACCTGATTGATGGATTGGATGGCCTTGCTGCCGGTCTTTCTGTTATCGGCCTGTCAACGATCGCTGTCATGGCGCTATCCGGCGGAAAAGTGCTCATTCTGTCACTCTCATTAGTCGTTATTGCCAGCACGCTGGGGTTTTTGTTTTACAACTTCCACCCGGCAAAAATCTTTATGGGAGATACGGGATCACTTTTTTTAGGGTATAGTATTTCGATTCTTTCATTATTAGGCCTGTATAAAAGTGTCACATTGTTCAGTATCGTTATCCCGATTATTATATTAGGCGTACCGATTTTTGATACAACATTTGCTATCATCAGGAGAATATTAAACAAACAGCCGATTTCAGCGCCTGATAAGTCGCATATTCACCATAGACTGATGGCCTTTGGCCTTTCACATCGGATGTCGGTCTTAGTTATTTATTTAATTGGATTTATTTTCAGTATCAGTGCGATAGTACTTAAAAGTGCCACAATTTGGCTTTCTTTGTTTATTATCTTCATTTTAATTATTTTTATGCAAATCATAGCAGAAGTGACAGGACTCGTGAATGAAAAATTTAAGCCGTTTACAAAGTTTTATAAACGGCTGGTGAAAAGGAATTAAAAATTCCGGCTTATGTGCCGGAGTTTTTTTTTGCGCAAAAATGCCCGATCCTCTAAAAGGACCGGGCATTTTTTAATAGGATGAATCAGTTGTTGAATTCGTTGTACTGTTGTTTGAGCTTGTGCTGCTGTCATTCGAATAGCTGCTTCCGCTCGTCGTCCCGTCAGTTGTTGTGCCAGTGCTGCCAGAACTGCTTGAGCTGTCAGTCCCGTCTGTTGAACTTCCGGTACCTGAAGTGCCAGTGCTTGTATCAGGAGTATAATCTAAATGCTCTTGAAGCGTTTTTCTGACTTTCTCGAGATTTGTAGCATCAGGTTCAAAGTAATATGTGTTGTTAGGCCCTAAATACAAATCAGAACCTGTAATGCTCAATGTGTCGATTTTTTTACTGGTAAAGCCGCTGTAAATCTGCTGAAGCGCTAAACCTTCAGTAATGCGAATATTAGTTTCAACGTTTTCGCTGGCTTTTTCTGCGATTTTATCAATTTTAGCAATGTTGCTTGCACTTGACATTCGGTCAATCAGCGCGTTTAAGATTTGTTTTTGTCTGTCATTACGGCCAAAGTCTCCGCGTTTATCCTGTTTTCTCATCCGGGCATATGCCAAGGCTTCTTCGCCGTTCAAATGCATCTCGCCTTTTTTGAAGTAAAGCCGCTTGCTTTCGTCTACATCACTTTTTTCATCGAAATCGAAAGGCACGTCTACATCAATACCGCCGACTTCATTAATCACATCTTTAAATCCGTCAAAATCAACTGTGACATATTTATCAATCGGGATTTGCAAGAAGTTTTCAACAGTTTCAACTGTCTCATCTTTACCGCCTTTGCTGTAAGCGGCATTGATCTTCGTCTTGCTCCCCGTTGTGTCACCGGCTAATTGCACACGTGTGTCACGCGGAATGCTCAGCATTTTCATGGTTTTATTTTTGGGATCCAGGGTAACAACAATAAGAGAGTCTGATCTCCCTTTTTGTCCTTTAGTCGCGTAATCCTCTATTCCCATAAATAAAATAGAAAACGGTTTTTTCTTCATGTCTACAACTTCGTTGCGAAGATTTGATTTATTCCCGCGGGATAGGGCATCGTACGATTCATCCGCAGCGTTAATGGTTTTATAAAGTTTATACCCGCCAAGCCCTACAACTACCAATAGTGCAAGGGCGAACAATAACATAATTCTTTTTAAAATTTTCCTGCGTTTGCTCTTTTTCTTTTTTCGCACACGCACTCTAACGCGTTCAGCCATTATTCAGTCTCCTTTATGTGATTGACGGCTTTTTCAAGATACGTCAACTCTCCCTCTTTAATATCACTCTTTCCATTTGTCAGTTCTGTCATCCATTCAGAAAAAGCGTTTGTTTCTTTTTCTTCGACGTATGTTTCGAATTCAACATTTTCTGAATAATGGATTTCCTTTAACAGAAATTGTGACTCCCTTAATTCATTTTCAATCTTGCCAAGCCATGTGTAATCTGCAGAAGTATGCATGATTCGCATAAGCTTCCGTTCTACAACACCTATATGATTTAATCCTTCAGACACTGATTTCCCATAAGCGCGAATTAATCCGCCAGCACCAAGCTTAATGCCTCCGAAGTAGCGTGTAACGACGGCGCAAGTATCCTTCAGCCTGCGTTTTTTTAAAACCTCGAGCATCGGCACTCCCGCTGTACCGCTTGGTTCCCCGTCATCATTGGCTTTTTGGATATGATCATTCTCGCCAATAACATAAGCCGAGCAATTATGAGTCGCATTCCAGTGCTGTTTCTTTATTTTCTGTATAAATTCCTGTGCCTCTTGTTCGGTAGAAACACGGCTTAAATGACAGATAAAACGCGATTTTTCTATAACAATCTCGTGTTCTCCTGCTTCTTTCACAGTAAAATAGCTGTGCAGCATGCTAGCTGACCCTCCTGCTAAGCATAAAAGACTGCCTATACAAATTCGTACAGTCTTTAGAATTTTTGTGCGTATTTTGGTATCATAAAGAGTAGAGAGTATATAAAAATGTTTTTTTCTAGAATATACGCATTCTTTCATTATAATTCGACATAATTTGCAGATCAATTACATTTATAATAAAAATATATGACAACGCCGTGACGGAGGGAAATTATGAATAAAACAAAGATGGATTCCAAAGTGCTGGATTCTATTTTGATGAAGATGCTGAAAACCGTTGACGGGAGCAAGGACGAAGTTTTTCAAATCGGGGAGCAGTCACGCCAGCAGTATGAACAGCTGGTTGAAGAACTGAAACAAATTAAACAGCAGGTGTATGAAGTGATTGAGCTTGGCGATAAACTTGAAGTGCAAACTCGCCATGCGAGAAACCGTTTATCCGAGGTCAGCCGTAATTTTCATAGATTCAGTGAAGAGGAAATCCGCAATGCTTATGAAAAAGCCCATAAGCTGCAGGTAGAATTGACGATGATCCAGCAGCGTGAGAAGCAATTGCGCGAACGGCGGGACGATTTGGAGCGCAGATTGCTAGGGCTTCAGGAAATCATTGAGCGGTCAGAATCATTAGTAAGCCAAATTACAGTTGTGCTCAACTACTTGAATCAGGATTTGCGCGAAGTTGGACTGCTTCTTGCTGATGCTCAGGCAAAACAGGATTTCGGCTTAAGAATCATTGAGGCGCAGGAAGAAGAGCGAAAAAGAGTCTCAAGAGAAATCCATGACGGACCCGCTCAAATGCTGGCGAATGTTATGATGAGATCGGAATTAATCGAGCGGATTTTCCGTGACCGGGGCGCAGAGGACGGATTCCAAGAAATTAAAAATCTACGCCAAAATGTTCGGAATGCCCTTTACGAAGTGAGAAGGATTATATATGATTTAAGACCGATGGCCCTTGATGACCTAGGCCTGATTCCAACTTTAAGAAAATATCTATATACAACCGAGGAATATAACGGGAAGGTCAAAATACATTTTCAGTGCATTGGAGAAACAGAGGATCAGAGGCTAGCGCCTCAGTTTGAGGTTGCGCTCTTCAGGCTCGCACAGGAAGCTGTGTCTAATGCGCTAAAGCATTCTGAATCTGAAGAAATTACAGTCAAAGTTGAGATCACAAAGGATTTTGTGATTTTAATGATAAAAGATAACGGTAAAGGGTTCGACCTGAAGGAAGCGAAAGAGAAGAAAAACAAATCATTCGGCTTGCTGGGCATGAAAGAAAGAGTAGATTTATTGGAAGGAACGATGACAATAGATTCGAAAATAGGTCTTGGGACATTTATTATGATTAAGGTTCCGTTATCTCTTTGACTATGATTTGTAAAATAGAGCCAAAAGGCATATTGACCGAATGCTAGAGTATATAGAACAATAATACAAGGAGGCGTGGCTTGTGACTAAAGTAAACATTGTTATTATCGACGACCATCAGTTATTTCGTGAAGGTGTTAAACGGATATTGGATTTTGAACCTACCTTTGAAGTGGTAGCCGAAGGTGATGACGGGGACGAAGCGGCTCGTATTGTTGAGCACTATCATCCTGATGTTGTGATCATGGATATCAATATGCCAAACGTAAATGGTGTGGAAGCTACAAAACAGCTTGTAGAGCTGTATCCTGAATCTAAAGTAATTATTCTATCAATTCACGATGACGAAAATTATGTAACACATGCCCTGAAAACAGGTGCAAGAGGTTATCTGCTGAAAGAGATGGATGCTGATACATTAATTGAAGCGGTTAAAGTAGTGGCTGAGGGCGGATCTTACCTCCATCCGAAGGTTACTCACAACCTCGTTAACGAATTCCGCCGCCTTGCAACAAGCGGAGTTTCTGCACACCCTCAACATGAGGTTTACCCTGAAATCCGCAGACCATTACATATTTTAACTAGGCGGGAATGTGAAGTGCTGCAGATGCTTGCAGACGGAAAAAGCAACCGCGGTATTGGTGAATCATTGTTTATCAGTGAGAAAACCGTTAAAAACCATGTCAGCAATATTTTACAAAAAATGAATGTAAACGACCGGACGCAAGCCGTTGTGGTCGCCATTAAAAATGGCTGGGTAGAAATGAGATAGTATAATAGGAGACTTGCCTTTTACTAGGCAGGTCTTTTTTTAGGCTGCCGTTTCCCTTACAATAGAGTTATAAAGCAATAAGGCAGGTATCGAAGCTATGAATATTGCAGTCGTAACAGACAGCACGGCATATATTCCGAAAGAAATGCGTGAACAACATCAGATACATATGATCCCTCTCCAGGTTGTTTTTAGGGAGGAGACTTACCGTGAAGAAATTGAGTTGGACTGGAAAAGCTTTTATGAAGAAGTGAAAAAACATAATGAGCTCCCGACGACTTCTCAGCCGCCAATCGGCGAGCTGGTTGCGTTGTATGAAGAGCTTGGCAAGTCTTATGATGCGGTTATCAGTATCCATCTTTCCAGCGGGATCAGCGGAACATTCAGCAGTGCAGCAGCGGCTGATTCGATGGTCGACAATATTGATGTGTATCCATTTGACTCAGAGATCAGCTGCTTGGCTCAAGGCTTTTATGCCCTTAAAGCTGCTGAATTAATCAAAAACGGAGCATCATCGCCGGAAGATATTATAAAAGAACTGGAAGAAATGAAAAAAACAGTTCGAGCTTATTTTATGGTAGATGACTTAGCCCATCTTCAGCGCGGCGGGCGATTAAGCAGCGCCCAAGCCTTCATTGGTAGTCTTCTAAAGGTAAAGCCTATCCTTCATTTTGACAATAAGGTAATTGTGCCTTTTGAGAAGATTCGCACACGTAAAAAAGCAATTTCGCGAATTTATGAGCTTTTAGACGAAGATGCGAGTAAAGGGTTGCCTATGCGAGCTGCTGTTATCCACGCTAATCGAGAGGAAGAAGCAGCGAAAATCATTGAAGAGCTTTCTGCAAAATATCCTCATGTTGAATTTTATAACAGCTATTTTGGCGCGGTAATCGGCACTCATTTGGGTGAAGGTGCGCTAGGAATTTGCTGGTGTTTTAAATAAGGCCAAATCTCCGTTTTTAGAGCGGAGATTTTTTTATATTCCTATTTTGATTGTTGGACAGAAAATATTCATTCAGGCATACTGTCTCGAAAGGAGGCGTGCTATGTGAATGTGCCAGTTGAAAAAAACAGTTCCTTTTCAAAAGAATTGCAGCAGACGCTTCGAAGCCGTCATTTGCTCAGGACTGAGCTCTCATTTTCCGATGAGATGATTGAATGGCATATCAAGAATGGATATATCACTGCTGAAAATTCTATATCCATAAATAAACGGAGATATAGATGTAATAGGTGCGGACAAACTGATCAGCGGTATTTTTCTTTTTATCACTCATCTGGAAAGAATAAGCTGTATTGCCGTTCCTGTGTCATGATGGGCAGAGTGAGTGAGGAGGTTCCTTTATATTCATGGGAAGAGGAAAATGAACCAAACTGGCAGTCAATTAAACTGACATGGGACGGCAAGCTTTCAAGCGGACAACAAAAAGCCGCCAATGTTTTAATTGAAGCAATATCAAAAAAAGAAGAGCTCCTCATCTGGGCGGTTTGCGGCGCTGGCAAAACAGAAATGCTGTTTCCTGGTATAGAATCAGCGTTAAATCAAGGACTGCGTGTATGTATTGCAACACCTCGCACCGATGTTGTATTAGAGCTTGTTCCAAGGCTCAAGGCTGCCTTTCAGGGTGCTGACATTTCAGCGCTTTACGGAGGAAGCGATGACAAAGGGCGGCTATCGCCGCTTATGATTTCCACTACGCATCAGCTTTTGCGATATAAAGATGCAATCGATGTTATGATCATTGATGAAGTTGACGCTTTTCCATATTCTGCTGATCAAACCCTTCAATTCGCTGTTCAAAAAGCAAGAAAGAAAAACAGCACCCTCGTTTATTTAAGTGCAACACCTCCTAAAGAATTAAAAAGAAAAGCACTGAACGGACAGTTACATTCAGTTCGCATCCCCGCAAGACACCACCGGAAACCTTTACCCGAACCGCGCTTTGTATGGTGTGGAAACTGGAAGAAGAAATTAAACCGAAATAAAATTCCGCCAGCGGTGAAAAGATGGATAGAGTTTCATGTAAAAGAAGGGAGGCCTGTTTTTTTATTCGTTCCTTCCGTTTCTATTCTGGAAAAGGCTGCTGCGTGCTTTAAAGGTGTTCATTGCCGAACCGCATCTGTGCACGCGGAAGACAAGCATAGAAAGGAGAAAGTGCAGCAATTCAGAGATGGTCAGCTCGATCTATTAATCACAACAACAATACTGGAAAGAGGCGTCACAGTCCCCAAGGTGCAAACGGGTGTACTAGGAGCGGAATCGTCTATCTTTACGGAAAGCGCACTTGTTCAAATTGCAGGAAGAACCGGCCGGCATAAAGAATATGCGGACGGCGATGTCATTTACTTTCACTTCGGCAAAACAAAGAGTATGCTCGATGCAAGAAAGCATATAAAAGAAATGAATGAATTGGCAGCAAAAGTTGAATGTACAGACTAGCCATTATTTGAAAACGTGGTACAGTATACTCATATAACCGATGATGAGGAGCTGTAAAAATGCTTGTCAATTCAAAAGAAATCGTAATGAAAGAACTGCTCGACCGATATATGGACCAGCTTCATATGGCCTGTACTTGCCAAGTATGCCAAAACGATGTATTGGCACTTTCTTTAAACAAAGTGAGTCCATCCTACGTTACTGATTTTAAAAAGATCGCATATACGAAAGCTGAGCTGGTAGATAAACAAAAAAACACAGCAATGCTTGTCATTTTGGCTGAATCTGCTGCAGTAGTTTCAGAGAGTCCAAGCGATTTATGTCAAACGAAGCAGGAGGAGGCATTCATAAACTGATCTGTTTATTATGTGATTCGCAATTTTCTCAAGATGTTACATGGAGAGCCCTTTTTTTACTAAAGCCTGATGAAAAGGTTTGTTATTCTTGCAGAAGCAAATTAAAGAAAATCACAGGACATATCTGCCCCCTGTGCGGCAGACCTCAATCTGTTCATGCCGTATGCAGGGATTGCGAGGTGTGGAGAACAAGGATCAGAGACAGTTTGCTATTGCGTCAAAACCGTTCAGTTTACACATATAATGATATGATGAAAGAAACGCTCTCCCGTTTTAAATTTAGAGGAGATGCAGAAATCATAAATGCATTTAAAAGTGATTTTTCTTCAACCTTTTCTAAGGTTTACCCCGATAAGCATTTTGTTCTTGTACCTATTCCGCTGAGCAAGGAACGGGAAGAAGAGCGCGGATTTAACCAGGCACATCTCTTGGCAGAATGTTTAGACCGGCCTTCCCACCATCCCCTCATTCGCCTGAATAATGAGAAACAGTCAAAGAAAAAGAAAACAGAACGCCTGCTGTCAGAGTGCATTTTTGATACAAAAAATAATTCAGCAGAAGGTATGAATATCATTTTAATAGACGATCTTTATACAACAGGCGCCACCTTGCACTTCGCAGCCCGCTGCTTATTAGAAAAAGGAAAAGCCGCTTCAGTGTCATCTTTTACCTTGATCAGAAGCTAAATGATTCTGTTTTTATGCCGATATAATCACTAGAAATTGACACAGGCATATTATCTAATAAGGAGAAAAAAAGATGGGAGAACTGGCTAATTGTCCGAAATGCAATGCTTTATTTTTAAAAACAAAGCTGCAAACCGTATGTCAGGCGTGTATTAAGGAAGAAGAAAAATCATTTGAGACTGTCTATAAATTTTTAAGAAAACAGGAAAACCGGCAATCAACTTTGAGCCGGATAACTGAGGAAACAGGTGTGGAAGAAGAGCTGATATTGAAATTCATCAGGCAGAAGCGAATTCAGATCACTCATCTTCCTAATTTGGCATACCCTTGTGAAAGGTGCGGGACATCGATTAGAGAAGGCAAGTTCTGCAAGGCTTGCCAGTCCGATATTAAGGATCAAATGGATCATTTGAACCACGAGGATGCTCTGAAAATCGAGAAAGAAAATAGTAAAAAAGACACATACTATGCCTATAATACCAAAAACAGCTGATTCCCTAAACTAACTGAAAACGCAGTCGATAAAAGGGTTAAGATTGTTTAAAGACTGCAACGGAAAGCGAGAGGAATCCTATGAAAATCAATCAATTTGGAACACAATCCGTTAATCCATATCAAAAAAATTATGATAAGCAAGCGGTGCAAAAAACTGTTGCACAGCCTCAAGATAAAATTGAAATTTCATCACAGGCTAAAGAAATGCAACATGCATCCGACGCAGTCACTGGTTCACGACAGGAAAAAATTGCGCAGCTTAAAGCGCAAATTGAAAACGGGTCATACAAAGTAGACGCAAATCATATTGCGAAAAATATGATTAATTTTTATAAAAAGCAATAAAAAAGGAGAAAGCCCATGTCAGCGAAGGCAATTATTGAACAATTGAAGCGACTTTGCGTTCTGCATGAGCACCTGCTCACGCTGTCTGAAGAAAAGACGGAAGCGCTCAAAGCCGGCAAAACAAAAGAGCTTTCTAACATTTTGACAAAAGAGCAAAAATATATTCAAGCGATCACGCAGACAGAAGATGACCGGATCAAAACAACTTCGGCCTTTCTCGGATATAGCGAAAATAATACTATTTCCGCATGTATCGCCAAAACCTCAGGCAGTGAAAAGGAAGAGCTGGAACAACTATACGAATCTCTTTCTCAAGTTCTCGGACGTCTGAAAAAAGTAAATGAGATGAATAGGCAGCTGACAAGAGACGCGCTGCAATTCATCTCTATTTCGTACGATATGCTGGTTCCTAAGGAAAATAACTTCAATTACAGCAAATCAATTAAAGCTGAGCTGCCGAAGAGCAGCCGAATGAAACTTTTTGATTCAAAAGCTTAGCAGAAAGGAATTCAGAAAATGACATCTACCTTTATGGGGCTTGAAACTGCAAGGCGGGCGTTAAGCGCTCAGCAGGCAGCTTTAAGCACTACTGCAAATAACGTGGCAAATGCCAATACTGATGGTTATACAAGACAGCGGGTCTCATTGGAGGCAACTGACTATTTCCCTGCTGTATCTAAAAATGCAGAAAAAACAGCGGGACAAATGGGTACGGGCGTTCAAGGAAAATCAGTTGAGAGAATAAGAGATATCTTTCTTGACTACCAATACCGTCTTCAAAACAACAGTGCCGGATACTATGACACGAAGGCAAAAGCGCTGTCCCAAATGGAAGGCGTTTTAAATGAAACGGATGACAGCGGCTTGAACAGTGTGCTCAATTCGTTTTGGAATTCCCTGCAGGAATTATCGAATAATACAAATGAAGAAAGTGCACGTTCTGTTGTTGCTCGAAAAGGACAAGCTGTAGCTGAAACGTTTAATTATATTTCTGAATCACTTACAAATGTCCAATCGAATTTAAAAGCAGAGCTAAATACAACTGTGTTGGATGTCAATTCTCTGCTTTCTCAGTTAAACAGTTTAAATAAGCAAATTGCACAAGTAGAGCCGGTCGGGCTTCTTCCGAATGGCTTATATGACCAGCGAGATTTGCTGATCGATAAATTATCCTCAATGGTTGATATCAAAGTCAGCTACAACAAATCAGGCGGGAATGCACTTGCATCTGCTGAAGGAACTGTATCAATTGAAATCCTTGATAAAAATAAACAGTCGCTAGGAACTGTTTTGGACGGTAAAAATTACGAGGTTTCAGAACTTGCAGCCAACTATGATAATGAAACTGGGTTAGTATCAAGTATTTCAATCGGGGATACAGCTGTACAGGCGGAGTCCTTTAGCAGCAAGGGATCCCTTTTAGGGTTTATAGAGTCTTATGGGTATATAACAGCAGATGGCCAAGAAAAGGGCGTATACCCGGAAATGCTTTCTGATCTTGACAATATGGCGCTTGAATTCGCGAAAGCTTTCAATGAAGTGCACAGAAATGGTGTGACCAAGAGCGGTGAACAAGGCGGAGACTTTTTTGATTTTACTGGCGGTGAAACTGAACCTGCCAAGGGCGCGGCGGGCAAGATCAAAGTGGCTGACAGCATAATAGATTCAAAAGGCGCAAACATTGCTTTCTCACTGACTGGCGCAGCCAACGATAACGCAAATGCTACAAAATTAGCAAATGTTTTAACCGGTAAAATAACCATTAACGGTAAAGAAACTAGTGTTTTAGATTATTATGCGGGTCTGATTGGCGAGCTAGGGATCGAAGCTCAAGAGGCTAATCGACTGGCGTCTAATACAGAAACACAGCTGAATGATGCTGACATAAACCGTCAGCAAATGAGCGCAGTTTCTTTAGACGAAGAAATGACGAATATGATTCAATTCCAACACGCATACAATGCAGCTGCAAGAATGGTGACTTTACAAGACGAATTGCTTGATAAAGTGATCAACGGCATGGGTGTTGGAGGAAGGTAGGTAGAGTCACATGAGAGTAACACAAGGCATGATACAGCAAAACTCACTGAGATATATCGGTTCGAGCTACTCGAAGCTGGATAAACTCCAGTCGCAGATTTCTTCAGGGAAAAAAATCTCAAAAGCTTCCGACGATCCTGTAGTAGCAATGAAAAGCTTAAAGTATAATACGCAACTGTCTCAAGTGCAGCAGTACAAAAGCAATGCTTCTCAAGCCTTTACCTGGCTCGAAAACACAGAAACAAACATTACAGAAGGAATTGACATCTTGTCAAAGGTCAGAGAATTAGCGGTTGAAGCTCAAAATGATACAAACGGCGAGCCGGAGCGGCAAGCGATTGGCGTAGAGGTAAAGCAGTTAAAGGAACAGCTTTTAAATATTGCGAATACACAAGTGAACGGCAGATATATCTTTAATGGCACAAATTCAGATAAGCCTCCGGTTACAGATAACGGAGACGGAACTTATACAATTTCTGATACAGCTGATGTCGTAGTCAATATATCAAATAATATGTCATTGAAAGTGAATTCAGATCCAAAGTCAGCTTTTGGAGGCACTTCTGAAAGCGGGCAGAATGTATTTGAAATGCTTGATTCTTTTGAGAAAGCACTAAATTCTGGTTCGCTAGATGGCATGGACAGTGTTTTAAATGATATTGATCATTTTTCTGACGGCATGAGCGCTGAACGATCTGATCTTGGAGCGAGATATAATCGTCTTGAACTGGTTAATACAAGACTGTCAGCGCAAGAAGAAACAGCTACCAAAGTGTTATCAGACAATGAAGATGTAGAACTGGAAGAAGTAATAACTGAATTTATTGCGCAGCAAAGTGTGCACAGGGCTACTCTGGCCGTTAATGCGCAAATTGTTCAGCCTACATTGATTGACTTTTTAAAGTAAGCGGCTCTTAGGAGTTCGCTTTTTTTATAGTTCAGGAGGTAGAGTGATGCAGATTCCCAGATTGATTATGCATAGTGTTCAAGGAAAAATTGGTTTAACAACGACGCCTGCCAGCTTAAAAATGGAGCAGCCTCAAGCTGATCTAGAGATCGAACAGCCGAGTGCGGAAATGGAAATATCGGTGACACCTGGAAAACTCACGATTGACCAGACACAAGCATGGGAAGAATTAGACAGAAAGCATGTTTTCAAGAGAATTGAAGAAGCCGCCCAACAAGGGCATGAGGATGTAATGGAGGGAATAGCACGCACTGCAGAAGAAGGCGACGAGCTTATGAAGATTGAAAATAAGGGGAACCCAATCGCTTCACAAGCAAGGAGGAACTCTGAAATGCACCAAATTCAATTAGGCGAAAATTATGCTCCTTCTCTTTCGAGGGTGAAAATACAATATACTCCGTCACAGCTTGATGTGCAGATTACGCCGCGAAAGCCTGTTATTCAGGCTGAGCCGCATAAGCCAATTGTTGAATATACGCCAGGAAATGTTAAGGTTGACATGCTTCAATACCCTGATTTAAATATAGATGTAGAATACCCGAAAGAATCACCCGAAAAGTAAAAAGAAAAGGATCGTGAACAATGATCATTCATACGAAGTACCATGGCCAAATGAACATAAAAGAAGAACAAATCATTCTTTTTGAAAGCGGGATTCCAGGCTTTTTAGAAGAAAAACAGTTCGTCATACTTCCGCTTTCAGAAGACTCTCCATTCGTGGCACTGCAGTCCGTCACTTCAGAAAATCTTGCGTTTATCGTCGTAAGTCCGTTTATCTTTTTTAAGAATTATGAATTTGATCTTGATGAATCAACTGCTGAACTTTTGGATATCGATAATATTCAAGACGTAGAAGTCATGACAATATTGACTATGGCAGAGCCATTTGAAAAGTCTACTGCGAATTTATTGGCTCCCATTATTGTGAATCGCAAGAACATGATGGCTAAGCAAGTCGTTTTACACGACTCCTCATATACGACAAAGCATCCGATTGGAGGAGAATCATGCTAGTTTTATCGCGGAAAATAAACGAAGCGATTCAAATAGGTGCTGATATTGAAGTAAAAGTGATTGCGGTTGAAGGGGATCAAGTGAAGCTTGGAATTGACGCCCCAAAGCATATTGATATTCACAGGAAAGAAATTTACTTGACCATTCAGGAAGAAAATAACCGTGCAGCAGCGTTATCCAGCGATGTGATCTCCGCATTATCCTCACAAAAAAAGTGAGGATTTTTTTATTTTTGTATTAACAAAATCAGAGACAATCCGATATTAATGATGTAGCCGGGAGGAGGCGCAAAAGACTCAGCCAGTTACAAAATAAGGGCACAAGGACGTGCCTTAACAACATATTCAGGGAGGAACAAAACAATGAGAATTAACCACAATATTGCAGCGCTTAACACACTGAACCGTTTGTCTTCAAACAACAGTGCGAGCCAAAAGAACATGGAGAAACTTTCTTCAGGTCTTCGCATCAACCGTGCGGGAGATGACGCAGCAGGTCTTGCGATCTCTGAAAAAATGAGAGGACAAATCAGAGGTCTTGATATGGCTTCTAAAAACTCTCAAGACGGAATCTCTCTTATCCAAACAGCTGAGGGTGCATTGACTGAAACTCATGCCATCCTTCAACGTATGCGTGAACTTACTGTTCAAGCTGGTAACACAGGTACACAGCAACCTGAAGATTTAACTGCAATTAAAGATGAAATGGATGCTTTAACTGAAGAGATCGATGGTATCTCTCAACGTACTGAATTTAACGGAAAAAAACTTTTAGACGGTAGTGTAACAGCAGGATTTACATTCCAAATTGGTGCAAATGCTACCCAAAATATTAATGTTACAATTGGCAACATGGATGCAACAACTTTAGGAGTAAAAGGGATCGATGTTTCATCAGCTACTTTTAGTTTTGACACTGAGATCGCGAAAATCGATACTGCAATTACTAGCGTTTCAAGCCAACGTTCAAAACTTGGTGCGGTACAAAACCGCTTAGAGCACACAATTAACAACCTTAGTGCTTCTTCTGAAAATTTAACAGCTGCTGAGTCTCGTATCCGTGACGTTGACATGGCGAAAGAAATGAGCGAGTTCACAAAGAACAACATTCTTTCTCAAGCTTCTCAAGCAATGCTTGCTCAAGCGAACCAACAGCCGCAAAACGTGCTTCAATTGTTACGTTAATTTTAGAGAGGACCTTGGCGTTGCCAAGGTCTTTTATTTATATTTCTAACTCCGAATCATTCCACTTGCTGTTATTAAATCATGATATAATAACCGGATTCTCCACTTACTTTTTATAAACGTATTTCCAAACTAAGAAATCTAAAACGGATGAGATTTTTTCCAAAAATATGTGTAATCTTATCTCGATTTAGTCGATATAAACGATAGATTGGGGCATAGGGGATGATCAATTGAACATTGAAAGGCTCACTACGTTACAACCTGTTTGGGATCGTTATGATACTCAAATACATAATCAGAAAGATCATGAGAGTGAGGTTCCTGTTCATCAAGTTTCATATACCGACCTTGCTGAAATGGTAGAGGGAATGAACAAGTTTTTGGAACCTTCGCAAGTTCATCTGAAGTTTGAGCTCCATGAGAAGTTAAATGAATACTATGTAAAAGTAATAGAGGACTCTACAAATGAAGTGATCCGTGAAATTCCGCCAAGGCGGTGGCTAGATTTTTATGCAGCTATGACTGAATTTCTTGGGTTATTTGTAGATGAAAAAAAGTAGATTAGGAGTGGTTTGAAATGGTCACGAGAATAACAGGTCTGGCGTCAGGAATGGATATAGATGATATTGTATCAAAGCTGATGCAGACAGAAAGAGCACCGCTTAATAAGCTAACACAAAAAAAGCAGACTCTTGAATGGCAGCGTGATAGCTATCGTGAAGTAAACTCGAAAATAAAAGAATTCCAAGATTATATGTCTAATAATAAGCTGACATATCCGAGTACGTTTCAGAGTAAAACCGTATCAAGCTCAAACGAATCTGTGTTAACTGCTACAGGAACTGCAAGTGCAGCAAACTCTTCATCTACTATTGAAGTAGCAAGTTTGGCAACTGCTGCGACATATAAGGCAAACAATTATACAGGATACACACAGGGCGATTATAATTTGGCATTTAACGTTGTTGCGCCTGGTGAGACAGCCGCAAAAACAGTGAACATTAGTGTGACGAGCGCTGATACGATTGATAATGTGATTTCTAAACTTAACAGCTCAGATCTAGGAGTATCAGCTTTTAAAGATAAAATTTGGAATGGTACAGAGTATGTGGAAACCATTGCGTTTTCTTCTAAAGCAACAGGTGCAGGAGGCAGTATACAAGCAGCAGACTCTGCTACAGCAGATTTTATGTCTGGCCAGCTAGGTTTTTCTTTGGACACTGATAATAAGATTACTGCTTACAAAGAAGGAACGAATGCAAAAGTCACCATCAACGGCTTTGAAATGGAGAAGCTGTCAAACAACTTCACAGTGAATGGCGTTACTTATTCGATCAAAAATACAACTGCAGCCACAGGCCCTGTTACCACATCTGTATCTACTGATGTTGACGGGATTTACAACCAAATTAAAGAGTTTGTGAATAAATACAATGAACTGGTAGACAGCCTGAATGAAAAGTTGAAAGAAGAAAAATACAGAGACTATGCGCCGCTGACGAGTGAACAAAAAGAAGCCATGTCCGATAAAGAGATAGAACTCTGGGAAGAGAAGGCAAAAAGCGGTTTGCTGAAAAATGATACCAGCATAAGCACTGGTACGAATCAAATGCGGACTGATTTTTATTCTCAAGTTAGTGCGGATGGAAAAACCTATCAATTAACTGAATTTGGCATCACAACGTCTGGTGCTTACCAAATGCGAGGACATCTAGAAATTAATGAAGACAAACTGAAAGCTAAAATACAAGAAGATCCGCAAAGTGTTGCCGCCTTATTTACAAGCGGGTCGAACAGCAGTGCTTATAGTGATAAAGGGATTATGAAACGTATCGGTGACACACTGAAAAGTACGGTGAAAAGCATTGAAGCAAAAGCCGGTAACTCGACAATGGGAACCAATGACTACTCAATCGGTAAAAATTTAAACACGATCAGCACTGATATCACCAAAATGCAGGACCGGTTGACCACAATAGAAAACCGCTATTATACAAAATTCAGTGCAATGGATTCTGCGATTCAAAAAATGAACGAACAATCGTCCTATTTATCACAGCTTCTAGCACAATAAATGTAATTTGGAGGATGACACATGGCGATCCAAAATCCTTATACAGCCTATCAGCAAAATTCAGTGAATACGGCTACACCCGGTGAGCTGACGCTTATGCTGTATAATGGCTGTTTGAAATTTATAAGACTTGCCGCTCAGGCCATTGAGAATGATGATATGGAACGTAAAAATGAAAATCTGATTAAAGCGCAAAATATTATTCAGGAATTAAATTTTACACTTAACCGTAACATAGAGCTTTCCGCTTCTATGGGTGCGATGTACGATTATATGTATCGCAGATTGGTACAGGCAAATATCAAAAATGATACGGGCATGCTGGCTGAGGTTGAAGGTTATGTAACAGATTTTCGCGATGCTTGGAAACAAGCCATTCAAAGTGAGCGGAAGGACCGGCACGGATCAGGCGGGATCGCATGAATAATATAGATCAACTATACACTGAGACGAAGAGTATGCTGTCACACATACAAAATACGCCGGAAAGCGATGAACTTTTAAAGCAAATTGAAGACTTTGTGGCTACACGGTCTGAACGGATTCAGGAGATATCTCTGCCGCTTTTAGAAGAAGAGCGAAAGCAGATGAAACTTATTTTGACATGGGATCAGCTGATTGTGAAGGAAATGGAAAGACTGAAGCAGTCAATCGCAACAGAACTTCAGCAGATGAAAAGAAAACGTGTGATGCATACGACGTATTTAAACCCTTATAACAACATTACGATTGACGGCACATATTATGACAAGCGTAAATAGGTGAGTGCCTTGAAGAGCATTGAAGATTATACGCTTTTATCAGCTTATTATCATCTTCTTTTTACCATCGAAGAGGGGTTGTGTTATTTGATAGAGGCTGAAGAGAATTTATCAAAAACAGAAGGGGATCGGATCTACCAAGATCTGATCCAAGCCTTTTTTTATTTGGATTCAACACATTCAACACTTCTCTTCATTATGGATTCGCGGTGTGCTGAAATTTGTGTGAAAGCATTTGACCAAATTTTTGCGGAGTTTGATCAATTGGTCTCTTACTCTTTTCCCTCTCATGAGTTCTGTGAGTATTTAAAGGAACATTTTCTGATTCATTATAGAAAATGGATGCTGTCTATTCATCAATGTATGGAACCCTTTTTAATCAATTAGGCGTGTGTGAGGTATTTGTTTCGTTCAATCAGCATATACATATACCTCCGAACCGCCAATAACAGAGCAAATACAAACAAAATTCGACAAAGTTCACTGAATTTTCACAAAAGATTTATGTTTCAGCAGGAATTGTAAAGGGTAAAAGAGAAATAGATACATATCCTTAATAAAAGGGAGGCGTTCTTTGATGAACTATAACATCAGAGGAGAAAATATTGAAGTGACACCCGCGTTAAAGGATCATGTCGAGAGGAAGATCGGCAAGCTGGAGCGCTATTTTGACCATAGCGTGGATGCTGATGTGAACGTCAACTTGAAGTTTTACAATGACAAGGAGTCTAAGGTTGAGGTTACGATTCCGATGACAGATCTGGCGCTTCGGTCCGAGGTGCATAACGAGGATATGTACAACGCAATTGATCTCGCAACAAACAAACTGGAACGTCAAATCCGTAAGCATAAAACGAAAGTAAACCGTAAATTCCGTGAGCAGGGCTCTCCAAAATATTTATTGGCAAACGGCCTTGGCTCTGATACAGATATTGCGGTTCAGGATGACATAGAAGAGGAGGAGAGCTTGGACATTGTCCGTCAGAAACGCTTTAATTTAAAGCCAATGGATAGTGAAGAAGCGATCTTGCAAATGAATATGCTTGGCCATAATTTCTTTGTTTTCACAAATGCGGAAACAAACCTTACAAATGTCGTGTACCGCAGAAATGACGGGAAATATGGCTTAATTGAACCGACTGAATAATGAAAAGAAGCCTTCCGTGATGTCCGCGGAAGGTTTTTGTTTTTCTTATTTGCAAATTCTTTGGAAATAACAAAAGGTATGATATGATAATGAGAGGTATACATGGACTAGTAAATTATTTATACATGCCTTTAAAATAGGCATGTGATGATAGAGGAGCGTTATAAATGCTTGGAATTTTAAATAAAATGTTTGATCCAACAAAACGTACGCTGAATAGATACGAAAAAATTGCTAACGATATTGATGCGATTCGCGGAGACTATGAAAATCTCTCTGACGACGCGTTGAAACATAAAACAATTGAATTTAAAGAGCGCCTTGAAAAAGGGGCGACAACGGATGATCTTCTTGTTGAAGCTTTCGCTGTTGTTCGAGAAGCTTCACGCCGCGTAACAGGCATGTTTCCGTTTAAAGTCCAGCTCATGGGGGGCGTGGCGCTTCATGACGGAAATATCGCGGAAATGAAAACAGGGGAAGGGAAAACATTAACGTCTACTCTGCCTGTTTATTTAAATGCGTTAACAGGTAAAGGCGTACACATCGTGACTGTCAACGAATACTTGGCAAGCCGTGACGCTGAGCAGATGGGGAAAATTTTCGAGTTTCTCGGTTTGACTGTCGGCTTGAATTTAAACTCAATGTCAAAAGACGAAAAACGGGAAGCTTATGCCGCTGATATTACTTACTCCACAAACAACGAGCTTGGCTTCGACTATTTGCGTGACAATATGGTTCTTTATAAAGAGCAGATGGTTCAGCGCCCGCTTCATTTTGCGGTAATAGATGAAGTTGACTCTATTTTAATTGATGAAGCGAGAACACCGCTTATCATTTCTGGACAAGCTGCAAAATCCACTAAGCTGTACGTACAGGCAAATGCTTTTGTCCGCACGTTAAAAGCGGAGAAGGATTACACGTACGATATCAAAACAAAAGCTGTACAGCTTACTGAAGAAGGAATGACGAAGGCGGAAAAAGCGTTCGGCATCGATAACCTCTTTGATGTGAAGCATGTCGCGCTCAACCACCATATCAACCAGGCCTTAAAAGCTCACGTTGCGATGCAAAAGGACGTTGACTATGTAGTGGAAGACGGACAGGTTGTTATTGTTGACTCCTTCACGGGACGTCTGATGAAAGGCCGCCGCTACAGTGAGGGGCTTCACCAAGCGATTGAAGCAAAGGAAGGGCTTGAGATTCAAAACGAAAGCATGACCTTGGCGACGATTACGTTCCAAAACTACTTCCGAATGTACGAAAAACTTGCCGGTATGACGGGTACAGCTAAGACAGAGGAAGAAGAATTCCGCAACATCTACAACATGCAGGTTGTCACGATCCCTACCAACAGGCCTGTTGTCCGTGATGACCGTCCGGATTTAATTTACCGCACGATGGAAGGAAAGTTTAAGGCAGTTGCGGAGGATGTCGCACAGCGTTACATGACGGGACAGCCTGTCCTAGTCGGTACGGTTGCCGTTGAAACATCTGAATTGATTTCTAAGCTGCTTAAAAACAAAGGAATTCCGCATCAAGTGTTAAATGCCAAAAACCATGAACGTGAAGCGCAGATCATTGAAGAGGCCGGCCAAAAAGGCGCAGTTACGATTGCGACTAACATGGCGGGGCGCGGAACGGACATTAAGCTTGGCGAAGGTGTAAAAGAGCTTGGCGGACTCGCTGTAGTCGGAACAGAACGACATGAATCACGCCGGATTGACAATCAGCTTCGAGGTCGTTCCGGACGTCAGGGAGACCCAGGGATCACTCAATTTTATCTTTCTATGGAAGATGAATTGATGCGCAGATTCGGAGCTGAGCGGACAATGGCGATGCTGGACCGCTTCGGCATGGACGACTCTACTCCAATCCAAAGCAAAATGGTATCTCGCGCGGTTGAATCGTCTCAAAAACGCGTCGAAGGCAATAACTTCGATTCGCGTAAACAGCTTCTGCAATATGATGATGTTCTCCGCCAGCAGCGTGAGGTCATTTATAAGCAGCGCTTTGAAGTCATTGACTCTGAAAACCTGCGTGAAATCGTTGAAAATATGATCAAGTCTTCTCTCGAACGCGCAATTGCAGCCTATACGCCAAGAGAAGAGCTTCCTGAGGAGTGGAAGCTTGACGGTCTAGTTGATCTTATCAACACAACTTATCTTGATGAAGGTGCACTTGAGAAGAGCGATATCTTCGGCAAAGAACCGGATGAAATGCTTGAGCTCATTATGGATCGCATCATCACAAAATATAATGAGAAGGAAGAGCAATTCGGCAAAGAGCAAATGCGCGAATTCGAAAAAGTTATCGTTCTTCGTGCCGTTGATTCTAAATGGATGGATCATATTGATGCGATGGATCAGCTCCGCCAAGGGATTCACCTTCGTGCTTACGCGCAGACGAACCCGCTTCGTGAGTATCAAATGGAAGGTTTTGCGATGTTTGAGCATATGATTGAATCAATTGAGGACGAAGTCGCAAAATTTGTGATGAAAGCTGAGATTGAAAACAATCTGGAGCGTGAAGAGGTTGTACAAGGTCAAACAACAGCTCATCAGCCGCAAGAAGGCGACGATAACAAAAAAGCAAAGAAAGCACCGGTTCGCAAAGTGGTTGATATCGGACGAAATGCCCCATGCCACTGCGGAAGCGGGAAAAAATATAAAAATTGCTGCGGCCGTACTGAATAGTTCGCCCCGGCAAGTTTACCGACCGCGGCGCCTGCAGGCGCCTGTGGATCTTTTAATGAGGTGAATGAAATGGAATTATCAGAAATTAGAGCAGAGCTCGAAAATATGGCTTCTCGTTTAGCGGACTTTAGGGGGTCTCTTTGACCTCGAATCAAAGGAGGCCCGCATTGCTGAGCTAGATGAACAAATGGCTGATCCGGAATTCTGGAATGATCAGCAAAAAGCTCAAACGGTTATAAATGAAGCAAACGGTTTAAAGGATTATGTCAATTCGTATAAAAAATTGAATGAATCCCACGAAGAATTACAAATGACTCATGATCTTTTGAAAGAAGAGCCGGACACTGATCTCCAGCTTGAGCTTGAAAAAGAACTAAAATCATTAACAAAAGAGTTCAATGAGTTTGAGCTTCAGCTTCTTCTCAGCGAGCCGTATGATAAAAATAACGCGATTTTAGAACTGCACCCTGGTGCTGGCGGTACAGAGTCACAGGACTGGGGCTCTATGCTTCTTAGAATGTATACAAGATGGGGAGAGCGCCGCGGCTTTAAAGTAGAAACACTCGATTACCTTCCAGGTGACGAGGCGGGAATCAAGTCAGTGACATTGCTCATCAAAGGACACAACGCTTACGGGTATCTCAAAGCAGAAAAAGGTGTCCATCGTCTTGTGCGGATCTCACCATTTGACTCATCAGGCCGCCGCCACACATCTTTCGTTTCATGTGAAGTCATGCCTGAATTTAACGATGAAATTGATATTGATATTCGTACGGAGGATATTAAAGTTGACACGTACCGTGCAAGCGGCGCGGGCGGACAGCACGTCAATACGACGGATTCAGCCGTTCGGATTACTCACTTGCCGACGAACGTAGTTGTGACATGCCAAACGGAGCGCTCACAAATTAAAAACCGTGAAAGAGCCATGAAAATGCTGAAGGCCAAGCTGTATCAGCGCAGAATTGAAGAGCAGCAGGCAGAGCTGGATGAAATTCGCGGTGAACAAAAAGAAATCGGCTGGGGCAGCCAAATCCGTTCTTATGTATTCCATCCGTATTCCATGGTAAAAGACCATCGGACCAATACAGAAATGGGGAACGTTCAAGCTGTAATGGATGGTGACATTGATACGTTTATTGATGCCTACCTGCGTTCTAAGCTTTCATAAGCTGAAAAAACACACCTGATGCATACGGGTGTGTTTTTTTATTTCTTATATCCTTGATTTCACTGCTGCTTTAGCATATTACCACTGTATTTGGGTGTTATTTACATCTAATCAGGGAAGGATTAAAATGCTATCGGAGAGCATTGGAAGAAACGGAGGATATATGATGGACGTACGGAATAAAACATTGTGGATTTTGCGGGATTATGTATACATATTGATAGGAGCAGCGATTACGGCCGTGTCCTTTAATGTATTTTTGCTTCCGAACAAGATTGCCGCCGGCGGTGTCAGCGGGATCAGTACGATTTTACAATCATATGGTTTTGAAGCAGCGTATGTACAGTGGATTATTAATATCCCTTTATTTATTGCTGGCGTCATTTTGCTCGGCGGGAAATTTGGACTAAAGACGCTTGCAGGTTCTGTGTTTTTGCCGCTAGTAGTGTTTCTGACAAGGGATATTCAGCCCGCCACTCATCATGAACTCCTGGCGGCGATTTTTGGCGGTGTCGGGATAGGTATCGGAATTGGTATTGTGTACTTAGGGAAAGGTTCGACGGGAGGTACAGCCTTGGCTGCACAGATCATTCATAAGTACTCCGGTCTGTCATTGGGGAAGTGTCTCGCCATCATTGACGGAATGATCGTTGTTACGGCTATGATTGTATTTAATATTGAGCAAGGCTTATATGCCATGCTTGGCGTCTATGTGTCCAGCAAAACCATTGATGTTGTGCAAGTCGGCTTTAATCGTTCAAAAATGGCGCTCATCATTACAAAGCAGGAGCAGGCTGTCAAGGAGGCTGTCTTACAGAAGATTGACAGAGGCGTGACAAAAATTTCTGCAGTCGGCGGATATACTGACGATGACCGTCCGATTTTAATGTGCGTGGTTGGGCAAACTGAATTCACCAAATTGAAACAAATCGTCAAACAGATTGATGAGTCAGCTTTTGTAATTGTAGCAGACGCGAGCGAGGTGCTGGGCGAGGGTTTCAAACGCGCTTAAACGAGGTTATAATATGGAAGAGATCGTAAAGGAGTTGTGCTTCTCAACATGAAATCAAAGTTATCGATACTAATGATTGGATTTGCGCTTTCTGTTCTGTTGGCTGCCTGCGGATCAAACGATGCAAAAGAAGAGAAGACAGACACTGGCAGCAAGACGGAAGCCACTGCATCTGAAGGGGAAGAATTATATCAGCAAAGCTGCGTAGGCTGCCACGGCAAGGATTTAGAAGGTGTGTCAGGGCCTAATCTCCAAGAGGTCGGAGGCAAATACGATGAACACAAAATTGAAAGCATTATTAAAAACGGCCGCGGCAATATGCCAAAGGGGCTTGTAGATGATAACGAAGCCGCTGTTATTGCCAAATGGCTGTCAGAAAAAAAGTAAGATAAAAACATCCTTGCCGAGTGCTGGCAAGGATGTTTTTATGCCTTGACAATATGAATGAAAAGAAACTGTAATAGTATTATGTCTAAATTTGACGTATAATGAAGTGTATTGAAAAAGGGAACTTTCAGATTTTTCATCTTTTTACAAATGAATGGGTCATAAATTGTCGAATGCATTCGAAGAGTATGACCGTGTGATAGATAAAATGATATAAAAGATTAGGTGATTTCATGATAGAGATGAAGGAAGTATATAAAGCCTATCCGAACGGCGTAAAAGCACTCAATGGGATTTCTGTTACCATTCATCCCGGCGAGTTTGTGTATGTTGTTGGTCCGAGCGGAGCAGGTAAATCTACTTTTATTAAAATGATTTACAGAGAAGAAAAACCGACAAAAGGACAAATTTTAATCAATCATAAAGATCTCGCGACAATTAAAGAAAAAGAGATTCCTTTCGTGCGCCGCAAAATAGGTGTTGTCTTTCAGGATTTCAAGCTTCTTCCGAAACTTACTGTTTTTGAAAATGTGGCATTTGCCCTTGAAGTGATTGGAGAACAGCCGTCTGTCATTAAGAAACGGGTGCTTGAAGTGCTTGATCTCGTGCAGCTGAAGCATAAAGCGCGACAATTTCCTGACCAGCTTTCAGGCGGGGAGCAGCAGCGTGTATCTATTGCCAGATCAATTGTGAACAACCCTGATGTTGTCATTGCTGATGAACCGACAGGAAACCTTGATCCGGATACGTCCTGGGAAGTCATGAAGACGCTGGAGGAAATTAACAACCGCGGGACAACAGTCGTGATGGCGACACATAATAAAGAAATCGTAAACACCATGAAGAAACGTGTCATTGCAATCGAAGATGGTATCATTGTGCGTGATGAGTCAAGAGGGGAGTATGGTTCATATGATTAAAATTCTCGGGCGCCACTTGCGTGAGAGTTTTAAATCTCTCGGGAGAAACACATGGATGACATTTGCATCCATTAGTGCTGTAACCGTTACGCTGATTTTAGTCGGCGTGTTTTTAGTGATTATGCTGAATTTGAATAACATGGCCACGAATGCAGAAAAACAAGTCGAAATCAAAGTGCTGATTGATCTGACTGCAGATCAGAAGGCACAGGACAAGCTTCAGAACGATATTAAGGAACTGAAGGGCATTCAGAGTGTCACTTTTTCATCTAAAGAAAAAGAGCTTGACCAGCTGGTTGACAGTTTTGGTGACAGCGGAAAATCCCTGACAATGAAGGATCAGGAAAACCCGCTTAATGATGCGTTTGTCGTCAAAACGACAGATCCGCATGATACGCCGAACGTGGCGAAAAAGATCGAAAAAATGGATCATGTTTATAAAGTCACTTATGGAAAAGAAGAGGTCAGCCGTTTGTTTAAAGTGGTCGGCGTTTCCCGCAACATCGGAATCGCGTTAATTATCGGCCTGGTATTTACGGCGATGTTCTTAATTTCCAACACCATTAAAATTACAATTTTCGCAAGAAGAAAAGAAATTGAAATCATGAAGCTTGTCGGCGCGACAAACTGGTTTATCCGCTGGCCGTTTTTCCTTGAAGGATTGCTGCTAGGCGTATTCGGTTCTGTGATTCCGATTGCACTGGTGCTGAGCACTTACCAATACGTCATCGGATGGGTCGTTCCAAAGGTTCAAGGATCATTTGTCTCTCTTCTTCCTTATAATCCATTTGTATTCCAAGTTTCGCTAGTGCTGATTGCAATCGGCGCAGTAATTGGAGTATGGGGAAGTCTGACTTCCATCCGCAAGTTTCTGCGAGTATAAAGTGAAAAAGCCGTTCCGTTTTCGGGACGGCTTTTCATTTGCCTTCTTTTTCTTCTATGATTACATGAAATCTCCATCCTTTACATATACTATCTCTAGGTTTTGGTAAAGACAGTCTGGCATACAGGAGGAGTAAAGGATGAATCAAAAAATAATGGCTGTGATAGCAGCAGGGAGCATGCTGTTCGGAGGCGCCGGTGTATATGCGGGAATCAACCTGCTTGAGATGGATAAGCCCCAGACTGCAGCAGTTCCCGCGACGGCACAAGCTGACTCTGAACGGGATAAAGCTATGGACAAAATCGAAAAAGCGTATGAGTTAATTTCGAATGAGTACGTAGAAAAAGTAGATAGAGAAAAGCTGCTCGAGGGAGCCATCCAGGGAATGCTGTCTACGCTAAATGATCCTTATTCTGTTTACATGGACAAGCAGACAGCTAAGCAATTTTCTGATTCTCTTGATTCCTCATTTGAAGGCATCGGGGCTGAGGTTGGAATGGAAGACGGCAAAATTATTATTGTTTCTCCATTCAAGAAATCGCCAGCGGAAAAAGCCGGGTTGAAGCCTAATGATGAAATTATCAGCATCAATGGAGAATCGATGGCCGGCAAGGATTTAAACCACGCTGTGTTAAAAATAAGAGGAAAAAAAGGGTCCAGCGTTTCAATGAAGATTCAGCGGCCTGGAACGAAGAAGCAGTTGTCATTCCGGATCAAGAGAGCTGAGATTCCGCTCGAAACGGTTTTTGCATCAGAGAAAAAAGTACAGGGGCATTCTGTCGGATATATTGCCATCTCTACTTTTTCTGAGCACACCGCAGAGGATTTTGCAAAAGCGCTGAGGGAGCTTGAGAAAAAAGAAATAGAAGGACTTGTCATTGATGTACGCGGCAACCCGGGTGGATATCTTCAAAGTGTGGAAGAAATTCTTAAGCATTTCGTTACAAAGGATCAGCCGTATATTCAGATTGCTGAACGCAATGGAGATAAAAAACGTTATTTTTCAACATTGACCCATAAAAAAGCGTACCCTGTCAATGTGATTACGGATAAAGGAAGTGCCTCTGCATCAGAAATTCTTGCCGGCGCATTAAAGGAAGCTGGCCATTATGATGTTGTAGGCGATACGTCTTTTGGAAAGGGAACGGTTCAACAGGCTGTGCCAATGGGGGACGGCAGCAACATCAAATTAACGCTTTACAAGTGGCTGACGCCAAATGGAAACTGGATTCATAAGAAAGGAATTGAACCGACCATTGCGATTAAGCAGCCCGATTATTTTTCCGCCGGGCCCTTACAGCTGAAAGAGCCGCTTAAAGTGGACATGAACAATGAAGACGTCAAGCATGCGCAGGTATTGTTAAAAGGTCTCAGCTTTGATCCGGGACGTGAGGATGGCTATTTCAGCAAAGACATGAAAAAAGCGGTTATGGCTTTTCAGGATCAAAACAAGCTGAATAAAACCGGTGTGATCGACACTCGCACTGCAGAGACATTAAATCAGCAGATAGAAAAGAAAAAATCAGATGAAAAAAATGATTTGCAGCTTCAAACAGCATTGAAATCATTATTTGTCAATTAAAGGAGATGGTATTTCATCTCCTGTTTCTTTGTGCTTAAAGAGATTATGGATCATAAGTCACATAAAAAATGAGTTTTTGACAAGAAATTAAAAAAATTTTCACAAATAAACATTTATAAAGGACTGTTATTACCCGATATCAATATATGAGAGAGACTTTCTAACGAGTTAATATGCATTTAAAATGAAACTTTTGCAAGTTGCCTAGTCTTTGTTTACTTCATACAATATAAGAAGGTTCTAAAAAGAACAGTAATCAGGTTAATGGCAGCTGAACGACAGGTATTTAAAGAGTAACGTTAGCGAGAATGCTTGTTAGCACTCCAGTACTGCTGCTTATACTGGCCCGTGCTTATCTGTATAAAGAAAATGGGGGTTCACAATTGAAGAGGGCAAGTATTGTGCGTGAAAAAAAATATTATGAATTAGTGGAACAATTAAAAGACAGAACACAAGACGTAACATTTTCAGCTACAAAAGCACTAAGTCTTCTTATGCTGTTCAGCAGATATTTGGTCAATTACACCAATGTCGAATCAGTAAATGACATTAATGAGGAATGCGCCAAACATTATTTTAACTACTTAATGAAAAACCATAAGCGATTAGGAATTAATCTGACAGATATAAAAAGGTCGATGCATCTAATCAGCGGGTTATTGGATGTGGATGTAAACCACTATTTAAAGGATTTTTCACTATCGAATGTCACGCTGTGGATGACGCAAGAGAGATAAACTCTCCTGAGGATATCCAAGCCATTTAATATTTGATAGAATATGAGTAACATGTTTGGCTTGAGGCGGTGAGAGATAGTGTCTGTTCAATGGGGAATTGAACTGTTAAAAAGCGCGGGCTTGTTCTTCTTACACCCGCTTTTCTGGTTTTTTATCATCATAACCTTGGCTTTCGGCTATGTAAGAATCAAACGGGAACGAAAAACCTTTCATACAAGAATAGCAGATATTTATGATGATCTGAAATTTACATATACAAAGGGACTGATTCCAGGTCTTCTTTTGTCAGTTATTTTAGGTGGACTCGGAATATCGATTCCTCTCGGTTTACTTGCGATTATTGCTGTTATCACTGCAGCGGCAGCGTTCACTCTTCGCGCAAACTGGATGTCTGCTGCATATATCGTCAGTGTGAGTATGCTGATAGGTTTTGGACTGCAAATATATCAGGCGGAGCCCTTTCTGGAGAGATTTCCGCAAGGATTTGCAGTTGTTTGGCCGGCTGTGGCTGTGTTTCTAGGTTTGCTGATTATCACTGAAGGAGCGGTTGCTTATCGTTCTGCGCATGTGAGAACATCACCGGCACTTGTCGTAAGCAGCCGCGGTTTGCCGATCGGACAGCAGCTGGCAAACCGGGTTTGGCTTTTGCCGCTGTTCCTTCTCGTGCCCGGTAATGGTTTAGAATCGCACCTTAGCTGGTGGCCCGTGTTTACGGTTCCCGGCGGCTCATTCCATTTTCTATGGATTCCTTACTTTGTCGGATTTGGACAAAGGGTACAGGGATCGCTGCCTGAAACGAGTATAAGGATCACAGCGAAACGCGTTTGTATTCTCGGTCTTGCCGTCGCAGTTCTCGGTGCAGCGAGCTTACTGTGGACGCCGCTTGCGGGTGCAGCGGTCTGTACCGCTTTGTTAGGGCGTATTTTTCTGTCCATAAAGCAAAGAGTGAATGATAACGCGGCTCCGTTTTATTTCTCGAAAAGGGATCAGGGCTTAATGGTGCTTGGGATTATCCCCAATACGCCGGCTGAGGATCTGGAATTGAAAATCGGGGAAATCATAACGAAAGTCAATGGCATACCGGTTAAGAACGTTTCTGATTTCTATGAAGCGCTTCAGCATAACCGTGCATATGTAAAGCTTGAAATTATCGGTTTGAATGGAGAAATTCGTTTTGACCAGCGAGCTTCTTATGAAGGAGAACATCATGAATTGGGCATCCTCTTCGTAAAGGATGACCGTGAAGACGAAGCAGTCGCTTCGGGATCATAAAAGGCAGCCCGGCACCGCAGGATGATGCGATGCCGGGCTGTTTTGTGTTACGCTGAGTTTTTTTCTATCCGTGCCGTTTCATCAGATTTGATGCCCAATGAAACAAAAACGCCGATGATGGATACAGCAAAGAGAATCATAAATAGGGTGTGATATCCCGAAATCAGGCCAATTAAGGCTGATGAAATGATGCTTCCGAAATAACGGAAGGTCGAGAAAATCCCAGATGCCACTCCTGACATACCGGGGTCTACTGTGGCAAGGGATGAAACCTGCATGCTGGTCAGACCGACTCCGGAAGCGAGCCCGCCAAGGATAAGAGAGAGCATGAGGAACAAGACAGAATGCGAGCTGCTTAACAGCAAAAATAATAGATTCGCACCAGCCATCATGGCAAATGAAAGAAAAATGATTTTTTTGGCTCCCCATTTGTGATGGAGCTGCGCGCCCACCCAGTTGCTGGCTGACATGAAGATCGAAAATACAGAAAGCGCCATCCCGCTGTTAGATGTATTAAGCCCAAATTGGTTCGTCATAAATAACGGCATAATCAATAAGACGGCATACATCATCAAATTGCTTAACAAGACTGATAGATTCGCATTTGTAAAGGTTGAGCTTTTAAACAGTGCAAAGTCAATGATGGGGTGCTGGGTACGTTTTTCTCTTCTGAAAAAAAGCGGAACAAAAAGAAGTATCAATACACTGTATACCGCATATCCCCATGGAGCCTCATTTTTCGTCAGCAGGATAATGGAAACGATGCTGCCTGCAAGCAAGAGAGAGCCGATGATATCCAGCGGCGCGTCAGATTTATTTTCTTTATATTGAGGAAACATCGTTAATGCCGTAAATAAAGCAATGGCGAGGAACGGGATGTTGACCCAAAAAATCGAATGCCAGCTGAAGCTGTCAATCAGTATAGAGCCGATAAAAGGCCCGAGTGCTGCACCAAGTCCCGCACCCAGTCCGAAAAATCCAAACACTTTCGGTAGGCGTTTTTCAGAAACAACATGCCGGATAATGGCAATGCTGTTTGGCGTAAGCAATGCCCCGCCGACAGCCTGCAATGCCCGAAAGACAATTAACAGGAGCAGACTCGGTGAAAGGGCGCAGCCTAGAGATGCGATTAGAAAAAGGCCGACTCCCCATAAGTACATTGTTTTATTGCCGTACATGTCACCGAGCTTCCCTGCAATCGGCTGTGTGACTGCCATCACGATTAAATAAACGGTAACCACCCAAGTGATGCTTGCGATGGACTCGTTATACGTATGGGAAATAGATGAGAGCGCGACCGCGATCATCGTTGAGTTAATGGGAACCAGAATGGCCCCCAATAATAGCGAGACGATCAGCGCCCATTCTTTTCTTGAGCTCATTGGGATCCTCCTTTTTATTATGCCAAGGAGTTAATCAGCAGAAATTCCTTTGACAAATAGAGCTGTGCTGTGCTCCAGCATTTTTTCCTGGGGCATTGATATGACCCTGTCTCCTAAGTGGAGACGGTGAATGAAATAACCGAAGATAATCGACATGAATACGTCGGAATTCTCCGCTTCATTTCCTGTCTGAATAACCCCTTTCTCACCCATCGTTTTGAGATAATCAACCAATAGCTGTTTCATAGATTGGGGATATTCAGTGACGTGGTTAATGACATCCTGAAACATGGCCGGTTCACGAAAGCTGATTTTAATGATATCTTTTCTATGTTCGAGCTCCTCCAAGAGACAGGTTCCGATATGAAGCAGGTCTTTGTACAAATCCCCTTCTGTTTGTTCCAAAATGCTGCCTCTGTTTGAAGAATGCTGAGAAAGCAAAGCCTCAACTAGTCCTTGTTTGTTTTTAAAGTTCCTAAAAATCGTCGCTTCACTTACATTTGCTTTTTCTGCAATTTCTTTTGTAGTCGTTGCGCGATATCCTTTTTTGACGAGCAGCTGCATGGCAGCATCAAGGATTCTCTTGTTTGTCGGTCTCAATACGTTTCACCTCACGAATATACTGGCAGGACAAGTATACACCCGCCCCGCTTGTATAAGAAAGAGGGGGACGCATCAGGACCGGCTGACAACTGTGATTTTGCCGCTGCTTCCGTCAACAGTGATGATGTCACCGTCTCGCAGTCTTTCGGTTGCCGTGCGTGTGCCGAGAACGGCTGGAATGCCGTATTCACGGGCAATAATCGCAGCGTGAGACAAAATGCCGCCTGTGTCTGTAATAATCGCTTTGGCGTCTTGAAACAGGCTGGTCCATAGCGGTGTGGTCATCTTGCAAACGAGTACGTCTCCAGGCGCGAATTGAGAAAATTCATTGGCGTCCCGAATGATTTTCACCGGACCTGTCGCAATGCCGCTTGATGCCGCAATGCCAAAAATATGATTCTCTGTGTTTTTTTCATCCTCTATCACAGCGCCGACAATTTCTTCAGCTGCTTTGAGCTGTTCTTTTGTCGGGGTGCCGAGGTAGGCCGGGGCTTGGGCCAGCTCATACTCATGAAAAATCTGTCTGCGTTTTTCAGCCTTTTCTTGCAGGGATACAGGGTGAAGAAGCGCTTGTTCCACTTCGTCATCATATAAGAACCAAAGGTCCTCACGATCTTGAATGACACCGTTTTCCGCCAGCAATTCACCTATCTTCAGCAGAAAGATTCTCGCCTTGGCATCCAGCATGGCGTCAATATAAAAGTGGTGATCATCTTTTATATTTGCAGAGTTCAGTGTCCATTGATAATAGCGGTCAAATTCGGTGCGTAAACCGGGATCTTCTATGTTTTCCAAGAATTCATTGTATAATTTCTCTCGTTTTTCTTTCGTTTTCTGAAATTCATTGTCAAAATGATAGCCATTACGGACATAATTTTGAATATTGGCCAGAGCGAAATACGGATTTTCCACCCAGATTTGTTCAATCAGATCATGACTTTTAACAGATCTCCATCCGTATTCTTGCAAGAATTCATGGACGTTCTTCAGGAAGTGTCTTCCCTCATCTGTTTGTTCCAATTTCTCCTGGAGTTGTTCAGGCTTGTTGTTTTCAAAAATGGCCAGAAGGTTCGGGTTCTCCTGAACTTCCACAGAAAATAGCCATAAGCAACGGTCCGTTTCCAGTGATTTGTTCATTTTTCCTGTCAGCATCTCGTAAAAATGAGCGTTTTCGGACTCTCCTTGAATGTCCTGATACATCGCTTGCAGTTTGTTTGTTAAAAGGATTTGCGGGAAAACGATATTAAAGTGCTCTTCATAAGCCGTGAGATAAAAGGCCTTTAGTTTTTGAAAAGCTTCCAGTGCGCTTTCTGCGGTATGCTCAGTTTGTGCGAGCTGGTCCAGTGTCCGGTAAAAAGGGAGGTATGTGTGATTGATGATGTCATACATATGCTCCGATAAAATCGGGAAAAGCTCTTTGCCGCAGTCTTCAGAAGGAGGCTGCTGTCCGCCTTGGTTTTTGGAATAAATATGTCCGCGATAAAGTTTTACTTCATCAACAACTACACCAATCGGAAACTTTTGCATGCTCTTCTTCAAGCCATATTCCAATGCCGGCACGATGAAGGATGAAAATAACGGACTCACCGGACCTTCAATATTAGACTCCATGTTAAGCCAGAAATCATTCATATCAGTGTCGGTAATCATGAAGCTGCGTTTTTCTTCTGCCGCTTTTTTGTCCTGATCAATGGTTGTAATCGGGCGAGCTTGCAGAAGGTATATTTGATGATCAGCAATTCCAAATTCTATATCAACAGGATATCCGTACAGGTCTTCGGTTTTTTTTGTGATTTCAGCCAATTCAATCACTTGTTCATCTGTAAGGCAAAAACGGCTGCGCATGTCTTCACTCGTTTCTTTTTCAGCAATTCCTTCTGCCGCAGACTCCATGTAGATTTCCTTTGAACCTATTTCTTTCTGAATCTCAAACGAAGATTTATTAACAATGAACGTGTCTGGGGTAACACTTCCTGAAACAACAGCTTCACCCAACCCGTAGCTGGCGCTGATTAAAAGCTCTCTATCATCATGGGTAACAGGATTGCGGCTGAAGATAACACCTGACATTTCTGAATCGATCAGCCCCTGAACGACTATACCCATTAACGGCTCTGCGATTTGATTGTTCATTTTTTTCTTATAGCTGCTGACCCGCCCAGAAAAAAATGAGGCCCAGCATTCTTTCACTTTAGCCAGAAATTCTTCCTCTGTTTTGATATTTAAGTAGGTTTCATATTGACCCGCGAATGAGGCGCCTTCTAGATCTTCCGAGGCAGACGAAGAACGCACGGCTACGGATCGATATGATTCTCTAAGCTTATAAAAGGAACTAGTCAGCTCATCTTTCAGCTCATCCGAAAATGTTCCGGAAATGATCCTGCTTTCGACGTTTTCACTAGTCTCTTGAAGCTGGTTGTCCTCCATAAAACGTGCGAGCGCATTCGTTTGAATAATAAACCCGTCCGGAACAGGAAGACCGTGTTTGGTCAATTTAATCAAATTCATTCCTTTTGCTCCAGCCAGCTGGCTGGACTCTTCTGCCTGGCGAAATAAAACAGAATACATATTTGAAACCCCTCTTTTCTTCATTCATTTTGTTTTTCTCTCTAGTCTTTTTATTGCGGAGCCTGTGTTTAAAAAAATGATAGTAAACACTATCATTCAATTGTAGGTTTTCAGGAAAATGCTGTCAAACGCAAAAAGTCCTAAATAAAATGAATAGTTAAGTTGGTTATATTATCCTGAAAAATTCGGCCGTACTGTTACTCTATGCCTATTTTCTTTTATTCTCGGAATCTGGCGGCGGACTTGATGATGTAATAAAAAAAGTGCCGCTGATTAGAACAGCGGCACCATGGAATAAGTTTTGACCGGCACCAAAATGCAAATATAGTGATTGATTTTGGCTGAAAAGGGGTATGGTGTAGTAGAGGGAGCGAATGCACGATTGTCCGATTCTTCATTTTTTACTATAATCAGATCAGATGAAGAATCCCTGAGGAGGGTTTTTGTTGATTACAAAAGCCGTTTTTGCATTGTTTTTCCCTTTTATGCTTGTTGTTCTATTTACTAGAGTCACCTTTAATCATTATGTGGCGATCGCTTTAACAGCTGCATTGCTGTTTGCCTCTTATTTAAAAGGCTATACAGAAACGTATTTTATTGTAGGATTGGATGTTGTGTCTCTTGTGGCTGGCGGACTGTATATGGCCAAAAAAGCTGCAGAGAAAAAAGAAGAATAAATCGGACATAATGAATATAAAGACTGAATACCTGCTTTTACGTTTTAAAAGCAGGTTTTTTATACACAAAAACAGCTGGAAATAAAAAACCACCGAACTTTAGTTCGTATTTTTAGTGATTTTGCTTTCCATTGTGTTACTATATCTATAGGAAGATTTCGTTAAAGAAACGGAGGCTTATTTTTGTGAAAGATCGCTTTGAGTTAGTCTCGAAATATCAGCCCCAGGGAGATCAGCCGAAAGCCATTGAAAAGCTTGTAAAAGGAATTCAGGAGGGCAAGAAGCATCAGACTCTGCTGGGTGCGACAGGAACTGGGAAAACATTTACGGTGTCTAATTTGATTAAAGAAGTCAATAAGCCGACTCTCGTGATTGCCCATAACAAAACCCTTGCTGGACAGCTTTACAGTGAGTTCAAGGAATTTTTTCCGAACAATGCTGTCGAGTATTTTGTCAGCTACTATGATTATTATCAGCCGGAGGCGTATGTGCCTCAAACGGATACATTTATAGAGAAAGACGCTAGTATTAATGATGAAATTGATAAACTGAGACACTCCGCCACATCAGCTTTGTTTGAGCGTAGAGATGTCATTATTATTGCGAGTGTGTCTTGTATATACGGCCTCGGTTCGCCTGAGGAATACCGGGAAATGGTCGTGTCACTGCGGACTGAAATGGAAATTGAGCGCAACGAGCTGCTCAGAAAACTTGTAGACATCCAATATGCCCGCAACGATATCGACTTTCAGCGCGGTACATTTCGTGTGCGCGGGGATGTAGTGGAAATCTTTCCGGCATCCCGTGATGAGCATTGTATCAGAGTTGAATTTTTCGGTGACGAAATCGAACGGATTCGGGAAGTGGATGCGCTGACAGGAGAAATTCTCGGCGACCGAGATCATGTTGCGATTTTCCCGGCATCCCACTTCGTAACGCGGGCCGAGAAAATGGAGAAGGCGATTCAAAATATCGAGAAGGAGCTTGAGGAGCAGCTGAAGGTCATGCACGAAAACGGAAAGCTCCTTGAAGCGCAGCGTTTAGAGCAGCGGACAAGATATGATCTTGAAATGATGCGTGAAATGGGTTTCTGCTCCGGCATCGAGAACTATTCAAGACATTTGACTCTGCGGCCTCCAGGTTCAACGCCGTATACGCTTCTTGATTATTTCCCAGACGATTTTATGATCGTGGTGGATGAGTCGCATGTGACAATTCCTCAGGTGCGCGGCATGTTTAACGGAGACCAGGCGCGGAAACAGGTGCTCGTGGATCACGGCTTCCGGCTTCCATCAGCGCTTGATAACCGTCCGCTTCGTTTTGAGGAATTTGAAAAGCATATGCACAATATCGTGTATGTATCAGCAACACCAGGGCCGTACGAGATTGAACATACAGATGAAATGGTCGAACAGATTATTCGTCCGACGGGGCTTCTTGACCCGCTTATTGACGTCCGTCCAATCGAAGGTCAGATTGACGACTTGATCGGCGAAATTCAAGCAAGAATCGAGCGGAATGAACGGGTGCTTGTGACAACTTTGACGAAGAAGATGTCAGAGGATCTGACCGATTATTTAAAGGAAATCGGCATTAAAGTAAACTATCTGCATTCTGAGATCAAGACGCTTGAACGGATTGAAATTATCCGCGACCTGCGCCTTGGCAAGTACGATGTGCTTGTCGGCATCAACCTGCTGAGGGAAGGTTTGGACATTCCCGAAGTATCCCTTGTTGCGATTTTGGATGCGGATAAGGAAGGTTTCCTTCGTTCGGAGCGGTCGCTGATCCAGACCATCGGACGGGCAGCGAGAAATGCGGAAGGCCGCGTCATTATGTACGCCGATAAAATAACGAAGTCTATGGAAATTGCGATTAATGAAACAAAACGCCGCCGCGAGCAGCAGGAGCGGTTTAACGAAGAGCACGGCATTACGCCGAAAACGATAAATAAAGAAATTCGCGATGTCATTCGTGCCACAGTAGCAGCTGAGGATAAAGCGGAATACAAAACAAAAGCCGCGCCGAAGCTGTCGAAAATGACGAAGAAAGAACGCCAGAAAGTCGTTGAACAGATGGAGCATGAAATGAAGGAAGCCGCCAAGGCGCTTGACTTTGAAAGAGCCGCGGAGCTTCGCGATTTACTTTTAGAGCTAAAAGCGGAAGGATGATGAACAAATGGCTATGGATCGGATAGAGGTGAAGGGAGCCAGGGCGCATAACCTGAAAAATATAGATGTAACGATTCCGAGAGATCAGCTTGTCGTTGTCACGGGTTTGTCCGGATCAGGTAAATCCTCCCTTGCCTTTGACACGATATATGCTGAAGGACAGAGACGGTATGTCGAGTCGCTGTCTGCTTATGCCCGCCAGTTTTTAGGGCAAATGGATAAGCCTGATGTGGATGCAATTGAGGGGCTCTCTCCCGCCATCAGCATTGATCAGAAAACAACGAGCCGCAATCCGAGGTCTACTGTCGGTACGGTAACTGAGATTTATGATTATCTGCGTCTTTTATATGCGAGAGTAGGGAAGCCTCATTGTCCGGAGCACGGAATTGAGATTACATCCCAGACCATCGAGCAAATGGTGGACAGAATTCTGGAATACCCGGAACGGACGAAGCTTCAGGTGCTGGCGCCGATTGTCTCGGGCCGAAAAGGCGCTCATGTCAAAGTGCTTGAACAGATTAGGAAACAAGGCTATGTCAGAGTCAGAATTGACGGCGAGATGGCTGAGCTTTCCGACGATATCGAATTAGAAAAGAACAAGAAGCATTCTATTGAGGTAGTCATTGACCGGATTGTCGTGAAAGAAGGCGTGGCAGCCCGGCTGTCAGATTCATTGGAAACGGCGCTTCGTTTAGGTGAAGGACGGGTTATGATCGATGTCATCGGTGAGGAAGAGCTGATGTTCAGCGAGCATCATGCCTGTCCGCACTGCGGATTTTCAATTGGTGAACTTGAGCCGCGTCTGTTTTCGTTTAACAGTCCGTTCGGGGCGTGTCCGACGTGTGACGGTCTCGGAATGAAGCTTGAAGTGGATGCCGATCTTGTCATCCCCAATCAAGATTTGTCATTGAAGGAGAATGCGGTCGCCCCTTGGACACCGATCAGCTCACAATATTATCCTCAGCTGCTTGAGGCAGTCTGCACCCACTACGGGATTGATATGGATGTGCCGGTCAAAGATTTGCCGAAGCATCAACTGGATAAAGTGCTGTACGGCAGCGGGGATGACCTGATTTATTTCCGATATGAAAATGATTTTGGACAAATACGCGAAGGTGAAATTCAATTTGAAGGCGTATTGCGCAACATTGAAAGACGCTATAAGGAGACAGGCTCTGATTTCATCCGTGAGCAAATGGAGCAGTATATGTCTCAGAAATCTTGTCCGACGTGCAAAGGCTATCGGTTAAAGAAAGAGGCGCTTGCCGTACTGATTGACGGTCGCCACATTGGAAAAATTACCGAGCTGTCTGTCGCCGACGCACTTGCCTTCTTTAAAGATCTCACCCTTTCTGAGAAGGATATGCAGATCGCCAATTTGATTTTGCGCGAAATTGTGGAGCGCTTAAGCTTTCTGGACAAAGTCGGCCTCGATTACCTGACATTGAGCAGGGCAGCGGGTACATTGTCCGGAGGAGAGGCGCAGCGCATCAGGCTGGCGACTCAAATTGGCTCGCGTTTATCCGGTGTGCTTTATATTTTAGATGAGCCGTCTATCGGTCTGCATCAGCGTGATAACGACCGCTTGATCAGCGCTCTGAAAAATATGAGAGACCTCGGGAACACGCTGATTGTTGTCGAACATGATGAGGACACGATGATGGCAGCAGATTATTTAATAGATATTGGACCGGGAGCCGGCATTCACGGCGGACAGGTGATATCTGCGGGTACGCCGGAAGAAGTGATGGAAGATCCAAACTCATTAACGGGCAGCTATTTATCAGGGAAAAAGTTTATCCCATTGCCTCCTGAAAGAAGAAAGCCGGACGGACGTTACATTGAAATTAAAGGTGCATCAGAAAACAACCTGAAAAAAGTGAATGCCAAGTTCCCGCTTGGGACGTTTACAGCAGTTACAGGTGTTTCCGGTTCAGGAAAGAGTACACTCGTTAATGAAATTTTGCATAAGGCGCTGGCGCAAAAGCTTCATAAAGCGAAAGCGAAGCCCGGCAGCCATAAAGAGATTAAAGGTTTGGATCATTTAGATAAAGTCATTGACATTGACCAGGCGCCAATCGGAAGAACGCCGAGATCCAACCCTGCGACATACACCGGTGTATTTGATGACATTCGTGATGTATTCGCGCAGACAAATGAAGCGAAGGTCCGCGGCTATAAAAAAGGCCGTTTCAGCTTCAACGTGAAGGGCGGACGATGTGAAGCCTGCCGCGGAGACGGGATTATTAAAATTGAAATGCACTTCCTTCCTGACGTATACGTTCCATGCGAGGTGTGTCACGGCAAACGCTATAACCGTGAAACGCTTGAAGTGACGTACAAAGGAAAAAGCATCTCTGATGTGCTTGATATGACGGTTGAAGATGCTCTTTCTTTCTTTGAAAATATCCCGAAAATCAAACGCAAGCTCCAAACCCTTTATGATGTTGGTTTAGGTTATATTACGCTTGGCCAGCCGGCGACGACCTTGTCAGGCGGAGAAGCGCAGCGCGTGAAGCTCGCGTCAGAGCTGCACAAACGCTCGACCGGACGCACGCTCTACATTTTAGATGAGCCGACGACAGGTTTGCATGTCGACGATATCGCCAGGCTTCTTGTCGTGCTGCAACGGTTGGTAGACAACGGAGACACTGTACTGGTTATTGAGCATAACCTTGATATCATTAAGACGGCCGATTACATTGTGGATTTGGGCCCGGAAGGCGGAGCCGGGGGCGGAACCATTGTCGCGTCAGGAACGCCAGAGGAAATCACTGAAGTGGAAGAATCGTATACAGGCCGTTATTTGAAGCCTGTTATCGAACGTGACAAAACACGCATGAAATCGCTCTTAAAAGCGAAAGAAACAGCTACATCTTAAAACCCTCTGTTAAGAGGGGACAGCTTGTCAGCAAGTCCATCCTTGGGCTTAGCAGGCAAGCTTTTTCTTTACGGCATAATAGGTTTAGAATCGTCTTTGGGTAAAATTTCTTTGGGAAAACGCCTAAACATTTACAAATTGCTGTCGATATATGAATTGAAAGGCGAATGATGATTTCCAAATTAAGCAGACAAACCCTATTAAGGGGCTTAAAGGCATCCTTAAGCAATAACTGAATCTACATAGGTTAGAAGCTTTATTGGAATCTGATACGCCAGAAATCAAAGAAAAGGAAGTCTTTGATTTCAAAAACATATACACATGGAGGTATTTTTCACATGAGAATCAACCACAATATTGCAGCGCTTAACACACTAAACCGTTTGTCTTCAAACAACAGTGCGAGCTCAAAAAACATGGAGAAACTTTCTTCTGGTCTTCGCATCAACCGTGCGGGAGATGACGCAGCGGGTCTTGCGATTTCTGAAAAAATGAGAGGACAAATCAGAGGTCTTGAAATGGCTTCTAAAAACTCTCAAGACGGAATCTCTCTTATCCAAACAGCTGAGGGTGCATTGACTGAAACTCATGCCATCCTTCAACGTATGCGTGAACTTACTGTTCAAGCAGGAAACACAGGTACACAGCAAACTGAAGATTTAACTGCAATTAAAGATGAAATGGATGCTTTAACTGAAGAGATCGATGGAATTTCTCAACGTACTGAATTTAACGGAAAAAAACTTTTAGACGGTAGTGAAACAGCAGGATTTACATTCCAAATTGGTGCAAATGCTGGCCAAAATATTAATGTTACAATTGGTAACATGGATGCAACAACTTTAGGAGTAAAAGGTATCGATGTTTCAGCAGATGATTTTAGTTTTGACACTGAGATTGTTAAAATCGATAGTGCAATTACAAGTGTTTCAAACCAACGTGCTAAACTTGGTGCGGTACAAAACCGTCTAGAGCACACAATCAACAACCTTGGTGCTTCTTCTGAAAACTTAACAGCTGCTGAGTCTCGCATCCGTGACGTTGACATGGCGAAAGAAATGAGCGATTTCACAAAGAACAACATTCTTTCTCAAGCTTCTCAAGCGATGCTTGCTCAAGCAAACCAACAGCCGCAAAACGTGCTTCAATTGTTACGTTAATTTTGAACGGCTATCTCTTTCTGATAGTTACAGCTTGCCGACAGAGTCCATTAACTGGATGTGCCGGCAGGCTTTTTTTGTTACAATCATTTTGTGACAGCCAGGGAATCACTTGTTTTTTCAAAACAAAAAAGGCAAGATATTGTCATCTAACCTTTAGCTTTGTTTCAGTTATAATGAATGATATGTTTTCCGCAATTACAAAGTCTTCTTATACAGCTGCTTACTTACACTCATTAAATCTTGAACAATATGCGTGTTGCTGCTGTCGAGCAGCACTTTTATATATTGGATATCGTGAGAGATCGGGAAGGGTCCGTGAATCTGCTCAAGCTCGGCGATCATTTCACGATTCATTCTTTTTTGTTCATGAATCAGCTTTAACACTGATTCTTGTGTTACTGTATAGTCACTGGGATCTTTCTCCATTGCTTGTCCAGCCTCCTTGGTTGCCGTAAGCTTTTTACATATTGTAATCGGTATAGCCGGAAGATTCTACTTCTAAAACTTTTTAAAATCCAATTTCCGTAAATCGGAGCATGTCTAAAGAATGAATTTGAAACCTGAAGAGATTTTAAACGTATAAATAAGTAAAACGTCCCTGATCTTTTGTCATGGACAATTCACAATAGGAGTGTGGAATGAATTGAACCGTAATCAAGCTATTATTGCATCACTTTGTTATTTCAGTGTGTTCATTGCGCCAATCATTGTGCCGATTGTCGCATATTTTGTTGTAAATGAGAAAGAAACAAAACGCCATGCGATACGCTCTCTTATTTCTCACATTGTTCCGTTTGTCGGCTGGCTGTTCCTTTTTATTGCTTTACTTGGCGGAGCCGTTGCGATTGATGGAGACAGCTTGCTTCCTGTATTTGTAATCATCGGGGGAGCGGTTATTTATTTCTTAGTTGTCATTGGCATTATCATTTGGAATGTGATTCAGGGCATTAAGGTCCTGCGTGCAGCATAAGTAGACAATGGGGAGGAGATCGTAATGAAGCAAGAAAAGGAACGAATCCTTAAGCTTGTTGAGGAAGGAAAGCTTACAGCACAAGAAGCTTTGACACTGATTGAAAAGCTTGACAGCGACTACAAGGAAAAAGAAGAGAAAATCACAGCGCTCTCAGTTCACGTTCATGACGAGGAAGAGCCATTTACAACGGCAAAAAAAGAAAGCGGCAAACCGTCTTTAGGAGCCAAGCTGTTTGACTGGATTGATTCTGCTGTGAAAAAGGTCAAGGAAGTTGACCTTGATTTAAACTTTGGCCATGCGTATGATGTTCAGCACATTTTTCAATTTAAAGATACTGACTTTTCCAGTGTTGAGCTGCAAATTGCCAATGGCAGCGTAAATATCGTCCCTTGGGAAGATGACGATATCAGAGCGGAATGCCAGGCGAAGGTATATCGCGCTGACAACCAGGATGCGGCGAGACACGCATTTCTTCAGCATATTGAATGTGAAATCAAAGGTAATAAGTTTTTTATCCGTACTGAGAAAAAGACGATGAAAACGAATGTCACTTTGTATATTCCTCAGAAGGAGTATGATAAGATTCGGGTGAAGCTGTTTAACGGTCCGGTCAGAGGGGAACATTTACATGTAAAAGAGTTCTCAGCGAAAACGACAAACGGCGTGCTGTCGTTCTCGTATTTAACAGCCGAAAAAGCCATAGCTGAAACGGCCAACGGGCAAATTAAGCTCGCAAGCCACAGCTGCGGTACGATAGAAGCGGAAACCATTAACGGATTGATCGATCTCCGAGGGAAAAGCGAATCCATTGACGTTCAAAGCTTTAACGGAAATATTGCGATTAACGTAACAGAATCAGACTGCCGCTCCATTTATGCAAAAACAACGACTGGAAATGTAGAGCTTGCAATTCCGGACGATCTCGCAGTGAAGGCAGAGCTGAAAAGCAATCTTGGTACGCTGTCCCATGAATTAATGGATGTAGAGATGCTGAAGGAAAAAAATGATACGATTCAAAAAGAAATGATGTTCACTTCAAATCAGGCACATGATCAAAACATCACCGTCTTCTCAGAATCACTAACAGGCGCCATCAAACTAAAGTACTCACAGAGGTGATCGAATGAATAAGCTTTATCGCTCAGAAAAAAATAAGAAAATCGCCGGTGTTATCGGAGGTCTCGCGGAATATTTCAATTGGGACGCATCACTCCTCAGAGTCATAACTGTCATCTTAGCCATTATGACAAGTGTCTTGCCGGTTTTGCTCATTTATATCATTTGGATTTTTATCGTCCCGTCAGAAAGGGATATGAAATGACATGGTAAAATGGGCAGTCAGCATTTTAGTCAATGCGTTGTTATTAATCGTCATTGATGGATATATTGACTCCATCCATATCAGCAGCATTGGGGCAGCGATTATCGCCAGCCTCATTTTATCGATCTTAAACGTGCTGATTAAACCGCTTTTAATTATCTTTACACTGCCGGTCACCATGGTGACGCTTGGACTCTTCTTGTTTGTGATTAACGCCATCACGCTTATGATGACCGCGTCCATTATGGGTGACAGCTTTCAAATCGACGGCTTCGGCACAGCGATATGGGCATCCGTTATCCTGTCGGTCTTCCATTTGCTGATTCAAAAAGGCATTTTAGAGCCGCTTAGAAAAAAATAAAAAAAAGCTGCCCGCAAAGGCAGCTTTTTTACATGTGGTGCTTTTTTTGTTTCGTGCGCTTCTGCGGCGAAAACATTGGCGGAAGAAGGCAAAAGCTCAATGCGGCAAATCCAAGGCCTAGGAGGCTAAAGGACATGGCAGACGGCATCATTGTGAGCAAGTAGGCAGATACCATCGGACCTGCTGCCATGCCTGTATATCGTATAAAGTTAAACATTCCGATTGCACTCCCTCTGTTGTGCTCAAATTCATTAGTAATCATTGTAGAGTACAAGGGAGGAATAACCCCCATCGAGATGCCAAACAGTGCCAGCGTCAGAGCCATGAGAACGAGAGAAACTGAATGTGTAACAGCAAATAAAATGATGCTGCAGGCGGCAATCACATTGCTTCCGATAAACAAGGTGTGCAGCCCGATTTTTGCCTGTATTCTTTTAAACAGAAACGTACCTGCAATCGTGCTCAGCGCCAGCGGCAAATATAACAGTCCTGCTATACCCACATCTATATGGTAATGCTCTGTCAGCAATATTGGGAGGTAGACAATTACTGCAAAATAAATGAAAAAGAGAACAAAACTTAAAGTCAAAATGACGTTCCCTGTTCGATTTGTAAATATTGATTTATAATGAGCGAACACATTGCCTTTGGCTTGCTGCATAGATTCAGTTGGAGAATCTTTAGGAAAGGTGATGCTGTTTGTCACCAGCAAAACGATAGAGATGGCCGCAAGTATCCAAAAAATCCCTTCGTATCCGGCTGCTCCGCCTATGAATCCTCCTAGAACTGGAGCAATAGCCGGTGCGACAGACAGGAGCATTTGATACGTTCCCATTGCACTCCCGCGTTCATTTCCTGTAAACAGCTGTCCGATCGTTGTGGCAGCAATAAGAGGCAGTGCTGCGGAACCGGCTGCCTGTATCATTCTGAATATCAGAAACAAGGTAAAGTCAGTAGTCACCGCACAGCCGATGCTGGCTGCTGCCGTTGCCAGAATACCGGTAATCAAGACGATCCGAGCGCCTTTAAAATCAATGATCGCTCCTAATATAATTTGCATTATTGCTGTCACAATCATAAAAACTGAGACTGACAGGTTCACCATAGCTGTGGAAACATGGAATGATTCTTTAATGATCGGAAGAATAGGTGAATAAATGTTCTGGCTTAAAGATGCAAAAAATGCACTGAAGCAAACAGTGTATAAGATCAATACTGCCTTTGATTTTGTATGAGCCAAAGTGTACACCGCCTTTTTGTTTACTTTACAGGTTTGTCTGGAGTCCCATCGGTTTGTTCTGCTTCAAGTGTTGACGTCAACTGCTCTAGAAACTTCAATACAGCCTTTTGTTCTTCTTGTGAAAATGAATCGAGGAATTGGTAAAAAGCCAGCTCCTTTTTTTTATGCAGTTTCTCATGTAAGTCGAAAATCCGTCTGCCTTTACGGGTTAATTTAAAATAAACTTCTTTTTTGTTATCTGTCAGCTGATAGCTGTTAATGAATTCTTCCTTGATCAGTTTTGTGCTGATTTTCGTTACATTCGCTTTCGATAAGTTCATTTTTCTGGCAATCCCCGCATTGTTAATGGGTTCATGCTGGCCGATGCAGTCAATGACGTGAATGCTTGTCATATTTTTGGGAATTTCAGCTACATCCTCTTCTGCGGCCTCCTTAAAAAATTGCTGAAGTGAAGTGTTCGCTTTTTGTTCATTAAGGTGCAGCAGTCTCACGTATATGTCGTATATCATCTGTTTTGTCAAATCAGACATAGGCTACCTTCTTTCTTAGGAATAATAGTTTACGATGAAACAATAAAACAAATAGTTTACTGGTGAACAATTTTATTTTATCTTTTCTTGTTTTCATTGTCAATTGTTGGTGTTTAGACTATTTGTTGATCTGTCATGCTGAATATGCGTGTAAAAAGTGTGTGGAAAATGTGATGTTTACATTTATTTTCAAATATTTGGGCACAGATTATATTGACGTTTGGAAGGAAAAGGGATAAAATGACTAATGTTTACTAGTAAACATTTATCATGATATGGGTATTGAAAATGATTATTAAAATCTTAAAAAACATTTGGAAACTTTAAGTGATGCCTGCCATTCGTCTTGTTCAGTTGATCTAGCTATTCCATCTTGTATTTGAGGGTGATGACTTAAAGCGGGATAAGTTTTAGGGGTGAATGAGATGACCGGAATGGTAACGGAAAGAAGGTCTGTGCATTTTATTGCTGAGGCATTAACAGAAAATTGCAGAGAAATATTTGAACGGCGCAGGCATGTTTTGGTGGGGATCAGCCCATTTAACAGCAGGTTTTCAGAGGATTATATTTACAGATTAATTGGATGGGCGAAAGCTCAATTTAAAAGCGTTTCAGTTTTACTTGCAGGGCATGAGGCGGCTAATCTTCTAGAAGCGCTTGGAACTCTGAGAGGAAAGGCTGAACGAAAAGTAAGGAAAGAGGTATCACGAAACAGGAGATTTGCAGAAAGAGCCCTTGTGGCTCATGGCGGGGATCCGAAGGCGATTCATACATTTTCTGATTTTATAGATAACAAAGCCTACCAGCTGTTGAGACAAGAAGTTGAACATGCATTTTTTGAGCAGCCTCATTTTCGACATGCTTGTTTGGACATGTCTCGTGAAGCGATAATCGGGCGTGCGCGGGGCGTCAGTTTGATGATGGAAGAAGTCAGTGAGGATATGCTGAATTTGGCTGTGGAATATGTCATAGCTGAGCTGCCGTTTTTTATCGGAGCTCCGGATATTTTAGAGGTGGAAGAGACACTCCTTGCTTATCATCGTCCGTGGAAGCTGGGTGAGAAGATCAGTAACCATGAATTTTCTATTTGTATGCGGCCGAATCAAGGGTATCTCATTGTACAGGAAATGGCGCAGATGCTTTCTGAGAAACGGATCACATCTGAAGGATGATAGGGGGAGTAAAACATGAGCCAATCGATTAAATTGTTTAGTGTGCTTTCTGATCAATTTCAAAACAATCCATATGCTTATTTTTCACAACTGCGGGAGGAAGATCCGGTTCATTATGAAGAGTCGATAGACAGTTATTTTATCAGCCGCTATCATGATGTCCGCTATATCCTTCAGCATCCGGATATCTTCACGACGAAATCACTTGTTGAGCGTGCCGAACCAGTCATGCGAGGCCCTGTGCTGGCCCAAATGCATGGAAAAGAACACTCTGCCAAAAGAAGAATTGTAGTGAGAAGCTTTATCGGTGACGCACTGGATCATCTGTCTCCATTGATTAAACAAAATGCAGAAAACTTGTTAGCGCCTTATCTTGAAAGAGGGAAAATTGATCTCGTCAATGATTTTGGAAAGACGTTTGCGGTGTGCGTCACGATGGACATGCTCGGGCTGGATAAAAGAGACCATGAAAAAATCTCTGAGTGGCACAGCGGAGTTGCCGATTTTATCACGAGTATCTCTCAATCTCCTGAAGCGCGGGCACATTCGTTATGGTGCAGCGAACAGCTTTCCCAATACTTGATGCCGGTCATTAAAGAACGTCGCGTCAATCCGGGATCAGATTTAATTTCGATCCTATGTACTTCTGAATATGAAGGCATGGCGCTGTCGGACAAGGATATACTCGCACTGATTCTTAATGTGCTGTTAGCCGCAACGGAACCGGCTGATAAGACGCTGGCACTGATGATCTACCATTTGCTCAACAATCCTGAGCAGATGAATGATGTTTTGGCTGACCGTTCGTTAGTTCCGAGAGCCATTGCGGAGACATTGCGTTATAAACCGCCGGTTCAGCTGATTCCGCGGCAGCTGTCCCAAGATACAGTGGTCGGCGGTATGGAAATCAAAAAAGATACGATTGTTTTTTGTATGATCGGTGCGGCTAACCGGGACCCTGAAGCATTTGAACAGCCTGACGTGTTTAATATTCATCGGGAAGATCTTGGTATCAAGAGCGCTTTTAGCGGCGCCGCCCGGCATCTCGCTTTCGGATCCGGCATTCATAACTGTGTAGGAGCAGCTTTTGCCAAAACCGAAATCGAAATTGTAGCTAATATTGTGCTGGATAAGATGCGGAATATCAGATTAGAGGAAGATTTTTGTTATGCTGAGTCCGGTCTGTATACACGCGGACCTGTTTCACTTCTCGTTGCGTTTGACGGGGCATAATAGAATTCCAAAGGTCTCTCCCATGCGGGTGAGACTCTTTTTACATATATTTGATCCACAAGTTGAAAAACGCAGTCACTGTTTTTAAATCATCAATTGAAAATTCATTGAAAAGCTGTTTATATTGCTCCTTTGCTTTCTCATGAAGCTGTTCATGTAATGCCGCCAATTTTCTGCCGCTATCAGTTAGCGTATAAAAAATTTCTTTTTTGTTGCCAGGCTTTTTTGTCACTGTAATGATATTGTGTTTCAACAAAGCATGAACCGCTTTTGAAACAGCGGCTTTTGAGATGTGTAAACGGGATGCTAAGAAGCTGTTGTTCACATTTTGGCTGGTATGTATGCAGGAAACAATGTGAAGCTGGGTCAAAGTCCAGTCTTTTTTGAGGTGATCGTGATGTTGTGAGGATATGCCAATGGATGGTATCTGCACCTTTTGCCAGACGCGTTTATCCCTTTTTAATGCGAATTGTTGTATAGCTTGAAATAATTCATCATGAATGCTGTTGTCCATCAATTTGCCTCTCTGATTTAATTGTTAACTGGTTAACTATCCTTAGTTTACTGGGTAATAGTGGAATTTTCAAGAGACAGACGTTTTTTTGTTCTTTATGCACAAAAATGAACTCATAAGCTTCCCTGTTCAGACGCAAAATACATGAAAAGGGAGGTGCTTTGATGAGGAAATACACGGTTATTGCTTCTATATTATTGTCTTTTCTTTCCGTTTTGTCTGGCGGCCATCATGAATCGAAAGCTTTTCCTGTTGTTCAGCAGGAACCATTTCAGACGCCTCATTACATACCCTTGCTTGAAAATCCTCCTCAAATTGATGTAAAAGCTGAAATGAGAAGCAATCTAATGATTGAGGCTCAAGTTCGCGATAATTCGTATCAAGCATTTTCCGCCTTTCTTTTTTATAAACAAAGTAATGAGCTGGGCTACAAAATGGTGCCGATGGACCCGACCCCCGGAGCGGTCCGCAAGTTTTTGGCACAAATTCCGAAACGTTTGATTTGGAACAGCGAGCTTGAGTATTACATTGTGATGTCGAATGGGAAGCAGCGGGTTGAGTCGGAGACGAAGAAACTGAAGCTTGAAGGATACCAGGCTGACCTTGCCCATATTCCGGAGCTTCTGATCACAGAGCTGGCGGTTGATACGAAGAATATAGGACGCGCAGACGGTTATGAATTTATTGAGATTTTTAATACGACTGACAGAACGATTGATTTTAAAGACTACCATATCCGTTACCGCTACCCAAAAGAAGGGCCTGACTCCGATCTGATTTGGAGACCTGATGAAAGGATCTTGATACCATCCGGCGAAACGTTTGTCGTCTGGCTGAAGCCTGCCGGGCATCCAGAATTGACGGCGGAGGATTTCAATCGATATTACCAGACACAATTAACGGAAGGAAAAAATCTCGCGGTGATAGACGAGACAGAGGGTATGGCCAATACGAGGCCGCGGGCCGTTGTGATATCAACGAATACAGGAAAGGACATTTCGGTTGCGCATTATCGGAAACATGCGCTGCGCCGGCTGTCATCAGTGCTTTATAAGTATCCGTTGAACGGAACCGCAGAACTTCTGAACATTTCAATCGGAGAAAAGAATCCGTCTCCCGGAACCGTATTACAGGCACAGGTGCCCGAGCAGAAACGGAAAATCAAGCTCGATAAAGAAAAGCCGGTCATTGAGGATTTGACTGACCGCAAGCCTGTCCGCCCTGCTGAAAGCATTGAGCTGCGGGCTGACATACGGGACCGAAGCCTAGTGAAAACAGCGGCCTTTTACTACCGGACGGATGAGAACAAACCGTTTAAGCGAATTCTTGCTGAAAAAGACCGCAACGATAATCTCTTCCATTATATTGTGTATTCGCCTGAATTGATCGGGAAGGATCAGCTAGAGTATTATGTGGCGGCCGGGGACGGGATCAATGAAGCGAGAACGCCGGTCAAAATGATTGATATTAAACAAACAAGCAAGGCGCACGGTCTGCGGATGAATATTGAAAACAGAGACACGCTGTCGGGAACTCAATTTCTCAAAGCCACGACAGAAGGGCGAGCTGACAGCATTAAGCTGTGGATTGACGGGAAAAAACAAGTGACAGAGCCCGCGATGGAAAAAGAAGTATATTTTGCATTCGATACGAGGAAAACGAACCTTTATTTTAAAAACGCGGTAACGATGGAAGGCAAAGTGCTGAAGGTGTTCGATGATACAACAAATAAATACCGCACCTATTCTGTTCCATTGCCAGAGACACTGCTTCGGAAAGGGAAGCAGCTGCAGCGTATTACGATACGTTCAGGTTCGAAGGTGTCTCCGTTTGATACGGCTGAAAACCGTGATGACTTCTTAGTCAAAAACGCCCGATTGGTGTTATCGGATGGAACGGTGATCAGAGATCAGAGGGTGTCTCCTGAGAAGGAACTCTTTATTGGCGATAATCAGCGCTCGAATAAAAGCTGGCAATTTCAGTTCAATCTGCCTGACGGACTATTTACATCACAGCTGCTGGAGTGGGATACATCAAAGCTTTCTGAAGGCGCTCACCATATTCAAGCAAGCGACGGGAAGGAAAATGTCAGCCTGGTTGTACGGGTAGATAATTCAGGACCTCACATTGAGCCGAATATCACCGAGGGGCAAACGTATAAAGGAAACCTTATCCTGCAGGCGGATATGTATGATAAATGGAGCAAAATTGAGGAAGCGGAAGCGTCTTTAGATGGAGAAAGCATTACACTCCCATATCATACATCATCTTCTGACCTTTTGCCGGGAAAACATTCTCTAAAAGTGACAGCAACGGATCTCGCGGGCAATAAAACAGTGATTGAGAGGATATTTAAAACCGAACGAGAGCATCCGGACCAGCCGGAGGTTATAGACAGCGAAGCCGACACGCATAAGGCCGAGCTTTCTGTACGGGTGAAAGATCCGACGAATGACGCCATGGATGTTGGTTTTTATAGGGGATTTCAATATACAGCGCGCAATCATGTGAAAATATTTAAGCACGCGTCACTGACTGAACCGCCGAAAAGCTTTGTGCCGGAAAGGGAGACCCCATTTACGAATAAAGAATTGGAGCGGGTATCAGCTGCTGATGGAAAAACAGTATCGACAGAAAACAAAGAGCTTTTCCCTTATCATCGCTTTGAAGTGACGGTTGATCCATCAATTGATGAGAATGATCTGGCAGAAGCGGTCTGGAAGGGCAGTTCTTTGCCGGGGAGAAAGGTGACGATGTATGCTTGGAATTATCGGACAAACGAATGGCAGCCTGTTGACAGCTTCGTCGCGAAGGATGACAAACCGTTTACGCTGAAAGCGTCTGTGATTGCCGCCGATTTTGTACGGGAGTCGAAAATGAATGTGATTGTACAGGATGAAATTCCTCCTGCGAAGGATATGTACACATTTGTCTGGATGTCTGATACACAGTATTACGCCGAAAGCTATCCGCATATTTTTGATAAACAGACCGAATGGATAAAAGATAATCAAAAGCAGCTCAATATCAAATATGTGTTCCACACGGGTGATATTGTAGATGATTCCGCTGATATCAGACAGTGGAAAAACGCTGATCGGTCAATGTCCGTTCTGGATAAGAGCGGAATACCTTACGGCGTGCTGGCCGGCAACCACGATGTCGGACATAAGGACGGCTCCTACAGGGCGTTTGGCAAATATTTTGGCAGCGATCGTTTTGATAAAAAATTGCATTATGGCGGTTCCTATAAAAACAACCGCGGACATTATGACCTGATTTCTAGCAGCGGCAATGATTATATCATGCTGTACATGGGATGGGGCATTACGGATGAAGACATCGCGTGGATGAATCAGGTGCTGAAGAAACACCCTGACCGGATGGCCATTTTAGCTTTTCATGAGTATTTGCTGGTCAGCGGAAACAGAAGCCCGATCGGAGAGAAAATATTCAAAGAAATCGTAAAGCCGAACCCGAATGTCGTGATGGTATTGAGCGGGCATTATCATAGTGCGATGAGAAAAACAGATGAGCTGGATGATGATGGTGATGGGAAGCCGGATCGTCTTGTGCATCAAATGCTGGCCGATTATCAGGGCGGGCCAGAAGGCGGTCAAGGGTATTTGCGTTTGCTTCAATTTGACCAGGCCAATGACATGGTGCACGTATCGACGTATTCTCCGTATGTAAAGGATAAGAATTACTATGATACGGATACCTATGGCAACAAGGATGAATTTTCCCTTTCGCTTGATTTGAAGCCAAGAATCAAAAAAGTGGAAACCGATTATTTTGAATGTAACGTATATACCAATGAAGAGCTCGGAAAACGGGAGCAAGTGAAGAGCGGGGACACAGCTGAATTCCGCTGGGATCATCTTGAACCGCAGTCTGTTTATTATTGGTACATTATAGTGGAAGACAGTTTTAACGGCAAAACGAAATCACCGATCTGGAAGTTCAAGACGAAAAAAGAGACATATCGTCCAGCACCAGACCAGTTTGATTTTCGCCATGTCTCCAATCCTTAAAAAGGGTTGGAGGCTTTTTTTTTATGAAAGACGATCCATATAGTGGACAAATGTATAACGGTCGCCTCTGTATACAGATTTTGCATGCTCAAAAGAAGTTCCGTTCTGCAGATATGTTGTTCGTTTGATTAATAGGACCGGCGCTCCCTTTTGAATACCAAGAATGTTCGCTTCTTCCGTGGTGGCAGCGCTTGGCTCAAGCTCCTGTTTTGCACGGGAAATCGGTATGCTGTTGTACCTTTCAATATGATCATAGATCGACGACTGAAAATGCGATTCGTTCAATTCACCCGCAAGCTCAAACGGAATATGTGAGGACTCAATCGCCATTGGAATATCATTTGCCAGCCGCACCCGAGTGATTTTATGGATAGAGGAGGGGTGCCCGCAGCCTAATATAGCCGCGAGCTCCTCAGTTGAATCAATAAGCTGATAATCAATGAGCCTGCTGCCCGGTGTCATCCCGCGGCTTTTCATATCCTCGGTAAAGCTTGTCAGCCCTTGAAGTGCTTGTTCCATTTTTGGCTTGCTGACAAAGGTGCCCCGCCCCTTCAGGCGATAGAGCAAGCCTTCATTAACTAAATTAGAAAGCGCCTGGCGAACTGTCATCCGGCTGATCCCGAATTGTTCGGCATATTCGCGCTCAGAAGGAAGAGGCATATCCGGCTGCAGCTCTCCGTTCTTAATTTGGGTTTTTAATTGCTCCATAATCTGATAGTAAATCGGAATAGGCGATTGTTTATTGATATTCATAAGTCAGCATGTTCCTTTCAAGGTCTTAATGACGCGGCTTCACGATCAATCAAAACCGTAACATCGGAATGCAGGTGCAAAGCAGATGCGGGAAAATCTTCGCTGATGTTTCCTTCTAACAGCTTACGAACAGCTTCCGCTTTGCTTTTTCCAGAAATGAGCAGCAGAATGCGCTTGCTTGAGAGTATCGTTTGAATTCCCATTGTCAGTGCTTTTTTCGGCACGCTGTCTATGGAAGGAAAATATCTGGCATTCGCTTGGCGGGTTTGCTCATTTAATGTCACAACATGAGTTCGCGACTTGAAAGAGGTTCCCGGTTCGTTAAAGCCGATGTGTCCGTTTCGGCCGATGCCGAGAAGCTGAATGTCAGTGCCGCCGAGAGAATCGACTAGCTGTTCATACCGTCTGCATTCGGCCTCCAAATCGTCTGCATTTCCATTCGGAATAAAATGCCGGCTAGGCTTGCTGTCGATATGCTGAAAAAAACGGTCGTTCATATAGAAGTGATAGCTGTTCGGGTCATCGCTTGAAAGTCCGGCGTACTCATCCAAATTAACTGTAGTGACGTTTTGAAATGAGAGATTCTCAGTTTGGTGCAGGCGGATCAGCTCGCGATACGTGCCTTCCGGTGTGCCGCCTGTTGCTAAACCGAGAACGGCATCAGGTTTTTCCTTGATTGTATCTGCCGTTATTCTGGCTGCTTTTTGGCTTAGCTCTTCATACGTTTGACATTCCATTACTTTCATATCTGGTCAGCCTCCTTGGATATAAATGCAATGTTTCCGCGGCAAATGGTGAGAATCACCTCACAATCACTGCTGACAATCACCAAATCTGCATCTTTTCCCACAGTTACACTGCCTTTTCGGTCAAAGATGCCCAGCTGTTTGGCCGCGTTTGCAGAAGTTATATTAGCTATATCCGTCCAAGAGCAATTTGTAAACTCACGCATATGCCGTGCGCCTTCGTTCATTTTGAGGATCGAACCGGCAAGGGTTCCGTCTGAAAGAAGAGCTGTTCGTCCTCTTACCGTCACACTTTGGCCGCCGAACTCATAAACGCCGTCTTTCAGGCCTTTTGCCCTCATGGAATCGGTAATTAAAATGAGCTTGCTGCTGCCTTTCGCCAAAAAAGCAAGCTTTGCAGCTAAAGGGTGGGAGTGAATGCCATCGGCGATAAGCTCTGTCACAAACCCATCATGGGCCAGCGCCGTTCCGATCACTCCGGGCTCTCGGTGATGAAACGGGCTCATCGCGTTGTACAGATGGGTCATATGGCTCGCCCCTGCTTTTGCGGCATCCGACAGCAATGCGGAATCGGCATCCGTGTGCCCCATGGACGCGATAATCGATTCGTCTTTCAAATGGCGGATCAGTTCAAAATGCTGATCCTCCTCCGGCGCAAGTGTAACAATTTTGATCAGTCCGCCCGCCTCCTGCTGCCACTTTTTGAAAAGCGCAACATCCGAAGGCCTAATCCACTCCTTTGGCTGCGCTCCGGCTCTTTTAGGCGAAACAAAGGGGCCCTCTAAATGAATGCCGAGCAGTTCTGCACCTAATAAAGAGGACTCTTCAGCCGCTTTCCACTCTCTTGCGTTCACCAAAGATTGAGAAATGTTCCCATGCTCTTGGGTAATCGTTGTGGCTAAAAAGCTCGTCGTGCCTTCTTCGGGAAGTCTGGACGACATGATGTCGAGCGCAGAAAAGCTTGCATCCATCGTATCTGCGCCATAGCCGCCGTGGATATGAATGTCAATCATGCCGGGAAGCAAAACGGAATTCGCAGGTGCTTGAATCTCTTTTGAATATGACTCCTTGGGCCGTTCTGTTGAGACTGTGCTGATTTTTCCGTCATTGATTCCGACATAGCCGTTTTTGATTACTTCATTTTCTGTCACGATCGCAATGTCTTTGATAAGAAGACTCTCTGCCATAGATGATCCGCCTTTCTGGAATTTGAATACCTTTATTTTACTCTTTTTCAGACTAGTGATCTAGACCAGCTGAGGTGTTTTCCCGCCTTTTATAAAATCTGTTTTAGGTTCAAGCCTGAAAGTGATAAAATGAAAGTATTGTGAGCAAGCTCGGGGCAGCCCGGAACAGGAGGAACATATCGTGGCAAAGGTTCGCACAAAAGACGTAATGGAACAGTTCAATTTGGAATTAATCAGCGGAGAAGAAGGAATTAACCGCCCGATTACAATGAGTGACCTATCAAGACCAGGCATTGAAATTGCCGGATATTTTACATATTACCCGAGAGAGCGCGTGCAGCTTCTCGGAAAAACAGAGCTTTCTTTCTTTGAACAGCTTCCTGAAGAGGAGAAAAAACAGCGAATGGATTCTCTGTGCACTGATGTAACACCAGCTATTATTCTTTCTAGAGATATGCCCATCCCGCAGGAGCTGATTGACGCCTCCGAGAAAAATGGGGTGCCTGTCCTCAGATCGCCGCTGAAAACGACAAGACTGTCAAGCCGTTTAACCAACTTCCTTGAGAGCAGGCTGGCGCCTACCACAGCAATTCATGGCGTTCTTGTCGATATATATGGTGTCGGCGTGCTGATCACAGGAAAGAGCGGCGTCGGAAAAAGCGAAACAGCGCTGGAGCTTGTGAAAAGAGGGCATCGCCTTGTCGCCGATGATTGCGTTGAAATTCGGCAGGAGGATCAGGATACTCTTGTCGGAAACGCTCCGGAATTAATTGAGCACCTTCTTGAGATCAGGGGCCTTGGCATTATCAATGTGATGACGCTATTTGGCGCTGGCGCGGTCAGAAGCAATAAACGAATCACGATTGTCATGAATCTTGAACTCTGGGAGCAGGGCAAGCAATACGACCGGCTCGGACTTGAGGAAGAGACCATGAAAATCATTGATACAGAAATTACAAAACTGACGATTCCCGTCCGCCCAGGCCGAAATCTTGCAGTCATTATCGAAGTGGCAGCAATGAACTTCAGATTGAAGCGGATGGGGCTGAATGCCGCTGAACAATTTACCAACAAGCTGGCGGACGTCATTGAAGACGGTGAACAAGAAGAATAGGAGTTGGCGTTAAATGAATGAAGCGATAGAACCACTCAATCCGATAGCATTTCAGCTGGGGCCGTTAGCTGTCCATTGGTACGGAATCATTATCGGTCTCGGTGCTTTGCTCGGGCTGTGGATTGCGATGAGGGAAAGTGAAAAACGGGGGCTGCAGAAAGATACGTTTATTGATCTTGTCCTGTTTGCCATTCCAATTGCGATTATTTGCGCACGAATTTATTACGTTGCCTTTGAATGGGACTATTATGCGGTACATCCGGGAGAAATCATTAAGATTTGGAAGGGCGGCATTGCCATTCATGGCGGATTAATCGGCGCCATTTTAACGGGTTATGTGTTTTCGAGAGTGAAAAACCTTTCGTTCTGGAAGCTTGCGGATATTGCCGCGCCCAGCATTTTGCTCGGCCAGGCGATCGGGCGCTGGGGGAACTTCATGAATCAGGAAGCGCACGGCGAGGCTGTCAGCAGAGCCTTTTTAGAAAACCTGCACCTGCCTGAATTTATTATCAATCAAATGTATATCAATGGGCAATATTATCATCCTACTTTTTTATATGAATCACTATGGAGTTTTGTCGGCGTCATTGTTTTACTGCTGCTTCGCAGAGCGAATTTGCGTAGAGGCGAGATGTTCTTGATCTATATCATTTGGTATTCAATCGGAAGATACTTTATTGAAGGAATGCGGACTGACAGCTTAATGCTTACTGATTCACTTCGCATCGCTCAGGTGATTTCAATCGTATTGATTGTTTTGGCTGTGGCAGCCATCATCTTCAGACGCGTCAAGGGATATTCGAAGGAGCGGTACGCGGAGTAGACGTCAACAAAGGGGGATGAGGGATGAAGAAGATCCTTCTTGCCGGTCTTGCAGCAGGTTTTCAAACAACATGGACGCTGGGTAAAGTGATTTTCCCGGTAACGCTATTGGTCACTTTGATTCAGCATACCCCTGTCATGGATTGGCTTGTACGGCTGATCACACCGGTAATGGGTCTCTTCGGGCTTTCTGGTGAAGCGGCCATTCCGCTTGTACTGGGAAATATGCTGAATCTGTATGCGGGAATTGCCGGGATTTTAACATTGGATTTATCTGTGAAAGAAGTCTTTATTTTAGCTGTTATGCTTTCTTTCTGTCATAACTTGATTATCGAATCGACAGTTGCCGCAAAGGTTGGTATCAGAATTGGCGTCATATTGGCCGTGCGCATCGGTTTGGCCGCTGTGTCAGCCATCGTCATCAACCTCATTTGGCATGGCGGAAAGGAAACGGCGCAGTACGGTTTTATCGCTGCGAAGAGCGCGGCGCCAGACAGCTGGCTGGCAATGCTGACAGAAGCCTTAACGAAAGCCGGACTTGGTGTTTTGCAGCTGGCGGCAATTGTCATACCTCTGATGATCATCATCCAGTTTTTAAGAGATTTAGGCTGGCTGCATCGGTTCTCCAGGTGGCTGTCTCCGTTTACGCAGCTGCTTGGCATGAATAAAAATACGTCTATGACAATGGTGGCGGGACTGACGATTGGTCTGGCCTACGGAGCGGGTGTCATGATCAAAGCTGTCGAGGATGACGGCGTGAGCAAGCGGGATATGACATTGGCATTTATATTTCTCGTTGCCTGCCACGCGGTCGTGGAAGATACACTTGTCTTTATTCCGCTTGGCATACCGGTCTGGCCGCTTCTTTTGATTCGTGTCACCACAGCAGTTCTGCTGACAATGGCTATTGCGCACACGTGGAAAAAGTGGAAACCCTCAGCGGTTGGAAAGGAAGCAATATGAGTGACAAACAAGTAACGACGATTCTGTTTGATTTAGACGGAACGCTTATTAATACGAATGAATTAATTATCGCGTCCTTTTTGCATACACTGGAGCATTATTATCCGAGCAAGTATAAACGAGAAGATGTCCTTGCATTTATCGGGCCGTCTCTTTTTGATACGTTCTCTTCGATGGACCCTGATAAATGCGAGGATATGATCGCTATGTACAGAGCGTACAATCATGACATGCATGATTCACTCGTGACTGAATATGAAACGGTATATGAGACCCTGGATGCATTAAAAAAAGCCGGCTTTACATTAGGAATTGTGACAACAAAATTAAGAGATACTGTCAATATGGGCCTCAAGCTCACGGGAATCGGCGAATTCTTTGAAACAGTTGTCACCCTTGATGATGTGACGAATGCAAAGCCTGATCCCGAGCCTGTGCTGTTAGCGCTGAAACAGTTAGGAAGCAAGTCCGAGGAAGCCATTATGGTCGGAGATAATTACCACGATGTGCTGGCAGGCAAAAACGCCGGTACAAAAACGGCAGGAGTCGCATGGACGATTAAAGGGCCGGAAATGCTGGCGAAGCATGAGCCGGATTTTATGCTTGAGAAAATGAGTGATCTATTACAAATCGTTGGAGTGAAGTAATCTGTGAGAAAAACAGATCGTCATCCGGTCTCGGGGGCCAACTCACTGTGGCATGTCTATCAAACGGTACCTTTTTTAAAGGTCGTCAAAAATTTCATTGTCATTCAAATTGCGAGATATACGCCGTTTATAGGGATGAAAAACTGGCTGTACCGTACATTTCTGCGGATGAAGGTTGGAAAACAGACATCCTTTGCCCTCATGGTGATGCCAGATATCATGTTTCCGGAAAAGATCTTAGTCGGAACAAATACAATCATCGGGTACAATACGACCATTCTGGCCCATGAGTATTTGATTCACGAATACCGGATCGGCACAGTTCTGATCGGAGACGAAGTGATGATTGGTGCCAACACGACCATTCTGCCCGGGGTGAAAATAGGAGATGGCGCAGTTGTGTCCGCCGGAACGCTTGTCCATAAGGATGTGCCTGACGGGGCATTTGTCGGCGGAAATCCGATGAGGATCATCTATACGAAGGAAGAAATGCAAGAAAGATTGAAAAAGTCCGCTGAATAACATCAGCGGACTTTTTTTGTTAAAATTGAGTGTTGTTGTTTTCGTAAATATGCTGAACACCAATCCATTTTTGACCGACATTAGAGTAGCGTGTATTTGTCATTCTGACCGTGCTTGTTTTGCTGTCCGTCCGGAATATCGCTTCCTTCATGTTTGTGATGGTGCACTTATCGATGATCACATCAACGTGGAAGGTTGAACCGCCAAGCTGTCTTATGAACTTTCCGCCATTGTCTGCCGTGAAGTTTTTCACTGTGAATGTACTGGCTTTATTGATTTGGAATATCTTATCTGACGCTTTTTGAGCAGAACCGCCGTCGATCGTCACTTTTCCTTCCTTCTTCACCGTTAACGCATCCTCACCAACATCTTCCCATTTCACATTCTGAATGTTAACGTTTCCATAAGTGTGTACGCCATCAGCGGCAGGGGCGCCAAGCACCACATTTTTCAGGGTTGCACCATCCTCCACACGAAAAACAGGGTCTTGGTTTTCTGACTGGCTTCCGTCGCCTAATTCTTTCCCTGCCACAAACCGCTGTCCTTTCCCGTCATATGTTGTATTTTTTGGTACGATAATTGTTTCGTGCACCACTTTGTCTGCTGCAAAAGCGGTTGATGATTGAAACTGGCTGAACCCCATAACCAAACCGAACATAAATAGGATAGACACGAATTTTTTCAATGATAAATCCTCCCCGGATATCTTTCATTTTTTGCAAGAGAAGCGTCAGCGACTTGCACCGGCTTCTCTCACATAGATCGGGGCAAGGCTGAATCTGCTTTAATCATAAAAACAGACAGCCTGAAAGTAAAGACAATTTTGGATGATAAATGGAAAATGAATCGATCTTACCGATTGAAACAAAAAGCATGAATATTGTCGTATTTGCTCAGGATAGAGCATAGTGCGGCTTTCAGGTGTTTACTTTTGAATAACCACGGCCTGGCTGCCCATTTGTTTCCACGCTTTTTCAAAGCTTGTTCTATCGGTTTTTCTGTTTTTATAGCCATATGGATCATTGAGATACACATATTTATCATCATATCCCGTAACGGCGACGCTGTGTTCGCTGTACGTAATCTCTATCGTTCCGTTTGGTGTTTTCCATGTCTGCATGTTGTCAACTGGCGTAAAGTTGGCTGTCGTAATAACCCAAACTGGATTGCCTTTTTCAAGCTGCTGATAAACAGCAGAAATGCTTTTTCCAGTCAGATCAGACACTTTGTCTCCCGCATAGATTTTCGCCAGCTGATAGATCGGTCGATGGTAGACGCCGAGACCAGGGCCATTCGCCATATCCCCGACAAATCCGTCATTCGGATTACCCTTTAATCCGCTGCTGTATGTCAAAGGCACTGTGGCAATCTGATTTGCCAGAGTGTTTTTTGTCACGTCGTATCCCGCGTAATTCAGCACCATCGCAAGGCTTGTTACTTCACAGCCGTTATAGAGCCGGGGTGCGTCCATTTGATTGTAAAGGATGACATCCAGCGGTTTTGCGCTTCCCTTCAGCTCCTTTTTGCTATTCGCAGCTGAGTCTGTATCGCTATCAGAAACCACTTTTTTAAGGCTGTTCAAAAAAGGAATATCTATATCTTTTGCATCTATTTTAAGTCCGAAAAAAATAACGCCTGAAAGAATCATCAGGACACATAGAGTTCGCAGTGTTTTCATCTTTATCTCCTTGTTCTCTATTTGATTTGTATTATAGCATGCCAAACATAAAGAATTTGAGATATTACGTACCTTTAATACATTATTCATGATTTTTTCATAATGAGGAGAAGGATATTTGAACTAAAAATATCCTTACTGAAGTTAAGCGTTGATTTTCATTCTTTCATCTGCTAACATATTATCATATTAGCGAACTAAAGGATTCGGAATTTTCCTTCATAAGATAACAGCGGAGGTGCTCGGGTTGATGTTTATGTTTGAAAAACCGCACGGGATGAGAGATACACTGCCCGGTTTATACGAAACGAAAAAAAAGGTGAGACGATCGTTAACCGATTTGATTGATAAATGGGGATATCAATTTATGGAAACGCCGACACTGGAGTTTTACGATACCGTTGGCGTCCAGTCAGCAATTGATGAGCAGCAGCTGTTTAAGCTACTTGATCAGGACGGCAAGACATTGGTGCTTCGCCCGGATATGACGGGGCCGATTGCAAGGGTGGCGGCATCGAAGCTTCTGAAACACGGTCATCCGCTCAGAGTCGGCTATGCGGCAAATGTATTCAGGGCTCAGGAGCGTGAAGGCGGACGTCCGGCTGAGTTCGAGCAGGTCGGAGTGGAGTTAATCGGTGACGGCACGACGAGCGCGGATGCGGAGGTCATTGCTTTAGTCGTCGGGGCATTGAAAAACGCTGGGCTGGCATCCTTTAAAATTGCCATTGGCCATGCCGGCATTGCGGATGCTTTGTTTGTTGAGGTGCTCGGAAACGTTGAACGAGCTGATGTGCTGCGGAGGTTCTTATATGAAAAGAACTACGTCGGCTACAGAGAGCATGTCAAGTCTCTCCCGCTTTCCTCCATTGATAAAAGCAGGCTGCTTGAGCTCCTTGAACTGCGGGGCGGTATAGAAGTATGCGGACGTGCCGAGGAAATCGTCGATTCTGCGCAAGGAAAAAGCGTGGTTGATGAGCTGAAGGCGCTGTGGGACATTCTTGAGGATTACGGATGTACGGAAAATGTCCGCCTGGATCTGAATATGGTCAGCCACATGAGCTATTACACAGGGATTTTATTTGAAGTGTTCGCCGAGAATGTCGGTTTTGTCATTGGAAGCGGCGGCCGTTACAACAAGCTGCTGGGCCATTTTGATTCACCTGCACCGGCAACAGGCTTCGGGCTTCGGATCGACCGGCTGATTGAAGCCCTTCATATGAAAGAAGAACCTTGTGATATAGACGCTGTTATTTTCAGCAAAGAGCAGCGGGCGCAAGCCATCGCTTATGCGAATGAAGAACGCATGAAAGGGAACAAAGTGGTTCTTCAAGATTTATCGGGAATAGAAAATATCGACCAGATGACAAAATCTTTTGTAAACGTCACTTATTTTATCGGTGCCAGAAAGGAAGAGCAAAATGGGTAAGTTACTCACAATGGCGATGCCAAAGGGCCGGATATTTGAAGAAGCGGCAGGGCTGCTGAGGCAGGCAGGCTACAGGCTCCCTGAGGAGTTTGAAGATTCGAGAAAACTGATCATCGATGTGCCGGAGGAAAATCTTCGTTTCATATTAGCGAAGCCGATGGACGTAACTACGTATGTGGAGCATGGCGTGGCAGACGTCGGAATTGCGGGCAAGGATGTCATGCTGGAGGAGGAACGCGACGTGTATGAGGTACTGGATTTAAAAATCAGCAAGTGCCACTTAGCTGTCGCCGGACTTCCGAATACAGACTGGAGCGGAGTAGCGCCAAGAATCGCGACAAAGTATCCGAATGTGGCTTCCAGTTATTTCAGAGAGCAGGGAGAACAAGTCGAGATTATTAAGCTCAACGGTTCAATTGAACTGGCTCCGCTCATTGGGCTTGCAGATCGGATAGTGGACATTGTTTCCACAGGACAGACGCTGAAAGAAAATGGGCTTGTTGAAACGGAGCACATTTGTGACATTACCTCTCGCTTTATTGTCAACCCGGTAAGCTATCGCATGAAAGACGATGTGATTGACGAAATGGCATCCCGCCTATCTCTCGTTGTGGAAGGAGAGACGGCAAAATGAAGATCAAAACCATCAGCGGAGCGGAACGGCTTTCTCTCAAGCGTTCCATCGATGCCGGAACGGAAGAGCAAAGAAAGACGGTCCGGTCCATTATAGAAGATGTTAAAGCAAACGGTGATCAGGCGGTTCGCAGCTACACGGCGAAATTTGACGGCATCGAAATAGACAGTCCGCTGGTCACAAAAGAAGAATTTGAGGAGGCATACACCTCACTGGATTCACGTCTTCTTCAGGTGATTAGGCAGGCAATCGAAAATATTAGGGAATATCACGAAAGACAGCTGCAATCCTCCTGGTTTTATCACAGAAAGGACGGCACAATGCTGGGGCAGAAAGTGACGGCGCTGGATTCCGCCGGTGTATATGTGCCGGGGGGAACGGCCGCATACCCTTCATCTGTTTTGATGAATGTGATTCCGGCGCTCGTAGCGGGCGTTGAAAGAATCGTTCTCGTCACGCCTCCGGAAAAAGACGGTCTGCTGTCTCCTGGAGTTTTGGTTGCTGCAGCCGAGCTGGGCATAAAAGATATTTACAAAATGGGCGGCGCTCAGGCGATTGCGGCGTTAGCATACGGAACAGAAACCATTGAACCGGTGGATAAAATCACGGGTCCGGGCAACATTTATGTCGCGCTTGCCAAACGAGAAGTGTTCGGCGATGTCGATATCGATATGATTGCCGGACCTAGTGAAATCGTCGTGCTGGCTGATGAAACAGCGATTCCGAGCGAAATTGCAGCCGATCTGCTGTCACAGGCGGAACACGATAAGCTCAGCTCATGTGTGTTTGTCACAGATTCCATGGCGCTGGCCGAGGCGGTTTCAGCCGAGGTGAGTAAGCAGCTGAAAACCTTGCCGCGAAGAGAAATAGCGGAAGCTTCAGTGAGAGATTACGGTTGTATATATGTGGCGGAAACAATGGTGGAAGCGATTAATACTGTCAATACACTCGCGCCAGAGCATTTAGAAATCATAACACAGTCTCCGGAAGCTTTGCTTGGCAGTATCAAACATGCGGGTGCAATTTTCTTAGGCAGATACAGCCCTGAGCCTGTCGGTGATTATTTTGCCGGACCGAACCATGTGCTTCCGACAAACGGAACAGCCAGATTTTCAAGTCCATTAAACGTAACTGATTTTCAAAAGAAATCGAGCATTATTTCTTACAGTCAATCAGCCTTTGAAGAACATGCCGAAAGCATCGCGGCTTTTGCCAGACTGGAAGGGTTAGAAGCCCATGCCAGATCAATTGAAGCGAGAGAACGGAGGATTTCTAAATGAGAAAAGCGGAACGCGTCAGGAAAACAAACGAAACAGATATTGAACTGGCATTTACAATAGACGGCGGGGGACAAGCGGATATCAAAACAGATGTGCCGTTTATGACACATATGTTGGATTTATTCACGAAACACGGCCAATTCGATCTTTCCATTAACGCAAAAGGCGATGTTGATATAGATGATCACCACACGACTGAAGATATCGGCATCTGCTTAGGGCAGGCGCTGCTCAAAGCGTTGGGCGATAAAAAAGGAATCAAACGCTACGGATCGGCGTTTGTGCCGATGGATGAGGCACTTGCTCAAGTTGTGATTGATTTAAGCAACCGGCCGCACTTAGAAATGCGCGCTGATTTCCCGGCTGCTAAAGTCGGAACTTTCGATACGGAGCTTGTACATGAATTTTTGTGGAAGCTGGCGCTCGAAGCTCGAATGAACCTGCACGTCATCGTTCATTATGGCACAAACACCCACCACATGATTGAAGCCGTTTTTAAAGCACTGGGACGTGCGCTTGATGAAGCGACAACGATCGATCCGCGAGTTAAAGGAATACCGTCAACGAAAGGGATGCTGTAAATGATCGGCGTGATAGATTACGGAATGGGGAATTTATACAGTGTCTCAAAGGCGCTTGAACGTGTCGGCGTGCCGTATTTTGTTTCTGAAAAGCCGGAGGAGCTGAAAGAAGCTGATGCCTTCATTTTGCCGGGAGTTGGTTCATTTGGAGACGCGATGGACAATTTGCGCTACACGAAGCTTGATCAATTGATTCACGATATGGTCTCAGAGGGAAGACTGCTTCTAGGGATCTGCCTCGGCATGCAGCTTTTATTTGAAGAAAGCGAAGAAAACGGCACCGCTTCAGGACTCGGGCTGTTAAAAGGAAAAGCAGTCAGGCTGAAAGCAGAAGATGAAAAAGGAAACAAGCTGAAGGTTCCGCATATGGGCTGGAATCGTCTTTCTTTTCATAATGAATCTCCGCTGCTGACTAAAACAGAACAAGGCTACGCTTACTTCGTTCATTCCTATTACATTGACGGGATGGAGGAGAACGCGCTTCTGGCAAGCGCCGATTATGGTGTACGAGTGCCTGCTGTAGTCGGAAAAAGAAACGTCTTCGGCGCCCAATTTCATCCGGAAAAAAGCAGCACAGTCGGAATGTCTATTTTAACTCAATTTACGAAAATGGCAGCAGAACAGAAGGTGAAAAAATGAGTGCTTTTACATTATATCCGGCAATTGATATGAGAAACGGCAAATGTGTCCGCCTTGTTCAAGGGGATTACAATAAGGAAACGATATATGGCGATTCACCGTACGACATGGCTGAGTTATTTGCGAAAGAGGGTGCCGAATGGATCCATCTCGTTGATCTCGACGGGGCCAAAGAAGGGAAAAGAGTGAATGACCGCCATGTGATTGAGATTGCGCAAAAGCTGAACCTGAAAGTCGAAATCGGTGGCGGGATCCGTTCCGAAAAAGACGTCTATGAATATTTATCAGCAGGAGTCGATCGGGTGATCCTGGGAAGCTCAGCAGTTTCTAACCCTCCGTTTGTCAAAAAAATGCTGAAACAATATGGCGAGAAAATTGCAATCGGACTGGATGCGAGAAACGGTTTTGTTTCAACAGAGGGATGGCTTGAAACATCAACCCTTAAGGCAACTGAACTGGGCAAAGAGCTAGCCAATGAAGGTGCGGAAGTCTTTATTTTTACTGACATCGCGACAGATGGAATGCTGTCAGGCCCCAATGTTAAAAGCACGGTCGAGCTTGCTAAGGAAACGGGGAAATCGGTGATCGCTTCCGGCGGAGTCAGCTCCGTCGCGGATCTCGAAGCTCTCGCCCGCAATGAGGCGGACGGCGTCTCTGGAGTGATCATCGGAAAAGCGCTGTATACCAATCAGTTTACGCTGAGTGAGGCGCTTGAAAGGGTGAAGCGCAAATGATCACAAAACGGATTATCCCATGCCTTGATGTCAAAGAAGGACGCGTTGTCAAAGGAATTCAATTTCTCGAATTGAAGGATGCCGGTGACCCAGTTGAACTCGCCGAAGTGTACGACCGGGAAGGTGCGGATGAACTTGTTTTTCTTGATATCTCCGCCTCGCACGAAGGACGAAAGACGATGGTTGACGTTGTGGAGCAGGTTGCCGCGAAGCTTGCCATTCCGTTTACAGTCGGCGGCGGCATCAATCAGCTCAGCGATATGAAAACGATACTGCGTGCCGGAGCGGACAAAGTGTCGGTGAACACGGCAGCTGTTCTCCGCCCTGAGCTGATTACAGAAGGAGCCGAGTTTTTCGGTTCTCAATGCATCGTACTTGCCATTGATGCCAAGTATGACAAAGAATCTGACACATATAAGGTCTACACGCACGGCGGCAGAAAGAAAACAGATTGGGAGGTCACCGCGTGGGCAAAAGAAGGCGTCAAACGCGGGGCAGGAGAAATATTGCTGACAAGCATGGACTCCGACGGTGAGAAAAAAGGTTTCGACCACACGCTGACAAAGCTTGTTTCCGAAGCTGTCCCCGTCCCTGTTATCGCTTCAGGAGGCGCGGGAAACGCACAGCATATGCTTGAGGCTTTTACAAAAGGAGAAGCCGATGCCGCGCTGGCCGCCTCAATTTTTCATTATAAAGAAACATCGATTAAAGAAGTGAAATCATACTTGAAAGAGTACGGGGTGAATGTGAGATGAAACAGGCAGATGAACTGCGTTTTAACGAGGACGGATTAATTCCTGCTATCGTGCAGGATGCGGCAAGCAAAGAAGTGCTGACACTTGCGTATATGAACAAGGAATCGTACGAAAAAACGCTGGAAACGAAGGAAACATGGTTTTACAGCCGCTCACGCCAAGCGCTATGGCATAAAGGAGAAACCTCAGGGAACACGCAAGCCGTCAAAGGTATCCGGTATGACTGCGATCAAGACGCGCTGCTCGTACTCGTAGAACCGTCAGGCCCGGCATGCCACACTGGCAGCTACAGCTGTTTTACAAAGGAACAAACAGAAGAACAGGCCGCGGACCGATTCGGCATCATGAACGAACTGGAGCGGGTGATCGCGGAACGCCAAGCGGAAATGCCTGAAGGAGCTTACACCACGTACCTCTTCCGTGAAGGCGTCGATAAGATTTTGAAAAAAGTAGGAGAAGAAGCATCCGAAGTCATCATCGCCGCGAAAAACCGGGATCATGAGGAACTCAAATGGGAAGCGGCAGACCTGCTGTATCACCTGCTTGTCCTGCTCAGAGAACAATCCCTGCCGCTGGATGATGTGCTTGACGTATTGAAAAAACGCCATTCTGAGAAAGAAGAGTAAAGAGCCGTATGATACGGCTCTTTTTGTTTTGTGAAAAAAGTAATAGGTATTTAGATTTATATTAGGTGTTATATATGAATAGTTAATAAAAGGAGATCAAAACCGAGTCTGATTTCCTATTTATCCAAATTCCGCCATGATGTAACATGAAAAAGGATGAAATATTCATCTCTTAACCAGGTCAATAGAATTATTTTTGATATAAAAATAGAATACTATTCTCACAAAACCCGTGGAGGTTCGTAATGAAAAAGATCATCTTTATTTGCTTCAGCTTATTACTTGCCCTGACAGGAGGATGCAGTATGAATGACAATGATAAAAACACCACAAATGACAATAAAACAGAAGCGGTAAAACCAAAAGACATGGATCCCAAGGATCTGCCTCAAGTACCTGCGTTTCAGGACGAGAAAACGAGAGAGTACATGGTGTCAACAAAAGAAGAGGAACCAGGATATTATTTGCTGGAATCTAAGCTGAAAGGGTTTAGGATGTTGTTTCCGGAGGATGGGGAGTATCTCCCTGATTATTCTGCGTCAAATGGAGAAAATAGTGAATCGATTGGGTTTCAAAGCTATAATGAAAAATCAAATATTCTCTTAGATGCGCAAATAAGCTACTATAACAAATCTTCATTTATTAATGAGCCAGAGACAATGCTGGACCAAATTAGTAATGAGAATGGTTACAAAGGAAATTTTAAGAAGCAACAAACTGACGGAAAAGTAGTTTACGCAGCAACAAAAAAAAGCAATTTTAAAAACAGTGATCGTAAATACAATTTTTCCTATCGTTATTTTGGATATATAAAATCCAATGAAGAAGAGTATCTGGGGATAGTATATTCTTTTATAGTCCGCTGTAAAAAAGATGATAAACCTTGTATTTTGGATGAAGCTCGAGCAAAAGAAAAAACTGATAAACTAATTGATTCTATAACCTTTTTAAGAAATAACAAGGAGGTTAGAGATGGAAAATAAGAATGTTTTCGCAAATGAAAATGTAAAGCTCCGTTTAATTAACTTAGAGTATGCCTATAAAGAAAAGTTTGCATCTAACAATCCGGAAAAAGTAAAAAAAGCCAAGGAAGAGTTTGAAACTGAAATACGGAGGATCTATAAAGAAGAAACTAACTCGGAGCTTCCTAAAGAAGTAGAGATATATACTTCACACGAACTTATTCAAGAAAATAAGAACATAGATAAACGGATTAGAGATTCTGGTTATGATGGTACAGCGATTTATATAAAGGAAAAGAAAAATGATATAGAGCAGCTTCATATTATTTCTGAGGGGAGTGCTGATAACGCAGATTGGTCTTATAATTTCTTTGGTTTGTTTTTAGGTATTGATGATAACCAATACAGAGCTACGAGAGAATTTGTAAAGAATTCAAAGAAAAAAGCAGGTAATTCCGAGGAATTAAGAACATTTGCGCTAGGACATTCTCTTGCTAATAATAACCAAGTATTAGCTCAATTAATTGATGGAGAATTTGATGAAGTATATGGAGTGAATGGGGCACAAATAAGTATCGACCAACTTTTATTAGCTGATAGAAATTTGGTAGATTTTTTATTAAATAAATATGATCTTAGTCGTCAAGAGCTTAAAGAGCTTCCACGAGAACAGCTAAAAAAAGCAATCACCCAATACTACAATGACAAAGGCGTCACAGCAAAGATCACCCAGCGTATTTCTAAAGATGACCCGCTCTATGGCGTCAGCGGAAAGGCTGATTTTATTACATTTGGCAATGTAAAGATGAAAGATACAAATACAGATGTCAAAGGAATCAGAAGCATTATAGATAAGATTCCTGATGAGGAAGTCCGCTCTATCCAAACTTTTTTAAGAAAGTATTCGGATGAATATAAAAAAGGTGGGCTAAACGGATTTGTCATGGCTTCGACCGGGATAGATTCAGAGCTTGTCGGCAGGATTATTAGTGCTAATGGAAATATGGCGAAAGGGAAAATAGTGAAAGACCGGTTTGGTGATATACAGGTAATGGTTAAAAATATCGGGGAAAAAATGCCGGCCTTTATCAAATTCTTTCATACTATCTTGAATAATAGCGGAACAGTTGTGGATCAGCTCGAAGAGAATGGGTATATTGATGAGGCGCAAAAGAAAAGCATCAAAAAACAGTTAAAAATTGTTAATAGTAAGATAGGCGATATAGAAATTCAATATCAACAGTTAAAATACGCACTTTCTACTAATAATGTAGTTGCAATTGTTTATTATGTCTGTGAGTTAATAGGCAGTGTTAATGAATTAAAAGATGCATTTGAAACACTCGACACAGAAACAAAAGACGCACTAAAACTTATCGTCGACGGCCACAGTATCGTTCAAATGCTCAACGCCTTGTCAAAGGAAAAAGGCTTCAGCTATAAAGGCTCCGATATTTATTTTACAGGGAAGAGCGGCTCGGGAGAAACGATTCAAGTCAATCTCTCATCCGCTGTCAGAATCTATCAAAACGGTATGAAAATCGTTGAAGATATGGAAGATGCGATTTCTAAGTACCAGAAGGTTTACAGTCAGGAAATCGATGAAGATTTCATAGACAAAAAGCAGGCGATCATCACGGCTATTCATCATATGGAAGAAAACCCTTCGCATTATGCCTTCGATCTTCAATTCCGGCTTGCAGCTGGTTTCAGCCACACATTCGATAAATTGGAGAAAATCTCTGTTCATGAATCATTCCACACAGGTGCGCTTCCTGCAAATGATGGAATTGTTGCTGAATTAAAAAAACAGACAACAGAAAAAAGAGATTTTATCAAAAATATCCGCGAGAGTATTGAAAAGCTGTTTGAAAAAGAAGAAATGATTTCTCAGTTATTTGATTTTCAGCCTTAGGAGGAATATGAAGAGTGACTTCCTTATTTTCAGAAAGTGAAACAGAAATTGTATCAACGACCTATATGTTTCTTACCCAAGATGCAATGAAGGGGAAAGCGGGCACCCTCAATCAACCGATCAACGACTTTCTCAGCCTGACAAAGAAATTTGAGTCTTCATTAAAAGAGGAAATCAAAGGGCAAAAAGGGTTGATTGTAAAAAAAATAAAAAAAGAGCTTGAGTCTAATAGCGAAAAACGAAAAGCTGCCCTTGAGATGATAAAAGAAGAACATACCGCAAAAGTTGATCGGTACAAAATGATAATAGAAGACCTGCGACAGCAGGATGTAACATTGACTTACAGAAAAAAGAAGCCTGTGAAAGATGTATAACATAAAAATCTCCTATTCAAACAATGAGTGGGAGATTTTTATTTTGATCACGGCAAAAATATACTGAAAAAGTCTTTCTCCATTGATATGATTGAGAAAGAGTAAAAATCATCCTTTTGCTATGACTTTTCACCTTTCTGAACGCTGAAACAGGAGGAAAATATATGCCAACCAAGAAACAAAAATCTAAAAGTAAATTGAAACCCTTTTTTGCCTTAGTAAGACGGACCAATCCTTCTTATGGAAAGCTTGCCTTTGCGCTTGCCCTCAGTGTAGTAACCACGCTGGTCAGCCTGCTCATTCCATTATTAACGAAGCAGCTTGTCGATGGTTTTTCTATGTCAAATCTGTCAGGCACGCAAATCGGTTTGATCGCGCTGGTGTTTTTCGTTCAGGCGGGTTTAAGCGCTTATGCCACCTATGCGCTTAACTATAATGGACAAAAAATCATTTCCGGGCTGCGGGATTTATTATGGAAGAAATTAATTAAGCTGCCTGTCTCTTATTTCGATACAAATGCTTCCGGAGAAACAGTCAGCCGTGTAACGAACGATACGATGGTTGTCAAAGAATTGATTACAACCCATATCAGCGGATTTATTACAGGCATCATTTCTGTCATTGGATCATTGACAATCTTGTTTATTATGAACTGGAAGCTGACACTGCTTGTGTTAGTGGTCGTTCCGCTGGCAGCTCTTATTTTGGTGCCGATTGGACGGAAAATGTTCTCCATTTCACGGGAAACACAAGATGAAACAGCCCGTTTTACAGGCCTGCTTAATCAAATTCTCCCGGAAATCAGACTTGTCAAAGCTTCAAATGCGGAGGATGTCGAATACGGCCGCGGGAAAACAGGGATTTCCTCATTATTTAAGCTTGGCGTTCGAGAAGCTAAGGTTCAATCACTTGTCGGCCCGCTTATCTCACTCGTGTTAATGGCAGCCCTTGTCGCAGTCATCGGATATGGCGGCATGCAGGTATCTTCAGGCGAGCTCACGGCCGGAGCTCTCGTGGCTTTTATTTTATATTTGTTCCAAATTATTATGCCGATGGGCCAAATTACAACATTCTTTACACAGCTGCAAAAATCAATCGGTGCAACAGAACGAATGATTGAGATTTTGGCAGAGGAAGAGGAAGATACAGTGACAGGAAAACAAATTGAAAATGCGCATCTCCCTATCCAGCTGGATTGCGTGTCTTTTGGATATAAGCCTGATCAGCTGATCTTAAAAGAGATCAGCGCCGTCATTGAAGCAGGGAAAGTCACAGCGATTGTCGGTCCGAGCGGCGGGGGAAAAACGACGCTGTTTAAGCTGCTTGAACGCTTTTATTCTCCGACTGCAGGGACCATTCGGCTGGGGGACGAGCCGGTCGATACTTACTCGCTTGAATCGTGGAGGGAGCATATCGGGTATGTATCACAGGAAAGCCCGTTAATGTCCGGGACAATCAGAGAAAATATTTGCTACGGGTTAGAACGAGATGTGACGGATGCTGAGATCGAAAAAGCCGCGGAGATGGCATATGCGCTCAATTTTATAAAGGAGCTGCCGAATCAGTTTGATACAGAAGTGGGCGAACGCGGCATTATGTTGTCAGGCGGACAAAGGCAAAGAATCGCGATTGCGAGAGCGCTTCTCCGTAACCCAAGCATTCTTATGCTCGATGAAGCTACCTCAAGTCTCGACAGCCAATCTGAAAAATCAGTTCAGCAGGCGCTGGAGGTGCTGATGGAGGGCCGCACAACGATTGTTATCGCTCACCGCCTATCTACCGTTGTAGATGCGGACCAGCTTTTGTTTGTTGAAAAAGGGGAAATTACCGGTCGTGGAACACACCATGAGTTAATGGCTTCCCATGGTCTTTATAGGGATTTTGCTGAACAGCAGCTGAAAATGAATGCAGACTTAGAAAACAAAGCCGGGTAAATTTTGGTCGAATCAGCCAATAAAAAAGAGGAGGGATTTTCCCAATCCTTCCTTTTGAACTATTGAGGGGCTTACGATTTATGGTATACTACTGACGGTAATATTGTATAAAACGGAGGGTAGTTGTGGGAAAACACACTTCTGAACATAAAAATCACGCACAAATTGTCCAGCTGCTTCAAGATGGACAATATTTTTTTCATAAAGGCTTGAAAGCGTATAAAGAGCGCAATCTAAAACGGGCAAGCAAACTGATTCAGCGCGCGGTTCATTTGGAGCCGGAGGATTCAGAGATGCTTTCACAGCTTGCGGTCATTTATTCGGAAATGGGCCAGTATCAAGAGTCGAACGATCTTCTTGACTATATCATGGCAAATCTGGAGGCCGAAATGCCGGAGTGCCATTACTTTAAAGCGAATAACTTTGCCCATCTGGGGCTCTTCCAGGAAGCTTATAAAGAAGCGGCCGCTTATTCTGATGCGGACCCGGATGGTGAATTCGCCGAAGAAAACGATAGTCTGCTTGATTTGCTCGATTTAGGAGACGACGGCATTGAGGATTCGTTGTATGATCAGGATGAACTGCTGGTGAAACAGGATCGGGCAAAGTCATTGCTGGAAAGCGGCCAGCTTGCTGAAGCGGTTGCGGCGCTTGAGGAAATCACAACTGAATATCCGGAGCTTTGGTCAGCATACAACAATCTCGCGCTTGCCTATTTCTATTCAGGAAACGTTGTAAAAGCGAAGCAAACCGCTTATGAAGTGCTTTCTCATAATGAAGGAAATCTTCACGCCTTATGCAATCTTCTCGTTTTCTACTATTATGAAAGAGAAGACGAAAAAGTGGCGGAATTGAGTGATCAGCTCTCCAATGTCTATCCGATGCTATTGGAGCAGCGTTATAAATTGGGTGCTACTTTGGCGCTTGTCGGCCGCTACGAGATCGGATATAAATGGCTCAAATCATTATATAAAACCGGCTTTGAAGGTGACGACACCTTCTTTTACTGGCTTTCCTGCTCTGCTTATTTTACGGGACATACCGACTTTGCCGAGACGATCTGGAGAAAAGTCGAGTCGCAATATCCCGGCGAAGACCGCCCGGCGCCTTGGATTGAGCGGAGGGAAGCTCTTCCTTCATCTGTGGAGCAGCGTCTCGCAGCCTATTATATCAGCAGCACAAAGGGAGAAACAGAGCATCTTGAAGCGGTGATACGCTCAAAGAGAATTACCGCTCCTTTTGAAACTCATTTTGTAAAGCTGCTTCTGAATGGAGATTCTGCTGCTGCTGACGTTTCAGAGGATGCACTTTTCGCTTATCAAACGGTCAAATTATTAGAGCAAGCTGAAAAAGAAGAGATGAAAACAGAAGTCATGAGCTGCTGGGTTTTCCATGTCATCCAGCAAATTCGTGCAGCTGCTCCGTTGAAGAATGAGAAAGGCTGGGCAGCAGCCATCTGTTATATTTGGAAAGAAGCCCATGGCAAGCAAGACACGAAAAAAGACACAGCGGCCCGATTCGGCATCTCTCCGGCAACTTTGACGAAATATATGAAATATATTGATGATATTCTAGAATAGTAAATTTTAAAGAGTCGATTTATTTAATCGACTCTTTTTTTGTTTGATAGATTATATTGAGAAAATAATATCGACAGTTTTTTTACACGCTTAAGAAAAATGACAAATGATGTGTGACTTGACATCTGTTTGAAACATAAATGTAATAAAATTTATCGCTAATTTGTCGAAACTTGATGGTATAATGATTCTCGTACATAAGGAATTAGTGTTTTTTACATATGATGTGAAATAAACGCTATACAACCAGAATAAGAGATGCACAGAATAATTAACCATAAACAACCATCATTCCTCGTAGAGTATGAGGAACGAAACTTGATGTTCAAAATACGATTCCAAATGAGGACAGGTTCACAGTAAAAGGGAGGATATAAAAAGTGAGAAAGAGTTTATTGACACTTGGTTTGGCTTCCGTCATCGGGACAAGCAGTTTTTTGATCCCATTTACAAGTAAAACTGCATCGGCGGAAACATTAGATGAAAAGAAACAAAAAATCGAAAGCAAGCAATCTGAGGTTGCTTCCAGCATTGAAGCGAAGGAAAAAGAATTAACTGAGCTTCAGGAAAATCAATCAAAGATTGAAAAAGAACTGAAAGACATTAACGCTAAGGCGCTTGATACAAGTAACAAGATCGAAGATAAAAAAGAAGAAAATGATAAAACAAAAGAAGAAATCAAAAAACTGAAAAAAGAGATTAAAGAAACTGAAGCACGCATCGAAAAACGCAATGAAATCCTGAAAAAGCGCGTTCGTTCTTTACAGGAAAGCGGCGGATCTCAAGGATACATAGATGTTCTTTTAGGATCAACAAGCTTTGGTGACTTTATCTCTCGTGCGACTGCGGTTTCATCTATTGTGGACGCAGACAAAGATTTAATCAAACAGCAAGAGCAGGATAAAGCGAAGCTCGAAGATTCTGAAGCGGATTTGAATGACAAGCTGAAAGAAGTTCAAGCTGCATTGGCTAAATTAGAAACAATGCAAAAAGACCTTGATAAACAGCTTAATGAAAAAGACAAGCTTTTCGACGAAGCAAAAGCAAGCCAAAAGAAAACGGCTAAAGCGATTTCTGAATTAAAATCAGAGGCGTCTGAACTTGCAAATCAAAAAGCAAATACTGAAGCTGAACAAGCACGCATCAAAAAAGAACAAGAAGCAGCGGCTGCTTTGATCAAAAAGCAGGAAGAAGCACAAAAAGCATCTGATGAAACACAAACAGATGACAGTCAAACGGCGACAACTGAATCAGCAAAAGCAAGCTCATCTGATGATTCTTCAGATAATTCTTCTAACGGTTCATCAAACAGTTCGTCAAACGGCTCATCTTCTAAGAAGAGCAGCGGCTCAAACAGCAATTCAGGCGGCACTGTTATCAGCAACTCTGGCGGAATTGAAGGCGCGATCAGCGTTGGTTCAAGCATTGTAGGACAATCTCCGTACAAGTTTGGCGGCGGACGCAGCCAATCTGATATCAACAACCGTATTTTTGACTGCTCATCATTCGTACGCTGGGCATACGCTTCTGCAGGTGTTAACCTTGGACCTGTAGGCGGGACAACTACTGATACGTTAGTTGGCAAAGGACAAGCTGTCAGCGCGTCTGAAATGAAACGCGGAGACCTTGTGTTCTTTGACACTTACAAAACAAATGGACACGTAGGAATCTACTTAGGAAACGGTACTTTCCTAAACGACAATACATCTCATGGCGTATCTGTTGACTCTATGAGCAATCCTTACTGGAAAAAAGCATTTAAAGGCGTTGTAAGACGTGTTGTTCAATAATAAATATGACAAGGGCCTTCTAAAACAGAAGGCTCTTTCTTTATTAACATATACCCTTTTCGAATACATTTAATCGTGTTGAGCAAAAAAATAGCGTATCACCATGAGATTTTATAGGATATGGGTAAGGAATACGTTTGATGGGGATTCTTATCTTATAAGAAAGAGCCCAAACTTGAAAAGATGGTTTAAGGAGTGAATAGTGTGTCAGAAGAAAAAATTTATGACGTGATTATAATCGGCGCGGGCCCTGCTGGGATGACGGCCGCTGTATACACATCAAGAGCGAATTTATCGACATTAATGATTGAAAGAGGAATTCCTGGCGGACAAATGGCCAATACGGAAGATGTAGAAAACTATCCTGGATTCGAAAGTATCCTTGGGCCTGAGCTTTCTAACAAAATGTTTGAACACGCGAAAAAATTCGGCGCTGAATACGCTTATGGCGATATTAAAGAGGTCATTGACGGCAAAGAGTACAAAGTAGTCAAAGCTGGTTCAAAGGAATATAAAGCACGTGCTGTCATCATTGCTGCAGGTGCGGAATATAAAAAAATCGGCGTGCCTGGCGAAAAAGAATTGGGCGGACGCGGTGTATCTTATTGTGCAGTATGTGACGGCGCTTTCTTTAAAGGCAAAGAACTTGTCGTTGTTGGCGGCGGAGATTCCGCGGTTGAAGAAGGCGTATATCTGACTCGTTTCGCTTCAAAAGTAACGATTGTTCACAGACGTGATAAACTCCGTGCTCAAAGTATTCTTCAAGCGAGAGCATTTGATAATGAAAAAGTTGACTTCCTATGGAACAAAACCGTGAAGGAAATTCATGAGGAAAACGGCAAAGTCGGTAACGTAACGCTTGTCGATACGGTAACCGGTGAAGAAAGTGAATTCAAAACAGACGGCGTATTCATTTACATTGGCATGCTTCCTCTGTCTAAACCGTTTGAGAATCTGGGCATTACGAATGAAGAAGGCTACATCGAAACAAACGACCGCATGGAGACAAAGGTTGAAGGAATTTTCGCTGCCGGAGACATTCGCGAAAAATCACTGCGCCAAATCGTAACAGCTACAGGAGACGGAAGCATTGCGGCACAAAGCGTACAGCATTATGTCGAAGAGCTTCAAGAAACGCTGAAAACCTTAAAATAAAAAGGGCTGTCATACGAGTTTCACATTACGTTACTGGGTTTTAATTCCGCTGTAACACATGTGTAATGCTTTTCGGTTATGATTAATAAAGTAATTGACCCCCTTTTTATAATGAATACACTTTTTTGGCACGGATTCTCCAGTTATCCGTGTCCTTTTTTTGTCCATAAATAAAAGATGAATGCCAGTTACAGCAAAATCATCTGAATTAAGGAATGAATATGCTGTAAAATAGAAGAAAAGATTGTCAATGTCTCTTCATTGTGGGAGGCATCTTGAAGCGGTATAATAAAGAGACGATGACAGGACGAAGGTTAGGTGACGTACTTGCAAAGAGTGACAAATTGTGTGCTTCAGACGGATGACAAAGTTCTTCTGCTTCAAAAGCCGAGACGCGGATGGTGGGTCGCGCCGGGAGGCAAGATGGAGAGCGGAGAATCAGTCAGAGACTCCGTCATCAGAGAGTACAGAGAAGAGACTGGTATCTATATCATAAATCCTCAATTAAAAGGCGTTTTTACCTTTATTATTAAAGACGGTGACCACATTGTCTCCGAGTGGATGATGTTTACGTTTGTCGCTGATTCATATACAGGACAAAATGTATCAGAATCAGAGGAAGGCAAACTGCAGTGGCACGATGTCAATGACATTCAGAACCTGCCTATGGCCCCTGGAGACGGCCATATCCTTGATTTTATGATGAAGGGACAAGGGCTGCTGCACGGCACATTTACGTATACACCGGAATTTGAGCTGCTCAGTTATCGTTTAGACCCGCAGCACATCAAATAGAAAGACAAGTCAGGGGGGAGAAAGATGAGTGTTAGTGAATCACATGATATTCAGCTTGTCATTATAACTGGAATGTCGGGAGCGGGGAAAACTGTCGCGATCCAAAGCTTTGAAGATCTCGGCTATTTCTGCGTCGATAATCTTCCGCCTTCATTGCTTCCGAAGTTTTTAGAGCTGATGAAGGAATCAAATTCGAAAATGAGCAAAGTTGCGCTTGTGATGGATTTGCGCGGCCGCGAATTTTTTGACCGGCTGATTGAAGCGCTGGATGAAATGGCCGAAAATCCGTGGATCACACCGCGAATTTTATTCCTGGACGCGAAGGATTCCATTCTCGTCACAAGATATAAAGAAACGAGACGCTCGCATCCTTTGGCAGCGACTGGCCTGCCGCTTGAAGGCATCGCGCTGGAACGAGAGCTGCTTGAGGAATTAAAAGGCCGCTCTCAAATCATTTACGATACGTCTGACATGAAGCCGCGTGATTTGCGTGAAAAAATCGTGAAGCACTTTGCGACAAACCAAGGAGAGACATTTACCGTGAATGTCATGTCATTTGGTTTTAAATACGGTATTCCAATTGATGCAGATCTCGTCTTTGATGTCAGATTTTTGCCGAATCCGTACTATATCGAAAGCATGCGGCCGCTGACTGGCAAGGATAAAGAGGTTTCCTCTTACGTCATGAAGTGGAATGAAACACAAAAGTTCAATGAGAAATTAATTGATCTGCTGAGCTTTATGCTTCCATCTTACAAAAGAGAAGGAAAAAGCCAGGTTGTCATTGCGATCGGCTGCACAGGGGGCCAGCACCGCTCTGTGACATTAGCCGAGAATTTAGCTGATTATTTCAAAAAGGATTACTATACTCATGTTACTCACCGGGACATTGAAAAGAGAAGCCGGAAATAAGATGGGACAAAAGCCGAAAATCGCAATCTTTGGCGGCGGTACAGGTCTTTCTGTATTGCTACGGGGCCTAAAGCATAAACCTGTTGACATCACGGCCATTGTAACAGTTGCCGATGATGGCGGAAGCTCTGGCCGTCTGCGGAATGAACTGAAAATTCCGCCTCCCGGAGACATCAGAAATGTGCTTGCCGCTTTATCCGATGTGGAGCCGCTTGTTGAAGATCTTTTTCAGCACCGCTTCAATAAAGGGAATGACTTAACAGGCCATTCTCTCGGGAATTTGATTTTGGCAGCGATGACAAATATAACCGGTGATTTTTTTCACGCTGTCACAGAAATGAGCAAGGTGCTGAATGTAAGAGGAAAGGTTTTGCCGGCTGCCAATGCCAGTGTCGTTTTGCATGCTGAGATGGAGGACGGCCGCGTGGTCTCAGGCGAGTCAACGATCCCGGAATACGGACAGCGTATTAAGCGTGTTTTTCTCACGCCTGAACAGATTGATCCACTGCCGGAAACAATAGACGTGATCAGGGAAGCGGATTTGATTATTATCGGCCCGGGAAGCCTCTATACAAGCATTCTTCCCAATTTGCTCGTCCCAAAAATCGGGGAAGAAGTGATAAAGGCGCCGGCGAAAAAAGTATACATTTGCAACGTGATGACTCAGCCCGGCGAAACGCTCCATTACACCGCTGCTGATCATGTGAAAGCGCTCAATCAGCATATGGGCTGCGGTTTTATTGATACGATATTAGTAAACAGTGAAGACATTCCCGACGAAATAAAGCGTAAGTACGAAATGGAATCGGCGCGTCCTGTTGATTTTGATATCGAAGAACTGAAAGCGATGGGGCTTGAAGTCATCAGAGATCAAATTGTAACGTATAAAAATGACGTAATACGTCACGATACACATAAAGTGGCCTCTCTTCTTGTTGATTTACTGAAAGAATGAAGCCTTGAAATGAGGTGGCTATATGTCATTTGCATCAGAAACAAAAAAAGAATTAACGAATCTGGAAGTGAAGGACTGCTGCATTAATGCCGAGCTGTCTGCACTCATTCGGATGAATGGAGCTTTATCATTTACAAACCGCCATCTCGTACTCGATGTTCAAACCGAAAACGCGGCGATTGCCCGCCGCATCTATACATTGCTGAAAAAACAATATGATGTGTCGGTCGAGCTGCTGGTCAGAAAGAAAATGCGGCTGAAAAAGAATAACGTCTATATTGTGCGTTTTTCAGAAAATGCAAAAACGATCTTAGAGGATTTAAAAATACTCGGGGAGAACTTTGTGTTTGAACGAAGTATTTCGAAAGAGCTGGTTAAAAAGAGGTGCTGCAAGCGTTCTTATATGAGAGGAGCATTTTTGGCAGGAGGTTCGGTCAATAACCCGGAAACCTCCTCGTATCATTTAGAAATCTTCTCTCTTTATAAGGAGCATAACGATTCATTATGTGACCTGTTAAATGAGTTTCAGTTAAACAGCAAAACGCTCGAACGGAAAAAAGGCTATATTACCTATTTAAAAGAGGCTGAAAAGATTACAGAGTTTCTGAACGTAATCGGTGCTCACAATTCGCTTCTGCGATTTGAGGATGTCAGAATCGTCCGGGACATGAGAAATTCGGTCAACCGCCTCGTCAATTGTGAAACAGCCAACTTAAACAAAACGATCGGCGCATCGCTGAGACAGGTGGAAAATATTAAATACATCGATGAAAGAATCGGCCTGGAGGCGCTGCCTGAAAAACTTCGGGAAATTGCGCAGCTTCGGATTGATTATCAGGAAGTGACGCTGAAAGAGCTGGGGGAAATGGTAGCAAGCGGGAAAATCAGCAAATCAGGGATCAATCACAGGCTGAGAAAACTTGACGAAATCGCAGAACAGCTGCGGACAGGGCAAACCGTCACTTTAAAATAACCGTAAAGAAAAGGGGAGATCTTATGGTTCAACAGAAAGTGGAAGTTCGATTAAAGACAGGACTGCAAGCACGTCCTGCTGCTTTGTTTGTACAAGAAGCAAACCGGTTTACGTCAGATGTGTTTCTAGAGAAGGATGGGAAAAAAGTAAACGCCAAAAGCATCATGGGGCTGATGAGCCTTGCGGTAAGCACAGGCACTGAGGTTACCTTGATTGCACAGGGAGAAGATGAACAAGAGGCGCTGGAGAAGCTGGCTGCTTACGTTCAAGAAGAAGTTTAGGTGATAAAAATGAGTGACTTTCTAAAAGACTGCTTTCAGAAAATTGGCTGGGAGAAAGATCATGTCAACTTCGGCGATCTTCCCCTTTTTCTCAAAGCAATGGCATACCGTTTTCCATTCGAAAACCGTGCCGTACTTGCAAAAGAGAATTATAAGATCACAAAAGAAGAGCTATGGCGACGTCTGCTCAAAGATCAGCACGGCGGCCTATGCTACGATCTAAATGGTTTCCTTTATTTTGTTTTGCGTGAGGCCGGGTTTCATGTGAAGCTCATTCGAGGAACGGTTTATGCAGGCGATCAAGAGGGATGGGCACTAGAAGGGACGCATGCTGCTGTCTGGCTGTCTGCGGAAAACGGCGATTACCTCGTTGATATCGGCTTCGGCATCAACCTGGCGCTCCAGCCGATACCGCTTTCCGGAGAAACGGTACAGTCACCAGTCGGGTCATTCCGAATCAAAAAGGAAGAGACAGAAAAGGGCAGCTATGTTCTGCTGATGGACAAAGGAGAAGGCTGGCAAATTGGGTACGCCTTTACTCTTGAAGAGAGTGATCTCGGTGATTTAGATAACATGAAGGACATCATTCACTCTCATGAAAAATCTCCTTTTAACAAGTCCCTGCTTGCCTCAAAGCTGACGCCGAGCGGAAGGATGGTCATGTCAGAGCGCCATTTTACGATTTATGAAAACGGCGGTAACATTCAAAAAAGCGACATCGGCCCTTCAGGATTTGAAGAGAAATTAAATACTCATTTTTTGTAACGTGAAAAGCTTGCAGGTTATCTGCAAGCTTTTTCTTATGAACAAGTGTAGATTGCTGTATCAAATGCATCTTCTGGGATATACAGTTTTCCCTTTTCGTATTTATAAGGAATTTCATTCTCTTTAAAACACTCTTTTTCATATTCAGTTAGTGTATCCCCAATTTCTATGTATTTCCCGGTATAGTTGGGCTGACATGCTGAAAGAATTGACGTAATTGCCAGAAACAGCATGATTTTCTTCATCACGACACCTGCCTATTATGAAAATTTTACCTTTATCATTCTATTATAACAAAAAGAAAAAGTCCGATTTACTATTCCGCACATGCTATAATAATTTTGGAATCTTCTAGAAAAATCATCGTGATGTACATATAAGGGGGATCAACGTGTATCGGATTTTGCTTGTGGAAGATGATGAGCGGATTGCTTCTTTGCTGGGCGGTCATCTTCAAAAATACGGATATGAAGTGAAAATTGCTGAACAGCTGAATGATATAAAATTGGAATTTGCAGAAATGAAGCCTGATCTTGTGCTGCTTGATATCAACCTGCCTTTTTTTGACGGGTTTTATTGGTGCAGGCAAATCCGTACCATTTCCAATGCGCCGATTATCTTTATATCGGCACGGACCGATGAGCTGAATCAGGTAATGGCGATTGAAAATGGCGGCGATGATTATATCACAAAGCCGTTCCATTTAGAGGTAGTGATGGCCAAAATCAAAAGCGTCCTGCGCCGCACATATGGTGAATACTCGCCCTCTTTGCCGCAGGAATCTAGAATAGTGGAGCTTGGCGGGCTGACGATTTATCCTGATCAAAATGAGGCCGAATGGAACAGCTCCCGTATTCTGTTTTCCCAAAAAGAATTTCAGCTTCTCTCTATTTTTGTGAGGGAGCATAAAAAAATTGTCTCTCGTGATGAACTATTGGAGGCGTTATGGGATGACGTTGATTTTGTCGATGACAATACGTTAACGGTCAATGTCAACCGGCTGCGGAGAAAACTGGAGAATGCCGGACTGACAGATTGTATTTCCACAATCAGAGGACAAGGCTATCAATTTCAAGTCAATCGGAAGGATGAAGCGGAGTGTTAAAGACTTATCTCATCGACCGCTTAGCCATTATTCTATTTTCATTATTAGGGATAGGATCCGCCATGCTGATTGCGTATTTAAGCATTATCGAGAGCGGCGCAGAACCTTCCAAAGAAAATATGATGTACATATGGATTTTGCCCGGTACTCTTTTAGCCGCAGGTTTTGCTGTTGATTATGTTCGGCAATTTTCCTTTCTCACATATGTTAAAAAGCTTGCAGAACAAGCCTCTTCTTCGAATGACATCGGACAGTCTTTGAAAGCCAGAAAGCCAAGAACAGGAGAGCAAGCGCTTTGGACGAAGATGATCAACGCACTCGGGCAGCAATACGAAAGCAGGCTCTCACAATATATCAATCAGCAAAAACAGCATTATACCTTCACCAACCAATGGGTCCACCATATGAAAACACCGGTATCCGTCATATCCTTAATGATTCAGGAAGGAAAAAACGGAACTTCATCCTCTTTTCCGACGTTTTTAGAGGAGCTGGAGGATGAGAATGAGAGATTTCGCCACGGTCTTGATATGATGCTGCAAACGGCCCGGCTGGAGGAATTTGCATTTGATGTAAAGCCGCAAACCTTTGATTTGGCAGAAATGGTTCGTTCACTGATCAATCAGGAAAAACGTCAGTTTATTAAACGGCGCCTTTTTCCAACATTACATGTACCGCCAAATGCCGTTCAGATTTCCAGTGATCAAAAGTGGCTTTCCTTTGTTGTTGAGCAAATCCTTTTCAACGCCTTAAAATATTCAAAGCAAGGTGTGGGAGACCCTATTACAATCCGGATTGAAACACAGGGACATGAGACGCGCTTGTCGGTTGCCGACGAAGGAATCGGCATACCGCCGCAGGATCTGCCGCGGATTTTTGACGCGTTTTTTACCGGAGAAAACGGACGAACCATGAAAGAGGCAACTGGAATGGGCCTTTATTTAGCAAAACAGGTGTGCAGCCGTCTCGGCCATAAGCTGTATGCGGAATCAAAAGAAGGGGCTGGCACTGTGATGACCATCGTGTTTTCAAGTGACACCCTCGTGAATGTGACAGCATTGTAAGGTTGGGGAGCGGAATTGCAAGAAAGTTCGATGGGAGGATGCTGACTTCCTTTTTATAATAAAGAAAAAGGAGGAGCAGAACATGAACGTGTTGCAAACAACGAACCTATCGAAAACGTACTATTCAAATAAAGGAACAATATCATACCAAGCGCTCAGCGCCTTTGATCTCAGTGTGTCAAAAGGGGAATTTGTCGGGATTATGGGGCCGTCGGGAAGCGGAAAAACCACGCTTTTGAATTTGCTGGCTACCATTGATAAGCCGACCCAGGGCGAGATGATGATCAACGGCATTCAGCCGAAAACGTTAAAGGACCAAGAGCTGGCTTTGTTTCGCAGAAGAGAACTCGGCTTCGTCTTTCAGGATTTTAATCTGCTTGATACGCTGACGATTCGTGAAAATATTCTCTTGCCGCTCGCATTGGATAAGGTAAAGCTGAGAGAAATGGAAGCCCGATTGGATGAACTGGCGGATACGCTGCAAATCAAGCACATTCTCGATCATCGCACATATGAGGTGTCGGGCGGACAGCAGCAGCGGGCAGCCTGTGCCAGAGCGATTATTCACAATCCGGCGCTCATTCTTGCCGATGAACCGACAGGAAACCTCGACTCAAAATCGGCAAAGCAAGTGATGAACACACTGGCTCAGCTGAATGAGGAAAAGGAAGCGACGATTCTGTTGGTTACGCATGATGCCACAGCAGCAAGTTTCTGTAAACGAATTGTTTTTATTAAAGACGGACGTTTCTTTTCAGAGATTCACAGAGGAACAAACAGGCAGGTGTTTTATCAAAGTATATTGGATACCTTGAGTGTGTTGGGAGGCGATTTTCATGAATTTGAGAACTATCGCCCGTAAAAACATTCTTGGGAATCTGCAACGGTATGTGGCCTACTTTTTAAGCTGTGTGTTTGCCGTTTCGGTGTTTTTTGTCTTCACATCATTTATTTTTCATCCTGATGTCAATGAAGACAATATATATGGCGGAAGCCTTGTCAAAACATGCTTGAGCGCAGCTCTTGTCGTCATCATTGTGTTTTGTATATTTTTCATTACATATTCCAATTCAGCGTTTTTGCAGGCAAGAAAGAAAGAGTTTGGGCTGCTGACACTGTTTGGCACATCAAAGCAGCAGCTTCGCAAGATGATTTATTATGAGCAGTCACTTATTTCTCTTGCGGCGATTGCGGCCGGCATTGGAGCAGGCCTGTTATTTTCAAAACTGTTTTTTATGATCATGACATGGATGCTCAGCGTGAAGGTGCCGATTTCGTTTGCCATTGTGCCGAAAGCGTTTGTGATGACAATTGTCGGCTTTCTCATCCTGTTTCAGACGCTGCTCATTTTATCACTGGGACGGATTCGGAAGCTGGAAATCATTGAACTGATTAAATCGGCCAAAAAGCCGAAAAGTTTGCCAGTTTATTCGAAATGGCTCACTGTATTGTCTTTGCTATGTCTTGGCAGCGGTTATTATCTATCTGCAACAGCCAATGCAATTGACATGATGTTTCGGGTTTTTCCAATTTTGATTTTAGTGTTAATTGGCACGTATTTCTTTTTTACCCAAAGCAGTGTGGCGTTTTTCCGCATGCTGTACCGAAAGAAACACAGCTTCTACAAAGGCACGAATATCATTGTGCGTTCCAACATGATATTCAGGCTGAAGGATCATGCACGCATGCTGTTTTTAACCTCTGTCATTACAGCGGTCATATTAACAGCTACAGGTGTCATCTATATGTTTTATTCCGATTTACAAAGGCAGGAGGAGCAAAGCATTCCTCAGTCTGTTTCCTGGGTGGAAAAGGATGCTTCCCGCTTTCAGGTCATGAAGCCTGAGACAGCTGAGAATACATTGAAAAAAGCTCATGCTGTTATCAAGTATAAGGTGGATGCCACAGGGATTCCTGTCACTTTTCAGTCAGACTTGCCGTATGGAAATAAGAAGATGGAAGCGGAAGCTCTGCTGATTTCAGAAAAAGTCTATAATCAAGTCGCAAAGGAAAAAGGGTTCCCAGTTATTCATTTACAAGAAAATGAAGCATTTATTAATGTTTCTTTTCAAATGATGGTGAAAGACACATTTGGAGAAGGGGAAACAGCAGCATTTCATATGAAGTCAGGAAAAACCCTTTCCTACGTCATGAAAAAGCAGCAAAACAAAGGGATATTGATGTCTGTCGATGGAGTCAGCCGTTTATTGGTTGTCAGCGAAAAGAGCTTTGACAGTCTGTCACAGGATGTGCCGCTGAAGGAACAGATGAGAATGGTAGGTTATGAGCTTGAGCATTGGCAGGAGACGGTGGATGTCTCTGAAAAGCTTGAAAACATGGTGCCGAAAGAACATACATCTGATTTTCAAACACGTGCTCCCAGTTATCAAATTGTAAAGCAGGGAGTTGCATTAATGCTGTTTATTGGTCTGTTTGTCAGCGTGCTGTTTTTTATCGTGCAAGGAAGCATGCTGTATTTGCGGATGTTTACGGAAATAGAAGATACGAGAGTGCAGGTGTTAGCGTTAAAGAGGATAGGGGTTACGGACAAAGAGATTCACTCGATCCTTGGAAAGCAAATAGGATTTTTATTCTTCATCCCATTTATCGCAGGTACGATTCACGCGGGCTTTGCGTATGCAGCGTTAAGTAATATGCTGAATTCCAATTTATTTCTTGAGTCCGTAATTGTCATCTTCATTTATTTTGTATTCCAGGCTCTTTATTATATCGTTACCCGTCATATTTATAAGCGTGCTGTTCTTCAGCGTATGTAATATGAAATCCGGTCTGTTATCAGACCGGATTTTTGATTTATTGAAATTCTCTTGTGAGATTTTTCGGTGTTTGCCCTTGGATCGCTGCGAGCATATTTTCGGCGGCCTGTTTGCACATGTTGAAGCGCACTTTAGCTGTTGCTGAACCGATATGAGGAAGCAGCGTGACATTATCCAGCTGCAGGAGCGGATTATCTTGGGTGACAGGCTCTTTTTCGTATACATCTAAGCCGGCTCCCCTGATCCAGCCTTCCTGAAGAGCGCGAATCAGTGCTTTTTCATCAACTGTCTTTCCCCGGGAAATATTGACGAAAATTGCTGAATCCTTCATCAACTTAAATTCGCGTTCTCCTATCATGTGATAGGTTTCATCAGTCAGCGGCGTAATGAGAAGAATAAAATCAGATTGCTCCAGCAATGTATCAAGCTCTGCATACTTAACGCCGATGCTGTCTTCTGTTTCTTGTTTGCGATGTCGGTTATGATAAAGCACTTCCATATCAAAACCAAATTTGGCGCGTCTCGCTGCTTGTTCTCCAATTCTGCCCATGCCGATAATGCCTAACGTTTGATGATGAACATCAATTCCGAAAAGCGCTTCCTCTTCCACGGTTCCCCATTTTCCTGCTCTGACAAAACGGTCCAGTTCGGCAACACGTCTGGCGGAAGACAGAATCAGTGAAAAAGCCAGATCTGCAACTGTGTCATCCAGTGTATAAGGTGTATGAGTCCCGACGACTCCTCTTTCTTTCATTGCTTCTATATCGAAGTTATCGTAGCCTACTGATTGGTTGCTGACCACTTTGAGCTTAGGCGCGTGTTCCAGCAATTCACGATTGATTGACGGCCCGGACGTCCCTGATGTTAAAAGTCCCTCCGCATCTTTTAATTTTTCAAATAGCACGTCACTCGGAAGCGTATCCTCCTGCCATACTTCATAACGGCAATGTTCACCGATGAATGCTTCAATCTCTTCAGGAATCGGTTTTGTGATAAATACAAATGGTTTCAACAAGGCTCCCCCTTTATGGCTGTTGTCTATTTCATTATATCGGAAATAAATAGATGTTAAAAATATAGCTGCGTTCTTTTTATTTTCTGGTTCTTTTGAACTTAAAATAGAGATCGAACAGCTAAATCTGCTTAAAAAAGTTTTTTAATTATCAGAATTCACCCATATTTTTTGTCAGACAAATCATCAATATGTGAGCAGCAGCCGGATTATAGGATTCATTAAATATAAATTTTATTATCTTTGAAAGATATAAATGTTTATGTTTTGATTCTACAGTCCAATTATAGTGTCTTTTTTTGAAAGCCTTTTCTTGGCTTATTCCTATGCTATAATTCCTTACTGTAAGCTGGGTAAGAAGGCTTGCAAAATCATATGGATGGGAGATGAATCAAATGGTTTCTTTAACATCAATTTTGGAACACAATCAGCGGTTTGTCAGTGAGAAGAAGTATGAACCGTACAAAACGACAAAGTTTCCTTCGAAAAAGCTCGTCATTGTCACCTGTATGGATACAAGGCTTACAGAACTTCTTCCGCAAGCAATGGGGCTTAAAAACGGTGATGCTAAAATTGTAAAAAACGCGGGAGCCATCGTTTCTCACCCATTTGGAAGCGTGATGCGAAGCATACTGGTCGCGATTTATGAATTGCAGGCTGAAGAGGTATGCATTGTCGGCCATCATGAATGCGGAATGTCAGGGTTGAATGCGTCCTCGATTCTTGAGAAAGCAAAGGAACGCGGGGTGGAGGATAGCTGCCTGAATTTGCTGACGAGCGCCGGACTCGATTTGAAAACGTGGCTGACCGGTTTTCACAGCGTGGAAGAAAGCGTTTCCCACAGTGTGAACATGATTAAGAATCATCCGCTGCTTCCGAAAAAAGTGCCGGTTCACGGGCTTGTCATTCATCCTGAAACAGGAAAACTTGATGTGGTCATTAACGGTTATGAAACTGAGCTTATAAACAATCACTCATAAGGGAGGTTATAACAAAATATGCGATTCTCAGGGAGATTCAAGGGATACAATTTGCAGAAATTTCAGAAAGACTTGATTGCAGGTATCGTAGTAGGTGTCGTGGCAATTCCTTTAGGAATGGCGTTTGCCATTGCCTCGGGAGTCGAGCCTGAATATGGGCTATACACTGTTGTTATAGCAGGGATTTGTATTTCTTTGTTTGGGGGATCAAAATATCAGATTGGCGGTCCGACGGGCGCCTTTGTCCCGATTTTATTCGGCATTATCATGCAGTACGGCTTGGAAAATCTGCTGATTGCGGGGTTTATGGCAGGAGTGATGCTGGTGCTGTTTGGGCTGTTTAAGCTAGGAAAAATAATGAAATTCGTGCCCAAACCCGTTATCGTCGGTTTTACAGCAGGAATTGCCGTGCTGATCTTTACGGAACAAATCGCTAATTTTCTCGGATTGAGAAATGTTGAAAAACATGAGAACTTTCATCACAACATGTTTGAAATTGTGCAGCAGCTCGGCACCTTTAACGTGTATGCCATTTTGACAGCTGTGATCGGGCTCGTCATTTTGCTTGTATCCGCCAAGGTGATGCCTAAAGTGCCGGGCGCTTTGTTGGCGCTTCTTATTTCCACAGTGGTCGCGGTTGTCTTTTTCCCTGACCGCATGGCAACGATCGGGTCAACTTATGGAGAAATCCCCCGCCATTTGCCTGAATTTCAGTTTCCTGAGCTTACTTTGGATAAAATGGTTATGCTGTTTCCGGCTGCGCTTGTCATCGCGCTTCTTGGAGGACTTGAGTCGATTTTGTCCGCAATGGTCGCTGATAACATGAAGGGCTCAAAGCATGACAGCAACAAGGAGCTTGTCGGCCAGGGGATTGCGAATATGGCAGCGCCCCTGTTTGGCGGAATCCCGGCTACAGGAGCGATTGCGAGAACGGCGACCAATATAAAAAACGGAGCGGTTTCCCCAGTTTCCGGCGTCGTTCACGGCGTAGTCGTTCTCCTTGTCCTGCTTGTATTTGCGCCTTATGCGTCCCATGTGCCGCTCGCCAGTATGGCACCGATTCTCATGGTGGTCGCATGGAATATGAGTGAGCGCAAGGAAGTCGCAAACATGCTGAGACTGAAAAATGCTGATTCCTTTATTTTGGCGGCGACCTTCGCCCTTACGGTTCTGTTTGACTTAATCATCGGTGTGGCAACCGGATTGCTGCTTGCATTCGTGTTCTTTATCAGAAGAATGAGCGAAGCGACCCGCATCCACAATCAGGAAACGCATCCTGTTCTGGCGAAGAGAGAAGATCCATCTGTCAGCATGTATGCCATAGAAGGGCCGCTGTTTTTCGGATCAATTGATTCCCTTGAATCGTCATTGCTGGAGCATGTACAGAAAAAACCGAAAACCCTCATTCTGCTCATGAATAAGGTGCACTATATGGATACGTCAGCTGAAGCGGTGCTTGGGAACATTATGAATCGAATTAAGCGCCACAATGGAAAGCTGATGATTGTAGGATTGCAATCGCAGCCGAAGGAGCTGCTGCATAAAACAGGCCTTTTTCACAAAATAGGAAAGCAGCATTTCTTTGATCACCATGATGAAATCACAGGTTAAAAAAAGCGGCCATCGCGGCCGCTTTTTTATGCATGCTCAAATCGTTTTGTCAGTTTTTCTTGGTGGGCCTTCATGACGTCTTCTAAAGAGACACCATACATATCAGCAAGAATGGCGATATTTCCGATGACATCTCCCATTTCTTCAATCAATTCTTGTTTTTGCTCAGCGCGTGACGATTCTTTCTCATCCGGCCGGTCTCTGCCGATTTCATACGCCCTGACAGCCCGGGCCAGTTCTCCGGCTTCCTCCATTAAAAAGCCGACGCGAATAAAAGGTCCGTATTCTGTCCAGCCTCTTTTTTCGTAAAACTCTTTCATCCATTTTTCTGCATCAGCCAGCTGCAACCTCATCACTCCTGCATTCTTTATGTATTTCATATTGATATTATCACATGAAGATGGGACAATATATAGTGTGTTTTTGAATGTTTAACACGATATATAGATGCGGAGATGACAAGATGAAAACCATTTGTGTATTTGCGGGATCAAACCCTGGGGGAAATGAAGCGTATAAAAGAAAAGCGGCAGAGCTTGGCACGTACATGGCTGAGCAGGGAATCGGCCTTGTCTATGGGGGCTCCCGCGTCGGCTTGATGGGCACGATTGCTGACGCGATTATGGAAAACGGCGGAACTGCAATCGGGGTCATGCCGAGCGGTTTGTTCAGCGGGGAGGTTGTCCATCAGAATCTGACTGAGCTGATTGAAGTAAACGGGATGCATGAACGAAAGGCTAAAATGAGCGAGCTGGCGGACGGCTTTATCTCGATGCCGGGCGGCTTCGGTACATATGAAGAATTATTTGAAGTGCTGTGCTGGGCACAGATCGGCATCCACCAAAAGCCAATCGGACTGTATAATGTAAACGGATATTTTGAACCAATGATGAAAATGGTGAAATACAGCATTCAAGAAGGGTTTTCTAACGAATCGCACCTAAAACTGATTCACAGCTCGTCACGGCCGGATGAGTTAATTGAGCAAATGCAAAATTATTCTTATCCGATTTTAGAAAAAAAGTGGACAGAAATTTAAAAAAGAGACTTTCTCATGGAAGTGGAGAGAATGAGTCTGACACCTAGCGTATGAATCCATGAAAAATCGAGTGTTTTTAACAAAGTGAGGTTTCCTTAAGGGAAATCTCTTTTTTATTTCACTTTTGCCTGCATCGTATATTTAACAGTAATAGAGGACTTTATCACTAGTGTGGATAATAAGCACAGATAAGGAGGGGATGAAAATGGCAACATTGTCAGATGTGGCGAAAAAAGCAAATGTTTCGAAAATGACGGTATCACGAGTGATCAATCACCCTGAGACGGTGACAGATGAATTGAAAAAGCTTGTTCATTCTGCGATGAAAGAGCTGAATTACATCCCTAATTATGCGGCGAGAGCGCTCGTGCAAAACAGAACACAGGTTGTGAAACTATTGATACTTGAGGAAATGGATACGACAGAACCATATTACATGAACCTGCTGACAGGAATCAGCAGGGAGCTGGATCGCAATCACTATGCTCTCCAGCTTGTGACAAGAAATTCTCTTAATATTGGCCAATGTGACGGCATTATTGCCACCGGCTTGAGAAAGAACGATTTTGAAGGTGTAATAAAAGCGTTTGAGAAGCCGCTCGTCGTATTTGGACAAAATGAAATGGGCTATGACTTTATCGATGTGAATAACGAGAAAGGCACTTTTATGGCAACCCGCCATGTTATGGGGCTGGGGGAGCGGGAAGTTGTCTTTTTTGGCATTGATTTAGATGAGCCTTTCGAACGTGCAAGAGAACAGGGGTATATACGGGCGATGAATAAAAGCTTTAAAAAATCGAATATGTTTCGGATCGACAACAGTTCTAAGAAAAGTGAAGGCCTTGCAAGAGAACTGCTGAAATCCATGGACAATCAGGCCGCATTTGTCTGCGCATCTGATCGAATCGCGCTCGGCGTCATTCGTGCGGCGCAATCCCTTGGAAAGCGAATTCCAGAAGACGTTGCGGTTACCGGGAATGACGGTGTGTTTCTTGATCGCATCTCCTCGCCGCGCTTGACTACGGTCAGACAGCCTGTTGTTGAAATGGGGGAAGCCTGTGCGAAAATGTTGCTGAAAAAAATGAATGAAGACGGTGCTGCACAAGGAAGTCTATTTTTTGAACCAGAGTTAATTGTACGAGAATCAACGCTGTAAGCGCCTTATTCTGTTATCGGTAACAGGGTGAAAAGGATTGTTCCCACAATTTCATCATGATACTTTCAAACTATGAGCCGGCCTCAATAAAACGGAAATCAAAGGGGGAAACATGATGGAATATGCAGCGATTCATCACCAGCCATTCAGCACAGATGCTTATTCTTATGATGGGCGGACTGTGCATATCAAGATTCGGACGAAAAAAGGTAATGCAGATCACATTCGATTCATTTGGGGTGATCCCTATGAGTACAACGACGGCAAATGGTCGGCAAACGAGCAGCCGATGAGGAAAATTGCTGCTACAGAAATGCATGACTATTGGTTTGCTGAAGTGGTGCCGCCATTTAGGCGTTTACAATATGCGTTTGTTGTAACAGACGATCATGAAGACATCTTTTTCGGAAGTTCGGGTGTATGCCCTTATAACAAAAAAACACTGGAAACGATTCATTATTACTTTAAATTTCCGTTTGTTCACGAGGCTGATACATTTCAAGCGCCTGAATGGGTCAAGTCAACGGTTTGGTATCAAATTTTTCCGGAGCGTTTTGCAAATGGAAGAGAAGACTTGTCACCGAAGAATGCATTGCCGTGGGGGAGCAAGGACCCGGACGTCAATGATTTTTTTGGAGGAGATTTACAAGGAATTGTTGACAAGCTTGATTATTTAGAGGATTTGGGGGTGAACGGCATTTATCTGACGCCGATCTTTTCCGCGCCTTCTAATCATAAATATGACACGCTGGATTACTTTTCTATTGATCCGCATTTCGGGGATCCTGAGCTTTTTCGTACATTGGTCAGCCAGCTGCATCAGCGGGGGATGAGAATTATGCTTGATGCGGTTTTTAACCATATAGGAAGCGCGTCTCCGCAATGGCAGGATGTCGTCAAAAACGGAGATCAATCCCGCTATAAGGACTGGTTCCATATTCACTCTTTTCCCGTCACAGACGACAATTATGACAGATTTGCTTTTACAGCTGATATGCCGAAGCTAAACACGGCTAATCCCGAGGTGCAGAAATATTTGCTTGATATTGCTTTGTACTGGATTCGGGAATTTGACATTGACGGCTGGCGTTTGGATGTCGCAAATGAAGTGGATCACGTGTTTTGGAAGACATTCAGGCAGGCTGTATCAGCAGAAAAGCCTGATGTTTATATTTTAGGTGAGATCTGGCATTCTGCCGAACCCTGGCTTAGAGGGGATGAATTTCATGCGGCGATGAATTACCCTTTTACAGAGCCTATGATTGAATACTTTGCTGACCAGACGATCTCAGCTTCACGTATGGCTCACCGTGTCAATGCACATTTGATGAATGGGATGAAGCAGGCCAATGAGGTGATGTTTAATTTACTGGATAGCCATGATACAAAGCGCCTTTTGACCAGATGCCGCAATGATGAGAAGAAAGCACGCGCATTGCTGGCCTTTATGTTTGCTCAGGCAGGTTCTCCCTGCATTTATTACGGAACAGAAATCGGGCTGGACGGCGAAAATGATCCATTATGCCGGAAATGTATGGTTTGGGAAAAGGAGAAGCAAAACCAAGACATGCTGCAATTTATGAAACGGTTAATTGCTTTACGCAAGCAGGAAAACACTTTATTGACTGAAGGACATCTTGAGTGGAATCTGCTGGACGACAAAAATGATTTCATTAGCTTTTCGCGGACTCTTGATGAAAAAATACTGATTTATTTCTTTAATCAAGGGAATGTGGTTCAACACGTCAGTTTACGAGAGTTGAATATTGATAGGAATAAGAAAATCTGTGATGCATGGACAGAGCAGCCACTTCAGCATCACGATGTCATTGCCGTTCAGCCGGGAGAATTTTTGATTTTGAGTGCTGCTGCCCCAGTATAACATTCTGTTATCGGTAACAAATCAAAAGTTGTTGTAACCGCTTTCTATAGGACAATACAATTGTTATAGTTTCGTAAATAGAAGGGGGAAAAGAGATGGTTCTTTTAAAAAAGGGGTTCGCCATATTGGCGGCATCATTCCTGGCAATCGGCCTTGCCGCCTGCTCAAGTTCAAAAAATCCAGCAAGCGCTGATGGCAAAAAGGTGCTGACTGTGTCCGTCGAAGAAACGTATAAAGAATACATTGAAAGCATAAAAACAAAGTTCGAAAAAGAGAATGATGTCACAGTAAAAATTGTTGAAAAGCAAATGTTCGAACAGTTGGAGGCGCTTCCTCTTGATGGCCCGGCGGGTAATGCGCCTGATGTTATGCTTGCTGCATATGATCGGATCGGCGGTTTGGGACAGCAAGGACATTTGCTTGACATTAAGCCATCTCATACAAAAAGCTTTGGTGATAAAGAAATGCAGCAGGTGACAGTTGACGGCAAAGTGTACGGAATGCCGCTAGTCATTGAGACACTTATTTTGTATTACAGCAAAGATCTTTTAAAAACAGCGCCAAAAACATTTAAAGACCTTGAAAAGTTAACGGAAGATCCTCGATTCGCGTTTGCTTCGGAAAAAGGAAAATCAACCGGATTTTTAGCAAAATGGACTGACTTTTATATGTCGTACGGCTTATTGGCTGGATACGGCGGATATGTGTTTGGAAAAAACGGCACAGATTCCGGGGACATCGGCCTGAACAATAAAGGGGCTGTAGAAGCGGTGAAATATGCGGAGAAATGGTTTGAGACATATTGGCCGAAAGGAATGCAAGACAATTCAAGCGCAGACGACTTTATTCAGCAGATGTTTTTAGAAGGCAAAGCGGCTGCGATCATTGGCGGTCCTTGGTCAGCTGCCAACTATAAAGAGGCTAAATTGAACTACGGAGCGGCTCCCATTCCGACATTGCCAAATGGAGAAGAATACGCCCCTTTTGCTGGCGGGAAGGGCTGGGTTGCCTCGAAATATACAAAAGAGCCCGAGCTGGCTGAAAAATGGCTTGAGTATGCTGCAAATGATGCCAATGCTTACGCTTTTTATGAGGATACAAACGAAGTTCCGGCCAACACGGCTGCAAGGAAGAAAGCCGATGAGCAAAAGAATGAACTGACGTCAGCTGTGATTAAACAATATGAAACAGCAACGCCGACTCCAAATATTCCGGAAATGGCTGAAGTATGGACAGGAGCGGAAAGTTTAATTTTTGATGCAGCTTCAGGAAAAAAATCGACACAAACATCAGCTAATGATGCTGTAAACGTCATAAAGGAAAATATTAAAGAAAAGTATGTGAAATAAAACGGCGGGATAGCGTCCGGAAGAATAGAGGGCGGAAAAATGAATAAACATCACACACTTACAAAGCAAAAACGAAAGGCAGGGCTTTTATCGATCATTCCAGGACTTGGGCAGATTGCGAATCAGCAGTTGTCAAAGGGGCTCTTATTTCTTGCCATCACAGGCTTGTTTGCTTTTGAATTATGCGTTTTCGGTATACAGGCGCTAACCGGATTGATGACATTGGGAAGTGTTCCCGGTGAAGACCACTCGCTGTTTATGCTGATTGAAGGCACGCTGCAATTGATCGTGACAATGATTTTCCTCATGTTCTATATCTTTAATATTCATGATTCACGTAAGACCGCCGCTATGAAAGCGGCGGGTTTGGAAGTCAATACAACAGCCAAGGATATGATCTGTCATGCGGGCGATAAAGGGTTTCCATATCTATTTACACTGCCGGCATATATCATGATGGTGTTTGTGATTATCTTTCCGGTTTTGGTGACTCTGTTTGTTGCATGTACAAACTATGATTTTTATCATATTCCGCCTAATCGTCTGATTGACTGGGTCGGGTTTAAAAATTTCTTAAATATTTTTTTCCTTGGCTCCTATCGTGAAACATTTGTGAATGTACTGGGCTGGACGGTTATCTGGACAATCTGTGCAACAACGCTGCAAATCATTTTAGGTATTGTGACGGCACTTTTCGTCAATCAGGATTTTATAAAAGGCAAGCGGATATTTCGAATGATTTTCTTATTTCCATGGGCTGTTCCGGCGTTTATTACAATCATGAGTTTTTCCAACATGTTTAACGACAGCATAGGAGCGGTGAATGCACAGGTGATTCCACTATTCAATCACCTGCCGTTTGTAGAGCTGCCTGCGATCGCGTGGAAGACCGATCCTTTCTGGACAAAGACAGCCCTCATTATAATTCAGACGTGGCTTGGCTTTCCATATATTTATGTCATGGTAACGGGAGTGCTTCAGGCGATTCCAGGTGAATTGTATGAAGCGGCAAAGATTGACGGGGCCACTTTTATTCAGCGTTTTCGGCATATTACATTTCCGATGATTTTATTTGCGACAGCACCCGTGATGATTACTCAGTATACGTTTAATTTCAATAATTTCTCGATCATCTACTTATTTAATGAGGGAGGGCCAGGCAGTGCGGGAGCCGGGGCCGGGTCGACCGATATCTTAATTTCGTGGATTTATAAACTGACAACAGGCACATCACCCCAATATTCCGTTGCGGCGGCTGTGACACTGTTAATTTCTTTCATTGTCATTGGAATTTCACTAATTGCTTTCAAAAAATCGAATGCTTTTGGCAATGAGGAGGTTATGTAGGTGAACGCGAGAACTGCCAGATTACTTAATAGAATCTTTACGTATTTCTTTTTGACGCTTTTAAGTATTGTCATTATATATCCGTTGCTGATTACGGCATCATCAGCATTCCGGGTGGGGAATTCGGCGGCTTTTCAGCTCGATTTTTCGGGTGCTTGGACATTGGATCATTTTAAGCGGCTATTTGACGAAACGCTTTATCTCAATTGGTACAGCAATACACTTGTCATCGCGCTATCAGTTATGGTTTTGCAGGTTGCGATCGTGACGCTTGCCGGGTACTCGTACAGCCGCTATCGGTTTGCGGGCAGAAAAAAGAGCCTGGTATTCTTTTTAATCATTCAAATGGTGCCAACGATGGCAGCGCTGACTGCTTTTTATGTCTTGGCGATGCTGATAGGCGCACTCGATCAATACTGGTTTTTGACAGCCATCTATATCGGCGGCGGAATACCGATGAACACGTGGCTGATGAAAGGTTATTTTGATACTGTGCCGAGAGAAATTGATGAAGCCGCGCGAATTGACGGAGCGGGACATCTGAGGATTTTCGCTTCAATTGTTCTGCCGCTTGTTAAGCCAATGCTCGCGGTGCAAGCGCTTTGGGCGTTTATGGCACCGTTTGGCGACTATTTGCTGGCGAAATTTCTGCTTCGCTCACCGGAAAGGCTGACCATCGCTGTAGGATTACAATCCTTTATTTCTAATCCGCAGCAGCAAAAAGTAGCTCTATTTGCAGCCGGTGCCATCCTTGCCGCACTGCCGATATGCGTTCTATTCTTTTTTCTCCAAAAGAACTTTGTGTCCGGATTGACAGCCGGCGGAACAAAGGGGTAATTCGATGAAGAATCTGGAGAATAAAAGCTTTATCATCCGCTGCCTGAAAGCGGTTGCATCTCCATCAGGTGTTTGCAGCTATGGGAATACCTTCAGCTGGCTGCAGCTCTCTTTTCTATTTATATTTTTAACGGCCTGCTTAATGGCGCCGTTAACGGTTTCGTTTGTGAAAATGGATCGCTTCAGCGTTGCATCTTTCATGCCGTCAGCGATTCAAGGGGTTAATGATCAATTTGCTGATCAATTACAGGGTTTTCAAATCAGGAACGGAAAACTAACAGGCGGGAAGAGCTCTGAGAGAATTGAAGATGGGCAGAATGTGATGGCGGTCGATATGAAGCATGAATATGATACAAGCGGTGAAAATGGGCGATTGAAAGTAACTGGATTTGAAAACGCCATCATATTTCAGCCTGATCAACTGATGATCACCGATCAAAACGAAACGGGGTTTTCTGTTGGCTATGCGAAAATGGACGTTAAGCTCGAGAAGCCAAACGCCCATGATGTAGAGGTTTTGATCGATACATTATGGTTGGCACAGTATAAGCCGATGATCATGATGCTGGCATATGCGGTAATCTTTATGATCCAAATTTTGTTAACGTTTGTTCTTGCAGGTGGCCTCTGGATCACAAAAAGATCAAACATGATCTCTATTGCGTCATTCAAGGAAGCAGTATCTACGGCGATTTGCGCCTCGGCACTGCCGGCATTTGCGGCAGCTGCTATCGGCATGGTTCATTTTGATTTGATTACTGTATTGATGATCCATTCGTGTGGCGTTACTTTGATGATTTCTTTTGCATTTAGATATTTGACCAAAACCCGCCGTGATAATGGAAACTTACATTCGGGAGGAAATGATGATAAATCAGCGGTTATTTGAGATTGATGAATGGAAAATCAAAACAAATACATTTAATAAGGAGCATACACGGCTGCTGGAAAGCCTGACGTCTCTTGCCAATGGCTATATGGGGGTCAGAGGGAATTTTGAAGAAGGCTATTCAGGCGACAGTCACCAAGGCACATATATTGCAGGCGTGTGGTTCCCCGACAAAACGCGAGTAGGCTGGTGGAAAAACGGGTATCCAGAATATTTCGGAAAAGTGATCAATGCGATGAACTTTATGGGCATAGGCCTATATGTTGACGGTGAAAAAATCGATCTCCATCAAAACCCAATCGAATCATTTGAGGTAGAACTCAATATGAAAGAGGGGATTCTGCGGCGAAAAGCTGTTGTCCGCATTCAAGATAAAACCGTCAGAATCAGGTCAGAGCGGTTTCTTAGCCTTGCTGTAAAAGAACTCTGTGCGATTCATTATGAAGCGGAGTGCCTGACGGGACATGCTGTCATTACGCTTGTTCCTTACCTGGATGGAAATGTGGCAAATGAAGATTCTAACTACCAAGAACAGTTTTGGCAGGAGGAAGCGAAAGGTGCTGATTCTCACAGCGGCCATTTAGCGGCAAAAACGATCGGAAATCCATTTGAAACATCGCGCTTCACGGTTTTAGCCGCGATGGCAAACGAGACGGAGGGTTTTGTCAATGAAAGCTTTAAAACGAATGAAATGTATGTCGAGAATCGCTACAGCTACCAAACGAAGGCATCTTTGAAAAAGTTTGTGATTGTCACGACTTCACGTGATTTTCGTGAGGAAGAGCTTTTATCAAAAGCCAAGGAGCTTTTGGCGGATGTGGTTGAGTACGGCTATGAAAAAGCAAAACGGAGGCACACTGATCGATGGAAGGAAAGATGGGCAAAAGCGGACATTGAGATTAAAGGAGATGAGGAGCTTCAACAAGGAATCCGCTACAATATCTTTCAGTTATTCTCGACATATTACGGGGGCGATGCCCGTTTGAATATCGGGCCGAAAGGATTTACTGGCGAGAAATATGGAGGTGCCGCATATTGGGATACTGAGGCGTACGCCGTTCCGATGTATTTGGCGACAGCCGAGCCGGAGGTGACGAAAAACCTGCTTTTGTATCGCTATCATCAGTTGGAGGCTGCCAAACGAAACGCCGCAAAATTGGGGATGAAGGGGGCACTTTATCCGATGGTGACGTTCACAGGTGATGAATGCCACAACGAATGGGAAATCACCTTTGAAGAAATTCACCGCAATGGCGCGATCTGTTATGCGATCTACAATTATATCAATTATACAGGCGACCGTAACTATATGGAAGAATACGGGATAGACGTTCTTGTGGCAGTCAGCAGATTTTGGGCCGACCGTGTTCACTTCTCGAAACGAAAAAATAAGTATATGATCCATGGCGTCACAGGGCCGAATGAATACGAAAACAACGTTAACAACAATTGGTATACGAATGTCATTGCGGCTTGGACGTTGGAGTATACTCTACAAAGTCTCGAAAGTATCTCAGCGGAGAAACGCCGCCTTCTGGATGTGCAGGAAGAAGAATTGAAAGTCTGGAGAGAAATCATCCAGCACATGTACTATCCGTATAGTGAAGAACTGCAAATTTTCGTTCAGCATGACACGTTCTTGGACAAAGACCTGCAAGCAGTAGATGAATTAGATCCAGCGGAGCGGCCTCTTTATCAGAATTGGTCATGGGACAAGATTCTCCGCTCCAATTTTATTAAGCAGGCAGATGTTCTCCAAGGCATTTATCTTTTTAATGACCGTTTTACAATGGAAGAAAAACGGCGAAATTTTGAATTTTATGAGCCGATGACTGTTCATGAATCAAGCCTATCGCCCTCTGTCCATGCGATTCTCGCAGCCGAACTCAAGCTGGAAAAGAAAGCGCTCGAATTATATAAGCGCACAGCAAGGCTTGATCTTGATAATTACAATCATGATACGGAAGAAGGCTTGCATATTACTTCAATGACGGGGAGCTGGCTGGCAATCGTTCATGGTTTTGCAGGCATGCGCACCGCGAATGAGACGCTGTCATTTGCTCCGTTTTTGCCGAAAGAATGGGACGAATATTCATTCAACATCAATTATCGAAATCGATTAATCAATGTGACGGTTGACGAAAAGCGCGTTATTTTTGAGCTTGTAAAAGGCGAGCCGCTGCACATGAACGTTTATGAGGAACCAGTTGTCCTACAGGGACGATGTGAAAGGAGAACGCCTAATGAGTGAATGGTGGAAAGAAGCTGTCGTTTATCAAATTTACCCGCGCAGTTTTTATGATGCCAATGGAGATGGATTCGGGGATTTGCAAGGTGTGATTCAAAAGCTGGATTACATCAAAAATCTCGGGGCGGATGTCATCTGGCTCTCCCCGGTATTTGATTCCCCGCAGGATGACAACGGATATGATATCAGCGATTACAAAAACATGTACGAAAAGTTTGGGACAAATGAAGATATGTTTCAGCTGATTGATGAAGTCCATAAACGCGGAATGAAAATCGTCATGGATTTGGTCGTGAACCACACATCAGATGAGCATGCTTGGTTTGCTGAAAGCTGCAAGTCGAAGGACAATCCTTACCGGGATTATTATTTTTGGAAAGATCCTAAACCGGACGGCTCAGAGCCGAATAATTGGGGATCGATCTTTTCAGGCTCAGCGTGGACATACGATGAAGGAACAGGGCAGTATTATTTGCACTACTTTTCGAAAAAACAGCCTGATTTAAATTGGGAAAACGAAGCCGTTCGCCGGGAAGTTTATGATGTAATGAGATTCTGGATGGATAGAGGCGTTGACGGCTGGCGGATGGATGTGATCGGCTCTATTTCTAAATACACCGATTTTCCGGACTACGAAACGGATCACAGCTGCAGCTATATTGTCGGCCGCTATCACTCTAACGGCCCACGTCTTCATGAGTTTATTCAAGAGATGAACAGGGAAGTGCTTTCTCATTATGACTGCATGACAGTTGGAGAGGCAAACGGCTCTGATATTGAAGAGGCGAAAAAGTACACAGATGCAAGCAGGCAAGAGCTGAATATGATCTTTACATTTGAACATATGGATATTGATACAGAACAAAACTCGCCAAATGGGAAATGGCAGATCAAGCCGTTTGATTTGATTGCTTTAAAAAAGACGATGACAAGGTGGCAGACCGGGTTAATGAATGTTGGCTGGAATACCCTGTATTTTGAGAACCATGACCAGCCGAGGGTTATTTCCCGCTGGGGCAATGACGGGAAGCTGCGTAAGGAATGTGCGAAGGCATTTGCAACGGTTCTGCACGGCATGAAAGGAACGCCGTTTATTTACCAGGGAGAAGAAATCGGCATGGTCAACAGCGATATGCGGCTGGAGATGTATGATGATCTTGAAATAAAGAATGCATATCGTGAACTAGTCGTCGAAAACAAAACGATGTCAGAAAAAGAGTTTGTCAAAGCCGTGATGATAAAAGGAAGGGATCATGCGAGAACACCGATGCAGTGGGATGCCGGAAAACATGCGGGATTCACAGCCGGAGACCCGTGGATGCCGGTAAATTCCCGCTATCAAGCTATCAATGTGAAAGAGTCCTTGGAAGATCAAGATTCGATTTTCTTTTACTATCAGAAGCTCATTCAATTACGAAAGCAATATAAGATTATGATATATGGCGATTATCAGCTGCTGCAGGAGAATGATCCGCAGGTCTTTTCTTACCTTCGAGAATATCAAGGGGAAAAGCTTCTTGTCGTTGTGAATTTATCGGAAGAAAAGGCTCTGTTCGAAGCGCCTCCAGAACTGATTCATGAGCGTTGGAAAGTGCTGATTTCAAACTATCCGCAGGAGCGGGCTGACTTAAAGAGTATTAGCCTCAAACCTTATGAAGCTGTGATGGGCATTAGTATATGAAAGCGGTCATTTTTGATTTAGACGGAGTGATAACAGATACGGCTGAATATCATTTTCTCGCTTGGAAGCACATCGCAGAACAAATCAATATCCCTTTTGACAGAGACATGAATGAAAGGCTAAAAGGAATCAGCAGAGAAGAGTCACTTGAAAGCATCTTGATCTCTGGCGGTGCGGAAACTAGGTATACAAATGCGGAGAAACAAGAACTTATGCATCGGAAAAATCACGATTATCAAACGCTGATCAGCAAATTGACGCCGGAAGATCTTTTGCCGGGGATTGGCAGGCTCCTATGTCAATTGAAAAACGAAAATATAAAAATCGGGTTAGCATCTTCAAGCCGCAATGCTCCTAAGATTTTAAGACGTTTGGCAATTATCGATGATTTTGATGCCATTGTTGATCCGACGACTCTTGCGAAGGGGAAGCCTGATCCTGACATCTTTTTAACAGCTGCAGCGATGCTCGATGTTTCCCCTGCTGATTGCGCGGCAATAGAAGACGCAGAAGCAGGTATTTCTGCAATCAAATCTGCCGGGATGTTTGCGGTTGGAGTCGGTCAAGGACAGCCGATGCTTGGTGCTGATCTAGTTGTGAGGCAGACGAATGATTTGACACTTGAGCTGTTACATGAGGAATGGGAGCAGTATAGAATAAAAAGTGTTTAAGGGAGTCAATTCCTTGAAATGAAAAAACCTGCAAGAGACGCAGCTCTTGCAGGTTGTGTTGATTATTTTTTGTCTTCTGTGTGAGTCAATATTTTGTCAATCAGGCCGTATTCAAGCGCTTCTTCAGCAGACTTGAAGTTATCACGGTCTGTGTCGCGTTCGATCACTTCAAGCGGCTGGCCAGTACGTTCAGCAAGGACTTTGTTTAATTTGTCGCGAAGCAAGAGAATGCGTTTCGCGGCAATTTCAATTTCTGTCGCCTGACCTTGCGCACCGCCAAGAGGCTGGTGAATCATGACTTCACTGTTTGGAAGCGCATAGCGTTTGCCTTTTTCGCCGGCTGCAAGCAGGAACGCGCCCATTGACGCAGCCATACCGATACAAATTGTAGATACCTTCGGCTTAATAAACTGCATGGTATCATAGATCGCCATACCGGCTGTAATAGAGCCGCCCGGGCTGTTGATGTAAAGAGAAATTTCTTTTTCAGGGTCTTCTGCTGCTAAGAATAAAAGCTGTGACACGATGGAGTTCGCAACGTTGTCATCAATCGCAGATCCAAGCATGATGATACGATCCTTTAACAGACGAGAATAAATGTCATACGCTCTTTCCCCGCGGTTCGTTTGTTCAATGACTGTAGGTATTAAATTCATAATGCTCCTCCTTCACCTTTTAGGTAAGTATGTAGTTACATGATACATTTTTGGTCAATAAAGGTCAAACAAAAAGCTGGCCTGATATGCAAAGTCGTCTCTTTTTCTCATTTTCCCCAAAAATACAGGGGTTCAAACCATCGTATGTCAGATTGCCAATTAAGATGCTTTGTCTATTTAAAAAACGGCCTCTCGAAATAGAGGGTTGTTATTTGAATGGAATTATCGTATAATTAGTTGTGCTGACGTTCTCATAACGCAGTCATTCTGCGCTCGTAGCTCAGTTGGATAGAGCGGTGGTTTCCGGTACCACGTCTGTCGGGGGTTCGAATCCCTCCGAGCGCGTCCAATAGAACAACAGGAAAGACAAGGGTTTGGCGATTTGCCGCTCTTGTCTTTTTTGTGTGAAAAAGGGAATTGCATACCTTAGAGTAACATTTCAATTATATTCTTTAGTTTGAACCCTCACTTTCAAAAGAAGAAGTATGAATTGAGTTTTTCATTCATCTTATTAGCTTGTGATTAACAAACCTTTAAAAAAATCCGGTTCTACCCATTGCCTGTATTTATTTTGAGAATCTTCTCTCGGACAAAATTGGATAAGCGAGAATAGTTTTAAAATAAAAATTTATTTGCTTCCCCAGTTCTTCTCTATAAATTGAATTGCAGGCTGTAAGTTGGTTTTGTTCGCAATTTCAATGACAGCGGGAACGACGGCAGGGTCCGTTTTGGAGAAGTTCGGAATCCGCGGATCTAACCGGAAAAAACGATCTCCCAGAAGATTCGCACTGACCATGGATTCATAGTACCCATTACCGCCAGCAATCATCTGAAGAAATGGCAGTAAAGGTTCATTAGGCGACCTGTCCAAAAGGACTCCCCAATTTGGAGGAAGGTTCTTCAGATTTTCGGGACGTATGTTATCTGCACTTACCATTCCCCATCCCCTCGTATCTCTTCTTAACCGAGTCGGGGCTTCACCTGTTCCGATGGACAATACCGCAATTTGATCCAATGGCACGTTGGCTTTACCAACTGCAAACGCGATACTGGCTGTACTGGGATTCGTTGCTACTACATATCCGTCCACGTAGTTTTGATAGGCGCGTTGCGTCGCGGGAGCACCGCTGCTCCGCAGTATGACATCACTCACTTTTTCATTTAAATAGGGAGAGCCGGGAAAATTGTGAAATAAGACAGGAGTCCAACGGTCCAGTTTTTGAGAGTATAATTTGAATGATGGGACAACAATTCGTTTTCTTAAATCTATAAGTTGAAGATCTGCTGGGAAAAAATTTCTTACCGCTTTAATAAAACCGGAATAGGGTAATTGTTGGTTGAAAACAGGTCCGCCTGGCCGGGAAATGCTGAATGCGGGTAGGATTTCATCCTCAAAATACTGAAGTGTTTCCCTCGGAGATCTTCCGCTTGCTAATGCAAGGGCAGTAAATGAACCGATTGAATTTCCCGAAAATACATGGGTTCGACTAATTAACTTCGGGTTTTGCCTAGCCAATCTGTTTAATAGTTGTAAACTTAAAGCACCTAAGGTACCGCCGCCGTCAAAGGTCATAATCCGATATTTTGCCAAAGCTGATGTCTCCTTTCTACATACATTCAGTATATGATGATCTAGAGTCTGTTGTATGGATGTATACCTCTGGTACTAAACACTTCTTCATCGCTCTTTTCTTTTGGCCTAAACGAATATTCACTCCGAAAAAAAACTGGACACTGCTCCTAAAAACGATAAGAAAAAACGCTTGTTGGAAGATTGGACAGGAAGTTTGCTTAAAATTGTTTGAAAAATGTTTCTCAGCAGACCTTACCGACGAAAAAGGCCTTAGCGTATTATATTTATAGTTCGTAGATCATTTGTCTATGCGATTATCCAGCTCCTGCATATTTTAGTATCTGAATCGAATTTCTTTGGGAGTGAAATAATATATGGGATCAACACAGTTGACAGGGCGTGTAATCTTCAAAGGAGACCCCGGCTATACAGAGGCTATTAAGAATTGGAACCCTTATGTGGATGTCTATCCTCTTGTCTTTGTTTTTGCGCAAAATTCATACGATGTAAGTAATGCTATTAAATGGGCTCGTGAGAATAAAGTGCCCTTACGTGTCAGAAGCGGTCGCCATGCTTTAGATAAGAACCTTTCAGTAGTAAGTGGAGGAATTGTTATTGATGTGAGTGACATGAATAAAGTTTTCTTAGATGAAGAAAACGCGATTGCAACCGTTCAAACTGGTATTCCCGTTGGCCCGCTTGTAAAGGGATTAGCTCGAGACGGTTTTATGGCTCCGTTTGGAGATAGCCCAACAGTTGGAATCGGGGGAATTACGATGGGCGGTGGATTTGGTGTACTCTCACGATCGATTGGCCTTATAAGTGATAACCTTCTCGCGCTGAAAACGGTAGATGCAAAAGGAAGGATTATTCACGCAGATCAATCTCACAATGAGGATTTGCTATGGGCTTCTAGAGGCGGAGGAGGAGGTAACTTTGGATATAATACCCAATATACATTCAAAGTTCATCGTGCCCCTAAAACTGCAACCGTCTTCAATATTATCTGGCCGTGGGAACAATTAGAAACGGTATTTAAAGCTTGGCAGAAATGGGCTCCGTTTGTAGATGAACGATTAGGATGCTACCTTGAAATTTACAGCAAAATAAATGGTTTGTGTCATGCAGAAGGAATTTTCCTCGGTTCGAAAACTGAATTGATTCGATTATTAAAACCTTTATTACATGCGGGAACTCCAACAGAAGCAGATATCAAAACATTATACTATCCAGATGCTATAGATTTCTTAGACCCTGACGAACCCATCCCTGGCAGAAATGATCAGAGTGTTAAATTCTCCTCGGCTTGGGGTCATGATTTTTGGTCTGACGAACCCATTTCAATCATGAGAAAATTTTTGGAAGATGCTACTGGAACAGAAGCCAATTTCTTTTTTATCAATTGGGGTGGTGCTATAAGCAGAGTCCCTAAAGACGAAACTGCCTTTTTTTGGCGCCATCCATTATTTTATACGGAATGGACGGCTAGTTGGAAAAATAAATCACAAGAAGATTCAAATCTTGCATCAGTTGAAAGAGTGCGTCAGCTGATGCAACCATATGTAGCAGGTTCATATGTTAATGTTCCAGATCAAAACATTGAAAACTTCGGAAAAGAATATTATGGCGCAAACTTTGCGCGGCTTCGAGAAATAAAGGCGAAATATGACCCCGAAAATGTATTTCGTTTTCCGCAAAGCATCCCGCCATCTCGTTAAAGTTTATTAAAGACAGAATCAATGACTCATACTAAAAAGCACTTGAATGGTTTCCGGTATCTTGTCTGTCGGGGCGCGAATCCCTTCAGTGCGTCCAATCAAACAACAGGAAAGACAATGGTTTGGCAACTTGCCACTCTTGTCTTTTTTGTTTTGTTTCATTTCATAAATCTTTTCCGCTGAAACATAAATGTTCCTCCGCTTGGGCACGTTATGAAATGTGCAATATTGAATATGGGAGGAGGATGAACATGGGTATTTTAAGCGGAAATCCGCAGGATGAACCGATGCATTACGGTGAGGTATTCGGCTTGTGGAGTTATGTGATGGCGGGCAATAAAATGGTCGGCAATTACCAAATGCTATTGAATCATGTCGGTGATGACGACCTGAAGAAGCTGCTTCGTGAGTCTATTGAGAAATGCCAAGATGAAATCAAACAGGTCAGCAAGATCCTGAAAGAAAACGGGGTGGCGCTGCCGCCGGCTTCTCCTGAACCGCCGACAGCAGACCTTAACGACATTCCGCCTGGCGCACGGTTTCTCGATCCGGATGTGGCGGCCTCCGCGGCAGCAGAAAATGCAGCAGGTCTTGTGACATGCAGTAAAATGATGGGGCAATCGATTCGTGAGGATATTGCCATGATGTTTGGGCAATTTCATATGTCGAAAGCGGCAACCGGCGCAAAATACTTAAGGCTGCTAAAAAACAAAGGCTGGCTCATCCCGCCGCCGCTTCATCTTCAAAAACATCACGAAGCTTAATGGCAAAGGCATATACAGCTGTATATGCCTTGATTTTATGAAGATGACGTAAGACGCAGGCCGATGACGCCGGCTAGGATAAGGCAAAGTGAAATCACCTGTGAAAGCTGAAACCGCTCCTTAAACCAAATGAGCCCGACCGCCGAAACACCAATGCTTCCAATGCCAGTCCAAACGGCATATGCGACTCCGGCAGGCAGGACGATCATCGCTTGGGACAGGCAGTAAAAGGATAAGCCGAATCCAACAGTCATCACAATGATCGGCCATTTTTTTCTTGTTCCGTCTATATATTTCATGGCAATGGCAGCTATAATTTCTTCTATGCCGGCAATCACTAATAAAAACCATGCCATTATTTTTCACCTCCCGGCTGAGATTTGCTTTCTTTCGTAAATAATTTCATTCCTAAAATGCCAGCCAGCAATAAAGCTAAAAAGAACATTTGGGCTGCTGAGAAGGATTCGCCCAGAACAATTCCAGTCAGATATGTTCCGACGGTTCCGATTCCCACAAACACAGTGTACGCGGCGGCCATTGGGATTTTTTGATAAGAGCGGATCAACAGGATAAAGCTGACCGCGATTAAGATAAAAATGATGATCCAATCCAAAAGCGAATCGGCATGTTTGAGGGAAGAGGCCCAAACAACCTCTAAAAGCCCTGCAATAAAAACAAGAACCCAATTCAAATGAAACACCTCTCTATTTTATGAATGAACGTCAGTCATTTTTAGGGCATTAAAAAATGAGCGGTGTTACCCAGTCATTTTTTAAGCAGTACCTAAGCTCCGTTTTAAGAAAGTGAAAATTTCCTTTTTATACACTTCAACATTTTCATCTTGTTCAAATCCGATATAGAATCGTTCCGCAGTATTCTCGACCAAGTTGATAATCGTTCTGGCCGTCCATTTTGAATTGATTCCTTCCGTTACCTCATGGTTTGCAATGGCCTTGTTGATGATTTGTTCAAGCCAGGAATAATAAGGCTGATAGATCGTCTCCCATTTTTCCATGGAGTGGTCGATCGCAAGCCCGGAATAACAGAGGACAATAATATCCTTATGGCGTTCTGTAATGAGAAATGTCTCATCAATTAATATATCTAAAACGGTCCAAAAATCTTCGTCCCCATGCAGCCTACCTTTGATTTGATCAAGTGTATGGGTGAGAAGATTTTCTGCAATGGCCGGTATGAGGGCATTTTTAGATGAAAAATACAAATAGAATGTTCCTTGGGCAGTGCCGGCCTTTTTGACAATATCAGAAATAGAAGCCTTGTCGAGGCCTTTTTCAGAAATGACTTCTATGGCAGCCTGCAAAATTTTTTCATATTTGCCCGATGTTTGTTTTGGCATGAGGAACACCTCCAGTAATGACTGACTCTCATTCATTTTATCGCGTGTATGTTTGTTTGTAAAGAATAAAGAAGCAAGAAAACCTCTTGCTTCTTTATTTATCGTAATCAATGGCGGCTTTTGGGAGACCGGTATACTTTGCCCAGTAATAAATCGCAAGTGAGCCGATCGCGACTAAAATGAGGTCGACGGGATTGCTGATAATCCCTAAACCATGTCCGAAAGAACCGATGTAGGAAAAGATCAGCATCATAATATAAAACCCGATAAGCCACCAGGCTGATTTCAGCTGCTGAGCAAGGCTGACATCTTCTTTAGGCGTATATTTGCTGAAACAGAGATAGATCAAAAACATCACGAGTTGTGAACCGAGCAGCCAGGAGACTGTTTTCCATCCTGACCAGTACACGATAAACGCTGTAAATATAAAGGAAAGCGGCCCGATAATGCTCATTCCCTTTAAATAAAACGGCCTGTTTAAGTCCTTCGCGTTGACCCTCAGCGCAGCTGAAGAAATGGGTGCAATCGCATATGAAAGAATGAGCGCGACTGAACAGACATTGACGAGCGCGTTCCACGAAGGAAAGGGAAGTGTCCAGAAAATGGACAGGGCAAACGAAAGCCAAAGCGAAGCGCGGGGTGTCCCCGTATCTTTATTGACCTTTGAGAATATGCCAAATAATGTGCCGTTACGCGCCCAGGCGTAAACAAGGCGGGATGTCGTATTCATAAAGATATTCCCGTTTCCTCCGGGAGACAGAATGGCGTCTAAAATGACAAGCGTTGCAAGCCAGCCTAACCCGAGCATGACCGCAATATCCTTAAACGGCAATGAGAACTCCCGGCCAATTGCCGGCCAGCCATGTTTCAGTGTTTCTGTCGGGATTGCACCAATAAAGGTGACCTGCAAAACAGTATAAATGATGGTTGAAACGATGATGCAAATGATTAAAGCGATCGGGATATTGCGTTTTGGATTTTGGACTTCACCTGCTACAGATACAATCGGATGCAGGCCGAGATACGCAAACATCACGCCGCCTGTCGAGATGGCAGCCTGAATACCTGTAAATCCAAACGGTGCAAATCCTTCAACAGATAAATTCTCCGGCTGAAAATGAAAGATCAGCACAATAATGATGGTAATCGGCACAATATATTTAAAAATCGATATGATGAAATTCGCCTTAGCGAAGGTTTTGACGCTCCAATAATTCAGCAGGAAAAACAAGCATAATAGGGCAAACTGCAAGATCCAGCCGGAAATGGTCGGCGAATCAGACCCTTTAATGGTCAGGCCGGGAAACCAATAGGCCACATACTGGCGCACAGCTGTCACTTCAATTGAAATCAAGCTTGTATAAGCGACAATCGTGACAAACGAAATTAAGTAGCCGACAAGGTGGCCATGTGAATAAACGGGGTATCGAATGATGCCTCCGGTACGGGGCAGAGCGGCTCCGAGCTCCGCATATACAAGCCCTATTAACAAAATAATGGCTCCTCCGAGGATCCAGGAAAAAGCGCCGGAGGGCCCTGCTTTTGAAGCGACATTACTGACAGCGAACAGCCACGCTGATCCAAAGATGGCTCCCATCCCAATCAAAATCAGATCAAACAGCGACATTGATTTTTGAAAATTTCCTTGTTTAGACATTCGCTTCCTCCTTTGAAACCAGCCTTATATTCCTTACAATGCCCAATATGTAACAGAGAATACCGCTCCTAATAAAAAAACAGGGGCAGCCTGCGCCGCCCCTGTTTTTATTCATGAATCGAATCAAAGTGTTTCACTGTTATATTTTTGAAGGAGGCTGTGCCGCCGTCAGAATAAAGGGTAATTCCTTTATCTTCAGGCTTTGGGAAGACTTCATTTGAAAAAACGGTTTTCCCGTCGCCAACAAATACTTCTATCGTTGTTTTATCGACAAGTATTTTTAAATGCACCTTACGTTTGCTTACATCATAAGGAGCTTTGCTTTCGACATAGGTATTGCTTTTGTCAGGCTGATTTGTGGCTGCTCTATTGACATAAGCATAGCCGCCTTCAGCGAAAATACCGACATCAATATGGCGTTTTTGGTCTTCTGATTCTCTGAGCCTGACGCCTGCATTCTTTAGCTCTGACCAAGAAAGATCCGTATCAAGCTGGTACGTATCACCTGTTATCGACAATGTTTTTGATCCGTTCACATCCTGATCCTCTATTTCGTCAGTTGAAACAGTCAGCTGCTCCAAAGCTTCAATCGGCTGTGAGACGAGGCTGTATGTTCCATCCTGCTCCTTCAGCCGGAGTTCGCGTATGACAGAATCTGTGCCGTTAAAGCCGTTCTTCATTGTCGGGGTGTTGTTGGCATAATCCCAATTGTTCATCCAGGCAAGCGCATACCGCTTTTCTAATGGATCTGTGCTTTTGCTGTCTTCGAACGTCACACCGCCATACCAGTCGAAGCCATAGTCAAGCCATTGGGCTTCAGTCTGATCCGCTTTGAATTCTTTTCCGTCGAAGCTTCCGGTCCAGTAGGCGTACGTATTTGGTTTGCCCCACGGTTTGCCATTCGCGCTGGCACCGAGAACCCACTTATTCGTTCCGTCGCTTGCCCGCATCATGTAGAGGTCGGGACATTCCACCATTCCCGCCTGTTCTGGGAAGAATCCGCTTGTGTAATGCCAGTCCTTAAGATTATCGGATTCATAAAAGCCGATTTTTGATCCTTCAGCCATGACCATGACCCATTTGTTATCCTGGTCATCCCATATGACTTTCGGATCTCTGAAATCGTCTGTACCCGGATTAGGCATAACGGGGTTGCCACTGTAGAATTTGAATGATTTTCCTTTATCTGTGCTGTACCACAAATATTGTTCCTGTTTTTTGTCTTTGGCTGAGGGCTGTGTCACAATCGCGACAAGCGCATTTTTCCCGAAGCCGGCTGTGTTCTCTTTATCCACCACGACGGAACCGGTCCAAATATCACCGTCCGGGTTTGTATATTTCGGAATCGCCACGCCTTCATCGGTCCAGTGCACCAAATCCTCTGAGACGGCATGGCGCCATTCTGTGCCGTTGCCTTTTGGGTAATCCCGGTTATATAGATAGAAATAATGATACTTGCCATCAAAATAGATCGGTTTTTGAGGGTCATTTTTCCATTTATCCGGCGTCGTAAAATGATATGCCGCCCGGTAGTCCGGCTTCTGTTTTGATTTTGTTTTTTGGTCATGTTCTTCTTTTGGAAATAAGTCGATAAACAGCAATATTCCTAAAAAGGTTAGGAATACGGTTAGCCATTTGCCTGCTTTTATATAGTTCATATGGGATTCACCTTTATGTTGATAAGAAATAAAAGAAAATGCCAATAGGATATCGGCATTTTCTTTTGCGTTTTTATTAGTTAACTGTTAATTGTCCTTGCTCAAGGATGCTGTCTTTGACAACAGATGTTTTCTTGCCTTTGATGTTCAGCAGGAAGCTTGGCGCAAACGTTGATTGTTTGTCTGCGTAGAATCCTCTGTTTGTCATATAGCTTGTAATCACGACATTGTTTCCTTTCGCTTGAGGTACAGCGAAGTGTGAGTAAGTAAAGGTTACATCGTTAGGATCAAGATCCATTTTTAATACAAGGCCAGTTTTGTTCAGCGGCTTGTATGGGCCAGTTAAAGAATTAGAAACATAACCAAGCATGTAAATATCGTTAGACGTAATGCCGTCAATCGTCATTTTTGATCCGCGGGAGTCAGTGAACAGGTACCATTTGCCGTTCATTTTAAAGACGTTCGCGCGTTCAATTTCATCTGTTACTGTGTTAGATGCAATCAGCGGTTTCATCACTTTTTTCAGTGTGTAATCATCGTTTAGCTCAATCATACCGAGAGCGCCGTTTGCTAACTCAGCCGTGCGTTTTTTATCGCTTTGCAGAAGTTTTTGACTTTCTTGACGGAAGAATGATGTGCTTTTGCCATAGTATGCTTTGTTAAATAAAGATTCTTCGCCTTGGTAGCCATCTTCAGTTCCAGTGTTTGCTTCAAATACTAAGTATTTGTGGCCTTTATCTTCTACGTAGTGAGGATCTCTCAGCGTATGGTTATCGCCTGAGCTGTAGTTGCCTTCATCGATGAACTGCTGTACATTTTGATACATTTTGCCGTCGCCGTCAAAGATTGATTTATGATCCTCTACACCGTTGATGTTCAAAGAGCTGTCTGATGTTGATACGTTAACTTGTGCAGTTGTCAGTGTTTGTTTGCCGTAATGTTTACCGGAGAAATCAGTGTAGAATAAACGGATTTTTCCGTCAGATGTAAATGTAGCTGAACCTGACCATTCTTGCGTTTGGTCTTTTAGGATAGAATCATTTGCATCGAATTTGTCGCTGTCTTTAAAGACGCGGCCAGCGTTTTTCCAGCTGTCAATAGAAGTTTCGCCGACTTTTTGATAGAACATGTAAATCGATGTGTCATCCGCGTTTTTAGGATCTCCGGCTAATGCAAAGACGATGTGGTAGCCGTGATAGTTTGCAACAGTGCCGTCAGCGTTTTGTAATGGCCAGCTGTCCCAAACGTCCAGGCCTTTTGCAGAAGAGATATTTTTAATTGTGGACGAATCGAATTCAGGCACTTGATATTTTTCATTTTTTTGCTGTTCAGGGATTTGCAGCATATCATGGCGTGTAATATGGGAAATGCCGTATGTTTCCTTATATGGCTTTTGGTTGGTTTCTTTCGCAAACGCTTGAGTTGCGCCTCCTGCCAGCAGTGCGGTAGTAAAGGTTAATACTGTTGCTTGTTTTGCAAACTTTTTGATGTTCATCGTTCATGTCTCCTTTTTTATGTACTGTGTTAGCGGTCTGCTTCTTCCAGCCCTCCTGTTTGAAGATGGCAAGTTAGTTACGCACAATAAAAAAAGACCTAAAATATGTAAGGGGTGACGCCAAAGTATACACTTTGCCCTTTACACATTTTAGGTCTTGCCTGCTTTATCAGTAACAAACCCGCGCGATTTACTTTTCGACCTCATTCTATTAGACTCTCGTTTGGATTGCAACTGGTCTATTTTCCTCTTTTGTTTGATAGAAAATCATAAAAGGATTTGCGGACTACGGGCCTAAAGAACTAAAAAATCTATCTGTTTCTTTTCATTCTCTGTATTTTTTATAGTTTCTGTTGCATGGGCATAAAGTTGCCTTTTTAATCACAATTCAGAAAATATCATAATATCTCATTTCACTAAATAATAGTGAACGGCAGGTATATGTGATGGGTTAAAAAGGATCTCTAACTGAAGGATTTTTCAAAATATTTGAAACGTTAGTAGGTTAGTAACGTACAGAGATATGGGAGGTGGAGGAATGAAGCAGAATAAAAGAAAGCATCTTCAGATGTTATTTGAGACATTAGGCGAAAAACATCAGTTTAACGGGACGGTTCTGGCTGCGGAGGGTGGCGATATTTTATATCATCACTCTTTTGGTTATGCGGAAATGACGGAAAAACGCCCGTTGAAAACCAACTCTTTGTTTGAGTTAGCGTCTTTGTCAAAGCCTTTTACAGCATTGGGAATCATCTTGCTGGAGGAGAAGGGGATTCTTGGCTATGAAGATAAAGTGGATCGCTGGCTGCCCGGTTTTCCGTATCAGGGCGTAACGATTCGGCATTTATTGAACCATACGTCAGGGCTTCCTGATTATATGGGATGGTTTTTTGCCAATTGGGATTCACACAAGATTGCGGTGAATCAGGATATTGTCGATATGCTGATGAATGAGGGGCTATCTGGTTATTTTGAGCCGAATGAAGGCTGGCTGTACAGCAATACGGGGTATGTGCTGCTGGCGGTTATCATTGAAAAAGCATCTGGCATGAGCTATGCGGATTTTATGAAAACAAGTATTTTTTCACCGGCCGGCATGAATGAAACAAGAGTGTATAACAGGAGGCTTTCGCCTGAGCGAATTGATCATTATGCATATGGATATGTGTATGATGTACATTCCGAAACATACGTCCTCCCTGATGAGCTGGAGGAAACGAACTATGTTGTGTATCTCGATGGCATACAGGGAGATGGGACGGTTAACTCTGTCACAAGCGATTTGTTTCGATTTGATCAGGCTTTATATCAGGACGATTTAATCAGCAAGGCTTCTAAGGAATCTGCGTTTTCTCCAGTGCGCCTCAACAATGGAGAAACAATTGATTATGGCTTTGGCTGGGTGCTGCAAAACAGTCCTGAAAAAGGGCGGATTGTCAGCCACAGCGGAGGATGGCCCGGCTATTCGACGATGATGATCCGATATATAGATCATCGTAAAACGCTGATCTATTTGAGTAATAAGGAAGAGGATACTGAATATGAACAAGCGATTCTGAAGGCGGCGGAACATATTCTATTTGGCCAGCCATATGAGGTCCCGGAACGTCCTGCTGATAAAAAGAAAAAAGCAATTGATACGGCGATATACAGCCGCTATGTTGGCAGCTACCTGTTGCAGGATGGGACGGCTGTACAGGTGACAGCCGAGAATGAACGGCTTTATTTGGAGATCGCCGGACAGCTGAGACTGGAGTTATTTCCTTCCTCGGAAACCCGTTTCTTTCTGCGAGCATTGTCTGTTGAAGTCGAGTTTACATTAGGTGAGGATGCTGCGAAAAGCTTTATCCTCTATGAGGATGGCTCAGAGGAAGAAGCGGTCCGTACGAAGTAGAAAGGAATGAATTTGATGATCGGAATATTAGCCGGAATGGGGCCGAAATCGACCTCGCCGTTTATTGATAAGGTGATTGATTACTGTCAGAAGCTGTATGGGGCTTCAAACGATATTGACTACCCGCACATGATGATCTATTCATGCCCGACGCCCTTCTATGCAGATCGTCCAATTGACCATGACGAGATGAAAAAAGCGATTATCGACGGAGCGGTAAAGCTCGAGAAAACAGGAGTGGATTTCATTGCGCTGCCTTGTAATATGGCGCATGTCTACTATGAAGAGATTCAGCAGGCATTGTCGGTTCCTATGTTGCATATCGTTGAGGAAACGATAAAAGAGATTCCGCATCCTGCAAAAAAAGCGGTGGTTTTAGGAACAGAGCCAACCATCCAATCCGCCATCTACCAAAAAGTTCTGAAGGCAAATGGACAAGAAGTTGTTCACAAGGACCATTGGCAGCAGGCTGTGAACCAGCTTATCGCCGCAATCAAACAGCCAAATCATATGGAGCATTCAAAAGCATTGTGGCAGACGCTATATGAAGAAATCAGTCAGCATGCAGACATCATCATTTCAGCCTGCACGGATTTAAATGCGGTGTTAGATCATACTCAAAGTGAGATTCCGATTATAGATTCCTCTGCCTGTCTTGCCAAAAGCACTGTCAGCACATATCTTGCATATCAAAGCTAGCTTCAGACAAGGACTGTCTTCAAACAGTCCTTGTTTTTTTATGTTCCTATTGTTTGACAGTTAACTGCAATAGTGTTAAATTAAACATGTAAATAGTTACATGATTTTTTCTGAAGGTGAGGTGGTTCTCGTGAAGAAGCCGGTTTTAAAACCATTCGCCTCTTTAGAAATCAAGGTTGATCCGCCTATCACGATTGGTGAGACAGGCCTGGGACTGAGACGATTCATTCCGATTCGTTCGGGAACAATAACCGGGGAAGTAAAGGGACGTATTTTGCCGAGCGGTGCCGATTCGCAAATGATTCGCGCTGACGGCAGAACCGATTTATCTGCCAGGTATGTGATCGAAACAGCAGATCCTGAACTGAGTTACATTGAAAATACGGCAAGTCAGCGAGCCGTTTCGAAAACAAGCGGCAGCCGGGGAAATCATTGATCCGGAGCATGTTTATTTTCGTACGGTACCGACGTTTGAAACAGGCAGTAGAGTCTATCAATGGCTCCATGACCGCTTGTTTATCGGTTCCGCAGAAAGAACCCCTGATTACGTTCGACTAGACATTTATGAAGTACAGTAAAAGACTAAGGAGAGTGTGAAAGATGGAAAACTTTATCGGAAGCCACATGATTTATACGTATGAAAACGGCTGGGAATACGAGATTTATATTAAAAATGACCATACAATTGATTATAGAATTCATAGCGGAATGGTTGCCGGACGCTGGGTTCGGGATCAGGAAGTGAATATTGTCAAACTGACAGAAGGCGTATATAAAGTGTCTTGGACAGAGCCGACTGGCACGGATGTTTCATTAAACTTTATGCCAAATGAAAAACGCATGCACGGCATTATTTTCTTCCCGAAATGGGTGCATGAACATCCTGAAATTACGGTTTGCTACCAAAATGACCACATTGATTTGATGGAGGAATCCCGCGAAAAATATGAAACGTATCCAAAATACGTTGTACCTGAATTTGCGGAAATTACATTTCTGAAAAATGAAGGAGTCGACAACGAAGAAGTGATTTCGAAGGCTCCTTATGAGGGAATGACAGACGATATTCGCGCGGGAAGATTATAATAAACATAAAAACCCGGAAAAGAGAATTACTTCTCTTTTCCGGGTTTTCTTTTTGCTGAGTATGCGGGAACCATCACAATTCCCGTGAAAAACAGTATGATGCCAGTCCAGCGCATAGGCTGGTAATAGACTGTGTCCCGTAAACATACCACGGCCGACAAAATAATGATACAAGCTGCCACAACAATGGCAGCACCAATGTATCTTGTTTTCCCCATATTTATTCTCCTTTTGAAGGGAATAGCTTCTGCCTTTTTTCAGATTCGGGATCGTTTTCGATCGTAATCTCTGAATCTAAAATCAGCGTCTCTCTCGTTTCTTCCTGATACGCCGGCCAATTCACAGCTTCGGTGCTTGGGTTTCCTGTTTTGGCGAATGTGATCCATGCTGATTGTATCGAGTGAGAAAGCTGTTTCACCTCATCCGTAACCTCCGCTTTTGCCATTCGTTCTAATCCGTCCAGATTTCCAAAGACAAAAGGAAGCTCTAATGCGTGAAACGCTTTATTGTACGGCGGCTTCTCCGGGTGCCAATCGAACCGGTACATCCAGACAGGTGCGTAATGAGACTGTGCGGATGCATAGGCGACGGCAGGGCGCCAAAATAATAAATCAGTCATCATATGAATTTGGCTTTCCAGAGAACGCGGATACAAATCGGCAGCTTTCTCTGCCAGCGGCTTCCCTAGTAAATACTCGAGTGCTGCATCAAGCGTTTCCTGAGAATGAACGTCTGAATCCGGGGTGAAAAATAAATATCCTTCATCACGGGTTGTTCCAATCAATAGCGGAATGCCGGAAGCAGCCCCTTCTGCGATCGCTTTTTCTGGTTCTTCAGGCAGCGTTTTCGGATCAAGGGCGGGCTGGAAGAACAGCTGAAAGATATTTTCTTTTTCTGCAATCCGAAGCTGATCAGCCGCTTTTAGCAAATCTTCCGCAGAAACCGTATGCAATTTATCCAGTTGGCCCTCGTCAATCCCAAGGACCTGTAAAAAGGCTGCCGAGGTGCTCGCCGCTTGTTCTTTCGTCATCGTTCGAGAAGCGCCGCTTTCCATGATTGCTTTCTGGAACAGGCCTTTTGCCGCAGGCATAGCGAGAAGCGCGGCAATGCTCATCCCGCCGGCGGATTCTCCAAATACTGTTACGTTATCGGGATCACCGCCAAACGCTGAAATATTCTCCCGCACCCATTTCAGTGCGGCGGCTTGGTCTAAAAGCCCAAGGTTATCGGAATACGCCTCATCAAACGAAGACAAGTGCAAAAAGCCAAACGGCCCCAGCCGATAGTTCAATGTAACGACAATGACTTCTCCCTGTGCCGCAAGTTTTGATCCGTCATACAATGGCTCACTGCCCGCTCCAAGATAAAAAGCGCCTCCGTGAATCCACACCATGACAGGAAGATTTTGACTTGGAGTGTCAGGCGCAAATACATTGACATACAAGCAATCCTCGGACTGGCGGGGCAGCTCTGTATACGACAGTGAGAGCAAATCAGACGGCTGCGGGCAAATAGGGCCGTACGCTGTGGCATCAAGGACATCTTCCCACACTTCAGGCGGCTCAGGTGCTTTAAAACGCCATTGTCCGACAGGCGGCTTGGCATAGGGGATGCCTTTCCACTTATGTACGCCGTTTTCCGTTGTGCCTTTTACTTTGCCGTATTGAGTCGTTACTATTTGATGAGTCATTGTGTTCTCTCCCTTTTTCCCCCATTATAAACAGATTTACCCTATAGATGCGAACGTTAGCCCTTAACCGATCATCATCTTCCCATTGTTTTTAAAAAGGATTTGACTTCATGGACAGTCAGACCGATTTCTCTTGCTTCCGCCATCAGCGCTTTCCATTCTTCTATATTGGATTCCGTCAGTTTGCGGTTGCGGTAAGAGGCAGTTTCAGGCTGTTCTTTCTTTAGCCTGTTCGTAAAAGTGAACAATTCTTCCTTTTCCATCCCGGCTTGTACGGCTTGCACTAAATGTACGCGCCATTCTTCTTCACCGCCGCTGATTTTTTCATACATCATTGTTTCTGCGTCAAATAATTCTGTTAATTCAACTTCCAGTGTGGCAGAAACTTTTTTTAAAAATTGAACGGACGGATTCGTGTGAACGCCTCTTTCAATCTTGCTTAAATAGGATTTGGATACGCCTGACTCAACAGCCAGCTGATTAATAGAATAGCCTTTTCTTTTACGGTACAAACGGATAATTCTTCCAATCATAATATGAAATTCTCCTCTATTCCTGTCGTTATTTCGTTCATTATAAGGAATTTTTCGTTCTTTATAAAATTTAAAATAATAAGGGAAGTGCAGTAAATTAGAGGAAAATCACGTTTTTGTTCTCTAAAGAGAACTTATTGGCTTATTTTGCAATTTTTAAATAATAACGTTTTCTTTTATAATCCAATCATTAACAGAAAGGGGCGCGGGAAGCCAGCCGCGGGAAGGCTGAAGGCTATGAATACATGAATGAGAATATGAGTTTCAAAGAATTATATGCGATTGTCAGACACAGATTCGTGCTGATTCTGCTCATCACAATCGGCGTCACCCTTATTATGGGTTTTGTGCAATTTAAGGTCATTTCACCGACCTACCAGGCGTCGACACAGGTGCTGGTTCATGAATCAGACGGTGAAGAAAACTCGAATCTCAGTGACATCCAGCGAAATCTTCAGTATAGCAGCACGTTCCAATCGATTATGAAAAGCACTGCCTTGATGGAAGAAGTTAAGGCGGAATTGCACCTATCTGAATCGGCTTCCTCGCTGAAAGGAAAAGTGGTTACCAGCAGTGAAAATGAATCAGAAATCATTAACGTTGCCGTTCAGGATCACGATCCGGCGAAAGCAGCTGAGATTGCGAACACGTTAGTGAACAAGTTTGAAAAAGAAGTAGATGAAAGAATGAATGTACAAGGCGTACATATATTATCAGAGGCGAAGGCTTCTGAAAGCCCGATGATCAAGCCGGCCAGGCTGCGAAATATGGTCATGGCTTTTGGCGCTGCTGTCATGGGCGGCATTACACTGGCATTTTTTCTGCATTTTCTCGATGATACATGCAAAAGCGCACGGCAGCTCAGCGAGAGAACCGGATTGCCATGCTTAGGCTCCGTTCCTGATGTCCACAAAGGGCGGAATCGCGGGATAAAACATTTCGGGGAGTGAAGCGAGTGATCTTTAGAAAAAAGAAAGCAAGGCGAGGTTTGGCTCAAATATCTGTTTTACACAATAAATCAGTTGTTGCGGAACAATATCGCACCATTCGGACAAACATTGAGTTCTCATCTGTCCAGACCAACTTGCGATCTATCCTCGTCACCTCCTCTGTGCCTGGTGAAGGTAAATCGTTCAGTGCAGCGAATCTTGCGGCTGTCTTTGCGCAGCAGCAGGAAAAGAAAGTACTGCTGGTGGATGCCGATTTAAGAAAGCCGACCATCAACCAGACGTTTCAGGTTGATAATGTAACCGGGCTGACAAATGTGCTGGTCGGCAATGCTTCACTCAGTGAGACGGTGCAAAAGACGCCGATCGATAACTTATATGTACTGACAAGCGGGCCGACCCCGCCAAACCCGGCAGAACTGCTGTCTTCAAAAGCAATGGGAGATTTAATATCTGAGATCTATGAACAATTCAGCCTCGTCATCTTTGATTCCCCTCCTCTTTTGGCTGTTGCAGATGCTCAGATTCTAGCAAATCAGACAGACGGCAGCGTGCTCGTCGTTTTAAGCGGAAAAACAAAAACCGATACCGTTCTGAAAGCAAAGGATGCACTGGAACAATCCAATGCGAAGCTGTTAGGCGCTCTTTTAAACAAAAAGAAAATGAAAAAATCGGAACACTATTCCTACTAGTTTTTGTAAAGGTGATGTCTCCTGACCTGTATCAATGGAGGCACTCGGCTCTGCTGTGGGCAGCTGAAGTTGCTGCCTTAGATGCTGGTCGTCGCTGGCGGGGCGTGAGGATGGGTTAAATGCCCACTTATCTCATATATACATAGGAGGTATTGTCGGTTTAGCTGCTGCCGATTTTTTGGAGAGACGAAAACCGCCGCAGCTAAACCGATAAAAGAATTAGGGGGGAAAAGGTTGAGTTACCGGAGAAGACTGTCAATGATTATTGCGCTGGATACTTACCTCGTTTTAAATTCAGTTATTGCAGGATATCAATTTTTAAAAGATTCCTATCAATTTTATGACTCCGGAGCATTACTGCTTACCGCTGTCAGCTTGCTCCTCAGCTATCATGTGTGTGCTTTCCTGTTCAATCAGTATAAACAGGTGTGGACATACACCGGACTCGGCGAGCTGATTGTCCTGCTTAAGGGCATTACGCTTTCCGCCGCTGTGACCGGTATCATTCAGTATGCTGTGTATCATACGATGTTCTTCCGTCTGTTAACCGCGTGCTGGGTGCTTCAGCTTTTGTCTATTGGAGGGACCCGTATTTTATCCAGAGTATTAAACGAAAGCATCAGGAAAAAACGTTGCGCCTCGTCCCGCGCGCTGATTATCGGGGCGGGCTCAGGTGGGACTCTGATGGTCAGGCAGCTGCTTTCGAAAGATGAACCTGATATCATACCTGTCGCTTTTATTGATGACGACCAAACGAAGCATAAATTAGAAATTATGGGACTGCCCGTAATCGGCGGTAAAGAAAGTATCATGCCTGCGGTGCAAAAGCTCAAAATTAATTATATTATTATTGCCATTCCTTCACTCCGCACCCATGAGCTTCAGGTGTTATATAAAGAATGTGTGCGAACCGGAGTAAGCATTAAAATTATGCCTCATTTTGATGAAATGCTGCTTGGCACACGAACTGCCGGACAAATCAGAGATGTAAAAGCTGAGGACTTGCTCGGCAGAAAGCCGGTAACCCTCGACACTAGCGAAATTTCGAACCGCATCAAAGGAAAAACAGTTCTCGTCACGGGAGCGGGCGGATCCATCGGCTCGGAAATCTGCCGTCAGATCAGCGCGTTTTTGCCTAAGGAAATTATTCTGCTCGGCCATGGGGAAAACAGCATTCATTCGATTTATACAGAGCTGAATGGACGATTCGGCAAACACATTGTGTTCCATACGGAAATCGCTGATGTGCAGGACCGCGATAAAATGTTTACCTTGATGAAAAAATACGAGCCGCATGTTGTCTATCATGCAGCTGCCCATAAGCATGTGCCTTTAATGGAACACAATCCAGAAGAGGCGGTCAAAAACAATATTATCGGAACAAAAAATGTCGCGGAAGCAGCCGATATGTCGGGAACTGAGACATTCGTGCTGATTTCATCGGACAAAGCGGTGAACCCAGCCAACGTAATGGGGGCGACAAAACGATTCGCAGAGATGATTATTATGAATCTTGGGAAAGTCAGCAGAACCAAATTTGTTGCTGTTCGCTTCGGCAATGTACTCGGGAGCCGCGGCAGCGTCATTCCAATTTTCAAAAAACAGATTGAAAAAGGCGGCCCGGTGACAGTAACACATCCGGCAATGACCCGCTATTTCATGACGATTCCCGAGGCATCAAGGCTTGTGATTCAGGCTGGGGCACTGGCGAAAGGGCGTCAAATTTTCGTTCTCGATATGGGAGAGCCCGTAAAGATTGTGGATCTTGCCAAAAACCTCATTCATTTGTCCGGCTACACGACTGAGCAGGTTCCAATCGAATTCACAGGCATTCGTCCGGGCGAAAAAATGTATGAAGAATTGCTGAACAAAAATGAAGTCCATGCTGAACAAATCTTTCCAAAAATTCACATCGGTAAAGCGGTGGACGGCGATTGGCCGGTGCTGATGCGCTTTATCGAGGATTTTCATGAGCTGCCGGAAGCCGACCTGAGAGCGAGGCTGTTTGCTGCAATCAATACATCAGAAGAAATGACGGCTGCCAGCGTTCATTAGGGGGAGTGAAAATGACGAAAAAGATATTGTTTTGCGCGACTGTTGATTATCATTTTAAGGCCTTTCACCTCCCTTATTTTAAATGGTTCAAGCAAATGGGCTGGGAGGTTCATGTCGCCGCGAACGGACAAACCAAGCTGCCGTATGTGGATGAGAAATTCTCCATCCCGATTCGCAGGTCACCTTTTGACCCTCAGAACCTGGCCGTTTATAGGCAGCTGAAGAAAGTGATTGACACCTATGAATACGACATTGTCCATTGCCATACACCGGTCGGCGGCGTTCTCGCCAGACTGGCGGCGAGGCAGGCACGGCGGCACGGAACAAAGGTGCTGTACACAGCGCACGGATTTCACTTCTGCAAAGGAGCACCAATGAAAAATTGGTTTCTTTACTATCCGATCGAGAAATGGCTTTCAGCATATACGGACTGCCTGATTACGATTAATGAAGAGGATTATAAACGGGCGAAAGGACTTCAAAGGCCGGGCGGAAGGACGCAGAAAATTCACGGCATTGGCGTCAATACCGAGCGTTTCCGGCCTGTCAGTCCGATAGAGCAGCAAAGACTCAGAGAAAAGCACGGATTCCGTGAAGATGATTTTATATTGGTTTATCCGGCTGAGCTCAATCTGAACAAAAACCAGAAGCTGTTAATTGAAGCCGCAGCCTTGCTAAAAGAAAAAATTCCCTCGCTTCGCCTTGTGTTTGCCGGGGAAGGGGCAATGGAACAAACGTATCAAACGTTGGCTGAAAAGCTTGGCGCTTCCGCCAATGTCTGTTTTTACGGCTTTTGCAGCGACATACATGAGCTGATTCAGCTTGCGGATATATCTGTCGCATCCAGCATTAGAGAGGGCCTCGGCATGAATGTGCTTGAGGGAATGGCGGCAGAAAAACCGGCGATCGCCACAGATAATCGCGGGCATCGGGAAATCATTCGCGACGGAGAAAACGGTTTTCTGATCAAAATCGGTGACAGTGCTGCTTTTGCCCGCCGGATTGAACAGCTTTACCATAAGCCGGAGCTCTGCCGAAAGCTGGGACAGGAAGGCCGAAAAACAGCCTTGCGCTTCTCGGAGGCGCGAACGGTGGAAGAAATGGCAGATATTTATTCCGCGTACATGGATATGGATACAAAGGAGAAAAGCGTATGAACTCAGGACCGAAAGTTTCTGTCATTATGGGCATTTATAATTGCGAACGCACTTTGGCAGAAAGCATAGAATCTATTCTCAGCCAATCCTATAAAAATTGGGAGCTGATTTTGTGCGATGATGCGTCAACAGACGGCACGCTCCGTATCGCGAAGCAGTATGCCGCTCATTACAGCGACCGCATCAAACTGATTCAAAACAAAACAAATAAGCGGCTTGCCGCATCATTAAATCATTGTCTTTCGCATGCGACAGGCGATTATATCGCACGTCAGGACGGAGATGACCTTTCGTTTCCGCGCCGTCTGGAAAAGCAGGTCGCGTTTTTAGAAAAGCACCGACACTATCAGGTGGTTGGCACCGGCATGCTTGTGTTTGATGAATTTGGCGTAAGAGGCGCCCGCATTCTGCCTTCTGTTCCGGAGCCGGGCATCATGGCAAAAGGGACTCCATTTTGCCACGGCACGATTATGATGAGAGCGAGTGCCTACCGCACGCTGAAAGGCTACCGGTCGGTGCGGCGGACGAGACGAATGGAAGATATTGATTTGTGGCTTCGCTTTTTTGAAGAGGGCTTCAGGGGCTATAATCTTCAGGAAGCCTTGTATAAAGTGAGGGAAGACAGCGATGCATTCAAACGGCGGTCATTTACGTATTCAATCGACAATGCCATTCTTGTCTATCAGGCGTGCAGACGCTTGAAGCTTCCTTTATCTGATTACATATATATCGCAAAACCGTTAATTCGCGCCTTTATGCCTGCAGCTGTGATGAATCGCTACCATAAAAAAAGAGTGATGAACCAAAAGGAAGGGCTTGTCAAGCATGAATAGCAGCCAAAAGCGCGTGCTCCATGTTCTCAGCGGCATGAACAGGGGCGGCGCGGAAACCATGGTAATGAATTTATATCGGAAGATGGACAAAAGCAAAGTGCAATTTGATTTTTTAACGTATCGAAATGATCCGTGCGCTTATGATGAAGAGATTTTATCTTTAGGCGGGCGGCTTTTTTATGTCCCGAGCATTGGGCAAAGCAATCCCCTTACATTTGTGAGGAATGTGAGAAACGCGATAAAAGAAAATGGGCCGTTCAGCGCCGTTCATGCGCACACGGATTTCCAAACGGGTTTTATCGCCCTTGCGGCAAGGCTAGCCGGAGTGCCGGTCAGGGTATGCCACTCCCACAATACGTCTTGGAAGACCGGCTTCAACTGGAAGGATCGATTGCAGCTGCTCGTGTTCAGGCGGCTCATTTTGGCAAATGCGACAGCGCTGTGTGCCTGCGGAGAGGATGCGGGCAGGTTTTTATTTGGACAGTCCAATATGGAGCGGGAGCGTGTTCACCTTCTTCCTAACGGGATTGACCTTGAGTTGTTCGCCCCAAATGGGCAGGCGGCTGATGAAGAAAAAGCAGCACGCGGCATTGCAGCCGACCGGCTCATCATCGGCCATGTGGCCCGGTTTCATGAAGTGAAAAACCACGCGTTCCTGCTGAAGCTTGCCGCACATCTCAAAGAAAGAGGCGTTCGCTTTCAGCTTGTTCTTACAGGAGACGGGCCGCTGCGAGGGGAGATAGAGGATGAGGCGCGGCAGCAGAATTTGCTATCAGACGTCCTCTTTTTAGGCACGGAAGAACGGATCCATGAACTGATGCGAACATTCGATGTATTTGTCATGCCGTCTCTGTACGAAGGCTTGCCGGTTGTGCTTGTGGAAGCGCAGGCGTCGGGGCTTCCATGCATCATTTCAGACAGCATTACAGAAAAAGTCGACGCCGGTCTCGGGCTTGTCACAAGATTAAGTCTTTCTGAGCCGATCAGCGTCTGGGCTGAAACCATTGCAAGGGCGGCCGCCGCAGGCAGGCCGAAGCGTGAGTTCATCAAAGAAACACTCGCTCAACTTGGCTACGATGCACAGCAAAATGTAGGAGCGCTGCTGAATGTATACAACATCAGCACGGAAAAGGACCATAACCGATGATTGTATATGCCGTCAATATGGGGATTGTATTTATTTGGTCTTGGTTCGCTAAAATGTGCGGCGGCCGTGACGATTCGCTTGCCACGGGGTATCGGCCGAATAAGCTTTTGATCTGGATTCCGCTCGCTTCACTTGTGCTCGTGTCAGGTCTCCGCTATCGAGTCGGCACGGATTTTCAGACGTACACGCTGCTGTACGAATTGGCGGGCGATTATCAAAATGTGTGGCAGATATTCGGTTTCGGCACAGCGAAAACAGCGACAGATCCGGGGTTTACCGCACTCCTTTGGCTGATGAATTTCATCACGGAAGATCCTCAAATCATGTATTTTACGGTGGCGGTCGTGACCTACAGCTTTATTATGAAGACACTCGCCGACTATGGCAGGCCGTTTGAGCTGAGTGTCTTTTTGTTTTTGGGAACCTTTCATTACTACGCGTCTTTTAACGGCATCAGGCAATACATGGTGGCAGCTGCTTTGTTTTGGGCGATCCGTTATATCATCAGCGGGAACTGGAAGCGATATTTCCTGATTGTGCTGGTCAGCTCGCTCTTTCATTCGTCGGCGCTGATTATGATTCCGGTGTACTTTATTGTCAGAAGAAAAGCCTGGTCTCCGGCGATATTCGGCCTATCCGCTTTATTTCTCGGCATGACATTTTTATATCAAAAATTTATTTCTGTGTTTGTCGTTGTACTTGAAAACAGCTCATACAGCCATTATGAAAAATGGCTCATGACGAACACAAATGGAATGAATGTGATCAAAATCGCTGTTTTGGTTCTGCCGCTGTTCCTTGCATTTTGCTATAAAGAACGATTGCGGAGTCTGTGGCCGCAAATCGATATTGTCGTCAATTTGTGCCTGCTTGGTTTTTTGTTCGGCCTTTTGGCCACAAAGGACGTGATTTTTGCCAGATTCAATATTTATTTCGGTCTGTATCAAATGATCTTAGTCCCTTATTTTGTCAGGATATTTGATGAAAAATCGAACGCCCTTATCTATATCGCTATCGTTGTTTGTTATTTTCTTTACAGTTATTTGCTTATGCCGGTTGATTCATCGGTTCTGCCTTACAGAACGATTTTTTCCCGGTAATTTATGCACGAGGAGCCGGTCATTATGGAAACACCTGCGGTTAGTCTGTTAGTCGCTGTTTATAACACAGAAACATATATCAGAACGTGTCTCGAATCACTGCGGAACCAGACAGTGGACAATATTGAAATCATCATTGTCAATGACGGTTCAGCTGACGCCAGCCCGGATATCGCAGAAGAATACGCCAAAATGGACAACAGGTTCAAGGTGATTCATCAGGAAAACCAGGGACTCGGTGCGGTTCGGAATAAAGGCATTGAAGCGGCACGCGGCGAATTTATCGCGTTTATCGATTCAGACGATTGGATTGAGCCTGATTATTGCGAGCAGATGCTCCGGGCAGCAGGCGATGAAACTGATCTGGTCATTTGCAATTACGCCGCAGAGTTTGAGGACACTGGCAAAACCATGGACTCTGACATTGCCCAAACCTATCAGGATCAGCCGAAGGAGCACTATATCAAGGCGTTATTCGAAGGGAAGGTCAGAGGGTTTTCATGGAACAAACTGTACAGAAGAAGCATGATTGAAGCCCATCGGCTATCGTTTCCGCTCCGAGGCGAGCTGGAGCATGTCGAGGATCAGTTTTTCAGCTTCAGGGCTCACTTTTTCGCCCGCTCAGTATCCTACGTAAAAACGCCGCTCTATCATTATCGAATTCACCTTTCCTCCATTGTGCAGCGCTATCAGAAAAAATTGTTTGAATCAGGACTTGCGCTGTATGAGGCGAATGCGGCGTTTTTACAGGAGAACAACAAACTGGAGGAGTATCGCAAGGAGCTTGATACCTTTATCGTTCTTCACAGCAGCATCTGCATGCTGAATGAATGGAAAACGAGCGGCAGCCGCCGACTGTTTGAAAAGCTTAGAAATGTTGGCGTGATATGCGCGGACCCGGTGTTTCAAGAAAGTCTTTCAAAAACGGGTACTGCTCCTTTTGACGCAAAACGGTCATGCCTGCTTCTGATGGCGAAATACAGAATGATTCCGTTCGTCGCGATGGCATCGGCTGTGTATCAGCGGGTGATCGAGTACAAAATGAGAAACAGAGGGTGAGGACATGTCGTTACAATCGTTGAAAATCAATTTTGCAGAATGGCTGCTGCTAAAGGTCAAATACCCGTCCCAATATTGGCTGGGAGCGGCAGATCAACCAGTAAAGGCCGCAGCACATCAGAAAAAAATCATACTGACCCTGCTGCCGTCCCATGACAATTTGGGAGATCACGCAATTGCTTATGCCAGCAAGGCATTTCTTGAGCAAGAATACCCGGACTTTGACATCGTCGAGGTCGATATGAAGGACATTTACAAATCAGCAAAAAACCTGATCCGCTCGCGCCATCCGGAGGATATGGTCTTTATCATCGGCGGCGGAAATATGGGGGATTTATACCGTTATGAGGAGTGGACGCGCCGCTTCATCATTAAAACATTCCATGACTATCGGGTTGTCCAGCTTCCGGCAACGGCTCATTTTTCTGACACGAAAAAAGGGCGCAAAGAGCTGAAACGGGCACAGAAAATTTATAATGCGCACCCCGGCCTGTTGCTGATGGCGCGGGATGAAACAACGTATCAATTTATGAAACAGCATTTTCAAGAAAAAACAATTTTGAAGCAGCCGGACATGGTGCTGTATTTAGATAGAAGCAAGACCCCCGCAGAACGCGAAGGGGTTTATATGTGTTTGCGCGAGGATCAGGAAAGCGTGCTTCAGGAGGACCAGAGGAACCGGGTCAAGGCTGCGCTATTTGAGGAATTCGGCGAGATCAAATCCTTTACGACAACGATCGGCCGCCGGGTCAGCCGGGATACACGCGAACAAGAACTTGAAGCACTGTGGTCTAAGCTGCAAAGCGCAGAAGCCGTCGTCACTGACAGGCTTCATGGCATGATTTTTTGCGCGCTGACAGGAACGCCATGTGTTGTCATTCGCTCCTTTGACCATAAGGTGATGGAGGGCTATCAATGGCTTAAAGACATCCCGTTCATGAAGCTGATAGAACATCCGGAGCCAGAGCGCGTAACAGCCGCAGTCAATGAGCTTTTAACAAAAGAAACACCCCGTGCAGGCTTTCCGAGAGATGTGTATTTTAAAGGTCTGCGTGACAAAATTAGCGGTGAAGCGCAATGACCCCGCTCGTCAGCATTATTGTCCCGATGTATAATGTTGAACCATTTATAGGGGAGTGCATTGACTCTTTGCTTTGCCAAACGCTTTCGGATATTGAAATCATCCTCGTGAATGACGGAACACCGGATCGTTCAGGCGAAATTGCAGAGGACTATGCAAAACGGGATGCGAGAATCCGGGTCATTCATCAGGCAAACGGCGGGCTTAGTTCAGCGCGAAATACGGGAATAAAGGCCGCGCGGGGCACTTACATCGGCTTTGTAGACGGAGACGATTATGTATCATCCGCCATGTTCCAGAGGCTGACTGAAGAAGCGGAGCAAAATCAGCTTGACATCGTCGGATGCGGTTTTTACAAGCAGTCATCGGACAGGCGGACATATGTGCCACCGCAGCTTGAGGCAAACCGCGTGCTGACGAAACCAGAAATGACTGAACAGCTTAAACATGCTCACGAAACGAGATTTATCTGGTATGTATGGCGTTATCTTTACCGTCGTGAGCTTTTTGAAAGGGCGAATCTGTTGTTTGATGAAGACATCCGTTTTGCTGAAGACTCTCCCTTCAATTTGTCCGCTTTTTGCGAAGCGGAGCGGGTGAAAATGCTTGATGAGGGATTGTACATTTATCGTGAAAACCCGAACAGCCTGACAGAAATCCCTTATAAGCCGGCGATGGATGAACATCTTCAAAAACAATATCAAGCTAAAATCGCATTCTACAATCACTATGGCTTAGCAGGCGCATGCCAAGAAGATTTGAATGTGTACATTTGCAGGCACCAGCTTCCGATGCTTTTGGCAAATGCCTGTGCTTCTCCGAATTCGCCGAAAGACATCAAAAAGAAGATCAGACAGATTTTATCCTATGACATGGTGCGGCAGGCTGTCAGACATACACCGTTTCAGCATGAGAAATTATTAAGAGGAGAGCGTTTGGTATTAGCACTGTGTAAATGGCGGCTCACTTTTCTCATCAAGCTGTTTTTCGAGCAGCGGGGGAAAATGAAAGGCAGTGCGAAGCAGGCATGAAATTCACGATAAATTTCAGCGCTAATCTCACGGCTTTTCTGTTGTCTGTTTTCCTATCGGTTTGGATGACGCCTTTTATTGTCAGTACGCTTGGTGTGGAAGCGTTTGGCTTTGTTCACTTGACACAAAATGTGATTAATTACTTTTCGGTTATCACCGTGGCGCTCAGCTCGGTTGTCGTTCGATTCTTTTCTGTTGCTGCCCACAGGGGAGAGCGGGAGAAAGCAAATGCGTATATCAGCAATTATTTAGCGGCCTCTGTTTTGATTTCATTGCTGCTCTTGCTGCCGCTTGCGGGTTCGGCTTTTTTTATTGACCGCGTCATGAATGTGCCGCAAGCGCTTTTGGCAGATGTGCGCTTGTCGATTTTGATCGGCAGTGTGCTGTTTATTTTAACGTTTCTGATGGCGGGTTTCGGCGCTGCACCATTTTATGCCAACCGCCTTTATATCACCAGTTCCATTCAGGCGGTGCAAATGCTTATACGGGTGCTGTCTGTGCTGCTCCTGTTTGCATGCTTTGCGCCGAAAATCTGGCAGATCCAGCTTGCAGCTTTAGCTGGTGCTGTCATTGCGTCTGTGCTGTCTTTCTATTTCTTCAAAAAGCTGATTCCGTGGTTTTCGTTTCGTATGAAGGATCTTTCATTCCGCACTAGCAAGGAGCTGTTTCAAGCGGGCGCATGGAGCTCCGTCAATCAAATCGGCGTCCTGCTTTTTTTGCAGATTGATCTGTTAACCGCCAATTTGATGCTGGGGGCGTCCGCATCCGGGAAATACGCGGCGATTATCCAGTTTCCGCTGCTTTTGCGCAGCTTGGCCGGAACGGTCGCATCCCTGTTTGCGCCTATCATGACTTCATATTATTCAAAAGGCGATATGGAAGGATTGATGAATTACGCCAATAAGGCAGTAAGGCTCAATGGTCTTTTGCTTGCACTTCCTGCTGCCTTATTGGGCGGATTGGCGGGACCTTTTTTGACAATCTGGCTCGGACCCTCCTTTTCAACGATAGCACCGCTTTTATTTATTCATGCCGGATACTTGGTTGTCAGCCTCGCCTTTATGCCGCTGTTTTATATATGGACCGCTTTTAATCAACAAAAAACACCGGCGATTGTTACCCTGCTGTTAGGTGCGGTGAATGTGGTGCTGGCGGTCACGCTGAGCGGGCCGGCTCATCTCGGTCTGTACGGCATAACGTTGGCAGGGGCCATTTCTCTTATTTTAAAAAATGCCATCTTTACGCCGCTTTACGTATCCCGCATTACAGGCTACAAAAAGCACGTGTTCTTTAAAGGCATCATCGGGCCTCTTTCAGCCGCTGTGTTTGCCTGGACGGTCTGTAAGGCAATTCAGTTCATTGTGAAGATTGACAGCTGGCCGTCATTGATAGCGACGGGAGTGACAGTCAGCTTTTTCTACGCTGTTTTCGCTTTTATGCTCGTTTGTACAAAAGAGGAAAGACAGCTGGTATTAAAACGGTTTCGAAAAACGAAAGGAGCTGTGAATCTTTGATCCTGAAACGACTTTTTGATCTGACGGCCGCCATTTTTTTGTTGTGCTGTACAAGTGTGATCATTCTGTTCACCATCGCCGTTGTCAGGCTGAAAATAGGATCACCTGTCTTCTTTAAGCAAGTAAGGCCGGGCCTGCACGGCAAACCGTTCACCCTATATAAGTTCCGGACAATGACGGATGAACGGGACGGTGAGGGAAATCTGCTGCCCGATGAAGTCCGGCTGACGAAAACGGGCAGGCTGATCAGAAAGCTGAGCATTGATGAGCTTCCGCAGCTCCTGAATGTCCTGAAGGGCGATCTGAGCCTTGTCGGGCCGCGGCCGCTTTTGATGGACTATCTGCCTCTTTATACAGAAAAACAGGCACGGCGCCATGAGGTGAAGCCGGGTATCACAGGCTGGGCGCAAATCAATGGCAGAAACGCGATTTCCTGGGAAAAGAAATTTGAATTAGATGTTTGGTACGTTGACAACTGGTCATTTTTTCTCGATTTGAAAATTTTATGTTTGACGGTGCTAAAGGTCCTTGTTTCAGAAGGGATTCAGCAAACCAATCATGTGACCGCGGAACGGTTTACCGGAAGCGGAGATGTGTCCTCATGAAAAACGTGGCCATTGTGGGTGACGGCGGTCACGGAAAGGTGATCAGAGAGCTGATAAACGCCCGCTCAGATACGCGCTTAGCCGCGGTGCTGGATGATAAATTCAAAACGTTCGAAGGCGGAAAAGAATGGTACACAGGACCGCCGGAAGCCGTTACTGAACTGCGCAGGCTCATTCCTGATGTGCTGTTTCTGATTGCTGTTGGGAATAACAGTGTCAGAAAACAGCTGGCGGAGCGACTGGGACTGGGGAAAGATGATTTTATTACATTGATTCACCCGTCAGCCATCGTCAGCAGGTCGGCTGTCATTGGGGAAGGGACAGTGATTATGGCGGGCGCGATCATTCAGGCGGATGCGCGCATCGGCGCCCACTGCATCATCAATACGGGTGCAGTGGCAGAGCACGATAATCAAATCAGCGATTACGTTCATCTGTCCCCGCGTGTCACGCTGTCAGGAGCGGTTTCCGTTCAGGAAGGCGCTCACGTCGGAACCGGTGCATCCGTCATACCGCAGATCACAATCGGGGCTTGGAGCATTGTTGGTGCCGGCTCCGCGGTGATCCGTCCCATACCGGACAGGGTAACGGCGGCCGGTGCTCCGGCACGCATCATTTCTTCCATTCAAACATCAAACAAAGGATGATTCTATGCATAAAAAAATCTACTTATCTCCCCCTCATATGAGCGGCAGGGAGCAGCACTATATTTCAGAAGCCTTTCGCTCAAACTGGATTGCGCCGCTTGGGCCGCTCGTGAATTCATTTGAAGAACAGCTGGCAGAACGAGTCGGTGTAAAAGCAGCTGCTGCGGTCAGCTCAGGAACGGCGGCGATTCATCTCGCGCTGCGTTTACTTGAGGTAAAAGAAGGTGACAGCGTGTTTTGCCAGTCCTTCACATTTGTAGCAACCGCCAATCCGATTCTATATGAAAAAGCGGTGCCCGTCTTTATTGATTCTGAGCCTGATACGTGGAATATGTCGCCGACAGCCCTTGAAAGAGCATTGGAGGAAGTGAAAAGAAATGGAACACTGCCAAAAGCGGTGATTGCCGTCAATCTATATGGGCAGAGCGCGAAAATGGATGAAATCGTAAGCCTGTGTGATGCATACGGAGTTCCTGTCATTGAGGACGCAGCCGAATCTCTCGGCACAGTCTATAAAGGGAAGCAAAGCGGAACTTTCGGGCGCTTCGGCATTTTTTCATTTAACGGGAATAAAATCATTACCACATCAGGGGGAGGGATGCTCGTTTCAAATGATGAAGCAGCAATTGAAAAAGCAAGATTTCTCGCTTCGCAGGCACGAGAGCCGGCTGTTCATTATCAACACAGTCAAATTGGTCATAATTACAGGCTGAGCAATATCTTAGCCGGCGTCGGCATTGCCCAGCTTGAGGTGCTGGATGAGCGAGTGGAGAAAAGAAGGACCATTTTCACGAGATACAAAAATGCGCTCGGTCACATAGACGGCGTCCGCTTTATGCCGGAGTACGCAGCAGGCGTATCCAATCGCTGGCTCACCACGCTCACACTTGATAACGGGCTCAGCCCATATGACATAGTTCAACGTCTTGCTGAAGAAAACATTGAAGCCCGTCCGCTGTGGAAGCCGCTCCATACCCAGCCGCTATTCGATCCGGCTTTATTTTATTCTCATGAAGATACAGGAAGCGTATGCGAAAATTTGTTCAAGCGAGGAATCTGTCTCCCATCGGGGTCCAATATGACAGAAGATGAGCAAGGCCGGGTCATTGAAGTGCTACTGCACTTATTCCATACTGTCGAGGTGAAGAAATGGACAGCAAGCATTCGATGATCAGCCTGAAACAGAAACTGTCCGGGCTGCTCGACGTCATTCCGAAACAATCAGAGATTATATATGCTGACTATCCTCTATATGGGAATGTAGGGGATTTATTTATTATGAAAGGAACAGAAGCCTTCTTTAAAGAACACGAGATTCGGGTCAGAAAACGCTGGAATCCTGACAATTTTCCAGTCGGGCGAAAGCTGGATCCTAATCTCATCATCGTCTGCCAGGGAGGCGGAAACTTCGGGGATCTGTATCCGTATTATCAAGGCTTTAGAGAGAAAATCGTCCAAACCTATCCGAACCACAAAATTGTGATCCTGCCGCAATCGATTTATTTTCAAAACAAAGACAACCTCAAACGGACGGCAGAGATATTTTCTAAGCATGCGAACCTTCACATTATGACAAGGGAAAAAGCCTCCTATGCTACGGCACAGGCTTATTTTACAAGAAATCACATTCAGCTTCTGCCTGATATGGCTCATCAGCTGTTTCCCGTCATTCCCACGCAGCAGCCGTCCAATCAAAAGCTGAGATTTATCCGAACAGATCATGAAGCAAACCAGGCGCTTCAGGAACACGCAGAAGCGGAAAGCTACGACTGGCGCACGGTGCTGTCAGCTTCAGACCGCCGGACGATTGCTTTTCTGCAAACGCTGAACGTCCTGAATAAAAAAGCAGGCAACCCTTTGCCCATTGCGTATATATGGGAAAAATACTCGGATTATATCGTCCAAAAAGCGATTCGGTTTTTCAGCCGTTACGAATCGGTGGAAACATCAAGGCTGCACGGCCACATTCTGTCTTCTCTTCTTCAAAAAGAAAACACGGTCATTGATAATTCCTACGGGAAAAACGCCAATTACTTTCATACCTGGATGGAAGGCGTGCCAAGCACCCGTCTCATCCAGCACGCCTCAAAGAAGGAAAACCTTCCTGCTCACATGTGAGCGGAAGGTTTATTTTGATTCTCCACGTTTGACTTTGTTGTATGCTTCATCTAAATGCTGAATCCGTTTCAGGACAACTGCGTTTTTCGTCAGCTGGTCCTGCACTAGTGTTGAGACGACGGAACGGTAGTAGCTGTTCATCGCGTGGATTTTATCCTCAGACTGATTCATTTCAATATGCTGTTTTAAATTCTCAATAAAATAAGGGACGGAAAAAAGTTCAGACATTTCTTTGGCAGCTCCTTTTTCATAAATGTATACGGTGTGATCTCAATCATGTACAATGAAGAAAGGGGAGTGAGCAAGATGGATATGAAACTTCAGCAAGTACAAGTATTAAAGCCTCAACTGACACAGGAGCTCAGGCAGGCCATCACGCTGCTTGGCTATCATTCGGCAGAACTCGCCGAGTACATTGATGAGCTCTCACTGGAAAACCCTCTTATTGAACGAAAGGAAACAGACACACCGCCACTATCTTACCATAAAACAAACAAAAACAGGATGAATGCACAGGAAGCGGGCCTTCAATTAAGTAATCCGCAAAAAACATTGCAGGATGCGTTAAAACAGCAGTCACTCGATATGAATCTGACCAACACTGAAAAAAAGATTTTTAATTATCTGATTCATTCGCTTGATTCAAACGGGTACTTGGAAGAAGATGTGGAGGAGGCAGCACGGCGCCTATCTGTATCGGCTAAGGAAACGGAGGCTGTTTTGGCAAAACTCCAGTCATTAGAACCGGCTGGAATCGGTGCGAGATCTTTGCAGGAATGCATCCTTCTTCAATTACAGCGGCTGCCGAACAGAAATGAACAAGCAGAAATGCTGGTTTCAGCTCATTTTGGTGCTTTTGCACAAAAAAAATGGAAAGCGCTTTCAGTAGAGACAGGAATTCCGCTTCATACCATTCAAGATATCTCAGATGATATCGCGGCTCTTCATCCTAGACCTGGCCTTCTGTTTGCCCGGCCAGAGCAAGATGTGTATATTGAGCCTGACATTTTTATCACCGTAAAAAACGGGCACATCGCAGCGGAACTGAATACCCGCTCGTTTCCCGAGATCGATCTGCATCCGCAGTACAGAACGCTTTTATCATCCGGCTCCTGTCAGGATACTGTCTCCTATTTATCTGCGAAATATCAGGAGTGGCGCTGGCTGAGCCGCGCGCTGAGGCAGCGAAAACAGACAATCACGAGAATTATCAATGAACTGATCACACGCCAAAAGGATTTCTTTCTGAAAGGGCGAAGCGCAATGAAGCCGCTGACTCTCAGAGAGGTGGCGGACTGTCTAAGCCTTCATGAATCAACTGTGAGCCGGGCCATTAAAGGGAAAACAATACAAACGCCTTACGGGCTGTTTGAGATGAAACTCTTTTTCTCAGCAAAAGCCGAGGCTTCAGGTGATGGAGATGCGTCGAATTATGCAGTCAAAACGCATCTGGAAAACCTGATCAATCAAGAGGACAAAACAAAACCGCTTTCAGACCAAAAGCTTGTCGATTTGCTGTATGAACAACACGGCATCCAAATCTCGAGACGCACCGTGGCAAAATATCGCGACCAAATGAATATTCCGTCATCGGCAGCGAGAAAGCGATATAAATAAAATCCTCCCTAGACGGGAGGATTTTTTTAAGGAATCATCCAGCTGAATATGTGATGCTGCAAAAAGGTGATGATACAAACGAGCAGCAGCAAAAACAGACTGTGTTTAATGGTAAAGCGGAAAAGATCTGACTCCTTTCCGGCGAGTCCTACCGCGGCGCACGCCACCGCTATCGACTGCGGTGAAATCATTTTTCCTGTGACACCGCCTGAAGAGTTGGCGGCCACAGACAGAACGGGGTCCATGCCGACTGATAATGCGGTGACTTTCTGCAGGTTGCCGAACAGCAGGTTGGCGGAAGTATCCGAGCCGGTAATGAAGACGCCGAGCCAGCCGAGAACGGGCGCAAAGAAGGTAAACATCGAACCTGTCAGCGCGAGTGTCATCCCGAGTGTCGTGCTCATTCCCGAGGAGTTGGTGACATAGGCAAAACCAACGACAGAAGCAATGGTCAAAATCGGAAGCTTCAATTCTTGGACTGTTTCTTTAAAAACGGTTCCCCAGTCTTTCCATGAAATCGCCGTGATGAACTTTGACAGCACTGCGGCAATCAAAATCGCGGTGCCGGCCGAACCAAGCACCTCCAACTTGTAAACCGCTTCAATCGGTGTACCGTCAGCATTGACAATCTGATTGTTCAAAAAAGGCACACCTGGGGAAAAAGTCAGTTTTTCTCCAACAGCATTCAGCCACTTCAAGAACACCGCAGAGCCTTCATAATGCCCGGTCAGCGCGGATTTGACAGATGGAATGCCCCATACGGAAATCATCGCCGTCAGCAGCAGAAATGGCGACCAAGCCTTAAAAATCTGTCCGCCGCTGTACGCAGGCGCCGCCGGATTTGTGCGCGCCGTTTCAATTGAGGCGGCCGACTCTTGTTCACCGGCAAACCGGAATGTTGTTTTCGGCGTCCACCATCTCAAAAACACAGCAAGCGCAGCCATTGAAACAAGAGCTGACAAAACATCGGGCAGCTCAGGCCCTAAAAAATTGGAACTGAGATATTGAACAACGGCAAAGGAAACACCAGATACGAGAATCGCCGGCCAGATCTCCAAGGCTTTCCTGAACCCGCTCATGATGATGATTAAATAAAGAGGAATAAATACGGATAAAAACGGCAGCTGCCGCCCGACCATTTGCGAAATCTCCATCGCCGGAATCCCTGACGGCCCTTCTACGGCTGTAATTGGAATCCCAATTGCCCCAAAGGCAACCGGCGCCGTATTGGCGATCAAACAGATCCCCGCAGCATAAAGAGGATTAAAGCCGAGACCGACCAGCAGCGCGGCAGAAATGGCGACCGGCGCTCCGAAGCCTGCTGCCCCTTCTAAAAAAGCCCCGAATGAAAAAGCGATCAAGAGAGCTTGAAGCCGTCGGTCATCAGTAATTGAGAGAACAGAGCTGCGAATGATATCAAACTGTCCCGTTTTCACAGTGATTTTATACAAAAAAACAGACGTCACAATGATCCAGCCGATCGGCAACAATCCGTATACGGCTCCTTGTGTCGCGGACATCAGCGCTTTTTCCGCCGGCATCCGATAAACCAATACAGCAATGATAAGGGCGATCCCCAATGTGGCCAAGCCTGCTGTATACCCCTTCATCCGTTTAATCGCGAGTGCCCAAAAAAAGAAAATAATCGGTACAAGTGCGGCAAGCGCTGATAATAGCAAATTTCCCCCTATAGGCGTATATGCCTGTGTCCATTGCATCCCAAACCCCTCCTTGAAACATAAACTGGCGCCATATGTAAGCGGTTTCTATAGATGATATGATCATCTGATGACTGGGTAATAAGACCAGTTACCTAGCATTATATTTTGAAAAAAATCAAAGTACAAGACTTTTTGACAAAATAGTCAAAATCTTTTGGCGGCCCACAAAACAGAGTATAATAGATCGTAAACAGCCAGACCTACAAGTTACGGGGTGAATTGCATTGAAATACAAACAGATTAAAACAAAAAAAATATATGAAGAAGTAGCGGATGCACTATTAGATATGATCAAAAACGGCGAATTGAAGCCGGGGGATAAACTGGACTCTGTTCAGGCGCTTGCTGAGAGCTTTCAAGTCAGCCGTTCAGCGGTTCGCGAGGCACTTTCTGCGCTAAAAGCGATGGGGCTTGTCGAAATGAAACAGGGAGAAGGCACGTACCTGAAGGAATTTGAGCTCAATCAAATTTCTCAGCCGCTCTCAGCCGCCCTTTTGATGAAAAAAGAGGACGTCAAGCAGCTGCTCGAGGTCAGAAAACTGCTTGAAATCGGCGTGGCTTCACTAGCGGCTGAAAAAAGGACAGAAGCAGATCTCGAAAGAATTCAGGATGCACTAAAGGAAATGGGCAGCATTGAAGCGGACGGGGAGCTGGGAGAGAAAGCAGACTTTGCATTTCATCTTGCGCTTGCGGACGCTTCTCAAAATGAACTTCTTAAACACTTGATGAATCACGTGTCATCATTGCTGCTGGAAACAATGAGGGAAACGAGGAAAATCTGGCTGTTTTCCAAGAAGACCTCCGTTCAGCGGCTGTATGAGGAGCACGAACGGATTTACAATGCTGTGGCTGCCGGGAACGGTGCACAGGCGGAAGCCGCCATGCTGGCGCATTTGACGAATGTGGAAGATGTGCTTTCGGGATATTTCGAGGAAAATGTGCAATAACCAACTCATTTCCCGGGCAATTCCGCCGGTTCCGAATGATACGAACAACTGAGACTGAGCCGCAAATGGTTCAGTCTTTTTACATGGCAGCCAGAGGGCTTTGTGCACTTGACATTTGTGAAAAAGAAAGTAAAATATTTTACTAAAACAATGCGAGCTGAATAATGGAGGCAGATACAATGGCGACAATTAAAGATATCGCGCAGGAAGCGGGATTTTCAATCTCAACCGTTTCCCGCGTTTTAAATAACGATGAAAGCCTTTCTGTTCCTGATGAGACACGGGAGAAAATCTATGAAGCGGCGGAAAAGCTCAATTACCGCAAAAAAACAGTAAGGCCGCTGGTGAAACATATTGCGTTTTTATATTGGCTGACAGATAAAGAAGAATTAGAAGATGTCTATTTTAAAACGATGAGATTAGAAGTAGAGAAACTGGCGAAAGCATTCAATGTCGATATGACCACTTATAAAATAGCGGATGGAATCGAGAGCATTCCTGAACATACGGAAGGGTTTATTGCCGTCGGCACATTTTCAGATGAAGAGCTGGCTTTTCTCAGAAATCTCACTGAAAACGGCGTGTTCATCGATTCAACTCCTGATCCCGATCATTTTGACTCGGTAAGGCCCGATTTGGCACAAATGACAAGGAAGACGGTAAACATCCTGACTGAGAAGGGGCATAAGAGCATCGGTTTTATCGGCGGCACTTACAAAAATCCGAATACCAATCAGGATGAAATGGACATCCGTGAACAAACCTTCAGATCCTATATGAGGGAAAAAGCCATGCTGGACGAGCGCTATATTTTCTGTCATCGCGGATTCTCTGTAGAAAACGGCTACCGCCTGATGTCAGCAGCGATCGACACATTAGGCGATCAGCTTCCGACTGCTTTTATGATTGCAGCGGACCCGATAGCAGTGGGCTGTCTGCAAGCCCTGAACGAAAAAGGAATTGCTATACCAAACAGGGTAAGCATTGTGAGTATCAACAACATCAGCTTCGCGAAGTATGTCTCGCCTCCTCTGACGACGTTTCATATTGATATACATGAATTATGTAAAAACGCTGTTCAATTACTGCTTGAACAAGTGCAGGACAAGAGAAGAACGGTAAAAACATTATATGTGGGCGCAGAATTAATCGTCAGGAAGAGTATGAATTAAGAATGACTTAGGACACTAAGTCATTTTTATTTAAGTAAAAAAATTTACTCTATGAGGTAAATAGTTTGTTTACACATTTTCTCAAGCGTGCTATATTATTTTAAAAGCGCTTTCATTCATATCGAAAGGGTGACAATCAATGAAAAAGGCAAAAAGGTGTTCCGTATTCATGCTCTGCGCAGCTGTGAGTTTATCCTTGGCGGCTTGCGGCCCAAAGGAAAGCAGCAGCGCCAAATCGAGTTCAAAAGGGTCAGAACTTGTTGTATGGGAGGATAAAGAAAAGAGCAACGGCATTAAAGACGCTGTGGCTGCATTTGAAAAAGAGCATGATGTGAAGGTCAAAGTCGTTGAAAAACCGTATGCCAAGCAGATTGAAGATTTGCGAATGGATGGACCGGCCGGCACAGGCCCTGACGTGTTAACAATGCCAGGGGACCAAATCGGAACCGCTGTCACGGAAGGATTACTCAAGGAATTACATGTCAAAAAAGACGTTCAATCACTTTATACTGACGCTTCCATTCAGTCTCAAATGGTAGATCAAAAGCTTTATGGACTGCCAAAAGCGGTCGAAACGACTGTGCTTTTTTACAACAAAGATCTCATCACAGAAAAGGAATTGCCCAAAACGCTGGAAGAGTGGTACGACTATTCCAAAAAGACTGCTGACGGCAGCAAATTTGGCTTTTTAGCCCTATTCGATCAAATTTATTATGCAGAAAGTGTGATGAGCGGATATGGCGGATACATTTTTGGAAAGGCCAAAGATGGGAGCTATAACCCGTCAGACATTGGAATCAATAATGAAGGAGCTGTCAAAGGTGCGGCGCTGATTCAGAAGTTTTACAAAGATGGCCTGTTCCCGGCTGGCATTATTGGAGAACAAGGGATTAACGTATTGGAATCGCTGTTCACAGAAGGAAAAGCCGCCGCAATTATTTCTGGTCCATGGAATGTAGAAGCCTTTTCGAAAGCAGGAATCAATTATGGCATTACGAAACTGCCGAAGCTGGAAAATGGGAAAAACATGAGCTCCTTTATCGGCGTCAAAAGCTACAACGTCAGTGCATTTTCAAAGAATGCAGAGCTGGCGCAAGAATTAGCCGTTTTCCTGGCAAATGAAAAAAATTCTAAAACACGATATGAAGAGACGAAAGAAGTTCCTGCTGTGAAATCCCTAGCCAATGACCCGGCTATTATGAAAAGCGAGGCGGCACGGGCAGTTACTGAACAATCCCGTTTCTCAGAGCCAACACCAAATATTCCGGAAATGAATGAAATATGGACGCCGGCTGATTCAGCATTACAGACGGTTGCAACAGGGAAGGCGGATCCGAAACAAGCATTGGATCAAGCCGCTGAAACCGCCAAAGGACAAATTAAGGCAAAGCACAGCGGAAAATAAAGAGGAAGCTAGATTTGTATTGTAAGAGAGGTGAAAACGGTGCAGCATCGTCAAGTCGCTTTGTTGCTTTCTATCATCCCGGGGCTCGGGCAATTTTATAACAAGCAATGGATAAAAGGTATTGTCTTTCTTTTCTTAGGCGCATCGTTTTTTGCGGTCTTTGGAGATCTGCTCAATATGGGGTTTTGGGGAATCTTTACACTGGGAACAGAAGTGCCGCGGGATAATTCCGTTTTTCTGCTGGCGGAAGGAATTATCGCTGTCATCGTGACCTGCTTTGGCCTTGCGGTGTATTATGTGAATCTTCGCGATGCGTTCCAAAGCGGAAAACAGCGTGATGAAAATAAGCCATTAAGTTCCTTAAAGGAACAATACCAACATATCATTTCTGAGGGCTATCCTTATGTCGTCAGCGGCCCCTCTTTGTTTATTTTAATTTTCGCCGTGATCTTTCCTATCTTATTCAGCTTTGCATTAGCGTTTACAAACTATGATTTGTATCATTCTCCTCCTGCAAAATTAATTGATTGGGTCGGTTTTCAAACGTTCGCAAATATTTTCACAGTTGATATTTGGAGGTCGACTTTTTTTGATGTACTGGCTTGGACGGTGGTTTGGACACTTGCTGCATCCACACTGCAAGTCAGCTTGGGGATTTTTCTCGCGATCATTGTTAACCAGAAAGACCTTCGGTTTAAACGTTTTTTTCGGACGATTCTGATTTTGCCATGGGCCGTTCCCGGTTTTGTGACGATTTTAATTTTTGCGGGACTGTTTAATGATAGCTTCGGTGCGATGAATCACGACATCTTGGCTTTCTTCGGGATAGATCCGCTTCCGTGGATGACAGATGCCAATTGGTCGAGGCTTGCGTTGATTCTCATGCAGGGCTGGCTCGGATTTCCGTACATCTTTCTCGTCTCAACAGGCGTATTGCAATCCATCCCGGACGATCTGTATGAAGCAGCTACGATTGATGGCGCTTCTGTCTTTTCAAAGCTGAGATACATCACGCTTCCGATGGTGTTCATTGCAATGGCTCCGATTATCATTACCCAGTTTACGTTTAACTTTAATAACTTTAATATTATCTATCTATTCAATGGCGGAGGTCCGGCTGTAACCGGATCAACAGCCGGCGGGACAGATATCCTCGTTTCATGGATTTATAAATTGACAATGCAGTCCAGCCAATATTCTCTTGCTGCGGCTTTAACCATTTTATTATCTGTATTTGTTATCTCCATCGCATTGTGGCAATTCAGACAGACAAAGTCTTTTAAAGAGGGGGCATAAGGTATGCTGGCAGATATGAAAGTCAGAAAATATATCCGTCTCCTTTTCTCTTACTTGTTGCTAGCCTTTATGGCGGTCATCATTGTGTATCCTCTCCTTTGGACGGCAGGCGCAAGCTTTAACCCTGGCAACAGCTTAATCAGTACATCCATCATTCCGAAGCATCCGACATTCGACCATTACAAGGAATTATTTGCGGGCAAAGAAAGCCTTCAATATGTGCAGTGGTATGTCAACTCAATGAAGATCAGCCTGTTTACAATGGCAGGGTCTTTGCTCTGTGTGACATTTACAGCCTATGCGTTTTCGCGCTTTCGCTTCAAAGGCAGGAAATACGCTTTAACGCTCTTTTTATTGCTGCAGATGATTCCTCAGTTTTCAGCTTTAATTGCCTTGTTTGTGCTGGCGCAAATCTTGGGAATGATCAATAGCCATTGGCTGCTAATCTTGCTTTATATCGGCGGCCTGATCCCGATGAATACGTATTTGATGAAAGGGTACATGGATTCCATTCCGATGGATTTAGACGAAAGCGCCAAGATTGACGGAGCCAGCAGCACCAGAATTTTCTTCCAGATCATTCTGCCATTATCAAAACCGATGGCGGCAGTCGTGGCCATGAACGGCTTTACCGGTCCGCTCGGAGATTTTGTGCTGTCCTCAACCATATTGAGAACGCCTGAATCATATACATTGCCCGTCGGTCTATTCAATTTAGTGAATGATGTCATGGGGGCCAGCTATACGACATTTGCGGCCGGAGCCCTGCTTATCAGCATACCGGTGGCCATCATCTTTATCATGCTGCAAAAGAATTTTGTGTCCGGACTAACCGCAGGCGGAACGAAGGGCTAAGAGAAAAAGGAGGAGAATGTGATGTCAAAGCTTGAAAAAACGCACGTAACAAAAGCGAAATTTATGCTCCATGGGGGAGACTACAACCCCGATCAGTGGCTGGATCGGCCCGATATTTTAGCTGACGATATCAAACTGATGAAGCTTTCTCATACGAATACGTTTTCTGTCGGTATTTTTGCATGGAGCGCACTTGAGCCGGAGGAGGGCGTATATCAATTTGAATGGCTGGATGATATTTTTGAGCGGATTCACAGTATAGGCGGCCGGGTCATATTAGCAACGCCGAGCGGAGCCCGTCCGGCCTGGCTGTCGCAAACCTATCCGGAAGTTTTGCGCGTCAATGCCTCCCGCGTCAAACAGCTGCACGGCGGAAGGCACAACCACTGCCTCACATCTAAAGTCTACCGAGAAAAGACACGGCACATCAACCGCTTATTAGCAGAACGATACGGAAATCACCCGGGGCTGTTAATGTGGCACATTTCAAACGAATACGGGGGAGATTGCCACTGTGATCTATGCCAGCATGCTTTTCGGGAGTGGCTGAAATCGAAATATGACAACAGCCTCAAGGCATTGAACCAGGCGTGGTGGACCCCTTTTTGGAGCCATACGTTCAATGACTGGTCACAAATTGAAAGCCCTTCGCCGATCGGTGAAAATGGCTTGCATGGCCTGAATTTAGATTGGCGCCGGTTCGTCACCGATCAAACGATTTCGTTTTATAAAAATGAAATCATTCCGCTGAAAGAATTGACGCCTGATATCCCTATCACAACGAATTTTATGGCTGACACACCGGATTTGATCCCGTATCAGGGCCTCGACTACAGCAAATTTGCAAAGCATGTCGATGTCATCAGCTGGGACGCTTATCCTGTCTGGCACAATGACTGGGAAAGCACAGCTGATTTGGCGATGAAGGTCGGCTTTATCAATGATCTGTACCGAAGCTTGAAGCAGCAGCCCTTCTTATTAATGGAGTGTACGCCAAGCGCGGTCAATTGGCATAACGTCAACAAGGCAAAGCGACCGGGCATGAATCTGCTGTCATCCATGCAAATGATTGCCCACGGCTCGGACAGCGTACTCTATTTCCAATACCGCAAATCACGGGGGTCATCAGAAAAATTACACGGAGCGGTTGTGGATCATGACAATAGCCCAAAGAACCGCGTCTTTCAAGAAGTGGCCAAGGTAGGCGAGACATTGGAACGGCTGTCCGAAGTTGTCGGAACGAAGAGGCCGGCTCAAACCGCGATTTTATATGACTGGGAAAATCATTGGGCGCTCGAGGATGCTCAGGGGTTTGCGAAGGCGACAAAACGTTATCCGCAAACGCTTCAGCAGCATTACCGCACATTCTGGGAACACGATATCCCTGTCGACGTCATCACGAAAGAACAAGACTTTTCACCATATAAACTGCTGATCGTCCCGATGCTGTATTTAATCAGCGAGGACACCATTTCCCGTTTAAAAGCGTTTACGGCTGACGGCGGCACCTTAGTCATGACGTATATCAGCGGGGTTGTGAATGAGCATGACTTAACATACACAGGCGGATGGCATCCGGACCTTCAAGCTATATTTGGAGTTGAGCCTCTTGAAACGGACACCCTGTATCCGAAGGATCGAAACGCTGTCAGCTATCGCAGCCAAATATATGAAATGAAGGATTATGCAACCGTGATTGATGTAAAGACAGCTTCAGTGGAAGCAGTGTATCAAGAAGATTTTTATGCGCGCACGCCAGCGGTCACAAGCCATGAGTATCAGCAGGGCAAGGCGTATTTTATCGGCGCGCGTTTGGAGGATCAATTTCAGCGTGATTTCTATGAGGGTCTGATCACAGACCTGTCTCTTTCTCCAGTTTTTCCGGTTCGGCACGGAAAAGGCGTCTCCGTACAAGCGAGGCAGGATCAGGACAATGATTATATTTTTGTGATGAACTTTACGGAAGAAAAACAACTGGTCACGTTTGATCAGAGTGTGAAGGACATAATAACAGGAGACATATTGTCAGGCGACCTGACGATGGAAAAGTATGAAGTGAGAATTATCGTAAACACACATTAGGCTGATGCTCCGCTCGATATGGGCGGATTCTTTTTTCTATAGAATGAAACCGCTTACTAAGTCTTGGGGGGATGAAATCATGAAAAGCAAAGTGAAAATGTTCTTTGCGGCTGCCATCGTGTGGAGTGCATGTAGTTCAACAGGATATGCCGCTGCCATTGAGAAGGAGAAGCACGTGTCAGAGCTTCGGACAGAGGATGAGGATCTTTTTGTTAAAAAAGTAGAGGGGATGAACAAGGATTTTATCAAAGGGGCAGATGTGTCCAGCGTTATTGCTTTGGAAAACAGCGGTGTCACCTTTTATAATACAAGCGGAAAACGTCAGGACATCTTTACAACCTTAAAACAGGCTGGGGTCAACTATGTTCGCGTCCGCATCTGGAATAACCCGTATGATTCAAATGGCAACGGGTATGGCGGGGGAAACAATGATGTTCAAAAAGCAATCGAAATCGGAAAAAGAGCGACAGCGAACGGAATGAAGGTGCTGGCCGACTTTCACTACTCTGATTTCTGGGCCGATCCAGCGAAACAAAAGGTGCCCAAAGCCTGGGCGAATCTCAGCTTTGAAGCAAAAAAAGCAAAGCTCTATGAGTATACGAAACAAAGCCTGCAAAAGATGATCAAGGAAGGCGTTGACATCGGCATGGTTCAGGTCGGAAATGAAACAACAGGAGGATTTGCCGGTGAGACTGATTGGACGAAGATGTGCCAATTATTTAATGAAGGAAGTCGAGCGGTCAGGGAGACAAATTCAAATATTTTGGTCGCCCTGCATTTTACCAATCCTGAAACGGCTGGAAGGTATTCATTTATTGCGGAAACACTCAGCAAAAACAAAGTGGATTATGATGTGTTTGCGAGCTCCTATTATCCTTTCTGGCATGGGACATTACAAAATTTGACCTCCGTGCTGAAGGCTGTTGCCAATACGTACGGCAAAAAAGTCATGGTGGCGGAAACATCGTACACCTATACCGCTGAGGATGGCGATGGGCATGGAAATACAGCGCCAAAAAGCGGGCAGACGCTGCCATATCCAATTTCTGTTCAAGGCCAGGCAACTGCAGTAAGAGATGTAATGGAGGCAGTGGCGAATACGGGCAAAGCAGGACTCGGTGTTTTCTACTGGGAGCCGGCGTGGATTCCAGTCGGGCCGAAGACACAGATAGAGAAAAACAAAGTGTTATGGGAAACATACGGGTCAGGGTGGGCGTCCAGCTATGCTGCTGAATACGACCCTGAAGACGCCGGGAAGTGGTATGGGGGAAGTGCTGTAGATAATCAAGCTTTATTTGATTTTAATGGACACCCGCTGCCTTCTTTGCAGGTGTTTCAATATGCGGAGTCAGGACATATTCCAAAGAAACGCTGAAACAAAAAAATCCATGAGATGTAACAAATCATTGTTATGTCTCATGGATCATTTTATTTTACATCAACTAATATAAAACATTCGTCATCACTCTTATGATGAGCTTCCTTTTGATGCTGCAGTGATGTAAGGATGTTCTCCTTCAGGTCAGCGATCGGCGAATCAGGATGATCCTTTAGTAAATCAAATAAATAACATGAAGCCGTAGGATCCATCACGCCATCCGTATACAGAAGCAATCTTCCGTCCTCCGTGTATGAAAGGCTGCTTGACTGAAACTCTAAGTCTTCAAACATCCCGATCGGAGGCGAGGTCGCGTGAAGCAGATGTTGAGTTCCGCTATCGTCCTGCCAAAGTGCCGGCGGATGCCCTGCGTTGACATAATCAATTCTTTGCCGTGCTATATCAATCTCGAGATAAATAGCAGTGCAATAATGTCTTGCTTCCTCATCATTTTGAAACAAGCTGTGAAGGTGCCGGTCCAATTCCTTCATAACTTTAACGGGGCTGAGACCTTGCGTGATCTGGCGCTGGAACAAAGGATGAAGAGACATCGTAATCAATGCAGATGAAATTCCGTGCCCCATCACATCAAGGATAATAATGCCGTAACGGTGTTCATCGATTTGATAATATCCGTAAAGATCACCTGACAATTCACTCGATGCGTTGTAATAAGAGTCAATCTGAACCTGATCGTTTACAATCGGTTCAGTCAACGAGTTTTTCTGGTTCTTTCTGGCGAGTTCAAGCTCTCTTTTGGTGTTTAATTTAAATTGTTGATTTTGTTTGTTGATCTCAAGAAGTTCTTCTTGTTTTGCTTTCAGCGTTTCCAAGGCAATTTCTAACTCCGCATTGGCTTTCTGTTTGGCAAGCAAAGCTTCCTGAGCCTCATTTCTGGCTATCAGCAGCTCATTTTCATATTCATTTCGCTTTCGCATTGGAATAAGAACACAATCAAAGACAGAAGCCTCGCTATCGTGTCTCGCAATAGCATTGATAAGGACGGGAATTTCTTCTCCATCTCTTGCTTTCAAGGAAATGTATATTTCTTCGATGTGATGCTCCAATTTCAAAAGCGGAAAAAAATAAAGCTGGCAGAAAAGCTGTGCGGGAATGGTCAACATCATATTCATGTGCTGGCCGATAACCTGCTCCGGTTCATAATCCAGAATCTTGATAAGGGTGCGGTTGGCAGCTATGATCGACCCCTCTTCTGACAAAGCGAGGAAACCGCATGGTGCATCATTCAATTGTTTGTCCATCTAAGAGGGTCACCTCTATCCCTTTCGTTCCTATATCACACGTGTGCTTTTAAATAATCGCCGATCAGCTGTATCGTCTCATCTGGATGGCTCATATGAGGGCAATGTCCGCGAGCCTCCATTTGTTTCAGACTGCTATAAGGCAGATGCTGATGCATATACTTACCTACTGTTGCAGGTGCGATGATATCATCTGCACATTGGAGAATAAGAGAGGGAACCGTTACCTTCGAAAGATCCTCTCGGTGATCAGAAAAAAACGCCGCTTTCGCGAATTGGCGGGCAATGACAGGATCAGTAGAACAAAAACGGCTTTCAAGCTCTTCCTTAATTTCAGGCCGATCTGGCTGATTCAGAACGGTTGCCGCAAATACAGTCGCCCAGCCGATATAATTTTTCTCCATCATCTCCAGCAAGCCAAGGAGCTGCTCCTCTTCAAATCCTCCGTAATACTCAGGCGGATCATTCAAATAGCAAGGAGAAGGCCCCACCATCACCAGATGGGAAAAAAGCTCCGGGCGGCGGATGGATGCAAGCATCCCAATCAAGGCCCCGACGGAGTGACCCACAAACACGGTTTCCTTCAGATCTAAAGCTTCACAAACATCAAGAACATCCTGGGCATAGCCGTCAAGTGTCTGGTAACGATTCAGGTCATATGCGCGCAAATCTGAATGTCCCGAACCGACGTAATCAAATAAAATCACCCGATGATCTTCTTCAAAGGCAGGTGCCACGGCATTCCACACGCTTTGATCGCATCCAAAACCAGGTGCGAACATGATAGATGCTTTGCCGCTGCCTTTCACCTTCACATGATTTCTAGACAAAATCGCTTCGTTCATGATTGGCTCCTTTCAGCCGGAAAGTAATATAAAGTTCAATATTTCTATCATAACACTCGGATGGTTTGAAGAGTGTATCTTTCTATGAATGTCACAGCAGTTTAAAAGAAAGAGGACATGGGAGATAGAAAAGATGGATGAATTGGAAGATGCAGGAGGAGGATTGCCTAGACACCGGGGTGAGAAAAAAATGACATTTGTCACTCCATCATCATGACACCCCATACTAACATCGTCTTCTCCGTCATTTTACAATCAATGTAAACGATCAGGAGGTGCTCATGTGATGAAAGAAGCAGTAACAGTAAGCAACGTGACAAAACATTTCCAGCGAAAAACCGCTGTAAACCACATCAGCTTCAGTATTGAAAAAGGAGAAATTGCAGCCATTCTCGGACCAAATGGGGCAGGGAAGACGACCGTCATCTCGATGATATTAGGATTGCTGAAACCGAGTGAGGGGGAAATCAAACTATTTAACCGGGTTCCCGATGATCAACAGGTTCGTGAAAAAATAGGTGTAATGCTTCAGGAAGTAAGTGTCATGCCGGGCCTTAAGGTGGATGAAATCCTTGAACTCTTCCGGAGCTATTATCCGAATCCATTGTCCATGAAAGAACTCGTTTCGTTAACAGCACTCACCAAAGAAGATTTGAAAACAAGAGCAGAAAAATTATCCGGCGGACAAAAACGCCGTTTGAGCTTTGCTTTGGCTCTTGCCGGGAACCCGGAGCTGCTTATACTTGATGAACCGACAGTCGGCATGGACACTTCATCAAGACACCGATTCTGGCAGACCATTCACGGACTGTCGGACCAAGGAAAAACAATTATTTTTTCAACTCATTATTTACAGGAAGCAGACGATGCCGCACAGCGAGTTCTATTTTTTACTGAGGGACGGCTTGTTGCAGACGACTCACCAATGCAAATCCGCTCAAGAATTCAAAAACAGTCTGTTTCCTTTACGCTTCATTCAAGTGAATCATTGGAAAGGCTGTCTTGTCACCCGGAAGTCGAGAGAGTGATCCACGAGCATGAGAGAACCATCATCCAGACATCAAATACAGACAAAGTGTTGGCGCTGATCTTTCAAGAAAACATCCCAGCACGAGATATTCGAATTGAGCAAGCGACGCTCGATGAGGCATTTCGCCAGCTGGCTGACGGCAACAGGGAGGCGATGTGAGTGAACATGCTGCAAAAGCAAAGCATCGCTGAAATGAAAAGGGTGCTTAGGAACAAGTACTTTGTGCTTTGGTCTCTGATCATGCCGATTGCCTTTTATTATTTCTTTACAAATGTAGTGAATACCAACGTCCCTGATCAACGTGCATGGGAAGCCCATTACCTGATGTCGATGACAGTCTTCAGCGTGATGGGTTCCTCTATCATGACGCTTGGCATCCGAATGGTACAAGAACGGTCACAAGGCTGGACCGCCTTCATCCGCCTTACGCCTCTTCCGGATCATATCTATTTATCAGCTCAGATGATCGGCCAAAGTGTCATTCACGTTTTATCAATTACCGTCATATTTCTGTTCGGCGCAATCATCAATGATATTGCCTTGTCACCGTTTGAATGGATGATGAGCGGACTGTGGATTTTGTTTGGCGCATTGCCTTTTTTAGCATTAGGCACACTAATCGGCCTCATGAGAAAAGTAGAAACAGCGGCCGGAATCAGTAATGTGCTTTATATGCTGCTGGCTTTAGGCGGAGGGATGTGGATGCCGTTTGAGGTCATGCCTGACATGATGCAGAGCATTGGCCAGTGGCTTCCGTCTTATCATTTCGGGAGCGGAGCGTGGGAACTTGTCCGGGGTGGGAGTCCGACTTGGAAAAATATTCTGATATTAATCGCTTATATGATGCTCTTCATGCTACTATCTAAATATATAAGAAGAAAACAAGAAGCGGTGTAATACATGAAAAAGGCAATATCTATTTTCCCGAAGGAATTCGGGTTTTTCCCTTATATCTTTCTGGTGTATACGATTATGCCGTTCCTCTCTTTATTAAAAGAATCAGGGGTCAAACAGGGGATCGGATATGGTATGCTGCTCCTTTTTGTAGCGGCATATCGCCAGTTATTCTGCAGCGTGGGCAAAGCTTCGTTTACATATTGGCTTATCGTGCAAATGGCGGTTATTTTGATGTATAGTGTGTTTTACAATATCACCTATATATACTTAGGTTTTTTTCCGGCAAACTTTGTTGGTTATTACAAAGAGAAAACGAATTTTAACCGTGCGTTCTGCGCTTTAATCTTTATACTGCTTTTTCCATGCCTATACCAATTTATCGCGAATTCGGTCTCGCTTCGGGAGCTTTTTTCTGTTCTCCCGTTTCTCGTCATTATGCTCATTTCTCCATTCGGCATTCGTTCTATGTTTCGGAGGATTGAGCTTGAAGCTAAGCTTGCACAAGCCAACGAACAGATAAAAGAACTCTCTAAAAGGGAGGAACGTGTTCGAATCGCCCGTGATCTTCACGATACTCTTGGCCACACCCTGTCGCTGCTTACATTAAAAAGCCAGCTCATTCAGCGGCTGGCTGCATCTGATCCAGAACGGACCAAGCTTGAGGCAAAAGAAATGGAAACCAGTTCACGCTCCGCACTCAAGCAAGTTCGAGAGCTGGTTTCTGATATGAGAACGGTCACGATAACAGAGGAGCTCGTAAACATTCAGCACATATTAAGAGCGGGGAACATTACCTTTCAATACGAAGGAGCCGACGACTTTTCAGTGATATCTCCCGTCACTCAAAATATTATCAGTATGTGTATGCGGGAAGCCGTGACTAACATTATCAAGCACAGCAAAGCAACCCACTGTGCCATTACCATTTCTCAGTTTGCTGACAAAATGAAGATCGTAATACGGGATGACGGAAAGGGAGCGCCGAAGGAGAAAATGTTTGGGAATGGCCTGTGGGGAATGGAAGAACGGCTCATGCTCATTGAAGGGGGATTAACGGTTTCAGATCATAACGGAACGGTTGTGGCACTGACGATTCCGCTTATTAAAAAAGCAGAATGATTGGAGGACGAAAAGAATGATTCGTCTGTTTATTGCTGAGGACCAGCGCATGCTTTTAGGCGCTTTGGGATCCTTGCTTGATTTAGAAGAGGATATGACAGTCATCGGACAAGCATTGAACGGGGAAGAGGCGCTACATGCTATTTTGAAGCTGGAGCCGGATGTATGCATTATGGACATTGAAATGCCGGTTCGAAGCGGGCTGGATGTGGCAGAGGAATTAATGAAAAAAGGCTGCGTCAGCAAGGTCATTATTTTAACCACCTTTGCCCGCCCCGGATATTTTGAACGCGCCGTAAAGGCCGGTGCACATGGCTATCTGCTGAAAGACGGCGAAATTGACGATCTGGCCGATGCCATTCGAAAATGTGTAAAGGGAAAACGTGTCTTCAGCCCTGAGCTGACGTTTAATATGATGCGAGACGAAAATCCGCTAACCGTTAGAGAGCAAGAAATTCTGAGGCTTGCGGCTTTAGGCAAGACAACAAAAGACATTACGCTTGAGCTCTATTTATCTCAAGGCACAGTTCGAAACTATATCTCAGAAATCATCCAAAAGCTTAATGCGAAAAATCGGACAGAAGCCGCCAGCATCGCTGAGGAAAAGGGCTGGATTTAACCATATACTGCACTCCTGGGAGATCGGGAGTGTTTTTGATATGCCACAAATGAAAATATCCCTAGAAAACTCTTTCCTTCCATTGTCAGAATAGTGTACGATATTCATATAGTTATTTTAACTCAGGTCATCAGATGACCTGATCATATATTGGGGATGAGAGAGGGGTTCATCATGAAAGTCTCACTTTTTGTCACTTGTCTTGTTGATATGTTTCAAACAAATGTCGGAAAAGCAACGGTTGAGCTGCTGGAGCGGCTTGGGTGCGAGGTTGATTTTCCGGAAGGGCAGATTTGCTGCGGGCAGCCGGCATACAACAGCGGCTATGTACATGACGCCAAAAAAGCAATGAAACGGATGATCGAAACGTTTCAGGATTCCGAATATGTTGTCAGTCCTTCCGGTTCCTGTACAACGATGTTCCGGGAGTATCCGCACCTGTTTCAGGATGATCCGAAATGGGCCGATAAAGCGCAAAAGCTGGCGGATAAAACGTATGAACTGACAGATTTTATTGTGAACGTACTTGGAGTAGAGGATGTCGGCGCTACCCTTCATACAAAAGCGACCTTACATACGTCGTGCCATATGACAAGGCTGCTGGGTGTTCGGGAGGAGCCGATGAAGCTGTTGAGCCATGTGAAGGGCCTGCAGTTTACAGAGCTTCCGGGCAAACATAACTGCTGCGGATTCGGAGGAACGTTCTCCGTCAAGATGGCGCAGATTTCTGAGCAGATGGTCGATGAAAAAGTCGAATGTGTGGAGGAAACGGGAGCAGAGGTGCTGATCGGTGCTGACTGCGGCTGTTTGATGAATATCGGGGGACGGCTTGACCGAAAAGATAAGAATGTCAAAGTGATGCACATCGCCGAAGTGCTCAACAGCAGATAAAACTGGATTCAGAGGGGGAAAGGATCATGGCGATGAAAATCGGTACTGACGCTTTTAAAGAGCGGGTATCACAGGGGATTGATAATGAATTTATGAGAGGTGCTGTTTCGGGTGCACAGGAGCGTCTGCGGACGCGGCGCCTAGAGGCAGCAGAAGAACTGGGAAACTGGGAGGAGTGGCGCTCATTATCAGAGGAAATCAGGCAGCATGTCCTTGAAAACCTTGATTTCTATCTCGGACAGCTTGCCGAAAATGTGGCGAAAAGAGGCGGACATGTCTATTTCGCGAAAACAGCGGAAGAGGCGTCTTCCTATATTCGGGATGTCATTCAAAAGAAGAACGGGAAGAAAATTGTGAAATCTAAATCAATGGTCACAGAGGAAATCAATCTGAATGAGGTGCTGGAGAAGGAAGGCTGTGAAGTCGTAGAAACCGATCTCGGCGAGTATATTTTGCAGATTGATGATCACGATCCGCCGTCACATATCGTAGCGCCCGCTCTTCATAAAAATAAAGAGCAGATACGCGATGTGTTTAAAGAAAGACTGGACTATCAACATACAGAAAAACCGGAAGAGCTGGTGATGCATGCGCGCGCCATTCTCCGGAAAAAGTTTCTGGAAGCGGATATCGGCATTACCGGCTGTAACTTCGCCATCGCTGACACGGGTTCCGTCAGCCTTGTGACAAATGAAGGAAATGGACGGCTTGTGAGCACCTTGCCGAAAACACAAATTACCGTCATGGGAATGGAGCGGATTGCCCCGTCATTTTCTGAATTTGAAGTGCTAGTCAGCATGCTGACAAGAAGTGCTGTCGGACAGCGGCTGACAAGTTATATTACAGCTTTGACGGGTCCGAAGCTGGAAGGTGAAGTGGACGGTCCGGAAGAATTCCATCTTGTCATCGTTGACAATGGACGATCCAATATCCTTGGAACGGAATTTCAGTCTGTGCTGCAATGTATCCGCTGTGCCGCCTGTATCAATGTCTGTCCTGTGTACCGCCATGTCGGCGGACATTCATACGGCTCAATCTACTCGGGGCCGATCGGAGCTGTTTTATCACCGTTGCTCGGCGGTTATGACGATTATAAGGAGCTGCCGTACGCATCTTCACTGTGCGCTGCTTGTTCAGAAGCCTGCCCGGTCAAAATCCCGCTTCATGAGCTGCTACTCAAGCATCGTCAGAATATCGTCGAAAAAGAAGGCAGGGCGCCGATCAGTGAAAAGCTTGCAATGAAAGCATTCGGACTTGGCGCATCCTCCTTATCGCTTTACAAAATGGGCTCAAAATGGGCGCCGGCCGCCATGACGCCTTTTACAGAGGACGAAAAAATTTCGAAAGGGCCCGGCCCGCTTAAAAATTGGACCCAGATTCGCGACTTCCCGGCACCGCATAAATCGAGATTCAGAGACTGGTTTGCGGACAGAGAAACAAGTGAACGCACGAAGGAGGAGCAGTGATGACGAAGGGAACTATTCAGAATCAAGAGAGCTTTTTAAACCGAATCGCATCCAGCCTGGGCCGTGAACGAAGAACAGGAGGCGTGGCAGTCCCTGAATGGGCGCATCAGCCGCAATATAAAACACTTGAAGGTTATTCAGCGGATGACTTAGTCACAGTGCTCAAAAACCATTGTGTCAAAATCCATACAGAGCTGATTGAAACGGATTCAACCGGCCTTTACGATGCCCTGCGCGAGCAAGTCAGCCGCTTTTCTGGAGGCCCTGTCATCATTCCGAAGGACCCCCGCTTTGAAGAATACGGACTGAAAAGCCTGCTCACCAAGGACTGGCCGAGTGAAGGAACGCCGGTCTGGGAGTGGGATGCTGACAAAGGCGAGGAAAATATTAAAAAAGCGGAGCAAGCCAATGTAGGGATTACATTCAGCGAAATTACATTGGCTGAGTCGGGGACGGTTGTCCTCTTCTCCTCAAAAGACATCGGCCGCTCTGTCAGCCTTTTGCCAACGACTTATATTGCGATCGTGCCGAAATCAAGCATTGTACCGAGAATGACACAAGCCAGTGATATCATCCGCCAAAACATTGCGAACGGTGTCACTGTTCCTTCATGTATCAACTACATTACCGGACCGAGTAACTCAGCCGACATTGAAATGGATTTAGTTGTGGGGGTGCATGGACCAGTAAAGGCAGCATATATTCTCGTCTCTGACCGCTGAACTCAGGAAGCCCGGCAGGCATATGCCGGGCTTTTTGCTTGAAAAAACTTCAACTTCCAATTTTTTGGCCGATGAGAAGAGTATGACTTGATACAGGAGGAAATGCGATGAAAAAATGGCTGATCATAGCGGTTTCACTGGCGATTGCGATTGTTCTGTTTATGTATACAAAAGGAGAAGCGAAGGCAGCCGGTATGACAGTAGGCTACACGACTGGGGATACGGCTTCATACAATTCTCTTACGAAATATCATACATACATGAATGCCATCGCAACCGATACATTTGCGTTTGAAAAAAACGGACAAATCATTGGCGATGCCCCAACTAAGCAGCTGACATATGCGAAAAAGAAAAAAATCAAGACATGGGCTGTCATTTCAAACTATAATGATGCCATTTATGATTTTGACGGAGATTTAGCGAGTCGGGTCATGAGCAATAAAACAGCGAAAAAACGATTCACAGATCAGTTAATTACACTGGCCAAAAAGCACTCATATTACGGAATCAATATCGATTTTGAAGCAGTAAATCCAGAAGACCGCGCTGCATACTCGAACTTCATTCAATATGTCTCACAGGCTTTGAATAAGAAACATATTAAAACAATGGTATCCGTTCCGGCCAAAAGCGCCGATGATAAAAATGATGACTGGAGCTGGCCGTATGATTATGCGAAAATCGGCAAATATGCCGACTTCGTACAAGTCATGACCTACGATGAACACGGCATTTGGGGTGAGCCGGGGTCAGTGGCAAGCACAAACTGGATCAAAAGCTCTCTGCAGTTTTCAGTCAAAAAGATCAAAGCCAATAAAGTCATCATGGGAATCCCTGCGTACGGCTATGACTGGGATGTAAAAGACGGAAGTACCAGCACAATAAGGGAATGGAATGAGCTCAAATCCCTCATCAAAAAACAAAAAGCAAAGCCGGCATTCAACAAAAAATCAGGCTCGATGACGTTTTCTTATGTTGACAAAAAGAAGCATAAACATGTCGTGTGGTATGAAAACGAAAAAACCGTTCAAACGAAAAGCCATCTGGCAAAGCAATATAAAATAGCAGGTGTTTCAGTTTACGCATTAGGAAACGAGTCAGAATCCTTTTGGAAAGCCATTCGAAAAGGGACAAAATAACAGTTTCTTTTTTCTCTGAAGTTATTGACAGTTAAAAGAGAAGCACGTATATTATGTTAATATATTCAGATCATAAAATTTGAGTTTTTCAGAAAACTAAAACACATAGATTGGGAGCAGTAAAAGAAAGTGATCAGAACAGAGAGCTGCGGGGTGGTGCGACGCAGCCTGATTCTTCTTTGAACTCGCCCGGGAGTGGTAAGACGGAACGGAATAGATTGAATATTCCCTATGTTTTAACGGCTAACCTTCGTTACAGGTCAAAAGCAGGATTCTTCATGAAGAATCAACAAGAGTGGTACCGCGGTCAGCCGAAGGCTCGTCGTCTCTTTATCTATTAGATTAGGTAGGAGACGGCGGGCTTTTTTGTTTTTGAAAACGAGAAGGAGAGGTAGAAGAGGATGAAAAACGACAATCAAACGTTAAAACGCACGATGACGTCCCGCCATATTATGATGATGGCGCTGGGCGGAGCAATCGGCGCAGGTTTATTTAAGGGGAGCAGCTCAGCGATCGATGTGGCAGGGCCATCTGTCATTATCGCATACCTGCTCGGCGGGATTATTTTGCTGTTTATTATGCAGGGGCTGGCGGAAATGGCTGTTCGAAACCGTAACGCCAGAACCTTCCGTGATCTTGTCCAGCAGGTATTGGGAAATTACGCTGCTTACTTTTTGGACTGGATCTACTGGAAAATGTGGGTGCTTAACATTGCGGCTGAAGCTGTTGTAGCTGCGATTTTCATTCAATATTGGCTGCCGGGCTGCCCGATCTGGGTGTTGGCATTAGGAATTTCTCTTATCGTCACGATTGTAAACTTGCTTTCTGTTAAAATCTTCGCCGAAACTGAATATTGGCTGGCAATGATCAAGATTACCGTTATTATTATCTTTATTATTCTGGGATTGCTGCTCTTATTTGTATCATTCGGTGATCATACAGCATCCGGATTTTCCAACCTGACAGACCACGGCGGATTTTTCCCGCACGGCGGCACAGGGCTGATCACGGCGATGCTTGTCGTCATCTACTCTTACGGCGGTACAGAAATTATCGGTGTAACGCTTGCAGAGACAAAAAATCCGGAAAAGGTTGTCCCGAAAGCTGTCCGCAGCACACTGACACGGATTGTCGCGTTTTACCTGCTGCCGTTTTTCATCATCGTCAGCCTGATTCCATGGAACCAAGTCAATTCGGTTCCGGAAAGTCCTTTCGTGATGGTCTTTAAAATGGTAGGCATTCCGGGCGCGGATCATATCATGAATGCAGTCATCCTGCTGGCGATCATTTCTTCTATGAATTCAGGTTTATACGGATCATCACGCATTTTGTATACACAGGCAAGTGACGGAAGGCTTCCAAAGGTCTTCTCGAAGCTTTCATCGAAAAACGTACCGATGTTTGCGATTCTGATGTGCACTTCTTCTCTCTATATTGGCGTATTGATTTCTCTGTTCGCAGGAAGCCAAACATTTAATTATTTAATGGGATCATTGGGATATACCGTTTTATTCATTTGGCTGATCATCGGATTCGCTCATTTAAAATCGAGAAAACAGCAAACGGAAACACCGGCCTATTATGTAAAATGGTTCCCGTACACGACATGGTTTGCGATTGTGGCATTACTCGCCATTCTGATCGGGGTCATCATGACAACATCAATTGTCATTACCGGCATTACTGCGGCGATCTACCTTTTGATTACAGTTGCATATTTGGTCAAAGGACGCAAGCATCAGTAAATAAGAAACCCTCTTGCCGCATCCGGCAAGAGGGTTTTTATTATTGTGCAGCTTTCTCGTTTATACCAATCGCCGCAGCTTTCTGCGCTTTTGATTTTGTATTCACGAGACAGATGCTCGTGACAATCAGCAGCAGCCCTGCCAAGAGGCTAAGGGTGAGCGGTTCATGCAGGAAAATGGAGCTGGCCACGATTGATATGAGCGGAATCAAAAAAGTATAAGATGCGACCTTGCTTGCTTCTCCTGAACCGACAAGCGTAAAAAAGACAAGCCAGCCGAGCGCGATAACGAATACGGAGATGAACAGCAGGCTCGTGATAAACGGAGCTGTCCATTGGATCGCCGAAAAGCTTTCTGTCCAAAAGCCGGATATAAGCAGAAACACGCTTCCGATCGTCAGCTGCAGAGCGACCATCCAGATGGAATCGACGCGGCTGCCTGTTTTTTTCATATATACCGTCCCGAGCGCCCAGCTGACTGCGGAGCCGAGAGCCAGCAGAACCCCAATGACAGAAATATGCCCGCCAAAGCCCGCAGCACTAATGACGGCTACTCCCGCAAAACCGAGGATGAGGCCGATCACTTTCATTACAAACATGGATTCGCCGAGCCACAGCCAAGAAAATACACCCATCAGAACAGGCTGGAAGAAGACGATTGCAGAAAACAGGCCGGCCGGAAGATAATTCAGCCCGATCGTTTGCAGGCCGTAGAATAACGTAATATTTAAAAGAGCAGAAACAAGATAAATCGGCCACGTTTCTTTTAAGCGTAATTTATGAATACGCGGCAGTGCGACAATGACTAATAAAAGCCCGCCGATCAGTGTTCGGATGCCCGCGAACAATAATGGCGGAGAATAGGCGAGCGCGGCTTTGGACAGCGGCCAATTGACGCCCCACATGATGACGAGAAATGCGAGCAGGAGAGCTGTCCGCGTTTTTGAGAGCTGCTTCATTGTTCATTCACTCCTTGTAGAACTTTTCCATCATATGATACGGTAGAACATAAGATAAATAAAATGAATCTTTTTTATAAGGAGCATAAGTAAATTGTTATGACCATTACACAATTAAAGGTTTTTGTGAAAATAGCTGAAACGGGAAGCTTTACAAAAGCGGGTCAGGCGCTGAACATGACACAGCCGGCTGTCAGCCATGCGATTTCTGCGATCGAAGCTGAGCTTGATGTAAAGCTGATCATTCGTGACCGCCGCAATGGCCTGATGCTGACGGATACGGGAAAACAGATCTTAGTACACATTAGAGAAGTCTTAAAAGGCATTGAAAAAGTTGAGCAGGTAGCAGCAGCGGAAAAAGGGCTTGAACTGGGAACGATTCATATCGGCACATTCTCAACTGCCTCGGCTTATTTTATACCAAAGCTGATCAGTGAATTTAAACAAAAATATCCGAAACTTGAGCTCGTGCTGCACGAGGGAACTGTAAATGAAGTCAAGGAGTGGCTTCATACGCGGATGATAGATGTCGGGATTCTTCTGTATCCAACAGAGGAGATGGAGTACATTCATTTGAAAAAAGACAAAATGGCTGTCGTGCTCAGGGACGATCACCCGCTTGCCAGTCATTCGGCCATTACGCTGAAAGATCTTGACCATGAACCGATGATCGTCTGTGACGGAGGCTATGAATCACCATTTGTCGATATGTTCAGGCAGGCGGGCGCTACGCTGCACCCAGCTTTCACGGTCTATAACATCAACACCTCGATCAGTATGATCAGAGAAGGACTGGGCCTGGCCATTTTATCAGAAATGTCCATGTCGGGGATGCCGCTGCCGGAGCATGTGGTGACCCGGGAATTGGACCCGCAGGTATACCGTGATGTGCAGCTTGCTGTTCCGTCGCTAAAGGAGGCTTCTCTGGCGGCTAAGCTCTTTATTGAGATGGCTAAGGAGTTGTTTGGAGCAGAATAATGTTCCAAACCGTTCGTTTTATATTGTTCGAATTTCATCGAATCAAATTCTTTTATTCCTGAATGCAGTTGTGTTATGGTGTGATAGAAGTTCTTTCAATCATGACCTGACAGCTTTGGGCTGTTTACTGATAACACATTTGCAAAGGAGAACAATATGTCTAACAACCAACGCAAAGATACCTTGCTTTCTGTCTTGAATTTATCTCCGGTTGTTCAGGGAGGAACGATTGCAGAATCATTCCGAAACAGCATGGACTTGGCGCGCCGGGCAGAGGAATGGGGCTATCACCGTTACTGGCTTGCTGAACATCATAATATAGAAGGTGTTGCAAGCTCTGCCACCGCAGTTTTGATTGGCCATATTGCCGGAGGCACGAAGAAAATCCGCGTCGGTTCCGGCGGCATTATGCTCCCGAACCACTCTTCATTAGTCATTGCTGAACAATTCGGCACACTGGAAACACTGTATCCCGGGCGGATTGATCTGGGGCTTGGACGTGCGCCGGGAACAGACCAATTGACAGCCAGAGCGCTCCGCAGAAACATCAACAGCGGGGAGGATTTTCCAGAACAATTAGAGGAACTGCGCAATTACTTTAAACCGAAGGGAAATGTGCGCAATCAAGTCCGCGCTATTCCGGGAGAGGGCATAGATGTGCCGATTTGGCTGCTGGGCTCAAGCGGCTTCAGCGCCCGTCTGGCTGGCGAACTTGGTCTTCCGTTTGCGTTCGCGGCCCATTTCTCACCGGCGAATACGGTTCCCGCTTTGGAGCTGTACCGCAATTCCTTCACGCCGTCAGACGTGCTCGACGAACCGTATGCGATGATCGGTGTCACCATTATCGCGGCAGATACAAACGAGAAAGCGCAGCACCTTGCGACTTCGCATTATCAAAGGTTTCTTGATCTTGTCCGCGGTACGCCGAACCAGCTTAAACCGCCTGTTGAGGATATGGACCAAATCTGGAGCCCGTATGAAAAAGCGATGGTCAATGAGCAGCTGAGCTCCACGATTGTCGGAGGTCCGGAAGAAGTGAAGGCGAAGCTTGAAGATTTCGTCAAAACGACACAGGCTGACGAAATTATGGTTAACTCAGAAACCTTTGAACACGCAGACAGAATGCGTTCGTTTGAAATCATCGCTGACGTTTGGAAAAACAGATAACAGCTATAAAAAAAAGCAATGTAGCGGGGAGACCCATACATTGCTTTTTTTATTCATTCAGTTTTCGTGCGGACTGGCGAATGATCAACTCAGGCTCAAATATGACATCCTCTTGCTTCGGCTTTTTATGCTCTAAGCAGTCAATGACATATTTGGCGGCTGCTTTTCCAAGCACTGATTTCGGATGTTTGACAGAGGTTAGTTTCACTTCTGAGATTTGGGCGAAATGTGAATCATCATACCCGACGATAGACATATCTTCCGGCACTTTAAGATCCATCTCCCTCAGCATATCAATCACCTTCAGCGCAATTTCATCGTTATAACAAAGAATGGCTGTCGGCATGTGCTTGCTGTTTTTCTCCAGTGTGGCTTTTACTTTCTCCAGAAGTTTTGATTCTTTTTCTTCCGTTGTAAATGTCACGATCATATCCGGAGAAGGAAACAACTCACGCTCCCGGTGCGCCTGTATAAATCCGTTCATCCGTTTCACGCCTTGTGTGTCATCAGCTTTAAAAATACCCATCATATGCGTGTGGCCGAGAGAAAGCAAATGCTCCGCCGCCATCATCCCACCTTTCACATCATCCAAGGTAAAACTTGGCGCGGCAAGCTCGGCATATGACGCGTTAATCATCGCAAAAGGAATGCCGTTTTTCTCCAAGTTCAGATAATAGCCGATGTTTGGGGTTTGAAGGGCGCTTTTTGTCGGTTCTACGATGAGTCCGTCAATATGCTGGGACAGCAGGTTTTCTAAGCCTCTTCTTTCATTGTCCGGGTTGTTGTTTGTGCTTGTCAAAAGCATAGAATACCCCTGCTCGCTTAAATAGGACTCGATTCCTCTGATGATGCTCGGGAAAATATAGTCTGATATGTAAGTTGTCAAAACACCGATCGTTTTATTGGAATGCAGCGCTGACTTAGCAGAGCGTGAAGCGACAAAGGTGCCTCCGCCTTGCACGCTGTACAGCAGACCTAGTGATACGAGGTCTCCGATCGCTTTGCGGATGGTATGCCGGCTGACGCCGAATTGCTGCATTAATTCGTTTTCGGTAGGGATTTTTTGATCGGGCAGTATTTTGCCTTGATTAATCCATGAACTGATTTCTTCTTTTACTTGCGCGTATTTTGGTAACATATCCATTCCTCCAAAATGTATACGGACAAATTTCAGTATATCACAGCGTTCTTTGTAAGAAAACATTGACAGAAAATGCAAACAAGATTATTCTATATTTGTACGTACTAATTAAATGTAATTTTCGTTAAATTTTAATATAAGTACGTACAATTGAAGGTTTAAATGAAAACGCTTTACTCAACATTCGGGAGGGCAGGGAAATGAAGAATACTCCAACTCAATTAGAACCAAATGTTCCTGTAACAAGAAGCCATTCAATGGGATTTGTCATTTTGATCTCATGTGCGGCGGGGCTTGGCGGCTTATTGTATGGCTATGACACGGCAGTGATTTCTGGCGCCATCGGTTTTCTGAAAGATTTATACAGCCTGAGTCCGTTTATGGAGGGACTTGTCATTTCAAGCATTATGATTGGAGGAGTTGTGGGCGTCGGGATATCCGGATTTTTAAGTGACAGATTCGGCCGGAGAAAAATTTTAATGACAGCCGCTTTGTTATTTGCGATATCAGCAATCGTTTCAGCACTTTCTCAAGACGTGTCCACCTTAATCATTGCAAGGATTATCGGGGGGCTGGGAATCGGGATGGGCTCATCGCTCTCTGTTACGTATATTACAGAAGCGGCACCGCCCGCCATACGCGGAAGTTTATCTTCGTTATATCAGCTCTTTACGATACTGGGTATTTCCGCAACATACTTTATTAATCTAGCTGTGCAGCGGTCCGGAACATACGAATGGGGCGTGCACACCGGCTGGAGATGGATGCTTGCTTACGGAATGGTGCCGTCCGTCATCTTTTTCCTTGTCCTGCTCGTCGTCCCGGAAAGTCCGAGATGGCTGGCGAAAGCGGGCAAAACAAATGAAGCTTTAAAGATCCTGACACGTATTAATGGAGAAACTGTTGCAAAAGAAGAATTAAAGAACATTGAGAACTCTTTAAAAATAGAACAAATGGGGTCGCTCTCCCAGCTGTTTAAGCCGGGTCTCAGAAAGGCGCTTGTCATTGGAATCCTGCTGGCGCTGTTTAACCAAGTCATCGGCATGAACGCCATTACTTACTACGGGCCGGAAATCTTTAAAATGATGGGATTCGGGCAAAACGCCGGATTTGTGACAACTTGTATCGTCGGTGTTGTAGAAGTCATCTTTACCGTTATTGCGGTGTTGCTGATTGATAAAGTCGGACGAAAAAAACTGATGTCCATCGGTTCTGCTTTTATGGCTATTTTTATGATTTTAATCGGGACGTCGTTTTATTTTGAGTTAACAAGCGGGATCATGATGATCGTCCTTATATTAGGTTTTGTCGCTGCTTTCTGTGTCTCGGTCGGACCGATCACATGGATTATGATTTCTGAAATCTTCCCGAACCATCTGCGTGCGCGGGCTGCGGGCATTGCGACCATCTTTTTATGGGGAGCAAACTGGGCGATCGGACAGTTTGTGCCAATGATGATCGATTCTTTCGGGCTCGCCTATACATTTTGGATCTTTGCGGTGATTAACATCCTTTGTTTCCTGTTTGTCGTTACGATCTGTCCGGAAACGAAGAACAAATCGCTCGAGGAAATTGAAAAGCTTTGGATAAAATGAAAACGCTTTAATGAAACAGCCCTTTCTACGGGAAGGGCTGTTTATATTGGGATGCACCATTTGGCGCTTTCTGTATAAGATAAAGATATATAGGATAAAATATTGCTGGATAAAACGACGCGGCATGAAAACTCTGCGAATATTGTCGATGAATTGGCTCTTAACAGTTGAATAAACAATTCCACCCTGTTAAAATAATTAAAGAAAGCAGAAATGATTTTTTTTGGCTATGACGGGACGTTTTTTGTCATAGCGGGACATATAATGTCCAGCAAAAAAGGAAGGAACGTTTGAGTCATGAACCAGTTAATACAAGCTCAAAAAAAATTATTGCCTGATCTTCTGCTCGTTATGCAAAAGAGGTTTGAAATCTTGCAGTATATCAGGCTGACAGAACCCATCGGGCGAAGAAGCCTGTCTGCCAGTCTCGGAATCAGTGAGCGTGTGCTGAGGGGCGAGGTTCAGTTTTTAAAGGAACAGAACCTGGTCGATATTAAGACAAACGGCATGACATTGACAGAAGAGGGCTATGAACTGCTTTCTGTTTTGGAAGATACGATGAAAGATGTTTTAGGTTTGACTCTTTTGGAAAAGACATTAAAAGAACGTTTAAATCTAAAGGATGCCATTATCGTATCCGGAGACAGCGATCAATCCCCATGGGTCAAAAAAGAAATGGGAAGAGCGGCTGTCGCATGTATGAAAAAAAGATTTTCAGGCAAAAATATCGTCGCTGTAACTGGCGGTACGACAATTGAAGCTGTCGCCGAAATGATGACGCCGGATTCTAAAAACCGCGAGCTTTTGTTTGTGCCTGCAAGAGGCGGTTTAGGCGAAGACGTGAAAAACCAGGCGAACACCATATGCGCGCATATGGCGGAGAAGGCTTCAGGCACTTACCGGCTTTTGTTTGTTCCGGGACAGCTGTCACAAGGCGCCTATTCATCTATTATTGAAGAGCCTTCTGTCAAAGAGGTGCTGAACACCATTAAATCAGCGAGTATGCTGGTTCACGGAATCGGCGAAGCTAAAACTATGGCTCAGCGCAGAAACACGCCTTTAGAAGACTTAAAGAAAATAGATGATAACGACGCGGTGACGGAAGCGTTCGGCTACTATTTTAACGCGGACGGCGAAGTGGTTCACAAAGTGCATTCTGTCGGAATGCAGCTGGATGACATAGACGCCATCCCCGATATTATTGCGGTAGCGGGCGGATCATCAAAAGCCGAGGCGATCGAGGCTTACTTTAAAAAGCCACGCAACACGGTTCTCGTCACAGACGAAGGAGCTGCAAAGAAGTTATTAAGGGATGAATAATCCCTCAATATAAATATCTCTCACTTATTTAAAGGAGGAAACAATCATGGCAGTAAAAGTCGGTATTAACGGTTTTGGTCGTATTGGACGTAACGTATTCCGCGCAGCATTAAACAATCCTGAAGTTGAGGTAGTAGCGGTTAACGATTTAACAGATGCTAACATGCTGGCTCACCTTTTACAATATGATTCTGTACACGGAAAATTAGACGCTGAAGTTTCAGTTGACGGTAACAACCTTGTTGTTAACGGCAAAACAATTGAAGTTTCTGCAGAACGCGATCCTGCTAAACTTAGCTGGGGCAAACAAGGCGTTGAAATCGTAGTTGAATCTACTGGTTTCTTCACAAAACGCGCAGACGCTGCGAAACACTTAGAAGCTGGCGCGAAAAAAGTAATCATCTCTGCTCCTGCTAACGAAGAAGATATCACAATCGTTATGGGTGTTAACGAAGATAAATACGATGCGGCTAACCACGATGTTATCTCTAACGCATCTTGCACAACAAACTGCCTTGCGCCGTTTGCAAAAGTACTTAACGATAAATTCGGCATCAAACGCGGTATGATGACAACTGTTCACTCTTACACAAACGATCAGCAAATCCTTGATCTTCCGCACAAAGACTACCGTCGTGCGCGTGCAGCAGCTGAAAACATCATCCCAACATCAACTGGTGCTGCTAAAGCAGTTTCTCTAGTTCTTCCTGAACTAAAAGGCAAACTGAACGGTGGAGCAATGCGTGTTCCAACTCCAAACGTTTCTCTAGTTGACTTGGTTGCTGAACTGAACCAAGAAGTAACAGCTGAAGAAGTAAACGCAGCTCTTAAAGAAGCGGCTGAAGGCGACCTTAAAGGAATCCTTGGCTACAGCGAAGAGCCATTAGTTTCTGGCGACTACAACGGAAACAAAAACTCTTCTACAATCGATGCTCTTTCTACAATGGTTATGGAAGGCAGCATGGTAAAAGTAATCTCTTGGTACGATAACGAAAGCGGCTACTCTAACCGCGTTGTTGACCTTGCAGCTTACATCGCAAAAAAAGGTCTTTAATTTATAGCTGAAAAAGGACCTGACTTGGTTCTTTCGAATAGAAGCGCTATAATGAAAGCGGACAAGGGAAGGGGACGGACTCCCTTTCCCTTTTTCCATGAAGACCGGCTTTCAGAAAACGCTCTGTGATAGAGAAACGACCGCGTTTTAAGCAGCTTTGCCGGCGCTTTCGCCTAAGGCCGCTGCCCTGGCTTTTAGACGAACTGCCCTGTGCCGAAAAAGACTGCGATCTGCCCTAGCGGAGTTATCGCTTGAACAGACGGTTTCACGTTTTTCGTGCTGTATGCAAACCATTTTGAAGGAGGATCTCCTAGGCATGAATAAAAAAACTCTCAAAGACATCGACGTAAAAGGCAAAGTTGTATTCTGCCGCGTTGACTTTAACGTTCCAATGAAAGACGGGGAAGTAACAGACGATACACGTATCCGTGCTGCGCTTCCAACAATCAAACACCTTGCAGACCAAGGCGCAAAAGTCCTTCTTGCGAGCCACTTAGGCCGCCCGAAAGGCGAAGTGGTTGAGGAGCTTCGTTTAACTCCTGTCGCTGCACGTCTCGGCGAACTGCTTGGCAAAGAAGTGAAAAAAGCGGATGAAGCATACGGCGATGCTGTAAAAGCACAAATTTCTGAGATGAAGGACGGAGACGTTCTTGTATTGGAAAACGTACGTTTCTATCCTGGTGAAGAGAAAAATGACCCTGAGCTTGCAAAAGCATTTGCTGAGCTAGCAGATGTATATGTAAATGACGCATTCGGTGCTGCCCACCGTGCTCACGCATCTACAGCTGGAATTGCCGAGCATCTGCCAGCAGTTGCAGGTTTCTTAATGGAAAAAGAGCTTGATGTACTTGGAAAAGCGGTTTCCAATCCTGACCGCCCGTTCACAGCGATCATCGGCGGAGCGAAAGTAAAAGACAAAATCGGTGTAATCGAAAGTCTTCTTGATAAAGTAGACAACCTGATCATCGGCGGAGGTCTTGCTTATACTTTCGTAAAAGCGCTTGGCTATGAAGTCGGGAAATCTCTTCTTGAAGAGGATAAAATCGAGCTTGCGAAATCATTTATGGACCGCGCTAAAGAAAAAGGCGTTAACTTCTACATGCCTGAAGATGTACTCGTTGCAGATGATTTCTCTAACGATGCAAACGTGAAAATTGTGCCGATCTCTGAAATCCCTAGTGATTTAGAAGCAATCGACATTGGTACGAAAACACGCGAAACGTATGCTGACGTCATCAAAAACAGCAAACTTGTCGTGTGGAACGGACCAATGGGCGTATTCGAAATCGACTTGTTCGCTCAAGGAACAAAAGCGGTTGCGGAAGCATTGGCAGAGGCGAAAGATACATACTCTGTCATCGGCGGAGGAGACTCTGCGGCAGCGGTTGAAAAATTCGGCCTTGCTGACAAAATGAGCCACATCTCAACAGGCGGCGGCGCATCCCTTGAGTTTATGGAAGGCAAAGAGCTTCCAGGGGTAGCTGCACTGAACGATAAATAATCTCAAAACTGCTATAAGGAAGTGGAACAGATGAGAAAACCAATTATCGCCGGTAACTGGAAAATGAACAAAACACTCGGCGAAGCTGTCAGCTTCGTTGAAGAAGTGAAATCTTCCATTCCAGCAGCAGACAAAGCTGAAGCTGTTGTTTGCGCGCCAGCGCTTTTCTTAGAAAAGCTTGCTTCTGCTGTGAAAGGCACTGACCTAAAAGTCGGCGCTCAAAACATGCACTTCGAAGAAAGCGGCGCGTTCACAGGCGAAATCAGCCCGGTTGCTCTGAAAGACCTTGGCGTTGACTACTGCGTCATCGGCCACTCTGAGCGCCGTGAAATGTTCGCTGAAACTGATGAAACAGTTAACAAAAAAGCACACGCAGCTTTCAAACACGGCATTGTGCCGATCATCTGTGTAGGTGAAACGCTTGAAGAGCGTGAAGCCGGCAAAACAAATGATCTTGTTGCTGACCAAGTGAAAAAAGGCCTTGCTGGTCTTTCTGAAGAACAAGTTGCTGCTTCTGTTATTGCGTATGAGCCAATCTGGGCAATCGGAACAGGCAAATCTTCTACAGCGAAAGATGCGAATGACGTGTGTGCGCATATCCGTAAAACCGTCGCTGAAAGCTTCAGCCAAGAAGCTGCAGACAAGCTTCGCATCCAATATGGCGGAAGCGTAAAGCCTGCAAACATTAAAGAATATATGGCAGAGTCCGATATTGACGGTGCTTTGGTCGGCGGCGCGAGCCTTGAGCCACAGTCATTCGTTCAATTATTGGAGGAAGGTCAATATGAGTAAAAAACCAGCTGCACTCATCATTCTTGATGGGTTCGGATTACGTAACGAAACAGTAGGGAACGCAGTCGCTTTAGCGAAAAAACCGAATTTTGACCGCTATTGGAACCAGTATCCTCATCAAACATTGACTGCTTCAGGCGAGGCTGTAGGTCTTCCTGAAGGGCAAATGGGGAACTCCGAAGTAGGTCACTTAAATATCGGTGCGGGACGTATTGTGTACCAAAGCTTAACACGCGTAAATGTTGCCATTCGCGAAGGAGAGTTCGAACGCAATCAAACATTCCTTGACGCGATCAGCAACGCGAAAGAAAACAACAAAGCCTTGCACCTGTTCGGTCTTTTATCTGACGGAGGCGTGCACAGCCATATCAATCATTTATTCGCACTGTTAAAGCTTGCGAAAAAAGAAGGGCTGACAGAGGTTTATATCCATGGCTTCCTTGACGGCCGTGATGTAGGTCCGCAGACAGCGAAAACGTACATCAACCAGTTGAACGATCAAATCAAGGAAATCGGTGTAGGTGAAATCGCCAGCATTTCCGGACGTTACTACTCTATGGACCGCGACAAACGCTGGGACCGTGTAGAAAAAGCGTACCGCGCAATGGCGTACGGCGAAGGCCCATCTTACCGCAGCGCCCTGGATGTTGTTGATGATTCATATGCAAATGGTATCTACGATGAATTCGTGATTCCATCTGTCATCACAAAAGAAAACGGTGAGCCTGTTGCGAAAATCCAAGACGGCGATTCTGTGATTTTCTATAATTTCAGACCGGACCGCGCCATCCAGATTTCCAACACGTTCACAAACAAAGACTTCCGTGACTTCGACCGCGGCGAGAATTATCCAAAGAACCTGTATTTCGTCTGCCTGACTCACTTCAGTGAAACAGTTGACGGCTATGTAGCGTTTAAACCGATAAATCTTGATAACACAGTCGGAGAAGTATTATCTCAGCACGGGTTAAAACAGCTTCGAATTGCAGAAACTGAAAAGTATCCGCACGTCACGTTCTTTATGAGCGGCGGCCGTGAAGCTGAATTCCCGGGTGAAGAGCGTATTCTCATCAACTCGCCTAAAGTTGCAACGTATGACTTGAAGCCTGAGATGAGTGCGTATGAAGTGAAAGACGCGCTTGTCAAAGAAATTGAAGCTGACAAGCATGACGCGATCATTCTTAACTTCGCAAACCCTGATATGGTCGGCCACTCCGGAATGGTTGAACCAACAATTAAAGCAATTGAAGCAGTGGACGAATGCTTGGGCGAAGTCGTTGACGCGATCCTTGCTAAAGGCGGACACGCTATCATTACCGCTGATCACGGTAATGCTGACATTCTGATTACAGAATCAGGCGAACCGCACACTGCGCATACAACAAACCCAGTCCCTGTGATTGTAACGAAAGAAGGCATTACGCTGCGTGAAGGCGGAATCCTAGGCGACCTTGCACCAACGTTATTAGACCTTCTTGGTGTTGAAAAACCGAAAGAAATGACAGGAACATCTTTAATTCAAAAATAATTTGAAAATCAAAAGGAGAGACAAAACTCATGCCATACATTGTTGATGTTTATGCACGCGAAGTATTAGACTCCCGCGGCAACCCAACAGTTGAAGTTGAAGTATATACAGAAACAGGAGCTTTCGGCCGCGCATTAGTGCCAAGCGGAGCTTCTACAGGTGAATACGAAGCGGTTGAGCTTCGTGACGGCGACAAAGACCGTTACCTTGGAAAAGGCGTGTTAACAGCTGTTAACAACGTAAACGAAATCATTGCTCCAGAGCTTCTTGGCTTTGATGTAACTGAACAAAACGCAATCGATCAGCTTTTAATCGAGCTTGACGGTACTGAAAACAAAGGCAAACTTGGTGCGAACGCAATCCTTGGCGTATCTATGGCTTGTGCGCGTGCTGCTGCTGATTTCTTACAGATTCCTCTTTACCAATACCTTGGAGGATTCAACTCAAAAACGCTTCCTGTACCGATGATGAACATCGTAAACGGCGGAGAGCATGCTGATAACAACGTGGATATTCAAGAATTCATGATCATGCCTGTAGGTGCTCCTAACTTCCGTGAAGCACTTCGCATGGGCGCTCAAATCTTCCACAGCCTGAAATCAGTATTAAGCGCAAAAGGCTTAAACACTGCTGTAGGTGACGAAGGCGGATTCGCTCCAAACCTTGGTTCTAACGAAGAAGCGCTTCAAACAATCGTTGAAGCAATCGAAAAAGCCGGCTTCAAACCTGGCGAAGAAGTTAAACTTGCTATGGATGCTGCATCTTCTGAGTTCTACAACAAAGAAGACGGCAAATACCATCTGTCTGGCGAAGGCGTTGTGAAAACATCTGCTGAAATGGTTGACTGGTATGAAGAGCTTGTTTCTAAATACCCAATCATCTCTATCGAAGACGGACTTGACGAAAACGACTGGGAAGGCCACAAGCTTCTTACTGAGCGTCTTGGCAAAAAAGTTCAGCTTGTTGGTGACGACCTCTTCGTTACAAACACGAAAAAACTTTCTGAAGGTATTAAAAACGGCGTAGGCAACTCTATCCTGATCAAAGTAAACCAAATCGGTACATTGACTGAAACATTCGATGCGATCGAAATGGCGAAACGCGCAGGCTACACAGCTGTTATCTCTCACCGTTCTGGTGAAACGGAAGACAGCACAATCGCTGACATCGCTGTGGCAACAAACGCAGGACAAATCAAAACAGGTGCTCCGTCTCGTACGGACCGTGTTGCGAAATACAACCAGCTTCTTCGCATCGAAGATCAGTTGGCTGAAACTGCTCAATACCATGGTATCAACTCTTTCTACAACTTAAACAAGTAATAAAAAGACCGCCGGGATTTTCTCTCGGCGGCTTTTTTATGCTTTCAGAGATCCAAATAAAGCCTCACCATATCGCGGCATTGAATCCCGTTTTCAAAAATGTCCTCATCATAATGTCTGACAAAGAAATCGTGGTCGATCGCCTGAATGCGGAATCCGCATTTTTGATAGAGGGAAAGCTGATGAATGCTCGAATTCCCCGTTCCGATTTCAATCGTGTCCGCCCCCAGCTCCTTCGCTTTTTCAATGGCGTCAAGTACAAGCTGTTTGCCAAAGCCCTTCTTCTGAAGAGATTCTTTTACCGCAATATTTACAATTTCAACTGTTTGCGGCCTTGTTTTTAGCAATACATAAACACCTGCAAGCTCATCACCGGCCCAAGCTGTGTAACATTCTCCCCTCTCAAGATATTCATCTACAATGTCTTTCGATGGATCGGCGAGCAGCAATAGATCATATAATTCGTCATTTGTTTCTTCTCCTAATTCAATCCTGAGCTTTTGCATATTCGTACCACCTTTTTAGTCTGATAGACATTTAATTTTTTCATTCGTTCCCAATTTCATTCTGTTTTATTATAAAATATGAAAAGCAGTAAATGTTATCAAATTAGTAGAATAGGAGGAAAGTCATGTTTTTTTGTAAGAATTGCGGCTCCCAGAATAATGAAGGAGCCAAGTTTTGTAAACAATGCGGCACCCCGATCGGAGGGGGTAGCAAACAGGCAAATCAAGAAACAGCTAGCACTGCAGAAACAGGGCAGGCTCCGCGAAAACCGATCCCTAAGAAAACCATCATTTTATGGAGCAGCATTGCCGCGGCGTGCGTTATATTATTCGCCGCATATAAAACCGGAGCGTATTTTACTTCAAAGGATAGGTTAGTAGACAAGTTTGAACAGGCCGTAAATGATGGGGATCAGGACCAAATCGCGACTCTGCTTACACCGGTAAATGACAATCTTAAACTCACTAAAAATAATGTAAAACCGTTTCTTACATATTTGAAGGATCATCCAGACAAAAAAGATGAACTTTTTGCATCGCTGCGGGATGAAACAGCCCAGAAGGATATCGTATATGCAGAAAAAGACGGGAAAAGCCTGCTGGTATTTGACCATTATGACTTAAAGGTAGCACCTGTTTATTTTGAAGTGAGCAGCAATTATAAAAATACCGATCTATATGTCAATAAAGAGGAAGCCGGATCTGTAAAGAAAGCAGATCAAGCACAAACCCTTGGTCCGTACATTCCCGGCGAATATACAGTCTCAGCCAAACTGAAAAACGATGTCGTTGACCTTGTGAAAAAGGAAGACATTCAGGCGATTGGCGATAGCAGCTTTCGTGTTGATCTCTCATTGGAAGCAGACGATGTGACATTCAGCTTAGCGGATGACATCAAGAGCGGGAAGGGAGATTTGCTGATTAACGGTAAATCAATTCATAAAGATCCGTTCAAATCCGTAACATATGGTCCGCTGCTGACAGATGGATCAATGACAGCTTCAGTCGAGGCAGAATTTCCGTGGGGAAAAACAAAAACTGCCGGCGTTCCGATCGATGATAAAGAAATGGAGTTAACGTTAATTCCTGATCAAGATACACAGGAACAGATTATGAACACAATTGTCAAAACAACAAAACAATACTCCAAAGCTCTATCTGATGGGAATACAGCCCAGATGACAGAGGCAAGTGCCAATTGGAAGGCGGAGACGAAGGACACCGTCGATTCTATGAAAAGCGCGGATTCATACTTAAAAGATAGATACTTGGAAACTGATTTTGACCTGGACACATTTGCCCTCTCTCAGAAAAACGACGGAACGTGGCAGGTATCGGTAACAGGAAAAGAACTTCACCAGTCTTCTTCGTATAACGACTATACAAAATCTGAAATGACTGACGACAGTCCGAGTTATGAATATCTTCTTTCATATGATAAAAAACAGAAAAAGTGGATTTTCGAAGATGCAGAATCAACATTCGAATCTGCAGGCACAAATATAAAGAAAATCAAAAATGATAAACCAGAGACATACACTTCCGCCTGGGCTGGCTCGAAAAACAAAGGCAGTGAAAGCTCTGCAAGCGGCGATGTTACAGATGAACAAGTGACATTATTTATGGGCAGTTATCTGCAAAGTCAGGCAGATGCCGTGAATCAAAATAATTTCTCACTGATGGAAGACAGCCTTGAAAAAGGCAGTTCCCTTTATTCCGACCAGCAGCATCTCGTGTCGAAATTAAATAAAGAGGGGACAACAGAAGACTTTAATAACTATGAAGTGAAAAGCTGGAGCCAAAATGGGTCGGCTATCACGATTAAGACGTATGAAGAATTCTATATCACAAAATCAGGCGGCAGTCCAAAGCTCAGAACATATAACTGGACCTACACCGGCGTAGTGAAGAACGGAAGAATTTACTTAACGTCTATTCAATAAAACAACCCCATCACCAGCAGGTGATGGGGTTGTTTTTAAAAGAGCATATAACGGAAAATTTCTTTGACATAGTGTTCGATAATAAGCTGAAATGTAACGCAGATGATCAGATAAATCACAATCGTTGAGTAAATGACATCAACCTTCCCTTTATATGAATGCTGGTAACTGCTCAGCATCGCAGGAGGAATGGCGAAGAATGCACCGATTAAACCAACGGCTAATATGGTAAAGCAAATGTCTGTATGTAATAAAAAGAAGAAAAGGGCAAGAATCAAAATAGCCGTAAAAGGAATAAGAAATGCTCCGAATCTTGAGAATGAATCCTTGAAAGACACTTGGTTTCCCGCGATTTTCAGGGCGAAAAAGATGCATGCATGCAGGCCAAATAGAAATAAAATAAAATAAATGGTTGGCTCTAAGAAGATTGCTGTAAAGCTTACGCTTCCGGGACCGTCTGAAAAAAGAATATAAAACATCAAAGGGGTCAGCAAACTGAAAAGAACCATCGTAATGATTGCGCTGATCAGCTGTTCTCCGCCTGTTGCTTTACATTCCTGATAAGGGCGTTTCAGGACGGATAAGACAAATGAACCGAACTGTTTTGCTGCTTGCTTTGCAGCGGCTCCAGTTTGAGCTGCATGCTGGTGGCCTGATTGACCGGGGAGCGGTGATCCGCATTTCTCACAAAAATTTCCGCCATCTGTTTGATGGCCGCATTGAGGACAATACATAAAATAACTCCTTTATCTGTAATATAGGGAAAATAGACTAATAGTTTTATTATAAAAGAAAAAAGTTGTAAAGTAATCAATATTCATACAAAAAAAGACACGAGCACGATAGCAGCTGTGTCTTTTTTTATCTAGTTATTAATATATTTCTCAAATACATCCCCAAAATCCTTAATATGATACTGCGAGCGAACGGATGTCAGCCAAGTGAATCCGAATTCGGTCAGCTCTTTGTATTGCGTTTCAATATTGACGTGCTCAGGGCGGGTATGGTGAAGAATCGTCACTGCTTTATCTAAGCTTTGCTCCGCTTGATTGATTAAAATGTCATTTTCATAGGTTGTTTCAGCGATGCGAAGCAGTGCTTTATAAAGGTCTTTTAACTTTTCAATCTGGTCTTTGTGGACATCAATGTCGAATTGTTCACCGCCCAGCTTGAACTTAATTTCAACATCCAAATCCACTTTTCCGGCAGTTTCAAGAAAAACGTCAGAGATTTTATATTGCGAATAAGGATAGCGTTTCAACGTTCGTTTTGAGGAAGTGGCGCGTTCGCCGTCCACATGGATCAGGGCCAGGTTCGTAAAGCAATACTCGTCTGCTTTTGTTTTAATCAAGAAATAAATTTTCTCATTATCTTCATGCATGACATAGTCATCTGCGTCTGTTTTGTCATAGTCCTGAGGTTCGATAATTTTTCCGATATCAGATAAGCCCAAGGCATCTGCCGCAATTTTTTTGAACATCTGTATACGTCCTTCCTATTCAATTTGTCACTTCATTGTAGCATGGCGTGTTTCTGACAGGCTATAAAGGTTTACCGGGAAATCGCCTCCGGGTAAAAGGGTGGAGAATCATTCTATTTCCTGTGCAGAGACTATCAACAAGGAGGTATATGATGTTCTCATTTATCGTTCACGTCTTCATTTCTTTATTCGCAGTATCGAATCCGATCGGAAACGTACCGATATTTCTGACGCTGACAGAAGGCTATACTGCAGCGGAAAGAAAAGCGATTGCCCGGAAGGCAGCTATTTTATCCTTTTTTATTCTCGCAGCTTTTTTGGTTTTCGGCCATCTTATCTTTAAACTGTTTGATATCAACATTCACGCGCTCCGAGTGGCGGGCGGCATATTCATTTTCGGCATTGCCTATAATCTATTGAATGCGAAAGAATCGCACGTGCAATCTCTTCACCATGATGAACATAAGGAAAGCAAGGAAAAAGCGGATATATCAGTCACACCTTTATCCATTCCGATCATTGCTGGGCCCGGAACGATTGCAACAGTGATGAGCCTTTCCGCCGGACATAGCGGCATTGGTCATTATGTGGCTGTCATGATCGGCATAGCCGCCGTTATTGCCCTGACCTTTCTCTTTTTCCACTATTCTGCTTTTATCAGCAGCAAACTCGGAAAAACCGAGATGAATGTGATTACCAGACTGATGGGATTAATCTTAGCCGTGGTTGCGGTCGGGATGATTGGTGCCGGGCTGAAAGGCATGTTTCCGGTCTTAACCTCATGATGCAAAAAGCAGCTCTCTTATTTTAGAGAGCTGCATTCTTTTGTTTTCGGCACATACCGAAAGACTTCCTCACTCTCAAAAAATTCAATCAACCTGCTCAGCCAATCATAGTAATGAAGCCATTCTTTTAATTCATTCAGCAGCTGATTGACTTTCTCTTCCGCTTCCGGGGTAAGCCCGTCCCTTTGTAAAAGATCACTCAGCTCCCGGTTTAATTTTTTATACAGCACTTTGTTTTTGCTCACGACCTTTGTCCAATTCGCCGCAAATAAAGAAATGAAGGTTTGATAATAATCCTGCTCGACGTCATAAAGGTCTTTTCGTACGCCTTTTTCAAACACCTTTTCGGCGATATTGGCATCGATCATTTCCCGGACAACCTGGCTCATCCGTGTTTTGCTCATGCCCGTTGCCTCAGAGAGCTCGCTTAAGGTCATTGGTTTTCGATTCATATAAATAATTCCGAGCACACGTCCGACAGTTGAAGGCATTCCAAACGTATGCATATTTTCGGCAATCTTCTCAATGAGATGCTCTTCAGCATGTTCAATGATGTCGAGAGCGGTTTTTTTCACAGCTGATCATCCCTTCAAATGGCAATTGATGGTGTCAATATATCATATTTCTTCCTGGTGTTGAAAATAGCTGAATGCAGAGGAAGTGGGAGGTATCCGGCGTAATTGTAAGAACACCCTTTCCGTCTCGGTCATAACAATAAATAATCTATAAATAACATATAATTTCAACACATTGTAAACTTTTTATTTTACAAAGTTCAAACTATAATAAGGATTATACTTTTCAGAAAATTTAAAGGAAACCTGCGGAGGTGCACGGATTGCTGAAATTGGAACAAGTGTCAAAAGTATATAAAGGCTGCAAAAAAGCTGTGAACAGCATTGATTTAGATATTGCAAAAGGTGAATTTATCTGTTTTATCGGCCCGAGCGGCTGCGGAAAAACGACAACGATGAAGATGATCAACAGACTGATAGAACCATCGTCTGGAAGGATCTTTATCGACGGAGAAAATATTATGGAACAGGACCCGGTTGAGCTGAGAAGAAAAATCGGCTATGTGATTCAGCAGATTGGTTTGTTCCCCCATATGACCATCCAGCAGAACATCTCACTCGTACCAAAGCTGCTGAAATGGCCTGAGGAAAAACGGAAAGAACGGGCGCGCGAGCTGTTAAAGCTTGTGGATATGGGCCCAGAGTATTTAGACCGTTATCCGCATGAGCTCAGCGGCGGACAGCAGCAGAGAATCGGCGTGCTGCGCGCCCTGGCAGCGGAACCCCCTCTCATTTTAATGGATGAACCGTTCGGAGCGCTTGATCCGATTACGCGTGATTCCCTTCAGGAAGAATTCAAAAAACTGCAGAGAACCTTAAACAAAACGATTGTGTTTGTAACCCACGATATGGATGAAGCAATTAAGCTTGCTGACAGGATTGTGATATTAAAAGCGGGAGAAATCGTTCAAGTCGGCACACCTGATGAGATTCTTCGAAACCCGGCAAATGAGTTTGTTGAAGAATTTATCGGGAAAGAGCGCCTGATTCAGTCAAGACCGGATATCGAGCGGGTAGAGCAAATGATGAACAGAACGCCGGTGACGGTATCTGCGGACAAAACGCTTTCTCAGGCGATTCAGCTGATGAGAGAAAAACGTGTTGACTCGCTGCTCGTTGTGGACCGGCAAAACGTGCTGAAGGGCTATGTTGATGTGGAAATGATTGATCAAAACCGCAAAAAAGCGAGCATCGTTGGCGATGTATACCGTTCAGATATATATACCGTTCAAAAAGGGGCGCTTCTTCGCGATACAGTCCGAAAAATTTTGAAGCAGGGGATCAAGTATGTTCCGGTGGTCGATGAACAGAACCATTTAGCAGGGATTGTGACAAGAGCGAGCCTCGTTGATATCGTATACGATTCCATTTGGGGCGACGAGGAAAACCAGCTCATGACGATCTGACCAGGGGAGGAGCTCTTTTAAGATGAATCAAATGATGACTTTTTTGCAAACGAACGGCGGAGAGCTGTTGTATAAAACAGGAGAGCATTTATATATTTCGCTCATAGCCGTTGTATTGGGCATTATCGTTGCAGTGCCGCTCGGCGTTGCTCTTACCAGAATGAAAAAAGGCGCAGGTGCGGTAATCGGTTTCGTAAACATTGTGCAAACCCTCCCGAGTCTGGCGATTTTAGCCTTTTTTATTCCGCTTCTCGGTGTAGGAAAAGTGCCTGCGATTGTCGCTTTATTTTTCTATTCGGTGCTGCCGATCCTGCGCAATACGTATACCGGCATTAAAGGTGTAAATAAAAACCTCCTGGAATCGGGGAAAGGGATTGGCATGACCGGCTGGGAGCAGATTCGGCTCGTCGAAATCCCGCTGGCGATTCCCATCATCATGGCGGGGATCCGCACATCAACGATCTACCTAATTGGCTGGGCGACACTTGCGTCGTTTATCGGGGGAGGCGGCCTCGGGGACTATATTTTTATCGGACTGAACCTATACCAGCCTGAATATATCATTGGCGGTGCCGTGCCTGTCACAATTCTGGCAATTATTATTGATTATGTGCTGGCTGTGACAGAACGAAAGGTGACGCCGAAAGGCTTGCAAGGGATGAAGGAAGTTTCGTAAGGAGTTGGCACTGTTGAAAATGACAAAAATCAAATGGCTTGGCGCGTTTGCTCTCGTCTTTGTCATGCTGCTAGGCGGCTGCTCTCTGCCGGGTCTCGGCGGCGCTTCTGACGACACGATCAAAATCGGGGCGCAAAGCATGACAGAATCAGAAATTGTAGCGAATATGATCGCGCAGCTTATTGAACATGATACAGATTTGAATACCGCTTTAGTGAAAAACCTCGGCTCAAACTATGTTCAGCACCAAGCGATGCTGGGCGGTGACATTGATATTTCAGCCACGCGCTATTCCGGAACAGATTTAACAAGCACCCTCGGCAAGGAAGCGGAGAAAGATCCGAAAAAAGCGCTGAACATTGTGCAGAACGAGTTTCAAAAGCGCTTTTCCTATAAATGGTTTGATTCCTACGGCTTTGATAACACATATGCCTTCACAGTAACAAAAAAGTTTGCGGAAAAGGAGCATATTAACACCGTGTCTGACCTGAAGAAAAATGCTTCCCAATATAAATTAGGCGTCGACAATGCTTGGCTGAAACGAAAAGGCGACGGGTATAAAGGCTTTGTCAGCACATATGGCTTTGAGTTCGGCACAACTTATCCAATGCAGATCGGGCTAGTCTATGACGCAGTCAAAAACGGGAAAATGGATGCGGTTTTGGCTTATTCAACGGATGGACGGATTAAAGCATATGATCTGAAAATCTTAAAAGACGATAAGCGTTTCTTTCCGCCGTATGACTGTTCACCGGTGATTCCGGAAAAGGTGCTTAAGGAGCATCCGGAACTTGAAGGTGTGATCAATAAGCTGATTGGGCAAATCGACACGGAAACGATGCAGGAACTTAATTATGAGGTGGATGGCAAGCTGAAGGAGCCGTCTGTCGTAGCAAAGGAATTTTTAGAGAAACATCATTATTTTGACTAAGAAAAGAGGTGGATCATATGGAAGTACTACAGCAGCTTGGCACATACTATTCGCAAAACGGCGGTTACGTGCTGCAGGAATTTTACCGCCATTTTCTGATGTCGGTGTATGGCGTTTTATTTGCCGCCATTGTTGGAATTCCGCTCGGCATCCTGATAGCCAGATACAGAAGATTAAGCGGATGGGTTTTTGCGGTCACGAATGTCATTCAGACCATCCCGGCTCTCGCCATGCTCGCCGTGCTGATGCTTGTCATGGGGCTGGGCGCTAATACGGTGATATTGTCATTATTTCTGTATTCTCTTCTGCCGATTATCAGAAATACGTATACAGGGATTATCAGTATTGAGCACGCCTATCTTGAATCGGGAAAAGCAATGGGGATGACAAAATTTCAAGTGCTGCGGATGGTCGAGCTTCCGCTTGCGCTTTCTGTCATAATGGCCGGCCTGCGCACCGCGCTTGTCATTGCGATCGGCATTACGGCCATCGGGACATTTGTCGGTGCTGGCGGTCTCGGGGACATCATCGTCAGAGGATCAAACGCCACAAACGGAACCGCGATTATATTAGCGGGAGCGATCCCCACAGCTCTGATGGCGGTGATTGCCGATTTGGTCATGGGCTGGCTTGAACGAGCATTAAGCCCGATTAAAAAGAAAAAAGGAAATTTTATTATAGCTGATAGAAAAACCACCTCTATTTAAATACAACAGAGGTGGTTTTTTTAAATAAACAACATGTGTTAGTATCTGTTAAACATATTTTCCAGCGTTGGGATTATCCGAGTATTTGAAAAAATACAAAAATCAGATATTATAACCAATTTGAGGGTTGTTTTTAAAAAAATTCAAGTTATAATGAAAATAATACATTTATACAAATATCTAAATGTCTAAATGTTTTTTTGTAAAGGAGAAAACGCTATGAATAATGTTTTCAAAGCTATATCAGATCCAACAAGGAGAAAAATTTTGGATTTGTTAAAAGGAGGGGATATGACTGCGGGAGATATTGCTGAGCATTTTAATATCAGCAAACCGAGTATTTCGCACCACTTGAATATTTTAAAGCAAGCGGAAGTCATAAGTGACCACCGCAAAGGACAATTTATTTATTACTCTCTAAATACAACAGTACTTCAAGACTCAATAAATTGGATGCTTAACTTTATAAATAAAGGGGATAACGATTTATGAAGAAAAATATAATTTCCATAATTATTGTATGTTTGAGTTTCTTGACTTCAATTATATTATATCAATACCTTCCAGAAGAAATACCGATACAATGGTCAGGAAATAAACCGGCTGCAATTGTATCTAAACCTTTAACAATATTTATTATACCTGTTGTTATGCTTATTTATTATCTTACTTTTTATATGTTAACTATTAAGTCTACACAAAAAAATAAAGCATTGCTTTTCCTAGCTTCTAATAATATGTTAATCCTTTTATATATTTTACAACTTTCAACTCTATTGATAAGTTTAGGATACGAACTGAATATTGATTTAATAATAGGGCTTGGTGTTGGTATCTTTTTAATTATTGGTGGAAATTCAATGCAGCTAGCAGAACAAAACCATCTTATTGGATTGAGGACACCTTGGACATTAAAAGATGAGACTGTTTGGAAACTGGGAAATCGCTTCGCCTCTAAAGTACTTGTAGTGTGTGGTTTTATAATAGCTGTTCTTTCATTTTTTACAGGAGAATATATAATTCTTATTATGATTGTGCTAGTTCTTTTAGCATTAGTTATTTCAACACTAGCTTCATATCTTTATTACAAAAAATTAAACGGTTCACGTTGAAAAAGTGTCTTGCGGAGTAATCCGCAAGACACTCAATTATAATGGATTATTGATGAATCAATTTTAGGGTTTTTGCAGCAGCCGCTTCTAAATCAGAATTATTAGAAGCTGAAGAGGAATATTTGGCAACGTATTTCCACACTGCAGTTGTTACCGCGGCAGCCGTTTGTAATGCAACTGCGTTAACGCCCACAACATATAAATATCCAGCTGCTACACAGACGGCATAAAGCCCACAAGATGGAGTTACTTTATTAGAAGAGTATTTTACGTTTTCATTTTTCTTAGCATATTTTTGGATAAGTTGGTCTGCTTTGGTCATATTTTCAATGAGTTTTTTAGGGTCTTTGCTGTCAATCGATTGTTTCAATTCATCCATATATTGTGGTTGATCTTTTTTTATAAATTTGACTACATCATTTACTAACTTTTTACCTTCTGTACTATTTGCCTCTTTTACGAGTTTAGGGTCCAAATCGTTTGAAATTAATTTACCAACTTCCCCTTGTCCAAATAAAAGTCCTCTAAAGTAATCTTCTCCAGAAAATGTATGGTTTTCTTTAGCAGATGTACTTGACTCCTTAGAGAGTCCTACTAATGAAAAAACCAATATTGTCACCATGGAAACAATCAATAGCCTAAGTAATTTACTTTTCAAATTATTATACCTCCATTAAGTTATTTCTCCATTATCTAAATGTTAGCTATGAAACAATTTTGTAAGAAACTTGACTGATTCACCTCCTATTCTTTTGAAATTTCTCTTTCCTTTTACATATATATATTTAAATAAAGGAGAACACCAATTCATAGTGATATTTTGTTGTACAGGATGCAGATATATAATTAATGCTGATATCATGATCAAGCCGAAACTTACAATACCAATGCTGAATATGATCCCGACATGAAATAATATTCCTAAAACAAGAGCAATTCTCTTTATTCTGATATTTGAAATGATACTTGCTGCTAAGAACAACTCAAAAATAGTTACTAACCAAGTGATGACAACAATAAAATTGCTTTCAAGTAGTGGATTCAATAAGTTAAGTTGATATTCAGGTAATCCAAACACCGGATCAGAAAAGAAATAGTAAATTGCTGTTCCTTCTGCCCACTCTTTATTTTTCAATCGCTCTAAAGCTGCGTTTAAATAAATGATAAAAACTTGAATTTTAATTATTGTCATTATATAAAACAATACTGTCTTCTTTGTGAAAGATTCATTATTGTTTTTCTTTATATTCCAATGATTTCGCCTTGAATCTAATAATGTAACAGGTAATATAAGAAAAGAAAGAACAGTTGCAATTTGCTCTCCACCATCGATAGTTAAAGCTGAAGTTTGAATACTATAGCAAATATACCAGTGAAATAAACCGGTAAATCTAGGTCTCCACCCTATAACCACTAAGGTTAATATAAAAATCATTAAGTATCTTATAATCTCAAAATTGATACTATATTCTTTAGCAAAACAAAAGGCGGTAGGGATATAGACATTTTCACATGTGACATTATTTGCACTATAACTAAATAAAATATCAGTACTATTAAATAATAGTACTAGTAATGTTGAGAAACCAAGTAAACTTCTAAAAAGTGCATATGTATTTTTCCATGGATTATAGGTATCAATATAACCTTCTAAACTATTTAATATCTTCATACTATTTTTATTTTTAGCACCTTTCTTTCAAAAGAGGTAGTTTGTTTAAAGTCTATCCAATACCATGAGAGTGGTTTTTGGCGATATATTAGGTATTCTCCTTTGCTAAGATGTATATAATCTTCATTTTTTTTAACCTTAATAGGCTTTATTTGTTTCTCTAAATTTGTGCAGGAGTTATTGTTTTCACAAGTTTTCCAATTCTTTGGATCGATATTCTCTACAATTTTGCCTAATTCTATTGCCTGAACTCTTCCTTCTCTTTTTATCCCAAAAAAATTATTGGGAAGTGCATTAGGTAACTTTAAATTTTCTTTTGTGTGAAATGAAATGTTTTCTTCTGTAGGGCTTTTACTATAAAAGCCAAAGCCTTGGGGAGACAATTGTTGCAAAAAATTTTTTTTGAACAGTGGATTCTGAGGTGAAATATTGCTAAAGTAATAAGAAGAAAATAATAGGAAACATATAGTCATTACAGTAATAATTCCCTTTTTTTTGATGTAGATTACCTCCTCTAAGCTAATATAATCATTTCAAAAAGATTATATAATAGCTAGTCAGAATAATCAACAAAAAATGGATAATGAATAAATTAATGTAAATTATGCATTATTTTGTTTGTTTTCTTGAAGTTTGATATTCAACCATTTGGATTGGACTTAAAAAAGTTCCCAGAATTGAATTTGGGAACTTTTTACGGCTTCGGCACATATTTAAAAATTTCTTCGCTCTCAAAAAACTCAATCAAACGGCTGAGCCAATTATAATAATCAAGCCATTCCTTTAATTCTTTCAGCAGTTCATTCACTTTTTCTTCCGCTTCAGGAGTAAGCTCTTCATCCAACACGCTAAGCAGCTCCCGATTGAGTTTTTTATGCATCATTTTGTTTTTGCTGACGACTTTGCTCCAGGTGGCTGAAAACAGCGTGGTAAATGTTTGATAGTAGTCCTGCTCAACCTCATATAAATCTTTTCGGACGCCTTTTTCGAACACCTTCTCGGCAATGTTGGCATCAAGCATTTCCCGCACTACCTGGCTCATGCGTGTTTTGCTCATGCCGGTGGCCTCAGATAATTCCGTAAGCGTCATCGGTTTTCGATTCATATAAATAATGCCCAGCACACGTCCGACGGTAGAGGGGATTCCAAATGCATGCATGTTTTCCGCGATTTTTTCTATAAAATGGTCCTCGGCTTGTTCAATGATCGTTAACGGATCTTTCTCCAACGGTTTCATCCTTTCAGCTAACAATTCCGATGTCAATATACCACATTTTTGATACGGCGAAAATGCTGTCAAAAGAGAATTTGGCAGGAAATTGGAGCAATAAGGAGATCAACACACGTCAATGCGGGTAAATCAGCGTTTACACATACTTTATAAATAATATGAACAAATTGTAAACTTTTTATTTTATAAACTTTATTCTATAATGGGAAGCATTCAATTGTCTGAAAAATTAAATTAAAACTGAACAAATTGAATAAACTTAATTTTGGAGGTGCGATGTTTGCTGACATTAGAAAATGTCTCGAAAACATACAAGGGCGGCAAAAAAGCTGTGAACAACGTAAATCTTAAGATTGCAAAAGGCGAATTTATCTGCTTTATCGGGCCGAGCGGCTGCGGAAAAACGACAACAATGAAAATGATTAACCGATTAATTGAGCCTTCCGCCGGAAAGATTTTCATTGACGGCGAAAACATCATGGACCAGGATCCTGTAGAGCTCAGGCGCAAAATTGGCTATGTGATTCAGCAGATCGGCCTGTTTCCCCATATGACCATTCAGCAGAATATCTCACTCGTCCCAAAACTGCTGAAATGGCCGGAGCAGCAGCGGAAAGAACGGGCGCGTGAGCTTTTAAAATTGGTCGATATGGGGCCTGAATATGTAGACCGTTACCCTCATGAATTAAGCGGGGGGCAGCAGCAGCGTATTGGTGTATTACGGGCACTTGCCGCGGAGCCGCCGCTTATCTTAATGGATGAACCGTTTGGGGCACTCGACCCGATTACGAGGGATTCCCTCCAGGAAGAATTTAAAAAACTGCAAAAAACCTTACATAAAACCATCGTATTTGTTACCCACGATATGGATGAAGCGATTAAGCTGGCAGACCGGATTGTGATTTTAAAAGCGGGAGAAATCGTTCAAGTTGGAACGCCCGATGACATTTTAAGAAATCCGGCAGACGAATTTGTTGAGGAATTTATCGGCAAGGAGCGGCTGATTCAGTCATCCAGCCCGGATGTTGAACGGGTTGACCAGATTATGAACACACAGCCTGTAACGATCACCGCGGATAAAACGCTTTCTGAGGCCATTCAGCTGATGAGGCAGGAACGGGTCGATTCATTGCTGGTCGTCGATGACGAGCACGTTCTGCAAGGCTATGTCGATGTTGAAATCATTGATCAATGCCGGAAAAAGGCCAATCTCATAGGTGAGGTTTTACATGAAGATATATACACAGTACTGGGCGGCACACTGCTGCGCGACACGGTCCGCAAAATTTTAAAACGGGGTGTCAAATATGTTCCCGTTGTGGATGAAGACCGACGCCTGATCGGAATTGTGACGAGGGCAAGTCTGGTCGACATCGTGTATGACTCCCTCTGGGGAGAAGAAAAGCAGCTCGCAGCATTGTCATAGGGAGGGGCGATAAGTCATGCATCATATTGTTCAATTTTTGCAAACCAATGGGGGCGAGCTTCTTTATAAAACATACGAGCATATTACGATATCGCTCATTGCTGTGATCCTGGGCGTGCTGGTTGCCGTCCCCCTCGGGGTTGTGCTTACCAGAATGAAAAAAGGAGCCGGCACCATTATCGGCATTGTCAATATCATTCAGACGCTGCCGAGTCTGGCCATCCTCGCTTTTTTTATCCCACTCCTTGGTGTAGGGAAGGTTCCGGCCATTGTGGCTTTGTTTTTCTATTCCGTATTGCCGATTCTTCGCAACACGTATACCGGCATTCGCGGCGTCAACAAAAATCTGCTCGAGTCTGGTAAAGGAATCGGAATGACGCCGTCTGAACAAGTCCGCTTGGTGGAGCTGCCGCTTGCCGCACCAGTGATCATGGCGGGAATCAGAACATCGACGATTTACTTAATCGGCTGGGCCACGCTTGCTTCCTTTATCGGAGGCGGCGGATTGGGTGATTACATTTTTATCGGACTGAATTTATATCAGCCGGAATATATCATCGGGGGCGCGGTACCTGTCACGATATTGGCAATTGTGATTGATTATGTGCTGGCAGTTGCTGAACGAAAACTGACACCTGCCGGCATGCAGAGATTGAATGAATTGTCATAAGGAGGCGGCTCATGAAAAGAAAATATCTCAAATTAATGATAGGTTTAGCACTTGCGGCAACGCTGACGCTGAGCGGCTGTTCGCTTCCTGGTCTCAGCGCTGCTGCAGACCAGACCATTAAAATCGGCGCGCAAAGCATGAGCGAATCAGAAATCATCGCCAGCATGCTTGGCCAGTTGATCGAACACCATACTGATCTCAAAACAACAACGATTAAAAATCTTGGCTCCAACGCGGTGCAGCAGCAGGCTTTAATGAACGGGGAAATTGACATTGCGGCCACAAGATATACGGGAGACGCGCTGACAGGTACGTTGAGAATGGAACCTGAAAAAGATCCGGACAAAGCGCTGGCGCTTACTCAGCGGGAGTTTAAAAAAAGATACAATTTAAAATGGTATAACTCCTACGGGTTTGATAATACATATGCCTTTACAGTCAGCAAGGAACTGGCCGACCAATACCATTTAGAGACCGTATCAGACGTTAAAAAATGGGCGCCGCAATTAAAGCTGGGCGTTGATAACTATTGGATGAAGCTCAAAGGAAACGGCTATCAGGATTTTACGAAAACCTACGGCATGAAATTCGGCGGCACGTATCCGATGCAGATCGGCCTTGTGTACGACGCGGTGAAAAGCGGAAAGATGGACATTGTGCTTGCGTATTCAACCGATGGAAGAATCAAGTCCTATGGTCTCAAAATGCTAAAGGATGACAAACAATTTTTCCCGCCGTACGATTGCTCTCCGGTTGTTCCGGAAAAGGTGCTCAAAGAACATCCTGAGCTTGAAGGCATAATCAAGAAAATGCTCGGAAAAATCGACACAGCCACGATGCAGGAGCTTAACTATGAAGTCGACGGCAATCTCAAAGAACCGTCTGTCGTTGCCAAGGAATATTTAGAAAAACATCGCTATTTCGAATCGTGAAAGGGGGAAGAGGTCAATGAACGTGCTTGAACAGTTAATGACGTATTACGCGCAGAATGGCAGTTACGTCATGGATGAATTCGGCCGCCACTTTCTCATGTCGGCTTACGGCGTATTGTGTGCCGCTGTCGTCGGGGTTCCGGCCGGAATCCTCATCGCGCATTTTCGCCGTTTGTCAGCCTGGGTGTTTGCCGTAACAAACGTTATTCAAACAATCCCGGCGCTCGCTATGCTGGCCGTCTTAATGCTTGTTATGGGGCTCGGCGCAAATACCGTGATTCTATCATTATTTCTGTATTCCCTGCTGCCGATTATTCGAAACACGTACACAGGCATTATCAGTATTGAACATGCCTACTTAGAATCGGGAAAAGCAATGGGCATGACGAAATTCCAAGTACTCAGAATGGTTGAGCTCCCGCTCGCACTTTCTGTCATTATGGCGGGCCTTCGCACGGCTCTCGTCATTGCCATCGGAATTACAGCGATCGGCACATTTGTCGGTGCCGGAGGCCTTGGGGACATGATTGTCCGCGGCTCAAACGCAACAAACGGAACTGCGATTATTCTAGCCGGAGCGATACCAACTGCGGTGATGGCGGTAGGGGCGGATTTGCTCATGGCTTGGCTGGAGCGGGCATTAAGTCCGGTGAAGAAAAAAAGAACCGGGGCGAAACATGTTCAATCAGCTGCATAGAATAGAAAAAGAGGCTGGAGTCCAGCCTCTTTTTTCTATTTAAATCGTAAACTGACCCATCTTCTCATTAAGCTCATTGGCCAGCTGCTCAAGCTCTTCAGCATTTAGAAGCACTTGATCCATCGAATGGGCGGATTGCTCGGTAATTGAAAATGTTTCTTCAATGCCGGCGGCAGACTCTTCGGATACAGAAGCGATATTTTCAATCGATTGATTGATGGTAATCGATTGGTTTGTTAACTGCTTCAGGCCATCCGTTACTTCCTTAATGCTGTCTGCAACATGGGTGACGGATTGTTTGATATGCTGCATAGCCTGCCCGGTGTCTGTCAGGTTTTCCGTTCCTTTTTCGACTTCTGTAAAGCTGCTTTCCAAGTACGTAATGACAGTGTGGATCTCCTGCTGTGTCCCGTTTACAATCCGGGTAATGTCCTGCACGGAATCAGAAACGCCGTCAGCCAGCTTTCTGACTTCATCAGCCACAACGGCGAAGCCTTTGCCGCTTTCTCCAGCGCGGGCAGCTTCAATCGCGGCGTTAAGGGACAGCAAATTCGTCTGCTCGGCAATCCCGTTGATGACCTGAACGAGCTTGTTGATATCCTGAGAATGCTGTTCAAGTGATCTCACTTTATGAACGGCTTCTTGAACGATATGGTGGATGGTTTTCATTTGCTGTAATGACGTAGCCATATTTTCGTTTCCGCTTACCGCGAGTTCGAGAACGTTTTGAGACGTATCGCTGATTGTAATGCCGTGATTATAGGCTTTATCAATGTTTTCAGTGAACTCATTCATCGATTCGGCAATCGTCACCGCGTCTTGGGCCTGCTGTTCAGAGCCCTCAGCCATTTCGTTCATCGTTTCAGTAATATGTTTGCTGCCGGATCTTGTTTCATTCGTTGCGGTTGCAAGCACCTGCGAAGAAGAAAGAACCCGGCTTGATATGTCTTTAGAATATCCGACAATATCTCTCAGATTCCCTACCATTTTTTGCAACGCTTCATTCAGATCACCCAGCTCGTCTTTTGAGTTGAGCGGCTCCATATCGTTCGACAGATCGCCTTCGGCAATATGATTGGCAGATTCCTTCATGCGAATGATAGGCTTTACAATGTTTCGCGTGATATAAAGCCAGATGAAAATGCTGATGAGGACCGATGCTGCCACAAGCAAAGCAGTGTAAATGAGCCCTTTATGATAGACGGCCTTCGTTTCTTTTACCGCTGTGTTGCTGCCTTCTTGATTTAAGTCAACAAGCTGAGTGATTGTTTTTTTCATATCCTCAAAGCTGGCCTCAGTCTGAACCAATAAACCTCTTGCTTTGTCCATGTCATTCGTGCGGCCGCTTTCGATAATTTGCGCATGAATATCCATATAGGTATTCACTTCAGTTTGAAGCTGCTCGAACAGTTTCTGCTCTTTATCAGTGGAGATCGTTTTTTCGTAGTTATCGAGCTTTTGGTTAATGTCTTCCATGATTTGATTCATTTCTTGATCAAGTGTATCCATTTTGCTTTTGTCTGTATAAATCAGAAAGTCCTTTTCTTTAGAAGACAGGTGCTCGGTTACATAATTAATTGAAGTGATTCCTTTGATGCCGTCAATCCATTTTGTGTTGATTTCATCTGTTTTTTGAATGATATGCTGCATATTAAGAACGCCTATTCCGCCTACAAGTAAATTGATCAGGATCAGTGTCAAAAATACCAGGCTGAATTTGCGGGAAATCGTCAGTCGCATATAGTGGTCTCCTTTAAAAACGTAATGTGTGGATGTACTATATATCGGCTGAGAAATCGTTTTTTCACCTGGGAAAAAATAAAAAACGGCTCTTTTCTCGTCTTTGAGATCAGAACCGTTTTAGCAATTAGTCAAGAAAGGAAGGGTCAATCCATTCAGTCGCCCATTTAGAAATCTCACCTAGAATGGGGGCCAGTGCCTTTCCTTTATCAGTCAATGAATATTCGATGCGAACCGGAGTTTCAGGGATGACATCCCGCTTCACTACTCCTTCAAGCTCAAGTTCTTTCAGCCGTTCTGACAGAACTCTGCCGCTTAGATTTGGAAGTGCTGCTTCAATTTCGCTAAATCGCTGCGATCCGTTCAAGAGCTGAAATACGATCAAAGCGACCCAGCGTTTACTCAAGATGTCGACTGCTTTTTCAAATCTAGGACACATTTCTGATTGGTTCATACTTTTCACCTCGTCTGTTACTATTATAACGCAAATAACGAGGGAGGGTATGCAAGCGTGATTGATAAAATATAGAAAGAGAAACAGGGGATTATGAGGAAGAGGCGCGTTTTTTTGCTTCTGAAGACAAAAAATCGAAGTATTTGCTGAGATTTTCAATATCCTGCTTTGAGAGATGTTCCCATTTTTGACTATTGAAAATCGGGAGGTGCTCCGCTCCGCGCGTGACAGCCGTCTGGTAAATTTCATAAACGGATTGATAGCTTTCTGATGCTTCGCGGATTTCTTCAGGAAAGGCCTGAATATGGCCTGCGGCGGCCATTAGGTTTTCGTACGGCACTTTCAGGACGGCTGCCAGTTTTTTAATCGTGGCGGGTTTTGGCGTCCCTCGTTTGCCGTTTTCAATTTTTGAAATGGTGGCAGAGCTGATGCCTGAGTACACCGCAAGCTGATTCACTGTCAGTTTGCGGGCGCGGCGCAGCTCCCGTAATTGCTGTCCGAACGGTGACATGGTCTATCGCCTCACATTTCTATCAAGAGTCAGTCATCAGCAGACCGTTTTTTGGCTTCATCTGAAATAAACGAAAAATAATGATCCAGCATGAGCAAATCTTCTTTATTGAGATATTGCCACTTTTCGTTCTCAAGAAGCGCAAGGTTTTTCAGGTCATAGGCCTCCGCTTTTTCAAGCAGCTTGCACTTCGTTTCATAAGGGGCCCTGGCTTCATGCACTTCTTCGATGTAACCAGCCTTGTACATAAGCCCCTCATAAGGAATTTTTAAGGCCTCTGCCAGTTTTTTGATGGTGGCAGGTTTGGGAACGCCCCGTTTTCCGTTTTCGATTCTGGAGATGCCGGCCGCGCTTACGCCTGAATAAGTCGCCAGCTGGTTGACTGTTAACTTTCTCTCTTCACGCAATGCCCGTAATTGTTCGCCAAAGCTTTCCATATATCTCACCCCGTCCCTCACTGTTACTCATATTTTAGTATGTTTATTGACTAAAGGGAATAGGTAGACTGGAAATGTATTGACAAAAGTTAACATAAGCCGTAATGTAAAAGTATAGAAAAAAGTTTTTCAGGAATGGAAGGTGAGGAAAGTGCCAGTAGAAAAGATACAGATTAGACGTGATTATGTCTTGCAGTATATGGTTAATAACGATTATTCCCTTAATCAGCTTGCGCTGGAAATCGGAGTCTCACCCGCCACACTGAGCCGCGTGCTGAATGGAGAAAGACGGCCGGGGCAGCTTGTGATCGGTAAAATGCTTCACTATTTTAATTTGAAATTTGAGGATCTTTTTTACTATGATTTTGTTGACAAAAGTCAATAAAATATAGAAAACGCAAGGAGATCCAAGCGTTTTCTATATTGAATGATGTGTCAGCACAAACCCTGTCACCAGCTCATTGCACGTTTTCCATTGTTTTGTCGGCAATTGATGTCCCTGATATTCCAATCTGAAAAATTCGGCATGTCTGCACGATCTTCGGTAATAGCCTGCGTTTGTAAAGGTCCAGTCCCGCAGGCCGCCATACATAAACAGCATTGGCATTTCTAGGCGGGGCAGCTGTTCAATGCAGTTGTAGCCAAGCGAATCCAGATAATACTGATGCCAATGGGCCAGGTCTGCTTTTTTCATATGGTCTGTTAATATGCTGCGAAGCTGTCTGTCTTTTGTGTGGCTGCCAGCGAGGATTTTCATGAGCAAACCGGGGTTTTTTTCAAGCAGATACATTCCCAGTTTGTGCAGCTTCTGGCCGATTACGTTATGAACAGCGGGGTAGGCGCCGGACAGAATAAGGTGTGACACTTTGTCGGGGCGGGTGAAGCCGGTATGCTGCGCGATTAAGCCTCCGGCAGAATACCCGAATAACACAGCTTTATCAATATCCAAAGCGTCCATGAATTGCGCGATCTCGTTTGCGTAATAGGAAATAGACGCTGGCTGATCGATATGATCACTATCACCGTGGCCGCTTAAATCGGGAAAAATCACCCTGAAATGCTTGGATAGAAGGCGCTGATAATAAAAAACCTTGCGTCCCATGCCCGGCGGGTGGATAAAAATGATAGGGATTCCCTGTCCATATTCTTCATAAAAAAGATGTTTCCTGCTGTCTATGCTGATAAGCGGCATCGCTTTTCTCCTTTGACCTTTTCATATGAATAGGGTAACCAAGATAAAACGTCTTATCCGGCCTTTTGGCGTCTGATACAGCGTGACATGCCAACCCTTTTCATGTAAAATAGAAGTAATGTAGCCAGTGAGTCTGGAGGTGTATGGGATGCACGCAGTTTTGATTACCTTATTGGTTATCGTCAGCATTGCACTTATTATTGTCGTTTTGCTTCAATCCAGTAAAAGCGCCGGATTATCTGGTGCGATTTCAGGCGGAGCGGAGCAGCTCTTCGGGAAACAAAAAGCAAGAGGTCTTGATTTAATTTTGCACCGCATTACGGTAGTGCTGGCAGTCTTGTTTTTCGTGTTAACGATTGCGCTTGCTTATATCCTATAGGGCAATGTTTGTATAAGGTCTGATGTGAAGTCAGGCCTTTTTCACGTTTCTGGATGATATTCAAAACGTTTTTTTCTGATTAAACTGTGGAAAACTAAAATGATCGTGCAGATAGAAAGGGAGACATGAGCATGAAAGTTGTGACACCAAAACCATTTACATTTAAAGGCGGAGACAAAGCGGTGCTTTTGCTGCACGGCTTTACAGGCAATACAGCGGATGTAAGGATGCTGGGACGATATTTGAATGAACGCGGCTATACGTGCCACGCGCCTCAATATGAAGGACATGGCGTCCCGCCTGAAGAACTTGTACATACGGGGCCCGAAGACTGGTGGAAAAACGTAATGGATGGCTATGAATACTTAAAATCTGAAGGCTATGAGAGCATTGCTGCCTGCGGACTGTCGCTTGGCGGGGTTTTTTCGCTGAAATTGGGTTACACTGTACCCATAAAGGGAATTGTCCCAATGTGCGCACCGATGCATATTAAGAGTGAAGAGGTCATGTATCAAGGCGTTCTTTCATACGCTCGCAATTACAAAAAGTTTGAGGGGAAAAGCCCGGAGCAAATTGAAGAGGAAATGAAAGAATTCGAAAAAACGCCGATGAATACCCTCAAGGCGCTGCAAGACTTAATTGCTGATGTGCGGAATAATGTCGATATGATTTATTCACCGACATTTGTGGTGCAGGCCCGTCATGACCACATGATTAATACCGAAAGCGCCAATATTATTTACAACGAAGTGGAAACTGATGATAAACAGCTGAAATGGTACGAGGAATCAGGGCATGTCATTACACTCGACAAAGAACGTGACCTCGTCCATCAGGATGTGTATGAATTTTTAGAGAAGCTCGATTGGTAATCAACAGGAGGTCGGATAATGGAAAAAGAAGCATTTATGGAAAAGCTTCTCTCGTTTATGAAGGAAGAGGCGTACAAACCTCTGACCGTTCAGGAACTTGAGGAGATGTTAAATATTACGGAAGCCGAGGAGTTTAAAGAGCTCGTCAAAGCGTTAGTCGCCTTGGAAGAAAAAGGGCTTATCGTACGGACGAGAAGCGATCGCTACGGCATTCCGGAGAAGATGAATTTAATAAAAGGAAAGATTTCAGCGCATGCGAAAGGATTCGCCTTTTTGCTGCCTGAGGATACGTCGTTAAGTGATGTGTTTATTCCGCCTAATGAGCTAAATACGGCAATGAACGGCGATATCGTCATGGTGCGTCTAAATTCACAGTCAAGCGGCTCCAGGCAGGAAGGAACCGTCATACGGATTTTAGAAAGAGCGATTCAGCGGGTTGTCGGCACGTATACAGAAACGAGAAACTTCGGCTTTGTCATTCCGGACGACAAAAAAATCACGAGTGACATCTTCATTCCGAAAAATGGGAAAAATGGAGCTGCGGAAGGGCATAAGGTTGTTGTCAAGCTGACGAGCTATCCTGAAGGCCGCATGAACGCAGAGGGTGAGGTTGAAACCATTCTCGGCCACAAAAACGACCCGGGCATTGATATTTTATCGGTCATTCATAAGCACGGCCTGCCGGGAGAATTTCCAGCTGACGCGATGGAACAGGCATCAAGTACGCCTGACACGATTGATGAAAAAGATCTGAAAGACCGCCGTGATCTCCGTGACCAGGTGATTGTCACCATTGATGGTGCGGATGCGAAGGATTTGGATGATGCAGTTACCGTGACGAAACTTGATGATGGAAGCTACAAGCTTGGCGTTCACATAGCTGATGTCAGCCATTACGTAACCGAAAACTCGCCGATTGACAAAGAAGCGCTTGAAAGAGGGACAAGTGTGTATCTGGTTGACCGTGTCATCCCGATGATTCCGCACAGATTGTCAAACGGCATCTGCTCCTTAAATCCAAAGGTTGACCGCCTGACGCTTTCTTGTGAAATGACAATTAACAGTCAGGGACAGGTGACAGAGCACGAGATCTTCCAAAGTGTCATCAAAACAACGGAAAGAATGACATATTCAGATGTGAATAAAATTCTTGTTGACGATGATGAAGAGCTGAAGCAAAAATACGAGCCTCTTGTTCCGATGTTCAAAGACATGGAGCGCCTGGCTCAAATTCTTCGCGATAAGCGGATGGACCGCGGCGCCGTTGACTTTGATTTCAAAGAAGCAAAGGTGCTTGTTGATGACGAAGGAGCGGTTAAAGACGTTGTGATCAGAGAACGCTCTGTCGCCGAGAAGCTGATTGAAGAATTTATGCTTGTAGCAAACGAAACAGTGGCAGAGCATTTCCATTGGATGAACGTCCCGTTTATATACCGGATTCACGAAGAGCCGAATGCTGAAAAGCTGCAAAAGTTTTTAGAATTTGTGACGACATTTGGCTATGTGGTGAAAGGAACGGCGGGGAATATTCATCCGCGCGCGCTGCAAAGCATTCTGGACGCTGTGCGTGACAGACCAGAGGAAACGGTTATATCTACTGTTATGCTCCGTTCGATGAAACAGGCGAAATACGACCCGCAAAGCTTGGGGCATTTCGGTCTGTCAACGGAATTCTATACGCATTTCACATCGCCGATCCGCCGTTACCCGGACTTAATCGTTCACCGTCTGATCCGAACGTATTTGATCAACGGCAAAGTCGATGAAGCGACACAGGAAAAGTGGGCTGAACGCCTGCCGGATATCGCCGAACATACATCATCTATGGAGCGCCGTGCAGTTGACGCCGAGCGTGAGACGGATGATCTGAAAAAAGCGGAATACATGCTTGATAAAATCGGTGAAGAGTTTGACGGCATGATCAGCTCTGTGACAAACTTCGGAATGTTCGTCGAGCTGCCGAATACAATTGAAGGACTCGTCCATGTCAGCTTTATGACAGATGACTACTACCGCTTTGACGAACAGCATTTCGCAATGATTGGCGAGCGGACAGGCAACGTCTTCCGCATCGGGGATGAAATCACAGTCAAGGTTGTCGATGTCAATAAAGATGAGCGCAATATCGACTTTGAAATTGTCGGCATGAAGGGCACTCCGCGGCGTCCGAGAGAATTGGACAGCAGCCGGAGCAGAAAACGCGGAAAGCCTGCCAGAAAACGTGTTCAAAGCACCAATACGCCTGTTTCTCCAGCTCCGTCTGAGGAAAAAGGGGAGTGGTTCACTAAGCCGAAGAAGAAAAAGAAAAAACGCGGCTTCCAGAATGCTCCGAAACAGAAACGGAAAAAGAAGAAATAGCAGCTCAACCAGCAAATAGGGCCGCAGCGCTCTATTTGCTTTCTTTCGGAAACAGCTTTTCATTGTAGCGGTACGTGACATTTGGTAAAATAGAGCGTATCGCAAAAGGTGGACAGTTTTTCCTTAGAGAGAGGAGGTTCTGGCATGCCAAAAGGGTCAGGAAAAGTATTATCTCAAAATAAGAAAGCCAACCACGATTATTTTATAGAAGAAACCTATGAAACAGGCATCGTTCTGCAAGGAACCGAAATCAAATCGATTCGCGCCGGCCGCGTAAACCTTAAGGATTCCTTCGCCAAAATCGAACGGGGAGAAGTGTTTCTCCACAATATGCACGTCAGCCCATATGAGCAGGGAAACCGCTATAACCACGATCCGCTCCGGACAAGAAAGCTGTTAATGCACCGCAAGGAGATTAATAAGCTGATTGGGTTAACAAAGGAAAAAGGCTATTCTCTCGTTCCGCTGAAGCTGTATTTAAAAAACGGCTTTGCCAAAGTGCTTCTCGGCCTTGGAAAAGGGAAGAAGAACTATGACAAACGGGAAGACCTGAAGCGCAAGGACGCGAAGCGGGAAATCGAAAGAGCGTTCAGAGACAGTCAAAAAGGCTTCTAAAGGCATAGTGCTTGATTCGAAAATCAGGCCTGTGCTATACTGTGTTCACGATCAGATCACGACGCCGTTCATTTGAAGGATTTGACAATTGAAAAGAGCCGTGATCATGTTATAATAAGACTATAGCCAGTTTGAGTGAGAGCTTGATATTTTCTCCCGTATTTCCCTTATACCAAGGGGACGTTACGGATTCGACAGGGATGGATCGAGCTTGAGCTGCGAGCCGAGAGGCGATCTCGTAAACACGCACATAAATATAACTGGCAAAACTAACAGTTTTAACCAAAACGTAGCATTAGCTGCCTAATAAGCGCAGCGAGCTCTTCCTGACATTGCCTATGTGTCTGTGAAGAGCACATCTAAGTAGGCTACGCTTGCGTTCCCGTCTGAGAACGTAAGAAGAGATGAACAGACTAGCTCTCGGAAGGCCCGCCCGCAGGCAAGAAGATGAGTGAAACCATAAATATGCAGGCTACGCTCGTAGACGCTTAAGTAATCGATGTTTCTGGACGTGGGTTCGACTCCCACCGTCTCCATACATACTGACAATAAAGCAGAACCTCTTAAGAGGTTCTGCTTTATTTTTTCTCCAAACCACAGGCACCAAAAAGTGCGTACTTCCATTTCAATCCCAGCTGTTTCATACTGATTGCAGAGCAGATGTTTCACCAATCAGATTTCTGTCAATAAATAAGAGGAATCAAAAACGGAGGGATGAATAATGAAGCTGAATTTACAAGGAAAAACCGCATTGGTGACCGGTTCGACATCAGGGATCGGAAAAGCTATTGCCTCTTCATTAGCTGAAGAAGGTGCGGCAGTGATCATTAACGGACGCCGGGAAGAGAAAGTGAATCAGACGATAGATGAACTGAAAACACAACATGCTGAAGCGGTTCTTTATCCGGCCGCATTTGATTTGGGAACTGAAGAAGGCTGCAATAAGCTGTTTCAGGCATATCCAGAGGTTGATATTTTGGTCAACAATTTAGGGATTTTTGAACCGGCGGAGTACTTTGATATTCCCGATAATGAATGGTTTCGTTTTTTTGAAGTGAATATTATGAGCGGTGTAAGGCTGACACGCAGGTATTTGCATAACATGATAGAGAAAAAAGAAGGGCGTGTGATTTTCATTGCCAGTGAAGCGGCGATTATGCCGTCACAGGAAATGGCCCATTACAGTGCGACAAAAACGATGCAGCTGTCCATTTCCCGCAGTTTGGCGGAGCTGGCAACCGGCACGAATGTCACAGTCAACACCGTCATGCCGGGCTCTACCTTAACAGAGGGTGTGGAAACTATGCTGAACTCGCTGTATCCTGGTGAAAACCTGACTGTTCAAGAAGCTGAGGCACGTTTTATGAAAGAAAACCGGCCGACATCTATTATTCAAAGACTGATCCGTCCGGAAGAAATCGCCCACTTCGTTACATTTTTAAGCAGCCCGCTTTCCTCTGCGATCAATGGCGCGGCACTTCGGGCAGACGGCGGTTTGGTCCGCAGTGTCTTTTAAACCTCTCCCAACAGGAGAGGTTTTTTATATATTGTTGATTTCCATAAATTTCTGACGTATAATATTGGTACTGAAATAGTTTTCTTGGTACCGAAAGCGGGGGATTAATATGGATAAAAGAATTCTGGCGGAAACCTTCCGGCTGATCAAGCAGAAAGGATTTTCATTTACGATGAATGATTTGGCGGCAGCGCTGGGAACGAGCAAGCGGACGCTCTATGCATATTATTCATCTAAAGATCAGCTTGTTGAGGCGGTTGTCGAACAATTTATAGCTGAAATGAAGCAAATAGAAAGAGACATCTATGAAAATGAAAGTTTAAATGTGCTCGAAAAGGTAAAACAAATGCTGATCAGCCTTCCGCAGGGGATGGAACTGCTGAACATGGGATTATTAAATGAACTAAAGAAATACCATTACGATGCGTGGCTTACATTAGACGCGTTTATTAAGGAAGAATGGGCGATTGTCCTAGCATTATTAAACGAGTGCAAACAGCAAAAGAGAATCAGAAACATCAATCCGGACCTGTTTGTTCACATGTATATAGGGAGCATCAATCAAGTGTATGACCCTGAATATCCGCTGAAACATCAGTTCACGACAGGAGAGGTGCTTGAATCAATTGTAGATGTTTTGTTTAACGGTATAACAGCTGATGAGGAGGCTGATGCGACATGAATTGGGTGTTTCTATGCTCGGCGATTTTGTTTGAGGTTGCGGGAACTGTCAGCATGAAGCTATCGTCTGGTTTTACAAAGCTTATTCCCAGTTTGCTGTTGATTTTCTTTTATGGAGGGAGTCTTTTCTTTCTGACGCTTACGCTTAAATCCATTGATGTATCAGTTGCTTATGCTGTATGGTCAGGGATGGGAATTGTCTTGATTACAGTCGTTGGTTTTTTGTTTTTTCAAGAACATGTGAGTGTCATGAAAGTCATTTCAATTGGATTGATTATTGCCGGTGTTGTGTCTTTAAACCTGATCGAGCAGGCTGCGGTGTCTGAGCCGGTACATAAAAGCGGGCAGTACAAATGAGATATGTGAAGCTGTTTTTTCTCGTGACTGATATCGGTTTTATCTTGTACTGGCTGTCAGCCGGGTTTTCGCTCATACCGGAAAGCTGGGCTTTTAAACATCATGACCATCCGTTTATGATCGCTTGGAACTGGTCTTTTTTTCCGCTGGATATCCTGATTTCTGTCACAGGGTTGTACAGCTTGTACCTACAGCGGGTGAATCGAGCTGACTGGAAGCTGATGGCGCTGATTTCTCTTGTGCTGACCTGTTGTTCAGGTCTGCAGGCGCTATCATTCTGGACATTCAGCAGTGACTTTGATCTTGTGTGGTGGCTGTTTAATGGGTATCTATTGATTTATCCTTTATTTTTTATTCACCTGCTTTTGAAGGAAGGCAGAAGGACAAAACAGTCCTGACAGGTGCCGCTTTTATAATAAACTGATGTAATGAAGCAGAGACGGTATAAGTCTCTGTTTTTTTATCGTGCGCACCAATTGAGAAGCTAACCGCGTTTTTGGGCATACTAAAGCGAAGAAACTGGAAAAGTTCTACACATTCATTGAAAAGGATTTTGTCAAATGAACAAAACTGCTGCGAACAATCAAAGAATCATGCCTATCGTGAAGGATGCCTTTCGCATTCATGCAAATCCATTTCCTTGGAAAAAGGCTATCGGATCAGGTTTCGCTTCAGGGTTTCCTGTGCTGGTCGGTGCATTGGCAGGTCACACGGATTACGGATTAATTGCAAGTATCGGAGGCTTTGTTTATTTATATGCGGGCGGTGAATCGTACAAAAAGCGCGCCTTGAAGCTGCTCTTGGTTTCTATTGGGATCGCCCTCTCATTTGGTTTAGGGACGCTTTTGTCCGGGATGCTTTGGATGATGGCGGCTGTTTTGGGGCTGATCGGTGCAGCGGCGATGTTTATTTTTAGCGCGCTCGGCATTCAAGGCCCTGCGCCGATGTTTTTTGTCCTTGCCTTTTTAGTCAGTTCCGGGCTGCCGGCCGATCCTTCACAAGCGCTGTTCAGAGCGGGACTGACGTTTCTCGGCGGCATTTTCGCCATGGGTATCGCTTTAATCGGCTGGTTATGGAACAAACATGGACCGGAGGGAGCGGTGCTGCAAAAAACATATCATCAGCTGGCTGCATGTCTTTCAGCCGTCGGAACGCCAGGTTTTCATAACGCACAGCATCAGACGGTGCTCATGCTTAGAACAGCCCGCCAAACGGTTCTTGGGAAAGGGAACAGACGGAAAAAATCGCGGCATGATGAACGATTTTTTCGCCTCCTTGAGAAAGCTGACGACATATTTATTGCCATTATTCATTTTTCAGCTGAAACGCCGGACAGAGAGACCGCGCAGATTGAAAAGGCACTTCGCCAAACCGGAGATATGCTTGCGAATGCACGGGTTTTCAATACGTTTCAGATTAATGAAAATGAATCTGAGCCTAGGCGGAAGCTGTTTGAAGAAATCAATGAGGTTTTGTATATCGCTTCAGGACGTTTTGATAAGCAGCTTGACGGGGAACCAAGCCGCCTGCCATCCTCTTTTTACTTTTTGAGAAATGCCTTTGACTGGAAGTCTCCAGTTTTGATTAGAGCGTTAAAGTACGGAATTGTTCTGTTTGCCGCCGATATGTTTGCCCTCGCATTCGGCTTTGCACGCTCCTATTGGATTCCGCTTTCGGCAGCAGCGGTCATGCTTGGCACTACTGTTGTTTTTACGCTTCACAGGGCTATTCAGCGTTCGGCCGGAACGGTGATCGGTGTTATACTGGCAGGCGCAATCCTGTTTTTTAAGCCGGGCGGTGTTTATATTGCGTTTTGTATTGCAGCGCTGCAATGTCTTCTTGAGATGCTGATCGTCCGCAATTATGCGCTGGCTGTTCCCTTTTTAACCGCAAATGCGCTTGTTATCACAGAAAGTATGCATGGCGGGGCGGGCGCCGGTTATTTTATGATAGCGAGGCTGACTGATGTAGCTGTCGGCAGCGTGATCGGGCTGTTGGGAACAATGCTTTTGTGGCGGCGGTTTTCAACCAAGCGGCTGCCAGAACTTGTGCGGAATGTCATCCGGCTGGAAGGGCAGTTTATGGAGAAACTGTTAACCGGGCAAATTGCCGACGAACACAAGTTAAGGGTGAGTCTTGTCAGGCTTCGGGATGCGTATGACAAGGCGCTTGGCGAGTTTCCTCACGCGAATGCGGATGCGCTCTGGCCTGCCATTTCCGGTGCTCAGCACTTAGGGTACTATTTGCTCTCGGCGCAAGCTCACCGCCGTCCGTCTGCTCCGTTTTCTGATGAAGAGATCAACCAGCTGCGGGCGTTTTTTGAACAGGCTGAGCAATCCTTTATCATGAAAAGGATGCCTGCGGATATTCAAGTGCCGCATGTCCCTCATTATCCTCGGATCAGTAAAGAATTGTCCGCGCTGTATTCCGGCTTGAGAACAGCTTTTGAAAAGTAAGCTGTTTGGGAAAGTTAAATAATCTTTAATTCGAGATGTTTTACTTGAAAGTAAATTTCTTTGTCTCTATAATAAAGTCTAAGAGAGACAGAATAATCATTATGCATCTGTATGATAATAATTGATGTGTGATTTTTAAAAACGAAAGGGCTGGTAAAAATGGCAAAAGTATTATATATCACTGCTCATCCACATGACGAAGCAACTTCGTACAGTATGGCAACAGGTAAAGCATTTATCGAATCTTACAAAGAAGCAAATCCAAATGATGAAGTTGTACATATCGATTTGTACAAAGAAAACATCCCGCACATTGACGCAGATGTATTCAGCGGATGGGGAAAGCTTCAGTCAGGTACAGGCTTTGAAGAGCTTTCTGAAAGCGAAAAAGCGAAAGTAGGCCGTTTGGGAGAGCTTAGCGATCAATTTGCATCAGCTGATAAGTACGTATTTGTTACTCCTTTATGGAACTTCTCATTCCCGCCAGTGATGAAAGCGTATCTCGATTCTGTTGCTGTTGCAGGAAAATCATTCAAATACACAGAACAAGGTCCTGTCGGCTTGTTGACTGATAAAAAAGCAATTCATATCCAAGCTCGCGGCGGCTACTATTCAGAAGGCCCTGCGGCTGAGATGGAAATGGGACACCGCTACATCGGCATCATGATGAACTTCTTCGGCGTACCATCATTCGAAGGCATTTTCGTAGAGGGACATAATGCGGAGCCTGATAAAGCACAGCAAATCAAAGAAGACGCGATTGCGCGTGCGAAAGAAGCAGGAAAAACATTCTAATGAAAAAGCCTCCCCTTATTTGGGGAGGCTTTTGTTTTATTGCTCCAGCATAATGGTTCGTTTCTCTTTACTGCTTTTCATCGCGGCTTCAATGATGAGGATGACATTAATACCTTCCTCAGCAGTGACTGGCAGCGCAGCACCTTTCCGTATGCTTTCCGCTATTTTGCGGTAATAAGTAAGGTAGGAGCCATTTACTGATGGGATCGTTTCTGTTTTTTTGTCGGAGCCACGAATGGTTGTAAGCTGTCCGTAAAACTCCGGATCATCTGCACCCCAGCTGTCATCCTCTGGTTTTCTTCCCGCTCTGAGTGCGTCTTCCTGTCCGTCAATTCCGTATTTGATAAAGCTGGAATCTTTTCCATGGATTTGATAACGAGGTCCGTTTGCCGGAACGATTGATCCCCCGTATAGAATGGCTTGAAGCTTGCCATAGTCCAGGGTTAAATGAAAATAGTCAACCGTTTCGGCATTTTCCCGCTGGGCCATCACGTTTGCAGTCACGGCTTTAGGCATCCCAAACAAATGCAGGGTTTGGTCTATGATGTGGGAGCCGAGATCATACAGCGTACCAGTGGCAATGCCTTCTTTTTCCCGCCACCGCGCTTGAACTTCAGGTCTGTAGCGGTCATAGGAAACTTGATATGTATTGATATCTTCAAGAGATCCCTCAGAGATCAGCTTTTTAATCGTTAAAAAGTCGTTATCCCAGCGTCGGTTATGATATACGCTTAATAATACGCCTTTTTCATCGGCAGCCCTTTTTAATGTTTCCCCCTCTTCAGCTGTTGCTGTCATTGGTTTTTCCATCACAACATGTTTTCCGGCCTGTATGCATGCCATAGCATGCTCGTAATGAAGGCCGCTCGGGGTGGTGACAATGACAAGCTCAATGGCAGGGTCATTTGTGATTTCCTCAAGCTCATGTACAACCTCAGCATCTGGAAAATCCCGTTTCACTTCTTCTGTCCGAGATGTCATGATTTTGCTGATTTGATATTCATCCAGAACATCCAGCAGCGGCCCGTGAAAAACAGAACCGGACAATCCGTATCCTAATATTCCAACCTTGATCGCATCCACTTTTCTTCTCCCCTTTAAAAGCGTTATCAACAGAAGTATATACCCTCCTGATCAAATGGTAAAACCTAACTGATTCATTTTTTGCGTCGGCATGCTTAGACAACCGTTTGGACAATCAGTATAATGGGAATTAATATCATTAAACAGAGGTGTACGCATGGAAAAGCATAACGAACATAAAACATTAAACCATAAAAGCTCGAAAGAAAAGGATCAGATTACAAACCGGCTTAAGCGGATTGAGGGCCAGGTCAGAGGCATTCAAAACATGGTGGAAAACGACAGATATTGTGTAGATATTCTTGTGCAAATTTCAGCTGTTCAGGCGGCAATGAAAAATGTGGCGCTTCATTTGCTTGAGGATCATGCCCATCATTGTGTAGCAGATGCCATCAAAAGCGGAGACGGGGAACAGGCCATTTCTGAGCTTTTGGACGTATTTAAAAAGTTCACAAAATCATAAAGCGTTTTTTTATTGTAATACCCTACGGGGGTATGGTAGGATAAAAATACAAAGAATAAACAGGAGGAATTGATTATGGAACAAAAAACATTGCAAGTTGAAGGAATGTCCTGTCAGCACTGCGTCAAAGCAGTAGAAACAAGCGTAGGAGAACTGGACGGCGTCAGTGCCGTTCATGTCAATCTGGAAGCGGGTAAAGTCGATGTTTCGTTTGATGCTGACAAAGTATCAATCAAAGATATTGCGGATGCGATAGAAGATCAGGGCTATGACGTAGCTGAGTGATTCAAGGTATCGCGCCTTTAGGGAGGCGCGATATTTCTTTCATTTTTATATACCCCCCAGGTGTATATAAAGGAGTGAGTATGTTGAGTGAACAAAAGGAAATCGCGATGCAGGTCTCTGGTATGACCTGTGCAGCATGTGCTGCCAGAATTGAAAAAGGACTGAAGCGGATGCCCGGTGTCACGGATGCAAATGTTAATCTGGCGACGGAAACATCAAATGTAATCTACGATCCTGCTGAAACAGGGACTGCAGCGATTCAAGAAAAAATAGAAAAGCTGGGCTATCACGTCGTTACAGAAAAAGCTGAATTCGATATTGAAGGCATGACCTGTGCGGCTTGCTCCAATCGGATTGAAAAACGGCTTAACAAAATAGAAGGCGTCGCAAATGCTCCAGTAAACTTCGCTTTAGAAACAGTTACGGTCGAATACAATCCGAAAGAAGCGTCTGTCAGCGATTTGAAAGAAGCGGTAAATAAGCTTGGATATAAGCTAAAGTTGAAGGGTGAACAGGACAGTGAGGCTGCTGCTGCTAAAAAGAAAGAAGAAAGGAAGCAAACGGCGAGACTGATTTTTTCAGCTGTCCTGTCATTTCCATTGCTTTGGGCGATGGTGAGCCATTTTACATTTACATCATTCATTTGGGTACCGGATATATTTCTCAATCCGTGGATGCAATTTGCGCTGGCGACACCAGTCCAATTTCTGATCGGCTGGCCGTTTTATGTGGGTGCATATAAGGCGCTCAGAAATAAAAGCGCCAATATGGATGTATTGGTCGCCCTCGGTACGACGGCTGCTTACGCTTATAGTCTTTATCTTACTTTTCAAAGCCTTGGCTCTCACGGGCATACAGACGGCCTTTACTATGAAACAAGCGCGATTTTGCTGACGCTGATTTTATTAGGCAAGTTGTTTGAAACAAAAGCAAAAGGCCGTTCCTCGGATGCGATTAAAAAGCTGATGAAGCTTCAAGCGAAAACAGCTACTGTTGTAAGAGACGGACAGGAGCAAATCATCCCGATCGACGAAGTGCTTGTTAATGACATTGTTTACGTCAAACCTGGCGAACGAATTCCTGTCGACGGAGAAGTGGTTGAAGGCCGCTCAGCGGTTGACGAATCGATGATTACAGGAGAAAGTCTTCCTGTTGACAAAAATCCTGGTGACAGCGTGACAGGTTCAACCGTTAACGCAAACGGCTTTCTGAAAATTAAAGCTGTCAACGTCGGAAAGGATACTGCGCTTTCTCATATCATCAAAATTGTTGAGGAAGCACAAGGGTCAAAAGCGCCGATCCAGCGTCTCGCTGACCAGATTTCAGGCATTTTTGTGCCCATTGTATTGGGGATTGCCGTTCTCACTTTTCTCATTTGGTACCTTTGGGCGGCTCCTGGCGATTTTGCCGAAGCGATCAGCAAGTTCATTGCGGTTCTTGTCATTGCCTGCCCTTGCGCCCTCGGTCTTGCCACTCCGACGAGCATAATGGCTGGATCTGGACGCGCTGCTGAATTCGGGATTTTATTTAAAGGCGGCGAGCATTTAGAAAAAACACATCGTCTCGATACAATTGTTCTTGATAAAACCGGAACCGTGACAAACGGGAAGCCGCGTCTGACGGATGCCATTCCATTCGGCCGTTTTGAAGAAAAAGATTTGCTTCAATTTGCAGCGGCAGCGGAAACGGGATCAGAGCATCCGCTTGGCGAAGCGATTATTGCTGGCGTGAAAGATAAAGGGCTTGAGATACCGAAACTTACCCGCTTTGAAGCAAAAGTCGGCGCAGGCATTTTGGCTGAAGCCGGAGGAAAAAGCATTCTCGTCGGCACAAGAAAATTAATGGAGAGCGAACAGGTTGAGCATGGGGCTCTTCTCGCCAAAATGGAAGAGCTAGAGGCCGAAGGGAAAACAGTTATGCTTGTATCCATTGATGGAGAAGCAGCGGGGCTAGTAGCGGTTGCAGATACGATTAAGGATACGTCACGGAAGGCTGTTGCCCGTCTGAAAGAGTTGGGCCTTGATGTCATCATGATGACAGGAGACAATCGCAGAACCGCAGAAGCCATCGCGAAGGAAGCGGGAATTACGAATATCATTGCGGAAGTCCTTCCTGAACAAAAGGCAGCAGAAATTGCCCGCTTGCAAAAAGAAGGCCGCCAGACAGCAATGGTAGGCGACGGAATTAACGATGCGCCGGCGCTTGCCACAGCTGACATCGGCATGGCGATTGGAACTGGCACGGACATTGCCATGGAAACAGCAGACATTACACTGATTCGCGGCGATTTGAACAGTATTGCCGACGCAATCCGCATGAGCAGATTGACAATGAAAAACATTAAACAAAATTTATTCTGGGCGCTTGGCTATAACAGCCTCGGCATCCCAATCGCAGCACTTGGATTTTTAGCACCGTGGATAGCAGGAGCAGCAATGGCATTCAGCTCCGTTTCCGTTGTTCTGAATGCTCTTCGTCTGCAAAAAGTAAAATAAAAAACCGGCTATATGCCGGTTTTTGTTTTTCATTGACACTTTCTTGGAAAACAACATATAATAGGTGTAACTTATATATGAGTATATGCTCATATATGTAAAGTAAATAGAATACTCATTGATACGCTTTGAAGAGGGAACCCTAAATCGGAAGGTAAGGTGAGACTAGTGAAACAGGAATACGTTCTGGACGGTTTGGATTGCAGCAATTGTGCCCAAAAAATCGAAAATGGAGTCAAAGGCATAAAAGGCATTGACGGATGCGCGGTAAATTTTGCGGCAAGCACCTTAACTGTCTCAGCCGATGGGAAAGAAGAGCAATGGGTCACGAATAAAGTAGAGAAAAAAGTGAAATCAATTGATCCGCATGTAACGGTTCGCCAAAAGCATATAAAGAAATCAGCTGATGACGGCTATCGTAAAAGAATGGTCAATATGCTGATCAGAATGGCGGCGGCTGTCATTCTCGGCGCAGGGGCATATTTGGTTCATTCGGGAACCATTGAATTTTTGCTTTTCCTCGCTGCTTATTTGATCATCGGCGGTGACATTATGATCCGCGCAGTCAAAAATATCATCCGCGGTCAGGTGTTTGATGAGCATTTCTTAATGGCTCTTGCCACAATCGGCGCCTTTCTGATTCAGCAATACCCTGAGGGCGTCGCCGTTATGCTGCTTTATCAAATCGGTGAGCTTTTTCAAGGTGCCGCGGTCAGCCGTTCCAGAAAATCAATTAGTGCGTTAATGGACATACGGCCTGATTACGCCAATCTCAAAACAAAGAACAGCATCGAACAGGTTTCCCCGGAGGACGTTCAGACAGGAGACATCATTGTGGTTAATCCGGGAGAAAGCATACCCCTGGACGGTAAGGTCGTGCAAGGGTCAGCGATGGTTGATACATCTGCTTTAACAGGTGAGTCCGTTCCGAGAAAAGCTGCGGTAGGACAAGATGTAATGTCAGGCTTTATCAATCAAAACGGCGTTCTGCATATTGAAGTCACAAAGGGCTATCAGGAATCAGCAGTATCAAAAATATTAGACTTGGTTCAGAATGCGAGCAGCCGTAAAGCCCGGACAGAAAACTTTATCACGAAGTTTGCCAAGTATTATACACCTGCTGTGGTGATCATTGCGGTATTGCTGGCTTTTGTCCCGCCGCTTGTTCTTTCTGGCGCCGCGCTTTCCGATTGGGTGTACCGCGCGCTTATCTTTTTAGTGATTTCTTGTCCTTGTGCGCTTGTTGTCTCCATTCCGCTCGGTTTCTTCGGCGGAATCGGAGCGGCCTCAAAGGCCGGAGTGCTTGTAAAGGGAAGCAATTATTTAGAAGCCTTGAATCAAGTCAAATACGCGGTGTTTGATAAAACGGGAACACTAACAAAAGGCAGCTTTGAAGTGACAGAAATCAAACCCGCGGAAGGTTTTACAAAGGATAGATTACTTGAAGCGGCGGCATACGCTGAGCTTCATTCACAGCATCCGATTGCTGAATCTGTGCGTAAAGCTTACGGGAAAATGCTTTCCTCCGATGAGATTGAGTCATACGAAGAAATCTCCGGTCACGGCATTTTTGCAAAGGTAAATGGAACTGAGATCCTTGCCGGGAATAAAAAGCTCATGGAAAGAGAACAAATTGAGGATGTCCCGGATGAAAATGCTGGAACAATCGTACACGTTGCTATTGATCAACGCTATGCCGGAGCAATCATCATAGCGGATGAGATAAAGGAAGACGCAGCACAGGCGGTTGCTGATCTGAAGTCGCTTGGGATCAAACAGACAGCTATGCTGACGGGTGATTCGAAACAAACGGGAGAAGCCGTCGGAAAACAGCTTGGGATTGGTGAGGTATATGCAGAGCTGCTGCCGCAAGATAAAGTCGCGCAGGTCGAAGCATTAGAAGCTAATCTTTTGCCTAATGAAAAACTCATTTTTGTCGGTGACGGCATCAATGATACGCCGGTGCTTGCCCGCGCAGATATAGGGATCGCGATGGGAGGCCTTGGCTCAGACGCCGCAGTAGAAGCCGCAGACATCGTGCTGATGACAGATCAACCGTCAAAAATAGCGGAAGCGATTCGGATTGCGAAACGGACACGGCGAATCGTGTGGCAAAACATCGGCTTTGCTTTAGGTGTGAAAGCGATCTTTCTCATTCTTGGTGCATTTGGAATTGCGACCATGTGGGAAGCGGTTTTCTCAGATGTCGGCGTTACACTGCTTGCTGTGGCGAACGCCATGCGCGTCATGCGTCTCAAAAACAAATAAATTGTCGGAGAGAATTCATTTTTTCGGGGTTTTCTTATCAGCGCTTGTCTTGTTAAAATAAAGAAGTGGGTCAATTGCGATCCGCTTCTTTTTTAATTTTAAAACGATGAGGTGTCGGAGTGAAAAAGAAACAGCAGTCTTCTGCGAAATTCGCGGTCATCCTTACGGTTGTGGTTGTTGTATTGCTAGCAGCCATTGTCATCATTAATAACAAAACGGAACAAGGCAATGATGCGGTTTCCGGGCAGCCGTCTATCAAAGGGCAGCCTGTGCTTGGCAAGGACGATGCACCGGTAACTGTAGTAGAATTCGGAGATTACAAATGTCCGTCTTGCAAGGTGTTTAACAGTGACATCTTTCCAAAAATACAAAAAGACTTTATTGATAAGGGCGATGTGAAATTTTCTTTCGTGAACGTCATGTTCCATGGAAAAGGTTCAAGGTTAGCGGCTCTTGCATCTGAAGAAGTATGGAAGGAAGACCCTGACTCTTTCTGGGATTTCCATGAAAAGCTGTTCGAAAAACAGCCGGATACGGAACAGGAATGGGTAACCCCAGGCCTCCTTGGTGATCTTGCAAAAAGCACCACAAAGATAAAACCTGAGACGCTCAAGGAAAATCTTGATAAGGAAACATTCGCTTCTCAAGTGGAAAAGGATTCTGACCTTAATCAAAAAATGAACATACAGGCAACACCGACGATTTACGTCAATGATAAAGTGATCAAAAATTTTGCGGATTATGATGAAATCAAAGAGACAATAGAAAAAGAGCTGAAAGGGAAGTAACGATATGAAAAATAGAATCGTATTTTTATATGCTTCCTGGGTTGTGGCTCTTATCGCTATGCTGGGCAGCCTGTATTTCAGTGAAATCAGAAAGTTTATTCCATGTGAACTGTGCTGGTACCAGCGTATCCTCATGTATCCGCTCGTCCTGATTTTAGGCATCGCCACCTTTCAAGGGGACACACGAGTGAAAAAATATGTGCTCCCGATGGCGATTATAGGGGCATTCATTTCGACCATGCATTACTTAGAGCAAAAAGTGCCCGGTTTTAGCGGCATTAAGCCATGTGTAAGCGGCGTGCCGTGCTCGGGCCAATATATTAACTGGTTTGGTTTTATTACGATTCCATTCCTGGCCCTGATTGCTTTTATCCTGATTATCATTTTTATGTGCCTGCTGAAAGGCGAAAAATCTGAATAACAAAAAAAGCGCCCGCGTATGCCGGGCGCTTTTTTAATTTCGCAAACTCATGTCCATCAGCAATAGCCGTATTCCCTCTAAATTTATCTTTTTTTCTCATAAAAATGTTATTGATTTTACGCTTGAGCGATTATAAAATCTAGAGGTCGTCAGAAAATTTAACAAACATAAAAGGGAGTCATCAGAATGGCTTGGGAGCTGCTCAGTGTGATTGGCATCATTGCGTTTGCAGTCAGCGGCGCAATTGTTGCGATGGAAGAGGAATATGATATTTTAGGAGTTTATATATTAGGGATTGTCACAGCTTTTGGAGGAGGAGCGATCCGTAATTTACTGATCGGTGTTCCGGTTTCAGCGCTATGGGAGCAGGGAGCGTACTTTCAAATCGCGCTTTTATCTATTACAATTGTGTTTCTGTTTCCGAAGCTGCTGCTGAAGCATTGGAATAAGTGGGGCAATTTATCAGATGCGATCGGCCTCGCTGCCTTTGCTATCCAAGGCGCACTGTATGCCGTCAAAATGGGCCATCCGCTTAGTGCCGTGATCGTGGCTGCGGTGCTGACGGGAAGCGGGGGCGGAATCATCTGCGACCTTCTTGCCGGGCGCAAACCGCTTGTGCTGAAGGCAGAAATTTATGCAGTCTGGGCGGCTCTCGGCGGTTTAATCGTCGGCTTGGGCTGGATGGGGAACTCGTTCGGCTTATACGTTCTGTTTTTCGTGCTCGTTGTTTGCCGGGTTTGTTCCTATATGTTTAATTGGAAGCTGCCAAACCGTTCTTTTCGCTTAGATAGTCAGTAAAATAAAAGAAACCTCTCCATGACGGAGAGGTTTCTTTTATGGTAGCCTGCCGGGATCAAATAAAAAGTCCTTTTCGAATGCTGACCGCGCAGAGCAAAGCTATTTGAAATTAATAGGTAGCCCAAAAGGTATAGCTGATGGTTTTTTTAGTTCCTGTGTTAGTGAATTTGAATCTGTATTTTGTTTTGTAGCTTTTAGAAGCTTGTTTGTAACTTAAATTTGTAGAGCCTTTTTTCGTTGCGTAAAAAGTTTTAACATTTTTCCAGCCTTTATTTGTCTTTTGTTGCAGAGTTGCTGTAATTTTCCCGCTGCCTGATCCATTTGATGTCATGTTGGCCCAAGTTCCTCGTCCTGGATAATAAATATGAAAAGTTGGCGAGTAAGTATAGTTTTTAAATGAGCCCGAATGGTAATGAGTACTCCATATTTGACCTTTTTTAACCCAATCTTTAGCTTCCGCTTTGTTGTTTACTAGGTCAATTGACGTAAAACTTGTTACGGCTACGACGAATGCCAGCAACAACATAGATAGCTTTTTCTTCACTGAGTATTTCCTCCTAACTAATTCTGGTTCTTTCTTCATGTTCATATCATAAACCGAGAGAAATAATGTAACATCGTCCTATTCTCCCAAATGAAAAACTTTAATTTGTTGAAATGTGTCGAAAATGGGTGAAAAATGACTATTTTACTGCGACTATAGATACGATAGCAGAGATGTAGTTGCTTTATGGAAGATGACAATAACAGCCAGTTTAGTCATTCTTCACGTTAGATGAACAGACAAATACGGTAAAGCTCTGCGGTGTTTTTAAAATGAAAAAGATATATTATATCGAAGATTGAAAGGAATAAGGAATCGATACTGATGAAAGAGAAGATTCGCAACCTAAGAAAAGCACGTCCAACAGTGATCAATGTGAAATCATAAGAGAAAAAACCGATTTCGAGTTGAAATCGGTTTTTTCTGCATATAAATAACCCAAACCTTGATTGGTATTGGGTGAATGTGCTATTATAAATTGTATTTGCCAGTTTACATCATATATTTAATATATGTATCCAATTATATTTTACAGTATTTCATCTATGTTTGTCAACTATTTTCTGGAGGTGCCGTTCATGAATCAGCAGGATAAGGAATGGAAGGAAGAGCAGTCGAGAATAGATGAGGTGCTGAAGGAGCTCGAAAAAAAAGAGCGGTTTCTGGAAACGTCTGCGGGCGGGTTGAAGCATGATATCATCGGATTAAGAAAAAGCTTTTGGGAGGATGTTAAGGTTAATTTTGATGATGCCCATGAAGCGATTGAAACGATGGCAAGCATTAAGCAGCAGGCAGAGCTGCTGTCTGATCGGGAACAGAATCATCGGCGCATGGATCAGCAGCTCAAACGAATTCATCAATTGAAAAAATCGCCTTATTTCGGCCGGATTGATTTTATTGAAAACGGCGAGGAGCAGGCAGAGCGAATTTATATCGGTTTAGCTTCCTGTTTGGATGAGAAGGAGGAACACTTTCTGATTTATGACTGGAGGGCGCCGATATCAAGTTTGTACTACAATTATTCCCCAGGAAAAGCGGAGTACGAGGTGCCCGGTGAAACGATAGAAGGGGAAATGGTGCTGAAACGCCAGTTTATGATCAAAAACGGCACTCTCAAGGCGATGTTTAATACCGATATGACGATTGGTGATGAAATGCTGCAAGAGGTATTAAGCCATCACTCCGATACCCAAATGAAAAACATCGTGTCTACGATTCAGAAAGAACAAAATCAGATTATCCGTAATGAAAAAAGCAAGATCCTGATCGTGCAGGGAGCGGCTGGCAGCGGGAAAACATCGGCTGCGCTTCAGCGTGTCGCTTATTTGTTATACAGGCACCGTGGCGTCATTGATGCCGGACAAATCGTTTTGTTTTCTCCCAACTTCTTATTTAACAGCTATGTCTCCTCTGTTTTGCCGGAGTTAGGAGAAGAGAATATGGAGCAGGCGACGTTTCAGGAATATATCGAGCATCGTCTTGGCCGCAGGTTCAAATGTGAAAGCCCCTTTGATCAGCTCGAATATTGCCTGACCGAAACAAAGGGAGGCGATTTTCCAACAAGGCTTGCGGGAATCACATGGAAGGCGGGTTTATCCTTTCAGCAATTCATTAATGAATACGTCACACGGCTTTCCTCTGACGGGATGATTTTTAAAAATATTATATTCCGCGGACAAAAGCTGATCACAAAGGAGCAAATTCAATCCTATTTTTACTCATTGGATCAAAATCACTCCATTCCGAATCGGATGGAGCAAACCGCGAAGTGGCTGCTGAGTGAGCTTAACAAGCTTGAGAAAAAGGAACGGCGAAAGGATTGGGTTGTTCATGAGGCTGAGCTGCTTGACAAAGAGGACTACCTGGACGTGTACAAAAAACTGCAGGAAAGGAAACGGTTCAGCGAGAGTACGTTTAACGATTATCAAAGAGAGCAGCAGCTGCTTGCCGCCATCATTGTGAAAAAAGCTTTCAAACCGCTCAAACAGGCAGTCAGGCTCCTTGCATTTCTTGATGTTACACAACTTTATTTGCAATTGTTTTCTGGCTGGGGAGGAAAATTTCAGCATGAGAAGATGGCCGCGATAGCTGAGCTGACCCGTTCGGCATTTTCGGATAATAAATTGCTCTATGAGGACGCGGCACCGTTTCTTTATATGCAGGATCTGATTGAGGGCAGAAAGAAAAATACGAAGATCAAACATCTATTTATTGACGAAGCCCAGGACTATTCACCGTTTCAGATGGCTTACATGAGAAGTATTTTTCCGGCTGCCAGCATGACAGTGCTCGGTGATATCAATCAGTCCATCTACGCGCATACCATACATGGGGATCAGCGTATGGATGCGTGCTTTGAGGATGAGCCTGCTGAGTATGTTCGTTTAAAGAGAACATACAGATCAACAAGGCAGATTGTCGAATTTACCAAAGCGATGCTTCAAGATGGAGCGGATATTGAGCCGTTTAATAGAAGCGGGGAAATGCCGCTCGTTGTCAAAACTGAAGGACATGAGAGCCTTTGCCAAAAGCTCGCGCAAGAAATTGGCCGGCTCAAGAAAAAAGGGCACGAAACAATAGCCGTCATCTGCAAGACAGCGCAGCAATGCATACAGGCACACGCCCACATGAGTGAATATACAGATGTTCGCCTGATTCATAAAGAAAATCAACCATTTCAAAAGGGTGTTTGCGTGATTCCGGTGTATTTAGCGAAGGGAATTGAATTTGACGCAGTGCTTGTCTATGATGCATCTGAAGAACACTATCATACAGAGCACGACCGCAGGCTTTTATATACTGCGTGCACCCGTGCGATGCACATGCTGGCGGTATTTTATACAGGTGAAGCCAGTCCGTTTGCAACCGCTGTGCCGCCTCACTTATATCAGATGGCTGAATGAAGAGAAGGGAGTCCTTCTCTTTTTTCTATTTACATGAAGCATAGCCGTTTTATCATTAGGATTCTTAATAGTTATCATCATGTAAATATATTTTACTTAAGCCTAGTATTCCGGTAAAGTTCAATTAGATGCAATTTTCGATCAGTTTATAACTTTGTGAGGTGGATACGTTGCAACTTCAGGTAATGAACAGTCCGTTTAATCAGGAGCAGGCAGAGCTCCTTAACCGCCTTCTGCCGACCTTGACCGAATCCCAGAAAATCTGGCTGAGCGGATATTTATCCGCGCAATCTGTTTCCGCCCAAGAAGCTGCGGGTACGCCGGCGGCAGCTGTGTCTGCGGAAGCACCGGCCGTTTCAAAAGAAGTGACCGTTCTTTATGGTTCACAGACGGGAAACGCACAGGGGCTTGCGGAAAATGCCGGCAAGCAGCTTGAACAGAGCGGTTTTCAAGTGACCGTCTCATCCATGAGCGATTTTAAGCCGAATCAGCTGAAGAAGGTAACCAATCTTTTAATCGTCGTCAGTACGCATGGAGAAGGCGAGCCGCCTGATAACGCGCTGTCGTTTCATGAATTTCTGCACGGAAGACGGGCGCCTAAGCTTGAAGACCTGCGCTTTTCCGTTTTGGCGCTTGGTGACAGTTCGTACGAATTTTTCTGCCAGACAGGGAAAGAATTTGATCAGCGCTTAGAAGAACTCGGCGGAAAACGGATTTCTCCGCGCGTTGATTGCGATCTTGACTATGATGAACCGGCAGCCGAATGGCTTGAGGGTGTATTGAAGGGATTAAATGAAGCTGGGGGCGGAACCGCCGCGCCTGCGCCGGCGGCTGCGTCTCAAACCGGTGAGTCTTCGTATTCCAGAACAAACCCGTTTCGGGCTGAAGTGTTAGAAAATTTAAATTTAAACGGCAGAGGATCAAATAAAGAAACACGCCATGTGGAGCTGTCTCTTGAAGGATCAGGCCTGACTTACGAGCCTGGTGACAGCCTCGGCGTCTATCCAGAAAACGATCCGGAACTTGTCGAGCTGCTCCTTAAGGAAATGAATTGGGACCCGGAAGAAATTGTGACGCTTAATAAGCAAGGTGATGTCCGTCCGCTGAAAGAAGCGCTGATTTCTCACTATGAGATTACCGTTCTCACAAAACCGCTTCTTGAACAGGCAGCCCAGCTGACAGGGAACGATGAGCTTAGAGAGCTTTTAGCCCCGGGAAATGAGGAGAATGTAAAAGCCTATATTGAAGGGCGCGATTTGCTTGATCTCGTCCGTGACTATGGCCCATTTAGTGTATCTGCGCAGGAGTTTGTCTCGATTTTGCGAAAAATGCCTGCCCGCCTTTATTCGATTGCAAGCAGTTTATCCGCAAATCCGGATGAAGTGCATTTAACAATCGGCGCAGTCCGCTACGATGCGCACGGCCGTGAACGAAAAGGCGTCTGCTCGATTTTGTGCGCGGAACGTCTGCAGCCAGGAGACACACTGCCGGTTTATGTACAGCACAATCAAAACTTTAAGCTTCCGAAAGACCCTGAAACACCGATTATCATGGTGGGCCCTGGGACAGGCGTCGCACCTTTCCGTTCCTTTATGCAGGAGCGTGAGGAGACGGGAGCGGAAGGAAAGGCATGGATGTTCTTTGGCGATCAGCACTTTGTCACGGATTTCCTTTACCAGACAGAGTGGCAGAATTGGCTCAAAGACGGTGTGCTGACAAAAATGGATGTGGCGTTCTCACGTGATACGGAAGAAAAAGTATATGTGCAGCACCGCATGCTTGAACATAGCGCAGAATTGTTTGAATGGCTTCAAGAAGGAGCGGCTGTTTACATTTGCGGAGATGAAAAGCACATGGCGCATGACGTCCATAACACATTGCTTGAAATTATCGAAAAAGAAGGCAATATGAGCCGCGAAGAAGCGGAGGCTTATCTTGCCGATATGCAGCAGCAAAAACGCTATCAGCGTGATGTATACTGATTTGACTTGAAAGGAGTTTTTCAACATGGTGACCAAAATTCTAAAAGCACCGGACGGCTCTCCAAGTGATGTTGAACGCATTAAAAAAGAAAGTGATTATTTGCGCGGCACGCTGAAAGAAGTGATGCTCGATCGAATCAGTGCGGGAATTCCGGATGATGACAACCGCCTGATGAAACACCACGGCAGTTATTTGCAGGATGACCGCGACCTCCGGAATGAACGCCAAAAGCAGAAGCTTGAGCCCGCATATCAGTTTATGCTGCGCGTGCGTATGCCAGGGGGCGTCTCGACGCCTGAACAATGGCTTGTCATGGATGACCTGTCCCAGAAATACGGGAACGGCACATTAAAATTGACGACACGTGAAACGTTCCAAATGCACGGGATTCTGAAATGGAACATGAAGAAAACCATTCAGACGATCCACTCAGCACTTTTAGATACGATCGCAGCCTGCGGAGACGTAAACCGTAACGTCATGTGTGCATCAAACCCTTATCAATCTGAAATCCACTCAGAGGTATACGAGTGGTCTAAAAAATTAAGTGATGATCTGTTGCCGCGGACGAGAGCATATCATGAAATTTGGCTTGATGAGGAAAGAGTTGCCGGCACGCCGGAGGAAGAAGTCGAGCCAATGTACGGACCGCTCTATCTGCCCCGGAAGTTTAAAATCGGTATTGCCGTTCCGCCGTCTAATGATATTGACGTCTTTTCACAAGATCTCGGATTCATTGCGATTGTCGAGGATGGCAAGCTGATCGGTTTTAACGTGGCAATCGGCGGCGGTATGGGAATGACGCATGGCGATACTGCGACATATCCGCAATTAGCCAAGGTGATCGGATTCTGCCGGCCTGAGCAAATGTATGACGTTGCTGAAAAAACGATTACGATTCAGCGTGATTACGGCAACCGTTCTGTCCGTAAAAATGCGCGGTTCAAATACACAGTTGACCGCCTCGGTTTAGAAAACGTAAAAGAAGAATTGGAAAACCGTCTCGGCTGGAGCCTGGAAGAAGCGAAGCCGTATCATTTCGATCATAACGGCGACCGCTATGGCTGGGTGGAAGGCATCGAGGATAAATGGCATTTCACGCTGTTTGTCGAAGGCGGCCGTATAACGGATTACGATGATTATAAGCTGATGACTGGCTTGCGGGAAATCGCCAAAGTTCATACAGGTGAGTTCCGGCTGACAGCCAATCAGAACTTAATGATTGCGAACGTTTCAAGCGATAAAAAAGAAGAAATCAGTGCTTTAATTGAACAGTACGGACTAACTGACGGCAAGCACTATTCAGCACTTCGCCGCAGCTCGATGGCATGCGTCGCTCTTCCGACCTGCGGATTGGCAATGGCCGAAGCAGAACGTTATTTGCCGACCCTGTTAGATAAGATTGAAGAGATTATTGACGAAAACGGCCTTCGTGATCAGGAAATCACCATTCGCATGACAGGGTGTCCGAACGGCTGCGCACGTCATGCACTCGGTGAGATCGGATTTATCGGAAAGGCGCCGGGCAAATATAATATGTATCTTGGCGCTGCGTTTGACGGAAGCCGTTTAAGCAAAATGTACCGTGAAAACATCGGTGAAGCAGACATTTTAAGCGAGCTGCGCATCCTTCTTTCCCGCTATGCGAAAGAACGCGAGGAAGGCGAGCATTTCGGTGACTTTGTCATCCGCGCGGGCATTATCAAAGCAACAACTGACGGTACGAATTTTCATGATTGAGAAAGAAAGACGAGAGACAGGGAGTAGCTTCCTGTCTCTTTTTTCTGTAATTTGCTCTGCTGCAAAAAAGTTCACTGTGAGCATATCATGAGAAAAAATACCCTAAAAAGGGTACTATAAAAGAAGACAAGTGTGGAGAGAACTCCTGCGAAACCACATAGCGTATGCAAGGCCACCCTAGCTCAAGGGCTTTTAGACAAACAGATTTTTTGGCTCATCATGCCGACACACAACAGACGAAGGAGGTCATGCATTTGGACATATTTTTAGTTGTGCTCGTATTATTAACGATTATTGCGATTTCTAATATCGTGAACCGGTTTATTCCGTTTATTCCGGTGCCGCTGATTCAAGTGGCTCTTGGGATTCTTGCCGCCTCATTTCCACAGGGACTTCATTTTGAATTAAACACCGAATTGTTTTTTGTTCTTTTTATCGCGCCTCTGCTATTTAATGATGGAAAGAGGACACCGCGGGCAGAGCTTTGGAATTTAAGGGCTCCGATTTTATTGCTTGCACTCGGCCTTGTATTTGCGACTGTGATTGTAGGCGGCTACACGATTCACTGGATGATTCCTGCTATTCCGCTGGCAGCGGCCTTTGGACTTGCGGCCATTCTTTCACCGACTGATGTCGTCGCTGTCAGCGCATTATCAGGAAGAGTGAAAATGCCAAAAGGGATTCTTCGCCTGCTGGAAGGTGAGGGGCTGATGAATGATGCATCAGGTCTGGTGGCCTTTAAGTTTGCGATTGCAGCGGCAGTGACTGGTGCATTTTCATTAGCACAAGCGGCTGTCAGCTTTGTCTTTATTTCTCTCGGAGGCTTGCTGTGCGGGGTTGTCATTTCATTTTTGATTATTCGTTTTCGCCTATTTCTGCGCCGCCTTGGCATGCAGGATGTCACGATGCATATGCTGATTCAAATTCTGACGCCGTTTGTGATTTATTTGGCAGCTGAAGAAATCGGCGTTTCCGGCATTTTAGCTGTTGTGGCTGGCGGTATTACCCATGCGGTTGAACAGGATCGTCTGGAATCAACGATGATCAAGCTGCAAATTGTCTCCTCAAGTACGTGGAACATTATTTTATTTATTTTGAACGGCCTGGTCTTCGTTATTCTCGGCACGCAAATCCCTGATGTTATTTCTGTTATCTTTAACGACACTGCCATCAGCAACATGAAGGTGATCGGCTATATCCTAGTCATCACATTTACGTTAATGCTCCTGAGATTCCTGTGGGTGCTGTTCTTCTGGAACGGCAAATGGTTCTTTAATAAAGATCAGAACATCTATAAACCGGGTCTTCGTTCGACGCTGTTAATTTCGATTTCCGGTGTGCGTGGAGCAGTAACGCTTGCAGGTTCTTTTTCCATTCCGTATTTCCTGGAGGACGGCACGCCGTTTCCGGAAAGAAATCTGATTCTCTTTTTAGCAGCCGGCGTCATTTTATGCACGCTTGTCATTGCTACCGTTGTGCTGCCGATTCTGACTGAAAAAGAAGAAGAGGACGAGGAACGAAACAAGAAGCTGCTGACGGCGAGACGCAAATTGATCAAAACAGCCCTTCAAACGATTAAAGAGGACATGAATGAGACAAACAAAACGGCCTCTCTTGCGGTGATAGCTGAATACAATGAGAAAATGAAAAATCTTCGTTTTCAGCAATATACATCGTCTAATCGCATCAAAAAGTACGAGCGTAAAGTCCGTGCCCAAGGGGTTAAGGCAGAGCAAGAGGCGCTGATGAAAATGCTGGAGCGGGGAGACATCCCGGAAGAAACAGCAAATGTGCTGCAAGAACGATTTAACGAGTTGGAAATTTTGTATGCGAACCCGTTTAAAGTCGGATTATCAAAAACAAGGCTCAAGAGGCTGATGTATTGGATTTTCTTCGGTGAACATAAAAAGCCGGAGATGTCGATTTTAAATGAAGCGGGATTGATACGGGCAACAAGAGTGAAAACGGCAAAAGCAGCGATAGAATATCTGGAAAAACATAAGACGGATGAGCATAAAGAAGTGTTTTTATCTGTCATTACATTCTATAAGCAGTTAATTTTCAGGCTGGAGCACAGCCATCATGAGTTAAAATCAAGTGCCCATTTTGAAAATCAGAAGCTGGAAGTGAAGCTGAAGGCTGTGCAGGCGATCAGAAATGAAATTCAAACGCTCTTCGAAGAGAGGGAAATTTCCCGGGACATCTCCCATGAGCTTCGCCAATACATTAATGATGTCGAAGCCGCCATGCTTGAAGGCGGCGAATAAATGCAGAAAAAAAGCTGGCGTTAGAGCGCCAGCTTTTTTTATATTAAGGGCGATGAAATGCGACAGTGCTGCCATCCCGGTCGAACCAGCCTCTGAAGGCCCAGTTGATCCAGCCGCCATCGCCTTTGTTTGTAAAGGTTCCATCTTCAAATACCCAAATGCCATACGTAATGCCGTCGTAAACGGCTGAGCCGTAAAATTGCACACCGTTCAAATGATCTTCATATTCCTGGCTTAAATTAAAGACCATGACGTTATATTTTTGGCCGGACGCGTAGAAGGAAGACTCCATGAGGTTTTTCACAAAGCCATCCCTATTCTGTGCGGATTTGATGGCATCAGCGATCTGGTTGGCAATTCCAAGTACATCCAGGTCGACGTTTAAACCTACATCAGCGGCAGTTGTTCCAGCAGTAGTTGTCTGCGACATCTTCGGAGCAGGATTTTCTTCAGCGGAAGCAAAGGACAAAGGGGCAATTGTCAAAGCGGCACCAAGAGCAAGTGTCATTGGGATACGAATACGTTTCAAGTTGTTTCCTCCTTTGTTTTCATTTGGTTACACTACACGCATACCCTGCTCAATGTATTTGTAATCTCAATATTGTTAAAATAGGAAAAAAATAGTGTTTGAATTTGCCTGTGCTGTGAAAAAAGAAGCAAAAAGAGGGACTTAAGCGTATTATTGGTATCGGCTGAGAGGAATGTGAGATAATATAGACGCTTACATTTCAGTGAAAGGGTGGATGTTCAAGTGCCAACAAGTTTAAAAGATACTGTAAAGTTACATAACGGAGTTGAAATGCCTTGGTTCGGTCTGGGTGTTTTTAAAGTAGAAAATGGTAATGAAGCGACTGAATCAGTGAAAGCGGCAATTAAAAATGGTTATCGCAGTATTGATACAGCAGCGATCTACAAAAATGAAGAAGGCGTTGGCATCGGGATTAAAGAATCCGGTGTGGCAAGAGAAGAGCTCTTCATCACATCAAAAGTGTGGAATGAAGATCAAGGCTACGAAACAACGCTTGCTGCCTTTGAAAAAAGCCTAGAAAGATTACAGCTTGATTACTTAGATTTATATTTGATCCATTGGCCTGGCAAAGATAAATATAAAGATACATGGCGCGCGCTTGAAAAGCTGTACAAAGATGGCAAAATTCGCGCGATCGGCGTCAGCAACTTCCAAGTTCATCATTTAGAAGAGCTGTTGAAAGATGCTGAAATCAAACCGATGGTGAACCAAGTTGAATTTCACCCTCGTTTGACGCAAAAAGAATTAAGAGATTACTGCAAAGCGCAAGGCATTCAGCTGGAAGCGTGGTCTCCGCTCATGCAGGGACAGCTTTTGGATAACGAAGTGCTGACACAGATTGCTGAAAAACACAATAAATCTGTGGCTCAAGTGATTTTGCGCTGGGATCTGCAACATGAAGTTGTAACCATTCCAAAATCCATTAAAGAACACCGTATCATCGAAAACGCTGATATTTTTGATTTCGAATTGTCTCAAGAAGACATGGACAAAATTGACGCATTAAATAAAGATGAGCGTGTCGGCCCAAATCCTGATGAGCTTCTGTTTTAATCAAAAAACTCCCCGTTACGGGGAGTTTTTTAGTGCGTTTTTTTCTGTTGAATGAAAAACAGCATCAAAAAGGAAATGACAACAATACAGACGACCCACGCCCAGGCGAGGGTATTGTTGTCGGAATCCAATGCGACATATATCGCCGTCGGCAGTGTTTGCGTAACACCGGGGATGTTCCCTGCAAACATGAGTGTTGCGCCAAATTCTCCGAGCGCCCGCGCAAGGCTGAGGATGCTTCCGGTCAGCAATGAAGGATAGGCAAGCGGGACGGAGATATGGATAAACACTTTCCATCTGCTAGCGCCGTCTACCATTGCCGCACCTTGTATATCGGGGTCAATGTCAGCAAATCCGGTTTTGGCTGATTGATACATAAGCGGAAAGGCTACAACAGCCGAGGCGATCACAGCGGCCCACCAGGTGAAAATGACAGGCTGCTGGAAAATCCACTCGATGGCTTGTCCGATGAAGCTGTGCTTTCCGAAAATGACGATCAAAATAAAACCGACAACAGTAGGCGGAAGAACGAGCGGAAGCATAAAACATGTTTCGAGTGCCGTTTTTCCGAAAAATGATGCCCGTGACATCCATGCTCCAGCAAGTGTTCCGAGAATAATGACAACAATTCCGGCAACTGCCGCCACCTGAAAGGAAAGCACAACGGGTGTTAAAAATTCTGAAGCGCTTATGCTACTCGGCAGTAAAGCCATATTTCTCAAATACTTTCATTGCTTCATCAGATTGCAGGTATTCGTAAAATTCCTTCGCTTCCTTACGGTGTTTTGTATCTTTTACGATTCCTAACGGATAGACAATTGGGCTGTGTGTATCTGCTTTTGCCTCGTCAATAATGTTGACCTTTTTCGAGACCAGGGCATCTGTTTTATAAACAACACCTGCGTCTACATTGCCGGTTTCAACATAAGAAAGAACTTGGCGAACGTCTTTTCCATACACAATTTTATCCTTCACTTTGTCCCATAAAGACAGCTTTGTCAGTGATTCTTTCCCATAAGCTCCTGCCGGTACGGATTCCGGAGTGCCAAGAGCGATTTTTTCTGATTCAGCCAGATTGCTGAAGCTTGTCACAGGTGAATCTCCGTTTTTCGGTACGACCAGCACAATTTCATTACCGACTAATTCAGTGCTGTCTTTTTTTGCGATATCTCCATCATCCACCAGCTTTTTAAATTTATCCTCAGCAGCTGAGAAGAACAGATCTGCTCCTGCTCCTTGAGAAATCTGTTTTTGCAAGGCGCCGGATGAGCCATAGTTATCTTGGATGGTTATATTTTGATGATCTTTTTCATAATTTTTTTGGATTTCCTCAAGTGCATCCTGCGCGCTGGCGGCAGCTGAGATGGTTAACGTTACTTTTTTCTCGCTGTCCGTTGAAGACTGGTTTGAAGAACAGCCTGCTACAAGCAGAAAAGCAGTTAAGGCTGCGATGAAAATAGAATACTTCTTAAACATGATTGCACCCCTTATCATTAGATATAACTAATTATAACTGATTATGTTTGGTTTATGTGGGTTTTTTTACATTCGGCGAAAAGGTATAATAAAATAGGAGAGTGATGATGATGAATGAAACCTCTTCCTATACGATAGAAGAAGTTGCAGGTCTGCTGAAGGTATCAAAGCTGACCGTTTATGACTTGATTAAAAAAGGCGTGCTGCCTGCTTACCGTGTCGGAAGGCAGATGCGTGTGGATGAAGAAGATTTAAAGCAATATAAAACGAATATGAGAATGTCTCAGCCCATCGCTGCAAAAGAAGCGCCGAAACAGGTGCAGGAGGCTGAGCCGGACGGCAGACCAAATGTCATGATCAGCGGACAGGACATTTCGATGGATCTTCTCAGCAAGCATTTGGAGAATGCCATTCAAGAGACGCCGCTCCGTAAATACAAAGGAAGCTTAAACAGCCTGATTGATATGTATCAAGGCAAGTGTGACATTGTCAGCCTCCATTTGTACGATGCTGAAACGGGCCAGTATAACGCTCCTTATGTAAAACGGATTTTGACAGGTGAACCTTTTTGTCTCATCAATGTCGTTCTCCGCAAAGCAGGACTGTATGTGCAAAAAGGGAATCCGAAAAACATTCAAGGCTGGAAAGACTTGAAAAGAGCTGATATCCGGATCATCAACAGGGAAAAGGGTTCTGGCGCAAGGGTGCTCCTTGATGAACAGCTTGGCTTGCTTGGTGTGAATCCGGCTGATGTAAAGGGATACGACGATATCGTGACTGATCATTACGCTGCCGCTTCACAAGTTTCAAGCGGACAGGCTGACGCGGGAATCGGGGCGCAGCACGCGGCACATATGGGCAGTGTTGATTTTATCCCGCTCATCGACGAACAATATGATATCGTTGTTTTGAAAAAAAATGAGCAGCTGCTCAAAGCCGTGAAGGAGATTTTGAATTCTGAGGACTATAAGGCGAATCTGTCTCATTTAAACGGCTATGAAACGAAGCTGACTGGCAAGGTGATGTTGGAAACATAAAAAATCCCTCTTGATAGAGGGATTTTTTTATTCGGAAAACCTGAGCAGGTCACCATTTAAAATTTTATCAGAGAAAGACAGTTCTTCGTTTGCTTTCTCCTTATAAGGGAGGCACGCATCCTGATCTTCCAGCACTTCACCTGTTTTTTGGCTATAGCACGTGTTCTTTGTGTATATATAATCGTTCGTAATAAAGCTGCCGTTTCGCAGAACGGCGAATGGGGTGCGGTCGCCCGACAGCAAATCATTGCCGAATTGGATATCGCCTTTTGTCTCAACGCCGAGCAAATGCATCAGCGTCGGCCTGACGTCGACCTGTCCCCCGGCATCAGGGATGGTTTCCGGCTTTTGATCGGTGATTCCCGGGATATGTATGATAAACGGCACCCGCTGGAGCTGAACGTTGTCATACGGTGTGATTTCGTCTTTCCCTAAAAACTCAGCCATTGCCTCGTTATGGGCTTCAGAAATGCCGTAATGATCTCCCATAAATACGATCATCGAATTTTCGTATAAGCCTTCGTCTTTCAGTTTTTTGATAAAATGCTTCAATGCTTCATCCTCATAGCGAACCGTGGTCACATAGCGGTTTAACAGATCACTGCTTGAATCGAATTCATCTATCAGCTGATCCTTTTCATCAATCTCAAACGGAAAATGATTCGTTAACGTGATAAAACTGCTGTAGAACGGCTGTGGCAGGCTTTTCAGCTTTTCGGCGGACTGCTCTAAAAATTCTTTGTCTTTTAAGCCCCAGCTTGTCGATGTCCCGGGAGTGACATGAAAATCATCAACATCAAAAAAGCGGTCAATGCCAAACGTATCGTACATGACATCTCTGTTCCAAAATGTTTTATGGTTAGCATGAAAGACGGCTGAATAATAATCGTACTGTTTCAGCGATTTATACATCGTATGAAATTGATGGTCGCTTTTCGTGAAAAAGACGGCGCCGCTAAGGGAAGGATACAGTGAGTTAGCGACGATAAATTCTGAATCTGATGTTTTTCCTTGTTCTGTTTGCTGATAGAAATGATCAAAGGAATAGCTTTTTTTTATGAGATCATTCATAAATGGGGTAATTTCTTTTCCATTTACTTTTTCATTCAGAACAAAGCTTTGGGTCGATTCAAGTGTTACAAAGATGACATTGCGCCCCTTTGCAAGACCGAATTTGCTTTGATCAGGCTTGCTGTAATCAGCCTCTGTGTAGTTTTTAATGGCAGTTATACTGTCTTCATCGGCAAAAGCTTTCGCGCTGATATTAACAGTCTGAGAAATTGTATCGTAAATATGGAACTGAAACAGACCGATGCTTTTGACTAGCATTTCCCGGTCAAAAGAATGTGCCAAAAGCTTCGGCTGCTGTACTTCTGCAAGTGCCAGTGTGCATAAAAGCATGCCGCAGGAAGCTGCATAGTACCGTTTGATCGTGCGGGGAGCGGCTTTTGTCTGTGGGTGTTTGGTTTTTCTGGCGAACAGCAGCAGAAAAACCAAATCCGAAAACAGGGCGATAAACAGAGGATGGAACAATTCTTTTACACTGCTGCCCATATCGCTCATGTTGCTCGCCTGAAATAAAACCGGAATGGTAATAAAATCGATATAAAAGCCGTAAAAAATCGTATTAGAGATCAAGATAACAGTCAGAACCAAATTGGCAATCAGCAAAAAAGCCCGCTGCTTGTTTCCTTTCAGAAGCAGGCCGATCCCGAATAAAGGAAGAATAAAGCTGAGCGGGTTGACCAGCAGCATTAGCTCCTCCAACAGAGTATCGATTTGCAAATCAAAGCCGAGTTTATATATCACATACGTTTTGATCCACATAAATAAGATCGAAAAACATAAAAACCGCTGATTGTGAAAAAAGGTTCCTTTCATCAATATGACTCCTCACGTTTTCTTGATCATCTGCATGAAATGCTTCTTAAGTAAAACCTACTAAAAACAGCCGGTTCAGACAAGTCTCAGCACTCATGTGTTTAAAACATGCGCCCATGAAACAGCATATAAAAGTAGTAACATGAAGCAAGGGTCAGGCCGGCTAGCACGAGCTGCTCAGAAAAACTGCCTGTCTTCATATATAATGGAAGCCGAACGCGGATCGTTGAAGGGAATAATAATTTGATTCCGTTCACCGTCCAAGCGTCAAGAATCAAGTGGCTCGCCATTCCGATCATCAGGCCGGCTGATATGTTTTTATCTGGAATGTATGTAGAAGTGATAAAAAACATGATGAGCATAAACAGCAAGCTGTGTGTAAATGTACGATGGCCAAAAACGGAGCTGACCACTTTCGATAAAATAGGAAATTTTCTCCCGATTTTGCTTTGTGTGTGGCAGATATCGGGTATTAATGCTCCAACCGAGCCTGACGCAGCCATAATCACTGGATCAAATCCATAATAATAAGCCGCTGCCGTACAAGAAGCGATGCCTCCCATGATGTGTGTTTTTCCTGTCATTTGCCGCTTCTCCTTTTATCTTTTGCAAAAAATCTCTGAATTACAAATATATCAAGAGAATGTATGTTTGATCAACAGGACTTTGGACGATAAAAAATATCCCGCATAATTTTTCAGGAAAGAGGCATCTTAAACATGTACCTATTTTTTAAAAGAGGTGATACGAATGGGTTTCTTTAATAAAGATAAAGGAAAACGTTCCGAAAAAGAAAAAAACGTAATCCAAGGAGCTCTTGAAGATGCTGGTTCAGCTCTAAAAGATGATCCGCTTCAAGAAGCTGTGCAAAAAAAGAAAAATAATCGATAATCACATGCGGATAGGGCTTGGCCCTATCCGTATTTTCCATCTGTTCCCTTTGACAGATCATCCTTTCTTTGATAACCTTCTGGGAGTAACTAAATAATTAAATCCTCACTCTTTCTCAGTGAGGTAGAGGTTGCGCGGATGATAAGTCACACATGCCAGGCTGACAGGGGCTGTTAAACATGTGTAAAAGGCATCAGCGCCGAAGTGTGGAGAAAGCCGATCCTTCTCTATGCTGGGACTGTATCTGAATAAGTGCAGGACTGCCGCGTGCTTTTTCGCGGAGGGCTATCCGGAGATCAAGGGTGTGTGTTTCTTTAAGCATGGACTTTTGTTCAGGCTTTTTTTGCGTTTATATGATCTCGGGGTCTGGTCCGTACAAAGAATCATGGAGGTACTGGAATGGAACAGACAAAAAAATGGGGTTTTTGGTTATTAACGGCGTTTGTCGTTGGAAATATGGTTGGATCAGGAATTTTCTCCTTGCCGAGCTCGCTTGCTTCAATTGCGAGTCCGTTTGGAGCTACGTCCGCCTGGCTTTTGACAGGTGCCGGCGTGCTGATGATTGCACTTGTGTTCGGACACTTGTCCATTCGCAAGCCTGAACTGACAGCGGGACCGCAAAGTTATGCAAGAGCGCTGTTTTCTGACCCGAAAAAAGGCAACGCTGCCGGTTTCACAATGGTGTGGGGCTACTGGGTGGCGAGCTGGATCAGCAACGTGGCGATCATCACAAGTCTCGCCGGTTACTTGACTTCGTTCTTCCCGATCTTGGTTGATAAACGTGAGATGTTTTCGATCGGCGGGCAAGAGGTGACACTCGGCCAATTACTGACGTTTGCCGTATGTACGATCTTGTTATGGGGAACGCACGCGATTCTTGTTGCCAGCATTAACGGCGCAAGTAAATTAAACTTTGTCACAACGCTTTCTAAAGTATTAGGTTTTGTCTTCTTTATCGTTGCCGGTTTGTTTGTGTTTCAAACGACATTATTCGGTCATTTTTATTTCCCGGTTCAAGGAGAAAACGGCACAAGCATTGGAATTGGCGGCCAGGTTCATAACGCCGCGATTTCTACACTGTGGGCGTTTGTCGGAATTGAATCCGCGGTGATCCTGTCCGGCCGTGCGCGCTCTCAGCGTGATGTGAAACGTGCGACAATTACCGGCTTGCTGATTGCCTTGAGCATATATATTATTGTGACTTTAATTACGATGGGTGTTCTGCCGCATGATAAGCTTGTCGGCTCTGAAAAACCATTTGTTGATGTACTCTATGCGATTGTTGGAAACGCGGGAAGCGTGATTATGGCGCTTTTGGCTATCCTTTGTTTATTCGGAACGATGCTCGGCTGGATTTTGCTTGGCTCTGAGGTGCCATACCAAGCCGCTAAAGCAGGAGATTTCCCGGCATTTTTTGCAAAAACGAATAAAAAGGGGAGTCCGGTCATTGCACTCATTATTACAAACGTCATGTCACAGGTCTTCATTTTCTCGGTTATTTCCCGGACAATAAGTGACGCATTTACATTTTTAACGACAGCGGCTACACTTGCATATTTAATTCCGTATCTAGTATCTGCAATCTACAGCTTGAAGGTAGTCATCAAAGGTGAAACGTATGACCAGCTGAAAGGCTCCCGTGTAAGAGACGGATTGATCGCGATACTGGCGTGTGCATACTCCGTGTTTGTTATCGTAACAGGCACAGCAGATTTAACGACATTTATACTCGGCATCGGTTTATTCTTTATCGGCTTGATCGTTTATCCATTTGTGAGTAAAAAGTTCCAGAAAGAAAAACAAGCATAATGAAAAGACACCTGATTTGCTCAGGTGTCTTTTTTATAAAATCACAATTTCTCCTGTTAGGAATCCGTTCGTTAAATATGCAAAAAACGTTTTTCAGTCTCTCCAGCATAAAAAAACTGATCGCGATGAGGATGCAGCTTAATATGAATGGCTCAAAGAAAATATCTGATATGATTCAAATTGAGCTGTTCCTTATAAATTAGCAAAAGAGCCGCGGACAGGCGGCTCTTTTGTTTATTTAGTCAAGCTTTCGGTAATAAACTTCAGTTGTCCTTCTAATGAAATCGGGTCAGAGAAATAGAAACCGATCGGATCCATCTTGTAGACATGGCCATTTTTAACGGCATTCAGGTTCTTCCAAATGGAGCTTTCAAAAACGCCGCCATCATCACCGCCTGATTGCCATGGGCCCGCGAAAATGTAATCCCCGGCAAAGTCAGGGAGCTTCTCTAATGAAATACTTGTATAACCTGGCCCCTGGTCAATGGCTTTTTCTTTTGTCAGCTTTGTAGCCTGCAGGCCAAGGTCTTTGTAAATGATGCTTCCGCCTCTTCCAAAGTCTTTACCGAATACGTAAATGTCTTTTCCGTTCGTTTGCATAATGGAAATGGTTTTGTCACCGACCGCTTTTTTGATTTTTGTTTTAGCGGCAGCAACTTTTTTATCCCACTCGGCCAGCCATTTTTCAGCTTTATCTTCAGTTCCCGTCATTTTTGCAAATTCTTTCAGCTGTTCGATGTTGTCGAGCTTATCGTATTTTACTGCGACAGTCGGCGCAATTTTTTCAAGCTTTTTAATATCAGCGCCCTGTGTTGTCCAGACGATAATCAGGTCAGGATTCAAATCAATAACCTTTTCAACCGAAGTGCCGTCTCCGATGTTTTCGACGCCGTCGGTTTTTCCTTTGTAGTAAGGGTTTTTAAATACATTCTCAGGCGCACCGACAACGTTGATGCCGAGTGTTTTGAAGTAGCCGTAATAGCCGTCTGCCATGACAACCACCCGTTTAGGATGCTTCGGGATTTTTACATTTCCGTTTTCAGCCTTGTATGTAAAGGTTTCTGCGCCTTTTGAATCAGAGGCAGAACCTTTGCTTTCTGAGTTATTCCCGCAGGCTGCCAGCGCTGCAATCAATAACAGGGCAAAAAACGCGGCTCCGAGTTTCTTGTATATATGGGTCATATCTCATACCTTCTTTCTAAAAAAATAGATGAAAAAGAGAATCATTATCATCTGTGATTATACCACTGCAAGTGCCGGTTGACACGATATTTTTGCAAATGCATTTTCATTTTTGTTCAAAACACTCTATTAAATCAGCTGAAAAAAGTGATATACTGAAACAGCAATTGATAATCATTATCAGTAACAGAAAGGAAGTACGGCAGTTGAGTCAACATAAAAATATACAGACTGCATCAGAAGAAATCCAATGGACGTCAAGGACATATGGCGCGGTCATCGTCCTTATTGCAGGTCTATGCCTGCTTTGCCTTGGCGCATTTTTATCCATATCTCTCGGTGCAGCGGATATTCATTTGCGCACTGTATGGGACGCCATTTTTCATTATCAGCCGACAAAGACATCTCACCAAATTATACATGATCTTCGGCTGCCGAGAACGGCGGCTGCCGCGCTTGTAGGCGCATTGTTGGCAGTGTCGGGAGCAATCATGCAGGGGATGACGAGAAACCCTTTGGCAGAGCCTTCGATTATGGGTGTGACTTCAGGCTCTGCGTTTGCGGTTTCGATTGCGTTTGCCTTTTTTCCCGGGCTTTCTGCAATGGGGCTTGTGCTATGGTCCTTTGCGGGAGCGGGGCTGGGGGCATCGACGGTAATGGGCATCGGCTTGTTTTCAAGGGGCGGACTTACGCCTGTAAAGCTTGCTCTGGCGGGTACGGCAGTTACTTATTTCTTTACCGGCATTTCAACTGCCATTGCAATCCGCTTTGATGTCGCTCAGGATATCAGCTTTTGGTACGCTGGCGGGGTAGCGGGTGTGAAATGGTCGGGGGTCCAGCTTTTGCTTATTGCAGGGGCTGTCGGTTTAACGCTCGCGTTTTTTATCGCCCGGTCTGTGACAGTGTTAAGTCTCGGTGACGATCTGGCGAAAGGGCTTGGACAATATACATCAGCAGTGAAACTGGTGGGCATGCTTATTGTAGTAATTCTGACCGGAGCTGCGGTTTCCATTGCCGGCACCATTGCATTTATCGGGCTGATCATTCCGCATATTACCCGTTTTTTGGTCGGTGTGGATTATCGGTGGATCATTCCTTGCTCGGCGGTGCTCGGTGCTGTTTTGCTTGTTTTTGCTGACATAGCGGCCAGACTCGTAAATGCGCCCTTTGAAACGCCTGTCGGTGCGCTGACTTCTCTGATCGGCGTTCCCTTTTTCTTTTATTTGGCACGTCGTGAAAGGAGAGGGCTGTAATGAAAACAAAAACAAACAAACCGCTTATTGTAATGGCTGTGACCTTTTTGCTTATCGTGGTGGTCTTTTTTATCAGTCTCAATTTGGGCGTTATCAAAATTGCACCGCTTAAAACGCTTCAGGTCTTTTTCGGCCAAGGAACGGCGCGTGATGAACTTGTCTTATTTGAGTTCAGGCTGCCTCGGATCATCCTTTCTTTGCTTGTTGGAGCAGGGATCTCCGTAGCTGGAGCCATTTTGCAAAGCGTGTCTCAAAATGAACTTGCCGAGCCTGGTATTCTCGGAATTAACGCCGGCGGTTCACTTGCTGTAGTGCTTTTTATATACTTTTTTCAAGGGTCAGCTTCAGATCTCAGCTTTTTTGGAACATTTATGCTGCCGTTCAGTGCTTTGGCAGGAGCAATCCTCGCTGCGTTTCTCATTTATATTCTGGCATGGAAAAAAGGCGTGACACCGATTCGGCTGATTTTAGTCGGCATAGGGGTGAATGCCGGATTCAATGCCCTGTTGCTGATTTTTCAGCTTAAGATGGACCCTCACGATTTTATGCAAGCCGCGGTTTGGATATCCGGCTCAATATGGGGGGCGAACTGGAATATGATCTGGGCGATTCTCCCTTGGATTGTGATCTTGCTTCTGTTTACTTTATATAAGGCACGCTATTTGAACATTATGCAGCTCGGAGACCAATTGGCGACCGGGCTGGGCACCGCTGTTGAAAGGGAAAGACGGATTCTTCTTCTGGCAGCGGTCACTCTTGCCGCTTCATGCGTGGCAGCTGCTGGGGGCATCGCGTTTCTCGGATTGATCGCGCCGCATGTGGCTAGAAGGCTGACCGGTCCACGTCACCAGACGCTGATACCGGTCTCCGCTTTCATCGGCTCATTCCTGTTTTTGCTTGCTGATACGCTGGCGAGAAATGTATTGGCACCATCAGAAATTCCGGTCGGACTTGTCATTTCCGTGCTAGGTGCGCCTTACTTTATTTATTTATTGATGAAAGCGAATTAGAGGAGGGGGCCGAATATGAATTCATTATCAACGGAACAGCTTGGAATCGGTTATGGCGACAGGGTGATTGTAGAGGATTTAAATATATCGATTCCTAAAGGGAAAATTACCACCTTAATTGGCCCGAACGGCTGCGGGAAATCAACGATTTTAAAAACATTGTCCAGAATTATGCGTTCACATGCAGGTGCCGTCTATTTAAACGGCAAAGCGATTCATAAAATGTCTACAAAGGACATTGCAAAAGATATGGCGATTCTTCCACAGACACCTGAAGCGCCGAGCGGCCTAACAGTGCACGAATTGGTGTCGTACGGCAGGTTTCCGCATCAATCAGGATTCGGCAGATTAAATGACGAAGACCGCCGGATTATCAAATGGGCGCTTGAAGAAACAGGCATGGCTGAATATGCTGAACGGCCGATTGAGGCATTGTCAGGGGGACAGCGTCAACGCGTGTGGATTGCCATGGCGCTTGCGCAAGGGACGGAACTGCTTCTGCTGGATGAACCTACAACGTATCTTGATCTTGCACATCAGCTTGAAATTCTGCAGCTGCTTGACAGACTCAACAAAGAGCAAGGGCGGACGATTTTAATGGTCATTCATGACCTTAACCATGCAGCTCGTTTTTCTCATTATATGATCGCGCTCAAAAAAGGCACGGTCATCAAGGAAGGAACTGCACTGGAGGTCATGACACCGGACATTTTGAAGCAGGTATTTCAGATTGATGCCGAAATCGTGACTGATCCCCGTACAAATAAACCTGTATGCTTGACATATGACTTGATTAAAAATGAAAAAGAGCTAGTTACTGTATGAAAAAATCCCGGTTTGAAGCCGGGATTTTTTTTATTCGGCTTTGAAAATACAATTTTTCTATTTGATTCCGTCATTTCAATAAAAGGATTGCAAGTCTTTTTGAATTAATAGATAATATTGGTTAGAATGTTTCGAAAATATTACATAGTTTACAGAAAGAGGAGATCGTTGTGTCCAAGAAGAAAAAATGGCTTATTGGCGGTGCGATATGTGCCGGTGTGCTTGTATTGGCTGGGATCGGCGCTGGCGGTTTTTACTTTTTTACTCACATGAACCAAGTTGCCGTATCATCGGAGCCCTATGCTGAATCGGTCGCGGTATACATGGGAGGAGATTCAGAATCAGGCCAAACGTTTTCTGGAAAGGTTGAACCTGAGAAACAGCAGAAAGTATACATAGATTCAGAAAAAGGCAGCATTAAAAAAACATACGTCAAAGAAGGCGATCAGGTTAAAAAGGGCGATAAGCTTTTTGAGTATGAGGGCGAGGATCATTCTGATGAAGTGGAGCAAGCCAATTTGCAAATTGAAATGACAAATCTGCAAATCAACCGTTTGCAAAAATCAATAACGGAAACGGAAAAAAAGCTGAAAGTTGCAGGAAAAGAAGAGAAAAACCAGCTTCAAGATGAACTTGATCAAACCAATTTCGATTTGAAAACAAGCCAGCTTGAACTGAAGCAGCATCAAAAAGAACTGGCTGGCCTGACGAAAAACAAAGGTTCCAATGTCATTACAAGCAAGCATGACGGAATCGTTCAAAGCGTCAATCAGGATATCGCTGACGGTGCAACAGGCGACCAGGCAGCAGGCCCGTATATCCAGATTGTTTCGACAGGCAAATATCTGGTCAAAAGCCAAATCAATGAGCTGTTAATGGACACGATCAAAAAAGGCAGCAAAGTCAGGGTCACGCTGAAAACAGGCGGTGAGGGCGAGTGGAAAGGAAAGGTCACCTCGATCGGCAAGCTTCCAGCGGGAGCAGGCGAGGGTGAAGAATCAGAAAGCTTTGCTGATGAAGAAATGAATCCCCAGTCCTCTAACTATCCTTTCACCATTTTATTAGACAGCCATAAAGGTCTTGAAGTCGGCTATCATGTCAACATCGAAGTGATGAGTGATAATGCTGATGCGGACACGATCAAGCTGCCGTCCGACATGGTCATTCAGGATGACGGCGAACCGTACGTATGGAAAGCTGATGAGAATCACAAAGCGGTTAAGCAGCCTGTTGAAATTGGAGAGACTGATGAAAATGACATGGTGGAAATTAAGAGCGGCCTGACGCCGGAAGATTATGTGATCTATCCTGATCCCGCGGTCAAGGAAGGAAAGCAGGTTACAGTCAATGCTGACACTGAATAATATTTCGAAGTCGTACAAGCTGGGAAAAGAAGAAGTTCCAATCTTGAAACATATCAATCTGACTGTTCAGGCGGGGGAGTTTTTAGCTATTATGGGGCCTTCCGGTTCTGGAAAGTCAACGCTAATGAATATTATCGGCTGTTTGGACAGGCCAACCTCAGGAACCTATACGCTTGACCAGATCGATATATTGAAAGGGAAAGACGGGGCTTTAGCCGAAATTCGCAATGAATCAATCGGGTTTGTGTTTCAAACTTTCCATTTGCTGCCGCGTCTCACCGCGCTGCAAAATGTCGAGCTGCCGATGATCTACAATAAAGTGAAGAAAAAAGAGAGAAGGCAACGGGCATATGAAGCGCTGGAAAAGGTCGGATTAAAAGACAGGGTCTCCTACAAACCGCCTAAGCTGTCCGGCGGCCAAAAGCAGCGGGTGGCGATAGCGAGGGCCCTTGTCAATCAGCCGAGGTTTATTTTAGCTGATGAACCGACCGGGGCGCTTGATACCAAATCAAGTGAACAAATTTTGTCACTGTTTTCTGAACTGCATCGGGAAGGCAAGACCATTATTATGATAACCCACGACCCGGACGTCGCCAAAAAAGCTGACAGAACCGTTTTTATCAGAGACGGAGAGCTGGTATTAGATGAGAGAGGGGATATCAGCCATGCTTGAACATATTCGAATCTCCTTTCAATCCATTTTTTCTCATAAATTAAGATCGATTCTGACAATGCTCGGCGTGATTATCGGCATAGCGGCAATCATCGCGATTGTTTCAATGCTGAAGGGCCAAAGTGAGCAATTAAAGCAAAGTATGATCGGCATGGGAAACAACGCGATCAACGTTGTCTACCAGCCGTCTGGCGGAGAAGAGGAGAGCGGCGGCCCTCAGGTGTCGTATGCGTCCGCGCCGCCTGTAGCGGAAGAAACAGTAAAGGCGATCAAATCAGATCCGATGGTCAAAGGATTATCCTTATATTACTTGTCAGAAGGCGCGAGCGTTTTTCATTTAACAAACGTTTCGTATCCCCAAGTGTATGGAGTGGACGATGATTACTTCGACATGTTTCCAATCCGAATAACCGAAGGGAGAAAGCTGACGGAAAACGATTTAAACAGCACACACCAAGTAGTGATGATCAATGAAGCTGTCAGAGATGAACTGTTTCCAGACGGAGAAGCTCTGCATAAAAACATTGAGATGAATGGTGTGCCGTTTAAGGTCGTCGGTGTTTTTAAAGAAAAAAATCAACAGGAAAGCATGTTTGAAGGCGACTATGCGAACCCGGTTTTGTACGTGCCGAAAAAAGTGTGGCCGCTTATTGAAGGGTTTGACGCGCCAACGCAGATTGCCGTGCAGGCTGATTCTTCTGAGCATATCCAAGAAGCGGGTGTAATGGCTGCAGATCTTTTAAATCAGGGACTGTCAGAAGCTGAGCTGGAAAAAGCAGAGTACAGTGTAATGGATCTTCAGGAGATCGCGCAGGAAGTGGAGTCCTTTAATCAGTCATTTGCATTGCTGCTTGGCGGAATCGCCAGTATTTCACTTTTGGTGGGCGGTATCGGCGTCATGAATATTATGCTCGTTTCCGTAACGGAGCGCACGAGGGAAATCGGAATTAAGAAAGCGCTCGGTGCTAAGCGGCGTGTGATTTTATTTCAATTTTTAACCGAGGCTGTCGTGCTGACAAGCATTGGCGGAATACTCGGTGTGCTGGCGGGCTTCGGCATCGCCAAGCTGCTGACGGTCATTTTTCCGATGCCTTTTATCGTCTCCATTCCAGCTGTTGTCGGAGCACTCATCTTTTCAATGGCAGTCGGCATTATCTTCGGCTTGCTTCCGTCTATCAAGGCTTCGAAGCTTCAGCCTGTAGACGCGCTTCGCTATGAATAAAAAGAACGCATCCAATTGGAATGCGTTCTTTTTTTAGCTGGGAAGAGCCGAGTTGCATTTGTCTAAAATCAAAAAAACGGCTGCGACAATCATTTCTTCTGTGGTGGACAGCCAGATGTCGCTGATCAATTGGTCTGTTGTATGAGCAGTCATCCACAAAAATAGCAGCTGTACGATGCCGGCAAGGAGAATGAATAGACGTTTTCCTGTCTTGAAAAATGTAAAGCTATGTATCATCAGCCTTTCAAATGGTTCAAAGCATAATCCGAGAACAAGAAATACCACGGCAAAAAGCAGGACATGAGCTGCTGAGCGGTAGCTCGTTCCCGCTAAAGAAAACAATATATAGATGACAGCAAAATAGGTCAACACCACTGCTGCTGCGGCTAGCAAGTACTTTATGGAGAGCCGCAATAAGCGTTTTGAAGGGTTTTGATGTTTCACTGGTTCAGCTCCTTATGAAGGCTTGCAGAGAACGAGTGCTCTCTGCAAGCCGCAAGTCTTTTATTTACTGCATTTCTTTTTCACTACTGGGTGCTTTTCTTTTGAAAGCACATCAGTAAAGTCTTTGCCCAAGTCAAGGTGCGCTTGAACAAATGTTTCAGGAAGCATGGCAAGCCATTGGTTTAAAGATACATCAGCATAATGGTCGTCTTTGAAGATTTCTAAAAAGACAAGCGGTTCATCCCCGATGTTTTCAACGTAATGACCCATTGCAAATGGTACATATCCGACATCACCGGCTTGGTAATTAAACGTTCTGGCATGGCCGTCAGATGCAAAAACGGTCATTCTAGCTTTACCAGAGATGTAGTATTGCCATTCGTGTGTATTCGGATGCCAGTGCAGTTCCCTCATGGCGCCGGGTTCTACTGTTACGAGCGCTGATGCGATGGTTTTAGACACTTTGAAGTTTGTCGAATCTGCAATGTATACTTTTCCTCCCTCAGATTCGATCGGCTCTTGTTCAAGAAGGCGGTAAGTAAATGGATAAGGCACTTCGCCATTCGGCCCTTCCACAATATCATCTTTTAAACTGCCAGGGAGTTGGTTTTCAAATATATATTTTTCTTTGCCAGGCAAATTGGCAATCTCTTCTTTTGTCACGCCGAAGTTCGCAGCAATGACTTCTTTTGGAGTGTGGGCAAGCCAATCTGTCAGCTGAAACGTGCTGTTTTCAGAGAATGATCCATCGTCAAACACGAGCAGGAACTCAGCTCCCTCATCCAGCGCTTGTATGGAGTGCGGCAGGCCTGACGGGAAGTACCAAAGGTCTCCTTCACCTACATCGTCAATAAAGCTGCGCCCTTTTTCATCTACAATTGTGACTCTTGCACTTCCGTAAATCATATAAGCCCATTCTGCTTCTTTATGCCAGTGAAGCTCGCGAATGGCGCCTGGCTTCAGCCGCATATTTACGGATGCAAGGTTTTCTGAAATCGGCAATTCACGTACTGTCACTTCACGGGCATATCCGCCCTTTTCTAATCGGTTATGAGTATCAGAGAACGAAAACTTCATATTGCTGACGGTGCCATGATCGGTTTCAGGCGGAACGAGCATATCAGGGTTTTGCCGGTCTCTTTCAATATTGCGCGGGATTTTTACCGTTGCTCCTTTGTCTCCTCTAATTGGCTGCGGAATGTCATTTTGTTTTTTCATGAAATGTTTCCTCCTTAAATTTAATGTGATAGCAGAAAGAGAAGGTGAAAGGCCTTTCGTTTTCCCTTCTGTTTTGTTAAGTGAAAAAAACCAGTGAAAAGTCAACTTCGATTGAAAAATTATTTTTTTGCATGATCTTTCAGTTCTGTCATTAGTTCTATTAGTTGATCAAACTTCTTTTCGAATCGGGTCAGCAGATACATTGCAATCAGCGCGGGAAACCCCAAATTGCCGATCTGTTTTACGACTTCCTCTATAAAAACCTGATCCATAGGAAAATACCTCCCTTCTTTTTCTGCAGTCATGTATGTAAGTGAAGGAAATCCGATAAAACGTAAACTGCTGCAAAGTATTTTGGAAGACACTAGTCGGAAAGTAGTAGTTTACTTTTTTTTGCTTTCCTTCATTTAATTTAGTAGGGAGGCGGTTTGATGGACTATCAAAGTCTTTTACGGTCAAAATGTAAGGAGATAATGAAGCATCCCATCGTGAAGCATTTTTTGAGCAATCCTCAGCATTACCGTTTGTTCAAAAACGTAATGGAAAGCCCTAACGAAAAAGATGCAAAATCATTGGACGAGCTATTTAAGCAGTTTTATAAAGAAATCCGCATCGTCAAGTATATGAATTCAATGATTCGCATCTTTTCTATTGATTTTGATAAGCGGGTTCGCAAAAACCAAAAACGGTATCCGCTGACGGTTGATCATCCGGAGGCGGGAGATCGGCTTCCTTCCGAAACAGGAAGCGATGCATTTGAAGAATTTTTAGACAGGCAGGATGATTTGAGCCAGCATGTCCAGGATTATCAGCTCTACCAAGCGATTCAGAAGCTGACTGACAAACAAAAAAGTGTGCTGACGAAAGTGTATCTTCACGGTGCCACGATGCAGGAGATTGCAGATTCATTAGGGGAGTCCCGACAAAACATTTCCAACATTCATAAAAAGGGGCTGGAGAATATCAGAAAGCAGCTAGCGGCGCAAAAAAAGGGGGAAAAGTAAGCTGTGGACGGCCAGTTTGAACAAAAAAAGAAACAAAAAGACGAGACTTATGACATTGAGCATCTGATTGCATGCTTTTCACCGATGATCAGAAAAAAACTCAGCAATACGTCCTATCAAGAAAGAGAAGATTTAGAGCAAGAGCTGAAGATCAAAATGTTTGAAAAGGCTGATATGCTTTTGTGTCAGGAGGTCCCGGGGTTTTGGGAGTTTATTTTGTACATGGTGGATGAGAACTCATAATATTTTCATATGAAAAAACATCAAAAGGGAGCGCTTGTTTGCTCCTTTTTTGCTGTTTTGATTTGCCAAGCTCCAATGTATTCAAAAATGTACCATAAATAAACGATATAATGATAAGATGAAAAAAACAGTGACAGAAAGGAACATAAAAGTGGAAAATGCGTCAATTTTAATCGTAGACGATGAGAAAGCGATTGTGGACATGATCAAACGCGTTCTCGAAAAAGAAGGTTATCGAAATATACTGGATGCGGCAAGCGCAGAAGAAGCGATTCCCGTTGTGAAGGCCAATAAGGTTGACTTGATTGTGCTGGATGTCATGATGGGCGGAATGTCCGGTTTTGAAGCCTGCACATTGATCAGAGAGTATTCAGACGCTCCGATTTTTTTCCTGACGGCAAGATCATCCGACGCGGACAAATTATCAGGCTTTGCGGTTGGAGCTGATGACTATATCACAAAACCATTTAATCCGCTGGAATTAGCGGCGCGGATCAGAGCGCATCTCAAGCGTACATATCAATCGAAAGAAACGAGTTCAAATCAAACCTACACATATGATTACTTTACTTTTTCTCCGCAAAATGCCGAGTTGATCGTAGGCGGGGAAGCCGTTGCCTGTTCAGCCCAGCTTCTGCAGCTTTTGCAGTATTTTTGTGAACACCCTAACGTGGTGCTTTCCAAAGATCAAATATATGAAAAAGTATGGGGCTATCCTTCCTACGGTGACAACAACACCGTCATGGTTCATATTCGCAAGCTTAGGGAGAAGATTGAGCGCGATCCGAGCAATCCGGAGTATATTGTAACCGTTCGAGGTCTCGGCTATCGTTTTATCCCAAATCCTGAAGGCAAGCGGTCATGAGGTTAAGATGGAAGTTTTTGTTTCACTTTTTCGGCCAGATGCTGATTGTGATCCTGCTGCTTACGGTTATGCTTGTTGCGTCGTTTTTCTATTTAGACGCTCGTTTTAGCGATGCGGAATCCAATTCAGGGCTGACGAAGGCAACGACCGACACACTTGAGGCATATCTCGATGTAAACGAAGACGGGACATGGGAAGTGGATAATTTCCTGAAGAAATCTGTTGATAAACAGCACGGCTGGATGCAAATCATTGATTCGGAAGGAAACACTGATTATTCCTACGGCGTGCCAAAAGACGTGCCGGGCACCTATACCAAGAAAGAGCTTTTGTCTATTTATAAAACCAAAAAGCTTCATAACTATAAACTGAATTATTGGGCCATCAATATTGAAGATAAGTCGTATCTTCTATTGTCCGGCTGGAAATCAAAAAGTGAACAGCTCCTGACTTCCGTTGAAAAGCGTGAACAAAAGATAGACTCACTAGCGCACTATAAGTCTAGTACCATCGACTATATTAAACGGAAAAAAGGCGCCATTTACCTGTTAGACAGCAATGGAAAGATTCTCGACAGCATCAACAGCACAAAAAGCGAAAGAAAAACGATGAACCAGCTGGAGCTGCTTAAATACAGCTCTAAGCCTTGGAACTATAAGCGGGAAATTTCCGTTAAGATCCTCAATAAAGACAGATGGATGGTCGCTACGGTGCCAAACCCAGTCTATGTAACCGATCAGGAGTTTAACAAATCATTCCTGAAGGTTGTATTAAAAGCGATGTTTCTCGTGATGGCCGTTTTGTTCATGTATATCATTTGGATGACCGTTTGGTATATGTTCCGATTCGGGCTGCCGATTTTTCACACGATTAGATGGCTGGTCAATCTGTCAAAAGGGAAGCTTGAGGAACCTAGAAACCGGGAAGGCCGTCCTGTCAGCAAAAATAAAAAGGGAAAAATCAAACAGCCGTACCGCTTCTTCGGTGAGATATTTGAATCAATGGATCAGCTGACTGAAACGCTGAGAAGGGATAAAAGAAACAGAGAAAAAATCCAGGCGACAAGGGAAGAATGGATTGCCGGTTTGTCACATGACTTAAAAACACCGCTCAGCAGCATTTACGGCTACAGCATGATGCTCGAGTCGAAGCAGTATGACTGGTCGCCGGAAGAAGTGAAAGAAATGGGGCAGGTTGTCAGAGAAAAATCTGAATACATGTCTAAGCTGATTGAAGACTTAAATTTAACGTATCGGCTGAAAAATGATGCTCTTCCTATTGAGAGAAATCTCACTAGCCTTATCCCGTTTTTTAAAAATGTCATTGAGGATTTTAAGAAAAATCCGTTTTCTGAAGGCTATGATATCTCGTTTGTATCCAAAGAAGAGCATATTGAATTTGCCCTTGATGAAGCGTGGTTCAGGCGCATATTAGAAAACCTCCTTGGGAATGCCGTGAAGCACAACGACAAAGGAACAGAGATTCAAGTCATTCTGGAGCAAACAAAAAATCATATATCTTTAAAGGTGAAGGACAATGGGAAAGGAATGGATGAAGAAACGATTACCCATTTGTTTAACCGTTACTACAGAGGGACGAACACAAAAGATTCAACTGCCGGAACGGGTCTCGGGCTCGCGATTGCCAAGGAGCTTGTCCATCTGCATAACGGAACGATACATGTGAACAGCAGAATGAACATTGGAACGGTCATTACCATCCTTTTTAAAAAACAATAAACATCAAGTGGTTTGGACACCTCTTTGCCGGGAATAACAATATATAGACTGAAGCTAAAGAGGTGTAACACATGGATGCAGTATTGGAAGCAGACACTCGGGCAGTGATTGGAGAAGGCCCGTTATGGGATGAAGAAAACGGCCGCTTATATTGGGTTGATATCCTGGGGAGCGAGCTCCATATCTTTGACCCTGAAGAAAAAATCAACCGATCAATCAAATTCAAATCCTTTGTGACGGCGCTTGCGAAATATTCAAAGGATGAACTGATTATGACGATGAAGGACGGGTTTTACCTGTATCATCTTCGGGATGACAGCTTGGAAAAAATTAAACAGCCGAAGGACATGCATGAGAGCCTGAGATTTAATGATGCTAAATGTGACCCGTACGGAAGGCTTTGGGCGGGGACGACGAGCATGGAAGGCGAGCAAAAACAGGCGTCGCTGTACCGTTTGAATCTAGACGGCAGTCTTGTCAAAATCAAGGATCAAGTCTCCACCTCAAACGGTTTGGATTGGGACCGCGAGCGGAATTTGATGTATTATATCGATACGCCGACGCAGGAGATTGTGCGTTACAGCTATGATCCTCAAAGCGGAGATGTTTCGAATCCAGAACCTGTCTATCGTTTTGATCAGTCGGACGGATTGCCGGACGGCATGACAATTGACCAAAATGGCATGCTGTGGGTGGCGCTGTTTGGCGGCAGCCGCGTTGTTCACATTGACCCGTTTCAGAAAAAAGAAATCAATTCAATCAGCGTGCCGGCTAAATATGTCACGTGCTGCGCGTTCGGCGGCAAAGACTTAAAAACCCTTTACATTACAACGGCAACAGAACAAATGACAGAAAAAGAGAGATACGAGCAGCCTCACGCTGGAGGGTTGTTTTCAGCACAACTGGAAACAGGCGGATATCAGCCGGTACCATTTGCTGGAGACGTATAAAAAAAACGCATCCGAAACAACGGATGCGTTTTTTATACTACAGAGAACGGATAATGCCGCCTTCCACACGCTGTGCCGTGCCGTTAATGGCGGATGCGGCGTCAGACGCGAGGAATACGATTGTGTTGGCGACTTCTTCTGCTGTCGCGTATCGCTGAATAAGCGAGGTTGGCTCATTGACCTTGAAATAGTCTTTGATAAATGTATCTGTATCCTGTCCGGCTGCTTGTGCGGCGCCTTCCATATAGGAGGCCACGCCCTCTGTCCAAGTAGGTCCCGGGAGCACTGAGTTGACCGTCACATTTGTGCCTTTTGTCATTTCAGCCATTCCTCTTGAAAGGCTGATCAGCGCCGTTTTTGTCATTGAGTATGGAATCATCGTTGGCAGCGGTTTGACGCCTGCTTCACTTGCAATATTTAAAATGCGGCCGCTGTTTTTGGCAAGCATTTTTGGAAGGAAGTGACGGCTTGTCCGAACGGCGCTCATCACGTTCACTTCGAAATATTGATTCCACTCTTCATCTGTCACATCGGCGAAGTCTTTTACCTCGAAGAAACCAAGGTTGTTGACAAGGATATCGATATCACCGATTTCATTTACTTTTTCGATAAAAGCCGCTGCTTCATCTGTTTTTGACAAATCGGCAGCAGCACCGTGCACTGTTCCATAGCCAGAAAGCTCTTCAATCGTGCGATCGACAGTCTCCTGTTTGCGTCCGTTGACAATGACTGCCGCACCCTCTTGCAGAAAGCTTTTTGCGGCGGCTTTCCCGATACCGGACGTCGAGCCGGTGATTAAGACGAGTTTGTCTTTTAGCTGTAAATCCATAAGAATCATTCCTTTTGATTGATGTGGTATTAAGTATACAAGATCAAATTTAGTGTTTACGAGGATTTTGCTCCCATACACAATACGGGGAAAAGTCATTCAGGACGCATATACAAGCCTGTCAGTCATATAGTATAATTACTCCGAAAAAAGGATACGAATGTCAAATAGGTGCCGGTCCGTGAACAACAGCCGGCTTAAAAGGGAAACCGGTAAAAGCCGGTGCGGTCCCGCCACTGTAATTGGCCAAGCGCCAAGAGCCAGGATACCTGCCTGTTTGATCAGCACGAATTCTGCGAGGACAGATGATGTGTAAACAATAGGCTTTTTTGTGTTGTTTACAGCATCTTTACCGTCGTAGAGATGCTTTTTTAGTTCGTTTAGGAGGAAAATATTATGAAAAAACGAGCCGGGATATGGACTGCGCTCCTGCTGGCTGCTGTTATGCTGGCAGGCTGCGGCAATCCTGCGGATCAGAAGGATTCAAAGACAAAACAAAAAACAGAAGCGTTTCCTGTCACCATTGATGATGCGTCAAACCAAGATGTAACCATCAAAAAAGAGCCAAAAAAGATTGTTTCATTAATGCCGAGCAACACAGAAATTACATACGCACTTGGCCTTGGTGACAAAGTGGTCGGTGTCACCACAAACGATACCTATCCAAAGGAAGTCAAAAAGGTTGAGAAAGTCGGAGATATGAATGTAAACGTTGAAAAAGTCATTTCTCTAAAACCAGATCTCGTTCTGGCCCATGAGTCTTCCATGTCAGCATCAGCGGATGCCATCAAACAGCTGAAGGACGCGGGCATTACAGTGCTGACTGTCAATGATGCACAATCATTCTCCGAGGTGTACAAATCAATCGAAATGATCGGAGAAGCTGGCGGGGCGGAGAAAAAAGCTGATCAGCTCGTGAAACGCATGAAATCAGATCTAAAGGATATTCAAGAAAAAGCGAAAACCATTTCAAAAGACGAGGAGAAAAGCGTATTTATCGAGGTTTCTCCTGATCCTGACATTTATACAACCGGAAAAGATACATTTATGAATGAAATGCTGAATGTCATCCATGCTAAAAACGCAGCTGCGGATCAGACAGGATGGGTGCAAATGACAGACGAGGCGATCGTAAAACTCAATCCTGATGCAATTGTTACAACGGACGGTGTGAAAGCGAAAGCTGTGGAAAAACGCGATGGCTGGAGCGAAATCAATGCTGTGAAACATCATCGTGTATATGATGTGGACCCTGATCTTGTGACACGTTCCGGTCCCCGTCTGATCGAAGGGGTCGAAGAACTTGCGGAAAGCATTTACCCGGATACGTTTAAGGAATAATCGTTATGCCGCATATATCATTGGTTTCTCATTTTTAGCCGTGAGCATCATCTTAGGAATTTCTTGCGGCAGCCTGCATATTCCTATTCCCGCTGTTTTTCGTGTCTTTTGGCATCAAGGTTTCGGGGGCTCTATCGGTTCTGATGATCCGATGTACACTAATATTATGATGAATATCAGACTGCCGAGAGTTGTGCTGGCCGCCCTTGTGGGGGCGGCTCTTTCTATTGCAGGGGCCGCTTTTCAAGGATTATTGAAAAATCCACTTGCTGATCCCTATACGCTAGGTGTGTCATCCGGTGCTTCAGTCGGAGCTGTTGTGACTCTGTTCTTAGGTCTGCACCTTCCTGTCATCGGAGAGTTTACACTCCCGGTTGTGAGTGTTGCCGCGGCACTTGCCACGATGGCGGCGGTCCTTTTCTTCAGCCGCCTCGTTCATGCTTCGATGTCTGTTTCCACCCTCATTTTGACCGGTGTCATCACTAACTCTTTTTTGGGCGCATTTATTTCTCTTATCATCGCCTTGACAGGAGACAACCTGCTTCCGATTGTGCATTGGCTGCTTGGCAGCGTCTCAATGAGGGGCTGGAGCTATGTTATTTTGTTTCTCCCGTTTTTTCTTTTGGGAACCATTTTATTGATTTTAAACGGTAGGGAATTGAACGTGATGACATATGGAGAAGATAAAGCAAAGCTTCTTGGAGTCAGCGTTCAGCAGAGGAAGATGATGATATTAATAGCAGGATCTCTTTTGACGGGAAGCGCTGTGGCAGTATCGGGTACGATTGGCTTTGTCGGCCTTGTGATTCCGCATATCACAAGGCTTTTGTGGGGAACGGACCATCGGCATTTACTGCCGCTGTCCGCCTTGCTCGGGGCAGGGTTTCTCGTTTTAGCCGATCTGCTTTCCAGAACCATCATTGAGCCGATTGAACTGCCGATCGGGATCATTACGTCCTTGGCGGGAGCGCCTGTGTTCGCTCTTATTTTAATTCGGCAGCACCGCGGGGGGAGAAGCTTATGATGAAGGCAGAAGGGCTGTCGGGAGGATACGGGGACCGCCGCCTAATCAACAATGTCAGCTTAACAGTGGAGAAGGGAGATTTTCTCGGAATTCTCGGCCCCAATGGAAGCGGAAAAACCACGCTTTTGCACTTGCTGACAGGCACGCTGCCGGCCAAGGAAGGCAGCGTTTATCTGGCCGGAAAACTGCTGGCGGACTATAAACCGAAGGAACTGGCGCAAATCATGGCCGTCCTGCCACAAAAAACGGAACAAGCCTTCACCTTTACCGTCGAAGAAACTGTAGCCTTTGGCAGATATCCATTCCAAACGGGGCTGTTCAGACAGCAGACTGAAAAGGATGAAGCCATTGTACAGGAAGCAATGGAGCAAACAGGAGTGGCCGCTTTTGCGCAAAAGCCGATTCGCGAACTAAGCGGAGGGGAACAGCAGCGGGTGTATTTGGCACAAGCTTTGGCGCAGCAGCCGCGTATTTTATTTTTGGACGAGCCGACTAGTTTTCTCGATCTGGCTTATCAAAAAGACCTGCTTGATCTGATCAAACGCCTGACGAGAGAAAGCGGATTGGCAGCTGTCAGCGTTTTTCATGATCTGAACACCGCAAGCCTGTACTGTGATGAGCTCATGTTTATGAAAAACGGTACCGCAGGGCCTAAGCAAAAACCGGAATATGCTGTCACAGAACAAAGCATAAAGGCGGTGTACGATACAGATGTCACCGCCTTGGTACATCAAAGCTCACCTAAACCGATGATTGTGATTCAGCCTGAAAAAGATAGCGCGAAGCGGCAGTCTATCCCATTTGAAGCATTGCTCCAAGCGGGGCGTGATAACATTCTTCTGCAAACGGAAATCCCGCTTCGAACATTGTCCTCGACGCCTATCGGTGCAGGGTTTTCGTGGAGCAGGACGCTGATCCATAAACGGCTGCCAGATCAGCCAGATCCGATAGAAGGACTTACGGCCTGTCTTTCAGAAAGCGGTTTTCAACTGCAGGAGACGTGTGCGATGGCTTCTTCAGAAAGACTTGACCGTTTCGTGTATCGAACATATGAAGACGGAGAGTTATCCGTTTTCATATGCGTTCAGACCGGCTTTTCGATTTGGATTTTGATTAACGGCTATGCGGCAGATCAATTCTTCATCAAGGCTCTTATGGCTGCCGAAGCAGAACGGACGAAAGTGCTGGGAGACGGAGGAGGCACAGGTGATATTCTCATCGCCGCGACTCAAACTCAGCAATCCGAAAACATAGAACAGCGGCTGAATCAATTGATAAAGAAAGGGACAGCTGAATGTATAAAAGAGGCTGCTGAGTTGTTTGAATAAGTCTGTAAAGGAGATTCAGGGTATGAAACTATATACAAAAACAGGCGATAAGGGACAAACGGGCTTAGTCGGGGGCAGAACGGACAAGGACAGCCTACGCGTCGAAAGCTACGGCACGATTGACGAGCTTAACAGCTTTATCGGGCTTGCTTTGGCAGAGCTTTCCGGGCAGCCCGGCTTTGAAGATCTGACAGCCGAGCTGCTGACCATCCAGCATGAGCTGTTTGACTGCGGAGGCGATCTGGCAATCGTCACAGAAAGAAAAGACTACAAACTAGCGGAAGAATCTGTTTCCTTTTTAGAAACGCGCATTGATGCCTATACAGCAGAAGCGCCGGAACTGAAGAAATTTATTCTTCCAGGCGGATCAAAGTGTGCTTCGCTTCTCCATATCGCACGCACCATTACAAGGCGGGCAGAACGAAGAGTGGTGGCGCTGATGAAATCGGAGGAGATTCATGAAACAGTGCTGCGTTATCTCAATCGTCTGTCCGATTATTTCTTTGCCGCCGCCCGGGTTGTGAATGCAAGAAGCGGTATTGGCGATGTAGAATATGAAAGAAGTGCCATTGTGTTTCGGGACCGAAACAGCAGCGAATCATAAAAAGTGAAAAGGAAAGCCGGCGTGTTCAAATACATGCCGGCTTTTTTTGTTTTTCACTCTGTCAATTTCCCATTTTACGACAAAAAATGAACCTTATGAATTATTGACTGAAAAATGGAAAAATGAGATATTGTAATAAATAGATGTAAAAAATAGGCAACGGGGGGCTCTGATGGATGGTGAAATTGATTGAAAGTGATAGCATCTGGAAGAGAAATTTCAATTATCTGTTTTTCTCAAGAATAGTCAAGATATCCGGCGATATGTTCGCATTTAATTCAATATTATGGTTTTTAATTTATGACGGCAAAGGTGCGATCGGCACTGCTTTATTGATTGCTGTCACTTTTTTGCCGGAAGCCGTTCTGGCGCCTGTGACGGGGCCTTTTATGAAACAGACCACGCTGAAATTTTGGATGTACTTTTCAGATCTGACAAGGGCGGCGATTGTTTTGATTATCCCTCTATGTCATTTTGCGGGCTTCTCTCCGCTGTGGTTTGTCATGACGCTTATGATTGTGCATTCAGCTACTGGAGCTGCCTACAATCCCGCCTCTATCGCTTTGATTCCTCAAATCGTCAATGAACAGGGCATTCAAAAAGCAAACGCTGTGCTGCAATCCTCCGCTCAAATTGTCCGGCTTGGGGCTGTCACATTATGCGGCGCTTTTCTTACATTTATCAGTCCTTCTTATACCATGCTTATCGCACTTGTGCTCTATTTGGTGTCAGGTTTTCTCGTTCTTTTTATTAAGTACACTGCGGTTGAATCTCAATCAGAGTCTGCGGTTGTTACACAGAGAGGCACATATATTGGAAGACTGAAACGCGGCTTTAGGCTCGTCAGAAAACACCAGATTTTATATCCGCTCGCCATTTACTGTATCTTTATGAATTTCGCGGCTGCCCCATGGGAAGCGCTCTCTGCCGTATACGTTGCGGAAGATTTAAACGGCCAGCCGATCGTATACTCGCTTTTAAAGGCCACCACCGCCGCGGGCGCGTTTTTATTAGGGTTTGTGCTGGCGAAAGTCAAGGTAAACAGGTACGGCTTGTTATTCGTCACTGCCGGCATTATTGAAGGATTTGCTTTCTTTATTACCGGGATGAATACCTTTTTGCCGCTCGTCTTTTTCGCTGCTTTTACCTTTGGCGCCGCAGTCAGTGCTGTTAATGTTCCTGAGTACACGATTATCCAGACGTCTGTGGATAGTGAGGATCAGCCGCAGGTTTACGCCGTTATACATATGATCTCCAATATTTCGATCCCTGCCGGAGCTGTCATTTGCGGGTATGCCGCAAATGCTTTCGGCTCAGGTAAAGTGATCGCTGCCGGCGGGATTGTCGAAATTATTGCGGGTATCGGAATCTTGCTGTTTACAAAACTGGCCAAAGCAGAAAGGTCTGACCTGATTAAAGAAAGGGAAGCAAGTGTTCATCTGTAAAGGGTTTTGAAACGCCATGCCTCGTGCATGGCGTTTTTTTGTGCCGATGGGTCCTGTGCGAGATACGACTCCGGTCTTATATAAAAATCAATCTCTGATTTGTTTTGCATATCTTCCAACTTGTATAAGATGAAGACAAGGAAAACGAAAGGAGGATCTGCATGAAAATAAACAAGAAAACAATAGGCGGATTCTTATTAATTGTATTTGGGATCTCCGTCTTTTTTGGAGGAGGAAGCTTCGGCTTTATCATCCCGCTCGCCATCGGGAGCTTGATGACATACGCAGGAATCAAAAGGTTTGCCGCGGGAAAAACCATCACGGGAATCATCGTGGGCGGTATCGGAGCCATTATGCTCATCTGCTCACTTCCGTTTGTCGTCGGAATCGCATTGGCGGCCGCTATGGTGTATTACGGCTGGAAGCTGATGAAAAACGGATCAGCTGATAACGGTGTATCATCTTTTGATCCTGAACCGGCTTCTGCTGCCTACCAATCTCACTTTGATGACGAATGGGAAGAATTTTTGAAGAAAAAATAATATCAATATATTAGGAGGAATCAGGTATGGTATTAAAAAGAATCAGAGACATGTTTGTTGCGTCAGTTCATGAAGGACTTGATAAAATGGAGAATCCAAAGGTGATGCTGAATCAATATGTACGCGATATGGAAAGCGACATCGCAAAAGCAAAGCAAACAATTGTGAAACAGCACACGATTGCCTATCAATTTAAGAAAAAATATGAAGAAGCCGCTGAAGTGGCTGGCAAACGGAAAAATCAGGCACAGCTCGCATTTGACGCAGGTGAAGAAGAACTGGCGAAAAAGGCGCTGACTGAAATGAAGTATTTAGAAGGGAAGGCGGCTGAGCATAAAGCTTCCTATGAACAGGCAAACAGTCAGCTGGCTGATCTGAAAGAGCAGCTGGCTGCACTTGAAACAAAGCTTCAGGACGTAAAGGATAAAAAACAGGCGCTGATTGCGCGGGCAAATGCGGCGAAAGCTAAAGAGCATATGAATACGACATTTGACAAAATTGACAGTGAAAGCGCGTATCGTGAATTTTTGCGTATTGAAAATCGTATTGAAGAAATGGAAATCCGCGCGAATTATTCAAAGTCAGCGGAAGCCGGTGCAGAACTTACACGTAAAGAATTCGCAGACGATGTGGAAGCGGAGATTGAAAAAATGCGGACACTTTCACTGCAAAAATCAGACCAGACACAAGCGGCAAATGAATAAGCGGAACGGGGAAGGATTTGCGGTCAAGTCCTTCCCTTCCGCACGTATCAATTCGCAAGCTTTTCCTTTATAATAGAATGAATGAGAAGGATGAAACCGAATGAAAAAAATGCTTGGCAAACTGTTGATCACTGCCGGTATTCTGGTTTTTTTCGCTGTTGTCGTAAAAGATGTGTTTGCTGCAGGCTTAGGTTTCATAAATGGCACAGAAGCCGATTCAGCCAGCGCATCGCCGCGGGACATTGACAGCATGGTCATTGAGTCGGATAGCAAGGATGTCCGGATTATAGCGGAAGAACGAAGTGACATATCGGCAGGCATTTCAGGAGACTCAGGAAAGTTATTTGTTACTGAAAACAAAAGAAAACTGGAGCTGACCGTAAAGGAAAAAGCATTTCAATTTTTGAATGGGTTTAACCGTTCAACTCTTATCGTCAGGCTTCCGTATGATTATAAAGGTGATCTGGCAGTACGAACCTCAAGCGGTGACGTGTCTGTGGCCGGGAATGACCATCTTGCGCTTTCCGGGCTGAACGCAGTATCTGCGAGCGGAAATACGAGCGTGACGGACGTCCGCATTCAAGACCTGAAAGTGAAGGCATCATCGGGGGATGTTTCCATTTCAAATACCGTCTCCAAAACAGCCGGCATTGATTTAGCTTCAGGGGACGCAAATCTAGTTCATGTATCAGGCTCTCTTGATGTGAAAATGACTTCAGGAGATTTTAATGCTGTATTGAAAAAGGTAACCGGCCCCGTATCTGTCACGCTGACAAGCGGTGATGCTAATTTAAGCCTTCCCCAAAACGGCAGCTTTGCAGTCAATGCTTTATCAGCAAGCGGTGACGTCAGTTCGCCGTATTCATTTGCTGATAAAGCACATAAAGAACAGCATCACATCACAGGCACGCAAGGAAGCGGCCAGCATCCAATCGACATCAAAACGGACAGCGGGGATCTAGCGATACGGTAGCACTAGGCAGAAGAAAGGAGGCGGACACCAGGAATGACAAAAAAACAGCTTCTCGGATTGATCATTGCTTTATTCGGCATCAGTATGTTTTTGCAAATTATCGGAATAGGCGATCTGCTGTTTTGGCCGCTCTTTTTTCTGATTGCCGGCTATTTCCTTAAAAAATATTCCCGTGATTGGCTTGGCTCCGTCATGTATATCTTTGCCGCGTTTCTATTTTTGAAAAACCTCTTCAGCATCACCTTTAATTTATTCGGATATGCGTTTGCCGCATTTCTGATTTACGCCGGCTACAGGCTTATCAAAGGGAAGCCGATATTTGAACCGAATGAGAAACAGGTCAATCTCAATAAAAAAGAACATCATGATCCGCCAAAAGATGTAAAACATCCCGACATGCGCAGCTTTTTTATCGGTGAGCTGCAAATGATGAAGCAGCCGTTTGATCTGAATGATTTAAATGTCTCTGGTTTTATCGGTGATATCAAAATCGATTTGTCTAAAGCAATGATTCCTGAGGGAGAAAGTACAATCGTCATTAGCGGAGTCATTGGAAACGTTGATATTTATGTACCATCGGACCTTGAAGTAGCTGTCAGCTCGGCTGTTTTTATAGGAGACATCAATCTGATCGGCTCGAAGAAAAGCGGATTAAGCACGAAGGTATATGCCGCGTCAACCGATTTCAGCGAGTCAAAGCGCCGTGTCAAAGTGTCAGTTTCCTTATTTATCGGTGATGTGGATGTGAAGTACGTATGAGAAAAAAAATGCTTGCCAGCCTCCAATGGCGCGCCATCCGCATGACAACGGGAATCAGCCTGCTCCTTTTTGTTTGCCTGATTTCCTTTATGATGTTTTACTATCGGCTCGATCCGCTTGTTTTGCTGTCATCAAGCTGGTTCGGAATTCCGTTTATCCTAATTTTGCTTCTAATCAGCGTGACCGTCGGTTTCGCCTCAGGGTATATGTACGGCAACCGGTTGAAGACAAGGATTGATACATTAATTGAATCCATTTTAACCTTTGAAAACGGCAATTTCGCTTATCGGATACCTCCGCTCGGTGATGATGAAATCGGCCTGGCCGCCGATCAGCTGAACGAAATGGCGAAGCGCGTGGAGCTTCAAGTCGCATCCCTGCAGAAACTTTCCAATGAACGTGCGGAATGGCAGGCGCAAATGAAGAAGTCGGTTATCTCAGAAGAACGCCAGCGATTGGCTAGAGATCTTCATGATGCGGTCAGCCAGCAGCTCTTTGCCATATCGATGATGACATCAGCCGTGCTGGAACATGTCAAGGATGCTGATGACAAAACAGTCAAGCGGATCAGGATGGTCGAGCATATGGCAGGCGAAGCCCAAAATGAGATGAGGGCGCTGCTGCTCCATTTACGGCCTGTTACCCTTGAAGGAAAAGGGCTGAAGGAGGGCCTTACGGTGCTTTTGGACGAGTTCCGAAAAAAGCAGCCGATTGATATTGAGTGGGATATACAGGACACAGCGATATCCAAGGGTGTTGAAGACCACTTGTTCAGAATCGTGCAGGAGGCCCTTTCAAACGTATTTAGACATTCAAAAGCGTCAAAAGTAACCGTGATTCTGGGCATAAAGAACAGCCAGCTCCGTCTGAAGGTGATTGATAATGGAAAAGGCTTCAAAATGGACCAGGTGAAAGCATCCTCATACGGCTTGAATTCTATGAAGGAACGTGCAAGTGAAATCGGCGGGGTCGCCGAAGTGATTTCAGTAGAAGGAAAAGGCACCCAAATTGAAGTGAAGGTCCCGATTTTCCCGGAAGAAAAAGGAGAGAACGAACGTGATTCGAGTATTATTGATTGATGATCATGAAATGGTCAGAATGGGTCTCGCGGCTTTTTTGGAGGCGCAGCCCGATATTGAAGTCATCGGCGAAGCATCGGACGGCAGCGAAGGTGTTCGGCTTGCTGCGGAACTGTCGCCGGATGTCATTTTAATGGACCTTGTCATGGAGGGCATGGATGGCATTGAAGCTACAAAGCAAATTTGGAGGGAGCTTTCCGACCCGAAAATTATTGTGCTCACTAGCTTCATTGATGATGACAAAGTGTACCCGGTTATTGAAGCTGGCGCGCTCAGCTATCTGTTGAAAACCTCAAAAGCGGCAGAAATCGCCGATGCCATCCGCGCCGCAAGCAAGGGAGAGCCGAAGCTGGAGTCAAAAGTGGCGGGAAAAGTATTATCCAGGCTGCGCCACTCAGGTGAAAACGCGCTCCCGCATGAATCGCTGACGAAACGGGAGCTCGAAATACTCTGCCTGATCGCAGAAGGAAAGACAAACAAAGAAATAGGCGAGGAACTGTTTATTACGATTAAAACAGTCAAAACACATATTACCAATATTTTATCAAAGCTGGATGTCAGTGACCGGACGCAGGCGGCGGTGTACGCGCATCGAAATCATCTCGTCAAATAGGCGGCTCCTATTTGTCTGCGCCTTTCGTTCCGAAGTCTCTGACAATCACATTGACCCGGTAGTCTATTTCCGCATTGCTGAAATAATCATCATCCCATTTTCTTGCGATCTTTTTCCACTTTTGAGGATAATGAATTCTGACTTGGTTTCCCAATCCGGTCACATCCGCTTTGATCTCTTTCTGCAGTTTCTCTGTAATAAATGTCGTTACTGTTTTGTGTACTTGTTTTTCGACTGTCTTTTCAATACTTTTAATATATGAATCCTTAAACGAATCTTCATTGGGATTCCAGTCCTCAGATAGACGACCTTCAATAGTGCGGGTGACGGTGAATTTGAACTTTCCATCCTTATAGGCAGTCTTGATCTTCCGATTGCTTGAATATACTTCATAAGAAAAGAGATGGCCATCGCGCTTCAAGTCAATGACGCCTCCCTCGACAGTGCCTGAAAATAAGTTGATATTTTGAACCTCAATCGGGGTGAGATCGCGGTGCCATAATTTATTTTTTATGATAGAGGCTCCGTTTATCGCGAGCTTGCCGTTTTCCTTACCGACATGAGGGATGAGGAATGAATCGTCAGAGGTTAAGTGTTCTGAGATCTCCCCCAATGTAACTGGCTCCATCATTCTGATCGTCACCTTATTATTCTCTGTCAGATCATATATCACGTTGGATGCGGGTTCGCCTTCATCATTCATTTTAAATATATCCTTAGTTCGGCCGTTGGTGATAAAGACGTAGGAACTCCTCCTTGTTCCGTTGTCTCTGACAAACTGGTTAATGATCGCGTCCATTCCAATTTGATCCGCAATCACGCTTTTGGAAAGCAGAATGAGACGCAAATGCTGTGAAAACGTAGGATTATGCTTTAATGCAGAGGTTCTCATCATTTGATGGACAGTTTCACCCTTTGTGACAGAAAGCTGTGTCGGATCAGATGAAGAGCCCTCCTTGGCGCTGATTTTTTTCGGAACGAGAATTTGCTGTGTCAGCTCTAAATTTTCATCGTCAGGCTTGTCTAGCCCTACTCCGATCACTAAGCTTAATTCCTCGATATTCTCACTGTCCCAGCATCCGGACAGCAATAGGGTGCATATAAACATACATAAAATCCGGATTTTCATTTTGCTGTAATCCTCCTCTTGAGAGCTACAATGAAAAAGAGAATGAACGGAAGCAGAAACAGGGAGACAAAAATATAGCCAAGATAATCGCTATACATCATGACTTGATTGGCGTCATCCGGCCAGAGAGAAAAATAAAAGACCGTTATGCCGATAATCACCATGCTTGTTTTAGTCGATAATCCAAATGTCTTCTTTAGCCCGTTAGCGGCAAAGTATCCGTAAATGACAAATGTGGTGAAAAACTGGATGATCCAGACCACCAGTAAAAACGATTCAAACCGTTCAATAAATATGCCTTTAAGCTCAAAGGACTGAAAGAGAGAAATAGTCGGCCAAATCAGCGTTTTTACCTCGGGAGCGGTCAAAGCTCCGACAACAATAATATACGTAAGGATATATAAGATAATCGGAATCAGAAATCCTAGAGACGCATATCTGAACGTGTATTTCTTTTTCTTCATATGTTCAGGAAGAAACAGCATCACTTCCATTCCTAAAAAAGAGATGGAAACGACGGTAAGGGAGTTTGCAATGGGTCCAAGGCCTTCGCCTAAAACAGGACGCAAATTATTGATATCAAAAATTTTAAAACTGATCCCGAACACAATCAGCAAAATAATAATGGTTACCGTTAAATAAAAGGGAAACAGCCGCGACACATCACTTAAGCCCCCAACGATTAAATAAATACCGCAGCAAATAAACGTTAAAATAATGACTTGAATTGGGGTTCTCTCCAACAGGAAAAACTTCACCATTTCAGCCATTGCCCGGGTCTCGAAGCTGGCTACGCCGAGGAAATAGCCGCAGATCAAAAGGCCGATGATGCTGCCGATCCATTTCCCAAGCCCTTCCTTCAAATATTCAAAGAGTGAAGGGTATTGATGTTTTTTCTGAATGAGCGTGTTTAAATAAATGAAGAAAATAAAAATGAAACCTTCTAATATCAGCGTGATCCAGCCGTCAGGCGTATTAGCCTTAGTGGTCAGCGCTCGCGGCAATGTTAAAAGTCCGGCCCCAAGCATTGTATTTGCAACAATAGAAATACCTTGAAAGGTATTAAGTTTCAGTGGAGTCTGTTTTTGGCTCATTTGGATTATTCGCCTCTTTTGGTTTGTTTTTAATTGGGAGACGGATAATGGAGTCATCCGTATTTTTCAGGCTAAAGAATCCGTTTGGCGAAAAATACGGAGACCCAAAGCTCGTTTGTCTCGTTAAGTGCGTATAAACGACAAGCATAAATAAAATAATACCGTACAGCCCTAAAATAGCGGCGGAAAACATCGAAATAAAACGCAGCACCCGGAAAGACAGACCCATTCCGTATTGAGGAACGGTAAAGGATGCGAGGGCAATGACACTGACGACAATGACCATAATCGAACTGACGAGATTCGCTTCTACAGCAGCCTGTCCGATGACTACGCCCCCAACGAGGCCGATCGTCTGTCCGAGCGGATTGGGGAGTCGCAGTCCGGCTTCCCTTAGCAGCTCGATGGTGACTTCCATCAGCAGGGCTTCAAATATCGGAGGGAACGGCACGTTTTCCCTGTTCGCCGAAATCGTGACGGCGAGTGCGGTCGGCAGCAGCCCCTGATGGAAGGAAACGAGTGCAATATAAATCGATGACAAAAACAAGGTGATGAAGATAGACGCAAAGCGCAGCGACCGGATAAGAGATGCTGAAATCCAGCGTTCATAGTAGTCATCCGGGGATTGCATCAGGATGCCGAGAGAAACCGGCACCAGCAGCACAAATGGTGAACTGTCGACCAAAATTGCCACACGGCCGTTAAACAGGGCTGAAGATACTTTGTCAGGTCTTTCCGTATTTTGAATCTGCGGAAATGGTGAATATTTATTATCTTCAATAAGTTCCTCGAGCGTTCCGCTGTCCTGGATATCTTCCAGCTGGATATTTTTAAGCCGCGCCTTCACTTCTTTTATGACGGACTTTTTTGCTTTACCTTCAATGTACATAATGGCTGCGGGCTTCAGCTTGTTTTCGCCGATCATGATTTTTTTGGTGATCAATTTCGGATGAGAGGTTCTTTGTCTAATCAGAGCGAGATTTGTATCGATATCCTCTACAAACGCTACTTTTGGGCCGCGAACCACTTTTTCAGTTGTCGGCTCTGTCAGGCTTCTTGTTTTTTTCTTTCCTGTGGTCAGAATATAGGCTTTATCCAATCCGTTGATAAACACAGCACAATTGCCGTTGAGAATCGATTCAATCGTTTTTTTTGCGGTTTCAACAGGTCTTGCGTCAAGCTGGTCAAGGCGTTTTTTGACTTGGTCAAGCGTTAAGGTCTCCTCATCTTTAATCAAAGTTTTAATGGCTTCTGACACCTTATTCTCATCAGTCAGTTCACTGAAATAGAGATAGTAAAAAACCAGTCCGTTCGCAAGCATTTTTTTGTTTTTCACCAGATCATCGTTTTCTTTTAATTTTGGCAGCACCAATGCTAAATTATCGTGTATATATTCCTTAAACTCTGTTTGTTCCAATGAGGTCACCTCTTATCCAAAACCTTAGTAGAGGTTATCTTTTCCTGTTAAAAAAATGATATACTGTGTTAGAGTATTTCATGGAATAAGTTTTTTTATGAAAGCGGAGGATACGAAGTGGCACAGGTAAGGCTAGCTGGAAAACAAGAAGAAATTGAACAGCTCATTAGATCATTTGAAAAGCATTATGATGTCTCTTATACATCAAAGGAGTACGGAAGGACGAATCCAAAATACAAATATTCAAAGGATTCCCGCGTATATCTTGAATTAAAATTAAAATCTGCCAAGATCGAAAAATAAAAAGGATTTTTTGTGTCATTGGCGAATTATGATCTATTGAAGCAACCGTTATGGAGGGATACATAAATGGAATACAGAATTGAACGAGACACCATGGGAGAAGTAAAAGTTCCTGCTGATAAATTTTGGGGCGCCCAAACACAGCGAAGCAAGGAGAACTTTAAGATCGGTTCTGAAAAAATGCCGATGCGTGTTGTGAAGGCGTTTGCAATTTTAAAACGAAGCACTGCTTTAGCTAATAAACGCCTCGGCAATCTGGATGCTGAAAAAGCAGAAGCGATTGCAGCGGTTTGTGATGATGTGCTCAAAGGCAAGTACGATGACAACTTCCCGCTTGTCGTATGGCAGACCGGAAGCGGCACACAAAGCAATATGAACATGAACGAAGTGGTAGCCAACCGTGCGACTGCTTTATTAAAAGAGAAGAACTCTGATCAAACGATTCATCCAAATGATGACGTGAACCGAAGCCAAAGCTCAAACGACACATTCCCGACTGCGATGCATGTTGCCGCTGTTTTGGCTGTTTACGAGCAGCTTGTGCCGGCGCTTGATCAGCTTCGCAATACACTGGATGAAAAAGCAAAAGCATACAATGATATTGTCAAAATCGGACGCACGCATCTTCAGGATGCTACGCCACTGACCCTCGGACAGGAAATCAGCGGATGGGTTCACATGCTGGACCGTTCGAAGGAAATGATTTTGGAAGCGACAGATAAAATGCGTGCGCTTGCAATTGGTGGAACGGCTGTCGGAACGGGTATCAACGCCCACCCAGAGTTTGGAGAGCTTGTCTCAGAAGAGATCACTAAGCTGACCGGCCAAACGTTCAGCAGTTCACCGAATAAATTCCACGCGCTGACAAGCCATGACGAAATCACTTATGCGCATGGCGCATTAAAAGCGCTTGCGGCTGACTTAATGAAAATCGCGAACGATGTCAGATGGCTCGCAAGCGGACCTCGCTGCGGCATCGGGGAGATCGTCATTCCTGAAAATGAGCCGGGAAGCTCCATTATGCCTGGTAAAGTCAACCCGACACAAAGCGAAGCGTTAACAATGATCGCAGCGCAAATCATGGGGAACGATGCGACAATCGGCTTTGCGGCGAGTCAGGGGAACTTTGAACTGAACGTGTTTAAGCCTGTTATTATTTACAACTTCCTGCAATCTGTGCAGCTGCTCAGTGACGGCATGAATTCATTCCATGATAAATGTGCTGTCGGTATTGAGCCTAATAAAGAAACCATTCAGGAAAACCTGTCAAATTCATTAATGCTTGTTACGGCGCTGAACCCGCATATCGGTTATGAAAACGCGGCGAAAATCGCCAAGCTTGCCCATAAAGAGGGATTGACGCTCAAAGAAGCAGCTTTGAAGCTTGAATTGCTGACAGAGGAGCAATTTAACGAAATGGTTAAGCCGGAAGACATGGTAAAACCAAAGGCGTAATAGGAAGAAAGAACGGCTGCTTTTTAAGCAGCCGTTCTTCTAAATATGTTGCTGTTTTAATAAATATTTAAGCTGTTCCGCATCTTTGGCGAGAGCTTCAGACTCCGTCAGATTATGAATCATTCCTTTTATGATCGCCAGCTTCGGTGTTTTTTTCTTCATTTCTGCTTCAAGTATGTCCAAGCTCTCCGATAATTCAAGAGAGGAGTTTGTGTTTAAGCTGTTAATTTTGTCACGTAGGCTTTTCACAATTGATTCAGTCAGCGGGTCAGGCCGTCCGTGCGTAAGAGGCCCGAATAAAGAGCTCGCCTCTTCCAATGTGATGAAAGGCTTATCGTTTCGTTCAGACATGCCTTTTACCATATCATCAATTCGATTCATAATGATATTAGCTAATTGAGACGGCTTCACAGTGTACCCGAGCAAAATCATGCATTCCAGGTAAATCTGGCTGATGCCCTCTATTAAAAAACAAAGCTCAGCAGTGTAGGGTTCCGCTTTTTTTCCATAGATGTTCAGCAGGCTGTCGATATGAAATTGAAGTGAGGACTGGCGGATTTTTTTTGCGCATTGCTCCACTTCTTCTGTGTAAGGCAGAGAACCCTCCTTCAACTGCATACTGATAAAATCTTTGTGTTCAAGAATGTTTTCATAGAGGACGGTCAGCTGTTTACGGTAAGCCGTTCTGGGGCTGTCGCCCTTCGTTTTAATATTTAAAATTCGGGTAAACGTTTTATCATAATAGTAGTTCAGCATAGAGAGAAGAAGCGCTTCTTTCGAAGGAAAATAAATATAAAAAGCGCCTTTAGATATTTTGCATTCTTTTGCGATTTCCTGGACTGATGTTGAGTTGTATCCTTTTTGGGCAAATAGTTTTAAGGCTGTTTCAATAATCAGTTTTTCTTTTTCCTTCAATGGTTCCACCCTTTCGGAGCCCGGAGGCCTGCTAGGATATGACCATATAGTCACACCGTCTGTTATAAAATTAACCTTATTGTAACTTGTTTTTTTATCATGTATTATTTATATTATAAATTGAGATGACCGAATGGTCAAAGCTCAAGCGAAAGGGTGAATCTAGAATGAGAGAATTGGACGAAATGATCAGCCGCTTGCGAAACAGAGGAATCAAAGTGGAGAAAGTCAAATATCCGAAGCAGACCTTGTCAGAGAAAAAATGGGTTCATCAATGCAAACAGCCGCTCAAAACAAATTACAGAGATTTTAACGGCTATTCTTTCACATAAAAAAATAGACTGCAAAACATCTACAGTCTATTTTGGCACTGCTATGCGGTATGTTACACCCGTTTTGTCATTTTCAATTGAGATAGATGCCTTATGAAGAGTTAAAATTCGTTTTACGATGCTTAGACCAATGCCGAATTCGCCTTTCTTCCCTTTATTAAAAGGCTCATAGAGGCTGGAGAGCATCTCATCTTCAATATGCGGACCGTCATTTTTAATGGTGATCACGATATTTCGATCATCTTGTTTCATGCTGATTTCTATTTTTGTCTCAGCATAGCGGATTTGATTTTCCAAAATGTTTTCGAGGAGTTTGTTCCATTGCTCCGGATCGCCCGGCATCAAAATATCCTCTTCTACATCAATTTCCCACGATAGTTCTTTCCGCGCCCACTTCAATCGTTCGATGACTTCTTCTGTCACTTCCACAATACTGAACATGTCGTGCTGCACTTTTTGCTTCGCTAAATAATCCAGCTTCGTTAAATATAATAAATCCTTTATTTTTTTCTCCAGCTTAAGAGCTTCGCATTCAATAACATCTACAGTGTTTTCAAGGTCTCCTTTAGGAAAAATCCCGTCTTTAATTGATTGTGTATAGCCTCTGATGACCATGACCGGCGTTTTTAAATCATGAGAGATATTTTGCAATAGAGTTCTTTCTGTTTCATCCTTTTGCACAAGCTTTTGGCGCATCTCTTCGATGGTATGGCCCAATTTGCCGATTTCATCTTTCCGGTCCACTTTTACTGGGTCATCCCAATCCTGTTCAGAAATCCGTTTGACGTGTTTTTCAAATGATACAAGAGGCCTTGATAAATACTTTGCAAGCCAAATAGCCGGAATCCAGCTTAATAAAATGACGACAGCTATAATAAACAGAAGCTGTTTGAACAAGGTATAGGCCAAATCGTCCCGATAAGAATCAAGCGCGTAAGAGAGCATCATCGCTGATTGTCCATTGACGGAAAGTCCCTTTTTAATGACAAAAAACACTTTCTCTCCATTGACGTCGGCGCTGTAACGTTTCTTTTTAGCTTCCTGCTTATCAGCCAGCTTGTACACCTTGTGGATAAATGAAGATGACAGAATGCTTAAATCCTTGTCTGAAGAAGCCTCTTCATTTTCAGGAAGGAGCACGTGCTGTACGGAGCGGACAGTTGTCGGCGCCGTCGCTTCCTCGCTGTAATAGCGCCTTTCAATCGAACCTGGCAGGCGGTACTCTGTCAGAACATGCTGCTCATTTTCAATCGTCGTATACGTTTCATTAGTGAAAAAATCTCGCAGCGTGTTTGAAAATAACACAAGCAGTAAAATCGATATCGCTAACAGGATGCCGGATATGACAACCCATATCTGAAACGCGAGCGGCTTGTTTTTCATGATGACATCATCCTGTAGCCGAAACCGTAAATCGTCTCCACCTTCAATTCAGGCATCTTTCTGCGCAGTCTCCGGACGAGATCATCAACTACCCGGTCTGTTCCGAAGTAGTCATGTCCCCACACTTTTAGGAGGATATCCTCACGAGAGTATGGATGCCCTTTATGATGGATAAATAATAGCAGCAGATCAAATTCCTTTGACGTCAAATTGATGATATTCCCGTTTTCGTCATAGACCTCGCGGGCGTCTTCAGCGACCCGATACGAGGAGACGGCAATTTCATTTTTTTGGACAGGAGGAGCTTCCTTATATACGAGCTGCAGCAGCTTTTGCACACGGATAATCAGCTCCCGCGGCAGAAACGGCTTTGAAATGTAGTCATTGCTGCCAAGCTCTAAGCCAAGCACTCTGTCAATATCCGCATCTCGGGCGGAAATAAAAATGACCGGCACGTCAGGATCTTTCGCCTTGATTTCTTTTATTAATGTATAGCCGTCGGTATCCGGCAGCATGATATCGAGAATCCATAGGTGGGGAGACGGTGTCATTTTCTTTCTGGCGTCTTCACCTTTCGTAAAAGATGTAATGTTCCAGCCCTCATTCTCTAAATACTTCGTCAGCAGTTCATTCAGGTTATCCTCATCTTCAACTAGATAAATGGTGTATGACAAGGCTCTTCACATCCTTTCAACGTCATTATAAACTAGTTTTAACATACGGCAGGCAATTTTCATAATTTCACATATTCTTTTCATTTTTATCCCACAATGTTTGTTTATGATATGTATAAGGGAAGAAAGGAAGAGAAAAAGAGCGAGGAAGATGTAGGATGATCAAACATATTCTATTTTGGTGCTTTGCTTTTCTCCTCATTATTGGGACAATTGAACTTGTACATGCGATGAATATGTAACGATAAATGAATAACCGTTAAAGGAGTGTAAGAACATGGATTATCGACGTGATGGCCAAAACGATCAACATCAAACTGAACCTTCACATACAGAACAGCAGAATACAGAAAACCAGAAGCTGATTGGACATTCTGAACAAGAATTGCTTGACGCGCCTGTGTCGTATGAAGCGGGACGGCAGGAAACGGCTTCTGCTTTAGAAATGGAAAAGCAAGAAACGGCTGTGAAAAAAGAAAAGAAACGGAGAGCCGCATGGCTGAGCCCGATTTTAGGCGGTATTATCGGCGGGGGCCTCATGCTTGGCATCGCGCCTTATCTGCCGTCAGACCAAAATCAGGCGACCGAAACCGCTTCCGCAAATAAACAGGTGCAGTCTGATAATTTTACAACGGCGCCGATAACGAACGCATCAAACATCGCTGATATGGTAGAGGATTTAGAGCCTACGATTGTCGGAATCTCAAATATCCAAACATCTCAAAATAACACATTCGGCACGGGAGGAGGCTCCAGCTCAGAAAGTGAAAGCGGAACCGGGTCAGGTGTCATTTTCAAAAAAGACAGCAATAAAGCGTATATCATTACAAACAACCATGTCGTTGAAGGCGCGAACAAGCTGACTGTTACGCTATACAACGGAGAAACGGAAACTGCCAAGCTTGTCGGCAGTGATACCATTACTGATTTGGCAGTTTTGGAAATCAGCAGCAAGAACGTCAAAAAAGTGGCGAGCTTTGGTGACTCTTCACAGCTGCGCACGGGCGAAAAGGTAATCGCTATCGGTAACCCGCTCGGACAGCAGTTTTCCGGTACAGTGACACAAGGTATCATTAGCGGACTGAACCGGACAATTGATGTGGATACAACACAGGGGACGGTGGAAATGAACGTGCTGCAAACCGATGCAGCGATCAATCCGGGGAACAGCGGAGGCCCATTAATCAATGCAAGCGGCCAGGTCATCGGCATCAACAGCTTGAAGGTGAGCGAAAGCGGCGTGGAATCACTTGGATTTGCGATCCCAAGCAATGATGTCGAGCCGATTGTTGACCAGCTGCTGCAAAACGGGAAGGTGGACCGTCCGTTTTTAGGCGTGCAGATGATTGACATGTCACAAGTTCCTGAAACCTATCAGGAAAATACGCTCGGCCTGTTTGGAGATCAATTGGGCAAAGGTGTTTATGTAAAAGAAGTTCAAGCAAATTCGCCGGCAGAAAAAGCAGGTATTAAATCTGAGGATGTCATTGTCAAACTAAACGGTAAAGACGTGGAAAGCAGTGCGGATATCCGTCAGATCCTTTACAAAGACTTAAAAGTCGGAGATAAAACAACAATCCAAGTGCTGCGAAAGGGAAAAACGAAAACGTTGAACGCAACACTGACCAAGCAGACAGAAAGCAGTTCAAGCTAAGAAAAAAACAAAAAGCTGAACCCAAATAGGGTTCAGCTTTTTTTATCCTAAATAAGAGGAAAGCATCCACACTTGTTTTTCAACTTCTTCAATTAATCCGACAAACAAGTCCGCTGTCGCATTGTCTTGATTTTCTTCAGCCAGGCCGATCACGAATTTAGATTCGCTGCTGATTTGTTTGTAGTCGTTTACCAATGCTTGTACCATTTCTGATGCTGATGTTTCGTTTCCGCCGTCTGTGATAGATGCATGCTCAGTGTATTCTTTCACTGTGGCAACAGGCTGTCCGCCAATCGCCAGCAGGCGCTCAGCGATGGTATCCACTGTTTCAGCCGCATGGTCATAAAGTTCTTCAAATTTCTCGTGCAATGTAAAGAAATGAGGCCCTTTCACATACCAATGGAAACGGTGGAGCTTAGAGTATAAAAGAAACCAGTTTGATAATTGTGTGTTCAGTGAATTCTCAACTAATGTTTGATTTGTTTTTGCGTTTTCAGTTTTCATAAGATAACGTCCTCCTTGTGATCTGTTGTTTTAATTATATCATATACTAAATAAAAATCAATACTAAATTATAATAATTATAATTTAGGTTATTTGAATAGCTTTTTCTTCAGGATAGACTCCCACGCAGACCAAGGAAAAAGCGATCGGAATAGCAGGGTGAGCTTGATGCCCTTTCCGATCGGGTATCGCAATTTCTTTATGTGCTGTTTTGTTGCCAATTGATAAATGAGGTCGGCAACCTCTTGGGGATCTCCGCTTTCTTCTCCGTTTTTTTCAACGTAGGAAAGGATCTTTTTATAGTATTGATGATAGGCTGAATCGTCAGCAGGCACCGACATAAAATTTGATAATGACGTTGACCAGATCGATGTCTTGTATGAGCCCGGCTCGATCAAAGCGGTTTCGATACCGAACGGAAGCAGCTCGATACGCAGGCTTTCAGAAAAACCTTCCAATGCATGCTTAGAAGAAACATATGGCGACAGCGCTGGGAATCCGGTCAGTCCGCTGATGCTGCTCACGTTTATAATCTTTGCGCCGCCATGCTTTCTTATGTAAGGCAGAACGGTTTTTGTCACATGGATCACACCGAAGACGTTCGTTTCAAATTGTTGTCTGAAATGTTCCATCGGCACATCCTCGACAAAACCTCCATAAGCCGTTCCGGCGTTGTTAACGAGTAAGTCGATCGGGGCGTAAGCACTAATTGTTTTTCCGAATGAGACTATAGATTGTTCCTCGGTGACATCAAGAGCTGTAATGAGAATGGAATCAGACACATTGTGTGCTGCAGCCAATTCCCGAAGCTGTTCCGCTTTTTCAGGCTGTCTTGATGTGGCTATCACGAAAAATGATCGGGCAAGCTTTACAGCTGCCAGCAGACCGAAGCCGCTGGACGCTCCTGTTACGATGGCTATTTTTTTATTCATCCTATACCTCCTATTAAACTGCTACAGCTATTGTACTATCCTGAACAGGAGATGACGCCTGTAAAAAGAAATTTTTATACAACAATTCAGAATTGTTTTATAATAGAACGAAAGAAGGAAAGGGGTTTTGTGATATGGCGCTGCAAGGGGTAGGCCAAAGATGGGATCTTGATTCATTTTTTAAGGGCGGGAGCCAATCGGAAGAATTCAAAGGTTATATTGAGAAGCTGTCACAAAGTCTGCGTGCATTTCAAGACAGGACTGATGCGTTTCAGGTGCCTGAATCGCCTGAAGAGGCTGAAGGGCTGACCGCGTTGCTTGATTTATTCGAACAGACATCCGTCAAGCTTCAGCAGGCCGGCGCTTTTGTTGCCTGCCTCCAGGCCCAGAATATCAATGATCAAAAGGCTATAGAGCATCAGGCACTCATGAATCGGCTTTCCGCAGATTTTCAATCGTCGCTCGTTACATTAGATCATAAACTTGTGGACATTAATCAAGACGTGTGGAATGAATTGTTAACAAAACCGGGATTGCGCGATGTTTCTTACATATTAAATGAAAGAAGACAGAGGGTTGCCGAAAAGCTTAGCCCCGGTAAGGAAAAACTGATCGGAAACCTTGCGGTGGACGGATATCACGCTTGGAGTGACTTATACAATATGGTTGTCGGGAAAATGACGATCCCGTATGAGGAAAACGGTGAAAACAAGCAATTGTCTGTCGGTCAGGCGGAGAATATGATGGATCATCAAGACCGTACTGTCAGAAAAACAGTATATGAACGTTTCCGCCAAGCTTGGGAGAGCAAGCAAGATATTTTCAGCAGCACGCTGAATCATTTGGCGGGATTCCGGCTTGAAACCTATAAAGCGCGCGGCTGGGAGAATGTCCTGAAGGAACCGCTGCAAATTAACAGGATGAAAAAAGAAACACTTGATACGATGTGGCAGGTCATCACTGAAAACAAGAAGCCGTTCGTTCAGTTTTTGAACCGGAAAGCATCCATGCTCGGCCTTGAAAAACTCAGCTGGTACGATGTCGAGGCACCGATCGGTTCTGACGGAAAGGTCTATTCGTATGATGAAGCCGCAAATATCATTACCAGCCAGTTTTCAACGTTTGGCAAAAAGCTGTCCTCATTCACTGAAAAAGCGTTTCGGGACGGCTGGATTGAGGCGGAAGACAGGAGCGGAAAAAGAGTCGGCGGCTTTTGCACCAGTTTTCCGGACAGCGGGGAATCCCGGATTTTCATGACATTTTCGGGAAGCGCCTCAAATGTCTCTACCCTTGCGCATGAACTCGGGCACGCGTTCCATCAGGAAGCAATGCTCAACGTCAGGCCGTTAAACCGTTCCTACGCCATGAACGTTGCAGAAACAGCTTCAACGTTTGCAGAGATGATAGTGGCGGACGCGACTGTCCAGCAGGCCGAGACGAGGGAAGAAAAGCTTGTTCTTCTGGAGGATAAAGTGCAAAGAAGCGTTGCGTTCTTCATGAACATTCACGCAAGATTTCTATTTGAAACGAGATTCTACGAGGAACGAAAGCGGGGAGTGGTACCGGCCAGCCGCTTGAATGAGCTGATGGAAGAGGCGCAAAGAGAGGCATACTGCAATGCGTTAGAAGAATATCATCCGCTTTTTTGGGCATCAAAGCTTCATTTTCACATCACGAGGGTGCCGTTTTACAATTTCCCTTATACATTCGGCTACCTGTTTTCTCTTGGTATTTACGCGTTGGCGCTTGAAGAAAAAGACACATTCGAAGAGAAGTATATGGCGCTATTGCGCGATACGGCTTCTATGACAGTGGAGGATTTGGCGATGAAGCATTTGGGCGCTGACATCACAAAGCGCGATTTCTGGGAGAATGCCATCAAGCTGGCTGTGCGTGACGCCGAAACCTTTTTACAAATGACCGAATCTTAAAGAAAAAGCCGTGGCGTTAAATGCCCCGGCTTTTTCAATTCTTCTCTGAATGAGGATTTCATTCTCTGGATATACCTAAAATAAATGGAATCCTACAGGGGGGAAACATATGCATTTGATCAGAGCAGCCGGGGCTGTATGTCTCGCAGTGGTTCTGATTGCGGGCTGCCGTTTCAATGAAGACCAGCAGCAGGCAGAAGGAGAAAATACAGCCGTCACCCAGCTGAAGTCCGTTCCCTACAGTAATTTTTCGCTTCGTGTGAGCTACGGGGATGGTGAGCATAACCGTTATGAAGGAATCTATACAAAGAACGGGACTCAGGAAAAAGCGGAAATACAGGATAAGCTCTCCGGTGTCAATCAGGAGGGAGAAGAAGCACTGGATGAGATGAAAATGATTTTGAGCGAGCTTTCCGTGACAGACCAAATGGCTGAAACAGAAGTGATACACAGTGTGCTGGCAGCATTTAATCTGGACAGTCATTATGATCATATCGATTTAAAATTGAAACTGAAGGACGGCTCCATCAGAGAAATCAAGAAGTAATCTTGTGATAAAAAACCCATAAACGTCAATTATGTCCATAAAACTAATTGAAAATGATTTTCAAAGTCAGTGTTTTCTGCTACAATGAGGGATATATGACCATATCAAATGGCTGAATATCGGAATCACTTGCATTGATGACAATTGACTTAAAAGCATGTATATAGAAAACGTGCAATACATAGTGCTGCTAAAAAGCCAGCAAAAAGGAGCGGTTATGGGTATGAGTGCAATTTCTACAGAAACGCTGAGCTTAGGATACGGGGATGCCGTTATTATTGATGAGTTGAATTTAACAATTCCCAAAGGTGAAATTACCGTATTTATTGGCAGCAATGGCTGCGGAAAATCGACACTTTTACGTTCATTAGCGCGCCTGATGAAGCCGAGAGGCGGTTCAGTGCTGCTGGAAGGAAGAGCGATTGCCAAGCTTCCGACGAAGGAAGTCGCAAAAGAGCTCGCAATCCTGCCCCAAGGTCCTTCGGCTCCAGAGGGGCTGACGGTGCATCAGCTGGTGAAGCAAGGAAGATATCCTTACCAAAACTGGCTGAAGCAGTGGTCAAAAGAGGATGAGGAAGCAGTTGAAAGAGCGCTTAAAGCAACAAAGCTTGAGGACATGGCTGACCGTGCCGTTGATTCTTTGTCAGGCGGACAGCGCCAGCGGGCTTGGATTGCGATGACGCTTGCCCAGGAAACGGATATCATCCTTCTTGACGAGCCGACGACGTATTTAGACATGACGCATCAAATTGAAATTCTTGATTTGCTGTTTGAGCTGAATGAAAAGGAAGACCGGACGATTGTTATGGTTCTCCATGACTTAAACTTGGCGTGCCGCTATGCTCATCATCTTGTGGCCATAAAAGATAAACGGATTTATGCAGAAGGCCGTCCGGAAGAGGTCATCACTTGTGATCTTGTGCAAAATGTGTTTTCTATGAACTGTCAGGTTACACAGGACCCGCTCTTCGGAACGCCTCTTTGCATTCCTCATGGCAGGGGCAGATGCATTGTCCAGGAAGCGGCTTTCACATCACATGGATAAATAACGCAGCGAAGGAGCTTTCAATTGAGAAAGCTCCTTGCTGTTTTTTCGAAAGGAAGATGGAAAATGGAACAAAAACTTCAGGAGCAGCTGGATGGATTGCTGGAGAAGTATACTGAGCTTCTGCTTGGTGAAACAAACGATGAGCTAAAAGAAGAAGTGAAGCAATGGATTTTGTACACCCATATAGCCAAAAGCATGCCTCCGCTCGCTAAGCATTGGAATGCGACATACCCCGACGCAAAGCAGGGCATTAAAGAGATCATTCAGCATATTAAGGAATTAAATGAAGCGCATCGAAACAAACAATAGCCAAAAAGCAGTTTGTTCATTATAGCAGACTGCTTTTTTGTGATTCAGCCGTTTTATCTGGCGTAAAGGAATCCATAAAGGTTCTCAGCGCGCTGCTGATAAACGAATCTTTTCGAACAATAAACTCTGTTTTCATCTGGCTGAGAGCTTCAGGCAGCGGGTACAATCGAATTGATCCTTCTGCTTCATGTTTCTGCACAACCGTTCTTGGCAGCAACGAGATGCCAAGACCTGCTGTAACCCCGCCGATAATTGCTTCAAGCGTCCCAAATTCCATAATGACCGGCTGTGTGACACCGACAGAACGCAGCCATTTTTCAAGTGTTTCTCGATACGAACAGCCTGTGCTGTAAACGAGAATCGGCTTTGTGATGGCTTCCTCAACATCGGGCACGGAGGCAGCCGAAACAACTACTGGTTCTTCCTCAAACGCAGGATAGGATTCGAGCTCAGGATGATGGCATTCGCATCCGATAAACGCGCCATCCAATTCATAACGAAGAACTTTATCAAGGAGAAATTGCGTATGTCCTGTTGTTAAAGACAGCTGGACGTTTGGATGTTCTTCATAATAAGATGCCAGGAGCTTTGGAAGCCTTACCGCGGCTGTTGTCTGAGTGGAGCCGATCATAAGCGGCCCGCTTGGTTCTGCGGAGGATGAGAGCGCTTTAGACGCTTCATCAAGCAGGCCTATAATTTTATTTGCGTAGTCCAGCAGCAATTTTCCGCTTGCAGAAAGTGTCATGCCCCGATTATGGCGCAAAAACAGTGTGGTACCCAGCTCAGCTTCCAATTGCTGAATTCTGGCCGTGACATTCGATTGTACATAGCCAAGCTGCAAGGCTGCTTTCGTAATGGTCCCTTCACGGGCTACCATTTGAAACACACGTAAATCTCCGCTTTCCATTTTGAACTCCTCCGTTCGTTTGCTATCAATATGAGTGATATCTAGTATCTTTAACAATCATTATACGCAACATCAAAGCTGGATTACAATGGAATCAGAAATATACTTTAGTCAACAGCAAGGAGTGGCGGCAATGAATGTCTTGAACAAAATAGCTCTCGTAACGGGGGGCGGCACAGGAATCGGAAAAGCAGCCAGTATGGAATTGGCAAAGCGCGGGGCGATTGTGGCGGTGAATTATTCACGCTCGCAATCAGAAGCGGAGGAAACAGTGGAAATGATTAAAAAAGCTGGCGGGCAAGCCTTCGCCATCCAAGCAGATGTATCCAAAAACAGCGACGTGCAGGATATGATTCAAGCAATCGTGAACACACACGGCACGGTTGATATTTTAGTCAACAATGCCAGCATTACACGGCATATTCCAATGGATGATCTTGAGGCTGCGACAGAAGACATATGGGATGAGCTGTATGCCGTCAATGTGAAAGGGATGTTTTTCTGCGCGCGGGCAGTGGTTCCGTTCATGAAGAAAAGCAAGGCCGGGGCGATCGTAAACGTCGGCAGCATCGCAGGGGTAACTGGTGCCGGCTCATCTATGCCTTATGCAGTATCAAAATCGGCGGTGCACGGTTTAACGAAATCATTGGCCCACGCCTTAGCGCCTGAAATCAGAGTGAGCGGTGTAGCACCAGGAGCTGTGGCAACGAGATGGTGGGCCGGCCGGGAAGAAAAAATGAAAAGCATGATCGGCTCTTTGCCGCTGCAGTGTATTGCTGAACCAGATGATGTTGCCAAATTGATTTGTTCACTAATTGAACAGGAATCACTCACAGGCCAAATTATCACAATTGACAGCGGACAGACGCTGTAAAGAAAGGGGTGCAGGGAGATGCCATTTGTACAGATTCATTTACGGTCGGGAAGAAGCGAAGCGTGGCTTCAAAAACTGAGCAGGACTGTCCACCAATCGATGATTGAAGAAATCAATGTGCCGGAAGATGACTATTTCCAAGTCATCAGACAATATGAAAAAAGCGAATTTTTTTATGATCCATTTTATCTCCAAGTCGAGCGAACTGATGAACTGATATACATTCATTTTACACTGAAACAGTCAAGAACAACTGAACAGAAAAAAGCACTTTACCGCTCAATCGCGAGCCGGATTCATTCTGAGCTTGGTGTCATAAAAGAAGATGTGTTTATCATGCTGGCCGGAAATCAGGCTGAGGATTGGTCTTTCGGAAATGGAAGAGCCCAGATGATTGAATAAAAAACCCCGCGGATTGATACCCGCGGGGTGCTCTATTAATGGGAAGGTGATTCAACGGCTTTTGCCGCCTTCTCTTTTTCTTGTTGGTCTTCCGCTTTCTTATTTGATAGCTTGATAGGTTTTAAGAACAAGGTGAATACGGCTCCGACTGCGATAAAGATCAGGCCCGTATAAAACACGCTGTGGAGCGAATCCATCAACGATGTTTTTAAAATCGGCACAATATGGGATGAGAAAGCCGCAGGGATTTGTTTGACCGCGTCCGGACTGAACAGTGATTGCAGCAGCCCTTGCGGATTTGTATCAATCATACCCTTTAGCTGGGCGGCAAACGAGCTTGCCTGTGCCGGAAGAGAGTCTAAATATGGAACCAATTTATCTGTTAATAGATTTCCTGATCTCGCATTCATTACGGCTCCCAGCATGGTAATGCCGAATGTTCCGCCGATAGAACGGAAGAATTGGCTGGATGAAGTGACAACTCCCAGCTCCTCCTTCGAAAAGCTTTCCTGTAAAGCCAATGTCAGAATCGGCATAACAAGACCCATTCCCAGACCAATAATCGCCATAAAAGATGTAGCGACAAGCTTACTCGTGTCGAGATCCAAGGTCGTTAACAGCAGGAATCCGCTGGCCATAACCAGCATGCCTGCAATGATTTGCGGTTTAATCCCGATTTTATAAACAAGCTGTCCGCCGATGATACTTGTAATAATCATAGAAATCATCATCGGTGTCATAATTGTACCCGATTCAGACGCACTTACACCGACAATTCCCTGCATAAAGAAAGGAACAAACGTAATGGCGCCAAACATACCGATACTCATAAAGAAGCCGATCAAGTTTAGAAATGTAAATGTTCTGTTTTTAAATAAATACATTGGCAGGATTGGCTCTTTTGCTTTTGATTCTACGATGATAAAGCTGACAATGCCGATCAGTGCGAGAGCGAACAACCCAAGAATCTGCCATGAATCCCATGCATAATCTTTTCCGCCAAAGCTTAAGGCGAGCAGGAGGCTGACCACACCGACAATCATTGTGAAAATACCAGCGATATCGAAGTTGATCGGACCAGTCTGCTGGCGTCCCTGTAATCCTCTGGCAATAAAAATAACCGCAATAATTCCGACTGGCAGGTTAATATAGAAAACCCATTTCCAGTTTAACGAGTCTACAATCCAGCCGCCGATTTGCGGCCCAATCACTGAAGCCAGCCCGTAAATTGCGCCAAAGACACCTTGGAATTTAGCACGCTGTTTTCCTGTGAACAAGTCACCGATGACAATCATCGCCATCGGCATCATGATGCCTCCGCCGATGCCCTGCAGTCCACGGAAGATAATCAATTCCGTCATGTTGTTGGCCATTCCGCACAAAGCAGAAGCGGCCATAAAAATAATCAAACCTGATACATAGACAATGCGGCGTCCCAATAAATCAGCCAGTTTACCGGCAATTGGAACAATGGTTGTTGATGTTAACAAATATGCAGTTGTCAGCCAGGTCATCATGCTCAAACCGCCCAGATCACCGACAATTTTCGGCATGGCCGTTCCGACAATGGTACCGTCAAGGGCTGAAAAAAACATGGCAATAATTAAGCCTGTTATTAATAACGTTCGTTTTGATTGTTTGCCTTCTTTACTCATTTTCATCCGTTTCCTCTTTTCATGTTTTGCTTTTCATCCGTTTCTGCTGCTTGTGCGAGCTTTGCTGTAATATGCGCCGCCTGCAGCATCTCCTCCTCCGTCAAAAAGGAAAGATAGCGCGCCATAATGGCCTTTCTGCCTGCCAAAACCTCCTCGAACTTTCTGTCTCCTTCGTCAGTAAGACTGAGATCAATCACTCGCCTGTCTTTTGTGTTGTGTGTTCTGGCGATAAGATTTTTTTGTTCAAGGCGATCTGCCATCAGCGTCACCGCGCTTGGCTTCACCTCCATACGCTCGGCAATTTCAGAAACTTTGAGGCTGCCGTGTTTCTTTAGGCTGGCCAGCACAAACAGCTGCGCTGGGGTGACACCTTGTTTCTCCATGCTTTCCAGCATTTCAGGCTGTATCTTTTGAAAGAGCGCCTGAAGCGATAATTGAATATCGGACATTAACTGATCCGCACTCTTCATATTCATTTCCCCTCTGTTACATACACTGTATATATATTTTAATGACAAAATAGTTAATGCTTATTAAATATAAATAAGCGTAAATGAAAAGTCAACTGATTTTACACAAAAAAAGGATAGATGCCCGAAAGAACATCGTATCCTTTTTACTAATGTTGTTATTGCTGATAAGGAGACTGCTGCTGAATGGTCTGCTGGAATTTTTGATAGGACTGCTGCAGCTTTTGTGAATCCTCCGCTTCAACAGAATACCATCCATATTGGAACATGAGATCATATAGTTTTCTTTGCGCTTTTTGTGACTCATCAAAAATGGATTGAATATCCTGATAAAGAGACTCGTGGCTGAATTCGTGCAAGGCAGTGCAATAAGCTGTTGTCATGTATTTTTCGGTTGTCAGCAATTCGTTGACGAAATCTCTGTCATTCATTTCCGATGTTGTCGGTACAGGTGTCTGCGGGTTGCTGATTTTTTGATTTTGCTGATTCATTCTGGCGCCTCCTTATTGGATGTAGCCGGACTGCTGCTGGCCTGGCTGCAGGTGCTTTAATATTCTTTGATAGTGATCATGATGCATGTGTCCGACGCGGTCGAGTTCTTGCTTTAACGTTTGATCCTGGCACTGCTGCGCCATGAAATGCGCTTTTTTCATCGCGAGCAAATTCCAGTTCAGCATGTCATTGAGATACAAATGATCCTTTGTCGAAATAACGGAAGGCGGCATTTGAGATTGCTGCTGATTATCCATTGTGATCCTCCTTTGGTTTCTGTTCATTTTATAGTTTCCTTCAGACTGGGAGTTATATACAGGTGTTTTGAAGATGACGGCGGGAGGGAGTCGGATGTTGAGACATGTGTTTTTATTCTTATCTCAAAATAAAACACTTACCAAGTTCGCAAAAGCATACGGAACGCGGCTTGGAGCACGAAGGTTTGTCGCAGGGAATACGATTGAATCGGCGGTTAAGACCGTCAAAAGGCTAAACAGATCCGGTTTGTGTGCAACAATTGATTATTTAGGCGAGTATGCAGCTTCGGAAAAAGAAGCAAACCAAGTCGCAGAGGAATGCAAGAAAGCCATTCAAGCCATTGCCGAACATCAATTGAATTCAGAGCTTTCACTTAAGCTGACCTCAATCGGGCTCGATCTTTCAGAAGAACTTGCTCTTACTCATTTGCGCGCCATTCTTTCCGTTGCGAAGCAATATGATGTTGCTGTGACCATTGATATGGAAGACTATTCTCATTATGAACAGACACTTTCTATTTACAGGCAATGCAAACAGGAATTTGAGAAGCTCGGCACGGTCATTCAGGCGTATTTGTACCGGGCGGCAGAAGATATCAGAAAGATGCGGGACTTAAAGCCGAATCTCAGACTTGTAAAAGGCGCTTATAAAGAATCTGCGGCTGTAGCGTTTCCCGACAAAAGAGGCACGGACCTTCATTTTCAGAGCTTAATAAAGCTGCAGTTGTTAAGCGGGAACTACACGGCTGTCGCCACACATGACGATGACATCATTGCATTTACGAAACAGCTCGTCGCCGAACATCAAATCCCCGCATCGCAATTTGAGTTTCAAATGCTATACGGCATCAGGCCGGAGCGTCAGAAGGAACTCGCCAAGGAAGGCTACAGAATGCGTGTGTATGTCCCATATGGAACGGACTGGTTCAGCTACTTTATGAGAAGAATTGCCGAACGGCCTGCCAATGCAGCGTTTGTGTTAAAAGGAATTTTGAAAAAGTGAAAGCAGCCGCGGGAAGCAGCTGCATTATGATTGTTCCATGTTATGTTTTTTATACTGCTGATTTTGACTTGTCCGTTTTCCGCCGCCGTAATGCTGAGTCGGACCGGCATCTCCCTTTACGCTCGCCGCGCTGACTGCCGCTGAAGACGGATTTTTTTTCTCTCGTACCATTCCCTTCACCTCCGGGCTTAAGTTGCCCGACTTTTATAGGCTTCATACAAAAAAATAACAAATTAGCTATTGAAGTCGAACCGGAAATCTTTTAAGATGAAAGAAGAAACGGGTTTCATTTTTTTTAGCCAAAAAATGAATGACTATTCATTCAATGTTCAAGGGGGATATCTCATGCACAAACACATTCGGAAGGCAGCCGTTTTAGGATCGGGGGTAATGGGTTCCGGGATAGCGGCGCATTTGGCTAACATCGGAATTCCTGTCCTGCTGCTAGATATTGTGCCGAACGATTTGACAAAGGAAGAGGAAAAAAAAGGGCTGACGAAGGACAGTCCGGAGGTGCGCAGCAGGCTGAGCCGGCAGGCGATGAAAAAACTGCTGAAACAAAAGCCCGCTCCCCTCACATCAGCGAAAAATACCTCCTATATTACACCGGGCAATCTGGAGGATGATGCAGAAAAACTGAAAGAAGCAGATTGGATTATTGAGGTCGTTGTCGAAAACCTTGAAGTCAAAAAGAAAATTTTCGCTCTTGTGGATGAACATCGAAAGACTGGAAGCATCGTCTCAAGCAACACATCCGGCATATCAGTGCAGGAAATGGCTGAAGGCCGGTCGGATGATTTTAAAGCCCATTTTCTCGGAACGCATTTTTTTAATCCCGCACGCTATTTAAAGCTGCTGGAGATCATTCCGATTAAGGAAACGGATCCTGATATTTTAAAGTTTATGACAGCTTTCGGAGAAAATGTCCTCGGGAAAGGTGTTGTTACAGCAAAGGACACACCGAACTTTATCGCAAACCGCATCGGGACGTACGGGCTTCTCGTGACAGTCCAAGAAATGCTGAAAGGCGGCTATCAGGTCGGGGAGGTTGATTCGATCACAGGACCGCTGATCGGCAGGCCGAAAAGCGCTACCTTTAGAACGCTTGATGTGGTCGGTCTCGATACATTCGCCCACGTTGCCCGAAATGTGTATGACAAAGCTGATGGCGATGAAAAAGAAGTGTTTCGCCTTCCAAGCTTCATGAACGATATGCTGGAAAAAGGGTGGATCGGAAGTAAGGCCGGCCAAGGCTTTTATAAAAAAGAAGGAAAAACGATTTATGAGCTTGACCCAGTGACGCTTACTTACGGCGAGCGGACAAAAATGAAAACACCGGCACTTGAAGCGGCAAAACAGGCAAAAGGGACAAAAGCCAAAATGAAAGCGCTTATTTATTCGGATGACAGAGCCGGCCGATTGCTGTGGAATATCACATCTCAAACCCTGCTTTACTCAGCCGAGCTGCTTGGCGAGATTGCCGATGATATTCATGCGATTGACCAAGCCATGAAGTGGGGATTCGGCTGGGAACTGGGACCTTTTGAGATGTGGGACGCCATCGGCCTCAAGCAGTCAGCGGAAAAGCTCGAGCAGCTTGGAGCAGATATGCCTGGCTTGATAAAAGAGATGCTGGACAAAGGAAATGAAACCTTCTACATCAAAGAGAACGGAACGGTATTTTATTATGACCGCGGCGAATACAGAGCCGTGAAAGAAAACAAAAAACGAATTCATTTACAAGCACTTAAAGAAACAAAAGGCGTGATTGCGAAAAACAGCGGAGCAAGCTTAATTGACCTTGGAGATGATGTCGCCCTTCTTGAATTTCATTCGAAAAGCAATGCGATCGGCCTCGATATCATTCAAATGATCAACAAAGGATTAGAGGAAACAGAGCGGAATTACAAGGGCCTTGTCATCGGCAATCAAGGGAAAAATTTCTGCGTCGGCGCGAATCTCGCCATGATCTTAATGGAAGTCCAAGATGACAACTTTTTGGAAGTTGATTTTGTGATCCGCCGTTTTCAGGAGACGATGATGAAGATCAAATACAGTGCGAAACCGGTCGTCGCCGCGCCATTTGGCATGACGCTCGGCGGAGGAACGGAAGCATGCCTGCCGGCGGCGCGCATTCAAGCGGCAAGCGAAGCCTATATGGGCCTTGTTGAATCAGGTGTCGGCCTCATCCCTGGCGGAGGGGGAAACAAAGAGCTGTACATCAATCATCTACGCCGTGGCCTTGATCCGATGAATGCGGCAATGAAAACATTTGAAACGATTGCGATGGCGAAAGTGTCCGCTTCCGCTCAAGAGGCTCGTGAGATGAACATCTTAAAAGAAACGGATCAGATCAGCGTGAATCAAGACCACCTGTTATACGATGCGAAGCAGCTGGCGGCATCTTTATACGATACCGGCTGGCGGCCGCTTGTAAAAGAAAAGGTCAAGGTGCCGGGAGAAACCGGTTATGCGGCACTCTTGCTTGGCGCTGAGCAGATGAAGCTGTCCGGCTATATATCTGAGCATGATTTCAAGATCGCGAAAAAACTCGCTTATGTCATTGCGGGCGGAAAAGTGCCGTTTGGTACAGAGGTTGATGAAGAGTATTTATTGGAGATCGAAAGAGAAGCGTTTTTGAGTTTGGCAGGAGAAGCAAAATCTCAAGCGAGAATGCAGCATATGCTTGTGAAAGGTAAACCTTTACGGAATTAGGAGGGAGCTTATGAAAGAGGCAGTCATTGTGTCAGGTGCAAGAACACCGGTTGGAAAAGCAAAAAAAGGATCGTTGGCCACCGTTCGCCCGGATGATTTGGGAGCGATTTGTGTAAAAGAGACGCTGAAACGGGCAGGCGGCTACGAAGGCAATATTGACGATTTGATTATTGGCTGTGCAACGCCTGAAGCGGAGCAGGGGCTTAATATGGCGAGAAATATCGGTGCGCTCGCGGGCCTGCCGTACACGGTTCCGGCGATTACAGTTAACCGTTATTGCTCTTCAGGCCTTCAGTCTATTGCATATGCAGCAGAAAAAATTATGCTGGGCGCCTACGATACAGCGATCGCCGGCGGAGCAGAATCCATGTCGCAAGTTCCGATGATGGGGCATGTTACCCGTCCGAACCTTGCTTTGGCAGAAAAGGCACCGGAATATTATATGAGCATGGGCCACACAGCCGAGCAAGTCGCGAAAAAATACGGCGTCTCCCGTGAGGATCAAGACGCGTTTGCCGTTCGCAGCCACCAAAACGCTGCTAAAGCCCTTGCAGAAGGAAAATTTAAAGATGAAATTGTACCCGTAGAAGTGACGGTGACAGAAATCGGAGAAGACCATAAGCCTATGGAAAAACAGTTTGTGTTTTCTCAGGATGAAGGTGTTCGCCCGCAAACGACTGCAGACATATTATCGACATTGCGCCCGGCCTTTTCCGTTGACGGGACGGTGACTGCGGGCAATTCCTCACAGACAAGTGACGGAGCGGCGGCTGTCATGCTGATGGACCGGGAAAAAGCCGATGCTCTTGGCCTGGCGCCGCTTGTGAAATTCCGCTCCTTTGCAGTAGGCGGCGTGCCGCCGGAAGTCATGGGAATCGGACCGGTGGAAGCGATTCCGCGCGCTTTGAAGCTTGCCGGACTTCAGCTGCAGGACATCGGCTTGTTTGAACTGAATGAAGCTTTTGCCTCACAGGCCATTCAAGTAATCAGGGAATTGGGAATTGATGAAGAAAAAGTGAATGTCAACGGGGGCGCAATCGCGCTTGGACACCCGCTTGGCTGTACGGGCACAAAGCTTACACTCTCACTCATCCATGAAATGAAACGGAGAAACGAGCAATTTGGAGTCGTGACCATGTGTATCGGCGGCGGAATGGGAGCGGCCGGTGTATTTGAATTATGCTAAAGGGGGAAAAACAAATGGCAAAAAAAGCGGCTGACGTACAAAAAGGCGGCGGATTTTTAATCGAGGATGTCACATACGATCAAATGTATACACCGGAGGATTTCACTGACGAGCATAAAATGATTGCGAAAACAACAGAGGATTACATCGAGCAAGATGTTCTCCCTCATATAGATGATATCGAAAACCATCAATTCGAGCATTCTGTCAGACTGTTGAAGAAAGCGGGCGAACTAGGGCTGCTTGGCGCCGATGTGCCGGAAGAATACGGCGGGCTCGGCCTAGATAAAATCAGCTCGGCACTCATCACTGAGAAATTTTCGCGTGCGGGAAGCTTTTCTCTTTCTTATGGCGCGCATGTCGGTATCGGTTCCTTGCCGATCGTCTTTTTCGGATCAGAAGAACAAAAGAAAAAATATTTGCCTGGACTCGCTTCAGGCGAAAAGATCGCCGCTTATGCTCTGACTGAGCCTGGCTCTGGGTCTGATGCACTTGGAGCAAAAACAACAGCTGTGCTGAATGAAGCAGGAACCCATTATGTATTAACAGGGGAAAAACAGTGGATTACCAACTCTGCTTTTGCCGATGTATTTGTGGTTTACGCCAAGGTAGACGGCGACAAGTTTTCAGCCTTTATTGTAGAAAAAGAGTTCCCGGGTGTCTCCACGGGACCGGAAGAAAAGAAAATGGGAATCAAGGGATCATCGACAAGAACTCTCATTCTGGATCAAGCTGAAGTGCCAAAGGAAAACCTGCTCGGAGAAATCGGCAAAGGGCATGTCATCGCCTTTAATATTTTAAACATCGGCCGTTACAAACTGGCGGTTGGCACAATCGGCGCATCTAAACGCGTCATCGAGCTGTCTGCGGCATACGCAAATCAGCGCCGCCAATTTAAAACGCCGATTGCTGGTTTTTCATTAACACAGGAAAAAATCGGGACAATGGCCTCAAGGCTGTATGCGATGGAAAGCTCTGTATACAGAACCGTCGGGCTGTTTGAAGACAATATGAGCCAGTTCACGGCCGAAGATCTCAAGGACGGCCGGCAAATCGCCAAATCGATTGCGGAATACGCCATCGAATGCTCTCTGAATAAGGTATTCGGCTCTGAAACGCTTGATTATATCGTTGATGAAGGCGTGCAGATTCATGGAGGCTACGGCTTTATGCAGGAGTACGAAGTAGAAAGGGCCTATAGGGATTCAAGGATCAATCGGATTTTTGAAGGCACAAACGAAATCAACCGGTTAATCGTGCCAAGCACCTTCCTGAAAAAAGCGCTTAAAGGCGAGCTGCCTTTATTCGAAAAAGCGCAGTCGCTGCAGGAAGAACTCATGATGCTTATGCCTGAAGAGCCTGGAAGCGGCGTCTTAGAGCAGGAAAAATATATCGTCAAGCAAGCCAAAAAAATTGCGTTGTTTGCTGCCGGCCTAGCCGCGCAAAAATACGGAAAAGCGATCGATCGTGAGCAAGAAATTCTCGTGAACGTAGCGGATATCGTCAGCAATGTATACGCAATGGAATCAGCCGTGCTCAGAACGGAAAAGGCCATTGCCGCACAAGGCGCTGAAAAAGCAGCGCAAAAGGTGCTGTACACAGAAATTTTCGTTCAAGAGGCCTTTAACGAAATTGAAGCGCATGCGAAGGAATCCCTTATCGCAATGGAAGAAGGAGATTCACTCCGCATGATGCTTTCCGCTCTGCGCAAGCTGACACGCGTAACGCCTAAAAACGTGATTCAGAAAAAACGCGAGGCGGCGGCAGGCATTTTTGAGGCTGAGAAATATATTGTCTGATTGGCCATGAGCTCCGCATGCGCGGAGCTCTTTTTTAAGAAGCACTGTTTTAGGTTTTTAAAACAAACTGTGTTAAAATAACCTCGATTATTTTATTGAGGGGGAAGAAGATGTCGTTAACTTTTTACTGGTACCCTAAATGCGGAACGTGCCGCAAAGCAAAGAAGTGGCTTGAAGAGCATGGGAAAGAAATAAACGAAATACATATTGCTGAGCAGCCGCCAAGCAAAGAAGAATTAAAAGCGCTTTATGAAAAAAGCGGGCTGGATCTCAAGAAATTTTTCAACACGAGCGGCATGAAATACCGCGAGCTAAATCTCAAGGAAAAGCTGTATCACATGTCAGAGGACGAACAGCTCGAGCTGCTGGCTTCAGATGGTATGCTGATCAAACGCCCGCTTACAACAGACGGCGAAAAAGTGACTGTCGGATTTAAAGAAGACCAATTTGAAGAAAACTGGGCTTAATGTAAATTTTTTTTGAAAAGTGTGGTATCTTCTTATTGTAGTGCTGTAAAAAATGGAGGGATTCAATTGAGCATACCAAAAGATTTGCGTTACTCAGGAGAACACGAGTGGGTAAAAGTTGAAGGAGAAAAAGCCAGAATCGGAATTACGCATTTTGCCCAGTCCGAACTAGGCGACATCGTGTTTGTCGAACTTCCTGAAGTGGGCGCTGAAATCAAAGCGGACGAGCCATTCGGCAGTGTTGAATCCGTTAAAACGGTATCTGAGCTTTATGCACCGATTAACGGAACGGTTGTGGAAGTAAACGAAGATCTTGATGACAGTCCGGAATTCGTCAACGAATCTCCGTACGAAAAAGCATGGATGATCGTCGTTGAGCCATCTGACGCTTCTGAAATTGAAAAACTGATGACAGCAGAGCAATACGAAGAGATGACACAAGAAGACTAAAACAGGATAGCCGTAAAAGCAATTGGACACGCTAACGTTATGGGAGGTGTCCAATATGGCTTTCGACAAACAAAAGCTCGATGTCACCAATGACGTGACAGGCCGCTTTCAAAATGGCCGGCTCTCGTTATATCATGATAATGAGATGATCGGCCAAATGACAAGCATGAATGAATATGAGCTTAAGTCCGGTTATTCCTTTGAAAATGAGAAATTTTATAAGACAGCTGATGTGGTCTCTGGAGACGACGCAAAATATGTAGATTGTGACTACGAAAACGGCTGGTGTTAATGTTGGCGGTGAATTTCACTGCCTTCTTTTACAATCTGAACGTTTCAAATTTGACGCGGCAGGTGAACAAGATGAAGATGGATGAGCTGGAAAAGGTTATGATTGTCGAGGGGAAATCAGATAAAGAGAAAATCGAAAGCGTCCTGAATGAACCGGTGCGCATTATTTGCACAAACGGAACAATCAGCCAGCTGAGGCTCGAGGAATTGGCTGACGAGCTTTATGATAAAGACGTCTATATATTAGTTGATGCTGATGAATCAGGTGAGAAATTGAGAAAACAGCTGAAGCGTGAATTTAATGAAGCCTGCCATCTCCATATCGACAGAGCCTATAAGGAAGTAGCGGCTGCGCCCAGGCACCATGTCGCCTCTGTATTGCTGCGTGCGAATCTGAATGTCCATACTATTTTTCTTGAAAGAAAGTCCCGAGGTGTATAGCATGAAAGAACTCCAAGAACACGAACTTGATCACATTGAAGATGATGTGTACCTTCTATATTTATATACTCCGTTTTGCGGCACCTGCCAGCTTGCAAGCAAAATGCTGACAGTGGTGAAAGAAATGCTGCCGGATGTCGCCTTCTATCAAAACAATGTCAATTACTCTCCGACATTCGCAAAAGCGTATCAAATTGAAAGCGTCCCTTGTTTTCTGCTGTTTAAAGGCGGAAAGGTGGTCGAAAGAGGATATGCATTTCATTCCGTTTCTTATTTATATGAGCTGATCAAACAAAAATCATCTTCCGCATCCCATTTATGACATATTTCTCAGCATATCCAATGAAATTGTCGTTCGTTTTATAAAGGGGTTCTTGCGACAAAGAGAGAAATGTGTATGTATGACCAACAAATAGGAGGTTGTACATATGGAGAAAGCGGAAGTTTTAGAAGATGAGTATCAGCATCTGTTTTTAAAACCCCTTTTGAATGCCTCAACATTGCTCATTACCTTCCAAGGAGAAGCAGAAGCCTTAACCGTCTCAATAAACGAACAGGGAGAAATGAAAAAAGTTTCTCCGCCCCAAACGTCCAACCTGACCTTTTACGGAAACCAAACGGAAATTATTGATTTATTGCACGGAGACATTTCCCTTCAGCACCTGATTCAGAGCGGAAGCCTCAAAGTAAAGGGGTCATTCAGGGCCCTGTTAAAACTGGAAGCCATTCTCTGGCTGACAAATGGATTTTTTCAGAGGATTTTAAAAAATTAAAAAATAATAAATTATTATAATAGTAAAAGTTGACATCATTTATTTTATTGACATTTAATCATTCGCCGTGCTATTCTACATTAAGAATTTCCGGACGAAAAAGACTATATATTTCTCTTATCAAGAGAGGTGGAGGGAAGTGCCCTATGAAGCCCGGCAACCATCAACGCTGTTGAAATGGTGCCAATTCACACGAAGCGTTCAGCTTTGAAAGATGAGAGAAAGGCATTTTATATAAGCCTTTCTGCTCAAGTGTGCAGAAAGGCTTTTCTTTTGCAGAAAAAACCGGAAGATTTCTTAGAATAGTGTTAAGGCAGGTGATTGCTTTGATCAATCTTCAGGATGTTTCAAAAGTTTACAAGTCGAAACATGGAGATGTCAATGCTGTCCAAAACGTCTCGCTTTCCATTAAAAAAGGTGAGATTTTTGGAATTATAGGATATAGCGGAGCTGGTAAGAGTTCCTTAATCCGTCTGCTGAACGGCCTTGAGAAACCAACCTCAGGAACCGTGGAAGTGGCGGGAACCAAGATTAATGAAGTAAATGGACGCGGTTTAAGAAAAGCACGCCATGAGATCAGTATGATTTTCCAGCATTTCAATTTGCTTTGGTCGCGGACTGTCAGAGATAATATCATGTTTCCTTTGGAAATTGCCGGAGTGAAAAAGAGCGAGCGGATCAAGCGCGCCAATGAACTGATTAAACTGGTAGGTTTAGAAGGAAAAGAAAAATCTTATCCGTCTCAGCTGAGCGGCGGTCAGAAGCAGCGTGTCGGAATTGCCAGAGCGCTTGCAAACAATCCGAAGGTTCTCCTTTGTGACGAAGCGACATCAGCATTAGATCCGCAAACGACAGATTCAATTCTGGATCTATTGTCCGATATTAATGAAAGACTCGGTTTGACGATTGTGCTGATTACGCACGAAATGCATGTCATCCGCAAAATCTGCAACAGAGTCGCCGTCATGGAAAACGGCAAGGTGGTCGAAGAAGGCGAGGTTCTCGATGTCTTTAAAAATCCAAAGGAACAAATGACAAAACGATTTGTTCAGCAGGTGACAGAGCCGGAAGAAACGAAAGAGACGCTTCAGCACCTTCTTGATGATACAGCATCAGGAAAAATGGTTCAGCTCACATTTGTCGGTGAGTCAGCTGAACAGCCTCTGATTACAGAGATGATCAGAAACTTCAATGTCAGCGTCAATATTCTGCAAGGGAAAATTTCGCAGACGAAGGATGGGGCTTACGGTTCACTGTTCATCCACATTGACGGGGACGAGGAAGAAGTGCAAAACGTGATCCGATTCATTAATGACAAACAGGTTAAAGCAGAGGTGATCACGAATGTTTGAAAAATACTTCCCGAACGTTGATTTAACTGAATTATGGAACGCGACATATGAAACACTTTATATGACGCTGATTTCTTTACTGTTTGCTTTTGTCATCGGGGTCATCCTCGGCTTGCTGCTCTTTCTGACGAGCAAAGGAAGCCTCTGGCAGAATAAAGCGGTCAACTCTGTGATTGCGGCCGTTGTTAACATATTCAGATCGATTCCGTTCCTTATTTTAATTATTTTACTATTAGGTTTTACGAAATTTTTAGTCGGCACGATCTTAGGGCCAAACGCCGCATTGCCGGCGCTGGTAATCGGCTCGGCACCATTTTACGCGCGCCTTGTTGAAATCGCGCTGCGTGAGGTGGATAAAGGTGTGATTGAAGCCGCTAAATCAATGGGCGCGAAAACGTCTACGATTATTTTCAAAGTGCTGATTCCGGAATCAATGCCTGCTCTTATTTCTGGCATTACGGTTACTGCCATCGCTTTGATCGGCTCAACGGCAATTGCCGGAGCCATTGGTTCAGGAGGCCTTGGAAACCTTGCGTACGTAGAAGGATATCAGTCTAATAACGCTGATGTTACCTTCGTTGCTACTGTGTTTATTTTAATCATCGTGTTTATTATTCAAATCATCGGTGATCTAATAACAAATATTATAGACAAACGATAAGGGAGGATTTACATTGAAAAAGCTATTTTTGGGTGCATTACTGCTTGTATTTGCAGGAGTTATGGCTGCCTGCGGTTCGAATAACGGCGCTGAATCCGGCAAGAAAGAAATTGTCGTTGCGGCAACGAAAACACCGCATGCGGAAATTTTAAAAGAAGCTGAACCATTGCTGAAAGAAAAAGGCTATACGCTGAAAGTGAAAGTTCTTAGTGATTATAAAATGTACAATAAAGCTTTAGCTGATAAAGAAGTGGACGCGAACTACTTCCAGCACATTCCTTACCTTGAGCAAGAAATGAAAGAAAACACAGATTACAAACTTGTGAATGCCGGCGCTGTTCACTTAGAGCCATTCGGTATTTACTCTAAAACATACAAATCACTGAAAGACCTTCCAGACGGTGCGACAATCATTCTGACAAACAACGTTGCTGAACAAGGCCGTATGCTTGCAATGCTTGAAAACGCTGGATTAATCACTCTTGATTCTAAAGTGGAAACAGTTGACGCAACATTGAAAGACATTAAGAAAAACCCGAAAAACCTTGAATTCAAAAAAGTAGCGCCTGAATTAACGGCAAAAGCATATGAAAACAAAGAAGGAGACGCGGTCTTCATCAATGTAAACTATGCGATCCAAAATAAATTAAATCCTAAAAAAGACGCAATTGAAGTAGAATCAACGAAAAACAACCCATACGCTAACATCATCGCAGTAAGAAAAGGCGAAGAAGATTCTGCAAAAATCAAAGCGCTGATGGAAGTTCTTCACTCTAAAAAGATCAAAGACTTCATCGAGAAAAAATACGACGGAGCTGTGCTTCCTGTATCTGAATAAGACTGAAACCCCGGATGAGAATTCCGGGGTTCAATTATTGACAAAGCCCTAAAACGATATTCGTTTTAGGGCTTTGTCATCTTTTCAGCGTGATTGAAAACCCTTGAAGTCTAGGAAGGCCGAGCATTGGAGCGGAGCGAATGTTGCAATTCGTGAGCACCAACGCGCAGGTCTGACAACGAATGCGAGGGTTTGCTGACACGGTGAAACCCCGGATGAGAATTCCGGGGTTTTTTTCGCGTATTTTCATAAAAGCTGTTCATAATAAAAAGGAATGTTAAACAGATGGAGGGATTTTCTTTGAATCAAGACAGAGGAAGCATGCAGGACGCGTTAAAACAATATAAACATGGTTTAGGTACATTTGAACAAAAGATGCCGCTGATGGGAAGAAAATTTAACGAATTTACTGAACAGTGCTTTGCCGGGAATTCTCTGACTGAAAGAGAAAAACAGCTGATCGCCCTCGGAATTGCCATCAATGCTCAGGACGAATATTGCATGATCTATCATACAAAAGGCTGTCTTGATCAGGGAGCGTCAGAAGAAAACATTCTCGAAGCCGTCAGTGTGGCAGCGGCATTTGGAGGCGGCGCAGCTTTCAGCCAAGGCGTGACAGTCGTTCAACAGTGCATTGAGGAATTCGGAAACACCACGCATTAAGAGAAGGAATATTCCGAAAAACCATTCTCATTTGTTCTGAAAGGATGCTTTCGTCTCATCTGCCGCTATTTCACGCCAAATCGTTTTTGCGGCATCCAACGCAGCACTGGTACAATAAAAAGCAAATATATGAAGGGATTGATTCATTATTTGCAGCAGCCAGGACAGACTGAACCTCGATTATACGTCAGAAATGGAAAAAGCGATGCAGCTGTCACACGGAATTGGATACGAGGAATATGGACGCCGGCTGGAAACAAGAATGAAAGTAGAGCGGCAGAGAGAGCTTGATTATGAAAAAAGCAAGCGGATTTCTGCGGGAGCTTATTGAGAAAATCAATCTTTTAAAAAAGGGTGGGAATCCACTCTTTTTCTTTTTCAATCGCTTTAATAAAGTGCTGATCTTTGTTAAACTTGAGGAATGTGCAAGGCACGATAAAAAGTTGTATTTACTTTTCATTTGTTATAAAATTAGAATGAGAATAAAATGAGAATAATGATTATATATTTTTGGAGGTATAGATATGGCTGCTTCAACATTAACGATCAAAGATCTTCACGTTGAAATCGAAGGGAAAGAGATCTTAAAGGGTGTAAACCTTGAAATAAAAGGTGGAGAATTCCACGCAGTAATGGGCCCGAACGGAACTGGTAAATCCACTTTATCAGCTGCTATTATGGGGCATCCTAAATATGAAGTAACAAAAGGCAGCATCACGCTTGACGGCAAAGATGTACTGGAGATGGAAGTGGACGAGCGTGCGCAGGCAGGCTTATTCCTTGCAATGCAGTACCCAAGTGAAATCAGCGGTGTGACAAATGCCGACTTCCTTCGCTCAGCAATCAACGCGCGCAGAGAAGAAGGCGATGAAATTTCTCTCATGAAATTCATCCGCAAAATGGACGAAAACATGGAGTTCCTTGAAATGGACCCTGAAATGGCTCAGCGCTATCTTAACGAAGGCTTCTCAGGCGGGGAGAAAAAACGCAACGAAATCCTTCAATTAATGATGATTGAACCGAAAATCGCCATCCTTGATGAAATTGACTCAGGTCTTGATATTGACGCTTTGAAAGTTGTATCAAAAGGGATTAACAAAATGCGCAGCGAAAACTTCGGCTGCCTGATGATCACTCACTATCAGCGCCTGTTAAACTACATCACTCCGGATGTTGTTCACGTTATGATGCAAGGCCGCGTTGTAAAATCCGGCGGTGCAGAGCTTGCACAGCGTCTTGAAGCAGAAGGTTATGACTGGATCAAACAAGAACTTGGCATTGAAGACGAAACTGTTGGCCAAGAAGCGTAAGCGTTAGGGGGATTAATATGACACTAGGTACAAAACTATCCGTAGATCAGGAGTATCTCAAAAGCTTTTCCGAAAAGCATCAAGAACCTGCCTGGCTGAAGAACCTGCGCTTACAGGCTCTTGAACAAGCTGAGGATCTGCCGATGCCGAAACCTGACAAAACAAAAATCACAAACTGGAACTTCACGAATTTCGCGAAGCATACAGTGGATAACGAACCGCTTTCTTCATTAGAAGATTTGACTGATGAAGTAAAAGCGCTGATCGACATTGAAAACGAAGATAAAACATTATACGTACAGCGTGACCAGACGCCGGCACATCTTTCTCTTTCTCAAGAATTGAAAGACAAAGGCGTCATCTTCACTGATATTCTGACTGCTGCACGCGAGCACAGCGACTTGGTGGAGAAATACTTTATGAAGGACGGCGTGAAGGTTGACGAACATAAGTTAACTGCACTTCACGCGGCTCTTGTTAACGGAGGAGCATTCCTTTATGTTCCGAAAAATGTTCAGGTGGAGACGCCGGTTCAGGCTGTTTATGTCCACGAAAGCAATGATACAGCTCTATTCAACCACGTGCTGATTGTGGCTGAAGACCACAGCTCTGTAACATATGTAGAAAACTACATCAGCACTGTAAACCCGAAAGACGCTGTCTTCAATATTATCAGTGAGGTCATCACAGGTGATAATGCCAGCGTGACATACGGTGCGGTGGATAATCTGTCAAGCGGTGTGACAACTTATGTGAACCGCCGCGGTGCTGCGCGCGGACGCGACAGCAAAATCGAGTGGGCTCTCGGCCTGATGAACGATGGCGACACGATTTCCGAAAACACAACAAACCTTTACGGTGACGGCACATACGGCGATACGAAAACGGTTGTTGTCGGAAGAGGAGAGCAAACAGAAAACTTCACAACACAAATCATCCATTTCGGTAAAGCTTCTGAAGGCTATATCTTGAAGCACGGTGTGATGAAGGATTCCGCTTCTTCTATCTTTAACGGAATCGGCAAAATCGAACATGGCGCTTCTAAAGCGAATGCGGAGCAAGAATCACGCGTGCTGATGCTCAGCGAAAAAGCACGCGGAGACGCAAACCCTATTCTTTTAATTGACGAAGACGATGTAACTGCAGGACATGCGGCATCTGTCGGCCGTGTGGACCCTATTCAGCTTTACTACCTGATGAGCCGCGGAATTCCGAAAGAAGAAGCAGAACGCTTAGTCATTTACGGATTCCTTGCACCGGTAGTAAATGAACTTCCGATTGAAGGCGTTAAGAAACAATTAGTTTCTGTTATCGAAAGGAAAGTGAAGTAATGAATATCACAGATATTCGTGAACAGTTCCCGATCCTTCATCAGCAAGTGAACGGACATGATCTCGTTTATCTCGACAGCGCGGCGACTTCCCAGAAGCCGCGTGCTGTCATTGAAACACTGGATAAGTATTATAACCAATACAATTCCAATGTTCACCGGGGCGTCCATACACTTGGAACCAGAGCGACAGATGGTTATGAAGGGGCGCGTGAAAAAGTCCGCAAGTTTATTAACGCGAAGTCAATGGCTGAGATTATTTTCACAAAAGGCACGACCACATCACTGAATATGGTGGCGTTAAGCTATGCGCGCGCCAACCTGGAACCTGGTGATGAAGTGGTCATCACCTACATGGAGCATCATGCGAATATCATTCCGTGGCAGCAGGCTGCAAAAGCAACTGGCGCCACATTAAAATATATTCCGCTGCAGGAAGACGGAACGATTTCTTTAGAAGACGTCAGAGAAACGGTCACAAGCAACACAAAAATTGTTGCGGTGTCTCATGTATCTAATGTCCTCGGCACGGTCAACCCGATTAAAGAAATGGCGAAAATCGCTCATGATAATGGGGCTGTCATTGTGGTGGACGGAGCACAAAGCACGCCTCACATGAAAATTGACGTGCAGGATCTCGATTGCGACTTCTTTGCGCTTTCTTCCCATAAAATGTGCGGACCTACCGGTGTTGGTGTGCTGTACGGAAAGAAAGCCCTGCTGGAAAACATGGAGCCTGCCGAATTCGGCGGTGAAATGATCGACTTTGTCGGGCTTTATGAATCAACTTGGAAAGAGCTTCCGTGGAAATTCGAAGCGGGTACGCCGATTATTGCAGGAGCAATCGGTCTAGGTGCCGCCATTGATTTTCTCGAAGAAATCGGTCTTGATGAGATTTCCCGCCATGAGCACAAGCTTGCAGCTTATGCGCTTGAACGCTTCCGCCAGCTTGACGGCGTAACGGTTTACGGGCCGGAAGAGCGTGCCGGGCTTGTCACATTTAACCTTGATGATGTTCATCCGCACGATGTGGCGACTGTGCTTGATGCGGAGGGAATCGCAGTCAGAGCCGGCCACCATTGTGCGCAGCCGCTGATGAAATGGCTGGATGTAACTGCTACTGCAAGAGCAAGCTTTTATCTGTATAATACAGAGGAAGAGATTGATAAGCTTGTGGAAGCTCTTCAAAAGACAAAGGAGTATTTTACAAATGTCTTTTAATGCAAACTTAGATACATTGTACAGACAGGTGATTATGGATCATTACAAAAACCCGCGAAATAAAGGGGTTTTAAATGACAGCATTGTTGTGGATATGAACAATCCGACATGCGGCGACCGCATCAGACTGACAATGAAGCTTGACGGAGACATCGTGGAAGATGCGAAGTTTGAAGGGGAAGGCTGTTCCATTTCAATGGCATCCGCTTCGATGATGACTCAGGCGATTAAAGGGAAAGATATTGAAACGGCCCTTTCCATGTCTAAGATTTTCTCGGATATGATGCAAGGGAAAGAGTATGATGATTCTATAGATCTCGGGGATATTGAAGCCCTTCAAGGCGTTTCAAAATTCCCTGCCCGTATCAAATGTGCAACCCTGTCATGGAAAGCACTTGAAAAAGGAGTCGCGAAAGAAGAAGGCGGCAATTAAAAGGATTGGAGTGAAAATGGATGGCTAAAAAAATGCCTGATATTGGTGAATACAAGTATGGTTTTCACGACAAGGACGTTTCCATTTTCCGTTCAGAGCGCGGATTGACAAAAGAAATCGTAGAAGAAATTTCTCGCATGAAAGAAGAGCCTCAATGGATGCTTGACTTCCGCTTGAAATCACTTGAGCATTTCTACAATATGCCGATGCCTCAATGGGGCGGAGATTTAAACTCACTGAACTTTGACGAAATTACGTACTACGTAAAACCGTCTGAGCGTTCAGAGCGTTCTTGGGATGAAGTTCCTGAAGAAATTAAACAAACATTCGACAAGCTCGGTATTCCTGAAGCTGAACAAAAATACCTTGCGGGTGTTTCTGCTCAGTACGAATCTGAGGTTGTATACCACAACATGAAAGAAGATCTTGAAGCACAAGGCATCGTCTTTAAAGACACTGACAGCGCGCTGAAAGAGAATGAAGATATTTTCCGTGAGCACTGGGCAAAAGTAATCCCGCCGACTGATAACAAGTTTGCGGCGCTTAACTCAGCTGTTTGGTCCGGCGGTTCTTTCATCTACGTGCCTAAAGGCGTGAAGGTTGAAACACCGCTACAAGCTTACTTCCGTATCAACTCTGAGAACATGGGTCAGTTCGAACGTACACTGATCATTGTTGACGAAGAAGCAAGCGTTCATTATGTTGAAGGCTGTACTGCGCCTGTTTACACAACAAACTCACTTCACAGTGCGGTCGTTGAGATCATCGTGAAAAAAGGCGGCTACTGCCGTTATACAACGATCCAAAACTGGGCGAACAACGTTTACAACCTTGTAACAAAGCGTACAGTCTGTGAAGAAAACGCAACAATGGAATGGATCGACGGCAACATCGGTTCTAAGCTGACAATGAAATATCCGGCTTGTATCCTAAAAGGCGAAGGCGCGCGCGGTATGACGCTTTCTATCGCTCTTGCGGGTAAAGGCCAGCATCAGGATGCAGGTGCGAAAATGATTCACCTTGCACCAAACACATCATCTACAATCGTATCAAAATCGATTTCAAAACAGGGCGGAAAAGTAACGTACCGCGGAATCGTCCACTTCGGACGCAAAGCGGAAGGCGCCCGCTCTAACATCGAGTGCGATACGCTCATTATGGATAACAAATCAACTTCAGACACAATTCCTTACAATGAAATCTTAAATGATAACATTTCATTGGAGCACGAAGCGAAAGTGTCTAAAGTATCTGAAGAGCAGCTCTTCTACTTGATGAGCCGCGGTATTTCTGAAGAAGAAGCAACTGAAATGATCGTAATGGGCTTCATCGAGCCATTCACAAAAGAGCTTCCAATGGAATACGCAGTTGAAATGAACCGTTTGATTAAGTTCGAAATGGAAGGGTCAATCGGTTAATGATGAAAAACCCTTTGTTTATCAAGGGGTTTAGAGATAGTTATTAATTTTAAAATGGCCGGCGTGCCGAATTTGATTGTAGAAGACGAACTTTTGAAGTTCGTCTTCTTTTATTTTTTAGTGATATCAAAATAAGTATCCGCTGTTGTGTTGTTGTTTTTATGTCCTAGTCGATTAGAATATTTCAGACCTGCGCCGGATAGGTTCAGTTTCTATATCACGCAACCATACAGTTGCTTATACTTGACATGCAACTAATGGGTTGCTTATACTCAATATATGAATGGGAACAAAGACGCTATATTCAAAGCACTCGGCGATTCGACTCGGCGGCTTATATTAGACGAATTATCTGAACGCAACGAGCTGACGTTGTATGAACTTACGATACGTCTTATTACAAAGTACGACCTTTCTATTACGCGACAGGCGATAGCTAAACACCTTTCTGTACTGGAGGATGCAGGACTCGTAACATCAAAACGAAAGGGAAAATATCGAGTACTTATATTCAACAACGAACCGCTTAAAAATTTGCTGAAAGGATGGATAGAATAATTTTATAAAATCAGAACAGGGCCTCTGATAAATGTGTGGGTTGTTTTGCTTGTAGCCAGATTGTTAGCATAGTACCATGCTTCATTCATATCGAAGGAGGGAAAAACAGTATGAAAATCGTTGTTACCAGTATATTTGTACAAGATCAAGACATGGCACTGGAGTTTTATACAGAAAAACTTGGGTTTATAAAAAAGGAAGACGTTCCCATGGGGAAATTCAGGTGGATAACGCTTGTTTCTCCAGATGATCAAGACGGAACCGAGCTTTTACTCGAACCGAATGAACATCCTGCCGCCAAGGAGTATCAAAAGAAGATATTCTCCGAAGGCCTCCCGGCCACAATGTTTGGCGTTGCAGATATTCAAAAAGAGTACAACCGATTAAAGGAAAAAGGCGTGACGTTTACGATGGAACCGACAAAAATGGGCGAAGTCACAATAGCTGTCTTCGACGATACATGCGGTAACCTTATTCAAATTGTACAGAAGTAACCGATTCAGTCGCGTCCTTTTTGTATGCAGAAGAAAAACCGCTGGCCACAGGGCCCGCGGTTTTTTACTCTTCTTCTGTCTCCTGATTGATAATTTGCTTTACAGATGATCTGCTGTTATTTTCTCTGTTCATCTCTCGCAATTGAGTATAAGCCATATCGAATTCCTCTTTTGTCATCTGCTTTGCGGCTAATGCAGAGCATAATATAGCAAAAGCAATTGGCATTGTATCAATGTGAATGTCGATATGGACCTCTGAGTTGCCGCTGTTTTTGATAACAGATTCAGTAGTGGGTATCTCTTGAGTATGTCTGTTGAGAGGAATGATGTTTTCGTTCATTAGTCTTCTCCGTCTTGTGACTGCGCCTGTGCCTGATCCTGATCTGTATTCACGTTGACCACGACTTTTGCATTACCGCTGTTTTGGACTTTTGCGACTGCCGCATCGCGTCTGTTTTCTTCATTTTCATGACGATTTTCGCTCATGGTATCATCCTTTCTCTATTGATAGTGACAGGATATTCGTTAGGAGAGTAAAGAGATTGGACGAACTTCGCGGTTTTTCCACATTAGGGCAAAAGGTCGAAGGAAAGCATTTGATTTGGTAAAATGAATAGACATTATAATAGAAAAGGTGTTTGCATATGAAATCGTACATCATCGTCGGCGCAGGGATTCTGGGCGCGTCGACGGCTTATCATCTCGCAAAATCAGGCGCTCGCGTTACTGTCATTGATCGGAAAGAGCCGGGACAAGCGACTGATGCGGCGGCGGGGATCGTCTGTCCATGGCTCTCGCAGCGCCGTAATCAGGATTGGTACCAGCTTGCTAAGGGGGGAGCCCGGTACTATAAGGATTTAATCCATCAATTGGAAGAGGACGGAGAAACAGATACGGGATACAAGCGTGTCGGTGCTATCAGCATTCATACTGATCCGGCGAAGCTCGATAAGATGGAGGAGCGGGCGTATAAGAGGCGGGAGGATGCGCCGGAGATCGGTGAGATTACCCGCTTGTCCGCGAGCGAGACGAAAAAGCTGTTTCCGATTTTGGCTGATGGCTATGAATCGGTTCATATCAGCGGGGCCGCCCGCGTGAATGGAAGAGCGCTGTGCCGGTCGCTTTTAAGCGCTGCGGAGAAACGCGGCGCAGAGATCATCAAAGGAAATGCATCCCTGCTTTTTGAAAACGGAACAGTCACCGGCGTGCGAACAGATACAAAGCAGTTTGCGGCAGACGCGGTGATTGTGGCGGCGGGGGCATGGGCCAATGAAATCATGAAGCCTCTTGGCATTCATTTTCAAGTGTCTTTTCAGAAAGCGCAGATTATGCATTTTGAAATGATGGACACGGATACAGGGGCGTGGCCGGTTGTGATGCCGCCGAACGATCAGTACATTCTTTCGTTTGATAACGGCAGAATTGTAGCCGGCGCCACACACGAGAACGATGCCGGTCTTGATGATCTGCGTGTGACAGCCGGAGGCCAGCACGAAGTATTGAGCAAAGCGTTAGGCGTTGCACCGGGCCTTGCTGATGCCGCTGCCATTGAAACAAGAGTGGGCTTCAGGCCGTTTACACCGGGATTTCTGCCGGTCGTAGGGGCCGTGCCGAATGTTCAAGGCTTATATGCTGCAAACGGTTTGGGTGCTTCTGGACTGACGATGGGGCCGTTCTTGGGTGCAGAGCTCGCAAAGCTAGTTCTTGGAAAGCAGACAGAATTAGACCTTAGTCCTTATCATCCAGCCGAAGCACTTGCATAATAAGTAAGAGCATAACAAACAAATATAATAAAGCTGTTCTAGCTTTTCTTTTCTGTATGTGTTAGCATTTATCTTTAATGAAAAAGAGGACGTGAACTGATTTTGATAAAAATTGATATACCCGCACCGAATGTTACCATCACTGAACGACAGCAGTCAGCTAATGATAACGAGCCGAAGATAAAACCGATTCACGGATTCATCGACTTTCACCAGATCCCAAGGGACAAAGGCGGCATTTTTATGTTTTACAACATTCATGACGAGCTGCTGTTTGTCGGTAAAGCCAGAAAGTTAAGACAGAGAATTAAGAAGCATTTCGAAGACACTGTTTCACCGATCAAACATCACAGAGATGAAGTTTATAAAATTGAGGTATGTGTAGTTGATGATCCAATGGAAAGAGAGATTTACGAAACATATATCATCAATACACAGCACTCGAAGTACAATATAGACAAGGTATTTTTTAAATAAGACGTCAGTCTGCGGATTGAACAGCGAAGCCAGAGCTTAAGTCAAGTTCTGGCTTTTGATTTGGGCATTTTTTCGCATATAGACCCTTTGTCTGTCATCCGAATAAATTATTGAGAAATTTCAGAAAATAATATTGACAATCCTACCCGCGGACTTTAATATAACAATATATAATGTTATATAACGTTATATAATAAAAACGAGGAGTGAAGGATTTGAGTCAGGCCACAGCAAAAGTAAATCGTGAGGTTCAAGCTTTCTTGCAGGATTTGAAAGGGAAAACCATTGATCATGTATTCTTTGTCGCATGCGGAGGGTCTTCTGCCATTATGTATCCGAGTAAGTATGTGTTTGACAGAGAGTCAAAATCAATAAACTCCGATCTCTACAGCGCCAACGAATTTATTCAGCGCAACCCTGTTCAGCTTGGTGAAAAGTCTCTTGTTATTTTGTGCTCGCATTCGGGAAATACCCCGGAGACAGTCAAAGCTGCTGCGTTTGCAAGGGGCAAGGGCGCACTTACGATTGCGATGACGTTTAAACCGGAGTCTCCTTTAGCGCAGGAAGCGCAATATGTTGCCCAGTACGATTGGGGTGATGAGGCGCTTGCGATCAATACAAACTATGGCGTTTTGTATCAAATCGTTTTTGGAACCCTGCAAGTATTAGAAAACAATACGAAATTCCAACAAGCAATTGAAGGCTTAGATCAATTGCAGGCTGTATATGAAAAAGCCCTTAAGCAGGAAGCTGACAACGCCAAGCAATTTGCAAAAGCCCATGAAAAAGAAAGCATTATTTATACCATGGCAAGCGGTGCAAACTACGGTGTCGCTTACTCCTACAGCATCTGCATTCTCATGGAAATGCAATGGATTCATTCCCACGCCATTCATGCCGGAGAATATTTTCACGGACCGTTTGAAATTATTGATGAATCCGTGCCGTTTATCATCCTGCTCGGTTTAGATGAAACAAGACCTCTTGAAGAGCGGGCGCTTACCTTCTCGAAAAAGTATGGCAAAAAGCTCACTGTGCTTGATGCTGCATCTTACGACTTCACTGCAATTGACGATTCAGTTAAAGGCTACCTTGCTCCGCTCGTTCTCAATCGTGTGCTGAGAAGCTATGCAGACGAGCTGGCAGAGGCGAGAAATCATCCTTTATCTCATAGAAGATACATGTGGAAAGTTGAGTATTGATCTGAAAATGAGGAACCATTATGCATTAGACTATAATGTTATATAACATTATAGTCTAATGTCCAGAGGAGGCCAACCCTTTGAAGAAAATGTTGTTGTTCTTGATCATTGCAGCTGTCAGTATGTTCACCATTGCAGGCTGTTCGAGCCAAAGCAGTTCAGCGGACGGAAAGGTGACATTGAAATTTTTCCACAGATGGCCGAAGGAGCCGGAAAAAAGTTATTTTGAAGAGGTTGTTAAGGAATTTGAAAAAGAACACCCAGATATCGATATTCAAATTGAAGCCGTTTTAAATGACTCCTATAAAGATAAAATTAAGGTCATGCTGGGAACCACCAGCCCTCCTGACATTTACTTCTCTTGGAGCGATGAGTTTGCTTTTAAATTTATCAGAGGCAATAAAGCACTTGATCTCTCGTCCTACTACAAAAATGACACCGATTGGTCATCACAGCTCGTTCAATCGCAAATTACACCATTTACTTATGAAAACAAGCAATATGGCGTACCGTGGCAAATGGACGCTAAATCATTCTTCTATAATAAAGACATTTTCCAAAAGCTGAATCTTGATCCCCCGAAGACGTGGGATGAATTAATCGATGTGTCAAAAAAGCTGAAAGAACATGGCTACACACCGATCAGCTTCGGAACAAAGGCGACTTGGACAATCTCGCACTATATCGGCACGCTTAATCAGCGGATGGTCGATGAAAAAACACGGGAAAAGGACTATAACGCCAAAACGGGTGAATTTACTGATGAAGGCTACGTAAAAGCACTTGAAAAGCTTCAAGAGCTGATGCCTTACTTTAATAAACATGTAAACTCCGTCGACCACGAATATGTGAGACAGCAATTTAAGAGCGGAAAGTCGGCGATGATATATGCGGAAACAGCGGAAATCAAGCTGGTTGAACCGGTTAATCTCGGGATGTTCCCATTTCCTGAAATCAGCGGGCAAAAAGGATCTTCAGAAGCGTTAACGGGAGCGCCGGAAGGATTCATGATTTCCTCAAGAACAAAACATCCGAAGGAAGCGATGGAATTTTTGCAGTTCTTGACGTCGAAAAAAATGGGCGAAAAGCTCGTGAAAGATGTCGGGAAATACAGTGCAGTGCAAGGTACGGCTACTGAAGAAAATGCAACAGCTATTCAGCGTGAAGCCGTTCAGCATATCGTTGATGCCAAATCAATGGTTCCATGGTTTGATATGGATGTCGATGTTGAAGTCGCAGATGCGTACCTAACAGGCGTCCAGCAAATGCTTGGCGGCGACATGACACCGCAGCAGGTGATGAAAGCCGTTCAAAAGGCAGCAAAGCAGGTGAGGGCGTCAGCTGAATAAATCAAAGAAAAGGTGAAGCTTCGCACCTTTTCTTTTTATAAAGGAGATGAGATACCCTTGGTCAATCAGAATAAAATAATCCCCTATTTGTTTTTGGTGCCCGCTCTCGTTTTTTTACTTTTCGTTTATATCCCGATTTTTGAGAATGTATTCCTCAGCCTGTTTCAGTGGAGCTCATTTTCTCCGGAAAAAACGTTTATCGGCTTAAAAAACTATGTTGAATTATTTCATGATCCTGTCTTCTATCAGGCACTTACCAATAATGTGCTTTATGCAGTGATCTCAATTGTATGCCAGGTATTTGGCGGTTTGATTTTGGCGGCGGTGCTTGAGGATAAGCTGGTCAGAAAATGGTCGCCGTTTTTTCGTACCGTTTTCTTTTTGCCGGTTGTCATCTCAATGACTGTGATCGCGCTTTTGTTTGATTTTATTTACAATCCGGAGACAGGGCTTTTGAATCAGCTGCTTCAGGCCATCGGTCTTGATCAGCTGACGAGGGCCTGGCTCGGGGATGACAGCACAGCTATGCTTTCTGTCATTTTTGTGTCCCAGTGGCAATCTGTCGGTTATATTGCGATGCTGTACATCGTGTCGATTCAAAAAATACCGGATGAACTGTATGAAGCGGCCCGGCTTGACGGCGCGGGTAAAATTCAGCAGTTTTTTCATATTACTGTTCCCCAGACGAAAGAGATGTCTTTTGTTGCGGTGGTCATGACGCTGACCGGGGCCTTTACGGTCTTTAATGAGCCGTACATTTTGACAGGCGGCGGGCCGGGAAACGCGTCAGAAGTCTTGAGCACGTTTTTATATAAAAGCGCCTTTACAAAGGATATGATGGGCTACGCCTCAGCGATTGCCACTGTCGTGTTAATCATTACGCTTGCATTATCGCTCATGCAAATGAAGTTCTTTAAAACCGGAAAGGAGGAGTAACTGATGCTGCCTCAGAAGAAGACAGATTCGTTCAGATTGGAGCCTGTGCCTGACCAGCACATTGAGGTTAAAGATAAGCCTAGACGAAAATGGTATATCGGAGAAACGTCTGTGTGGGTTTTTCTGTTTCTTTATCTGATTGCGATTGCCTATCCGCTTCTCTGGATGGTGATGAGCGCCTTTAAAAACTCTGACGATATTTTTGAGCACAGCTGGTCGCTGCCGTCTTCGTGGCATCCGGAAAATTTTGTTTCCGCCTGGAACCAGGGGATTTCTTCTTATTTTATGAACAGTGTCATCGTTACGGCGCTGACGTGTGTGATCACTGTCTTTATCAGTGCATGGGCAGCGTATGGCCTTTCCCGGTTTGAGTTTAAAGGAAAAGGATTCTTTTTGGTGCTATGTCTTGGCGGATTGATGCTGACGCCGCAGGTCAGTCTTGTGCCGCTTTATTCTATTATTCAGTCGCTGGGCCTGTACAATACGTATTGGGCGTTAATCCTGCCGTATGCGGCTTATCGGATCCCATTCACCATCATTTTGATCCGCTCTTATTTTCTTTCTATTTCCAAAGAATTGGAGGAGGCGGCCTATTTGGATGGGTGTACAAGTTTTGGAGTATTTTTCAGAATTTTCTTACCAATGAGCGTGCCGATTCTGGTGACATCCGGCATTTTGACGGCTTACCATACATGGAATGAGTTTATGTTTGCGATTATTTTCATAGATGATGAGAATTTGCGGACCATTCCAGCCGGGCTGATGCAGTTCAGAGACGCGCTGCAGACAGACTGGGGCGTCCTGCTGGCAGGGTTAACGATTTCAGCCGCGCCGATTATTATTCTATTTTTATTGATGCAGAAATATTTTGTCCGCGGAATTGCAAGCGGCAGTGTAAAAGGATAAAGGAGGAAGCGCTATGAAATTGATTGCGGTTGGAGATAATGTTGTAGATTATTACCAGGATCAAGAAACATTCTACCCGGGAGGAAATGCCTTAAACGTTGCTGTGCTTGCCAAGCGGCTCGGGCATGAGTCTTCCTATATCGGAATCGTCGGCAATGACGAAGCCGCGGCACATCTGTTGAACGTTCTCAAGCTGGAGCAGGTCAATGCAGATTATATCCGCCAGGCGCACGGAGAAAACGGGATGGCGATAGTCACCCTTGATGAACAGGGGGACCGCATTTTTGTCAGATCAAATAAAGGCGGCATTCAGTCCCGGCTTCGCCTCGCGTTTCAGGAGAAAGATGTATCTTTTATCAGCGGGCATGATCTGCTGCATACGAGCGTGTACAGCAGGCTTGAGAACGATCTTCCGCAGCTGTGCGGGCTTGTCCCGGTCTCATTTGATTTTTCAACCAATCGGGAGGATGATTATTTGAGGAGGGTCTGTCCTTATGTGACGTATGCGTTTTTTTCAGGAAGCGATTTGAGTGAGTCGGAATGCGGTGAGCTTGCCAAAACAGCTCATGGGTACGGAACCAAAATGGTTTGTATGACCCGAGGGGGCCAAGGAGCAATCCTGTCTGCGGGTGATCGAGTCTATCATCAGCCGATTGTGGAAGCTGATATAATAGATACACTTGGAGCGGGAGATTCTTTTATAGCAGGCTTTTTGACTGCCTTTTGCGTGAAGCAGGATATAACGTATGCTTTGCGCCAGGCTGCTGAAACGGCTGCGAAAACATGCGGTGTGTATGGAGCTTTCGGCTATGGCTATCCTTATCGCTTGGAGGACGGGGGAAGCAGTGAAAAAACGAGAATACTATAAGCAGTGTCTCGTTTTTTATGCCTGTTATGTGTAGGGGCTGTTGATGGTAAAAGTGACACGGTTTGTGTGCATCAAAAACAATGAGCAATAGATTGGCTGGTCGTTTGATGTAAAAGCCGTTTTATCAATTTCAAACAGCGCATCCCCGATATCACAATCCAGGTATTTGCTTTCCTCCTGTTGGGCATATACAACGTTTAATAGCTTCGTATTGTGCGTGGGTACAACTTTGTATTGCTGTTTCAAAATATCATGCATGGAGACGCCGTCAGCAATAAAGGTATCAATGCCGGGAAACAAATCAAGCGGATAATGCGTCACTTCAAAGGTGAGAGGCTGATCATCATTATATAAAATCCGTTTTAATTCAACGACAGGGCTCTCGGGATGGATTTGAAGCTTTTCTGCGATGGGTTTTGACGCTGGAATGATGTCATGGGACAGCACATGATGCTTCGGTTTTTTGCCGGTTGATTCCATAAATTCCGAGTAGCCGTTTACAGCGATCAGCTCTCGTTTTAATTTAGGGCTTTTAACGAACGTTCCCTTTCCCTGCTGCCTGATCAGATAGCCTTCTTCGACTAAATCGAGAATGGCTTTCCTGACGGTGATGCGGCTGACGTTATACTTGGTGCAAAGCTCGTTTTCGGTAGGCAGCTTGGCGGTTGGGGAATACACGCCCTTTTTGATGTCATCAGTGATGATTTGTTTTAGCTGAATGTATAAAGGTGTAGAACTTCCGTTGTTTAACAAAGGGTAGCCTCCTTTTAACCTATTATTTATATTATAATGTATTATGACGTTATAATACAAATTTACATTTTTTATTTTAGAAATATAGCAAAAATGGGAACCGATTACTCTAAAAATAACAGAAAGACCAAGTTGTTTCCAGTGACGAAATAACGGGTCAAAAGATAGGGGGACTTTTCTGATGGCTTCATTAACATTTGAACACGTCAAAAAATCATATCACTCACAATTAACCGTGAAGGACTTTGATTTAGATGTAAAGGATAAGGAGCTTTTGGTGCTGGTGGGGCCGTCAGGATGCGGAAAATCAACAACGCTGCGGATGGTGGCTGGATTAGAAAGCATTTCTGAAGGAAATCTTCTTATTGATGGGGAGCGGGTCAATGATCTTCCGCCGAAAGAACGTGATATTGCGATGGTATTCCAGAACTATGCGCTTTATCCGCATATGACGGTTTTTGATAATATGGCGTTTGGATTAAAGCTCAGAAAGATGGCGAAACAGGAAATTGCCGAGCGGGTTCATGCGGCAGCCAGAATTTTAGAAATTGAACATTTGCTGAAGAGAAAACCGAAGGCGCTCTCCGGCGGGCAGCGGCAAAGGGTGGCGCTTGGCAGGTCGATTGTGAGGGAGCCGAAGGTCTTTTTAATGGACGAGCCGCTTTCTAATCTGGATGCAAAACTAAGAGTGACGATGCGGACAGAAATCAGCAAGCTGCACCAGCGATTAGAGGCAACGATCATTTATGTCACGCATGACCAGACCGAAGCAATGACAATGGGAGATCGGATTGTCGTCATGAATGAAGGGGAAATTCAGCAAGTGGCGAAACCTCATGACATTTATCATTACCCGGCCAATTTGTTTGTCGCAGGCTTCATTGGCTCTCCCGGAATGAACTTTTTGAAAGGCATCATAGAACAGCAGCATGGCGAGCTGTTTTTCACAAATTCTTGGATCCGGCTTCATATTCCTGAAGAAAAAGCAAAGCGGCTGAAGGAAAAGGGATATGCCGGAGAACAGATGATTGCCGGTGTACGGCCGGAGCACATCACACAAATGACAGGAAATGACCAGTTGTTTGATTCAGTGTTTCAAGCGAACGTGGAAGTGAATGAAAATCTGGGCTCGGAGCTCATAGTGCATGTCATGGCTGGGGACGAGCGGCTCAAGGTCCGCCTGGACGGAAACACGCGAATCGATGCAGGCGATTCAATCCAGCTCTCAGTGAAAATGGACCACGTCGTCTTTTTCGATGCGGAAACGGAAGAGGCTGTGTATTAGAAAAAGGTGCTCCTCAAAAGGAGCACCTTTTTCTTACGGCCAAATCTCATCCGCCCATTCAGGGTGGTCGATAAATGGATTGCGGTTGTGCTGATATTTTTCATAAATGATTTCATTTCTTTTCCGCTCGCGGTCGTCAACCGGATCCTGCTTATTCCATTCGAGCAGGACAGATTGTTTGCCATGATAAGGAGCTGAGCCGTTGCCTGTCTTATCATTAAGCTCAAGATCAGGATAGCCGTCATCACCCTCGTAACGGACAGCCATGTAAAACAGCATGCGGGCAACATCGCCTTTCACATCATCGCGGGGCTCCCATGAATCGCCGTCATAATAATTTCCGGGTGCCTTCGCATATTCAGTGCCGCCATTGTCAAAATCCATATTTCCTCTGGCGCTGTTAACTTGAACATCAGCCGGGCGCAAATGATGAATATCAGTACCAGGTCCCTTGCTCGTACCAAAATCGCCATGGGATTTCGCCCAGACATGCTCGCGGTTCCAATCGCCGACATTCCCGCCGTTCAGGTTTTTGGACCGCGATTCTTTCGTATAGAGCAGGATGACGTTATTCGGATTTCTCGGATCTTCATCCGTTTCTTTCAGCGCGTTCCACACTTCGCTGTAGGACAGCATCGTGTGTCCGCTGATAATACGGTGCAGGGTGCTTTTTAGCGAGTCTCCTGTTTTACCTTCAGCCCCTTCATAATAGGTATCTGTGTCAGCATAGGGTGCAGCGGGGGCGGCTAATGAGAGAAGGCCTGTTCCTGAAGGGGAAGACGCCAATCGGTCATTAAGGCTTAATGCGGTTTGCGCGCTTGCTGAAGCTGCCGGCGCAAGCCATCCCGAAATCAGTAATACACAGACGAGTGGCAGAAACCATGCTTTTTTTGTCATCACTTGCCCTCCTTTTATCAGATCATGTCTATTATCTAAAATCGAAATAAAGGATAGAAGTGTCATTTTGTATATTTTTCATTAAAATTGTAAATTAGTCCCTTTGGAGGAGGCGGAAATCTCCTGTTCCCATATCTTTAGGTCCTGTTTTTGCGAACTGCCGGCATTTCCGTTTTCATCCGTTCCGCAAACATCGCCTCTCTGGCAAGCTGAGCTTGACCCTCTCTTTCGCTCTTGCTGGCTCTCTTCCTTACCGTGTTTCCTTTTGACCTTTACATCAAAATAGTTGTGACATATAGGGTGAATCTGGTTGCTGGATAGATACTGTGACTAAAAAATAAACGTTTTTTTGGTTAATCTGTCAATGAACTATCATGTTCCTCCTTCTATAATGAAGTCACCATAGCGGCCAGAGGGGGGAGTACATGGAAAAGCAGAAGCTTTCAGTAAAAAACAGCATCACAGATTATATTGAATGGTTCGCCCAATACGGTGCGTCTGCGGATGGCGGCGTAACGAGGCTTTTATACACAAAAGAGTGGATGGACGCACAGCTTGCTGTGAAAACGGAAATGTCTTCTTTCGGGCTTGACACAAGATTCGACGATGTCGGCAATGTGTTTGGAAGGCTTTCGGGCACCCAGTCTCCGGATGAAGTCATTGTAACCGGTTCACATATCGATACTGTCATCAATGGGGGAAAATACGACGGCGCCTATGGTATTCTGGCGGCAATGCTTGCGATAAAGCGGCTCAAAGAGACATATGGAGCGCCGAAAAAAACACTCGAAGCGGTATCCTTATGTGAGGAGGAGGGCAGCCGTTTTCCAATGACCTATTGGGGATCAGGGAATATGACGGGTGTTTTTTCATTACAGGATGGAGCAGAGCCAAGAGACGAATCAGGAGTCTCGCTGCAACATGCGATGCATGAGAACGGTTTTGGCAAAGGTGTGTTTCAGGCAGCATATCGGACAGATATCAGCGCTTTTGTTGAGCTCCATATTGAACAGGGACAGACATTGGAAATGTCAGGACGGGATCTCGGGATTGTGACAAGCATTGCGGGGCAGAGGCGATATCTCGTCACGCTGGAGGGGGAATGCAATCATGCGGGAACCACCTCCATGAAATGGCGCAAGGACCCGCTCGCAGCCAGCAGCCGTATCATTCATGAGCTGTTGCTGCGGTCGGAGGAGCTGCCGGATGAGCTCCGTCTGACATGCGGAAAAATAACGGCAGAGCCCAATGTAGCCAATGTCATACCGGGCCGCGTCCAGTTTTCAATCGATATTCGCCATCAGCATCAGCATGTGCTGGAGCAGTTTCATCAAGACATGGTTGCTTTGATCAACGGCATTTGCCTACAAAAAGGAATTCGCGCCGTGATTGATGAATATATGCGGATAGAGCCTGTGCCGATGGACGAAAGGCTGAAGGCTGCGGCTTTTGAAACAGCATTAGAAAACGGCTTCAGCTGTGAGGAAATGGTGAGCGGAGCAGGGCATGACGCGCAAATGATCGGAAGGCGCTATCCTGCTTGTATGCTGTTTGTGCCGAGCCGAGGCGGCGTCAGCCACTCACCGAAGGAATATACGTCAGCCAGACAGCTCGAGATCGGCGTCCGCGCACTGACTGATTTATTATACAAACTGGCTTACTGATAAAGGAGGAATGGCTGTGTCAGGCAGAAGAGAATTATGCACCCCGTTAAGAACGATTATGACGCCGGGGCCTGTTGAGGTTGATCCGCGTGTATTAAGAGTAATGAGCACCCCGGTTGTCGGCCAATTTGATCCGGCGTTTACAGGTATTATGAATGAAACGATGGAGATGCTTCGGGAGCTGTTCCAAACAAAAAACCGCTGGGCATACCCGATTGACGGCACTTCACGGGCGGGAATTGAAGCAGTGCTGGCTAGTGTGATAGAGCCGGAAGATGATGTGCTCATTCCCATTTACGGCCGTTTCGGTTATTTGCTGACTGAAATCGCCGAGCGATATGGGGCAAATGTTCATATGCTTGAGTGCGAATGGGGAACGGTTTTTGACCCGGAGGACATCATACGGGAGATAAAAAAAGTGAAGCCGAAAATTGTGGCCATGGTGCATGGAGAAACATCGACAGGACGGATTCACCCGCTGAAAGCCATCGGCGAAGCCTGCCGCACCGAGGATGCATTGTTTATCGTCGATGCAGTCGCAACGATTGGGGGCTGCGAGGTTAAAGTCGATGAATGGAAGATTGACGCTGCCATCGGCGGAACGCAAAAATGTTTGTCTGTGCCTTCAGGAATGGCGCCGATTACATATAATGAGCGGGTGGCGGACGTGATTGCAGCTCGCAAAAAGGTAGAACGCGGGATTGCGACACAAGCTGACAGGGAAGCGCTTTCGGGAAATCGGCCAATCACAAGCAACTACTTTGATTTGAGCCAGCTTGAGGATTATTGGAGCGAAAGACGGCTCAATCATCATACAGAAGCGACGACGATGCTGTACGCCTTACGTGAGGGAGTCAGACTGGTGCTTGAAGAAGGTCTTGAGACGCGTTTCGAGCGGCATCGGCACCATGAAGCCGCATTAGCAGCAGGGATAAAGGCAATGGGGCTAAGATTGTTTGGAGATGACAGCTGCAAAATGCCTGTTGTCACCTGTGTCGAAATTCCCGGCGGCATTGACGGCGAGTCTGTCCGTGACATGCTGCTGGCACAATTCGGTATTGAAATCGCCAGCTCATTCGGCCCGCTCGCAGGGAAGATCTGGAGAATCGGCACGATGGGGTACAGCTGCAGAAAAGAAAACGTGCTATTCGTGCTTGCCGGGTTAGAGGCTGTGCTTCTTAGACATAACGCAGGAATCGAAGCAGGAAAAGCGCTCCAAGCAGCGCTGGATGTGTATGAAAACGCTGGCCGCCAGGCGGCGGTGTAAAGAAAAGCTTGCGGAACTCCGCAAGCTTTTTAACGATATGATTTCGTGTTTTCTCCAATCTGATTTTCTTCGTTTGACTCTTTTTACAAATCCTCTTTCTATGTGTTTTATTTTCTGACAAATCATGAGTCATTTTTTCTTCCATCGTCTATTCTTTATACAAGTTACCTATAAAATCATGCTGAACTAGTTGTTTCTCACGGCAATTTTCGAGAGGAGGATGCGGCATTGGGGAATTTTCACACGATGTTAGATGCGCTCCTGGAAGACCAGGAGGAGGCTGTACTGGCGACAATTGTTCAAGTGGAAGGCTCCGCGTATCGAAAAGCAGGCGCCTCTATGCTCTTTAAGAAAAATGGCAGACGGATTGGCTTGCTGAGCGGCGGGTGTGTGGAAGAAGATGTATTCCAAAGAATCAGTGCGCTGGGCGATCAGCTCACACCAACGCTGATTCCCTACGACATGCGGTCGGAGGACGATCTTTCTTGGGGCATGGGAGCCGGGTGCAATGGCATTATTCATGTTCATGCAGAGCGAATCACTCAGGAAAAAAGGCGGCACTATGAGAAAGTGAGGGATTGCCTTCATTCAGGCAAAGCTGTCACTTCCGTTACAAAGATTGGATCCTCCCATTATTTATTTCTGACGGAGAACGGGCATTTTGGCAACTGGCCGGACGCGCCTCTGCAAGCTATTCAACGTACTGTTTCAACGCTTCATTTACCGCATTTCGATCCACCCACTAACATGTTTATTCAGCGAATTGAACCGAAGCCGCGCCTCATTCTGTTTGGGGCGGGACCGGATACTGTACCGCTGGCCAATTTGGCGGCTGACACAGGGTTTTCTGTTATCGTGACGGATTGGCGGCCCGCTTATTGTACATCCTCTCTTTTTCCAAAAGCGGATCAGCTGATTACCGCTTTTCCGGAACAAATGCTTAGCAAATTTCAATTTTTTCCGCATGATGCAGCTGTTGTGGCAACCCATCATTATCAGCACGATCAAACGATCATCAACTTCTTATTTTCTCAAAACCTCCATTATATTGGACTGTTGGGTTCGGCAAACCGCACGAAACGGCTGCTGAACGGAAAACATCCTCCGTCTCACTTTTACAGTCCGGTCGGGCTGAAAATCGGTGCGGAAGGTCCAGAGGAAATTGCGGTAAGTGTAGTTGCAGAAATTATTCAAACAAGAAAACGGGTGGCGGTTGTATGAGAAACCCCTATCTGATCGGCGTGTTTCTCGCTGCCGGCAAAAGCAGAAGAATGGGCCAAAACAAGCTGGCTTTGCCGCTAAAAGGAGAAAACATAGGCTCACTTTCCTTGAAAACTGCTCTGTCGTCCCGCCTTGATCACGTGCTGGTCGTCGAGCGGACAGAACATGCCTCCCTTGAGTGGATAGGAGCGCCGTATCACGCTCCGCCTTTTCAAAAACGCTGGAGCCTGCACGTTTGCCAAGACGCAGAAAAGGGTCAGGGGCATTCAGTCAGCAGCGGGGTGAGAAAAGCAGAAAGCATGGGGGCGGACGGCGTTGTCATTTTGTTAGCCGACCAGCCTCAGCTTTCCGTCGATCATCTCAATGCCCTTGTGGCACTGGCACCTGAGTCATTTGCCGTGTCATCGTTTTTAGGGGCGTTCACCCCGCCAATCTACTTCTCGTCGACATGTTTTCCTTATGTAAAGGGATTAACGGGAGATGAAGGGGCTCGCAGGCTCCTGAAAAGCGGACAGCTTGGAGCAGGAGCGGTTTTGGAGGCCAAGGATAGCGGTGAGTTGGACGATATTGATACACCCGAGGAATATGACATGGTAAGGAGGGCGATGTCTTGAACGGCCAAGTGACAAAAGCAAGGATGAATATTCAATTATGGAGACCGACAGCGCTTGATGAGGCCTATTCGCTTTTAGAGAAGCTTGCTCCGGATGTGTGTGCCGCATCGGGAAGCACGCTGCTTCAGCTTCAGTGGGACAAAGGAACTCTACCGAAACAGCACCTTGTCAGCCTTGAAGGGATTGACGAGATGCGAGGGATCAGCGCCAGTGACACCCACGTGTCGATCGGGGCGCTCACATCACTGAATGAATGCAGAAAGAACCCTTTGATCAAGAGCGCGCTTGGCTGTTTCAGTGACGCTGCTTCCGCTGTCGCTGCACCGGGGATTCGCAGCCGTGCCACGATTGGCGGCAACATAGCGAGTAAAATCGGTGATTTCATTCCGCTTCTGCTTGTGCTTGGTGCTGAGCTTATCGTATATCAAAAGGAGCTAATCAGGCTGCCGCTTGGCGCTTGGCTCATTGAGGAAGACTTTAGAACGGCTATCGTCATGCGTGTCATCATCCCGCGGGCGGAGGGAGAGCGTGTATTTTATCACAAGCTTGGAAGGCGCCAGGCTTTTACAGGAGCGGTAGCTGTTGCAGCTGGACGTTTTTTGAAAGATGGCGGCATTCGCCTCGCCGCTGGCCATGCCGATATCACTCCTAGGAGATTATTGGACAGCGAAGCGAAATGGATGGCACCAGGGTGGGACTCGCATGAGCTGTACAAAACACTTATCCATGAGCTGCCGTTTTCCTCAGATGTTTTTATGTCAGCGGCATACAGAAAAAAAGCCGCTGCCAACGTCATCATGGCAGAGCTGATGGCTGAGGGAGGGGAATAAATGATCATCAACAAACCGTCAAGAGTCAGGCCGGATGGAAGGGGTAAGGTCACAGGGGAATTGAAATATATGACCGATCTCAGCTTTCCAGGAATGCTGTATGGCAAGGTGCTGAGAAGTGCTTATCCTCATGCAGAGATTGTGTCGGTTTGCACCATAAAAGCTGAGAAAATGGAAGGCGTGCAGGCCGTCGTCACACATAAAGACGTTCCCGGCTTAAACCGATTTGGCATTGTCATCCCTGATCAGCCGGTTTTAAGTGAGGACAGGGTGCGGTATGTCGGGGATGCGATCGCCGCAGTTGCTGCGGAAACGGAAGAAATCGCGGAAGCGGCGCTGGAGCTGATTCGAGTTGAGTATAAAGAGCTGGAAGTCATGGATTCACCAGAAAAAGCGCTTCGGCCAAATGCGCAAAGACTGCATGAGGACGGGAATATCCTGCACCGCGCGTTTTTTTCAAACGGCGATGTGGAAGAAGGGTTTCAAGCATCTGACACAGTCCTTGAAGAAACCTATGAGCTGCCGCGGCAGATGCATACGTATATGGAAACGGAGGGAGGCGTAGCCGTTCCAGAAGACGACGGGGGTTTTACGATGTATGCAGGAACCCAGCACGGCTATAAAGACCGTTTCCAGCTTGCCCGTATTTTTGATATTCCTGAAGAGAAGATCAGAATTGTGTCAAGTCCGATGGGCGGCTCGTTCGGAGGGAAGGATGAGCTGAATATTCAGCCGTATGCCGCGCTTTTGTCACTGAAAAGCGGACGTCCTGTCAAAATCCATCAGACACGAAAGGAATCTGTACGTTCTGGCATTAAGCGCCATCCGATGAAGATTACGATAAAAACGGGTGCGGATCATTCGGGAAATCTATTGGCGCATGACGTGAAAATTGTGGCGGACACAGGCGCATATGCTACGCTCGGACCGGCTGTTCTTGATTTTTCTGTCGAGCATGCCGCGGGGCCGTACCGTATTCCGAATATCCGGACTGAAGGAATATCAGTATTTACGAACAACGGGGTGGCGGGAGAATTTCGGGGCTTTGGCGGCAACCAAATCACATTTGCACTCGAAACCCATCTCGATCGTCTCAGCGGCATGCTCGGCATCGACCCGCTCGAGCTGAGAAGAAAAAATATCAGAAAACCGCATGACTTGGGGCCACTTGAGCATCGAATTGCACCAACTGACGGAGCGGCACAGGTGTTGAATGCCATATCTAAATCTCCCATTCTTACAAGAACCAGCCGGAACTGTGGGTATCTGCAAAGAGGCACGGGAGCGGCAATTACAATGCACGGCGGCGGGCTGGGGTATGGCCGAATGGATGCGGCAGGAGGCCGTTTGTCCCTTTCGAGTGAAGGCAAAATCACAGCATCGTTCGGATTTGAAGAATGCGGACAGGGGATTCTAGCAGCGATTGAACAGATTGTCATGGAGGAGCTAGGTTGTGCCGCAGAAGATATTTCCATTGTTATTGGGGATACCGCAAAAGTGCCGAAGTCAGGCTCCTCCACAGCATCCCGCGGCACAAGCATGGTGTGGCACGCGATCCAGCGTTTGAAGAAGCCGTTTCTAGCTCAGTTGAAAAAACGGGCGGCAGAATGGAGCGGCTGTTCAGCGGAAAATCTTATTCCCGGCGCTGCAGGCTTGCGTGACAAAAACACAAAGGCGCTCGTGGTGACGTATAAGGAGCTGGCTGAAAAAGGCCCTTTGGCAGAGGAAACGGCCTTTGACTTTCCAACAACGCCTGATCCTGTGGTGGGCGGCCATTTCCTCTACTCATTTGGAGCGGCTGCCGTTGAGGTGGAGGTAGATCTGTTAACAGGCGATGTCAAATTGATAGATTGTGAGCACGCTATTGCGGCAGGTCCGGTTGTCAGTCCGCAGGGATATCGAGGTCAAATTGAAGGCGGCGCTGCCATGGCACTCGGCTACACACTGATGGAGGAAGCGAAAATGACGGATGGCCGTTATGCTGCGGAAAATCTCGATCACTATTTGATTCCCGGAATCAAAGATGTTCCTGACATGAAGCTGATTGCAATAGAAGACTTAATGAAGGGAGACGTATATGGACCGCGCGGTGTTGGTGAAATCGGAACAATCGCCATCACTCCGGCGATTGTAAAGGCAGTACATGATGCGGTCGGATGCTGGATAAACAAGCTGCCAATTTCAAGAGAAGAGTTGCTTGAAGCGATCGACAGAAAGGGGCTGAAGCAATGGACATAAAAGAGGCCGGGCCATTTCCTGTAAAAAAGGAACAGTTCCGGATGACCGTGAATGGTCAGGCGTGGGAGGTTGCTGCCGTTCCTACGACACATCTGAGTGACCTGCTTAGAAAGGAATTTCAGCTGACCGGGACAAAGGTGTCCTGCGGAATCGGCCGCTGCGGAGCCTGCTCTATTTTAATCGACGGAAAACTGGCCAATGCGTGCATGACGATGGCCTATCAAGCAGACGGCCATTCCATCACAACCATCGAGGGGCTTCAAAAAGAAGAGCTGGATATGTGTCAAACCGCTTTCCTGGAAGAAGGCGGCTTCCAATGCGGCTACTGTACGCCGGGAATGATCATTGCGCTTAAAGCATTGTTTCGGGAAACCCCTCAACCTTCTGACAAAGATATAGAAGAAGGGCTGGCGGGGAATTTGTGCCGGTGTACCGGGTATGGCGGGATTATGCGGTCAGCTTGCAGGATTAGAAGAGAGTTGAACGGAGGGAGACGGGAGTCCGGCTTTTAAAAGCCGGACTTTTTTAGCCTCAGTCAGACAGCGCGATCAAGACGCAGAAGCGTTGTGGGAAAACACACGATAAATCTCGTAGAACTTGACAGCTTCTGAATTACAAAAAGATTAGTGAGCACATAGCAAAGACGCCATAAAAACTTCTTATGGCGTCTGTCGGACAGGGAGGTGTTGGATACGGCGGAGGCAAGGAAAGTTAAACTTAATAATTAAAGATAGCTGCTCCAACAATGATCAACAAAATGAATAGCACCACGATCAAAGCGAAGGAGCTCCCGAAACCGTTTGAGTAACCAGAGTTTCCACTGTATCCACCAGAATTGTAGAATCCCATAATGTCACCTCCTTTAGTGGAGATAGTATAAGATATGCCAACGATTATTTTCGACATAGATTTAAGTCTAAAAAAGAAAAAATGAATATTTTGTCTAAAGGTGTAAGAGAGAACGCGTTATCAAAACTATTAAAAACGCAGCAATTGTCTTCAGAGTATTTTTTCGAGAAAAAACGCGGTCTGTTTATAGGATTGGAGAAGGGAGCTCGGCTGCTAAGAGCTGACTTATTAGTTTGAAACCTCGATTTATAAATGAAAGGACTACAGGGTATTTTTCTCGTAGGCAATTATCCTGAAAAATATAGGTGAATGTTTATTCTAGCTGTTGTTTCACTAAGTGTGGGGATCACTTCAAGTACTGTCCTAGGATCAAAAGTTTATTGAAGTGCAAATAGAAGCCCGCCGGTGAGGCGGGCTTCCTTCTTAACTCCCCCTATACACCTGATAACCAAACGGCGACAGCAAGAGCGGGATATGATAATGTGCATCTGGATCTGCTAGCTGAAAACGGACGGTGACTATGGTTAAAAACGGCTGGTCGACCGTATTCACGTTTTTATTCGCAAAATAGTCTCCTGCATGAAATTCCATCACATACTCTCCGGAAACCAGCTCTTCACCAGCCAGCAGAGGGACATTGACTCTGCCGTCATTGTTAGTGTAAACCTCTTTCAAAATACTTTCGCCCAGCCGCTTCAATTCAATTTTTACGTTCGCCGCTGGTTTGCCGCTGGTTAAATCTAAAATATGGGTTGTCAGTTTTCCCATCAGGCTTTCAGGCTCCGACATTTTTCAGCGGCTTTCTGTTTTTCTTTCTCGGCGTCTTCTCTTGTCACGGTAAAATGTTGGAAACCGTATGGCGGGCGCGGTTCGGTGTAGACTTTTCCTTTTGAGCCCGGGATTTCTTCGACAACCGCATCCCACGTGTGATTTTGAGATTGGAAGCTGACATCAGTGAGCTGCGGGAACCTCGCTAATATTCTGCAGCCGATATGATAGATTAGGTTTTGGATTGAAGGGGTTTCGAGCTCGTGAAAAACGGTGCTCGCTAAGTCGCGGACTTGTTCAGCCGCAACGTAGCGGGCTGGATCAAAAGCGTATGCGTCATTGGTATTTTCATATTGCCAGCTGATGTTTAAATAGACAAACAGCGGGCGGTTGCCGTCTTCGGGGAGAGTCGTATATTCGTCCCGGATGAAGCCGACGAAGGAGTTGCCGCTCACCTTGACGAGCTGAAGATCCATGATTTCGCTGTATTGCTCGGTAATCGTTATGGTATTCCCGCTTCGTTCTGCTTTCAGCACAGAGCGGCTTCGTTCATTACGCGATCTTCTGAAGACGAGGCGGCTTGTGCTGAGCTCTTTCTCCTCGTATGCAGGCATTGCTTCAAACGGAATGTCTTCGCCAGTCAGAGTGATCTTGTCCATATGAGAATAGGTATCTAAAAATCGGTGGGCTACATAGTGTAGGAACCCCTCGGTTGTCGTTCCTTCATAGGATGCGAGATGGCGCTGGATAAAGTTTTTCATTGAATCCGTTGCCACGACGAGAGTGTTGTCTCCGTCTGTAAATGATGGCAGGAAGGCTTCTCCGCCAATTTCGCATGTCACATCAACGCCGACAACGGTATTGCTTCTCCCGGCAAAAGATGATTCTGGGATTTGCTTCACTCCAGTGAGCGGTTTTAAAAACGTTCGGTATGCAAATACATTTCCTTTGCCATAAGACATGGTTCTTTTCATTTGCGTCTCTCCTTTTTCAGTGATGATGTCAGCCAGACGAAAGCGGGCGATTCGGTAAATTTCTATAAGGGCCTGCTGGAACTCCGTTTCTCGTTCGCTCTCAAGCCTTGCCAGAAGGGCTTGGTGAATGTCCTGTTTCGTCTTTCCCTTCACCGCTAAAATAAAAGGAAAGCCGAAGCGATCATAATAGTGTTCATTCAGCATGAGAAACTCCTCGTATTCCTGCTGTTCTAATTTGCCGAGCCCTGCGTTCTGCTGCTCTCGTACCGAGTCATCGCTCATTGTTTTCTTTGTTCCGAGCCGGGGATGCTTTTTGATTAAATCAAGCTGTGTCTCGCGATCCGCAGCTTTTACAATGCCAGTCATTTTGCGGTGAAGATCAGAAAGGGACGAAAACGGCCGTAGTGCTGCGGATCTCTCCGCAATCCATGAAGAGTGTTCAAAAATAGAGCCAAGTGTGTCTGTCAGTGTTTGTGTGTCCATTTGGTTCAGGTCATCCATTGTGAACATTGGCATCTGCCTTTACGTTTTTATGTCTGCGCTATTCGGCTGTTTGGTTTGAAAAAAAGCGTGCAGTGCAATGGCCGTCAAACTGCCGATCACAATTCCGCTTCCTGCCAAGACAGAGGCCGCGCCCGAAAGAGATGAAAACAACGCGGGAACTGTTGTAGCGCCAAGCCCCAAGCTGACGGAAGAGGCGATAATCAGCAGGTTGCCTTGCGAATCAAGGTCAACGCTGGATAGCATTTTGATCCCGTAAGAAATAACCATGCCGAACATGACGATCATTGCGCCGCCGAGAACTGGGGTGGGGATCACTGTTGTCAGGGCCGCTGCTTTTGGAACCAGCCCGATCGCGACCAGTATGATTCCTGTGATGGCGATGACGTTGACACTTTTCATCTTTGAGAGCTGAACGATGCCGACATTCTGCGAGAAAGCTGTATAGGGAAACGCGTTAAATAAGCCGCCCAGCAAAATCGCAAGGCCTTCTGCCCGGTAGCCCTTTTCCAGATCCTTCTCCGACAGTCTGCGGTTTGTGATATCCGCAAGCGCAAAGTAAACACCTGTCGATTCAACGAGGCTGACAATCGCAACGAGAAGCATCGTGACAACAGCCGGCAGCTCAAAGGTTGGCGGTCCGAAATAAAACAGAGACGGGACATGAAGCCAAGACGCCTCCAAGACCTCAGAAAAATCGACCTTTCCCGTGAAATATGCAGCCGCTGTTCCTGCGATAAGACCGAGTAAAATCGCTATGGAGCGGATAAAGCCTTTAAAGAAATAAAACAGCAATAAGATAAAAGCTATGACGCCAAACCCGAGGAGCACGTTGTCCAGTGAGCCGAATTCTTTGCTTCCTTCACCTCCGGCCAGGTTATTCATTGCTGTTGGAATCAGGCTGATGCCGATGATCATGACGACTGATCCGGTTACGACAGGCGGAAAAAAACGGACAAGCTTTCCGAAGAAGCCCGCGGCTAAGACGACAATCAGTCCTGCGGCGATAATGGCACCATATATCGCTGGGACACCGTAAGTGCTGCCGATGGAAATCATCGGGCCGACTGCGGTAAACGTACATCCGAGCACAACGGGAAGGCCGATGCCGAAATATCGGTTTCTCCAGAGCTGCAAAAGAGTTGCCGCCCCGCACATAAACAAATCAATCGCGATTAAATACGTCAGCTGCCCCGCATTCAGCCCGATCGCCGCTCCGACGATCAACGGAACGAGAATGGCTCCCGCATACATGGCAAGCATGTGCTGAAGCCCCAGCATCATTAGTTGTAAGGCATTGTGCTGTTCCTTCATCTTTTTTACACCTCTTTTTCTAATACGAGTGTATGTTCTAATACCGGAAGTTCTGTTTGCTGTGCTGTTAATTCTTTTTTGTCGCGCAAGCTGAAAAATAGATTCAAAAAGATGGCGGTCAGGCTTCCAGTGATGATGCCGTCACTGACCAGAATTCTAATCGGAGCGGGGAATTCAGCAAAAATCCCGGGGGCCGTGCTGGCGCCGATGCCGAGTGCGATTGAGCATGCGATGGTCAGGAGGTGGTATTGATTTTTGAGATCCGCTGTGCTGAGCATTTTGACGCCGGAGGCAATCACCATGCCGAACATGACGACGGTCGCGCCGCCAAGTACAGCAGCAGGAACGGCAGATGCAAGGGCGGCAATCTTCGGAATCAGTCCGAGACAGACAAGGATACAGCCTGCGGTAACGACGATGTTTCTTGTTTTCACTTTGGTCAGCTGCAATAAGCCGGCGTTTTGCGCAAAGGTATTATAAGGAAAGGCATTGAACAGCCCGCCGATGAGAATGGCGATTCCTTCCGCTCGATAGCCTTTGACGAGATCTTTTTCAGTTAAAGGTCTGCCGCATATCTTTCCGATTGCGTAAAAAACGCCGGTTGATTCCACAATAATGACGATTCCGACGATCAGCATCGTTAAGATCGGACCGATTTCAAACGTGGGGGCTCCGAAGTAAAAAGGCTTCGGGATTTGGAAGGACGGTGCTTCTGTAACAGAAGAAAAGCTGACTTTGCCCATGATCGCTGCTGCCGCTGTTCCGGCGGCGATGCCGATCAGAACGGACAGTGTTCGGGCAAATCCTTTGAGAAAGCGGTTGAGGACTAAGATCAGAACAAGGACACCGACAGAGAGAAGAAGGTTTTCGAGCGAACCGTATTCGGGGTTGGCGCTGCCGTTTATTTTTTCGCCGCCAGCCATATTTTTCACACCTGTCGGAACAAGTGAAAGGCCGATCAAGGTCACAACGGTACCTGTTACGACAGGAGGAAATAACACAGTCAGCTTGCCGAAAAAACGCGCAAACAAAAAGATGAACACACCGGCCGAGATGATGGAACCGTAAATCGCGTGAATGCCGTAATTGCTGCCGATTGCGATCATCGGGGTGACGGCCACAAATGAACTGCCAAGCATGACGGGAAGCCCGATGCCGATGTATGCTCCGCGCAAGGTTTGCAAAAGCGTCGCGACGCCGCACGTTAACAGGTCAATCGCCAATAGGTAGGACAGCTGTACAGTTGTTACATTCAGCGCCCTGCCGACAAGCAGGGGCACCAAAATCGCACCTGCATACATGGCGAGCACATGCTGCAGGCCAAGCGTAAACACCTTAAACGATCTTTTTTTCACCATAGTCCCTCCCTGTATGTGAACTTTAGTAACATTGTATCGTGCCGGCCGAGGGGTGTCATTGGATACAGTAGCTGAAAAAGGCAGGTGTGATTGCTGAAAGTGACGAAAAATGATTCATTTTGTAAGAAAATGTGACAAACTTTAGCTGATCAGCCGCTGCATACGTAAGGCAAGCCGCAAACGCATCGTTGTTTCAGGATCTTTTAAGCTTTTACCCAGAAGCTCTTCGCATTTTTCAAGGCGGTATATGACCGTATTGCGATGAACGTACAGACGCTTTGCCGTCTCTGAAATTTGGCAGTGTGTCTCTAAATAGACGGAAAGCGTATGAAGCAGGCTTTGATCCTCCTGCTGTTTTTCAGCGAGGCTCTGAAGCGTGGAGTTGTAAAATTTCTTCAAATCCTCAACCGGGAGCAAGCGCAGAAGCTCAGGCACATCTTTGGCGTGATACACCTGGATAAATGCGGTGCTTCTTGACAAATGCCCCGATTGCAGAGCATCAGAAGCTTCTGTGAAAGCGTCGGGAACATCAATGAGCTTTTGGCAGATATTGCTGATGCCAAAGGACACGGTTCGTTTAAATTGAGCGCTGACCTGTGTTTGAAACTGTTCTAAAAAGCTGATCACCGAGGCGTGCATTTCACTCCAGCTGTCTGTCGCCTCGATTAGAATAATGCCGACATTTCCTTTCATAAAGAAGTGAGGCGGAAACGGGAAGGCGGATAATTCACCTTCAAGAAATTCGAATACGCTGTCGGAAGCGAGCTGATTTTCTGTAAAACTGATTGATTCATCATTCCGATCGAGTTTGCCGGCAATGCACATGTATTTTTGATCCCAGCGCAGCTTGAATTCTTTCGCCCGGTTTTTGATTTCGTCATCTGAAGAAAAGGACCGCTCAATAAAATTGTTGAAAAACTCATTGCGGGCCCTTCGGCTGAACTGCTTCAGCGCATTTTCCTTCAGCAGTTCAAAGGAAATGACGTTGGCCGCTTGTTCAATCGTGAGGATCAATCCTTTGTCGCCGGCCTGCACCATGTCCGGTATCAGCAGGTAGCCGCAGTTTTTTTCGTGATTATAAATAGGCAGGACAGAATATGTTTTCTGATCTGAGATTGTAGAGAAACAAGTGAAAAATGGCCCGGATACGGTATTCAGGGTGCCTTTCAGCTTTTCGGTCTCAACTGAAATCTGATGAGACGCAGACAGCATTTTGGCATGCTGGTCAAGCAGCAGCACGGGAAGCTGAAGGAGGTCTGACACCTTTTTGAGGAGGGATTGCAGCCCCTTGCCGCTCATAATGTGGTTTGTGAATTTTTTGTGCGCGTAAATGGCTTGCTGCAGCTCGTTAGAACGCATATCGAGAATATGGCTGAGTGTGGCATTCACAATATCGCCGAGTCGGATATGTTCCGGAAGCTCAATGATCGGAAACGCATATGAATCGGCCAGTTCGATGATTTCCTTCGGGATATCTTCCAGATAGCGCTTTGTTTTAATGCCGAGGCCCGCGCAGCCGCGTTTTGCCATTTGCCGAATCAGTTCAGATAATTGATGCGGGTGATCCTTCAGGTGATAGGCGGTGGTGACGAGCAATTCATTCTTATGCAAAAAGTCTGCGATATCCGGAGCGTCCATCATATTGACATGCTGAACCTCTCTTTCCCCTCCTGCTTTTCCAGCGATTAAATTGGCGTTTTCAAAAGCCGGTATTTTCATCACATCAAAAATATTCATAGCGCATTCTCCTTTTCTATAAAAACATTGGTTAAGGTGAATAATTTTCAATAGGAATTCTAGCGGTTTTGCTGATGTAATACGATCATAGTAGCAGTAAACTGTTGAAAATAGAACTGGTTGTGTTACATAAACTGACATGAAAAATCGTCATCCTTACATGGGGGGATCAATATGGCTTACGATATGGTGATAAAAGGTGCGAAGGCAGTTACGCCAGATGGCGTTATAGAAGCTGATATTGCAGTTCAAAACGGTGTCATTGCCGAGATAGGTTCTGACATTGAAGCAAGCGGGACGGAAATCATCCAGGCAGACGGGAAATACGTGTTTCCTGGTGTGATAGATTGCCATGTTCATTTTAATGAACCGGGCAGGGAGGATTGGGAGGGGTTTGAAACAGGTTCTCAAATGATGGCCGCAGGCGGTTGCACTACCTATTTTGATATGCCGCTCAACTGTATTCCATCAACCGTGACGGCAGAGCATCTTCTCGCAAAAGCTGAGCTAGGCAGGCAAAAATCTGCCGTGGATTTTGCGCTATGGGGCGGCCTTGTGCCAGGCCATATCGAGGACATCCGTCCGATGGCTGAAGCGGGAGCGATCGGGTTTAAAGCGTTTTTATCAAAGTCAGGTACTGATGAGTTCCGCTCTGTTGATGAACGGACATTGCTCAAAGGCATGGCAGAAATCGCGGCTGCAGGAAAAATCCTCGCTCTCCACGCGGAAAGCGACGCGATCACAAGCTACTTGCAGATGGTTTTGGCCAATAAAGGAAAGGTGGATGCGGATGCGTACGCCGCCTCCCGCCCGGAGGAAGCAGAAGTTGAAGCGGTGTATCGCACGATTCAGTATGCGAAGGTGACAGGCTGTCCGGTTCATTTTGTCCATATCAGCACGGCGAAAGCGGTCCGGCTGATCAGAGAGGCGAAACAGGAAGGTCTTGATGTTTCGGTCGAGACATGCCCGCATTATGTCTTGTTCAGCCATGACGATTTACGGCAAAGGGGCTCTGTCGCAAAATGCGCGCCTCCGCTCCGGTCGCTGCAATCAAAAGAGACGCTGATCGAAACGCTCATTGCCGGGGACATTGACATGGTTTCCTCAGACCATTCCCCCTGCCGTCCATCCTTGAAGCGGGAGGATAACATGTTTTTATCATGGGGCGGAATCAGCGGCGGGCAGTTCACTTTATTAGGAATGCTGGAACTGGCGCTTGAGCATCAGATTCCGTTTGAAGCCATCGCAGAATGGACAGCGGCGGCCCCTGCAAAACGATTCGGCCTTCAGAAAAAAGGGCGGCTTGAGGCGGGGTGTGATGCAGATTTCGTGCTCGTCAGCATGGAGCCGTACACTGTTACAAGAGAATCGATGTTTGCAAAGCATAAAAAAAGCATTTACGAAGGACATACATTTCCCTGCAGCATTACGGCCACTTACAGCAAAGGCCGGTGCGTGTACAATGATGGGGAAAAAGTCACTGAAATTGACGGAGCTCTGGTCGTTCCTTCGTAAGCCCGGCGGATTTTACCGCCGGGTTTTTTGATTTCCTCCGTTCTAGTTTTTAAAATCTCATCAACGTGGTATCTTTTTTTAAAGGAGGCGGAGGCAATGGAGCATGTCAAATACATACTTAAGCAATCCTGGTCGCGCCATTCGAGCTCTAAATGGACGGAAGAATGCCCGTCATGCGGCCAATGCGGCGTGACGGCATTGGTGATTCAAGACCATTTCGGCGGCACGATTTTCAAAACAAAAGTCGGTGAGAGCTGGCATTTTTACAACAGCATCAATGGTGTGATGTACGATTTTACGAGTGAGCAGTTTCAGGCGCCTATTGAATATCAGCATATTCCTTCCTCAAGAGAAGAGGCGTTTTTAGATACGAATGAGGAACAATATCAGCATCTTCGTTCTGCATTTTCCCGTCATATGAACAGCATTTCCGAGGAAACCTGAAAACACGTGTGATAAACTGGAAGAGAGGTGAATGAGTGTGATTTATATCGGACTGACGGGGTGGGGGGATCATGACAGCATCTATCCGCCGAAAACGGCCAGCCAGAAAAAATTGCAGGCCTATTCCTCCCATTTTCCGATCGTGGAATTAGACGCGAGCTTTTACGCGATTCAGCCGGCGCGCAATAATGAAAAGTGGGTGAAGGAAACGCCCGAAACCTTCCAATTTATCGTGAAAGCATATCAGGGCATGACAGGGCATCAGCGCGGCGAAATTCCCTTTGACTCAAAAGAGGAGATGTTTGATGCGTTTAAGGTGTCTTTAACGCCATATTTACATAGCAATAAGCTCGCCATGGTGCTGTTTCAATTTCCGCCGTGGTTTGACTGCAAGAAGGAGAATGTCGCCTATTTGAGATGGTGTAAGCACCAAATGGGAGATATTCCTTGCGCGCTTGAATTCAGAAACCGTTCCTGGTTCTCGCCGCCATTTTATGAGCAGACGCTTTCATTTATGAAAGCGGAAGGCTGGATTCACAGTGTCTGTGATGAACCGCAAATCGGAGAAGGCAGCGTTCCTACTGTGCTGCGCGCGACCGATGAAAACAAAACGCTCGTCAGGTTTCACGGACGCAACAAGCAGGGCTGGATGAAGCCTGATGGCGGGAAAAACTGGCGGGAGGTCAGGTACTTATACCGCTACAACCAACAGGAGCTGGAGGATTGGAAAAAGCACCTGAATGAATTGCAGCAGCAATGTAAGGATGTTTTTGTTCTGTTCAACAACAATTCCGGCGGTGACGCTGCGGATAATGGCAAGCAGATGCTTGAACTGCTTGATATCGAGTACAGCGGACTTGCTCCGAGACAGCTCGATTTATTTTAGAAAAGAGGTTTTGATTGATGTCGTTTGTGATTTTGGTCGTACTGGGATTAATCGCAGGTACGGTAGGAAGTCTGATCGGGCTTGGCGGCGGAATTGTCATTGTGCCGTCTCTGATGTTTTTAAGCACAGTGACGCAGCTGTTTCAGGATGTGACGCCGCAGGTTGCGATTGGAACTTCGCTTTTGGTCATTATTTTTACGGGCCTTTCTTCAACTTTGGCTTATATTAAATATAAAACAGTTGATTATAAGAGCGGACTCATTTTCTTTATCGGTTCGGGTCCCGGCAGCATGATCGGGGCTTACGTGTCAAAGCTGTTCAATTCAAACTCGTTTTCCGTTTGGTTTGGCATTTTTATGATTCTGATTTCATTATCCTTAATGCTGAAAGCGAAAGCCCGGCCAATCAACAAAGCGCACAAAGGAATTATCCGGACATTTCAGGATGATGCCGGTGAGCCTTATACGTACTCATATCAGGCCTCTGTCGGTATTGCCATTGCCTTTGTTGTCGGTTTTTTAGGCGGACTTTTCGGTATAGGCGGCGGATCACTGATGGTTCCGGCGATGATGCTGTTATTTCTGTTTCCGCCGAAGGTTGCGGTGGCAACGTCCATGTTTATTATTTTCCTGTCTTCTATGACAGGGTCTGTTTCACATATGATTTCCGGGCACGTCAATTGGCTGTACGCCCTCGCGCTTGTGCCCGGCGCTTGGTTCGGCGGAAAGCTTGGCGCCGCCATCAACAGAAAAATGCAGACGAAAACGATCGTTATGATCATGCGGATCGTATTGATTTTGATCGGCTGCCAGCTCATTTATGAAGGCATTTTCAGCTGAACGATTAGGGAGAGATATTATGAAGGAGAAGCTCCGCTTATATCATACAAATGATTTGCACAGCCATTTTGAAAACTGGCCGAAAATTGTAGATTATATCGAGCAGAAAAGAAAAGAGCATCAGTCAGACGGCGAAGAGACGCTCGTTTTTGATATTGGCGATCATCTTGATCGTTTTCAATTCGTGACAGAGGCAACATTCGGAAAAGCGAATGTCGATCTCTTAAACCGCCTTCACATTGATGGAGCGGCGATCGGCAATAACGAAGGGATTACGCTTCCGCATGAAGAGCTTGCTGCCTTATATGATCATGCTGAATTTCCTGTCATCGTCTCTAATCTGTTTGATAAAAATGGAAACCGTCCGTCCTGGGCGGTGCCTTACCATATCAAATCATTGAAAAACGATATGTCCATCGCTTTCTTAGGTGTAACTGTGCCGTATTATCCTGTATATGACAAGCTGGGATGGACAGTAACGGATGCCCTTGAAAGCATAAAGGAAACCATTCTGGAAGTGAAAGGGCAGGCTGATATTATCGTTCTGCTGTCACATTTAGGCATTCTTGATGATCAGGCAGTGGCTGAAGCGGTGCCTGAGATTGATGTAATCCTCGAATCACATACCCATCATTTGCTTGAAGATGGACAAGTGGTGAATGGGGTACTGCTGGCCAGCGCCGAGAAATACGGGCATTATGTCGGCTGTGTAGAAATCACGGTGGACAGCGTACAGCGAAGCATCAACAGCAAAACGGCTTCTGTGCAGAACATGGCGGAATGGACAGGAGAATCCGCAGAAACAAAAGCGTTTCTCAATGAAAAAGAACGTGAAGCCGAGGAGAAGCTGTCCGATGCCGTTGCAGAGCTTGCACAAGATGCTGAGGTGAAGTGGTTTGAAGAATCAGAGCTGCCTTTGCTTTTGGCATACGCCTTAAAGGAATGGTGCGAGACGGACATCAGTATGGTCAATTCAGGTGTCATTCTCGGTCCGCTTAAAGCAGGTCCTGTGACAAAGCTGGATCTGCACCGCATCTGTCCGCATCCGATCAACCCGGTGGCTGTCCGCCTGACGGGAGAAGAACTGAAGGAAACCATTGTCCATGCCGCTTCCGAACAAATGGAGCAGCTCCGGATCAAAGGACTCGGCTTCCGCGGAGAAGTGATGGGGAAAATGGTGTATGCCGGCGTTGAGGTAGAAACGAAACGGCTCGATGACGGGATCACCCACGTCACCCGGATCACACTGAACGGGGAAGATATTAAAAAACATAAACAATACTCCGTTGCGGTGCTTGATATGTTTACGCTCGGCAAACTGTTTCCGTTGATTCGCGACGCTGCAGAAAAAGAATATTTTATGCCGGAATTTTTGCGGGATCTGCTTGCTTGGAAGCTTGCGCAATAAGGCAGTCAGCCCACAACAAGCTGTGCCCTTCATCATAAAGTGATGAATGAAGGGAGTGGTTGACGTGGTAAACCTGACACCGATCATGATAGAAGGACAGCCTTTTACAGCTGTGACAGTAAAGCTTCCCAAAACGAATTTTATGGCCGTCGCCAATGATCACGGATATATTATGTGCGGTGCGCTGGATGTGGCGCTGCTGAATGAAAAATTAAAGGAGCGCGGCATTGTGGCGGGACGCGCAGTTGGTGTCCGCACCATTGACCAGCTGTTAGACGCACCTTTAGAATCCGTCACGTACGCCGCGGAAGATCTTGGCATTCAAGTCGGCATGAGCGGCAGAGAAGCGCTTTTAAAAATGGTGAAATAAAATAAATTGGCCCCGGCTATTACTATGTCCCCTCTTACAAGCATACATTGTGATATGTAAGGGGGGATTTTCTTGCCAAGATATCGCGGCCCTTTTCGCAAGAGAGGACCTTTGCCTTTCCGTTACGTGATGCTCCTGTCCGTTGTCTTTTTTATCCTGTCAACAACGGTCAGCCTTTGGATGATCAATGGCTCGATCAAACCTGTTTTAATGGACATCGGCGAGATGGAAACGAAGCGTATAGCGACAGAGGTGATCCAGGATTCGATTGAGGACTATATGTCTGACAGTGAAAATATGAAAGATATGTTTCAAATGAATTCTGATGAAAACGGAAACTTAACGACAATCGATTTTAATACACAGGTTGTAAACAGTGTGAAAACAAAAGTGACAAAGCAGCTTCAGGCTCATTTGAAAGAGATGGAAACCCATACCGGACACAGCGGCGCCAGTGAAAACATTATGATCAACATTCCGCTGGGACAGGTAACCGGCAACAGCCTTCTTGGAAACCTCGGGCCGAAAATCCCGGTCCGGTTCAATTTAATCGGTGACGCTTTTACAGATGTCAAAACCAAAATCAAGCCGTATGGCATAAATAACGCACTTATTGATATCAGCATCTTTGTCGAAATTAAAGTGAAGGTCATCATTCCATTTGCCAGCAAAACCGCTGTCGTCACAAATAATGTTCCTGTATCGATTAAAGCAGTGCAGGGCGAAGTGCCGCAGTTTTATAATGGAAGCGGCGGCTCGGGTGTCACGCCTTCTGTCCAGCTTCCGAGCAGCAAAGAAAACGGTGCCGATTCAAAAAAAGAAAAAAGCAGCAAATAAGCCGCCTGTTGAAGAGGCGGCTTTTTGTTACTTCTTTTTTTGGTATTCATATCGCTCCCACGCCCTCAAATGCGGGTATGGATCAAATGACCATTCGGTTCTTCCGTTATCTTTGTACATGCCATAGTGCAGATGCGGCGGGAACTTCCCGGCGGTTCCCGGCGGGCCGTATCCGGAGCTGCCGACTGATCCGATCACTTGGCCAGGCTCAACGATTTGTCCTGTTTTAATCCCTTTGGCAAACCCATTGAGATGGGCAAAATAATGATACGTATTGTTAATGTCCCTGATGCCGATTCTCCATCCTCCGAAGCGGTTCCAGCCCTTCATTTCAACTACGCCGTAACATGTGGATTTGACAGGAAGGCCGTAATGGGCAAAGATATCCGTACCTTCATGAATCCGCCTTCCACCGAAGCCGCGGGCATCTCCCCACGTGCTTCGGTAGCTGTAATCGGTTCTGATCGGAAGCGGGAATGCATGCTCGCCCAGATCAATATGGCCGTAGGCTTTAAACAGCTTCATGAATTCAGATATAATCCCCACTGTCTGATCACGCCGGTAATAATTCCAAAGCCCGATCCGGATGTTGTCTTCATCTGTGCCATACGACAGTAAGTATTGGCTGAACGTATACAAGATATCTTCATCGTTGCTGACCTCGGCTTTCCCGTCTCCATCGCCATCCATTCCGATTCCGTCAAACACTTTAATGCTTAACGGCGCATCGTCTTTCGGATTCGGGTTTTCAGGCCCGCTCCAGATATCATCGGGTATATAGATGCTGATGATTCCCGCCTTTTCAGGCAGATCTTTCCGGTTGCTCCGCACGTTTTCTTCGTATTGATCAACAGCGGCGAGCGCATACCAAGGGATCTGCGTCACAGCTTCGATTTTATGATATAATTCCATCCGTTTCGACAGCACTGGATCTGGAAGTTTTTTTCCAGACGCAGAAGGCTCAAATGCAAACAAAAGGAGAAGAAGAGCGGATAACAAAACTTTCACAAAATAATCTCCTTTCATATTGAATACACATAGTTTGCGGCAACCCGGCTTAAAAATGTCAGTAATCATCTTCCCTTGTCGAGAAATTTTTCCTATGTTAAAGTGTCTAAAGAAAAGACTTTCTTTAGTTAGAAAAACATTATTTTTGTTGCAGAACTAAAACCTGCACCTTTCTCGTTTTCAGAATGTTTCGTGTCAGAAATTGAGTATATTGGATATTGGAGATGATGGGAATTGGCAAAGAAAGACGAACACCTCAGAAAGCCCGAATGGCTTAAAATTAAATTAAATACAAATGAAAACTATACAGGGCTCAAAAAACTCATGCGGGAAAACAACCTGCATACCGTATGCGAAGAAGCAAAGTGTCCGAATATTCATGAATGCTGGGCGGTCAGACGTACAGCGACATTTATGATTTTAGGTTCTGTTTGTACAAGAGCATGCCGTTTCTGTGCTGTCAAAACAGGCCTTCCAACTGAGCTTGATCTGCAAGAGCCGGAACGCGTAGCGGATTCAGTCGCGCTTATGAATTTGAAACACGCGGTCATTACGGCTGTTGCGCGTGACGATCAGAAAGATGGCGGGGCAGGCATTTTCGCGGAAACTGTCCGTGCGATCCGCAGAAAAAGCCCGTTCACAACAATTGAGGTGCTGCCGTCTGATATGGGCGGAAACTACGATAACCTAAAAACCTTGATGGATACACGCCCAGACATCCTGAATCACAATATCGAAACGGTTCGCCGCCTGACGCCAAGAGTCCGCGCGCGTGCGACGTACGACCGTTCATTGGAATTTTTGCGCCGTGCGAAGGAAATGCAGCCTGACATTCCGACAAAATCAAGTATCATGATCGGACTCGGCGAAACAAAAGAAGAGATTATTGAAGTAATGGACGACCTCTTGGCGAACAACGTGGATATTATGGCAATCGGCCAATATCTGCAGCCGACGAAGAAACACTTGAAAGTCCAAAAATACTACCATCCTGATGAATTTGCAGAATTAAAAGAAATCGCGATGCAAAAAGGCTTCAGCCATTGTGAAGCCGGTCCGCTTGTCCGTTCCTCTTACCATGCGGATGAACAAGTAAACGAAGCATCTAAAAAGCGTCAAGCACAAGCATAATGCCAAAACGCCAGATCATCTGGCGTTTTTGTCATTCCTATCGATTTTCATGTCCTGACGCGTTTCTCCATTGGCATTTTCATTCTCTGAGACAGGGCTTCCTTGCGGGGAGGTTTTCATTTCTTGAATCGTCCCCGACATGATCTCTCTAATATCCCTTGAACCAGAGCCGAGATTGCTGTAATTTTCGACGGATTGCATATGGTTTGGATTATCGGAAATATACACGTGATAGTATCGCGGTATCACAGAAGCCGCTGTTTTTTTCACCTGATCGGCGGTCAGCTCCCGGTTTTTAGAATCGGTTTTGTATACGACAAGCGCTTCTCGGTCAGTCACCAATGTCGCAGCATCTTGAATATGGGGGAGCTGAACCGTTAAACTTGATATCATGTGAGCGGTTTCTTCCCGGTTCATCACCGGCGTTTTCTGCTGTTCTCCGTCAAATTGTTCTTTTTGATAGCGGACATAGCCAAATTGTTCGTTCTCATTATGCCTGTTAAAAGCCTCGTTGCGGTCCGACACATGAATGGGTTTGGTTTGATTCTGCGTCTGATTCCGGACATTTTGGGCATTATCCAATCCTGCGCCTCCGCACCCGGATAATAGTCCGGTCAGCAGGCAGAGGCTGACAGCGGTTCGTTTCATTTATAAATCCCTCCTCATGTGTAGGGTAGCCAAATCGCATGATTTATTCTTTAGCAATTGATGGGGACGGGGCAATGAATTATGATAGGAATGAGTGAAAAAGAGGTGAGATCATGATTCTTATTCAAAATGCCGAATTTGAATTGGTGCACAATTTCAAAGACGGCTTCAACGAAGAGGCTTTTAAAGCCCGCTACTCCGATATATTAAATAAATACGATTATATTGTGGGAGACTGGGGATACGGTCAGCTAAGGCTCAAGGGCTTCTTTGACGACCAGAATCAAAAGGCAACCTTCGAAACGAAAATCAGCACATTAGATGAATATATTTACGAATACTGCAATTTCGGCTGTGCGTATTTTGTCTTGAAACGGATCAGAAAATAAATATACACAAAGGGGATGCTGTCATGTATTTTGTTGACAGAAGCAAAATCGAGAAAACACTAGGGTTCTTCGAGCACCAGCTGGCGCTATTTGACTCACAAACAGACTGGCAGTCTGAAATCGGGGAATTGGCACTTCAGCGTATAGGCCATCTGTTAATCGAATGCATTTTGGATACAGGCAATGACATGATTGACGGCTTTATTATGCGGGACCCGGGCAGCTATGACGACATTATGGATATACTGGTTGATGAGAAAGTTGTCACGGAAAAAGAGGGTGCTGAGCTCAAGAAATTGATCGCCTACCGCAAAACGTTGGTTCAACACTATCTGCTCGCTGACAGCGGCGAGCTTTACAGGCTGATCAAGGCGCATCAAACAGCTCTTCAGGACTTCCCGAAACGGATCAGAAGCTATTTGGAAACAGAGCTAGGACCTGTTTCCGCGTTTAAATAACAACTGGAAAGCCACAGGAGTGTTGGATATGAAAACATATAAAGGGTATTTAATTGATTTAGACGGAACGATGTACAATGGCACGGAAAAAATCGAGGAAGCGTGTGAATTTGTCAGAACGCTGAAAGATCGCGGCGTTCCTTATCTTTTCGTGACAAACAACTCTTCGCGCACACCGAAGCAGGTAGCGGACAAGCTCGTGTCTTTTGATATTCCGGCAACAGAAGAGCAGGTCTTCACGACCAGCATGGCAACTGCCCAGCACATTGCACAGCAGAAAAAAGACGCGTCTGTGTATGTGATTGGGGAGGAAGGAATCCGCCAGGCGATTGAAGAAAACGGACTGACATTTGGCGGAGAAAACGCGGACTTTGTCGTTGTTGGCATCGACCGTTCCATTACATACGAAAAATTTGCTGTCGGCTGCCTGGCAATCAGAAATGGCGCCCGCTTTATTTCCACTAACGGAGATATTGCGATTCCGACTGAAAGAGGGCTTCTGCCGGGAAACGGCTCACTGACATCAGTGTTAACCGTATCTACAGGTGTACAGCCTGTATTTATCGGCAAGCCGGAATCAATTATTATGGAGCAGGCGATGCGCGTTCTCGGCACTGATATGTCTGAAACACTCATGGTCGGCGACAACTACGCCACTGATATTATGGCCGGCATTAACGCGGGTATGGATACGCTGCTCGTTCACACAGGCGTAACGAAAAGAGAACATATAACAGACGATATGGAAAAACCGACTCACGCCATTGACTCTCTGACTGAATGGATTCCATACATTTGAAAAAAGGGCGCCCTAAAAGGGTGCCCTTATTCTGTATGCCGCGCGCGGTGAGCAAGTCTGCTTGAAGCCGCGGCGGAAATCGCTCCGACGATGTCATCTAAAAAGGTATGGCATTCACCGGTTGATTTATCATTCAATCGTTTAAGGATTCCGGGTTTTTCTTTGTCGATGTAACCGTAGTTCGTAAACCCGATCGATCCGTAAATGTTCACAATGGAAAATGCCAGAACTTCATCTACTCCATATAGGCTTTCATCTATTTCCAGCATCGTTTGCAGCGGTTCAGACAGTTTTTTCTGCTCAGCAAGAACATCCAATTCAATGCCCGTTAAAATCGCGTTTTGCACCTCGCGTTTTGCGAGAACACGATTGACGTTCAGCGTGCATTCATCAATGGTTAAATCCGGATGATATTTTTTCTGCAGAAAAAAGACAAGCTCGGCAATGTCTGATACCTCAACGCCGCGCTCCTTCATCCGTGCTCTTGCTTTAGCTTCCATCTGACTGAATTGTTCGTTTTCTGACATCAGCTTCACCCAATCTTTTTTACTAGTTTATACAAAATGCTTGAGAAGTTTACGACTTTTTCTTGCGCCTTCTTCGGATTAAAATATGTATTCATAATTCCGGCTGTGTATGACTACGATGTGATGAGCCCTAATTCAACAGGCAGGTGATCATGGTGAAAGGTACAATAAAAGAAAAATACGGCATTCACATCAGGCAGCTTTCCATGTACCAGCACACATATCAATGCTTTCAGACGCCTAATTCATACTTTCTGATTGTCCCCGTTTCCCAATTCTCAGAAACAGAGCTGGCGGAGCTTTATTACATGAGTCAGTATTTACAAGAACAAAGTGACCCATACGTTTCGGTTTTTATCTTTACAAAAGAAGGTGAACTGACATTTGAACATGAGGGAAAAACGTACGCTCTGCTGAAGGCGGCCCCCCCTTATTCAAACAGGGCGTTCTCCATTGGAGCGGAGCTTGCGGAATTTCACCGAAAAGGCCGAGGATATCCATATGAGGTGAAGGCGGCCGGAAGAATCGGCCAGTGGAAGGATCTGTGGGGAAAACGAATTGATCAGCTGGAAGCATTTTGGCAGAGAAAGGTTCAGACCCCTCCGCATGAGCCATTCGATAAAAAAATGATCGAATCATTTCCATATTATTTAGGACTGTCAGAAAACGCGATACAATATTTAGTGGACACTGAGCTGGATGACAAGCCCCAAGCCGCTGATTCAGGAACGATATGCCATCAGCGGATGGAAAGGCATACATGGTCACCGGAATCATTGATCAGGATTCCGGCGGATTGGGTGTTTGACCACGCTTCCCGTGATTTGGCTGAATATATGAGGCATACGTTTTTGCATCACAGACAAGATTTTAATCAGCAGGGCTTTCTCTTTTTACAGGAATACGAGCAAGTCACACCGCTGTCTTCATTTTCGAAACGCCTTTTATACAGCCGTCTGCTTTTCCCGCTTCATTATTTTGAAATCGTAGAAAGCTATTACATGTCATCAGAATCAGAAAAGCATTATTTTGAAGAACAGCTTAACTTCATTCTTAATGACTGTGGGCGTTATGAACAATTTCTCAATTCAGCGCAGGAATTCATGAATATGCGGGCGCAGAAGCTGTTTGTTCCACGCGTCAGCTGGCTCGGCAAAGGCAGCTCAGGGTGAGGAGAAAATCTGACAAAAATAATTAGAAAATAAAGAATCTTGTCATATCAATGCGTTAAGCGTTTACATTCGCAAAATTCAGCCTAATGCTGTCTTGTCAAAACAGGAGTGGGCTTATATAATGTTTGTAACTTATATGTCTGTGTTGAGTTAACAATTGTCTTTTTCAAGAGGACAATCAAAAGAAAGGTGGAGTTTTTTTGAAAGCGATTCGTGTAGGGCTTTTAGGTTTAGGTACCGTCGGAAGCGGTGTCGTTAAAATTATTCAAGACCATCAGGATAAGCTTATGCATCAGGTCGGCTGTCCGGTTACGATAAAAAAAGTGCTTGTAAAAGATTTAGAGAAAAAGAGAGAAGTAGATTTGCCGAAGGAAGTGCTCACGACAGAAGTGTATGATGTCATTGATGATCCAGATGTTGATGTCGTCATCGAGGTGATCGGCGGCGTTGAACAGACAAAACAATATTTGGTCGACGCGCTGAGATCGAAAAAGCATGTTGTCACAGCAAACAAGGACTTAATGGCTGTGTACGGCTCCGAGCTGCTTGCCGAAGCGAAGGAAAATGGATGCGATATCTACTTTGAAGCCAGTGTTGCCGGCGGGATTCCGATTCTGCGCACGTTAGAGGAAGGCCTCTCATCAGATCGAATTACAAAAATGATGGGAATTGTGAACGGCACAACAAACTTTATCTTAACCAAAATGATCAAAGAGAAAAGCCCATACGAGGAAGTGCTCAAGGAAGCGCAGGATCTCGGTTTTGCCGAAGCTGATCCGACTTCTGACGTGGAAGGGCTTGACGCCGCACGGAAAATGGCGATATTGGCGCGCCTCGGCTTCTCGATGAACGTGGATCTGGAAGACGTCAAAGTAAAGGGGATCTCCCAAATTACAGACGAGGACATCAGCTTCAGCAAACGCCTCGGCTATACAATGAAGCTGATCGGGATTGCTCAGCGTGACGGCAGCAAAATCGAGGTCAGCGTACAGCCGACACTGCTTCCTGACCATCATCCGCTTTCTGCTGTTCATAATGAGTTTAACGCTGTTTATGTATACGGCGAGGCTGTCGGTGAGACGATGTTCTACGGGCCGGGAGCCGGAAGCATGCCGACAGCGACATCCGTTGTTTCTGACCTCGTCGCTGTCATGAAAAATATGCGCCTAGGTGTAACCGGCAACAGCTTTGTCGGACCGCAATATGAGAAAAACATGAAATCGCCGTCTGACATTTATGCACAGCAGTTTTTAAGAATTCATGTAAAAGATGAGGTTGGTTCATTCTCGAAAATTACATCTGTGTTCTCAGAGCGGGGCGTGAGCTTTGAAAAAATCCTTCAGCTGCCAATTAAAGGCCATGATGAGTTAGCTGAAATCGTAATTGTCACACATCATACATCAGAAGCTGATTTCAGTGATATCCTGCAAAACCTAAATGATTTGGAAGTCGTTCAAGAAGTCAAAAGCACATATCGTGTAGAAGGGAACGGTTGGAGCTAATGTGGAAAGGACTTATCCATCAATATAAAGAATTTTTACCTGTAACAGATCAAACACCGGCGCTAACTTTACATGAAGGAAACACACCTCTTATTCACCTGCCGAAGCTGTCTGAGCAGCTCGGAATTGAGCTTCATGTCAAAACGGAAGGCGTCAATCCTACGGGATCATTTAAAGATCGCGGAATGGTTATGGCTGTGGCAAAGGCAAAAGAAGAAGGCAATGACACGATTATGTGCGCGTCAACAGGTAACACTTCCGCTGCTGCGGCAGCATATGCAGCCCGTGCTAACATGAAATGCATTGTCATCATCCCGAACGGAAAAATTGCATTTGGAAAACTCGCTCAAGCTGTCATGTACGGAGCCGAGATTATCGCAATTGACGGAAACTTTGACGATGCGCTTAAAATTGTCCGTTCCATCTGTGAGAAATCACCGATTGCCCTTGTCAACTCAGTCAACCCTTACCGCATTGAAGGCCAAAAAACTGCTGCCTTCGAAGTGTGCGAACAGCTGGGGGAAGCGCCTGATGTTTTAGCGATCCCGGTCGGAAACGCGGGAAACATCACTGCGTACTGGAAGGGCTTCAAGGAATATCATGAGAAAAACGGCACAGGCCTTCCGAAAATGCGCGGCTTTGAAGCTGAGGGTGCGGCGGCAATCGTGCGCAATGAAGTGATTGAAAATCCTGAAACAATAGCGACAGCCATTCGTATCGGAAACCCGGCAAGCTGGGACAAAGCTGTAAAGGCAGCCGAGGAATCCAATGGGAAAATTGACGAAGTCACTGATGATGAAATCCTTCACGCATATCAGCTGATCGCCCGTGTAGAAGGCGTGTTTGCAGAACCGGGTTCTTGCGCGTCTATCGCAGGAGTGCTGAAACAGGTGAAATCCGGAGAAATTCCGAAAGGCAGCAAGGTCGTAGCTGTGTTAACAGGAAACGGACTGAAAGATCCGAACACAGCGGTCGACATTTCAGAAATCAAGCCTGTCACATTGCCGACTGATGAAGACAGCATCCTTGAATATGTAAAAGGAGCGGCCCGTGTATGAACGAAGCCGACATGCTGTTCTCTGTCACTGTTCCCGGAAGCACAGCTAACCTAGGCCCCGGCTTTGATTCAGTCGGAATGGCGCTCAGCAGATATTTGAAGCTGACCGTCTTTGAAAGCGACAAATGGTCTTTTGAGGCTGAAACAGAAACAGTCGCCGGAATTCCGGCGGGTACAGATAACCTGATCTATCAAGTGGCTAAACGGACCGCAGATTTGTACGGAAAAGAAATACCTCCTGTCCATGTGAAGGTGTGGAGCGACATCCCGCTTGCACGCGGCCTTGGCAGTAGCGCCGCGGCGATTGTAGCGGCCATTGAACTGGCTGATGAATTATGCGGCTTAAAGCTGTCTGAAGCGGACAAGCTGCATTTAGCCAGTCTAGAAGAAGGACACCCGGACAATGCTGGCGCTTCTCTCGTCGGCGGACTTGTGATCGGCCTGCATGAGGATGACGAGACCCAAATGATCCGCGTCCCGAATGCTGACATTGACGTAGTCGTTGTCATTCCTTTTTACGAAGTGCTGACAAGAGACGCGAGAGACGTGCTTCCGAAGGAGTTTCCATATGCCGACGCCGTAAAAGCAAGTGCTGTCAGCAATATACTCATTGCTGCGATCATGTCCAAGGATTGGCCGCTTGTCGGGAAAATCATGAAGAAGGATATGTTCCATCAGCCGTACCGGGCGATGCTTGTGCCTGAGCTGTCAAAAGTAGAGCACGTCGCCGAGATGAAGGGCGCATATGGAACGGCTCTCAGCGGAGCAGGCCCGACGATTCTCGTCATGACCGAAAAAGGAAAGGGAGAAGAGCTAAAAGAACAGCTCGCGCTTCATTTCCCTCATTGTGAAGTAGACGCTTTGACCGTCCCGAAAGAGGGAAGTATAATAGAGCGAAATCCTTTATATCAAGTAAAAAGTGTATAGATCATGCCAAGCGTTCCTCAGCGTCAGCAGAGGGCGCTTTTTTTGCTGGAGATAAAGGAGTTTTTATTTAGAAAAACGAAATACATGTAAAAAGGAGGAGATGAATATGAAAAAGCTGATAACCGCAGACGACATCACAGCGATTGTCTCTGTGACCGATCCTCAATACGCCCCAGACGGCACCCGTGCCGCATATGTAAAATCACAAGTGAATCAAGAGAAAGATTCGTATACATCAAATATATGGATCTATGAAACGAAAACGGGCGGGTCTGTTCCTTGGACACATGGAGAAAAGCGAAGCACCGACCCAAGATGGTCTCCGGACGGGTGCACGCTTGCCTTTATTTCTGATCGAGAAGGCGATGCGGCACAGCTGTATATGATGAGCGCTGAAGGCGGAGAAGCGAGAAAACTGACTGATATCCCGTATGGCGTGTCAAAGCCAATATGGTCCCCGGATGGCGAATCGATTCTGGTCACTGTCAGTTTGGGAGAGGGAGAAAACATTGATGACCGAGAAAAAACAGAGCAGGACAGCTATGAACCTGTTGAAGTGCAAGGCCTCTCCTACAAACGGGACGGCAAAGGGCTGACGAGAGGTGCGTATGCCCAGCTTGTGCTTGTCAGCGTAAAGTCGGGTGAGATGAAAGAGCTGACAAGTCACAAAGCTGATCATGGTGATCCTGCTTTTTCTCCTGACGGCAAAGGGCTTGTTTTCTCAGCTAATTTAACTGAAACAGATGATGCCAGCAAGCCGCATGATGTTTACATAATGTCACTGGAGTCTGGAGATCTTAAGCAGGTTACACCTCATCGCGGCTCATTCGGATCAAGCTCATTTTCACCAGACGGAAGGTATCTTGCTTTGCTTGGAAATGAAAAGGAATATAAGAATGCTACGCTCTCAAAGGCGTGGCTCTATGATATCGAACAAGGCCGCCTCACATGTCTTACTGAGATGCTGGACGTTCATTTAGCGGATGCGCTGATTGGAGATTCATTGATCGGTGGTGCTGAACAGCGCCCGATTTGGACAAAGGACAGCCAAGGGTTTTATGTCATCGGCACAGATCAAGGCAGTACGGGCATCTATTATATTTCGATTGAAGGCCTTGTGTATCCGATTCGTCTGGAAAAAGAGTACATCAATAGCTTTTCTCTTTCACCTGATGAACAGCACTTTATTGCCAGTGTGACAAAGCCGGACAGACCGAGTGAGCTTTACAGTATCCCGCTTGGACAGGAAGAGAAACAGCTGACTGGCGCGAATGACAAGTTTGTCAGGGAGCATACGATATCAATACCTGAAGAGATTCAATATGCTACAGAAGACGGCGTGATGGTGAACGGCTGGCTGATGAGGCCTGCACAAATGGAAGGTGAGACAACATATCCACTTATTCTTAACATACACGGCGGTCCGCATATGATGTACGGACATACATATTTTCATGAGTTTCAGGTGCTGGCGGCGAAAGGATACGCGGTCGTTTATATCAATCCGAGAGGAAGCCACGGCTACGGGCAGGAATTTGTGAATGCGGTCAGAGGAGATTATGGGGGAAAGGATTATGACGATGTGATGCAGGCTGTGGATGAGGCTATCAAACGAGATCCGCATATTGATCCTAAGCGGCTCGGTGTCACGGGCGGAAGCTACGGAGGTTTTATGACCAACTGGATCGTCGGGCAGACGAACCGCTTTAAAGCTGCCGTTACCCAGCGCTCGATATCAAATTGGATCAGCTTTCACGGCGTCAGTGATATCGGCTATTTCTTTACAGACTGGCAGCTTGAGCATGACATGTTTGAGGACACAGAAAAGCTCTGGGACCGGTCTCCTTTAAAATACGCAGCAAACGTGGAGACACCGCTTTTGATACTGCATGGCGAGCGGGATGACCGATGCCCGATCGAGCAGGCGGAGCAGCTGTTTATCGCTCTGAAAAAAATGGGCAAGGAAACCAAGCTTGTCCGTTTTCCGAATGCATCGCACAATTTATCACGCACCGGACACCCAAGACAGCGGATCAAGCGCCTGAATTATATCAGCTCATGGTTTGATCAACATCTCTAATAAAAAAGCCAGGCTGATCAAATATCAGCCTGGCTGCTTTATTAAAAGACTTGTTCTACTTCAACGACACCCGGCACTTCTTCAAGAAGAGCGCGCTCAATTCCGGCTTTCAACGTAATTGTTGAACTTGGGCAGCTGCCGCATGCGCCTAGAAGACGAAGCTTAACGATACCTTCATCTACGTCTACAAGCTCACAGTCACCGCCGTCACGAAGTAAAAACGGACGAAGTTTGTCCAGTACTTCCTGCACCTGTTCTTTCATTTCAACTTCAGTCATGACATTCGCTCCTTTCGTCGTCATAAAACCATTATATTCAGTGTAACAATAAAAATCTATTGTTTGGTTTGCAAAGTTGCTTTCCCTATTATAGCACATTCAGACTTCAACACAAAAACGGTTTTTTTCTATAAAAACGCCCTTAGGCTCTGTATACTTAAAAGAAAGGACTTACATAGGAGAAGGGGGCGTCTACAAGTGATGAAACCAGTCATGCTAAGCGTGTACGGGGCAGAAAACGTTTGTGCGAGCTGTGTAAATATGCCGACAGCCAAGGATACATACGAGTGGCTTGAGGCTGCGCTGAAAAGAAAATATCCAAATCAGCCTTTTGAGATGCAGTACATCGATATTCATGAGCCGCCTGACAATGAACATGCGAAAGAGCTTGCGGAAAAAATCAGAAATGACGAGTATTTTTATCCGCTTGTGCTTGTAGAAGACAAAATTGTCGGTGAAGGCAATCCAAAATTAAAAGACGTTTATGAGGAAATGGAGAAGCATGGGTATACAGAAAACCGCTGACTTGATCAGCGGTTCTTCTCTATCATTAACCGTTATGGTGTTTATACATCCACAGCAAGCCGGATTTCAGCATACGCGGAACACGGCCGATCAGCGGACGGTCAGCAACAAGCCCGAAGCCGGCTTTTTTTCCGAGTGAACCGAGGACGCCTTTCAGCTTAAACTGCGGCATTGATTCAGGCAGGGCTTCTCCATTCCAGCGTTTTTGCAAGATTTGGACAATCTGCTCTGCTTGAGCCTCTGCCAGCTGGGCGCTCGGCGCATGAGGAAGGCTGGCGCAATCGCCGACAACGTACAGATGTTCATCACCCGGAAGATTGTGATGAGGCGTTAATACAATACGCCCTTGTGCGTCCTTCTCCACATCTAAGTCTCTGACGACTTTGTTTGGCTGGATGCCGGCTGTCCACACGATGGCGTCTGCAGAAATCGGATCATCGTGGTTATACACAACGCCTTCTTCTACTTTTGTGATATTTGCCCTGTTAATAATGCGGACACCGTGCTCTTCGAACCATTTTTGCACATATTTGCTTAAACGCTCGGGAAAGCTTGATAAAATGAGATTACCGCGGTCGAACAAAATAATGTTCAGGTCATCACGGCTTTCTCTCAATTCACTTGCAAGCTCAACGCCGCTTAAGCCCGCTCCGACAATGGCGACGGTGGCATTAGCGCTCAGATTATTCAGCTTTTGGTAGGTTTCGCGGGACTGATCGATGGTTTGAATACTGTAGGTGAATTCAGGCGCTCCCGGCACGTTGTGATATTTATCCTCACAGCCGAGCCCGATTACGGCGTCATCGTAAGAAATCGGTTCACGATCTTGGAACAGCACTTGTTTTTGTACAATATCAATTGATGTGATATCACCGTATTGGACATCCAGGCGAGGGTGCTCTGGGAATGACACTCTGATATGATGGTCAGAAATTGTGCCTGCGGCAAGGGCATAATATTCTGTTTTCAAGCAGTGATAAGGATTTCTGTCAATTAACGTGATTGAAACATCATCAGGCAGCTGGTTTGGCAATAAGCGATGAAGAACGCGCATGTTCCCGTAACCTCCGCCGATCAAGACCAATTTTTTCATTTGAATTCCCCTTTAATCCGAAGAGTATGATAGATACATTGAAGAAAATACGAACTATGTAAAATAACATCTAGAATTATATCGAATTTGATCTAAAATCACAATAATAGTTTCAAAATAACCTACAATTTAGCCTGAAAACACAAATTAGTAAAACGTTATTTGAGAAATAATATGTTACGATAATAAATTTTGAATCATCCGTTGTCTTTGACGAATAGTGAAAAATTCGCGATAATGGACATATGTGAGGTGAAACCGCATGAATCCAATGATTGAATTTTGTGTCAGCAATCTGGCTCACGGCTCTCAGGAAGCCCGGGCGATTTTGGAGAAGGATCCCAACCTTGATGTCCTTGAATATGGCTGCTTAAGCTACTGCGGGACATGCATGGAATCGCTTTTCGCTCTGGTAAACGGAGAAGTCGTCATGGGTGAAACGCCTGCTGAGCTTGTTGAGAATATATATACCTTTATTGAAGAAAATCCAATGTTTTAAAGAAAAGGGCCTGGACAGGCCCTTTTTTATTTTGCCGTACAAAAGAACTAAAAAAATGTGTAGACATCAAAAAATATTATTGTTATCGTAAAAAAGATATTTTTTAAAATAAAATTTAAGAGGTGTACGAGTATTCATGAATGTTCTGTGGGGGCTGCTGGGCGCAGTTGCGATCATTGCTATCGCGTTTTTATTTTCGGAAAAGAAAAGCAATATTAAGATAAGAACCGTCATCGTTGGTTTATGCACACAGGTGGCGTTTGGATACATCGTGTTGAAATGGGAAGCGGGACGCGCTGTTTTTTTATGGTTTTCAAGCCGTGTACAGCTTCTGATTGACTATGCGAATGAAGGCATCAGTTTTATTTTTGGACCGCTTCTAAAGGTCGGAGACAGTCCGGCATTTGCATTAAGTGTACTGCCCGTTATCATTTTCTTCTCAGCACTGATTGCAGTTTTATATCATTTGAAAATCATGCAGCTCGTTTTCCGTGTCATTGGCGGCGGATTGTCGAAGCTCCTTGGAACAAGCAAAACGGAATCTCTGGCGGCTGCTGCCAATATTTTTGTAGGACAATCAGAATCTCCGTTAGTGATCAAACCCCTGATTGCCGGGCTGACGCGCTCTGAGTTGTTTACGATTATGACGAGCGGTCTATCGGCAGTTGCGGGATCTACCTTGTTTGGGTACGCGCTTCTTGGTATTCCGATTGAATATTTGCTGGCGGCCAGCTTTATGGCTGCTCCAGCTGGACTAGTCTTTGGTAAATTGATTATACCCGAAACGGAAAAAACGCAAACCGTAAAAAGCGATTTCAAAATGGATGAAGGCGAAGGCGCAGCCAATGTCATTGACGCAGCTGCAAAGGGAGCGTCAACAGGACTGCAAATTGCGTTAAATGTTGGGGCGATGCTGCTTGCGTTTGTTGCGTTAATCGCTGTAGTAAACGGTATTCTCGGCGGGGCTTTCGGCTTGTTCGGTTTAAAAGGCGTAACATTAGAATCCATTCTCGGCTATGTGTTTTCTCCTATCGCCTTTTTGATTGGCGTGCCTTGGCATGAAGCATTGCAGGCGGGAAGCTATATCGGCCAGAAATTGGTGCTGAATGAGTTTGTCGCTTATTCTAACTTCGGTCCGCACATCGGCGAGTTTTCTAAGAAAACTGCTACCATTATCAGTTTCGCGTTATGCGGATTCGCCAATTTTTCATCAATTGCGATTATGCTTGGTACGCTTGGCGGTTTAGCGCCCAGCCGCCGTTCAGATATCGCGCGTCTCGGCCTGAAGGCTGTTCTTGCAGGAACATTAGCCAATCTGCTCAGCGCAGCCATTGCCGGCATGTTTATATAAACGATAAAAGCTCCTTGCGTCAGTGCAAGGAGCTTTTATGTATGAAAAACGGGGGATAATTGTATTGTGTCCGCTTATAATAGCTTTTATACTAAGAAAAAGAAAAAAAGTTGGAGGCACCTATGAACTCATTTCGATTTACCAAAATGCACGGCCTGGGAAACAGTTATATTTATGTGAATCAATTTGAAGAACAGCTTCCAGAAGAAAAACTGTCAGAGATTGCAATTCAGGTTTCTTCTGTTTATACAGGGATCGGATCCGACGGAATGATCCTGATATGCCCATCAGACCAAGCGCCTGTTAAAATGCGGATTTTTAATAATGACGGGTCTGAAGGGAAAAACTGCGGCAACGGCCTGCGCTGCGTCGCAAAATACGCATATGAGTATAAGCTAGTTGAGGAAACATCTTTTCTGATTGAAACTCTCTCCGGGCTTGTGAAAGCGGAGGTTCAAGTCGAAAACGGAAAAGTGAATGTGGTCACTGTCGATATGGGCGAACCGCGCTTGACAAAATCCGAGCTTCCGATGCTTGACGGCGGGGAAGAGCACACAATCAATGAAACGATGGCATTTGGTGAAGTAGAACTAACAGGCACTGCCGTTTCAATGGGAAATCCGCATATCGTTTTTCCGATCGCAGACATTGAACAGGCACCCTTAACGACACTGGGGCCGGTGATTGAGAAAGATCCGAGATTTCCGGAAGGCATCAATGTGGAATTCGTTGAAACCGTGAATGAACAAGAATTGCATTTCCGCGTCTGGGAACGGGGATCAGGGATTACTCAGGCATGCGGGACAGGAGCATGTGCAGCGGCAGTCGCATCTGTATTAAACGGCGTATCAAAGCGAAATCAAGACATCACGGTGCATTTAGCAGGCGGGGATTTGGTGATAAACTGGAAAGATAACGGCCATGTAATGATGACAGGGCCGGCTGAAACCGTTTGTGAGGGTGTCTATTTCTTGTAAAACACCTTGTTTGAGAATTGGAACGATCATGTTTATAATAAAAGACAGCAACCGGTTTTTAAAAGGAGGTTCACAATGATGAGCAACCCGGTAACAATTACAGAAGCAGCAGCTTTGCATATAAAAGATATGATGAAAGAGCATGAAGAAGAAAACGCGTTTCTGCGTGTAGGCGTCAAAGGCGGCGGCTGCAGCGGACTTTCTTACGGCATGGGCTTTGAGCATGAAAAGAGTGAATCAGACAGTGTGTTTGATCAGCACGGCATCACTGTTCTAGTTGACAAAGAAAGCCTTGACATCATGAACGGCACCGTGATTGATTATAAACAATCCATGCTCGGCGGCGGCTTCACCATCGACAATCCAAACGCCATCGCTTCATGCGGCTGCGGTTCTTCGTTCAGAACAGCAACGAATGCAGGCAAGCCTGAAGAGTGCTAAGCACTAAAAACGGATAGCAACTATTACTGACGCTTTTCTTAGCGATAAATCATCGTTAAGGGAGGCGTTTTTATTATGGGGAAATGATGCAGAGAGTTCCGGGGACTTCGGCAAGAGAAACGCTGCTTTGTTGTTTGATTTTTGTTGTAAATACAGCAAAGTTACGCTATATTTAATGCGGGGTATATTTTATTGCATTTGCAACAAAATCACGATAGGGAGTTGATGATGAAGAAGATTTTTGGAATGGTAACAAGGTCAGTATCTGTTCCGTGTTTAAATATATTAAAAAAGGGACACAAGACAATTGAATTTTAAATAAAGGGGCTGAATCCGAACAATGAGTGTAAAAATGAAAAAATGCAGCCGGGAAGATTTACAAACACTTCAACAATTGAGTATTGAAACATTCAATGACACTTTTAAAGAACAGAACTCACCTGAAAATATGAAAGCCTATTTAGAAAGCGCATTTAACACTGAGCAGCTGGAAAAAGAGTTATCCAATATGTCTTCGCAATTCTTTTTTGTTTACTTTGATCATGAAATCGCTGGATATGTAAAGGTCAATATCGATGATGCTCAGTCTGAAGAAATGGGTGCTGAATCACTTGAAATCGAGAGAATTTATATAAAGAACAGCTTTCAAAAACATGGGCTTGGCAAACATCTGCTGAATAAAGCGATAGAAATTGCGCTGGAACGTAATAAAAAGAACATTTGGCTAGGTGTGTGGGAAAAAAATGAAAATGCCATTGCCTTTTATAAGAAAATGGGGTTTGTTCAGACCGGCGCCCACTCTTTTTATATGGGTGATGAAGAGCAAACGGATTTAATCATGGCTAAAACACTCATATAATATTTTTCGAAGGGTGGATGATGATGTATATTCCAAAATATTTTAAAGTCACAAATGCTGAAGAAATTTGGAATTTTGTACAAGAAAACTCCTTTGGTACGATTGTCACAACAGAACAAGGAAAACCAATTGCCACACATTTGCCGTTAGGATTCAATAAAAAAGACGATCATTACTATATTACGGGGCATTTCGCTTATGGAAATCCTCAGTGGAGAACGTTTGAAGCCTGTGAAGATGTGCTTGTGATGTTTCAGGGACCGCACGCATATATTTCTTCTTCCTGGTATTCGTGCGAAAATGTTCCGACGTGGAATTATCAGGCTGTCCACATGTATGGAAAAGCAAGTATGTTAGAGAAAGATGAATTAGCAGAAGAATTAACAATCATGCTGGAGAAATACGAAAAACATCGTGACAATCCTGTTTTATGGGATAAGCTTTCTCCAAAACTCTTAGAACGTGAATTGAAAGGTATCGTTGGATTTAAGATTAAGGTGGAAGACATTCAAGCGGCATATAAATTAAGCCAGAACCGAAATGAAACGGATTATATGAACATCATTGAACAGTTGCAAAATGAAGAAAATCCAAATGCAAAACAAATGGCAGAACTGATGGAAAATAAATTCAAAAAGCAAATATAAGCTTACTTTGCTGAAGAAGTAGCAGAAAACGCCAAGTCAAGCGGAGAACCGCTGACTTGGCGTTTTTTTATGATTAATATTTATCCCCATTAAAAATGGAATTTTTCACAATCACATAATCCACATTGCGGATGGCTTCAAGCTTTGTTCCGCCTGCATAAGAAATAGAAGATTGAAGATCCTGCTCCATTTCAATCAGTGTATCCTTGATTGAGCCTTTATGCGCCACGTGCATTTTTTTGCCTTCGACATTTTTCTTTTCGCCTTTTTGGAATTCAGAGGCTGAGCCGAAGTACTCCTTGTAAAGCTTTCCGTCTTTTTCGATCGTTTGGCCTGGCGACTCTTCGTGTCCGGCAAATAGTGAACCGATCATGACCATCGTTGCGCCGAATCGGATTGATTTTGCGATGTCGCCATGGGTGCGGATGCCGCCATCCGCGATAATCGGTTTGCTGGCAGCCTTGGCACACCAGCGCAGCGCCGCTAATTGCCAGCCGCCTGTGCCGAAGCCGGTTTTGATTTTCGTAATACATACTTTTCCCGGTCCGATGCCGACTTTAGTGGCATCCGCTCCCGCATTTTCAAGCTCTCTGACCGCTTCCGGCGTTCCGACATTGCCAGCAATAACAAAGCTGTCCGGCAAATGTTTTTTAAGGTGCTGGATCATTTCAATGACAGCATTTGAGTGCCCGTGAGCAATGTCAATTGTCACGTATTCAGGAGTCAGATTTTCTTCTGCCAGCTGGCGGACAAATTCATACTCCTCATCTTTGACGCCCACGCTGATAGAAGAGAATAACCCGCGTGCGTTCATATCTTTAATAAAATCAATTCGTGTCTCAGGCTCAAATCGGTGCATGACATAAAAGTAGCCATTTTCGGCTAATTGAATCGCTAGCTTCTCATCTATAATCGTCTGCATATTGGCAGGGACGACGGGCAATTTAAATGTACGTCCGCCTAAACGTACGGATGTATCACATTCTGAACGGCTATTCACAATGCATTTTGCAGGAATTAGCTGAATATCTTCGTAATCAAATACGTTTTCCATGGTTTTCACTCCTAAAAACGAATATTTAAAAGTATAATATATGAAATGTTCGCCTTCTATAATGTACTCTGTTTTATTTAGGATGTCAAACATTATGATTTGCTGGCAGGTGTGGTGCAAGTGCCGAAGCTTGTCATGCAGGGTGAGTTTAGGTATCATAGTTTTAACGAATGGTCTTAGAGAGCGGATCAAAACGCGAATGATATACGTTCAGCAAAGCTTGGTCGTTCAGCACCAGGCTTTCTTTATGGCATGGACATGGGAAAGGAGCGAATAAGATGGCCCAAAACGAAGAAAAAACACCGAAGTCCCAAAAGATTCAGGACCGCATTATTATGGCAATGATCTGGGTAGTCGCAGCCCTTGTGATTGCGCTGGTTGTAGGAACTGCATTGAATTATATAAATATCTTCAAATAAAAAAGGAGCTGTGTCACAGACACAAGCTCCTTATTTTATTATTTATTTTCAAAAAGACTTGTTGAGTGAAGAGGCTGTACGCGGGCTTTCGGGTCCATGTAAGCCTTGGCGTTGTTCACTGCTGTCGGTGCCTCACCGAAGCCGCTGGCAATCAGGTTGACTTTTCCTTCGTATGTACAAATGTCACCTGCTGCAAAGAAGCCTTCGATATTTGTTTCCATTGTTGATTTCACGACAATGGAATTTTTCTCGATGTCCAGGCCCCAGTTTTTGATCGGTCCAAGAGATGAAACGAAACCGTAGTTGACGATTAAGTCATCAATTTCTAAAATCTCTTTGCGGTCGCCTTTCACTTCTTCAAGCACTAGCTGTTCGATTTTGCCTTCGCCGATCAGCTCCGCAGGGACGAATGGTGTCAGGACATTAACCTTCGACGCATGAAGGTTTTCCACACTGTGCTCGTGCGCGCGGAACTTGTCGCGGCGGTGAATGATCGATACTTCTTTTGCGATTGGCTCAAGCATAAGCGCCCAGTCAACCGCGGAATCTCCACCGCCAAGGATCGCAACGCGTCTGCCGGAGAATTTTTGCAGATCATCAACGAAGTAATGGAGGTTTTTGCCTTCATACTGCTCGGCATTTTCAAGTTCCAGCTTTCTCGGTTTGAATGCGCCGTTTCCTGCAGTGATGATGACCGTTTTAGAGTAGTGGGTTTCTTCATTTGTTACAAGCTTAAACACGCCGTCCGCTTGTTTCTCAACAGATTCAACCGCTTGCTCCAGACAAATGGTTTGGTCGAATTTCGCCATTTGCTCTTTTAGGTTATTGATAAGCTCTTGGGCGCGGATTTTCGGGAATCCCGCTACATCATATATATACTTCTCAGGGTATAGGGCGCTAAGCTGTCCGCCGAGCTGAGGCAGGCTTTCGATAATTTTGACGCTTGCCTGTCTCATCCCGCCGTAAAAAGCGGTGAATAAGCCGACCGGTCCCCCGCCTATAATTGTAATATCATAAACCTTTGTATCCTCTCGCATACGAAAATTGCCTCCTAAATGAAAATTGTTATTAATTATACCATATTGCCGTTCAAATTGACGAGTCAGCAGAAAAAATCGTAAGGATCTAACGTGCCCATCCGTTCTTGAAAATATTTCCGCAGGCCGCTACGATAATAACCAAATGAAATGATCTTTTTCTGAATGTTTCTTGGGCCAGCCGGATAAACATGATAATAGTGCTACGGGTAAGGACTTCACAAAAAAATTTTCAATATATTTCATAAAATCCCGCCAATAAGCTGAAGCTAACACAAATGATGATTTTATTATGGGTCTAACAAAAGCAAAAAAAGAGAAGGTGGATGTGATGGCATTGAATAAGCCCAAAATCGTGATTTTAGGTGCAGGATATGGCGGATTGATGACGGTGACAAGGCTGACGAAGTATGTCGGGCCGAATGATGCTGACATTACGCTTGTAAATAAACACAATTATCATTATGAAACGACATGGATGCATGAAGCGAGCGCGGGTACGCTCCATCATGACCGCTGCCGTTATCAGATAAAAGATGTAATCAACCAGTCACGGGTGAATTTTGTACAGGATACCGTAAAGGCAATCAAAATTGATGAGAAAAAAGTTGTGCTTGCGAATGGAGAATTGCAGTACGATTATTTAGTCATCGGGCTCGGCGCCGTGCCTGAAACGTTCGGCATTAAAGGCTTAAAAGAATATGCGTTTCCGATTGCCAACATCAACACGTCGCGCCTGCTGCGGGAACATATTGAGCTGCAGTTTGCGACTTACAATACGGAAGCGGAAAAACGGCCGGACAGGTTAACGATCGTTGTTGGCGGTGCCGGATTTACGGGAATTGAATTTCTTGGCGAACTGGCTGCTCGCGTGCCGGAGCTCTGTAAGGAATATGACGTTGACAGAAGCCTTGTCCGCATCATTTGTGTGGAAGCAGCGCCGACCGTTTTGCCGGGATTTGATCCGGAACTTGTTGATTACGCCGTACATTATCTTGAGGAAAACGGAGTTGAGTTCAAGATCGGAACGGCTGTACAAGAATGTACACCAGAAGGAGTCAGAGTCGGCAAAAAAGATGAGGAACCAGAGCAGATCAAATCGCAAACCGTTGTTTGGGCAGCAGGTGTCCGCGGCCATCCGATTGTGGAGGAGGCCGGTTTTGAAAATATGCGCGGCCGAGTCAAAGTCAACCCTGATCTCCGCGCCCCGGGACATGACAATGTCTTTATTCTCGGCGACAGCTCGCTGTTTATGAATGAAGATACAGAGCGCCCGTATCCGCCGACTGCGCAAATTGCAATGCAGCAGGGCATAACGGTCGCTAAAAACCTTGGCAGGCTTATTAAAGGCGGAGAGCTTGAGGAATTCAAGCCGGACATTAAGGGAACAGTGGCTTCTCTTGGCGAGCATAACGCGGTTGGGGTTGTTTATGGCAGAAAGCTGAAAGGCACGCCCGCTTCGTTTATGAAAAAAGTCATTGATAACCGCTCGCTGTTTATGATTGGCGGACTCGGACTGACATTGAAAAAAGGCAAGTTCAAGTTTTTCTAAAAACCCGCGGAAGCGGGTTTTCTTTATTAAAAAACGCCAAAATAAAAAGAGAATGAGAGGAAAATAAGTATGTTTCCGCTTACATCAAAAGATTTGTCACATGATCTGACTTTATTGTTGACAGCTTGATATGGTATATTATCAGAAAATTAAGAAAAAGGGTGATGATTAGATGAAAACTGCAACGACAACCGCTTCACATGCATGCCCATTTTGTTCAGGGAAAGGATATTTTCAATTGATTCTCGGCGGTTCAGAGACTTGTCCGTCTTGCCAGGGGACAGGAAAAGACAGTCATTCTTTTTCCAGCCGTTGACTTTATTTCAGCCCCCGCGTTACACTAAAAACAACGCAGGGGGGTGGAATAGGTTGATTAGTCTGCCAGTCGTAATCATCTCAATTGTTTTGTTTTTTGTCTTGTTTTTTGGAATCGGTTTCTTATTAAACATGCTGCTAAGAATGTCTTGGATTATGGCTGTGATTTATCCGATTGTATGCCTTTTCATTATCAGCAAAGAAAAGCTGATCAGCTATGTCCAGTCGCCGGGAGAATCCTTTGCCAGCCTGTTTCATCGTGTCTTATCATTAGCGGCTGCCGATGTGCTGATTTTAGTCAGCGGTTTGGCCGGCGCCATCGTGTCCGGTATAGCGATCAACATGCTTAGAAAAAGAGGATATCAAATGTTTTAAATGCCGCTTTCTTCTAAAGAAAGCTTTTTTTATGCGTTCAGCTCATTCACCATTTTGAATAATGCTCTCTCCACTTGGGAACAATGATTCGGAGGAGAGGTGAATGATGTTGAATATGATCAGACGTTTGCTGATGACCTGTTTATTTCTGCTTGCATTTGGCACGACATTTTTATCAGTGTCAGGAATTGAAGCGAAGGACTTGTCAAAATGGGTGCAGGAACATCAGGAAAAGCACTTGAAGCATGCAGGACTGACATTAAAAGCATTGCAGCAGAAACAAACACAAACCACGTCCGCGGCTGAGGATAAAACAAAACCGTTAGAAGAGGCATTTGATTGGGATGAATATCCAGTCCAAAGAGTAACAGCAACAGGCTACACAGCAGGAGCTGAGTCGACGGGCAAAAATCCCGGTGATCCATTATACGGGCTTACATATTCAGGTGTGAAAGTGAAACGGGATTTATATTCCACGGTTGCTGCTGACCCGTCCGTTTTCCCGATCGGAACAATTTTATTCATTCCGAACTACGGTCTCGGAGTTGTGGCCGACACAGGATCAGCTATTAAGGGAAACCGCCTTGATCTGTACTTTGAGACAGTCAAAGATGTATACAATGAATGGGGCAAAAAAACCCTTGATGTATATGTGATTAAAAAGGGAACGGGAAAGATTACCGAGGATGAGCTTGAGAAGCTCAATGAAACAAAATCTTTGCAAGTGTTCAGAAATCAATATAAAACTGTGAAAGAATAAAACGCTCCAGCGAAAGCAGGAGCGTTTTTTTACATGAAAAAGTAAGCGAGTACCAATGTCAGTAAAATACCTGTTAATCCTCCGAAAAAGACTTCGATCGGCTGATGTCCGAGAAGCTCTTTCAGCTTTTTTTGCTTTTCTTTCTCTGCAGCCTTAGGGAAGTCCTTCGCTTCATTTACGAAACGGTTAAAATCAATAACAAGCTTATTAATGACTGTTGCCTGCTCACCGGCGTGGCGTCTGACGCCAGTTGCGTCAAACATGGTTATGACGGCGAAAATGGCGGAAACCGCAAAGAGTGAGGAGTCTAATCCATGCTCCAAGGCTACGCCTGTAGAAAGCGCAGTGACCGCTGCGGAGTGAGAGCTCGGCATGCCGCCTGTGCTTGTGACCAGCGACCAGTCCAGTTTTCTGGACACGATAAACTGTATGGGCACTTTGATGACCTGAGCAAAAATAATTGCGGCCAGGCTTGATAATAAAGGAAAATTCGTTAAAAGTTCCATCGGCGACATCCTTTCTATTTGAAAAATCCTTCGTGTTTCAAAAGAAAAAAGCAAGTCTTAGACTGTTGTTTGTTAAAATAAGTATAGTGGAAAGAATGTTTTTCCTATTATACCATTGTTCATTACAAATACCCATTACGTTAGGAGTGTAAGCCTCATGTTTTATGCGGTTCAACAATCAGAGCATACAGAAACCCTTGTGGTCGGGCTTTTTCAAAAAAGCCAGCTGACAGGAAAAGCGTTGGAAATTGATGAAATGCTCGAAGGCCATCTGACACAGCTTTTAAAAGAGGGTGATGTCTCTGCGAAACCGAATCAAGTATCAAAAGTATTCCCTCCATCTTCTGCGGGTATGAAACGGATTTATTTCGTTGGCCTGGGGAGAGAAGCAAATTATTCGTTTGAACAGGCGAAGGAACGTTTTGCTCATGTTTTTCAAGCCATTCATAAAGATCGAAAACAAGAAACTGCTGTTCTGCTTGATACGTTTATTTCGGAAGACGTGCCTCCAGCCGATGCCGCTCATGCTTTAGCTGAGAGCTGCCTGCTTGCTTCCTATGAGGTGCAGGATTATAAGCACAAATCAAATGAGCCTGACAAACAAATTGAAGCCGTGTATGTTGTAACAGATGAAGATACACAGGAAGTGCAGGCCGGGCTTCGCGTCGGCCAGGCATACGGACAAGGGACAAATTCGGCTAGAACGCTTGTGAATATGCCGGGAAACATGCTGACAGCGACTGACCTCGCTTCGTATGCTGAAGAGCTTGCGGCGAAATATGATTTTGAGTGTGAGATATTGGAGAAATCAGAGATGGAAGAGCTCGGTATGGGCGGAATACTTGCGGTAAACCAAGGCTCCACCGAACCGCCGAAAATGATTGTGTTGAAATATCAGGGCAAAAAGGAATGGGAAGACGTCGTCGGACTAGTCGGGAAAGGAATTACCTTTGACACAGGCGGCTACTCCATTAAAACGAAATCTGGAATTGTCGGCATGAAATCAGATATGGGAGGAGCTGCTGCGGTTCTCGGTGCTATGGAAACGATCGGAGAGCTTCGTCCTGAGCAAAACGTGCTGTGCGTTATTCCATCAACCGATAATATGATCTCCGGCGGGGCCATGAAGCCGGATGACGTGATCGTATCTTTAAGCGGAAAAACAATAGAAATCCTTAATACGGATGCTGAAGGAAGGCTAGTGCTTGCAGATGGCATTACATACGCGAAACAGCATGGCGCGTCAGTTCTTGTCGATGTAGCTACGCTTACCGGCGGCGTCGTTGTGGCATTAGGAACAGAAACAACCGGTGCAATGACAAATGATCAAAGCTTTTACCAGCAGGTAGCTGATGCTGCACAAGAGTGCGGCGAGGCAATCTGGCAGCTGCCGATAACAGAGAAGGATAAAAAACGCGTGAAAAGCAGCCAAATGGCGGATCTCAACAATTCACCGGGACGCGAGGGACATGCGATTATGGCAGGAACGTTTCTTGGTGAATTCGCTGAGTCAACACCTTGGGTTCACCTTGATATTGCAGGAACAGCGACTGCCAATAAAGCAACCTGCTTCGGGCCGGCCGGGGCTACTGGCGTTATGGCAAGAACACTGGCTACACTTGCGGAGCGATTTACATTGGAAGAAGATAAAAACGAGTAATGAAAAATCCCTGCTGTATGATGCGGCAGGGATTTTTACTTCCGAAATCTTTAGTTGACTAAAGTGGATCGGTTATGATACGATACGTTCGTACTTTATTTATCTACTACATTAGCAAACTAAAGGATTTTTGGAGGGGTATCATCATGAATGCAGTCGTCATCGCAGTCCTGCTTATGCTTGTATTAAGCCTGCTGCGTGTCAATATTGTTATCGCATTAATTATAGGCGCCTTGGCCGGCGGGTTAACAGGCGGGCTCGGTCTTGGCGAAACGGTTAAAGCTTTCACAGACGGTCTCGGCGGAAATGCCACCGTTGCAGTCAGCTATGCCATGCTTGGCGCGTTTGCCGCCGCTTTGACGAAAACAGGTCTTCCGGACGCAATGGTGGAAGCCTCCGTTAAATTAATCGGAAATAAAGAAGATTCTCGAAAAAAAGCACTGTCTAAGGTGCTGATTGTGCTGATTATTTTAATTGTATCTTGTTTTTCGCAAAACGTCGTTCCGGTTCACATCGCGTTTATTCCGGTGCTGATTCCGCCGCTTTTGAAAATCTTTAATGAACTTGAAATGGACCGCCGTCTGATCGCGTGTGTAATTACATTTGGCTTAACGGCTCCTTATATTTTGCTTCCGGTCGGTTTCGGCCAAATCTTCCAAGGCATGCTGAAGGACAATATGGCGGATGCCGGGTTAAACGTTCCGCTTGCTGATATTCCGTACGCACTGATTATTCCAGTTGCAGGTATGGTTGTCGGCCTTATTTTATCAGTGATCGTATACCGTAAACCGAAACAATATGAAACAAAAGACATTTCAGGTGCAGAAGCATCGCCATATACGAGAAAAAGTATTGGTATCGCGGTTCTAGCCATTGTTGTGTCACTCGGCGTCCAGCTTTACTTATCTCAGACTTTGGGAGTAGAAGGAATGATTATGGGGGCGCTCGCTGGTCTGATTGTTCTGTTTGTCAGCGGTGTGATGAAGCGTGATGAAGCGGACTCACTGATTACTGATGGAATGGTTTTAATGGCCTTTATCGGCTTTGTCATGCTTGTTGCAGCCGGGTTTTCAAACGTATTGACGAAAACCGGGGATGTCGAGTCACTGGTCAAAACGTCAGCTGGTTTTATCGGACACAGTCAGTCCTTGGGCGCATTGCTGATGCTCATTGTCGGCTTATTAATTACAATGGGGATCGGATCTTCTTTTGCGACCATTCCTGTTATCACAACCATTTTCGTGCCTCTATGTATGCAGCTTGGATTCAGCCCGATGGCAACGATTGCGATTATCGGAGCTGCTGCTGCCCTCGGCGATGCCGGTTCACCTGCCAGTGACAGTACGCTTGGCCCGACTTCAGGTTTGAGTGCGGACGGCCAGCATCACCACATTTGGGATACTTGTGTGCCGACATTTATATTTTATAATATTCCGCTTGTCATCTTTGGCTGGATTGCAGCGCTTGTTTTATAGGAAAAAGGCTCCCCTTTACTGGGGAGCCTTTTCTCGTTATGATAAAAAAACCGTCCAATAGAACGGTTTTACATGGACGATATGTGATTTCTGTTAAAGCCGGTTGCTTTATGAATAGAGCGGTAGATTGCTGGTGCGATAAACGACAGTATCACAGCCAGCGCTGTATCTTTTACCATAAACCAAATCATAAAGCCCCAAGCCGTGCCGTAGCTCACTGGCGTATGAATCCACAGCTTCAGTGCAAGATACATATAGGTAGTGCCGATGAGATACATGATCGCCGTTCCGATAAGTGAAGCAATGAGAAATCGAATTTTACTTGGCTGAATGTTTCGTTCTAAAAACCAACCCGCTGCAAATGCTGCCGGGATGTATGAGATAATAAACCCGCCGCTTTTCCCTGCAAACGGTGCGAAGCCTGCTGAAAATTGAGCAAACACAGGCGCTCCGGCCAATCCGACAAGTGCATATACAATCATGGCAATCGCTGCTCGTTTGCTGCCAAGAAGCAAAGCAGCCAAGAGACAGAAAAACGGCTGCATCGAAAGCGGAATGCCGGCTACTTGTAAAAAGGGTGCTACTGATGTAATGTTGGCCCCGACAGCCATAAGTGCGGCGAACATGCCAATCAGCGCCATATCTCCCGCACGAAGTTTACGTTGTTTCATCGTTGTTCCCCCTTAGGTTGACATACACAATCATAGAGTAATAAAGAACAAAAAGATTGTCAACATGATTTTAAATTAGGTTAACAAAAAGGAGGCCCATATGTATTTCGGAAAAACAAGACAATCCGATCAATCTGGAAGAGTGCCGCCAAATCAAAACGTCACCACTTCATTTCCTGTGCTTCATACCGGAGATGTCCCATATTACGAAGATATGACGAAATGGAATCTTCAAGTATACGGTTTGGTTGACCATCCGATGCTGCTAAGCTTTGAAGATGTCAAAGCCTTTCCACGGTATGAATCGAAAAATGACATTCATTGCGTCACGGGATGGTCAAGGCTTGATAATGTGTGGCAAGGCGTGCGGGCTTGTGATATAGCGGAAAAAGCGGGTGTAAAAGAAGAAGCGGGCTACGTCATTTTACATGCTGAAGAGGGCTGGACGACCAATCTGCCGCTTGATGATTTCTTAGCGGAAACTTCCCTTCTGGCTTATGCGCATAATGGCGAACCTTTAACCCCTGAACACGGCTTTCCGCTGCGGGGTGTATTTCCGCATCTGTATTTTTGGAAAAGTGCCAAGTGGCTGCGCGGCATCCAATTTACGAAAGAAAATCATCCTGGCTTTTGGGAGCGGAATGGCTATCACATGAGAGGCGATCCTTGGCAAAATCAAAGGTTTACATGGGATTAAGGTTCTATTTCAAATAGGACAATCCGCATCTTTATTGGGTTTTTACTTCCATATTGATAGTCTGCAGGTACCTTATTTGATCAAGGTGCCTTTTTTATTCGGGAAAAAGTTGACTTTCTTTGGAAGAAAACCTATTATTTGAGGTGTCTAGTTGATAGTGAAAATCATTATCATACATTGCGGTTTAGTTTAAGGAGAGGAATGTCGTACTGCATGAAAGAGCAAACAACAGACCGGACAAATGGCGGGACATCAAACGCATTTACGATTCCTGGTACGGAAGTGCGTATGATGTCTTCACGCAATGAAAACCGTACCTATCACATTTTTATCTCGAAACCTAGTACGCCACCGCCACCCGCTGGTTATCCTGTGATTTATCTGCTGGATGCCAATTCTGTCTTCGGAACGATGACGGAAGCCGTTCGAATACAGGGACGCCGACCCGAAAAAACCGGGGTGATCCCTGCAGTGATCGTCGGCATTGGCTATGAGACAGCGGAGCCGTTCTCCTCAGCACGCCACCGGGATTTTACAATGCCAACAGCCCAATCGAAGCTGCCGGAAAGGCCCGACGGCAGAGAATGGCCGGAGCATGGCGGAGCGGAGGGCTTTTTCAGATTTATTGAAGAGGATTTAAAACCGGAGATAGAACGAGATTATCAGATTGATAAAAAAAGACAAACAATCTTTGGCCATTCGCTCGGAGGGCTTTTCGTGCTGCAGGTGCTGCTAACAAAGCCCGATGCGTTTCAAACGTATATCGCGGGAAGTCCGTCCATTCATTGGAATAAACCGTTTATTCTCGAGAAAACGGACCATTTCGTCTCTCTCACCAAGACAAACAATCAGCCTATCAATATCCTGCTTGCCGCAGGAGAATTGGAGCAGCATCATAAAAGCCGGATGAACGACAATGCGAGGGAGCTTTATGAGCGGCTGGCCGTTTTATCTGAACAAGGCATACGGGCGGAATTTTGCGAGTTTTCAGGAGAAGGACATATTTCAGTTCTTCCTGTTTTGGTCAGCCGGGCGCTGCGTTTTGCGCTTCACCCTGACGGACCGCATCTTTCAATGGGCTGAGACATACTCAGCCTTGCCTTTAAAAAATATTTGTCACTGAAATTATATTTGACTGTCACATGACATTTGGATATGATTATTTTTATAATTGATAATGATAATCATTATCAATAGATTGCGTTTTTCAAGGCGCAGCAGTCTTTTGCGCTGGATGTCTGTTCGGCATTTAGAGCGAAGAAAGGAATTGATGATATGAATGCAAAGAGTATAGAGGGAAAAATTGCTTTTATAACAGGGGCTGCCCAAGGAATAGGCGAAGCAGTTGCGCGGACGCTTGCCAGTCAAGGCGCACATATTGCGGCAGTTGATTATAATCCTGAAAAGCTGGAAAAGGTTGTGAGCAGCCTCAAAGCAGAAGGCCGCCATGCAGAAGCTTTTCCTGCGGATGTGAGAGACAGCGCAGCGATTGATGAGATCACGGCGCGCATCGAACGTGAAATGGGGCCGATTGATATTTTAGTGAATGTAGCGGGTGTCCTTCGCCCGGGACTGATCCATTCGCTTAGCGATGAGGAATGGGAGGCGACGTTCTCAGTGAATTCGACTGGCGTATTTAACGCCTCGCGTTCAGTCAGCAAATATATGATGGACCGAAGATCGGGTTCGATTGTAACAGTCGGATCGAATGCTGCCGGTGTACCAAGAACATCTATGGCGGCATATGCGTCTTCAAAGGCTGCGGCTGTGATGTTTACGAAATGCCTTGGCCTTGAGCTTGCAGAATACAATATTCGCTGCAACATTGTATCTCCCGGATCAACGGAAACAGACATGCAGTGGTCATTATGGGCCGACGAGAATGGAGCGGAGCAAGTCATAAAAGGATCACTTGAGACATTTAAAACAGGGATCCCGCTCAAAAAACTAGCCAAGCCTTCGGATATTGCGGATGCGGTGCTCTTTTTGGTTTCTGGCCAGGCAGGGCATATTACGATGCATAATTTATGCGTAGATGGCGGCGCGACCTTAGGCGTGTAACTGAATTTAAAGGAGGTTCATGAGAATGTTGGATCAAAACGTTATAACAGAAACAAAAGCGGAGCATTTGCTTCATGAATATCAGCCGGGCGCCTTTTTCTTAGCGTCTCCTCATCGTGTACTGTTAGCGAAAGGCATATGTGAAATCGTACCGGAGGCAGACGGGCAAAACCAAATGGAAACCCTTTCTGGCCGAATTGCAGAGGCGTTACGTCAGGCAAAACAATCAGGGCAAAGCCGGCCGCTTGTTGTCGGGGCCGTTCCTTTTGATCAAGTAAAAGCAGCGCGGCTCGTTGTACCTGAAGAAGTGCGCTGGTCAGGACCGCTTCAATTTGATCATGAGGAAGAGGAACAGCAGGCTGGGCATACATACCACATAAAGCCTGTTCCTGAACCTGAGGATTATAAAAATGGTGTTGAACAAGGGCTGGCACGCATTGCCGATGGAACACTCAGCAAAATCGTTCTGTCCAGGTCGCTGCATTTGACATCGCCTGAACCGATTCAGACGGATGAATTGCTTCGCCATCTGGCTCAGCATAACTCGCATGGCTACACGTTTGCCGCAGACGTGTCCAGTCAGGAGGAAACGTCTCCCCGCCGAACATTGCTCGGAGCAAGTCCGGAGCTTCTCGTTTCAAGGATGGGAACACAGGTCGTTTCCAACCCATTAGCCGGCTCAAGGCCGCGCAGTAATGATCCTGTTGAAGACCAGCGCCGGGCAGCTGAATTGCTTTCTTCCGCAAAGGATCTTCATGAGCACGCGGTTGTCGCTGACGCGGTTGCGGCAGCGCTGAGACCTTTCTGCCGGACGCTGGAGGTTCCGGAGAAGCCTTCACTGATCAAAACGGAAACGATGTGGCACCTGTCCAGCGTGATTAAGGGAGAGCTTTCCGACCCGTCTGTAACCGCATTTGAATTGGCGGCGGCGCTCCACCCGACGCCAGCCGTCTGCGGAACACCGACTGATCTTGCAAGAGAAGCGATTCTCAGCATTGAACCATTTGACCGCGGTTTCTTTACCGGCATGGTCGGATGGTGTGACGATGCCGGTGACGGAGAATGGATCGTGACCATCCGTTGTGCAGAAGCAGAAGAACGCTCACTCCGCCTGTATGCTGGAGCTGGTGTTGTGGCCGGTTCAAAGCCTGAGGACGAGCTTCAGGAGACGTCCGCAAAGTTTCGGACAATGCTGCGGGCAATGGGCGTGGATCACATATGAACAGAATGAATTGCTGGAGGGATACAACATGCTGAAAGGATTTACGCCTTGGCCTGATGAGTTAGCTGAGACCTATCGAAAGAACGGCTGCTGGGCCGGTGAGACGTTTGGAGATTTGTTAAGGGACCGGGCAGCCAAGTATGGTGATCGCATTGCCATTACATACGGAAACACCCATTGGAGCTATCGAGAGCTTGACACAAGAGCTGATCGCCTGGCTGCCGGATTTCAAAAGCTCGGCATTCAACAGATGGATCGTGTTGTGGTGCAGCTGCCAAATATCAAAGAGTTTTTTGAAGTCATTTTCGCGCTTTTCCGTCTGGGGGCGCTTCCAGTCTTCGCACTGCCTTCTCATCGAAGCAGTGAAATTACATATTTTTGCGAGTTTGCTGAAGCGGCTGCATATATCATTCCCGACGCTTATTCCGGTTTTGACTACCGTACGCTTGCCAGACAGGTTCAAAGTAAGCTGCCGACTTTGAAAAACATCATTGTCGCAGGTGAGGCAGAGGAATTTTTACCGCTGGAGGATTTGCATGCAGAACCTGTAAAACTGCCTGAAGTCAAATCATCGGATGTGGCGTTCCTCCAGCTTTCTGGCGGGAGCACCGGGCTATCGAAACTGATTCCGAGGACCCACGATGACTACATATACAGCCTGAAGCGGAGTGTGGAGGTCTGCTGGCTCGACCACAGCACGGTGTACTTGGCCGCGCTGCCGATGGCACACAATTATCCGCTGAGCTCACCCGGCGTTCTCGGCGTATTATACGCTGGAGGAAGAGTGGTATTATCTCCTTCTCCAAGTCCAGATGACGCATTTCCTTTAATTGAACGGGAAAAGGTCACGATAACCGCTCTTGTTCCGCCTCTTGCGATGGTATGGATGGATGCGGCATCCTCACGCCGTGATGATTTATCCAGCCTTCAAGTGCTGCAGGTCGGCGGTGCCAAGTTTAGTGCTGAAGCCGCGCGCAGGGTAAAAGCTGTTTTCGGCTGCACGCTGCAGCAGGTGTTCGGAATGGCAGAGGGTCTCGTCAATTATACGAGATTGGATGATCCTGAGGAGATCATTGTCAACACCCAAGGAAAACCGATGTCTCCATATGATGAAGTGCGTGTTTGGGATGATCATGATCGCGACGTAAAACCTGGTGAAACAGGCCATCTGCTGACGCGGGGGCCGTATACAATTCGAGGTTACTATAAGGCAGAAGAGCATAATGCCGCTTCATTTACTGAGGATGGTTTTTACCGTACGGGTGATATCGTCAGGCTGACACGAGACGGCTATATTGTCGTTGAAGGCCGGGCGAAGGATCAAATTAACCGTGGAGGAGAAAAGGTTGCGGCTGAAGAGGTAGAAAATCATCTGCTGGCGCATCCGGCTGTCCATGATGCGGCAATGGTCTCCATGCCTGATCAATTTCTTGGCGAGAGATCTTGTGTGTTCATTATTCCCCGGGATGAAGCCCCAAAAGCCACAGAGCTTAAAGCATTTTTGAGAGAGCGCGGACTGGCGGCATATAAAATCCCTGACCGAGTTGAATTTGTCGAATCCTTCCCGCAGACAGGAGTAGGAAAAGTCAGCAAAAAAGCGCTCCGTGAAGCCATTTCCGAGAAGCTTCTTGCAGGATCAAAAAAATAAATCAACAATTTGAGAGGAAGTGTTCATATGGCTATACCTGCCATTCAGCCGTATCAAATGCCGACAGCATCTGATATGCCGCAAAATAAAGTATCATGGGTGCCTGATCCGAATCGGGCTGTCTTGTTAATACACGATATGCAAAACTATTTTGTCGATGCTTTCACAGCGGGAGCGTCTCCGGTAACAGAGCTTTCAGCGAATATACGAAAGCTGAAGAATCAATGTGTTCAGCTTGGGATTCCTGTTGTCTATACCGCACAGCCGGGAAGCCAAAATCCGGATGACCGTGCGCTGCTGACAGACTTTTGGGGCCCGGGATTAAACAGCGGTCCTTATGAGGAGAAAATTATAACCGAGCTGGCACCGGAGGATGATGATCTTGTGCTGACAAAATGGAGATACAGCGCGTTTAAGAGAACGAATCTGCTTGAAATGATGCGCAAAGAGGGACGCGATCAGCTGATCATTACAGGAATTTACGCCCATATCGGCTGTCTTGTTACAGCATGTGAAGCATTTATGGAGGATATTAAAGCCTTTTTTGTGGGAGATGCAGTTGCTGATTTTTCATTAGAAAAACATCAAATGGCGCTGGACTATGCGGCTGGACGCTGTGCGTTTACCGTGATGACTGACAGTCTTCTTGATCAGCTGCAGAATGCGCCGGCAGACGTTCAAAAAACGTCAGCAAACACTGGCAAAAAGAATGTGTTTACATGTGAGAATATCCGTAAACAAATTGCTGAGCTTCTACAAGAAACATCGGAAGACATCACAGATCAAGAGGATTTGCTCGATCGTGGTCTTGATTCGGTAAGGATCATGACATTGGTGGAACAATGGCGCCGTGAAGGGGCAGAGGTGACTTTCGTGGAATTGGCTGAACGCCCAACGATCGAAGAATGGCAAAAATTGCTCACAACCCGCAGCCAGCAAGTGCTGCCAAACGCGGATTATTTATAAAAGGAGGGTAAACAAACGGATGCCTGATACAAAAGATCTTCAATATTCTTTGACCGGGGCGCAAACTGGCATATGGTTTGCTCAGCAGCTTGATCCGGACAATCCAATCTACAATACAGCGGAATATATAGAAATCAATGGACCAATCAATATTGCTCTTTTTGAAGAAGCTTTGCGGTACGTGATCAAGGAAGCGGAATCGCTGCATGTCCGCTTCGGTGAAAATATGGACGGGCCTTGGCAGATGATAAACCCGTCTCCGGATGTACAGCTGCACGTCATTGACGTCAGCTCTGAGCCTGATCCGGAAAAAACAGCATTAAACTGGATGAAAGCTGATTTAGCAAAGCCGGTTGATTTAGGGCATGACCCTTTGTTCAATGAAGCTCTGTTTATTGCCGGGCCTGATCGTTTCTTTTGGTATCAGCGCATTCACCATATAGCGATCGACGGCTTCGGTTTTTCCCTGATAGCCCAACGTGTGGCAAGTACATATACTGCGCTTATAAAAGGACAAACAGCTAAAGGCCGTTCCTTTGGGTCTCTCCAGGCCATTTTGGAAGAGGATACAGATTATCGCGGATCAGAGCAGTATGAGAAGGATCGTCAATTCTGGCTGGACCGTTTTGCAGATGCACCTGAAGTTGTGAGCTTGGCTGATCGGGCGCCAAGAACATCTAACAGTTTTCTTCGTCATACGGCATATCTGCCTCCGTCTGATGTAAACGCGTTAAAAGAAGCGGCGCGCTATTTCTCAGGAAGCTGGCATGAAGTCATGATTGCGGTGTCAGCTGTTTATGTGCACCGTATGACCGGCTCTGAGGATGTTGTGCTCGGCCTGCCCATGATGGGTCGGATAGGGTCCGCGTCACTGAATGTACCGGCTATGGTGATGAACCTTCTCCCGCTCCGGCTGACGGTAAGCTCTTCGATGAGCTTTTCTGAACTGATTCAGCAAATTTCCCGGGAAATCCGCAGCATTCGGCGACATCATAAGTATCGCCATGAAGAGCTTCGGCGCGATCTGAAATTGATAGGAGAAAATCATAGATTATTTGGCCCTCAAATCAATCTTATGCCGTTTGATTACGGTCTCGACTTTGCCGGGGCCCGGGGCACAACGCATAATCTTTCAGCCGGTCCTGTTGATGATCTATCAATCAATGTATATGACAGAACAGACGGCAGCGGGCTGCGAATTGATGTTGATGCGAATCCTGAGGTATACAGTGAGTCTGATATTAAGCTTCATCAGCAGCGTATCCTGCAGCTGCTGCAAACGGCTTCTGCCGGAGAGGACATGCTGATTGGGCAAATGGAGCTTCTGTTGCCAGAGGAGAAAGAAAAAGTCATTTCTAAATGGAATGAGACGGCAAAATCCGAGAAGCTGGTCAGCCTTCAGGACATGTTCGAAAAGCAGGCAGTTCTTACGCCAGAACGTATCGCTCTCATGTGTGATGACATTCAAGTCAACTATCGAAAGCTCAATGAAGAGGCAAACCGCCTCGCGCGTCTGTTGATCGAAAAAGGGATTGGTCCGGAGCAGTTTGTCGCTTTGGCGCTGCCGCGTTCCCCTGAGATGGTGGCCTCAATGCTTGGTGTGCTCAAGACTGGTGCGGCGTATCTCCCCCTTGATCCGGAGTTTCCAGCCGACCGCATTTCTTACATGCTGGAGGATGCGAAACCTTCATGCATCATAACGACTGAGGAAATAGCAGCCAGTCTGCCTGATGACCTGGCTGTACCGGAGCTTGTGCTTGATCAGGCTGTTACACAGGAGATTATAAAACGCTATTCGCCGGAAAATCCGGATGTATCGGTTTCTCTTGACCATCCTGCGTATATCATCTATACCTCAGGATCAACAGGAAGACCGAAGGGAGTCGTTGTGACACAGAAAAGCTTAAGCAATTTTCTGTTGTCCATGCAGGAGGCGTTTTCTCTAGGAGAAGAAGACAGGCTGTTGGCTGTGACGACTGTCGCTTTTGATATTTCAGCATTAGAGTTATATCTTCCGCTGATTAGCGGAGCGCAAATCGTGATCGCAAAGAAAGAAACGATCCGTGAGCCGCAGGCATTAGCTCAAATGATTGAAAATTTCGATATTAACATCATGCAGGCGACACCGACACTGTGGCACGCTTTGGTAACGAGTGAACCTGAGAAACTTCGGGGGCTTAGAGTGCTTGTAGGAGGCGAGGCGCTGCCGAGCGGTCTTTTGCAGGCGCTTCAAGACCTTCATTGTTCAGTCACGAACTTATACGGTCCCACTGAAACAACGATTTGGTCTGCCGCAGCTTTTCTTGAAGAAGGGTTGCAGGGCGTTCCTCCGATTGGGAAACCGATTTGGAACACGCAGGTGTATGTGCTTGATAATGGATTGCAGCCGGTGCCGCCGGGCGTTGTCGGAGAGCTTTATATTGCAGGCACCGGCTTGGCCAGAGGTTATTTCCATCGCCCTGATTTAACGGCGGAGCGCTTCGTTGCAGATCCATACGGACCGCCGGGAACTAGGATGTATCGGACCGGAGACCAGGCCCGCTGGCGTGCCGATGGGTCTTTGGATTATATCGGGCGGGCGGATCATCAAATCAAAATTCGCGGATTCCGAATTGAACTTGGAGAAATTGATGCCGTGCTTGCCAATCATCCGCACATTGAACAGGCCTCGGTTGTCGTACGGGAAGATCAGCCGGGAGACAAACGATTGGCGGCTTATGTAGTCGCTGATGGTGCTATTGATACTGCAGAGCTTCGTCGTTATATGGGGGCCAGTCTTCCTGATTATATGGTACCGGCGGCGTTTGTGGAGATGGACGAGCTGCCATTAACACCTAATGGCAAGCTTGACCGGAAAGCACTGCCGGCACCAGACTTCAGCACATCTGTCAGTGATCGGGCTCCGCGGACTCCTCAGGAAGAGATATTGTGTGACTTGTTTGCAGAGGTTCTCGGTTTGGCACGCGTCGGTATCGATGACAGTTTCTTCGAGCTTGGGGGCCATTCTCTTCTTGCAGCCCGTCTGATGGGCCGCATTCGCGAGGTAATGGGGGCCGAACTTGGTATCGCCAAGCTCTTTGACGAACCGACAGTAGCTGGACTCGCTGCCCATCTTGATTTGGCGCAGAGTGCACGTCCCGCTTTGCAGAGAGCTGAGCGGCCTGAAAAGATCCCGCTATCATTTGCCCAGCGCCGGCTATGGTTCCTGCATTGTCTGGAAGGACCGAGTCCTACTTATAATATTCCGGTTGCTGTCCGTTTGTCAGGTGAGTTGGATCAAGGATTGCTGAAAGCGGCACTTTATGACCTCGTCTGCCGTCATGAAAGCCTTCGGACGATCTTCCCTGAATCACAGGGGACATCCTATCAGCATATTTTAGATGCCGATCAAGCCCATCCTGAGTTACATGTTACTGAAATTGCTGAGAAGGAGCTTTCTGATCGTCTTGCCGAAGCTGTACGCTACAGCTTTGATCTTGCAGCTGAACCTGCTTTTCGTGCCGAGCTTTTTGTGATCGGTCCTGACGAGTACGTGCTGCTTCTTCTCGTCCATCATATTGTCGGGGACGGCTGGTCCTTAACACCGCTGACCCGAGACCTTGGGACGGCTTATGCGGCTCGCTGCCACGGACGATCTCCCGAATGGGCGCCTCTTGCTGTGCAGTATGCAGACTATGCGCTTTGGCAGCAAGAACTGCTTGGAAACGAGGATAATCCTAACAGCTTGATTGCCGGTCAGCTTGCTTTCTGGAAAGAAACCTTGAAAAACCTGCCTGATCAGCTTGAACTGCCAACCGATTATTCACGTCCGGCTGAGCCGAGTCATGATGGAGATACGATTCATTTTCGTATTGAGCCCGAGTTTCACAAGCGATTGCAGGAGCTGGCTCGCACAAATAGGGTGAGCCTGTTTATGGTGCTTCAATCCGGTCTCGCCGCTTTATTGACAAGGCTCGGGGCGGGCACCGACATTCCGATCGGCAGTCCGATCGCGGGACGGAATGATGATGCGCTGGGCGATCTTGTAGGGCTGTTTATTAATACATTGGTGCTCAGAACTGATACGTCCGGTGACCCAAGCTTTCGTGAGCTTCTAGACAGAGTACGGAAAGTGAATCTGGCCGCCTATGACAATCAGGATCTGCCGTTTGAGAGACTTGTAGAGGTGCTCAATCCGGCTCGTTCGCGTGCGACGCATCCTTTATTCCAAATCATGCTTGCGTTCCAAAACACACCGGACGCTGAACTGCATCTTCCTGATATGGAGAGCAGCCTGCGAATCAACAGTGTCGGTTCTGCCAAGTTTGATTTGACGCTGGAAATCAGTGAAGATCGCCTTGCTGACGGGACACCAAACGGGATGGAAGGACTGCTTGAATACAGCACTGATCTTTTCAAGCGGGAAACTGCTCAGGCTCTTGCTGACCGATTGATGCGCCTGTTGGAGGCTGCCGAGTCTGATCCTGACAAGCAAATCGGAAATCTGGATATTCTTGCACCAGAGGAACGCAGCAGCATGGTGACTGATTGGCAAAGTGTATCTGAAAAGATTCCGCACGCATGTTTGCCAGAGCAATTTGAGAAGCAGGCTGCTTTACGTCCTGATGCCATTGCCGTTGTATATGAAAATCAGGCACTGAACTATGCAGAGCTGAATGAAAGAGCAAACCGGCTTGCCCGAATGCTGATTAGTGAAGGTGTCGGGCCGGAGCAATTTGTGGCATTGGCACTGCCCCGATCGTTGGAAATGGCTGTCGGCCTATTGGCGGTGCTAAAGGCCGGGGCAGCTTATCTCCCTCTTGATCCGGATTATCCGGCTGATCGAATTGCTTTTATGCTAAAAGATGCCCAGCCTGCGTTTATCATGACGAACACTAAAGCTGCAAATCACATTCCGCCAGTTGAAAACGTGCCGAAAATCGTGCTGGATGATCCCGAGCTGGCAGAGAAACTAAACACGTACCCTGCAGAGAATCCAAAAAATAAGGACAGGACTCAGCCGCTTTCGCCTTTGAATACGGCGTATGTCATTTATACATCCGGCTCAACAGGTGTTCCAAAAGGTGTGATGATTCCTCACCAAAATGTAACACGTTTATTTGCAGCGACCGAGCACTGGTTCCATTTCAGCTCAGATGATATCTGGACCATGTTCCATTCCTATGCGTTTGATTTTTCGGTGTGGGAGATCTGGGGTCCTCTGCTGCATGGCGGACGTCTTGTAATCGTGCCTCACCACGTCAGCAGATCGCCAGAAGCATTTCTGCGCCTGCTTGTCAAAGAGGGGGTGACTGTTCTGAACCAGACACCGTCTGCTTTCTATCAGTTTATGCAGGCGGAACGGGAACAGCCGGATCTCGGACAGGCACTCAGTCTGCGCTATGTCATTTTTGGCGGAGAAGCGCTTGAACTCAGCCGTTTAGAGGATTGGTACAACCGCCACCCTGAAAATAGACCGCAGCTTATCAATATGTATGGGATTACAGAAACGACGGTGCATGTGAGCTATATCGAATTAGACCGAAGCATGGCAGCTTTACGGGCAAACAGCTTGATCGGCTGCGGCATTCCCGATCTTGGTGTATACGTGCTGGATGAACGCCTGCAGCCGGTCCCGCCGGGTGTTGCCGGAGAGCTGTATGTATCAGGAGCGGGGTTAGCACGAGGTTATCTAGGCCGGCCTGGTTTAACATCTGAACGCTTCATAGCTGATCCGTTCGGTCCTCCAGGCACCCGGATGTACCGCACTGGGGATGTGGCCCGCCTCCGCGCTGACGGTTCTCTCGACTATGTCGGCCGTGCAGACCATCAAGTGAAAATTCGGGGATTCCGAATTGAATTGGGAGAAATTGAAGCCGCACTTGTTCAGCATCCGCAGCTTGAAGATGCGGCAGTGATCGTTCGTGAGGATCAGCCGGGAGATAAACGGTTGGCAGCTTATGTCATCCCTTCGGAAGAAACATTTGATACGGCGGAACTGCGCAAATATGCTGCGGAGAGACTGCCGGATTACATGGTGCCTGCTGCCTTTATGACGATGAAAGAATTGCCGCTGACACCGAATGGAAAGCTTGATCGTAAAGCGCTGCCCGCTCCGGATTTCGCAGCGGCAGTGACAGGACGAGGACCGAGAACGCCGCAGGAAGAAATTCTCTGTGACCTCTTTATGGAGGTGCTTCACTTGCCGCGTGTCGGCATTGATGACCGTTTCTTTGATTTAGGCGGACATTCCTTGCTTGCTGTACAGCTCATGAGCCGCATTCGTGAAGCACTCGGCGTTGAACTCAGCATCGGCAACTTGTTCGAAGCACCTACTGTAGCCGGGCTCGCTGAAAGACTTGAAATGGGATCAAGCCAAAGCGCTCTTGACGTTCTGCTGCCGCTCCGAACAAGCGGAGACAAGCCTCCTTTATTCTGTGTTCATCCAGCAGGGGGACTCAGCTGGTGCTATGCCGGTTTGATGACGAATATAGGAACGGATTATCCGATCTACGGCTTGCAGGCACGGGGAATCGGGCAGCGCGAGGAGCTTCCGAAAACACTTGATGACATGGCTGCCGATTACATTAAACAAATCCGAACGGTTCAGCCGAAAGGCCCGTACCATCTGCTAGGCTGGTCTCTGGGCGGGAATGTCGTTCAAGCGATGGCCACCCAGCTGCAAAATCAAGGAGAAGAAGTTTCCCTATTGGTGATGCTGGATGCCTATCCAAACCACTTCCTTCCTATAAAAGAGGCGCCGGATGATGAGGAAGCGCTTATTGCCCTTCTGGCGTTAGGCGGGTACGATCCGGACAGCTTAGGGGACAAACCGCTAGATTTTGAAGCAGCGATTGAGATTCTTCGCCGTGACGGCAGTGCGCTTGCGAGCTTGGATGAAACGGTCATTTTAAATTTGAAGAATACGTATGTCAATTCTGTCGGCATTTTAGGCTCCTATAAGCCGAAAACCTTCCGTGGAAATGTTTTGTTTTTCAGATCAACAATCATTCCTGAATGGTTTGATCCGATTGAACCTGATTCGTGGAAGCCTTATATTAACGGACAGATTGAACAAATTGACATCGACTGCCGTCATAAAGATTTATGTCAGCCGGAACCTCTGGCTCAAATCGGCAAGGTTCTCGCTGTCAAATTGGAAGAGTTGAATAAATAAGGGAGGAGAAATAGAATGGCAAATCCTTTTGAAAATGCGGATGGCACGTATTTGGTGCTGATCAATGAAGAAGGCCAATATTCCCTATGGCCCGGTTTTATAGATGTGCCGAGCGGCTGGACAGTCGTTCATGAGCAAAAAGGGCGTGAAGCTTGTTTGGACTATATCCAATCGCATTGGAGCGATATGAGGCCAAACAGCCTAAAGACTGTTGAAAATGTGTAATCGTATCAAAAAGAGACTGCTCGCCGCAGTCTCTTTTTCTAATCTTACGCAGACGTTTGGGTATGATCACAATCTCTGACCGGGTTTCCGTTTTCATCGGTACACCAAGATTGGGATAAAAACGCTAAAAACACAGCGGCCCACTGATCTGCAAACTGAATCAGAATACCCCCGTCATGCCAAGAGCCGTTGTCTTTTTTCCAGCGCGTATCCATTGCATTCCCTTGATTCATATGGATATTGTGTATTCCGTTAGTCGGGGTAAAGCCGAATATTTTATCTGCAGCCTGTTCAGGGCCGAATTTTGAACCGAATATATAAACCGGCGCTTTCTCATCTTGTGCTTTCTTCATATAGGTTTCAATAAAATCATTTAAATCATTATCAGGTCCTGTGATTTCATGAGGCAAAGGCTTCATTTTCCGCGGGTCAAACAAATTGCCCCGCACATAATCCAGGGCCACTTCACGGTTTGCTTCATTGATCCTTGTATATCCATACGGCATGTTCGGAAGGATGGTAATTGAGCCCGAATCAAACTGATCGTCAGCCAAATACAATACTTCAGATTCCTCAGAACTGGACATCACATTGATGGCGCACCTGTAATACGTATTCTCTTCACCGAGCATTTTGACTTGGAAATGAGGACTGTCATCATCTGTTTCCCGCTTCATGTCTAAGACTATGCCTTTTAACACGCCATATTGCTGAACAGCCATATGAATCCTCCTTTATGATCAACTTCATAGTCATAATTCGTGAAATGGTCTCTTTTTTCCTTTTAAAAAATAAAAAAGCCTGCAGAAATCTTTCTGCAAGCTCATTGTGAATTAAGCACCCGCCACAGATGATTCATCCTGTAAAGCTTTTTCGGCAGGAACATACTCATAGCCTAGATCTCTTGCTACAGCTTCATAGGTCACGTGTCCGTTTGCGGTGTTTAAACCCGCTCTCAGTGCCGCATTGTCTGCGAGCGCTTTTACTGCCCCTTTGTTCGCGATTTGCAGCGCGTATGGAACAGTAACGTTAGTCAGGGCGATTGTTGACGTACGAGGGACTGCGCCCGGCATGTTCGCTACAGCATAATGCACAACACCGTGTTTTTCATATGTTGGCTGATCATGTGTTGTGATATGGTCGACAGTTTCGACGATGCCGCCTTGGTCGATCGCTACATCAACAATGACTGAACCAGGTTTCATTTGTTTTACCATTTCCTCAGTGACAAGAGTCGGAGCTTTAGCACCCGGAATTAATACCGCGCAAATGAGGAGATCCGCTTCCGCCACAGCATCAGCAATATTGACCGGATTAGAAATTAACGTTTTAATCTGATGGCCGAAGATGTCATCAAGCTGGCGCAAGCGGTCTGCGTTTAAGTCAATGATCGTCACATCTGCACCGAGTCCGACAGCCATTTTGGCCGCGTTTGTGCCGACAACGCCTCCTCCGATAATTGTTACTTTTCCGCGGGAAACGCCAGGCACCCCGGCAAGCAGAATGCCTTTTCCACCTTTAGGCTTTTCTAAGAATTGAGCGCCGATTTGCGCCGCCATTCTGCCCGCAACCTCTGACATTGGCGTCAGAAGAGGCAATGTCCGGCCTTCACTGACCGTTTCATATGCGATGGCAGTTACTCCTTTATCCTTCAAGGCCTGTGCAAGCTCAGGCTCAGCTGCTAAATGAAGGTACGTAAACAGCACAAGTCCTTTGCGGAAATAAACATATTCTTCCGGCAGCGGTTCTTTTACCTTCATGACCATTTCGGCGTCCCAGACCTGTTTCGGATCAGCAATGATTTCCGCTCCTGCTGACTCATAGGCTTCATTTTCAAATCCGCTTCCAAGGCCCGCGCCTGTTTCAACCAGCACCCGGTGGCCGTTTGAAATGAGCTGAGAAACGCCCCCGGGTGTTAATGCGACACGGTTTTCATTGTTTTTTATCTCTTTAGGAACCCCTATGATCATATCTGTCTCCTCCTGTATCTGTGATATTTTTAGTGTAGCTTGATATTTTGGAAAATTCTTTGTTTGATTAAGAAAATAAAAAAACATGGATTTGTGAAATTTCACAAATCCATGTGCCGAAGTTTGATATCTAAATAGATGGTGAATTTTTGATTCACATTTTTCAAATCAATTTCAGCGATCTGGCTGATCCGCTTGAGTCGGTAATTCAACGTATTAACGTGTATATTTAACAGCTTGGAAGCGGTATTCACGTTGCTGTCCGCTTCAATAAAGCGCTCTAGCGTCTCTACCAGATTTGACTGGTGATCCCGGTCATATTGTTCCAGTTTGGAAAGCGAGTAATTATAATGGCCCGCCTGTTTCCGTTTTTCATATAAGACATCTAAGTATTGATAAATGCCTAACTCAGAAAAGCTGAAAAGATGTTTGGTCTCTTCAGTGAACCGTTCCTTCGTTTTTAAGACGGACAATGCTTCCTGATAGGAGCGGGAGACAAAAGAAATAGAGTTGTATATTCCGCCAAAAGCGATAGAAACGTCTTCTATTTTATACCGCTCCTTCAGCTGTTTTTGCGTACTTAAAGCAAACTGTTTTAAATCTTGAAAAGGATGATCTGTTTTGGGTGAGGTTAATATAATAAGTTCATTGGAATCTACGGTCGCCAGCAGCACGTAAACCTGCTGGGTCGTTTCCTGTAAATATTGCAGCTGCTGTTCGATTTTTTCAGTCAGCTCGCCATTTATGCGGATGATCATAACGGAAAACTCTGAAGGAGCGGCCATTCCAAGCTTATGGAACCCATCCGCCATATCATCCTCCTGATGGATGTGTCCGGTCAGCATTTTCCAGAAAAATTCTTGGCTGCGTTCTTCATTTTTCGTTTTTCTGATTTGACGTTTGAGAAGCTTGTTTTTCACTGCTTTTGCTGCCATTTGCAATGTCAGCAGATCTTCATCGGACAATGTTTTTTGGATCTCAAGCGCCCATATGAAGCCAAGTACTTGCTTGTTTTTCCAAATCGAAATAGCGACGCGATTGCTCAGCCCGACTTCATCAATTTGCTTGACTCTGATCGGCTGGTCCGTTTTTAAGAGAGCTGGAATTGTCCCATCTTTCCACAACTTGTTAATCACCTTCTCCGGTACCCTTCTGCCAATAATGGTAGACGTCCGGGCAGGGTCTGTGCAGTCGCTGTGTGTACTGTAGGCAAGCAGCTTGTGGTTAACATCCTCTATGGTGATCGGGCACCGCAGAACGTCGCTGATATGATCAGCCACATCTTCAAGTCTGTCAAAACTATATTTAAAAGGATCATTCGGCATGGTCATAAATCTCCCTACTTTTCGTGCTTGATTTCTCTTTGACATCTCATCCCCTTCCTTTTATTATGATTGTTGTTGTTTGTGAAAATCAACAACAAAGAACAGAAGCAAAAAAACAATTTCATGAGAGAAACGTTCTATATACATTTGGCGGTGTAATCGCCTTTTTGCAGGACAGTTGTATGCCTCATATAATACGACAGCTTATCCTATTAATCTTCTAAGAAAGTCATCGGAGGCAAGACTAATTAAGGAAAGAAAAAACTGAACCTTTCAGAAATGGTGCTGTAGCATCAAATTTTCTGAAAGGTTTTTTTTGGGAGTTGGAGCGTTATTTGGGTCTTTTGGATTATTCGGAGAATGAAGAGGAGATTAAGAAAATAAACCTATTTACTTTACATTATATGTCATTTTTAAGTGATTCGGGGTAAACCATTGGACTCATTTTGTAAAATTAAAACATATTTGTTTGACTATGCCGAAAAACTGTTTTTATAATAATGACGTTCTAAAAATAAGTGAATTAGCCCATATTTAGGCTGATGGCACAGGAGGTAATGAGGAATATGGCAGGATTAATTCGTGTCACACCCGAAGAGCTAAGAGCGATGGCGAAGCAATACGGCGTTGAAAGCCAAGAAGTATTAAATCAGGTTGATCGTTTAAACCGAATGATCTCTGATTTGAAAAGCATGTGGGAAGGTGCTTCAAGCGAAGCGTTCGCAGATCAATACGAGCAGCTCAAACCTTCATTTATCAAAATGTCAGATTTGCTTCAAGATGTGAATCAGCAGCTTGATCAAACAGCAAATACACTTGAGTCTACTGACCAAGACATCGCAAATCAAATCCGCGGATAACAGTATGAAAGGGAAGGAGCGCCTGATTCAAAAGAAGACGGCGCTCTTTCTATGTAAGGGTGATCCTAAATGTATATTGATATTACAATAGATTTGAAACATTATAACGGCAGTGTCTTTGATCTCAGATTGTCAGATTACCACCCGGTGAAAAAAGTAATTGATATTGCTTGGCAGGCCCAAAGCGTATCTATGCCTCCGCGCGAAGGGCACTGGATCAGAGTGGTGAACAAGGATAAGGTGTTTTCCGGAGAATGCAAGCTGTCTGATTGCGGCATTACAAACGGAGACCGGCTTGAAATATTATGAAAGGATCTGGTTGAATGTCAGGTAAACAAAAATCATATTTAGAAAACCAATTAGAAGCTGTTGCCGAGAAAACAGATGCCGGCTATACATTTACCTTTCAACGGGAAAAAATAAAGCTTCTCGACGGTCTTGAAGCTAACGTGATCAAAGATATAAATCCATTTTTTCATAAAGAAATCGATGTGACGGATGATGAAGTAATCATCACAATCCAACCTCCCTCCTCCTATAAAGCATTCCGCTTCATGAAAGCTAAGGATAAAAAAAGTAAATGGCAGTTTGCCTATCAGCTTGTTCAAGCCGTACAGCAGCACAATCTGTCTAGGCTGAATTTGATTGTCGCTCCTGAAAACATTGTATTCGATAAAGGGCTTACGCCTTATTTTCTCCATTATGGAGTAAAAGAAAGCATTCCTCCTTACGAGCGTGATGAGGAAAGAGTATGGCAGGAGCTGAAAGCGGCAGCGGCTTTGGCAGTTGACGGCGCTTTTGCGTTTGAAGACTACCTGAAATTCAATGAAACGCTGACGTTCTCCGCAGAGGCAAAGGCGATATTAGATGCTGAATCCTATGATGATTTGCTCGAGCTGATTCAAACCCATATTGATGAGCTCGAAGCCAAAGCAAAAACATACATACATATCCCGAGAAAGAAGTGGAACATCCAGCGATATATCGGCCTGGGGCTCATTGTTTTGCTTGTACCGGCACTTATTTATTCGATGTACGCCTTATTTTTCGCGCAGCCAAAGCACCAGGCGATAGTGGACAGCAACCGTGCGTTCTTAAACAAGCAGTACAGTGAAGTCATCAGCACACTGTCCAAGTACGATGCGGAAAGCCTGCCTGAATCGGTGCAGTATCAGCTGGCGACGTCCTATGTTGAGGTCGAAAACCTGGGGAGTGCAAAAACCAAAAATATAGAAAATAATTTAGTCACCCTTCAATCAGACCCTCAGCATTTCTTATATTGGATTGATTATGGTCGAGGAGAATACAAAGAAGCGATCAGTATCGGCCGTAAGCTGGAATACAATGATTATATTTACTTTGCCCTAGCTAAATATAAACAGCAGCTTTTATCTGAGGATACAAATGATGAAGACATACAAAAAGAACTTGACTCAGTAAATAGTGAGCTTGAAAAAGCGCAAAAAGAACGTCAAGAAAATAAACAGTCTAATTCTGAAACATCGTTAGTCGATACAAGCGAAGAACAGACACAAACAGACGAAGAAAAACAAGCAGAAGAGAAAGCGGCAGAAGAAAAAGCCGCAGCCGAGGAAAAAGCGAAAAAAGAAGAACAGAAGAAAAAAGAAGACGAGAAAAAAGAAACAGAAAAGAAAGATGAGAAAAAAGATGACAAATAACGTGAGACATGAAGCACAGGTCATCGCATGCTGCCATTCGGCCGTAAGGGGGTTCGCCATTTGAGTCTATTATGGGTTTTTTACCAAAATAACGTTCAAAAATTAAATCTGTCTAACCTCCCGTCGTCTCATCCGGTGACCATAGGGCCTGATGTGAAGGATTCTGTTACGATCAGCTCCATTCCATTTAATAGCGGAGTGATTTCTCTTAAAAGAAAGGAATCCGGCGGCCAATACGAAGTTTTCCTGGGAAATGATTGTCTCGGCACGATTGAGACGGATATATCATTTACTCTCCAAACGGATCAGCAGGATATACGCTTGATATTGACGGGCAGTGAACCTGAGAAATCCGTTTATTTTACGGGAAATCGGGATGAAATTGTATGTTCCTCAGAAAAAACGAATGCAGATATTTATCTGAATCCGCAAGATTTTGCATTTGCAGAACAAAGCACGTTTTCTTTGCTTCGTGTAGGCGGCAGCTGGTCGGTCCGCCCTGAAAGCGGAACGATCTTCTTGAACGGAGAGAAAATCAACGCCAATACGCCGCTCAAGCCGGGGGATGAAATATTCTGGAACTTCACGCAAATGAGGGTGACGGAACAAGACCTTTTAGAAATTGTTCATTATGCCCAGTTTGAAACAGCGTTAACAGAAACGGTCAAACCGAGTACAGAGATGCAGAAAAAATATCCGCAGTACAGAAGAACGCCGCGGATGGTATACGATCTGCCGGATGACCGCGTTTCTTTCAGTTTTCCCTCTCAGGAGAGCGATCAAACCAACAGAGGGCTGTGGCTCGTCATCCTGCCTCCGCTTGTGATGCTGATCGTGATGGGCGTAGTTGCCATCATCCAGCCGCGCGGCATATTTATACTCGTTTCTTTGGCGATGTTTATGATGACTCTCATTACCTCGACAGTGCAATATTTCCGGGATAAAAACCAGCGGAAAAAACGCGAGGAAAAACGGGAGCGTGTATATAAGCTTTACTTAGACAATAAGCGGAAAGAGCTTCAGGCACTTGCTGAAAAGCAAAAGCAGGTTCTTGAATTTCACTTTCCCTCATTTGAACAAATGAAATACTTAACAAGTGAAATCAGTGACCGGATCTGGGAAAAATCACTTGAAAGCAAGGATTATCTCCAGCTGCGGCTTGGGACGGGAACAGTTCCGTCAAGCTATGAAATCAATATGAGCGGCGGAGACTTGGCGAATCGTGATATCGATGACCTCATGGAGAAATCGCAGCACATGCAGCGCGTCTATAAAGATATCTGCAATGCGCCGGTGACGGTCGATTTGGCAGAAGGTCCGATGGGGCTTGTCGGTAAATCGCAAATTGTGAAAAATGAGATTCACCAGTTGATCGGACAGCTGTCGTTCTTTAACAGCTATCACGATTTGCGTTTTGTATTTATTTTTCATGAAGAAGAGTATAAAGACTGGGAGTGGATGAAGTGGCTTCCGCAATTTCAAATGCCCCATATTTATGCAAAAGGATTTATTTATAATGAGCAAACCCGAGATCAGCTCTTGTCTTCACTTTACGAATTGATCAGAGAGCGTGATCTCGAAGATGACAAAGAAAAACTGCAGTTCAAACCGCATTTTGTATTTGTCATCACGAATCAGCAGCTGATCTCTGAGCATGTCATTCTCGAATATTTAGAAGGACAGCATGAGCATCTGGGCATCTCGACAATTGTCGCGGCGGAAACAAAGGAAAGCTTGTCGGAAAACATTACAACTCTTGTCCGCTACATTAATGAGCATGAAGGCGACATTTTAATACAAAAGAAAAAAGCGGTAAGAATTCCGTTCCGTCTCGATCATCATCAGCGTGAGGACAACGAACGGTTCTCACGCACGCTGCGGACGCTGAACCACCAGGTCGGCATTACGAATTCCATTCCGGAAACGGTATCGTTCCTGGAGCTTTTTCATGCGAAGGAAGTAAAAGAAATCGGCATTCAGCAAAGATGGCTGACAAGTGAATCGTCGAAGTCGCTGTCAGTGCCGATCGGCTATAAAGGGAAAGATGACATTGTGTATCTGAACCTTCACGAAAAAGCACACGGTCCGCACGGCTTGCTTGCGGGGACAACGGGATCAGGGAAAAGTGAATTTCTCCAGACCTACATCTTGTCACTTGCAGTGCATTTTCATCCGCATGAAGCGGCTTTCTTACTAATTGACTATAAAGGCGGAGGAATGGCGCAGCCGTTCCGCAACATTCCCCACCTCCTCGGCACGATCACAAATATTGAAGGAAGCAAAAACTTCAGTATGCGTGCGCTTGCTTCCATTAAAAGCGAGCTGAAAAAAAGGCAACGCCTGTTTGACCAGTATCAAGTCAATCACATCAATGACTATACAAAGCTATACAAGCAAGGGAAAGCAGAAGTGGCGATGCCTCACTTGTTCTTAATTTCTGATGAGTTTGCCGAGCTGAAAAGCGAGGAGCCTGATTTTATCAGGGAGCTTGTCAGTGCCGCGCGTATCGGACGAAGCCTCGGCGTTCATTTGATTTTGGCGACACAGAAGCCAGGCGGCATCATCGACGACCAGATCTGGAGTAACTCGCGCTTTAAAGTAGCGCTCAAGGTCCAGGATGCCACCGACAGTAAAGAAATTTTGAAAAACAGCGATGCCGCAAACATTACCGTAACAGGCCGCGGCTATTTGCAGGTCGGAAACAATGAAGTGTATGAGCTGTTCCAATCTGCATGGAGCGGGGCGCCTTACTTAGAGGAAGTCTACGGTACCGAGGATGAAATCGCGATCGTTACAGATACGGGTCTGATCCCGCTTTCTGAGGTTGATACCGAAGATAACGCGAAAAAAGATGTTCAAACCGAAATCGAAGCTGTAGTTGACGAAATTGAACGCATCCAAGATGAAATGGGAATCGAGAAGCTGCCAAGCCCTTGGCTGCCGCCGCTTGCGGAACGTATTCCGCGCACTCTTTTCCCTTCAAACGAAAAAGACCATTTCCACTTTGCGTATGTCGACGAACCTGATCTGCAAAGACAAGCGCCAATTGCTTATAAGATGATGGAAGATGGAAATATCGGCATCTTCGGCTCTTCGGGCTACGGAAAATCGATTGCAGCCGCAACGTTCCTGATGAGTTTTGCGAACGTATACACACCTGAAGAGCTTCATGTCTATATCTTTGATTTCGGAAACGGAACGCTGCTGCCATTAGCGAAGCTCCCGCATACCGCGGATTACTTCCTGATGGACCAGTCAAGAAAAATTGAAAAGTTCATGATTCGCATCAAAGAAGAAATTGACCGCCGTAAACGTTTGTTCCGGGAAAAAGAAATCAGCCACATCAAAATGTACAATGCGCTGAGCGAAGAAGAGCTTCCGTTCATTTTTATCACCATTGACAACTTTGACATTGTCAAGGATGAGATGCATGAGCTTGAATCGGAATTTGTCCAGCTTTCCAGAGACGGACAAAGCTTGGGTATCTACTTTATGCTGACAGCAACGAGGGTGAATGCTGTCCGCCAGTCATTGTTAAATAACTTGAAAACAAAGGTTGTCCATTATCTCATGGATCAATCAGAAGGATATTCCATTTACGGCCGTCCGAAATTCAATCTTGAGCCGATTCCGGGACGCGTCATCATTCAAAAGGAAGAGCTTTATTTCGCGCAAATGTTCCTGCCTGTTGACGCCGATGATGATATCGGCATGTTCAACGAGCTGAAATCAGACGTACAGAAACTTCAAGGGCGATTTGCTTCAATGGAGCAGCCGGCACCGATTCCGATGCTGCCTGAGAGCTTGTCTACGAGAGAATTGTCTATCCGCTTCAAGCTGGAACGCAAGCCTTTATCTGTACCGATCGGGCTTCATGAAGAAACAGTCAGCCCAGTCTATTTTGATTTAGGCAAGCATAAGCACTGCCTGATTTTAGGCCAGACTCAGCGCGGGAAAACAAACGTCTTAAAAGTAATGCTCGAACATCTGATTGATGATGAAACTGAAATGATCGGCCTGTTTGACTCGATTGACCGCGGCTTATCTCATTATGCGAAGGAATCAGCTGTTTCATATTTGGAAACGAAAGAAGATATTGAGCAGTGGATTGAAACAGCTGAAGACATTTTCAAAACAAGAGAGGCCATGTATGTAGAAGCCGTCCGCCAAGGAGACGCACAAAATCTGCGATTCTCACAAGTCGTGCTGATGATTGACGGGATAACGAGATTCCAGCAGACGATTGATACGAGAATACAAGACCGTCTCGCTAACTTCATGAAATCATACGCTCATCTTGGGTTCAGCTTTATCCCGGGCGGAAATCACAGCGAATTCTCAAAAGGCTATGACTCCTTGACGACTGAGATGAAGCAAATCCGCCACGCGATTCTGCTGATGAAAAAATCTGAGCAAAATGTCATTCCTCTCCCGTACCAAAGACAGGAGCCTGAGATTCAGCCGGGCTTCGGATATGTTGTGGAAAACGGGAAGGAGCAAAAAGTTCAAATTCCTTTATGTTCTGCTGAAAGGGAGAGTGCTAGATGACAGAACAACGAAAAAGCTTGATCAAGTTAATATCCGCCGTCATCATCATTTTGCTGCTGCCGGTGTTGTTTTTCCGATTTATCGGAGACGACCCAACGAAAAAAGCAGTCAATTCCACCCGGCAAATCGCGGTGGTGAATGAAGACACAGGCGTATTGAGTGATGAGGTAAAGTCTGATGAAGAGGACAAATCCGCCCAGTTCGGCAAGGAAGTAGCGGCCGTTCTGGGTGAACGTCCTGATTATTCGTGGACGGTCGTAAACCGAAGCGCGGCCGAGACCGGTCTCGCTTCAAAGAAATACGATGCGATTGTCTACATTCCCTCAGACTTCTCAAAAAACATTTTGAGCTATGACAAAGACCATCCTCAAAAAGCAACGCTCGAATTCAGCATTCAAGATAACCTGAATGCGGTTAACAAAGAAAAAGTTCAGCGTGAGCTTGAGGATGCCCAAAAGACAATGAACAAAAAAATGTCGGCCTTATACTGGAATTTTGTTTCACAAAAAGTGGACAACGTCAGAGGGGAATTTGACAAGATCGTCAATAAAGAATCTGAATTCCAGAATGTCATGTACAACTTTTACAAACCAAGCTCTAATGATTTAGCAGGTGAAATCAAACAGCAAAAAGACTTAATCGATGAGCTGAAGAAATCAATGAATGAAGCGCAAGGCACGACAAAAGAAAAAGCTTCTACAGCGGAGGAAGCCAAAAACACGCTGAAAGAATTCATTGAAACAGTTGAAAGATACAAGGAATATCAAGAAAATCAGAAAAAGCTGCTTTTGGCAGCCCAGGATTCAACACAGCAGCAAATCCGGACAGGTCTGGATGCCATCCAAGCACAGCAAAAGGCGAATCAGTTCAGCGAACGCATGAGCGGGTTGGCAACTGGGATCAGCCAAGCGAAGACACAAATAGGACTGACAAGCCTCGCGTTGGACAATGCTAAAAAGTCAAGGCAAGATCAAGTGTCAATGCAGGAAATGGGTATGGCGAAAATCCAGAGTGATTTAATTAATAATTACTTGGTACAATATAAAGCAGCTTCTAAAGCTGCTGCATTAGATAAAATTAAGTATTTGATGACCATTGATCGAAAGCCGTTGACTCAATCTGATGGAAATTTAGATGACGAAGACCTGAATGATCAGGAAGATGAAAAAATAGAAGATTTAGATATTGATTTAGATGAACAGCGTGAAGAACTGAAAAACATCGCCGCTGTTATTCAGGAGATTTCAGACAGTCTAAAAGAGCCTGAAAAAGAGGATCCGACACCAGAGAACCCGGGAACTGAAAAACCGGGAACTGATGAGCCGCCCACTGACAATCCAGAAAATCCAGATGACGGGGGCAGTAAAAATCCTGATGATACACAGGGAGACACCGAGAACGATAATAACAGCAGTGATACCGGTAATGACGGACAAACGGACGGCCAGGAGCAGAACGACGAATCCTCTAATGGCGAGTCGGATAGCGGACAAACCGAAACGGGCACATCTCCTGAACAGACTGCTTCATCTGACTCAGCCCTTCAATTTATCCAGCTGGCAAATGAAGATGGAACCGGAGATTCAGGAGATACCGGAAGCGACGGCGGCACGACTCAGCCTGAAGACGAAGGTCAAACCGGAAACGATGAGGTTTCTGATATCGCAAAAGCAAAAGAACAGCTCAGCAAAGCGTCTGAGCGAATCAAGCAAATTGAAGAAGGGCTTAAAGAAAAACAAGACTCACATAATGAAAAAGTCACTAAACTAGTTGATAAACTGCAAGAAAAAATTGAAGAGTTAGACAAAAAAATTGTTCATTTAAATAAAATAGTTACTGCTAGAGAAGACGATTTTAAAACTATTTATGGAATTATAAAAAGTACGGAAAATAACATATTAAAATCACCATATATTGAATCTAATCAAGATATTAAAGATAGTTTAAATGACTTGTTTTCTCTGCCTATCACAACTAAAAATGTATCTCAATTGATGAGCTACTATAATGATTTATCTTTATATGAAGCTACCCTTTATGATTCGCTAGACCAAGGTTCGTTATCCTGGGTGAAGAAAAATGTTTTAAATGAACAACAGGGAAAAGTTTCTTCAGTCCTGGCTCTCTCACCTGAAGAATCAGCCAGCTGGGAAGCTCTCAAAAACAACACGATGCAAACTGATGAAGACATTAACACCTTCATCGAAGGAATGACCAAATTTGCGGATGACTACAGCGGCTTTATTCGTGACTCTCAAGCAGGTGTTCTCGACGAACTGACGAAAATCTCTGAAAGTGCCGCAAAAGCGTCAGAACAGCTTGTAACGGGCGCAACACAGGAATCTGCGACGTTCAGCAACGATGGGCTGTCTGGCACCATGGCACTGAGTGTCCAAGATACGGTCGGCCAGGAAGTGCTGCAAATGTCAGACATGATGGGTTCATTGTCTGATCGCCAGTCAGGCATCATTGATTACACAACCAACATGCAGCAAAGCGTCAATGATGTTCAAGCGAAAGCCGACACCTTAAACAACAACTGGGGGAAAAATGTAGCCTCCACGAAACTCGTGCGCAATGACGTATACGGCATACTCGGAAACACATTAGTAGACGGGCAAAACAATGGCTATGTATATGATTACTTGGCGAATCCGCTTAAAATCAGCGGAGAGGTTCCGGAAGAAAAAATTCAGACGGTACCTCCGGTTGTCATCCTTGTCATTGTGTTGATCAGCAGTCTGTTAATCGGCTATTTCAGCTCGTATTACCAAAACGCACCGCTTCTCGTCAAAGGAGCGTTATTCGGAATTCTGAATATCCTTGTCGGACTTATGATCAGCTTGTTCGGTTTGAATATTTATTCACTGCCGGACGATCAGACGATTAAGTGGTCGGTGTTTACGATTCTATTGCTGGTCGCAAGCTCTGCCTTCATCCGGACGGCATTCAGATTCGGATCAATCCCTGGCTGGGTTGCTTCAGCGGCAATGATTCTATTCTATGTCGCACCGCTTATTGATTTGATCATGCCGAACTTTACATTTGAAGATCCGGTTTCGAAAGTATATATCGACATCCAGTACGGTACTGGGCACTTGTTTACAATGGGAATAACAGTTCTGCTGATCATTACGGTGATTGCCGCGGCTCTGCCGCTGATTATCCGGCTGATGGCTGAACACACAGCAGAAAGCGATGAAACGTATGAAGCGTAATCGCAGCATGGAAAAGGGGATCATGATTTGTATGCTCTCCTTTTCCCTTTTCATACCCTCTGCAGCTGCTGCCCAAACTGAAGAAAATACAGATGTCGCGCCAAACCAGTATGAGAAAAAAGACATCGAAATCGATACGAATTATTTGCATGAAGATACCTACTATGAAGAAAAAACAGAACTGCCTGAGGAACAAAAGGATATCACTTTTGATAAACCGAAGGACAAGGACGCCGAGCTGATAAAAGATTTGTTTACATCAACAAATGCCGAGGATTCCAACACGATTGCGGCCCAGTCGAAACAGCTTGGTATTACATTTGCAGAAAAACCAATAACAAAGACATCATCAACGGAAACAGAAGATGAACAAGAAACATCATCATTGCTGCTGCCGATGATCTATGTCGTACTGATCCTGCTCGGAATTGCAGGCATCGTGTTCCTCATCCCAAAAGTCACAGCGCAGGAAAACAAGAAGGCATAGGCCGCGTGCTTGTGTTGTGTAAAAGCGGTGCCGTACAATAATAACGGAAAAGGAGGTTTCCAATGGAACTTTATATCATCACCGGAGCGTCAAAAGGGCTGGGTCAAGCCATTGCATTACAGGCTTTAGAAAAGGGGCATGAAGTCCATGCCTTATCCAGAACGAAAACGGATGTCTCTCATGAAAAACTAACGCAGCATCAAATAGACCTCATCAATCTCAAAGAAGCTGAACAGCAATTTGAAACATTGCTCTCATCCATCGATCCAGATCGTTATTCTGGTATTACCCTGGTCAATAACGCCGGAATGGTAACGCCGATCAAACGTGCCGGCGAAGCGTCTCTTGACGAGCTTCAGCGCCATTATCAGCTGAACCTGACTGCGCCCGTGCTTTTGAGTCAGCTGTTTACAAAACGGTTTGCTTCATACAGCGGCAAAAAGACGGTTGTCAACATTACTTCAGGAGCCGCCAAAAATCCATATAAGGGATGGAGCGCGTATTGCAGTTCAAAAGCCGGGCTCGACATGTTTACGAGGACATTCGGATTTGAACAGGAGGATGAAGAGCTGCCGGTGAACATGATTTCGTTCTCACCTGGAGTGATGGACACTGAGATGCAGGCCGTCATCCGTTCTTCATCGAAAAAGGATTTCCACCACATTGAACGATTCCGGAAATTAAATGAAACAGGAAGCCTTCGCAGTCCGGACTTTATTGCCGGCACGCTGCATTCTTTACTAGAAAAAGGGACGGAAAACGGCCGCATTTATGATATTAAAGAGTTTTTGTAGAGCAGATATTTTCTGCTCTTTTTTTTATACAAAAGGCTACAGCCAGCGCATTTTATTGAACAGCCGCATATACTGACTGAAACGCTGCTTTTAGGGTATAACAATGATGATAAGAAGATCAAAATGATGTGACATAAGAATTGAGTTTCTCTGCAAATTATGTTAGGATTCTAAAAATATCTAAAGGAGGGGTTTCCATGAGAAAGGTTACATTAATGGATGTTTTCACCCATCCAATTGCACAAAAATATCTTCAGCGTTCCGGCGTGGCACATGCGATTGCCTGCGCTTATCATGCATACAGGCTGTCTGTGAAGGCTGACATTAATCCTGATTTAGCAGCAAAAGCGGCACTGCTTCATGACATCGGCCATTATGAATGGTATACAGACGGAAAGTGGGATTATGAGAAATACAAAAGAAATGACATTCATGCCATTAAAGGGGCGGAACGCGCGCATAAGCTTCTGATTCGGCTTGGCGAGGAACCGAAAGCGGCAAAAGAGATTGCACTAGCCATTTTGCTTCATACAGATTCCTATTTGCCTGAAGGCGAATTAGATAAAAACACGCTGCAGCAGATTGTCAAAAAAGCGGACGAACTGGATGAAGAGCCGGGCGGCCACCATCATTACCGCCAAATTGATCCTTCAACCGCACGAAAAAAAATAGAAAAGCTGGACCAATTAATCGATCAAGCCCAGGCATCCGTGATAAAGCCTGTATAAGTACGGAACAGCGCCCAGCTTTCTTCGCTGTCTCCGCTTCATCGATACTTCCTTTACACCCGCTTCCAAACGTATTCTCCTAAAATCTCCGCACCCCTTTGTTTTATCAGGTAAGCCTGTGTCATTATCCATTAGCGCGGCATAAGCTGAGATAAAACACACAAAGGGGATAAAAGTATGGTCAACCAAGGTAGTCCGCAACTGGTCTCTTTAGTCGATCCTTATGTCTATCAGACCATTAAAAAGCTCATCGGCTCAAGGTTCGTTATACAGACAGTACGAGATACGGTCAGAGGCAGACTGATCGATGTAAAACCTGACCATATCACAATTGAAGGAGCCCGAAATTCTGTTTGTTTGATCAGAATCCAGCACATGATTTCCGTCACCCCAGATTACAGTGAGCGGGTCTAACAGTGCTTGCGCATGAAAAATAGGCGTACACCGGGACGTCCTATTTTTCAGTTAAGCGCTGTAAAAACGCACTATGATACATTGTTCCATCAAGGTCAAAGCCGGCAAATTCCTGATAGTCACCATCTGAAAAACAGAAAGTGACACCGTACACCGTATAGCAGGAACGGACTGAAGCATGCTGGCAGACCCGAAAATGATAACCGTCTGAATCTTTTACATATAGCCGGGATTTCCCGGCAAATGGGGCACAGAGGTGTGCTGCCTCACCAAAACATTCGAATCCGGCGATTTTGCCGTCTTGACTGATATCCAGCAGGAGACAATCATTGACTCTGAGCTCCTCAGTCCGTACATTCCTGTTCTTTTTCGGAGGAAGAACATAGATATAAGCTAGTTCTGAATTTGTATCGTATGTCACGGCCTTCATCACCAACACTCCTTTCATTATATTAAGAGTTCTGATATGAGTTCATTTTTGTTACAATGATGGGGTATAAGTTCTTTTATCTGACAGACAAAGAAAAACTAGGAGGAACAAAGCTTGTTGAAATCAAAAGTCCATTTTTGGACATTGCAGATTTTATTTGTTTTGCTGATTATTTTTGTAGCAACAAAAGTTTCATTTGTATTTCAGCCGTTTATTGTTTTTATCTCGACATTGTTTTTCCCGATGCTGATTGCGGGAATTTTGTATTTCATATTTAATCCGGTGGTCCGCCTGCTTGAGAAAAAAATTCCGCGGACATTATCCATTCTATTGATCTATTTACTGTTTATCGGTTTGCTTGCCTTTATTTCAGCGTCAGTCGGACCTATCATCACCTCACAGGTGACAGGGCTGTTTAACAACCTTCCTGATTATATAAAACAGATTCAGGCGCTGACAAAGGATTTGTCCCATTCTCAATGGTTTACCTGGATGATGAACCAGGATTATGTATCGATATCAAAAATTGAACAGTCATTGACAAGTTTTCTCCAAAACCTGCCGCAAAATATCACGTCCAGTTTATCTGCGGTGTTTGGCGTCGTGACAAACATCACGCTTGTTATTATTACTGTTCCATTTATCCTTTTTTACATGCTGAAAGACGGACACCGCTTTCCGCATTTGGCAGTAAAAATTCTACCGGCTTCTTATCGGACAGAAGGCTTAAAGATTTTTAAAGATTTATCCGATACGCTTGCGGCATATTTCCAGGGGCAGCTGTTAATCTGTCTTTTTGTCGGAACAGCGTGTTTTATCGGCTATTTAATTGCCGGACTGCCGTATGCCCTGATTCTTGGGATTGTCATGGCGATTACCAATATCATTCCCTATGTCGGGCCTTTTCTCGGTGCCGCGCCGGCTGTCATTGTCGGTTTTATGGACTCGCCGGCCAAAGCGCTGTTTGCGATTATTGTGGTCGTCATCGTTCAGCAGCTGGACGGAAACCTGCTGTCTCCTCTTGTGATCGGAAAGCGGCTGAATACCCATCCGCTTACGATTATTTTGCTATTAATCGGAGCGGGAAGCTTCGGCGGAATTCTCGGCATGATTTTAGCGGTGCCGGTTTATGCGGTAGTGAAGGCGTTCTTCCTGAATATTGTCCGCTTGATCAAGCTGCGCCAGCGGTCACGACTCGAGGAAAACGCAAAGCCAGCTGAATAGGCGGGCACCATTAGCGGCTCTTTGCATATGATGCTGTAAATCAATGCGGAGGTGGGGAAATGCCTGCAATTGTGGGGCCGATTTATATCATGTCAGTTACGGGTAATGCCGCGGCAAGCTTTGGAGACGTATTTGCGATTTCGCCCAAAAGCGTCGCTCATTCAGGGGCGGGGTCAGGCGCTTTTCAGCTTGGTGATTTTGTGAAGATTAACAACCAAACGAGTAAAACTCTTTTCAAAGATGCCGATATCACTGATGAAACAGTTTCGTTTAACGGGTAACAGCCTTTTCACAAGAGGCTGTTGCTTTTTTATTGTATAATATGGGTAGTCTTTGAATAGAGAGGTCATGTTATGAAAATCAGAAAAGCAAATATCAATACGCAAACCGGAATGATCACGGACGTGTATCTGCATGAAAACAGAAAAGAACTGCGCACGCTTGTAGCGGTACCGCAGCTGGAGTGGAGCACGATCATTTCCTATGAAGAAGATAAAGCAACTCTGCCTGAACGGCTGGAAGCGTCGTTGCGCCGGCATACAGAGGAAACCCCTGCTGGTGAGCTGGCCAAAAAAATCATTCATTGGGTAACAGAAATGTAAGCGGCGCTTGAAAGTTTAGCTCCTGCCTGATCAGGTGATAATGAAGACAAACAAGACGGGAGGACAGGCTTTTGAGTGAAGATAAAATGGATCTCTATTTGCAGCAAGGAATGTATGGGCCTTTGGAGACAAAGCCTGACGAGCGCCATTTGTTTTTAGGCTCTTTAAGAGAAAGAGTCGTTTTGGCACTGACGAAAGGACAGGTGCTTAGAAGTAAACCGTATAAAGAGGCGGAGCACGAGCTGAAAAACAGCCATAACGTCACCCTTTTGGTTAATGGAGAGCTTCAGTATCAGTCTTACTCTCCTTATATCCAAATGGCGAACCGGTACGGAGTGCCCTTCAAGATTGTATCTGATCTTCAGTTTCATACGCCTTTAGGCCTCGTTATTGCGGCTGACATCGCTGTGAATCGTGAATTGATATATATTCAGGACGACATTTATAATCGGTCAGTGCTGAAATCTTAAGAGACAAACGGACCGTTTGTCTTTTTGTTCATGGCAATTCACTTACAACTGGAGATAAGATATAATGTTCTCATACTGATGGCGGGGAGGCCGGCTATGAAAAAAGCACTTATTTGTATTGATTATACGAATGATTTTGTGGCGAGTGACGGAAAATTGACCTGCGGGGAGCCCGGCAGAATGATTGAAGAGGCGATCGTCAATTTAACTGAAGAATTCATCACAAACGGTGATTACGTCGTATTAGCAGTAGATTCTCATGATGAAGGGGATCAATATCACCCTGAAACCCGTCTTTTTCCTCCGCATAATATAAAAGGCACGGAAGGAAAAGATCTGTACGGAAAGCTTTTGCCTCTATATCAGAAACATGAACATGAACCTAATGTTTACTACATGGAAAAAACGAGATATTCTGCTTTTGCGGGAACTGATTTAGAGCTCAAACTCAGAGAGCGGCAGATTGGCGAACTGCACCTTGCCGGTGTCTGCACAGATATTTGTGTGTTGCATACAGCTGTTGACGCATATAACAAAGGTTTTCGGATTGTTGTGCATAAACAAGCTGTTGCCAGCTTTAATCAGGAGGGGCACGCATGGGCTCTTTCCCATTTTGCAAACAGCATCGGAGCGCAAGTGGCAGAGTAAGGAAGGGGAAAAACAGTGTTAGAGTACGGATTTAAAGATGACAGCCTGTCATTACATACAGACCTTTATCAGATCAATATGGCGGAAACGTACTGGAGAGACGGCATTCATGAAAAGAAAGCGATTTTTGAGCTGTTTTTCAGAAGGCTTCCGTTTGAAAATGGCTATGCCGTATTTGCGGGCTTGGAAAAAGCCATTGAATACTTGGAAAATTTCAAGTTTACGGATAGCGATTTGAGTTATTTACAGGATGAACTCGGGTATCATGAAGATTTTATTGAATATTTGCGCGGCTTATCTTTTACAGGTTCACTTTACTCCATGAAAGAAGGAGAGCTCGTTTTTAACAATGAGCCGATTATGAGGGTGGAGGCACCCCTGGTAGAAGCGCAGCTGATTGAAACAGCTTTGCTCAACATTGTGAACTATCAAACATTAATCGCAACAAAGGCTGCCCGGATTAAAGGCGTCATTGGTGATGAAGTTGCGCTTGAATTCGGAACAAGACGGGCACACGAAATGGATGCGGCCATGTGGGGAGCGAGAGCAGCCTTAATCGGCGGCTTTAGCGCGACAAGCAATGTAAGAGCCGGAAAGCGCTTTAATATCCCGGTTTCCGGCACACATGCGCATGCGCTTGTGCAGGCTTACCGCGATGAATATACAGCTTTCAAAAAATACGCGGAAACACATAAGGATTGCGTTTTCTTAGTTGACACGTATGACACGCTTCGTTCAGGCATGCCGAACGCGATTAGGGTTGCCAAGGAATTCGGCGACCGCATTAATTTCATTGGCATCCGTCTGGACAGCGGCGATTTGGCGTACCTGTCAAAAAAAGCCCGGAAAATGCTTGATGAAGCAGGATTTACAGATGCGAAGGTGATTGCTTCAAGCGATTTGGATGAGCACACCATTATGAATTTAAAGGCTCAGGGAGCGCGCATTGATGTCTGGGGTGTCGGTACGAAGCTGATCACTGCCTATGACCAGCCGGCTCTCGGCGCAGTTTATAAACTCGTTGCCATTGAAGAGGACGGGAAAATGGTTGACACGATCAAAATTTCGTCCAATCCTGAAAAAGTGACGACACCGGGCAGAAAGAAAGTCTACCGCATTATTAATCAGTCCAACCATCATTCTGAAGGCGACTATATTGCGCTTTATGATGAGCAGGTGAATGATCAGAAGCGGCTCAGAATGTTCCACCCGGTTCATACATTCATCAGCAAATTTGTCACGAATTTTTATGCGAAGGATCTTCATGAGCTGATTTTTGAGAAGGGTATTCTTTGCTACCAAAACCCTGAGATTTCAGACATACAGCAGTATGTGCAGGATAACCTCAGCCTGCTTTGGGAGGAATATAAGAGAATCAGCAAGCCGGAGGAATACCCGGTTGATTTAAGCGAGGACTGCTGGAGCAATAAAATGCAGCGGATCCACGAAGTGAAAAGCAGAATTGAAGAAGAGCTTGAGGAAGAATAAAGAAAAACTGGCCTTTCGTTCGCGAAGGGCCAGTTTTCTTTATGTATATATTATTTTTCATGTTTAGACAATTTTCGTCAAATTATTTGATATACTTAGGGATGAAAGCCGCGCGTATTGTAAGGGGGATAAATCAATGAGGGTGTTTGTTGCAAGACAGCCTATTTTTAATAGAAAAGAACAGGTTGTTGCTTATGAACTGCTGTATAGAGAAAGCGAAGAGAACGTATATAGCGCTAAAGACGGCGATCAGGCAACAACAGATTTGGTGATCAACAGCTTTTTAAACATCGGAATTGAGAAGCTGACGGAAGGGAAACGCTGTTTTGTTAATTTTACGGAAAGCCTGATGTTTTCGAATCTTCCCACCTCCTTCAATCCGAAACAGCTTGTCATTGAAATCCTTGAAGATATACCGATCACGCCGGCCCTCATTTCTAGATGCAAAGAATTGAAAAAAATGGGGTATATGCTGGCGCTTGATGATTTTTATGCAATAAACCCGCAAGATGAGGACTTACTGGAAAAACTCATGAGCTATATTGATTTATTGAAAATTGATTTTCTCAAAACAACACGAATGGAACGCAGAACAATTTTGCAAACCTACGGCTGCCGCGGCCTGATTTTTTTAGCGGAAAAAGTAGAGACCCGAAAAGAATATAAACAGGCGGTCCAAGACGGCTTTCAATTATTCCAAGGCTACTTTTTCAGCGAGCCGCGCATCATCAGCGGGCATGACCTATCGACTCATTTCTATTCTTACTATGAACTGCTTAACGAACTGAGCAAAGAGCAGCCTAACATAAAGCGTGTGACAGAGTACATAGAGCGGGATTTATCACTGTCCTATCAGATTTTAAAATTTTTAAACTCATCCCATAGCCGTTTGAGCCAGAAAATTGAAAGCATTCAACAGGCCATTATGCTGCTGGGATTTAATGAAATCAAACGGTGGATATATATTCTTTCCTTTAAGGATTTAAGCAGGAAAGGGCATTCCAGCAAGCACGAAATCATTAAGATTTCTTTGATAAGAGCAAAGCTTTGCGAACTGCTGGCGAGAAAGACATCCCGTCCGCAGCCTGCTTCTTATATGCTGATCGGAATGTTTTCTCTCATAGACACCCTCCTGCATAGAGAAATAGAGGAAATTGTTCAAGAATTGCCTTTAAAAGATGAAGTCGGGCAAGCATTATTAGGCCATCAAAACGACTACTACCAAATGCTTGAGCTTGTGAAATTAATTGAAAGCAACAACTGGGACACTTGCTCGGAATTAGGCAATCAACTCGACAAAGAAGAAGCGTATGAATGTTATTTAGAGGCTCTGGAATGGTGTCATAATCTTATGGACGCAAAATGATTGCGGTCCTCTGACCACCGCAAAGCAAGAATCATTCGGCTTTGCGTTCCGATAAGGCTGATATAGATGCCGTCGGGATTAAAGACCGTATCCACTTCATGCCGGACGCCCATTTGTTTGATCAGGCGCTTAATGGTTTGTTTATCGGACTGCTCGGCTGCGGTCAGAATGCGGCGCGAGAGCTCCCGCGAGCCCGCAATGCGGCCGAGAACGAGCTGGGCATCCGCAAATATCCCTGCGGCCTGCTTCGCTGAACGGATAAAGGTATCAATATTGTTGGCAGGAGCGGGCGGACGGCGTACCTCATACGGATACACGTAAAACCAGGGATAACGATATCTCATGGGAGCACCTCACAAAAAAAAGGATGTTTCTATATGTATAGATCCCTAATTGCCGAATATGACAAAGCGAAAAGGCCACAACTTTAGCGTTGCGGTCTTTTTCGGTGTTTGTCGGTCAGGAAACGCCAAGAATCGCATATTCAATTTTGAAAATACGGTATGAAGGACTATAGTCTTACTTAGTAAAAATGCGAAACACGTTAAAATCAAGGGAATTAAGAATCTTTCTCAATTTGAGCACATATAAACGCTCTTTCGCATAGAAAGATAGTCCCGTTCTTGTTGTGATTCATTTGAGTATAAGGACCTATTGATATTTGCGGTGTCACGCAGGACTTTTTTGCATACTTTTCGGTGAAAAATAAGCCGAAAGCAGATACACTATTAGTAACAGATCAAATACCTAGGACTCGTTCACCATACACAATTCATTGATCTTTCAAAAAAAGGAGTGTGGAAACGATGGAAAAGAAACTTGAAGAAGTAAAACAATTGTTATTCCGACTCGAACTTGATATTAAAGAAACGACAGATTCATTACGAAACATTAACAAAAGCATTGATCAACTCGATAAATACAATTATGCAATGAAAATTTCGTGAAAAAGACTTGGAAACAAGTCTTTTTTTTCGTTCTACCGATACAATAAATGGATAAAGTATTATATGATTGTTAAAAAACGAAAAACCTGCTGTCCTTTAAATGTCCCATTTAGTAAAATGGAATGGGAGGGGGGAAGTCGTTATTGAGCAGATATGTTTAGATTCTGTCCGGATCAAGGAGAAAATGAAGGAGATTGTAAGCCAAAAAATAATGAATCAGGACTTGGAACGATATCTTCAGAATTTTATTGAGTCTAAGGATACGTTTGAGTTTGCCGATTTGGCTCTTCATCATTATTTAGCTTTTAACGGTCAGGACCAAAAAGCAATCGAATTGCTAGCTGCCGGAATTGAATTGCTTATACTCTCATTCGATATTTATGATGACTTAGAGGATCAAGATAATGGAAGTGCTGTCTGGATGAAGATTGACTCGTCAATCGCTTTAAATGCAGTTACAGCTCTTTACACCCTAAGTATACAAGTGATGTGTCAAGCTAGTCATGAACCAGAATTTTCACAAGAGATATTGAATTTTGCGTTACAATCAATTCAAGGCCAGCATGATGATATTGTGAATGCGCCGCAAACGGAAGAAGCCTGTCTTGAAATGATCAAAAATAAATCAGGAGCGCTAACGGCATTGCCCTGTGTAATGGGAGTAATGCTGGCAACAGGCAAATACCATCCCATTGTAGCTTCATATTCTTATGAACTTGGGATTATTTCACAGATCGATAATGATTATAAAGGTTTGTTTTACTTAAATAACGATTTTGTTCAGAAAAAAAATACATTGGCATACTTATACTTAAAGAAACAATTTAACGATGCTTCAGCGGAGCTACTAAGTTTATATCAAAAACCAGAGGAATTTGTTTCTATTAATACTAAGGCTTTGAAGCGAAAATTGACAGAAGCAGGCGTTATACAATATTTACTGGTGATGAAACATTTATCTCTCCAAAAAATAAAGAATGAAATGTCACAATTAAAACTAGAAGAAGATAAAACTGAAAAATTATTGTCTGTTATGATTAAATAAGGAGGGGATTTATTATGCAAGAAATGGTAGGATACTTAATTAAATACCCAAATGTTTTAAGGGAAGTAATGGAAGGGAATGCTTGTTTATTGGGTGTTGATAAAGATCAATCTGAATGTATCATAAATGGTTTTAAAGGGTTAGAAATTTATTCAATGATGGATTGGCACTATTGAGGGTTAAATGAAGTCTAGAACCAATAAAATTTCTGTATTGTTAGTTGTAATAAGTCTGTTATATGTTATTTATTTGACCTATATAAGCAATAATAATTTGTTAGTTGGAGCAACTGTTTCGAAAGGGAAGAACGGAGACGTTGTAATTACCAATGTAGATGAATATTCAATGGCATCATACAGTGGAATAGAAAAAGGGGATATCGTAAAGCGTATTAATAATCAAAAGATAAACACTAAAGAAATAAAAATGAATAAGCTTAAAAATGTGAGCTCAATGGTTGTTGAGAGAAATGGCAAGGATGTTGAGCTAAAGCTGACTTTATTTAATGATAAAAATTTTTCTACTTACTTAATACTGTTAATGTTTTATATTGTTTGTTTATTTTGTTGCCTATTTATAATAAAAATAAATGAATCAAAGGATTTACCATCTGCTTTAGTTTTAATTATATTTCTGTTATCCGCTTCTATTGCTTATATAAGTGCAGGAGTTTCTGTTAAAGGCGATATACTATGCAGATGTATTATGGTGGTAACATTAATATCTGTACCGCTAAACTACCTTCTCTTTCTTTATCATTATTTTAGAGAGTTAGGCACTACCTTATTTGATAAAAAAGTTTTCATTTTATATTTGGTACCGATCATAAATGTAGTGTGTGAAATGTTCCGTTCACACCTTTTCTTTCGTGATTATGTGCCTAAATTAAGTTTACTATCCTTTTTCTTTTTATTTATCATAGTAGGGATATATTTCTGTATCATTTTAATTAAAAATAAAGATACTGAACAAGCGCATATTATTAAGGTTCTCACTATTATTAATATCTTTTCTTTCTCACCTTTTTTGTGTTTATATTTGATACCGTATGTCTTTTTAAATGCGCACTATGTTTCATCCTTTTTAGCAGCTTCATTTATGATGCTAATACCTTTCTCCTTAGTATTTCAATTCATGACAAATAAAATCTATAATGTAGATTTTATTTTAAGCAGATTAAGGTACTATGGCTTTTTAGCTCTAACGCCAACAATTATTCTAATCTCTACAATTGAATTGATTAGTAGTCCTGATAGTGATTTTTATAGTGTTAAACTAACCTTTTTAATTTATATTATCATGTTGGCGGTCTTTTATTATAAAGAAGTACTTGATTTCAGATTTAGATTAAAAAGGGTCTCGGAAAAATTCAATTATCAAGACAGTATATATAAATTCACGCAGATGATAAGAGACTCTACTTCCCTGTCTCAAGTATTTGAAGAACTGAAAAATACTATACTTGAGGTTTCTCTTGTTAGCCGAGCACATGTATATGAAGTTTCAGCTGACGGAAATATTAAACTATATGATGCTGAGAACGTAAATTCATTTGAAAAAGTCTATGAAAAAGAATTTAGAAAAGTAACATCCGAAATAGGGAAAATCGTTGAATTTAATAAAGGCTTTGTCATGAAAATAGGTGAACGCGGTGGTAAATCATTTGTGATCCTTTGTTTATCTAAAATGAATACGCCTCGTCTCACACTCGAAGAACTTTCTTGGCTGAAAACTTTGGCTTTTTATACAAACGTATCGATCGAAAACGTCATGAAAATCGAAGAACTGATGAGTCATTTAGAAGAAATAAAACAACAAGAATCCAACCCCGTATGGCTCAAAAAACTCATGTACACGATCGAGGAAAAACAACGCTCGGATCTCGCCCGCGATCTCCACGATTCGGTTCTTCAGGATTTGATTTCCTTAAAACGCCAGTGTGAGCTGTTTTTGGGTGATTTCAAGAAGGATGATAATCCGTGCCGTGAAGAGGTGCAGGACAAGCTTGTACAGATGAATGAGCAGATGTCTGATGTGATTTCGATGACGAGGGAGACGTGTCATGAGCTGCGGCCGCAGCTTCTGTATGATCTCGGATTGGTGAAGGCGCTGTCGAAGCTGGTGGCGCAGCAGCAGGAGCGGGTTCCGTTTCACATTCGTTTAAATACCGGGAGATTTACGGCTTCCCTTGATCTGGATTCGCAGCTGAATTTGTACCGGATCATTCAAGAGTTTCTGTCTAATGCGGTCAAGCACTCTCAGGCGACGGATGTGCTGATTATGCTCATCAGTATTCAAAACAAAATCGTTCTTCATTATGAGGATGATGGCGTAGGGTTTGATCAGGAAAAGAATACTGAGCATTCCATGAGCATGGGGCTTTCTGGCATTAAGGAGAGAGTCAGGGCTTTAGATGGGCGCCTTCGGATTGAAACAAGTGAAGGAAAGGGCTTTAAGGCTGATATTGAAATCGAATTGTAATGGATTTATAACGGAAACGACTTGGCACAGGCCAAGTCTTTTTTATAAAATGGAAAAGAGTGAGTAAAAGGGAGGAAAACATGAAAAAGATACTAGTGATTGATGACCATCCGGCTGTCATGGAAGGCACCAAGACAATTTTGGAAACGGATTCGAATTTGTCTGTTGATTGTCTCAGTCCTGAACCGAGTGAACAGTTTATCAAGCAGCATGATTTCTCGTCATATGATCTCATTTTAATGGATCTGAATTTAGGCGGCGAGGTCAATGGGATGGAGCTTTCTAAACAGATTTTACAAGAGAATCCTCATTGTAAAATTATCGTGTATACCGGTTATGAGGTCGAGGATTATTTCGAGGAAGCGATTCGTGCGGGTCTGCACGGTGCCATCAGCAAAACGGAATCTAAAGAAAAGATCACCCAATACATATACCACGTACTCAACGGAGAAATTTTAGTCGATTTTGCTTACTTTAAACAGCTGATGACTCAGCAAAAAACAAAGCCGGCTCCTTCCTCTCAAAAAGAACAAGATGTGCTCACACCTAGAGAATGCCTGATTCTTCAAGAAGTTGAAAAGGGATTTACAAACCAAGAAATCGCAGATGCCCTTCATTTAAGCAAGCGGTCCATTGAATACAGCTTGACATCGATTTTCAATAAGCTGAATGTCGGTTCACGGACGGAAGCGGTTTTGATTGCGAAATCAGACGGTGTACTTTAAATGTTGGGGGTGCAGATGATGGATACGAAACACACATTGCTTGAAGCGCTTGGTATAGAGATTGTTGAAAACACAGCGGAACGATGCGTTGCGGTCATGCCGGTGGATCATCGGACGGTTCAGCCGTTCGGATATTTGCATGGGGGCGCTTCAGTGGCCTTGGCGGAAACAGCGGCGAGCGCAGGTGCACAGAACCTGATTGATCATTCAACACAGGCTTGTGTCGGTTTGGAGATTAACGCCAACCATTTAAAATCTGTAAAGGAAGGAACGGTAAAGGCGATAGCCGAGCCCGTTCATATCGGCAGAACGACGATTGTCTATCACATTCACATATATGACGAGCAAGAGAGGCTGATCTGTATATCCAGATGCACGCTGGCTGTCATCAAGAAATAAAAAAACAGCCGGAACTCTGCCTGTCCGGCTGCTATTATTTTTATAGATAAGAATCCTCTTTTCGTTTAATCACAAAGTTTCTGATTCCGTTATAGTCATCCTGTACGCTTCTCTCATCAAGCTTGACGCCGGAGTTATACGCAGCACGGCAGATCAAGTGCCCGCCGATAGGCGACGTAATAAAGATAAAGAGAATCCCAAGCAGGATTTTAGCGGAGAGCTCCCCCGTCACAAACCACAAATAGAAGAAGACACCGAGCAGTATCATATTGACACCTAATGTTGAGCCTTTAGAAGCAGCATGAGCGCGTGTAAACACATCGGGAAGGCGAAGTACGCCAAATGAAGCAATGAGGCATACAAGAGCTCCCAGCAATATGAATACAGCCACAACGACTTTAGCGGTTTCGATCATTTTCGATAATCTCTCCTTTCTCCAGGAACTTGGAAAATGCGATCGTTCCGATAAACGATAAAATCCCCAGCAACAAAATAATATCCAAAAACGCACTTGTTTTCAGCAAAATGGAGACAAGCGCCGTGATTGCGATCAGATTGATGCCGATTGCATCCAGAGCCACGACCCGGTCAGGCACAGTCGGCCCTTTAATGACACGAATGACATACAAAAAGGTAGACACTGCCATAATGCCGAGCGCGATTTGCAGGATCAGCGTAAACATCACCGGCTCACCTCCTGTATGGCTTTTTCAAATGACTCCCGAATGTCAAAAATCGCTTTTTCCGCATCCTCGATATCCATTGCATGAATATAAAGTATTGTTCTGTCATCTGAAATATCCATCACCAAGGTTCCCGGCGTTAATGTAATGAGCAGAGAAAGCAGGGTGATTTCCCAGTCCTTCGTCAGTTCAGTTTTAAAAGCAAAAATACCCGGTCTGATATTCAGTTTTGGAGATAAGACTGATTTCATCACACTGACATTAGCAAGGTACAGTTCCTTTATAAAAATGAAACAGAGCTTGATAATAGAAATCAATTTCCATAGATAAAACTGGCGAGTGAAAAAGCGCCGGAAGAAAAAGAGAGAGAGCATTCCCAGAATATAGCCTGTAATGAATCCTGCGGCGCTTGGACTGTTGCTTAAGAACATCCAGCAAAAAGCGAGAAACACATTTAATAAAATTTGAAATGCCATGCGATCTACTCCTTCAGAACAGCTTCGATATATTTTTCCGGATTCAGCAGCGTCTCGGCCGCTTGATCAACGTAAGGCGACACCCATTCTGTACCCAATCCGAAGAGAAGGGACAGCAAGAGAAAAATAGCTGCCGGATAAAGAAGTCCTTTAGCTGTTCGATGATTTGGTTTTGGCGTTTCTTTTTCTTCGCCCCAAAACGCATGTATAAAGATCCTCAGCACAGAGTACAGTACGAGCAGACTTGAAAGCAGAATCAGCATGGATATCGTAAATTCACCTTCTGCGAAGCCGCCCTCCGCAATTTTAAATTTGCCGACAAATCCGCTCAGTGGCGGAATGCCTGCAAGAGAAATAGCGGAAATGAAAAACATCCATCCAAGAACAGGATAGCGTTTGATCAGCCCGCCCATTTTATGCAGGCTCGCGGTTCCAGTCAATGCGATCAGCGTACCTGCCAGCATAAACAAAGCGCCCTTAATCAGCATATCGTGAATCAGATAGTAGATCGCGCCCTGAATAGATGCGGGGGTGTGTACTGCCACACCGAACAAAATCACGCCGACAGCGGTAATAATGTTATAGATCACAATTTTCATGACATTCGAATAAGCGAGTGAACCGATGACACCAAAAATCACAGTCAGCGCCGCCAGCCAAATCATCAGCTGATGGGTAAAGGCTGTATCGTGAATAAAAATCAATGTGAAAACCCTCGCAATCGCATATAACCCGACTTTTGTCAGCAAAGCGCCGAACAACGCGGAGATTGCTGCCGGTGGCGCGTAATAAGAGCCTGGAAGCCAAAAGTAGAGGGGGAAGATTCCGCCCTTCATGCCAAATACCAAAAGCAGCAGGACACCAATCACAGTGATCAGCCCGGTTTGTCCTGATTCGCTGATTTTCACGCTAAGATCCGCCATGTTTAACGTGCCGGTTACAGCGTATAAAAAGCCGACCCCTATGACAAACAGGGCAGACGATACGATATTAAACACAATATATTTAAGGGATTCCCGCAGCTGAATTTTTGTGCCGCCTAATACAATCAGCATATAGGAAGCAATAAGCAGAAGCTCAAAAAATACGTACATATTAAATAAATCGCCTGTTAAAAACGCTCCGCTGACACCGGCAAGCAAGAACTGAACGCCGGAGTAGTAAAAGGAGCGCTCCCGTTTTTCACCGACGGAACGGAAGGAATAAAGCCCAACCAATAAACCGATGACCGCTGTTGTGAGAACGAGCAGGCTGGCGAATTGGTCTGCGGCGAGCACAATGCCGTACGGCGCTTTCCAGCCGCCTAAGCTGAGTGTCTGGATACCTTTTGTGAAGACAGTCTGTACAAGTATGCCGCTAATCACAATCCCGATGGCCGATGCCGCCGTGCTGAAGATTCTCATGAGCATAAGATTCTTCGTCATGAAAATCAGAAGAATAGCCGACAAAAGCGGGATCAGGATTGGCAAAATAACAAAATTATTCATGTTGATCATTTCCCCTCATTTGATCCATATCGTCCGATTTCAATTCCTGATAAGCGCGAAAGGCCATGACGAGGATGAATGATGTAACGCCAAAAGAAATGACAATTGCGGTCAAAATCAGGGCTTGCGGAAGCGGATCGACAAATGATTTGGCATGCTCGCTCAAAATCGGAGCGGCGCCTTTCTTTAACCCTCCCATAGTCAAAAGCATTAAATGAACGCCATGGCTTAACAGTGCTGTTCCGATAATGACGCGAAGCAGGCTTTTAGACAGCAGCAAATACGTAGCAGCCATAAAAATAATACCGGCTAATACAGCCATTAAGATTTCCATTATTCTTCCTCTCCAATCGTTTGAATAATGGTCATCGTTATGCCTACGACAACAAGATAAACGCCTAAATCAAATATCGTCGCTGTGGCGAGCTCCGTTTTCCCAAGGATCGGCAGCTGAAAGTATCCGAATGTGTGGGTTAAAAAAGGAGCCCCGAAGACAAAGGAGCCAACGCCTGTTAATACAGCGAGCAGAAGGCCGGCTCCCGCGACATAAATGAAATTGACCGGCAAAAGGGAACGCACGGTTTTTAAATCATACGCCAAGAGCAAGAGAACGATGGAAGAGGACGTGATCAGTCCGCCGACAAAGCCTCCTCCGGGCGCGTTATGCCCTGATAAAAATAAATAGAAAGAGAAAAGCAAAATGATAAAGGATACAAGCTTTGTCGCGGTTTGAAGAATCAAGTCATTTGTTTTTTGTTCATTCACCGCTTTTCCCCTCCTCTTTTACTTTTGTTTTAATCATGCTGTAAATGCCGAGAGCGGCTATCGTTAATACCGTAATTTCAAACATTGTATCAAATCCCCTGAAATCAACGAGAATGACATTGACGACATTATCCCCTCCGCCGAGATCGTGGCTGTGTTTGACAAAGAAGGACGCAATGCTGTCTTTTGTCCGCTGGCTTGAGGATGCGATGCCGAGCAGAGTAACGATAACACCGACGCCTAAAGAAATGATAAAATTCGTCATCCGGAACGTTCTCGTTTTTGTTTTCAGCCTCAGTTTCGGCAAATGGTAGAAGCAAAGCAGAAACAGTGCCACAGAAATCGTTTCAATGACGAGCTGAGTCAATGCCAAGTCCGGCGCTCTGAAAATGACAAAAAACAATGCAAGCGTATAACCGACAACACCGAGTGCAATGATCGCCGTCAGTCTTGACCTAGCAAAAACAGTCGCCACTGTGGCGCTGATCATGACAAGCGTCAAAATGATTTCGTATACACCGATTTTAGCCATGCCTTCCGTTTTAAATGAAAATCCGCCTTTAATGGCAAAAGCTCCGCCTATCAGAATGATGAAACCAGCGAAGATATACAGCAAATAATCTCTTAAAAACCCGGTCATATATTGTTTTGTGACCCGGTAAGAGCCTTTCTCCATCAGAGTCAAAAGCTTATCATATAACCGGTTGAGTGTGAGTTTCGAAGGAAACAGTTTATAGATTCCCTTCCACTTATTCAGCGACAAATAACCAATTGTTCCGATCACAACAATACCCGCAGTCATGAGCAATTCCGTTGTAATCCCATGCCACTGTGAAATGTGAACGTGGAATTTCTCATGGCCGGCAAGCAGTGTCGGATAGATTGAGTTCATCGCAGGCTCTATCAGGGTGTACGACAATATATTCGGGAAAAAGAAGAGACTGACAGCCAAAGCGACAAGAATGACCGGTGGTACGAGCATGCCGACAGGCGCTTCGTGAGCCTGTTTTTCAAGGTGTTCAGGCTGGTAATTTCCTCTGAATGTTTTAAACAGCAATTTCATGCTGTAGATAAACGTAAATACACTTCCGATCCAGGCGAAAAGAGGGAACAGAACGCCCCATGTCTGCACGTTGAACAGGTCAAAATGTGTCACGCGAAGCATGCTTGTGAAAAACATTTCTTTACTCAAAAATCCGTTAAACGGCGGTAGGCCGGCCATTGAAAATGTCCCGATTAAGGAAATGGTAAATGTAATCGGCATAATCGCCATCAGGCCGCCTAGCTTCCGGATATCCCGTGTGCCTGTTTCGTGATCGATAATCCCGACTGCCATAAACAAGCTTCCTTTAAAGGTAGCGTGGTTGATCAAATGGAAAATGGCAGCCATAGCGGCAACTGTATAATATTCTGTATGGCCGTAATGAAGGGCCGCAGCACTGACTCCGAGCATGGAGATGATCATGCCGAGCTGGCTGACGGTTGAAAACGCCAAAATCGATTTTAAATCAGTTTGTTTCACGGCATGGAATGAACCCCAAACCATCGTAAAGAGGCCAACGAGGGACACGATCCAAAACCACTGAGCTGAAAAGGCGAAAATAGGGCTGAATCTCGCAATCACATAAATGCCGGCTTTTACCATAGTAGCTGAATGGAGATAAGCGCTGACAGGCGTCGGAGCTTCCATCGCGTCAGGGAGCCAGATGTAAAAAGGAAATTGCGCTGATTTCGTAAAAGCCCCTAATAAAATGAGAATCATAGCCGGGATAAACAATTCGTGGCCGGCAATTAATTGAACCTGGTGAACCATCTCTCGAATACTGAAGGAATCCGTTATCAAATAAAGGAGAATAAAGCCGCCGAGCATGCACAGCCCGCCGCTGACCGTAATCAAAAGTGATTTGGCTGCGCCATAGCGCGACTTTTCCCGCTTATACCAATAGCCGATCAGCAAAAAGGATGAAAGGCTTGTAAGCTCCCAGAACATGTAGAGAACCATGACATTGTCTACTAGAACGACGCCGAGCATGGCGCCCATGAACATCAATAAGTAGACATAAAAGGGCCCAAGCTGTTCTTTTTCTTTCGATAAATAAAAAATGCTGTAAAGAGTGACCAAAGAGCCAATGCCTGTGATCAGTAAAGCGAATAATAACCCGAGGCCGTCTATATAAACGGTAAAGTTAATGCCGAGTGACGGAATCCACTCTAATACCGATCGAAGTGTTTCTCCAGATTGTGTCATCCTGATCATTGGGAGAAAGTATATAAACAGCAAGACGGGCAAGATCAACACAAACCAGCCCGTATGCACTCTTTTTGCGTATTTTGCCAAGAAGGGAATGATAAAAGCAAATAAAAAAGGCGATAAAATAGCAAGATGTAAGAGCTGCAAAGATAAGACCTCCTTTTCTCGTTCTCAATTGAAAAATGCGCTATGTATGAAATATACGGTCAAACGACCTAGTCCAAATTATATCGCACTTTTCTGCAAGCTGCCACGCTTCGAACTGCTGTAATGGGTTTTTATGAGTTCTTTTGACCTCAAAATAAGTCTAACAAAAAAGAGGTTATTTGTATATTTAAAATCAATCCTGATCAAGCTGAAGGAAAGGAGCTGGTCATGTGAAAAGAAAAGTCGTGATGTGCTCAGGTTTATTCTGCTCAGTATTTGCAGGGGCATTCATGTTGAATCAATATGACGGGCGCAGCGGTGTGGCGGCTAGTGATGAGTGGGAGCTGTATTTACTGGAGCACCACCTGTCAGCCAGAATGAGTGAGATGGAATCAAAGGATCTGCCGTTTGGTCCCCGAGAGTATATTCGGATTGTGAATAAATAAAAAAAGAGTTCCGCATAAAACGGAACTCTTTCTGTTTATGAAGTGAAAAAACGAAGCAGCACTGTCGCGCAAATAACTGTGCCTGCACCGCCGAGACGGGTTGAAATTTGGGCAAACGGCATAAGGCCCATTCTTCCTGATGCCGATAAAATGGCAACATCACCCGTTCCGCCGAGACCGCTGTGGCAGCAGGTAACGATTGCGGATTCAACCGGATACATGTTCATCAGCTTGCCTACGAAATATCCAGAACCAATCATCGCGATAACAACTGAAATACAGATGATGACAAACGGTATAGAAATCACAGACGCTACGTCATCCAACGGAATAAAGAGGATGCCGAGACCGACCATCAGCGGCCATGTAAAGCTTGAAGAAATAAACTTATAAAGCTGGTAAGCGCCTTCTTCCATTTTTTTCGGAAGAATATTTGCATACTTGACAGCCGCAGCTGAAATAATCATTAAGATCGCGCCCGGGATGAAGATGAATTTCTCCAATAACCCGCCAAAAATAAAGAATGTACACGCGAGCAGAACTCCTGCTCCCATTAGCTTAAAATCAATTTTTGCTTCGGCTTCTTTTTGATTGAAAATCTCATTTGCTTTTTTAGATTTTACGAGACGTCCGTTCCCATTTAGATCTGGACGCTTGTCGCCAAGCTTTTTCATTAAGGCTGCACATATGATAGCAAAAACGTTTCCTATAATTGCGGCTGGCACCAGCTGAGACACAAATACATCGGCGGATGAGCCCAGTATTTGTGAATAGGCGATTGAAAGCGGCAAAATCCCTTCACCTATTCCCCCGGCAATAATCGGGACAACAACAAAGAAAAAGGAATCATAGGCACTATAGCCAAAAATAAATCCGACAAGGATGCCGGCTGCAACGGCCGCGATCGTTCCTGCAACCAGTGGAACGAACATTCTGATAAACCCCTGTATTAAAACAATTCTGTTCATACCGAGGATACTTCCCACAACAAGGCACGCGATATAGAAATAAAGGAAGTTAGACGTTTTCATCAAGTTGGTTACAGCGTCTAAAGATGTTGAATTCAGTACATTGTAAAAGACTAAAAATGAAGGAACAAACAAAGATAAAATAGCAGGGCCGCCTATATCCTTCAATATCGGTATGCGTTGGCCTATGTCTCCGAGAAACACACCAAGAATCATAATGATGGCAAACCCGCCAAGCATATTTGCCGGCAGCTCATTGTAATAGGCTGCAAGAATAATAATAACAGCTAATACTGTGTATAATGGCAAAGGAATCACACCGATTTCCCAAGACCAAATTTTTTGAAACAGGTTTTTCTCCTGTGAGTCTTTTTGCTCAGGTGAAATTGTCCCCGTTTTTGGAATTGCTCCCATGTCATACACCCCCATGTATTGTTTGTTACAGTCTACAAGAAAGCGTTAACACTTCATATTTTTTTAAGTTAAAAAACTAATAAACAATTAAATTAAGAGGGTCTTTTGGATTAGAAAAAAATCCCTGAGAATCGTCTTCCCAGGGGAGAATGTTTTATCTTTTTCCTTTAATATAAGGCACGCCATTGGCTTTTGGCGCATCTGCCCGCCCGATAAAGCCGGTTAAAGCGAGAATCGTTAAGACATAAGGAGCCATCAGCATATACACATTTGGTATGTCTTTAAAAAGAGGGAGCAGCGATCCAATGATGCTTAAGCTTTGGGCGAATCCGAAAAACAGGGCGGCCCCCAGTGCTCCGATTGGATGCCATTTTCCGAATACAAGCGCTGCCAGGGCGATAAAACCTTGCCCGGAGATGGTAGAGTGCGTGAAATCAAGCGCAATTGTGGAGGCATATACGCCGCCGCCGAGACCGCCGAACAATCCGCTGATCATCACGCCGACGTAGCGCATTTTATATACGTTGATTCCCATCGTATCGGCCGCCATCGGATGCTCACCGACAGAACGAATACGAAGGCCGAACGGCGTTTTGAACAAGATAAACCAGGAAATAAAGGCAAGTGCTATTGCAAGAATAGACGTATAATAGACATCCGAAAAGAAGATCTTTCCCAAGACGGGAATATCGCCCAAACCGGGGATTTTCGTCTTATAAAAAGGCTCTGGAATTTTGTCTGTCTGCGCTTTGCCGTAGATCAGTTTGACGATAAATAAAGTTGCCCCAAGCGCCAGCATGTTAATGGCGACACCGCTGACTGTCTGGTCGGCGCGAAACGAAATCGCCGCTGCCGCGTGAATCAGTGAAAACAGGGCGCCTGCTGCCATGGCGGCAAGGAGCGAAAGCCAAGGTGCGGCGGCACCTAATTCCGGGCCAAAAAATAAATTAAATAGCACGCTGGTGAACGCCCCGATAATCATGAGGCCTTCTAAGCCGATATTCACCACACCTGATCTCTCGGAAAACACGCCGCCGAGAGCAGTTAAAATAAGCGGGGCCGCATAGACGAGTGTGGCAGGGACAATGATAGATAAAATCTGCACAATGTCCACTTAGTTCGCCCCCTTTTTCTTCAATTTGCCCATGACGAAACGAATCGCATAGCTTGAAGCCACAAACAGAATAATAATAGCAATCACAATATCAACGACCTCTGATGGAACGCCTGATTCAATCGGCATATTTAATGCGCCGATTTTCAGCCCGCCAAGCAGGCATGCTGCCAGTACAACGCCGATGGCTGTGTTTCCCCCGAGAAGAGCGACAGCGATACCGTCAAAGCCTACGCCAGTAAATGCGCCTTTCACTGCGGCGTATTCGAATGTTCCTAGCCCCTCCATGGCTCCGGCAAGGCCTGCAAAAGCGCCGGAGATAAGCATGGAGGTCATGATATTCTTCCGCACGCTCATGCCGGCATACTGGGAAGCGTGCTGGTTAAACCCGACCGCCCGGAGCTCAAATCCTTTTGTAGTTTTGTTGATGATAAACCACATGATAACTGCTGCGAGAAGGGCAACGATGATTCCCAAATGCAGCCGTGAGTAATCGGTGATCTGTTCAAGAAAAGGAGAGCGGAGAGAGGCGGATTCGTGAATTTTCCCCGTCTTGTCCTGATGATCTGTCAAGACGTTTGAAATGATGTAATTGGTCATGTGCAGCGCGATATAATTCATCATAATGGTGACAATGACTTCATGAACGTAAAATCGCGCTTTCAAAATGCCGGGAATAAACCCCCATAATCCTCCTGCAGCTGCCGCTGTAATCAATGCGAGCGGCAAGTGAATATATGCCGGTCCGTCAAACGCCGTACCGACCCAAACCGCTGCTGTCCAGCCGACGAGCAGCTGTCCCTCGACGCCGATATTAAAGAGTCCGGTTCGGAATGCAAAGGCGACAGCCAATCCGGATAAAATATAAGGCGTAATTTGCCGGATTGTTTCTCCGACATAATAGATTTCTCCGAATATCCCATTCCACAAAGCCGAATATCCGCTAGCCACACTGTAGCCGCTCACAAGCATAATCAACGCGCCGGCCGCAAGACCAAGTATGATTGCGATGAGCGGCACGAGTAAATGAGAGAGTCGTTTAACCATTTGCTTTCCCCGCTTCCTTTTGCGTGCTTCCTGCCATCAAGAGACCAAGCTCCTGTTCAGTGGTTTCCTGCGGATTAACGCTGGCGATAATGCGTCCTTCAAAAATAACGGCGATTCTGTCACTGAGATTCATAATTTCTTCAAGCTCAAACGAGAGGAGAAGAACGGCTTTCCCGGCATCACGCTGCTCAATGAGCTTTTTATGGACAAATTCAATCGCTCCGACATCAAGGCCGCGAGTCGGCTGGGCGGCAATTAATAAATCAGGATTTCGGTCTATTTCCCGCCCGATAATCGCTTTTTGCTGGTTTCCGCCTGACAATGCCCGAGCGTGTGTATATTCATCCGGCGTTCTGACGTCGTACTCGCTGATCAGGCTGCGTGCTTTTTTGTACATTTCGCCTTTATGTAAAACGCCCAATGCTGAATACGGCTTTTTGTAATAGCTTTGCAGCAGGATATTCTCTCCGATTGGAAAATCAAGGACGAGACCGTGTTTATGGCGATCCTGAGGAATATGCCCGATCCCGGATTCAGTGATTTTTCTTGGCGTCAGGTTTTGGATCTGTTTTCCGTTTAAGGTGATTGTTCCTGAATCTGTTTTGCGGAGTCCTGTCACCGCTTCGATCAGCTCTGATTGCCCGTTTCCGTCGACGCCTGCTATGCCGACTATTTCTCCCGCTTTGACAGAAAGAGACAAATCTCTGACTGTCTCTATTCCGCGGGTATCCTTTACAGTTATGCCGTCAATCGCAAGCACTTCCGCTCCCGGCTGAGCAGCTCTCTTTTCAGTTTTGAACGATACCTCGCGGCCGATCATTAGACTGGCGAGTTCGTCTTGGTTTGTATCACGGACATCAAGGGTTTTGATGCCTTTTCCTTTACGGATAACCGTAACGCGGTCACAAATCTCCATAATCTCTTTCAGCTTATGGGTGATTAAGATGATGGACTTCCCTTCTTTGACCAGGTTCTTCATAATTTGCATCAGTTCCTTAATTTCATGAGGCGTCAAAACAGCCGTCGGTTCATCAAAAATCAGAATATCGGCACCGCGGTAGAGGGTTTTTAATATTTCTGCGCGCTGTTGCATACCGACTGATATGTCAGCTGCTTTTGCTTCAGGATGGATATGCAGGCCGTATCGATCGGAAATGTCCTGCACCTCTTGGCCAGCACGCTTCCGGTCAATTCTGCCAAACTTCTTTGGCTCCTTCCCGAGAATAATATTTTCAGCAACTGTAAAGGTGTCAACAAGCATAAAGTGCTGGTGCACCATTCCAATTCCAAGGTCATTCGCTTTGTTCGGGCTGTTGATGTGCACCTTCTCGCCGCGCACCCGAATTTCACCCCGCTCCGGCTGATACAGCCCGAAAAGGACATTCATCAATGTTGATTTCCCCGCTCCGTTTTCACCGAGCAACGCGTGTATTTCGCCTTTTTTGACTTGAAGATTGATATTGTCATTGGCGACGATACCTGGAAACTCCTTGCGGATATTGAGCATTTCAATGACATATTCCATTGATTGACCGCTCCTTTATTTCAAAATAAAAGAAAAACAAGGGATAAGGGCTCGACCTCCTTATCCCTGCGATTCTTATTAAGCTTTGAAGGTTTTGAGCTCTTTCTCAGTTGCCGGGACTTCCAATCCGTCGATGATTTTTTTCTTCCATTTATCGACCGCTTTGATCACATCATCCGATAGATTTTGTTTAGATGGAGAAATGCCGACTCCGTCTTGATCAAGCCCGTAGGTAAGTGTTTCGCCGCCCGGGAACTTTCCGTCACTCGCTTTTTTCGTTACATCTTCAACGACTGTATCTACTTTTTTCACCATGGAAGTGAGGGTGACGTTATCATCTGTTCCTTCTACCTGGCCTTCTGCGTATTGGTCTTTATCGACACCGATGACCCAGACATCGCGTTTTGGATCTTCTTTTTTCAGGTTTTTCGCTTCAGTAAAGACGCCTGTGCCAGTGGCGCCCGCAGAGTGATAAATAACATCTACGCCTGATTTATACATGCTTTCGGCGGTTGCTTTGCCGACATCGGCTTTATCGAAACCCCCTGCGTATTTCACTTCTACAACGGCTTTAGGGTTAACTGCTTGCACGCCGGCACGGAAGCCGACCTCGAATTTTTTGATTAACTCTGATTCCATGCCGCCTACAAAGCCGATTTTTCCTGATTTGCTTGATAGGGCTGCGGCCACTCCGACGAGAAATGAGCCTTCCTGCTCTTTAAACGTAATACTTGCGACGTTGTCTTTATCGACAACAGCATCTATAATCGCAAAGTTTGTATTTTTACGCTGGTCAGCAATTTCGCTGATTGAATCCTCCATTAAGTAGCCGACGCCGTAAATTAAGTCAAAATTCTCACGCGCCAATTTATTTAAGTTCGTTGTATAGTCTGCATCAGATTTGGATTGAAGATAGTCGTAACCGTTTTTGCCTTTTTTCAGCCCATTCTCTTTCCCAAAGGCTTGGATGCCTTCCCAGGCTGATTGGTTGAAGGATTTGTCATCCACTCCGCCTACGTCAGTAACCATCGCCACACTGAATTTGTTTTTGCCTTCGCCTGAGCCGCTGCTTTTTTCGCTGTTTCCGCATGCTCCTAATATGGTGCCTGCTGCGATCACAAGTGACATCGCCAATCCGATTTTTCGTTTATTCAAGATATAACCCCCCAGAAAAATTTGGTTCAAAGCTGATCCGGCCAGTCATGTGATGGGCTGTCCTGAACAATTTCTTAGAATCGATAAAATTTTCTGATAATAACAAATGGAATGCGCTGAGACAGTTCTATTCTTCCCTGAATAAGCGTGGTGTGAGTATTTCCTTCGAAAGGCGGGGAAGAGAAGGATGCGGAAGGCGTTCCGGGCGGAAAACCGTGACATCGTTTTCTGAAGTAAGACTTATGACTTAGTTTTTCGGGATCAACTAACCAATCATAATTTATCATTTAACTAATAAGAAATAAATAGAATTTCACATAATTTTTTAAAAAGTATCTATTTTTAGAATTATTTGCTTAAAAATGTGAAAGCCCTTTGTTATTCTTGTATAACTTATCAACAATAGAATCAAGCATCTTGGCAAGAGATATGACAGAAAAACGCACTGCTCAAAGCAAGCAGTGCGTTTTCTTATAGATATTGCTTTATTCCGTTAAGGTTACTGTTGTTGACGTTGTACTGAAACACAGGTCTTCCGATCGTTCCGTACGCCATTTCTACATTCAGAACCTGTATATCTTCAAGAAACTTTAAGTATTTTCGTATGGATACTTGAGAGATTTCAGTGTGCTTTGCCAAGTCTTCTGTCGTAAAAGATTCATTTTCAAATGACTGGATACTGGACCAGATCAGCTTCAGCGTGCTTTTTGTCAGGCCTTTAGGAAGCTGCACTTTTTCTGTTGCTTCTTTCTTTTGAAAAAGCTCGGCGTCCAGTTCTTTTTGGCTCATGTTGCGATGGGTTGAATACACCTTTTGTTTTCGTCTGTAATCAGACAGAGCCGTTTGGAAACGTTCAAATTCAAACGGTTTGATTAAATAATCAACAGCTCCGTACCGAAGTGTTTTCTTGATCACGTCAAGCTCGCTGGCCGCTGAGATGACAATCACGTCAACCGCTTCATTTTGGGCTCTCAATTCCGTCAGCAGTTCCAGCCCGTTTTTTCCCGGCATATAAATATCAAGCAAAATGAGGTCGATATGGTGCTCGCCTAAAATATGCAGAGCGCTTTGAAAGGAAGAAGCGATGCCTTTCAGCTGAAAGCCATCTATTTGGCTTAAGTATCGTTTATTTAATTCACCCACCATGGGGTCATCTTCAACTATTAGTACATTAATCATGATTTTCCTCCTTCGGTTCGTACGGGATGCGAATACTGAATGTCGTTCCTTCATTCTTTTCGCTTGTGAGGATCATTTGGCCTTTTAAATTTTCGATGCTTTGCTGTGTGAAATAAAGGCCGAATCCCCGGTTTTTGCCCTTTGTTGAATAGCCTTGTTCAAATACTTTGGCTTGGTCTTCTTCAGACATGCCTGCTCCAGTATCGGTAATTTCAATATCAAGTATGCTGTTATGGAAGCGCATGGACATGGTGATTTGTTTTTTCGGCATATCGGCAACGGCGTCTAAGCCATTGTTGATGAGATTTCCGATGATTGTAATAAGTTCATGGATGACAGAAGGGTCTGTCGCGTTCGGGATGACACCGTTGCATTCAATATCAAGATTTGCGCCCTGCTCACGTATAAAGCTTTGCTTTCCAAGCAGAAAACCGGCCAGTACGGAGCTTTTGACATCATTTATAATTTCACTTGTTTCTGATTTTTGCTGAATGGCAATATCTTTAATATAATCTCCAAGATCGTCATACTCTTTCAGCTGGACGAGACCTAATATCACATGCAGTTTGTTCATAAATTCATGAGACTGCGCTCTCAGTGCGTTTGCATACATTTTAACACCGGATAGCTGTTCAGCTAAATGTTTTACCTCGGTCTTGTCTCGGAATGTCGCAATCGCTCCGACAGTTTGTCCTTTCAGCTGGATAGGAACTTCATTAAACACAAGCTCCAGCCCGTTAATGCGGACGTCTCTGTCTTGAAGAGGTTTTTTTGTCTCAATGACCTTTTTCAAGCGGCTTTTCGGCAAGATGTCATCTACATCCTGATCAATGGGATTTGTGTTGATGCCCATTTTGACGAATAGGCGTTTTGCTTCCGCGTTGGCAAGTTTAATTTTGCCATGTTCATCGACAGCGAGTATTCCTTCCTTCGTCGATTCCAGCATCGCGCTCCGTTCTTCAAGCAGAGTCGCAATTTCATAAGGTTCAAGTCCGTACATGATATTTTTCACTGTACGGGCGACGATAACGGCTCCGATCACACCGACGAAGATGCTGACGCAAATAATAAAGTAAAGCGGCCGTAAGCTATGGCTGATCACTTCATCAATTTCATTTACGGTGATGCCGACCGCGACTGCACCGACTTGTTTTCCATTCTCCGCGTAGACAGGGACGAACGCTCTCTGCGATTTCCCGAGCGTGCCAGAGGCTGTGCTGATATGGACATGCCCTTTTAATACCTCGGACTCATCACCGCCTCTGAATTTTTTTCCGATTTTGCTCGGGTCAGGATGAGTTTTGCGGATACCGCTCATATCCATGACGACAACAAATTCCGTGCCGGTGATTTTCTGAACCCGCTTTGTGTAGCTCTGCAGTTCCTTTTGTTTTTTCCCGTTTTCTAAAGCAGCGGCTGTCATCGGCGCCTCAGCTACCATTTCAGCAGTCTGTAGCGCAGTGGCCTTTTCCTGATCTCTAATCCGTTTGGTGGTTTGGGCACCGACTGTAAAAAACGTAATGAGCAATGCGATTAATACAACGATACAAACAAATATGGTGAGTCTGGTTTGCAGTTTTAATGTTTTTTTCATATAAAACTTCCTTACGTTTTATGATTCCTGCGTACTACTTTACTCTCAAAATGCTGCTTTGTGAAGATTTGGGACTGTAATTCGTAAAAAGGAGAAAAAATGGAATAATTTATCTTGTCAATGTGTTTTAAGTCCTCCATAATAAATGAGGTAGATTATAGAAAGGGACTTTTTTATATGAAAAATACTTATTTGACAGGATATTTTCCGCTGATTGCGATCCTGCTTTTTAGTTCGTCCTTATCCATCTCAACTTCACTTTATGCGTTGAAGATGCTGTCTTCATTTGGAATGTATGATGGAATGCTCGATTATTTTTCAGAGAAAGGAATCAGGCTTGCGTTATTTGCTGCCTTTGCACTTTTATATTTTATGGTTCTGTCCGCTCTGAAATTAATTGCAAATACCGTGACCGAGCTGTCATTGCTGTTTTTTGCTAATGATCCGGAAGGGAACAACCTGAAAAAACTCAGAATGGGTTCCATGATTTATTTGGGCGGCGGGATTTTATCCTTTGTGCTTTTGCAAAATGTCATTTGGATTGTGATCTGGTTTGCGGTCGTCACGCTCGCTTACTTTGTGTTTACCGTGTACCGGATTTATTCGACGCTTTCTCTCATGTCATTAGTCGGATTCATTCTATTGGAACTGCTGTTTTGGTTTACCTTTGTTATCGGTATTCTGTTCATATTTATCAAGCTTTATAATAGCATAATGGCTAGCTTACCTGTGTAAGCTAGCCATTTCAGCGTTTGGTGGTCAGATTTGCGCTTCGTGCTCTGTACGCAATGAAACGGCGGTAGATTCTCAGGTTTCCGCCGTTTCACAACTTCAAAAGTTTTCAATCACGCTGAATAGATGACAAAATCCTAAAACGAAGCCGTTTTAGGATTTTGTCAACAATCTGTGATGGCTAGCGTCCTAGCCATTTTTTATTTACGGTAAAAATCTTTTTTTAATAGAAGGGGAGGGGAGCATACATTCATTTTTTTTGCCAAACCACTTATAGCGGTTGTTGGCAATGAAAGAATAGACCATATCTCTGACAGGCTTCGGCACTGCGAAAAACAGGACGAAGAGCCGCCATGGGCCTCGCAGATGCCTGAAAACCTTAATGGCTGCAGTTGACTTTGTGTACACTTGGCCGTCTTCAATAAAGACAAAGCTGTCAAACCGATCAGTCGGAAGCCCGCTTTTTTTCAGCAGGCTCTGTCCTGTTTCCGACTGCAGCGATGTGAAAGAAATCAATCCGTCCGGATCACGTTTAATGATAAATTGCACGGCGCCATTGCATAAATTGCAGACACCATCAAACAGCAAAACGCGATTTGGAATTTGTTCTGAAGTCACCCCATATCCCCTCCGATCCTTTAATAAGCAGCTTGCAGCGTTCCTTTCCAGATGGAAAGCTGAGGGCTGATGCTGTGAAGATATTCAACGCTGGTCGGTGTGTCCTTTCCGACCCAGACACCCATTGTATACGTATCAGTCAGGCCGACAAACCACATATCGTGATAATCATTTGATGTTCCGGTTTTACCGCCGATGTAAGGCGCATTGAAATATGCTTTTTTCCCTGTTCCGCTTTTCACCACGGAAGACATCAGTTTTTTCAGCTGCATGTTCGTGCGGACGCTGAATATTTGAGTCGCTTTATCATTCCATTTATAAAGCGTTTTTCCTTTAAGGTCTGTCACCTTTGTAATCGCATGGCTCGGCGTATAGCTTCCGCTGTTTCCGAATGTCGTATAAGCCTTTGTCATCTCAAGAGGCGTCATGCCGTTTGTAAATCCGCCAAGCGCCGCCGGAAGAAGATAGTCACTGTCGACAAGTTTGGCAAAATGATACGGCTCAATATAACTGAATGCCTTTTGGATGCCGACGCGGTCGAGCATTCTAATAGCCGGTGTATTATATGAATTTTTAAACGCCGTATCAAGCGTCACTGTGCCGTAAGTGCGGTTATTGTAGTTTTGCGGACAGTAGTCTTTGCTGCAAAACTTGCTGGCATCAATGGTGCTGCTTGTTGTCGCGCCGGTCTGTTCAATATAAGGGCCGTAATCAAGAAGCGGCTTAATGGAAGACCCCGGCTGCCTGTACGCCTGGTAGGCGCGGTTAAAGTCATATTTTTGATAGTTTTTCCCGCCGGATAGAGCGATGATTTGATGCGTCTGGTGATTAATCACAGCCGCTCCGCCCTGTACGTCCGCATACGGGAGCTTGGAATTCATTTGTGCCACAACTTGATTTTGCATGTACGGATCAAGTGCAGTATAAATTTTCACGCCGTCTTTCATCAGAGTGCTGACTCTTGCGGACAGCTCGTTCTCGATCTTTTCTTTTTGTTTTCCTGATGCTTTTTGAAGGCGTTTATCAAAGCCTTCTGATTCAGACACCAGCTGAGTGAATTCATCATTGACGTAGGAAACGTAGTCAGGATATTTGTCTTCTCTTTTTTCAACATCCAGTTTGATTTTTTGTTTTACGGCTTTTTTCAGCTCTTTGTCCGTAATGACCCCGGCATCTTTTAGCCCTTTAAGCAAACGTTCTTGACGGCTTTTCGTGTAGTCAAAATGCTTGAGAGGATCATATAATGTAGGGTTATTAGGTATAGCACAGATAAAAGCCATTTCTCCCACTGTGAGAGATTTCAGCGGTTTGCTGAAATAGAATTGAGCTGCTGAACCGACGCCATAAACACCATTGTTAAAATAAATGGTATTTAAGTAAGCTTCAAGAATTTCATTTTTCGTATATTTTTTCTCCAGCTGATAGGAATACGCGAGCTCTGTCAGCTTGCGGCTGAAGGAGCGTTCGTGGCTCAAATATAAGTTTCTTGAAAGCTGCTGTGTGATGGTGCTGGCACCCTGGTCAATTTTCTTGTCTTTTACGTTAGAAGCAGTAGCCCGCACCATTCCCATAAAGTCAAAGCCTTTATGCTCGTAAAAATGGCGGTCCTCAGATGTTAAGAAAATCTGTTTGACTTCCTCGGGAATCTTGTTAAATGGAACGAGCACACGGTTTTCGTGGTCGCTGACGATTTCCGAGACAAGGGAGCCGTCCCTGTCATACATGTAGCTGTTCTGAACAAGGCTGATATCTTTCAGATTAATATTTTTATCAAGCACCTGATCCAGGGACTTCATTTGTTTTACTTCTTTTCCGGAAGCGATAACTGTAAATGCAAACAATGGGATTATGCAAAGGAGCAAAATCCATCCGATTATTTTTCGTAACATGGTCACTCTCTTTTCTCCTAAATTCTAGCCATATCGTACCATTCTTTTGAGATTACGAGAAGGTTAAATTTAGAAGATTCCTCAGTTTTTTCTCGGAATCAGCTTGCTTTGGCATAAGAATCTTTCCGAAGTTTCTGCATGATCCAAAGCATGCAGGCGCCGGCGAAAAAGAGAAACGCTGTGACGTAAAAGGTGGCCGAAATGGTAAAGTGGCTCGATATGATTCCGCCGAGCAGAGGCCCGAGCACGTTTCCTAAAAAGCGAAAGCTGACATTGTAGCCGAGAACTTCACCTTGAATGCTGCCGGGAGCCTGAACGCGGATCGCTGCCGTAATGCATGGCAGCAAACCGCCCATCGCCATTCCGAATAAAAATCTGAAAACAAGGAGCACGCTGAGTGAGGACGCGAGCGCCTGCGGAATAAAAAAGAAAGAGGCGGCGAGCAAAAGTCCGATTAAAATGCGGCGGTGGCCGTAGCGGTCGCCCAGATCACCCCATTTTCTAGCCAGCAGCAAACTTCCGAGCCCCGTTGCTGAAAATGCCATGCCGGAGAAAAAGGCAAGATTGACAGGTCCGTGCAGCTCATTTACATATAAAGCGAGCAGGGGCTGGATACTGAAATTGCCTGTTTGAATCAGCATGGTTAACAGCATCATGACCCACAGCGCCGGATGGTGAAAAATATAGGAGAGCACTTCTTTTCTCGAGTAAGACGTACGTTTGGCTGTTTTCTCTGCAAGAGGCTTTTCTTTGACACCAAATAACACGAGAAGAACAGACGAGAAAATCACAAAGGATGTGATAAAAAAGGTATACGTAAAGCCGAAACGATCAGCAAGCATGCCTCCCAAAAGCGGGCCGAACAAGCTTCCGGACACTTGCCCCATTTGCAGCGTGCCGAGTGTTTTGCCAGCTGAGCTCTTCGGAGTCTGTGCCGAAATCATCGCAAGAGATGTCGGGATGAATCCGGTTACAAGACCCATTGCCATACGCAGAAAAAACAATTGGTACACCGATGTAACAAAGCCCATGAAGAAAATGCTGAGGGCAATGCCTGTTCCGGTTGCCATAAGGATTTTCTTGTATCCGCGTTTGTCTCCGAACCGTCCCCAAAACGGGGATACCAAAAACGCCATGAGAAATGTAATGCCGAACACATAGCCGCTCCACCTTTGCACAAAGCCGTTTGAAAAAGAGCTGAGCGTCTCAATGTATAAGGAGAGAAAAGGAACGATCATCGTTGTGCTAGCGGAGACAAAAAAGTTCGCCAGCCACACAATGACAAAGTTTTTCTTACGGATAGAAATAACATCACCTTCTTATTATTTCGGGTTCCTTACTAATTATAAAGAAACGATTCACAATTTAAAAGAAACGAAGCGGCTGGGAAAATTCATTATTTTTAGAAAATGAAGAAATGTCGAGAAGGGGAATTGATATACTATAAAGATAGCATTTTCTGATCGGAGGAAAGGCAGGTGTAAAAAGGTGACGACAAACAGCTTACTCATTATTGATTTCGAATTTACAATGCCTGATGGAAAGTACAGTCCTCAAAACTTCTTCCCGGAAATCATTGAAGCCGGAATTGTAAAGTCGATTGATGATGAAGTGGTTGAGACGTTTTCTAGCTATGTTAGACCGAAAAAGTTCCCGAAGCTTACGAAACGATGCAAATCATTTTTAAAAATAACCCAAAAACAGGTAGACGAAGGAATGAGATTCGAGGATTTCATCCGTAAACTAAACGAGCTGGATCCTGAGAAAAACAGCACAATTATTACGTGGGGAAACATGGATATGAAAGTGCTGAAGCAAAACTGTATGTTTAACCATATCCCTTTCCCGTTTAAGGGAGAAATGAGAGATTTATCGCTTGAATACAAAAACTTTTTTGGAGACCGGACATTGACGGGTTTATGGAAAGCTGCCGAAGAGTATGGAGATTCCGGAACCGGCACCCATCATAAAGCGCTTGATGATGCCCTTACAGCATATAAACTTTTTAAGCTTGTTGAGCAGGATAAGCAGTATCTCGAAAAGCCAAAACCGCCCACAATCGGCGAAAGAATCGATTTAACCGAACTGTTGAAGCGCGCGACGTGAAAAACCCAATCTTTTGTCAGACTGGGTTATGGCAGGTTAAAATATTCTTTTTCTAAAATGTCCAGATTATGAAGGGAGCGCTTTGCCCACTCCGAACCATCCTCATTCAATTTGGCTCTCATCTGTGCTGTCGCCTCTCGCAGAGATTCGGTATAATCCGGCACTTCACCGTCATAAGGCTTCACCATATGGTGGGGGATATTGGTCTGTTCACCATGTGCGAGCGCTTTTCTCTCATGAAAAAATGGCACATCCGCCTGTTTTGGATGATGAAGGTCTCCCTGAGCGGGATGGGTAAGAACCGCTTTCACTTTCACTAAATAATGCTGCGGCCTGCAAGCCGTGATTTCTCCTATGTATACACCTGTTTTGTAAAATCCTTTAACGATAGAGCCTGTCTCAAACGTGCTCATCTGTCATCACCTCGCATTTATTCTATTAAAGTTCCAATCGATTTGCTAGTGAGGAAGATCAGCGGGAAGCTTAATGGTCACCGTAGTGCCTTTTTGGAAGCTGCTGTTAAATGAAATGGTCCCGTGATGATGTTCAATAATGGAAAAGGTTACGGTGAGGCCGAGTCCCGTTCCGTTCGTTTTTAAGGAATAATAAGGTTCGCCGAGTTTTTGCATTTGATGGTCTGTCATCCCGACCCCATTGTCTGTGATGTTGATCATGATCGTATGGCCGTTTCTTTTGGCTGATATGTGGATCATCCCCTTACCGTGAGGAACCGCTTCAATACTGTTTTTCATCAGGTTGATGACAGCCTGCTTCAGCTTTGTTGCGTCTCCGTATATCAAAAGGTCCGGTTCTGTTTCAGCCTCGACGGTTACTGACTTGTAATTGGCGTACGACACCATAAGGGAGCTTGTCTCTTTGATAAGGGCAGATAGGTCAAAAACCTCTTTTTCGTATAATTGCTGTTTGGCCATATCGAGATAGTTTGTAATAATGCCTTGCGCCCGGTCAAGCTCTGACAGTACAAGCTTTTTGTAATCTGCACTCGACTTGTTTTGTAAGGTTTCATCATTAAAAAGCAGCTGGACAAACCCGCGGACAACTGTCAGCGGATTCCTGACCTCATGAGCGACGCTCGCTGCCAGTTCACTCACAATCGTCATTTTTTCAGAATGGATAAGCTGTGAGCGCAGGGCGATATTTTCGGCGATGCTTTCGATAATATAGATGCTTAATAGAAGAACACTGGAGCGGAAAAGCCCTGAGACTGCCGCCTCGTAAACGAAAATTCCTGATTTTTGAAAATTTAAAATATTCAAGGCGGAAAGAATCCAGCTTGAGGCGAAAAATAGGAAAATCTCCACGCAGCTGATCAATAAAGACAGCAGCAGTTTTTTCGCTTTGGACATGAATGGCCATTTTTTCTGAAATAAGATTGGGATAATGATAAGAAAAGGCAGCAAAGTGAAAACAAACATTGCGGAAGGTTCGTAAAAAAGCAGTTCAAAACATAGGACAGATGCGGCGACTGTAAGTCCGGAAGCGGTACTAATGTAAAATAAACAAATGATAACGGGAATCATCTGAAGGCCGTATTGTATGTAGTCCATTTCATGAATCGGGAAAATAATGCATAAAACGGAGGCGCCGCAGGCGAAGAGCGTGACCAAACCGCTGTTTATTTTTGGCACAAGAATCGCAGGTTTTCCAAGCCAAAACACTTGGTAAAGAAGAATAGGAAACAAAATAAAGCAGATGTGCAGAAGATAGTCTTTTAGAATTTCCATTCGTGTGAAATCCTTTCGTATAAAATATGAATCTATTATAACACTAATTATTAGAAGTAAAATATAAAATTCCTTTATTAAGAACGCCTTTACAAATGAAGACGTAAAGGCGTTTAACAGCTATATTTACGATAATGCGGCTTTGATGCGGCGCAGGCCGTCCTGCAGGGTTGCAAGAGAGCATCCTGCGTTCAGGCGCATAAATCCTTCTCCGCCAGGCCCGTATTTCGTCCCGGGCTCTAAAATAACTTTTCCTTTTTTTAGCATTCTTTGCTGAAGCTCTGCATCGGACAAGCCGTAAGCGCTGAAGTCGAGCCAAATCAAGTATGATGCATCCGGCTTCATCATTTTGACCTTTGGCAGCTCGGTGCTCAAAAAGGCTTCCGCTTCGTTCATGTTTCTCTCAATGTAAGAGATCAATCCATCAAGCCACGGTCCCCCTTTTGAATACGCGGCTTCGATTGCAGTGACGGCAAACGCGTTCAGTCCGCCTAAACCATTGCGCTGAAGGCTTGCGGAAAACTTGGCGCGCTTCAGGCGATCCGGAATAATGATTGCTGAAGCCTGCAATCCGGCGATATTAAATGTTTTGCTTGGAGCAGCACATGTCACAGAAATATCAGCGAAATCGTCAGAGAGCGAAGCGAACGGCGTGTGTATGTGTCCGTACAGCATTAAATCAGAATGGATTTCATCCGATACAACTGTGACGCCATGCTCAAGGCACAATTCGCCTAGCTTCAGTAAGTCTTCCCGGCCCCATGAACGCCCAGAAGGGTTATGAGGATTGCATAAAATAAACAATGTAACACTTGGGTCACTAAGCTTCGTCTCCAAATCTTCAAAATCCATTGCATATGCGCCGTCTTTTTCTAGCAGCGGATTATGTAAAATGTGCCGGCCGTTTTTCTCCACCATATGGTAAAAAGGCGTATAAACTGGAGGCTGAACAACTACTTGATCGCCCGGCTCCGTAAAAGCTTGTACCGCCATGCTCAAAGCCGTTACAACGCCGGGGCTGAATGTGATGCTTTCCGGATTCACCTTCCAGCCGTGCCTGTTTTGCATCCATCCGCACACAGCATCCCTCGTTTTTTGATCTGGAGTTGTATAACCAAAAATACCGTGGTCAAGACGCTCTTTTAACGCTTCAGTTATCGCTTCTGGCGCGCGAAAATCCATATCCGCCACCCACATCGGGAGTGCGTCTGTCACGCCAAATAATTCGCCTGTTTTGTCCCATTTGACCGATTGGGTGCCAAGGCGTTCTTCTCGTTTATCAAAGTTCATTCTGTTACCCCCTCATGTATGTTTATTCTTCTAAGCTTCACTATGATAAGATAGAACTGCAAATTTTATTATAAGCGGTGATGAATATGGAAGAAAGTCAAGCGGTCAGGGAAATGATTAAGATCATTGCCAAATGGGACCCGTTTAAATATGGAGAAGAGTTTTACGAAACGGAGGCTGTTGATGTCGTGCAGGCAGTCTATGATGAAGACGATCCCGACGTGCTGGCGAAAAGCATTCAGCAAATATTTGAAACTTCTTTTGAACAAACGCTGCCGATCGCCAGCTGCCGGGAAGTGGCTGGCCAGCTTTTATTCATTAAAAACAGCAGCTCCTGCACGCCTTAAAAAAACCGGTTCAGCACCGGTTTTTTTAATTGATAAAATCAGCAATGTGTTCAGAAACAAGTTCAGGCCGTTCTTCAGGCACCAGATGTCCGGTCTGGCCAAGTGAGTACAGCACGGAATTAGGCAAATCTGCGTGCAGCCGTTTACCGATCTCCATTGGGACAATTCGATCCTCCTCGCCCCAAATCAATAAAGCAGGCTTGTTCATTTTCTTCAATTGCTCGGGTTCTAAATCTCCTTCTCTGTGGCGGATAAACCTTGTCATGGCTTTGAAAATCTGCTCGTCCTGAAACGGTCTGCCATAGCCGTCAATCATCTCCTCATCAATCAGCGATTTATCATGCACCACATTTAATAAATTTTTCATCACGCCTTCTTTCGAGAGCCAGCGTTTGATGTAAAGATGAAAATACGGGATATGGGTCCCGAAAATAATCGTCGGGTGTGAACGTTTTAAATACCCTGAACTGCAAAGCAGCACAACCTTTGAAAAAAGCTCAGGTTTTTGGAGAGCAGCAGACAGCGATATCTGCCCGCCCATAGAATGCCCGACAAGCACAGCCTGTTTCACTTGCAAGTGCTCCAAAATCCCAATGACAAGCTTAGCAAGGTTTTGATAGGTATAGATAAACGTTCTTGATTTTTCAGATTGGCCGAAAGGAGGCAAATCAAGCGCGATGATGTCGTACTTGTCCCGAAGGAGAGGAATTACTTTTCTGAAGCTGAATGCAGATGATAAAAAACCGTGTACGCAGACCAGCGTTTGCCTGCCGGGATTTTGATAATGTTCGTAGTATACATTGACTCCATCGACCATAAACCGCCTTATTGGTGAAACCGCCTCCATTCTGTGTCACTCCCTTTTTTTGATGGTTGTATTATGCCCTGAAATTGTAAATTCTAGCGGAAGTTTCTCCTCGTTTTTTCTTAGCATTCGTCAAAAAACGTGATATAATGTCATGAGATTTCTTGACATTGCAAAGGTGTGAATCAAATGAAATTGACAGAAAAAGAAACAGAAATATTAGAAATTTTAGACGAAAACAGCCGCGCCGATTTAGAAACAATCGCAAAGATGGCGGGCATCCCTGTAAATGAAGTAAAAACAATTATTGACAAACTGGAGAAAGAAAAGGTTATTATCGATTATTCCGCTATGATTGATTGGCGAAAAGTAGACGGACATGAGGGCGTTACGGCCATGATCGACGTCAAAGTAACGCCGAAGCGGGGCGTCGGTTTTGATGAAGTGGCGGAACGGATTTACCGATTCCAAGAGGTTGAATCAGTTTACCTGATGTCAGGCGTATACGATTTGTCTGTCGTGATTCGCGGCAATTCGATGTCTGACGTAGCGCGTTTTGTTTCGGATAAACTGTCAACGCTTGATTCAGTTGTATCTACGACAACCCATTTTATCCTGAAAAAATACAAGCATGACGGCAAAGTGTTTGAAACAGGAGACGACGACAAAAGAATCGTGGTGTCACCGTAAATGACTTCGTATTTATCAGACTATGTACAACAAATAAAACCATCCGGCATCCGCAAATTCTTTGATTTGGCGGCAACGATGGAAGGCGTCATTTCTTTAGGCGTCGGCGAGCCTGATTTTGTTACCGCGTGGAATGTCCGCGAAGCAAGCATTCTCTCTCTTGAACAAGGATATACGTCATACACGGCCAATGCGGGTTTATACTCATTGCGGGAGGAAATCAGCCGTTATTTGAGCAACAGGTTTGATCTTAGCTACTCGCCAGATAATGAGCTGATTGTGACAGTGGGGGCAAGTCAGGCTTTGGATATTGCGATCCGCGCCATTGTGAATCCAGGTGAGGAAGTCATCATTCCTGAGCCGTGTTTTGTGGCGTATGATGCGCTTGTTTCTTTGGCAGGCGGTATCCCGGTTCACGTTCATACAACGGCAGACAAAGGATTTAAAGCAACGGCTGCTGATTTTGAAGCGGCAGTCACTGAAAAAACAAAGGCCATTCTCATCTGCTCACCATCGAATCCGACAGGTTCGGTTTATTCGAAGGAAGAGCTGAATGAGATTGCTGAGTTTGCCAAAAAACATGATGTCATCGTCTTAGCCGACGAGATCTACGCGGAGCTGACATATGATGAGGAATTTACAAGTATAGCGGCATTACCGGGAATGAAGGAACGGACGGTAGTCATCTCAGGCTTTTCAAAAGCATTTGCAATGACGGGCTGGAGGCTCGGTTTTGCCGCGGCACCATCCTTGCTTCGGGATGCCATGCTTAAAATTCATCAATATGCGATGATGTGTGCGCCCGCAATGGCGCAGTTTGCCGCCCTTGAAGGCCTGAAGAACGGCATGGAAGACGTAGAAAAAATGAAAAAAAGCTATCGAAGAAGACGGAATCTGTTTGTAGAATCGCTCAATGAAATCGGTCTCAGCTGTCATCATCCGGGCGGCGCTTTCTATGCTTTTCCATCAATTAAAAGCACGGGGATGAGTTCAGAACAGTTTGCCGAGGAGCTTCTTACGCAGGAAAAAGTGGCAGTTGTTCCTGGAAGTGTGTTTGGTCCGAGCGGTGAGGGATATATCCGTTGTTCATACGCAACCTCGATTGAACAGCTTCAAGAAGCGTTAGTCAGAATGAAACGCTTCCTGCACAAAACAACATAAAAAAAGATACGAACCTTTTGTTCGCATCCAATAAAAGGGGGGAATACTAGAAAGCCTTTGGTATTTTCAGTTTACCCCCTTTTTGCTGTGCATAAACCTGATTTTTTTATGAAAAAGTTTTCTTTGCGGAAATAAGACATGTGTGATATAATTTTAAATTGCGTATAAACAGATATTTAATTTAACTTAGGAGTTGTTATGAATGGCAGCAAAATTTGAAGTGGGCAGTGTTTACACTGGTAAAGTTACAGGATTACAAGCGTATGGTGCGTTTGTTGCATTAGATGAAGAAACTCAAGGTTTAGTACACATTTCTGAAGTGACTCACGGTTTCGTAAAAGATATCAACGAGCACCTTTCAGTTGGCGACGAAGTACAAGTAAAAGTACTTGCTGTTGATGAAGAAAAAGGCAAAATCAGCCTTTCAATTCGTGCGACACAAGCTGCGCCTGAGAAAAAAGAAAGCAAACCAAGAAAACCTAAAGCTGCTCAAGTAAGCGAAGAAGCTTCTACACCACAAGGTTTCAACACATTAAAAGATAAGCTTGAAGAGTGGATCGAAATGTCCAACCGCAAAGACCTTATCAAAAAATAAGCATGAAAAAAAGCACCGGACAGGAATGTTCGGTGCTTTTGATTTCATGCAAAATCCTATTTCAGCGTGATTGATATCCTATCGCATTTCAGGATTTGCTGCTTCTTCACGTGATCTTTCCTCGTTTGGCTTAAATAGCAGACCGAGGTTGATTAAGCCGGCGATTCCGACAAGTCCGTAAATGATTCGGGAAAGAGCTGACCCTTGGCCGCCGAAGATAGCCGCTACTAAGTCAAATTGGAAAAATCCGATCAGTCCCCAGTTAATGGCGCCAATGATGGTTAATACAAGACAAATTCTTTGAATGGTACTCATGTTTTGCAACCTCCTCCATGAATTATTAAAACAGTTATAGATTGTGACATATTGGAGAATCTATACATGCATTCTCCATATGAGGGAAGCTGGCCTGCCCTCGCTTATATCAGCTTCTTTCCCAGCATCTTGCAAAATAAAACCATCTGGTATGCTGATCGGTGAGAGCTGATTGCTTTACATGTGGTGAGGACATTCTGCATAATAAAAAATCTAAGGAGGAGATGTCATGCAAAACTTTACATACTGGAATCCGACCAAATTAATTTTCGGGCGCGGCGAAGTGGAAAGACTTCCGGAGGAACTCAAACCTTACGGAAAAAACGTATTGCTTGTGTACGGAGGCGGCAGCATTAAACGCAGCGGCCTGTATGATCAAGTGATTGAACAGCTGAATAAAGCCGGAGCGACCGTGCATGAATTAGCAGGTGTGGAACCGAATCCTCGTGTGTCGACTGTTAATAAAGGTGTTGCCATCTGTAAAGAACAAAACATTGATTTCTTGCTGGCTGTCGGAGGCGGAAGTGTAATCGACTGTACAAAAGCGATTGCCGCAGGAGCGAAGTATGATGGTGATGCGTGGGATATCGTTACGAAAAAGCATCAGCCAAAAGATGCTTTGCCATTCGGAACGGTATTGACTCTCGCTGCGACTGGTTCAGAAATGAACTCGGGATCTGTTATTACAAACTGGGAAACAAAAGAAAAATACGGCTGGGGCAGCCCGCTCGTATTCCCTAAATTTTCGATTCTTGATCCGGTGAATACATTCACCGTACCTAAAAACCACACGATCTACGGGATGGTTGACATGATGAGCCACGTATTCGAACAATACTTCCATCATGTATCAAACACGCCGTATCAGGACCGCATGTGTGAATCACTTTTGCGTACAGTCATTGAAACAGCGCCTAAGCTGATCAATGATCTCGAAAATTACGAATTGCGTGAGACGATCCTGTACACAGGAACAATCGCATTAAACGGCATGCTTTCTATGGGGGCAAGAGGGGATTGGGCTACTCATAATATTGAACATGCAGTATCAGCCGTTTATGATATTCCGCATGCCGGCGGACTGGCAATTTTGTTCCCGAACTGGATGAGACACACATTGTCTGAAAACCCTGCCCGCATGAAACAGCTTGCAGTTCGCGTGTTTGATGTTGAAGAAGCAGGTAAAACGGATGAAGAAATTGCCCTTGAAGGTATCGATAAGCTGTCCGCATTCTGGACAAGCCTTGGCGCTCCGAACCGTCTTGCTGATTATGATATTAATGATGAGCAGCTTGACACAATTGCTGACAAGGCAATGGCTAACGGTACATTCGGCCAATTTAAATCACTCAACAAAGAAGACGTGCTGTCAATTTTGAAAGCATCTCTATAAAAAAGGGGAAATAGCCGTTTGGCTGCTTCCCTTTTTCTTTTTGTCAACTTATGTTACAATGGAAAATCTGTTTTTTACCAGCATCATTTGGAGGTTTTACTATGGAAAATTTCACTTATTATAATCCGACAAAGCTGATTTTTGGAAAAGGTCAGCTTGATCAATTAAGAAAAGAATTCAAACAATACGGCAAGAATGTACTGCTTGTTTACGGGGGCGGCAGCATTAAACGCAACGGCCTTTATGATCAAGTCACAGGCATTTTAAAAGAAGAGGGCGCTGTTGTTCATGAGCTGTCAGGTGTAGAGCCGAACCCGCGTCTTGCAACAGTGGAAAAAGGCATAGGACTTTGCAGAGAGCATGACATTGATTTTCTGCTTGCTGTCGGCGGAGGCAGTGTGATTGACTGTACAAAGGCAATCGCAGCTGGCGTCAAATACGATGGCGACGCTTGGGATATTTTCAGCAAAAAAGTAACAGCGGAGGATGCGCTGCCGTTTGGAACTGTTTTAACTCTTGCTGCAACAGGGTCTGAAATGAACCCAGATTCCGTGATTACAAACTGGGAAACAAACGAGAAATTTGTATGGGGCAGCAATGTCACTCATCCGCGTTTCTCTATTTTAGACCCTGAAAATACGTTCACCGTTCCAGAAAATCAAACAGTATACGGCATGGTTGACATGATGAGCCACGTATTCGAACAATATTTCCATAATGTTGAAAACACGCCGCTTCAGGATAGAATGTGCTTTGCTGTTTTGCAGACGGTCATCGAAACAGCTCCTAAGCTTCTTGAAGATTTGGAAAACTACAAACTTCGTGAAACGATTTTGTACGCTGGTACTATTGCTTTAAACGGCACGCTCCAAATGGGCTACTTTGGTGACTGGGCTTCTCATACAATGGAACACGCTGTTTCAGCTGTATATGATATTCCGCACGCGGGCGGTTTGGCGATACTGTTCCCAAACTGGATGAGATACACGCTTGATACAAATGTAGGCCGTTTTAAAAACCTTATGCTCAACATGTTTGACATTGATACTGAAGGCAAAACAGATAAAGAAATTGCGCTTGAAGGAATCGATAAACTGTCTGCGTTCTGGACAAGCCTCGGTGCACCTTCTCGTCTTGCTGATTACAATATTGGAGAAGAAAAGCTTGAGCTGATTGCTGATATCGCAGCCAAGGAAATGGAACACGGCGGCTTCGGCAACTTCCAAAAACTGAACAAAGATGACGTGCTTGCCATCCTTCGCGCGTCTCTATAAACTCAAAGGGCGGAATCCAGTCATTCCGCCCTTTCTTCTTGACTTGATTTCACAGATAAGTTCATATAAAGTGAAAGATGAAAACATTATACCGTTATGGAGGGACAAGCAATGACGCATGTACGCTTTGACTACTCAAAAGCGTTGACTTTCTTCAACGAACATGAACTTACATATCTGCGGGACTTTGTAAAAACAGCACACCATAATATCCATGAAAAAACAGGCGCGGGCAGCGATTTTCTAGGCTGGGTGGACCTCCCTGAACATTATGATAAAGAAGAATTCGCGCGCATCAAAAAAAGCGCGGAAAAAATCAAATCTGACTCTGATGTCTTGCTTGTTGTCGGCATTGGCGGTTCTTATCTAGGAGCGCGGGCAGCGATTGAAGCGCTGAATCACGCGTTTTATAACACTTTGCCAAAAGCAAAACGCGGCAATCCGCAAGTCATTTTTATCGGGAACAACATCAGTTCATCTTATATGAGAGACGTCATGGATCTTCTTGAAGATGTTGACTTCTCTATTAATGTGATTTCTAAATCAGGTACGACAACTGAACCTGCAATCGCTTTCCGTATTTTCCGCAAGCTTCTTGAAGAGAAATACGGTAAAGAAGAAGCGAAAGCGCGGATTTATGCAACAACTGATAAAGAGCGCGGCGCATTAAAAACGCTTTCTAACGAAGAAGGCTTCGAATCATTTGTTATTCCTGACGATGTCGGCGGCCGTTATTCAGTTTTAACAGCTGTAGGTCTCTTGCCGATTGCTGTCAGCGGCGTCAACATTGATGACATGATGAAAGGCGCCCTGGATGCGAGCAAAGATTTTGCAACATCTGAACTGGAAGATAACCCAGCATACCAATATGCGGTTGTTCGCAATGTCCTTTATAATAAGGGCAAAACAATTGAAATGCTCATCAACTACGAACCGGCGCTTCAATACTTTGCGGAATGGTGGAAGCAGCTGTTCGGAGAAAGCGAAGGGAAAGATGAGAAGGGCATTTATCCTTCTTCAGCGAACTATTCAACAGACCTTCATTCTTTAGGCCAGTATGTACAAGAAGGCCGCAGAGATTTATTCGAAACGGTCCTGAACGTAGAGAAACCTAAACATGAACTGACAATTGAGGAAGCGGATAACGATCTTGACGGCTTGAACTATTTAGCCGGTAAAACTGTTGATTTCGTTAACAAAAAAGCATTCCAAGGTACAATGCTTGCCCATACAGACGGAAATGTTCCGAACTTAATCGTTAACATTCCTGAGCTGAATGCATATACTTTTGGATACCTTGTATATTTCTTCGAAAAAGCCTGCGCGATGAGCGGTTACCTCCTTGGCGTCAATCCGTTTGACCAGCCTGGTGTAGAAGCGTATAAAGTCAATATGTTTGCGTTACTCGGCAAACCTGGCTTTGAAGAGAAAAAAGCAGAGCTTGAAAAACGTCTGGAAGATTAATGTGAGAAAGCTGACTGGCATTTGCCGGTCGGCTTTTTATAAAATCAGAAAGGTGCTGATGTTCATGAAACAATTGGTTAAACATCTCATCATTGCCGGTTTTTCTGCAGCTATTTTAAGTTTCCTTATCTCCTTTGATGCCGTGTATACAGAGTTTTCTTCAAGCTTTGGCGGCACGCTGTCACATTTTTTCATCCACGCCTTTCTTCTCATTGGTTTGCCGCTTGCCCTTTTTACCGATGCGGTACATCGGATTTTGCATTTAAAACGAACCCATACTCTTTTCACTAAATTAGGACTCTATGCAACGGTTGTTTATGTGTCTTGGGATTCAGCTGTATGGCTTGCAGCGGCAATGACTGTTTACTTCTTAATTGAATGCGCTTTCTTTTCTGTTGGCCGCGCGAAAGAAACAACGATTTCCATGTAGGCGCCTCTGAATGAAGTCTTGTTCGGCAGGACAGGATAAGTGAAAAAAGGGGCATTCTGATGATACCAATACCTTCCGCGATAGATGGGCAGTCTTTTCTGCTTCAAGAACTGGAACAAGTGATGAAGCCGCTCGGTTATGTGATAAACGGCGGCTGGGAATACGATCATGGCTACTTTGATTATAAAATTGATGATAGAGACGGCTATTTATTTTTAAGAATTCCCGTCAATGCGGTACAGGGCAGTCTCGATGAACGAGGGGCGGCCGTCCGGATCGGAACGCCATTTATGCTGAGACAGGTGTTTCAGGCGGATGTTGACGATCACGCCGAGGGAGGGCCTTTCCAATCACTGTTTAATCAATTTTCCGAACCGGAAAGGCGGGACGCGGAAATTGATCCGGCATTTTTGGATATCGGCGCCTCTCTCGTGAAAGAATTGGAGGATGTTCTGTTACACTAGATGGCAAGGAATTGATCTGTTTCGAGCACCTTGTATGTAAGAGGAGGGGAAAGCATCGGCCCCTCCTTTTTTTGTACGCCTATAATTGTTGTGTTGTGATCAAGGAAATAGAGAACACAGGTTTTGTAAGCCGCTCCCTTTAGTTCGTCAGGAACAGCAAGAAGCTCCACATGCTGATCAAGTGTCAGCTTGATTCCGTTCTGCTGTTTAGGCGGCCGTAACTTGACTTGGTAATGCTGCAGCATCGCCCGGCTGATAAATTCTGAAGTTCCGATGATTTGGTTTGCGCCTGCCCGCTCTGCATTTGTGACAAAACGGTCAGTCAAAATCTCGACGATGCAGTAAGCAAGGGGATTAAGCCCTTTAACAGATAAAAGAGTCAGCACTGACAGCATATCAGCATCAGTTTCACTTTTATACTGATCGGCAGTAATCATCACTGATTCCGCTTCAGTAATATTGGCCCGTTTCAGTGTCCCATCATCGGCAGCGTGCCCGCGTATGAAATGAACGTTTTCAATAAGCGGGCCTTCTGTTAAGGATTCATCGATTAGTACGACTGTTTTGGAAGGGGCGGCAAGCTGAAGGTCCTTCAAAAGCCGGTTTGTTTTTTCATTCCACCCGATCAGAATGATGTGGTCCCGGCCTTTGTAAGCAACTTTTCCTTCGATGTAGCGATGCTGTCTGCTGAATGCGGCCGCTGATAACGTAGCGAAATATGCTGTGACAAAGCTTGCTCCGCTCAAAATCAGCAGTATTCCGGCTGCCTGTCCCAGCGGCGTGTGCGGCACATAGTCTCCATAACCGACTGTCGAAACTGTAACGACAGCCCACCAAATGCCTTCGAATACCGAAGTGAACTGCTTAGGCTCAAGAATATAAATGATTTGGCCGAACAAAAGAATCAGACATAAAATAATAACCCCGATTCGGATAAATAACGGCCACCTGAGCCATGAAATAAATATCCGATTTGATTTCATTCTTTTTCTCCTTCTTCAGATACTGAGATGGATAAAATCTGTTTAATAATTGTATTTAATTTCTCATTTAGCTTTTCCTGGCCGTACTTATCTCGGGCCTGCTTCATTAACTCGGCTGTATCATCATCAAGCTGAATAAGCGGTTCATCAATTTCCGATTCATTATACAGCTGGATAAACGCGTCCAGTCCTTCATTCATTCGGTCGATTGCTGTGCTCAGCTGTTCCTTTTCCTCACTCGTCACTTTCATAGCTTCCATCACACCCGTGCTTTTTTCTAACAGTATGTCCCACTTCCGGTGATGTTTTTCAAAAAATGTACAAAACATATAAAACCGGATTTCTCCATAAACTAAAACAAAAAGGATGAAAAAGATGACGATCTTTCAAAGAACGATCGTGGTTTTGATCGGTACACAGCTGGCGGCATCCGCGGTGATTTTGTTTATTTTCGATTTGAATTCATATAATCACTTTTCCGGCAGCTTCTCCTGGTTTTATTTTCTGAAAGAACTGGCCGGCGGTTTCGCCTTTTATTTGTTTTCAGCAGGCCTGTTCTTTTTGCTGATTGGATTCTGTGCTCCAAGCCGGAAGAAAAAGCGCATTTCTGTACACGGGAAAGAAAACTCATTAAAATAATCGTAATAGAGAAATGATCATGGAAAAAGGATGATGAAAAAATGCTGTTTATATTTTTAACAATAGCCGCATTGGGATTGTCGTTTTGGGCACAATTTAAAGTAAAGAGCAACTTTGAAAAATATTCAAAAGTGGAAGCCTCAAGCGGACGTACAGGGGCAGAAACGGCAAGACGGATTTTAGATATAAACGGTCTTTACGACGTGCCGGTCGAACCGGTAAGAGGCACTTTAACAGACCATTACGACCCGACAAGACGGGTGGTGCGTTTATCTGAGCCGGTCTATTACGGCCGCTCAATTTCCGCCATATCCGTAGCTTCCCATGAAGTCGGACATGCCTTGCAGCATCAGGAGTCATATGGTGCGCTTGTGCTGAGACATAAAATCTTCCCAGTCGTGAATTTTGCATCCGGTGTAGCTCCTTTGCTTTTCTTAGGAGGCATGCTTCTCGGCAGCCTGAATTTGATCGGGCTTGGCATCATACTGTTTTCAGCGGCAGTCTTTTTCCAGCTGATTACATTGCCTGTCGAATTCAATGCAAGTTCACGCGCCAAGCAGATTATTGTGTCAGAAGGATTCATCCGAAACAATGAAGAAAATGGGGTAAATAAAGTGCTGAGCGCTGCTGCCTTAACGTATGTGGCCGCCGCCCTGGTTTCCCTGTTTGAACTACTTCGTTTTGTGATGATTTTCTTAAACGGTCGTGATGAGAATTAACGTTAAGGAGGTGGCCCCTTACCATTTATGGTAAGGGCTTTTTTTGCTTATTTTACAATTGATCGCCATTTTTGTTTTGATTGGCATTACGGCTGTTTTCGTTGCAGCGGAATTTGCGATCGTCAAAATCAGAGGTTCAAAAATCAATCAGCTCATCGAAAGCGGTGACAGCCGAGCGCTAGCCGCACATAAAATCATCTCCAATCTTGACGAGTATTTATCAGCCTGCCAGCTCGGGATTACGATTACTGCCCTCGGCCTTGGATGGCTTGGTGAACCTACATTTGAACGTTTTCTTCATCCCTTATTTACAATGACAGGCATGCCGGAACCGTTTAACCACATTGTCACATTTGTAGTTGCATTTATCATCGTCACTTTTTTGCATGTGGTGATGGGGGAGCTTGCTCCGAAAACGGTTTCTATTCAAAAAGCTGAAGCTGTAAGCTTATGGATTGCAAAGCCGCTGATCTGGTTTTATAAAATCACGTACCCGTTTATTAAAGCATTAAACGGCTCTGCAAGTTTTCTTGTGAAATTGTTTGGCTTTCATTCAGTAAAGGAGCATCAGGTTGTCATCAGCGAGGAGGAACTAAGACTGATCCTTTCAGAAAGCTATGAAAAGGGAGAAATTAATCAGTCTGAATTCCGTTATGTAAATAAGATTTTTGAATTTGACAACCGGGTAGCGAGAGAGATTATGATTCCGCGGACAGAAATTGCGGTTATCTCTCTGGAGCAGTCGCTTGAAGAGGCAATTCATCACATCATTAATGAACGGTATACACGCTACCCTGTCATCAAAGATGACAAGGATCATATTTTAGGGATCATCAACAGCAAAGATATGTTTAAAGCTTATTTTCTCGGCCAGCCGATAAAGCTGGAGCAAATCATGAGGCCCGTTATCAGAGTCATTGAAAGCATTCCTGTTCAACAGCTTTTAATCCGCATGCAGAAGGAGCGGATTCACATGGCGATTCTCGTCGATGAATACGGGGGAACGGCGGGGCTTGTCACTGTAGAGGATATTATAGAGGAAATCGTCGGGGAAATCCGCGATGAGTATGATCAGGATGAAACACCGCACATCCTGAAAAAGGGCGAGCACCATTATGTGATGGATGGAAAAGCGCTAATAGACGAAGTGAATGACCTTCTCGACATTGCGATTGAAAATGAAGAAATTGATACGATTGCAGGCTGGCTTCTAACGCAAAAAATGGAGCTGAAAGCAGGAGATGTGATACACGCGGAGGGCTGTGAATTTAAAATCCTCGACGCCGAAGATCATCACATCCGTTTTGTAGAAATTAAAAAAACTAATTTTTAATAAAAAACAGCCGGGGAACGAACGGCTGTTTTTTGTGTCATCAAGTCATTTCTTAAAAAGCAATGCTGTAAAGCCTTTTTTCTACATAGGATATATAAGATGGACACTGGGAAGGAGTGGCTGTATGAAAAAGGCTTGGTGGAAGGAAGCCGTTGTTTATCAAATTTACCCCCGCAGTTTTAAAGATTCAAATGGCGATGGAATCGGGGATATTCAAGGAATCAGATCCAAGCTTTCTTACATAAAAGAGCTGGGCGCTGACGTCATATGGATTTGCCCGCTGTATGATTCACCGAATGCCGATAATGGCTATGATATCCGGGATTATCAAAACATATTAAGCGAGTTTGGCACGATGGAAGACTTTGACGAGCTGCTTGGTGACATTCATGATCTGGATATGAAGCTGATTATGGATCTCGTTGTGAACCACACAAGCGACGAACATCCATGGTTCATAGAATCCCGTTCATCCATACACTCGGAAAAGCGCGACTGGTATATTTGGAAAGACGGCAAAAACGGAAAAACGCCCAACAATTGGGAAAGCATTTTCGGCGGGCCGGCTTGGGAGTATGATCAAAAGACAAGCCAGTATTATCTGCACCTTTTTGATAAAAAACAGCCTGATTTGAATTGGGAAAATGAAAAGGTGAGGAATGCTGTTTATGACATGATCAATTGGTGGCTTGATAAAGGAATTGACGGATTTCGGGTGGATGCCATTACGCATATTAAGAAAAAAGAAGGGTTTCCCGACATGCCGAATCCAAAGGGGCTGGACTATGTCCCTTCCTTTCCTTATCATATGAATGCTGACGGTATTATGGATTTTTTAACAGATCTGAAGGAAAACACATTTTCCCGCTATCCGATTATGACAGTTGGTGAAGCAAACGGCGTCGCTGCAAAAGAAGCAGCTGATTGGGCTGGAGAAAAAAACGGCATATTCAGCATGATTTTTCAATTTGAGCATCTCGGCCTGTGGGATGTAGAGATCAATGAAAGTATTGATATCGTTGCATTTAAACGAATTTTAACTGACTGGCAGGACAGTCTGGAAGGGATCGGCTGGAATGCTTTGTTTATGGAGAATCACGACCAGCCCCGTTCAGTTTCTGTGTGGGGAGACGACGGAGTGTACCTGAAAGAAAGTGCAAAAGCGCTTTCCGCTGTTTATTTTCTCATGAAAGGCACACCGTTTATTTATCAGGGACAGGAACTCGGGATGACGAACGTGGCTTTTCCCTCTATTGAGGACTATGATGATGTCGCAATGAAACGCCTGTATGAAACAAAAACAGCGAAAGGCACATCACACGAGGATGTGATGAAGATTGTCTGGAAAAAGGGAAGAGACAATTCGCGAACGCCGATGCAATGGAGTGCTGGTCCATACGCCGGATTTTCTGAGGCCAAACCGTGGATCGGAATCAATGAGAATTACAAATGGCTGAATGCCGAGGCGCAAAAAAACGATAAAACATCCGTTTACCATTTTTACAAAAGCTTGATCAAGCTGCGCCAAACATATGATGTTTTTATTAACGGGACATACGAGCTCATTTTACCGGAAGATCAGCAAATCTTTGCATATCTTCGGAAAAACGAGAGCCATACTGCACTGATTGCGGCCAATCTGACAGGAACACCGGCGTTGTTCAGGCACTCTGGATTGCCATTGTCATCAGATGCACTCGTCTTGTCAAATATTGAAACAGAGCCGCACAAGCATATGACATCAGTACTCTTAAAGCCGTATGAAGCAAGAATATATCTATGGTGCTAAACTCCAGCCTTAGACTGGAGTTTTTTTGTTTTAACGGGTTTATGAGAGCGGTTTAACAGGAAAAAAAAGAACACAGAACGAATTAAGCGATGAGAGCGGACAAACGAAAGGAGAAACAAATGCTGAAAACACTGCAAATCAAAACAACCAAACGAGATGAAATGATTGATATCACCCGGGAGGTGGAAGCGTTTCTTCAAGAAACAGGTATAACGAGCGGCGCAGCGCTGATTTACTGTCCGCATACGACTGCGGGCATTACAATTAATGAAAATGCCGATCCGGACGTCAAAAAAGATATGCTCAGAAGGTTTGATGAGGTATATCCGTGGGAACATGAGCTGGACCGCCATATGGAGGGCAATACAGCTGCACACATGAAGTCGAGTACAGTCGGAGCTTCACAGCATGTCATTGTGGAAAACGGCCGGCTCATTCTTGGAACGTGGCAGGGCATTTATTTCTGCGAATTTGACGGCCCTCGCACCCGGACATGCTATATCAAAATGATGGGATAATAGGCTGTTTTTTATGACAAAAGCATGATCGCTGAACAAGCGCCGATAGCCGGAGGGCCTGTCACACCCGCCCACGCTGCGGCTTTATCGAATGAAGGCGCGCTTGGCATTCGTCCATATGCGAAATAAAAAGCGCGGGAAAGAGACACGCGCCTCATCCTTTGTTTTCAGGAAAGCCTGCATGAGGGATAGTCAATCAATGGATGTGAACGTACCGAGCTTTGCCGAACGTAACTTGATAAACTGAGGTGACAGATATGAACATTCTTCAATACTCTTATAAAAAAAGAGGGAAAATTGAGTTTGTATTTGAAGGCTGGCCTCACTCAAAAGTTACAATGGTTCCTATCAAAGGCTACTATTTTGTCCGCTTTATCAAATGGAGCAGCCTGGATCCAATCGTGACAAGAAATGACCTTGAAAAAATGGAGTGGGCTGCGAACCAATATTTCGGCACAGCCCCCTTCTATCGAAAACGAAAGGCATTTGAAACCCCATCGTCCGGAAAATAGGCGATGGGGCTTTTTAGCGGACGATGCGGAAAAGAGACGGAACATCCAGTCTGGTCGCCTGAGACAGAAGGTAGGCTGACTGTAAGGCTCCTTTTTTCCTAAAAGAATTCAGCTTATCTATAATTTGCTTTCCGTTTAAGATTCCAAGACCATGGGCAAAATATTTATCTTCCCCCAGTAAAATCACATTTTCGCCTCTCCATTGTGCTTTTTGCGGATCAAATTCAGGATTCTTAAAATACAAACAATCTCCAAGGAAAAAGTGGTGTCCTGTTTCCGTATAGATCGGCAATTTCTCATAATGCCAGTCATATAAAATAATTCTGTCAAAGCTGGCATTGAATTTATCTTCTCCGATTGTATCGATTAAGGCCAAGTAATAAATGATAACGATTGCGGTTGCGCATTCAAACGCATAAAACGGGCCGTTCTCTGCAATGTCCCGAATCGCTTTTGAAGGCGGCATTCTGTATTTCAGCTCCAAGGCGCCCTCCGGTGAAACCCTCCAATACGTTGTATTCCCGTATGTTTTTAAAAAAGTGGCAAACTTCGCCCCGCTTTTGTGCAGCGTCTTTGCCGCTGCTACAATATTCATCCGCAGTTTAAGCTCAAACATCAGTTCAGCAATTGAATGATAATCAAACTGAACAGGCGTCTCAATCATCTCTTTTAACAGCGGGTTCAGATTTTGATCAATCTGCCAATTTTCAATATCCTGGGGACGGAGCAATTGTCCTGATACAATAATCATGTTTAGCCCCCCTTGTTTTTTATAAGATATGCAAAGAGCTTGGGCAATGAAAGCTAAAAAGGCAGAAGACTGCCAAAAAGAACTTCTTCCATTTTTTATTTTAAAACTTTTTTAAGCAGCCGATATATACTGTATCAAACCTGAAGGAGCAAGTGACATGAAGACTTTTATCAATTGGCTGAAGAAACCGTCTATTTCAAAGAAATTAATCGTCTCATTTATTGCGATTCTCATTATCCCTATTCTTATATTAGAATTTAGCTCTTACCGAAGCGCCAGCGGAAAGCTGGATCAGGAAATTATGGGAAATGCGAAAAACAGTGTCGATACATTTAATACAACTGTTACAAATGATCTGGGAGAAAAAGCGAAAGCAGTCACCTTTTTCAGTGAATCTCTTAAAAGGTCCGCATTCAAAGGGAAATCCAATCAAGAAGAGATCAAAGCTAAATTTTCACAATATGTATCTATTAATCAAGGAGTAGCCAGAATTTATGGGGGCGCAGATAACGGCACTTACGTACAAGCGCCAAAAGAAAAATTGCCGGAAGGATACGACCCGAGACAACGCCCTTGGTACCAGGATGCGATGAAGGCCGGCGGTGAAATTGTCGTGACAGATCCTTACGTGGCTGCGAGTGACGGAAGCATGGTCATTACCATTGCACAGGAGCTGAAGGACGGATCTGGCGTTGTCGCCATGGATATTACCATTGATAAATTGTTAGAACAAATGAAACAAATCAAGGTCGGAAAAGAAGGTTATGCTTTCATTGCAACAAAAAACAAAACCTATGTCGCCCACAAGAACCATAAGGCTGGAGAAAAGCTTTCAGGCGACTGGGTAGCCAAAATGTATGCGAATGACAGCGGTGAACTCCAGTATACTCTTAATAACGAAGATAAAAAGATGACCTATACTACAAACGAACTGACTGGTTGGAAAATAGCCGGCACAATGTATATGGATGAAATTAAGGATGCCTCAAAGTCTGTGCTGACTACAGGAATGATTGTGCTGATTGCTTCCATTGTGGCAGGCGGAATTTTAATTCTGTTTATCGTTCGTTCAATTACAAAACCGTTAAAACGTCTTGTTCAATCATCGAAAACGATCAGCAGGGGGGATCTGACCGAAACGATCGAAATCCATTCAAAGGATGAGCTTGGGGAGCTTGGGGAAAGCTTCAATGAAATGGGACAATCTCTCCGCTCGCTGATCAGCGCTATTCAGGACTCGGTGAACAATGTGGTCGCATCTTCCGAACAGCTTACCGCATCTGCCGGGCAGACGAGTAAAGCCACCGAGCATATTACGATGGCGATTGAGCAGTTCTCAAACGGAAACGAGGAGCAAAGCGAAAAGGTTGAATCCAGCTCTCATCAGCTGAACTTAATGAATGAAGGACTCCAGCAAGTCTCACAAACATCGTCAGATATTACAAAGGCATCGATCCAATCAACGGAAATCGCCGGAACGGGTGAGAAGTTTGTGCAGCAGACAGTCGGACAAATGAACTCGATTAATCAATCTGTTCAGCAGGCTGAAGCTGTTGTCAAAGGCTTAGAAGGAAAATCAAAAGACATCACAAGCATTTTGAGAGTCATCAACGGAATCGCTGACCAAACAAATCTGCTTGCACTAAACGCAGCCATTGAAGCGGCGCGTGCCGGAGAGTCAGGACGCGGCTTCTCTGTCGTAGCGGAGGAAGTGCGCAAGCTGGCTGTCCAATCAGCCGATTCAGCAAAAGAAATCGAAAAGCTGATCCAAGAAATCGTCGCAGAAATCGAAACCTCTCTTCACATGTTTAAAGAGGTCAATCAGGAAGTACAGTCCGGACTTGTTGTCACAGACAATACAAAAGAAAGCTTCCAGAGCATTTTCAGCATGACAAACGAAATCGCGGGCAAGCTGCAGACGATGAATTCCACCGTCGAGCAGCTGTCAGACCGTTCACAGCATGTTTCAGCAGCAGTCAGCGGCATTGCAGACGTGTCGAAAGAAAGCTCGGCTAGCATCCAGGACATTGCCGCATCAGCTGAAGAACAGCTTGCTTCCATGGAAGAAATCAGTTCCTCAGCGACCACTCTTGCGCAGATGGCAGAAGAGCTTCGTGATCTGACGAAACAATTTAAAATCGAGTAAAAACCGAAAAACAGCGCTATCAAAGCGCTGTTTTTTATATGGTAAACAATAATAAAGTCCTAGTTTAACCGGTGAATTTAGAACTATTTTTCATTTTTACCTTCATTTTCAATGTAATTTAAAGGAAGATCCGCCGATATAATTTGTAAATTATTGAAAGAAGGTTCAAAAGGAAATGAAAAAAACACTCACCACTATTCGCAGATCATCAATTGCAAGGAGACTTATTATTTCTTTCCTGCTGATCTTAATTGTTCCGATAACCGCCCTTTCGGTTAGCGCTTATCAATCAGCAGTTGCCTCACTTGATGTACAGATGACGCAAAGCGCAAAGGAAAATGTTCAGATATTAGATCACATCATTGATGATAAAATCAGTACGACTGAAAAAAGCCTCGCGTATTTCAGCGATTGGGCTACAGCAGAAAAATTTCAGGATAAAAAGAAAACAGAGCTGAAACAGGAATTTAAACAATTTATCCAAATGAATGATAATGTCGCTGCGGTATTTTCAAGCGGCAAAGACGGGGAATTCACACGTTATCCGTACGCTGACATGCCAAGTGACTTTAATGCTTTGGAACGAGATTGGTACAAAGAAGCAATGGCCAATAAAGGCAAAACAATTGTCACTGAGCCTTATGAATCGATTTCATCAGGAAAAATGGTCGTCACCATCGCCCGTCAAACGGTGGATGGATCAGGCGTTGTCGCCATTGATATGAAAATTGATGACTTAGTCACTACCGCGAAAGGAATCAATATCGGAAAAGAAGGCTATGCTTTTATCTTGAGCCAAAACAAGAAAGTCATCGCCTACTCCGGAGAAAAAGCGGGAACAGAGCTAAAAGGGGACTGGGTTGATAAGCTCTACAAGGATAAAAGCGGGGACTTTGAATATACGTACAAAGGCAAAAAGAAAAAAATGGCATTTGTAACAAGCGAAACAACAGGCTGGAAAATCAGCGGCACGATGTATGCAAACGAGATTCACAATGCTGCAAGCAGGGTTCTGATCATGGCTTCAATCGTTCTGGCGATTGCCATCGCAGCTGGAATGACGGCGATTTATTTTGTGATTCGATCCATCACAAAGCCATTGAGACGCATTGTCGCATCCGCTGAAAAAATTAGTGAAGGCGATCTAACCGAAACGATTGAAATCAATTCAAAAGATGAACTCGGCGTTCTGAGCGAGAGCTTCAATCATATGGCACACTCGCTTCGCTCGCTCATTCACGGGATCAAAGACTCAGTAGAGCACGTTGCCTCATCGTCTGAAGAGCTGACTGCATCGGCAGACCAGACAAGCAGAGCCACTGAGCACATTACGATGGCTATCGAGCAATTTTCAAACGGCAGTGAAAGCCAAAGCGAGAAAATAGAAACGACAACCGAACAAATTAATGAAATGAATGACGGATTGGCAGAGCTGGCGCGGGCTGCAGCAGTGATTACAGAAACATCCGCAGATTCAACAGAAGTGTCAAGTAAAGGGGAGACACTCGTCCAGAAAACAGCCGGCCAAATGAACACAATTGACCATTGCGTAAAAGCAGCGGAACAAGTGGTGAAAGGGCTGGAGATCAAATCAAAGGATATCACGAATATTTTGCGTGTCATCAACGGCATTGCGGATCAAACCAATCTTTTGGCTTTAAATGCCGCCATTGAAGCGGCCAGAGCGGGTGAATATGGCCGGGGCTTCTCAGTCGTCGCTGAGGAAGTGAGAAAGCTCGCGGTACAGTCGGCTGACTCGGCAAAAGAAATTGAATCGCTGATCAGTGAAATAGTAAAAGAAATTCACACATCACTGAACGTGCTTCAGTCCGTAAACAAAGAAGTTGAAACAGGGCTTGTCATGACGGATGAAACTAAACAGAGCTTCAAACATATATCGCAAATGACCAATCAAATTGCTTCCGAGTTGCAAAACATGAATGCGACGGTTGAGGAGCTGTCAGCGGGAGCTCAAGAAATTTCCGCAGCTTCAAATGATATCACAGCCATTTCTAAGGAAAGCTCGGATGGCATCCAAGATATTGCTGCTTCAGCTGAGGAACAGCTGGCATCCATGGAGGAGATTAGTTCATCTGCACTGACGCTTGAAAGAATGTCTGAAGAACTCCGTGATCTGACAAAACAATTTAAAGTAGATAAATAATAGGTCTAAAATACTATTTATTTATGGGAAATTAGTTACTTTTGTTAAATTTCTTCTTTTTTGCTGTATATATTTACCCATTTCCAGCCGATATGAAGGGTAGCATAAAAAAGGAGAAATGAATGATGAAAAAAATACTCCAACTCATAAAACAAAGATCAATTACACGGAAGCTTCTCGTTTCCTTTCTGTCGATCCTCATCATACCGGTTGTTATATTGGCGATCTTTGCGTATCAATCGGCTAGCAGCTCACTCGACAGACAGATGATGGGGAGCGCATTGGAAAATGTACAGCAATTAAACGAAATCATTAACACCAGCATCGGCGAAAAAGAAAACAGTGCTGATTATTTCAGCGAATGGCTGACAAAAGAGAAATACAATGCAAAAAGCAATGCAAGCATTGCAGAGAAATTCTCACAATATATCAGCATTAACAAGGATGTAGAATCCATTTATACAAGCGACACAAAAGGGCACTTTACCCGTTACCCGGATCTCCCGATGCCGAGCGGCTACAATCCGGTTGAGCGCGACTGGTACAAAAAAGCGGTTGCGAATAAAGGAAAAGTCGTTGTGACAGATCCTTATAAAACCGCGTCGACAAATACGATGGTTGTGACAATCGCCCAGCAGACAAAAGATGGTTCAGGCGTTATCGCAATCAACATGACGATTGAAAATCTGCTGAAAACAACCAAAAAAGTCAACATCGGCACACAAGGCTACGCATTTATCATGACGAAGGACAAAAAAGTTGTCGCACACCCGAATGAAAAATCAGGAACTGAATTAAAAGGCGACTGGCTCGATAAGATGTTGAGTGCTGATAAAGGCGATTTTCAATACACCATGGATGGCGATAAGAAAAAAATGGCCTTTGACACAAACAAGTTGACGGGATGGAAGATCGGCGGCACCATGTATTTGGATGAAATCCATGAGGCAGCCCAGCCTGTCCTACACCTTGCTTTAATTGTCTTGGCCGCAGCTATTATCATAGGGATTATCGTCATGACTTTGATCATTCGGTCGATTACAACACCGCTGAAACAGCTTGTCGGTTCCTCTAAGCGGATCAGCGAGGGAGATTTGACGGAAACCATTGATATCCGTTCAAAAGATGAATTGGGCGAGCTTGGCAAAAGCTTTAACAATATGGCGTCGTCACTTCGTTCTCTCATACACGCCATCCAGGATTCGGTAGATAATGTTGCCGCTTCCTCTGAGGAGCTCACTGCATCAGCTGCGCAAACGAGCAAGGCAACAGAGCACATTACATTGGCGATTGAACAATTTTCTAACGGCAATGAAAAACAAAACGAAAACATTGAAACGGCAGCAGAGCACATTTATCAAATGAATGACGGGTTGACGAATATGGCTCAAGCTTCTGAAGTGATCACTGATTCATCTGTTCAATCGACAGAAATTGCAAGTGAAGGCGGCAAGCTTGTTCACCAAACCGTCGGCCAAATGAACGTCATTGACAAGTCCGTTAAAGAAGCGGAGCAAGTTGTACGCGGATTGGAAACGAAATCGAAAGACATTACAAACATTTTGCGTGTGATCAACGGCATCGCAGACCAGACGAACCTGCTTGCCTTAAACGCAGCAATTGAAGCAGCGCGCGCAGGCGAGTACGGCCGCGGCTTCTCCGTTGTAGCGGAAGAAGTAAGAAAACTGGCAGTACAGTCAGCAGATTCAGCAAAAGAGATTGAAGGATTAATCATCGAAATTGTGAAGGAAATCAATACATCTCTCGGCATGTTCCAATCTGTCAATCAAGAGGTGCAGACAGGCCTTGACATCACAGATAAAACAGAAATGAGCTTCAAACGCATTTCTGAAATGACGAACCAAATCGCCGGCGAACTGCAAAATATGAGTGCGACGGTTCAGCAGCTTTCTGCCAGCTCCGAAGAAGTTTCGGGAGCGTCTGAGCACATTGCATCGATTTCAAAAGAAAGCTCAGCGCATATACAAGATATCGCGGCGTCAGCCGAAGAGCAGCTTGCTTCCATGGAAGAAATCAGCTCGTCTGCAGAGACCCTTTCGTCTATGGCGGAAGAGCTTCGCGATATGACCAAACGATTCAAAATCGAATAATAAACCTTAACACCCAAGCTTGTTGCGCTTGGGTGTTTTTTTTAGTTTTTTTATTAAACCTTTTATCCTAGTTTGACGATATTAGATTTATCTTAAAGGAGGAGTCAACAAGAATGGGAAAATTCATACATTGGATCAAACAGCCATCGATCAGCAAACCGCTAATCGCTGCGTTTCTGGCAGTGCTTATTTTGCCGGTTGGGGTTTTAGCATATTTCAGTTATCAATCAGCTTGGAACGCGTTAGACAGAGAGCTCATAAACAGTGCGAAGGGAAATGTTGAAGAACTAAACAGTACGCTGCAAAATAAATTAGAAGATAAAGTAAAAGCAATAGATTATTATAGTGAGACAGTCGATAAAGACATATTGCTAGGCAAAAACAAAACATTACTGAAAGAGAAATTTAAGCAGTACACGACACTTAACGACGATGTAGGCGCAATCTATGCTGCTTCAGAAGATAAGAAGCTTTATAAATATCCGGATAGCGGTGTTCCGAAAGGTTTTGATCCGACAGGACGTGACTGGTACAAACAGGCGGTTGCGGAAAAAGGACAAGCTGTTTTCTCAGAACCGTATACTGATGAAGCGACAGGAGATATCGTTGTCACAATTTCAAAACAATTAAAAGACGGTTCAGGGGTTATAGCGCTTGATTTAAACCTGGATGAAGTGCTTACTGCATCACAAAGAATCAAAATCGGTAAAGAAGGCTTTGCATTTATTACGACTGGCAACAAAAAATATATCGCCCATCCGACAATTAAGCCGGGGACAACCGGATCCGGCGATTGGACAAACCAAGTATATTCCAAAAAAGAAGGCTCATTTGAATATACATTCGAAGGCAAAGAAAAGAAAATGGCCTTTACGACAAATAAACTGACTGGCTGGAAAATCGCAGGCACATATTTTGTCAGTGAATTGCAAGATGCTTCAAGTCCGGTGCTGAACACTGCGGTTATCATTCTATGCGTGTCAATTGTAATCGGCGGCATACTCATACTCTATATTATTCGTGCCATCACCAAGCCGTTAAAAAAACTTGTCTCAACGTCTGCAAAAATCAGCAGCGGAGATCTCACAGAAGTCATTGACATTCACTCGAAAAACGAGTTTGGCCAGCTTGGCGAAAGCTTTAATGAAATGTCTGCATCATTGCGTTCTGTAATCGGGGTTATTCAAACGTCTGTAGAAAACGTTGCTTCATCTTCTGAGGAGCTGACGGCAAGCGCAGCCCAAACGAGCAAGGCAACTGAGCATATTACACTTGCCATCGAACAGTTCTCAGATGGCAACGAGGCGCAAAGCGAGAAACTGGAAACAAGCTCAAATCATCTTTCTCAAATGAACGAGGGGATTTCAAAAGTGGCTCAGGCCTCTTCAACCATTACGAAATCATCGATTCAGTCCTCTGAGGCAGCGGGCAGCGGAGAAAAGCTGGTGGAGCATACAGTCGGCCAGATGAAAACAATTGACCAATCCGTTCAAAAAGCGGAAGCGGTTGTGAAGGGTCTTGAAACAAAATCGCAAGACATCACAAGCATCTTGAATGTGATTAATGGCATTGCTGATCAAACCAACCTGCTTGCATTAAATGCTGCGATTGAGGCGGCAAGAGCGGGAGAATACGGAAGAGGTTTCTCAGTAGTTGCGGAAGAGGTTAGAAAACTTGCTGTACAGTCAGCAGACTCCGCCAAGGAAATTGAAGGATTAATTCAAGAGATTGTCAGGGAAATCAGCACCTCACTTTCAATGTTCCAATCCGTGAATCATGAAGTGAAAGAAGGCTTGCAGATTACGGATCAAACAGCGGAAAGCTTTAAACAAATCTATGAGATGACAACCCAAATTTCCGGCGAATTGCAAAACTTGAACGCGACGGTTGAACAACTGTCAGCCGGATCACAGGAAGTGTCAAGTGCTGTTGAAGATATTTCTGCAGTGGCGAAAGAAAGCTCAGCAGGCATTCAGGATATCGCAGCTTCGGCGGAAGAACAGCTTGCGTCCATGGAAGAAATCAGCTCTTCAGCGGAAACGTTGGCAAACATGGCGGAAGAACTTCAGGACATTACGAAGAAATTTAAAATTGAATCTTAATAAAACAAGAAAGCGGCATATCTGCTGCTTTCTTTTTTGTTGAAAACAAAAATAAACAAAAACAATTCAAAAACAAACAGAAATCATGTATAATGAAAACGGATACAAATAAAAGGGGATGGAGGAATATCAAATATGGTGAAACATATATGGGATTCAGAGCGAGCTGCACAGCTGCCTAAAGGTGTAGAGGAATTGGTGTACAGGTCCAATCTGATCGGGTCAGACCGCACTGTCTGCAACTGGGGCGGGGGGAATACATCTATGAAAACAACGGAAAAGGATTTTAGAGGCCGTGAAATAGAAGTCATGTGGGTAAAAGGAAGCGGTTCGGATTTGGCAACAATGAAAACGCATAACTTTACCGGTTTGAAATTAGATGATATCCGCCCGCTGATTAAAAGGGACCAAATGCCAGATGAAGAAATGGTAGACTACCTGTCTCATTGTATGATAGACAGCAAACATCCCCGCCCTTCAATTGAAACGCTATTACACGCTTTTCTGCCATACAAACATGTTGACCATACCCATCCAGATGCGATTATCAGCATATGCTGTGCAGATAATGGAAAACAAATCGCTGAAGACATTTACGGAAACCGATTTGTATGGGTGCCATACGTTCGCCCTGGATTTACTTTGTCTAAAATGATCGCTGAAGGCGTAGCAAACAATCCCCACGCCGAGCTTATATTAATGGAGAAACACGGCTTAGTCACTTGGGGAGAGACGTCTGAAACATGTTATCAAAAAACGATATCCATCATTCAAGAAGCCGAGCAGTATGTTAACGATCGTATCAATCAGCATGAGGTATTCGGAGGCAAAAGGTATCAGCCGCTGCCGGAGGATAAAAGAAAACAAATCTTGGCAGGCATCATGCCTGTGATCAGAGGAGCAGTAAGTGAAGAAAAGAAAATGATCCTTTCCTATGATGATCATGACGATGTCTTGGAATTTGTAAACAGTGTCCAAGCGCCAGCACTTTCGCAAATCGGTGCGGCATGCCCGGATCACCTTGTTCACACAAAACGGGTTCCGCTGTACATTGATTGGAATCCGGAAACTCAAGATGTGCACAAGCTTGCAGATCTGATCAAGTCAGGAGTCGAGACCTTTACATCAGAGTATCAGGCTTACTTTACACGAAATCAGCAGGATGGGGATCAAATCTTTGAATCCTCCCCACGGGTGATATTGATTCCGGGAATCGGAATGGTGAATACAGGAAAAAGTTATGCCATGTCTAAAGTAAGCGGGGCTTTATATCGGAGGGCCATCGCCGTGATGAAAGGAGCAACCGCTCTGGGGCAATTTGTTTCTTTACATGAAAATGAATCCTACCATGTCGAATATTGGCCGCTCGAACTATATAAACTCACGCTGGCCCCGCCGGAAGCAGAATTTTCCCGAAAAGTAGCGTTGATAACTGGAGGAGCCGGCGGAATCGGCAGTGCAGCATGCCGCCGATTTGCAGCTGAGGGAGGGCACGTGATCGTAGCTGATCTGAATATAGAAGGTGCACAGAAAATTGCCGGGGAAATAAACGATGCATACGGAGAAGGACGGGCAATGGCTGTCAAAATGGATGTGACAAAGGAGGAAGACGTACAATCAGCTTTTGAACGAGCGGCGCTTGCTTACGGCGGCATTGATATCGTCGTCAATAATGCCGGGCTGGCCACATCAAGCCCATTTGACGAAACAAGTCTAAAAGAATGGAATCTTAATATGAATGTTTTAGGAACAGGCTATTTCCTTGTAGCCCGTGAAGCGTTTAAACAGATGAAACACCAAAATAGAGGCGGAAGCATGGTATTTGTCGGATCGAAAAATTCGGTTTATGCGGGCAAAAACGCCTCTGCCTACAGCTCGGTTAAGGCGCTTGAAACCCATTTAGCAAGATGCATTGCTGCAGAAGGTGGAGAATTCGGCATTAGGGTCAACTCTGTTTTGCCTGATGCGGTTCTTCAAGGATCGGCAATCTGGGGTTCAAGCTGGCGGGAGGAACGAGCCGCGGCGTACGGGATTGAACCGGATCAGCTGGAGGAACATTACCGGAAACGGACAGCATTGCTCGTCAATATTTACCCGGAGGATATTGCCGAAGCCATTGCATTCTTCGCTTCTTCCAAAGCCGAAAAAACAACGGGCTGCATGATCACGGTAGACGGCGGCGTCCCTGCTGCTTTTACGCGTTAGAAATATGCTATGATAAAAAATATAAGACGGACTACGATATGAGGAAGGGCGTTACCGATGCTAGTAGCAGAACGGCAGCAAAAAATAGTGGAAATAGTAAATATGCGTTCAAGCATCCGCGTTTCCGAATTAAGTGACATATTTTCAGTCACAGAGGAAACCATTCGGCGTGATCTTGAAAAGCTTGAAAAAGAACATAAACTGAGCCGGAGCCACGGAGGAGCGGTCAGTATTCAGCAGAAGGAATCAGAAATTCATTTTTCTGAACGGGAAATCACGAATGTCATCGAAAAAAAAGCCATCGCTCACGAAGCGGCCAAATATGTAAAAAGCGGAGACCGAATCATTCTCGATGCAAGCACAACCGCTTGGTACATGGCAAAAATACTCCCTGACATTGAGCTCACCGTGATTACAAACTCAATGAAAGCAGCTATTGAACTCAGCAATAAAGAAAACATATCAGTCATTTCAACAGGCGGCATTTTGCTGGAAAAATCATTATCGTTTGCCGGCCCGTTAGCAGAGCGTTCACTTGAGACCTATCATGTCAATAAAACCTTTCTGTCATGTAAGGGATTTGACGTACACAACGGGATGAGTGATTCAAATGAGTGGCAGGCGCTGCTCAAAAAACGGATGATCGAAAGGTCGGACCAGACCATTTTGATGGCCGATTCAAGCAAATGGGGGAACCGCGAGTTTTCACATATTGCCTCGCTGCAAGATGTCAGCCGCCTTATTACGGATTCTGGACTTGATCCGGCATCGGTAAAAGCTCTTGAGGACAAAAAGGTGAAGGTGACAGCTGTTCCTCTTTCGAAGAGAGGGTGAAAGGATGATTTATACTGCCATTGATATAGGCGCATCAAGCGGGAGAATCATGGTAGGTGAACTGAATGAAGGGAAGCTTGACATACAAGAGATTCACAGGTTCGCTAACGGTTTCAGTCAAAGAGACGGGCATTGCTTTTGGGATATTGATCATTTGCTAAAACAAATCCTGCAAGGACTGCAAAAAGTAAAGACGCTTGGGTATGAACACTGCACCGTAGGCATTGATACATGGGCAGTTGATTATGTCTTACTGGACGAAAAAGGCGATCGGTTGCGGGAAGCAATCTCCTACCGTGATAGAAGAACAGATCACACAATAGACAAACTGGAACATACCCTCTCAAAAGCCGCAATTTATCAAAAAACAGGAATACAATTTCAGCCTTTCAACACGATCTATCAATTGTATGAGGAAGACCGTGAGCTGCTGATAAAGACAGACAAAATTATGATGATTCCTGATTATTTAGGCTATTGTTTAACCGGAAAAGCTGTAACGGAAATCACAAATGCGTCCACAACACAGCTTTTAAACGCCTCAACGGGAAATCTTGATCCTGAATTGCTTGAAGCCGTGTCCGTTCAGGAACAGCAATTTGCCCCGCTGACTGAACCGGGGTGTGAACTCGGGAAGCTAAGAAATGAGTGGTTCCCGGATTATGATCTCCCGGCGTGCAAGGTGATGACAGTCGCAACACATGATACGGCCTCGGCCGTCATTGCGGCGCCAGGCGTACATGATGGCTGGGCGTATATCAGCAGCGGAACATGGTCGTTAATCGGGGTTGAAAACAAAACACCGATAATAACTGATCTTGCTTTAGAAAACAACTATACAAATGAACGCGGTGCAAACAACACCATTCGCTTTCTCAAAAACATTATCGGCATGTGGGTGATACAAGAAGTCAGACAGCGGTTACAAGCAGATTACTCTTTCCAGCAGCTTGCAGAAGAAGCCGAAAAAACAGAACCATTCCAGCAATTTATAAACTTAAATGATAAACGATTCCTGAATCCAGAAAACATGATAAAGGAAATACAACATTATTGCAGACAAACCCGCCAAAAGATTCCCCGCACTGCAGGCGAACTTGCCTGCTGCATCTACAGCAATTTAGCCATCATCTATGCGATAGCCATCAAAGAGCTCGAAACAATCACAGAAAAACCGATCGAGCAATTTCATATCATCGGCGGCGGAGCCCGGAATGATTTCTTAAATCAATTAACGGCAGACATGAGTGGAAAAGCGGTATATGCAGGGCCGATAGAGGCAACTGCCACCGGAAATCTTTTGATGCAAATGATTGCTGCCAAAGAAGTCAAAGACATAAAAGAAGCCCGGCAAGTCGTCAGAAATTCCTTTCCGATCAAAGTGTTTACACCTAAAGACATTGACAGAAGCACCATCATTCAGTCATTTCAGCAAACCGTTTTGAAAGCGCTATCTAAATGATGAAGAGGTGAAAAGGTTTGAAAAGAAAAGCCAGTATCATGTTTGTCCATCAAGACAAGTACGAAGAATACAAACAGCGGCATGATGACATTTGGCCTGAGATGGCAGAAGCACTCAAAGCTCATGGAGCACACCATTATTCCATTTTTCTAGACGAGGAAACAGGCAGGCTTTTTGCATATTTAGAAATAGAGGATGAAGAGAAATGGAGAAAGATGGCGGACACGGAAGTTTGCCGAAGATGGTGGAAATCGATGGCGCCATTAATGAAAACAAATTCGGATTTCAGTCCTGTTTCGATAGATCTAAAGGAAGTTTTTTATTTGGATTAAAAAACTGATAAAGGGAGAGAGCCGTATGACCATAAAAGCCAATTATGACAGTGCAAAACAGGCATATGAAAAATGGGGAATTGATGTTGAAGAGGCGCTTCGGCAATTAGAGCAAGTGCCCATTTCGATCCATTGCTGGCAGGGTGACGACATTGAAGGCTTTGAAGTAAATAAGGGCGAGCTTTCAGGCGGAATTGACGTGACTGGCAATTATCCCGGAAAAGCGCAAACTCCTGAAGAATTAAGAAGAGATTTGGAGAAGGCTCTTTCTCTCATTCCTGGAAAGCACCGCGTAAACCTGCATGCGATATACGCAGAAACAAACAGGGAAGCGGTAGAACGTGACGAATTGAAGCCGCAGCATTTTGAAAACTGGGTGAAATGGGCAAAAAACCTTGGTCTCGGTTTAGATTTTAATCCAACCTTGTTTTCGCATGAGAAAGCGGCTGACGGACTCACCCTTTCACACCCTGATCCGGATATCAGAGAATTTTGGATCAGGCATTGCATCGCTTGCCGCCGTATCGGGGAATACTTCGGGAAAGAATTAGGAACACCTTGCTTGACGAATATTTGGATTCCCGACGGCTATAAGGATATCCCGAGTGATAGGCTGACACCGCGTAAAAGACTAAAAGAATCACTGGATCGGATCTTCGCAGAGGAGATCAGTGAACAACACAATCTTGATTCAATCGAGAGCAAGCTGTTCGGGCTTGGCTCCGAATCATATGTTGTCGGATCTCATGAATTTTATTTAGCTTATGCTTTGACGAACCATAAGCTTTGTTTACTTGATACAGGCCATTTCCATCCGACTGAGACGGTATCGAACAAAATCTCGTCCATGCTGCTTTACACAGACAAGCTTGCCTTGCACGTATCGCGGCCTGTTCGTTGGGATAGCGACCATGTAGTGGTTTTGGATGATGAATTGAGAGAAATCGCTCTTGAAATTGTACGAAATCATGCTCTTGAGAAGGTCGCCATCGGTCTGGATTTTTTCGATGCCAGCATTAACCGTGTAGCCGCCTGGACTATCGGAACGAGAAATATGATCAAAGCTTTATTGTATGCCCTGCTTCTCCCGAACGGATATTTAAAACAATTGCAGGAAGAGGGCCGCTATACAGAAAGGCTGGCCCTGATGGAGGAATTCAAAACATATCCTTTCGGAGCCATCTGGGATTCCTACTGTGAGCAAATGGGCGTTCCGGTAAAAGAAGCATGGCTTCATGACATCAAAGAATATGAACAACAGGTGCTTTTAAAAAGGAAGGCATCTTCTCCGATTGTCTAATAAAAAATCCGCCGCGGCATTTGCGCGCGTGCGGATTTTTTTAAGCTTGATCAGCAGGGTATACAATCCCCATTTGCTTTCTTGCTTCTTCCATAATTTTTGCGGTGGTCAAAGACCGTTCAAATGTATTTTCTTCAGATTCCAGCTTATTCTCTTTTATGAGCGTGACAAATTCTTCTGCTTCATAGAACATCGCTGGTTTAGGATCAGGGATCGCGATGTTTTCAAGGCGGCCGTCCCGGTAGCGGATTTCAACACGTTCAGGCCGGTGAATCGTATCGATTACAATCGTCCCGTCTTCACCCTGGATTTCAGCCGGGGCATAGGAAGTAGAGATTTTGGAATGCATCAGAACAGCTTCGAACCCGTCGTAAGACAGAATGACAGTTCCTTCTCCGTCCACTCCGGAGGATAAAGCATATCCGTTTGCTTTTACATCCTTCGGCGCGCCAAACAACACAACAGCCGGATAAATACAATAGACGCCAATATCCATTAATGACCCATTGGAAAGCTCAGGCTGAAACGCATTCAAAACAGTTCCGCTTCTGAACGCGTCATACCGTGAGGAATACTGGCAGTAGCTTGCGGTAAATCTGCGGACAGTGCCGATTTTATGCAGGTGTTTTTTCAGCTCTTTGAAATTCGGCAGGAAAGTGGTCTTCATTGCTTCCATGAGAACAACGCCGTTTGCCTTAGCCGCTGAGATCATCTCTTCTGTTTCTTTTGTATTCGAAGCAAATGGCTTCTCACAAAGCACATGCTTGCCATGGTTCATAAAGAGAACGGCTTGTTCCTTGTGAAGAGCGTTCGGGCTCGCTATGTATACGGCATCAAAGCAATCGCTCGCCGCCATTTCCTGAAGGTCTGAGAAGGCATGCTCAGCGTTGTGTTTAGCAGCAAACTCGCCAGCGCGTTCAGCCGATCTTGAATAAACAGCAGTCAGCTGAAAATCTTCGATATCCGCTGCTGACTCAAGAAAGCGGTCTGTAATCCAGTTGGTTCCTATTATTGCAAAACGTATCACTCGTATCGCTCCTTTTGTATGATATAGCTAAATTATAGCTTAAAAAGAACAAAATCACATGATAGATATAAATAGAATGTTAAAACCGTGAAAGCTTTTCCAGCAATTAACGGTTTTTATTTTTCATTATAGGGACGATAGTGTACAATTTAATTAAACTATGTATGACGGAGGAACGATAGTGGAGACGTTGCAAACATGGAGCGGCAGATTCAAGCGATTCTTCTTGGATAATAAGTTTGTTTTATTTTTGCTTGTGCTGCTGCTGATTGGTTTAAATATTCTAGTATTTACAAAAACATCATTTATTTTCACCCCGATTATTGTTTTGCTCAAAACGATATCACTTCCGATTATTTTGACAGGCATTGTTTTTTATCTGTTAAACCCGGTCGTCGATTTCCTTGAGAGAAGAAGAATAAGAAGAATCTATTCTATATTGCTGCTATATCTATTGGTTATCGGGCTGATCACGATCACAATCGTGTCGATCATTCCCTTCTTAAAAGAACAAATTATGAGTTTAATCGACAACATCCCAAGATATGTGGATATCGTTGAAAATCAGACGAAACAGCTGATCGGCAGCAACTTCGTCAATCAGGCCCAGCAAACGACGAACATCAATATATCTGATCTCGCAACAAAGGTTTCAGATCAGGCAGCGACAATTGTGAACAGTACCTTTACCGGCGTTGGGAATTTTATCGGCGCCCTGACTGAGATTATCATTTCAATCGTTACGGTTCCGTTTATCCTTTTCTATTTGTTAAAGGACGGAAAAAAATTGCCGGTCTACATACTGAAGTTTGTTCCGACGCAATTGAAAGAACAGACATACACAGTCTTAAGCGAAATGAATCATCGGTTAAGCTCTTATATCAGAGGCCAGATCATTGTCAGCTTCTGTATCGGGTTTTTGCTGTTTATCGGTTATTTGATTATCGGGCTGGATTATGCTTCATTGCTTGCAGTCATTGCGGCTTGCACAAGCATCGTTCCATATTTAGGGCCAACGATTGCCATTACGCCTGCGATTATCATTGCCATAGTGACATCGCCGCTCATGCTGCTTAAGCTGGTGATCGTTTGGACGATTGTTCAGCTGATTGAAGGGAAGCTGATCTCTCCGCAAATTATGGGAAAAAACCTTCACATCCATCCGATTACGATTATTTTTCTGCTGTTAACAGCCGGCAAGCTGTTCGGCGTTGTTGGAATCATTCTTGCGATTCCCGGCTATGCGGTTGCCAAAGTCATTACGACACATTTATTTGACTGGTTTAAAATGCGGTCACATTTATACGATGAAGAAAAAAATGAAAATACGCCGGGGCATAAAGTGTGATTTTCGTTTATAGTTATATAAGACGGGCTTTCCATTTATGGGAAGCTCCCGTTATGTAAAAAAATAAATGTCTAATGGGGAGAATCAAAATCATGACTCTATGGGAATTGTTTGTAGCCGCCATTTTAGGAATCGTAGAAGGATTAACAGAGTACGCGCCGGTTTCTTCGACAGGACATATGATTATAGTAGACGACATCTGGCTTAAATCAAGTAATCTGATGTCAGAAGAAGCTGCTAACTCATTCAAGGTGGTTATTCAGCTAGGCTCCATTTTAGCAGTAGCTATCGTGTTTAAAGACCGAATTTTAAATTTACTGGGCTTGAAAAAAAATATTACAAGCGACCAGGAGCAGGGACATAAATTAAGCATTGCCCAAATTGCCGTCGGACTCGTGCCTGCAGCTGTTCTCGGCTTTTTGTTTGAAGATTACATTGATGAATATTTATTTTCCGTTAAAACTGTGGCCATCGGTTTAATTGCCGGGGCAATCCTCATGCTTTTTGCTGACTGGGTCAATAAACGGAAAACAGCGACAGACACACTCGACCGCATTTCCTATAAACAGGCGATAGCCGTCGGCTTATTCCAATGTCTTGCCCTTTGGCCGGGTTTCTCGCGTTCGGGTTCAACCATTTCCGGCGGTGTTATTCTCGGATTAAACCACCGAGCTGCAGCCGACTTTACGTTTATTATGGCGATGCCGATCATGATGGGAGCCAGCTTTCTAAGCCTCGTGAAGCATTGGGACAGCTTAAGCTCGGATCTGATGCCATTTTTCATCGTCGGCTTTATCTGTGCCTTTGTTGTCGCACTGTTTGTCGTCCGTTTCTTCTTAAGGCTGATTAACAAAATCAAACTTGTCCCATTTGCAATCTATCGAATTATTCTCGGTGTGATTTTACTTTTGATCATGATGTAAGTCGAAAATAAGGCTCTTTTACGAGCCTTATTTTTTCTGTCAATTCAAGAGGAAACAGCTTGTTTTTCAAAATAAAATCATCTATAATAAACATGACATTACATACGGGGCCATAGCTCAGCTGGGAGAGCGCTACGCTGGCAGCGTAGAGGTCAGGGGTTCGAGCCCCCTTGGCTCCATACCTTTAAACCCTTATTCTATAAGGGTTTTTTTGTTTTGAGGAAAAGATTCATTCTCTGAATCCTCCAGTTGAGCGAAGTCAAAGTGAGCAGTTTATCTGTCAATCATGAATTTTCCAATACCTCCTTTTGTTCCTCAAAGACCGTCATGTCTTCCAAAGGAGGGGAGTAGACATGAAGAGACACCATTCGTTCGGATGTGGGATTAGACATTTTGTGAATTAAACCTTTGGTTGAAATAAGGCATTCTCCTTCGTGGACAAAGTATGAATTGGAGAGTTCTGCGTGTTCGCCGGCTGAGCGATAAATAGAATTAAGAAGCTTTCCTTCTAACACCATTGCACAACCAATGGATTGACCATGATCGTGGACTGTTGTCTCCTTGTTTGGCGGAATGTTAATCACGATAATTTCCAATTCATTATTTCGATAGATGGCATTTCGGCCGTAAGCGTACTGGTCTGGTTCCTTAATATACGGTTGACTCAATTTTGCTGCGTTTGGAATTTGTTTTAAAGACGTTGCTAAATCTTTAACCGATGGATTTTTCAAGCCGCCAAAAATGTCTTGGATACACTCATACAGTTCCATTCGTTTTTGCCTCCCGGAATATTTAAAATTTCCTTACATTGGTATTTCATAGGTTAATTCATGGTATTTACCCATATACAATTTAGAGGCGGCAAACGCCCAGTGAACACAAAAAAATGTGCGGCCAAAATGTTGTCTTATCACCAACTTATTCGAGTTTATTAGTTGGAATAGTGGATTGAAAGGATTAAGACGGCCTGATTTAATTCGCTTGAGGGAACGGGCAGGGATTCATAAGTGCAGTTCTAGACACAATATCGGGGAAAAGCTTTCAAGCTTTCTATGTTGTGCTTGAAATTTACTCCATTGACAAAACACAATCGATTTGAAATAATATTTGATTATATGCTCATTCATTCACATAATTATAATAAAATAATATCATTTCCCCTGAAAGGGAGAATATTAGAATGAAAGCTAATGGTATGCAAAATCTATTAGCTTCTTTTGTTTTCAAAAAATGGTGTGTTTCGCATGTATTCATATAGGAAGGAATGACAACATGAAGACAAAACACTATTGGGTGATTTCTTTGCTCGCCGTCTTAGCGGTCGGGCCGGGATTGATGTCTAACACGGCATTGTCGTCAGTTCAAGGCCTTGTTCAGAAAGCGGTTGGAACAAGTGTCTTCACATCAGTAAATCCGATATTGATCGGCAATATGGCCTTTGCCTTGTTAGTTCCGGCAGGACCGTTGCTGAGGAAAAAATTCGGTGCTCGTCCCGTCTATCTGGCTTCATTACCTGTTTTTATACTAGGCTCACTGCTCATCGCATGTTCAGGCGATATTGCATGGATGGCGGCAGGGCGCTTTTTACAGGGGGCGGCAACAGGCGTCATGCTGATGATTATGATTCCAATGCTTGTACTGTCATTCCCGATTGAACGCAGGAACTATGCACTGCTTGTGCTGATCGGGGGATTCTATGGTTCTGTTATCATCGGCACAATCCTAGGAACCATTGCAACAAGCTGCGGGCATTGGAGATGGCTGTTTTTCATCTTTGGCACCTTGTCCCTGATCGGTGTCGCGGTGAGCTATTTCTTTCTTCATGACGAGCATCACGGGGCGTCGGATCAAGAACAGCCGCTTGATCGTGCGGGAATTCTTTTATCTGTTTTCCTTGCCGCAGCCTCAGCGGTTTCATTCATTTTTCTGCAAAAATGGGGGCTGTCATCGGGTTATGTATGGATTGGTTTCGGGGGGACGTTATGTTTGCTCATTGGTCTATTGATTGTGGAATATAAAGTGAAAAACCCCTTCATATCTATTAAACTGATGCTGCTGCCAAAACCGGTGCTTGGATTATTGATCATAGCTGCAGGGACGATAACGGTAGCTGTCAGCCTGTCTGCTTTTCAAGGCTTGCTCCGTCAAATGTATGATATTTCTCAGGAGCATCTCATTTTTTTAAACTTGACTCTTTTAATCGGAGTGGCGATCGCGGCCATTTTGAGCGCTCTGTTATATGATAAAGTCGGACCAGGGATGCTCGGTATTATCGGCGGACTCATTCTCGTTTTTGTGAATTTTCAATGGCTGCATATACAGGATCGATCATCTCTTTATATGTTCGCGGCACTGTTTATCATGCTTGCAGCGGGAACAGGCCTGACAGTCGCCGCAGGGCTGATGGGAGCTGCCATGGGAGGCCCGCTGCCTGATTTGGTCAAGAGAATGACAGCTGTTCAGTTTTTAAGATTGTTTGTCTATATGGGAGTTCCCATTCTCATCGGCTTTTTCACGAAAAAAGATGCTGCCAGACAAAGCGGTTCGGTACAGGATTCTATGATGACTGCTTATCATGATCTTTTCTTCATTTCTTTTATCCTTAGCGTGCTGCTCGTCTGCCTGTCATTTTGTATGAATGCCACTGGAATGGGGCACAAGCTGGCACATAAACCACATGATAAAGCGAAAACAGCTCCGGAAAAACCGGCCGTCTCAGCACAAGGTTTGTCGAAGGCAACTGTCAAATCATATAAAGTAATAAATGATACGGAATATCGGAATGCACTCAGAAATTTACAAAAATAGAAACATGGTAAAAACCTTTTCATTGAGCGAAAAGGTTTTTATTTTGCAATCTTTTCCCAACTTTATCCCTAAAGAATTGAAAAATATTAGAAGTGCAAGTAAAATTCTAAAAGGTAGATTCTTTTACATTCGTAATCTTTTAATTCGAAGGAAGGTTTTCATGGCCCGTAAAAAACTTAAAAAACGTAAACTCTTGATTTCACTATTTTTCCTTGTATCGATTCCGCTAGCTCTGTTTGTTTTAGCGACAACTTTATCAAAACCGATTGAAATATCCAAAGAAACTGAAGAAATCGATGAACAGCAAGTATTTATAGACAGTCTGTCCGGACATGCCCAAATTTTGTATGAAAAATACCATGTTCTCCCCAGCATCACAATTGCTCAGGCCATTCTCGAATCGGACTGGGGGAACAGTGAACTGGCTGCTAAGGCCAACAACCTTTTTGGCGTAAAAGGGAATTATAAAGGCCATCATGTAACGATGGAAACGGACGAAGTTGAAAAAGGGAAAAGAAAAACCATTCGCGCGAAGTTTCGAAAATACAGCACGTTTTTTGAATCTATGGATGATCACGCCCAATTGTTCGTCCGTGGCACATCGTGGAATAAAAAGAAGTATAAACCGGTGCTTGAGGCAGGGAATTATAAGGAAGCGGCAACCGCCCTGCAAACATCAGGATATGCTACAGACCCTGACTACGCTGACAAAATCAGTGCTATTGTGGAAAAATACGATTTAGATGAGTACGATGAGGTAAATCCATCCCTCAAATCTGTGGATTTAAACGCCTCTATTAAAGACAGTGCCGTTCAAGACGTATGGTCCAAGCCTTCTACTGATGATCGGTCCATAAGGCTTACCTCTGCCCAATCTTACGTCGGCAAAGACATAAAGGTTGTGTCTAAAAAACAGAAAGGCCAGTCTGTATGGTACCAATTCCAAATCAATGATAAACTTATTGGCTGGATTGATGATTCAGCTGTTGAAATAAAGGAGGCAACCTAAGCCCTTTTTACTGGTATTTTTAATTCTTTGTTCCATTCCGGGGAATTTGAGGTATAATATTCCACGGAAGTTATCACTTTTTAACTATGCTTTCGGGAGGGAACAAAGGTGCAGAAATATAGACGCAGAAACACGGTTGCCTTTACAGTATTAGCTTATTTTACTTTTTTTGCGGGAGTATTTTTGTTTAGTATCGGACTCTATAATGCTGATAATCTGGAACTCAATGAAAAAGGTTATTACATCGCTGTTATGATACTTGTAGCAGTTGGTGCGATTCTTACACAAAAAGTAACCCGTGATAACGCGGAGGATAACGAAATCATCGCGGAACAGGAAAAAAGACAAAATCAATCTCATATCGAATCATAAAAAAATCCGGCGACTGCACGCCGGATTTTTTGATATCACCCTGTAAACACTTCGCCGTCAGGGTAACGGATATTTGATTGCTCTGTTTTTGCGAATGAAAACACGAACGTTAAAGGACCAATTCTTCCGATAAACATGATGACAATAATGATACACTTGCCAGCTGTTGTCAGTTCAGGAGTAAGCCCCATCGTAAGGCCGACAGTTCCGAATGCGGAAAAGGTTTCAAACACAATTTGAAGAAATGGCGCTTGTTCTGTGATCGTCAGGGCGAAAATCCCTAAAAACACGATGAACAAACTGGTGACGCTCACAGCTAAAGCTTTAATGATAATCGGATATTTGATGGAACGGCGGAAAATAACCGTTTCTTTTTTACCTCTCAAGTAAGCAATAACAGATGTTAAAATCACGATGAACGTAGTCAGCTTAATGCCGCTCGCCGTTGATGCGCTTCCTGCTCCGATAAACATCAATAATAAAGTAAATACAATTGTTCCTTCTCTCATGCTTCCAAAATCTAGAGAATTGAAGCCTGCGGTTCTCGGCGTCACTGCCTGAAAATAGGACGCCCACAGTTTATCCACTATATGCAGGTGGCCGAGCGTCCCAGGGTTGCTGTATTCTAAAATAAAGACCGTAAGCATAGCAATCGCATTCAATATCAGCGTTCCTGTAAGCATGAGCTTTGTATGTAAAGAAAAAGCTTTAAAACGCCGATTTTTCATCACATCAAACAGAACCGTAAATCCGATCCCTCCTGTAATAAATAAGAAAGTAATCACGAGGTTTACTGTAGGATCGCCAACGTAGCTCATCAAATTATCAGGCCACAACGAAAACCCGGCATTGTTAAAAGCAGATATTGCGTGAAACAAACTTGCAAACAAGCCGGATGACCAGCCGTACTGAGGTACAAGCCGGATGGATAAAATGAGTGCTGCTATCAATTCAATACTGATCGAAAACAGAAACAGGACTTTGACAAGGCCAATGACACCGCCGATTGTCGGCTGGTTTAAGGCTTCCTGGACGAGCATTCGTTCTTTTAAGCCGATTTTTTTTCCTAATATCATGACGATCAAGACCGCAAATGTCATAAATCCAAGCCCGCCAATCTGAATCAGCCCCATAATAACTGTTTGCCCGAATACCGTAAATTGAGTACCGGTATCGACAACAGCAAGCCCTGTAACAGTTGTAGCGGAAGCCGCAGTAAAAAGGGCATCTATCCATGACAATGGCTTCGTAGTGGAAATCGGAAGCATTAATAGGACAGCCCCGATGATAATGGTAAGGAAAAAACCAATGGCAAGCACTTGAGGCGGTGTAAACCGAACCCATTTGATCACTTTATCCCTTTGAAGTGTCACTTTTGTCTACATCCCTTCGTTTTCAAAACGTTTAATATCCTTTTTGTGGCCCATGATCACCAGGCAATCTTGCTCGTGAATGATGTCTTCAGGCGCGGGGGAAAGACAGATATCTCCATGATGTTTAATGGCCAGGATCGTGCAGCCGTACTTTGCTCTTACATTCAGGTCAATAATCGATTTTGAATCAAGCTTGCGCGTAGCCAGCAGCTCGACAATACTGTATTCATCAGATAGATCAATGTAATTCAAAACATTTTCGTCTGAAAGGCTTTGTGCGATTTTAACTCCCATATCTTTTTCAGGATGAATAATGCGGTCAGCGCCTATTTTTTCAAGCACCTTGTGATGATAATAGTTTTGAGCCTTCACCCAAATATTTGGAACATCAAGCTCCTTTAATAATAGGGTGGTCAGCGTACTCGCTTGAATATTTGCTCCGATGGCAACAATCACATATTCAAAATTGCGTATTCCTAATGAAAGCAATTCGTTTTCTTCGGTGGCGTTGGCAATTACCGCATGAGTGGCGTAAGAAGCATATGCATTGACCTTTTCTTCGTTGATATCAACCGCAAGGACCTCATGCCCCATTCTATGAAGTTCTTTACAAATGCTGCCGCCAAATCGGCCCAGTCCGATCACGGCAAATTGCTTATTTTTAATTCTTCCCAATGTTCATATCTCCCTTAGTGAATTAACGTTTTTGAAGCAAAAAAGACCATTGCAAAGAATGGCCGATAATAGACCTCCTCTCTGTATACGCCTACGAGGTTAGCTGTCGGATTAGGGATTCAGAGTACCCCCTCTTACTTAGTAAGATTCACCCCAAGGCTGTTAATAAAACAGCCAATCGTTGGTTCCCCCGTTCGTGTTTGATTAAGCGGTAAAAGAGACTGTATGAAATTGAACACTCAAGAATTTACTCCTGTTTCTAGTGTTTGTCAATTTAAATTTTAAACCAGAAAAAAGATAACGGGAATTAGAGAAAAAGGGGAGGGTAAAACGCAAAAAAGACCGGCGTTAACCGGTCTTTTACATTAGTTGCAACCGCAAGGCTGAGTCGGAGGAGTGCTGCGCTTAGCCACGTCAATGCTGGCTTCTGCGTAAAATTTATTTCCGATGCTTAATGATTTATTCTCTGCACGGAAAGTATATGTACCTGCGGCAGGAAGTGTTTTGTTATTCAGTTTTAATTTAAATTCGCCAGCTCCTAACAAATCAAGTGCCAAAGGAACTCTTACTGTTTTCCCGTTATTGAGGATCTGTGTTGTACGCAAGGCATTTCCGTTCAATGTGTCTTTCGTGTTTGCAGTAAATCCGCTTGGCAATGTAAACTCCATAACGCCAAGGCTGAGAAGCGTGTTTGGACGGTAAGTCAATTCGATATCTGAGAAAGACCATTCCGTTTTGCTGGCGCCAGTGATTGTTGCGAACAATGAAGCTGTAGACTGTGTTCTCATAGTAGATTCAGTATGAGCTTTAGTTGATGTAGATTCAGCCGCGAAAGAAGCTGTAGGTGCAGAAACGAGTAACCCGAGACTTAATGCACTAATTGCCAAAGAAGATAATAATTTGCGTTTCATAACAAAATTCCCCCTAAAAAATGATAAATTAAACAGGCCTGCCCGCTTTTCACCTCCTCTGAAAGGCCAAATACAAATTTTACCTACATAAAATTACCATCAAATATTTTGGAAGTAAATGGGGTGTTTTTCCCGTATTTTTCAAATTTGTAGTAGTTACATCAAAAAAACGCCTGCTTTCCCAGGCGTTTTCTGCTTTACTTTGTTTCGATCGGTATAAATTTAAAAATTTCTCCGGTCTGCACCGATTCAGCAAGCCGTTTCAGCCAGTCATAGTAAGCTTTAGAGCTTTCCAGCTGATCATATAACTGCAGTGCTTCATTTTTGATATCCTCATCGAGATCTTCCTTGCATAAAACCTTTTGTAAATCAGCTTGAGCTTCCTCGATCGCTGCTACATTCACTTGAACCTCCCGCTCCCATTTAGGTGGAAAGAAATTTGTGAAAAATTTAAAGAAATCCTTCTCAGCCACAAATGTATGCTTACGGATGCCCCGGTGAAATGTTTTTTTCACTACATTTAAGTCTTGAAGCTTTTTGACGCCTGTGCTCATGCTTGGTTTGCTCATTTGCAGCTCCTCACGCATTTCGTCAAGCGTCATCTCATCCCTCATATACATCGTCCCATATAAAATCCCGACACTGCGGGTAATTCCGTAAAGATCCATCGTTTCAGCAATGGAGTCAATAACAAGATCCCGAGCCTGTTCTATAGCTGCAAATTCTGGATTTTCATCCATACTGACCCTCTTTTCCTTTAGAAAATTAAATTCGTTAAGTTATTTCTTTATGTTCTTTATCTTAACGAAACATGAGGAAAAGTCAAAAAGAAAAATCGAAATGGGACTTTGACAGTTTAAAAACCATGTGTTAGATTAAGGTTGTTAAAAACATTAAATTTTTATTTAACAAACTTTATTTACGTCAAGGAGGCTTATATGAGTCAAACATTATTCATTGACGGAGAATGGATCAGTGCCGAAAAAGAACAGATCCGCAGTATTATCAACCCATTTAATCAAGAAGAAATTGCAACTGTAAGCGAGGGAGGGCGAGAGGACGCCATCAAAGCAATCGCAGCCGCACGTAGAGCATTTGACAAAGGAGAATGGTCTTCGCTATCCGGGCTTGAACGCGGGAAAATTGTTCTGAAAATTGCGGAATTAATCAGACGCGATCTTGAGGAGCTGGCTGAGCTTGAATCTCTTGATACAGGAAAAACACTCGAAGAAAGCAAGGCCGATATGGACGATATCGCCAATGTTTTTCAATATTACGCCGGCTTGGCAGACAAAGATGGCGGAGAGATCATTTCATCTCCGATTCCTGATTCAGAAAGCAAAATTATTAGGGAGCCAATCGGGGTTTGCGGCCAGATCACTCCATGGAATTATCCGCTCCTTCAAGCGAGCTGGAAAATCGCCCCTGCACTGGCCGCAGGAAACACAATCGTCATGAAGCCGAGTGAGATTACGCCGCTGACGACAATCAAAGTCTTTAAGCTGATGGAAGAAGCCGGTGTTCCAAAAGGTGTTGCAAATCTTGTTCTTGGACCGGGAGCCACAGTGGGCGACGAGCTTGCCGTAAACAAAGACGTCGATTTGATTTCATTTACGGGCGGAATTGAAACAGGCAAAAAAATCATGCGGGCGGCAAGCGGAAACGTCAAAAAAATCGCCCTTGAACTTGGCGGGAAAAACCCAAATATTGTTTTCAAGGACGCGGATTTAGAAGTTGCGGTTGATCAGGCCTTAAACGCTGTATTTTTCCACGCCGGCCAAGTATGCTCTGCAGGTTCCCGCTTGCTTGTTGAGGATGCCATTCATGATCAATTTTTGGCGGAGCTGGTCAAACGGGCAAAACGCATAAAACTCGGAAACGGTTTTCATGCTGAGACAGAAAGCGGTCCGCTTATTTCGGCGGAGCACAGGGCAAAGGTAGAAAAATATGTTGAGATCGGAATAGAGGAAGGCGCGAAGCTGGAGACAGGAGGCAAACGCCCGGAAGATCCTGAGCTTCAAAACGGCTTTTTCTATGAACCTACTATTTTCTCAAACTGTAATTCTGACATGAGAATCGTTCAGGAAGAGGTTTTCGGTCCTGTATTGACAGTCGAAACCTTCAGCTCTGAAGAAGAGGTAATCGAGCTTGCGAATGATACCATCTATGGCTTGGCTGGAGCGGTATGGTCAAAAGACATTGAAAAGTGCGAACGGGTAGCTGCCCGCTTGAGAATGGGAACCGTTTGGATCAACGATTTTCATCCGTACTTTGCACAAGCGCCATGGGGCGGATATAAGCAATCCGGGTTCGGACGCGAGCTTGGAAAAATAGGCCTTGAAGAATACACAGAAGTCAAACATGTATACCGCAATACAAAACCGGCAGCGGTTAACTGGTTCAATTCATAAGAGGGGGAGATTGATGATGACATTAAATATGAAGGTAGAAAGCATGCAGAAATTCCACACATTTGAAATTCCGACTGTGATTAAGCATGGAATCGGAGCCATCAAGCATACGGGTGAGGAAGTAGCTGCACTGGGCGTTTCAAAAGCGCTCCTTGTCACAGACCCAGGGATTTATAAAGCCGGTGTTGCTGATCCTGTAATCGAATCACTTAAAGAAGCAGGCATTGAAGTGGTGCTCTTTAATAAAGTTGAGCCAAACCCGCCTGTCCGTCTGGTGAATGAAGGATCTGAGCTTTACAAAAAAGAGAACTGTAATGGTTTGGTGGCAGTCGGAGGCGGAAGCTCCATGGATACAGCAAAAGCAATCGGAGTAGAAGCGACTCACGAAGGAAGCGTGCTTGATTATGAAGCGGCAGATGGGAAAAAACCGCTGGAAAACCGCATTCCTCCGCTGACGACAATTCCCACTACAGCTGGAACAGGATCAGAAGTAACCCAATGGGCGGTTATCACAGATGAAGAAAGAGAATTCAAATTCAACACGGGCGGTCCGCTGATTGCAGCGCACTTGACCATCATTGATCCTGAGCTTCATGTTTCAATGCCTCCGCATGTAACAGCTATGACGGGAATTGATGCGCTCGCCCATGCCATTGAGTGCTATACAATGAAATTTGCACAGCCAATCACGGATGCGGTTGCCTTAATGGCGATTGAGTATGCCGCTCATTACATTAAGAGGGCATTTGCTGACGGAGAGGATCTGGAAGCAAGGTACGGAATGGCGCAGGCAGCGATGCTTGCCGGTCTTTCTTACGGAAGTGAATCAGCGGGCGCGGCTCATGCGATGAGCCAAACGCTTGGCGGTATTATCCCAGTCGCTCACGGCCAATGTGTAGCGGCGATGATGGGCCCTGTCATGGAATACAACTGGAAGGGCTATCCTGAGAAGTTTGCGCGTATTGCGAAAGCGTTCGGTATTGATACAAGCAAGATGACAACAGAAGAAGCTGCGAAAGCATCTGTCAATTGGATGTATGATCTGGTCGAAGATTTAGAAGTGCCGACTTTAGAAGAGCAGGGAGTATCACCTGATATGATCGAACGCTTGTCTAAAGAAGCAATGAAAGATCCGCAAACCTTCGGAAACCCTAGAGATTTAAATGAAAAAGCATACAACTGGATCTACAAGCGCTGCTTTAACCTTACGCCTAAAACGGTATAATCAAAATCCCGCTCCTTTACAGAGCGGGATTTTTTGGGATAATGAAGCATAGGTGGAAATTTTAGATAAGAAAGAAGGTGCCAGCTGATGTGGAAGCGGATGACTGCAAAAGCGGAAGGCTTATATATCGCAGATACAGAAAGCTTCGTAACAAAGCAAATGGACAAGCTTGATTTTGATTATGGCGGCATCCCCGGCGACTTGCATTTTGGCCTGACCAAAAAAGCGGGAGCCAGAGAACCAATGTTTTCAAGAGGGACTGAAATTTTCAACCGCAGACAAATTTCAATTGTTTCAATAGAGGAATGCAACGAAATCGCTTTAAAAATGGGAGTGCCGAGAATTTTGCCGGAATGGCTCGGGGCGAATGTGGCAGTCAGCGGTATGCCAGATCTTACTTCATTAAAAGAAGGAAGCCGGATTATTTTTCCGAGCGGAGCGGCTCTGCTGTGTGAGGGCGAAAATGATCCGTGTATCCAGCCGGGAGAAGTCATTCAGTCTTATTATCCGGACCAACCGAAGCTGGCGTCGGCTTTCGTCCGCCACGCACTGGGCATTAGAGGGATTGTCTGTATTGTGGAGAGACCTGGTGCTGTTTACACAGGTGATGAAATAGAAGTTCATTCCTATCAGCGAAAAGTCAAACGAAAAGCAGAAAGGGTCTGATTAAATCAGGCCCTTTCTATCTTTTCTTTAATTTCTTTCATTTGGCTGAGGTGCCGTTTTTCATGATGGCCGATAAAATCGATCCACTGTCTGACAGTCAGCTCTTGAAACACAGGATGCGGAAGCACTCTTTCAAAATCTTCTTCTTTCAGAGAGGCAATCGCAGCAGTCAGCTGCTCTCTTACCACATCAAGCTCACGTTTCATTTGGCTGCCTGAAATAAAATCATGCGCAGGCTCAAGATGACTCGGGGCTTTCCGTTTATTATTTCTGTCCTGTGCTACCTCAAGCGGTTTTTCTTCAATTTCTTTAATCGGAGCGTCCTTTACACGTTCCTTCAACATTTTTTGTGCGGTCATATCGATTTTTTTCAAATGGTCCAGAACTTCCCGTATGCTCCATTCTTCAGCAGAAGGCTTTTGGTTCAGCTTTTCGTCAGAAAGTCCTTTCAATTCGTTCCACGTTTCTAATCTGGCTTCATTAAAGATACTCATCATATCTCCTCCTAAAATGACATTACCATATATATAAGCAATTATCATTTATAAAGCACTTCAAATGGGTTATTTGTCTTAAAATTTTGAAACTTTTCCTGGGGTGTCTCGTATTAATGGTAACGGCAGCCGTTCATCAATGCATTGATGAAGAAAGGATGAGGAAATTGGAGTTATTTGGAGTACCTATACAAACAATTTATCTTTATACGCTTATTATTGCGGGCAGCCTTACGCTGTTATTTCTGTTTTTCGGAGATGTATTTGCAGGGCTGCCAGAAGGCATTCCGTTTCTTAATCCGACATTAGTGCTCTCATTTTTCACATGTTTTTCAGCGGGCGGATATATAGGTGAACTCGTATTGCCTCTGTCGAGCTTGCTGATTGCGCTTTTATCTTGCATCCTTTCAATCATGCTGGTGGTATTGCTTCACATCTTTGTACTGGTACCATTATCATCTGCAGAAGAATCATTGGCATATAGAGAAGATGATCTCAGAGGAAGACTCGGTAAAGTGATTACAGCTGTGCCGGTTGACGGGTTTGGTGAAGTGGTCATAGAAGGGATAGGCGGGACCATTTCAAAGTCAGCGGTCAGTTTTGATAATCAGCAGATCAGTTACGGGACAACGGTGTTAGTCGTAGATATTAACAACGGAGTTCTTTCGGTTACTCCGCATGAACCCATTTAACATAAAAGGAGGAATTTGATATGACAATGCCGATTATAATGATCATCGGAGTTGTATTCTTTTTATTAATTGCACTAATAGCTGTGTTTATTACGAAGTATCGTACAGCAGGGCCTGATGAAGCGTTAATTGTAACAGGGAGCTATCTGGGCAATAAAAATGTTCATGTCGATGAAGGCGGCAACCGTATTAAAATCGTCCGCGGCGGAGGAACCTTTGTCCTTCCCGTCTTCCAGCAGGCAGAGCCGCTAAGCTTATTATCAAGCAAACTCGATGTTTCGACACCTGAAGTCTATACAGAACAAGGAGTGCCAGTAATGGCCGATGGAACTGCGATTATTAAAATCGGCGGTTCTATAGGAGAAATCGCTACAGCGGCCGAACAATTTTTAGGGAAATCAAAAGACGACCGTGAGCAGGAAGCGCGGGAGGTTTTAGAAGGCCACCTTCGTTCCATTCTCGGCTCAATGACAGTAGAAGAAATCTATAAAAACAGAGAAAAATTCTCTCAAGAGGTGCAGCGTGTCGCTTCACAGGATCTCGCGAAAATGGGGCTTGTAATCGTCTCGTTTACCATTAAAGATGTTCGTGATAAAAACGGTTATCTTGAATCATTAGGGAAACCGAGAATTGCCCAAGTAAAACGCGATGCTGATATCGCGACAGCAGAGGCTGATAAAGAAACCCGAATTAAGCGGGCAGAAGCCGATAAAGACGCAAAAAAATCAGAACTTGAACGGGCGACGGAAATCGCTGAAGCTGAAAAAATCAATCAGCTCAAAATGGCTGAATTCCGCAGAGAACAAGATACGGCAAAAGCGAATGCCGACCAGGCATATGATTTAGAGACTGCCAGAGCGCGCCAGCAAGTCACAGAGCAGGAAATGCAGGTTAAAATTATCGAACGCCAAAAACAAATAGAACTAGAAGAAAAAGAAATTCTTCGCCGTGAACGTCAATACGACTCAGAGGTAAAGAAAAAAGCCGATGCAGACCGTTATTCTGTTGAGCAGTCCGCAGCAGCTGAGAAAGCCAAACAGCTCGCGGAAGCCGATGCCAAGAAGTACAGTATTGAAGCAATGGCAAAGGCTGAGGCGGAAAAAGTAAGAATTGACGGGCTAGCAAAAGCAGAAGCGGAAAAAGCGAAAGGAGAGACAGAGGCAGAGGTTATCCGCCTGAAAGGTCTTGCAGAAGCGGAAGCAAAAGAGAAAATTGCGGCCGCCTTTGAACAGTACGGGCAGGCGGCGATTTTCGATATGATTGTCAAAATGCTTCCGGAATACGCGAAACAAGCAGCGGCACCTCTTTCAAATATTGATAAAATCACCGTTGTCGATACAGGAGGAAGCGGTGAATCAAGCGGAGCAAACAAAGTAACCAGCTATGCGACGAACTTAATGTCAAGTCTGCAAGAAAGTTTAAAAGCATCCTCAGGAATTGATGTAAAAGAAATGCTTGAGAACTTTTCAGGAAAAGGAAACGTAAAACAAAGCATTAATGAATTAACAAATGAAATCAAAGAAGCCAAAACGATCCAAAAATCAGAGTAAGGAAAGGGCAGAACCGTATGGTAACTGTACGTGAAGCGAAGTTAGAGGATATAAAGGACATTGCAAAAGTGCATGTAGACAGCTGGAGGACAACATACCACGAAATTATCCCGATTGATTATTTAAACAGCCTGAACTATAAGGAATTTGAAGACAAATGGAAAAGTCGCTCGTTAAAGGGAGTATTTGTTGCTCAGGACGAAATGGGTTCAGTATTCGGCTTTGCTTCATTTGGACCTATTCGCTCTGAACAAGAAGGCTATGACGGCGAGTTATACGCTATTTATCTTCTGGAAGAGCGCCAGCGGCAAGGTGCAGGCAGGGCGCTCTTAGCAAAAGGAGCGGAGTATTTGCTTCAACATGGTTTTTCAAGTATGTTTGTTTGGGTTATTGAGCAGAATCCCTCGATTATATTTTATCAGGCCTATTCACCTGAAAGAGTAGCGGAGGACAACTTTGAAATTGCCGGAGTAAGGCTGAAAGAAGTAGGTCTTGGCTGGCCGGATCTTTCAGCTTTAAAAACACTTCTTAACAGATAACGAACAATCCCCCAGCGGAATTCGCTGGGGGATTGTTACTTTTACGCTTTGTCACTTTTAAGCAAACGGGGTGCTGTCATAAATAATAAACATAGGACAATTGCACAAATAATGAATGAAGGAACCATGTAAGTCGCATTATAAGTTAAAGAATAAATCCATACCGGCGTTCCTTTTGGAGCAAAGCTGCCGAAAAACACAGCTCCTGAAATGACATGCGCGGCATAGCGCAGCAAACTGCCGATAAAAACTGCGCTGACCACTGAAACAATCAATTTCCCTTTTGTTTTTGATACAGCGGCTTTACGGACAGAAGAAGCGAAACAGCCGCTTATGCCGATTGCTGCGAAAGCGACAATGTAATCTAACAATAGCTGTACAGGATGTTGAGCAAACAAGTTTCCGATTGCTATTTGTACTAGACCTGTCAACAAACCTGTAGTAAGACCTGCTTTGACACCCCAGCGAAACGAAATTAAAAAGATCGGAATCATCATGATGGAGACCGAGCCTCCTTGAGGCATGCTAAGAAACATTCCTGAGACAATGTCTAAAATAACGGCTGCCGCTGTCATAATGGCAATTTCAATAAGGCGAACCAGTTGCTTAGATTGTTTCATATCTATCTCCTTCCATTGACAGACAACCAAAAGGACAACAAAAAAGCAGCACGCGGAAGGATGAGAAAAGTTCCACGCACTGCTTTACGATCTGCAATTCATTTGACTTTGCCACATCCCTACGCCAGCGTTAACTAACAGGTTCAAAGGGTCAGAACGAAACCGCTCACTCTCAGCTTTAATGCTCCCCTTGTGGTCATCAGTATTTAGTTCGTTTCTACTATACAAGAAAACGAAAAAAACAACAAGATCACATGACTGATGTATATGTTCTTTTAAGAAACTTATATGATACACACGCTTTAGAAATCATGGCGAGGATTATAGTTTATTTGTTTTATAGATTTTTTTAAAAAAACTATTGCAATAAATAAATACAGGTGTTATATTATTAAACGTCGCTGATGCACAGCGGACACAAACTAGATGCTTCAAAACAACTTGAAAAAAGTTGTTGACAAAAAAGAAGCTGAATGTTATATTAGTAAAGCTGCTTCATTGAGAAGTAACGAAATGATCTTTGAAAACTAAACAAGACAAAACGTACCTGTTAATTCAGTTTTTAAAAATCGCACAGCGATGTGCGTAGTCAGTCAAACTAGGGCCTGCACGACGCAGGTCACACAGGTGTCGCCGCAGGATGCGGTGAACTTAACCTGTGATCCATTTATCGGAGAGTTTGATCCTGGCTCAGGACGAACGCTGGCGGCGTGCCTAATACATGCAAGTCGAGCGGACAGATGGGAGCTTGCTCCCTGATGTTAGCGGCGGACGGGTGAGTAACACGTGGGTAACCTGCCTGTAAGACTGGGATAACTCCGGGAAACCGGGGCTAATACCGGATGGTTGTTTGAACCGCATGGTTCAAACATAAAAGGTGGCTTCGGCTACCACTTACAGATGGACCCGCGGCGCATTAGCTAGTTGGTGAGGTAACGGCTCACCAAGGCGACGATGCGTAGCCGACCTGAGAGGGTGATCGGCCACACTGGGACTGAGACACGGCCCAGACTCCTACGGGAGGCAGCAGTAGGGAATCTTCCGCAATGGACGAAAGTCTGACGGAGCAACGCCGCGTGAGTGATGAAGGTTTTCGGATCGTAAAGCTCTGTTGTTAGGGAAGAACAAGTACCGTTCGAATAGGGCGGTACCTTGACGGTACCTAACCAGAAAGCCACGGCTAACTACGTGCCAGCAGCCGCGGTAATACGTAGGTGGCAAGCGTTGTCCGGAATTATTGGGCGTAAAGGGCTCGCAGGCGGTTTCTTAAGTCTGATGTGAAAGCCCCCGGCTCAACCGGGGAGGGTCATTGGAAACTGGGGAACTTGAGTGCAGAAGAGGAGAGTGGAATTCCACGTGTAGCGGTGAAATGCGTAGAGATGTGGAGGAACACCAGTGGCGAAGGCGACTCTCTGGTCTGTAACTGACGCTGAGGAGCGAAAGCGTGGGGAGCGAACAGGATTAGATACCCTGGTAGTCCACGCCGTAAACGATGAGTGCTAAGTGTTAGGGGGTTTCCGCCCCTTAGTGCTGCAGCTAACGCATTAAGCACTCCGCCTGGGGAGTACGGTCGCAAGACTGAAACTCAAAGGAATTGACGGGGGCCCGCACAAGCGGTGGAGCATGTGGTTTAATTCGAAGCAACGCGAAGAACCTTACCAGGTCTTGACATCCTCTGACAATCCTAGAGATAGGACGTCCCCTTCGGGGGCAGAGTGACAGGTGGTGCATGGTTGTCGTCAGCTCGTGTCGTGAGATGTTGGGTTAAGTCCCGCAACGAGCGCAACCCTTGATCTTAGTTGCCAGCATTCAGTTGGGCACTCTAAGGTGACTGCCGGTGACAAACCGGAGGAAGGTGGGGATGACGTCAAATCATCATGCCCCTTATGACCTGGGCTACACACGTGCTACAATGGACAGAACAAAGGGCAGCGAAACCGCGAGGTTAAGCCAATCCCACAAATCTGTTCTCAGTTCGGATCGCAGTCTGCAACTCGACTGCGTGAAGCTGGAATCGCTAGTAATCGCGGATCAGCATGCCGCGGTGAATACGTTCCCGGGCCTTGTACACACCGCCCGTCACACCACGAGAGTTTGTAACACCCGAAGTCGGTGAGGTAACCTTTTAGGAGCCAGCCGCCGAAGGTGGGACAGATGATTGGGGTGAAGTCGTAACAAGGTAGCCGTATCGGAAGGTGCGGCTGGATCACCTCCTTTCTAAGGATATTATACGGAATATAAGACCTTGGGTCTTATAAACAGAACGTTCCCTGTCTTGTTTAGTTTTGAAGGATCATTCCTTCGAAACGTGTTCTTTGAAAACTAGATAACAGTAGACATCACATTCAATTAGTAATACAAGATATCACATAGTGATTCTTTTTAACGGTTAAGTTAGAAAGGGCGCACGGTGGATGCCTTGGCACTAGGAGCCGATGAAGGACGGGACGAACACCGATATGCTTCGGGGAGCTGTAAGCAAGCTTTGATCCGGAGATTTCCGAATGGGGAAACCCACCACTCGTAATGGAGTGGTATCCATATCTGAATTCATAGGATATGAGAAGGCAGACCCGGGGAACTGAAACATCTAAGTACCCGGAGGAAGAGAAAGCAAATGCGATTCCCTGAGTAGCGGCGAGCGAAACGGGATTAGCCCAAACCAAGAGGCTTGCCTCTTGGGGTTGTAGGACACTCTGTACGGAGTTACAAAGGAACGAGGTAGATGAAGAGGTCTGGAAAGGCCCGCCATAGGAGGTAACAGCCCTGTAGTCAAAACTTCGTTCTCTCCTGAGTGGATCCTGAGTACGGCGGAACACGTGAAATTCCGTCGGAATCCGGGAGGACCATCTCCCAAGGCTAAATACTCCCTAGTGACCGATAGTGAACCAGTACCGTGAGGGAAAGGTGAAAAGCACCCCGGAAGGGGAGTGAAAGAGATCCTGAAACCGTGTGCCTACAAGTAGTCAGAGCCCGTTAACGGGTGATGGCGTGCCTTTTGTAGAATGAACCGGCGAGTTACGATCCCGTGCAAGGTTAAGCAGAAGATGCGGAGCCGCAGCGAAAGCGAGTCTGAATAGGGCGCATGAGTACGTGGTCGTAGACCCGAAACCAGGTGATCTACCCATGTCCAGGGTGAAGTTCAGGTAACACTGAATGGAGGCCCGAACCCACGCACGTTGAAAAGTGCGGGGATGAGGTGTGGGTAGGGGTGAAATGCCAATCGAACCTGGAGATAGCTGGTTCTCTCCGAAATAGCTTTAGGGCTAGCCTCAAGGTAAGAGTCTTGGAGGTAGAGCACTGATTGGACTAGGGGCCCCTACCGGGTTACCGAATTCAGTCAAACTCCGAATGCCAATGACTTATCCTTGGGAGTCAGACTGCGAGTGATAAGATCCGTAGTCGAAAGGGAAACAGCCCAGACCGCCAGCTAAGGTCCCAAAGTATACGTTAAGTGGAAAAGGATGTGGAGTTGCTTAGACAACCAGGATGTTGGCTTAGAAGCAGCCACCATTTAAAGAGTGCGTAATAGCTCACTGGTCGAGTGACTCTGCGCCGAAAATGTACCGGGGCTAAACGTATCACCGAAGCTGCGGACTGTTCTTCGAACAGTGGTAGGAGAGCGTTCTAAGGGCTGTGAAGCCAGACCGGAAGGACTGGTGGAGCGCTTAGAAGTGAGAATGCCGGTATGAGTAGCGAAAGAGGGGTGAGAATCCCCTCCACCGAATGCCTAAGGTTTCCTGAGGAAGGCTCGTCCGCTCAGGGTTAGTCGGGACCTAAGCCGAGGCCGAAAGGCGTAGGCGATGGACAACAGGTTGATATTCCTGTACCACCTCCTCACCATTTGAGCAATGGGGGGACGCAGGAGGATAGGGTAAGCGCGGTATTGGATATCCGCGTCCAAGCAGTTAGGCTGGGAAATAGGCAAATCCGTTTCCCATAAGGCTGAGCTGTGATGGCGAGCGAAATATAGTAGCGAAGTTCCTGATTCCACACTGCCAAGAAAAGCCTCTAGCGAGGTGAGAGGTGCCCGTACCGCAAACCGACACAGGTAGGCGAGGAGAGAATCCTAAGGTGATCGAGAGAACTCTCGTTAAGGAACTCGGCAAAATGACCCCGTAACTTCGGGAGAAGGGGTGCTCTGTTAGGGTGCAAGCCCGAGAGAGCCGCAGTGAATAGGCCCAGGCGACTGTTTAGCAAAAACACAGGTCTCTGCGAAGCCGTAAGGCGAAGTATAGGGGCTGACGCCTGCCCGGTGCTGGAAGGTTAAGAGGAGCGCTTAGCGTAAGCGAAGGTGCGAATTGAAGCCCCAGTAAACGGCGGCCGTAACTATAACGGTCCTAAGGTAGCGAAATTCCTTGTCGGGTAAGTTCCGACCCGCACGAAAGGCGCAACGATCTGGGCACTGTCTCAACGAGAGACTCGGTGAAATTATAGTACCTGTGAAGATGCAGGTTACCCGCGACAGGACGGAAAGACCCCGTGGAGCTTTACTGCAGCCTGATATTGAATGTTGGTACAGCTTGTACAGGATAGGTAGGAGCCTTGGAAACCGGAGCGCCAGCTTCGGTGGAGGCATCGGTGGGATACTACCCTGGCTGTATTGACCTTCTAACCCGCCGCCCTTATCGGGCGGGGAGACAGTGTCAGGTGGGCAGTTTGACTGGGGCGGTCGCCTCCTAAAAGGTAACGGAGGCGCCCAAAGGTTCCCTCAGAATGGTTGGAAATCATTCGCAGAGTGTAAAGGCACAAGGGAGCTTGACTGCGAGACCTACAAGTCGAGCAGGGACGAAAGTCGGGCTTAGTGATCCGGTGGTTCCGCATGGAAGGGCCATCGCTCAACGGATAAAAGCTACCCCGGGGATAACAGGCTTATCTCCCCCAAGAGTCCACATCGACGGGGAGGTTTGGCACCTCGATGTCGGCTCATCGCATCCTGGGGCTGTAGTCGGTCCCAAGGGTTGGGCTGTTCGCCCATTAAAGCGGTACGCGAGCTGGGTTCAGAACGTCGTGAGACAGTTCGGTCCCTATCCGTCGCGGGCGCAGGAAATTTGAGAGGAGCTGTCCTTAGTACGAGAGGACCGGGATGGACGCACCGCTGGTGTACCAGTTGTTCTGCCAAGGGCATCGCTGGGTAGCTATGTGCGGACGGGATAAGTGCTGAAAGCATCTAAGCATGAAGCCCCCCTCAAGATGAGATTTCCCATTCCGCAAGGAAGTAAGATCCCTGAAAGATGATCAGGTTGATAGGTCTGAGGTGGAAGTGTGGCGACACATGGAGCTGACAGATACTAATCGATCGAGGACTTAACCATATTTTTGAATGATGTCACACCTGTTATCTAGTTTTGAGAGAACACTCTCAATTTGTTTGGTGGCGATAGCGAAGAGGTCACACCCGTTCCCATACCGAACACGGAAGTTAAGCTCTTCAGCGCCGATGGTAGTCGGGGGTTTCTCCCTGTGAGAGTAGGACGCCGCCAAGCAATTGCACGTTAGTGCAAGTATGGAGGATTAGCTCAGCTGGGAGAGCATCTGCCTTACAAGCAGAGGGTCGGCGGTTCGAGCCCGTCATCCTCCACCATTTTTCATTATACATATCGGTTTTACATATATGCCGGTGTAGCTCAATTGGTAGAGCAACTGACTTGTAATCAGTAGGTTGGGGGTTCAAGTCCTCTTGCCGGCACCACTTTTATATGATATAATATTCAAGTCTCTTGTAAGAAGAGCCATTAGCTCAGTTGGTAGAGCATCTGACTTTTAATCAGAGGGTCGAAGGTTCGAGTCCTTCATGGCTCACCATTTACATGTTGCGGATGTGGCGGAATTGGCAGACGCGCTAGAATCAGGCTCTAGTGTCTTTACAGACGTGGGGGTTCAAGTCCCTTCATCCGCACCATTTCTGCGGAAGTAGTTCAGTGGTAGAACACCACCTTGCCAAGGTGGGGGTCGCGGGTTCGAATCCCGTCTTCCGCTCCAACTATACCATCCACGCCGGGGTGGTGGAATTGGCAGACACACAGGACTTAAAATCCTGCGGTAGGTGACTACCGTGCCGGTTCAAGTCCGGCCCTCGGCATTAAGTGTTGCGCCCGTAGCTCAATTGGATAGAGCGTTTGACTACGGATCAAAAGGTTAGGGGTTCGACTCCTCTCGGGCGCGCCAGATCTATATGAAATCGGGAAGTAGCTCAGCTTGGTAGAGCACATGGTTTGGGACCATGGGGTCGCAGGTTCGAATCCTGTCTTCCCGACCATTCTTGGGGCCTTAGCTCAGCTGGGAGAGCGCCTGCTTTGCACGCAGGAGGTCAGCGGTTCGATCCCGCTAGGCTCCACTTGATTTTAAAAAATATTTGGCGGTGTAGCTCAGCTGGCTAGAGCGTACGGTTCATACCCGTGAGGTCGGGGGTTCGATCCCCTCCGCCGCTACCAATGGACCTTTAGCTCAGTTGGTTAGAGCAGACGGCTCATAACCGTCCGGTCGTAGGTTCGAGTCCTACAAGGTCCACCACTATACGGAGGAATACCCAAGTCTGGCTGAAGGGATCGGTCTTGAAAACCGACAGGGGTGTCAAAGCCCGCGGGGGTTCGAATCCCTCTTCCTCCGCCATACATATTCCTAATCATCGCGGGGTGGAGCAGTTCGGTAGCTCGTCGGGCTCATAACCCGAAGGTCGCAGGTTCAAATCCTGCCCCCGCAACCAAATTTTAAAATGGTCCGGTAGTTCAGTTGGTTAGAATGCCTGCCTGTCACGCAGGAGGTCGCGGGTTCGAGTCCCGTCCGGACCGCCATTTAAATACTAAGGCTCGGTAGCTCAGTTGGTAGAGCAACGGACTGAAAATCCGTGTGTCGGCGGTTCGATTCCGTCCCGAGCCACCATTTATCAATATATTTTGGCGGTTGTGGCGAAGTGGTTAACGCACCAGATTGTGGCTCTGGCATTCGTGGGTTCGATTCCCATCAATCGCCCCAAATAAAAATTGCGGGTGTAGTTTAGTGGTAAAACCTCAGCCTTCCAAGCTGATGTCGTGGGTTCGATTCCCATCACCCGCTCCATTTCTATATCGTCATGGGCCTGTAGCTCAGCTGGTTAGAGCGCACGCCTGATAAGCGTGAGGTCGATGGTTCGAGTCCATTCAGGCCCACCATGACTTTTGTATTCCACAGTAGCTCAGTGGTAGAGCTATCGGCTGTTAACCGATCGGTCGCAGGTTCGAATCCTGCCTGTGGAGCCAAATGGAGAAGTACTCAAGTGGCTGAAGAGGCGCCCCTGCTAAGGGTGTAGGTCGTGTAAGCGGCGCGAGGGTTCAAATCCCTCCTTCTCCGCCATATGATTACAGATATAATAATTATCGGCCCGTTGGTCAAGCGGTTAAGACACCGCCCTTTCACGGCGGTAACACGGGTTCGAATCCCGTACGGGTCATCCAGAAGCCTTGCATATCCTGCAAGGTTTTTTTGTTTTCTAAATCATGATATGTCTTAGATTTTGTTCTTTATTTTAAAAACAGACTACAAAAATCTCCATATATTTCGTTTTTCTTCAGAAAATGAAGTTAATTGTCTATAAGTATAAGCGCTTTCAGCAAAGGGCTTTTTTTTATTTCTTCGAATAAATACTATAAATGAAAACTATGATGTCAGAAAGGATGATTACATGGCCGCTGCCAGCCCGACAGCACATGATGTTTATCTTTTTCACGAAGGCAGTCTGTTTAAAAGCTATCAGCTGTTTGGCTCGCATTACCGCGAGCTGAATGGCAAAAGCGGATATGAATTCTGTGTGTGGGCGCCTCATGCGTCGGAAGTACGAGTGGCTGGAGATTTTAACAGCTGGTCTGGAGAAGAGCATGTGATGCACAGAGTGAATGATAATGGCATTTGGACGTTATTTATTCCAGGTATAGGAGAAAAGGAACGATATAAATATGAAATCGTGACGAATAACGGTGAGATCAGGCTGAAGGCAGATCCATACGCTATTTATTCAGAAGTCAGACCAAACACAGCGTCACTTACTTACGATTTGGAAGGGTACAGCTGGCAAGATCAAAAATGGCAAAAGAAACAGAAGACTAAGACGCTGTATGAAAAACCTGTTTTCATTTATGAACTGCATCTTGGGTCTTGGAAGAAGCATTCTGATGGCAGGCATTATTCCTATAAAGAATTAAGTCAGACGCTTATCCCTTATATCAAGGAGCATGGGTTTACCCATATTGAACTGCTTCCGGTGTATGAGCATCCATATGATCGTTCATGGGGGTACCAAGGAACGGGGTATTACAGCCCGACAAGCAGGTTTGGCACGCCGCATGATCTGATGAAGTTTGTTGATGAATGTCATCAACAAAATATCGGAGTCATTTTGGATTGGGTCCCCGGACATTTTTGTAAAGATGCACATGGACTCTATATGTTTGATGGAGAACCGCTTTATGAATACAAAGAAGAACGTGATCGGGAGAACTGGTTATGGGGCACGGCAAACTTTGACCTGGGGAAACCGGAAGTTCATAGTTTTTTAATTTCGAATGCGTTGTACTGGGCGGAATTCTATCATATAGATGGATTTAGGGTTGATGCAGTGGCTAATATCCTGTATTGGCCAAATCAGGATGAACGCCACACGAATCCATATGCTGTTGATTTTTTAAAAAAACTCAATCAAACCATGAGAGAGGCATATCCACATGTGATGATGATTGCGGAAGATTCTACAGAATGGCCTCAAGTGACAGGTGCCGTTGAGGAAGGGGGGCTTGGTTTTCATTATAAATGGAATATGGGATGGATGAATGACGTACTGAAATACATGGAGACGCCGCCCGAAGAAAGGCGGCATTGTCATCAGCTTATCTCTTTTTCATTACTATATGCGTTTAGTGAGCATTTTGTATTGCCGTTTTCTCATGATGAAGTCGTATACGGAAAAAAATCACTTCTTAATAAAATGCCTGGCGACTACTGGCAGAAATTTGCCCAGTATCGGCTTTTGCTTGGCTATATGACAGTGCATCCCGGAAAGAAATTGATCTTTATGGGATCAGAGTTTGCCCAATTTGATGAATGGAAAGATACAGAACAGCTTGATTGGTTTTTGGACTCCTTCCCCATGCATCAGAAAGCCAGCGTTTTTACGCAAGATCTTCTCCGCTTTTACCAAAAAAGCAAAATCCTTTATGAGCATGACCATCGTGCACAATCGTTTGAATGGATTGATGTCCATAATGACGAACAATCAATCTTTTCTTTTATTCGTTATGGCAAAAAGCACGGTGAGGCGCTTGTCATCATTTGTAATTTTACACCCGTGGTCTATCATCAATATGATGTTGGAGTTCCTTTTTTTACTCAATACATTGAAGTGCTTAACAGTGACAGTGAAACATATGGAGGCTCAGGGCAAATCAACAAAAAGCCGTTATCGGCTAAAAAGGGAGCACTTCATCATAAACCGTGTTATATCACGATGACCATCCCCCCTTACGGCATCTCGATTTTACGGGCGGTTAAAAAAAGAGGAGAGATAAAAAGATGAAAAAACAATGTGTAGCCATGCTCCTTGCCGGCGGGAAGGGCAGCCGTCTCAGCGGATTAACAAAAAATATGGCCAAACCGGCTGTATCTTTCGGGGGAAAATACAGGATTATTGATTTTACCCTAAGCAACTGTTCTAATTCAGGCATAGACACAGTCGGGATTTTAACGCAATATCAGCCGCTTGAGCTGAATTCCTATATTGGGATCGGTAGTGCATGGGACCTGGATAGATATAATGGCGGCGTGACGGTTTTACCCCCTTATGCCGAGTCATCAGAAGTCAAATGGTATAAAGGGACGGCAAGCGCCATTTATGAAAATCTCAATTATTTGAATCAGTATGATCCTGAGTATGTACTGATTTTATCAGGAGATCACATATACAAGATGGACTACGGCAAAATGCTTGATTATCACATTGAAAAGAAAGCAGATGTGACCATCTCTGTCATCGAAGTGGGCTGGGAGGAAGCAAGCCGGTTCGGCATCATGAAGGCCAATCCAGATGGGACGATCACACATTTTGATGAAAAGCCCAAATTCCCTAAGAGCAATCTTGCCTCAATGGGAATTTATATATTCAATTGGCCGCTTTTGAAACAGTATCTTGAGATGGACGATCAAAACCCTTATTCTAGCCACGACTTCGGCAAAGACATTATTCCTCTGCTTTTGGAAGAGAAAAAGAAGCTTTCTGCTTATCCGTTCAAGGGATATTGGAAGGATGTCGGAACGGTGCAGAGCTTGTGGGAAGCCAATATGGATTTGTTAAAAGAGGACTCGGAGCTGAAGCTGTTTGAACGCAAATGGAAAATTTACTCTGTCAATCCAAATCAGCCTCCGCAATTTATTTCATCTGATGCGCAGGTTCAAGATTCGCTTGTGAACGAAGGTTGTGTTGTATATGGAAATGTGTCTCACTCCGTTCTTTTTCAAGGTGTGACTGTTGGTAAGCATACGACTGTTACATCATCCGTCATAATGCCGGATGTGACGATTGGGGAGCATGTAGTCATTGAAAATGCCATTGTTCCTAATGGGATGGTGCTGCCGGATGGCGCAGTGATTCGCTCCGAAAAAGACATTGAAGAGGTGCTGCTCGTTTCAGAGGAATTTGTAGAAAAAGAATTGATTTAATTACTGAAGAGGGGGCAGAGTCAGTGTTCAATAATCAAATGTTAGGTGTTATAGATGAAACCACATATAAGCATTCTCTTCAGGATTTAACAGCACAGCGGTCGCTCGGGGCGATCCCTTTTGCCGGCAGGTACCGACTGATTGATTTTATGCTTTCCAACATGGTGAATGCGGATATTAGGAGTGTTGCAATTTTTCCGAAGTATCGTTACCGTTCGCTCATGGATCACCTTGGGGCGGGTAAGGAATGGGATTTGCACCGGAAAAAGGACGGCCTCTTTTTTTTCCCGTCTCCCCATCTTCATCACGAATACGATGAATTCGGTTCCTTTCGCCAGTTTTCGGACCATCTAGATTACTTCCACAGAAGCACTCAGCAATATGCTGTTATCTCCAACAGCCATACCGTATGCAACATTCAATTTCAATATGTGCTGAAACGCCATCAGGAGGTTGGCTGCGATGTCACCGAGGTATTTCAGGACGGCCAGTCGCTGCAAATTTATATCATGTCTACAACACTTTTAAAAGATTTGATCTACGGACATAGTGAAAAAGGCTATAAAACCATTCAGGAGGCTGTTGAAAAGGAAGCTTCCGCCCTGACCATTTGCCCTTATGAATATTCAGGTTATGCCGCAGTTATTGATTCGGTGGAAAAATATTATACCCACAGTATGGAACTCATTCAGCCTCGTTTTTGGCAGCAGGTGTTTTTGCCGCAGCAGCCTATCTACACAAAAGTGAAGGATGAACCGCCGACGAAATACGGAAAACACAGCACTGTCAAAAATTCTTTGGTGGCAAACGGCTGTGTGCTTGAAGGAGAGGTTGAAAACTGCATTTTGTTCAGGGCGGTTCATGTCGGAAAGGGTACGAAGCTGAAAAACTGTATTATTATGCAAAAAACGCAGATTGGCGAGGATTGTCTTCTTGAGCAGGTCATTTCGGATAAGGACGTTAAAATCGGCAAGTCGACGGAAGCTGCTGGAACAGCTGACCAGCCGCTTGTATTAAGAAAAGGTTTGGTGCAAGGAGAGCTGATGAATTCTTGAAGATATTATTTGCTGTGTCAGAATGCACCCCATTTGTTAAATCAGGAGGTCTTGCCGATGTAGCAGGTGCTCTGCCAAAGGCACTTGCACGATTAGGCAATGAAGTAGCTGTGATGCTGCCGAAGTACAGCCAAATACCTGAACCGTGGAAAAAGCGTATGAAAAAACAGGCTGAGTGTACGGTAGCTGTCGGCTGGCGGCAGCAATATTGCGGAATTGAACATATGGCCGAAGATGATGTGAATTATTACTTCATCGACAATGAGTACTATTTCAACAGGGATTCGTTGTACGGGCATTATGATGACGGTGAGCGGTTTGCCTTTTTTTCAAGAGCTGTACTGGAGGCTGCCAAAGTTGTGAATGTTCCAGCCGATATTGTTCATACTCACGATTGGCATACAGCGATGGTCAATTATTTGCTGAAAGAGGAGTACAGAAAACATCCTTTTTATGAACGGATGAAAAGCGTGCTCACGATCCACAACCTGCAGTTTCAAGGCATATTTCCTCCTGATGTCACACATGACTTGCTGGGTCTTGAGATGGATCATTTTCATTATGAAAGGTTAGAATGCAACGGATTTGTTAATTTTATGAAGGCGGGCATCATTGCGGCTGATCATGTGACAACTGTGAGCCCCACTTACAGAAATGAAATATTGACTCCGTATTATGGTGAGCAGCTGGAACAGGTTTTGCAATATAGGGAAAATGATGTAACCGGCATATTAAATGGCATTGATGATACGTTCTATCAGCCGAAAAGCGATCCTTATATAGAGGCGCAATACGATTCAGGGGATCTTGCATGCAAGTTGGAAAACAAAACGAAGCTTCAGCGGCGGATGGGGCTTCCAGAGAAAAACGATATTCCGCTGATCAGTATGGTGACAAGGCTCACTAAACAAAAGGGGCTTGATCTTGTCCGCAGAATTATGCACGAACTTCTTGAGGAGCAAGACATACAGCTGGTTGTGCTGGGCACAGGAGAACGTGAATTTGAAGATTATTTCCGGTATGCAGAATTTGCTTTTCATGAGAAGTGCCGGGCTTATATCGGGTTTGATGAGCCGCTAGCCCATCAAATTTATGCGGGCTCTGATATGTTTTTGATGCCGTCGAAATTTGAGCCGTGCGGTTTGGGGCAGCTCATTGCGCTTCAATATGGCGCCATTCCGATTGTCAGGGAAACGGGCGGTCTTTACGACACTGTCCGTGCCTATCAGGAGGAAGAGGGAACGGGCAATGGCTTTACGTTTTCCGCCTTTAATGCGCATGATCTGAAATTTACGATAGAAAGGGCGCTGTCGTTTTATTGCCAACAGGATGTATGGAAGAGCATCGTGAAGACCGCTATGAATGCAGATTACAGCTGGGGGAAGTCGGCTAAAGAGTATCAGCGTATTTTCGAGCAGGTGACAAGGAGTGGACGGGATGTTCTCGAGTAAAGAACGCTTTGCAGACTTATTTTTAAAGCGTCTGGAAATGACGTGCGGAAAAAGCTTTAAAGATTCTGCCAAGCTGGATCAATATAAAACGTTGGGCAATATGGTCAGAGAGTATATCAGCGCTGATTGGATCGAAACGAATGAAAAAAGCAGATCAAATTCCGGGAAGCAGACATATTATTTATCAATCGAATTTCTGCTCGGTCAGCTCCTTGAGCAAAACTTAATGAATCTTGGTGTTCGTGATGTTGTAGAAGCTGGTTTAAAGGAAATCGGCATCAATTTAGAGGAAATCCTTCAGATAGAGAACGATGCAGGTCTCGGCAACGGCGGGCTTGGCCGCTTGGCCGCTTGCTTTTTAGATTCTCTTGCTTCGTTGAACCTGCCGGGGCACGGGATGGGCATACGTTATAAGCATGGCTTGTTTGAGCAAAAAATTGTAGACGGGCATCAGGTGGAGCTGCCTGAGCAATGGCTGAAAAACGGGAACGTATGGGAAGTAAGGAATGCGGATCAAGCAGTGGACGTGCCGTTTTGGGGCAAAGTCCATATGACAGAAAAAAGCGGGCGCCTGCATTTTCGCCACGAACAAGCGACAATTGTTACCGCTGTTCCTTATGATATCCCGATCATCGGCTATGAAACGGGCACTGTCAACACGTTAAGGCTTTGGAACGCCGAGCCCTATGCGCATTATCACGGCGGTAATATTTTGTCTTATAAGCGAGAAACAGAAGCGGTTTCTGAATTCTTATATCCCGATGACACCCATGATGAGGGGAAAATTTTACGGCTGAAGCAGCAGTATTTTTTAGTATGCGCAAGCTTAAAAAGCATTGTGAACAATTACCGTAAAACACATAAATCTTTATCCGGCCTGCATAAAAAAGTGAGCATTCATATTAATGACACTCACCCTGCGCTTGCGGTGCCTGAGCTGATGCGGATTTTGCTCGATGAAGAGAACATGGGCTGGGAAGAAGCTTGGCATATCACTGTACATACGATTTCTTATACAAATCATACAACATTGTCAGAAGCGCTCGAGAAATGGCCGATTCATTTGTTTAAGCCGCTGCTCCCGCGAATGTACATGATTATTGAAGAGATCAATGAGAGGTTTTGCCGCGCAGTTTGGGAAAAGTATCCGGGAGACTGGAAAAGGATAGAGGACATGGCGATTACAGCGCATGGTGTTGTCAAAATGGCTCATCTGGCCATAGTAGGCAGTTACAGTGTAAATGGCGTTGCAAAAATACATTCCGATATATTAATGGAAAGGGAGATGCGCGACTTTCACTTGCTGTTTCCGAATCGTTTTAACAATAAGACGAATGGAATTGCCCACAGGCGCTGGCTGTTAAAAGCGAATCCAGGCTTGTCTGCCATCATTACAGAGGCGATCGGTGATGAATGGGTCAAACAGCCGGAATCACTGATCCGTTTAGAACCGTACGCCACTGATCCTGCATTTATTGAACAGTTTCAAAACAACAAAAGCAAGAAAAAACAAGAGCTTGCCGATTTGATTTTTTGCACGGCCGGGGTGGTTGTGAACCCTGACAGCATATTCGACGTACAGGTGAAACGGCTTCATGCATATAAACGGCAGCTGCTGAATGTTCTTCACATTATGTATTTGTATAACCGCCTCAAGGAGGACGCCGGGTTTTCAATCTACCCGCAAACCTTTATTTTCGGGGCAAAGGCTTCACCAAGCTATTATTATGCCAAGAAAATCATTAAGCTGATCCATTCTGTCGCAGAAAAAGTCAATTATGATTCGGCAGTCAAACAGCTGATCAAAGTTGTTTTTTTAGAAAATTATAGAGTTTCTATGGCTGAGCGAATTTTTCCGGCATCAGACGTAAGTGAGCAAATTTCAACCGCAAGCAAGGAAGCGTCTGGTACAGGGAATATGAAGTTTATGATGAACGGGGCTTTGACGATCGGCACGCATGACGGCGCAAATATCGAGATCCTTGAGCGGGTGGGCCCTGATTGTATTTACACGTTCGGCTTAAAGGCGGATGAAGTTCTATCGTATCAGGAAAACGGCGGCTATAGATCGAGGGAATATTATCAGCATGACAGGAGAATCAGGCAGGTAGCGGATCAGCTGATCAATGGTTTTTTTGAAGGAGAAGCAGATGAATTTGAATCGATCTTTGACTCGCTGCTTCCGCATAATGATGAGTATTTTGTGCTGAAGGATTTCAGCTCATATGCAGATGCACAGGAGCGAATTCAAGCTGATTATCGGGAGCGAAGGAAATGGTCTGAGCGTTCGATTGTAAACATTGCTCATTCTGGATATTTCTCCAGCGACCGCACGATCCGGGAATATGCGAAGGACATTTGGGGCATCAAGCCGATGATGTGAAAAAGCCGCTGTATAAGCGGCTTTTTTTGTTCACAGATTCATTGAATTGATTGTAAAGGATAAGAACGTCGCAAATGCACTCCATAAAAAATAAGGCAAAAGAAGATAGCTTGCGGTTCTGCTGTATTTTTTGGCAATGATCAGTAATATGATTGCTGTGATGGCGACAAGCAGGCAGTCAAGCGATGCAGCCAGCAGATTTTTTTGCGTAAACTGGAAATAGCTGAAGGCTTGATTGAGCACGTAATTTATCAAAAGTGTAAACCAAAAGCTTTTCGCACCTTTAAATGAAAACGCAGCATATACAATGGCTGCTGAAAGGGAGATCAGGGCAAACAGGATGGCCCAAATGATGCCGATCGCAGTTCCGCTTGGCGTCCAGTCCGGTTTTTTCAATGAATTGTACCATTCTTGGTCCACAGGAAACAGGTAGCCTGCGGCTGAAAACAGCGCATATGTAATCACAAAAACGGCTAAAGCGCCGACAATCTTTTTCATATTTGCAACCTCCGCATGTATTTAATTACCCTTTATCTTATAAAGATCAAACCCCCGATATGCGGGGGAAATGATGGTCTTAAATAAGCTGCCGCAATGCGTTTGCTTTAATGCGTTCATATTCAAAAGCTGATTCTAATTCTTCCTTCGGTAAAGCAGACTTGCGGACGTATTTTTCGCGAATGACATCGTAAAGCTCGTAAGGAAACAGCATATCAATAAACATGACTTGTTTTTGTTCTTCAGTTAATGGGGCTCTGGATTCGTATGCGTTCAGCATGACATTAAATGTTTCTTCATCCCAAACGCCCGTCGTATCCAAAAGCGGAATAATCATTTTGCGCAAATCGCGAATAGGCAGATCAAATGAAACGGTATCTAAGTCAATGACCCAAATCTGTTCATTTTCCCCTAAGAGTGTATTTCCGGTTCCGTAATCCTGGTGGCAAAGGTTAGGGCTTTTTTTCAGCTGTTCAGTCCATGGAACATAGGTCGACTGCAAAAGCTGGTCTTTGATGCGCAGCCCGTCTTCAATAAAGCCATCTATCTCCTGAAGATAAAACTGTGAGAAAGGATCTTCTTTTTCCGCCTCCGCCATCAGCTTCCACGTTTCCATCTGTTTGCATCGTTTCGTGTAGTGATTCGGCCAGCGACCTAATTTGGTAAATACGGGAACGCCATTTGGCGGCTGATATCCGACGGAAGCTGTATGAAAATCAGCAAGGCCTTTCATGATAAACTCCAAGTCCTGCTTTACAGTCAGCTCAAACGGCCTTCCTTCGATCCAGTCATATACGACAAATAGAAATGAGCCGTGCTTGGAATATAGGCTGCCTTTTTTGTTTGGGAGTATGCCAGGAACATTCATGCCTTTTTTTGCTAAATAGTCCTGCGCGAAAATGGAAAACAACGCTTTCTTTTCTGGCCTGTGTATTCGTTTTAGACAAACCGCGCCGGAGTCTGTGTGGACCTTCCAGACAAGCGCCATCTGGTTTCCCTGAATGACGTCTATTTTTTCAGCCTGCACATCCCATCCTTGAAGCACATTTTCAGCCAGCTCCGTTAATTTTTTTGCATCTTCTGCTGATAAAGGAAGCTCTGATGAATTCCCCTCCTCAATGACTTCATGGTTTTCTGCCATTAAAGGACACATCCTTACCTGTTTTACTCCTACCTTATGAATCAAAAGGAAAAAATGATTGAGTTATTTGACTATATTTAATAGATGAATCTGGTTGTTTACCCGTTTTGTTTTTAGGGCAGTCCCATTCCGCACAAGTTGGTTGTTCAGCCGTATCATGATTCTAACTAGTTAAAAATCATGCAGGAATGGAGGCTATGTATGAAAATAGCACTGATCGCCACAGAGAAGCTTCCTGTCCCATCGGTTCGAGGAGGCGCCATTCAAATCTACCTAGAAGCGGTTGCCCCTTTAATTGCCAAAAAACATGAGGTGACTGTGTTTTCTATTAAAGATCCGAATCTCGCTGATAGAGAGAAGGTAGACGGTGTCCATTATGTGCATTTGGATGAAGACCGTTATGAAGAAGCCGTTGGAGCAGAGCTGAAAAAGAGCCGTTTTGATCTTGTGCATGTTTGTAATCGCCCAAGCTGGGTTCCGAAATTGAAGAAACAGGCGCCGGATGCTGTTTTTATTTTAAGTGTTCACAATGAAATGTTCGCTTACGATAAAATCAGCCAGGCGGAAGGCGAGATTTGCATCGACTCCGTAGCGCAGATTGTTACGGTCAGCGATTATATCGGACAGACGATCACAAGCCGTTTTCCGTCAGCACGATCAAAAACAAAAACGGTGTATTCCGGTGTGGATTTAAAAACGTACCACCCTCGCTGGACGAATGAAGGGCAGCGAGCTCGCGAAGAGATGCGAAGCGAGCTGGGGCTTCACGGCAAAAAAATCGTCTTGTTTGTCGGCCGGCTTAGCAAAGTCAAAGGCCCGCACATATTATTGCAGGCTTTGCCGGACATCATTGAGGAGCACCCCGATGTCATGATGGTGTTTATCGGGTCAAAATGGTTCGGAGATAATGAATTAAATAACTATGTCAAACATCTTCATACCCTTGGTGCGATGCAAAAGGATCATGTCACATTTATTCAATTTGTGAAGCCAAAGGACATTCCGCGCCTTTATACCATGTCAGATGTATTTGTATGCTCTTCGCAATGGCAGGAGCCTTTAGCAAGGGTGCATTATGAAGCGATGGCTGCGGGACTTCCTATTATTACAAGCAATCGGGGAGGCAATCCAGAGGTCATAGAGGAAGGGAAAAACGGCTACATCATTCATGACTTTGAAAATCCTAAACAATATGCCGAACGTATCAATGATTTGCTGAGCAGCTCGGAAAAGCGGGAACGGCTTGGGAAATACAGCCGCCGTGAGGCAGAAAGCAATTTTGGCTGGCAGAGGGTGGCTGAAAATCTGCTCAGCGTCTATGAAAAGAACAGATAGAAGGGGTGAACAGAGTGTACCAAAAAGAGCATGAAGAACAGATTGTGTCCGAAATTCTCAGTTATTATCCGTTTCATATCGACCATGTGGCGCTGAAATCGAACAAAAGCGGGCGCAAAATCTGGGAAGTCGAAACTGATCATGGCCCAAAGCTGCTAAAAGAAGCGCAAATGAAACCGGAGCGGATGCTTTTTATCACTCAGGCACACGCCCATTTACAAGAGAAAGGGCTGCCGATAGCGCCGATTCATCAAACAAAAAATGGCGGTAGCTGCTTGGGCACGGATCAGGTTTCTTACAGCTTATATGACAAAGTGACAGGAAAAGAAATGATTTACTATGATGCAGAGCAAATGAAAAAAGTCATGTCATTTGCCGGCCATTTTCATCATGCCTCAAAAGGATATGTTTGCACAGATGAAAGCAAGAAGAGAAGCAGGCTGGGAAAATGGCACAAATTGTACCGTTGGAAGCTGCAGGAACTTGAAGGGAATATGCAGATCGCAGCATCCTATCCTGATGACGTATTTTCGCAAACTTTCTTAAAACATGCTGATAAAATGCTGGCAAGAGGAAAAGAAGCTCTTCAGGCGCTTGATGACTCAGAATACGAAACCTGGACAAAAGAAACGCTCGAGCATGGCGGATTCTGTTTTCAAGATTTTACATTGGCACGTTTGACAGAGATCGAAGGGGAGCCTTTTTTAAAGGAGCTTCACTCGATTACCTACGATTTGCCGTCAAGAGACCTTCGTATTCTACTGAATAAAGTGATGGTTAAGCTTTCTGTATGGGATACTGATTTCATGGTCGCACTGCTTGCGGCCTACGACGCAGTGTATCCGCTCACAGAAAAACAGTACGAGGTACTTTGGATTGATCTCGCGTTTCCGCATTTGTTCTGTGCAATCGGGCACAAATATTATTTGAAGCAAAAGAAAACGTGGTCAGATGAGAAATATAACTGGGCGCTGCAAAACATGATTTCTGTTGAAGAATCTAAAGATTCGTTTTTGGATAAACTGCCGGAACTGTATAAAAAGATAAAAGCGTATCGGGAGGCGAATTGACATGAGGTCATCGAGACAAAAAGCCTCTATTTCTAAACTGGATCTCGACCAATTCGTATTTACACCGCCAGGACCGATGGGATGGCAGGCTCATGACTCAATCTCAGCTGAGAAGGAAGAAGAGGAGAAGCATTTAGATGTGGGCAGCATTCGAGAGCTCCCTCACATCAATGCACCGAAAGAATATCAAAAAGAAACGAAGGAAAAGGAAACAGATCGCAAAATCGTCGATGATGAAGAAGAAACAAAATTCGAAACCACTCTGGAGCCTGAGGAGGAGCGTGATTCGAAACGCTCAGCGCCCCCATATGAAGAAGAGGATGAAGATGAAGAACCAGACTTAGCGGAAGAAGCTAAAGTGGAAATCATCATTCTTCCAAGTGAATCTAAACCAGCTCCATGGTTTTCTCAAACTGTAAAGCGCAAGGCATAAAGTCACATTTATGCCTTTTTTTAAGTTCTCTGTAGCGAAAAAACAGCCCGTTTTGCAACACGAGCTGTAGGTTTTATGTTTTTGCTTTCACAAAAAGCTGATTGATAGATGATAAATCAAAATTTTGCGTCAGAAAAGGCGGCGGAAATTGTTTGTTTTTCGGGGTCAGAACGGATTGGTAAACAGTATTGAGCCTTTTGGCAGCATGGGTAAAGGTAAATAAAGCTTCTACATGCTTTCGGGCGTTTTTTGTCATTTTGTTCATTAATTCTTGATCTGTAAAGGCTCTGTCAATTGCTTTTGCAAATGAAGAAGGTTTGTTGTATCTGTCGATGACAAGGCCAGTGACTTCGTGTTTTACGACTTCACCGTTTCCGCCCCGGTTTGTGGTAATTAAGGGCGTGCCGGCCGCCATTGCTTCATAATTCACACGGGCGAGGGGTTCATTCCACTGAGAGCTGCACACAAATACATCTGCCATCAGAAAAAGGTTTGGGATATCGTCTGCGGGAATGAATTTTGTAAAGATTATGTGGTCTCTGTATGGCAGCGCCAGCGTGCGCAGATAGGTGACATATTGGTTTTCGCTGTCATCGCTGAACCACTTCCCGCCTGCTATGACCAGTACAGCATCAGGGTGCTGCTGCAAAATCCGTCTCATGCTGTGAATGAGAAGGTGAGGCCCTTTTGTCGGGCTTAAGCGGCCGGCGAATAAAATAACTTTTTTATCTTCAATACCGTATTTTTTCCGGTATGTTTTTCTGACAGCCGAGCCTTTCATCGTCCAGACGGGCGGATAAGAGTTTAAATCAACGCCGGAATACACAACTTTTGTGATGTCCTCGGCTTCAGGGAAACGTTCAATGACGGTTTGTTTAATAAATTCGCTCACTGTTGTGATCATGGAGACATTGTCGAGTACTTCTTTTCCTTGCGCGAAGGTCATCTTTTTTTCAGAAAACATTTCGTTATGCAGGCTCAGAACGATCTTGCTGTTTGGTGAGGCTTTTTTATATAAAGAGACATTTAAAGGCCTGTTGAACACATGAATGAGGTCAAAGGAAGAGGCTCGCAGCTCTTCGGCTACCGCCTCGCGGTAATGTTCTTTTGGCAGATGGATATAATGTACGCCGTCTTTTGTTTCTCTTTTTGGAAGCGCTGGATCTTCTATTGAAAAAATGGTCAGGTCGTACCTGCTGCTGAAATAGGGCGTGACACCGTCAATCATCATTTGAATAGCGCCGCCGCGTACTGCGGGCGCCGGCAGCTTTTCTGTACAGATAAAGGCAAGCTTCATTTTTATTCCCCCTGATACAGCGACGATAAATAGGCGATTTCGTTGGTCAAGCCATCCTTTAAGGATGTGGCGGGATCATAATGCAAGAGCTGTTTTGCTTTTGAAATATCCGCCCACGTGTTGCTCGGTTCCCCTGCTATTTTGTCCGAAAAGTGCAGTGTTGCTTTTCTCCCGGAAATATCCTCAATGAGGGAGACAACTTTTAAGACTGAGGCACGCTCTGCGCCGCCGATATTTACTGTTTCACCAATAAGGTGGGGTTTCCCAAGAACAGCGGTGATGCCTTTGACACAGTCGCTGATATAAGTGAAATCTCTTGACTGCTGCCCATCACCGAAGATGGTAAGCGGCTTTTGCTGAAGGTGCTGCTTAATGAGCCGGTGAAAAGCCATATCCGGCCGCTGTCTTGGCCCGTATACGGTAAAAAAACGGAGAATCACAATTGGAATGCCAAAGCTCTGTTTATACACATGGCAAAGCTTTTCTCCCGTAAGCTTTGTTACCCCGTACGGAGATAAAGGAGAAAGCGACGTGTTTTCGCTGACTTTTCCTTGTTTTTCGCCATAGACGGAAGAGGTGGATGCAAAGACGAACGTTTGAATAGAATGTTCCCGGCACGCCTCGAGGAGCCTTTGGAGCGCTTGGATATTATGTGCGGCATATGGGTGAAAATGATTGCCCCAGCTTGAGCGGACACCCGGTATGGCCGCCAAATGAAAGATGACGTCCACTCCTTCCAGTAAGGGAGCAAGATCGGCTGTCAGCAGATTTTCCTTTATGAACGTAAATCGCTTTTCCGGCAGCAGGTTTTTAAGGTTTTTTAATTTCAAGGAAAATGGAGTAGGACCGATAAAGTCATCGATTCCGATAACGTTATGTTTCTTATCTTTTAGTAATTCTTCGCAGAGGTGGGAGCCGATAAAGCCAGCTGCTCCTGTGACGAGTATTTTCATGGACGGCCAACTCCCGTACAGATCAGGCCGCAAGCCTCGATCAGTTCTTTTTTTAGTACGTTGCGTCCGTCAATCACAAGACGCCCTTTCATGATATCTGCAGCCTTTTTCCAATCAAACGCTAAAAACTCAGACCATTCTGTCGCCAAAAATAAAAAGTCACTCTCTTCGATCGCATCAAAAGCTTGAGAATGCTGAGTTACATGTTGCCGCAAATGTTCTGGAAGTACAGCTTCAGGATCATATGCATGAACATCACATCCCAGCTCCGCCAGCCTTTCCATCAGTCTGACAGCCTGAGAATTCCGGATGTCATCAGTATTCGGTTTGAAGGAAATGCCGAGTACAGCCGCTTTCTTGCCTTGAAGTTTTTCGAAGAATGACTGTATTTTTTTGATATACAGGCCAAGCTGGGTGTCATTAATGTGCTGCACGGCCCGGAGCAGGAAGGTCTCCGTGTTTTTTTCCTGGGCAGCAAATTGCAGCGCCTGCAGATCCTTTGGAAAACAAGAGCCTCCGTATCCGATGCCTGCCTGCAAAAAGTGCTTCCCGATCCTTGGGTCTAGACCGATAGCGCGGGAAATATCTGAGATATCTGATTGATAGGCTTCACATATGCGGGCCATTTCGTTAATGAACGAAATTTTGGCCGCTAAAAAGAAATTGTTGGCATATTTGATCAGCTCTGCTCCTGCTAAGCTTGTAACGATAAAAGGGGTATCAATGTGTTTGTAAATGGATTTGACGATGGCTGCCGATACGTGATCTTCTTCCTGAACACCGATGACTGTTTTGTCAGGATGCAGCATGTCATATAAGGCATTGCCTTCCCGCAGAAACTCCGGATTGGATACGATATTAAAGAGGTTTTTAGATACTCCGGAGGCAATCAGCTGTTTTGCTATGTTTTCATTTGTCCCGGGCGGAACAGTGCTTTTCGTAATAATGGTTTTATACGATCGGATCGCCTCGCTTAAATCACCGATGACGGACTGCAGGGCTTTCGTATCAGCTGATCCGTCCGAACGCGGCGGAGTTCCGACTGCGATAAAAATAACGGGACATTCCTCCATGCTCGATTTCACTTCAGAAGAAAACGAGAGATTGCCGCAACGAAGTATTGCATCTGAAAGCCCAGGCTCGTAAAAGGGAATGACTCCTTTTTTCAGCTGCCCGATTTTTTTGACGTCTTTGTCTGTGCATATCATGTCATGTCCGATGGATGCCAGTGCCGCTGATAGGGTTAAACCGACATACCCGGCGCCAACCACACAAATTTTCATCACCTGAGCTCCTTTACAAGATTACTGGTCATATATCAATATCCTATTAAAAAAGGGCTGGTTCGTGATTCCGCTTTCTGCCCAGTTGCTTCCGCCTAATTTCAGATGTACAAACATCGGGATGCGCTCTTGGAATATCATGTAATAAACATGAGCTGAGGGGAAAATACCATGATAAAAAAAGCGATCATTCCTGCAGGCGGATTCGGCACGAGAAATCTGCCGGTGACGAAGGTGATTCCGAAAGAAATGTTTCCAGTAGGATCTAAGCCTGTGATTCATTATCTTGTTGAAGAATTAAAGGAGTCAGGCATTGAGGACATTTTGATGGTTGTATCGAGCCATAAAAATCTGATTGTCGACTATTTTGATTCCTCTTTGGCACTTGAGGCTTTTTTGGCCTCTAAGAATAAACTGCATTTACTTAGAGAGCATCCCATTCCGGATATACGGATTCACTATGTGCGGCAGCCTTATGCAAAGGGTCTTGGCGACGCCATTTCTTTCGGAAAGCAATTTGCAGGCGGAGAGCCTTTTGCCGTCGTTTTGCCAGATGATCTGATTTTTTCCGCCAATCAGCCGGCTTTGGGGCAGCTGATTGAAGCATATACGAAATATCAGTCCAGTGTGATCGGCTTAAAAGAAACAAAAACGGAGGATTTACATCATTACGGGGTGATAAAAGGGGAGCCTGTTGAAAAAGGGCTTTATCGCATACAGGATATTGTGGAAAAGCCTAAACAAAACCCTCCGTCTCATTTTGCCGCAGCAGGGCGTTATATTTTCACACCGGATATTTTTAATGAGCTGGAGGCATTAGAAGCTGACAGCGGAGGAGAAGTGCAGGTAACGGATGCGATAAAAGCTTCGCTCGGGGCATGTACCGTATACGGGAAATTGCTAGAGGGCGAGCGGTATGACATCGGCCTGCAAAAGGATTATCTGAAGCTGATTTACGATATGCTGAAAACGGAAAAGAACCCCCAATAATTGGGGGTTCAATCAGCGTGGAGATCGCCGAATGTGGTCATGATTCCCTCTTCGTCAAGTTCTTCTTCATAGCGCTCATGGGCTCTGCTTTGATAAACGGTAATTTCTTTTCCAGTGATATCTGTAGCGATGAAATTTTCGTAAGACTCCGTATTGCCGATATTCTCTTCGGCATTCATCGTCATATCATCATAGCTGAGCGGAGGGTTTTCCATATCCTGCGGCGTTTGTGAGTTACCATATTTTTCGACATCCTGATAGGAATCCTCACTGTCATATGGCGCTCTGATTTCTTCATCATCATCAAATTCAAATTGCCCGAATGGTGTTTCTTCTTCAATCGGACGGTCTCTGGAAACCACGTCCTGTGACGAATACTCCGCGAGGGTTGTGGCAGTCGGAAGCGCTTCAAGTCGTTCGAAAGGGATTTCCTTTCCGCTGACTTCACAAATGCCATACGTACCGTTTTCTATCGCCTTCAATGAATGCTCAATGTCCCGAAGGTGCTCTCTCTCATGCAAGTCTAGAGCGATGTCTTTCTCACGCTCGTAAAGTTCTGTCGCCTGATCGCCGGGATGGTTGTCGTATGCCGAAAGCTCACCCCACGAATCATAAGGAAAGGCTGAGTTAAGCTGAAAATGATCATTGTCTTTGAAACGGTTTAAGATATCTTTTTTCGTTTGTTCCAGTTCATTTTTTAAATGCTGAAGCTGTTCTTTCGTAAGCAATGTGATCGCCTCGTTTCTCTGTGATGCATACCTTTAGTATGAACAGATCGCCTGAGAACTTTCATAAATGGCGGGTGGAGGAATATAGGAGGTTTTCCTTTTATGGTAAGCGGATACAACCTTTGCTATCAGTGGAGAAAGAAATTTAAGCTTTGTTTCTTTTTCATTTCTGAAATTAGGTTTATAATAGGTAAGGCAGGCCATTTGGACTGCATGATCTGTGTTTGACACAAAGGAGACACAGGTGTATGGTATTAAAAGCATTTTAAGGATTATGGAGGAATGTCTCATGGTGACAACGGTGCAGCGTACGTTCCGAAAGGAAGTTCTACATGCATTACATAAAGCCAAAGAAGTCAACCATGCTGTCTTAATAAGCTATTCGAGACAAATCGAGTCTCTTGACCCTCTATCATTTTTCAATTACGGAGCAAAAAAATATACAGGCAATCGATTTTTTTGGTCAGATCCTGAAAGTGAATTGACAATAGTCGGTCTTGGCAAAGAAGCGGTTTTCCAGACAAATCAAAAAAACAGCGAGCGGTATCGTGAGGTTTTTGAACAATGGGAGCGCTTTAAAAAGACGGCTTTTCATATTTATGAAGAAGAAAAGCTGCAGCATTCTGCAGTGGGACCTGTGTTATTCGGAGGATTTTCTTTTGACCCTTGCGAAGAAAGAGGTTCACAATGGGACCATTTCTCGGAAGGGGATTTCTTTGTGCCTGCGCTTATGCTGACGATGACGGCTGAAGGCCCGTTCTTAACAGTTAACAGATGGGTAAGCGGAGGAGAAGACGCAGAAGCTGTTTTAGAAAGCTTAAAAGCTTTTGCGGCGGAATTTATGGTTCCCGATTTCAAGCAAGAAGATCAGGCTGTGATTGCAGCAGCCGAAGAGCTGGATAAGGATGATTGGCTGAAAGCAATCGAAACGGCCACAAGCCAAATTAAAGAGAAACAATATGATAAGGTTGTTCTTGCCCGAGAGCTGCTGCTCACGTTTGACGGTCCAATCCAAATTGAACCGGTGCTTAAAACGCTTCTGGACGATCAGCAGACAAGCTATGTTTTTGCAATTGAACAAGAAGGCAAAACCTTTGTCGGCGCGTCTCCGGAAAGACTGATCAAAAGAGACGGCGGCACTGTCATGTCTTCCTGTCTGGCAGGCTCCATTAAACGAGGCGTGAATGAAGAAGACGACCGCCGGATAGGCCTTGAATTATTAAACGATGAGAAAAACCTGCTTGAGCATGATATTGTGGTAGGTATGATTCATAATGCTTTTGTATCAAGCTGTTCAGAGGTTGAAAAGCCTGATGGACCTGTTTTGTACAAAACAAAAAGCGTTCAGCACCTGTTTACGCCGATTGTCGGACAGCTGCGCGAGTCTGCATCGATTTTTGACTTAATTGAGAAGCTGCATCCCACTCCGGCGCTTGGGGGAGCACCTCAGGAAAAAGCTGTTGACGTGATCAGGGAGATTGAACCGATGTCTCGCGGCTGGTATGCGGCCCCTATCGGCTGGATTGACAGCCAGGATAACGGGGAATTCGCGGTCGCCATTCGTTCAGGGCTCATCGAAGGAAGCACAGCAAGGCTGTTTGCCGGGTGCGGTATTGTGGAAGACTCGGAACCAATCTCGGAATATGAAGAAACACAGATTAAATTGAAGCCGATGATCTCTGCATTAGGAGGTGAGAGGCGTTGACAGTCAACCCGATTACTCATTACATCGGAAGTTTTATTGATGAATTCGCCCTTTCCGGAATTACGGACGCCGTCGTTTGTCCGGGCTCAAGATCTACACCGCTGGCTGTTCTTTGTGCTGCGCATCCCGATATCAGCGTCCATGTCCAAATTGATGAAAGGTCTGCCGGATTTTTTGCCTTAGGTTTGGCAAAAGCGAAGCAGCGTCCCGTACTATTGATCTGTACATCTGGAACAGCCGCGGCCAACTTTTATCCAGCTGTGGTTGAAGCCCATTATTCAAGGGTGCCTATTATTGTGTTAACTGCTGATCGGCCTCATGAGCTGCGCGAAGTAGGCGCACCGCAGGCTATTAATCAGCACTTCTTATTCGGTAACTTTGTTAAGTTTTTCACAGACTCTGCTCTTCCTGAAGAGTCTCCGCAAATGCTGAGATACATCCGAACGCTGGCAAGCCGCGCTGCCGGAGAAGCACAAAAGCGCCCGATGGGGCCTGTCCATGTGAATGTGCCGCTGCGCGAACCGCTGATGCCGGATCTTTCAGATGAGCCGTTTGGAAGAATGAGAACAGGCCGTCATGTGTCTGTGAAAACGGGTACGCAGTCTGTTGACCGAGAGTCCCTGTCTGATGTGGCTGAGATGCTCGCAGAGGCTGAAAAAGGAATGATCGTCTGCGGAGAGCTCCATAGTGATGTGGATAAGGAAAACATTATTGCGCTGTCAAAAGCGCTTCAGTATCCAATTTTAGCGGATCCGCTGTCTAATCTGCGGAATGGTGTTCATGATAAAAGCACTGTTATTGATGCGTATGATTCGTTTTTAAAAGATGATGAGCTGAAGCGGAAACTTCGTCCTGATGTTGTCATTCGGTTTGGACCGATGCCTGTTTCAAAACCGGTTTTCTTATGGCTTAAGGATGATCCGGCGATTCAGCAAATCGTGATTGACGAGGATGGAGGGTGGAGAGACCCGACACAGGCAAGCGCGCATATGATTCATTGTAATGCGTCTGTTTTTGCTGAGGAGATCATGGGAGGCCTTACTGCTGCTGCCAGATCCTCAGAGTGGCTGGAAAAGTGGCAGTTTGTCAATGGGCGGTTCCGCGAGCATCTGCAAACAATCAGCAGTGAAGATGTTTCGTTTGAAGGCAATCTCTATCGAATCCTTCAGCATCTTGTGCCTGAAAACAGCTCGCTGTTTGTGGGAAACAGCATGCCGATCAGGGATGTTGATACGTTTTTCGAAAAGCAGGACCGCCCTTTCCGGATTTATTCAAACCGGGGAGCAAACGGGATAGACGGTGTCGTCTCCTCTGCCATGGGGGTATGTGAAGGAACAAAAGCGCCTGTTACCCTTGTGATTGGAGATTTATCTTTTTATCACGATTTAAACGGCCTGCTGGCGGCCAAAAAGCTGGGTATTCCTCTTACTGTGATTCTTGTCAATAATGACGGAGGAGGGATTTTCTCCTTTTTGCCGCAGGCTTCTGAGAAGACACACTTTGAAGATTTGTTCGGCACACCGACAGGGCTCGATTTCAAGCATGCGGCTGCACTTTACGGCGGAACGTATTCATGCCCGGCTTCTTGGGATGAATTCAAAACAGCTTACGCGCCGCAGGCAGACAAGCCCGGACTCCATTTGATTGAAATCAAAACGGATCGCCAATCAAGAGTCCAGCTTCATCGCGATATGCTGAATGAGGCTGTGCGGGAAGTGAAAAAACAATGGGAACTGTAAACATAACGGTATCAGATGGTGTCCGATATGCAGTGGCAGACGAGGGCCCGATTGCTCCCGAAGTCGTCGTCTGTCTGCACGGGTTTACCGGCAGCAAACAATCATGGACTTTTCTTGATGAGATGCTGCCTCATTCCCGTTTGATCAAAATTGATTGTTTAGGGCATGGGGAAACCGATGCCCCGCTGAATGGGAAAAGATACAGCACAAGCCGGCAAGTTTCTGACCTTGCCGAGATTTTTGATCAATTAAAACTTCACAAAGTGAAATTGATTGGGTATTCTATGGGAGGAAGGCTTGCTTACTCTTTTGCGATGACATATCCCGAGCGGGTATTGGCACTTGTGCTTGAAAGCACGACACCGGGGCTCAAAACACTTGGGGAACGGCGGGAACGAATCATGCGGGACCGGAAGCTTGCTGATTTTATTTTACGAGACGGGCTCGAAGCGTTTGTTGCGTATTGGGAGAATATCCCTTTGTTTTCATCTCAGCAGAGGCTGGCTGAAGATATTCGGCACAGGATACGATCGGGCCGTCTGCGGAACAATAAGATTGGGCTTGCGAACAGTTTAACCGGCATGGGCACCGGTTCACAGCCTTCCTTGTGGAGCCGTGTAGAGGAAATAGATGTTCCTGTGCTTCTGATCTGCGGGGAGTGGGACGAAAAATTTTGCGCCATCAATCAAGAGGTGCATAAGATGCTTCCTTCTAGTAGAATAGAGATTGTTCCAAAAGCAGGACATACGGTCCATGTGGAACAGCCGCGATTGTTTGGTAAAATAGTGAGTGAGTTTTTGACAAGCATCTGACTCATTCACATAGAGAATAAAAGGAGGTCATCATATGGCTGAATGGAAAACAAAACGGACATACGATGAGATATTGTATGAAACGTATAATGGCATTGCAAAAATAACAATCAACCGACCTGAGGTACATAATGCGTTTACCCCTAAAACGGTTGCTGAAATGATTGATGCGTTTGCTGACGCAAGAGACGACCAAAACGTTGGGGTTATCGTGCTTGCCGGTGCAGGGGACAAAGCATTTTGTTCTGGCGGAGACCAAAAAGTGCGCGGCCACGGTGGATATGTAGGAGACGACCAGATCCCTCGTCTTAACGTATTGGATCTTCAGCGTTTAATCCGCGTCATCCCGAAACCGGTTGTTGCGATGGTGTCCGGCTATGCGATCGGCGGAGGCCATGTGCTTCACATCGTATGTGACTTGACAATTGCTGCGGACAACGCAATTTTCGGACAAACAGGCCCTAAAGTGGGAAGCTTCGATGCAGGTTACGGTTCTGGCTACCTGGCTCGAATTGTAGGACATAAAAAAGCACGTGAAATCTGGTACCTATGCCGTCAGTACAACGCACAGGAAGCACTGGACATGGGTCTTGTCAACACAGTCGTTCCTTTGGAACAGCTTGAAGAAGAAACGATTAAATGGTGTGAAGAAATGCTTGAAAAAAGCCCGACCGCACTGCGCTTTCTTAAAGCTGCGTTTAACGCGGACACAGACGGACTTGCTGGAATTCAGCAGTTTGCAGGGGATGCTACCCTTCTTTACTACACAACAGATGAAGCAAAAGAAGGCCGTGATTCCTTTAAGGAAAAACGCAAACCTGATTTCGGACAGTTCCCTCGTTTTCCGTGATCAGCAATACCTAGTAAACCAACAGCTTGAGACTTTGCGGTCCAAGCTGTTTTCTTTTCAATACAGACATTTTACCTCGGAGATGATGACATGCTGACAGAACAGCCCAACTGGCTCATGCAGCGGGCACAGCTGACACCTGAGAGAATCGCTCTCATCTATGAAGACCAAACCGTGACATTTGCAGAATTGTTTGCCGCGTCTAAACGAATGGCGGAACAGCTTGCCGCTCATTCGGTTCGGAAAGGGGATACTGCAGCTATTTTGCTCCAAAACCGTGCAGAAATGGTATACGCTGTTCACGCTTGTTTTTTGCTTGGTGTTAAGGCGGTGCTTTTGAATACGAAGCTGTCAACACATGAAAGGCTGTTTCAGCTGGAGGATTCGGGATCCGGCTTTTTATTGACAGATTCAAGCTTTGAGAAGAAAGAATATGAACACATCGTTCAAACGATTGATGTGGATGAATTGATGAAAGAAGCAGCACAGGAAATTGAGATCCAAGCTTATATGCAAATGGATGCAACGGCAACGCTGATGTATACGTCGGGTACGACAGGAAAGCCCAAGGGAGTTCAGCAAACGTTCGGAAACCACTATTTCAGTGCGGTGTCGTCCGCGCTTAATTTGGGTATAACAGAACAAGACCGCTGGCTTATCGCATTGCCGCTCTTTCATATCAGCGGCTTGTCCGCATTATTCAAATCTGTGATCTATGGAATGACTGTCGTGCTTCACCAGCGTTTTTCCGTAAGTGATGTGCTGGATTCTATCAATAGGCATGAAGTGACAATGATATCTGCGGTGCAGACTATGCTGGCCAGTCTTTTGGAAGAAACAAGCCGCTGCCCTGAATCCATCAGATGCATTCTTCTCGGCGGCGGCCCTGCACCTCTGCCATTGCTTGAGGAATGCCGTGAGAAAGGATTCCCTGTCTTTCAGTCATATGGAATGACAGAAACATGCTCACAAATTGTTACCCTGTCGCCGGAATTCAGTATGGAAAAGCTCGGATCTGCGGGGAAACCGCTGTTTTCATGTGAAATCAAAATAGAGCGGGACGGACAGGCATGTGAACCGTTTGTACACGGTGAAATCATGGTCAAAGGCCCGAATGTTATGAAAAGCTATTTTAACCGGGAGAGCGCAAACGAAGCCTCCTTTCAAAATGGCTGGCTGAAAACAGGTGATCTTGGTTATTTGGACAATGAAGGCTTTTTATATGTATTAGACAGACGTTCAGATCTGATCATATCCGGCGGAGAAAACATTTATCCGGCCGAAGTGGAGTCAGTACTGCTTTCACACCCCGCTGTGGCCGAAGCCGGGGTTTCAGGGGCTGAGGACAAAAAATGGGGGAAAGTGCCTCACGCCTATCTTGTCCTTCACAAGCCTGTGAGCGCAGGAGAATTGACTGACTACTGCAAAGAACGCTTGGCGAAGTATAAAATTCCGGCAAAATTCTTTGTGCTTGACCGCCTGCCGCGCAATGCGTCTAATAAGCTCTTGCGAAATCAGCTGAAGGATGCGCGTAAAGGAGAACTGCTATGATCGAAATAGAAAAAATCACGCTTTACCATTTGAGCATGAACTTAAAGAAACCGTTTAAAAACAGTATCGAAACGCTTCAAGAGCGTAAATTTCTGATCGTGGAAGCCATTGATACATCAGGTGTCACAGGCTGGGGAGAAGTTTCCGCTTTCTCTTCGCCTTGGTACACCGAGGAAACCATTGGAACATGTTTGCATATGCTAAAAGATTTTTTTATCCCAAATGTCGTCGGCCGTGAATTCAATCACCCTTCAGAAGTGCCGGACAGCCTGGCGCGGTATAAAGGAAACCGGATGGCAAAAGCGGGACTTGAATCGGCTGTATGGGATATTTATGCCAAAAAGAAGGGCGTATCCCTTGCTGAGGCATTGGGCGGAACAAGAGATAAAGTCCCTGCCGGGGTGGTAGTCGGCCTGGCGCCTCTTGACGATATGCTGAAGGAAATTGAGAGCTATCAAAAAGAAGGTTATCAAAGAATAAAAATTAAAATTCAGCCTGGGCAGGATGTGGAATTGGTCAAGGCCATCCGCAGCCGATTCCCAAACATCCCGCTTATGGCCGATGCCAATTCCTCTTACGAACTGAAGGATATCAGCCGTTTAAAGGAGCTTGATGACTATCATTTAATGATGATTGAGCAGCCGCTCCAAGCTGACGATATCGTTGACCACCGCCACTTGCAGAAACATTTGAAAACGGCCATTTGCCTTGATGAGAGCATTTGTTCAGTTGATGATGCGAGACGGGCGATTGAGCTAGGAAGCTGCAAAATTATTAATATAAAACCTTCTCGTGTCGGCGGCTTAACAGAAGCCTTAAAAATTCATGATTTATGCAAAGAGCATCATATGCAGGTTTGGTGCGGAGGAATGCTGGAAACAGGCATATCAAGAGCGCAGAACGTGGCGCTTGCTTCACTGCCTCAATTCACAATACCTGGCGATATATCTTCATCCTCACGCTATTGGGATGAAGATATTGTAACTCCTGATATTCGTATTGATAATGGATTTATTTCTGTGTCAAAACAGCCTGGTTTAGGGGTTGAGGTAAACCAAGATATTATGCGAAAATATGTGACCAAAATGGATGTTTTCACACAGCATGGTTAAGAAAAAAGCATTTTGCTATTTTGAATAAATGACACTGTGCTGTTACAGTAAAAGTGTTCGTTGAATACATCCCTTCTCGTTTGGACCGGCTGCTGACCCAGCCGGTTTTTTTATGTAAATCAGCTTGACAAAAATGGCCAAACGCGATAATTTTGCATAAGGGAAACTTTTTGTCCTGTGTAAATAAAACATGCTTTTGGCTAATTTAATGTCACATGTCTAAGAACTGACAACATAAGATAAAACAATCGGACATTGATGGCAAAGAGGAGGAGAAATATGAGACAAGGGCTGATGGCAGCAGTACTTTTTGCGACCTTTGCTTTAACGGGATGCGGAACGGATTCAGCCGGAAAAAGCGCTGATCAGCAATTACAAGTGACAGCGACAACATCTCAAATTGCCGATGCAGCAGAAAACATCGGAGGTAAGCATGTAAAAGTCACCTCTTTAATGGGACCGGGGGTTGATCCGCACCTTTACAAAGCTTCCCAAGGTGACACGAAAAAATTAATGTCTGCCGATGTTGTTCTGTACAGCGGGTTGCATTTGGAAGGGAAAATGGAGGATGTCCTCCAAAAAATCGGCGAACAAAAACAATCGGCGGCAGTAGCTGAGGCCATTCCGAAAAATAAGCTTATTCCCGCGGGGGAAGGCAAGACGTTTGATCCCCACGTCTGGTTCAGCATTCCGTTATGGATCTATGCGGTGGATGAAATTGAAGCGCAATTCAGCAAAGCAATGCCTCAGCACGCAGATGCCTTTCGGAAAAATGCCAAAGAGTACAAAGAAGATTTGCAATATTTAGATAAGTGGTCGCGTAAGGAGATCGCACATATTCCGGAGAAAAGCCGTGTGCTTGTGACTGCTCATGATGCGTTTGCGTACTTTGGGAATGAGTATGGATTTAAGGTAAAAGGCCTGCAGGGACTCAGCACAGATTCGGACTATGGATTAAGGGATGTTCAGGAGCTGGTTGATCTTCTGACAGAAAAACAAATAAAAGCTGTGTTCGTAGAAAGCAGTGTATCTGAAAAATCAATCAATGCAGTGGTGGAAGGCGCTAAAGAAAAAGGCCATACAGTCACAATCGGCGGTCAGCTTTATTCGGATGCCATGGGTGAAAAGGGCACAAAAGAAGGCACATACGAAGGAATGTTCCGCCACAATATCAACACGATTACTAAAGCGCTTAAATAAAGAAAAGAGGTGGAGGATATGTTCCCTGTTGAGCTTGATAATGTGACGGTTGCTTATCATAAAAAGCCTGTACTGCAGGACATTTCGCTGCAGGTGCCTGAAGGAAAACTTATTGGCATTATCGGCCCAAACGGCGCGGGAAAATCAACCTTGATCAAAACGATTCTCGGTCTTGTGCCCAGAGCTTCCGGAGACATCTCTATTTACGGCAAAGACTATAAGGATCAGCGGACCAGAATCGGATATGTTCCGCAGCGCGGCTCGGTTGACTGGGATTTCCCCACAAGCCCGCTCGATGTCGTCCTAATGGGAAGATACGGGAGAATCGGTTTATTAAAGAGGCCAAAGAAAGCGGATGTGGAGATGGCGAAGGCCGCATTAACAAAAGTCGGGATGCATGATTATGCGAAGAGGCAAATCAGCCAGCTGTCAGGCGGACAGCAGCAGCGGGTGTTTCTTGCCCGGGCACTCTGCCAGAACGCTGACATTTATTTTATGGATGAACCGTTTGCAGGTGTTGATGCAGCGACGGAGCGCGCGATTATGACGCTGTTGGCAGAGCTCAAAGAAAAAGGAAAAACCGTGCTTGTCGTCCATCATGATCTGCAGACCGCCGAGGATTATTTCGATTGGATCTTACTGCTTCATTTAAGGAAAATCGCTTTCGGACCGGCGGAAAACGTTTTTACGATCGAAAACCTGCAAAAAACATATGGAGGAAGGCTTACGTTTTTAAAAGATAAAGTGCTGGCAGAAGGACATAAGGAGTGAGCGCAATGTTTGAAAGTTTGTGGCTGCAGCTTCAGCATCTGAATACACAGTGGGTGCTGGCCGGTACGCTTTTGCTCGGGACGGCAAGCGGTGTTTTGGGCAGCTTTGTGCTGCTGAGAAAGCAAAGTTTAATCGGCGATGCGATGGCCCATTCAGCTCTGCCGGGAGTGTGTCTCGCTTTTCTGTTCACCGGGCAAAAATCACTGCCTTTCTTTTTGCTGGGGGCAGCGCTCGCCGGACTGCTCGGAACGTTTTGTATTCAGCTGATTCCTCGGCTTTCAAAAACAAAGGAGGACTCGGCGATCGGGATTGTTCTTTCTGTGTTTTTTGGCGTCGGGATCATTCTGCTGACATATATTCAGCAACAGGGGGCGGGAAGCCAAAGCGGGCTTGATTCTTTTTTATTCGGCCAGGCTGCTTCATTGGTCAGGCAGGATATCATCCTTATTGCAGGGATATCCGCTGTTCTACTGCTCCTATGTATTGTTTTCTTTAAGGAATTTACATTGATTACTTTTGATCTCGCGTTTGCAAAGGGATTAGGAATCCCGGTGCGTTTTTTAAACGGGCTTTTGGCTTGTCTGATTGTCTGTGCTGTCGTCATTGGGCTTCAGACTGTTGGTGTGATATTAATGGCGGCTATGCTGATTACACCTGCCATAACCGCGAGATATTGGACCGAACGGTTAACCGGGATGATCGTCATTGCCGGGATTACAGGCGGGGTCAGCGGCGCGGCCGGAACCCTGCTTAGCACCACGATGAAGGGAATGGCGACAGGGCCATTAATGATCTTATCTGCAACGCTGCTCTTTCTTGTTTCAATGATTTGCGCGCCTAAGCGGGGATTGGCTGCTAAAGCCATAAGGCTGATGAGGCTGCGGCGCAGAACAAGCAGGGAGCAAGTGCTTTTGGCGATTTATGAACAGTATGAAAAGAATAATCTTTGTGTAACTGTTGAAAGTGTAAGAAAGAAAAGACGCCTATCCCCTTCATTATGCCTTAAGGCATTAAATGACTTGGAACAAGAGAGGTGCATTGAGCGTATCGAAAATGGGATTTGGCAAATCACAAGCAAAGGGATAGAAAAAGGCTATCACACAGCTTTGAAGCAGCGGATGTATGAAGTGTATCTCATGCATGAAATGGAACTTGCCAATATAGAATCCGATCAGGACTACTTTGACCCGGACCGTTTACCGAGAGAAACGAGAGAGCGGCTTTATTCACTCTTAAAGCTGTATGGACGGATGCCTGAGCGTCGAAAAGCGTCTCATGATGCCGAGAAGGGACAGATCGCAAATGAGTTTTGAAGCATGGATTATAGCTACCGGTGTATTAGTCGGTGTAAGCTGCGGATTGATCGGCACATTTCTTGTGCTGAGAAGCATGGCGATGCTGGCCGACGCAATCAGTCATACAGTGTTGCTTGGCATTGTCGGCGCTTTTCTAGTGACGGGAAGTCTCGATGGGATTTCTATGTTTATCGGCGCAGCCGCAACCGGTCTGTTAACGGCTTTCTTGGTTCAGCTTCTTCATAGCAAGGGGGTTCAATCAGATGCTGCCATAGGAGTTGTGTTTACATCTTTATTTGCAATCGGGGTTATTTTGCTTTCTGTCTATGGAGCGAATGTCCATCTCGATATTGAGCACTCGTTAATGGGAGAAATCGCTTTTGTGCCGTGGAATATGGTGACGGTATTCGGGGTTGATATTGGGCCGAAAGCGTTTTGGATGCTGGCATCTGTTCTGGTTTTAAACGTAGTGTTGATCAGTGTGTGCTATAAGGAGTTTAAAATCGCTTCGTTTGATCCTCAAATGGCTTTAGCCTTGGGAATACCGGTTTTGCTCATTCATTACGTGCAAATGGGCATGCTGTCCCTGACGACTGTTGCTTCCTTTGATTCGGTGGGTGCTGTATTGGTTGTGGCCATGCTGATTGTTCCGCCTGCTGCGGCACATTTGCTGACAGACCGGCTTCTTTATATGCTGATTCTCAGCGCGTTGATTGGCGGGCTGTCGGCGGTCATGGGCTATTTCTTCGCAACGTGGCTTAATGTTTCGATTTCAGGAGCGATGGCGGCCATGACAGGTGTATGTTATGCAAGCGCCTTTTTGTTTTCACCTGCAAACGGGGTCATAACTAAAAAGCTGAGAACACTCAACATGCAAAAAGAAAGAGCTGGCTGATGCAGCTCTTTCTTTTAATTATAAATCATGCGGCTTAAACGTTTTGCAGTCTGTTTCCCGGCTGTTTTCAGCCGTTTCACCAGTATGGCTGACAACATAAATGGCATCAGCGGTGCATTTGTTACCTTTGCCCCAATAAGAACAGTTGTTGACCTCACATAGAATTTTCTGCTCCATGCCATCCCCTCCTTATAAAGGTTCTGGATTAGTATAGCCGGCTGGCTTGCCCTCTATTCCTCCTGGCGGATATAGCGTTTATCTCGCATAAACATTTTCCAGAAGAAAAAGAAGCCCGGAAATAGAATGATAAATGCAACGATATACGTTGCAAACAGCGCTCTGAACGTTGCTGGCTCTGTGAAGCCTGACATGACTGTCACATCGGGATAAATCATATACGGAAGATGCGCCCGCCCGTACGCGTAGCTTGCGAGAAAATACTGTATCCCAATCGCGACAAGTGCAAGCCGCGGTTTTCCGATGTTTTGCCCAAAGCTCTTATTAGGCAGAAAAAGGGCGATTCCAGCAATGACAAATGTAATGAACGATGCAATAATCCAAGTAAAATCATTCATCATTCCGCTGTACAGCCAGTTTGCTTCATTCCGCATTGTCACCATAATGCATACTGCAAACAACAGTGAAATCGGGCCGGTAATCAGGGCGCTTTTTCTGTAGGCTCGGTACGCATCCTGTTCCTCTGCCACATTTGAAACATCTGCAAGCAGCAGCGAGGACAAAAATAAGGTGCTTAAAATCGCAAACCCGATAAATGAATAGGCGTTGGGGCTTGAAAAGATTTTAGACATATTTAAGTTATAGATTCCATCCGTTTTTTCTATAAACCCTCCGTGTGTCACAGGAAGCACCAAAATTAAAATAGCAGGAATGATAAAGCCGGAGATGCCGGAAATATATCTTAGCGTTTTCCGCTCCTTTGCTGTATTTGAAAACACGAGAAATCCGCTTCGAATCGCTAAAAGCAGTAAAATCATGCTTCCGGGAATTAATAAAACGGTGCCGAGCACAAATGTCGCGCCGGGGAAAAAACTGAAAAGTGCCACGACGATGGCCACAATAAAGACGTTTGTGACCTCCCAAGTCGGGGACAAAAAGCGATTCGCAATATCGGTGGCCTTCATATGCTCCTTGTTTAAATAGATCATAGACCAAAATCCCGCTCCAAAATCCATTGTCGCCATGACGGCGTAAATAAACACAAAGCCCCAGATAATTGAGATGGCGATCAGAGCGTCAGTTGAAATCTCCATTTGTACGATCTTCCTTCCATTTGGTTTCCTGTTTGCGGAGCCATTACGACTCCGCTGTATTTAAATCTTCGTCAACCGGGTGCTTGCGGAAATAATACAGCAGCACGTAGACGACAGCTGCGCCTAACACGGCATAAACAAATGTGAAAAATAAGAACAGCACCCCGATCGAGCCAGTGGTTGTTACGACATCTGACGTTTTCAGCAAATGATAGATGACCCAAGGCTGCCTCCCCGTACATGCGAAAATCCAGCCGAATTCAATGCCGATGAGACTAAAAGGGCCTGCTGTCATGAAAATGACCAAAAGCCACGTTGGGAAACGGTCTTTCTTGAGCACCTTTCTCCAGACCACACCAATAATAGAATAAAGAATAAGCAGCATGCCTACACCGACCATCGCATTAAACAGCGTGTGAATGAAAAGCGGCGGCCATTCATCTCTCGGAAATGCATTTAATCCTTTTACAACAGTGTCAAAACGGTTCGCTGCCAAAAAGCTTAAAGCCCATGGAATCTCGATTGCCCATTTTACTTTTTCTTCATTCGGGTCGGTAAAACCGCCGATAGCGAGCGGGGCGTGGGATCTTGTTTCAAACAGGCCTTCCGCACCGGCTAATTTTTCGGGCTGGTATTCGTACAGCATCTGTGCAGATTCGTGTCCGTTCAAAGCGGTCAGCAATGAAAAAATACCGCCGATCGTCAGTGCGAGCAAAAGGGCTTTCCGGTGAAAGCGATAGACCTTTTCCTTTTTCCTCGTTCGGATCATTTTATACGCCGCAACAGAAGCCACGATAAACGCACCAGTCATAAACGCGGACAGCACGACATGGCCGGCAGTGATAAAAAAGCTAGGATTAAAAAACGCAGCCCACGGGTCAACATCTGTAATTTTTCCGTTTAAAATTTTAAAACCGGCGGGCGTACCTTCAAAAGCGTGAACATTCGTGATCAGAACAGCGGATGCTGCTGCCCCGAATAACACAAAGAAAACAGCAACAATCCTCATTGCAGGTGACAAACGGTCTGCAGCGTATACATAAATCGACATGAATAGGGCTTCAACAAAAAAAGCATAGATTTCAATTTGAAATGGCAGGGACATCACCCGGCCGATGACTTCCATAAATCCCGGCCATAAAAGCGCGAGCTGAGTGCCCGCGATCGTTCCGGTCGGTATGGCGACCCCCAGCAAAACGGCTTGTGCTTTCGTCCATCTTTTCGCCATGATCGCATAATGGTCATCTTTCGTTTTTTGATAGATCAATTCCGCCACTAAAATCATGAGCGGCAGACCGACTCCAAGTGTTGCGAAAATGATATGAAAGCCCATCGTCGTGCCAAAAAGGCTTCTGGCCAAAACTAAATCATCCACAATCGTAAACCACCTTTCCAAAAAGACGTTCTGTATGTATTTTGGGTTTATTATTTGCTTCCTCGGTTAGATTATTCTTCCTATTCTTAAATGCCATGAGGTTTACGATGTGAAAACAGAGGGAAGGATATAAGAAGATTGACAAAATGTTTGTAAGGTTATAAAATAAAACGTAATTATTACGATTTATTGAAAGGAGATACACATGAGAGAAGGAATTCATCCGAAGAACCACAAAGTGATATTTCAGGATGTCAACAGCGGCTACCGTTTTCTCAGCACCTCTACGAAAACATCTAATGAAACAGCAGAGTGGGAAGACGGAAACACATATCCTGTCATTAAAGTAGAGGTAAGCTCTGACACGCATCCGTTTTATACAGGCCGCCAGAAATTCAATGAAAAAGGCGGACGAGTTGAGCAGTTCAAAAAACGCTATAACATGGGGAAATAAGGCAGGCCTGAGGGTTTGTCTTTTTTTATTATGACGAATAAACAAGGGTTGTGATATATTGAAGAGTAAAAAGAATAGAAAGGGACAACGAACATGAGTCTTCTAAATGATATTCTCGAATTTAACAAGACATTTACTGAACAAAGAGAGTATGAAAAGTATCAAACATCAAAATTTCCAGATAAAAAAATGGCGATTCTTTCTTGCATGGATACTCGTCTGGTTGAACTGCTGCCGCATGCGATGAATTTGCGAAACGGTGATGTGAAAATCATTAAAAGTGCCGGTGCGCTTGTGACACACCCATTCGGAAGCATCATGAGAAGTATACTCGTCGCAGTGTACGAGCTGAATGCAGATGAGGTGTGTGTGATCGGGCATCACGATTGCGGCATGAGCAAAATCAGCAGCAAAAGCATGCTTGAAAAAATCAAAGCAAGAGGGATTCCGGAAGAACGCATCGAAACAATAAAGTACTCCGGTGTAGACTTTGATCAATGGTTTAAAAGCTTTGATTCAGTGGAAGCGAGTGTGAAAGACAGCGTAGATGTTATTAAACATCACCCGCTGTTCCCTGAAAACGTTCCGGTCCATGGCTTAGTCATTGATCCTAAAACCGGAAAACTGGATCTTATCGTAAACGGTTATAACAATTAATGTTTTTGTTTCTTTTCAGGAACGGGATCGACTCCTCCCGGATGGAACGGGTGGCATTTCAAAATCCGTTTGATTGTCAGCCATCCGCCTTTTAAAGCGCCATGTGTTTTAATCGCTTCGATTCCATATTGGGAACAGGTCGGATAAAAGCGGCACGTTGGCGGTGTCAGGGGCGAGATGAATTTTTGATATCCTCTGATCAGAGCGATGAATAGGGTTTTCATGTTTCTTCAGCAACCTTTCTGATGCAAGTATAAGAAAAAAAACACAGATTGAAAAGTTAATCAATAATTCTTATCGGAAAAGTATGTTATAATGAAATTACATTTTTAAAAAAGGGGAGAGTGCCATTATGCCTTCAGTAGAAAGTTTTGAGCTTGATCATAATGCGGTTGTTGCTCCATATGTAAGACATTGCGGCGTGCATAAAGTGGGAACAGACGGCGTTGTCAATAAATTTGACATTCGTTTTTGCCAGCCAAATAAACAGGCGATGAAGCCTGACACCATCCACACACTCGAGCATTTGCTCGCGTTTACGATTCGTTCTCACGCTGAGAAATACGATCATTTTGATATCATTGATATTTCTCCAATGGGCTGCCAGACAGGCTATTATCTAGTTGTGAGCGGAGAGCCGACATCAGCGGAAATCGTTGATCTGCTTGAAGACACAATGAAGGAAGCGGTAGAGATTACAGAAATACCTGCTGCGAATGAAAAGCAGTGCGGCCAAGCGAAGCTTCATGATCTGGAAGGCGCTAAACGTTTAATGCGTTTCTGGCTTTCACAGGATAAAGAAGAATTGCTAAAAGTATTTGGCTAAAATAGAAAGGACCTTTTTGCGCATAAGCAAAAAGGTCTTTTTTGTGACGTCTCATATTTTATGTACCATTTGCTGTAAGCGTTTGCTACTATTTAGGTAAACGATGAAAGGGTGATGGCATGAAAAAGATGTTGGTTGTTCTGCTTTTTTCTGCTTTATTGCTTAATGGATGCGGATCTGGTGAAAGCAAAGCAAATACAGCTGAGACGCCCGAGGTTTTGGATGTCAAGCTGACCGGGCCTGAAAAAGTAAATCCCGGAGAAAGCGCTGCTTATGAAGCAGCCGTATCATATGGTGATGAAGCTGTGACGGATGCCGATGAAGTAGAGTTTGAAGTATGGAAAGAAGGGGAAAAAGACGCAAGCCAAATGTTTAAGGCGAAACAAGAAAAAGGCGTATACCGATTGGAAACGACGTTTAAGGAAGATGGTGTATACACTGTCCAATCCCATGTCACAGCAAAAAAACAGCATAGCATGCCGACCTTAAAAGTCCAAGTCGGAGACGCCGATGCTGCCAGCAATCAGTCAGAAGAGGAGCATTCACATCATCATTGATTGTGTGAATCAGAGTGATTTTCTTGTGGTGGATCAATGGTATGCTTTACATTATAGGCTTTTACAGTCGTCCAAATGGTTACAAGCAAAACAGCCAGCACAATCAAAATACTTATCGTAATGAGAAGCGTCATGACATTCCACCTCCCGTTTTTTAACAATTGTAGCATAATAGAAGAAATCGTGACAGATAAGGGTAAAAAAGAGGTTTTAGCGTACGATATTAAGGGTATACATAGTCATATAACAAGGAGGAGATACCATGTCAGAACAATTGATTCAAGCAGTGAACAAACAAGTAGCCAACTGGACGGTCATGTATGTGAAACTACATAATTATCACTGGTATGTGAAAGGAAAAGATTTCTTCACTCTTCATGAAAAGTTTGAGGAGCTGTACAATGAAACGGCAACTTATATTGATGACTTAGCAGAACGTCTTTTGGCGCTGAACGGAAAACCGATTGCAACAATGAAGGAATCCTTAGAAACGGCTTCTGTCAAAGAAGCTGCTGGAAATGAAACAGCTGAACAAATGGTTCAAAGCGTATATGATGATTTCACAGTCATCGCGGAAGAGCTGAAAAACGGCATGGATTTAGCTGATGAAGTCGGTGACGAAACAACAGGGGACATGCTTCTTGCGATCCATCAAAATATTGAAAAACATAACTGGATGCTAAAAGCTTACCTAGGTTAAGTTCAAAAATAGAACGGCCGGATGTCTTAAAAAAGACGTCCGGCTTTTCTTTTTGTATCTTAAAAATAGGCGACAACCAGTCCATTTTTCTGAAAAATCCAATCCGTTCGGCTTGTTTACCATAGAATATCGTAAGGCCGTTTCTGTGAAAGGATGTTGGGATAAATGGATAGAGACTTTGGCATCTTTTCGTTTTTAGCAGTCAGCGTTTCAGCAGCGGGTTTTTTCTTTGGAGGTTTTCAGTATTCATTTCTGATTTTGCTCTCTCTTATGGCAATTGAATTTATCAGTACGACTTTGAAGGAAACCATTATTCACAAACTGTCATTTAAAAAGGTATTTGCCCGGCTTGTCAAAAAATTAGTCACGCTGGCTCTGATCTCTGTATGCCACTTTTTTGATCAGCTGCTGAATACACAGGGATCAATTCGTGACTTGGCTATTATGTTTTATATTCTTTATGAATCTGTGCAAATTGTTGTGACAGCCAGCTCTCTTGGCATACCGGTTCCTCAGATGCTTGTCGATCTTTTAGAAACGTTAAAAAATAAATTTAAGCGCAAACCGTAACTTTTCCCTGTTCGCGGGTCATAATAAAGCCCAGAGCGTCGGTCGCACTTTCCGGCAAAAGTATCGCAAAAAAACTGTACGAGCTAGTCTGCATGCAGAACCTGACGGCGTGCTGGGTCCCTTATTTTTTGATAAAAGGCTTCCGAAGAAACGTAACTGTGGTATGATGTATGGAAGATAGCTAGGAACGGATTTGAGGGATAAACATGTACGAGTTTAAAGATTATTATCAGAATACTGTTCAGCTTTCCTTTGACGATCAGCCTTTCTCGGACAGCCCGAAGCATGTCTGGGTGATTTGCCGTTTTGGTGGTAAGTGGCTTTTAACAGAACATGAGGACAGAGGCTATGAGTTTCCAGGCGGGAAAGTAGAGCCGATGGAGTGCGCAGAAGAGGCTGCGCTCCGGGAAGTAAAGGAAGAGACGGGCGCGAGAGTCAAAAGCCTCAAGTATCTCGGACAGTATAAAGTTCTCGGAAAAGAAAAAGTGATTGTGAAAAATATATATTTTGCAGATATAGAAAAGCTTGAAAAGCAAGCTGATTACTTTGAAACGAAAGGCCCGGTTTTGTTTCACGAGCTTCCGGAGAACCTTTCCCGCAATAAAAAATTCAGCTTTATTATGAAGGATTCCGTACTTCCGATCAGTTTGAAAAAACTGAAAGAATCTGGATGGATTGAATAAAAAACCCGGCACATGTGCCGGGTTTTTTATGTCCTCCCCTTCGTCCATTTCTTTTCCAGCAGCTCGACGCCCTGATACATCAGAGTGGCGAAGATGGCGATGATCAGCAGGCTTAAGAAGACGAGTGTAAAATTGAAGACTTGGAATCCGTAAATAATCATATATCCTAATCCGACCTTCGAAACGAGGAATTCCCCTACAATGACGCCAACCCATGATAAACCGACGTTCACTTTTAGTGTTGAAATAATCGCGGGGGAGGATGCAGGCAGTATGACTTCTTTAAAAATAACCCACTTTTTTGCGCCGAATGTTTTCATGACTTTCGTATAGTTTTCGTCGACCTCCTGGAAGGCGGTATAGACAACGATGGTTGTGATAATGACGCTGATGATGGCTCCCATCGCAATGATGCTGACAAAACTGGGGCCGAGCGCGACAATCAGGATCGGGCCCAGGGCCACTTTCGGCATTGCATTCAAAATCACAAGGTACGGATCTAAAATTCTGGCAAGTCGGTTAGACCACCATAACAAAGCGGCGAGGCACGTGCCCATAAACGTCCCAAGCAAAAAGCCAAGCACCGTTTCAAATAAAGTGACGCCGATGTGTGACAGTAAAGAACCGTCACCAAGTTTCTCCAGCAATAATCGCCACACAGCTGATGGAGAGCTGAAGATCAGCGGATCGATCCAGCCCTGCCTGCTGGAGGTTTCCCAGCCCGAGAAAAAGAGAATAAATATGGCAAGCTGAAAGGAATGGACCTTCCACTTTTCCTTTTTCTGTTTGAATTGATACTGCTCGTGAAGCAGATCAATGGTTTCTTTGCTGTTTCTCAAGAGAATTCAGCTCCTTCCATATCGTTTGAAACAGTGTCTGGAAGGAAGGTTCCTGACGGGCGTCAAAAGGCAACATCGAGGCCAATTCCTTAGGAATGGTAAAAATCTGATGGATGGTGCCCGGCTGATTTGAAAATAAAAAGATCGTATCGCTCATCGCTATCGCTTCCCCTATATCATGAGTGACAAGCACTGCTGTTTTTTGATATTCCTTTAATGTGCGGAATACCAGGTTTTCCAAAGACAGCTTTGTCTGAAAATCAAGCGCGGAAAATGGCTCATCCAGCAAAAGCAGACTAGGGTTAGGCGCAAGTGTTCTTGCAAGCGCAGCCCGCTGGCGCATCCCGCCTGACAGCTCTTTCGGATATTTTTTCTCCACATCTATGAGGCCGAACTCCGGCAATAGACCGAGTGCAGCGGCTTTGCTTTCTTCTGTCAGCGTGTCGGCGATTTTTAAACCGAGAAGCACATTTTCCTCGATAGATTTCCAGGGAAATAAGTAATCCTGCTGAAGCATATAGCCAATATTATGTTCTTTTTGATTCGGCTCACGGCCTTCAATCAGAACTCTGCCTTCTGATGGCTCAATCAAACCGGCAATAATGGAAAGCAGTGTTGTTTTTCCGCAGCCGCTTGGGCCGAGAAATGAGATGAAATCACCTTTTTCGGCATCGAAATGAATATCCCGCACAGCCGTTGTTTTTTCTTTAATAGAAAAATAAGTATGGGTTACATGGTCGACATGTAAGAAAGACATAGATGGCGCCTCCTATTTCTCCGAGGTGACTTTTTCAGCAATTTCTTTATTTACAAGCTGATTGTATGGAATGTGCTTCGGCAGTTCTCCCGATTGATCCATAATGGTTTGGAGAAGCTCCCATTCTTTTTCGTTAAGCAGAGGGTCTGGCGAATATGAATGCTGTTTTTTATAGCGTTCAATGGATGTTTCGATGACGTCTGGGTCGGTATCATCAAATTCATCTTTAATGGCATCTGTGATGTCCTTCGCAGAATGATTTTCAACCCACTGCTGCGCCTTATAAATGGCTTTTGTAAACTTGACGGCTGTGCTTTCATTTTTCTTCAAATAGCTTTGTTTCGCCATAAAAGTCGTATAAGGAACCTCTCCTGATTCTTCTCCGAATGAAGCCACGATATGGCCGATGCCTTTTTTCTCAAAGAGAGAAGCCTGCGGTTCAAAGAGCTGTACATACTCACCGGTTCCAGAAGCAAACGCATTGGCAATATTGGCGAAGTCTATGTTCTGGATGAGATCTATATCCTTATGCGGGTCAATCTTATGTTTGTTCAGCACATACTCGCCGACCATTTGCGGCATGCCGCCTTTTCGCTGGCCGAGAAACGTTTTTCCTTTCAGCTGATCCCAGTCGAAGTGTTCAACATCTTCTCTCGCGACAAGAAACGTTCCGTCTGTCTGAGTCAGCTGGGCGAAATTAATGACGGGATCTTTAGCCCCTTGCGCTTCGACATAAATAGATGTTTCTGACCCGACAAGCGCGATGTCGGAGCCGTTGGAAAGAAGCGATGTCATCGTTTTATCTCCGCCCCAGGTCGTATTCACATCGACATCAAGCCCTTCTTCTTTAAAAAACCCTTTAGACTCAGCAACATATAAAGGTGCGTAAAAAATTGAATGGGTCACTTCAGCGACCTTGACTTTTGTGAGCGTTTCTTCCTGCTTGCAAGCCGCCAGGGCGAACATCAGAAAGATACTGCCGACACAGGCGAAGCTCAGCCTTAACCATCTGTTCACATAGACAACCTCCTTATTTCGCATCAAGTTAATATCCTTTTTTGCTTTACATATCGTATGATGGGTATAAAAATGTGTGAATGCCTAACCAGGTTCTCCGGATGTAATTTTGGAGTAAGGAAAGCATATAGAAAAAAAGGAGGCGGCTGTTTTGATTGTAGAGAAAAGAAGATTTCCGTCGCCAAGCCAGCATGTGCGTTTGTATACGATCTGCTATCTGTCAAATGGATTACGGGTTAAGGGGCTTCTGGCTGAGCCGGCGGAACCGGGACAATATGACGGATTTTTATATTTGCGCGGCGGGATTAAAAGCGTGGGCATGGTTCGGCCAGGCCGGATTATCCAGTTTGCATCCCAAGGGTTTGTGGTGTTTGCTCCTTTTTACAGAGGAAATCAAGGAGGAGAAGGCAATGAGGATTTTGCAGGAGAAGACAGGGAGGATGCATTTTCTGCTTTTCGCCTGCTTCAGCAGCACCCAAATGTCAAGAAGGATAGAATCCACATCTTCGGTTTTTCCCGCGGCGGAATTATGGGAATGCTCACTGCGATCGAAATGGGCGGGCAGGCAGCTTCATTTGTTTCCTGGGGAGGCGTCAGTGATATGATTCTTACATACGAGGAGCGGCAGGATTTGCGGCGAATGATGAAAAGAGTCATCGGCGGAACACCGAAAAAGGTGCCTGAGGAATATCAATGGAGGACACCGTTTGACCAAGTAAACAAAATTCAGGCTCCCGTGCTGTTAATCCATGGAGAAAAAGACCAAAATGTTTCAATTCAGCATTCCTATTTATTTGAAGAGAAGCTAAAACAACTGCATAAGCCGGTGGAGACGTGGTACTACAGTACATTCACACATTATTTCCCGCCAAAAGAAAACCGGCGTATCGTGCGGCAGCTCACACAATGGATGAAAAACCGCTGACAGTGAAATATGTTATGATAAAGAAAAAAGAGAACGAAAGGGGATTTCACTTTGGGAATGCCTGTTGAATTTAATACACTGATTGTGACAAAAGGAAAAGAAGTTCGCATAGATGAAAATATATTCACGTTAGAGAAGGACGGATACCGAGTATATCCGATGGAGATTCCAATGGATGTACGCAAAACAAAGTTTGGCGAAAAGTCAGGCACAGCTGAAGTGCAGAAGCTTCAATGGGAAGAAGGCCGGACCATCATTACATACAAGCTGACTTCTTTGCATTCCGTCAATTAAAACAAGCCAAGAGCATAATTGCTCTTGGCTTTTGTTTTTTATACGAGAGGGCCGCCTGCCTGGGCGATGGCATCGGTATGTGCGAACTTTTTAAAGTTCTCTTTGAATTCATTTGCAAGGTAGACTGCTTTTTCTTTGTATTCTTCCTTGTTGGTCCACGTGTTTTCAGGCTGAAGAATATGATCAGGAACGCCAGGAACATGTGCCGGAATGTGCAGGCCGAAAATATCGTCAGTTATCATTTCAGCATCCTCTAATTTGCCTTCAATCGCTGCTTTGACCATTGCTCTAGTGTAAGAAAGCTTCATTCGTTCGCCTGTGCCGTAGCCGCCCCCGGTCCAGCCGGTATTGACTAAGAAAACGTCTGCGCCGTGTTCATCGATCTTTTTGCCGAGCATTTCAGCATAGACGTGAGCAGGAAGCGGCAGGAAAGGTGAGCCGAAGCATGTAGAGAAAGTCGTTTCAGGAGACGTTACACCACGTTCGGTTCCGGCAAGCTTACTCGTGTAACCGCTCAAGAAATGGTACATGGCCTGCTCCTTCGTTAGTTTGCTGATCGGCGGCAGGACTCCGAAGGCATCAGCCGTCAAAAATACAATTGCTGACGGATGGCCGGCCATGCTTGGAGTCACGATGTTGTCAATCATATGAATCGGGTAAGCTGCCCGCGTGTTTTCAGTATAGAAGGAATCATCATAATTGGCTTCGCGTGTATCTTCGTCAACAACGACATTTTCGAGAACAGACCCGAAACGGATCGCGTTAAAGATTTGCGGTTCCTTTTCCTCGCTTAAATGAATGCACTTAGCGTAGCATCCGCCTTCAATATTAAAGACGCCTGTATCAGACCAGCCATGTTCATCGTCACCGATCAGCTTGCGGTCAGCATCTGCCGACAAGGTGGTCTTGCCTGTTCCTGACAGTCCGAAGAAAAGGGCGACATCGCCTTTTTCACCGACATTGGCGGAGCAGTGCATAGATAAAATATCTCTTTCAGGCAGCAGGAAATTCATAATGGAGAAAATGGACTTCTTCATTTCACCGGCATACTCAGTTCCGCCGATTAAGATCGTCCGCTTTTCGAAAGAGACAATAATAAACGTTTCGGAATGAGTGCCGTCTGTTTTTGGATCCGCTTTGAAATGCGGAGCAGAAAGAATGGTGAACGGCTGCTCAACTGTTTTCTTATCATTTCCTTCCGGACGGATAAACAGCTGCCGCGCAAATAAATTGTGCCATGCGAACTCATTTACGACAGTGATTGGCAGCCTGTATTTCTCGTCTGCTCCGGCAAATCCTTCGAAAACAAACAGTTCATCTCGCTCCTTTAAATAGCTGACAACTTTCGTGTACAGCCGCTCAAACGCTTCTTCTGAAATCGGCTGATTCACCGGGCCCCAATCGATCTTATTTTTCGTGCTTTCTTCCTCCACGATGAATTTATCTTTAGGTGAGCGTCCTGTGTAAGCGCCTGTTGTCGCGCGAACAGCACCTGTGGATGTTAAAATGCCTTCGTTTCGGGAGAGGACTTTTTCTGTTAGCTGTGCTGCAGATAAATTATGACGCACATTTGGACATGTTAATAAGGCTTGTAAATCAGCGGTCAAATCAACTGAGTTCATATGAAACCTTCCTTTATCGTTTTTTGTGTTTTGCTAATTGTGAATTAGTATAACATATATTTTCAAATAGTCTATACTATTTATTATTTTTTGTGTGTGCATTTCCATTGTTTTCCCTCAATATAGGTGCCTATTTCTTCTGAATCATATTGACATTGCAAACCCTTTTACGATAAGATATTTCATTGAGCGGATACTCTTATCCCGAGCTGGCGGAGGGACAGGCCCTATGAAGCCCAGCAACCGGTTTCTCTGTTATTTATTATGTTCAACTGAGTGAGACAACCAAGGTGCTAACCTGTTGCAAGGTTGTATGATTCCTTGAGCGATAAGAGTGAAAGGCACAAAGACCAAACCCTTTCCTCGATGGAAAAGGTTTTTTTATTTCATAAATATGCCAATTAACATTCTCTAATATAACTGTACATTGTATAAGAGGGAGCGAGTTCCGTATCATATATACAAGGTCTTTCGGGAGGCCTTGTGCAGGAGGAAGCAAATCATGAGTAAAAATCGTCGTTTATTTACATCAGAATCTGTTACGGAGGGGCATCCGGATAAAATCTGTGACCAGATTTCTGACAGCATTTTAGATGAAATTTTAAAGAAAGACCCTAACGCGCGTGTTGCTTGTGAAACATCTGTGACAACAGGTTTGGTTCTTGTAAGCGGAGAGATCACAACTTCTACGTATGTTGACATTCCGAAAACGGTTCGCCAAACCATTAAAGAAATCGGATACACACGTGCAAAATACGGATTTGATGCGGAAACTTGTGCGGTTTTAACATCAATTGATGAGCAGTCTGCTGATATCGCGATGGGCGTAGACCAAGCGCTTGAAGCCCGTGAAGGCACAATGAGCGACGAAGAAATTGAAGCGATTGGTGCGGGTGACCAAGGATTAATGTTCGGTTATGCGTGCAACGAAACGAAAGAGCTTATGCCTCTTCCAATTTCACTTGCCCATAAATTAGCCCGCCGCCTAAGTGAAGTCCGTAAAGAAGATATTCTTCCGTACCTTCGCCCTGACGGCAAAACACAGGTAACGGTTGAGTACGATGAAAATAACAAACCAGTCCGCATTGACGCGATTGTTATTTCAACTCAGCATCATCCTGAAATTACACTTGAGCAAATTCAGCGCAACATTAAAGAACATGTAATCAATCCGGTTGTTCCTGAAGAGCTGATTGATGAAGAAACAAAATATTTCATCAACCCTACAGGACGTTTCGTAATCGGAGGCCCTCAAGGGGATGCAGGACTTACAGGACGCAAAATCATCGTTGATACGTACGGCGGCTATGCACGCCACGGCGGAGGCGCGTTCTCAGGTAAGGACGCGACGAAGGTAGACCGTTCTGCAGCTTATGCGGCAAGATACGTTGCGAAAAACATCGTTGCGGCTGAGCTTGCTGATTCTTGCGAAGTACAGCTTGCTTACGCGATCGGTGTTGCACAGCCTGTGTCAATCTCAATCAACACATTCGGTTCAGGAAAAGCTTCTGAGGAAAAACTGATTGAAGTTGTTCGCAATAACTTTGATTTACGACCTGCCGGCATTATCAAAATGCTTGATTTGCGCCGTCCGATCTACAAACAAACTGCTGCGTACGGCCACTTTGGACGTCACGATGTTGACCTTCCATGGGAGCGCACAGACAAAGCGGAGCAGCTGCGTAAAGAAGCGTTAGGAGAATAATTTTATAGCCGCTTACTGGTTAAGCGGCTTTCCCTTTTTTATCGTTGTATTCATGTTTATTTTTTTACATAACTGTGAAACCAAATACTATTCACAGCGTCTATAAATAGGGGTTCAATGATGACAATTTTAATTATGGAGGCAATACTATGTGTGGATTTGTCGGGGTTTTTAACAAGCATCCGTTAGCTCAAACCGCTGATCAAGAAGAACTAATCAAACAAATGAACCAAATGATCGTTCACCGCGGTCCTGACAGTGATGGATATTTCCATGATGAGCACGTCGGCTTCGGATTCAGACGGCTCAGCATTATTGATGTAGAAAATGGCGGACAGCCTTTATCATATGAAGATGAAACATATTGGATTATCTTTAACGGAGAAATCTATAACTATATCGAACTGAGAGAAGAACTTGAAGCAAAGGGGTACACATTCAACACGGATTCGGACACAGAGGTTCTTCTTGCGACTTACCGTCACTATAAAGAAGAAGCGGCGTCCAAACTGCGCGGTATGTTTGCCTTTCTGATTTGGAATAAAAACGATCATGTGCTTTATGGGGCAAGAGATCCATTCGGCATTAAACCGTTGTACTACACAACGATCAATGATCAGGTTTATTTTGCCTCAGAGAGAAAAAGTTTAATGGTTGCTCAGAATGATATTGAAATAGATAAAGAGGCATTGCAGCAGTACATGTCTTTCCAATTTGTTCCTGAACCAAGCACGCTTGATGCCCATGTGAAAAAAGTAGAGCCGGGTTCACAGTTCACAATCCGCCCGGACGGCGATATCACATTCAAAACGTATTTCAAAGCGAACTTCAAGCCGGTTCAGACTGAAGAAGACAAGCTTGTGAAAGAAGTCCGAGACGCGATCTATGACTCTGTAAACGTTCATATGAGAAGTGACGTTCCTGTCGGTTCGTTCCTGTCTGGCGGGATTGATTCTTCCTTTATTGTGTCTGTTGCGAAGGAATTTCATCCAAGCTTAAAAACATTCTCTGTCGGCTTTGAACAGCAGGGCTTCAGTGAGGTTGATGTAGCGAAAGAAACGGCAGCGGCGCTGGGCATTGAAAATATCAGCAAAGTCATTTCGCCTGAGGAATACATGAATGAGCTTCCGAAGATCGTTTGGCATTTTGATGACCCGCTTGCTGATCCGGCAGCGATTCCGTTGTACTTTGTTGCAAAAGAAGCGAAAAAACATGTTACGGTTGCTTTATCAGGTGAAGGAGCGGATGAGCTCTTCGGCGGATATAACATTTACCGTGAACCGCTTTCGCTTAAACCGTTTGAACGGATTCCGTCCGGCTTGAAAAAGATGCTTCTGCACGTTGCTGCCGTTATGCCTGAAGGTATGAGAGGAAAGAGCCTGCTTGAGCGCGGCTGTACTCCGCTTCAGGATCGTTATATCGGTAACGCGAAAATCTTTGAAGAGTCTGTCAAAAAGCAGCTGTTGAAGCATTATAATCCGAACCTTTCATATCGCGATGTGACGAAGACTTACTTTACAGAAAGCAGCTCGTACAGCGATATCAACAAAATGCAGTATGTCGATATCCACACTTGGATGCGCGGCGACATTTTGTTAAAGGCGGATAAAATGACGATGGCGAATTCTTTGGAACTGCGTGTGCCGTTCTTGGATAAAGTCGTATTCGACGTCGCTTCAAAAATTCCTGATGAGCTGAAAACGAAGAACGGCACGACGAAGTATCTTCTTCGCAAAGCCGCTGAAGGAATTGTGCCTGAGCACGTATTAAACCGCAAAAAGCTTGGTTTCCCTGTACCGATCCGTCATTGGCTGAAAAACGAAATGAACGAATGGGTGCGGAATATTATTCAAGAAAGCCAAACGGATGCTTATATCCATAAGGATTATGTCCTTCAGCTTCTTGAAGACCATTGTGCGGACAAGGCTGATAACAGCCGTAAAATTTGGACTGTGCTAATCTTTATGATCTGGCACAGCATCAATATTGAAAAACGGTATATGCCTGAAGAGCTGAGCCATCAGCCTAAAGAAGTCATCTTTGTGTAACAGACAACAAGGCTTTCGAGTAGTCGAAAGCCTTGTTGTTATCCTTTTATTCCTCCATCATCATTGATTTACCCAATCCGTACGGAATATTCAGAAAAATGATATAATGATATTTTTTTCTAGGGGAGAAGAAGCATGCAAAAACAAAAACAAGAGCTGCACCGCGGACTCGAAGAAAGGCATATTTCTTTAATGTCTTTAGGAGCTGCTATAGGAGTAGGGTTGTTCCTCGGCTCCGCATCAGCTATTCAATTAGCAGGGCCTGGTATTTTGGTAGCGTATGCCGCAAGCGGCCTGGTCATGTTTTTTATTATGAGAGCGCTTGGGGAAATGGCCATTCAAAAACCGGTCGCAGGCTCCTTCAGCAGGTATGCGCGTGACTACTTGGGACCGCTTGCAGGCTATTTAACAGGGTGGAACTACTGGTTTTTATGGGTTGTCACCTGTATGGCCGAAATTACTGCTGTCGGTATCTATATGGGGTTCTGGTTTCCTGACGTGCCAAACTGGATTTGGGCATTATCGGCACTGGTCATTATGACGGGTGTTAATTTCCTGGCTGTCAAAGCTTACGGTGAGCTGGAATTTTGGTTCGCATTGATTAAAATTGTTGCGATCTTATCCATGATTGCAGTCGGTTTATTGATGATTATTGCAGGAGTCGGCAATGGGGGCATTGCCACCGGAATCAGTAATTTGTGGAACAACGGAGGATTTTTCCCTCATGGATTAAAAGGGGTTCTATTGTCTCTTCAAATGGTCATGTTCGCCTATTTAGGGATTGAAATGATCGGGGTGACGGCTGGCGAAGTAAAAAACCCGCAAAAATCGTTAGCCAAAGCAATCGATACAGTATTTTGGCGGATTTTGATTTTTTATGTAGGCGCTTTATTTGTCATTATGTCTATTTATCCGTGGCAGGAAATTGGCTCTCAAGGAAGTCCATTTGTTCTCACATTTCAAAAAGTGGGCATTCCATCGGCCGCAGGTATCATTAACTTTGTCGTGTTGACAGCCGCGCTGTCTTCATGTAACAGCGGTATTTTCAGCACAGGGCGGATGCTGTTTAACTTGGCGGAACAGAAAGAGGCGCCACAAGCATATGGTCAGCTGACGAAAGGCGGCATCCCGGGTAAAGCTGTTCTGGCTTCAGCGGGCGCTTTATTAGTCGGAGTGCTGTTAAACTATGTTGTCCCTGCGAAGGTATTTACTTGGGTTACAAGTATTGCGACGTTCGGAGCGATTTGGACGTGGGCAATCATTTTGCTTTCTCAAATAAAATACAGGAAAAGTTTGAAGCCGGAAGAAAAGAAACAATTAAAGTACAAAATGCCTTTATTTCCGTTTACGTCTTATGTGTCATTGGCATTTCTAGCATTCGTCGTCATTCTTATGGCTTACAGCCCTGATACAAGAGTAGCCGTGATTATCGGGCCGATATGGTTTCTCATCTTGCTGGCTGTGTACTATGGAAAAGGGTTTCATAAAAAAAATGCAGCTGCTGCCAGCGAACGAAATATCAGCTGACAAAAAGAGCTCCCAGTGGGCTCTTTTTGTGTGTGCTCATAGAAAATAGAGAACAGGAAAGAATAGGTATGTGTTTTTGCAGAGGCTGTTTACAGTTTTGTGATAAGATAAAAGTCATACGTTTCATGCTATATGTGAACGTTTTATGGAAAAATCGAAACCCGAACTGTTATGACGTCCGGGTTAACGATGGTTATTGCTTTCAAATATAATTTGAAAAATGGTAAAGTAAGACGAAGCAGGTCTTATGTTTGTTGAAGAAATTTATAATATTGGCCCTTTTCTACATATTCTGACCGTATTCTTTGCATATCTTTTCGGTCTTCTTCCGTCAAAGGGCGGATGACTTTTGCAGGGCGGCCAAAGGCGAGATGGTCAGGCGGAATGATTTTTCCGGGCGGGACAAGACTGCCGGCACCAATAAAAGCGCCTTCGCCAATTTCGGCTCCGTCTAAAATGATTGAGCCCATCCCGATTAAGGCGTTCTTGCGGATAACAGCGCTATGAAGTGTAACCTGATGGCCTATCGTGGCGTCATCTTCAATGAGCAGCGTCTTGTTCGGGCTTTGATGGAGGCAGCTTAAATCTTGGATATTGACTCTGTTTCCGATTCTGGTCGGCGCAACATCTCCCCTTATGACAACAGAAAACCAAATGCTGGACTGTTCTCCGATCACGACATCACCGGTAATTGTTGCATTATCAGCTATAAAGGCTGTTGGGTGGATATCTGGCTTGTGTTCCTTATAAGGGTAGATCATAAGATTCATCCTTCTTTCTCTATTTAAATTTCGTATGAGGTGAAGAACATGTGGACCTGGAAAGCAGACAGACCTGTTGCAGTGATTGTAATCATTCACGGGGCAAGTGAATATCACGGACGATATAAATGGCTGATTGAAATGTGGCGGTCTTCGGGTTATCACGTTGTCATGGGCGATTTGCCTGGACAGGGAACAACGACAAGAGCGAGAGGGCATATTCGCTCGTTTCAAGAATACATTGATGAAGTAGATGCTTGGATAGATAAAGCGCGAACTTTTGATCTGCCGGTTTTTCTTCTAGGTCACAGCATGGGCGGTCTGGTCGCGATTGAATGGATTAAACAGCAAAGAAATCCCCGGATTACGGGAATTATTTTATCATCACCGTGTCTCGGACTGCAAATTAAAGTCAATAAAGCGCTTGATCTTGCATCAAAAGGCCTGAATGTCATCGCTCCGTCACTTAAGGTTGATTCGGGATTATCAATTGATATGGCGACGCGCAATGAGGACGTCATCGAGGCTGACCAAAATGATTCGTTATACGTCAGGAAAGTTTCTGTCAGATGGTACAGAGAGCTTTTAAAGACAATTGAATCGGCAATGGTGCCGACAGAGGCATTTTTGAAAGTTCCGCTTCTTGTGATGCAAGCCGGTGATGACAAGCTTGTTGACAAAACGATGGTCATCAAGTGGTTTAATGGTGTTGCTTCTCATAATAAAGCATACAGAGAGTGGGAAGGGCTTTACCATGAGATCTTCAATGAACCCGAGAGAGAAGATGTTTTTAAAGCAGCAAGAGCGTTTACTGATCAATATATTTGAACTAGTAGGGGGTGCATGTGTTGACAGTACCGGAACATCCTTTTGGATTGATGGCAAAGGTATATCGAGATATTTTTCCGCTCGTTCATCAAGAGCTGGACATATGGAAGCAAAAATCAGAATCGATTCATAACAGTGAATTGAAAGCACAGGCAACCGCAAGTATTCGGGACAAAACGTTTCACTGTGAAGGCGGCGGCATACTGGCCTTATTGTCAGGCAGCCAAAAACAGAAATGTGTCGAGTTTATCATCGCGTATCAAACGATTAGTGATTATTTGGACAATCTGTGTGACCGCAGCACCTCGCTGGACCCGCAGGATTTTCGGATGCTCCATGCCTCAATGCAGGATGCACTGACAGTTGGGGCGGAACTGCAAAACTATTATCAATTCAGGGAAGAACAGGATGACAGCGGATATCTGCACGAACTGGTCAAAACGTGCCAGCGTGTCCTTGGTTCCATTGAGCACTATGACATGATTAAACCTTATCTGCTTGAACTGTGCGGCTATTATTGCGATTTGCAGGTGCATAAGCACGTTATTGAGCATGAGCGTGTTCCGCGGCTTGAAAAGTGGTTTACTCAATATGAATCAGAGCTGCCTGAGATGGAATGGTATGAATTTTCAGCCTGTGCAGGCTCAACGTTAGGCATTTTCTGTCTGGTTGCGTATTCGTTCCAGCCTGATTTCACAGAAAGCACCGCTAAAAAAATCCGCGACAGTTATTTTCCTTACATACAGGGTCTTCATATCCTGCTTGATTATTTGATTGATCAAGAGGAGGACTTGCTGGAAGGAGACTTGAATTTCTGCTCGTATTATCAGTCTCATGAAGAGATGATGGACCGGCTTGAACACTTTATCCATAAAGCCGACGAGCATTTACAAGGCATTCCGCATGAAAACTTCCATCGTTTAATCAATCGCGGCTTGCTTGGCGTTTATTTGTCAGATGATAAAGTGGCAGGCCAAAAGGAAATGGGCCGGCTCGCAAAGAAGCTGATCAAAGCCAGCGGAAAAACCTCCCTTTTCTTTTATATCAACGGCAGAGCCTACCGGAAATTTCAAAAAATGTCCTGGATGAAAAACTCAAAGAAAAAAGCTCAAATCATTTGCTGATCTGAGCTTTTTTTTCGATGGCGATAATAAATGGCGGGTCATTTTGCTGATTGATAAATCCGTATGATAATACACGGGCTGTTTGCTGGTCCAAGTCCCGGCAAAACTCGAGCACGTCGTTTTTTTCAGCTTTGCCTTCCGGGTGGCCATGATAGACGACGAGAACAATCAGACCTTCGTCTTTCATGATGCCGAGAAGCTGTTCAATTGCTTTGATCGTAGAACTGCCGTTTGTCGTAATTGATTTGTCCCCGCCCGGCAAATAGCCGAGGTTAAATACCGCGGCCGCCACTTTGCCATGTGTTTCAGGCGGGAGGGATTCAGCGATTTTATCATGGCTTTTGTGAAATAACGTTGTTCGCGCTTGATACATGTCACCGAGCCGTTCCTTTGTATTGGCCACGGCTGATTCTTGGATGTCGAATGCGTACACATGACCGTTTTCACCAACAAGCTCCGCTAAAAACTGTGTATCATGTCCGTTGCCCATTGTCGCATCTACGACAATATCTCCTTCTCCCGCGGCCATTTTCAGCAGTTCTTTGCTGTAGGGAAGAATTTTCTTCAAAATCATAGCGCTGATTCCTCCTCAAGCCGCTGAAAGAACTTTCCTTGATAGCTGCCTCGGTTTTCGAGCTCTTTATTAATGGCGCCAAGTACTTCCCATTTGTTGACGCTCCACATTGGCCCGATCATCAACTCAATCGGTCCGTCACCTGTAATGCGGTGGACGATCATTTCAGGCGGAATGATCTCAAGCTGATCGCAGACGAGCTGCACATAATCATCTTGAGAAAGAAATTCCAGCTTTCCTTTTTCATATTGCTTGACCATCGGCGTGCCTTTCAGTAGGTGAAGCAGATGGATTTTAATGCCCTGGACATCCAAATCTGCGACGGCCTTTGCCGTTTCCATCATCATGTCCCGGTCTTCCAAAGGCAGCCCGTTGATAATATGCGAGCAGACACGTATGCCGTGTTTTCTTAATTTATTGACGCCTTCCACATAGCAGTTAAAATCATGTGCACGGTTGATCAGAAGTGCAGTCCGTTCATGAACTGTTTGAAGCCCAAGCTCCACCCACAAATACGTACGTTCATTCAGCTCTGCCAAGTAATCAACGACATCATCAGGCAGACAGTCCGGGCGTGTGGCGATCGAAATGCCGACCACATCATCTAAGGAGAGGACGGATTCGAATTTCTCACGAAGCACCTCAACCGGGGCGTGAGTGTTTGTGAAAGCCTGAAAATAAGCGATGTACTTGCCATCCTTCCATTTTTCGTGCATGCGGTTTTTGATGTCATGGAATTGCGTAATTAAATCATCGGCCCGGTTCCCGGCAAAATCGCCGGAGCCTGCTGCGCTGCAAAAAGTACAGCCTCCGTGGGCTACGGTGCCGTCCCGATTCGGACAGTCAAAACCGCCGTCAAGCGCTACTTTAAACACCTTATGGCCGAAATGTTCTCTGAGATGATAATTCAATGTATGATAGCGTTTTTCCGTATTTGAATAAGGAAAAGGATTGTTCTGCATCACAATTCATGTGCCTCCTTGCGTACGATTGCATCCTAAAATTGTAGCACGCATTTCACAAGAGAACAAATGAATATCGACCATAAATTACTTTATTGAATAAAGTCAGATGAGGCTACAATATGAATGATGGATGATTTCCATTACCAAGAGGAGGGGTTACTGTGGCAACAAGACAATCAGTAGATGAACATCTCCAGCAATGTATGCAGGCCTATGATTATGCTGAAGAACAGCTGAAAATCGCTTCTAAACAAGAGCATTATAACGATCAAGAATATAGTGATGCACAAATGCAGCTAGAAGATGCGGTAAATGCCTTGAATAAACTATGGCTGTCGTCAAATGATCAGCAGAGAGAACAGCTGTACAGAATGAGACTTCAGCTTCAATCTTTGCAAAATAATATGATCCTGCAGCACCCTCTTGATGTGTAGGAAAACGGACCCTTTTAAAAGGGTCCGTTTTTTTGTAAAAAAAGGATTGACTTTGTGAGTCAAAGTATTTATTGTATTAAGTGTACTAATTGAAGTAATACACTATAGACACTAATATAAAATCATTTATATATTGACATTAAGGGAGGCAGTTATGAAACATAAAAAACGAAACAAACGTAACGTGCCAATGCTGATTGCGGCATCTGTAATCGCTTGTTCTTTTTTTCTTGTTCTCGTGATGATCGGTTTTGAATGGCAAAAAAGTATAATTGATCATTTTTATCTATAAAAGGTTCAGATCGTATAGAAAGTAGGGAAGTAAATGATTCAAATCGATCCAAGAAGCTCAACACCCATTTACGAACAAATTATTCAGCAAATGAAAGAGCTTTGTTTGAAAGGGATCATGAAGCCTGGTGATAAGCTTCCTTCTGTCAGAGAATTGGCAACGATCATTATTGCGAATCCGAACACTGTCAGCAAAGCGTATAAAGAACTTGAGCGAGAGGGGATTATTGAAACGCTGCGGGGCAGAGGGACCTATATATCGGAGAATGCAAAAACGACACTGGTTGAAGGGAAGATGACGATGATTAAAGAGCAACTCAAACAGCTCATCATCGATGCACACTATGCAGGGGTTGAGCTGGAAAAACTGCACGAATGGATAAAGGAAATCAGCGCTGATGTGAAGGGAGGCAAAAAAAATGATTGAACTGCGGCAGCTGTCAAAAGCGATTGACGGCAATCAAGTATTAAAAGATGTTTCATTAACAATCGAAAAAGGAGAAATCTTTGGATTGCTTGGACGCAACGGATCAGGGAAAACGACGATGCTTCGCTTAATCCAGCAAATCATTTTCGCTGACAGCGGAACGATTTTATTTGACGGCGTAGAAATCAAAAAGCACCCGAAGGTCAAACAAAATATCATCTACATGCCTGTTCAAAATCCGTTTTACGATAAGTATACATACAAGCAGTTAGTCGATATTTTGAGAAGAATATATCCGAAATTTGATGTCACGTACGCGAATGAGCTGATGAACAGGTACGAAATTCCGGAAACGAAAAAATACCGTGAGCTGTCGACAGGCTTGAAAAAACAGCTGTCCCTCGTTCTGTCGTTTGCGGCGAGACCGGCGCTGATTCTCCTGGATGAGCCGACGGACGGTATTGATGCGGTAACTAGACATGATGTGCTGCAGCTGATGGTCGATGAAGTGGCTGAGCGTGATACGAGCATCCTGATCACTTCCCATCGCCTTGAGGACATTGAACGGATGTGCAACCGAATTGGTTTTCTCGAAGATTACAGACTGACCAACGTCATGGATCTTGATGAGTTAAAAGAAGAATACATTAAAATTCAAATGGCCTTCGATACAGATGTCAATTTGGCCATCAGAGAGCAAAACATTCCGATGCTCGATCAGGCCGGCGTGTTTTACACAGTGCTGATTCCGAAAAGCGATGAGGAGAAAAAGAGCTTTTTGAGAGAGCTGAAGCCAAAAGTATGGAATGAGCTTCCTGTCAACCTGGAAGAAGTGTTCATTGCGAAGTTTGGAGGGAAGCGGAGATGGTAGACCGAGGTCTCCTCTATCGAGAGTGGAAACAGAATCAAGTGGTGATTTTGCTAAGTATTGCGTTTTTAGTGCTGGCAAATCCGCTTTCTATCATTAATACGTATTTGTCTTATCAAGGGTGTCTGGCTCATCAAGACCCGCAATATTGTGAATTTATTGTGAATTATCATAGGAGCAATCTAATAGATATCAACTGGGTGCCGGGGGTCATTTTGGCGGTCTGCTTCCTCGGAATGGAACGTTCGAAAGGCACGATGGATTTTATATTAAGCCTCCCATATAACAGAAGCCAAATTTTTCAGACGAAATTTTGGTTAGGCGGTTTTGTGATTGTGCTGTCGCAATTAATTGGCTTTTTATTTGCGTGGCTGCTGATTCTTGTCTATAACCCTGAACACGTCTACTTTTTTGAGCACAGCAGCGTTGGAGTAATTGTGATTAGTTTTATGGCTTATTGTTTGTTGATGGCTGCTGGTGCATTAACGGGGAATGTTTTTGCCCAGTTATTAACGGCATTTGCTGCTGCGGTATTGCCGTATTTAATTGTTGCATTGCCGGTTGGAAACTTTGAAGTTGTTTTTGGTGTGAATATATGGGAAATGTTCCCTTCCCTGGAGGTGTATTTCTCTCTGACGAGCAATTTATTATATCTTGTGCCCATTGGTTATGTTGCAAGTGACTGGCTTATCGATAGTAAATATATTTTAATGATTCCAGCTGCCATGAGCATTCTGTTTTACTTGATTGGTTTGATAAGCTTCAAAAAGCATCCCAGTGAACGAAACGGACACTTTTTCTTATGGAACAGATTAGACCGTCCGGTGCAAATTCTGGTTATGGCTTTCGGCATCCTTGGATTTGGTTTATTTGGATACTATACCGGACATTCCATTATTGGTTATATTTTGGGTATGATCATTGGGGCAGTGGCTGGATTCTTTGTGAGCTACTTCTCTATTTATAAGAAAACAAAAGTGTAAGAAATGCCATAGGTTTGGAGGGAAGTGAGTTGCCGGATTCCGGACTGCTTTACAAAGAGTGGCGGCAGAATAAAGTCGCCTTAGTTATCACCATTTTGGTTTTTATATTGGGTAATCCATTATCAATTTTAAATATGTATCTCATCTATCAAGGCTGTGTCACTGGAAAAGAAAATTGGGTCGGCCCCTGCGTATTCAGCGTTGATTATTTAAACAGCTCATTTATCTCATTGTTTTGGATTTGGGGAGTCGTTTTGGCGGTCAGCCAGCTAGGGATTGAACGAAGCAAGGGCTTTTTTGATTTTACATTAAGCCTTCCGTATACAAGAGGGCAGATATTTCATGCGAAGTTCCTTACTGGCGGAATGGTGATTGTGATACCGCAACTCATAGGTTATGTTTTATCTGTTTTGCTGATCATACTTTTGAAGCCTGATCAGGCCGTTTATTTTCACAACTACAGCTTGGGAATGATTATTGTTAGCATGCTGGCTTATTCTTTGGTTATGGCCGGAGGAGCTTTGACAGGCAATAGTTTCGCACAGCTTCTAGTCTCATTTACCGTGGCCATTTCGCCATTTTTGCTCATCAGCCTGCCTGCGATCAACCTCGAGATCCTTTTTGGCGGATCAATCGATTTTATCCATGGTCCAGTACCTAAATGGGTGCAGTATTTCATTCCGATAATTTATGTAGACTCGAAATGGGCTGAGAATTCACCATATTATTTAGTCATTCCGGCTATCATGACTATCATTTTTTACATCATCGGCTATATTAGCTTTGTTAAAATGTCTAATGAAAGAAACGGATATTTCTTCTTATGGAAGCCGCTTAACCGCCCGGTGCAGATCATCGTTATTATCATAGGAATCATGGGCTTCGGCTATTTTGGATTTACTGCAAGCGAGAGCTTTGCCGGTTATCTCATTGGCATGGGTACAGGTGCGGTAATCGGTTTCTTGATTAGTTATTTTGCGATTTATAAAAAAATGAAACTTTTGTAAGGGAGAGAGAACATATGATTGATGTTCAGCATATTGACCATTCTTTCACGATCGGAAAAAAGGGCCGTGAGAATGAAGTTCCAGTATTGAAGGATGTTTCATTGAGCGTGGCGAAAGGGGAAATCGCCTGCATTGTCGGACGAAGCGGCTCAGGGAAATCAACGCTTTTGAATTTGATTTCCGGCTACATATCGCCGACAAAAGGGCGGATTGTCATTAATGGCACTGATGTTACGGGGTTTAATGAAAAGGAATGGGCGCAATTTCGGCTTGACCATTTCGGGTTTATTTTCCAAAGCTTTCAGCTCATCCCGGGCTTAACAACGTATGAGAATGTGGAAATGCCGCTGGCGTTAAAAGGAATCAAGCCATCTGAGCGGAAGCAAAAGGTGCAGGACATGCTGAAACGCGTCGGTCTGGAAAACCACGCCGCTCATTATCCGAATGAACTGTCAGGCGGCCAGCAGCAGCGTGTCAGTATTGCTCGAGCATTGATTTTAAATCCTTCGATTATTTTAGCGGATGAGCCGACGGGAAGCCTTGATTCAGAAACGGAACATGAAGTGCTGGAATTGATCCAGCAGCTGAATCGTGAGCGTGGCATTACATTTGTGATCATTACTCACGATGATGAAGTCGCTTCTATCGGACATTCAAAATTTCAGCTTCATGATGGTGTGCTAAAAGGAGGAATTACCGTTGAGGTTTAAGGATCAGGTTCATTTTATCAGAAGAAATATGAAGAAAAACAGACTTCGCGTCTTTATGACGATTCTTGCAACAACGATGGCGTGTGCGTTTTTGGTTGTGCTGTCGTCCGTTGGATTTGGGATTCAAAAGACAATTACAGATATGACAATGAGCCAGCAGGTTGTAACGAAAGTCAGTGTAATGGGCAAGGAAGGAGACAAGCCTATTAAAAAAGCTGATTTAGAGAAGTATGATCACGTAAGGTCAGTTGTAGAAAGAACACAAGTGTATGAACCAAACAAAGCTACTTTAGGCAATCGTACAAATGAAAGCTCAAATCTCATTTTTACTAATATGAATGATGAATTAAAGGCCAATATGGAATTGGAAAAGGGAAGAGTCGCAAAGTCGGAAAATGAAATCGTAGTAGGATACGACTTCGCAAAGAGATTATTAACGAAAAAAGAATCGGACGAATATAACAAAAAAATCGAAGAAGCAAAAGGAAATCCAGAAGATATAAAAGAACCAAAGGGCTATACGAAAGATATTCTGAACAAAACAATAGAACTAAGTGTATCGAAGACAGATCCTAAAACAGGGGATGTTACAAAAACAAAAACATATGACTTTAAAATTGTCGGTATTACAAAAAAACCATCTCAAGACTGGATGGAGGACTCAAACATTTTTATCAGTGATCAATTCAAAAAAGATTTTTCGGAATTCTTAGATTTCAAAGGCGGAAATGTTGAAACGAACATTGGCGTTTTTGCTGATAAGTTTGAGAATGTGGAGCAGCTGACAAATGATCTAACAGATGACGGGTACTATGTCACATCAGTGACTACCGAACTTGAGGGAGCCAATACCTTCTTCATGGTCTTCAAAATCGGACTGATCTTTGTCGGATGTATCGCAGTTATCATTTCAGCGATCGGCATTTTTAACACGATGACGATGGCGGTGACAGAGAGAACGCAAGAGATCGGCATTATGAAAGCGATTGGGGCGAGCCCGTCAATCATTCGCCGAATGTTCTTGATGGAAAGCGCGTATATCGGAATTTTAGGCTGTGTGATTGGGATTATCATTTCTTACGGCGTGAGCTACCTTGTCAACCTGGCCGTTCCGATGATTCTTGCGGCCACAAGCGGAAGCGATGCGGGCGACTTGAATTACACATTCTCCTACATCCCGGCGAGTCTTGTGATCATTGCCGTTGTGATTTGCGGAGGGGTCGCAGTCATTTCCGGAATGAACCCGGCGAGAAAAGCAACAAAAACCAACGTGCTGACAGCGTTGAGAAGAGAACTATAATGCGAACGAGCCGGCTGAGACAGCCGGCTTTTTCTATAGCGCATGATAGCGTTTTGCTATACACTTGATAAAAAAGGAAAAAGTGCGGTGAGTTGATTGTTTAAACTTTTGCTGATTGAAGATGATGAATCGCTGTTTCATGAAATCAAGGATCGTTTAACGGGATGGTCCTATGATGTATACGGCATTCAGGATTTCAGTCAGGTGCTGCAGGAATTTGCGGCGGTTAATCCTGATTGTGTCATTATTGATGTACAGCTGCCTAAATTTGACGGCTTTCATTGGTGCCGGCTGATCCGCTCCCGGTCAAATGTTCCGATTCTCTTTTTATCCTCCCGGGATCATCCTGCTGATATGGTGATGTCCATGCAGCTCGGGGCAGATGACTTTATCCAAAAGCCATTTCATTTTGATGTGCTGATTGCGAAAATCCAAGCGATGTTCCGGCGTGTGCACCATTATAATACGGAGCCGAATACGATTAAAACGTGGTGCGGCGCTGCTGTAGACGCGGAGCAGAACCTCGTCAGCAATGACAAAGGATCTGTTGAACTGACCAAAAATGAAATGTTCATTCTAAAACAATTAATAGAGCAAAAAAACAAGATCGTCAGCCGGGAAGAGCTGATCAGAAGCTTGTGGAACGATGAGCGTTTTGTTAGTGATAATACGCTGACCGTCAATGTCAATCGCCTTCGAAAAAAACTGGAGGTCCTGCAGCTAGGTGCATATATCGAGACAAAGGTGGGCCAGGGCTACATCGCGAAGGAAGAGGACAAGTTCTATGATTAAAGCATTCCTTATCGAAAGGCGGAGCTGGATTGCCGCGTTTTTGTTTCAGCAGGCTTTGATGCTGTTCATTGCTTTTGTCGATCCTTCCATATCATTCGGGAATGTACTTTATATGGTGTATTTGTGCATCTTGTTTTTTATCATATTCCTTTGGTTCCGCTATCGGAAAGAAACAGCGTTTTATAAAAGCTTGAAAACATGGGAGAACAATCTCGATGTGACAGCCATAAATGAACCGGAAACGCCGTTTGAAGCAATGGTTGAAAGAAGCATTGCCGGGCAAACAGAACACTTGAAGCAGACCGCAGCACGGCATCGCTTAGCATTGGAAAATGAAAAAGATGAGCTGATGGCATGGATCCATGAGGTCAAAACCCCATTAACAGCGATGCATTTAATCATTGATAGAATGGAAGAAAAAGCACTGAAATCCCAGCTGTCATATGAATGGCTGCGTATTCACCTGCTTCTTGATCAGCAGCTTCATCAAAAACGGATATCATTTATTGAAAACGATCTGTCAGTAGAATTCATTCAGCTTCAGCCTTTGATCTTTAAAGAAATCAAAGATTTACAATCGTGGTGTATCCAAAAAGGGATCGGTTTTGACATAAAGCTCGAGGCCAAAGAAGTGCTGAGCGATGCAAAATGGCTGGCGTTTATCATCAGGCAGCTGCTGACAAACGCGGTGAAATACAGCGAAGCCTCTGAAATCGAGATCAAAAGCTTTCAAAAAGGGGAACAGACGCAGCTCCAAGTGAAGGACTGTGGCAGGGGCATTGATCCAAAAGATGTACCGCGTATTTTTGATAAAGGGTTTACATCCACAACGGATCACCATGATCAAGCGTCAACTGGCATGGGGCTGTACTTGGCAAAAAAAGCAGCGGCGCCGTTATTGATCCATATTGATGTTGAGTCGGAGTTTGGTGCGGGAACAGTTTTTACATTAACCTTTCCAATACGGAATCAATTTGAACATGTCATAAGCGTGTGACGAAAATGTCACATGCTTTTCTTTTTTGTTCGCCGTATCGAAGGAAAAGCCCGGCATTCCTTTTTATAATGAGATTATCCAATATAAAGGAGACTGCGTAAATGGTGATTTTAGAAGCGAATAAAATTCGAAAAAGTTATGGAAACAAGCTGAATAAACAGGAAGTGCTGAAGGGCATCGATATTCACATTGAAAAGGGCGAATTCGTCAGTATTATGGGGGCTTCCGGGTCGGGAAAAACCACTTTGCTCAACGTTCTGTCCTCAATCGATCAGGTCAGTCACGGAACCATTCATATTAATGGAAATGACATGACGGCTATGAAGGAAAAGCAGCTGGCTGAATTTAGAAAACAGCATTTAGGCTTTATCTTTCAGGATTACAATTTGTTAGACACATTGACAGTGAAAGAGAATATCCTTCTGCCTTTATCGATCACGAAACTATCAAAAAAGGAAGCCAATCGCAAGTTTGAGGAAGTTGCAAAGGAACTGGGAATATATGAATTGCGGGATAAATACCCGAATGAAATTTCCGGCGGCCAGAAGCAGAGAACATCCGCTGGAAGAGCGTTTATTCATGACCCGAGCATTATTTTCGCTGATGAACCGACCGGCGCGCTCGATTCGAAATCGGCCTCCGATCTATTAAATAAGCTGAGCCAGCTCAATCAAAAACGCAACGCGACGATTATTATGGTTACCCATGATCCCGTCGCTGCCAGCTACTGCGGCAGAGTCATTTTTATTAAGGACGGGCAAATGTATACACAGCTGAATAAAGGGGGCCAGGACAGGCAAACGTTTTTCCAGGATATTATGAAAACGCAAGGCGTGTTAGGCGGGGTGCAGCATGAACATTAATCAGCTCATCCTGCGAAATTTGAAAAAGAATCTCCGGAATTACTATTTGTATGTGTTTGCGCTCATCTTTAGCGTGGCGCTTTATTTCGCCTTTGTCACGCTGCAGTATGATCCAGCAATTAACGAAGTGAAGGCTTCAATCAAGGGAGCCGCGGCTATTAAAACCGCTTCGATTTTGCTTGTGGCTGTAGTGGCGATCTTCATTTTATATGCCAATACAATTTTTATTAAGAGACGGAGTAAAGAAATCGGGCTGTTTCAATTAATTGGAATGACGAAGCATAAAATTTTTCGCATCTTAAGTGCAGAAAATGTCATGCTGTATTTCGGTTCATTAGCGATCGGGGTAGCGGCCGGGTTTTCGATATCGAAGCTTGTCTTGATGATTCTGTTCAAAATTGTCGATGTCAAAGCGGATGCGAAACTGCATTTTTCTGAGCAGGCCTTGGTCCAAACGGTCATTGTGTTCTGCGGCATTTACCTTTTGATCATGATCATGAATTATACGTTTATCAAAAAACAGAGTATTTTATCTTTGTTTAAAGTAACGTCCTCCACTGAAGACAAAGTGAAGAAAATATCATTTTTCCAAATGCTGATCGGCGCTTTAGGCATCGTGTTGATTTTGACAGGATACTATGTGTCTTCTGAGCTGTTTGGCGGAAAATTTAAGACCATTAATGAACTGTTTGTTGCGATGAGCTTCATTCTGGGGAGCGTCATTATCGGGACGTTTTTGTTTTATAAAGGATCAGTTACGTTTATCTCGAATATCATTCGAAAAAGCAAGGGCGGCTACTTAAATATTTCTGAGGTTCTGTCACTGTCATCGATCATGTTCAGAATGAAATCGAATGCGCTGCTGCTGACGATTATTACAACCGTTTCAGCGCTCGCCATCGGGCTGTTATCTCTTGCTTACATCTCGTATTACTCGTCGGAAAAGACCGCTGAACAAAATGTAGCGGCTGATTTTTCATTCATGAATGAGAAAGATGCCAAGTTATTTGAAAACAATTTGAGTGAAAGCAACATCTCGTTTGTAAAAAAAGCAACACCTGTCCTGCAAGCAAATGTTGACATTGCAAATATCATGGATGGAACTCCGAAAGAGATGCAGGGCGATCCCGGCAATATGCAGCTTGCTGTTGTTAGCGACAAAGATGTAAAAGGAGTCGATGTGGCGGCTGGAGAAGCCGTTTTCTCAGGATACACCGACTTGCTGCAAAAAATAATGGTTTTCAAGGACTCTGGTGTTATTAAAGTAAAAAGCAAGCATGAGGCGCAGCCATTAAAATATAAAGGATTAAGAGAAGAGTTTCTTGTATCCTACACGTTTACAAGCGGGGGCATGCCCGCTGTCATTGTGGATGACAGCCTGTTTAAACAGCTGGACAAGGATAAAGACCCCCGCATTCAGCTGGCGCAATCTACATTTATCGGCATCAATGTGAAACATGAAGATCAAATGGAAAAAGCAAATGAGCTTTTTCAACAGGTGAACAAGAAAAACGAGCATTTATCAAGACTGGATACAAGCGCTGCGCAAAAATCACTGTTTGGTATGGTGATGTTCATCGTCGGCTTCTTAGGGTTAACGTTCCTGATTACATCAGGTTGTATCCTTTATTTTAAACAAATGGGAGAAAGTGAAGATGAAAAACCGAGCTATACGATTTTAAGAAAACTCGGTTTTACGCAGGGCGACCTGATAAAGGGGATACGCATCAAACAAATGTACAACTTCGGCATTCCGCTCGTTGTCGGCCTCTTCCACAGTTACTTTGCCGTCCAATCCGGCTGGTTCTTATTCGGATCAGAGGTATGGGCGCCTATGATTATGGTGATGGTGTTATATACTGCGCTCTACTCCATTTTTGGTTTTCTGTCAGTTCTTTATTATAAGAAGGTCATTAAATCGTCGTTGTGAAACAGAAAAAGCTCCAGACATTCTGGAGCTTTTTGTTTATCGTTTTGGCGCCCGATAACCGGCGGCTTCAGCTTCTTCAACTGAGCAAAACATTTCAGCCGGATCGGTTGTCCGGTCGTAGTATGTACTGCCTGGCGTGTGGTAGATGCCGTTTTTGCTTCCTTTGATATTACAGCCTTCTGCTTTGTCAGCTGTTTTGGTTTCATCACTTTTACTCGTATTGTTTGAAGAACTTCCAGTGTCTTCATGAGAACTGGCAGTTTGGCTTTCCGTCTCTTTTAATTGATTTTCAAGCTTTGTTTTATCTTGTCGGAGTGTTTCATTTTCAGCCTTTGCCGTTTTTGCATCTTCTTTGAGCTGCTTTTGATTTTCTTGAAGCTCTTTAATCTCAGCTTTTAATGATTTCTGAGTCTTTTTTAGATCGCTATTTTCGTTTTTAAGCTTTTCAAGCTTGTCTTGATCTTCTTTGTTGTCTTTTAATTTCTTTGCTTCGGAGCTGACAGATTTATATTCTTTCTCAAGTTCTTCATGCTCTTTTGTGAGGTTTTTATATTCGGCGTTTAGCGCTGAATATTTTTTCTCGGCATTTGCTGCGGAAGTGTCAGGTTCTGCCAATGCTGCCCCGGTAAAGAGCAGCACAAGGCCTCCAATGAAAAGCGGCCAAAAAAGTCTCTTGGAGAAACGTTTTTCCTTTTTCAGTACATATCTGACAAGGTGATATAATCCATAGCCCAGTGCAATGAGACATGCCAGAAAACCTAAGAATGCTAATACCATTTCCATAATATGACCCCTTTTTCTATTTATTTTACATTTTTCAAACAATATTTGTTAGATTTTTTCACGCTCATCAGTTGAAAAATGTGAGAGAGACAGATAGAATGAATGTGCTATGATAACTGGATTCGTACGGAGCCGTTTTAGGTTTCGTTTTTTTCATGAGCTTTTTTAGGTAAGAAAGGGGGATGAGTATGCCGCGTGCTCTTAAAATTTTAGTCATTGGAATGTTTATCAATGTGACGGGTGCTTCTTTTTTATGGCCGCTGAATACGATTTATATCCATAATCATTTAGGAAAGTCGTTAACAGTAGCCGGACTTGTCCTGATGCTGAATTCCGGCGCCAGTGTGGCTGGTAATTTATGCGGAGGTTTTTTGTTTGATAAAATCGGCGGTTTTAAATCGATTATGCTTGGGATAGCCATTACGTTAGCAAGCCTGATGGGTCTTGTCTTTTTTCATGATTGGCCAGCCTATATTGTGCTGCTGACGATTGTGGGCTTTGGCTCCGGTGTTGTTTTTCCGGCCAGCTACGCAATGGCGGGATCGGTATGGCCTGAAGGGGGAAGGAAGGCATTTAATGCGATATATGTCGCGCAAAACGCGGGCGTGGCCGTCGGTTCAGCGCTTGGCGGTATCGTGGCATCTTTCTCGTTTTCATATGTATTTTTGGCAAATGCCGCGCTGTATCTGGTCTTTTTCTTTATTGTATATTTCGGATTTCGAAATATTCAGACGGGAGATGCGTCCCAAACGTCTGTGCTTGATTATGATGCTGTGAACAGCAAAGCAAAATTTGCCGCACTGATCATTTTAAGCGGAGGCTATGTACTCGGATGGCTGGCTTATTCTCAGTGGTCAACCACAATTGCTTCGTACACACAAAGCATTGGAATATCTCTTTCCTTATACAGCGTGCTGTGGACGGTTAACGGAATTCTCATTGTGCTCGGCCAGCCGCTCGTCAGTTTTGTGGTGAAAAAATGGGCCGAGTCGCTAAAAGCGCAAATGGTCATCGGCTTTATCATTTTTATTGTGTCTTTCAGCATGCTGCTGACTGCAAAGCAATTTCCGATGTTTCTCGCTGCGATGGTAATCCTGACTATCGGAGAAATGCTTGTTTGGCCTGCTGTGCCGACTATTGCCAATCAGCTTGCCCCTAAAGGGAAAGAAGGCTTTTATCAAGGCTTTGTCAACAGTGCGGCGACAGGCGGCAGAATGATTGGTCCCCTGTTCGGAGGAGTGCTTGTCGATCATTACGGCATTAGGGCTCTTGTTTTATCTCTGTTGGTATTGCTGCTGATCAGTATTGCCACAACGCTTCTATATGACAAACGGCTCAAATCAGCTAAAGAAACAAATAAGCAGGCATCAATCTCTTCATAATAAAAGATCCCGCTGGGTGAGCGGGATCTTTCAGCGTGTCGACAAACCCTCGCATTCGTTGTCAGGCCTGCGCTTCGGTGCTCACGAATTAGAACATTCGCTCCGCTCCTATGCTCGTCCTTCCTAGACTTCAAGGGTTTTCAATCACGCTGAAAAGATGACAAAATCCTAAAATGAAAACCATTTTAGGATTTTGTCAACAATCTGAAAGATCCCGCCGGATGAGCGGGATCTTTTTACATAATCGGAAGCACTTTAACAGCATCCTTTACATTTGAATATGTTTTCAGCGACGAAAAATTGGCATCCAGTTTATTCATTTTCATGGCCAATTCAGGCTTAATGCCGGTAATGATTAACTCAGTTCCGGTCAATTTCAGCAAATGGCTCAGCTTGAAAATTTGGTCGGCCGTTTGTTCGTTCACTTGGGCCAATCCGGATAAATCAATGATCAAATAATCATCTTTGGATGTTGATAAGATATTCGTCAATGTGCAAACGATGGAATTAAATCGCTCCTCTGTCAGGTTTCCGACTAGCGGAAGAGCCGAAATGCCATTGCGAATCGGGACAATAGGAGTTGAAAGTGCAGTAATTTCCGTGAGGGAATCCTCGAGAAGCTTTTCATACTCTTTTTGCTTGGTGATGTCTTTCTGAATTCCGACAAAATACGTTTTATCCTCTATTTCCATTGGATCAATATTTAATTCATTCCAGAACATCGTTCCGTCTTTTTTGTAGTTTTGAATCTGAACGGTGACCGGTTCTTTATTTTGTAAAGCGGTTCTGATGTTGTCCACTTCTGCAGGATCTGTGTGTTTCCCCTGTAAGAAGCGGCAGTTCTTTCCTAAAATTTCCTCGGTCTCGTAGCCGGTCATTTGAACAAAGCCTTGATTTACGTAGATAATAGGATTATCTTCAAGTGCGGGATCTGTAATTACCACACCGACTCGCACGTGATCAAGCGCTTTTTTGATGACTTCCAGCTGTCCTGGTATCCCAAATGATTGAAAACTAGCCATATAAATCCCCCTTAGGCCGTCAGCTTGCTATGCGAAAGCCTGATATTCCCCTTTTTAAAATGAATTCTACAGTAACCGTAGCACAACACATGTTCTGATTCAAGCAAGTGCAGTTTGTTGTTTGTCATTAGGGCTTGTCCTCGTATACACTAAAAATAAGAACAGAATTTGAACATATGAACGGAAAGGTTTTCTACATGCTAAATAGGTGACTAGGTCAATGTCACTGGGTGAAAAATGAATCCAATGCATCAAGCTTACCGATCATGTGTTCACATATAATGGAAGAAACAAGCTTTTTACAGATTTGCCGGTATGTAGATATCGAAAATCATCGGAATCGTTTAAGGGGGCTGGATGGCCTGAAGTCGCTTTACGAAATAAGGGCTTTAGGAAGGTGATGATGAAGATGCTGCATCAGGTACTCATTGCTTGTGTAATTGGAGGAATCATGGGGATTCTCGGTCATGTGAAAAAGAGAGGCAGGCTGGAGAAGCCCAGAATGACGAAGCGGTTTATCTACCTTGGATTTTTGGAAGATTGGTTTATCGGCATGACGGCTTCCATTTTACTTGTATTATCCGCTGACCCCGATTCAGGAATTCAACTTGTCATCTTATCCATTATCTCAGGCTACGGCGGTGAAGCTGTTCTCAGAAGTTTTGACTTTGTGAGAGAACTGAACAGCGGCGGCGAACCGGCCGAGTCCAAACGTCAAACCAAAACTCCACCCGAATAATTGTCCTCAATCTCCGCCCGTTCAGGGTACATTCCCATTGTATACAAACCTGCTTGCACTTATGAACAGAATTCTATAAAATACAGTTAGATTACGGTTGCGATAAGAACAATGAAGAGGAGCAGTAAGAAACAGATATTGTTGCAGAGAGTTGACGGCTGGTGAAAGTCAATCAAGTTTGTTTCCGAACTCACCTCAGAGTTGCAGCGGTGAAAAGCCGCTGACGCATAACTGCGTTAAAAGTATCAAGTGAGTGCGGCGTATGCCGCGCTAACGAGGGTGGTACCGCGGGAAAACGAAAGTCTCTCGTCCCTTTTTGGGATGAGGGAGTTTTTTTTAGTTTGGGAATATTCTGAATATAATCCTCTCCTTCCCGTCAATACTTGAACCATACACGCCGTATTCAATCAGAAGGAGGTTTTTACTTTGAGTTTTCAGCACAAAGAGATAGAAAAGAAATGGCAGACATATTGGCTTGAAAACAAAACATTTGCCACTCTTGATAATAATGAAAAACAAAAATTTTACGCGCTGGACATGTTTCCTTATCCGTCTGGAGCTGGGTTGCACGTCGGCCATCCTGAAGGATATACAGCTACGGATATTCTGTCCCGCATGAAGCGCATGCAGGGCTATGATGTCCTTCATCCAATGGGCTGGGACGCATTCGGCCTGCCAGCTGAACAGTACGCGCTTGACACAGGGAACGACCCCGCTGTGTTTACGAAGCAGAATATTGATAACTTCCGCCGCCAAATTCAAGCGCTTGGCTTCTCATATGACTGGGATCGCGAAATCAATACGACTGACCCTGAATACTATAAATGGACGCAATGGATTTTCTTAAAGCTATACGAAAAAGGCCTTGCTTACGTTGACGAAGTGCCTGTAAACTGGTGCCCTGCGCTCGGTACGGTTCTTGCCAACGAAGAAGTCATTGACGGCAAGAGCGAACGCGGCGGCCATCCGGTAGAGAGACGCCCAATGAAGCAGTGGATGCTGAAAATCACCGCTTATGCGGACAGGCTCCTTGAGGACTTGGAAGAGCTTGATTGGCCGGAAAGCATTAAAGATATGCAGCGCAACTGGATCGGCCGTTCGGAAGGCGCTCACGTTCATTTTGCTATAGATGGACATGATGATTCCTTTACGGTGTTTACAACAAGACCAGATACGCTGTTTGGCGCTACATACACTGTCCTTGCCCCGGAACACGCATTGGTGGAAAACATCACAACGGCAGAGCAAAAAGAAGCTGTTGAAGCTTATATCAAAGAAATTCAATCAAAGAGTGACCTAGAACGCACAGATCTTGCGAAAACAAAGACAGGCGTATTTACAGGAGCGTATGCGATCAATCCTGTAAACGGAGAAAAACTGCCGATTTGGATTGCGGATTATGTTCTTGCATCATACGGAACAGGTGCTGTCATGGCAGTTCCTGGACACGATGAGCGTGATTTTGAATTCGCCAAAACATTCGGCCTTCCGGTGAAGGAAGTCGTAAAAGGCGGGAACGTTGAGGAAGCAGCCTATACTGGCGACGGCGAGCACGTGAACTCTGATTTCCTGAACGGCCTTCACAAACAGGAAGCGATTGAGAAAGTGATCGCTTGGCTGGAAGAAACGAAAAACGGTGAGAAGAAAGTGACGTACCGTCTTCGTGACTGGCTCTTCAGCCGCCAGCGTTATTGGGGCGAGCCGATTCCGGTCATTCATTGGGAAGACGGAACGTCAACAGCTGTCCCTGAAGAGGAGCTGCCGCTGATTTTGCCGAAAACGGATGAAATCAAACCGAGCGGAACGGGCGAATCACCGCTTGCGAACATTAAAGAGTGGGTGGAAGTCACAGACCCTGAGACAGGGAAAAAAGGAAGAAGAGAAACGAATACAATGCCGCAATGGGCGGGAAGCTGCTGGTATTTCTTGCGCTATATTGATCCGCACAATCCGGATCAGCTGGCATCACCAGAAAAATTGGAAAAATGGCTTCCGGTCGATATGTATATCGGCGGTGCAGAGCATGCCGTGCTTCACCTTCTGTATGCCCGCTTCTGGCATAAGTTCCTTTATGATATCGGCGTAGTGCCGACGAAAGAACCGTTCCAAAAGCTGTACAACCAAGGAATGATTCTCGGTGAAAATAACGAAAAAATGAGTAAATCTAAAGGGAACGTTGTCAACCCTGACGAAATCGTGGCCTCTCACGGTGCTGATACGCTGAGATTGTACGAAATGTTCATGGGACCTCTTGATGCTTCAATCGCCTGGTCTGAATCAGGATTAGACGGTGCGCGCCGTTTCCTTGACCGTGTATGGCGCCTATTTATTGAAGACAGCGGTGAGCTTAATGGAAAAATCGTTGAAGGCGCGGGTGAAACATTGGAGCGCGTCTATCATGAAACGGTCATGAAAGTCACAGACCATTATGAAGGCCTTCGTTTCAACACGGGTATTTCCCAGCTGATGGTCTTTATTAATGAAGCTTATAAAGCAACAGAACTGCCGAAAGAATATATGGAAGGCTTCGTGAAGCTTCTTTCTCCTGTCGCGCCACACTTAGCGGAAGAGCTATGGGAGAAGCTTGGCCATTCCGGCACAATTGCCTACGAAGCTTGGCCTGTATATGATGAAACAAAACTTGTGGATGATGAAGTTGAAATCGTTGTTCAGCTGAACGGAAAAGTAAAAGCGAAATTACAGGTTCCTGCCGATGCAACGAAAGAACAGCTGGAACAGTTTGCTCAAGCAGATGAAAAGGTCAAAGAGCAGCTTGAAGGCAAAACGATTCGGAAAATCATCGCGGTGCCTGGCAAGCTTGTCAATATTGTGGCAAACTAAGCCTAGAAAAAATCCCCTTTGCCAAAAGGGGATTTTTTTCATCAGTCTCAGAATAGCAATCGTTCAGCTGACTTTGATATACTGAACATGATCACTGTGAATAGGAGTGTTTTCTTTGGAAATAAAAGAAATCAGCACAGCCGCTTTGAAAGAAAAAATTGAGGCGGACGAAGAATTATATTTAATTGATGTCAGAGAAGATGAAGAGGTAGCGGAAGGCATGATCCCGCAAGCCGTTCATATTCGCATGGGGGATATTCCTGAAAAAATGGAAACCTTTGATAAAGACAAAGAGTACGTATTTATCTGCCGCTCAGGAATGCGCAGCATGAACATCTGCAAGTACCTGGATGAGCAAGGCTTTAAAACAGTCAATGTTGAAGGCGGCATGATGGCCTGGGAAGGCGAAACAAAACCAAAAAACTAGGGGAGAGCGGTCCCCTAGTTTTTATTTGTATTCCGGAAGCCAATCGCCGTGTGCTGCAAATAAATCGTCACACATGGAGATGATGTCCTTCATGGAAAGCTCCGCGCTTGTATGCGGATCAAGCATTGCAGCTTGGTAAACCGCTTCTTTTTTCCGTGTGACAGCCGCTTCGATTGTCATCAGCTGTGTATTAATATTCGTCCGGTTTAAGGCGGCAAGCTGCTCAGGCAGTTCTCCGGCGAAGCACGGTGTAATTTTTTTTCTGTCGGCGACGCATGTCACTTCCACAACCGCTTTTGAAGGAAGGTTGGTGATCAGCCCTGTATTCAAGACGTTTCCTCCGAAGGTGAATGGTTCGTTTGTTTCCATTGCTTCTATAATTCTTGAACCATATTCCTTTGAGCGTTCGTGCGTAAGGTTTTTATTATTGACGATATCATCCCGCATTTTCTCCCAATTTTCAATTTGCTTGACGCACCTTCTCGGATATTCGTCGAGCGGGATTTGCAGCTCGCTGATCAGTTCAGGGTAATTCCGTTTAATAAAGTATGGGTGATACTCTGCGTTATGTTCGGACGATTCCGTGACATAATAGCCGAACTTATCCATTAATTCAAACCGCACCATATCATGATGCTTTGTTTTTTGTTTTTCTTTCGCTCTCCTTTTGATTTCTGGATATAAATCTGCGCCGTCTTTTTTGACTTCCAAGAGCCAAGCCATATGATTGATTCCTGCGATGCGTTCCTCAATTCCGTCATGCTCCATTCCGAGAGCTTTAAATAAATCCTTCGTGCACACTTGAACACTGTGGCAGAGCCCGATTGTTTTGATATTGGTATAGCGGAGCATGGCGCCTGTAAGAGTGGCCATTGGATTTGTATAGTTTAAGAACCATGCGTCAGGGCACATTTCCTCCATATCTTTTGCGATATCAATTAAGACCGGGATTGTTCTGAGAGATCTGAATATCCCGCCGATGCCGACTGTATCGGCGATCGTCTGGCGCAGCCCATACCGTTTAGGAATCTCGAAATCGATGACTGTGCTCGGTTTGTATCCTCCAACCTGAATCGCATTGATGACATAGCCTGCATTTTGCAAGGCGAGTTTTCTGTCATCATAGCTGTTGATGGCCACACTTGGGTTATAACGGTCTCTTAGATTTTCGAGCATGAGCTGGGATTCCTGCAGGCGTTTGGGATCAATGTCGTAAAGAGCGAACTCAAATCCATTCAGTGCTTCTGTTAACAGGCAGTCTCCCAAAACATTTTTGGCGAAAATCGTGCTCCCTGCACCGATAAATGTAATCTTCTTCATATTGCTTCCTCCTTTAATGTTAACCCTTTACCGCTCCGGAAGACAGGCCGGCAATAAAGTATTTTTGCAGCGCCAAAAACAGAACAACCATCGGCAGCATTGCCATAAGTGCCGCTGCGGCAACTAAATGCAGGTTGTTTGCGTTTTCTCCAAAAAAACTTGCCATGGCGACTGTTAATGTCTGAACCTTTTGATCTTGTAAAAAGAAAATGGCAAATTGATAGTCGTTCCAAATAAAGACACAAGAAATAATACAGATGGTCGCAGTGATCGGCTTCAGCAGAGGAAACACAATCGTAAAAAAGATTTTCAGCATGCCTGCGCCGTCAATTCTTGCGGCTTCTTCAAGCTCTTTTGGAATGGTCGATCGGATAAAGCCTGAATATAAGAATACGGTTAAAGGCATGTAAGCTGCTGTATTGATGAAAATGGCGATTGCGTGTGTATTGACCATTCCGGCGTCCACGACCATTCGGTACAAAGGAACCATGGACGTTAACGGAGGGATGATCATAATGGAAATCAGCAAGGCAAAAACGGCTTTATTCAGTTTCGTTTCCCTCCGGGCAAGCGGGTAGGCGGCAAGTGAGCCGAATATAATTAATAACAAGGCAGAAAAACCTGTGATGATCATGGTGTTTATAAAAGAGTTACCTAGCGAAGCGCGCTCCCACGCCTCTGAGAAATTGTGAAAGGAGATGTTGGCTGGAAATATCCATTTCGAACTGTAGTCTCCTTTTGCTTTCAATGAAGTGGTCAGCAGGATATAAAAAGGAATAAAATGCGCACAGGCCACAATGGCGGCAAGAAGCGTAATGATCCGCATGTTTTTTGTACGGACGGCTCTCATGACATTTCCGTCTCCTTTCTTTTAAAGTACGCAAGCGCGCAAAAGCTGATGATCAAAATGACAAATGCCATAAATATGCCTTGCGTTGCGGCATAGCCGGCATCCTGCCGTTTGAAATACAAATCATACATAAACGTGGACATGGATTGTGACGCATTTCCGGGACCGCCCGCGGTGAGTGCAATGATGACGTCAAACAGCTTTAAGCCTCCGATAATATTGATGACCATATTAATGGTAATGGAGGGCATTAACAGCGGCAGCGTGATGGTAAAAAACTGCTGGCCTTGTTTCGCGCCATCCATTTGCGCCGCTTCATAGTAGTCTTTCGGAATGCTTTGCAGACCGGCTAAGTAGACAACCATAGCAATCCCGACATATTGATAGGTGTTAATCATGACAATGATCCATGGATTGAGCGAGGGACTGGCGAGCGCATTAATAGGGCTGATGCCGAAGACCCCGAGCAAATCGTTGAGCGCGCCTCCGTCATAGGAGAAGAAAAAGTACCATATGTAGCCCATAATGAGCGGGCTGATCATCACCGGCAAATACACAATTGTTCTTGTTACCGCTTTCGTTTTAATGCTTTGATTTAAGAGCAGAGCGTATAGAAGCCCGACCACATTTTGAAAAAAAGTGCTGCCAAGCCCGTAAAGCAGCGTGTTTTTTAAGATATGCCAAGTGTCAGGATCAGAAAACAGCCTTTCATATTGCGCGAATCCAACCCATTGGTAAACTTGTGAAAAGCCGTTCCAGTTTGTAAAGGTAATCAATGTGCCTTTCACAAACGGATAAATCATAAAGACCAGAACGGAGAGCAAAGCAGGAATGTACATCCACCAAAGTGAGGACTGCTTTTTTGGCTTAACCTGTTTCACATGAACGTCCCTTGCGATCTCACTCATTGTTTTCAGCTCCCTGTATTTCCGATTGCTCCCGGAGTCGTTTATATTCTCTTCCCAGCTTCTGCGAAATGTCTTGAGGCGCCAAAATGTCAGCTGCCAGCTCCTGTCCGACCGTGCCCAGGACATCCCACATTCCGTTTGGCAAGTATAAACGGTCGAAGTAAGGCTCGACTTTGACATCTTGATAATGCTCATAATCGTTTGCGTAGAAAATATCAGCTTTCACATTGGTCAGCCCTGAAGGAAGCGATGTGGCTTCAGCCATTTGTTTGGCATTGGCCGGGCGGGCCATAAATGCTATAAATTCTTTTGCCTCTTTTAATTGAGGCGAATCTTTCCATGCTGCAAGGGTGTAGCGTTCACCGCCGATCCATATCGGGTTATCACCGGGATGTATGGCGGGTGTCGGGATAATGCCGATCTTGACGTTCGGATTGATCTGGGCAACGTCTTGGCCGAGGGTGCCGCCTTGCATTGTAAAGGCGATTTTGTTTTGGGCCATTAATTCAATGAGCTGTGATTTTTTTGCCGTGACGGCGTCGATGTTAATCAATTTTTCTTTCTGCATTTGTTTGAGGATTTCTGATAAATAAGTGAATTTACTCCATTGAAAAGTGCCATTGATGAGCTGTTTTTTTTCATTATGGGCAGGGTCTGTGATGAGAAGAGGTGTAGCGAATTGGTCGTAATATTGAGCGAATGAGCTTTTGTCATAGCCGGCAAACCAGAAGGGAACAATGCTTCCCTTGCTCTTTTCTTTAATCGTTCTCAGTGCTTTGATAAAGTCATCCATGGTTTCCGGCGGAGCAATGCCGTAACGGTCTAAAATATTGCGGTTATACGCCAGACCGTCTTTTGCCTGATTGATCGGATAGGCATACACCTTTCCGCTTTTATTTTTGAGGATGCTGTTTAAATTGGGATCAAGATCTTGAGTCCATTCCATATCCCGGAGATCCGCTGTATATTCTCCGTACCTGATTTTCCCCCAGCCATGTGTATCGAATAGATCTGGCAAATCATTGGCCGCCATTCTGACACGCATCATATTTTCATAGTCATTGCCTGGGAAATGAAGGCTGACACGAATGTCACTGTGTTCCTTTTCGAATGCAGCCGCTAGTTTTCTGAACGTATCTCTTTCACTGTCGGTTGACATTGTAGAATAAATGGTTAACGTCTTTTTTGCGGTATCTGCTGAGCTTTTCTCTGCTGAACACCCGGGCAGAACAAGCAGAATAAGAGAGAGAAATAAAACAAAAGTGTGTTTCATCTTTTCCTCCTTATCATCGTGATGAATCTTTGCTTATGTCACCTCCTTTGCTGTACATCCGCAGCTTTGTCTTACGATTAATGTTGTAGGCAGGGTGACATGGTGAGGAAGCGTTCGGCCATTGAGACGGTCAAGCAGCAGTTTTACGCCTGTCCGGCCCATTTCTTCTGTGTATACCTTCACCGTCGTTAAAGGCGTGCTGGCAAATTCAGCTTCCTCAATGCCGTTAAAGCTGACGATTGCGGTATCCCGCGGCACTTGCAGTCCGGCTTCCTGCAGCGCTTTTAATGCGCCGATCGCCATAGAATCGCTGGCAATAAAGAATGCTTCCGGCAGATGGCCTTGATCGATTGCTTTCTTCATCAGGCGATAGCCCTCACGCATGCTGTATTCTCCGATCAGCACATGCTCAGGCTGGGGGGCGGCTGACTCCAAAAAAGCGGTCAGGCGTTTATCTTCAATGGTTCTGCGAATGCTTTGGCCGTCCTTCAGCGTATGCTCTTTTTCTTGTCCGCCAATGTAGCCTAACCGTTTGTAGCCTAAGTCGAAAAGGTGATCAATCGCCTGGCGTGAAGCCGATTCAAAATCGATTCCAATCGAATCGTATGCTTGCGGATCTGGTGAATGATTGATAAATACGGCATGCTCCAGCCTCCCGCTGATATGCTTAACCGCTTCATCATGAACACGGCCGATGACAATGACACCATCCAATTCCCGAAAGATATGTTCCTGAAAGGAGCCGAGATGAATCGAATTTGTAATGAAAATTTCCTGTTCAAAGCATTCCTTTTCAATCCCTTTCCGAATGGAAGAAAAATAAGGGTCCTGCCTTTCCTGATCAGGGGACAGACAGCTCAGCACACCGATCAGCGGCTGAGCCCGCTGTTTTTGCCCGCGGGATTTTCGGCGTTTGGCAACGGTTTGATAACCAAGCTCTTCAGCGATGTTGATGACTCTTTGTCTCGTTTCGCCCGTAACAGAAAGCGACTCATCTTCATTTAAAATTCTGGACACAGTTGCGCTGGAAACTTTAGCTTTCAAGGCGATATCTTTAATACGAACCATGGGTATCCCTCTCATCTATTTAGTAAAATATTAACTCATCTGTTTTTGATAAATTGATACTATCATATAAAAGTAAGCGGTTACAATAATTGTTTTCGGAATATTTCGTTATATTTACTAAATATTTAGTAAATGATGTGATTTATGTTGGAAAAATAAAGGGGAACCCAGATCTGTCTCGTAAATGTGAAGTAAGCGAATAAGGAAGGGTGATGGGATGAGAGCCGAAAGAAGAAAGCAACTGTTTCGATTGCTTGGTGATTTGCCTGATCGGAGGCCAATCAGTGTTGAGACATTACGTATTGAAGAAAGAGAAGAAAATATCGTTGAAACGCTCCTGCTCGATTTAAATGGACATGAAAAGGTGCCCGCTTATTTTGTGAAGCCGAAGAAAACAGAAGGACCGTGCCCAGCCGTATTGTTTCAGCATTCGCATGGGGGCCAGTATGATAGGGGAAAAAGTGAGCTGATTGAGGGAGCGGATTATTTGAAAACGCCTTCTTTTTCTGATGAGCTTACTTCACTCGGATACGGCGTTCTTGCGATTGATCATTGGGGATTTGGAGATCGGCGGGGAAAAGCGGAAAGCGAGATATTTAAAGAAATGCTTCTCACCGGAAAAGTGATGTGGGGGATGATGATTTATGACAGTTTAAGTGCGTTGGACTATATGCAGTCACGCTCTGATGTTCAGCCTGACAGGGTCGGAACCATCGGCATGTCTATGGGAGGTTTGATGGCGTGGTGGACAGCGGCGCTTGATGACCGGATTAAGGTGTGTGTGGATTTGTGCAGCCAGGTGGATCATCACGTGCTGATCAAAACACAGAATCTTGACAGGCACGGCTTTTATTATTACGTCCCATCGCTTGCAAAGCATTTTTCCGCATCGGAGATCCAAGGCCTGATCGCGCCGCGCCCGCACCTTAGTCTTGTTGGTGTACACGATCGGTTAACGCCGGCCGAGGGCGTGGACAAAATCGAAAAAGAATTGACAGCTGTCTATGCTGGACAGGGAGCTGCTGATTGCTACCGAGTGGTCCGTTCTGCTTCGGGACATTTCGAAACAGCAGTTATGAGGCATGAAGCTGTCCGGTTTTTGCAAAAGTGGTTGTGACTGTAAAAAGAAATCGAAAAAGACCGTTTTGTGTGAAAACGGTCTTTTTGTTTCCTTTTAACCAACTGCCATAAATCGATGCTTTCTTCTATTGACAGAAACAGGAGAGAATAATATATTCTAATTGTTAACCTTTAAAAATAATTGGTTAACAATTAAAGTGAGAAGCACTACACGTTCTTCAGTTATCAGTGAAAGGGCGAGAAATGATGCAAGAAGAAACTTTTTATAGTGTCAGAATGAGGGCTTCTATGAATGGATCTCATGAAGACGGCGGAAAGCATATATCCGGCGGAGAACGGCTTATTCCTTTCCATGAGATGAAGCATACAGTCAATGCTTTATTAGAAAAAGGGTTATCCCATTCAAGAGGAAAACCTGATTTTATGCAAATTCAATTTGAAGAGGTATATGAATCGATAAAAACCATTCAGCCATTGCCTGTGCATACGAATGAAGTGAGCTGCCCGGAAGAAGGACAAAAGCTGGCCCGATTGTTATTGGAAAAAGAAGGCGTTTCACGAGACGTGATTGGAAAAGCATATGAACAAATCCCTGAATGGTCAGATGTCAGGGGTGCGGTGTTGTTTGATATTCATACAGGAAAGCGAATGGATCAAACAAAAGAAAAAGGGGTGCGGGTCTCCAGAATGGATTGGCCGGACGCTAATTTTGAAAAATGGGCGCTTCACAGTCACGTGCCGGCTCATTCAAGAATAAAAGAGGCCCTTGCGCTCGCTTCAAAGGTAAGCCGGCACCCGGCAGCCATTGCAGAATTATGCTGGTCGGACGATCCGGATTACATAACAGGCTATGTTGCGGGTAAGAAAATGGGCTATCAGCGTATTACAGCAATGAAAGAATACGGGACTGAAGAAGGCTGCCGAGTCTTTTTTATTGATGGATCCAATGATGTAAACACGTACATACATGATCTGGAGAAGCAGCCTATTTTAATAGAGTGGGAGGAAGATTATGACTCATGATTTGATAGAAAAAAGTAAAAAGCACCTCTGGCTGCCATTTACCCAAATGAAAGATTATGATGAAAACCCCTTAATCATCGAAAGCGGGACTGGAATCAAAGTCAAAGACATAAATGGCAAGGAATACTATGACGGTTTTTCATCAGTTTGGCTTAATGTCCACGGACACCGCAAAAAAGAACTAGATAACGCCATAAAAAAACAGCTCGGAAAAATTGCGCACTCCACGTTATTGGGCATGACCAATGTTCCAGCAACCCAGCTTGCCGAAACATTAATCGACATCAGCCCAAAAAAACTCACGCGGGTCTTTTATTCAGACAGCGGTGCAGAAGCGATGGAAATAGCCCTAAAAATGGCGTTTCAGTATTGGAAGAACATCGGGAAGCCTGAGAAACAAAAATTCATCGCAATGAAAAACGGGTATCACGGTGATACGATTGGCGCCGTCAGTGTCGGTTCAATTGAGCTTTTTCACCACGTATACGGCCCGTTGATGTTCGAGAGTTACAAGGCTCCGATTCCTTATGTGTATCGCTCTGAAAGCGGTGATCCTGATGAGTGCCGTGATCAGTGCCTCCGAGAACTTGAACAGCTGCTTAAGGAACATCACGAGGAAATTGCCGCGCTTTCCATTGAATCAATGGTACAAGGGGCTTCCGGTATGATCGTGATGCCGGAAGGATATTTGGCAGGGGTGCGCGAGCTATGTACAACATACGATGTCTTAATGATCGTTGATGAAGTCGCTACAGGCTTTGGCCGTACAGGAAAAATGTTTGCGTGCGAGCACGAGAATGTCCAGCCTGATCTGATGGCTGCCGGTAAAGGCATTACAGGAGGCTATTTGCCAATTGCCGTTACGTTTGCCACTGAAGACATCTATAAGGCATTTTATGATGATTATGAAAACCTAAAAACCTTTTTCCATGGCCATTCCTATACAGGCAATCAGCTTGGCTGTGCGGTTGCGCTTGAAAATCTGGCATTATTTGAATCTGAAAACATTGTGGAACAAGTAGCGGAAAAAAGTAAAAAGCTCCATTTTCTTCTTCAAGATCTGCACGCTCTTCCTCATGTTGGGGATATTCGGCAGCTTGGCTTTATGTGCGGTGCAGAGCTTGTCCGGTCAAAGGAAACCAAAGAACCTTACCCGGCTGATCGGCGGATTGGATACAAAGTTTCCTTAAAAATGAGAGAGTTAGGAATGCTGACAAGGCCGCTTGGGGACGTGATTGCATTTCTTCCTCCTCTTGCCAGCACAGCTGAAGAGATCTCGGAAATGGTTGCCATTATGAAACAAGCGATCCACGAGGTTACGAGCCTTGAAGATTGATTCCTGGTTAAACGAGCGGTTAGACATAGTAAAGGAAGCCGGCGTACATCGTAACCTGCGGTCAATGGATGGAGCGCCGGTTCCAGAGAGGAACATTGATGGCGAAAATCAAACGGTCTGGTCCTCAAACAATTATTTAGGGCTCGCAAGCGATAGACGTTTGATCGATGCAGCCCAAACAGCATTGCAGCAATTTGGGACAGGAAGCAGCGGTTCACGTTTAACGACAGGCAATTCGGTCTGGCATGAAGAGCTAGAAAAGAAGATTGCCAGCTTTAAACGGACAGAAGCGGCCCTGCTGTTTTCGAGCGGTTACTTGGCCAATGTCGGTGTCCTTTCATCCTTGCCAGAAAAGGAAGATGTCATTTTAAGTGACCAGCTCAATCATGCAAGTATTATCGACGGCTGCCGACTTTCTAAGGCTGATACAGTTGTTTATCGGCATATTGATATGAATGATCTTGAAAACAAGCTGAATGAAACACAGCGTTATCAGCGCCGTTTTATCGTAACAGACGGGGTATTCAGCATGGATGGCACAATCGCCCCTCTTGATCAGATCATCTCACTTGCGAAACGCTATCATGCCTTCGTGGTCGTTGATGATGCCCATGCAACAGGAGTTTTGGGTGATTCGGGACGAGGAACGAGTGAATACTTTGGTGTTTGTCCTGACATTGTGATCGGCACCTTAAGCAAAGCTGTTGGTACGGAAGGAGGTTTTGCGGCAGGATCAGCGGTCTTCATCGACTTTTTGCTGAACCATGCCAGAACATTTATCTTTCAAACCGCTATTCCGCCAGCCAGTTGTGCGGCTGCTCATGAGGCTTTGAACATCATTGAAGCCAGCAGGGAAAAACGACAGCTTTTATTTTTTTATATCAGTACGATCAGAACCAGTCTGATGAATATGGGGTATGTGGTGAAAGGAGATCACACACCGATTATTCCTGTAGTCATTGGCGATGCCCATAAAACGGTCCTATTTGCTGAAAAACTGCAGGGCAAGGGAATTTATGCTCCTGCCATTCGGCCGCCGACCGTTGCGCCGGGTGAAAGCCGGATTCGAATTACAATCACGTCTGACCACAGTATGGGTGATATTGATGATTTGCTGAAAACATTTCATTCAATCGGAAAGGAGCTGCATATCATTTGAGGGGTTTTTTTGTGACGGGAACTGATACAGAAGTAGGGAAAACGGTTATATCCAGCGGTCTTGCTGCCTTATTGAAAGAACATAATAGAGATGTCGGTGTGTATAAACCATTTTTAAGCGGGATATCGCGTCATCATCCAGATAGTGATACAAGTTTGCTGAAAGACATGTCACAGACCAGTCTCTCCCATGAAGACATTACGCCTTTTGCCTTCAAGGCGCCGCTTGCACCATACGTTGCAGGGAAACTCGAGGGAAAGACTGTCACCATGGAAGAGGTTTTAAACCATTGGGGGCGGATTAGAGAAAAACATGAATGCTTCATCGTAGAAGGTGCAGGCGGTATTTCTGTGCCATTGGGAGAGGACTATTTGGTCAGTCATGTCATAAAAGCGTTGCAGCTTCCCGTGATTATTGTGACGCGTCCTCGCCTTGGAACCATTAATCATACCTTTTTAACTGTCAAATATGCAGAAAGTATGGGGCTTCCAATTGCCGGAATTATCATCAATGGAATCAGTGACTCTCCTGATGAAGATGAAAAAACCAATCCTGAGATGATTGAGCGCTTATGCGGTGTTCCGATTTTAGGGGTTACGCCAAAGCTTGCCAACGTGACGAAAGAAACGGTTCTACATATGGTAAAAGACCATATCAATCTATCATTACTGATGAATCAAGTGGGGGTATGAGAATGAATCAATGGATGGAACTTGCAGACCGGGTGCTGGCTGGAGCAGAAGTGACTGACGAAGAGGCGCTTTCAATATTACATTGTCCTGATGAAGATATTTTGCTATTAATGCATGGAGCTTTTCATATCAGAAAACACTTTTATGGAAAAAAAGTAAAGCTCAATATGATTATGAATGCGAAATCCGGGCTCTGCCCGGAAAACTGCGGCTATTGTTCACAGTCTGCGATTTCGAAAGCGCCGATTGAGTCTTACCGGATGGTGAATAAGGAAACGCTGCTTGAAGGCGCGAAGCGGGCGCACGATCTGAATATCGGCACATATTGTATCGTGGCAAGCGGCAGAGGGCCGTCTAACAGAGAAGTGGATCAGGTCGTAGATGCGGTTCAGGAAATTAAAGAGACGTATGGACTGAAGGTTTGTGCGTGTCTCGGACTGTTGAAGCCAGAGCAGGCGAAGCGTCTCAAAGATGCCGGAGTAGACCGTTATAATCATAATTTGAATACGTCACAGAGGAACCATTCAAACATCACGACCTCACATACATACGATGACAGAGTCAATACGGTTGAAATCGCAAAAGAATCGGGGTTGTCTCCGTGTTCAGGCGCCATTATCGGGATGAAGGAGACGAAACAGGATGTCATTGACATCGCCAAAAGCTTGAAGGCTCTTGACGCGGATTCCATTCCTGTGAATTTTTTGCATGCAATTGATGGCACGCCGTTAGAAGGCGTCAACGAATTAAACCCGCTGTATTGTTTAAAAGTGCTGGCGCTGTTCCGTTTTATCAATCCATCAAAAGAAATTCGCATTTCCGGAGGAAGAGAGGTCAATCTCCGCACATTGCAGCCATTAGGGCTTTACGCCGCAAACTCCATTTTTGTCGGAGACTACTTAACAACTGCCGGGCAAGAGGAGACGGAGGATCATAAAATGCTGATTGATTTAGGCTTTGAAGTTGAATCAGTCGAAGAAATGAAGGCTAGTTTAAGTGCGAAAAGCTGAAAGAATCAATAAAAGCAATCGGTATGATGTCGATTGCTTTTATTTTTGAACAGAAAGGAGAAAATCACGTGACAATTGCATCGTCAACTGCATCTTCTGAGTTTTTGAAAAACCCATATTCTTTTTACGACACATTGCGAGCTGTTCATCCTATCTATAAAGGGAGTTTCTTAAAATACCCGGGCTGGTATGTCACAGGATATGAAGAAACGGCTGCTATTTTGAAAGATGCGAGATTCAAAGTCCGCACCCCGCTGCCTGAGAGCTCGACCAAATATCAGGACCTTTCACATGTGCAAAATCAAATGATGCTGTTTCAGAACCAGCCTGATCATAGACGATTGCGGACGCTTGCCAGCGGAGCATTTACGCCGAGAGCGACAGAGAGTTATCAGCCGTATATCATTGAAACTGTCCATCATTTGCTTGATCAAGTGCAAGGTGAAAAAAAGATGGAGGTCATTTCGGACTTTGCTTTTCCTTTAGCAAGCTTTGTCATAGCTAACATTATAGGTGTACCGGAGGAAGATAGGGAGCAATTAAAGGAGTGGGCTGGGAGTCTCATTCAAACGATTGATTTTACCCGGTCAAGAAAGGCATTAACAGAGGGCAATATTATGGCTGTGCAGGCTATGGCATATTTCAAAGAGCTGATTCAAAAGAGAAAACGCCACCCACAACAGGATATGATCAGCATGCTCTTGAAGGGGAAAGAAAATGATAAGCTGACGGAAGAGGAGGCGGCATCTACGTGCATATTGCTGGCGATCGCCGGACATGAGACAACGGTTAATCTCATCAGCAATTCAGTCCTTTGTCTGCTGCAGCATCCAGAACAGCTTTTGAAACTGAGAGAAAATCCAGATCTTATTGGTACCGCAGTCGAGGAATGTTTACGCTATGAAAGCCCCACGCAAATGACAGCCAGAGTTGCGTCAGAGGATATTGACATCAGCGGGGTGACGATCCGTCAAGGAGAGCAAGTCTATCTTTTGTTAGGAGCGGCTAATCGAGACCCAAGCATTTTCACGAACCCGGATGTCTTCGATATTACGAGAAGTCCTAATCAGCATCTTTCATTCGGTCATGGCCATCATGTTTGTTTAGGGTCCTCGCTGGCACGATTAGAAGCGCAAATTGCGATTAACACTCTTCTGCAGCGGATGCCCAGCCTTAAGCTCGCGGATTTTGAATGGCGGTATCGGCCGCTTTTTGGATTTCGGGCGCTTGAGGAGCTGCCGGTGACTTTTGAATAAGCCTAAGAATGTGATTGCCAAAAAAAGTGTCAGCCCCGCCGAAAATGGGCAATCTATAAAAAAGGGGAGTGAACATCGTGAAAAAAGTGCTGATCGCCGGCGGAAATGGTGTGATTGGGAGACTGCTTGCTGAAGGGCTTATTTCAGACTATGAAGTGACAGTGCTTGATAAAGATCATTTCGATGGCAAAGCCTCTTCCATTCAGGCTGACGCGGCAAATTATGAGGAGCTGTTGAAGAAGATTCCAAAAGATACCGATGCCATCTTGAATTTACTCGCTGTGAAAATCAAATACGATATTATGGACATCGCTGAGTTTGAAAAAATGACGGATGTTTTCTATAGGGCAAGCTATTATCTGTGCCGTGCGGCAGCGGAGCTCGGCATTCAAAAGCTCGTGTTCGCCAGCAGCAATCATGTCACAGATGTATATGAAAAAGACGGGCGCTCGCTCTTAGGACGGGAAATCACAACAAGCGATTATCCGCTGTCAAAAAACTTGTACGGTGTATTAAAGCTGACCTCTGAACAGATCGGCCATTTGTTTTATTTGGAAAATAAGCTATCAGTAATCAACCTTCGAATCGGAACAGTCGTCACAGATGAAATGGATACGCTGCATGAAAAAGAACGGACGAAAAAGACACTGCTTTCTCACCCCGATCTGCTGTCGATTTTCAAAGCCGCCATTGAGACCAACATCCGGTATGGCACTTATTACGCCGTCTCTGATAATCCGGGCCGGCCATGGTCCATTGAATCTGCCGTGAATGAACTTGGGTTTTCGCCACAAATCAATACGGCTGAACTTCTGAACGAGGAGGAGAACGGAGCATAATCATTTTCTAAGATTATGCTCTTTTTCTTTTGTTATCGGTCTCAATTCGCGGCAGCCCCCGCCCGGCCGGGGACACTGTTCAAATGATTATAGACATGGCAATCACAGATTTGCTACATTTTAGACACGATATCGTCACATGCTGAGCTCGGTTTCCAAAAATATGATAACGCTTACAAAGAGAGGTGGGTGCTATCGCACATTCACTGAAAAACCGTCTGTTTGATATGTTGATTTATGGTTTCTTGCTGATGTTCGCTTTAATATGCGTACTTCCGTTCATTCATGTCATCGCAGCATCTTTCGCCACAGTAGAAGAAGTCGTGTCGAAAAAATTCATTTTAATACCGACCACTTTTTCGCTAGATGCTTATCGCTACATTTTTTCAACAGATATTATTTATAAGAGTTTGCTTGTTTCTGTGTTTGTGACAGTGATAGGCACTGCGGTCAGCATGTTTCTTTCTTCACTGATGGCTTATGGGTTATCCCGCCGTGATTTAATCGGCCGGCAGCCGCTCATGTTTCTCGTCGTATTTACGATGCTGTTTAGCGGCGGCATGATTCCGACTTTCCTTGTGGTCAAATCGCTTGGATTACTCGATTCTTACTGGGCGCTTATTTTGCCGACAGCCATTAATGCCTTTAACCTGATCATTCTGAAAAACTTCTTTCAAAATATCCCATCAAGCCTGGAAGAGTCCGCGAAAATTGACGGGTGCAATGATCTGGGCATATTCTTTAAAATTGTGCTGCCGCTGTCTCTTCCTGCGATCGCAACGATTTCACTATTTTATGCGGTCACGTATTGGAACACGTATATGACAGCGATCTTGTACTTAAATGATTCAGCAAAATGGCCGATTCAGGTTCTTCTGCGCCAAATCGTCATTGTATCAAGCGGTATGCAAGGGGATATGTCTGAAATGGGGTCGGGCAGCCCGCCGCCTGAGCAAACCATTAAAATGGCGGTCATAGTGGTGGCGACCATCCCTGTTCTGCTTGTCTATCCGTTTATACAAAAGCATTTTGCAAAAGGAGCTTTGCTGGGATCTGTCAAAGGATAAAGAAATATGAAACGGAGGGGTACGATGGGAAACAAATGGAGGGTGCTTTTGATTGTGCTTGTACTGGCACTCGGCGGAGTGCTGGCGGGCTGTAAAGGAACTGAACAGTCTGCGGCTGAAGGCAAAGCTGACTCGGATTCAAAGGTAAAGCTGTCTTGGATGGCGATTTTGTATCACCAGCAGCCGCCGAAAGACAGGGCGATTAAAGAAATTGAAAAGCTGACAAATACAGAACTCGACATCACCTGGGTTCCAGATGCGGTGAAAGAAGACAGGCTGAATGCGGCGCTTGCAGCCGGCAATCTTCCGCAAATCGTGACCATCCAGGATATTAAAAATTCGTCAGTCATGAATGCCTTCCGGTCAGGAATGTTTTGGGAAATCGGCGATTATATCAAGGATTATCCCAACTTAAACAAAATGAACAAACTCATTAATAAAAATGTGACAATTGACGGCAAGCTCTACGGGATATACAGAGAGCGCCCGCTTTCCAGACAGGGGATCGTCATTCGGAAGGACTGGCTGGACAATTTAAATTTGAAAACCCCGAAAACGTTGGATGAGCTTTATGAAGTGGCCAAAGCATTTACGGAGGACGACCCGGACAAGGATGGGAAAGATGATACGATCGGGCTGGCAGACCGTAATGACTTGATTTACGGCGCGTTTAAAACGATTGGCTCGTATGAAGGCATGCCGACAGATTGGAAGGAATCGGGCGGCAAATTCACGCCTGATTTCATGACACAGGAATACAAAGACACGATGAACTATATGAAAAAGCTGCGTGATAACGGGTATATGAATAAGGATTTTCCCGTCACAAGCAAAACCCAGCAGCAGGAGCTGTTTTCTCAAGGAAAAGCCGGAATTTATATTGGCAATATGGTAGATGCGGTCAATCTGCGCGACCATGCCTCTGATAAATCGATGAAGCTCGAGATCATCAACCGCATAAAAGGCCCAGATGGGAAAGAGCGGGTATGGGCATCAGGAGGCCATAACGGCGTGTTTGCTTTCCCGAAAACGAGTGTGAAAACGGAAGCTGAGCTTAAACGGATCTTGGCGTTTTTTGACCGAATTGCCGAAGAAGATGTCTATAGCCTGATGACTTATGGCATTGACGGCGTTCATTACAACAAAGGTGAGGACAAAACGTTTACACGCAAAGAAAGCCAGGTAAAAGACTGGCAGACTGATATTCAGCCGCTGTCCGCTTTAATTGCCATTGATAAAGCCTACTTAAAAAACACTGGAGATCCGCTTCGGACGGCGTACGAGGAGCTGACCGAGGACAATGAAAAGATTATCGTCTCAAACCCGGCTGAAAGCCTGTATTCCGCATCGGAGTCGGAACGGGGTGACGAACTGAAGAAAATCATTGATGACGCGACCTACAAATATATGATTGGAGACATCACAGAAAGCCAGTTCGATAAAGAAGTGGAAAAATGGGAGTCAAGCGGAGGAAAACAAATTATTCAGGAATACGAAGAAGCGTTTAAACAAGCAAAATAACATTGGAAAAACCCAAAACGCGCAAGCGGTTTTGGGTTTTTTACATGCTTCTTTTTTGCTGGCGGTAGTTTCCCGGTGTAATCCCCTCCAGCTTCTTAAATGATCTGATAAAATTTTGCGAGTTTTTATATTTCAGCTTTTCGGCAATGTCCTTGACCGCCATGTCTGTTTCGGCAAGCCAGCTTTTCGCCATATGGTGTCGGTAGCTTGAGACATACTCGCTGAATGAAATTCCCATTTCTTTTTTGAAAATGCTGCTTAAATAATTTGGGTTGTAATGCAGCCTGCGCGCGATTTCGTCCAGTGTCAATTCGGATTCAAACTCATGATGGATGATATGAATGATGTTGTCGGAAATATTTTTGTACTGGGCATCCGCGCGGGCGTTCACTTTGTCTGTCATCGGATCAATAAACTCATTCTTTAGCCAGTTTTCGGTATCCTCGAACGTTTTCAGCTCAAAAATTTGGTCATACAGCATTTTGTTTTCTTCAAGCTCAAACAATTCGATCCCGAGCACATGCATCAGCTCAATCACATGGTTCAAAAAACGGGCGATGGCGATTTGAAATTGATACGGGTTGGTGTTCTGGGTGAAAATGGCTTGCAAAATCGCGTGCAGGCATTTATCCGCTTTCTCCTTGTCTCCTGCTTTAACGGCATCGAACAGCTCATGCTGAAGCTGCTTTGGAAAATGGGTTTTGAAGGTTTTTTTCTGGTCAAGGTCTTCGTAAAAGATGATCGACTTGTTTTCCGCTTTAAGCCGGTATTTCAACGCTTCTGAGCCTTCCGCATAGGCTGTTTTCGCTTTTGTCAGCACATCAAACGGCTGGCTGATGCCGATGCTGACAGACAGCTGCAGCTCAGCTTCCGCTTTTTCCTGAATCATCCTTGCAGTCTCATTCAGCTCAGCTATGAATTCTTCTTTTGTCCCGCTTTGGTTGATCAAAATCGTCGCCTGCTGTTTGTCAACTACGGCGGGGGCAAGATGTTTGTCCGTCGGGATGCTGCGCTCAATCAGGCTGTTGACGGCAAACAAAAGCAGATCCATATCTTTTTTCTCATAAGGCGTATGATTCAGTGTGTCAATTTGGAGCACAAGCAAGGCAAGGTGTCGCCAATTTTGCTTTAAACCGAGGCTTTCAAAACGGTTATCAACCTCCTCATCCGTCAGTTTTCCGAGCATAAGCCTGACCATAAAATATTGCTGCAGATGAGTGGCCTGCTGCTTCATCGTTTCTTCAAGGTCGTCATTTCTGTCCTTCAGCTGCTTAAAGCTCTGTTCAATTAACTCAAATTCATTTTGAGGAGGCTGTTGTTTCTCTTGTATGGCTCCATGTCTTGCGAATGATTCGTAAAGCACCCTGATCGGCTTGTAAAAATGGCGGGAGCCCAGCCAGGAGAACAATAATGAAAGCGTTAACAAAATAAGGCATACTGCAAAAGTGATCCAGCCGATTGATTTGGCTTCTTTTTTTAGCTCAGGCAGGGAAACGAGAGAAAAATAAGTCCATGTATTATAGTCAGATTTTTGATAGGTGACTTTATAATGAATCCGGTCAATAACTGTTTCAAACTGTCCGCTATTGGCGGTTTGCGCCAGCACTTTTTGGACAAAGCCGTCGTTATGAAGAGTTTCACCAACGTCAGACATATTGTTATGAAGGATGATGCGGCCTTTTTCATCGATGATAAACAGGTTGTTGGCGTTTGAATAGCCAGGCATATTTTTGACAAGCGAGCAGCTCGGGATGCTTGCGGCGGCCAATCCCTTTGTATTTGTGCTGTTCAAAGGAAGCTGCTTAATTAAATTGATATTGTAGCGGCAGTTTTCTGATGTGCCTTCTTTGGTTGAAATCAAATGATTGTTTTCCTCAAGCGTCCAATAGGAACGGCTCGCTTTGTGTTTCGTGTATGCTGAGGCTGCTTCATGAAGAGTATCTGTATTCAAACGGTACAAACCAGAATTGTTCATGTACCATTTTTTCGTATAACTGACTAACGTCATGTTGGACAGATCGGTATCAAAGCTTTGCAGATAATTGAGCTCTTGGTTCACTTGGTTATAGATTTGGAATTGGTCTGAGTGCAAAGGCTCGGACAATGTGCGAAGGAGAGGCGGCGAACTCACATAGTGGGTTAAAGAGTGATCGACGGTTTTCAATATATGCTCGATGCTTTGCTGGGTCTGCTGGAGTGTGTCGAATTTTTCCTCTGAAACGTTGGAAATAGCCGTTTTCTGAGAGTGCTCGTACGAAAACAATCCGACCAAAATAACCGGAATGGTGCTGAGCAGGCAGAAAAACGTAATCAGTTTGTAGTAAAACTTGTATTGGCTTCTTTTCATAAAACCCCCCATTTCATAACATCCACTTCACCTTAATACAATTAATCCAAAGATTGATAGATATTGTCAATAATCATTTTCTAATATCGGTGTCTTTTTTTCAGGTGGACCTCCTGAACCTTTGATTATAAAGGGATAAAACAGGATGTGATCATATGATTGTAGACGGACTTTTACCTCTGCGCTACAGTGAATGCAAGAACCCGTGAAAGGAGGCTGGGAAAAAATGAAAACAGCAGAAGCGCAAGCGCCGGCTGTTGATACAGTCATTTTTAAAAAAGAAAAAAGAAAGCGCTTACTAATCAAGCTGATTCAGCAAAAATATTTGTACTTGATGATTTTGCCGGGGTGTATTTATTTTTTGCTTTTTAAGTATGTCCCGATGTGGGGAATTGTGATTGCGTTTCAGGATTATCAGCCGTTCCTCGGCATTTTGGGCAGTGAGTGGGTGGGGCTGAAGCATTTTATCAGGCTGTTTACTGAGCCTACATTTTTTCTCTTGTTAAAAAACACGCTCGTGTTATTTGCTTTGAACCTGGCCATATTTTTCCCGGTGCCGATACTGCTGGCGCTTCTATTGAACGAAGTGCGGATTGCTCTCTTTAAAAAATTTGTTCAGACGCTGATTTATATCCCGCATTTTATGTCTTGGGTCATTGTTGTATCGCTTTCGTTTGTGCTTTTAACGGTAGACGGAGGCTTGATTAATGAACTGATTGTGTTTTTTGGCGGTGAAAAAATCAATTTTCTGCTGAACGAAGAATGGTTCCGGCCCCTGTATATTCTGCAGGTTATCTGGAGGGAAGCAGGCTGGTCGACGATCATTTATCTGGCGGCCATTACAGCGGTTGACCCCCAGCTGTATGAAGCGGCGAAAATGGACGGAGCGGGACGGCTGCGGCAAATGTGGCATATTACGCTGCCCGCCATTAAAAGCGTTATCGTCGTTTTGCTGATTTTGAAAATCGGAGACACGCTGGAGCTTGGCTTCGAGCATGTGTATTTGCTGTTAAATGCGACTAACAGGGAAGTGGCGGAAATTTTTGATACGTATGTTTATACTGCAGGGCTGAAACAGGGCCAATTCAGCTACAGTACAGCAGTCGGCGTATTTAAAGCGGCGGTCGGGCTGATTTTGGTCATGCTAGCGAATCGTTTAGCGAAGAAATTTGGCGAGGAAGGAATTTATTAAGAAAGGGATGGGATCAATGGATCAATCAATCGCTGTAAAATCGCCTCTTACGTACGCGGAGGCATTGGCAAAAACCATTATGAATACGTACACAGTCCAGGAGCTGCCTCCTGCAAACCGCTGGCACTACCACCAGGGTGTTTTCTTATGCGGTGTATTGCGGCTGTGGGAAGCAACCGGGGAAAAGCGGTATTTTGAGTATGCGAAGGCCTATGCAGATCTCTTAATCGATGATTATGGCAATCTATTATTTAGAAGAGATGAACTGGACGCCATTCAAGCGGGTCTCATTCTTTTTCCATTATACGAGCAGACGAAGGATGAACGGTATGCCAAAGCGGCAAAAAGGCTGCGCGGTTTATATGGAACACTGAACCGGACGTCTGAGGGCGGTTTTTGGCACAAAGACGGTTATCCATACCAAATGTGGCTTGACGGCTTATACATGGGGGGGCCGTTCGCACTGAAATATGCCAATCTGAAGCAGGAGCCGGAGCTGTTTGATCAGGTCGTGCTGCAGGAGTCATTGATGAGAAAGCATACGAAGGATGCAAAAACCGGACTCTTTTATCACGCCTGGGATGAAGCGAAAAAAATGCCTTGGGCCAATGAAGAGACAGGCTGTTCACCGGAATTTTGGGCACGTTCCATCGGCTGGTACGTCATGTCTCTTGCTGACATGATTGAAGAGCTGCCGAAGAAGCATCCAAACCGTCATGGGTGGAAAAACACGCTGCAGGACATGATGGAAAGCATCTGCCGCTATCAAGACAAAGAGACGGGGTTATGGTATCAGATCGTTGATAAGGGAGACAGGTCTGATAACTGGCTGGAAAGCTCAGGATCCTGCCTGTACATGTACGCATTTGCGAAGGGAATCAATAAAGGCTATTTAGACAGAGCTTACGAAACAACACTGCTAAAAGCGTATCAAGGCTTGATTCAGCATAAAACCGAAACATCAGAAGACGGCGCGTTTCTCGTCAAAGACATATGTGTCGGAACGTCAGCCGGTTTCTATGACTATTATGTCAGCCGCGAAAGAAGCACAAACGACCTGCACGGAGCCGGCGCGTTTATTTTAGCTATGACAGAGCTGGAGCCTCTTTTTAGGTCAGCCGGGAAATGACAAAAAAGATACGTACGGCTTTGTGTGTGATCGTCTCAGTGCTCTTTTTGGCATCATGCTCAAGCAGGCCGGACGGAATGCATGTCATTCTCTTTTCTGATATGCAGGCTGGCGTACAGGAAAAAATAAAAAAGGCCGCCGAGCAGAATGCCGGGAAGGTCGATATCTTTCCAGCTTTTCAGGAAAAACTGCTGACTGAAATTACCGCCCATGAGGGAGATGTTTTCATCGTGCCTGAAGACATGTTTCAAGCTTACGATGATCCGGAAAATTTTCAGCCGTTAAACGGATTGCCTCCTAAAAAAACATCTCCTTATACAACTGTTAATAAAAAAACAGGAGAAAAAACGATCTATGCCGTTCAGATCGAAAAAGGGAAAAAACAGCTGAACGGCTATTCTTTTCGATTGAATCGCGATATGGCGGCGTTTATCCCTGTGTACGCTGAAAAAACAGAGGAAGCGCTGCAGCTGATTTCTCAACTAACTGAAGCCCGATAGAGGTGAGGATATTGAAGAACATCGTCTTTTGCGGATTGAGCAGCAGAGCATTCAGTATGTTTATCAAACCGCTGTTGGAGCGGTTTTCAACTCATTATGAGATTACGGGATTGCTGGATGCCGATCCGAAACGTTTTGCCGTTTGCAAAAAGAAATTTCCCGAGCTGGCCCACGTGCCCGAGTTTAGCGAAGATGCTTTTGACGAGATGATGCGCGTGTCAAAGCCTGATATCGTCATTGTGGCAGGCAGGGACGATACGCATGTCACATATATTGTAAAAAGTCTTCAGTGGGATACAGATGTAATTACTGAAAAACCAATGGTGACAACAGTGCAGGATGCGAATCGGGTGCTTGAAGCGGAGGCCAAAAGCGAAGGAAAAGTCACCGTCGCGTTTAACTATCGCTACAGCCCGTTTCATCGGAAAATAAAAGAAATGATTCTGGACGGAAAAATAGGCAGGGTCACCTCCGTTGATTTAAATTGGTATATTGATACGTATCATGGCGCCAGCTATTTTAAACGCTGGAACAGGTCGAGACAGTTTTCCGGCGGTCTTTCTGTCCATAAATCAACACATCACTTTGATCTCGTCAATTGGTGGCTCGGGCAAAATCCGGAAGAGGTATTTGCTTATGGCGCCTTGAATTACTATGGGCCGGACAGTGAGTGGAACCCCTTGCCGGAAGAAGACGGGCGTTTTTGCGGGACGTGCCGGGTCAAAGAAAAATGCCACTACTATTCAAGGTGGCATCCCCGTTCCTCTAAAGCTTCTATAAAAGATGATCATCTCGAAGCAGGAGACCAGTCTAGCTTATATACTGCATACAGGCCTGACGCGTGTATTTTTGACGAGGAAATTGACATCGAGGATACGTACGTGGCGGCAGTCAAATATGATGGCGGCGCACTGTTAAGCTACTCGATTGTTTTTTCGGCCCCGTATGAAGGCTACCGGCTGACGATCAACGGCACAAAAGGGCGTATTGAATCAAATGAATTTCACGAACCTTCCAGAATTCCGTTTGCTTTTCCTGAGCAGACAATCGAATACTATCCGCTTTTTGAATCAAAGCAGACGATACAAGTAGTCAAAAATGAAGGGGGGCATGGCGGAGGTGATCCGCTTTTGCTTGAGGATCTTTTTTTAGGAAAAGACCCGCTGCGCCGCTATGATATTTTAGCCGGGGCTGAAGCTGGAGCCTACTCCATCGCGGTTGGTGAGGGAATGTGGCGCTCGGTTGCCGAAAAGAAGCCGATCGGCATGAAAGAGCTTTTTCAGATGCAGAATGTATAATGCAAAAAAAGGAGGGGGCACCATGGAACATGATGGCTCACTGGGACGGATGCTGCGTTTTTGCGAATGGATCATGAGATTTGCGTATACAAACTTGCTGTGGCTGTTTTTTACGTTGCTCGGTCTCGGTGTGTTTGGCATCATGCCCGCGACCGCGGCTTTATTCGCTGTCATGCGGAAGTGGATTCAGGGGCAGGACAACGTTCCGGTGCTCAAAACGTTTTGGCAGGAATACAAGGGTGAATTTTTTCGTTCAAATCTGCTCGGAGCTGTACTGGCGCTCATCGGAGTGATCATTTATATTGATTTGGCCTTCATTTATCCAAGTCATTTCCTTCTGCACATCCTGCGCTTCGCCATTATGATATTTGGCTTTTTGTTCGTATCCATGCTTTTTTATGTGTTTCCGCTGCTTGTCCATTTTGACTGGAAAAAACGTCTGTATGTGAAATTTTCGCTCTTGCTCAGTGTGGCGTATTTGCAATATACGCTTACTATGCTTGCGCTGACTGTTGCTCTCTTTTTCTTGCTTGCGTACCTGCCCGGCATTGTCCCTTTTTTCAGCGTCAGCCTGATCAGCTACTGCCATATGCGGATTGTTTATGCCGTGCTGCTGAAAGTGGAGCAGCAAGGCGGCGAGCCACAGAGGGAATCCCATATACGGAAAGCTTTTTATCCGGAAACGAGATAATCATCATTTCTCTATCATAAGGCTGTTCCAAACGGAATAGATTGATAGAGAAAGGAGAGCGGATAAAATGCTGAAGGTAGCGGTATTTGATGAAGAGCATGAAAAAGACTTACAAACGGAAATCAATTCATTTTTAAAAGGGATATCGGAGGAGCAGCTGATTGATATCAAATATACGGTTTCGGCGGCGTGCGACCCAGACGGCGAGCAGCTTTACTGTTTTTCCGCCCTTATTTTATATCGCAAATAAAAAGATCTTCCCGCAGGCGCGGAAAGATCTTTTTTGTTAATATGCTTTTTTCACTCTTGGACTTCTCGGTTTATCGAGTTTCTCCGCTTTTTTGATCTCTCTTCTTTCTTTTGAGAGCGATTGATAGAGAGAGGCAATCATCAGCAGGATAACGATAGAAAACGGCAGCGCTGCCAGAATCGCTGTGTTCTGCAAAGCGGCAAGCCCTCCAGAATATAGGAGCACAGCCGCCATGGCGGACTGAATGATCCCCCAGCTGAGTTTCACAGAATTCGCCGGATTTAAAGAACCGTACGACGTCTGCATGCCCAGCACGAATGTAGCTGAATCAGCAGACGTGATAAAGAATACTGCGATCAGAATCAATGCAAGGATCGATGTCACCATTGTCAGCGGATAGTGATCAAGTGTTCCGAACAGCATCGTTTCAGTGGACAGCTTTGCTACATTGAACGTGCCTTTTTGCTGGAGATCCATGGCTGATACGCCGAAAATGGAGAACCATAGAAATGTCAAAATACAAGGTGTCACCAAGACGCCAATTAAAAATTCTCGGATCGTCCGGCCTCTGGATACACGGGCGATGAAAATGCCGACAAATGGAGACCAGGAAATCCACCATGCCCAATAGAAAATCGTCCAGCTGTTAATCCATTCGCGTTTTTCAGGATCGTTCGGTGTCAGTCTGAAGCTCATTTGAACGATATTTTGAATGTATTGTCCGATAGAATCTGTAAATGAGTTCATGATCAGCACTGTAGGCCCGACAACGAGCATAAACAACATTAACAATCCGGCCAATACCATGTTTGTGTTGCTTAAATACTTAATTCCTTTTCCGAGTCCGCTCCACGCAGAAAGTAAAAAGAGCACTGTCACAATAATGATTAAAACCAATTGGACGATAAACGCATTCGGAATGCCGAACAGGTAATTCAAACCGCCGTTAATTTGGGTTGCGCCAAGACCAAGACTTGTTGACACCCCGACAACAGTGGCGAAAACTGCAATACAGTCAATGGCCTTTCCGATCGGTCCGTTTACTTTATCCCCGAGAATCGGTGACAGTGTGCTGCTGATTAACCCGGGTGCGCCTTTGCGGAATTGGAAATAGGCAATGCATAATGCCACAATGGCATAAATGGCCCAAGCGTGCAAACCCCAGTGGAAAAACGTATAGCGGAGTGCATCTCTGAAGGCTTGGGGGGTTTCTGTTTCACCTGATGGAGAGCTAATTGCGTAATGGCTGATCGGTTCAGCCGCACCGTAGAATACTAAGCCGATTCCCATGCCTGCGCTGAACAGCATGGCAAACCATGATAATAACCCGAATTCCGGTTTTTCATCAGGCTTTCCGAGTTTGATTTTTCCGATCGGGCTGAAAATCAAAAAGAGACAAAACCCGACAAACAAAGAGACAACTAAAAGATAATACCAACCAAATGAATCGGTAATAAATGCTTGTGCCGATTGAGACACATTTTGCAGGCTGTCAGGAGAAATAACACCCCATAATACAGCTGCAGCTGTGATTGCAATCACAATCCAAAATACACTAGATATATGTTTCAACATTTCTCACCCTCTAATTTTTTGTGTACGCCTATATCTTGCTCGCAGGCTTAGTATGGTCGTACGATGGCAGCTCATTCCTCTCTTAAAATTACCCCGCAATCAGGTGAAACAAAACAAGTCTCACCCTAACATGAATGCGGGGAATGTTCAAATGTGAGTTTGGCGGCAAGAGATTTAAAGAGTAATGATTAAGAACGGGCGTATTGCCCGGCATTTAGCCCTGCAAGCCTGCCTGTGACAAGGGCGGAGGTAATATTGTATCCGCCTGTGTAGCCGTGGATATCCAGAATTTCACCGCAAAAATAAAGCCCCTCCATTTTTTTAGAAGCCATCTTTTTCGGGTCAATTTCTTTTACAGATACCCCGCCTCCCGTGACAAATGCCTTATCAAGCGACAGTGTGCCATTTGCGAGGACAGTAAACTGCTTGCAGTCCCTTACAAATTGTCTGAAAGGATCCTTCGGCAGCTCAGAAAACGATACGTTCGGAGAGATGCCGTTTTTTTCGAGCAGGAATAGGAGATAGCGCTCCTGCATCCAAGGCTTCAGCACGTTTTTAATGGTTTTTTTCGGTGCTTCCTTCAGTTCTTTATACATCTTTTGGAAAAGCGTTTCTTCATTGATATCCGGATACAAGTCGATTCTGATCGGCACTTGAGGCTGTTTTTTCAGCTCTTTTACGACAAATTGGCTGCATCTGAGAATGGCAGGTCCTGAGAGGCCGAAATGGGTAAACAGCATGTCCATTTTATGTGTGATAATCGGTTTGCCTTTTTTATTTAACACACTAACGGCTACATCTCTTAGTGATAAGCCCTGAAGTGTTTTTTGCTTAATGAACGGTTCGCCAGAAGTGACTGGAACCTCTGTCGGAAACAGCTCTGTTATGGTATGGCCCGCGGCTTCAGCCCATTCATAGCCGTCTCCCGTGCTTCCGGTATGAGGCACGCTTTTACCGCCTACAGCGATAATGACTGCCTGGCTATGGATCATTTCGCCATTATTCGTCACAATCCCTGCTGCCTGTCCATCTTCATATATAACAGATTTAATTTTCTCGTTCGTTCTGATTGTTACGCGGAGCTGCTTCAGCCTGTTTAACAGCGCGTCAACGACACTTTGGGCTTTGTCGGTCACAGGAAACATCCGGCCGTGATCCTCTTCCTTCAATTGAATGCCGAGGTTTTCAAAAAACTTGATAATGTCTTCATTATTAAATTCAGAAAACGCGCTGTATAAAAAACGCCCGTTGCCGGGGATGTGCTTGATAATTTCTTCCACAGGAAGGCGGTTCGTCACATTACAGCGGCCGCCCCCGGAAATCGCGAGTTTCCGTCCTAATTTATTTCCTTTATCTATCAGCAACACGCCAGCGCCCTGTTCTCCTGCTGCAATCGCAGCCATCAAGCCTGAAGGGCCTCCGCCGATTACGATTACGTCATATTGTTTCATCTTTATCATCAACTTTCTTTTCATTTCGTGTGCGGACACCCCGTCCGCAGTACTATTATAGCGAAAGAAAGCCGCTCCTTAAACGTCTTTTGCCGCGGACATGAATGTTCACAGGATTGCTTTTGTATTTATTACCGTCTAAATGCCCAGTTGTGGTAAAATAGAAAAGTTGAATCTTCGTAGAAAATGGTGATGAAGAAACATGTCAAGCAAACTGTTAAGAGGCACGTTTGTATTAACGCTCGGTACATATATATCGCGGATTCTGGGGATGGTCTATTTAATTCCCTTCAGCATTATGGTCGGGGCGACAGGCGGTGCATTATTTCAATACGGATACAACCAATACACTTTATTTTTGAATATTGCTACGATGGGCTTTCCGGCCGCTGTTTCTAAATTTGTTTCCAAATATAATTCAAAAGGGGATTATGAGACAAGCAGGAAAATGCTCAAGGCGGGCATGTCGGTTATGCTCGTCACAGGAATGATAGCCTTTTTCATTCTGTATCTATCGGCTCCGATGTTTGCGGAAATATCGCTGGGAGGCAAGGATAATAACGGCTTGACAATTGATCATGTCGTTTATGTCATCCGCATGGTCAGCTTAGCGCTTTTGGTCGTACCGATTATGAGCCTTGTTCGCGGATTCTTTCAAGGGCACCAAATGATGGGTCCGACAGCTGTTTCCCAAGTCGTTGAACAGATTGTCCGCATCATCTTTCTATTGAGTGCGACATTCTTGATTTTGAAGGTTTTCAACGGCGGCCTTGTCATCGCTGTGGGCTATGCAACCTTCGCAGCGCTGATCGGTGCCTTCGGAGGGCTGGTCGTGCTTTATATTTATTGGAACAAACGGAAGGGCAGCCTGCTGGCGATGATGCCGAATACGGGTCCGACAGCAAACCTAAGCTACAAAAAAATGTTTTTCGAGCTGTTCAGCTATGCTGCTCCGTACGTTTTTGTCGGACTAGCCATCCCTTTGTATAACTATATTGATACAAATACGTTTAACAAAGCGATGATTGAAGCCGGTCATCAAGCCATCAGCCAAGACATGCTTGCGATTCTAACCCTGTATGTTCAGAAGCTCGTGATGATCCCGGTTTCCCTAGCAACTGCTTTCGGACTGACATTAATTCCAACGATTACTGAATCGTTTACAAGCGGAAACTATAAGCTGTTAAATCAGCAGATTAATCAAACGATGCAGACGATCCTGTTTTTAATTATTCCGGCTGTTGTTGGGATCTCTCTATTGTCAGGACCGACGTATACGTTCTTTTACGGGTCAGAGAGCCTTCACCCTGAACTGGGGGCAAACATTTTGCTATGGTATTCGCCAGTCGCAATTCTGTTCTCTTTGTTTACAGTCAACGCAGCCATTCTGCAGGGCATCAATAAGCAAAAATTTGCAGTTGTCAGCCTTGTGATCGGCGTCGTGATCAAGCTTGTGCTGAATGTTCCGCTGATCAAGCTGATGCAGGCTGACGGAGCGATTTTAGCGACGGCGCTTGGATATATCGCTTCCCTTTTATATGGGTTTATCATGATTAAGCGCCATGCAGGCTATTCGTATAAGATACTTGTTAAACGAACTGTTTTGATGCTGGTCTTATCAGCCATTATGGGTATTGCCGTGAAAATCGTGCAGTGGGTATTAGGCTTCTTTATTTCCTATCAGGATGGCCAGCTGCAAGCTGCGATTGTTGTGGTGATCGCAGCCGCTGTTGGCGGAGCAGTCTACCTGTATTGCGGCTACCGATTAGGATTTTTGCAGAAAATTTTAGGCCGCCGTTTGCCAGGTTTCTTAAGGAAAGGCAGACATGCAGGCTGATGAACTAGATATGATGAAACTGAGGGCTCGCATGCTGCGGGCTTTCTTTTATAAAGGAGAGATTGGGAATGAGACTTGATAAGCTGCTTGCCAACAGCGGGTATGGTTCCAGAAAAGAAGTCAAAGCCGTTGTGAAGGCTGGAGCCGTGATGATCGACGGCAAACCTGCCAAAGATGTAAAGGCGCACGTTGATCCTGATACGCAGGAGGTGACCGTATACGGGGAACCGGTTGATTATCGAGAGTTCATTTATCTTATGATGAATAAACCGCAGGGCGTGCTGTCGGCGACTGAGGACAGCCGGCAGCAAACAGTGGTCGATCTGCTGACGCCGGAGGAGATGAGATTTGAGCCATTTCCAGCCGGCAGGCTTGATAAAGATACAGAGGGCTTTTTGCTGCTCACAAATGACGGGCAGCTCGCACATCGGCTCCTTTCTCCTAAAAAGCATGTTCCAAAAACGTATGAAGTCCATTTAAAATCACAGATTTCTCGGGAAGACATCTCCGATTTGGAAACGGGTGTCTACATAGAGGGCGGCTATAAAACAAAGCCGGCAAAAGCGGAAATCAAAACAAACGACAGTGGCAATACCGTGATATATCTGACAATTACAGAAGGAAAATACCATCAGGTCAAGCAAATGGCAAAGGCAGTCGGCAATGAAGTGGTTTACCTGAAGCGGCTTTCGATGGGACGCGTTTCCCTAGATCCCGCTCTGGCACCCGGAGAATACCGTGAGCTGACAGAGGAAGAGCTTCATTTGCTCAATGAGCCGCAAGCATGACAAAAACCCCGCATACCGAATGCGGGGTTTTATTTATAAGCACACAAAAACAAGGCTCAGCAGTTTCTTCGCCCTATTATCTATCGGGCCGCTCTCAGGCGGCCCTATGTAATTTTTCAATTTATGAGGTAATCTTTACTTTCTTTCTCGTTGTCTCCCACTTGCCACGGCTTGGACTATGAACAAGATCATTATATGCCAACACATTTAAGTCTCTTTGAATCGTTCTAGGTGTAATGCCGAATTCGTCAACCAGTTCCTGTGTTGTCACAAGACCTTTTTCTTGGATAAACATGTAAACTGATTTGATTCGAGTTAGCATACGGTTTGTTGAAGGTTTCAAAAAACCACTCCCTATCATAAGATCGGATGGACTTGACTAACCACAACTCACGACTATCAACTGCGTACGAAATAGCAACAAAGGCAGACATCTGTAATTGTTAAAATAATTCGCCCTCATTATACACGATATTGCAGTGATGAATCTAGGGATAACTCCTATTAATTTTTTCCAATTCGCGTTGGGCAGCCATCCTTGTTGGATTACTATGTATTTCGGCTCAATATTATTATGGTTAAAGAAACTTTTTTTATTCTGTTTCGTAGTAAATTTTGGAGGTGGGTGAGTTTTGACAAATTTGCTTGAAGCTTCAATAGAACAGGCCGGGTATACAAGCCGAAAAAAAGTGCTCACCGATGTTTTTCTGGAAGTCAGAAAAGGGGAACTAGTTGGACTGATCGGAGCTAACGGCGCCGGAAAAAGCACCGCAATCAAGGCGATACTCGGCCTTTCAGAAGATTTTAAAGGGCATATTGCCTGGAACGACTGTTCATTTGCATATATTCCGGAGCATCCGTCCTTTTACGAAGAACTGACGCTGTGGGAGCATTTGGATCTGATCAGCACACTCCACGGCATTGAAGAGAGAGAATTTGCGCATCGGGCCCAAAGCCTGCTGCAGACGTTTTCGCTTGATCATGTCAAACATGAGCTGCCTGTCACCTTTTCGAAGGGCATGCAGCAAAAACTAATGCTTATCCAGGCCTTTCTCTCTAAGCCGGATATGTATGTGATTGATGAACCGTTTATCGGCCTTGATCCGATATCGACGAAACGCTTTGTGGACATGCTTAAGGCTGAAAAAGAACGTGGAGCCGGAATTCTTATGTGCACGCATGTACTCGATACCGCGGAAAAAATCTGTGACCGGTTTTATATGATTGAGAAAGGTTCATTATTTCTCCAAGGCACGTTAAAAGATATTCAGGACAAGACCGGATTAGAGGGGCAGTCATTGCTTGACTGTTTTTATAAGGCAGTTCAAGGTGATCGGCCATGAACGGGCGTACGCTCTTTTTTCGAAGGCTGTTTGACTATTACAAGTATCAGTTTAAAGTGTTGCATGCGGTCATTGACTGGACAGTCGCTCTCTATATTGTTTTGCCGGCGATTGCTTTTGTCATCTATCAGTATATTGATTTGATGAATGGAAGAGGTCTTCTTTATGAGTGGTCTGAAGTGGCGGAGTGGAGATGGCTGTACGCTGTGTGTGGGCTGATCATGTTTACAGGCTCGATTCGTACATTTTTAATGGAAGCGGACAAAGTGTTTTTGCTGCAAAAGAAGGAAATCATCTATCAGCTCAAACGGTACGCGCTTTTGTATTCTTTTCTCGTCACGATGGCTAAATGGCTGCTTCTCTTTTTCATTGTCCTTCCCTTGATCAGTCATTCTGTTCACATCACATTCGCAGAAAGCACTGCTCTATTGTGTTATTTGTTTGGCCTTCATATATTCTTTTTATCCTTAAAGCAAGACAGGATCAGAAAGCCGCGCTCCATTTCGAGATGGATTGGCGATATTTTTGTCAGAGCTATATTTTTTGCTGGTTCTGCTATCCTGATTGTTTTGACTCAGTGGCACTTGCTTGCGCTTTTTGGCATTTTATTTTTGCTTTTCTCAGTTATCCGCAGTTTGAAAAAGACGGCTTCGTTCACGGCTTTTGAAGCTGAGGTGACTGAAGAGAAAAAAAGCAGGCTTGCCCTTGCAGGACTTGTGATGATGATGAGTCAGGAGGCGGGAATGCCAAAAGTAAAAGACAGGATGAGAAGAAAACCGTTATTATACAGAAATTCAAAAAGGATATTTAAAAGACGAACGATCTGCACAGGCTATAAGGAATTGTTTTTTAAAGTCATGCTGAGGAATGGCGAGTATGCGAGGCAGATGTACATGCTACTGTCAGCTTTCACCGTTCTCATATTTGTTTCCCCAATTTGGCTGAAGGTGATTGCGCTGCTGGTATACACAGGGGTTTGCCGTTATATCCTGACGCTTATTTTTGACAAGGTCATGGATGCCCCTTTTTTAATTGGCACCGATAAGGAAAGTGATGAATATTATCGGGCCAGAAAAAGCTGTATCAACATCCTGCACTATGCGTTTGCCGCCTGTTGTTTTTTAGCGGCCGCTGTCTCTTTATTGTTTACATAAAAAACCCAAACGGCGACGTTTGGGTTTTTTGGTCTATGTTATAAAATAAACAGCTGGATGAAAAACAGAATGGCGAAAACGATGACGAGCGGATGAATCTCTCTCCATTTTCCCCGCGCCGCTTTTACGATCGGATATGAAATAAAGCCAAGCGCAATTCCTGTAGAAATGCTGGATGTCAAAGGCATGGCCAGAATGACGAGAAACGCTGGAAATGCCTCGTCCATCTCTTTCCAGTTCATATTGGAAACTGAACCCATCATCAGGCTGCCGACGATAATCAAAGCAGGCGAGGTGATGGCGGCTATACCGGACAAGGCGCTGACAAGCGGACTGAAAAACATTGAAGCCGCAAACATCACCGCGACAGTCAAAGCCGTAAGCCCCGTTCTTCCTCCGGCTGCGACACCGGCGGAAGACTCGATAAATGCAGTCGTTGGACTTGTGCCGAAAACAGCTCCTACTGTTGTCGCGGTTGAATCAGCAAGCAGCGCTTTTCGCACGTTTGGCAGCTTGTTGTTTTTCATCAGCCCGGCTTGCTCGGCAACTCCGATCATCGTGCCTGTCGTATCAAAAATGGTGACTAATAGAAAAGAAAAGACGACAGCGTACAGGCCGTGATGAATGACATCGCCAAAAGCGGTAAATGGATTTGAGATCATCAATCCTTCCGGCAAATGAGGAAGCGACATAAATCCCTTTGGAAAATGGAGCTGACCGGTGAAAAAGGCGATCAAAGCGGTAGCTGCCATTCCGATAAATAAAGCGCCGCTTACATTCAGCACCATCAGGACCACGCTGATCAAAAGGCCGACCAGCGTTAAAATAACACCAGGTGAATGCAGATTGCCGAGAGTGACCAGGTTTGACTCATCAGCTGCCACAATGCCCGCTTGACGCAAACCGATAAAAGCAATAAACAGCCCGATCCCTGTTGTGATCCCGTATTTTAAATTGTTTGGAATCGCTTCTATAAGTTGTTTTCTTAAAGGCGTTAACGATAGAATAATGAAGAGAACCCCTGCTGTAAATACTGCGCTGAAAGCTGTTGCGTACGTGATGCCGCCATCGCTTGCGCTTACGACATGAAAGGCTAAATAAGCGTTCAAGCCCATGCCGGGCGCAATAGCAATCGGATAATTTGCTGCCAGGGCCATCCACAGCGTTCCGACAATGGAGGCAATAATCGTTGCGGTGAACACCTGGTCGAAAGGAACCCCGGCGTTAGCCAGAATGACCGGATTGACCACGACGATATAGACCATTGTGAAAAAGGTCGTCAGCCCTGCTATGATTTCTTGCTTTATGGATGTTTGCTGCTCTTTTAGATGAAACATAGTATCCTCCAATTACGAACGTTTTAACAAAACACCATTAATATTATTCGTTTTATTTGGTTTTTGCAAGTCATTTCTTGCGGAAAGGGGATCATTATGAACTGGGAAGTTGAAGTGATCAGAAAAAAAGAGGATTTAATTCGTGATACGCAGGAATTTTTGAGAATCAACAGTGTCATGGACGAAACAACCGCTGGACCCGGTAAACCGTTTGGAGAAGGGGTAAATGCCAGCCTGACTTCATTGCTGGAGCTTGGAGAAAAAGAAGGCTTTACAACAAAAAATCTTGACGGCTTCGCAGGTCATATTGAATGGGGGGAGGGCGATGACATTATCGGCGTACTTTGCCATGTTGACGTCGTGCCGCCGGGAGATGGGTGGACGAGTGATCCATTTTCAGCTGAAATCCGCAACGGACGGATTTATGCAAGGGGCGCCATTGATGACAAAGGCCCGACAATGGCGGCATTCTACGCGCTGAAAATCGTGAAAGACATGAATTTGCCCCTGTCCAAGCGAGTCAGAATGATTATCGGAACAGATGAAGAAAGCGATTGGAGATGCGTAGAGCATTATTTCAAGCATGAAGAAATGCCAACAATGGGCTTTGCGCCTGACGCCGATTTTCCAATCATTAATGCGGAAAAAGGGATCATCGATGCTTCTTTACTTATTCCGCACCGCCCAAATCAAGCAGAACCAAAGGCAGTGCTTGTCTCGTTTCAATCAGGCCTTCGCTTAAACATGGTGCCCGACGCTGCGGAAGCTGTCATTGAAGGGCCGAAAAATGAAGAGATTCTATCTTCATTTAAAGACATGCTCCGCACGACGGACCAAAAAGGGGAAGCTGCAATAGAGAACGGACAGCTCATTTTGCGTATGTACGGTCTTTCCTGCCATGCGATGGAACCGAACAATGGGATCAATGCCGGTATTTTATTGTGCGAATTTCTCCAGCAGACTGAGCTTGACGATGCAGGAAAGCGGTTTGTGCAAGTTGTGACAGATAAGTTCTCAGGTGATACAAGAGGAAAAAAACTGGACATCGACTGTGAGGATGAAATCAGCGGTGAGCTGACATTAAATGTCGGAACACTGCGCTATAAAGAAGGGCAGGGAGGCGAGCTCGGGATCAATATCCGCTATCCTGTGACAGCAGAAAGCAAAGCGATTCGCGATGCATTCGAAAGTGCATCTGAATTTGATCTGGGAGAATTCAAAGACAGCAAGCCGCATCACGTGTCCGCAGATCATCCGTTAGTCAAAACCCTGCAAAAGGTTTATGAAGGCCAGCTGGGTAAAAAAGCTGACTTAATCTCAATCGGCGGGGGGACATATGCGAGATCCTTAAAAGCCGGTGTCGCGTTCGGCCCGCTGTTCCCCGGACGCCCTGACAGCGCACACCAAAAGGATGAATATATCGAAATTGATGACCTGCTGAGATCGACAGCGTTATATGCTCAGGCCATTTACGAGCTTGCAAAATAAAAGGACCGGCTTCTGCTGAAGCCAGTCCTTTTTTTAAATAAATGACCATAAATCAGTTGATAAGTACCGTTCTCCTGTATCAGCTGTCATGCAGACCACAACTTTGTCAGGAGAGAGGCGTTTCGCTGTTTCGATTGCCGCGAAGCAGGCAGCGCCTGATGAAGGACCGACAAGAATTCCTTCTTCAGCAGCAAGCCGTCTTGTCGTCGTATACGCGTCTTCATCAGAGATTTTGATAATTTCATCATAAACGTCCTCATTTAAAATCGGCGGTATAAAGCCTGGGCTCGTTCCTACAAGTTTATGCGCGCCAGGTTTTCCGCCGGATAATACAGGCGAACCCGCTGGCTCAACAACATGAACCGTGATATCCGGAAAAAGCTCTTTGAGCGCCTCACCTGTTCCGGTAATGGTTCCGCCCGTTCCAGAGGAGGCGACAAAAGCGCCGAGCGGTTTTCCGATTTCCTCTATTGCCCGGGCGATTTCAGGCGCTGTTGTTTTCCGGTGCGCATCAGGATTGGCAGTGTTATCGAACTGCATTGGAATATAGCTGTTCGGAATTTGTTCGGCAAGCTCCTTCGCTTTTTTGATGCTGCCCGGCATTCTTTCCTCTCCGGGAGTTAATACAACCTCTGCGCCGTAAGCTTTAAGCAGGTTGATCCGTTCCTTCGTCATCGTATCAGGCATCACTAAGATTGCTTTATATCCGCGTGCTGCCGCATTCATGGCGAGCCCGATGCCGGTATTTCCGCTTGTCGGCTCTATAATAACTGATCCCGGCTTGAGTAAACCGTTTTGTTCAGCTTCTATGATCATTTGATAAGCGGCTCTGTCTTTCACACTGCCGCTCGGATTGAAAAATTCAAGCTTTAAATAGACTTGTGCCGCATTTTCCGGCTGAAGCCGATTCAATCTCACTAGCGGTGTATCTCCTATCAGATCAGCTGTGTTTGCAACGATTTTCAACATTGTCATTCCTTTCTGAATAAAACAAGTGTCATATAATATCCTAACATAATAAACGTTTGTGCGAGAGTGTTTTCATACACTGTTCCTCTATCCGCACAGCCTCTTTATTGATAAAATAATAGCTGTCAAAGAAGGGAGTGTCAGACGGATGCCAGATATACGGCCTCATTATTTCATCGGCGTTCCCATACCTGAGGGAATTGCAAATCCGATCTACCAGGCTGCGAAAAACGAACCGATATTGACGTTTCAAAAATGGGTGCACCCGCTTGACTATCATATCACGTTAATTTTTCTCGGAGCGGCGGATGAGACACAAATAAAGAAGCTTGAAGGTTCGCTAGCAGAGATTGCTTCAGAAATTGATCCATTTTCAATTAAGTTTGGCAAGATAGATGTATTCGGCGACCGCAGAAAGCCGCGCGTTTTACATCTGGAGCCAAAGAAAAACAAAACGCTTGATAGACTGCGGGAACATACGAAACAGGCTGTACTTCAGGCCGGCTTTCAAGTGGAAAAAAGACCGTATCATCCTCATATGACGCTGGCAAGAAAATGGACAGGCGAAGATGGATTTCCAGCTCATGTTCCGTTTGAAAGCGGCGAGGTTTCGATGATGGCTGAACGATTTTCGCTCTTTCAAATACACTTGAACCAATCACCAAAATACGAGGAAATATTCAAATTTCAATTATCTTAATTCATTGCGGAGTGGAGAAACAAACATGGCACAAATCATCAAAATTCATGATTATATATCGAGATATGAGCTTGATCCGTACCATTATATCAACCAGTTTGTACGTTTGAAAAAAGAGCGCTGGCTTTCACTAGTAGAAGCAGCGGAGCGCCAGCATGAAGAAAGGCAAGCCAGTGCTGAAGAACCGGAACCGGTGCAGAAACGAAAAAAATTTTCATTGAAAAGAAGAAAAGAAGAGATAAAAGCCGATATACAAGAAGAGAGACACCAACGGTTTGAGGACGAAGAAGATATTCATGTAAGGCTCCCGAAGAGCAGGGTGGCGCTTGCTTCTTTTTATAAAAGGCATTTATATGATTTTCAGCTCAAATGGGCAAGCTCTACTCTTTCAGAAATATCTCAACTCTCAAACCAAGTGAAGCAGGACCGCATTTTGCGTTATCTGACCCAGCAGCTGCCTGATTCTTATTTTATTATGTATAAGCCTGTGCTGAAAATTCAGCAGGCGGCGGTTGAATTAAGCATTGTGATTATTTCTCCTCTGGAAATTTATTGCGTTTCTTTTTTAGAGGCTGAGGAAGACAGTGTCTACATAGGGTCTAAAAATCGTTTTTGGGACAAGAAAACAGCCTCTCAGACTGCATCAGTGTTAAATCCAGGGCTTAGCCTGTTTCGTACGGACTCGGTTGTGTCAAAGATCGTAAAGGAAAAACAGGCTGAGATTCCGGTTCGAAAATTGCTTCTGAGCAGAACGTCGTACATCGATTACCCGGAGCCGCCATACGGCTTAGAAATAGCGGATAAGCGGAGCGCGGAAGAATGGATTGAGCGGCAGAAGAAAAATACTGCTCCGATCAAACATCATCAGGTAAAGGCTGCAAAGGCTCTATTGTCTTACTGCATGTCTGACTCCTATCGCAGACAGGAGTGGCTGGAGTAAAAGAGAACGATTTGAGCGGTTTTCTCATAACATAAGCAGGTGAGAAAGATGAGCCATTGGTTTTTTATTATTAATCCGACAGCAGGACATCGAAACGGCCTGCGTGTTTGGAAGTCCATTCAAAAAGAATTGATCAAACGAAAGGTTGAGCACCGTTCATTTTTAACTGAACATCCGGGACACGCCGAGGTGCTCGCCAGACAGATTTCAACGATACAGGAATATAAGCTGAAGCGCCTGATCGTCATTGGCGGAGACGGAACCATGCATGAAGTTGTCAACGGGCTGAAAGATGTTGACGATATTGAGCTGAGCTTTGTGCCGGCGGGCGCATATAATGATTTTTCGCGAGGATTCTCAATTAAAAAAATCGATCTGATACAGGAAATCAAGAAGGTAAAGCGCCCGTTAACAAGAACCTTTCATTTAGGGAGCGTCAATTTCCTTCAGGATAAATCACAGATTCTTTATTTTATGAATCATATCGGGATCGGGTTTGACGCATATGTCAATAAAAAGGCGATGGAATTTCCGTTGAGACGGGTTTTTCTTTTTCTCCGCCTTCGATTTCTGGTGTATCCGCTTTCTCATTTGCACGCTTCGGCAACCTTTAAGCCGTTTACGTTAGCTTGTACGACGGAAGACGAGACGCGCGAATTTCATGATGTCTGGTTTGCCGTTGTATCCAACCATCCGTTTTACGGGGGAGGCATGAAGGCGGCGCCCCTAGCAAATCCGCGCGAGAAGACATTTGATATCGTAATCGTTGAAAACCAGCCGTTTTTGAAAAAATATTGGCTTTTATGTCTCATGGCATTTGGAAAACATACAAAGATGGATGGCGTTACGATGTTTAAAGCGAAGGACATTACATTTTACACGAAGGACAAAATCCCGTTCCATGCTGACGGAGAAATCATGGGCACTACCCCGTTTCGTCTGGCTTCTAGTCCTTCACCCCTAAGGATCAAAACATAAACGTGTTTGAAGGAGAGAGCTTCCGATGGTCAGCATCCGCCGCAGCTTCGAAGCGTATGTCGATGACATGAATATCATTACTGTTCTGATTCCTGCTGAACAAAAGGAAATCATGACACCGCCGTTTCGGCTTGAGACAGAAACAACAGTTTTTCCTCTGGCTGTCAGGGAGGAATACTCCCTTGAAGCAAAATACAAGTACATCTGCGTATCCGACCATCCTGTGACATTTGGAAAAATCCATTGCGTCAGAGCATCCAGCGGCCACAAAACGGATCTCCAAATTGGCGCGGTCATCCGGACGGCTGCGTTTGATGACGAATTTTATTATGACGGAGAGCTGGGCGCCGTTTATACCGCGGATCATACCGTATTTAAAGTATGGGCGCCTGCTGCAACCTCAGCTGCTGTCAAGCTTTCATACCCCAATAAAAGCGGGCGCACATTCCAAATGACTCGGTTGGAAAAAGGCGTCTATGCCGTTACGGTCACAGGTGACCTTCACGGATATGAGTATTTGTTTTGCATCTGCAACAATTCAGAATGGATGGAAACCGTTGACCCGTATGCCAAGGCTGTGACTGTAAATGGAGAGAAGGGCGTCGTCTTGCGCCCGGATCAAATGAAATGGACTGCTCCTCTTAAACCATTCTCACACCCTGTGGATGCCGTCATCTATGAGACGCACCTTCGCGACTTCTCCATCCATGAAAACAGCGGCATGATAAACAAGGGAAAATACTTAGCGCTGACGGAAACTGATACACAAACCGCAAATGGCAGTTCTTCGGGATTAGCGTATGTAAAAGAGCTTGGTGTTACACATGTGGAGCTTCTGCCGGTGAATGATTTTGCCGGAGTTGATGAAGAGAAGCCGCTTGATGCATACAATTGGGGATATAACCCGCTTCATTTCTTTGCCCCGGAGGGAAGCTATGCCTCAAATCCTCATGATCCTCAAACGAGAAAAACAGAGCTGAAACAAATGATCAATACCCTGCATCAGCACGGTCTGCGAGTCATTCTGGATGTTGTTTTTAACCATGTGTATAAGAGGGAGAATTCCCCCTTTGAAAAGACAGTGCCCGGTTACTTTTTCCGGCACGACGAATGTGGGATGCCATCAAACGGCACCGGCGTTGGCAATGATATTGCATCAGAAAGAAGGATGGCGAGAAAATTCATTGCGGATTGCGTGGTCTATTGGCTTGAAGAATACAATGTTGACGGCTTCCGATTTGATCTCCTCGGCATTTTAGATATTGACACCGTGCTTTATATGAAAGAGAAAGCAACTAAGGCAAAGCCCGGAATCCTGCTTTTTGGAGAAGGGTGGGATCTGGCTACACCGCTGCCGCATGAACAGAAAGCTGCTTTGGCGAACGCGCCAAGAATGCCGGGCATCGGTTTTTTTAATGATATGTTTCGTGACGCTGTAAAAGGGAACACCTTTCACCTTAAGGCAGCAGGGTTTGCGCTCGGCAGCAGTGAATCAGCACAAGCTGTGATGCATGGAATTGCCGGGTCTTCCGGATGGAAGGCATTAGCACCGATTGTTCCGGAACCAAGCCAGTCCATCAATTATGTCGAATCACACGACAATCACACCTTTTGGGATAAAATGAGCTTTGCGCTTCCTCAAGAAAATGACAGCCGAAAGCGAAGCAGGCAAAGGCTTGCAGCCGCGATTATTTTGCTTGCCCAAGGGGTGCCGTTTATTCACAGCGGCCAGGAATTTTTCCGGACGAAGCAGGGAGTGGAAAACAGCTATCAATCCAGTGACAGCATCAACCAGCTCGACTGGGATCGCCGTGAAACATTCAAAGAAGATGTTCACTATATCCGCAGGCTGATCTCGCTGAGAAAAGCGCATCCTGCATTCCGTCTTAGGTCCGCTGCAGACATCCAGCGCCATCTTGAATGCTTGACGCTAAAAGAACACCTTATCGCATACAGGCTTTATGATCTTGACGAGGTTGACGAATGGAAAGATATCATTGTTATCCATCACGCGAGTCCAGACTCCGTCGAGTGGAGGCTGCCAAACGACATACCTTATCGGCTTTTATGTGATCCATCAGGATTTCAGGAAGACCCAACAGAAATCAAGAAAACGGTTGCAGTAAACGGCATCGGAACGGTTATCTTATATTTAGCATCAGATCTTAAGAGTTTTGCTTGACGAAGTTTGTGCTATAGCGCTAAAATTTAAAGGACGGCTATTGATTAGCATATGAGACTCTCAATAGCTGTCTTTTTTATTTTTATACGATTCGTACGAAAAAGGCATTCGCTGGATAGACTAGAAACGATTAGCCTTAATTCTAAAATATTTTAAGAAATGATGGGTTGAACATTGATATGAACTGGTTGGGACAATTACTAGGTAGCGATTGGGAGATCTTCCCCGCCGGAGGAGCTACAGGAGATGCATATTATGCGAAACATAACGGGCAGCAGCTTTTTTTAAAACGTAATAGCTCACCTTTTTTAGCTGTTTTATCCGCCGAAGGCATTGTTCCGAAGCTGGTTTGGACAAAACGGATGGAAAATGGGGACGTCATTACGGCCCAGCACTGGATGACCGGCAGAGAGCTGAAGCCTAAAGACATGAGCGGACGGCCCGTTGCTGAATTGCTTCGTAAAATACACACATCAAAAGCCTTGCTGGACATGCTGAAGAGACTTGGAAAAGAACCGCTGAACCCGGGGGCTCTTTTGTCTCAGCTGAAGCAGGCTGTATTTGCTGTGCAGCAATCTTCGCCGCTGATTCAAGAAGGGATCAAGTATTTGGAAGAACACCTGCATGAAGTGCATTTCGGTGAGAAAGTCGTTTGCCATTGTGATGTCAATCATAATAACTGGCTATTGTCTGAAGACAACCAGCTGTATTTAATTGACTGGGACGGCGCCATGATCGCTGATCCGGCGATGGACCTCGGGCCTTTGCTGTACCACTACGTCGAAAAGCCAGCTTGGGAGAGCTGGCTGAGCATGTACGGCATAGAGCTGACAGAAAGCCTTCGGTTGCGAATGGCTTGGTATGTGTTATCTGAAACAATTACTTTCATTGCCTGGCATAAAGCAAAAGGCAATGATAAGGAATTTCATGATGCAATGGAAGAGCTGCATATCCTCATGAAACGAATTGTTGATTAATCAGGAATACGAATCCATTTGCTCTACCCATTGAGACAGGCTGTTCTGATGCTCTTGTATGTGTGAGTCGATGGATTTGGACGATATTCCTGATTGGCTGTAGCGGTAAACATCTTCAAGCACGTTTTTGAAATTTGAATCAAGCTCGGTGTTTGCCATCAGTGATTTAATCACACGCTCAAGCTGCTCGTACTCTGCGACTGTTCCGCAGCAGTCCAATTGATGGTCAGTCAATATATCCTTCAATAAATGAACTTGATGCTCATAATGTAAACCCATAACGGTACACATCCCTTCAGTATCATACGGGTTAAATTGTTCAAAACAGAGCGTTTTTATACATGGGAAAGGAGTGTTCCAGCAGACGGGACCCTCTTTTTTTATGCGCTCGGCCTTAAGAGAGATACACTGGAAAAACGAGCTTGCGGGTCTTTTTAATTCATGGTATGTTGTTAGTCGAAATAATAGATAGAGGTGTCAATCATATGAGAATGCGCCACAAGCCTTGGGCTGATGACTTTTTGGCTGAAAACGCAGATATTGCCATCAGCAATCCTGCTGATTATAAAGGGAAATGGAACACAGTGTTTGGTAACGACAATCCGATCCATATCGAGGTTGGTACAGGAAAAGGCCAATTTATTTCTGGTATGGCCAAACAAAATCCCGACATCAATTATATTGGTATTGAGTTATTTAAAAGCGTCATCGTGACAGCCGTCCAAAAAGTAAAAGACAGCGAAGCGCAGAATGTAAAGCTTCTGAATATAGATGCGGACACGCTGACGGATGTGTTTGAGCCGGGGGAAGTGAAACGGGTCTACTTGAACTTTTCTGATCCTTGGCCGAAGAAACGGCATGAAAAACGCCGCCTGACATATTCCCACTTCCTCAAAAAATATGAAGAAGTAATGGGCAAAGGCGGATCGATTCATTTTAAAACGGACAACCGAGGTTTATTTGAGTACTCTTTGAAGAGCTTCTCTGAGTACGGCCTCCTGCTGACATACGTCAGTCTCGATTTGCATAACAGCAATCTGGAAGGCAATATTATGACAGAATATGAAGAAAAATTCTCTGCACTCGGCCAGCCGATCTATCGGGCTGAGGTTGAATGGAGAACGTAAAGACAGACTCTGACAGGAGTCTGTTTTTTTTATGGGCCGTTTGCTACCATGATGACAGGGGGGATGAAAATGGAAACAATGAAAATTGGAAACATCACGTTGACCTGGCTTGACGGAGGCGTGACGCATATGGACGGAGGCGCCATGTTCGGCGTTGTGCCAAAGCCGCTTTGGTCTAAAAAATATCCAGTCAATGAAAAAAACCAGATTGAACTAAGAACAGACCCTATTTTGATTCAAAAGGATGGGCTCAATATCATCGTTGACGCCGGAATTGGGTACGGCAAGCTGACTGATAAACAAAAACGAAACTATGGCGTGACACAAGAGTCGAATGTGAAACCCTCATTAGCTGCACTCGGATTAACGGTTGCCGATATAGATGTGATCGCAATGACACACCTTCATTTTGATCATGCATGCGGTTTAACGGAATATGAAGGTGAACGGCTCGTCTCTGTCTTTCCGAATGCAGTGATTTATACATCAGCTGTTGAATGGGACGAAATGCGCCATCCGAATATCAGGTCGAAAAATACGTATTGGAAAGAAAATTGGGAGGCTGTAGCTGGCCAAGTCAAAACCTTTGAAGACACCTTAACGATCACAGAGGGTATTACAATGCATCACACCGGAGGCCATAGCGACGGACACAGTGTCCTGATATGCGAAGATGCGGGTGAAACTGCCGTACATATGGCAGATCTGATGCCGACACATGCCCACCGCAATCCGCTATGGGTGCTGGCTTACGATGATTATCCGATGACCTCTATCCCGCAAAAGCAGAAATGGCAGGCGTTCGCAGCAGAAAAAGACGCTTGGTTTATTTTTTACCATGATGCCGAGTATCGCGCTCTTCAATGGGAGGAGGACGGAAGCATCAAAAAGTCAGTTAAGCGAATGAAGCGATAGCATATTTTTATGTTTACCCTGCATGTTTTCCGGCTAATAATGCAAACCTAGTACTAATTATGCTCAGAAAGGAAGAGGCAGGGTGAAACAATTCAGAGTAACAAACGAAGGAGACATTCAAACAACATTAAGAGGCCTTGAAGTGCTCTCTGTTCCTTTTTTGAACAAAGGTGTTGCTTTTACTGAGGAAGAAAGAAAAGAACTTGGTTTAAAAGGCTTTCTGCCGCCCAAGGTATTAACAATTGATGATCAGGCGAAAAGAGCGTATGAGCAATATTCCGCACAGCCTGACGATTTGAGCAAAAATGTCTATTTAACGGCGCTGCACGATCGGAATGAAACGCTGTTTTACCGCCTGTTAAATGACCATTTAGGGGAAATGCTCCCGATTGTCTACACACCGACAGTCGGAACGGCAATCCAGAGATACAGCCATGAATACAGAAAACCACGAGGGCTCTATCTGTCAATCGATGACCCGGACGGTATGAAAGAAGCATTTAAACAGTATAAAGATCAAAGCGATACGATCGATTTAATTGTTGCAACTGATGCGGAAGGAATTTTAGGAATCGGTGACTGGGGCGTCGGAGGAATCGCGATTTCAATCGGCAAGCTGGCGGTTTATACGGCTGCTGCGGGCATTGATCCGAGCAGAGTGCTGGCTGTTGTTTTAGATGCGGGGACAAATCAGGAGAGCCTCTTGAACGACCCGCTTTATGTCGGCAACCAGCATTCCAGAGTACGCGGGGAACGCTATGACCAATTTATTGACGACTACGTGGCGCTGGCGAGAGAAACATTTCCGAATGCATTGCTGCATTGGGAGGATTTCGGGGCGAAAAACGCGCGAAGCATTTTGAAACGCTATAAAGATAAAGTGTGTACCTTTAATGATGATATCCAAGGAACTGGCGCTGTTTCTTTGGCCGCAGTCTTATCCTGTGCAAAAGCGTCTAAAGTTCCGCTGAGGGATCACAGAGTTGTTATATTCGGAGCGGGAACAGCAGGAATCGGAATTGCCGAACAGCTGCGGGAAGCATTGGTGCGCGAGGGACTGAGTGAAGAAGAATCATACAAGCGCTTCTGGTGCATAGACAGAAACGGGCTGTTAACAGATGATATGGATCAGCTTCTTGATTTCCAGAAGCCATATGCTCGTTCGGCTGATGAAGTGAAGGATTATCAGCGGAACGGAGACGGCGGAGGCATTGATCTTCTTGAAGTGGTCCGGCAGGCGAAACCGACGATCCTGATCGGCACATCTACTGTTTCCGGCGCTTTTACTGAAGAAATTGTAAAAGAAATGGCGTCACATGTGAAACGGCCGGCGATTTTGCCAATGTCAAATCCGACAACTCTTTCTGAAGCAAAACCGGAGGATTTAATCGAATGGACAGAAGGCCGTGCGCTGATCACGACAGGAAGCCCGTTCCCACCAGTGGAATATAACGGAGTTACGTATCATATCGGGCAGGCAAACAACGCGCTTGTCTTCCCTGGTCTCGGTCTTGGAACGATTGTTACCAAATCAAAATTAATTACCGACGGCATGTTTGAAGCATGTGCCCGGGCAATCGCAGGTATGGTCAATGTCGGGGTGCCTGGCGCTCCGATGCTTCCAAAAGTTGAAGATTTGCGCACTGTTTCGGCAACCGTTGCTGTTGAAGTTGCAAAAACCGCGATGAAGGAAGGCGTTGCTACGGAAGAGCCTGAAGACATTATACAGGCAGTGCAGGATGCGATGTGGTATCCGGTATACAAACCGATTCGCGCGATATAATAAAAAAGAGCCGCTGCGTTGGCAGCGGCTTCTATTTTTTGCTTGTCCGGTGTTAAGAGGCGATTGTATCAATGACATCAACAATTTCTCCCGTTTTCGCATCCACCATGACTTCATACTGTTCTAATTCTCCGAAAGCTGATCGTGTAATGCCGGTTTTGTATACCTGTACCGTTTCTCCGTTAATATTGTAAGGCTCCGGCTGGGTGTAAATCCATGATCCGTCAATCGGGCCCCGCTGCTTAAAAGCAGATTTTACAATTCGAAGCGCTTTTTCTGAAGAAATATAAGGCTTCATCACATATTGTCTCACAACGACAGCCGTACAAATTCCAAGTCCTGCTCCTAAAAGAAGATGACGCAATTTCAAAATAAAGCACCTCCTGGTTGATCGTACTTTTCATTATACAGAAACAGCCAAATCCTGTTAAGCAATACGCGGCTGATCGAGCAGATTGGGTCAGGGTGCTTGGAAAACTTCATTGTTTCTAATAAAATAAAAGGACTACATAGAAATGAGGGGAAAACATGAATCAAGAAACGAAAGCGCTTTTCCAAACACTGACGCAGCTTCCCGGCGCGCCGGGCAATGAGCATCAGGTTCGTGCTTTTATGAAGCAGGAGCTAGCCAAATATGCCGATGACATCGTTCAGGACAGACTGGGAAGTGTTTTCGGAGTCAGACGAGGCGCAGAGGACGCACCGAGAATTATGGTAGCCGGGCACATGGACGAAGTCGGCTTCATGGTGACATCCATTACAGACAACGGGCTGCTCAGATTCCAGACGCTCGGAGGCTGGTGGAGCCAAGTTTTGCTTGCGCAGCGGGTTGAAATTCAAACAGATAACGGGCCGGTTCCGGGTGTGATTTCAAGCATACCGCCGCATTTATTGACAGATGCGCAGCGAAACCGACCGATGGATATCAAAAACATGATGATCGACATTGGAGCGGATGATAAGGAAGACGCCATCAAAATCGGCATTAGACCGGGACAGCAGATCGTGCCTGTTTGTCCGTTTACGACGATGGCGAATGAAAAGAAAATTTTATCAAAAGCATGGGATAACAGATATGGATGCGGCTTAAGCATTGAACTTCTGAAGGAATTACACGGTAAAGAGCTTCCGAATACACTCTATGCGGGTGCAACGGTTCAGGAAGAAGTAGGGCTAAGGGGCGCGCAGACGGCTTCTCATATGATTAAACCGGACTTGTTTTTCGCCCTTGACGCCAGCCCGGCAAACGATATGAGCGGAGACAAAAATGAATTCGGCCAGCTTGGAAAAGGCTTTTTGCTGCGCATTCTTGACAGAACGACAGTCATGCATCGCGGAATGAGGGAATTCGTTCTTGATATGGCTGAAACGCATGATATTCCATATCAATATTTTGTATCCGGCGGGGGAACAGACGCAGGCAAGGTTCATATTTCGAACAGCGGTGTGCCGTCAGCGGTTATCGGAATATGTTCCCGCTATATTCATACAAACGCTTCTATCATTCATATTGATGATTATGCTGCTGCTAAAGAAATGCTCATCAAACTTGTAACAGCCTGCGATAAGCAGACGGTGGATGCGATTAAAGAAAATATGTAGGTTTCATAAAAGCTTGTTGAACGAGCAGTAAGCCCGGATCGACAAGCTTTTTTCTTATTCTGTTTCAAATAGATAGGAAAGGGCCTTAATGGCTTGGTTAACGGTTTCAACCGTAATATTCGCTTTATTGGAAAGCTCTTTTAAAGGATGGTGGAGCGATTCCGGCCGGATGATAATCAGGGGTTTTCCTTTTGCGATCGCATATGATGCATCCATTGCCGTGTTCCACTGTTTGTACTTTTCGCCAAACAGGGCGATCACAAAGTCTGCTTTATTCATCAGGACGGCGGTTCTGAAGTTGTTGATGTCAGAGGCTTTGTCATCCTTTAAAACGGCATTTGGCTGTACGCCCATAATTTCTTCACCAATATTGTCTGAGCGGTCATGATTCTCCATCGGGCCAACAAACGTAATCGGGAGCTTCAGTGATTTTGTTTTCTCTTTAATTTCCTCGCGCCAATTGCTGTGGATTTCTCCTGCTAAATAGACGATAAACTCCATATAAAAATCCCTCCTTATGTATGTCCATCTGTAAATTTTACCCTCATGTACACGATGTTAAACGAAACGAGCTTGATAATGCAAATAAAATATGATAATGATAATGGGAAAGCCAATCTTACATATTCATTCGTTGCATATAAGTGGTTTTGCCTCAAGCAGTTTGGTATGATCCAAATGGACGAGTATCGATAAAAAACATGTAAGAACATAAACAACTGGAGGGATATGAAATGAAAAAAATTGAATCAACTCAAGAGCTGGAAAAAGCGGTAAAGGATGATTGGTCTGTATTTATGTTTTCAGCCGATTGGTGCCCGGATTGCCGTTTTGTAGAGCCTTTCCTGCCTGAATTGGAAGCGAATTTCCCTGAATTCACCTACTACTACGTAGACCGTGACAAATTCATTGATACATGTGCAGAGTGGGAAATTTACGGAATCCCAAGCTTTGTGGTGTTTAATGAAGGAAAAGAAGTAAATCGTTTTGTGAGCAAAGACCGCAAAACAAAAGAAGAAATTGAACAGTTTTTAACAGACTCTCTCGCTAAAGCGTAAAGGAGGACATCGGTTTGAAAATGACCTCAAGGAAGCTGTCAGATATACTGAAGCAGCGCCTTCAGCACGAGAATCGCTCCTTTCTGTTTGACAGAGAAAAAGACACCCTCCGTGTTGAGGATCAAACGACTAAAAAAGGGATTACACTCGATTTGCCGCCGATTATTGCAAAATGGGAACTGAAAAAAGACGAAGCCATTGATGAGATCGTGTACTATGTCTCCGAAGCGATGACGGCAATGGAAGGGAAGGCTCAGGAAATGACCGGGAAAGAAACTCGCATTTATCCGGTCATCCGCTCGACTTCCTTCCCGGACAAGTCCAGTGAAGATATCCCGCTCATTTATGACGATCATACCGCAGAGACAAGAATTTATTACGCGCTTGATCTCGGGAAAACCTACCGTTTAATTGACCAGCGCATGCTTGAGAAAGAAAACTGGACAAAAGAGCGGATCAGAGAGACGGCCGCATTTAATCTCCGTTCCCTGCCGACGGTTGTCAAAGAGGATACGGTTGCCGGCAATTACTTTTATTTCTTCAGGGCAAACGACGGATACGACGCAAGCCGGATTTTGAACGAAGCGATCTTAAATGAATATAAGCAGCATGCAGAAGGGGAGCTGGCGATCTCTGTTCCTCATCAGGACGTTTTGATTCTTGCTGACATCCGGAATGAATCGGGGTATGATATTCTAGGACAAATGTCGATGAGCTTCTTTGCAGGCGGCACCGTCCCGATTACCGCCCTATCATTTTTGTACAATGAAGGAAAGCTGGAACCGGTGTTTATCCTGGCGAAAAGCCGTCCGAAAAAGGATTAGAAAGGATTTTTACTTATGAACGCTTTTTATAATAAAGAAGGTGTGGGAGACACGCTCCTGATCTCTCTTCAAGATGTGACACGCGAACAATTAGGCTACGAAAAACACGGCGACGTCGTCAAAATTTTTAATAACGAAACAAAAGAAACAACGGGCTTCAACATTTTCAACGCGTCTTCTTACTTGACCATTGATGAAAACGGCCCTGTTGCGCTCTCAGAAACATTCGTGCAAGATGTGAATGAGATTTTAAACAGAAACGGCGTTGAAGAAACATTAGTCGTTGATTTATCTCCGAAGTTTGTTGTGGGGTATGTAGAATCAAAAGAAAAACATCCGAATGCGGATAAATTAAGCGTATGTAAAGTCAACGTAGGAGAAGAAACGCTTCAGATCGTCTGCGGCGCGCCTAACGTTGACAAAGGCCAAAAAGTTGTCGTTGCCAAAGTCGGTGCTGTGATGCCTAGCGGACTTGTCATTAAGGATGCAGAGCTTCGCGGCGTTCCGTCAAGCGGGATGATCTGCTCAGCGAAAGAGCTTGATTTGCCGGATGCCCCTGCTGAAAAAGGAATCCTTGTGTTAGAAGGAGACTATGAGGCGGGAGACGCATTTCAGTTTTAGACTCCCATAAATCCGCCAAAAAAAACGAATCATGTGAAAAGCCGCTAAGCCCTTGTTTAGCGGCTTTGTTTCTGCTGATAGCTTAATCTTTTCTGGGCCGACCAGCAGTGGTATACTAAAAACCGTCCCAGAAAACTATAAGGGAGTTAGAGATAAATTATGAGTTGGCTTCATAAATTTTTTGATTTGTTTTTAGGCGAAAGCGAAGAGGATGCTGAACGGGAGACAAAACCCGCTCAAATTCCGCAGCAACAAGAGGTACATCATCCTGAAGGACAATTAAAAAGATTGGAAGATCCTAAAATATATTATGAATATCCAAAAGGCAAATTCCGTTTTCCAGTCGTGCCTGACGGATACAAAAATCATGACCTGAGAAGGCGCCGCACACCATCGGACGAACCGAAATCCGCGCCTCGTCCAAGTGCTGCACCTTACAGAAAGCGTCCCAGAAATGAAGAAGAGCAGCATACATATCAAGCAGCAGAGCCGGCGAAGAAACCGTTTAAACCGACAAATATCCCTTCGCCTGTCTATGGATTCAATCAAAAACCATCTGTTAAAAAGGATGTGCCGAAAAAGCCTTCTGAAACATTGAACGAACCGGATAAATCGGTAAAAGAGAAGGTAACACTGCTGTCAGAAGAGATCGAACGTGAACGCGGCTATCCTGCTTCAGACACACAGGCGCATTCCAAAAAAGAAAGTCCTTTCTTCCCGGATACCCAATTTGAAAAACAGCCTTCTGGCGTTTTAAACAGAAAGGATACGGAGCATGATGAGGCGCTGGCGAAACGGCCAGCCGAGCCGTCAGGTAACAAAGTGCCATTTGAGTCAGGCGTTCAACAGCCGGAAAAAGAGGAGCCTTCCTTCCCAGCTGAACATGCCGAAGAGCAAACACCGCCTGAGATGCTCACAGATACGGCGGCTGAAGGGCTTTCAGACAGTGAAGTAGGCCGCGAAGAGCCTGCAACGGCTAAGGAAGAACAAAGGGAGCAGCAGTCAGAGAAATTTGAAGAGCCTGTTTTCTCCGCTGAACTTGATGAAGAGCAAACAGCTCCTGAATCTCAGACAGCGGCAGTATCTGAGGATGAAAAAGCAAAAGAGCCGTCAGACAGCCCAGTATACAATCATCATGAAAACGCGGCAGAAGGTGCTGAGTCCCCGTTCGTTCAAGAAGAACAAATGGACATTCGTCAGGAAGAGCCTTTATTGACTGATCATGAGTATTCATCAGAGGCTCTGGCTCAAGCAGAAACTGTGGCAAAAGAATCAGAAGAGCCATCAGAAAGCATAATAAATAATCATTATGACACCCTGGGAGAGGCTCAGGAAACGAAGATAGATGTTCAGCCAGACAGCCATACAGAGCTTGAGAAAACTGAACACATGGAGCAGGGTTCCAAATCGTTTTCTGCAACTCTTGAAAATCGGCAGGGAATTCGCGCAGACAAACCTCGCGAAGCTTCAGAAGAGCCGAAAAAAAGGCCTGATGTACAGGAGAAAAGGACTGAACAAAGCGCATCTTCTCAAAAAGGGCCATCCGTTCCTTTTAATGTGATGATGCTGAAAAGAGATACGCATAAACAGCAAAAAGCAGAGGAGCGCCGCGGCAGCTATGTATTTCCGAATGTTGCACTGCTTGATGTCCCGCCAGCGCAGGTTCAAGATGATACTGCGTGGATCGAAGAACAGCGTCAGCTTCTTGATTTGACCTTGAAAAACTTCAATGTCCGCGCCAATGTGGTCCATGTAACCCAGGGTCCGTCTGTCACGAGATTTGAAGTGCATCCTGAACCAGGTGTAAAGGTGAATAAAATCACCAACTTGTCCGATGATATTAAACTCAGTCTCTCAGCGAGAGATATTCGGATTGAAGCGCCGATTCCGGGGAAAAACACGATCGGAATTGAAGTGCCGAACCGCACGAGCAAGGTGGTTGATTTGCGCCAAATGATTCGCAGCTCAGCTTTCAGGACAAGCAAGTCACCGCTCACAGCTGCGCTGGGATTAGATATTTCAGGAAATCCTGTTGTTATCGACTTGAAGAAAATGCCGCATGGCTTGATTGCCGGCGCTACAGGCTCCGGAAAAAGCGTATGCATCAATACAATATTAGTCAGCCTGCTTTATAAAGCTGACCCGAGTGAGGTAAAGGTGCTGCTGATTGATCCGAAAATGGTAGAGCTGGCCCCTTACAATAAAATTCCTCACCTCGTCAGCCCGGTCATTACTGATGCTAAAGCGGCTACAGCTGCTTTGAAATGGGTCGTTGAGGAAATGGAGCGCCGCTATGAGCTTTTTGCCCATTCAGGTGTCCGCGACATTGACCGCTTTAATCAATTAACCGCTGAACACCAAATGGGTGAAAAGCTGCCATATTTAGTTGTCATTATTGATGAGCTTGCAGATTTGATGATGGTGGCTCCAAACGATGTGGAAGAAAGCATTGCGCGGATCGCCCAAAAAGCCAGAGCGTGCGGTATCCATCTTCTCGTCGCCACTCAGCGTCCGTCAGTCGATGTCATTACAGGTCTGATAAAGGCGAATATCCCAACGAGAATCGCCTTTTCTGTTTCAAGCCAGGTTGATTCCCGAACAATTATCGACATAGCCGGTGCAGAAAAGCTTCTCGGAAAAGGGGATATGCTCTTTTTGGAAAACGGATCGGGAAAACCGGTTCGTCTGCAAGGTAACTTTGTGTCAGACCGGGAAATCGACCGCGTCGTTTCCCACGTCAGAAGCCAAATGCCGCCGACCTATTTATTTGAACAAGAAGAGCTCGTAAGACAAGGATCAGCCCTGAAAGAAGAGGACGAACTGTTTTACGAAGCGTGTGAGTTTGTTGTAGAGCAAAACAGTGCGAGCACTTCAAGCCTGCAAAGAAGATTCAGAATCGGTTACAATCGTGCGGCAAGGCTGATCGACATGATGGAAGCGGAAGGCATGATCTCTGAGGCAAAAGGAAGCAAGCCTCGGGAGGTGCTGATCACAGCAAGTGATTTAATAAACGAATAATATGGGTTCATTTTCACACCAAACATGGTATGATAGTGTTTAGAGCATTTAACAGCTATGCCGCTTTACAGCAGCTGTGCATAGACAAATCTTGATATCTGGGTTTAATCGGAAAGAAATAACCTGATACTAAACATAACAAAACATATAAAATACGCCGCTAAGGGAGGCTTTTCAGCCGCCGCGGTCGCAAATTGAAATGAGCGTCATATACTGGGGAACAGATAGACGTTTGTTGGAGGTACAATTATGACTGTTTATCATTTTGTTGGAATAAAAGGGACCGGTATGAGTCCGCTTGCCCAAATACTTCATGATAATGGATATACTGTCCAAGGATCGGATATCGAAAAATTTATTTTTACGCAAACAGCGCTTGAAAAAAGAAATATTACGATTCTTCCTTTTAGCGCGGAAAATATTAAACCCGGCATGACAGTCATCGCCGGAAACGCATTCCCAGACACGCATCCTGAAATAGAAAAAGCGATGTCTGAGGGAATTCCGGTGATACGTTATCATAAGTTTTTAGGCGACTACATGAAAAAATTCACGAGTGTTGCCGTTACGGGCGCACACGGCAAAACGTCGACTACGGGTCTGCTGGCTCACGTGATCCAAAACGCAAAACCGACGTCTTTCTTAATCGGAGACGGAACAGGCCAGGGAAATGAAAACAGCGAATACTTTGTGTTTGAAGCGTGCGAATACCGCCGCCATTTCTTAAGCTATCAGCCAGATTATGCGATTATGACGAATATTGATTTTGATCACCCTGATTACTTCTCAAGCATTGACGATGTATTTGACGCTTTCCAAGAGATGGCTCTTCAAGTCAACAAAGGCATTATTGCCTGCGGAGACGATGAGCATCTGCCGAAAATCCATGCGAACGTCCCGGTTGTGTATTACGGCACGGGGGAAGAAAATGATTTTCAAGCCAGAAACATCGTAAAAAGCACGGAAGGGACAACTTTTGATGTCTTTGTCCGCAATACGTTCTATGATACGTTTTATATTCCTGCGTACGGCCACCACAATGTATTAAACTCATTGGCGGTCATTGCGTTATGCCATTATGAAGAAATTGATTCCAGCATCATTAAGCATGCTCTCAAATCCTTTGGGGGCGTCAAACGCAGATTCAATGAGAAGCAGCTTGGGGATCAAGTGCTGATTGATGACTATGCCCATCATCCGACAGAAATAAAAGTGACAATCGAGGCGGCTAGACAGAAGTATCCTGATCGGGAAATTGTCGCAGTATTCCAGCCTCATACATTTACACGGACGCAGCAGTTCCTTGACGAATTTGCAGAAAGCCTGAGCGGCGCTGACTGTGTGTATTTATGCGATATTTTCGGCTCAGCCCGTGAGAATGCCGGAAAGCTGACGATCGGCGATCTCCAGGGAAAAATTCATAATGCCAAGCTGATTGAAGAAGATGACACATCTGTTTTAAAAGCTCATGATAAAGCCGTTCTCATCTTCATGGGAGCAGGAGATATCCAAAAATATATGAGAGCCTACGAAAACGTCATGGCATAATAAAAAGCAGTGATCTCACTGCTTTTTATTTATCTGATGGAAAAGCTTATTAAAGGATTTTCTTACATAACGGAGAATAGTATGTATACAGCCCAGTACACATGTTTATGATTGAAGAAAACGGGTAAACAGCAGTATATCCTGCAGCAAGGAGGTTTGAGATGATTATTATTCTTTATTTGAGCGTTGCACTCATCGCAGTTGCATTTCTCGTATTAGTGATCTACTTGTCTAAAACATTGAAGTCACTGCAGCTGACACTAAAAAACGTCGCATCCACTCTTGAAGGGCTGGAGGGACAAATGAAGGGCATCACAACTGAAACAGCCGAGCTTTTACATAAGACCAACCGCCTGGCTGAAGATATTCAGGAAAAATCAGAAAAGCTGAACACGGTCGTTCATGCTGTTCAAGGAGTGGGAGCTTCTGTACAGCAGTTCAATACATCCATGAAACAAGCGGCAGGGTCTGTATCGGCATCAGTTAGAGAGAATCAAGATAAGATCAATCAAGTTGTCACTTGGAGTCAAGCAGCAATGGAAATTTGGGAGAAATGGAAGCAAAAGAAAAAATCAGCCCTGTAAGAGAAAAAAATACTAAGAGGAGGAATAATGATGAGCAAAGATGGAATTAATAGTAAAGATTTTTTAATCGGAACTTTAATCGGGGGAATCATCGGTGCCACTACAGCTCTTTTTCTAGCGCCTAAATCAGGCAAAGAACTTCGCGACGATCTCGGCAGCCAGGCTGTTGCCTTACGGGACAAAACTGATAAAATGACGGCAGATGCGAAGGAAAAAGGCACGCAATATGTCAGCATCGCAAAAGACAAAACTTCCAACATCACACAGCTTGTAGCGGATCAGTCTGGACAGATCATGAACAAGGTAAAGGATTTGAGAGACCGTTCCAAATCTGACAAAACGGATTCATCGACTGCAATGCAAGATATGAGGGAAGAAGCGATGCAGGCAGCTGATGAAACAAAAGATCAAGTCCTCCAGACGAAAGAAGATGTAAAAGACGAACTGAAAGATGCACAAAAACAGGCTGAGCAGTTGAATCGCTGAGCAGGGAAGGAAGAGCTTGAGTCATGGCTAAACAGCTTATTCAATCTGAGGAAGAATTTAAACGGATTGCAGAACAGGAAGGCGTTTTCGTCTTCTTGAAACACAGCACCACATGCCCGATCAGCCAGGCAGCATTTCATGAGTTTGATGCCTTTGCAAATCAGCATGAGGATGTGCCGGCTTACTATCTTCAAGTACAAGAAGCCCGGCCGCTGTCCAATTTCATTGCAGAAACATATGGGGTCAAGCATGAAAGCCCTCAGATATTCATCATCCAGAACGGTGAAGTGAAATGGCATACCTCACATTCACAAATTACAGAAGCCGCTATTGAGCAGCATTTGTCATAGAAAAAAGCGTCCAGATATCATCTGGCGCTTTTTTTTGTAAAAAACCCTTGAACATTGCCCTCACATCATGTAGGATAGCTTCATAGATTACTTTATCACTTAAAAGCGTTTGGGTAATAAAGTAGAGTTTTTATAAAATTTTTTGTATTTCAGTATTTCCATTTGGAATTACTTATAGTAAGATGCATGATAACTACAAAATAAAAAATGAATGTGCAGGGAAAGGATGAAAAAAATGAGCAACACAGAGTTAGAGCTTTTAAGGCAGAAAGCAGACGAATTAAACCTACAAATTTTAAAATTAATCAACGAACGCGGCAATGTTGTAAAAGAGATCGGTAAAGCGAAGGAAGCACAGGGTGTCAACCGATTTGACCCTGTCAGAGAACGCACAATGTTAAACAATATCATTGAAAACAATGACGGGCCGTTCGAAAATTCAACCATCCAGCACATTTTTAAAGAGATATTCAAAGCCGGTTTAGAGCTTCAGGAAGAAGATCACAGCAAAGCGCTGCTTGTCTCCCGCAAGAAAAAACCTGAAGATACAATTGTTGATATCAAAGGCGAAAAAATCGGAGACGGCCAGCAAAGATTCATTGTCGGCCCATGTGCGGTAGAGAGCTATGAGCAGGTAGCTGAAGTCGCTGCAGCTGCGAAAAAACAAGGGATTAAAATTTTGCGCGGTGGAGCCTTTAAGCCTCGTACGAGCCCATACGATTTCCAAGGGCTTGGTGTTGAAGGCCTTCAAATTTTAAAACGTGTAGCGGATGAATTTGATCTGGCGGTTATCAGTGAAATCGTAACTCCGGCTCATATCGAAGAAGCGCTGGACTACATTGATGTCATTCAAATCGGAGCGCGCAACATGCAAAACTTCGAATTGCTGAAAGCGGCCGGCGCCGTGAAAAAGCCAGTGCTTCTGAAGCGCGGTCTTGCTGCAACGATCTCTGAATTCATCAATGCTGCTGAATACATCATGTCACAAGGAAATGACCAAATTATCCTTTGTGAGCGCGGAATCAGAACATATGAAACAGCAACGAGAAACACGCTGGATATTTCAGCTGTGCCGATTTTGAAACAAGAAACGCATTTGCCAGTCTTTGTTGATGTTACGCATTCAACAGGCCGCCGTGACCTCTTGCTTCCGACAGCTAAAGCCGCTTTAGCGATCGGTGCTGATGGCGTAATGGCTGAGGTTCACCCTGATCCGTCAGTCGCACTTTCTGACTCTGCTCAGCAAATGGCGATTCCTGAATTCGAAAAATGGCTGAATGAACTGAAGCCAATGGTGAAAGTCAACGCTTAATTGAACAATCCAAAAGGCCGCGCCTGCGGCCTTTTTTTATGCTTTCTCGTTTATTTAGTTATAAAAACCAAGTATACGTTTTCATCATCTATAAAAACGTGTATAATTTCATGAGAAGTAATTAAATTTGATGAATAATGAAAAATAATGTACACTACTGACTTACGCTTACAAATCATAAACGACATAAATTCGGACATTATGACATTTCTCTACATAAAGTGTTTATGCTATAGATAAGGATAAGTGTATCCAGTAAAAGGAGTGGTTTTAGGATGAGCAATATTACGATCTACGATGTAGCGAGAGAAGCTAATGTAAGCATGGCAACCGTTTCCCGTGTCGTGAACGGCAACCCGAATGTAAAACCGACAACGAGGAAAAAAGTCTTGGAAGCCATTGAACGTCTCGGTTACCGTCCAAACGCGGTGGCAAGAGGGCTGGCAAGTAAAAAAACAACAACTGTAGGTGTCATCATTCCCGATATCTCAAGCATTTTCTATTCAGAGCTTGCGCGCGGAATTGAAGATATCGCGACAATGTATAAATACAATATTATTTTGAGCAACTCTGACCAAAACATGGAGAAAGAGCTGCACTTGTTAAACACAATGCTCGGCAAACAAGTGGACGGCATCGTGTTTATGGGCGGAAACATTACGGACGAGCATGTGGCGGAATTTAAGCGTTCTCCAGTGCCGATTGTACTTGCCGCTTCTGTAGAAGAGCAGGAGGAAACACCGTCAGTCGCTATCGATTACGAACAGGCGATTTATGATGCCGTGAAGCTTTTGGTTGATAAAGGACATACAGACATCGCGTTCGTTTCCGGACCAATGGCAGAACCGATCAACCGTTCGAAAAAACTCCAAGGCTACAAACGTGCGCTTGAAGAAGCGAACCTTCCGTTTAATGAACAATTTGTAGCTGAAGGGGATTACACATATGATTCCGGACTCGAAGCACTGCAGCATCTGATGAGCCTGGATAAAAAACCGACAGCCATTCTTTCTGCAACTGATGAAATGGCACTCGGCATTATCCATGCCGCTCAGGATCAGGGCTTATCCATTCCGGAGGATCTCGACATTATCGGTTTTGATAATACAAGATTAAGCCTCATGGTTCGTCCTCAGCTTTCAACAGTTGTTCAGCCGACATATGATATCGGCGCCGTTGCGATGAGACTGCTGACGAAGCTCATGAATAAAGAGCCGGTTGAAGAGCATATCGTCGAACTGCCGCACCGTATAGAGCTTAGAAAGTCAACCAAGTCATAAGAAAAACAAAGAGCAAGCTTCACCTTTATGGTGAATTCTTGCTTTTTTCATGGGGAGAAATGATGAAACGTTTTGATTATCTTACACCTGTTGGATTTGTGTTAGGAACGATTATTATTGTTATCGGGATTATTTCAGGATCGGGAGTAAGCGGTTTCCGCTCTTTTCTTGATCTGACCTCTTTCTTCATCGTAACAGGGGGACTTTGCGCCGCTGTTTTTATCAGTTTTCCGCCAAGAGAGCTGAAAAAAGCGCCCTCTGTGTTAAAGCAGGCATTCATCCGCCAGGAAGACAATGTGAAAGATCTTGTGAAAACCTTTGTTTCCCTTTCCGATCACGCGCGAAAACACGGGCTTTTATCATTGGATGATCAGGCTCGGGAAATCAAAGATCCATTCTTGAAAAAAGGGCTGCTTTTAGCGATTGACGGCTGGGATGAAGAAACGATTCGGCTCGTCATGGATTCAGAAATCGCAGCAATGGAGGAACGGCACCGAAAAGGGCGGCGAGTTTTTGAAAAAGCGGGAGAATTCGCTCCGGCATGGGGAATGATCGGAACACTCGTCGGGCTTGTGCTGATGCTCAAAAACTTAAATGACCCGCATATGCTTGGACCAAATATGGCCATTGCGCTTCTGACGACTTTATATGGTTCATTACTGGCAAATATGGTCTTCAACCCGATCGCGGCTAAGCTTGAAGAGAAAACAGAAAGTGAAATTTTCATCAAGCAGGTAATGGTGGAAGGGATTATCGGTGTTCAATCCGGAAAAAACCCGCGCAACCTTGAAAGCCAGCTGGTCGTTTTCAGCTCACGGGAAGAATGGCAGAAGCAGCCAAAACAAGTAAAAACAAAAAAGGGATCTGTACATGAAGCTTAGAAGAGAACGTTTTGAAAGAAGGAATGGAAGCGGAAAAAACAGTCAATCTTCATTCAGCTGGATGGTAACCTTTACAGATTTGATCACCTTGATCCTTGTGTTCTTTATTTTACTCTTTTCGATGTCCCAAATCGATCTGCAAAAATTCAAAGCTGCAGTGGACTCGATCCAGAAGGAAGGCAACGGGCTTCAGCCGGACCAAACATCCATAGAAAAAAAGAATACATCCCCATCTGATACGAAGAAGCAAGAGGATCAGCAGGATCAGCTTCTCAAGAAAGTAAATACATATATAAAAGACAATCATTTGAAGGCCCAAATGACAGCCAAACGGGATGAACGCGGTGTCGTGCTCGTTCTTCAGGAGGCTGTGCTGTTTGATACAGGTGAGGCAAAGGTGCTGAAAAATGCCGAAACACTTCTTCACCAAATTGCCGTTCTTCTTCAAACCATTCCAAATGACATTCAGGTGGAGGGACATACAGACAGCCGAAACATTTCGACATACCGATACCCGTCGAACTGGGAGCTATCAGCAGCACGGGCAAGTGGGGTTATTCAATACTTCACGTCTAAAGAGAAGCTTCCCTCCAAGCGCTTTATTGCTGTCGGTTATGCGGATACAAAGCCAGTAAAGGATAACAAGACAAATGAACACATGAAGGAAAATCGGCGTGTGGAAATAGTGATTAAAAAATCAAAAACGACCTCTTCGTAAAGGTCGTTTTTTACTTTGTTCTTTGCTGTTCAGAACGTATCGCATATAATGCTTTGCTGACAGTTTGGGCATTTTTTTCTGTAATTTCAGGCTTGCGGGGAATCGGAGGATATAAATCAGCCGGATCGCTCCAGCTCGACGGAAGGGCCACGGGGCATTGTTTTTGCCATTTAGCAATCCATTCCGGCGGGATCTCGTGTCCCGGATCAATTCCCTTCATTTCAAGCCATATTCTGGCCCAGGCGCGGGGCACGACACGCCAAATATCATATCCGCCCCCTCCGACTGCAATCCATTTCCCTCCGCAATATTGATGAGCCAAAGTGTGTGCAAGACGGGGGATTTCTTCGTATATATTGATTGTTGCTGATAAATGCGTCAGCGGGTCGTAGTAATGGGCATCGGCGCCGTTTTGGCTGATAATGACATCAGGCTCGAAATACGCGGCGACTTCTGAAGCTGCTGTCCGGTAAGCCTCAAGAAAAGAATCATCCTCTGTAAAAGCGTCAAGCGGGATATTAAAGGAATAGCCATATCCTTTTCCGCTGCCTTTTTCTTGGATCTGGCCGGTTCCAGGGAATAAATACCTTCCTGTTTCATGAATGGACAGCGTGCATACGTCAGGATTATCGTAAAATGTAAATTGCACACCGTCCCCGTGGTGGGCGTCCGTATCAATATAAAGCACTCTGGCGCTATATTTTTTCTGGATATATTGAATCGCCACAGCGCTGTCGTTGTATATGCAGAATCCTGATGCTCTCCCGCGAAAGCCATGATGAAGCCCTCCACCAAGGTTTGCCGCATGCAGGGCTTGTCCTGACATGACCCAGTCTGCGGCCGTTAAAGTGCCGCCGACCAAGAGTGATGCCGCTTCGTGCATGCCGGCAAAGACGGGTGTGTCTTCAGTGCCGAGCCCGTAGCTTTCTCCTTCTTCAGCGGGAAGCTTTCCGGCGCCCGCAAGCTTTACGGCCTGAATGTAATCGTCCGTGTGGACAAGGGAAAGCTCCTCTTCTGAAGCGAGTCTGGGGGTGACAATGTCTCCATCATCAAAGGCATTGATCGTCTTAAGCAAATCATATGTTAACAGAACCCGCTGCTGATTAAAGGGATGCTCCTGATGAAACATATAGGTTTGGTAGGATGGAGAATAGATAAATACACTGTCTCTCATAGCAGATCCCTTTGCTCTGACGGCCATACGACGTGGTGTCCATTTCTTTGTAATGCCTGCAAAAACGGCAGCGGATTCATCGTTTTTACACGGAAGACAAGCACTTTTACACCGGGATCGTCATGCGGATAAACAAGCACGCTTAATATTTTCACTTGAAGGTCTTGGCAAAGACTGCTGATCTCAGCGAGGCTTTTGGTGATGTCGTTTACTTTTATCTCAATTTGCGATCCCGGCTGGTCAGCGCCTGTCAATTTGACAAACGTCCGCAGCAAATCGGTTTTTGTTAAAATGCCTATTAATTTTTGATGGTGCACCACTGGAAGGCAGCCGATGCCATGCTCGTAGAACACGGCTGATATTTCTTCGACAAAATCTAACGGGTGGGCGCAGACAACATCCTTTTTCATAATTGAATCTACGCTTCGTGTGAGAAATAGGCTTCGTTTGTTTTCTTCAAAAATACTCGGGCTGGCCTGTTTCATGTCTCTGTCTGTAATCATGCCGATCACGTGTCGTTCTTCATCTACAACAGGCAGATGTCTGATATGGAATTCCTTCAGTTTGCATATGGCTGTTTCAAGCGTATCTGTCTTCGTTAATGTAATGACATCTCTTTTCATGATTTGCTCAACAATCATTATTTTTTCCCCTTTGCCAGTGTCAGTTAATACATATAACGATGATAAAAACGGAGCCTGTCAAATTGCTCAATTGATTCTTGGCTGACGTTTTTTCCAATGCGGGCCATCAGACAGTTTGCAGGGTGGGAGCTGATCTCCGGCTCATCCGTTGCAAACCAGACCAATCCGCCTGCATTCATCATCTTTTCCATGATCTTTCTGTATTCCCACACATCTTTGTTCATCCCTTTTAAATCCCAATGCCAGTAATATTCTGTCGTCATCACAATGTAGTTTTCCATTTGTTCATCCATCATGCTGACGGTCAGGAGCGTCTTTCCGACAGCGCATCCCCGATAGTCCGGCGCTACTTCGATGGCTCCGAGCTCAATCAAATCTTCCATATTTCCTTCAGACCATCTTTCGAGCGGGTCAGGATATAAATACGTGACATAGCCGACAATGGTTCGGCCGTCTCTGGCAATAATAATGCGCCCTTCGGGAAGGCCTGCAATGTCGACTAGCGCTTCATGCTGCTCGCGAGGCGGGCGAAATGCGGTTAAATCTTTATGAAACTCATAACCTGCCAAATCCTCTGGAGAGACAGGCCCTTCTATCAGTATAGAGCCGGTTGCTGTTTTGATGTTTGCTGAATGGTATGTTTTATGATGTTCCACTAATTCACCGTCCCATCAATTCTTATAAAAATACATGCCTTCTTTAAGAATACCAAATTATAAAGCGTTTTCAACATGGTTTATATTTTAAAAATTGAGAAGAATATGAATATATACTATAATAATTGTGACAACTTCAGCAAAGGGGGATGTTTGGGCATGAATTTGAAAGCGTTACCAGCAATAGAGGGGGATCATAACTTAAAAAACTATGAAGAAACGTACCGGCATTTTGATTGGGCCGAGGCGGAGAAACATTTCTCTTGGCATGAGACAGGGAAACTGAATGCGGCGTATGAAGCGATTGACCGCCATGCCGAATCGTTTCGAAAAAACAAAGTAGCGCTTTATTATAAAGACGCAAAAAGGGATGAAAAATACACGTTTAAAGAAATGAAGGAAGAATCAAACAGAGCCGGGAATGTGCTGAGACGGTATGGAAATGTGGAAAAAGGGGACCGCGTTTTTATTTTTATGCCGAGATCACCCGAGCTTTATTTTATTATGCTTGGCGCAATCAAAATTGGCGCCATCGCCGGGCCGCTGTTCGAAGCATTTATGGAGGGAGCGGTGAAAGACCGGCTTGAAAACAGTGAGGCAAAGGTTGTTGTCACAACACCTGAGCTGCTGGAGAGAATACCGGTAGACAAACTGCCTCACTTGCAGCATGTCTTCGTAGTCGGGGGAGAGGCTGAGAGCGGCACGAATATCATCAATTATGATGAAGCAGCGAAACAGGAAAGCACAAGACTGGATATCGAATGGATGGATAAAAAAGACGGCTTTCTGCTTCACTATACATCAGGTTCCACTGGTACGCCAAAGGGCGTGCTGCATGTCCATGAAGCGATGATTCAGCAATATCAAACAGGAAAGTGGGTCCTTGATTTAAAGGAAGAAGACATTTATTGGTGCACGGCTGATCCAGGCTGGGTGACAGGTACGGTATACGGCATTTTTGCACCGTGGCTGAACGGAGCGACAAATGTCATCGTCGGCGGACGTTTCAGCCCGGAAAGCTGGTATGGAACGATTGAACAGCTTGGCGTCAATGTCTGGTACAGCGCGCCGACAGCTTTTCGGATGCTGATGGGAGCGGGAGATGAAATGGCTGCGAAATATGATCTAACTTCACTCCGGCATGTGCTCAGTGTCGGTGAGCCGCTAAATCCGGAAGTCATCAGATGGGGACATAAAGTTTTTAACAAACGAATTCATGATACATGGTGGATGACAGAAACGGGCAGTCAGCTTATCTGCAACTATCCTTGCATGGATATTAAACCGGGTTCAATGGGTAAGCCGATTCCAGGAGTGGAGGCAGCGATCGTTGACAATCAAGGCAACGAGCTTCCGCCGTACCGAATGGGCAATCTCGCCATCAAAAAGGGCTGGCCTTCCATGATGCATACCATTTGGAATAACCCTGAAAAGTATGAATCGTATTTCATGCCGGGCGGCTGGTATGTGTCTGGGGATTCTGCTTACATGGATGAAGAGGGATACTTTTGGTTCCAAGGCAGAGTTGATGACGTCATCATGACCTCCGGTGAGCGCGTCGGCCCATTTGAAGTGGAAAGCAAGCTTGTCGAACATCCGGCTATTGCAGAAGCAGGCGTTATCGGAAAGCCTGACCCGGTGCGTGGAGAAATCATTAAAGCTTTTATTGCACTCAGGGAAGGATTTGAGCCGTCTGATAAACTGAAAGAAGAGATCCGCCTATTTGTAAAGCAGGGTCTTGCAGCTCATGCGGCTCCGCGTGAGATCGAATTTAAAGATAAGCTTCCGAAAACCCGAAGCGGAAAGATCATGAGGCGCGTGCTGAAGGCATGGGAGCTTAATCTGCCGGCTGGAGATCTGTCAACAATGGAGGATTAAAAGGCGGCGTTGACACAGGATTTTATTTATGTTAAAAATGATATAGCTTCATATGAAAAGGTAAAGATTGAGACAAGTAGAATATCCTTACGTTCCAGAGAGCTGATGGCCGGTGAAAATCAGCACAGACGGATATATCGAATACACTCATGAACCGCTTTTGCAAACAAAGCCGGCCAGGCTTTCAGTAGTGAAAGAACGGACCTGATCCGTTATCAGGCAAAGTGATAAGACGAATGTTTGCATTCTCTTATTAGTAGGGTGGTACCGCGATAATCAATCGTCCCTTCGTGTAAACGAAGGGGCGTTTTTTATTTTAATTAAAAAAGGAGCTTTATCTTATGACTAACTTACTTGAAGACTTATCCTTCCGCGGATTGATTCAGCAAATGACAGATGAAGAAGGGTTGAATAAACAGCTGAATGAAGAAAAAATCCGCTTGTACTCAGGCTTTGACCCTACAGCAGACAGCTTGCATATCGGACACCTGCTGCCTATTTTAACACTTCGTCGTTTTCAGCTTGCAGGGCATCATCCGATTGCGCTTGTGGGCGGCGCGACGGGCCTCATCGGTGATCCAAGCGGAAAAAAAGCAGAGCGTACATTAAACACTGCTGACATCGTATCCGAATGGTCCCAAAAAATCAAAAACCAGCTGTCCAGATTTCTAGATTTTGAAGCAGCAGAAAACCCAGCTGTCATCGCGAACAACTTTGACTGGATCGGCAAAATGAATGTGATCGATTTCCTTCGTGACGTTGGTAAAAATTTCGGCATCAATTACATGCTGGCAAAAGATACGGTCAGCTCAAGAATTGAATCCGGCATCTCGTACACGGAATTCAGCTACATGATTCTTCAATCTTATGATTTCTTAAATCTTTACAGAGACAAAAACTGTAAACTGCAAATCGGCGGAAGCGATCAGTGGGGCAACATCACAGCGGGTCTTGAACTGATCAGAAAATCAGAAGAAGAAGGAGCAAAAGCGTTCGGCCTAACGATTCCGCTTGTCACAAAAGCAGACGGCACGAAGTTCGGAAAAACGGAAGGCGGCGCGATCTGGCTTGATAAAGAAAAAACATCGCCATATGAATTCTATCAATTCTGGATCAACACAGACGACCGTGACGTTGTCAAATACTTGAAATACTTCACGTTCCTTTCAAAAGAGGAAATTGAAGCATACGCTGAAAAAACAGAAACGGCGCCAGAAAAACGTGAAGCGCAAAAACGCCTGGCAGAAGAAGTGACATCACTTGTTCACGGACGCGAGGCGCTGGAGCAAGCCATCAACATCTCCCAAGCGCTGTTCAGCGGCAATATTAAAGAGCTTTCTGCTCAAGACGTAAAAGTAGGCTTTAAAGATGTTCCTTCTATGGAAGTTGACAGCACCCAAGAGCTTTCACTTGTAGATGTGTTGGTGCAATCTAAATTATCTCCTTCTAAACGCCAAGCGCGTGAAGACATCCAAAACGGAGCTGTTTACATTAACGGTGAACGCCAGACGGAAATAAATTATACCCTATCAGGTGAAGACCGCATCGAAAACCAATTTACTGTTCTGCGCCGCGGGAAGAAAAAATACTTCCTTGTGACGTATAAATAAGAAAAAGATCCTTTGCCACTGAAGGCAAAGGATCTTTTTGTTTACCGCATAGGAATGAAAGGAAAAGAGTATATTAGATAGGGCAAACACGACCAATCACCACCTTTTAAATGAAAGGAGCGCTAAAGCGTGAATCTCATGTGTACGATTGCAAAAGAACGGCTGCAGCGGGATCATTGGGAGCAGCAGGCGCAAGATAGTGTTGGCCAGCAAGAGGCGAATGACGAAACAGACGATAAAAAAACCCCGACCGCATAGCGGCAGGGGTTTTTAAAACGATTAACGAGAGTAGAACTCAACGATAAGCGCTTCGTTAATTTCCGGAGCAAGTTCAGAACGCTCAGGAAGACGAGTGAAAGTACCTTCAAGCTTTTCAGCGTCGAAAGTAAGGTATTCAGGAACGAAGTTGTTCACTTCAACAGATTCTTTGATGATAGAAAGGTTTCTTGATTTTTCGCGAACACCGATTGTTTGACCAGGTTTCACTAGGTAAGACGGGATGTCAACGCGGCTTCCGTCTACAAGAATGTGACCGTGGTTAACCAATTGGCGAGCTTGACGGCGAGTACGTGCTAAACCTAGCTTGTACACAACGTTATCAAGACGAGAATCTAAAAGAATCATGAAGTTTTCACCGTGTTTACCAGCTAGTTTGCCAGCTTTGTCAAACAAAGTGCGGAATTGACGTTCGTTTACACCGTACATGTGACGAAGCTTTTGCTTTTCTTGCAATTGCAAACCGTATTCTGATAATTTTTTGCGTTGTCCTGGGCCGTGTGGACCTGGAGCGTAAGGGCGTTTTTCTAATTCTTTTCCTGTACCGCTAAGAGAGATTCCTAGACGGCGGGACAGTTTCCAAGATGGACCTGTATAGCGAGCCATAATGTGACTCCTCCTTTGGTTTTATTTTTGTGGAAAATAAAAACCGTCTGCTCTATTCGACCATGCACATTTTGTTTTCATGTATCCTCGCTCCAGCAGCAGAGAGTTACACGATACACCTTATCGATAAGGAACAAAATGAAAACATAGAAGCTGAACAAAAAGGCTGCAATATTTCACACAAAGGTCATTATATAATTTATTTGTTTTGAAGTCAACCATTCCTCCATTATTGCTTCACCGTTTATGATATAATAAACAAAAATTAGTGGTAAACTTTTAGGTGATAAAAACATGGTAGAACAAACTAAAGATCAATTATCCGCCTTTCATTATCATATGCTCGATTTTTTATTAACCAAATCTGAAAAAGTCACATTCACCGACTCTTTCATATGGCTGACTTCGGCTATTCAAACCTATTTTTCAACCCTTTGTGTTTCGCTTACACCGTCATCATCAGACTTTGTGACAAAACTGGCAGATGGTGAAGCGCGTTTTTCCGCTTCGAAAATAAACGCTTCATGTTACCTGATTGAGGACGGCTCCGGCAGGCGTTTCCATCTTGCATGCAGGCAGGATGAAGAGATTCCTGAAGGGCTTCCGGACGTGGTTGCTTCATTTTTAAACCAGTCGATGAAACAGGAAAGACTCTATAACAAAACGATCTACCAAAAAAAGATATACAAAATGACAGAGCTGTTCCATTCACTGCTTGATCAGACAGATGTGCTGAAGCAGCTTTTAGAAAGCTTGACAAGCACATTTTCTCTTTTTGAGTTTTCTTTATTTATATCGCACGATCAAGACCAATGTTTAGGGATTCCTGCAAAAGAGCTGTATATGGAAGGGGAAAAATCCGATTCCTTTGCGCTCAAAGTGTATTTGTCCGGAGACATTTTGCGGAAAAATGAATCTGTCGCCTATATTCCGATCAAAGGACAGCAGGGCACATACGGGGTGTTGAAGGCTGAAGGAACGGGTGACAGCTTTCTTACTGATGCCTGCCTTGATGAAATGTCGCTGTTAGCAAACGCCGCGGGAAAAGCGTTTGAAAATGCCCAGCTCTACGAACAATCCAAAGCAAGCATCGCAAATTTGGAATTGATTAATGAGACATCACGACGCCTGAATCAGCGGATGACATTGACTGATACAATGAATGATCTGGCTGTGAGAATGGCAGAATCATTTCAGGCAGAAGAAGTGGGATTTTTTCATATAGACCATTTTGAAAACCTAACATTGCTTCCAGGCAGCACAGCATTTTTTAAAGAAGCGAAGCCGTCAGATTTTTATAATGAGCTGAAAGAAAAGCTGTATGAAGGTGAAAAAGGGGTTTTCATCGGGAATGGCCAGTCTGTTTTTGGGAAGGTGGGGTACGGCTCGCTGATGGCTGCTCCGATGATTCAAAACGACCGGCTTTTAGGCTTTGCGGTTTTATTGAAACAGGAGCTGTACGCTTTTACATTTGAAATGTACAAGCTGTTTCAGGCGCTGATTCATCACGCGACACTGGCTGTAACCAATTCAATGCTTCGCGACCGCCTTGAGCATCTCGTGAAAACAGATCAGCTGACTGAACTGTATTCACGAGCGTATTTAGATGAAAAAATTCAATACAGCATGAAAATCCACCAAAAGGGTGTTTTTATTCTTGTTGATATTGATAATTTTAAGAATGTAAATGATACGTACGGCCATCAGACTGGGGACGAGATTTTAATTCAAGTCGCTTCAGTGATTAAAAGCAACATCCGAAAGCATGATGTCGGTGCCCGCTGGGGAGGAGAGGAGCTGGCGATTTATTTGCCAAATGTGCCGGTTGCAGTGGGGAAACGGATTACCGAGCGGCTGGTTTACGCGGTCAGAAAAAATACGAAACCCGAGGTAACCATTTCCTGCGGTATCTCCTGCTGGACGACAGAAACAAAAAAGTCGCTGAAAGAGCTTGTGCATGAGGCAGACGAAGCGCTCTACAGCGCGAAACGGAGCGGGAAAAACCGCTTGATGGTTCATGACTCAATAAAATAAAAAAAGCCCAAAACGATATCAGTTTTGGGCTTTTATATTACTGCGCTAACGCTTTTTCTAGCGTTTCGGCAAATTGAGTTAAGTATTTTTCATCAATTTCGTCGAAACGGTTTTTCACTGGGCTGTCGATGTCCAAGACGCCGACAATTTTTCCGTCTACACGAATCGGAAGCACAATTTCTGATTGGGACGCTGCATCGCAGGCGATATGTCCAGGAAACGCGTTTACATCCTCAACACGTTCCACTTTTCCGTTTGCGTACGCTGTGCCGCAAACCCCTCTGCCGAAAGGAATCCGAACACATGCCGGGAGGCCTTGGAACGGACCTAACACAAGCTGTCCATCCTCTTCTTTGGCAAAATAGAAACCCGCCCAGTTGACTTCAGGCAGCGAATGATACAGCAGTGCTGAGGCATTTGCATAGTTAGCTATTTGGTCTGTTTCGTCTTCGGTCATGGCTTCGAGCTGTTTTAGCAGAAGCTGATAGTCTTTTTCTTTATCTCCAGATTGTTTTTCGACATGGAACATGGAAAACCCTCACTTTTTCTATAATATAAAACAAAGTTCCGGCTTTTCTGCCGGCATTTGTCGATAAGTTCTTACAGGAACAGCGGCTTTCTGCTTGAATAGTATCAAGAGGAAGGAGTGAGCCGTATGAAAGTAAGCACCAAAGACAAAATTATTGAATCTGCTGTCATGCTTTTTAACCAAAAAGGATTTTCTGGCACGTCTGTCCGTGAAATCGCAAAGTCAGCTGATGTAAATGTTGCGCACATCTCCTACTATTTTAAAGGCAAAGGAGGCTTGATGGAACACTTAGTTTCAGAGTTTTACGAGGGCTACAGCAAAACGCTTGAAACAGCGGCAAGCAATATCTCTTCTCAAAGCACGCAGGAACAGCTTCTTCAATTGGTTTTCGATATTTTATCCTATCAGCATAATCATCGTCAATTAACTCGTTTTGTCTACCGGGAAGTCACAATTGACTCCACATTAATCAGGGAAATTATGTCGACATATCTAATGAAGGAAAAGTATATCTTTCAGCTGATCATTGAGGAAGGAGAAAAACAGCGTGAATATTTAACGCTGCCGCTGCCTCATTTTATTCTCCAATTAAAATCTCTCTTGATGATGCCCTATCTCCAGCCTCAATATATTTCAGAAGTACTCTACATGCAGCCGCACGAGCCGTATTTTTATAAAATGTATTTTGAAGAAATCAAGATTTGGATCAGAAGCGTCTTCCGGACAGGAGACGTGGCGCTCACCAACTAGCACCGTTCCAAAAACGCCTCATACGCATATCCGACATCTCCCGCTTGATGGGCATCTGACCCAAACACAAGCGGGATCTTCTTTTGCTTCGCTTCATTCAGCATCCAATCCTCGATATAAATACCGCCAGCGTAAGTTTTTCTTAAGCCGGAAGTATTGAAGTCGAGCTCCATTCCGTTTTCTTCAATGGCATTCAGGCACAGGGAAACGAGGCCGCGAATATGTTCTGACATGCTGTATGGAAACAGCTTGATGAATTTTTGGACGAGTGTGATGTGACCGACTCTTTTTGGCTTATAAACGCCGAGAGATGCTACAATGGAAGAATAGATACTCCGGTAATATTGTTCATATACCGCTTCAATGCTTCCGCAGGCTGAAATCAGCTCTTTGAAGGTATGCTCGTCATAATCAAGGCATAGATAGGAAGAGTCTGTGCGCAAAAAATGAACGGATAAGATGCTGTCATCTAAATATGGCCCGTATGTGTCTAGGAATAATGTAATTTCGTCTTCAAATTCAGCGATATAATCGACTTCAAGCCCTGTCCGTATGCTAAGCTGTCCGCGATATTCTTTTTTTAATCCGGAAATTTCATGAATATAGCGTTCCAAAGAAGCTTGCGCCATCGCGCTGTCTTTCAGCGGCGTGGGATCGGTAAAAGAGGGCGGCAATGGGGCGTGTTCGGTAAAAGTAATCGATTCGAACCCTTTTTTTAAGGCTTCTTCTGCATATTGTCTGAGTGTGTCATTGGAGCCGTGAGGGCAAAATGGTGTGTGAATATGTCCGTCTCGCTTTTGCATTGATGTCACCCCATGAAAAAATAGTCAAATCCTGCCGATTTTGCACAAAAAGTTTTTGATTTCTGGTCAAAAAATGTTTGTTACATGGTATCATAATAACAATGAAAACGACAGTTTTTCTCAATACATATCCTGAAATCTTTCTGAATAAATAAAACACCCTGACAGATTAAGGTAAACAGCAAGGGGGCTCATTATGGAGTTTGTCATTGGATTATTAATTGTACTGCTTGCGCTGTTTGCGGCAGGCTACTTTTTCAGGAAAAAAATCTACGCCGAAATCGACCGGCTGGAATCGTGGAAGATTGAAATTCTGAATCGGTCGATCGTGGAAGAAATGTCTAAAATAAAACATTTAAAAATGACGGGTCAGACAGAAGAGTTCTTTGAGAAGTGGCGTGAAGAATGGGATGAGATTGTCACAGCCCACATGCCGAAAGTTGAAGAGCTCCTTTATGATGCCGAGGAAAATGCAGACAAATACCGGTTTAAAAAGGCCAATCAAGTGCTCGTTCATATCGACGACCTGCTGACAGCGGCTGAATCAAGCATTGAAAAGATTCTTCGGGAAATCAGCGATCTTGTCACAAGTGAGGAAAAGAGCCGTGAAGAGATTGAACAGGTGAGGGAGCGCTATTCGAAATCTCGAAAAAACCTGCTGGCTTACAGCCACCTTTACGGGGAGCTTTATGACAGCCTTGAAAAGGATCTGGACGAAATTTGGAGCGGCATCAAACAATTTGAAGAAGAAACAGAAGGCGGAAACTATATTACTGCACGAAAAGTACTGCTTGAGCAGGACCGCAATCTTGAACGGCTTCAGTCATACATAGATGATGTGCCGAAGCTGTTAGCTGACTGTAAACAGACGGTGCCCGGACAGATTGCAAAGCTCAAGGATGGCTATGGCGAAATGAAAGAAAAAGGGTACAAGCTTGAGCATATCCAGCTTGATAAGGAATTAGAAAATCTGTCAAACCAGCTGAAACGAGCGGAACATGTCCTGATGACTGAACTGGATATTGATGAAGCGTCCGCAATCCTGCAGCTCATTGACGAAAATATTCAATCTGTTTATCAGCAGCTGGAGGGCGAAGTTGAAGCCGGTCAATCCGTACTAAGCAAAATGCCTGAATTGATTATTGCTTACGACAAGCTTAAAGAAGAGAAAGAGCATACGAAGGCGGAAACTGAGCTGGTGAAGGAAAGCTACAGGCTGACAGCCGGTGAGCTCGGCAAACAGCAGGCTTTTGAAAAGCGCCTTGATGAAATTGGAAAGCTGCTATCATCCGTTAAAGATAAGCTTGATGCAGAGCATGTCGCTTACTCACTTTTAGTAGAAGAAGTTGCTTCAATAGAGAAGCAAATTGAAGAAGTGAAAAAAGAGCATGCCGAGTATCGTGAAAATCTGCAAGCGCTGAGAAAAGAAGAGCTTCAGGCGAGGGAGACGCTCAGCAATTTGAAAAAAACAATTTCTGAGACAGCTAGACTGCTGAAGACTAGCAACATTCCAGGGATTCCGAGCCATATTCAAGAGATGTTGGAGAACGCGCATCATCATATTCAAGAAACAGTCAATCAACTAAACGAACTTCCATTAAATATGGAAGAAGCCGGTGCCCATTTGAAACAAGCAGAAGAAATCGTCAACAGGGCAAGCCGGGAATCAGAGGAACTTGTCGAGCAGGTCATCCTCATTGAAAAAATCATTCAGTTCGGAAACCGGTTCAGAAGCCAGAATCATATTTTATCTGAACAGCTGAAAGAAGCGGAAAGACGTTTTTATGCTTTTGATTATGACGACTCTTATGAAATTGCAGCTGCCGCTGTAGAAAAGGCTGCGCCAGGTGCAGTTGAAAAAATCAAAGCAGACATATCCGCTTAGATAATCACGACTATGAAAAAGAGCCCGCAGTGTAATGAGCAGGCTCTTTTTTTCATTACAAAACGCCTGCGCAATAACGCAGGCGTTCTGTGACATTAACTTATTTCATTAAGCTGTTTGGATGGTCCGATGAATAAGGTCAGCACATAGCCGATAACCGCTCCGACGATTCCTGGAAGCACCCAGCCGATGCCGAGGCTGTAAAGAGGAAGATTCGCATTTAGAAACACATCTAAAGATCCAAGTGAAAAACCGGCTGCTTTGATACCGTCTAAAATACTGAAAAGTCCTGTACCGATCAAGCAAGCGATGTACACTTCGCGTCTTTCTTTAAAGATCTTATCGATGAAGGAAAGAACGATAATGACAATGGCAAGTGGATAGATAGCTGATAAAATAGGAACAGAAAACGCGATAATTTGCGCGAGTCCGAAATTCGCAATGATCAAGCTGAATAACGTGACAATCGTAACGACAATTTTATATGATAATGCCGGAATAAGTTTTGAAAAATATTGGCCGCAAGATGTGACAAGGCCGATGCTTGTTGTTAAACATGCGACTGTAATCGCTGCTCCGAGTACGATGTTGCCTAATGAACCGAATAAATAATGGGAAGACGCAGATAAAATTTTAGCTCCTTCACCAACAGGACCGATGGCATTTGTACTTGTTGCACCTAAATAAGCAAGGGATACATAAATGAAAGTCAGCCCTAAAGCGGCAATCACACCTGCTTTAATGCAGGCTGCAGCAAGAGCTTTAGACTGTGTAACGCCTTTGCTTTTTACAGCATTTACAACGACAACGCCAAATACAATTGAAGCAAGTGCGTCCATTGTTTTATAGCCTTCTAAAAATCCTTTAAAAACCGGTGTTCCTTTATATGCTTCTGTCACGGCGCCCAATCCGCCCATCGGTGTGAAGATGGCTTTGAGAACAATGATTAAAATAATTGTGAATTTGATGGGAGTCAGAATTTTTCCGACTCGATCGACAACCTTGGATGGGTTTAACGCTAAATAGTACGTAACGCCGAAAAAGATAAGTGTAAATATTAATAAAGAAAGTCTTTCTGGTACGCCAGTCAAAAACGGAACAGCGCCAATTTCATATGAAACAGTTCCTGTTCTCGGGATGGCGAATAATGGTCCGATTGATAAATAAAGCACGACAGTAAAGATTGTGCCGAAAACAGGGTGCGCTTTGTCAGCAAGGCCTTTAGCGTCCTTACCGGTTAATGCGATGGCGATAATGCCGAGAAGCGGCAGGCCTACCCCTGTCAGTAAAAATCCGCCGATGGCCTTCCAGACGTTGTGTCCGGCTGCTTGTCCAAGTTCCGGCGGATAAATCATATTTCCTGCTCCAAAGAATAACGCAAATAGCATGAAACCAATAATAATGGTATCTTTGACAGGCAGTGAGTGTTTCATGAAAAAAATCCTCCTAATAATTATGTTAAAATATTCTGTCAATTAATTGTCAGATAATATGACGAAACGAACAAATCTTATTATATGGTAAAAAAATTAGAAGTCAATACTAGTTTTTCGTAATTTTCTATTAAATTTTGTTATGGTAACATAAATATCATACCTTGTACCGCTTTCATAAAGGAGTAAAAAAGATGATATATTTAGATAATAGTTCAACGACGAAGCCTTACGATGAAGTCTTGAACGTATATGAACAGACAAGCAGCCGATACTTTGGCAATCCTTCATCTTTGCACCGATATGGAGCCGAAACGGAACAGCTGCTTCAAGCAGCCAAAAATCAAATCAAAAGGTCCTTAGGCCTAAAAAAATATGATATTGTATTTACATCAGGCGCCACAGAAGCCAATAATGCGGCTTTAAAAGGAGCGGCTTTGTCAAAGATAAAAACAGGCAAACATATCATTGCCACTTCTATTGAACATCCATCCGTTACGGAATCGTTAGAACAGCTGAAAGAGTTGTTCGGGTTTGATATCACTTATCTTTCTGTGAATGAAGACGGATTTGTTTCTATTGAAGATCTAAAAGCAGCCATCCGTCCCGATACCGTGCTTGTCAGCATGATGCATGTGAACAATGAAGTCGGTTCCGTGCAGCCGATTGAAGCGGCAGGGGAAGTGCTGAAGAAGCACCCGAACATTTTGTTCCACGTCGATTATGTGCAGGGCATCTATAAAGTGCCCTTGGCAATTGAAAAGGCCGGCATTGATCTATGTTCAATTTCGGGGCATAAATTTCACGGCCTAAAGGGGACAGGCGCACTTATTGTAAAAGAGGGAACACGCCTTATTCCGCTCATAACGGGAGGCTCTCAGCAAAAAGGCATACGGGCCGGAACAGAACATACTGCTGGTGCGGTTTCGCTTGCCAAGGCCATTAATCTTGCCTCTGCTGATTTTGACACACGGCTTGACACGATGACTGCCGCAAAGGAATTGTTTATGAAAAGGCTGAGTGAAATTGAGGGCGTCGTTATCAACACGCCTCAAATGAATAGCGCGCCGCACATTATTAATTTCTCTGTACCGGGGATTAAAGCGGAAGTGCTTTTACACATGCTTGAGGAACAGGATATATTCGTCTCCACAACATCGGCTTGCTCGGCAAAAGAACATAAGCCCAGTAAAGTTCTCTTAGAGATGGGCAAAGGAGAGCAGATTGCCGGAAGCAGCATCAGAATCAGTTTAAATTACAGCCAGACAAGCGATGTGGCAGAACCGTTTATGAACGCGCTTCGTCCTGGTATCAAAAAATTAAGGGAAATGATGAGGTAGAACATGAATTACGATCATATATTAATTCGTTTTGGGGAAATTTCGACCAAAGGCAAAAACAGAAAAAGCTTTATTGAGCGCTTAAAACAAAACATCAGACTCGTTTTGAAAGACTATCCGAATTTAAAATACTTTTCCAACAGGGATCGTATGACGATTACATTAAATGGAGAGGATCCTGAGGCTCTTTTTCCTCATTTAAAGCAAGTGTTTGGGATTCAAAGCTTCAGCCTGGCAATTAAGTGTGACAGCCGCCTTGATGATATTAAGGCAACCGCACTAAAGGCTATCAAAGATCAGTATAAACCAGGTGATACGTTTAAAGTCGCGACAAAGAGAGCGTATAAGCAATTTGAATTAGATACAAACCAAATGAACGCTGAAATCGGCGGCCATATTTTGCGAAATACAGAAGGATTGACGGTCGATGTTCGCAACCCAGACATCCCGCTCAGAATCGAAATCAGGGAAGAAGCAACATTTTTGACAATTCGTGATGAAAAAGGTGCAGGCGGGTTGCCAGTTGGTTCAGCAGGAAAAGCGATGCTGATGCTTTCTGGCGGTTTTGACAGCCCTGTTGCCGGTTTTTATGCGATGAAACGGGGATTGTCGGTAGAAGCTGTTCATTTCTTCAGCCCGCCATACACAAGCGAGCGCGCAAAGCAAAAGGTAATGGATCTGGCGAAATGTCTGTCCCGTTTTGGGGGAAGCATGACACTTCATATTGTTCCATTTACAAAAACGCAAGAGCTCATTCAAAAACAAATTCCTGAAAATTACACAATGACGGCAACCCGCCGCCTCATGCTTCAGATCGCCGACAGAATCAGAGAAAAGAGAAACGGGCTTGCCGTTATTACGGGAGAAAGCCTCGGTCAGGTAGCGAGCCAAACGCTTGAAAGCATGTATGCAATTAATGCGGTGACGTCAACACCGATTTTGCGTCCGCTAATCGCCATGGACAAAACAGAAATCATCGAAAAATCACGGGAAATTGGCACATATGAGACAAGCATTCAGCCGTTTGAAGACTGTTGCACGATCTTTACACCGCCAAGCCCGAAAACACGCCCTAAAAAAGAGAAAATTGAACACTTTGAAAGCTTTGTTGATTTCGAGCCGTATATTCAAGAAGCGGTAGATAACATTGAGTCAATGACCCTGTATAGCGAACAAGAAGCTAACGATAAATTCGCTGAACTCTTTTAAATCAATTTTCAGCTCCTGTATACAATTACCAAAGTTTTTCTGAATGAAGCCATGTGTTTTGACACATTCTATACTCACAAGGAGGTGAGACACATGGCTAACAATAACTCAGGTAACAGCAACAACCTTTTAGTACCAGGAGCTGCTCAAGCGATCGACCAAATGAAATTAGAAATCGCTTCTGAATTCGGTGTAAACCTTGGAGCAGACACAACTTCTCGCGCTAACGGTTCTGTTGGAGGAGAGATCACAAAACGTCTTGTATCTTTTGCTCAACAAAACATGGGCGGAGGACAATTCTAATTTACAATTTCACATAATGGCTTAGGAGTGGGGGTATCCCCACTCTTTTTCATTTTTTACATATAAAAAAGGACCAGCGGCCTATAAAATCTATGTTTACAGAGGTTGCTTTTAGGCATATCCTTACGGAAAGAGCCTGTATTTATGTATAATGGGTGGAGAAAGTGAGGAGTTGTTCGTGTTAAAACGTGAAGATTTAATTGCCCCTGTGCAATATAATTTAGTGAATGAAATGGAAAAGTTCAGTGCTGCTGGACAAAAAACCGCTCTTCTGTGGGAGGACGAGTCGGGCAAGCAAGAATCTTGGTCGTATGAAAAGCTGATGGAAGAAACAAATAAAATCGGAGCGGCCTTAGCTGATCTTGGATTTAAAAAGGGAGACAAGCTGATTGTAATGGTACCGCGGGTGCTTGAAGCCTATGCTGTTTATTTGGCTATCCTGAAATCAGGAATGGTTGTCATTCCGTGCTCCGAAATGCTTCGCGCGAAAGATCTTGAATACCGGATTGAACATGCAGAGGTAAAAGGCGCTATCGTCTACTCAGAATTTATTGGCGCTTTCCGGGATGTCAGTACGACTGACAAACTGATTACACTGTCTATTGGTGAAAATGATGCCGGCTGGAAAAACCTCTTATCAATTGAAGCGGACGGAAGCCAATTTAAAACAGCTGACACAACAAGAGATGATATGGCTTTCTTATCTTATACATCCGGGACAACAGGTCAGCCGAAAGGTGTTGTACATACACATGGATGGGCATTTGCTCATTTAAAAACTTCTGCCGGCGCTTGGCTTGACATTTCTGAAAAGGATATCGTCTGGGCAACTGCTGCCCCTGGCTGGCAAAAGTGGGTATGGAGTCCGTTTTTAGCGGTGCTTGGCAGCGGAGCAACCGGTTTTGTGTACCACGGCAGATTCAAAGCAGAAAAATATCTAGAGCTTTTAAATCGCTACAAAATCAATGTTTTCTGCTGCACGCCGACAGAATACCGCTTAATGGCGAAGGTTGAAGGCTTGGACCGTTTTGATCTTTCTGCCCTGCACAGCGCTGTTTCCGCAGGTGAGCCGCTCAACCGTGAAGTCATTGATGTTTTCCAAAAGCACTTTGGCATTAAGGTACGGGACGGATATGGCCAAACAGAAAGCACGCTTTTGGTTGGTGTTTTGAAAGATACGCCTATTAAACCGGGAAGCATGGGAAAACCGACACCGGGAAATCAGGTGGAGATCATAAATGAAGACGGTGAAATCTGCAAACCTGGTGAGGTTGGCGATATCGCTGTTCACCTCAGTACGCCTGCGCTCTTTAAAGAGTATTTTAAAGATCCGGAAAGAATGAAAACACAAATTCGCGGCGATTATTTCCTAACGGGAGACAGAGCAAGAAAAGATGAGGAAGGTTACTTCTGGTTTGAAAGCCGAAATGACGATATTATTATCAGCTCCGGCTATACGATCGGGCCTTTCGAGGTGGAAGACGCGCTTGTTAAGCACCCAGAAGTAAAAGAATGTGCTGTTGTCGCAAGTCCTGATGAAATCAGAGGCTCCATCGTAAAGGCATATGTTGTCCTGCAAAATCATGAAAAACGCAGTGATGAGCTTGTCAAAATGCTGCAAAACCATGTGAAGACGATTACCGCTCCATACAAATATCCTAGAGAAATTGAATTTGTGGAAAACCTGCCGAAAACGGCTTCTGCAAAAATCAGACGAGTGGAATTAAGAAAACGTGAAGAACAGCTCAAAGCTAATAAAAAGGCGTAAAGAAAGAGAGTGAACGTGAATGAAGGCGATATGGCACGGCGGTTTCATTTATACGATGCTCGAAGAAGGCGATCGGACTGAGGCAGTTTATGTTGAGGATGGTGTTATAAAAGGCACCGGCAGCTATGAACGTTTGAAGGAAAAGTACGGGTCGCCGGAAACAGAAGAAATCAGCCTGAACGGAGCAGTGATGTTCCCCGGTTTTGTTGACAGCCATCTACATTTGATCGGCCACGGTGAGAAACAGCTTCAGCTCGATCTGTCCGCACTGACGTCGAAAGATTCAATTTTACAGGCTGCGAAGGAAAGAGAGCGGCAGCTTCCTAAAAACGATTGGCTCATTGGAGAAGGCTGGAATGAAAATCAGTTTGAGACACCTGACTACTTGACTAAGCATGATCTTGATCGCCTGTTTCCTGACAGGCCCGTCTTGCTCAAGCGTATATGCCGGCATGCAATAGCTGTCAATTCTGCGGCTCTTCAAGCAGCGGGAATTTCAAGAAATACTCCTGATCCTGACGGCGGAGTCATCGTAAAAGATGCAAATGGCGAGCCGACCGGACTCCTGTTTGATAAGGCGCAGGATTTGATTCTGAAGGCTGTCCCGCCAGTCTCCCAGCACTATGTTGATGAGGCATTAACGGCTGCAATAAAGGATTGCTGGACAAAAGGCCTGACGGGCGGTCATTCGGAAGACTTGTCCTATTATGGTGATGTTTCGGTGCCGTTGAAAGCTTATGAGAAAGCTGCCGCTGGCGGAAAGTATCCGTTCCGCTGCCATTTGCTCGTTCATCATGAAGCGGTCGATCGATGGGAGCAGCTGGAGAAACCGTCCGGCCCGTATGTGGAGTTCGGTGCGATGAAAATCTTTGCGGACGGGGCGCTTGGCGGGAGAACGGCTTTATTGAAAGAACCATATCAGGATGATCCATCAACAAATGGTGTTCAGGTTCACGATGACGAAACCCTTGGCCGGCTCATTCGCAAAGCGAGAGAAAAAGGGATGGAGGTTGCTGTTCATGCAATCGGCGATCTTGCTTTTGAAAAAGTGCTGAACGCAATAGAAAAGCATCCGCCCAAAAACGGCCGGCATGATCGGCTTATTCATGCTCAAGTGCTTGATAACGAATTAATCGAGAGAGCAGCACGCATGCCGATCGCACTTGATCTTCAGCCGCATTTCGTTGCAAGCGACTTTCCGTGGGTCATTGACCGTCTCGGAAAAGACCGGATGAAGACTGCATTTGCCTGGAAAACCCTCATATCTAAAGGCATTTTATGCGCGGGCGGTTCAGACGCCCCGATTGAGCCTGTTGACCCGCTTCTAGGGATCCAGTCCGCGGTCCTCCGGAAAAGCAGTCATGAGCAAAACGGGCCAAGCTATAATGAAAGTGAATGTTTACCTGTATATGAAGCGATAAAGCTTTATACAGAAGGTAGCGCCGGTATCATTTATAAAGAGAAGTCACGCGGAAAAATTGCGGAAGGCTATGACGCGGATTTTACAGTTCTCAGTGGTGATCCGTTTGCCATTGACCCCGCACAGCTTCATCTTTTAGAGATTAAAAAAACCGTGATTAACGGCCAGATTGTATATGAGAAATCATAAAAGGACAGGCAGCAGCCTGTCCTTTTATTTTCTATAAAAAAGTACGCTTCACTTTTTCCCAAAATGAATTGTCCTTTAGTTTGACTGTTTTGATTTTCTTATTAGACAGTTTGATTTCGATCGTTTTCACATTTCTCGTGCTGAGTGCTTCATTGTCCAAGCCGATGATTGGGTGTTCGTTGCCGTCCTGCACCACACGAAGGGTCAGCTTTCGGTCAGAGCTGAGGACAAATGGCGAGCCGAGTGTCCGGTAGGTATTATTGTTAAGGGATGCAAGCTCTGATACCTGCATGCATGGAAGCAATGGATCAACAACAGCTCCTGCAACAGACTTGTTATAGGCGGTGCTCCCTGTAGGCGTTGAGATAATCATTCCGTCACCTCTAAACGTTTCAAAGTGCAGATCGTCAATCAGCACGTCCATCACAAAGGTTTTGATGATGCTTGAGCGGATGGATACCTCGTTTAAGCAGTGAAAAGGACTGGCTTGATCCACTGTCACTTCAATCAGCGGGTATTTTCTCACTTCAATTTGTTCAAACGTCATTGCATCGACCATTTTTTCTCGCTCATCACTATGAAAGTCGCAATATAAATGAGCTTTCCCCTTTTTGGTAATGCCGACGTACAAGCAGTCGTCACGAAAATTCGTCTTTCTGACTGCCTGCAAAAATGTGCCGTCCCCGCCAATGCTAGCGATAATATTGGCGTCTGAGTGCTGGTTCACAACGGTAAATCCATGCTCTTCCGCTAATTGTGTTAACGAGCGGGCTTGTTCGTTCGTTTCCTGATCCTGTTTGTGAAAAAAATAAACATTACGGCGTTGATCGGTCATATCCCATTTCCCCTTTGCTGTCATATTTAAGTTTTTCTGCCATCCAGTATTTGTGATAAAATACCTTTGGCCATAAGTGTACCACGTTTGCCGGCAGCCCGTTAAGCCGGAGCTTTCTCATGAAGTGAAACATTTTTCATATTGAATCGTATAATGAGAGAGTTTAGGAAAAAGGAGGAGAAAAAATGAATGCAAAAAGATGGATTGCATTAGTGATTGCTCTGGGGATTTTCGGCGTGTCTATTATCGTCAGCATCTCTATGAGTTTCTTTGAAAGCGTCAAAGGCGCTCAAACGGATCTCACATCACTGACGGATGAATCGCAGGAAAAGACGCTGGAAAACGGCAGTCTCTCAAGTAAAATTGCCGTATTAGAGGTCAGCGGCACCATTCAGGATAATGGGGACTCAAGCAGTCTGCTTGGTGCAGACGGATATAACCACAGAACGTTCTTAAAAAACCTTGAGCGCGCAAAAGATGACAAGGCGGTCAAAGGTATCGTTCTGAAGGTGAATTCTCCGGGTGGCGGAGTGTATGAAAGTGCTGAAATACATAAGAAGCTGGAAGAAATCAAGAAAGAAACGAAAAAACCGATTTACGTGTCAATGGGTTCGATGGCAGCATCAGGAGGCTATTACATCTCAACAGCGGCTGATAAGATTTTTGCGACACCGGAAACCCTGACCGGGTCACTCGGCGTCATTATGGAAAGCGTCAATTATTCAAAGCTTGCCGATAAGCTTGGCATTTCTTTTGAAACGATTAAGAGCGGGGCCCATAAGGACATTATGTCTCCTTCCCGTGAGATGACGAAAGAAGAAAAAAACATCATGCAATCGATGGTTGATAATTCGTATGAAGGCTTTGTTGATGTCATTTCAAAAGGGCGCGGCATGTCGAAAGCAGAGGTAAAGAAAATTGCGGACGGCCGCGTGTATGACGGACGGCAGGCGAAAAAACTGAACCTCGTTGATGAGCTTGGTTTTTATGACGATACCATTACGGCCATGAAAAAGGATCACAAGGATTTGAAAAACGCCTCTGTCATTTCTTATGAGGAAAGCTTCGGATTAGGCTCACTGTTTTCCATGGGCGCGAACAAAATGTTTAAAAGTGAAATTGATTTTTTGAATATGAGAGAAATTCTATCGCAATCCGGTTCGCCGAGAATGATGTATCTCTATGCGAAGTAGGAGGGAACAATAATGGACGCGACATATGAAGAGTTAGAGCGCAATGACATCAAAGGCCCGCAAGAAGCGGAGCTGCTGACACATGCCTATGCTGGCTTTTGGGTTCGTTTCTGGGCTTTCCTGCTTGATTGGCTCGTGATATGGGGATTAAACCATTTGCTCGTTTCTCCCCTCTTTACCGTATTGGATCTGCCGAAAACATCCGGCATGTTTACCTTCTCGGCTTACAGTGTGACAACGCTTATTGTGTATCTTGCCTACTTCGCACTCATGACTAAATACTTCAGGCAGACGCTTGGTAAAATGGTGTTCGGCCTCAAAGTGGTTTCTGTGAAGCAAGATAGCAAGCTGACATGGAGTAAAGTGATTTTTCGTGAAGTGGTTGGACGGTATATTGATAAGATTTGGATTTTATATATCGTTGTTGCTTTTTCACCTACAAAACAAGGGATTCATGATTACATCGCGGATACCACCGTGGTGCATGAAAAATTATACCGCAAATAACCGATAACCCGGACTTCCGTCCGGGTTTATTTTTTTAGGAATTGGCGATAATGCTCCTAGAGGAAGTGAAGAATATGGTGTATGTACTGACAGCCATTCTTATTCTCATAGGGATCGTACTGCTTCTCAGAATGAAAATCCATGTCGCGCTGGAGTATCTTCATGCCGATGATAATGACAAATTGACCTTGAAGATTACGGCGCTGTTTGGCCTTATAAGGATCAAAAAAACAATCCCGGCGATTAAGGTGAACAAAGAAGACGGAACAGTGGATATCAAACAAAAAACTGAATCCAAAATGAAAAAAAGCAGCGGAAAGAAAAAAATTACACAAAACGATGTGCAGCAAAGCATTAATAAAATCGAAATGCTTTTGCATCAGGTCACCAGACTACGGAAAATCAGCGCGTCTTTTCTCGCGCATTTACATATCACAAAACTAGAATGGGTTACAGTAATCGGAATTCAGGACGCGGCAGTGACAGGTGTGTTAACAGGTGCTGTATGGGGTGTGAAGGGCGGTATCGCAGCAATGCTCTACGACCACCTGGACTTTGTGAATAAACCTGTCTATGAGGTGATCCCGTCGTTTCAAGTCCCTGTTTCCAAGACCCATTTTCAGTGTATATTCTTTTTTCGCTTTGGACATGCTATGCTTGCAGCTTTCAAATTCGTCAAATACGGACGGGAGCTATCCGTATTAAAGAAGAATCCGTCGGCTAGAATGACTTCAAAGAATGATTCATCAGTTTAAGGAGGAAGCGTATATGGCAGACCATCCCATCCAAGGTTTAATGAAAACCGCAATGGAAAACTTGAAGGAAATGATTGATGTTAACACCATCATCGGAGATCCAGTAGAAACGCCTGATGGAAGTGTGATTTTAACTGTTTCTAAAGTTGGATTTGGATTCGCCGCAGGCGGAAGCGAGTTTGGCGGAAAGCCGGCCGAAAAGAAATCGGAAGATGATGAGACAAGAGAACAGAAACTTCCTTTCGGAGGCGGAAGCGGGGGCGGTGTGTCCATTACGCCGATCGCGTTTTTAATTGTCGGATCGACAGGCATCAGAATGCTTCATTTAGATGAAAATACCCATTTAATAGAGAAAATTTTAGACGCAGCCCCTCAAACACTCGAACGCATCCAGCAAATGTTCAAGAAAAATAACAAGAACCAAGGCCAGGGCCAAAATCAAAACCAAATGAACAATATGAATTATTAAAAAAGGTTAACTGCGCTGGCCGCAGTTAACTTTTTTTTGGCATAAACTTTGCAGTTTGCAGGAAACTTTACTATGATAGAGACATACATACAAAAGGGAGGAATTATAATGGCTGAAATTACATTCAAAGGCGGTCCGGTTACACTTGTCGGACAAGAAGTGAAGGTAGGAGATCAAGCTCCTGATTTCACAGTGCTGACTAACAGCCTTGAAGAAAAATCGTTAGCTGACATGAAAGGAAAGGTAACGATTATTTCTGTTATCCCTTCAATTGATACAGGTGTTTGTGATGCACAAACACGCCGTTTTAACGAAGAAGCTGCAAAGCTTGGAGATGTCAACGTCTACACAATCAGTGCAGACCTTCCATTCGCGCAAGCGCGCTGGTGCGGCGCTAACGGAATTGACAAAGTGGAAACACTGTCTGACCACAGAGATATGTCATTTGGCGAAGCGTTCGGTGTGTATATTAAAGAACTTCGTCTGCTTGCGCGTTCCGTATTTGTCCTTGATGAGAATGGAAAAGTCGTTTACGCTGAATATGTAAGCGAAGCAACAAACCACCCGAACTATGAAAAGCCAATTGAGGCTGCTAAGGCATTAGTGAAGTAAGCAGGGAAAAAAGCTCCAGGCTGCCGCCGGAGCTTTTTTCATGGCAAGGAGGAACACAATATGCAAAAAGACCATGTAGGTGCGGTGTATGAGCTGTTAAACGAAGCCGCGATTATGATAAAGAATGAATTGCAGATTTCATATATAGAGGCGCTGGCCGAAGCAGGAGAAATGTATTTTCTTGAAAAAACGGATCAGCTGAAACTGCCTGCTGATCAGAAAACCAAACAACTTCAGGCTCTGCTTGAAAAAGCGGAATTCGGCACGTATGAGCATGAGTGGGTACGCAAGGCTTTTCAGCTTGCCGTCCTTAAAGGAATGAAAGATATCTCCCATCCAAACAGACAAATGACGCCGGATACGATCGGGCTTTTCATCAGCTATTTGGTGAATAAGTTTATGGCGGACAAAAAGGAACTGACCATTCTTGATCCAGCCTTGGGAACTGGAAACCTTCTGTTTACCGTGCTGAACCAGCTGTCTGAAAAAACGGCAAACAGCTTTGGCATTGAAATTGATGATGTGCTCTTGAAGATTGCCTATGCCCAAGCGAACCTTCTGAAAAAAGAGCTTGAGCTTTTCCACCAGGACAGCCTTGAGCCGTTGTTTATCGATCCAGTTGACACGGTCATTTGTGATCTGCCAGTCGGCTATTATCCGAATGACGAAGGAGCAGAAGCGTTTGAGCTCAAAGCTGACGAAGGCCATTCCTTCGCTCATCATCTGTTTATTGAACAGAGCGTCAAGCATACCAAACCGGGCGGCTACTTATTTTTTATGATTCCGAATCATTTGTTTGAGAGCTCCCAAAGCGGCAAGCTGAAACAGTTTTTCAAAGATAAGGTTCATATCAACGCACTGTTGCAGCTGCCAAAATCTATTTTTAAAGACGAAGCTCATGCCAAAAGCATCCTTGTGCTTCAGAAACAAGGAGAGAATACGAAAGCGCCGGGGCAAATTCTGCTTGCGAATCTTCCGTCTTTCTCCAATCAAAAGGCGATGCTTGATATGATGGCTCAATTTGATGAATGGTTTAAAAAAGAAAAGTAAGTGTTTTAAAAGCAGCTTAGGCAGCCGTATGAGGTCGATGCCTAAGCTGCTTTTATTTATGCTTTTGAAGACCGGACTTGACGAATTGAATCCAGCTTTGAAACACAAAATACAGAGGGAAAAACCGCAAATTGTAAGCGTTCATCAATACAAAACTTATAGGGAATGTGTCTGAAAATAACGACTTCTTATTGTAAGCGTTATCAATGTGCAAGTTGACTTGAAAAGCCGACATGACAATGTTTAAATGGAAAAGTCAGATATTTTTCGGAGAAGATGTTGATATTCACCGGGAAAAAAGTACGAAAAACGAAGTTGTTGATACAGAGTATAAAGGAGCGTCAATCATGTCCAAAATTATTGCAATTAACGCAGGAAGCTCGTCTTTGAAATTTCAGCTTTTCGAAATGCCTTCAGAAACCGTTTTAACGAAGGGTTTAGTTGAACGAATCGGTATCGCCGACAGCGTATTCACAATTTCTGTGAACGGCGAAAAAAATACAGAAGTAACTGATATTCCGGATCATGCGGTAGCTGTTAAAATGCTGCTGAATAAGTTAACGGAATTCGGCATTATTAAAGACTTGAATGAAATTGACGGAATTGGCCATCGTGTCGTTCACGGCGGAGAAAAATTCAGCGATTCTGTTTTATTAACGGATGAAACCATTAAGGAAATCGAAGATATTTCTGAATTGGCACCGCTTCACAATCCGGCAAATATCGTTGGAATTAAAGCGTTCAAAGAAGTGCTTCCAAATGTTCCTGCTGTAGCTGTATTTGATACGGCATTCCACCAAACAATGCCTGAGCAGTCTTACCTGTACAGCTTGCCGTATGAATACTATGAAAAATTCGGCATCCGTAAATACGGCTTCCACGGCACTTCACATAAATATGTAACTGAGCGTGCGGCAGAGCTTCTCGGCCGTCCGTTAAAAGACTTGCGCCTGATTTCCTGCCACCTTGGAAACGGAGCAAGTATTGCGGCTGTTGAAGGCGGAAAATCAATTGACACATCCATGGGCTTTACGCCGCTTGCCGGTGTAGCAATGGGTACACGTTCTGGAAACATCGACCCTGCCCTGATTCCATACATCATGGAGAAAACAGGCCAAACGGCTGACGAAGTATTGAATACATTAAACAAAAAAAGCGGACTGCTCGGCATTTCCGGTTTCTCAAGCGATCTTCGTGACATCGTCGAAGCAACGAAAGAAGGAAATGAGCGCGCGGAAACGGCTCTTGAAGTATTCGCAAGCAGAATCCACAAATACATCGGTTCTTACGCTGCAAGAATGAGCGGTGTAGATGCGATCATCTTTACTGCCGGTATCGGTGAAAACAGTGTGGAAGTCAGAGAACGCGTTCTTCGCGGTTTAGAATTCATGGGCGTATACTGGGATCCTGCGCTTAATAACGTGCGCGGCGAGGAAGCTTTCATCAGCTATCCGCATTCTCCAGTAAAAGTCATGATCATTCCGACTGATGAAGAAGTCATGATTGCGCGCGACGTTGTTCGTTTAGCAAAATAAATCGCATGAAAGCACATTCTCTTGAATGTGCTTTTTTGTTGATGCATGTTAGTGACAGACAGAAAACATAAAAGAGGTGGGCCAATGAGCGTTCAAGAGCATAAACAAGAAGCTCCCGATATCGTTCGGTGCAAAGTGATTACTGTCAGTGACACGAGGACAGATGAAACCGATAAAAGCGGCAAGCTGATGATCTCATTTTTAGAAGAAGCCGGTCATCATATTGCTGCATATGAAATTGTAAAAGACGAAAAGGATGCTTTGCAACGGTCAGTGCTTGCGGGCTGCATGGATGAACAGACAGACGCGGTACTCTTAAACGGAGGGACAGGCATAGCAGATCGGGATGTCACAATTGAAGCCATAACGCCGCTGTTTTCGAAAGAACTGCCCGGCTTTGGAGAAATATTCAGGATGCTGAGTTATACAGAGGATATCGGCTCTGCCGCAATCATGTCGAGAGCAACTGCCGGCGTCATTCAGCATACCGCTGTTTTCTCAACGCCAGGCTCAAGCGGCGCAGTAAAGCTGGCAATGAATAAGCTGATTATTCCCGAACTTGCACATGTGGTCAGAGAAATCAGAAAAGACAAGTAAATGAATAAATACTATGAAACTTCACCTGAAATTTAGGTGAAGTTTTTTTTTATAAAAGGCTTGAAAAAACGAAACGTACTTGTTAAAGTGTATACATACAAAATGTATTTTTATTAAATATAATTTATTTTTATACAAAATAGAAACACGGTTGAGAGGGGATTATTATCATGTCAGAACAGAAAAAAGTCGTATTAGCATACTCAGGGGGGCTTGATACTTCCGTCGCAATAAAATGGCTTCAGGAGCAAGGATATAATGTCATCGCCTGCTGCCTGGATGTCGGTGAGGGCAAAGATTTGGCATTTGTTCAGCAGAAAGCGCTTGAAGTCGGCGCGACAAACTCCTACGTGATCGATGCAAAAGAAGAATTTGCACAGGATTACGCGCTTATTTCTTTGCAGGCCCACACGATGTATGAAGGAAAATACCCGCTTGTTTCGGCATTATCTCGACCGCTGATCGCGAAAAAACTGGTTGAAATAGCGGAAAAAGAAGATGCACAGGCGATTGCCCACGGATGCACAGGGAAAGGAAATGACCAGGTTCGTTTTGAAGTCTCCATTAAATCATTAAACCCTGATCTTGAAGTCATCGCGCCGGTTCGCGAATGGCAGTGGTCACGTGAAGAAGAAATTGAATATGCGGCTAGCCGCGGCATTCCGATTCCGATCAATCTTGACAGCCCGTATTCTATCGACCAAAACCTCTGGGGACGCGCCAATGAGTGCGGCATTTTAGAAGATCCATGGACGGCGCCGCCAGAAGGTGCATACGATTTAACAGCTCCGCTGGAAAAAACGCCGGACACGCCGGAAGTGATTGAAATTGCATTTGAACAAGGCGTGCCTGTCTCCATTGACGGTGTTTCCTACTCGCTTTCTGAGCTGATCTTGAAGCTGAATGAAATGGCGGGCGCGCACGGTGTCGGACGTATCGACCACGTGGAAAACCGCCTCGTCGGCATTAAATCCCGGGAAGTATACGAATGCCCTGGTGCGATGACACTGATCAAAGCGCATAAAGAATTAGAAGATTTGACACTGGTGAAAGAGGTAGCCCACTTTAAACCGATCATCGAGCAAAAAATGTCAGAGATCATTTACAACGGCTTATGGTTCTCGCCGTTAAAAGATGCGCTGCACGCTTTCTTAAAAGAAACGCAAAAGCATGTCACAGGCATTGTCCGCGTGAAGCTGTTTAAAGGCCATGCAATTGTAGAAGGACGTAAATCAGAATACTCTCTATATGATGAAAAACTTGCAACATATACAAAAGACGATGCATTTGATCACCATGCAGCAATTGGATTTATCGAGCTTTGGGGACTTCCGACAAAAGTGAACAGCATCGTGAAAAAGAAGGAGCAGATTAAAGCATGAAGAAGCTTTGGGGAGGCCGATTTCAAAAAACACCAGAAAAATGGGTCGACGAGTTCGGCGCGTCCATATCATTTGACCAAAATTTAGTTGCTGAAGACATTACAGGGTCTCTCGCGCATGCTGCCATGCTGAAAAAATGCGGTATTCTGACAGCAGAAGAAGAGTTGAAAATCCGAGAGGGCCTGAATACCCTTTTGCAAAAAGCAGAGGAGGGAGCATTGGAATTCTCAGTCGATTATGAGGATATTCATTTGAACATTGAGAAAATGCTCATTGACGAAATCGGTCCTCTTGGCGGCAAGCTGCATACCGGCAGAAGCCGGAATGACCAGGTGGCGACTGACATGCATTTATACTTGAAGAATCATGTCGGCCACATCATCGAGCTGATTGAGGCATTCCAAAGTGCGCTGATTGAAAAGGCGGAAGCGAACGTTGAAACGATTCTGCCGGGCTACACACATCTGCAGCGCGCCCAGCCGATTTCATTCGCTCACCATCTGCTTGCGTATTTCTGGATGCTTGAGCGCGACAAGGAGCGTTTTCAGGATTCAATGAAGCGGATTAACAAATCTCCGCTCGGCTGCGGGGCGCTCGCGGGAACAACCTTCCCAATTGACCGTGATTATTCAGCGGAACTGCTCGGCTTTGATGCCATTTATGAAAACAGCTTGGACGGCGTCAGCGACAGAGACTTCATTTTGGAGTTTTTAAGCAACAGCAGTATGCTGATGATGCACCTCTCCCGTTTTTCTGAAGAAATCATTTTATGGTGCTCGCAGGAGTTTAAATTCATCGAGCTTGACGATACGTACGCAACAGGAAGCAGCATGATGCCGCAAAAGAAAAATCCTGATATGGCGGAGCTGATCCGCGGCAAAACAGGACGCGTATACGGCGATATGATGGGGCTGTTTACGATCATGAAAGGACTTCCGCTCGCTTACAACAAAGATCTGCAGGAAGACAAAGAGGGCATGTTTGACACGGTGAAAACGGTGGAGGGCAGCCTGCAAATCTTCACAGGCATGATCCAAACAATGACTGTAAACAAAGACGTCATGAAGCAAGCAACAAAACAAGACTTTTCAAATGCGACGGAACTGGCGGATTATTTAGCTAAAAAGGGAATGCCGTTCAGAGAAGCGCATGAAGTGGTCGGGAAACTTGTGTACACATGCATCGAAAGAGGGATCTATTTAAGCGATATGCCGTTTGGCGAGTTTCAGCAGGCGAGCACACTATTCGAAGAAGATATTTACACTGTGTTAGACCCTTACTACGCAGTTGAAAAAAGAATGAGCGCCGGGGGCACCGGATTCAAACAGGTAAAGCAGGCGCTTGAAAAAGCGAAAGCTTGCGTGGCAGCAGGAGTTTGTTAAAATTTCCTTCATAAAATCCCGTCATTATAGCCAACCTACCTCTATAATGATGGGAGGCAGAATGATGAAAAAAGAACCGGAACGCTATATTTATGATGAACAAGAAAGCCAGGAGACAACAAGGCTCATTTCAGAAGCGTATCAAAGCGGTTATGTCGATATGCCCGATCAGGAGTCTTCATCTCCTGCAGAATAAGCTGTCTGTACAGGCAGCTTTTTTTGTATGCCAAAGTGTAAAAAGTGATATTGCAAGCCTTTTATAGTAAAGTAGAAGAAGAAACACTTTATTGAAAGCGGCGACGTTGCTTTGGGAGGTATTCATGTGCGACATGCTTTAATTACTGCCGGTTCGAAGGGTTTAGGCCGCAAAGTGACTGAAACGTTGCTTGCAAAGGGGTATTCAGTAACAGTCAATTACAGACAGGATGAGGAGGCAGTCAGCCGCCTGAAGGAAGCCTGTCCCGATTGTCTTGACCGGCTGCAATTTGTAAAAGGTGATGTCACCAAAAAAGAAGATCTGCTGCGTATTGCAGAGGCTGCCTTAAACCGCTTCGGAAGGATCGACTTTTTGATTAACAACGCGGGACCATACATATTTGAACGTAAAAAGTTAGCCGATTATACTGATGATGAATGGTATGGCATGCTGGAAGGAAATTTAAGCGCCGTCTTTCATTTATTCAAAGCGGTTATTCCTATTATGAGAAAACAGCAATTTGGACGCATCATTACGTACGGATTCCAAGGTGCGGCTCACGCGCCCGGCTGGCTTCACCGATCGGCATTTGGCGCTGCGAAAGTGGGCTTGGCTTCTTTGACGAAGACAATTGCCATTGAAGAAGCCGAATTCGGCATAACCGCCAACATGGTTTGCCCGGGAGACATTGTCGGCGACATGAAAGAAGCATCGATAGAGGAAGCCAGAATGCGAATCGGCAAAGAAAAAACGCCGATAGGAAGATCCGGTACAGGCGAGGATATCGCCCGGATTATCGCTTTCTTGTGTGAGGAGAACTCAGACCTTGTGACAGGGACTGTCATTGAAGCCACTGGAGGCCTCAATGTCATTAACAAGAATCAAACAACATAAGTTTTTCAGCTTTTTAAAAAGGGAAAATAAAAAAATCAAAATCATGTGACGAGGTGAAAGAAATGAAAGTGACATATCACGGACATTCTGTAATCACAGTGGAAACGAAGGACCATCATATTATTTTTGATCCGTTTTTAACAGGGAATTCATTAACGGATATAAAGCCGGAGGATGTAAAAGCGGATGTCATCTTACTAACGCACGGCCACAATGACCATGTCGGTGATACTGAACAAATCGCCAAGCAAAATAACGCGTTGGTTATAGCCCCGAACGAGCTCGCTGTGTACTTAGGCTGGAAAGGCTTGAATGTTCATCCAATGCATATTGGCGGCTCCCGCAAGTTCGATTTTGGAAAAGTGAAGCTCACACAGGCCTTTCATGGATCAGCCATCACAGATGAAGAAAACAAAACGATCACTTACACAGGCATGCCTGCCGGTATTTTGCTGACTGTAGAAGATAAAACGATTTTCCACGCGGGCGATACGGCTCTTTTCTCTGATATGAAACTCATTGGCGAATTGAATCATATCGACCTTGCTTTCCTGCCGATTGGCGATAACTTTACGATGGGGCCTGAAGACGCCAAGCTTGCCGCTGAATGGCTGCGCGCAAAACAGGTCGTGCCGGTGCATTACAATACATTCCCGGTCATCGAACAAGACCCAGAAGCATTCGCTGACAGCCTGCCGGGCGGAGTCGGCAAAGTCATGTCGGTCGGTGAGACGATCGAGCTTTAAACCGTGAAACCATCTCCTGATGAATCAGGAGGTGGTTTTTATTTTTTCAGTTATCCTGTAATGGTCTTATCAGAGGTTCCTTCCAATTCTTTGCTGCGCTGCTGAAAACGTTTGGTTATCCGGGCGATCAAGTCCTTCGTGGCGCGGTCAAAATGAACTTCTTTTTGATTTGTCAACAGCCCTATGGGCGGGGTGATATCCAGGTTCAGAATTGGAATGACTTTAGTGCCGTTGAACGGTTTAGAATGTGCGGTGCTGGTAAAGATTGAAATTCCGATGTTTTCACGTACGTAATATTCATGTGACATGCTGCTTGTGAGCTCCATTTTTTTGTAGCGATTCCCGAGTTCTCTATGTAAATGCTGTTCAATTTGTAAGCGAATGGGGCAATTGGCGGGCGTAAATATGAAGCGCTCTTCTGCTAAATCAGACAAATGGACAGCCTTCTTCTCAGCGAGCGGATGTTGATCAGATACAATCACATTTAATGTGTCATAAAAAAATGGATGGTAGTAATTTTCAAGAATCAGCTCCGGCTCGCCGCAGACTGCAAAATCAATCGTCCCGTCTAAGAGCTTTTGACTGCAGGTATTGGCGTCATCAACCTTGATATTAACTGTTATCTTTGGGTAATCCTTTAAGAAATCCTTTAAAATCTCGGGGAATATCAGACTGGCGGTTGGCTCTGAAACCCCTATGTTGATAATGCCTGCCTCTTCTTCCTTTAAGTCGGAGAGGTTGTGTTTAAGCGCCTCGTATTGCATCAAAAGATCTCCTGTTCGTTCATAAAAAAGCTTCCCTGCTTTTGTCAACTGCAGGCTTTTTCCTCTTTCAAACAGCAGTACGCCTAAATCCTGCTCCAATTGCTTCATACGCATCGATATCGTCGGCTGCGAGTAGTTGAGTATTTCTGCAGCTTTATAGAAGCTTCCAAATTTTACAATCGTATGAAACGTTTTGATTGAGCGTAACTCCAATGTGCTCCCTCCTGTTTTTCATCATTAAAATTACTGAAGTGAAGGTTTACTTTTTTTGATTAGTCAAAGATCAGAGTATGCTTTATAGTATAAACAATAAAAGCTTAGTAAACAAATAGGAATTATATATTTTATGAAGAGGAGTGACAAAAATGAGTGAGGACATTTTTCGACTGGCAACTGTTGAAGATGCATCGGAGCTGTTGAAACTGGTTAACAGCGCATTTCAGCCCATTCGGCAGCTGGATATTGATTGGCCATCCACGAGAGCTGATATCCAAATGGTATCAGAAAATATTGAACATCATTCAGCGATTGTGCTGGAGCGGGATGGGAAGCTGATTTCAACGATTACAATCAGGTTCCCGTGGGAGAGTGAGACGCCTCCTTCAAAATATCCGTTTGTATGGTGGTTTGCGACACTGTCGGAATATAAAGGGCAAGGCGCCGGAAGTAAGCTGCTTACGTATGTTGAAGAAAAAGTGCTTCGAGATATGCTGAAGGCTCCTGCGCTGACACTCGGCACATCGGCGCGCAAGCATCCTTGGCTTGCTGACATGTACAGAAGGAGAGGGTATGAAGTGTATTTTGAGCAGGAAAAAGACGGGGACATAGGTGTGATGATGCACAAGGTTCTGATTCCGGAACGATTTAACCCAACGCTTTTAGGTGCGCCCAGCTGGGCATGATGTGAGGCAGCCTATGAATAAGCGTAAAGGATTGGTTTTGCTGCTGTCAGTGTTTGCATTACTTGGCGGGGGATGTTCGCAAACAAATAACAAAACAGATCGTCAGGCTCAAACGGTCATAGTCGGCACTGGAACAGATTTTCCGAATATTGCGTTTTTAAATGAAAAAGGCGATTTGACCGGGTATGACATTGAAGTGATGAAAGCCATCGATAAGGAGTTGCCTCAATATACATTTGAATTTAAAACGATGGATTTCTCAAATTTGCTGACGAGTCTCGGAAATAAAAAAATTGATGTGATTGCTCACAATATGGCCAAAAATAAAGAACGAGAAAAGCGTTTTTTGTATCATAAAGTCCCATATAACTACTCGCCGATGTACATCACGGTGAAAGAGGATAATCACAAGATTCATACATTAAAAGACTTGCACGGAAAAACAGTCATAGTTGGCGCCACGTCAAATGCGGCAGATTATATTACAAAGTACAACAAAACGCACGGCAGCCCGATTCATTTGAAATATGCGGGACAGGGAAGCAATGACACCGCCAATCAAATTGAAACCGGGCGCGCAGATGCAACGATAGCTACACCGTTTGCCGTCGATTTTCAGAATAAAACGCACGCCTTCCGCCAAAAGACAGTCGGTGACGTGTTATTAGATACCGAGGTGTACTTTATGTTTAATAAAGGCAGCCAAACCTTGGCGGATGACACGGATCAAGCGATTAAAAAGCTGGAGAAAAACGGAACGCTAAAAAAACTAAGCCGAAAATGGCTCGGGGCAGATTATTCAAAATCAAGTTTTGAAAAATAAATGGGGCGATGAGATGAAAACGAAAACAGCATTCATGGCAATATTATTTTCGCTTATAACAGTTCTGTCAGCTTGCGGTGCAGGCAGTCAAACGACGGGAGCCGGGCAAAAGAAGGTACAGACGATCACGGTCGGAACTGGAACCCAATTTCCGAATATTTGCTTTATCGATGAAAAAGGCGATTTAACCGGTTATGATGTCGAACTGATCAAAGAGCTTGATAAGCGCCTGCCACATTATAAATTCACATTTAAAACGATGGAATTTTCCAACCTGCTTGTCAGCCTCGGACAGCATAAAGTCGATATCGTGGCACATCAAATGGAGAAAAGCAAAGAGCGTGAGAAAAAATTTCTGTTTAACAAGGTTGCTTACAACCATTTTCCTTTAAAAATTACTGTGCTTCAAAATAACGATACGATCCGTGGAATTGAAGACTTAAAAGGAAAACGGGTGATTACGAGTGCAACCTCCAACGGAGCGCTTGTACTGAAAAAATGGAATGAGGATAATGGACGGCCGTTTGAGATTGCCTATGAGGGCCAAGGCGCAAATGAGACTGCGAATCAGCTGAAATCGGGGCGTGCGGACGCAACGATCTCAACGCCTTTTGCAGTAGACTTTCAAAACAAGACGAGCGCTATTAAAGAAAAAACCGTCGGTGATGTGCTTTCGAATGCCAAAGTGTATTTTATGTTTAACAAAAATGAACAAACGTTAAGTGACGATATTGATAAAGCCTTACAGGAAATCATTGATGACGGAACGTTGAAAAGGCTCAGTTTGATATGGCTTGGTGACGACTATTCCAAAGAGCAGTATTAGGTAAAAAGAGAGGGAGCAGTGATGGAAAAAGCGTTTGATATGAACATGATTGGAGATTTTGTGCCGACGTTAACCGCTTATTTACCGGTTACATTATACATTTTAACACTGTCCTTGCTTTTCGGTTTTGTATTAGGACTCTTTCTGGCACTGCCCCGCATCTACAATATTCCAATTGTAAATCAATTGGCAAAAGTGTATATCTCGTTTTTCAGGGGAACGCCTATCATGGTGCAGCTTTTCATCGTGTTTTACGGGATCCCGGCGCTTACGGGGCTTATCGGGATTGATACATCAAAAATGGACCCGTTTTATGCTGCTGTCGCAACCTACGCGTTAAGCAATGCAGCGGCAGCCGCAGAAATCATTCGAGCGGGGGTGGGCAGTGTAGATAAAGGCCAAACGGAAGCGGCGTACAGTATTGGCTTAAGCGGTAGTCAGGCCTTCAGGCGAATCGTTCTGCCCCAGGCACTTGTCCAGGCGTTTCCGAATATGGGAAACATGGTGATCAGTTCTTTAAAAGATACGTCTCTAGCCTTTTCAATAGGTGTTATGGATATGTCCGGAAGGGGCCAAACACTGATTACCTCAAGCAACCATTCTCTTGAAGTTTACATTGCGCTATCGATTGTTTATTATGCTGTAGCGGTTTTATTCGAATGGTTCTTTCGAGTGGCAGAAAAACGAATCAAGAAGAATCAAACAAGGATTGTTACTGTTTTTGACATGAACATACATTGATATATTTCTTCGGATGAGGGGGGAGAAGATTGCAATTTGACTTTCCATTTATCGTTTCCGCCATGAAAGAAATGGTAAAGACCATTCCTCTGACATTGATGATGGCTGTTTTGCCGATTGTGTTTGGATTTCTCGTGGCTCTTGGAAATATAATTGTTAGAATTTTTAGAATTAAGGGCTTGGTGGCTTGCTCAAGGTTTTATGTGTCTTTCTTTCGAAGTACACCTGCAATTCTTCACATTATGTTGATTTATTTAGGGATACCGCCTGTTGCAGATCAAGTCAGCAGTTTTTTTCATCTCGGCTGGTCCGCTAATGAGATACCGGTCTCCATGTTTGTCATCATGGCCTTGTCTTTAACTGCCGGAGCTTATCTCACAGAAATCATCCGGTCGGGCATTCTGGCGATGGATACCGGACAGGTCGAAGCGGCTTATTCAATCGGCTTGACATACAGCCAAACCTTTCGGCGTGTAATATTGCCGCAGGCGCTGATGGTTTCCATCCCAAACTTCACAAATTTGGGTATCGGCTTTTTGCATACCACCTCTATCGCGGCTATAGTGGCTGTCCCAGAGATTACAGGGACGGCGACTATCGTTGCTTCTGATAATTATGCATTTTTAGAAGCGTTTATCGGAGCAGCGATTATCTATTGGGTGCTGACTCTAATCCTAGAATCCGCAAATGGAGTATTAGAGAGAAAGGCAGCCAGATTTCAAGGAGGCACTTTATGATTGAGATTAAAAATATCCATAAACAGTTTGGCATCCACCATGTATTAAAAGGGATAAATCTCACGGTACGCAAGGGAGAAGTTGTGACGATTATCGGGCCGAGCGGATCAGGGAAAACCACCTTTTTACGGTGCCTGAATTTATTAGAACGTCCAGACGAAGGGATCATTTCTATACATGACAAAGTGATTAATTGCCGCTTTCCGTCCAAAAAAGAGGTTCACTGGCTCAGAAAACAGACGGCAATGGTATTTCAGCAATACCACCTGTTTGCTCACAAAACGGTGATTGAAAATGTCATGGAGGGCTTGACGATTGCCCGGAAAATGAGAAAACAAGACGCGTATGCCGTAGCGGAAAATGAACTGAGAAAGGTCGGGCTTCAAGATAAATTGAACGCTTATCCGAGTCAGTTATCGGGAGGACAAAAGCAGAGGGTAGGGATAGCAAGGGCGCTTGCCATTCATCCTGATGTGCTGCTGTTCGATGAGCCGACGGCAGCGCTTGACCCGGAGCTGGTCGGTGAAGTGCTTGAGGTAATGCTGGAAATCGTGAAAACCGGAGCCACCATGATTGTTGTTACACATGAAATGGAGTTTGCAAGAAGGGTCTCTGATCAAGTTGTTTTTATGGATGAAGGAGTCATTGTTGAACAAGGAACCCCGGAGGAAGTCTTCCGCCATACCAAAAAAGACAGAACGAGGCAGTTTCTCCGCCGTGTTTCGCCGGAATATTTATTTGAACCAAAAGAACACATAAAGGAGCCGGTGATATGATCCGCTTAAGTATTTTAGACCAAAGCTTGATTGGTGAAGGGGAGACAGCAGCTGATACATTACAGCATACAGTGAAATTGGCACAAATGGCTGAAGAATGTGGATATCACCGATTTTGGGTGGCCGAACATCACAACAATGATGAGATTGCAGGGTCTGCACCCGAGGTTCTTTTAGGCTATCTTGCTGCAAGCACAAGAAAAATTCGTTTAGCATCAGGCGGAGTGATGCTGCAGCATTACAGCTCTTATAAAGTAGCGGAGCAATTCCATCTTCTATCAGCGTTAGCTCCCGGCCGTATAGATCTTGGAGTGGGCAAAGCGCCCGGCGGGTTTCAGCTGTCCACAGACGCGCTGCAGGCCGAATATAAAAAACCGGTGCGTCAGTTTGATGAAAAACTGGAGGAGCTTACTCATTTCGTTCGGGATGATTTTCCTGATACCCACCGCTATGCCGCATTGCGTCCTAGGCCGCAGGTTGATCGGAAGCCGGGTATTTTTCTATTGGGAGGAAGCACAGAGAGTGCCATTTCTGCTGCAAAACTGGGAATCTCTTTTGTCTTTGCTTACTTTATTAACGGTGAAGAGGAAGTGCTGAAGGAAGCCCGCCGAGCATTTGACGCGCATCTCCCGCCAGGATCTGAGGCTGAATTTCATCTTGCCCCCGCTGTTTTTGCGGCACATACAAAAGAAGAAGCGGAAAAACATATTGTGTCGCGTGAATCGATAAAAGTGGTTTTGAAAGACGGGCGTAAGGTCAACGTCGGTTCCCGCGAACAGGCTGAGGCCTATCTGGAAAACGTCACAGAGCCCTATGACATCATCGTGCAAAAAACCGGGATTATTGCCGGAACAAAGGAAGAAGTGGCAGAAGAATTAACACGTTTATCAGGCACATACAAAATCAATGATTTTGTTATTTTTACACCTATCAAAAATGCTGTAGAAAAACAGCTGTCTTATCAGCTGCTGAGCGATGCAGTTTTAGCTGCAAAACGTTAAGGAGGGACAGAAGAATGAGTGATGTTGTGAACATTGTGGTTTGGAGTAAAAAAGGCTGTTCGTATTGTGAGGAAGTCAAGAATTATTTGAATGAAAAAGGGTTCCCGTTCCAAAATATCGATGTTTCAGAGAAAGAAAAGCTTCGGGATATTTTACAGGTGAAATATGGGGTGCGCCATGTGCCTGTGGTCGAAATCGGGCGCGGCAATCAGTATCAAGGGATAACTGAAATCGGCATTGAACACCTTGATCTTGCACTTGCGAATCATGCACAGATAAAGGAGGCAAAAAGATGACACGTGCAGATTTTATTCAGTTTGGAGCCATGATTCACGGTGTCGGGGGAACAACTGACGGCTGGCGTCATCCCGATGTTGATCCCTCGGCCAGCACGAATATTGAATTTTACATGAAAAAGGCGCAAACAGCTGAAAAAGGTTTGTTTAGTTTTATTTTCATTGCAGACGGCTTATTTATTTCTGAAAAATCGATTCCTCATTTTTTAAACCGTTTTGAACCGATCACCATTTTATCTGCGCTGGCATCGGTTACCAAAAATATTGGTTTAGTAGGGACGTTCTCTACATCTTTTACTGAGCCATTCACTATCTCCAGACAATTGATGTCGCTGGACCATATCAGCGGGGGCAGGGCCGGCTGGAATCTGGTTACTTCGCCGCAGGAAGGAGCGGCGCGCAACCATAGTAAGTCTAATTTGCCAGAACACACTGAACGTTACGAGATCGCACAAGAGCATTTGGATGTTGTGCGCGGGCTGTGGAATTCCTGGGAGCATGACGCATTTATACACAATAAGAAAACAGGGCAGTTTTTCGATCAGGCGAAGCTTCATCGCCTGAATCATAAAGGAAAGTATTTTCAAGTAGAGGGGCCCTTGAATATCGGGCGCTCTAAGCAGGGAGAGCCTGTAGTGTTTCAAGCGGGTTCATCAGAAACAGGCCGGCAGTTTGCTGCTAAAAATGCGGATGCGATTTTTACCCATTCCAATTCATTAGAAGAGACAAAAGCGTTTTATGCGGATGTGAAAAGCCGAGCTGCTGATGAAGGGCGTGATCCTTCAAGTGTGCGGATTTTTCCAGGGATCAGCCCGATTGTGGCAGATACGGAAGAAGAGGCGGAAAAGAAGTATCGTGAATTTGCAGAATTGATACCGATTGAAAATGCTGTTACTTATTTGGCCCGTTTTTTTGATGATTATGATCTGAGTGTTTACCCGTTGGATGAGCCATTTCCCGATATTGGCGATGTGGGAAAGAATGCGTTTCAAAGCACAACAGACCGGATTAAGAGAGAAGCAAAAGCCAGAAATCTGACATTGCGGGAGGTAGCACAGGAAATGGCTTTTCCACGGACTCTATTCATCGGAACACCAGAGCGTGTCGCATCCTTAATTGAAACTTGGTTCAACGCTGAGGCGGCGGATGGGTTTATCGTTGGGTCGGATATACCGGGAACACTTGATGCTTTTGTAGAAAAGGTGATTCCGATTCTTCAAGAAAGAGGGCTTTATCGTCAAGATTATCGCGGCGGGACATTGCGGGAAAATCTCGGTCTTGGCATTCCGCAGCATCAATCCGTTTTACATTCATCACATCATTAGGTTTCGTCTGATCGAATGCGGAAGCTGAGAGAGGAGGCTGACTTTTTTGACGATCATTGCCGGTACGGTTGTGAAAGGAAAACAATTAGGCAGAAAGCTTGGATTCCCCACGGCAAATGTAGATGCAAAAATACATGGGCTGCGTAATGGAGTTTATGGGGTTCTGGCGACAGTCAATCATCAATTTCATTTAGGGGTTATGAATATCGGTGTGAAACCGACGGTGGGCTCTAACCTTGAAAAGACATTGGAGATTTTTTTGTTTGACTTTCATAGAGACATTTATGGAGAAAAAATCGAATGCAGCATTCTCTTTAAAATTAGAGAAGAAAGAAGGTTTGATTCTTTGGAGTCTTTAACAAAGCAAATTAAAAAGGATATTTCGTGCGTTGCAAAACGCTTTGAGCTGATTGGGATTATGGCACCAAACAAAAAAGAAAGCCTTCTTTCCCATCAGGAGTTAAATCTTCCGGATCTCTGCTTTTACAAGAAATGTAACAACCTATATGGCGTCAACCGAGGCGTATACAATGTCATTGATAACTGGTTTTTTGAGTACGGAATTACACAAGTAGCTTACAGGCGCATTTATATTTTATCTTTTTTAAGCTTTTTGAAAGAGGATAATCCGAAAGTTTCCAGCAAGTATATAAGATTTGGGGCGGGTGGTCTTGCTGATAAATTGAACCGATTTATTTCATCTTATGTTGAAGAGTCTGAAGAAAATATATTGGGATAGGGAAAGGAGCGGAACATATGTCTTTGGATTATTGGAGAAATATAGAAGGCTCCTATCCATATCAGACTACAGGAAATGACATCCTGAAGTTGAAAGGGGAGTATAATCCCGTAAATCTCTCAACGCTAGAAAAGCAGCTCATCGGCATTCGCCGGCACCTGCACCAATATCCTGAACTGTCAAAAGAAGAATTTGAAACAACTGCTTTTATAAAAAAATGCCTTAAAGAAAAGGGGATACAGATTCGCCCTACTGCTCTAAAAACGGGTGTGTTCGCAGACATAGCAGGGGAGTCAGAAGGTCCGGCGATTGCTTTGAGGGCTGATATTGACGCCTTGCCAATTGAAGAAAAAACAGGATTGCCTTATGCGTCTAAACATAAAGGGATCATGCATGCGTGCGGTCATGATTTTCATACGGCAGCGCTTCTTGGTGCGGCCTTTTTATTGAAGGAAAATCAAGACAGTCTGAAAGGAAAGGTTCGTTTATTATTTCAGCCGGCAGAGGAAGCGGGTGCAGGCGCTGCAAAAGTGATAGAGGACGGCCAACTGGATGGCATTGATGCGGTTATTGGACTTCACAATAAACCGGATATCGCGGTTGGGACTGTAGGGTTAAAAACAGGCCCGCTTATGGCTGCTGTTGACCGATTTAAAGTAGAGATAGAAGGGAAAGGAGCTCATGCAGCATTGCCGCATAATGGTTTTGATCCAATTGTCGGCGCCTCTCAGCTTATCGTCGCCCTGCAAACGATTGTAAGCAGAAATGTAAACCCGCTGCAAAGCGCGATTTTAACCGTAGGGAAAATCAACGGCGGCAGCACTTGGAATGTCATTCCGGATACAGTTGTCATTGAGGGCACTGTTCGTACATTTGATTCAGAGGTTCGTAATCAAGTGAAACAGCGTTTTTTGGCAGTCACAGAACAGATTTCTGCCGCTTTCTCGTTAAAGGCAAATGTGAAGTGGCATTCCGGACCGCCGCCGCTTTGTAATGATGAGGCAATAACGGGGCTGGTGCGAGACGCTGCGCATAAAGCGAAACTTCAAGTCATTGATCCCGACCCATCAACCGCGGGGGAAGATTTTGCTTATTATCTTGAGCATATTCCGGGATCCTTTGCGTTTTTTGGAACAGACGGTGATCATGATTGGCACCACCCTGCATTTACAATTGATGAAACTGCCATTATCAAAGCCTCTTATTTTTTATATGAAAGCGCCAAGAGATTGTTAGATTTGAATGAAGAGTCAAAAATATCTGATTGATATAGATGGGGTGTTCTGATGAAGAAATTAATCGTTTTTGCATTTATTGGTTTATTGTCGCAGTTAATAGACGGTTCGTTAGGTATGGCTTATGGGGTTACCTCAACTTCTTTGTTATTGGCGTTTGGCATCACACCTGCTGTGGCTTCGGCTTCTGTCCATTTAGCGGAAGTCGTAACGACTGCCGCATCGGGAGTGTCGCATATTAAATTTGGCAATGTTGACAAACAAACCGTTTATCAGCTTGTCATTCCCGGCTCTATAGGCGCTTTTTTAGGCGCGGCATTCCTTAGCCAATTACCTGGAGATGTGGCGAAACCCTATATTTCTTTGTTTTTGCTCCTTCTGGGCGGATATGTATTGATCAGGTTTTTATTTCAATATAAGCCGGCTCTTGAGAAGAAGCATGTGCCGTTAAACCGAAAACAATCCATCCCATTGGGCGTGATCGCTGGTTTTGCAGATGCCACAGGTGGAGGCGGCTGGGGACCGGTGACCACGCCGATTTTATTATCCCGCAAAGGCTTGAGCCCGAGGAAAGTTGTCGGGACTGTAGACACAAGTGAATTTGCCATCGCGGTATCTGCAACTGCCGGTTTTCTTATTTCATTAGGATGGGAGGACGTCAATTGGTTATGGGTGTTTTCACTAATGGCCGGCGGAATTATCGCTGCCCCTATCGCAGCATGGCTGGTGCAGAAGTTTCATCCGCAATTGATGGGTGTGCTTGTAGGAGGGTTTATTATTCTGGTAAATGCCAGAACATTAATAAATGAATGGATCGCAAACACAGCTGTTTATCCATTGATCTATACGGTCATAGGGGCGATATGGCTATTCGCAGTTTTATTTGTTTTATCTAAAATAGGGAATCGAAATATTGTTAAGACAGCGGTTGATGTCCATTTAAAAGAAAAATAAAGGTTTTTCCGCTTTACGATGTAAAAGGAGCCACGGGGTCCTTGCGCTTGACTGGAACGAAATCAACGCTGTAAGAAGCCGGTCGGGCTTCTTTTTTATTTTCCAGCCTCATTGCGTATAAATCCTTTGAAACCTTATAATAAAAACAAGAAGACTGTCCTTAGAGGTGAAAGGCTTGGCAACGAAGCATGAACAAATTTTAACGTATATCGATTCACTGCCTGTCGGTGAAAAAATTTCTGTCCGAAGAATTGCAAAGGAAATGAAAGTAAGCGAAGGGACCGCGTACAGAGCGATCAAGGAAGCAGAGAATAAAGGGTTTGTCAGCACGATTGAACGTGTGGGCACAATCAGAATTGAACAAAAGAAAAAAGAGAACATTGAAAAGCTTACCTATGCAGAGGTTGTAAATGTTATAGACGGACAAGTGCTCGGAGGCAGGGCAGGGCTCCATAAGACATTGAATAAATTCGTCATCGGCGCGATGGAGCTTGACGCGATGATGCGTTACACCGCAGCGGGGAATCTTTTGATTGTCGGAAACAGAATCAATGCACACAGGCAGGCGCTTGAAGCGGGCGCGGCCGTATTGGTGACCGGAGGCTTTAACACGGATGACAGCATTGTGCAGCTGGCAGATGAGCTTGAACTGCCGATTTTATCCACGAGCTATGACACCTTTACAGTTGCCGCGATGATTAACCGGGCAATTTATGACCAGCTGATCAAAAAAGAAATTGTTTTGGTGGAGGACATCCTAACACCTGCTGACCGCACGGTATATCTTTCGCCTAAGGATAAACTTGAAAAATGGTATGAGAAAAATTTTGAAACGGGGCACGGCCGCTTTCCGGTTGTCGACGATCAAATGAAAATCCATGGCATTCTGACATCAAAAGATATTGCTGGCCATGACCGAAATGCATCTATAGAAAAAGTCATGACCAAAAATCCCGTCACGGTTATTGGGAAAACATCTGTCGCTTCAGCTGCGCAAATGATGGTATGGGAAGGGATCGAAGTGCTTCCCGTCACTGACGGCCACCAAAAACTCATCGGCATGATCAGCCGCCAAGACGTATTAAAAGCTCTTCAAATGATTCAAAAGCAGCCGCAGGTCGGGGAGAAGCTTGATGATATCGTTTCAAGGGGGTTTAAAGATGAGGGTGATGATAAAGAAGATCAAACGGTTTACGAGTATGAAGTCACGCCGCAAATGACAAATCAGCTTGGAACCATTTCTTATGGCGTATTTACGACCATTTTGACGCAAGCGGCAAACCGATTTTTGCGCTCGAAAAAACGCGGCGAACTCGTCATAGAGAGCATCACCATCTTCTTTTTGAAGCCTGTGCAGATGGAATCAGTCATCGAAGTCAAACCTCGCATCTTGGAGGCTGGCAGAAAGTTTGGGAAAATGGAAGTGGAAGTGCACAGCCAAGGTCATATCGTGTCTAAAGCGATGCTGATGGTTCAGCTGATGGAAAGAAGCTAAGGGACGTTCAGGCGCCCCTTACGCGTGATCTCTTTCAGCTTCTTTGGCGTGAAGGGGATTGTAATGCCTGAAGGCTTTATAACCTGCCCAAGCGCTTCCTGCTCCTATGACGATAAAGATACCGCCGATTACTAACGTTAATACTGAATGGAATAATATCATTTGGTTAAGCCCGTAGAACAGGACTAGTGACCCTAAGGCCATGCTTGATTTTGCTGAACATATTTCTTTTGCCAAAGATGGCTTTGCCCGTACGCCTTTTACTTTATAGTACACATAAAAGCAGGCTGAAAGCCCAATCAAAAAAACAAGAACCAGCATAAATGAAATCCTCCATCGTAAAAGTTTACAAACCCATTTTATACAAAAACGGGCTTGGTTTTGACGTTATTTTTCTTTTCCGTCGGCAGAGAATGTGATTTAATGAATAAAAACAATAAAGGAGTATCAAATGAAAACAGAATTGATCAGAACCATATCATTATATGACACGATTATCTTACATAGACATGTGCGTCCTGATCCGGATGCCTACGGATCACAGTGCGGGCTTACGGAAATCTTGCGTGAAACATATCCTGAAAAAAATATTTTTGCGGTCGGCACGCCTGAACCGTCCCTCTCTTTCTTATATTCCCTCGATGAGGTGGACAATGAAACATATGAAGGCGCACTTGTCATTGTCTGCGATACGGCAAATCAGGAAAGAATCGACGATCAGCGTTATCCTTCAGGCGCCAAACTAATGAAAATCGACCACCATCCGAACGAAGATCCATACGGTGACCTTCTCTGGGTCGATACAAGCGCCAGCTCAGTAAGTGAAATGATTTACGAGCTGTATTTAGAAGGAAAAGAGCACGGCTGGAAGCTGAATACGAAAGCGGCAGAGCTGATCTACGCCGGCATTGTTGGAGATACCGGACGCTTTTTATTTCCGAATACCACGGAAAAAACATTAAAATATGCAGGCGAGCTCATTCAGTATCCATTCTCTTCCTCAGAGTTATTTAATCAATTGTATGAAACAAAACTGAATGTGGTGAAGCTTAACGGCTTTATCTTTCAAAATGTGTCTTTGTCCGAAAACGGGGCTGCTTCTGTTTTCATCAAAAAGGATACGCTTGAAAAATTCGGCACAACGGCTTCTGAAGCGTCGCAGCTTGTCGGGACGCTTGGCAATATCTCAGGTATTCGCGCCTGGGTGTTTTTCGTAGAAGAAGACGATCAAATCAGAGTCAGATTCCGTTCGAAGGGGCCTGTCATTAACGGACTTGCCCGGAAATATAACGGCGGAGGGCATCCGTTAGCTTCAGGCGCCTCTATTTACAGCTGGGATGAAGCTGATCGGATTTTAGCTGATCTGGAAACATTATGTAAAGAACACGAGTAGAGGGGAGACCCTCTCTCTTAGTGTTCATCTGTGACGGGGATGAACCAGCAGCCGAAATCAGTAAGGTCCTCGTAGACTTGGAGATTGTGTGATTGAAGTTCTTTTTTGATGAGGGAAGCGAGTGAGTTTGTTTCGGCATATGCAGAAAAACCTTGTCTGAGACGGGCTGCTTGATCTTTTGCTAACTGACGGTCACTGTAAACCTCCATTTCCCTTCCTCCTTCCTTTCGCCATTAAGCCTCACATATAGTTTATAAAAAAGAATGGGAAAAAGCGACAGAAGTTTGGAGAATTTAAAAAAAATCCATAATTATGTGGCGAAAGATATTTCAAGTTCCACTGTCAGCCTCGTATAAATAATCAATTCTCTGACGGTTGCCTCGTATTTTTTTTCATTGATCATATAGACTTTATTTTCAATTGTCCGCTTCAAGAGATCCTTTGTTTGATAGACGCTCTCTATGTCTTTTGTAATCACCTCTGAAATATCATCCTTTACATGCTCCTCGAATTTCGTTTTATCCGGCTGTGATATTTTATATTTATCCCCATTCAGCAATTTGACGCTGACGCTTTGAATCAGCAGTTTTCTTTTATTATCTTCATTCAGTTTATGGAGATCTTCCTGATAGATCGAAATTTGATTGTTCAAGTCTTTTACATGCTCTTTTTGCTTTTCGATGAGGCTGACCTGCTCCTCTTGGAATGTTCCGTAGGTAAACAGGAAAAAGAACCAGCTAATTACGGCTCCGCACATCATTCCCGCGAAAAAACGCTGCCATCCCGGTTTTTTGTAATGCTGGGGGACCCTCATGAAGAAAGATGCTCCTGGGTCAGCCATGATATAATAAGCCAGCCGCTTTGCGCGCCTCCCATGGCCGAAATAATTAAAAGAAGCTGTTTAAAGATATCTCTCGTATTGCCTTCGAGTATGCCGCGTTCAAAGCTGTATACCGCATCAAAGGTGCCTCCGATAGCTGCGACAAGCGCCCATATTTTTAACCGGTTGGCAAGCTTTGTAATGGCTGTAAGCGGGGGTTCGCCTGCCAAGTATGCTCCGAGCCCCCCAATGAGTGCGCCCCCGATCAGCACCCCTAACGCAATGAAGTAGCTATTGATAAAATTCACCATAAATCCTGCTTCCTGATCCATCTTTATCACCTCACCTTTTATATCATATTGAGCTTTCAGGACAAGTATGATGATGAGTCAAAAAAGAACATTTGTTTCTTTTGGAAACCGGCCTTATAATGAGGGAAGAAATGAATCGTAATGAGAAAGAGGTGATAGCATGTCTTTTGTTCACCTGCAAGTGCATAGCGGGTATAGCCTGCTAAACAGCGCCGCGGCTGTGGAAGAGCTCGTCAGTGAAGCTGACAGGCTCGGATATGCGTCTTTGGCGCTGACAGATGATCATGTCATGTACGGAGCTATTCAATTTTATAAAGCTTGCAAGGCGAGAGGGATCAACCCAATAATCGGTTTGACGGCTTCTGTTTTTACAGATGACAGCGAGCTTGAAGCATACCCGCTCGTCCTGCTGGCAAAATCAAATACAGGCTATCAAAACCTGCTGAAAATCAGCAGCGTTCTGCAATCTAAATCAAAAGGCGGACTGAAGACGAAATGGCTTCACAGTTATCGAGAAGGGATTATCGCAATAACGCCCGGCGAAAAAGGATATATTGAAACGCTTCTTGAAGGAGGGCTGTTCGAACAGGCTGCTCAAGCCTCGCTGGAATTTCAGTCTATATTCGGAAAGGGAGCTTTTTATTTCTCCTATCAGCCTTTTAAAGGGAATCAAGTCTTGTCTGCGCAGATTCTAAAGCTATCAGAAGAAACGGGTATCCCTGTTACGGCCACAGGCGATGTGCATTACATAAGGAAGGAAGATAAGGCTGCCTACCTTTGTTTGAAAGCGATTAAAGCGGGGGAAAAACTGACGGATGCACCCGCTGAAGATTTGCCTGATCTCGATTTGAAACCACTCGAAGAAATGCAAAACATTTATCGAGAGCATCCCGAGGCACTGCAAGCTTCTGTAGAGATCGCGGAACAATGCCGGGTTGACGTCAGTCTCGGGCAGACCCGTCTACCGTCTTTTCCGACCCCAGACGGAACGTCCGCTGATGATTATTTAACGGATATCTGTATGGAGGGACTCCGCAGCCGTTTCGGCAAGCCTGATGAACGATACCTTCGCCGTCTTCAATATGAGCTTGATGTCATCAAGCGGATGAAGTTCAGCGATTACTTTCTGATCGTGTGGGATTTTATGAAGCACGCCCATGAAAAAGGGATTGTTACAGGACCGGGAAGAGGTTCTGCGGCGGGTTCTCTTGTGGCATATGTGCTGTATATCACAGATGTTGACCCGATTAAGCATCACCTTCTGTTTGAAAGATTTTTAAATCCCGAACGCGTCAGCATGCCGGATATTGATATTGACTTTCCCGATACTAGAAGGGATGAAGTCATTCAATATGTTCAGCAGAAATACGGTGCGATGCACGTCGCACAGATTATCACCTTTGGAACACTTGCGGCAAAGGCGGCGCTCCGGGACGTCGGCAGAGTATTCGGCGTCAGCCCGAAGGAGGCAGATCAGCTTGCAAAACTCATTCCTTCAAGACCGGGAATGACGCTGGATGAAGCGAGACAGCAGTCACCGCAGCTGGATAAGCGGCTTCGGGAGTCAAGCCTGCTTCAGCAAGTCTATTCAATTGCCCGGAAAATAGAAGGGCTGCCAAGGCATGCATCAACCCACGCAGCGGGCGTTGTCCTGAGTGAAGAACCGTTAACAGATGTTGTTCCGCTTCAAGAAGGGCATGAAGGGATCTATTTAACGCAATACGCGATGGACCATCTTGAAGACTTGGGCCTTTTAAAAATGGATTTCTTAGGTTTGAGGAATCTGACACTTATTGAATCCATCACTTCAATGATTGAAAAAGAAGAAAATATTAAAATAGATCTTTCAAGTATTTCCTACAGCGATGACAAAACGTTCTCCTTGCTGTCAAAAGGGGATACGACAGGCATTTTCCAGCTTGAATCTGCAGGGATGAGAAGCGTCTTGAAACGGCTGAAACCTTCGGGCCTAGAAGATATTGTGGCGGTCAATGCACTGTACCGGCCGGGTCCGATGGAAAATATTCCGTTATTTATCGACCGTAAACACGGCCGGGCGCCTGTTCACTATCCTCATGAAGATTTAAGGAGCATTTTGGAAGATACATATGGCGTCATTGTGTATCAGGAACAAATTATGATGATTGCTTCCCGTATGGCGGGGTTTTCTTTAGGCGAAGCGGACCTATTGAGAAGGGCGGTCAGCAAAAAGAAAAAAGAAATCCTGGACAGAGAGCGAAGCCATTTTGTTGAAGGGTGCTTAAAAAAGGAGTATTCTGTAGACACTGCAAATGAGGTCTACGATTTAATCGTCAAATTCGCAAACTATGGCTTTAACAGAAGCCATGCGGTGGCATACAGCATGATCGGGTGCCAGCTTGCGTATTTGAAAGCTCATTATCCGTTATATTTTATGTGCGGATTGCTGACAAGCGTCATTGGCAATGAGGATAAAATCTCTCAATATCTTTACGAAGCAAAGGGGAGCGGGATTCGTATCCTTCCTCCGTCAGTGAATAAAAGCAGTTTTCCGTTTACAGTTGAAAACGGATCTGTCAGATACAGCCTCCGCGCGATAAAAAGTGTAGGCGTCTCAGCAGTCAAAGATATATATAAAGCAAGAAAAGAGAAACCATTTGAAGATCTTTTCGATTTCTGCTTTCGCGTGCCGTCAAAAAGCGTAAATCGCAAAATGCTTGAAGCACTTATCTTTTCTGGTGCGATGGACGAATTCGGCCAAAACCGGGCCACGCTGCTCGCATCCATTGATGTTGCTTTGGAACATGCTGAGCTATTCGCCGCGGACGATGACCAAATGGGATTGTTTTTAGATGAATCGTTTTCAATTAAGCCGAAGTATGTGGAGACGGAGGAGCTTCCTCTGGTGGATTTACTTGCGTTTGAAAAGGAAACGCTTGGCATTTATTTTTCAAATCATCCCCTCTCCGCCTTCCGAAAACAGCTCACTGCGCAAGGAGCAGTCTCCATTCTGCAGGCTCAGCGGGCAGTCAAAAGGCAGCTTTCACTAGGCGTTCTGCTGTCGAAGATCAAAACGATTCGGACGAAAACAGGTCAAAACATGGCGTTTTTAACGCTCAGTGATGAAACCGGCGAGATGGAAGCCGTAGTCTTCCCTGAACAATTCAGACAGCTTTCTCCCGTTTTAAGAGAAGGCGCTCTTTTGTTCACTGCGGGGAAATGTGAAGTTAGACAAGATAAGATCCAATTCATCATGTCCCGGGCAGAGTTATTAGAAAATATGGATGCAGAAAAAGCGCCATCGGTTTATATAAAAATAGAAAGCAGTCAGCACAGCCAGGAGATCCTGGCAAAGATTAAGCGCATTTTGCTGGAGCATAAAGGGGAAACAGGCGTTTATCTCTATTATGAAAGGCAAAAACAGACGATTAAGCTACCTGAGTCGTTCCATATCAATGCAGATCACCAGGTGTTATATCGCTTAAAAGAGCTGTTGGGTCAAAAAAACGTCGTTTTAAAACAGTGGTAACGATTCGCTTTTTGTTATACAATTGGAGCAATTATGTGATCTTGTTTAAATATTCAGATAGATTTACTCCGCAGAATGCAGCAATCAACGCAGCAGTATACGAATCAAAAAATATCCATAAGGAGTGTTTAGGAGAATGTCATTAAGAGAAGAAGCATTACACCTGCATAAAGTCAACCAGGGGAAACTGGAGTCTAAATCAAAAGTAGAGGTCAGAAATGCGAAAGATTTAAGCCTCGCGTATTCTCCGGGTGTTGCAGAACCGTGTAAGGATATTCATGAAGACATTAACAAAGTATATGATTACACAATGAAGGGGAACATGGTAGCAGTTGTAACTGACGGTACAGCTGTGCTTGGCCTTGGAAACATCGGCCCTGAAGCGGCGCTTCCTGTTATGGAAGGGAAAGCAGTTCTTTTCAAAAGCTTTGCGGGCGTAGATGCGTTCCCGATTGCTTTAAACACAAACGATGTTGATAAAATCGTTGAAACTGTAAAATTGCTGGAACCGACATTTGGCGGCGTCAACCTTGAAGATATTGCAGCGCCAAACTGCTTTATCATTGAAGAGCGCCTCAAAAAAGAAACAAACATCCCGGTTTTCCATGATGATCAGCACGGTACTGCCATTGTAACCGTAGCAGGTCTTGTGAACGCGCTGAAACTGTCTGGAAAATCCATGTCATCCATTAAAGTTGTCGCAAACGGCGCGGGTGCGGCTGGCATTGCGATTATCAAGCTTCTTCATCATTATGGCGTTCGCGACATTGTGATGTGCGATTCCAAAGGGGCCATTTATGAAGGGCGCCCGAACGGCATGAACGATGTCAAAAATGAAGTGGCGAAGTTCACGAACCAAGACCGCAAAGACGGTTCTCTGAAAGATGTCATCGTTGATGCTGACGTATTTATCGGTGTCTCTGTAGCAGGCGCGCTAACAAAAGAAATGGTTCAAAGCATGGCAAAAGATCCGATTATCTTTGCAATGGCAAATCCAAATCCGGAAATCATGCCGGAAGATGCGCGTGAAGCCGGAGCAAGCGTTATCGGAACTGGCCGTTCTGACTTCCCAAACCAAGTAAACAATGTTCTTGCATTCCCTGGTATTTTCCGCGGAGCACTTGATGTGCGTGCCACTCATATTAACGAGGAAATGAAAATCGCAGCGGTTGAAGCCATTGCTTCACTGGTTTCAGAAGATGAGCTTAGCGCAGATTATGTCATCCCTGCACCGTTTGATAAACGTGTTGCGCCTGCTGTTGCGAAGGCTGTGGCAAAAGCTGCGATGGAAACAGGTGTTGCAAGAATCACTGTTGACCCTGAGGAAGTCGCAGAAAAAACAAGAAAACTTACGATTATTGGTGAATAATTTTAATTCATTCCAAAAATGGCAGCGCGTTGGCGGAGACCGGCGCGCTGTTCTCAAGTTAAACTGACGGCTGAAATTTTTTTAGGGGGTTAGCCTTAAAAAAATTTCAGCCGGGTTTAACATTATTTTTGAATGCGCTGTCAACCTTGTCGTTTCAACACCTTATCTGATTTCATACAAGCCTTTCCGAGCACGTCATCGAATAAAAAGTTGTCGAATTGAGGATGACAGCGTTTGACAAAAAAAGTACAATAGTTTCGGTAAAGTTATTAGCAAGTCTATCTGTTTGATGACATGCGGTGAAGAGAACCCTTCACAAAAGGGAGGTAATCATTTGTTAAAGGATATATTCACGAAAAAGAAAAAGTATGCTTCCGTACCGTCTGATCAAGCGAAGCACGATGTTCCGGAAGGCATTATGACAAAATGTCCTAAGTGTAAAAAAATCATGCTCACTAAAGAGTTGGATAAAAATATGCGGGTATGCATGAACTGCGATTATCATTTCCCAATGAACGCAAAACAGCGTATCGAAAGCTTGATGGATGAACAATCCTTTGAGGAATTTAATCAGGGAATGCTCTCGGAAAATCCGCTTGGTTTCCCGGGATATCTGGAAAAGCTTGAAAAAGATCGCGAGAAAACATCCTTAAACGAGGCTGTTGTGACAGGCAAGGGCACCATCGGCGGACACCCGGCTGTTGTCGCCGTCATGGACTCTTCATTCAGAATGGGCAGCATGGGTTCAGTCGTCGGTGAAAAAATCACGCTTGCGATTGAAAAAGCAAAAGCTGATAAAGTTCCGTTTATTATTTTTACGGCTTCAGGCGGTGCTAGAATGCAGGAAGGCGTATTAAGTTTGATGCAGATGGCTAAGACAAGCTCTGCGTTAAAACTGTTCAGTGAAGAACAGGGTCTTATTATTTCAGTAATGACGCATCCGACTACCGGGGGCGTATCAGCAAGCTTTGCATCCCTTGGCGATTACAATTTCGCTGAGCCTGGCGCGCTGATCGGTTTTGCCGGAAGACGGATTATTGAACAGACAATAGGAGAAAAACTGCCTGAGGACTTCCAAACGGCTGAATTTTTATTAAAACATGGACAGCTTGATGCGGTTATTCATCGCGACGATATGAAAAAAACGTTAGAAAATCTGCTGGATATGCATCAAACAGGAGGTGACATTGAGTGGCTCCAAGATTAGAATTTGAAAAACCGGTGATTGAACTGCAAACCAAAATCGCCGAACTAAAAAAATTCACCCAAGATTCCGATATGGATCTAAGTGCGGAAATCGAACGGCTCGAAGACCGTCTCGCTAAGCTTCAGGATGATATTTATAAAAATTTGAAGCCATGGGACCGGGTTCAAATCGCGCGTCTGGCGGACCGTCCGACAACTCTTGATTATATCGAACACCTGTTTACCGACTTTTTTGAATGTCACGGAGACAGAGCGTACGGGGACGATGAAGCCATTGTCGGCGGGATTGCGAAGTTCCACGGCCTCCCTGTAACGGTAATCGGGCATCAGCGCGGCAAAGACACGAAGGAAAACCTAGTCCGTAATTTTGGGATGCCGCATCCAGAAGGCTACAGAAAAGCGCTTCGTCTGATGAAACAGGCTGACAAATTTAACAGACCAATTATCTGTTTTATTGATACGAAGGGGGCATACCCTGGACGAGCAGCTGAAGAAAGAGGACAAAGTGAAGCTATTGCCAAAAACCTGTTTGAGATGGCCGGCCTTCGAGTGCCTGTTATCTGCATCGTCATCGGTGAAGGCGGAAGCGGCGGAGCCCTTGGTCTGGGTGTAGGCAATCACTTGCATATGCTGGAAAACTCTACTTATTCTGTTATTTCTCCGGAAGGTGCCGCGGCACTTTTATGGAAGGACTCCAGTCTTGCTAAAAAAGCAGCAGAAACAATGAAAATCACTGCGCCGGATTTAAAAGAATTAGGTATTATAGATCATATGATTAAAGAAGTAAAAGGCGGAGCGCACCATGATGTGAAGCTGCAGGCAAGCATAATGGACGAAACTCTTAAACAATCGTTAAAAACTTTGCTGAAGCTGAGCGAAGAAGAATTAGTTCAGCAGCGCTATGAAAAATATAAAGCAATTGGCAAAGTCTCGGTTGAAGATCAATATATCGGGGTAAACTAAATAAACGTGAAGCCTTTGGCTCACGTTTATTTTTTGTGACATTCCTTAAATTTTATTTAAAAACAATTTATTTAATTGTATAATAGTTAAGGTTTCATAGGGAGGATGGAGATCCCTTTTCATTGTTTTTAGGGCAATGATCATGTTATGTTTAATCATATATGTTGCTGAGGTGAATGGAGAATGAAACGAATAGGGGTATTAACGAGCGGCGGGGATTCCCCGGGAATGAACGCAGCAGTTCGCGCAGTAGTCAGAAAAGCGATCTATCATGACGTTGAAGTTTACGGTATTTACAACGGATACGCGGGATTGATCAGCGGAAAGATTGAAAAGCTTGAACTCGGATCAGTAGGCGATATTATACATCGTGGAGGAACTAAGCTTTATACGGCAAGATGTCCTGAATTCAAAACAGTTGAAGGCCGTGAAAAAGGGATAGAAAACTTGAAGAAGCTTGGTATTGAAGGCCTTGTTGTTATCGGCGGAGACGGTTCATATATGGGTGCGAAAAAATTAACGGAACACGGGTTTCCATGTGTAGGTGTACCGGGTACAATTGATAATGACATTCCGGGCACTGATTTTACAATCGGTTTCGATACAGCTTTAAATACAGTAATTGACGCAATTGATAAGATTCGCGATACAGCGACTTCTCATGAACGTACATATGTAATCGAAGTAATGGGCCGTCATGCCGGCGATATCGCATTGTGGGCCGGTCTTGCAGGGGGAGCGGAATCGATCTTAATCCCTGAGGCAGACTATGACATGCACGAAATCATTGCCCGCTTAAAACGCGGCCACGAACGCGGCAAGAAGCACAGTATTATTATTGTTGCCGAAGGTGTAGGCAGCGGTGTTGAATTCGGGAAACGCATTGAAGAAGAAACAAATCTTGAAACTAGGGTATCTGTATTGGGCCATATCCAGCGCGGAGGTTCTCCGAGTGCTGCTGACCGTGTGTTAGCAAGCCGTCTCGGCGCATATGCAGTTGAACTGCTGCTTGAAGGAAAAGGCGGACGCTGTGTAGGTATACAAAACAATAAGCTTGTAGACCATGATATTATAGAAATACTTGAGACAAAACACACAGTTGAGCAAAACATGTATCAGCTTTCAAAAGAACTGTCTATCTAATGTACAGCTGAAGGCTGAAGATTTCAGAAGGAAGTGAACCAAATGAGAAAAACTAAAATTGTTTGTACCATCGGTCCGGCAAGTGAAAGTATTGAAATGCTTACGAAATTAATGGAGTCAGGAATGAACGTGGCTCGATTAAACTTTTCTCACGGAGATTTTGAGGAGCACGGTGCAAGAATTAAAAATATCCGCGAAGCAAGTAAAAAACTTGGCAAGAACGTTGGAATTCTGCTTGATACAAAAGGTCCTGAAATCCGCACACATACAATGGAAAATGGCGGTATTGAGCTTGAAACAGGCAAAGAGCTCATTATTTCAATGGACGAGGTTGTAGGAACAACAGATAAAATTTCAGTGACATATGAAGGTTTAGTCCATGACGTTGAACAAGGTTCAACGATTCTTTTAGATGACGGCCTTATCGGTCTTGAGGTACTTGATGTAGATGCCGCTAAACGCGAAATCAAAACAAAAGTATTAAACAACGGAACACTCAAAAATAAAAAAGGTGTTAACGTACCGGGCGTAAGTGTCAATCTTCCGGGTATTACTGAAAAGGATGCGCGAGATATCGTTTTCGGTATTGAGCAAGGAGTAGACTTCATCGCACCATCTTTCATTCGACGTTCTACGGATGTGCTCGAAATCCGTGAGCTTCTTGAAGAGCACAACGCTCAGGATATTCAAATCATCCCTAAAATCGAAAACCAAGAGGGCGTTGACAACATCGATGCGATTCTCGAAGTGTCTGACGGCTTAATGGTTGCACGCGGAGACTTAGGTGTGGAAATTCCAGCTGAAGAAGTGCCGCTTGTGCAAAAAGAACTGATCAAAAAATGCAACGCGCTGGGCAAACCTGTTATTACAGCGACACAAATGCTTGACAGCATGCAGCGCAACCCGCGTCCGACTCGTGCGGAAGCAAGTGACGTTGCAAACGCGATCTTCGACGGAACAGATGCGATCATGCTATCTGGTGAAACTGCTGCCGGAAGCTATCCGGTTGAAGCAGTTCAAACAATGCATAACATCGCGTCCCGTTCTGAAGAAGCTTTAAATTATAAAGAAATTCTCTCAAAACGCAGAGATCAAGTGGGCATGACAATTACAGACGCAATTGGACAATCTGTCGCGCATACGGCGATTAACCTGAATGCTGCTGCGATCGTAACGCCGACAGAAAGCGGCCATACAGCACGTATGATTGCAAAATACCGTCCGCAGGCTCCGATTGTTGCGGTTACTGTAAATGACTCTATTTCCAGAAAGCTTGCCCTCGTATCTGGCGTATTCGCGGAAAGCGGCCAAAATGCGAGCTCAACAGATGAGATGCTTGAGGATGCTGTCCAAAAATCATTGAACAGCGGAATTGTAAAACACGGCGATCTTATCGTTATTACAGCAGGCACTGTCGGTGAGTCCGGCACTACGAATTTAATGAAGGTTCATACTGTCGGTGATATCATCGCTAAAGGCCAAGGCATTGGACGCAAATCAGCTTACGGTCCGGTTGTCGTTGCACAAAATGCAAAAGAAGCTGAGCAAAAAATGACTGACGGTGCGGTACTTGTTACCAAAAGCACTGACCGTGATATGATTACATCCCTTGAAAAAGCGTCTGCTCTTATTACAGAAGAAGGCGGTTTGACTAGCCATGCGGCGGTAGTCGGATTAAGCCTTGGCATCCCGGTTATCGTGGGTCTGGAAAATGCGACATCTATTTTGACAGATGGCCAGGATATTACAGTTGACGCTTCCAGAGGTGCAGTCTATCAAGGCCGTGCGAGCGTTCTTTAATTACAGGTGAAAACGGAAGGGGAATCCCTTCCTTTTCTCTTTATCATGCCTTTTGTTGAACAGAACGTGTTACACGTGTGGGGGGCTTGGATATGAGATTTTTGTTTTTGCTTTTTATTGTGTTTCCGGCAATAGAAATCGGCATATTCCTATTTTTAGGCAAGCTGATTGGCATTTTACCGACAGTTCTATTCATGATTCTGACGGGCATTATCGGCGCAGCAGCTGCAAAAAAACAAGGAACCGAAGTGTATTATAAGGTTCAGCGTGATCTTCAATATGGCAAAATGCCGGGGGAAGCGATTGCTGACGGTCTGTGCATTTTCATTGGCGGTCTATTGCTGATGCTTCCGGGCTTTTTATCAGATTTGGCCGGCGCCTGTCTTCTTATCCCGTTTACCCGCGGCTGGTGTAAGCCGATTCTGTTCAAATGGCTGAGAGGAATGTCGAAGAATAAGCGGATCATCATCAAATAAAAAACGGCAGCCATGAAAAAAACGGCTGCCGTTTTATTTTTGCTGAACGGTGATATAGGACCATATTTCTTTTAATGCGCCTGTTGTGATGAAAGCTTGGATGATGACGAGTACAGCCGGTCCCGCAATCAGTCCTAAAAACCCGAATAATTTAAAGCCGGCAAACAGGGCGATGAGTGTTGCCAGCGGATCGATCCCGATAGATTTACTTAGTATCTTGGGCTCTGTCAGCTGCCGCTGAATAAGAACGACGAGGTACAGGATACCAATTCCGATTGCTTGGGGCAGCTGGCCCGTAATCGATAAATACAAAATCCAGGGCACAAATACGGAGCCGGCACCTAAGTAAGGGAGAAGATCTACAAGCCCGATTAAAAAAGCAATTGTTGCGGCGTGTTCAACCTTTAAGAGAGAAAGGCCGATAAATACAATCACCATCGTGATGAAAACGAGGACGGCTTGTGCTTTGATAAAACCAGTCATTGCTTTTTTTAATTCGCTGCTGATTGCTTTGCTGTTAGCTGTCACACGATCCGGCAGAATTAAAACAAGCATGGCTTTCAGCTTATGCCAATCCTTTGTCATAAAAAAGGTTGCCAGAAGAGAAAAAATCAGAACCGCCGCCGTATTGGGAAGAAGAGCGAAAAATCTCGGGATCATCTCTAGAATGTGGGACAGCAGGAGCCCGGCATTTTTAGCGGCAGAATCACCGAGTGTCTGGATATGAGTGACGATGGAAGCCTGCTGGTTCGTTTCCAATTCTTGAAACAAAAGAGTTAACTCGTTATAGAGCGGCTGAATATGAGTGGTAAACAATTTTTCGCAATATGAAATAAACGTGCTGATATGCGGAGGCAGCGTTTTTGCTAGATAGGCTGTTCCCGTTACGATTTCGGCTACCAGAATGGTGAGGACGCCGAAGGCTGCGAGCAGAAAAAAAGCAAGAACGCCCAGAACATTTATCGTTCGGGGGAATCCTGTCACTTTGTCCAAATAATCGACAACAGGATGAATCACTGAAGAAAGAATAAGGGCGATCAGGAACGGATAAGTTAACGGAAACGAATAATAGGCCGCAGCTATCGACCCTGCGGTCATTGATATGACAAAGAGGGTTCTGAAAAAAATAGTGATATAAGATTGATTCACGAAAACGGTCCTCCTCTCGTCAGCATGTCCTATTTTTTATATGTATTCACGCTGCGGCTGAATATGAATACATTCATCTTAAAGGAGGGATGGCATGTGTTTACACAAGCGAATTTATTTTTAATTTTACTCTTGGCTATCGCACTTATCGCAAAAAACCAATCATTGCTCTTTGCTGTATCCGTCCTTTTGATCATCAAAATCGTTGGGCTTGATCAGAAATTATTTCCGACCATCCAGTCAAAAGGCATTAACTGGGGTGTGACCATTATTACCATCGCCGTTCTTGTCCCGATTGCCACGGGAGAAATCGGATTTAAGCAGCTTGGAGAAGCAATGCGGTCTTCCTACGCATGGATCGCCCTTGGAGCGGGGATCGCAGTGGCGCTGATTGCAAAAAACGGCCTGGCCCTGCTTGAAAATGATCCGCATATTACAACTGCTCTCGTGATCGGGACCATTCTTGCAGTCGCGCTTTTTGGAGGAGTTGCGGTGGGGCCGCTGATCGGAGCGGGGATTGCTTATTTAGCCATGCAGATCGTAAAACTGTTCACTTCATAAAAAAAAGCGGCCTTAAAGCCGCTTTTTTTTTATGCAAAAACCCGCAAATAAAGGCGTTTTTTCGGGGAAATCACAGAATGAAAAAAAAAATTATAGGTAAACATTTAACAAATGTCTGATTATTGTTTATAATGAGAATAGGCTTAAACTTAAATAAGCTTATAAGAATTTGTTATGTTCTTTCATAAGCAAAGGGTTTTAGTTCCAGCAGCCAGTAAAATGTAAGCATTTTCTTTTTGGGGGAGAGAAATACTTGCATCGTGCTTTTTAAGTAAGCCTCATGTTTTTACAACACTCTTAAAGGGGAAATTTATTGAAAAGGAGATGTTATATATGACAGCGACACGCGGTCTTGAAGGGGTTGTAGCAACAACATCATCTGTTAGTTCTATTATTGATGATACCCTTACATATGTGGGGTATGATATCGATGATTTGACAGAGAATGCAAGTTTTGAAGAAATCATCTACTTGCTTTGGCATCTAAGGCTGCCAAACAAAAAAGAGCTTGAAGAGTTAAAGCAGCAGCTTGCAAAGGAAGCTGCCGTTCCGCAAGAAATTATTGAGCACTTCAAATCTTATTCCCTCGAAAATGTTCATCCCATGGCTGCTCTTCGGACAGCAATTTCATTACTAGGCCTGCTTGACAGCGAGGCTGATACCATGAACCCGGAAGCCAACTACAGAAAGGCGATCCGCCTTCAGGCAAAGGTGCCTGGCCTGGTTGCAGCGTTTTCCAGAATTCGCAAGGGTCTTGAGCCTGTTGAACCGAGAGAAGATTACGGTATTGCGGAGAATTTTCTTTACACATTAAACGGTGAAGAGCCTTCACCAATTGAAGTTGAAGCCTTCAACAAAGCATTGATTTTACATGCTGACCATGAGCTGAACGCGTCAACGTTCACAGCGAGGGTCTGCGTCGCAACACTTTCTGACATCTATTCAGGCATTACTGCAGCAATCGGCGCGCTGAAAGGGCCTCTTCACGGCGGAGCGAATGAAGGCGTTATGAAAATGCTGACAGAAATCGGTGAAGTGGAAAACGCTGAGCCGTACATCCGCGCTAAACTTGAAAAGAAAGAAAAAATCATGGGATTCGGCCACCGTGTGTATAAGCATGGTGATCCGCGCGCGAAGCATCTGAAAGAAATGAGCAAGCGCCTGACCAACCTGACAGGCGAAAGCAAATGGTATGAGATGTCGATTCGTATAGAAGACATCGTCACATCAGAGAAAAAGCTTCCGCCTAACGTTGATTTCTATTCGGCTTCTGTATATCACAGCCTCGGTATTGACCATGATTTGTTTACACCGATTTTTGCTGTAAGCAGAATGTCCGGCTGGCTCGCTCATATTCTTGAGCAGTATGACAACAACCGTCTGATCCGCCCGCGGGCAGATTACACAGGCCCTGACAAACAAAAATTCGTTCCGATTGAAGAAAGAGCCTAAAGAACCATTGGAGGCTGGCTTGCGTCAATGAGGTTAGCCTCTTGTTCAGAACATCAAAATTGGGTTACACTTTAAATTGAATGTTAGGAAAAATCATTTTATTTTCTATATAAGAAAAATAAAATGTTTTCTAAATATGAATTACATACTGGGAGGTTTTTATTGTGGCACAAGGTGAAAAAATTACAGTCTCTAACGGAGTATTAAACGTACCAAACAACCCGATTATCCCATTTATCGAAGGAGACGGAACCGGTCCTGATATTTGGAACGCGGCTTCGAAGGTTTTGGAAGCAGCAGTAGAAAAAGCATACAAAGGCGAAAAGAAAATTACATGGAAAGAAGTTTACGCCGGAGAAAAGGCTTATAATAAAACAGGTGAGTGGCTCCCTGCTGAAACATTAGATGTGATCCGCGAATATTTCATCGCGATTAAAGGCCCGTTAACGACACCTGTCGGCGGCGGTATCCGTTCTTTGAACGTAGCGCTCAGACAAGAGCTTGACCTATTCGTCTGCTTAAGACCTGTAAGATACTTTACTGGAGTGCCGTCACCGGTAAAACGCCCTGAAGATACTGATATGGTCATCTTCCGTGAAAATACAGAAGATATTTACGCAGGCATCGAGTATGCAAAAGGCTCTGAAGAAGTGCAAAAGCTTATCAGCTTCCTTCAAAATGAGTTAAACGTCAACAAAATCCGTTTCCCTGAGACATCAGGTATCGGCATTAAGCCTGTTTCAGAAGAAGGAACAAGCCGCTTGGTCAGAGCTGCCATTGATTATGCGATCGAGCATGGCCGCAAATCTGTAACGCTTGTTCACAAAGGAAACATCATGAAGTTCACAGAAGGCGCGTTCAAAAACTGGGGCTATGAACTTGCTGAAAAAGAATACGGAGATAAAGTCTTCACATGGGCTCAATATGACCGCATTGCTGAAGAAGAAGGAAAAGACGCTGCCAACAAAGCGCAAAGCGAAGCGGAAGCAGCAGGAAAAATCATTATCAAAGACAGCATTGCTGACATTTTCCTTCAGCAGATCTTAACGCGTCCAAACGAGTTTGATGTCGTTGCGACAATGAACTTGAACGGAGATTACATTTCTGATGCTCTTGCTGCGCAAGTCGGCGGAATCGGCATTGCTCCTGGAGCGAACATCAACTACGAAACAGGACATGCGATTTTCGAGGCGACGCACGGAACGGCTCCTAAATATGCAGGCCTTGATAAAGTAAACCCATCTTCAGTTATTCTTTCAGGCGTTCTGCTTCTTGAGCATTTAGGATGGAACGAAGCGGCTGATTTGGTTATCAAATCTATGGAAAAAACAATCGCTTCCAAAGTCGTAACTTACGATTTTGCTAGATTAATGGACGGGGCGACTGAAGTGAAATGCTCAGAGTTCGGAGAAGAACTGATCAAAAACATGGACTAAGCAAGGAAAAAGCCTAAAACTAGCCATAAAGGAGAAGAGAGACATGGGAAATACTCGTAAAAAAGTTTCTGTTATCGGAGCAGGTTTTACCGGAGCTACAACTGCATTTTTAATCGCTCAAAAAGAGCTGGCAGACGTTGTTCTTGTTGACATTCCGCAATTGGAGAACCCGACAAAGGGAAAAGCGCTTGATATGCTTGAAGCAAGCCCAGTTCAAGGCTTTGACGCAAAAATTACGGGAACATCTAATTACGAGGATACAGCTGGCTCTGACATTGTTGTCATTACAGCCGGTATCGCAAGAAAACCTGGTATGAGCAGAGATGATCTGGTCTCTACAAACGAAAAGATTATGAGAAGCGTTACGCGGGAAATCGTGAAATATTCTCCTGACTCTATTATTGTGGTGCTGACAAATCCTGTTGATGCAATGACATACGCGGTGTACAAAGAATCAGGCTTCCCTAAAGAGCGCGTAATCGGCCAGTCCGGTGTGCTTGATACGGCAAGATTCAGAACATTTGTGGCAGAGGAATTAAACCTGTCAGTGAAAGATGTGACTGGTTTCGTACTCGGCGGACACGGTGACGATATGGTTCCGCTTGTGCGTTATTCTTATGCTGGCGGTATCCCGCTTGAAACTCTTATTCCGAAAGAACGGATTGACGCAATTGTGGAGCGCACTAGAAAAGGCGGAGGCGAAATCGTGAATCTTCTTGGAAACGGAAGCGCGTATTATGCGCCTGCGGCTTCTCTGACTGAAATGGTCGAAGCGATCTTGAAAGATCAGCGCCGCGTTCTTCCTACAATTGCTTATCTTGAAGGGGAATACGGCTATGAAGGCATCTACCTTGGTGTTCCTACAATTGTAGGCGGCAACGGTCTTGAGCAAATCATTGAACTTGAACTGACAGACTATGAAAGAGCGCAGCTGAATAAATCAGTTGAATCTGTCAAAAATGTCATGAAAGTATTATCCTAATAAAAAGAGAGAAAGGCTTGCTTAATACAGCCTTTCTCTTTTTACTATAAATGAAAGCGTTATCATAAACATCTATATTTCTTTTAAAAATGATGTAAAAGGCGAATTGTCGGAATGTCCTGCTTTCGCTAAAATAAAATCATGAAACATGTTAAGATGACATAAAATAGAGAAATAGGATGTCGGGGAATTATAATACTGGAGGCACAGCATGAACAAGAAAATTTTAGTTGTGGATGATGAAGAATCTATTGTTACTCTTTTACAGTACAATTTGGAACGGTCAGGCTATGATGTCATTACCGCCTCGGATGGGGAAGAAGCACTCAAAAAAGCGGAAACAGAGAAGCCTGATTTGATTGTGCTTGATGTGATGCTTCCAAAATTGGACGGAATCGAAGTATGCAAGCAGCTGAGACAGCAAAAACTGATGTTTCCCATTTTAATGCTGACAGCGAAGGATGAGGAATTCGACAAAGTATTAGGGCTTGAGCTCGGTGCTGATGATTATATGACCAAGCCGTTCAGTCCAAGGGAAGTAAATGCGAGAGTAAAAGCGATTTTAAGGCGTTCGGAAATGGCTGCGCCCTCTAGTGAGATGAAGAATGATGAAATGGAAGGCCAAATCGTAATTGGCGATCTGAAAATCCTGCCTGATCATTATGAAGCGTACTTTAAAGAAAGTCAGCTTGAACTGACACCGAAAGAATTCGAACTGCTGCTCTATTTAGGCAGACATAAAGGCAGAGTTCTGACAAGAGACCTGCTGCTGAGCGCAGTCTGGAATTATGATTTTGCCGGAGATACGAGAATTGTTGATGTGCACATCAGCCATCTTCGCGACAAAATTGAAAACAATACTAAAAAACCGATCTACATTAAAACGATTAGGGGATTGGGGTATAAACTGGAGGAGCCAAAAATGAATGAATAAATACCGTGTGCGCCTTTTTTCTGTATTCGTTGTCTGTATGATTCTGGTGTTTTGTGTCCTCGGGCTGTTTTTACAGCAGCTTTTTGAAACATCTGATCAAAGGAAAGCAGAGGAACACATTGAAAAAGAAGCAAAATACTTGGCTTCGCTTCTTGATGCCGGCAATCTGAATGATCAAGCAAATGAGAAAATCATTAAAGATGCAGGCGGCGCGCTTGATGTGAGCGCATCCGTTATCGATACAGACGGCAAGGTGCTGTATGGGTCAAACGGGAGAGCGGCTGATTCCCAAAAGGTGCAGGCGCTTGTTTCTGGACATGAGGGTATTCTGTCAACAACAGATAACAAGCTTTATTACGGACTTTCACTTAGAAGCGAAGGTGAAAAAACAGGATATGTACTGCTTTCCGCCTCTGAAAAAAGCGACGGCTTAAAAGGCGAATTGTGGGGGATGCTGACGGCCAGTCTTTGTACCGCATTTATCGTCATTGTTTATTTTTATTCCAGCATGACCTCACGTTATAAAAGGTCAATTGAGTCAGCGACAAATGTAGCCACAGAACTCTCTAAGGGCAACTACGATGCACGGACGTACGGCGGCTATATTAGGCGTTCTGATAAGCTAGGACATGCGATGAACAGCCTTGCCATTGATCTGATGGAAATGACGCGAACGCAGGAAATGCAGCGGGATCGGCTGCTGACAGTCATTGAAAACATTGGCTCCGGGCTGATTATGATCGACGGAAGAGGCTTTATTAATCTCGTAAACAGGTCTTACGCCAAGCAGTTTCATATCAATCCGAATCATATGCTGCGCCGTCTTTATCACGATGCATTTGAACATGAAGAAGTGATCCAGCTTGTCGAAGACATTTTTATGACGGAGACAAAGAAATGCAAGCTGTTAAGACTTCCGATCAAAATAGAACGGCGTTATTTTGAAGTGGACGGCGTTCCGATTATGGGGCCGGACGATGAATGGAAAGGAATTGTGCTCGTTTTCCATGACATGACGGAAACGAAGAAATTAGAGCAGATGAGGAAGGATTTTGTGGCCAATGTTTCTCATGAGCTGAAAACGCCGATTACGTCAATAAAAGGGTTTACGGAGACGTTATTGGACGGGGCGATGGAGGACAAAGAGGCGCTTTCTGAATTTCTCTCTATTATTCTTAAGGAAAGCGAAAGGCTTCAGTCTTTGGTTCAGGATTTGCTCGATCTCTCAAAAATCGAGCAGCAAAATTTCACGCTCAGTATCGAAACGTTTGAGCCGGCCAAAATGCTTGTTGAGATTGAAACGCTTCTGAAGCATAAGGCGGATGAGAAAGGCATCTCCTTGCACCTGAATGTCCCGAAAGACCCTCAATATGTATCTGGTGACCCGTACAGGCTGAAACAGGTATTTCTTAATCTCGTAAACAATGCGTTAACCTACACGCCTGAGGGGGGCTCCGTGGCTATCAATGTAAAGCCCAGAGAAAAAGACATTCAGATTGAGGTTGCCGATTCTGGAATCGGAATTCAGAAAGAAGAAATTCCGCGCATCTTTGAACGCTTTTACCGCGTAGATAAAGACAGAAGCAGGAATTCGGGCGGAACCGGGCTGGGCCTTGCGATTGTCAAGCATTTAATAGAGGCTCATGAAGGGAAAATTGATGTCACAAGCGAGCCTGGACGGGGAACTGTCTTTACCGTGACGCTGAAACGGGCCGCTGAAAAGTCCGCCTAATGTTTACAAAGGTTTAACAATATCTTCATGCACTGTTAAACCTATGCTGGTAGGATGTAGTAGAACCCCTTCATCCAAGGAGCCAATTTTGACGGCGGGAACCTATTTGTGTTCCCGTCCTTTTTTGTGTCTTCTCTTATAGTTCACGTATTTTCCTTTCAAATTGAACTTTGTTAAAATAAGAGGAGCTAATGACTATGTAAGAGATGAATGGAAGCCTGAGGCTTCTTAGGAGGAAATTGAATGACGGAACGAAAAAAATTAGTGCTTGTAGACGGAAACAGTCTGGCTTACCGGGCGTTTTTTGCATTGCCGCTGTTAAGCAATGATAAAGGTGTTCATACGAATGCTGTATACGGCTTTGCGATGATTTTGATGAAAATGCTTGAGGATGAAAAACCGACGCACATGCTGGTTGCGTTTGATGCCGGGAAAACAACATTTCGTCACGGCACATTTAAAGAATATAAAGGCGGCAGACAGAAAACCCCGCCTGAGCTTTCCGAACAAATGCCGTTTATCCGCGAGCTGCTGGATGCCTACCAGATCAGCCGCTATGAACTGGAACAATATGAAGCGGATGATATTATTGGCACACTGGCCAAATCGGCTGAAAAAGACGGATTTGAAGTAAAGGTTTTCTCAGGGGATAAGGATTTAACCCAGCTGGCAACGGACAAAACGACAGTTGCCATTACGAGAAAGGGAATTACCGATGTTGAATTTTACACACCGGAGCATGTCAAAGAGAAATATGGGCTTACGCCTGAACAAATCATTGACATGAAGGGTCTGATGGGCGATTCCTCAGATAATATTCCGGGTGTGCCCGGCGTCGGAGAAAAGACTGCGATTAAGCTTTTAAAACAATTTGATTCCGTTGAAAAGCTGCTGGAGTCCATTGACGAGGTGAGCGGAAAGAAATTGAAGGAAAAGCTTGAGGAGTTTAAGGATCAGGCATTGATGAGCAAGGAGCTTGCGACAATTATGACGGATGCTCCGATTGAGGTATCTGTTTCCGGCCTGGAATATCAAGGCTTTAATCGTGAACAGGTCATTGCCATCTTTAAAGATCTTGGCTTCAACACGCTTCTTGAACGGCTTGGAGAAGACAGTGCAGAAGCAGAACAGGATCAATCGTTGGAAGACATTAATGTCAAAACAGTCACAGACGTGACAAGCGATATATTGGTTTCTCCATCCGCATTTGTCGTTGAACAGATTGGCGATAATTATCATGAAGAGCCGATCCTCGGATTTTCGATCGTAAATAAAACGGGAGCTTATTTCATTCCGAAAGACATTGCCGTTGAGTCTGAGGTGTTTAAAGAATGGGTGGAAAATGACGAGCAGAAGAAATGGGTCTTCGACAGCAAGCGGGCTGTTGTCGCTTTGCGCTGGCAGGGCATTGAACTGAAAGGAGCCGAGTTTGATACGCTCCTTGCGGCTTATATCATCAACCCGGGCAATTCATATGACGACGTTGCGAGTGTGGCTAAGGATTACGGCCTGCATATCGTTTCAAGTGATGAATCGGTTTATGGAAAAGGAGCAAAACGGGCAGTGCCGTCAGAAGACGTACTGTCTGAGCACCTTGGCCGAAAAGCGTTAGCGATTCAAAGCCTTCGGGAAAAGCTCGTTCAGGAGCTGGAAAACAACGACCAGCTTGAACTGTTTGAAGAGCTGGAAATGCCTCTTGCGCTTATTCTCGGAGAAATGGAATCAACTGGCGTCAAGGTCGATGTTGACCGTTTAAAACGGATGGGTGAAGAACTGGGTGCGAAGCTGAAGGAATATGAAGAAAAAATCCATGAGATTGCGGGAGAGCCGTTTAACATCAATTCTCCGAAACAGCTAGGCGTCATCTTATTTGAAAAGATCGGCCTTCCTGTCGTAAAGAAAACGAAAACAGGCTATTCTACGTCTGCTGATGTGCTTGAAAAGCTGGCTGACAAGCATGATATTGTCGACTATATTTTACAGTACAGACAAATTGGCAAGCTTCAATCAACATATATCGAAGGGCTTTTAAAGGTGACGAGACCGGATTCGCATAAAGTGCACACGCGATTTAACCAGGCCTTAACGCAAACTGGCCGTCTCAGCTCGACTGATCCGAACCTGCAAAACATTCCGATCAGGCTTGAGGAAGGGCGGAAAATTCGCCAAGCTTTTGTGCCGTCTGAAAAAGACTGGCTCATTTTTGCAGCCGATTATTCACAAATCGAGCTGCGGGTGCTTGCCCATATTTCAAAGGATGAAAATCTGATCGAAGCTTTTACAAATGATATGGATATTCACACGAAAACGGCAATGGATGTGTTCCATGTCGCTAAGGATGAAGTGACATCTGCGATGAGACGCCAGGCGAAAGCGGTCAACTTTGGCATTGTTTACGGGATCAGCGATTACGGTCTGTCACAGAACCTCGGCATTACCCGGAAGGAAGCGGGAGCATTTATCGACCGCTATCTGGAAAGCTTCCAAGGCGTAAAAGCGTACATGGAAGATTCAGTACAGGAAGCGAAGCAAAAAGGATACGTAACAACGCTTATGCATCGCCGCCGCTACATCCCTGAGCTGACGAGCCGGAACTTTAATATCCGAAGTTTTGCAGAGCGGACGGCCATGAATACGCCGATTCAAGGAAGCGCCGCTGATATTATCAAAAAAGCCATGATTGACATGGCTGCCAAGCTGAAAGAAAAACAGTTGAAAGCAAGGCTTCTGCTTCAAGTACACGATGAATTGATTTTTGAGGCGCCAAAGGAAGAAATTGAAATTCTTGAAAAGCTTGTTCCTGAAGTGATGGAGCATGCGCTTGCATTAGATGTGCCGTTAAAGGTGGACTTTGCATCAGGCCCATCTTGGTACGATGCGAAATAAACAGAGATAGGAAGTGATGGATGTGCCGGAATTACCAGAGGTTGAGACGGTCCGGCGCACTCTGACCGGGCTTGTAAAGGGAAAAACAATCAAATCGGTAGAGATCAGATGGCCGAATATCATCAAACGGCCTGCCGAACCGGAGGAATTTGCGCGAAAACTAGCAGGAGAAACGATACAGTCCATCGGAAGACGAGGAAAGTTTTTACTGTTTCATTTAGATCATTATGTTATGGTTTCTCACCTACGAATGGAAGGAAAATACGGTCTTCATCAAGCCGAGGAGCCTGACGATAAACACGTGCATGTCATATTCACGATGACGGATGGAACCCAGCTTCGGTACAGGGATGTGCGGAAATTTGGAACCATGCACTTATTTAAACCGGGAGAAGAAGCGGGCGAGCTCCCGCTTTCTCAGTTAGGGCCGGAGCCGGATGCAGAAGAATTTACAAGTGCGTATTTAAAAGAACGGCTTACGAAAACAAACCGCGCTGTCAAAACTGCCCTACTGGATCAAAAAACGGTAGTTGGACTAGGGAACATTTATGTGGATGAGGCTCTTTTCAGAGCGGGTGTCCATCCCGAGACAAAAGCAAATCAATTATCAGATAAAACAATCAAAACCCTTCACGCTGAAATCAAAAACACTCTGCAGGAGGCGATTGATGCGGGCGGAAGCACAGTCCGTTCATATATCAACTCCCAAGGGGAAATCGGAATGTTCCAGCTGCAGCATTTTGTGTACGGAAAAAAAGACGAGCCATGCAAAAATTGCGGAACGATGATTTCGAAAATTGTCGTTGGAGGAAGAGGCACGCATTTTTGCGCAAAGTGCCAGAAAAAAAAGTAGCATAATGCTTCATCGTCCAAGCTGTCGGTGCATATATCAGTAACTCTGTAATGGAGGATGCCATTTTCGAAACACGGATTTTTCACTTTCCCATATATATGATTGTGATGAATCCCGGGCATTTCACATCTGATACAAGAGCACCAACAGAAAGGAAGAAACGGATATGCAAATGGTTTCTATACTGCTGCTGGCGTTGGCTGTCAGCTTGGACAGTTTTTCAGTCGGATTTACGTACGGATTGAGAAAAATGAAAATACCGTTTAAAGCGATTTTGGTTATCGCCTGCTGTTCCGGTGCTGTCATGTTTATATCCATGCTGATCGGAAGCTTTCTCACGAAGTTTTTTCCTGTATATGTGACGGAGAAGCTTGGCGGTTTGATATTGGTTGGAATCGGTGCGTGGGTTCTGTACCAATTCTTCAAACCGGCAAAAGATAAAGAATACCTATTGCATGAAAAAACGCTGCTTAATTTAGAGGTTCGGTCATTAGGGATTGTGATTCATATTTTGAGAAAACCCATGAGTGCGGATATCGACAAATCGGGTGTGATCAACGGAATTGAGGCGGTCTTATTGGGATTTGCCTTATCGATTGATGCCTTTGGAGCAGGTATAGGCGCAGCCATTCTCGGTTTTTCGCCGATTGTGATGAGCATCGCCGTGGCAATCATGAGCTCGCTGTTTGTATCAATTGGAATCAATGCCGGCCATTTTCTGTCTAAGTGGAAATGGATCGATAAAATGGCGTTTTTGCCGGGGCTTCTATTAATCACGATTGGGCTCTGGAAATTGTAAAAAGGAGTGGATCTCTTGACCTTAGTCATTGGTTTAACGGGAGGAATAGCTAGCGGCAAAAGCACGGTAGCCAATATGCTGATTGAAAAAGGAATAACAGTTATAGATGCAGATATCATTGCAAAACAAGCGGTAGAAAAAGGGATGCCGGCCTACCGGCAAATCATTGACGAATTCGGTGAAGACATACTGCTCTCAAATGGCGATATAGATCGAAAAAAGCTTGGAGCGCTGGTATTTACAAATGAACAAAAGCGTCTCGCTTTAAATGCAATTGTTCATCCCGCAGTCAGGCAGGAAATGCTCAATCGCCGTGATGAAGCCGTTGCAAATCGGGAGGCATTTGTTGTATTGGATATCCCGCTATTGTTCGAAAGCAAATTGGAATCATTGGTTGATAAAATTATCGTGGTCAGTGTGACAAAAGAGCTTCAACTGGAACGTCTGATGAAGCGCAATCAGCTGACGGAAGAAGAAGCAGTCAGCCGTATCCGCTCTCAAATGCCCTTAGAGGAAAAAACAGCAAGAGCAGATCAAGTCATCGATAACAGCGGCACGCTTGAAGAGACCAAAAGGCAGCTTGATGAAATCATGAACAGCTGGGCATAATACAAAAAACACCGTTCATATTGAACGGTGTTTTTTGGCCATTAAAAATCAAAGTTGTCCGGATCAGGACCGACGCGCAAGTTTTCATTCAGTGCATCGATTCGGTTCATGTCATCCTGCGTTAATTCAAAGTCAAATACGCTTGCATTTTCTTTAATGCGGTGTTCCTTCGTTGATTTAGGAATCGTTATAATGCCATGCTGCAGATCCCAGCGCAAGATAATTTGTGCGACAGATTTGTTATATGTTTGAGCGATGTCAGCCAATACAGGATGATCCAGCAGCTGCCCCTGCATTAAAGGTGACCAAGCCTCCATCTGGATGCCCTGATTTTGGCAGTATCTTATCAACTCTTTTTGTGTGAGGCGCGGGTGAAATTCCACTTGGTTAATCATAGGCTTAATTTCAGCTGCCGTCATCAGATCTTCAAGATGGTGAATTTGGAAGTTGCTTACGCCAATCGCTTTGATACGGCCTTCTTTATACAGCGTTTCAAGCGCTCTCCAAGCTTCTTTATACTTTCCTTCTACAGGCCAGTGGATGAGGTATAGATCCAAATAATCCAGACCGAGTTTGGATAGGCTTGTTTCAAACGCGGCGAGTGTTTCTTCGTAGCCTAAATCCGCATTCCATACTTTCGATGTGATAAACAGATCCTCTCTTGAAATGCCTGCTTCTTCAATGCCTTCCCGAATCCCTTCTCCAACGCCAGCTTCATTTCCATAGATAGCTGCAGTATCAATACTGCGGTACCCGTGAACAATGGCAGTTTTAACTGCGTTTACCAGTTCAGATCCTTCTTCCACTTGGAACACGCCGAGGCCGAACCAAGGCATTTCTACCCCATTATGAAGTGTTGCTTTTGCTTGTAAATGTGTTGTCATGTTCATTTCCTCCTTTAAAATTGTCAGGCTTCCTGCCGATCTCGTTTTTCCATTAAGCGGCTCCAGCCTGTTAAAATGACTGCACCGACCACCATTAATCCGCCTATCCAAGCGGTATGAATCAATCCGATTGAATCGGTGATCACACCGCCAAGGTATGACCCAAGCGCGATTCCTGCATTAAAGGCAGCGATATTCATCGCGGATGCGACGTCAACTGCACTCGGGACAAAACGCTCAGCCAGCATGACGACATACACCTGAAGGCCGGGCACGTTCATAAAAGCCAGCAATCCCATACAGAGAATGGTAATGAGCCCTGCTGTTTGATACGGGGCTGTAAATGTCAGTACGAATAGAACAATTGCTTGTACGATAAACATATAGAATAAAGCGGCAATCGGATTTCGGTTTGACAGCTTTCCGCCAATCATATTGCCGATAGCAATAGCTATTCCGTATCCGAGCAGAATCACTGCAACAGTCCCGGCTTTGAAGCCTGTTACTTCCTGAAGCAGGGGAGACAGATACGTGAACACAACGAATGTTCCTCCGTATCCAAGCGCTGTAATGACAAATAAAAGCAATAACCGGCTGTTTGTCACAAGCTTCAATTGATCCCGCATCGTTGTTTTCGTCCCTTTTCGTAACTTGGACGGTACAAGAATGCCATTTGTAATGAAAGCAATGATTCCGACGGCGATAATGACCATAAAGGCGAAACGCCAGCCGAACTGCTGGCCGATAAATGTCCCAAAAGGAACTCCGGTTACAGTTGCCACAGTGAGGCCGGTAAACATAATTGAAATCGCGCTAGCCCTTTTATCTTCCGGGACAATATCCGCTGCGATTGTCGAACCGATCGACATAAACACACCGTGCGAAAATGCCGATATCACACGTGCTGCTAGTAAAATCCCGATGCTTGAAGCGGTTGCTGCCATCGTATTACCGGCAATAAAAATAAACATGATCCAAAGCAATAGTGTCTTACGCGACATGCTTGAGGTCAATGAAGTTAATATAGGTGCCCCAAATGTAACGCCGAGCGCATAAAGGGAAACGGTTAATCCTGCTGTCGTGACTGGAATATGCAGGTCATCAGCAATGAGCGGCAAAAGGCCGACACTGATAAATTCAGTTGTCCCTATTGCGAATGCACTTACGGCCAAAGCCAGTAGTGCAGGAATACTGCTTTTGGCTGAAGTCATGATGTTCCTCCTTTGTAAGATGTGTTGTATGATTGAAATTCTGCCGAGTAAGCTATATAAATAAAAAAGAGCAGATTCAAATCAGCCGGCAAATGTGATTATGAAACATATCGTTAAGAAATAAAAGTACGTACTTTGAAGTGCTATAGTCACTTTTTGGTGCCTGTGAGGAGAATGGATTGTATGGAGAAGAAAAAATATAACATTTCTGTTGAAGCGACTCTTGAAGTGATTGGAGGGAAATGGAAATGCGTCATTTTATGCCATTTGACGCACGGAAAAAAACGCACAAGCGAATTAAAACGCCTAATGCCCAATATCACGCAAAAAATGCTGACTCAGCAGCTGCGCGAGCTGGAAGCGGACGGTGTCATTAACCGAATCGTATATAATCAAGTTCCTCCCAAAGTGGAATATGAGCTCAGCGAATACGGCCGCAGCTTAGAAGGGATTTTAGATATGCTGTGTGCTTGGGGAGCGAATCATATTAACAGAGTGTACGGGGATACATTTTCTGTGCTAGAAGAAAGTGTGCTCAATGATAAGTTAAAACAGGAATCATAAAGCATGAGGGCAGTCAGTGCGGAGCGCTGGCTGCTTTTTGGTTCTTACGCCTGATATTCTGTGCAAGAAAACATAAGATGCATCATAAATTAGCGTTATAATCGTTGATTTTTATCAATATGTACTGGCGAATTTGTTTTAATGTGTTATACTAATTTTAGATAGTAACAAATTAGGATGGCATAATTGATAAGGGGTGTCCAACATGAAGGTAAAAGTAGCGATCAACGGGTTTGGAAGAATCGGAAGAATGGTTTTTAGAAAAGCGATGTTAGACGATCAAATTCAAGTAGTGGCCATTAACGCCAGCTATTCCGCAGAAACGCTGGCTCATTTAATAAAGTATGACACAATTCACGGCAGATACGACAAAGAGGTTGTGGCTGGTGAAGACAGCCTGATCGTAAATGGAAAGAAAGTGCTTTTGTTAAACAGCCGTGATCCAAAACAGCTGCCTTGGCGGGAATATGATATTGACATAGTCGTCGAAGCAACAGGGAAGTTTAATGCTAAAGATAAAGCGATGGGCCATATAGAAGCAGGTGCAAAAAAAGTGATTTTGACCGCTCCGGGAAAAAATGAAGACGTTACCATTGTGATGGGCGTAAATGAGGACCAATTCGACGCTGAGCGCCATGTCATTATTTCAAATGCGTCATGCACGACAAATTGCCTTGCGCCTGTTGTAAAAGTGCTGGATGAAGAGTTTGGCATTGAGAGCGGTCTGATGACTACAGTTCATGCGTATACGAATGACCAAAAAAATATTGATAACCCGCACAAAGATTTGCGCCGGGCGCGGGCTTGCGGTGAATCCATCATTCCGACGACAACAGGAGCGGCAAAGGCGCTTTCACTTGTGCTGCCGCATTTGAAAGGAAAACTTCACGGCCTCGCCTTGCGTGTCCCTGTTCCGAACGTCTCATTGGTTGATCTCGTTGTTGATCTGAAAACGGATGTTACGGCTGAAGAAGTAAACGAGGCATATAAACGCGCTGCCAAAACGTCGATGTACGGTGTACTTGATTACTCAGATGAACCGCTTGTTTCGACTGATTATAATACGAATCCTCATTCAGCGGTCATTGACGGGCTTACAACAATGGTAATGGAAGACAGGAAAGTAAAGGTGCTGGCGTGGTATGACAACGAATGGGGCTACTCCTGCAGAGTTGTTGATCTGATCCGCCATGTAGCGGCACGAATGAAACATCCGTCTGCTGTATAAAATAAGGTCATGGACACATTTTAAAGAAAAAACCCTTAACAACATATTTCTGAAAAAACGCACCTTGCAAATTAGACTTAAACACAGTATACTATTTTTCGTGAACTTCTTGCTTGAGACTGTTTCGGAATTACTTAAAGGGTTAGGACCTCTCCGGACTAACTTTCCCCCGTGGTAAATGGCCGACCCAGTTGTTGGAATTTCACTTTTTAATTCTTGTTAAGGGGGGTCCATGACTATGGAAACAATGGGGCGTCACGTTATCTCCGAGCTATGGGGATGCGATTTTGATAAGCTGAATGACATGGATTTTATTGAAAAAACGTTTGTAAATGCTGCTCTAAAATCAGGTGCTGAGGTGCGCGAGGTTGCATTTCACAAATTTGCACCGCAAGGCGTAAGCGGAGTTGTGATTATTTCTGAATCACACTTAACGATTCACAGTTTTCCTGAGCACGGATATGCGAGCATTGATGTTTATACTTGTGGAGACTTAGATCCTAATGTCGCTGCTGATTACATTGCAGAGGCATTACATGCTGATACAAGAGAAAACATTGAAATACCAAGAGGAATGGGGCCTGTGCAAATTAAACAGGCGCAAGCGAAAGTACTATAAAGTAAATTGCGAACACAAAGGGAGCTGAAGCTAGAAAGCCATTATGCGCTTTTTAGCTTATGCTCCTTTTATTTTTATAAAGAAACGAGAGTGTCAGCTTTTTCTTTTTTCATTTTTTTTGTAAAATAAGAAGGAGATTTTCACAAACAACCTAATGCTAAAGAAACAAATTTAACACCGGCTCTCCCGACAGATGCTGTCACATCTATTTTTAAAAGGCGGAGGCTGCCGAAAATACATTGCAGGGAACGATATAGTTGGGAGCTGATTTTATTGAAATGTCCTTCATGCCAGCATAACGGAACACGAGTCCTTGATTCACGGCCTGTGGATGACGGAAAGTCGATTCGCCGAAGACGCGAGTGCGAATCCTGCCACTACCGGTTTACGACCTTTGAGAAAGTGGAGGAAACCCCGCTCATCGTCGTGAAAAAAGAAGGTGTTCGTGAGGAATTCAGCAGAGAAAAAATGCTGCGCGGGCTCATAAAAGCATGTGAAAAAAGGCCTGTTTCACTCAAAACGCTTGAAGACATGTGCTTTGATATTGAAAAAGAGCTTCGCAATCAAGGCTGCTCCGAGGTGAAGAGTGAGCTCGTCGGAGAAATGGTCATGGACCGGCTGGCTAAGATTGACGAAGTCGCATATGTGCGGTTCGCGTCCGTCTATCGGCAGTTTAAAGATATAAACGTCTTTATCGATGAATTAAAAGACTTAATAAAGAAAGAGCGTTAAAAGAGCTAAGAGGATTCTTCTAGCTCTTTTCTCATGTGCAAAATTGGCATTTGATAGATATAAGAAACGGTGTAAAATGAAAGGTAGAAACAAATTCGGAAGGTTTGAGAATGTATGGCTGACTATTGGAAAGATGTACTGCCTGTAGACCCGTATGTGGTTAAAAGCAGATCGGTGCTGCAGGATATTGACAGACAAATTATTACACAACTGTACCAGCCCTTAATCGGCCCTGTTGCATTCTCTCTTTATATGACATTGTGGGGAGAGCTTGAACAAAACCGTCTGTGGGGCGGAGAGTCCACACATAGACAGCTGATGGGGATGACACAGTCCAACTTAAAAACGATCCATCAGGAACAGGGGAAGCTCGAGGGCATCGGATTGCTGAAAGTATATATGAAAGAATCCGAGCGGCAGGAGCGCCTCTTTATATATGAACTCCTTCCGCCGCTCAGACCAAATGAATTTTTTGAAGACGGAATGCTGAATGTTTTTCTGTATAATAGGGTCGGAAAAACGAAATATCAGCAATTAAAACAATTTTTTACGCACCCGGCCATTTCAGAAGATGCGAAGGACATTACGCGTCCGTTTAATCATGCGTTTGAATCGCTGCAGCCGAGTGAATGGAAGCTCACATCCGATATGGAGGAAACGGTAAGGCTTGCCGAGGGGTCCGAGTATACTTCTGTCGGACAGTCTCCGTCCTACACCATAACGGAGGATGTGTTTGATTTTGATTTGTTTTTAGCGGGACTTTCTGAGACGATGATACCGAGAAAAGCGATGACCCAGCAGGTACGGGACACAATCAAAAAGCTTTCTTATCTGTACGGAATTGACCCTTTGCAAATGCAAAACGTTGTGATGAGCGCAATTGATGAGCGTGACGTCATTACGACGGAGGCATTAAGAAAAGCGGCGAGCGACTGGTATCAAATTGAAAGAAACGGACAGCTGCCCGATTTGGTGGAAAAAACACAGCCGATGCATCTGCGTGAAGGCGAACAACCGGCAGAAGAGGATTCTCTGGATGGGAAGCTGATCGCATTGCTGGAGGCGATTTCCCCGAAGAAGCTTCTGCAGGACATTGCTGACGGAACAGAGCCGTCAAAAGCTGATCTGAAGATCATAGAAGAAATTATGTTCGAACAGAAGCTCGAGCCAGGCGTCACAAATGTGTTAATTTATTATGTCATGCTGAAAACCGACATGAAGCTGTCGAAAAACTATATCCAAAAAATCGCTTCGCATTGGGCACGCAAAAAGGTGAAAACGGTCAGGGAAGCGATGAAGCTCGCAATAGAAGAAAACCGCCAGTATCTTGAATGGGCTGAGGGAAAAACAAAGTCTTCGAAACGAAACCAAAAAGTGATTCGTGAAGAAAAGCTTCCTGATTGGATGACAGAAAAGGAAACAGCGTCCGATTCAGAATCCGGACAGCAGAAGCTGCATCCGCAGGATTTGGAAGAACAGAAGAAAAAGATGATGGAAGAAATGCAAAAACTGAAAAAATACTCTGCCTATTAAAGACAGAGATGCGGGGTGAAGGAATAGATGGAACCAATCGGCCGTTCCCTGCAGGGCGTAACCGGCAGGCCGGATTTCCAAAAACGTCTTGAACAAATGAAGGAAAAAGTCATGAAAGATCAAGATGTTCAAGCATTTTTGAAGGAAAACGAAGAAGTGATTGACCAAAAAATGATCGAAAAGAGCTTAAATAAGCTTTATGAATATATCGAACAAAGCAAGAATTGCTCCTATTGTTCGGAAGATGAAAACTGCAACAATTTGTTGGAGGGCTACCATCCGAAGCTTGTTGTCAATGGGCGGTCTATTGATATCGAGTATTATGAATGTCCAGTCAAACGGAAGCTCGACCAGCAGAAGAAACAAAAGTCTCTTATGAGAAGCATGTATATCCAGCAGGATCTTCTCGGAGCGACGTTCCAGCAAGTTGATATCAGTGACCCAAGCAGGCTCGCGATGTTTCAGCATGTTACAGACTTTCTGAAAAGCTATAATGAGACGGGAAAAGGGAAAGGATTATATTTATACGGGAAATTCGGGGTAGGAAAAACGTTTATGCTCGCTGCGATTGCCAATGAGCTGGCGGAAAAAGAGTATTCTTCCATGATTGTCTATGTGCCTGAATTTGTGAGAGAACTTAAGAATTCGCTGCAAGACCAGACATTGGAAGAGAAGCTCAATATGGTAAAGACCACACCCGTATTGATGCTTGATGACATCGGAGCAGAATCAATGACAAGCTGGGTAAGGGATGAAGTCATCGGAACGGTGCTTCAGCACAGAATGTCCCAGCAGCTGCCAACGTTCTTTTCTTCTAATTTCTCACCTGACGAGCTGAAGCATCATTTTACGTATTCGCAGAGGGGAGAAAAAGAAGAAGTAAAAGCGGCAAGATTAATGGAGCGGATATTATATTTGGCTGCTCCGATCCGCCTTGACGGAGAAAACCGCCGACATCCATAATTGCTGTGGTTCAAAGGGGAAGGAACTGAGGGTATGAAACGAAAAACGGCTGTCAAATGGCTGGCAGTGCTTGCAGGTGCTGGTTTACTCTATTGGGGAAATAAAACGTATTTGAATGTATCGCCGAAAGAAATCAGGGTATGGGTATTGTCGTTCGGAGTCTTTGCACCTCTGATGTTTATCGGGATATCCATCGTCAGGCCACTTGTTTTATTTCCGGTGTCTGTTATTTCAATAGCTGGCGGACTTGCGTTTGGCCCGCTTCTCGGCACGTTTTATACGTTATTCGGTTCGATGTGCGCTTCAGCTGTTTCGTTTTTTGCGGCCGGTTTGTTTGCGGCGAAAAAGAACGGGCATTACGAAAGGCTTGAAGCCATACAGAAGCAAATGGAAGATAACGGATTTTTCTATATCTTTCTTATGAGAATCCTGCCGATCAATTTTGATTTCGTCAGCTATGCGGCAGGCCTTTCCAATGTCAAAGCGCTGCCGTATTTTGCCGCAACGGCTGTGGGAATCATCCCTGGGACGATTGCGCTTAATGTGCTGGGTGCGAGCTTTTTGGCTGGCAATCTGCCCGCTTTCTTTATGGTGCTCGCTTTGTATATCGTGTTTATCTCATTGCCGTTCATCTTCAGAAAGAAAATGCAAAACTTGTTCCAAGAATCAAATTAAGATTTGCCAATGACCTTTACGTCTATTTTAAAAACATCCCCCATATACTTGTAACAGATGCCGTAAGGGGGGACAAACATGCTTGAAATAATCTTTGAAGATGACCATGATGCAGCCGCTTTTTTACATCTCATTCAGCATTCGGACGATCGGAACAATATCATTGTCCGTGAAGGCATACGAAAAATCGGGATTGAAAAAGCGAATCCGGCTTTTCCTATTCAGCGTTTTATGGAGCCGATTCTGGTCAAATTTTTTTTGGAATGCAAAGAAGACGAGCATATGCTGTCATTGATTGAGGAAACGTATTGTTTCACGGACCAGGATGAACAGCAGCAAATCCTTCAGCTCGCACACAGTATTATTGAAGGTGAAGCAGACGATCTTCCGTTTGAGCCGCTGAAGCTTTCACGGAAACAATCTATTTTGGATGAACTCCAAACGATCTGTTTAGAGGAAGGAGTATTTTATATTCGCTCCTTTCAGACCTTCCGACTTGGATCATACTATAAGCAGCTGAGAGATATTACAGAAGCAGCGATTGATGAATATAAGATGGAACAGGAATATCAAAACTTTATTCAAACACTCAGAGACTATGTAAACGCCAAACAGCCGCGAATCAAAAAAGTGCATATTGTCCATGATGGTTCCTTTACATTATGGGAGCTGCGCTATGTGCCGGAACGGGAAAAAATGAAATACATAGACAGAAGATTTGTCCGGGATCATCCTATGTATATTGATTCTCATTTGCTCGCGCCGCTGATTTCCATTGCGCCTGATGAAGTCGTGCTTTATACCGACCAGCCCGAGCACATGATGGCAAGGACCATTCAAAACGTATTTCAAGAGAGAGTGGAAATGCTCCCGCTGCATGCTTTTACAGATGCAGAAATACCGGTGAAGCACTCGGAAGGATGAGGGCCGGCAGCCTCTCTATATAAGGCTGTCGGTTTAAAAAAGGAAACGCGATCGTGTTGATTTTTTGGATTGAACAATTTATAATACATAGGAGATTAAGAAAGACACACGTATTGATAAGGACACGAAGGAATGATACCGGCTCAAAGAGAGGGAAGCCCTGGCTGCAAGCTTCCCAGCTAAGGACCATTCGCTTTACCGCCTTTGAACTTCAGCTGTGAACCTCTTGAAAAGGAACAGTAATGGCTGACGGGAACTCCCGTTACAGAGCTTAGAGCCGCAGGTGCCGTATTGGCTTTGCGGAAAAAAGGGTGGAACCACGATTCCGTTTATTCAACCTCGTCCCTTTCATAGGGGCGGGGTTTTTATATGCAAAAAAAGGAGTGACAAAGATGTCAGATATGGTAAAAATCACATTTCCTGATGGAGCAGTCAAGGAGTTTGCGAAAGGAACAACAACAGAAGATATCGCGGCATCCATCAGTCCGGGATTAAAGAAAAAGTCATTAGCCGGAAAACTGAACGGAGAAGAAATCGATTTGAGAACGCCGATCAATGAAGACGGTACAGTGGAAATCATTACAGAAGGCTCAGAAGAAGGTCTTCAAATTATGCGCCACAGTACGGCTCACTTGCTGGCTCAAGCGATTAAACGCATCTACAAAGATGTTAAATTCGGCGTCGGTCCGGTTATCGAAAACGGGTTTTACTACGATGTAGAAATGGACGAAGCGATTACACCGGAGGATCTGCCGAAAATCGAGAAAGAAATGAAAAAAATCGTTAATGCGAACCTTCCGATCGTTCGAAAAGAAGTCAGCCGTGAAGAAGCGAAAGCCCGTTTTGCGGAAATCGGCGACGACCTGAAGCTTGAACTATTGGATGCGATTCCTGAAGGAGAAACCGTTTCGATCTATGAGCAAGGCGAATTCTTTGACCTGTGCCGCGGCGTCCACGTTCCTTCAACCGGAAAAATCAAAGAATTTAAGCTGTTAAGCCTTGCAGGCGCATACTGGCGCGGTGACAGCAAAAACCAAATGCTTCAGCGCGTATATGGCACAGCTTTCTTCAAAAAAGCTGATCTTGAAGAGCATCTTCGTATGCTAGAAGAAGCGAAAGAACGCGACCACAGAAAGCTCGGCAAAGAATTAAAGCTGTTTGCGAACTCTCAAAAAGTCGGACAAGGCCTGCCGCTTTGGCTGCCAAAAGGCGCGACAATCCGCCGCGTCATCGAGCGCTACATTGTTGATAAAGAAATCAGCCTCGGCTATGAGCACGTATACACACCTGTGCTAGGCAGCAAAGAGCTGTATGAAACATCAGGACACTGGGATCATTATCAGGAAGGCATGTTCCCTCCGATGGAAATGGACAATGAAACACTTGTATTGCGTCCGATGAACTGTCCGCACCATATGATGATTTACAAACAAGACATTCACAGTTACCGCGAGCTTCCGATTCGTATTGCAGAGCTTGGAACGATGCACCGCTATGAAATGTCAGGTGCGCTGTCAGGGCTTCAACGGGTACGCGGAATGACGTTAAATGATGCACACATCTTTGTGCGCCCGGATCAAATTAAGGATGAGTTTATCCGTACAGTCCGTTTAATCCAGGATGTTTATGAAGACTTCGGTTTAAGTGATTACACATTCCGTCTGTCTTACCGCGATCCGGAAGATACAGAGAAATATTTTGATGACGATGAAATGTGGAACAAAGCGCAATCCATGCTGAAAGAGGCAATGGACGAAATCGGCCACGACTATTACGAAGCAGAAGGGGAAGCGGCATTCTACGGCCCTAAACTTGATGTTCAGGTGAAAACTGCGATCGGAAAAGAAGAAACACTGTCTACGGTTCAGCTTGATTTCTTATTGCCGGAACGTTTCGACCTGACATACATCGGTGAGGACGGCAAGCAGCACCGTCCGGTTGTCATTCACAGAGGTGTCGTTTCAACAATGGAACGCTTTGTTGCCTTCTTAATCGAAGAACACAAAGGCGCGCTGCCGACATGGCTTGCACCGGTTCAGTTCCAAGTCATCCCGGTTTCTCCGGCTGTGCATTTAGACTACGCGAAAAAAGTGCAGGAACGCCTGCAACGTGAAGGCCTGCGTGTTGAAGTCGACAGCCGCGATGAAAAAATCGGCTACAAAATCCGTGAAGCGCAAATGCAAAAAATCCCGTACATGCTGGTGGTCGGTGACCAAGAAGCAGAAAACGGAGCGGTAAACGTGCGTAAATACGGAGAACAGAACTCTGAAACCATTTCACTTGATGAGTTTGTGAAAAAGGCAGTAGCTGAAGCGAAAAAATAAAATAAAAAGCATGATCTCGTTGAAGAGATCATGCTTTTTTATTTCTCTAATATAGGAAACAAATCATGAAGGCTGCTGATGATGTAATCAGGCGTTACGTCAGTTTCGTTTTTCTTATCCGTCCGGTTGATCCAAACGGTTTTGATTCCGGCTCTTGAAGCGCCTAAAATATCAGTATTCAAATTATCGCCGACCATGATGGCATCGTCTTTTTCAATATTCATCAGCTTAAGGCAGTGTTCAAAAATTGAAACATCCGGCTTGCCCTTGCCGAATGCGCCCGAGATGACGATTTCATTGAAGTAAGGAGCGAGCTCAGGTACGCCGGCAAGCTTCTCCTTTTGCAGACTCGGATCGCCATTTGTCAAAAGCAATAATTCATACTTGCCTTTTAATTGATCGAGTACAGCAAAAGTTTCATCATATACAAACGGGCGTTTTCTGCGCTCTGCCGCAAAAAACTCTCCCAAGTATTCGCCATATGCAGGATCATCGATCCCAAGCGCTTTCAGTCCGTTTGTCCATGCATTTCTTCTGTACTCCGGCACAATCTTGTTCAGCTTTTGAAAGCCTTCACTGATTGGCTCTGAGAAATTGGACCACAGTCCTTCAAACGGGTTAATGCCGATCATCACTGTATATGGATACGTCTCATATGACATGTACAATTCTCTCGCCGCTTCGCGAACAGCTGCTTCGAATTCCTCAGGGTCAAGGCCATATTTTTTCTCCGCCTGTAAGCAAGTTTCTGCAAATGTTGTTCTGACGCTTTTTTCGTCCCAAAGTAGTGTATCATCTAAATCAAAAAATACGGCTTTCATGATCTTCTCCTCTGCTTCAGATTCAAATCTTTCTGCCAAAAGGCTCATGTTTTATTTTACAATAGATAAAAGCCTTGTGAAATATGTTTTCAGACGATTTTAAAAAAACGGTCAGCCGTAAAACGAAAACATGCTAGAATGAAAACGAAAGAACAGGTGACATGAATGATTCATTTAATGATTATGATGCTGGAGAGAGTGGGGATTATTGTTATATTAGGGTTCATTCTCGCCCATACGAAACTTTTCAGACAAGCTCTTCAGAATCAGGACGGCTATAAAGGAAAAGCGATTTTAATTTCAATTTTTTCTCTTTTCAGCATCATCAGCAATTATACAGGCATCGAAATTCAAAGGAATATGATTGTAAACAATGACTGGGTGTTTACGATAGATCCATCGGGCTCTATCGCGAATACCCGTATTTTGGGCGTGGAAATCGGGGGCCTTCTCGGAGGTCCTTTTGTAGGGGCAGGGATCGGCATACTTGCGGGCCTGCATCGTTTTTCACTCGGTGGCAGCACGGCCTTAAGCTGTGCCGTATCATCTATTTTAGCGGGTGTTCTTGCAGGCTTGATCGGCAGGTATTTTACGAAGCGATATCGAATGCCGACACCGCGCATCGCGGCTCTTGTGGGAATCGGCATGGAGTCACTGCAAATGATCATTATTTTGCTGATGGCAAAGCCGTTCAGTGACGCTTGGGAGCTTGTCAGCATGATCGGAATTCCGATGATACTCATCAATGGAACAGGCAGTTTTATTTTTCTGTCTATTATTCAAGCGATCATTCGCAAGGAAGAACAGGCAAGAGCTCTCGAAACGCATCGAGTGCTGACGATTGCTGATCAGACACTTCCATTTTTTCGCCAAGGATTAAATGAAAACTCCTGTAAAAGTGTAGCGGCTATTATCCATAAGCTGACAGGAACAGATGCGGTGTCTCTCACTGATAAAGAAAAGATCCTTGCGCATGTCGGTGCGGGAATGGATCACCACATCCCATCGAAAAGTTTGATCACCGGCCTGTCCAAAAAGGTGATTAAAACAGGGCATATTATGAAGGCGATTTCGCAGGAAGAGATTGAATGCACGCATGCTGAATGCCCTTTGCACGCTGCAATTGTTCTGCCGCTGACATCGAACGGCAATACAATCGGCACCTTGAAAATGTACTTTAAAAGCCCGGCAGGCCTGAGTCAGGTAGAGGAGGAACTTGCCGAGGGGCTGGCCATGCTGTTTTCGACACAGCTTGAGCTTGGGGAAGCAGAGCTGCAAAGCAAACTTCTCAAGGATGCTGAAATTAAAGCGCTTCAAGCACAGGTGAATCCGCATTTTTTATTTAATGCGATCAACACGATTTCTGCGCTATGCCGTACAGATGTTGAAAAAACCCGTAAGCTCCTATTGCAGCTCAGTGTTTATTTTCGTTCAAACCTTCAAGGAGCGAGACAGCTGCTGATTCCGCTCTCAAAGGAGCTGAACCATCTTAACGCCTATTTGTCATTAGAACAGGCGCGTTTTCCCGGGAAATATAAAATTGAGCTTAATATCGACAGCAGACTGGAGCAGATTGAAATCCCTCCGTTTGTTTTGCAGGTGCTTGTCGAGAACGCGCTTCGGCACGCGTTTCCGAAAAAACAAGACATATGCAAGGTTACAGTCTGTGTCTTATCTGATAACGCATCCGTCTATATGAAGGTGGCGGATAACGGACGCGGAATTCCGCCGGACGTCTTGCCGGAACTGGGGAAGAAACCGTTTCCGTCTAAGGAGGGAACCGGTACAGCGCTTTATAACCTAAATCAGCGGCTGATCGGTTTATTCGGACAGCAGGCTGCACTGCATATCAGCAGTGAGGTTCATAAAGGGACAGAGGTTTCCTTTCAAGTGCCAATGCAACAGATGAAAGAGGGAGAAGAACATGCTCAGGGTGTTAATAGTTGATGATGAGATGCTGGCAAGGGATGAACTGGCTTACTTGCTTAAGCGGACCAATGAGGAAATGGAAATCAATGAAGCGGAAAATATCGAATCCGCTTTTGACCAAATGATGGATCAAAAACCTGATTTGCTGTTTTTAGACGTTGATTTATCCGGAGAAAACGGTTTTGATATCGCAAAGCGATTGAAGAAAATGAAGCATCCTCCTGCTGTTGTGTTTGCGACAGCGTATGACCAGTATGCACTCAAAGCGTTTGAGGTGGATGCTCTTGATTATTTAACCAAGCCATTCGATGAAGAAAGAATTCAGCAAACGCTGAAAAAATATAAAAAAGTCAATCGGGATATTGTAGAAACAGAGCAAAACAGCCATGCCGGCCAGCACAAGCTCGCGCTATCTGTGGGGGAATCGATTGTGATTGTGGATACGAAGGACATTATCTATGCCGGAACAGAAGATGGTCATGTCAATGTAAAAACCTTCGATCATTCTTATACGGTCAGCGATACACTCGTTGTGATTGAGAAAAAGCTGCCGGATTCTGATTTTATCCGCGTCCATCGGAGCTTTGTCGTGAATACCGAATATATTAAAGAAATTCAGCCATGGTTTAATTCAACGTATAATTTGATCATGAAAGACGGATCGAAAATACCGGTCAGCCGGACATATGCGAAGGAATTGAAAAAGCTGCTCCATATTTGATGGGCGGCTTTTTGCATTTCAGCCATTTGATTCTGCAACTCAGACCCGCTATACGGCATGTTATCTTGTAAGCGCTTTATAACAGGGAATTCTTATTTATAATGGGGGTACCAAAGAGAAAGAGGTGAAGAAAATGAGTGCTAAAAAAGTGTACGGGTTTTTAACACAAGCATTTATTTTTGCCGTCATTATGCTGGTTTCAAATATGATTGCCGCTATTGTCCCAATACCTATCCCGGCATCGGTTGTAGGGTTGGTCTTATTATTTCTCCTATTATGTTTGAAAGTCATTAAACTGGAACAAGTGGAGACGCTCGGAACGTCTTTGACCTCTCTGATCGGATTTTTATTTGTTCCGTCAGGTATATCTGTTATGAATTCGCTTGGTGTGATGCAGCAATACGGCCTGCAAATTGTTCTTGTCATTCTGCTCGCAACGATTATTTTGCTGGGGGCTACGGGATTGTTTTCTCAGCTGATTCTGTCGCTGAGCGGAAAACGCAAAACCGCAGCGGACATGAAAACAAAAACAGTGCAAAGCCCGCAGAACAATAACGAACTCGTTCACCATTAAGGGAAACAGGAGGTTCTTCACATGGAAAGCACAATGAGTCCTTATTTTGGGATTGTCGTATCACTTGCTGCATTCGGCATCGGCACCTTTTTATTTAAGAAAACGAAAGGCTTCTTCCTTTTCACTCCTTTGTTTGTTGCCATGGTACTGGGGATCGCATTTTTAAAAATCGGCGGTTTTTCCTACGCGGATTATAATAACGGGGGAGAGATCATTAAGTTTTTCCTTGAACCGGCAACGATCGCATTTGCAATTCCTTTGTACAAACAAAGAGATAAGCTTAAAAAGTACTGGTGGCAAATCATGGCCTCCATTATTGCCGGCTCTATCTGCTCTGTCACGATTGTTTATTTGCTCGCTAAAGGCATTCATCTCGATTCGGCCGTAATGAAAAGCATGCTTCCGCAGGCGGCTACAACGGCAATTGCGCTTCCTTTATCAAAAGGCATCGGGGGCATCAGCGACATCACAGCCTTTGCGGTCATCTTTAACGCTGTCATCGTATATGCGCTTGGAGCATTGTTCTTGAAGGTGTTTAAAGTGAAAAATCCGATTTCTAAAGGATTGGCTCTTGGAACATCCGGACATGCACTTGGTGTAGCGGTCGGGATTGAGATGGGAGAAGTTGAAGCTGCGATGGCAAGTATTGCTGTTGTCGTAGTAGGAGTGGTAACGGTTCTGGTCATCCCTGTGTTCGTGCAGCTGATCGGAGGATAAGCCAAGGCTGAATGCCTTGGCTTTTTTTATTTTATGGTGCGTCTTCGGGATCGATATACCCTTGTTTAATGCCCCATTCTACTTGATCGTCATGCCACTTTTTTCGTTCTTCATAACCATAACCATCGTCATCAGGAAGCTCTGAAGCTGGCTGTTGAATGGTTTTATCTGTCTGACTCGAGGAAGATGGTGGATCTTGACTATTAGATGAGGGTGCCTCAGTCTGCTGCCGTTGTGCCTGCGATTGCCGCTTTTTCTCAGCGTTCGCTTTCTGCTCTTTTTGGATTGCTGCCTGCCGCTGTCTTTCAAGTTCAGCTTGTCTTTTTGCTTCCGCTAATCGCTGATTCTCTGCCGCCTGCTGCTCTGCTAATCGCTGTCTCTCTGCTTTTTCCTCCTGCTGTTTCTTTCGTTTCGCCTCCCGCTCTTTTTCAAGCTTTTTCTCTGCGGCGATTTGTCTTTGCTTTTCAGCTTCTTCTTTTGCCTTCCGCTTTCCTAACTCAGTAGCAAGTGGACTCTCGAACTTCATGTCCAATGAAACGGGTTTTAGTTTTTTTAGCTCTTTCTCCAGCCCCTTTTGAGGAAATGCTGCAGTTGTCTTAACAGTTTCGACTTTTGATTCGGAAGATGTGCTGCTATTCGAGCAACCGGTTAATATCAATGTGAAAAATAAAGCAAGCTGTATCAGTTTGTTCATGTGTCAGGCTCCCTTCTGCTTCTTATATCGGTCAGAGATTAACTTTGTTTTACATTTCTTCCTGTCGGTGGTTTTGTTGTAAATTGCGAAATAAGGGGGGAATTGTTGGTTCTTTGTATTCTGGGTGGGGATGAAAGATTTTCTTTTTCTCTCTTGCGCTCATAGAAAACCCATGTTACAATGTAAAAGTTGTTCCGGATAAGTCGTCCTTGACTAAAGATCCGGTATTGTGTAGAATAGTTATTGAATTGAATATAAATCACAAGCAGAAGCACCCGCTTCTCACCTGATTGACACATGCATGTAGTTGGCAGGTTGACCGTACATTTTTATTGATACAGATGTTCGTAGTGTGGGTGTTTTATAATGCCCACACTTTTTGTTTGCCTGCAAAATGCATTCAAAATGAGTTGTGAATCAATTCGAAGAAACTATGGAGGTGGCTCATTATTAGCAAAGATCAATTGGTTAATGAGGGTATCCGTGCACGTGAGGTCCGTTTAATCGGACAAAATGGCGACCAGCTTGGAATCAAGTCCCGTCAGGAAGCACTTGAAATCGCCGGCCGCGCAAATCTTGACCTTGTGTTAGTTGCAGCGAATGCAAAACCGCCTGTCTGCCGAATCATGGACTACGGTAAGTTCCGATTTGAGCAGCAGAAAAAGGAAAAAGAAGCACGCAAGAATCAAAAAATCATTAACTTAAAAGAAGTTCGGTTAAGTCCGACAATCGATGAGCATGACTTTAACACGAAATTGCGCAATGCGATTAAATTCCTTGAAAAAGGCGATAAAGTGAAAGCTTCTATCCGCTTTAAAGGACGCGCAATCACTCATAAAGAAATCGGTCAGCGTGTATTAGACCGTTTCTCCGAAGCATGTGCTGAGGTTGCGACAGTCGAAACAAAACCAAAAATGGACGGCCGCAGCATGTTCTTAATGCTCGCACCGAAAAACGAAAAGCAATAAGGAGGAAATCCCATGCCAAAAATGAAAACTCACCGCGGATCTGCTAAACGTTTTAAAAAGACAGGTTCTGGGAAGTTAAAACGTTCTCACGCGTACACAAGTCACTTATTCGCCAACAAATCTCAAAAGCAAAAGCGTAAGCTTCGCAAGAGTGCTGTTGTAAGCGCAGGAGACTTCAAACGTATCAAACAAATGCTTGCTAACATCAAGTAATCGGATAAGGAACAATTAGGAGGGAAATTCAATGCCAAGAGTAAAAGGCGGAACTGTTACACGTAAGCGTCGTAAAAAGGTTCTTAAATTAGCAAAAGGTTATTTCGGTTCAAAACATACATTATACAAAGTAGCTAACCAGCAGGTCATGAAATCTGGAAACTATGCTTTCCGTGACCGTCGTCAGAAAAAACGTGATTTCCGTAAACTTTGGATCACTCGTATCAACGCAGCTGCTCGCATGAACGGCCTTTCTTACAGCCGTTTAATGCACGGTCTTAAGCTTTCTGGTATCGAAGTAAACCGTAAAATGCTTGCTGATCTTGCTGTAAACGATCTTACTGCATTCAATCAGCTTGCTGATGCTGCTAAAGCTCAATTAAACAAGTAATCATATAGAGCCGCTCTCCAGCAGAGCGGCTTTTTCTATATAAAGGATGAGGCAACATGATTATTGCTGCTTATTTGGTGTTGATTAATCTGTGCGGTTTTTGGGTGATGGGCATTGACAAACGCAAAGCGCAGCAGCACAAGTGGAGAATTTCTGAAGACCGGCTGTGGCTGATAGCCATCGTGTTTGGAGCGCTCGGTGTCTGGCTTGGCATGCAAACCTTCAGACATAAAACGAAACACGCTTCTTTTAAGTACGGAGTACCGCTTCTTCTGGTAATTGAAGCGATTCTCATCGCTATTTACTACAGCCCGTTTGATTTATAAAAAGCAGAAAAGCGTTTAACGCTCTTCTGCTTTTTTTGCGAGTTTAATGGGCTGGTCCCAGTCAATCTTACAATTTGGATATCGTTCCAGCACTTTTTCTTCAATGCTCTCAAAATCTTTTGCAGAGAAATGCTTCAGCTTCTCAGGAGATTCTGTCCAGACAAAGATCGTGTGAATAAACAGCGGATGATCCTTGGAAGGAATATGCTTTTCTCCCTCAAAAAGCACGCCTTTATACGTCAGCTGAAAATTCTTCCGGGTATTGTTTTGTTCATCAATAATATAAAAATGTTCTTTTGATTGGGCCAGCTTAAGCCTTCTCTTAGGATTCGCGACATATTTGACCACGGCATAAATACAATAAGCAAAAAGTGCAAGCAAAATAATCCTTAGAACCATGACAAACATTGTGTGAAGGCACCTCCCTTATGGTGATGATCTGATGTAATACGAAAAGCATAGAAAAAGGTTTCACTTTTTCTAAAAGAAAGCTGTAAAAACATATACCCGATTTTCAAGTGAAATAGTCGTATGGTTAGCGCTATGTTCTGTATAATAAGAATGCAGGACTGATGAAGGAGGGTTTGGAACATGGCAAAATTAGATGAAACATTGACCATGCTGAAAGATTTAACAGATGCAAAAGGCATACCGGGCAATGAAAGAGAAGTAAGGCAAGTGATGAAATCATACATAGAACCATTTGCTGATGAGGTGACAACAGATCGCCTGGGCAGTTTAATTGCCAAAAAAACTGGTGCAGAAAACGGCCCGAAAATTATGATCGCCGGACATTTGGATGAAGTCGGCTTTATGGTGACACAAATCACAGATAAAGGCTTTATCCGTTTTCAAACCGTTGGCGGCTGGTGGGCTCAGGTTATGCTTGCCCAGCGGGTCACCATTGTCACAAAAAAAGGAGAAATCACTGGGGTTATCGGATCTAAGCCGCCTCATATTTTGTCTCCTGAAGCAAGAAAAAAATCAGTGGAAATAAAAGACATGTTTATTGATATTGGAGCTTCAAGCCGGGAAGAAGCCTTGGAGTGGGGGGTACTTCCGGGAGATATGATCGTTCCGCATTTTGAATTTACGGTCATGAACAATGAAAAATTCCTACTCGCAAAGGCGTGGGACAACCGCATCGGCTGTGCGATTGCAATTGATGTGTTAAGAAACTTACAAAACACAGACCATCCAAATATAGTGTATGGCGTCGGAACCGTGCAGGAGGAAGTTGGGCTGAGGGGAGCGAAAACGGCTGCACACACCATTCAGCCTGATATTGCGTTTGGTGTTGATGTAGGGATAGCAGGAGACACGCCTGGCATTTCCGAGAAGGAAGCGCAGAGCAAAATGGGCAAAGGCCCGCAGATTATCGTTTACGATGCATCCATGGTCTCTCACAAAGGTTTGCGTGATGCAGTTGTGGCAACTGCAGAGGAAGCCGGCATTCCGTACCAATTTGATGCCATTGCCGGCGGCGGAACTGATTCGGGTGCCATCCATTTGACGGCAAATGGCGTTCCTGCGCTGTCCATTACCATTGCAACCCGCTACATTCATACGCACGCGGCCATGCTGCATCGTGATGATTATGAAAACGCGGTAAAGTTAATTACAGAAGTCATTAAGAAGTTAGACCGAAAAACGGTTGACGAAATTACGTACCAATAAAGATACGGAAGAATCCGCCTATTGAGGCGGATTCTATTTTTTTGTCTGTACAAATTACAGCATAGTGACTACAATAAAGGGGATACCGAAAATTTCCTGAACATGACGATATACGATACGCAGCTCGATTTGACAGGAAGGGAGGATAAACAATCTAATTTGTAAGCGCTTTCTAATATAAAGGAGGTTAAACAAAATTGAAAAAGAAAAAAACATGGAAACGTTTCTTACATTTTTCGAGTGCAGCTCTGGCTGCAGGTTTGATATTCACTTCTGCTGCTCCCGCAGAGGCAGCGTTTTGGGGTGCATCCAATGAGCTGCTTCATGACCCGACTATGATTAAAGAGGGGAGCTCATGGTATGCGCTCGGAACAGGGCTTACTGAAGAACGGGGACTGCGGGTTTTGAAGTCTTCAGACGCTAAAAATTGGACCGTACAAAAATCCATTTTCAGTACACCGCTATCGTGGTGGTCCAATTATGTGCCGAATTATGGTCAAAACCAGTGGGCGCCGGACATCCAATACTATAACGGCAAGTATTGGCTGTATTATTCCGTTTCTTCTTTTGGAAGCAATACATCTGCCATTGGCCTGGCATCTTCAACAAGCATCAGTTCGGGGAGCTGGAAGGACGAGGGCTTGGTGATTCGTTCGACAAGTTCAAATAATTATAACGCCATTGATCCGGAGCTGACATTCGACAAGGATGGCAACCCGTGGCTTGCATTCGGCTCGTTTTGGAGCGGCATTAAGCTGACTAAGCTCGATAAGAGTACGATGAAGCCTACAGGCTCGCTCTATTCGATTGCTGCCAGACCGAATAATGGCGGGGCGCTTGAGGCTCCTACTCTTACGTATCAAAATGGCTATTACTACTTAATGGTCTCATTTGATAAATGCTGTGACGGGGTAAACAGTACGTACAAAATTGCTTACGGAAGATCCAAAAACATTACAGGCCCTTATCTTGATAAAAGCGGAAAAAGCATGCTTGAAGGCGGAGGCACCATTTTGGATTCGGGCAATGACCAATGGAAAGGACCTGGAGGCCAGGATATTGTGAACGGAAACATTCTTGTTCGCCATGCCTATGATGCCAATGACAACGGCATTCCAAAGCTTCTTATCAATGATTTGAATTGGAGCTCGGGCTGGCCGTCCGGATTGAATCAAAAAGCCGGGCTCTGCCCCCGGCTTTTTTTAAAAGAAAAGATTGACAGTATAATAGTCAATTACTATAATAAAATTGTTCGTACAAATATTTATTTATAGGTTTATTTTCTATCATTAGTACGTATCTTTTGTATTTGAAAGCGTTTTATTTTATGAGAAAGGGGCAGTTTACATGCTTCAGACAAAGGATTATGAATTCTGGTTTGTGACAGGAAGCCAGCACCTATACGGGGAAGAGACGCTGGAACTCGTAGATCAGCATGCTAAAAGCATTTGTGAGGGGCTCAGCGGGATTTCTTCCAGATATAAAATCACTCATAAGCCCGTCGTCACTTCACCGGAAACCATTAGAGAGCTGTTAAGAGAAGCGGAGTACAGTGAGACATGTGCTGGCATCATTACATGGATGCACACATTTTCCCCTGCAAAAATGTGGATAGAAGGCCTTTCCTCTTATCAAAAACCGCTTATGCATTTGCATACCCAATATAATCGCGATATCCCGTGGGGTACGATTGACATGGATTTTATGAACAGCAACCAATCCGCGCATGGCGATCGAGAGTACGGTTACATCAACTCGAGAATGGGGCTTAGCCGAAAAGTCATTGCCGGCTATTGGGATGATGAAGAAGTGAAAAAAGAAATGTCCCAGTGGATGGATACGGCGGCTGCATTAAATGAAAGCAGACATATTAAGGTTGCCAGATTTGGAGATAACATGCGTCATGTCGCGGTAACGGACGGAGACAAGGTGGGAGCGCATATTCAATTTGGCTGGCAGGTTGACGGATATGGCATCGGGGATCTCGTTGAAGTGATGGATCGCATTACGGACGACGAGGTTGACACGCTTTATGCCGAGTATGACAGACTATATGTGATCAGTGAGGAAACAAAACGTGACGAAGCAAAGGTAGCGTCCATTAAAGAACAGGCGAAAATTGAACTTGGATTAACCGCTTTTCTTGAGCAAGGCGGATACACAGCGTTTACGACATCGTTTGAAGTGCTGCACGGAATGAAACAGCTGCCGGGACTTGCCGTTCAGCGCCTGATGGAGAAAGGCTATGGGTTTGCCGGTGAAGGAGATTGGAAGACAGCGGCCCTTGTACGGATGATGAAAATCATGGCTAAAGGAAAAAGAACTTCCTTCATGGAAGATTACACGTACCATTTTGAACCGGGAAATGAAATGATTCTGGGCTCTCACATGCTTGAAGTGTGTCCGACTGTCGCTTTGGATCAGCCGAAAATCGAGGTTCATTCGCTTTCGATTGGCGGCAAAGAGGACCCTGCGCGTTTGGTATTTAACGGCATCAGCGGTTCTGCCATTCAAGCTAGCATTGTTGATATTGGCGGGCGTTTCCGCCTTGTGCTGAATGAAGTCAACGGCCAGGAAATTGAAAAAGACATGCCGAATTTACCGGTTGCCCGTGTTCTCTGGAAGCCGGAGCCGTCATTGAAAACAGCAGCGGAGGCATGGATTTTAGCCGGCGGTGCACACCATACCTGCCTGTCTTATGAACTGACAGCGGAGCAAATGCTTGATTGGGCGGAAATGGCGGGAATCGAAAGTGTTCTCATTTCCCGTGATACGACAATTCATAAACTGAAACACGAGTTAAAATGGAACGAGGCGCTTTACCGGCTTCAAAAGTAAAGGGGGATGTCACATGGCTTACACAATAGGGGTTGATTTTGGAACTTTATCAGGAAGAGCAGTGCTGGTTCATGTCCAAACAGGGGAGGAACTTGCGGCTGCTGTAAAAGAATACAGGCATGCTGTCATTGATACCGTCCTTCCAAAAACGGGTCAAAAGCTGCCGCGTGACTGGGCGCTGCAGCACCCTGCTGATTACCTCGAAGTCTTGGAAACAACCATTCCGTCTTTACTCGAACAGACGGGCGTTGACCCGAAAGACATTATCGGGATTGGAATTGATTTCACGGCATGTACGATCCTTCCTATTGACAGCAGCGGGCAGCCGTTATGCATGCTGCCTGAATATGAAGAGGAGCCGCACAGCTATGTGAAGCTCTGGAAGCATCATGCGGCCCAAAAACATGCTGATCGGCTCAATCAAATCGCGGAAGAAGAAGGAGAGGCTTTTTTACAGCGGTACGGAGGAAAAATTTCATCAGAATGGATGATTCCAAAGGTCATGCAAATTGCCGAGGAAGCGCCTCACATTTATGAAGCGGCTGACCGGATCATCGAGGCTGCAGACTGGATCGTGTACCAGCTGTGCGGCTCGCTCAAGCGAAGCAATTGTACCGCAGGGTATAAAGCGATGTGGAGTGAAAAAGCGGGGTATCCGTCAGATGATTTCTTTGAGAAATTAAATCCTTCAATGAAAACGATTACAAAGGACAAATTGTCAGGTTCTATTCATTCAGTAGGAGAAAAAGCCGGCAGTCTGACTGAAAAAATGGCAAAGCTGACAGGGCTTCTCCCGGGAACGGCTGTTGCGGTTGCCAATGTGGACGCTCATGTTTCGGTACCGGCGGTCGGCATTACAGAGCCAGGGAAAATGCTGATGATTATGGGAACCTCGACGTGCCATGTTCTACTTGGTGAAGAGGTGCATATCGTTCCAGGAATGTGCGGCGTTGTGGACAACGGAATTCTCCCGGGCTATGCGGGATATGAAGCCGGGCAGTCCTGTGTCGGCGATCATTTTGACTGGTTTGTGAAAACATGTGTCCCGCCAGCTTATCAAGAGGAAGCAAAGGAAAAAAACATTGGCGTTCATGAGCTGCTGAGTGAGAAAGCAAACCATCAAGCGCCTGGTGAAAGCGGCTTGCTTGCTTTAGATTGGTGGAATGGAAACCGTTCAACTCTTGTTGATGCAGATTTAACAGGGATGCTGCTTGGCATGACACTGCTGACGAAGCCTGAAGAGATTTATAGAGCGTTAGTTGAAGCGACAGCTTACGGAACCCGGATGATTATCGAAACATTCAAAGAAAGCGGTGTTCCGATTGAGGAACTGTTCGCAGCCGGCGGAATAGCTGAGAAAAACCCGTTTGTCATGCAGATTTATGCGGATGTGACAAACATGGACATTAAAATCTCTGGTTCACCGCAAGCCCCAGCCTTAGGATCTGCCATTTTCGGCGCGCTTGCAGCAGGCAAAGAAAAAGGCGGCTACGATGATATCAAAAAGGCAGCGGCGAACATGGGAAAACTGAAAGATATAACTTATACGCCAAATGCCGAAAACGCCGCGGTTTATGAAAAATTGTACGCTGAATATAAAGAGCTGGTTCATTATTTCGGAAAAGAAAACCATGTCATGAAGCGGCTGAAAACGATCAAAAATCTTCAATTTTCATCTGCCGCCAAAAAGAATTGATAAAGGGTGATGGAGCATGCTTGAAACATTAAAAAAGGAAGTGCTGGCTGCCAACCTGAAGCTTCAAGAGCATCAGCTGGTAACCTTTACGTGGGGAAATGTCAGCGGTATTGACCGTGAAAAAGAAAGAATTGTCATCAAACCTAGCGGAGTCGAATACAGCGACCTTACAGCAGATGACTTGGTTGTTTTGAACCTTGATGGAGAGGTCGTCGAAGGCTCGCTTAAACCTTCTTCAGATACACCTACCCATGTTTATTTATATAAAGCCTTTCCGAATATCGGGGGAATTGTCCATACCCATTCTCAATGGGCGACAAGCTGGGCACAATCGGGCAGAGACATCCCTCCGTTAGGCACGACCCATGCTGATTATTTTGACAGTGCGATTCCATGTACTCGAGAAATGTATGATGAAGAAATCATTCATGACTACGAACTGAATACAGGAAAAGTCATAGCGGAAACCTTTCAGCATCATAATTACGAACAGGTGCCGGGTGTGCTCGTGAATAATCACGGACCGTTCTGCTGGGGCACTGACGCCTTAAATGCCATTCATAACGCAGTTGTATTAGAAACGGTTGCCGAAATGGCCTATCACTCCATTATGCTGAACAAGGATGTAACCCCAATCAATACAGTTCTGCATGAAAAGCATTTTTATCGAAAACACGGAGCAAATGCGTATTATGGCCAGTCATGATACGCCTGTGTCACCGGCCGGCATTCTGATTGACTTGGACGGTACTGTATTCAGAGGAAATGAGTTGATCGAAGGAGCAAGAGAAGCGATCAAAACGCTTAGGAGAATGGGAAAGAAAATCGTCTTTTTAAGCAACCGGGGGAATATCTCCCGTGCCATGTGCAGAAAAAAACTTCTCGGCGCGGGGATTGAAGCGGACGTAAACGACATTGTTCTGTCATCAAGCGTGACAGCGGCTTTTCTGAAAAAACATTATCGTTTTTCAAAGGTATGGGTGCTTGGGGAGCAAGGCTTGGTTGACGAGCTGAGGCTGGCCGGTGTGCAGAACGCGAACGAACCGAAGGAAGCGGATTGGCTCGTGATCTCCCTTCATGAAACGCTCACGTACGACGATTTAAATCAAGCCTTTCAAGCGGCTGCCGGCGGCGCTCGTATTATCGCTACAAACAAAGACCGCTCTTTTCCGAACGAAGACGGAAATGCCATTGATGTGGCCGGAATGATCGGGGCAATTGAGACTTCTGCACAAGCGAAGACTGAACTTGTTGTCGGAAAACCGTCATGGCTGATGGCGGAGGCTGCCTGTACAGCAATGGGGCTGTCCGCACATGAATGCATGATTATAGGAGACAGCATTGAATCTGACATTGCGATGGGGAAGCTTTATGGCATGAAAAGCGCCTTAGTGCTAACTGGTTCTGCGAAACAGGGTGAACAGCGTTTGTACACGCCGGATTATGTGCTGGATTCTATTAAGGATGTAACCAAATTGGCTGAGGAGGGGATTCTGATATGAATCGTATCGCAGCTGACGTTCAGCGTGCTTTTGAAAACGCCGGAGAAAAGACGTTGCCTATAAAAGTTGAAGAAATTGTTCTCGGTAAGCAAGCAGCTGATTCGCTTTTGGATTATGTAAAACGAAAAAACAATCAACATATTGTCCTTGTCTGCGACGCGAATACACACCGCATTGCAGGAATTGATTTAGAAAACCGACTGAATCAAGAAGGATTTCAGGCCGAGTGCCTGATCATTCCAGAAAATGAAGCCGGAGATGTGACAGCTGATGAACGATCGCTCATTCATGTGCTGATCCATACGAAACAACCAACGGATGTCATGATCGCAGTCGGTTCGGGCACGATTCATGATATCGTCCGCTTTGCGGCGTTTCAAAGAGATTTGCCGTTTATTTCTTATCCGACTGCTCCATCTGTAGACGGTTTTACATCAGCCGGTGCGCCGATTATTTTATACGGCACGAAAACAACCATTCAAACGAAGGCCCCATCTGCGCTGTTCGCTGATCTGGATCTATTAAAAGCGGCACCGCAGTCAATGGTGGCGGCTGGCTTTGGTGACATGCTCGGTAAAATCACGTCTTTAGCAGATTGGGAAATATCCCGGCATCTTGCCGGTGAGCCTTATTCGCCTGCAGGAGCTAAGATCGTTCAGGAGGCGCTTGCTGCCTGCATTGAACACACAGAAGACATTGCGATGAAAACGGAAACTGGCATACGGGTTTTGATGGAGTCTTTACTTGTATCGGGGCTTGTCATGCTGGCATTAGATCATTCCCGACCGGCATCAGGCGGCGAGCATCATATTTCACATTGGATTGAAATGGAGTTAATGGAGAAAAAACGGCCTCAGATTCTTCATGGGGCAAAGGTGGGCTGTGCCGCTGTTTTATTAACTGACACATACAGAAAGCTCGCTCAGGATGACGGGCTGAACGAATTTTCACCAAGCCGCCGGGAAGCCATCCAATCGGCTTATCAAACACTCCCGAGAGGAGAAGTGCTGGCTGATTGGCTGAGATCAGCCGGAGGCCCTGCGTATTTTGACGAAATCGGTGTCGGGCAGGATTCCGTCAAAAATGCCTTCAGACACGCGCACACCTTAAGAGACCGATGCACCGGATTAAGAATCATCAATGAAAACAAAACGCTGATCAACCATGGTCTATATGAATAGCCCGCACCTCGAATGGAAGGGGTAACGCAGATGAAAAAAATGACTGTCTGTTTTCTTGTGCTCATGATGTTGCTGACATTAGTCATTGCCGGGTGTTCAGCAGAAAAATCATCCGGCAAATCGGGTGAAACTGAGCTGACCTTTTGGACATTTAACGGGCTTCATGAGCAGTTCTATGTGGAAATGGTGAAGGAATGGAACAAAAAATATCCTGACCGCAAAATTAAGCTGAATACGGTCGTTTATCCATATGGACAAATGCACGATAACTTATCTATCTCCCTAATAGCGGGAGAAGGCGTTCCTGATATTGCAGATGTCGAATTGGCCCGTTTTTCAAACTTTTTGAAGGGCTCTGACATACCGCTTGCCGACTTGACTCCGCTGATTGAAAAGGATCGCGATAAATTCGTTGAGGCGCGGCTGACATTGTACAGCAAAAACGGAAAGCTTTACGGACTCGATACACATGTAGGGACAACGGTCATGTTTTATAACATGGATGTGATGAAAAAAGCCGGCGTCAATCCTGACGATATTAAAACATGGGATGATTACCATAAAGCCGGACAGAAAGTGCGCAAAGTGACCGGGAAGCCGATGGGAACGGTGGAAACAAATGATTCCGCAACGTTCTTATCTATGATTTCACAGCAAAACTCAGGCTATTTTGATAAAAACGGCAAGCTGATCCTCAATAATGACACCAACGTAAAAACACTTCAATATTTAAAAGACATGATCAATGATAAAACGATGATTCCTGCGCCGGGCGGCGGGCATCACAGTGAAGAATACTACGGCTTTATGAACCAAGGAGGAGCTGCTTCAGTTCTCATGCCGATTTGGTATATGGGAAGATTTATCGATTATATGCCTGATCTGAAAGGGAAGATTGCCATCAGACCGCTCCCGGCATGGAAAGAGGGGGGCGACCGCTCGGCAGGTTTGGGCGGTACGGCAACTGTTGTACCGAAGCAATCCAAGCATGTTGAGTTAGCAAAAGAGTTTTTGGCCTTTGCGAAGGGCTCTGAAGAAGGAAATAAAAAACTCTGGAGCGTACTCGGCTTTGACCCGCTTCGCTGGGATGTTTGGAGCTCCAAGGAATTGAAAGAGAAAAACAAATACACGGATTACTTCCAAAACGGAACAGGCATTTTTTCTGTGCTGCTCGATATCAAGGATGAAATCAATCCAATTTATTTACATGAGGATTTTGCCAAGGCTTCAGACCTTGTCAACAGAAGCGTATTGTTCGACGCGCTTAAATCTCAGCAAAAAACGCCTAAACAAGCCTTGGACAGAGCGGCAGGTGAACTGAAACAGAAATAGAATCCCATTCAAAAAGTGAAAGCGGGGAGGTTCTCATGAAACCTGTGAAAACGGGAACGGTTCATCCCGTTCCTTCAGCTGCGAAACAATCAGGCTGGCGAGATCTGTTTTATTCAAAAAAAGCGGCGCCCTATCTGTTTACAGCGCCATTCGTTTTATCCTTTCTCGTATTTTTTCTATACCCCATCATTAGTGTCTTCATCATGAGCTTCCAAAGAATTTTGCCGGGAGAGGTGTCCTTTGTCGGATTGTCTAATTATACAGCGCTAAACAACCCGACGTTCTATACCGCCCTTTGGAATACGCTGGAATACACCTTTTGGACGCTGATCGTGCTGATTCCTGTTCCATTGCTTCTGGCCATATTCCTGAATTCAAAGCTGGTCAAATTTAGAAATATATTTAAATCAGCATTATTTATCCCGGCATTGACCTCAACCATTGTCGCGGGGATCATTTTTCGGCTGATCTTCGGAGAAATGGAAACGTCTCTGGCCAATTCCATCCTACTTAAACTCGGCTTTTCACCTCAGAACTGGATGAACAATGAACATACCGGCATGTTTTTGATGGTGCTGCTTGCTTCATGGAGATGGATGGGAATCAACATCCTTTACTTTTTAGCAGGTTTGCAAAATGTGCCGAAAGAGCTGTACGAAGCCGCTGATATAGACGGCGCGAATACAATGAAAAAATTTCTGCACATCACGCTGCCGTTTCTCAAGCCTGTAACCGTATATGTGCTGACCATCAGCATCATCGGCGGCTTCAGGATGTTTGAGGAAAGCTACGTCCTTTGGCAGAATAATTCCCCGGGTAATATTGGTCTGACGCTTGTCGGATATTTGTATCAGCAGGGACTTGCCTACAATGAAATGGGATACGGAGCGGCCATCGGCATTGTGCTTTTGATTGTGATCCTTGTTGTCAGCCTGATTTCATTAAAGCTGTCAGGCTCGTTTAAGGGGGAGGGATAAATGTTGCGGCACAGTCCTCAGTTTAGCGTTTATAGAATTGCGCTGACCCTGTTTTTTATGATGCTGAGCCTATTGTATCTTTTTCCGATTTTCTGTTTGCTTTTAGGATCATTAAAGCCGTCATCTGAGCTTTTGCGTGTGGGGCTGAATCTTGATATTGATCCAAAAGTGATGAGTTTTGATAACTACACATTTCTGTTTAATGGCGGCAGCATTTATTTCAAATGGTTTTTTAACAGTCTTGTACTCGGACTTTTTACGACTGTGCTCACTCTGTTTTTTTCTTCGATGATCGGGTACGGGCTTGCGGTTTATGATTTTAAGGGCAGAAATATCATCTTTGTTCTTGTGCTGATTATTATGATGGTTCCGCTGGAAGTGATGATGCTTCCTCTGTTTAAACTTACTGTCGGACTGCACTTGATCGATTCATATACGGGTGTCATATTGCCGTTTATCGTTTCACCTGTTGCTGTTTTCTTTTTCAGGCAATATGCTCTTGGCCTTCCAAGAGATCTGCTGGACTCTGCAAGGATGGACGGCTGTACGGAATTCGGCATCTTTTTCAGGATTATGGCACCGCTGATGAAACCGGCTTTCGGTGCGATGATTATCCTTCAGTCCTTAAACAGCTGGAACAACTTCTTGTGGCCGCTGATTGTGCTTCGGTCGAAAGAAATGTTTACGCTTCCAATAGGGCTGTCCAGCTTGCTGAGCCCTTATGGAAATAATTACGACATGCTTATATCCGGCTCAGTATTTGCGATTTTGCCGGTGATTATCATTTTCTTGTTTTTCCAAAAGTACTTTATCTCCGGCCTGACGGTAGGGGGAGTCAAAGGTTAATGAAGGAGGAAACGTGTGATGAAAAAAGCGCGAATGATTGTAGACAAAGAATATAAAATCGGTGAAGTAGATAAACGGATTTATGGCTCGTTTATCGAACATATGGGTCGTGCGGTATATGAAGGCATATACGAGCCTGATCACCCTGAAGCGGATGAAGATGGATTTAGAAAAGATGTCCAGTCGCTGATCAAAGAATTACAGGTTCCTATCATCCGCTATCCGGGCGGAAACTTTTTATCCGGATACAACTGGGAGGACGGTGTCGGACCAGTCGAAAACCGCCCGAGACGGCTTGACTTGGCATGGCAAACGACAGAAACCAATGAAGTGGGAACAAATGAATTTTTATCTTGGGCAAAAAAGGTGAACACTGAGGTCAATATGGCCGTCAACCTTGGCACAAGAGGCATAGATGCCGCCCGTAATCTCGTTGAATATTGCAACCATCCGAAAGGCTCTTACTGGAGTGATTTAAGAAGATCGCATGGCTATGAACAGCCGTATGGCATCAAAACATGGTGCTTAGGAAACGAAATGGATGGACCATGGCAGATCGGCCACAAAACAGCTGATGAATACGGACGGCTTGCCGCAGAGACAGCAAAGGTCATGAAGTGGGTTGACCCATCAATTGAACTCGTTGCCTGCGGCAGCTCAAACAGCGGTATGCCGACCTTTATCGATTGGGAAGCGAAGGTGCTTGAGCATACGTATGAGCATGTCGACTATATCTCTCTTCACACTTACTACGGAAACCGGGATAACAATCTGCCAAACTACTTGGCACGTTCTATGGATTTGGATCATTTTATCAAATCAGTCGCTGCGACCTGTGACTATGTAAAAGCAAAAACACGCAGCAAGAAAACAATCAATCTTTCTCTGGATGAATGGAACGTCTGGTACCACTCAAATGAGGCTGATAAAAAAGTCGAGCCGTGGATCACTGCGCGTCCGATTTTAGAGGATATTTACAATTTTGAAGATGCCTTATTAGTCGGCTCTCTGCTCATTACGATGCTGCAGCACGCAGACCGTGTGAAAATTGCGTGTCTTGCACAGCTTGTCAATGTCATCGCGCCGATCATGACGGAAAAAGGCGGAGAAGCATGGAGACAGCCGATTTTCTATCCATACATGCATGCTTCTGTTTACGGAAGGGGCGAGTCACTGAAACCGCTTATTTCTTCTCCTAAGTACGATTGTTCTGATTTCACTGATGTGCCATATGTTGATGCTGCTGTTGTGTACTCTGAAGAGGAAGAAACACTCACTATTTTTGCGGTAAACAAGGCTGAGGATCAGATGGAGACGGAGATTTCGCTCAGAGGCTTTGAATCCTACCAAATCGCAGAGCACATCGTACTTGAGCATCAGGATATCAAAGCAACAAACCAGTATAACAGAAAAAATGTCGTTCCGCATTCCAACGGATCATCGTCTGTCAGCGAAAACGGCTTAACTGCTCATTTCACGCCGCTTTCCTGGAATGTGATCCGCCTGAAAAAACAGTCATAAGAATAAGCAAAGCCGGAGAGAAATCTCCGGCTTGTCTTTCAACTGCCACGAGCCGGCCCGTTCAAGCCGGCTTTTTGTATAGGAAAAAATGACCGCTTTTCACCATGAAATTATGATATATTTATGAAAAACAGCAAAGGGGATGGGAGAAAATGAATGCGGTTACAATTGTGATAGCATCAATGTGTATTTTGGCTATTGCCTATCGTTTATACGGAACATTTATGATGGTGAAGGTTCTCAAAGTGAATGATGACAAGCCAACACCTGCTCATGCGCTTGAGGATGGGAAAGACTATGTGCCTACAAATAAATGGGTTTCGTTCGGCCACCACTTTGCCGCGATCGCAGCGGCCGGGCCGCTGGTCGGACCAATTCTGGCGGCGCAGTTTGGCTATTTGCCGGGATTATTGTGGCTGTTAATCGGGGCGGTAATTGGGGGAGCCGTCCATGATATTGTGGTGTTGTTTGCATCGATGCGCAAAAACGGAAAATCGCTGTCGGAAGTGGCGAAGGATGAGCTTGGCCCTGTTGCAGGATTTTGTACAGGACTGTCCATGCTGTTTATCATCACGATCACAATGGCGGGCCTGTCGATGGTTGTCTTGCATGCGCTTGAACGTAATCCATGGGGAACATTTGCGGTAGGGATTACGATTCCGATTGCGATGGGTGTGGGCTTATTTTATAAGAAAACGGGAAATTTAAAGCTCGCTTCAACGGTCGGCTTTCTCTTTTTAATGGCAGGAGTCTTTATTGGTCCATGGGTACAGACTACCGCGCTCGGTGACTTTTTAACGCTAGATACGAAAACGCTTGCAATCGCGCTTCCTGTTTACGCGTTTTTTGCTGCTGCGCTTCCCGTTTGGCTGCTTCTTGCTCCGCGTGATTATTTAAGCAGCTTTATGAAAATCGGTGTTTTTATCGCTTTGATTGTTGGTGTGTTTGTCGTCAATCCGTCCATTCCGTTCCCTGCGTTTACAGAATTCGTAAAAGGCGGCGGGCCGGTGCTGGCAGGGCCTGTCTGGCCGTTCATCTCAATAACCATCGCCTGCGGGGCGATCTCTGGGTTCCATGCCTTTGTCGGCTCAGGAACGACACCGAAAATGCTGAATAAATGGAGTGATATGAAGCCGGTTGCGTTTGGCGCAATGCTTGTTGAGTGTCTTGTCGGCATCATGGCGCTGATTGCAGCGACCGCTTTACAGCCTGCTGATTACTTTGCGATTAACAGCACGCCTGAGGTTTTCCGTACGCTTGGCATGAATGTCGTACATTTGCCTGAATTGAGCAGGGAAATCGGTTTGGACTTAGAAGGAAGAACAGGGGGAGCCGTCACGCTTGCGGTGGGGATGACTTATATTTTTACCGGAATGCCGTTTTTCAGCCATTTGGCCTCATACTTTTTCCAATTTGTCATTATGTTTGAAGCGGTCTTTATTTTAACAGCGATTGACGCCGGCACACGCGTCGCCCGTTATTTGATCCAGGACTTCTTCGGGGAGGTGTATAAGCCGCTGAAGAAAACAGACTGGATTCCGGGCTCTGTATTTGCCAGCGCGCTTGCCTGTTTGATGTGGGGGTACTTGCTGTATTCAGGAGATATCGGTTCCATTTGGGCGCTGTTCGGCGTTTCTAATCAGCTGATGGCTTCAGTGGGGCTGATTATCGGAGCGACGATCGTGCTGAAAATAGCCGATAAACGCCGGTACATTCTGACCTGTCTTATCCCGCTTGCCTATTTATATGTCACTGTCAATTATGCGGGCTATTGGATGGTGCGCAATGTGTATCTCAATCCTGAAGCAGCAGGATATAGTGTATTGAATGGCGTATTATCTATCATCATGCTGGTGTTAGGCTTCATCATTATCGTGGCGGCTGTGAAAAAATGGGCGCAGATGTGGAAAGATCCGAGCTTAAGGATGGAAGCATCTATACCGGGCTAGAAGGACTATTGAAAAATGCTGAGGGGGGTTGGCAATGAATCTATCAATGAAATATCTTATTCTATACGTATCGGACAGCCAGCGGGCTATTCATTTTTACCGGGATATTTTAGGACTGCCGATTCGTGCTGAACACGGCACGTATGTCGAATTTGAAACAGGGTCTACGATATTGGCGCTTAATACCCGGGAAAGCGCCAGTGACATCACGGCGCTGGACATTCCGGATACATCTGCTTCAAACACATTTGAAATCGGGTTTGTTACTGAAAATGTAGAAGCGGTCATCAAAAGGATGAGAGAACAAGGCGTATCGATTATCGGGGAGCCGAAAGTGAAACCATGGGGGCAGACGGTCGCCTATATCGCTGATCCGGATGGACATTATATCGAAATTTGCAGTCCGATGGAATAACGCACAAAAGCCCAAAACAATGTCTGTTTTGGGCTTTCTCATGATGTTTTGTGCCTGGCTGCTTCCAATAGCAAATCAGCCAGGTGAACGGCTTTGACTTTACCGCTTAGTCCTTCGCGTTCAATGCCGAGCTTCATCTGCAGCAGGCAGCCGGGATTTGCTGTTACAATGAGGATTGCTTCGGTTGCTTTAACGGCAGCCATTTTGCTGTCCAGTATTTTCATAGACATTTCAGCTTCGACGATGTTGTAAATTCCCGCTGACCCGCAGCAGCTGTCTGCTTTCTCCATTTCTTTGAATTCAGCACCTTTGATGCTTTTAAGAAGCTGGCGGGGCTCAAGCGACGTATGCATTACATTTCTTAGGTGGCATGAATCTTGGTAGGTAACGACCTGAGGCGTCTCGAGTGCTAGATCCATTTGATGGAAATCGAGTTCAACCAAAATAGAAGAAAAATCCTTCAGCTTTTGAACAAAAGCGGCAGCCCGTTCCGACCACTCAGGGTCATCCTTCAGCAAATGATCATATTCAGTGAGAAAGGCTCCGCATCCTCCTGCGTTTGTAATGACTGCATCCACGTCTAATGCTTCGAAAGCAGCGATATTTTGTTTCGCGAGCTCTTTCCCTGTGTTTTTTTCACCGCTGTGTCCATGAAGCGCCCCGCAGCAAGCCTGTTCAGGAGGAATGACAATGTCGCAGCCTGCCAGCTGTAAAAGCTTCAATGTGGCGTTATTGGTCGGTAAAAACATTGTATCCATTAAGCAGCCCGAAAAAAAGGCGACCCGTTTTTTCATGGGGCCAATGGACGGCAGGAAACGCGGCCGATGTTTCATGTCTTTGCTTTTTGGAACATCAGGAAGAACAGCTTCCATCGTCCGCAAATGCTCAGGCAGGACCCGAAGCATGCCTGATTTTCGCACAGCGGTTTGCAGTCCTGAACGCTGATACAAACCGATAAGGCTTACAGCTGAGCGCATGCAGTTTTGATGCGGAAACAGCTCGTGAAAAGCCGTCTTTCGCATGACACGTTCACCAAGAGAGTGTTTTTTATTTTGGTGGATAATATCTCTGGCTTCCTCAAGCAGCTGCCCGTATTTCACGCCAGACGGGCATACAGGCTCACAGGCGCGGCAGCCGAGGCAAAGTGACAGCGACCGTTCGACATCTTCATCCGGTTCAATCATACCGTCGGCTACGGCTTTCATTAAGGCGATGCGCCCACGCGGAGAGTGTGTTTCCTGAAATCCCGATTCGATATAGGTCGGACAGGAAGGAAGACAGAAGCCGCAGCGCATACAATTTAATAACTCTCCTTCATCCATACGCTCTTTAAATTCATTTTGGATCTGTTTCATTTCTTTTTCTGTTGTCATCTTTCCGCCACCACACGTTTTCTGGCATCTTTCGCAAACATTTTGCCGGGATTTAATATGTTCCGGGGGTCAAATGCCGCTTTCAACGCTTTCATCGCATCAATGCCTTCTTTTTTCAGCTTCATTTCCAAGTAAGGCGCTTTCATTTCCCCGACTCCGTGCTCTCCGGTTATCGTCCCGCCAAGTTCAATCGCTTTCTCAAAAATCTCGGCAAAAGCCTGTTCGACACGTTCCATTTCATCCTTATTTCTTATGTCTGTCGTGCATGTCGGGTGAAGGTTCCCGTCTCCCGCATGGCCAAAGGTGCAGATGGAAATATCATATTTAGCAGCAATATCATTAATCGCTTTAACCATATTGGCGATTTCTGAGCGAGGAACGGTCGCATCCTCTAAAATCGTCGTCGGTTTGAGGCGGGCTAGGGCAGAAAGTGCAGAACGCCGGGCTTCAGTCAGGGCAAACGCTTCCTCCTCTGTTTGTGCGGTCTGAACGGAAACGGCGTCGCCTTTTTTGCAGATCGCCTCAATCTTTTCCATATCCCGTTCAACAGTTTCAAATGGCCCGTCTTGTTCAATTAACAGAACTGCTTTTGCGCTTGTCGGAAGTCCGATTTTGGCATAATCCTCAATCACCAATAGTGTAGGCTGATCGAGAAATTCAAGCGTAGCGGGTATAATTTTTGCGGCAATAATGTCCGATACCGTTTGAGCAGCGGCATCGATGTTTTCATAAAGGGCAAGCAGCGTCTTCTTTGTTTCTGGCTTTGGAACGAGCTTGACGATTGCCTCTGTCACAATGCCGAGTGTTCCTTCTGAGCCGACAAAAAGACGTGTGAGATCGTATCCGGCCACATCCTTTGCGAGTTTTCCGCCGGTGCGGATGATGTCACCATTTGCGAGCACAACCTCCAGTCCAATAACATAGTCGCGGGTGACGCCGTATTTTAATCCGCGGAGCCCGCCGGAATTTTCATTGATGTTTCCGCCCATGGTTGATATTTTCATAGAACTCGGGTCAGGCGGATAAAACAAGCCTTTGCTTTCAACCGCGCGGATCATATCCAGCGTAATGACGCCCGGCTGAACTGTGGCAGTTAAATTTTCTTCATCAATTTCAAGAATCTGGTTCATGTGCTTAAAGAGAAGCACAAGTCCGCCTTCAGTCGGGCACGTGCCGCCGCACAGGTTTGTCCCTGATCCTCTTGGAACGATCGGCACTCGATGTTCGCTGCAAATTGTTAAAATGCGTGATACTTCATCAGTATTCCTCGGAGCAATCACGGCATCAGGCATAGACTGATACTGAGGCGTCGCATCATATGAATAGACGAGACGGCCGGCATTCGAGTCATCAAAGTTTTCTGGTCCGGAGACCCGAATCAGCTGCTCCTTTACATCCTTGGTGATCATTTCACCCATCCCCCTGTCAAAAAACGCTTTCAATCTATTGTAAAAGAAAAAAAGCAAAGCCTTCCATGGAGAAACATACAAAAAATGAAACTGAAACTCTCTCTATTTTGTATCTTGATCTAAAAAATAGAGGGCGACGTACATCGTGACGACGTCCTCGGTACGGTCAAAACGTAAACCCGTCAGCTGTTCAGCCTTAGCCAGACGATAACGCAATGTATTGATATGAATATGCATATCTTCTGCGGTTTGTTTCAAAGACAAATCGTGATGAAAGAAAGTCCGTAACGTATTCATAAGTTCCTGATGCTCTAGTGCCTCTCCTAATACTCTTTGCGGAAATTCGTTTCGGGTTCCCGGGCTGATTTCCGTCAGACACATATCAAGCTTCAGATCCTCTTCAAATATGGGCGTTTTTCGCTTAAGGCTGACAGCCAGCGCTTTTTCCGCTTGCTCGTATGAATCTGTCAGGCTGGAGCTTGCGACAGCCCTTCCGGCGCCAGCTGCTGTATATTGGCTGCTTGCGGTATTGGCAAACGAACAAATGTGAAGGATCTTCCGTAAAAGCTGATCCCTTTGTTCATGCTGCGGCACTTCATGATTAATCAAAATCCGTTCATTTCCCCACCTGATGAACAAATCCGCAGGGTACGATGATTTCCAGATGCGTGCCATTTGTTCAATATCATGACGTGACCACTCATACCCCTGAATAAGAATCATTTGGCGCCGGGAAGAAAGGTCAACACCAAGAAGCTGAGCTTTCTCAAGAAAACTGGGAGACCACTCCTTTAATTGCAGCCAATCGATCATAAAGGACTCCAGCATTCTCTCACGCCACTGGGATTGCTCTAAGTGCCGCGATTCCTTAATGAACAGTTCTGTCATTTTTCGAAGCAGTTCTCCGAATGGCTGAATCTCTGCAGGCTCACCTGTCAGCCCGAAGACGGCAATCACATCATGGTCAAAAAATACAGGGAGGTTTATGCCTGCTTTCACTCCTTTTAACCTTGTTTCATCTTCTCTTGTAATAATCACGCTGCGTCTTTCTTTTGCGCAGATAAGCGCTCCCTCATGAAATTGTCCGACACGCTCATCGTTTATGCCTGCCATAATAAGACCGTCCGTGTTTACAATAATGACTTCACGTTCGTACATTTTTTTAACTTCAGCAATAATTTTTTTCGCTAATAACGGCTGTAAAAACATGGCGTTCCCCCTCATCATGTTTTTATTATATAAGAAAAAAACCGGGCGCTGTCACCCGGTTTCATGTCTTATTCGGCGGGTTTTAATCCGCCTTCAAGCGTTTTCAGCATTTCGTTTTTCTCACTTTCGGATGCGTGCTGCCAAATGACTTCGAATAAAACGCCGAGCCCTGGAAGCATTTTTTCTTCACCGCTTTGAATCGCATCTACGATTGTATGCTCAAGCTGCTCCTGATTATTGCCGGTGACATTGGAGATGACGGCATGACGTAAATTAAGATCCATGTAAAACGCTCCTTTTTCTAAAATGTAATACGTATATTCTAACCCTGCACCTGGTTTATTATGTGCTGTTCTTGCGATATAATAACACTATGTTAAAAAAAGGAGCGCCACATAGACAGTGAAACAAATAGAATCGGCAAAAAACCAAAAAGTGAAGGATTGGAAAAAGCTTCACACAAAAAAAGAACGAACAAAAACAAATACATTTCTGATAGAGGGAGAACACCTCGTTGAAGAGGCGTTGAAAAGCCCGGGCATTGTGAAAGAAATCCTTGTAAAGGATGAAACGAAGATTCCTTCAGATCTAGAGACTGGTATCCAGTGCTATATGCTGAGTGAAGATGCGTTTTCAGCTGTGACTGAAACCGAAACGCCGCAGCAGATTGCCGCTGTGTGCCATATGCCTGAAGAAAAGCTGGCAACGGCACGCAAGGTGCTGCTGATTGACGCTGTTCAAGATCCGGGAAACCTTGGCACAATGATTCGAACGGCTGATGCGGCCGGTTTGGATGCAGTTGTACTCGGTGACGGCACGGCGGACGCCTTTAACGGAAAAACACTGCGATCTGCTCAAGGATCTCACTTCCATATTCCTGTTGTGAGAAGAAACCTGCCTTCATATGTGGACGAATTGAAGGCAGAGGGCGTAAAAGTATACGGCACGGCGCTGCAAAACGGAGCGCCTTACCAGGAGATTCCTCAGTCTGAATCCTTTGCGCTCATTGTAGGAAATGAAGGTGCAGGGGTGGATGCTGCATTGCTGGAAAAAACGGATTTGAACCTGTACGTGCCGCTTTACGGACAGGCTGAATCACTAAACGTTGCGGTTGCGGCTGCCATCCTCGTGTATCACTTGCGAGGATAGTGTTGCGCCAAGCGTTGGATTTCTTTATAATAGAACATAATATTTCAAAAACCGTGACAGAGGACCTCAATTTCTGATCAACTGCTTTCCAGGGAGAAAATGCCGCTGACTGAGAGCATTTTTAACGCAGCCGGAAATTGGCTTCACCTCTTGAGTTGTCGCCGGGACCGCGTACACTGCGCGTAAAGGTGAACCGGAATCTGATTCCGTTATGTCAATGAAGCTGACGACAGCATCAGTCTGTCTGAAATAAGGGTGGTACCGCGGCCACAACTCGTCCCTTGTACAAGGGACGGGTTTTTTTTATTTTCCAAAGACATATGACGGTTTGTTTACATAAAAGGAGGATGCAAAATGGAAGAAAAGCTAAAACAGCTGGAACAAGAAGCTTTAGAACAAGTAGAAGCGGCAAGCTCATTGAAGGTTGTCAATGATATTCGGGTGCAATATCTCGGAAAAAAAGGGCCGATTACAGAAGTGCTGCGCGGAATGGGCAAGCTTTCTGCTGAGGAACGTCCAAAAATGGGGGCGCTCGCGAACGAAGTAAGGGAGCGTATTGCCAATGCGATTGCTGACAAAAACGAGAAGCTTGAAGAAGAGGAAATGAAACAGAAGCTTGCAGGACAGACAATTGACGTCACGCTGCCGGGGAACCCTGTTGCAGTCGGCGGCCGCCATCCGCTCACTGTTGTCATTGAAGAAATTGAAGATTTATTTATCGGTATGGGCTACACAGTCGAGGAAGGGCCAGAGGTTGAAACGGATTACTACAACTTCGAATCGCTCAATCTTCCGAAAGAACACCCTGCGCGCGATATGCAGGACAGCTTTTACATCACAGAGGAAACTTTGATGAGAACGCAAACTTCTCCTGTCCAAACACGGACGATGGAAAAGCATGAAGGCAAAGGTCCCGTTAAAATCATTTGCCCGGGTAAAGTATATCGCCGTGATAACGATGATGCGACGCACTCTCACCAATTTATGCAAATTGAAGGGCTTGTCGTTGACAAAAACATCAGCATGAGTGATTTAAAAGGAACGCTTGAACTCGTTGCGAAAAAAATGTTCGGGCAAGACCGTGAAATCAGACTCCGCCCAAGCTTCTTCCCGTTTACTGAGCCTTCAGTAGAAGTGGATGTGACATGCTTTAAATGTGGTGGAAACGGCTGCTCAGTATGTAAAGGAACAGGCTGGATTGAAATCCTCGGTGCCGGAATGGTTCACCCGAACGTGCTTAAAATGGCTGGCTTTGATCCGAAGGAATATCAGGGCTTCGCATTCGGAATGGGTGTTGAGCGCATCGCGATGCTGAAATACGGCATTGATGATATCCGCCACTTCTATACAAACGATGTCAGATTTATTTCGCAGTTTAAACAGGCGTAAGAGGAGGATGCAAGGATGTTTGTTTCTTATAAATGGTTAGAGGATTATGTTGATTTAAAAGGCATGGACCCGGCTGTTCTTGCTGAAAAAATTACAAGAGCCGGTATTGAGGTTGAAGGAATTGAATACAAAGGAGAAGGCATCAAAGGCGTTGTCATCGGCCATGTGCTGGAGCGCGAGCAGCACCCGAATGCTGATAAGCTGAATAAGTGCCTTGTGGATATCGGAGCTGAAGCCCCTGTACAAATCATTTGCGGCGCGCCGAATGTGGATAAGGGACAAAAAGTCGCAGTTGCAACAGTCGGAGCGGTGCTGCCGGGCAATTTCAAAATCAAAAAAGCCAAGCTTCGCGGTGAAGAATCAAATGGCATGATCTGTTCCTTACAGGAGCTTGGTATCGAAAGCAAACTTGTGGCGAAGGAGTATGCAGAAGGCATTTTCGTATTCCCTAATGACGCTGAAACAGGAAGCGATGCCTTAGCGGCTTTACAGCTTGACGATGCGATTCTTGAGCTGGGTTTAACGCCAAACCGCGCGGATGCCATGAACATGCTTGGTGTTGCTTACGAGGTTGCCGCGATTTTAGACACTGAGGTAAAGCTTCCGCAAACGGATTACCCGGCTGCTTCAGAACAAGCGTCTGATTACATTTCAGTCAAAATTGAAGATCAAGAAGCGAACCCGCTGTACACTGCAAAAATCATTAAAAATGTCACGATTGCTCCGTCACCGCTTTGGATGCAGACAAAGCTGATGAATGCAGGCATTCGTCCGCACAACAACGTCGTTGACATCACAAATTTTGTCCTGTTGGAATACGGACAGCCGCTTCATGCGTTTGATTATGACAGATTTGGCTCTAAGGAAGTCGTAGTAAGAAAAGCAGCTGAGAATGAAATGATCGTAACTCTTGATGATCAAGAACGTAAGCTGTCCGCCGATCACCTTGTCATTACAAACGGAACGAAAGCGCAGGCCGTTGCGGGTGTCATGGGAGGAGCAGAGTCAGAGGTTCAGGAAGATACGAAAACGATTTTGCTTGAGGCTGCGTATTTCAATGGGCAGACGGTTCGCAAGGCTTCCAAAGACCTTGGTTTGAGAAGTGAATCAAGCGTAAGATTTGAAAAAGGAATTGATCCGGCGCGCGTACGTCTTGCAGCAGAACGGGCTGCGCAGCTGATCCATCTGTATGCCGGCGGTGAGGTGCTTGCTGGAACAGTTGAGGAAGATCACCTGACAATCGAAGCAAATAACATTCACGTATCTGCTGACAAAGTGAGCAGCGTTCTAGGCCTGACGATCAGTAAAGAAGAACTGATCAGCATTTATAAACGTCTCGGTTTTACGGTCGGTGAAGCGGGTGAACTTCTCGTTGTGACTGTCCCATCACGCCGCGGCGACATTACAATAGAAGAGGATTTAATCGAAGAAGCGGCAAGACTGTACGGCTACGATAACATTCCGTCTACGCTTCCTGAGACAGCGGGGACTACAGGCGGATTAACGGCATATCAGGCAAAACGCCGTAAAGTCAGACGCTTCCTTGAAGGCGCAGGCTTATCACAAGCCATCACTTACTCACTGACAAACGAGAAGAAAGCGGCAGCGTTTGCGATTGAAAAATCACTGAATACTGTGCTTGCGCTTCCAATGAGTGAAGAAAGAAGCATTCTCAGACACAGTCTTGTTCCGAATCTGCTTGATTCTGTTTCTTACAACCTTGCGAGGCAGACTGACTCAGTTGCACTGTACGAAGTTGGCTCCGTTTTCCTGACGAAGGAAGAGGACACAAAACCTGTTGAAACAGAACGCGTAGCAGGAGCTGTTACCGGATTATGGCGCAAACAGCTATGGCAGGGAGAAAAGAAACCAGTTGATTTCTTTGTTGTCAAAGGAATTGTGGAAGGGCTGTTAGACAAACTCAACGTCCTAGAAAGCATTGAATTTGTACAGTCTGAACGCAAACAGCTGCATCCGGGCAGAACAGCGAACATTTTATTGAATGGTTCTCTGATCGGCTTCATCGGCCAAGTCCATCCTTCATTGGAAAAAGAACTGGATATAAAGGAAACATACGTATTTGAGCTCGATCTTCATGCGTTGCTCGCAGCAGAAACAGCACCTCTTGTTTACACGGCGATTCCGAAATATCCGTCTGTGACACGTGATATTGCTCTTGTAACAGATAAAACCGTCACAAGCGGACAGCTCGAGAGCGTCATTAAAGAGGCCGGGGGCAAGCTTCTGAAAGAGGTAACCGTATTTGACGTATACGAAGGAGAGCATATGGAGGAAGGCAAGAAGTCAGTCGCTTTCTCACTCCAGTATGTCAATCCTGAACAAACACTGACTGAAGAAGAAGTGACAAAGGCGCACAGCAAAGTGCTGAAAGCGTTAGAAGACACATATCAAGCTGTTTTAAGAGGCTGATAAAAAAGCTTGCAGAGAAATCTGCAAGCTTTTTTCTATGAGCGTTTTTTATCAGCAAGGCGCTGCGCTTTTTGCGTATTGGCGAAATGGAGTTTTGTAAAGGTTCTGAGTGCAGATGCCCCTTTTTTGAGGATCAGCTTGGCGGCCGCTTCATCAACGTGCGGACCGGCTCCTTTCGGAAGTGTCATTCCTGCCTCGCGTGACAGTTTATCCATTTCCATTAAAAATGAATATCTTGCAATGATTGAAGCAGCGGCGACAGCCAGGTGAATACCTTCAGCTTTTGTGCTAAAATAGGTCCGCTCCTTCACAATGTCTCTGCCCTTTAAATGATTGAAGTAGACGCCTGGCTCAGCGAATTGGTCAATCAAAATGGCCTCAGGCTTTATTCCATCCATTTTCCTTAATAAATGGGTGATCGCCTGATTGTGCAGCAATGCTTTCATTTTCCCTTGGCTCATGCCTTTTTCCTGCATGCTGTTATACTTTTCATTTTTTAAAACCAGCAGGCTATATGGAATAGTTTTGATCAGGTTTCGGGCAATCTCGATGATTTGCGGATCTTTTAAATCTTTAGAATCCTTAACACCGAGTTCCTTCATTAAAGGAAGCATGGTTTTGTCGACGTACGCGCATACAACCGTCATTGGGCCAAAGTAATCTCCGGTTCCGACTTCGTCAGAACCGATAACAGACATTCCGGCGATATCTGCCGGAGGGGCATAGCGGGGATCAGCCGGCTTTTTGGCCATTTTCTTCTTTTCCGGCTCTGCTGTTCCCCAGCGCGCGGATTCTGCCGCTGCGTTTTTGCCTTGAAACAAGACCTTGCCGGATTGATATGCTGTAATGGTACAGCCGGGCGGTTTCGCCTGAAAAACGGCTCCCTGCGGAACAGAGGCTGTAAGCGAACCGCTGTATGTCATTTTCATTTGGTCAATAGCAGACAACGATACTTTTATCACTGAATGGGACACGTAATAATCTCCTTTTTTTACACTTTTCGCTGTATATACCAGTGTATCATAACAGCGGGAGGCTCGTCTTTCCATTCATTTAATAAACGTGTTATGATAAGAACTAGGATTCTCGCGGAATGGAGGAGAAACGTTGTCTGACGGCAAAAAAACAAAAACAACCGTTGACATTTACGGCCAGCACTTCACGATTGTCGGTGAAGAAAGCAGAGCCCATATGAGGTATGTCGCCGGAATTGTTGATGATAAAATGAGAGAAATCAATGAAAAAAATCCATACCTTGATATAAATAAACTTGCAGTGCTGACAGCGGTAAATGTGGTGCACGATTATGTCAAATTACAAGAGAAATGTGAAAAACTGGAGCGTCAGCTTAAAGAAAAGGATTGAACAACTATGCTAGATATCATCATCTTAATCTTGCTCCTGATGGGGACTTTACTGGGGTTAAAACGCGGTTTTATCCTGCAGTTTATCCGCTTGACGAGCTTTATTTTATCAATTGCCTTTGCGGCTTTATTCTATAAAAACGTGGCACCGCATTTACATTGGATTCCCGCACCCGATTTTTCAGCGGGACAGCCGGCTCTTTCTTTTTTTACGGGGAATTTGGAAGCAGCGTACTATAATGCGATTGCGTTTATCGTTTTATTTATCATTGCTAAAATCTTACTGAGAATCATCGGCTCGTTCCTGAGTATTGTAGCCGGCATTCCGGTGATTAAACAAATCAACCAGATGCTGGGAGCCGTTCTCGGTTTTCTAGAAGTCTATTTATTTACATTTGTGCTGCTGTATGTCGCATCCGTTCTGCCGGTAGACGCGTTGCAGCAAATGATGGGGCAATCGTCTCTCGCAAATGTGATCATTAACCATACACCGTACTTGTCAGGGCTTTTACAAGAGCTGTGGACACAGTACGGGGCATAAAAAAACTTCTCTTGTCCGGAGAAGTTTTTTTCAAGTATGATGGAAACATATGTGAACGTCTGGGGGTTATGATATGCATAAAAAAGATATTATCCGGCTGCTTGAAACCATTGCAGTCTATATGGAACTCAAAGGGGACAACCCGTTTAAAGTATCCGCCTTCCGAAAAGCGGCGGCAGCTCTGGAACAGGACGACCGAAGCTTATCAGAAATGGACGATATGATGTCGCTGTCCGGCATTGGAAAAGGAACGTACAGCGTCATTAAAGAGTATATAGATGAAGGAAAGTCAAGCACGCTCGAATCGCTTCAGAAAGAAGTGCCGGAAGGACTCGTGCCTTTATTGAAGCTGCCGGGGCTCGGCGGCAAAAAAATCGCAAAGCTGTATAAAGAGCTCGGCGTACACGATGCAGAATCTCTGAAGGAAGCCTGTGAGCAGCAAAAGGTCCAGGGTCTTGCGGGCTTCGGCAAAAAATCGGAAGAAAAAATATTACAGGCGCTCGGGGAAGCCGGAAAACAGCCTGAACGGTTCCCGATCGGCTACGCCCTCCGGATCGCGCGGGAAATTGAGGAGCATCTTTCTCAATTTACGCATATCATCAAATTTTCTCGTGCCGGAAGTCTCCGCAGAGCGCGGGAAACGGTGAAGGATCTGGATTATATCATTGCTACAGATCATCCGGCTGAAGTAAGAGAGCAGCTTCTTGAGCTGCCAAACATCAAAAGCGTGATCGCAAGCGGAGATACGAAGGTGTCCGTCATCCTTTCCTTTGAATATGAAACAAGCGTCGATTTCCGTCTTGTGACGGAAGAGCAGTTTCCGACAACCCTCCATCATTTTACGGGATCAAAGGATCACAATATTAAGATGCGCCAAATCGCCAAAGAACGCGGCGAGCGGATCAGTGAATACGGCGTTGAGACAGTTGAAACCGGAGAGATCAAAACATTTCCGAGTGAACGTGAATTTTATGCGCACTTCGGCCTGCCGCTGATTCCGCCGGAAATTCGTGAAAGCGGACAGGAAGTGGAAACCTACAGCGACAGCATTGAACTGATAGAGCCCGGGCAAATCAAAGGTGATCTCCACATGCACTCAACGTGGAGCGATGGCGCATTTTCGATCAGAGAGATGGCTGAAGCCTGCATCAAAAAAGGCTATCAATACATGGCGATCACCGATCACTCACAATATTTAAAGGTCGCCAACGGGCTTACTGCAGAAAGACTTAAGCAGCAGGCAAAAGAAATTGACGCGCTGAATGCAGAGTTTGAAAACTTCCGTATTTTGAAAGGCGTTGAGATGGATATCCTGCCTGACGGTACGCTCGATTATGATGACGATGTGCTTGCGGAAATGGATATCGTTATTGCATCGATTCATTCCAGTTTTAATCAGCCGGAACACGTGATTATGAAACGGCTTGAGACGGCACTGACAAACAAGCATGTTGACATTATCGCACACCCGACCGGGCGCCTTATCGGCAGACGGGCCGGTTACGAAATCGATATTGATCAGCTGATTGAGCTTGCGAGGAAAACAAATACGGCGCTTGAACTCAACGCCAACCCTGCGCGCCTTGATCTGCGCACAGAGCATTTAATGAAAGCAAACGAACAAGGGGTTACATTGGTGATTAATACTGATGCCCATAATATTGAGATGTTAGACGATATGAAAACTGGCGTTACTGCCGCGCGCAAAGGATGGACGGAAACGAAAAACGTTCTGAATGCCCGGTCGCTTAAAGACGTAGAGGCATTTCTGAAGCGCAACGATTAAGTAAGGAGGCTCACACAATCGTGCAGCAAAAAGTATTATCAGCTCTTGAATTTCATAAAGTGAAAGAACAGGTTATTGGGCATGCCGCTTCATCGCTCGGAAAAGAAATGCTTCTCGAGCTTAAGCCTTCTGCTTCTATAGACGAAATCAAAAAACAGCTGGATGAAGTAGACGAAGCTTCTGACATTATCCGGCTGAGAGGGCAAGCGCCATTTGGCGGCCTTGTAGATATCAGAGGAGCGTTAAGACGGGCGGAAATCGGCAGCGTTCTCAGTCCTTCTGAATTTACTGAAATCTCAGGCCTGCTTTATGCAGTTAAACAAATGAAACATTTTATCACCCAAATGGCTGAAGACGGTGTCGACATTCCGCTGATCCATCAGCATGCTGAACAGCTTATCACGCTGTCCGATTTAGAGCGGGACATTAATTCCTGCATTGATGATCACGGAGAAGTGCTTGATCATGCATCGGAAACATTAAGAGGAATCCGCACACAGCTCAGAACACTCGAATCAAGAGTCAGAGACCGGTTAGAGTCGATGCTGCGTTCCTCTTCCGCTTCGAAAATGCTGTCTGATACGATTGTTACGATTCGGAATGACCGCTTTGTGATCCCGGTCAAACAGGAGTACAGATCCAGCTATGGAGGAATTGTGCACGACACCTCATCCTCTGGTGCGACACTATTCATTGAACCGCAGGCGATTGTAGATATGAACAATTCCCTTCAGCAGGCGAAAGTGAAAGAAAAGCAAGAAATTGAACGGATTTTGCGTGTGCTGACAGAGAAAACGGCAGAGTATACAGAGGAGCTATTTCTAGATTTGCAAGTGCTGCAGACGCTTGACTTTATTTTTGCAAAAGCTAGATATGCAAAAGCGGTTAAAGCGACAAAACCGATTATGAACGACACCGGCTTTATCCGTTTGAAAAAAGCCCGCCATCCATTGCTTCCGCCTGATCAGGTTGTTGCCAATGACATCGAGCTTGGCCGCGATTTTTCAACCATTGTCATCACAGGGCCAAACACCGGGGGGAAAACAGTCACCCTTAAAACGTTAGGCCTGCTAACCTTAATGGCGCAGTCAGGTCTTCATATCCCGGCAGATGAAGGGTCAGAAGCGGCAGTATTTGAGCACGTATTCGCTGATATCGGTGATGAACAGTCGATTGAGCAAAGTTTAAGTACGTTCTCATCCCATATGGTGAATATTGTCGGCATTTTAGAACAGGTCAATGAAAACAGCCTTGTGCTTTTCGATGAACTTGGTGCAGGGACAGATCCGCAGGAGGGGGCGGCCCTCGCCATGAGCATCTTGGATGACGTGCATCGCACCAATGCACGAGTGTTAGCTACGACGCATTATCCGGAATTGAAGGCGTACGGCTATAACAGAGAAGGCGTCATGAATGCCAGCGTTGAATTTGACATCGAAACGCTGTCACCGACCTATAAACTTTTAATTGGTGTGCCGGGTCGAAGCAATGCTTTCGAAATTTCAAAACGCCTCGGGCTCCCGGACCATATCATCGGGCAGGCGAAGTCAGAAATGACGGCCGAGCATAACGAAGTCGATACGATGATTGCGTCGCTGGAACAAAGCAAAAAACGTGCGGAAGAAGAGCTTTCTGAGACAGAATCAATCAGAAAAGAAGCGGAAAAACTGCATAAAGAGCTGCAGCAGCAAATCATCGAGCTTAACAGCAAAAAAGACAAAATGCTTGAAGAGGCAGAACAGCAGGCTGCTGAAAAAGTAAAAGCGGCAATGAAAGAAGCCGAGGACATTATTCATGAATTGCGCTCCATAAAAGAAGAACACAAATCCTTCAAGGATCACGAGCTGATTAACGCGAAGAAACGGTTAGAAGGCGCTATGCCGGCTTTTGAAAAGTCCAAGAAACCGGAGAAGCCGAAAGCGCAAAAACGCGACTTTAAGCCTGGCGACGAGGTGAAAGTCCTCACTTTCGGGCAAAAAGGAACATTGCTCGAAAAAACAGGCGGCAATGAATGGAATGTCCAAATCGGTATTTTAAAGATGAAAGTAAAAGAAAAAGATCTGGAGTTTATCAAATCAGCTCCGGAGCCAAAAAAAGAAAAAATCATTACAGCGGTCAAGGGAAAGGACTATCACGTATCGCTTGAACTTGATCTCCGCGGCGAACGCTATGAAAATGCCCTAAGCCGGGTTGAAAAATACTTGGATGATGCGGTGTTAGCCGGATATCCAAGAGTGTCAATCATCCACGGAAAAGGAACCGGCGCTTTAAGAAAAGGCGTACAGGATCTTCTGAAAAACCACCGCAGCGTCAAAAGTTCCCGTTTCGGTGAAGCAGGTGAGGGAGGATCAGGCGTTACGGTTGTTGAACTAAAATAAAAGGGAGTATGGCCATGAGTGATTTTTGGGAAAACGAGCTTGTGGAAATCGCGGCATATTACAGTGTCGCGGTTCTCTGCCTCGTCCTCTTTTTGACTGTGTTTGAGCTGGTGACGGCTTATAAAAACTGGGAAGAGATTCAAAAAGGAAATCTTGCGGTGGCAATGGCGACCGGCGGAAAAATTTTGGGGATCGCAAACGTATTTCAGCATTCCATCTCTCAGCATAATTCGCTGCTGCAAATGATCGGCTGGGGCGTTTACGGGTTTGTTATGCTTCTGATCAGCTACTTTATTTTTGAGTTTTTGACTCCGCGGTTTAAAATTGATCAGGAAATCGAAAATGATAACCGGGCTGTCGGCTTTATTTCATTTGTCATTTCTGTCGGGCTTTCATTTGTGGTGGCAGCCGGAATATAAGGGGACGGAGAATAAATGGAAAAGCTTGCAAAAGTACTGCTCGCCGCGGCGGGAATCTTTTTGTTAATTGGTCTTATATATCTGTTCATATTATGAGAAAAAGAAAGATTTACCTTTCTTTTTCTTTTTTTTGCCGTCCATCTGCTATAATGATAAGGTGGAACTCTAAAATCGAAAGGGGGAGGTTTTATGCAGTCTCAAAAGCCGTGGCTTGCCGAGTATCCCAACGATATCCCGCATGAGCTCCCGTTGCCGAATAAAACCCTGCAATCCATCCTGACAGACTCCGCCGCACGATTCCCTGATAAAACCGCAATATCGTTTTATGGAAAAAAACTCACCTTTCATGACATTCTGACGGATGCTCTTAAACTTGCAGCTTTTTTGCAGTGCAATGGCCTGCAAAAAGGAGACAGAGTGGCTGTTATGCTGCCCAATTGCCCGCAAACAGTGATTTCTTATTATGGCGTCTTGTTTGCCGGTGGCATCGTGGTGCAGACGAATCCGCTTTATACCGAGCATGAGCTTGAATACCAGCTTAGAGATGCTCAGGTAAGTGTAATCATCACCTTAGATTTGCTTTTTCCGAAGGCAATAAAAATGAAAACGTTATCAATAGTTGACCAGATTTTGATAACCAGCGTAAAAGACTATTTGCCTTTTCCGAAAAATATTCTTTACCCGCTGACGCAAAAACAAAAAGTGCATATCGACTTTGACAAAACAGCTAACATTCACACGTTCGCTTCCAGTATGAAGCAGGAAAAAACTGAACTCCTGACAATCCCGAAGATCGATCCTGAGCATGATATCGCTGTCCTCCAGTATACCGGAGGAACAACCGGAGCTCCAAAAGGGGTCATGCTCACGCACCAAAATATTTTGGCAAATACTGAAATGTGCGCCGCTTGGATGTATGACGTGAAAGAAGGCGCTGAAAAAGTGCTGGGCATCGTTCCATTTTTTCATGTCTACGGACTGACGGCAGTCATGAACTATTCGATTAAACTAGGCTTCGAAATGATTCTTCTTCCTAAGTTTGATCCGCTCGAAACACTGAAAATCATCGACAAACACAAACCGACGCTCTTTCCTGGCGCACCGACAATTTACATTGGCCTTTTGCATCACCCCGAATTGCAGCATTATGATCTGTCATCCATTAAAAGCTGTCTTAGCGGATCAGCCGCGCTCCCCGTGGAGGTAAAGCAGAAATTTGAAAAGGTGACTGGCGGAAAGCTTGTGGAAGGCTATGGTTTGTCTGAGGCATCCCCAGTGACGCACGCCAACTTTATCTGGGGAAAAAACAAGCCGGGCAGTATCGGCTGTCCTTGGCCGAGTACGGACGCTGCGATCTATTCTGAAGAGACGGGTGAGCTTGCCGCTCCGTATGAGCATGGAGAAATCATTGTAAAAGGTCCGCAAGTCATGAAAGGATACTGGAATAAACCAGAGGAAACCGCCGCAGTGCTGAGAGATGGCTGGCTGTTCACCGGGGACATGGGCTATATGGATGAAGAAGGCTTTTTCTATATTGCTGACAGGAAGAAGGATATCATCATTGCCGGCGGTTACAATATTTACCCGCGTGAGGTAGAAGAAGCGCTTTATGAACATGAAGCCATCCAGGAAATTGTTGTTGCAGGCGTTCCCGATTCCTACAGGGGAGAAACAGTAAAAGCATTTGTCGTATTAAAGAAAGGCGCAAAAGCCGATGCAGAAGAACTGGACGCTTTTGCGAGATCACGTCTAGCTCCCTATAAGGTGCCCAAAGCCTATGACTTCAGAAAGGAGTTGCCGAAAACGGCGGTGGGAAAAATTTTAAGAAGGCGTTTACTTGAAGAAGAAACCGAAAATCATCATATCAAATAAAAAAAGAGAACGCCTATGAATAAACTTGACAAACCTGAAAATCCTTCTTATCATGAAATTATGAATGAATAGTCATTCATTTCTATAGGAAGGAACGATGAACATTGAAGCAAAAACGGCCAAAGTATATGCAGATTATTGATGCAGCAGTAGAAGTCATTGCAGAAAACGGCTACCACCAGTCACAGGTATCCAAAATTGCCAAACAAGCCGGAGTAGCGGACGGCACCATCTATCTCTATTTTAAAAACAAAGAAGATATTTTAATTTCTCTTTTCAAAGAAAAAATGGGTCAATTTATTGAGCGGATGGAAGAGGACATTAAAGAAAAAGCAACAGCGAAAGAGAAATTGGCGCTTGTGATTTCAAAGCATTTTTCCCTTTTAGCGGGTGACCATAATCTCGCGATTGTCACGCAGCTTGAGCTCCGCCAATCCAACTTGGAGCTGCGCCAAAAAATCAACGAAATATTAAAAGGCTACTTAAATATTTTGGATGGCATTTTGACGGAAGGTATACAATCAGGCGAAATAAAAGAAGGCCTCGATGTCCGCCTCGCCCGGCAGATGATTTTTGGAACGATTGACGAAACTGTGACAACTTGGGTGATGAATGACCAAAAGTACGATCTCGTTGCGCTTTCAAACAGCGTTTTAGAATTATTGGTATCCGGAATTCACAATAAGTAAAGGAGTTCTGTCCTATGAATGCAATTTCACTTGCGGTTGATCAATTTGTGGCAGTCTTGACGATTCACAATCCGCCGGCAAACGCGCTTTCAAGCCGGATATTAGAAGAGCTGTCTTCCTGTCTTGATCAATGTGAGACAGATGCAGGCGTACGAAGCATTATCATTCACGGCGAGGGAAGATTTTTCTCAGCCGGCGCTGATATTAAAGAATTTACATCGCTTAAAGGCAATGAGGATTCCTCATTGCTCGCTGAGCGCGGCCAGCAGTTAATGGAGAGAATCGAAAGTTTTCCAAAACCGATTATCGCAGCGATTCACGGCGCTGCTCTCGGAGGCGGGCTGGAGCTTGCAATGGCCTGTCACATCAGAATCGCGGCAGAAGATGCTAAGCTGGGGCTCCCGGAGCTTAATCTCGGTATCATTCCAGGTTTTGCAGGGACACAGCGCCTTCCGAAATATGTCGGTACAGCCAAAGCACTGGAGCTCATCGGATCAGGAGAACCGATATCCGGAAAAGAAGCGCTTGATCTCGGACTTGTCTCAATTGGAGCGAAAGATGAGGCAGAAGTGATTGAAAAAGCAAAAGCACTTGCCGCTAAGTTTGCAGAGAAAAGCCCGCAAACGCTGGCATCTTTGCTTGAACTTCTTTATTCCAACAAGGTGTATTCCTATGAAGGCAGCTTAAAGCTTGAAGCAAAGCGATTTGGGGAAGCATTTGAGTCAGAGGACGCCAAGGAAGGCATCCAGGCATTTCTCGAAAAAAGAAAGCCTCAGTTCAAAGGCGAATAAAAGGGGATATGATCATGAATCTATTTGTACTGATGAAACGGACGTTTGACACAGAAGAAAAAATCGTCATTGAAACAGGAAAGATTCAGGATGACGGAGCGGAATGGATCATTAATCCATATGATGAGTACGCGATAGAAGAAGCCATCCAGCTGAAGGAAAAGCATGGCGGCACGATCACCGCTGTCACGGTCGGCGGTGAAGAAGCGGAGAAAGAATTGCGTACGGCGCTTGCCATGGGTTGTGACCAAGCTGTTTTAATCAACATAGAAGATGATCTTGAAGAACCCGACCAATATTCCATTTCTCAAGTTTTATACCACTATATGAAGGATCAGGAGTTTGATTTGATTCTCGGCGGAAATGTTGCCATTGACGGAGGATCAGGACAAGTGGCGCCTCGGCTTGCCGAGCTACTGGACATTCCGTGTATCACTACGATCACCAAACTCGAAATCAACGGCACTGATGCAGAAGCAGAAAGGGACGTCGAAGGGGATGTTGAAAAAATCAAAACGACGCTCCCATTGCTTGTCACAGCTCAGCAGGGCTTAAACGAGCCGCGCTATCCATCGCTTCCGGGAATTATGAAGGCTAAGAAAAAGCCGCTTGAAGAGCTTGAACTTGATGATCTTGATCTGGACGAAGAGGATGCTGAACCAAAGCTGAAAACCATTGAACGTTTTCTGCCGCCGAAAAAAGAAGCCGGGAAGCTTCTCCAAGGTGAGCCTGCTGAACAGGCAAAAGAGCTTGTTTCATTGCTCCGCAGCGAAGCTAAAGTCATTTAAAACTTGGACATTCAAAGAAACAGGGGGATGTTAGAATGGGAAAAAAAGTGATTGTGCTTGGAGAAATACGCGATGGGGAATTGCGGAATGTCACCTTTGAAGCAATAGCTGCAGGAAGAACCATTTCAGGAGATGGAGAAGTCATCGGTGTTCTCATCGGTGAAAATGTACAAAGCATTGCACAAGAGCTTATTCATTACGGAGCAGATAAAGTTCTTACCGCTGAGGACCCGAAGCTGAAAACATACACGGCAGACGGGTACAGCCAGGTCATGAGAGGTGTTATCGAGCAAGAAAATCCTGATTCAGTCATCTTCGGGCATACGGCAATGGGCAAGGATCTTTCACCGAAGCTTGCTGCCCGTCTGCAAACAGGCTTAATTTCTGATGCTATAGATGTAAGCGTTACCGGAGGGAATGTTGTGTTCACACGGCCGATTTACTCGGGGAAAGCTTTTGAACGCGTCATTTCAACCGATCCGATGATCTTTGCAACAATTCGCCCCAATAACATTCAAGCTTCAGAAAAAGACACCAGCAGATCGGGGAGCATCGAAAGCATTGATGTTTCTCTTACTGACCTCCGCACTGTTATCCAAGAGGTCGTGAAAAAAACGGCGGACGGTGTTGATCTCTCCGAAGCGAAAATTATCGTTGCGGGCGGCCGAGGAGTCAAAAGCAAGGAAGGATTTCAGCCGCTGCAGGAGCTTGCAGAGGTGCTAGGGGCCGCAGTCGGGGCTTCTCGCGGGGCATGTGACGCTGATTATTGCGATTATGCTCTCCAAATCGGGCAGACCGGGAAAGTCGTTACTCCGGATTTGTACATTGCATGCGGCATTTCCGGCGCCATCCAGCATTTGGCCGGCATGTCAAACAGCAAGGTGATCGTCGCCATCAATAAAGACCCCGAAGCCGATATCTTTAAAATAGCGGATTACGGCATCGTCGGTGATTTATTTGAAGTTGTCCCGTTATTAACTGAGGAATTCAAACAATTGAATATACACTCATAAAGGAAATCCCGGACTTTAAAAGTTCGGGATTTTTTCATATTTATAAATACATACGTACAAATATAAAAACAATAGAAAATGTCGTTGACATGTACGAACATATATAATATGGTTACTTTAAAAGCGCTTACATTCATGCTGACTCCTCAGGCAAAAGACAGATCACATATTTGACTGTGGTGCTTTTCATATCCGTATGAAAGGAATGATCAGAGGCATGTCTGAACATCAAGCAGTGATTCAAACAGATATCGTAAAAGGAACCATTAACAAAAATATATACGGTCATTTTGCTGAGCATTTAGGAAGAGGGATTTATGAGGGGATCTGGGTTGGAACGGACTCAGACATCCCCAATATCAACGGGATACGAAAGGACGTGCTGGAGGCGCTCAAACAGCTGCACATTCCTGTCCTCAGGTGGCCGGGCGGGTGTTTTGCGGACGAATACCATTGGGCAAACGGTGTCGGTGACCGTAAGACAATGCTGAACACTCACTGGGGCGGTACAATTGAATCAAATGAATTCGGAACGCATGAATTTATGATGCTTTGCGAGCTGCTTGAATGCGAGCCATATATTTGCGGCAATGTCGGAAGCGGAACCGTTCAGGAAATGGCGGAGTGGATTGAGTATATGACATTTGAAGAAGGCACGCCGATGTCAGACTGGAGAAAACAAAATGGAAGAGAAGAGCCTTGGAAGCTGAAATATTTCGGCGTGGGCAATGAAAACTGGGGCTGCGGCGGCAACATGCATCCCGAATACTACGCAGATCTGTACCGGCGTTTTCAGACTTATGTCCGCAATTACAGCGGGAATGACATTTATAAAATTGCAGGCGGCGCAAATGTGGATGATTTTAATTGGACGGATGTGCTTATGAAAAAAGCCGCTGGCCTGATGGACGGGTTGAGTCTTCATTATTACACGATTCCGGGGGATTTCTGGAAGGGCAAAGGATCAGCCACAGAATTCACGGAAGATGAATGGTTTATTACGATGAAAAAAGCCAAATACATCGATGAATTGATTCAAAAACACGGCACGATTATGGACCGGTACGATCCGGAGCAGCGGGTCGGGCTGATTATTGATGAATGGGGCACGTGGTTTGATCCCGAGCCAGGCACGAATCCCGGTTTCTTATATCAGCAAAATACCATTCGTGATGCGCTGGTGGCGGCTTCTCATTTCCACATCTTCCATCAGCATTGCCGCCGGGTGCAAATGACAAATATCGCCCAAACGGTCAACGTTCTTCAAGCGATGATTTTGACTGAGGGAGAGCGGATGCTTTTGACACCGACGTACCATGTATTCAATATGTTTAAGGTGCACCAGGACGCTTCTCTTTTAGCCACAGAGACAATGTCTGCCGACTATGAATGGAACGGTGAAACGCTTCCGCAAATCAGCATTTCAGCGTCGAAACAAGCTGAAGGTGATATCAATATCACTATTTGCAACATCGATCACCAAAACAAAGCGGAGGCGGAAATCGAGCTGAGGGGCCTACACAAGGCAGCGGACCATTCCGGAGTCATTCTCACGGCAGAAAAAATGAATGCGCATAACACGTTTGACGATCCTCATCATGTCAAACCGGAATCCTTCAGACAATACACGCTCAGCAAAAACAAACTGAAAGTAAAACTCCCGCCAATGTCAGTCGTCTTACTTACGCTGCGTGCCGATTCTTAATCGCGCAAGAGCGCCGGAGCTTCATGCCGGCGCTCTTTTTCAGGTTTTAAAACAGCTCCGGCAGGGCATGGTAAAGTACATGACAGTGAAGAGGAGATGTGATCTTATGCTTCGTACCATTTTAATGATTATTGGGGCAATTGTAGTGATCGGGGCCATTATCAGATTTGTGTTTTAAAAAAAGAGCATATCCCATTCAACCATATAAAAATGAGTAAACCGGCTGTGATCAGGAAAAAATAATTTGTAAGCATTAAAATAGCGTGAACGAATGGGAGATGCTATACTAAAAATCATCATTTCACATTGGAGGAATTCAATAATGGCTATCGTAAAAGCAACTGATCAATCTTTCTCAGCTGAAACAAGCGAAGGCGTCGTACTGGCAGACTTCTGGGCTCCTTGGTGCGGACCTTGTAAAATGATTGCACCTGTTCTTGAAGAATTGGATCAAGAAATGGGAGACAAACTGAAAATCGTAAAAATCGATGTAGACGAAAACCAAGAAACTGCCGGAAAATACGGCGTTATGAGCATCCCGACTCTTCTTGTGTTAAAAGACGGCGAAGTAGTTGAAACTTCAGTCGGCTTCAAACCAAAAGAAGCGCTTCAAGAGCTTGTAAACAAACATCTTTAATTTTCCGCTGCTTACATGCCAGAGCGATTCCGATTGAGGGATCGCTTTTTTTATTCGCCAATTGTGAATTATAGAGAAAAACAAACGTTCGTGTTAAACTGGAAATAAAGGATTAAACATAAGGAAGGGTAACATATGAACAAACAACTGAAAGAAAAACTCGCCCTCCTTCCTGATCAACCGGGTTGTTATCTTATGAAGGACCGGCAGCAGACTGTGATCTACGTAGGGAAAGCAAAAGTGCTGAAAAACAGAGTGCGCTCCTACTTCACCGGTTCTCACGACGCGAAAACCCAAAGGCTTGTGACGGAAATCGAGGATTTTGAATATATCGTGACGTCCTCCAATCTTGAAGCGCTTATTTTAGAAATGAATCTGATCAAAAAGCATGATCCGAAATACAACGTCATGCTCAAAGATGACAAAACCTATCCTTTCATAAAACTCACCCATGAACGCCACCCAAGGCTGATTGTCACCCGCAATGTCAAAAAAGACAAAGGGCGCTATTTCGGGCCATATCCGAATGTACAGGCAGCAAGGGAAACAAAAAAACTGCTCGACCGTCTGTATCCACTCAGAAAATGCTCCAAGCTCCCGGACAGAGTGTGCCTTTACTATCATCTGGGCCAATGCCTCGCTCCGTGCGTAAAGGATATTTCCGAAGAGACGAACAGAGAGCTGGTTGAAAGCATTACACGTTTCTTAAGGGGCGGCTATAATGAGGTCAAAAAAGAGCTTGAAGAGAAAATGCATGAAGCTGCTGAGAATCTTGAGTTTGAACGAGCAAAAGAGCTTCGTGACCAAATGGCCCATATTGAATCAACAATGGAAAAACAAAAAATGACGATGAACGATCTAGTCGACCGTGATGTATTCGCGTACGCGTACGATAAGGGCTGGATGTGCGTGCAGGTCTTTTTCATCCGCCAAGGGAAGCTCATTGAACGCGATGTCAGCATGTTCCCGCTTTATCAGGAAGCAGATGAAGAGTTCCTCACGTTCATCGGGCAGTTCTATTCAAAAAACAACCACTTCCTTCCGAAGGAGATTTTAGTTCCGGACAGCGTAGATCAATCCATGATCGAGCAGCTGCTGGAAACAAACGTTCACCAGCCGAAAAAAGGCCCGAAAAAAGAACTGCTCATGCTTGCCCATAAAAATGCGAAAATCGCATTGAAAGAAAAATTCTCTTTAATCGAACGCGACGAGGAGCGTTCAATCGGGGCTGTGCAGAAACTAGGTGAGGCATTAAATATTTATACGCCGCACAGAATTGAAGCGTTTGATAACTCAAACATACAGGGGACAAACCCGGTTTCCGCGATGATTGTGTTTATCGATGGCAAACCATACAAAAAGGAATACCGCAAATATAAAATCAAAACTGTTACAGGACCGGATGATTACGGTTCTATGAGAGAGGTTGTCAGAAGACGCTATACGAGAGTGCTTCGTGAGAATCTGCCGCTGCCCGATCTGATCATCATTGACGGAGGAAAAGGACAGATCAACGCAGCAAGGGATGTCATTGAAAATGAACTCGGCTTGGATATCCCGATCGCTGGTTTAGCGAAAGATGAAAAACACAGAACCTCAAATTTACTGATCGGTGAGCCGCTGGAGGTGGTGTATCTGGAACGAAACAGCCAGGAATTTTATCTCCTGCAGCGCATTCAGGACGAGGTGCACCGTTTTGCAATCAGTTTTCACAGGCAAATCCGCGGAAAAAGCGCGTTTCAATCCGTTTTGGACGACATCCCGGGTATCGGAGAGAAAAGAAAGAAAATGCTGTTAAAGCATTTCGGTTCCGTTAAAAAAATGAAGGAAGCAAGCCTTGAGGACATCAAAAAAGCCGGTGTTCCCGCAGCGGCGGCTCAGCTCCTTTACGACAAATTGCAAAAATAATGTTGTCCTTTTAAATAAGATCTGATAAAATGTGAACTAATTTCATAGTTAGATCGTGTTATATGGTGAAGATAGAGGTGCGAACTTCAAGAGTATGCCTTTGGAGAAAGATGGATTCTGTGAAAAAGGCTGAAAGGGGAGCGTCGCCGAAGCAAATAAAACCCCATCGGTATTATTTGCTGGCCGTGCATTGAATAAATGTAAGGCTGTCAAGAAATCATTTTCTTGGAGGGCTATCTCGTTGTTCATAATCATTTATGATGATTAATTGATAAGCAATGAGAGTATTCCTCTCATTGCTTTTTTTATTGTGGACAAAGCGCTCTTTCTCCTCACCCGCACGAACCAAAATGTAAAGGGTGGTAATACATGGGTCTTATTGTACAAAAATTCGGAGGCACTTCCGTCGGCTCAGTCGAAAAAATTCAAAATGCGGCAAACCGCGCAATTGCAGAAAAACAGAAAGGCCATCAAGTCGTTGTCGTCGTTTCAGCAATGGGAAAATCCACTGACGAATTGGTCAGCCTTGCAAAAGCTATTTCTGACCAGCCGAGCAAACGCGAAATGGATATGCTGCTGGCGACAGGCGAGCAGGTCACGATTTCACTCCTTTCAATGGCATTGCAGGAAAAAGGCTATGACGCTGTGTCTTATACTGGCTGGCAGGCGGGAATCCGTACGGAGGCCATTCACGGAAACGCCAGAATTACAGATATCGACACATCGGTTTTAGCAGACCAGCTTGAAAAGGGAAAAATTGTCATTGTTGCAGGATTCCAAGGCATGACAGAGGATTGTGAAATTACGACATTGGGCCGGGGCGGTTCAGATACAACAGCAGTTGCTTTGGCTGCCGCTTTAAAAGCTGATAAATGTGACATATACACAGACGTGCCAGGCGTGTTTACAACCGATCCGCGCTATGTGAAATCAGCGAGAAAACTTGCGGGCATCTCATACGATGAAATGCTTGAGCTTGCCAATTTAGGCGCCGGCGTTCTTCATCCAAGAGCAGTTGAGTTCGCGAAAAATTACCAAGTGCCGTTAGAAGTGCGTTCAAGTACAGAAACCGAAGCGGGAACATTAATTGAGGAGGAATCATCCATGGAACAGAATTTAATTGTCAGAGGCATTGCATTTGAAGATCAAATCACAAGAGTAACCATTTACGGGCTGACTAGCGGCCTGACAACTTTGTCTACTATTTTTACGACACTTGCCAAAAGAAACATAAACGTGGATATCATTATCCAAACGCAGGCCGAGGACAAGACTGGAATTTCCTTCTCTGTCAAAACAGAAGATGCAGACCAAACCGTTGCAGTGCTTGAAGAGTATAAAGACGCGCTGGAATTTGAGAAAATCGAGACAGAAAGCAAATTGGCTAAAGTATCCATTGTTGGATCCGGCATGGTCTCAAATCCCGGTGTAGCGGCTGAAATGTTTGCTGTACTGGCGCAAAAAAACATTTTAATCAAAATGGTCAGCACATCTGAAATCAAAGTGTCAACAGTCGTAAGCGAAAATGACATGGTGAAAGCAGTCGAGTCGCTTCACGATGCATTTGAGCTTTCAAAACACCCTTCAGCTGTGTAATGACAATCAAAAAGGCGGGACTATGCAGTCACCGCCTTTTTGATTACACTGGGTCTTTCATATCCCATTTCACAGTCAGAACCACTTTATCGGCTCTCTTTTTCACTTGTTCATATGATTCGGCAATCTGATCATTCATCAATTGAATTTGTTCAGCGATAAAACCAGCCTCCAGCTGAAAGCAAGGTTCTTTCTGATGTTTAAGCCGGTTGGAAATGATCGGCCCTTCAAGTTCAAATTCAAGCTCCTGTTTTTTAGCGCTTACGTTGGTGAGGGTTCCCCAGCCCGCTTCTTCAAAGAAGGCCGGAAATTCCTCCCATGATTCAAGAGGAAACTTACGGGCGAGATGTTTTCCTGCCCAATACATCATGGAAGAGTAATCTTGGCCAAGCATATCTGGGAGAACGATCTCTCGTATTAGTTCGTAGGCATAGGCGTTCATTTCAATTTCTTTTAGGTTGTCAATAGATGCTTCAAATTTAGACTTCATATCTGTCTCCCCTCTCTCCTGCGTATATTATAGCTCAAACAGGGGGGAGGATTACAGAATGATCCTGTAATTCTTATGAAAAATTAAGCAAGAAATATATATTGATAAAATAAAATTTTTCAATCAACTAATCAATTCGGAAAATTATAATTTATGTACGCGTTTTCTTGACGCCCTTTTGAGGGAGGAGTAAAATGAAATTGTCAATAAATCTTAATAAAGTGCTTACAATTGAAAGAAGTGGGGGAAGAGATTTAGCACATTTCGCACTTATCAAACAGGGGGTAAAGTAATGTCTGGGAACAGAGAGTTTTATTTTCGAAGATTGCATTCCTTGCTTGGCGTCATACCGGTCGGCATCTTTCTTATTCAGCATTTAGTCGTCAACCAGTTTGCCGCAAGGGGCGCTGAAGCATTCAATAGCGCTGCTCATTTTATGGATAGTCTGCCTTTCAGGTATGCCTTGGAAATTTTTATTATCTTCTTACCATTAATTTATCATGCAGTTTATGGTGTGTACATAGCGTTTACTGCGAAAAATAACGCAGGCCAATACAGCTACATGAGAAACTGGCTATTCGTCCTGCAGCGTGTAACCGGTATCATCACCCTCATTTTCGTCAGCTGGCACGTGTGGGAAACCCGCATTGCAGCACAAATGGGTGCTGAGGTCAATTTCGACATGATGGCGAATATTTTGAGCTCTCCGGCTATGCTTGGTTTTTACATTGTCGGTGTTTTATCAACAATTTTCCACTTCTCGAACGGTTTATGGTCTTTCGCTGTTACATGGGGCATCACGGTAACGCCTCGTTCTCAAAGAATTTCGACATACGTTACGCTGATTATTTTTGTTGCACTGTCATACGTAGGCTTAAAAGCGATTTTTGCATTTGTTTAAGAGTACTAGATTACTAGAGGGAGAGGGGCTATCATGAGTCAATCAAGCATTATCGTAGTCGGCGGGGGTCTTGCCGGCCTCATGGCGACAATTAAAGCAGCGGAATCAGGAATGGCGGTTAAATTGTTTTCCATCGTTCCTGTCAAACGTTCTCATTCAGTTTGTGCGCAAGGCGGCATAAACGGAGCGGTCAATACAAAAGGGGAAGGTGACTCTCCGTGGGAACATTTTGATGACACGGTATACGGGGGAGACTTTCTTGCCAACCAGCCGCCGGTCAAGGCGATGTGTGAAGCGGCGCCTTCGATCATCCACTTATTAGACCGGATGGGTGTTATGTTTAACCGGACGCCTGAAGGCCTGCTTGATTTCCGTCGATTCGGGGGTACACAGCATCACAGAACGGCTTATGCGGGTGCGACGACGGGACAGCAGCTGCTTTATGCACTGGACGAGCAAGTGCGCAGATACGAAGTTGCGGGTCTGGTCACAAAATACGAAGGCTGGGAATTCCTTGGCGCTGTTTTAGATGATGACAGAACCTGCCGCGGAATTGTTGCGCAAAACCTGACAAACATGCAAATTGAATCTTTCCGTTCAGACGCTGTCATTATGGCGACGGGCGGACCGGGAATCATTTTTGGAAAATCAACGAACTCCATGATTAATACAGGATCTGCTGCATCAATCGTTTATCAGCAGGGAGCGTATTATGCAAACGGAGAATTCATTCAAATCCACCCGACAGCCATACCGGGCGATGACAAACTAAGACTGATGAGTGAATCAGCGCGTGGTGAAGGCGGTCGCGTGTGGACATATAAAGACGGCAAACCATGGTATTTCCTGGAGGAAAAATATCCGGCATACGGAAACCTGGTGCCGCGTGATATTGCGACACGCGAAATATTTGATGTGTGTGTGAACCAGAAGCTCGGCATTAACGGTGAAAACATGGTATATCTCGATCTGTCTCATAAAGATCCGAAAGAGCTTGATATTAAGCTTGGCGGCATCATTGAGATTTATGAGAAATTCATGGGAGACGACCCGCGTAAGCTTCCAATGAAAATCTTCCCTGCGGTCCATTATTCTATGGGCGGTTTATGGGTGGATTACGATCAAATGACAAACATCCCTGGACTGTTTGCGGCTGGGGAATGTGATTATTCTATGCACGGCGGCAACCGCTTGGGAGCGAACTCCCTGCTGTCTGCGATTTACGGAGGCATGGTGGCCGGACCGAATGCGGTGAAATATGTAAACGGCTTAGAATCTTCAGCGGAAGACATGTCTTCATCTTTATTCGACGCTCACGTTAAGAAAGAAGAAGAAAAATGGGCTGATATTATGAGTATGGACGGAACCGAAAATGCCTATGTTCTTCACAAAGAGCTCGGTGAGTGGATGACGGCGAACGTAACGGTTGTCCGCCATAATGACAAGCTTTTGAAAACCGATGACAAAATTCAGGAGTTAATGGAGCGCTTCAAAAAGATCAACATCAATGACACGACAAAATGGAGCAACCAGGGAGCGATGTTCACACGCCAGTTCTCGAACATGCTTCAGCTTGCGAGGGTGATTACCCTTGGCGCATACAACCGTAATGAAAGCCGGGGCGCCCATTATAAACCGGATTATCCTGAACGTAATGATGACGAATGGCTCAAAACAACAATGGCTAAACATGTAAGCCCGTATGAAGCGCCGGAATTTGAGTATCAGGATGTCGATGTATCACTGATAACGCCTCGGAAACGGGATTACTCGAAGAAGAAGGTGGCGAAATAATCATGAGTGAACAAAAAACCATACGATTTATTATCACACGTCAAGATACAGCCGACAGCACGCCTTACGATGAAGAATTTGAGATTCCATACCGCCCGAATCTGAACGTCATTTCCGCTCTGATGGAAATCCGCCGGAATCCGGTTAATGTCAAAGGTGAGAAGACAACCCCTGTCACATGGGATATGAACTGTCTTGAGGAAGTATGCGGCGCATGTTCAATGGTCATAAACGGAAAACCCCGCCAGTCTTGTACGGCGCTTATCGACCAGCTTGAACAGCCGATCCGTTTAAAACCAATGAAAACATTCCCAGTCGTTCGTGATTTGCAGGTTGATCGCAGCAGAATGTTTGATTCATTGAAAAAAGTAAAAGCGTGGATACCGATTGACGGTACGTACGATTTAGGACCGGGGCCGAGAATGCCGGAAAAACGCCGTCAATGGGCATATGAATTATCAAAATGCATGACATGCGGCGTCTGCCTCGAAGCCTGCCCGAATGTGAACAGCAAATCGAAGTTCATGGGGCCTGCACCGATGTCGCAAGTCCGCCTGTTTAACGCACATCCGACAGGCGCCATGAATAAATCTGAACGATTAGAAGCATTAATGGATGAAGGCGGCCTTGCAGATTGCGGCAACTCGCAAAACTGTGTTCAATCCTGTCCAAAGGGGATTCCGCTTACCACTTCGATTGCAGCCTTGAATAGAGATACAAACTTACAAGCGTTCCGCAATTTCTTCGGAAGCGACAGAGTATAAGAAGAAAAAACCTCTTCCGCATGGGAGAGGTTTTTTTAAACAATAAGGAGATGAAAAAAGATGAAGCTTCCCGCTTATATTGATATGCCGTTTCAAGAATGGAAAACATCCTTTTCTTTTTTCAATGAGGTATCCGTAAGATTTTCCGAGACAGACATGTTTGGGCATATGAATAATGTAACCCCTTTTATATATTTTGAGGAGGCGCGGATTTCTTATTTTAAAAAGCTGAATATGATGAGTGAAAACAAACAGACCATGACAGTCGTGGCAAGCCAGCAATGCGATTATTTGCGCCAAGTCATGCCTTATGAAGAGTTGCGTATCTATGTGAAAACAAGCGCAGTCGGCAGTTCATCTCTTACCTTGCACTATCTCGGAGAAAACCTCGAAGGCGAGCCCTGCTTCACCGGGGCAGTCGTGATGGTTCAAGTCTCAAAGGAAAGCGGCAAGGCTGTCAGCTGGACGGATGAGGAGAAAGAAACGCTTCTTCATACACGATAAACTAATTATCTTGTAAACGTCACCTCCTGCGCCCTTCTTACATATGATATCTCGACTATATCAAAACCCATTCGTTTCTGATTCGCTCTCACCTTAGCAAGGAGGGTTACAATACTTGAAGGAGAAAGAATTTCAATCGAAGCCGCTGCTAACGAAAAGAGAAAGAGAAGTGTTCGAATTGCTCGTTCAAGATAAGACAACAAAGGAGATTGCAAGCGAGCTATTTATCAGTGAGAAAACCGTTCGAAACCATATTTCAAATGGTATGCATACTGGTCGCAAACTAAGAGCCCTTTAGAGGCTCTTTTTTTATATGATGAGTCGTTTTTTATTGAAGTACATATTGATGCGGGTCATCGCAAATGACTCTGGAACCTTGAAGGCATCGGCAATGACTTGAACTGCGTCGTATAGATTACGGGGGATGTCCATTGCTCGGAGCATGAAAGTAGGTATACAAAAGTGATAAGCAAAATAATTGGCCTGGTACTCTAAATATCGTTTCCACGAAGCAGGCATGATCTTATCATCGTTCATGTGTCTAAAATCATGGCAAACCTCATGAGCAAAATCCAGCCACTGTTCCTGTCGTGTCTTTCGTGAATCTAAAGAAATTGTATACATGCCGTTGAATCGCAAGGCAAAACTCGTTTCCGGATTGTAAACAATTAAGATGTCCAAGGCCTGAGCAATCCTATCAAAATTAATCTCATGCGGCTTTAAAATGTTGATGTCTTTGTACAACTGTTCAATCCAATCTTCTAAATGGCTGTTAGTGTATCTCAAAGATGAAACCTCCCTTAAGTAACCAAAGATGTGACTTTTATCATGGACTTTATTGTATCTTATCACCTATTTTGTCGAAGGTGAACAAACGTATGTTCCCTTTTTAGCGAAAAGAAAAGCCCCCTTTAGGGGCTCAATTTAATTTGAATCTTTTTTCTTAGCTTCTTCAAAACTCAAGATATCAAAATCTAGTCTTTTCTCGCTTCCTAAATCATCATAGGTTTTTGCATCACTTGGAGGAGAAATAATCATTTTCAAACTAGTGATATCTTTTGAATTATCTTTAAGTATCCACCATGCCTGGCCTTCTTTTTTAACTTTCCCTAAGAAGTCTCCGCCTACTTCACCCATTAACCCCATTTCAGATTCAAGCTGTTCTCCTGTATTTGTAACAATAACAGCTTGGTTAGGGTCAAACGTTACGTCCTTAGAAGAAGTATTTTCGGCCTTCATATCGACTACAATAGCCCGAACTTTATCTTGATCATTGAAATAAAGTGATTTTGCATCAGCATCTGGTTGAATTTCGAGAACGTCCACACTGTTAATATAAAGCTTCATGCTGCCCATAGTAACAGGTTTTATAGGAGTGTCTTTACCGTCAATTCCGACTTCGTCGTTATATCCAACGCCGATATCTTTAACGTGGCCCAGTCCTTCAATATCACCTTCGCCAGTTTTTTCAAACTGTTCTTTTAGTGCAGCATCTTGTTTAGCTTGCTCTTTTTCTTTATCAATTTTATCGACGTACACGGCTTTCACTTTAGGAAGGGCACTTCCTTCAGCTCTGCCTTCATATGTACCATAAATTTTAACCGTATCGTTTAGTTTGAACTTATCAGCGCTTTTATTGCTTACTGTGTAAACTTCAGATCCATCGCTATTTTTACTTACAGTAAACTCAACATTTTTAGAAACTGTATCCCCATCATCATTGACGTTATCGGCATAAGTAACATCGCCTTCAATGACAATTTTTGTCCCTTTCTTAATGCCGGCGCTATTTACTTTTGCATAGGCATATGATTTTGCATCTTTTTTAAACTGGTCCTCAGCACTAAGTGAGCTTGTCTTGCTTGAAGAAGATTTTTCATTACTACTTGAAGAGTCAGAACTACATGCAGCTAAAGAAAAACTAAGAGTCAATGCTCCAATACCTAATAACCATTTTTTCAATTGTAATTTCCCCTTTTATAATGAAGTGCAATCTCTTTCTTTGTATCGTCTAAATAAAGGATTTTTTTACTTTTTCTCTCTAAAATCTGAGTGAAAAACCCTGAATGTTTTACCTCAAAATTTGCGGTTGAATGCAGAAATAACCTCATGGATCACCTCAAAAATTGAGGTTGAAATGGTTTCAACTGAATGGTTTACCTCAAATTTTGAGGCGAAGTGTTCAGCATTAATTAAACTAAACTAAACAATAATAATAAATAAAGATAAAGAGTTCGTTATGTAGTTATTTTTTGTTCCCGTTTTTTATATCTCCGGGTTGTCTACCTGATTTTAATTGCTCAGCAATAATTCGTTGAGCTGCTTCCAAAATTGAAGCTGTTATCTTTCCATCAGCAGCAGCTACGAGAGTATCAGGATCTTCAAGAATCTTTCTTGCTTCTTCGTTGAAGATTTTATCTTTAGCCTCCTGACTTTCTCCTCTTAAGAGAAAATCTGTTGTGACTTCATAATAATCAGCAAGTTTAATTAAAGTTTCATAATCAGGCTGGCGCTTATCCTGCTCATACATCGCATAAGTGGTTCTGCCAACTCCTATATTTTTTGCCACTTCTTCTTGCTTAATTTCTTTATTTAATTCTAAGCTTTTTGACTTACGGAGTTTTTTTAATCGCATACCAAGCATAATAAACGCTCCTTTCCTGATTATTATAACGTCACAATTTGTGACAATACACTAATTTCGCAAATTGTGTAATTTCCTCTTTACAAGTCACAGTATGTGTATTATTATATGGTTACACGATACGTGACACGGAGGTGAGAAAATGTATATTAAACAAAAACGTCAATGGCTAGAAAAACTTAGACAAGAACTCAAAATGACTCAAAAACAAGTCGCGGAAGAAGCAAAAATTGCACGAACAACATATGCAATGATTGAATCAGGAGCTCGGAATCCGACGCCACAAGTTGCTAAAAGCATAGCAGGTGTTCTTGATTTCGATTGGACATATTTTTTTGACGATGAATGTCACATAATGTGTAATTTGGAAACACACACAGCATAGGAGTGAAAACATGAATCAAAAGAAGATAGATCAATTAAACGATTTGTTGAATGGTATGTCTCAGTCTGAATGGAATCGGATCAAACAACATGTAGATATGTTGTTCAGTTCTAAAGTCGCCAAAGTGCAGTTTGACGACTCAGAACTATTAGAAATTAACTTAAAACGTGAATTTAGGAATGCTTGATCTGAATGAACATCGGGTGAATACGATAATCAGCATTTTTGTAATTGATGTGAACAAAATCCTGCTGATACATCGTATGCTCTTGTTCTTTACTAATAGGGCTAAAAATTCTCGCATCTTCTTCCCACCATATGTTGGGAGAAGTCATACGATCACCCATTTTGCAGTCCGGGTCACTTGACAAGTTAACCCACTCACCGCAAAGACAAGCATATACATGAGTAGCCATAAATTTACACCACCTTTCCCGTTGAAGATTTTACCACAAGTGAAAGGCTGATAGATTACAAAACAGAAAAATCCATGGTTAGTCCAACCGTCCAATACGAATACACTGACGTGAGGTGATCACATGGCGAAACAAACTAAGAAAAAAACAACAAACATCAAGATGGGCAAAGAATATTACGGAACGATGGACAGAGAAGAGTGCTTCCGTAAAGCTCTTGAGCCGTACTTCACTTCTAAAAAAGAATTAAGGCTTCACGCTTAATATTCTGCTTCACCTTTTTTTGGTGGACAAGCAAGGAGGTAACAGCATGAATCAAATTGTTTTTATTGAAGGCAACCAAGCCGTAACAGACAGCCTGACAGTGGCTGAGGTATTCGGAAAACGACACGCTGATGTAATAAAAAGCATTGAAACGCTTAATTGCTCTAAAGAGTTTACTGAACGAAATTTTTCGTTGAGTGATTATCAAGATCCAACAGGGCGAGCATTGAAAAAATATTTGATAAAACGTGACGGACTCACATTTTTGGTTTTTGGTTACACGGGCGCCAAAGCAGCGCTATTCAAAGAAAAATACATTGCCGAATTTAACCGGATGGAAGCCGAGCTTCAAAAAATGACTCAGCCGTCCTACATGATCGAAGATCCAGTCAGCCGGGCAAAGCGATGGATCAGTGAGCAGGAAGAACGGCAGCAACTTGAACAAACTTTGAAGATTCAGGAACCACTTGTCAACTTTGCACAGAGTTGCATGGCGGCTGAAAAATCATTGCTTGTGAGAGAACTGGCGAAGCTTGCTTCGAAAAACGGCATCATGATTGGTGAAAAGCGACTGTTCCAGAAGCTGCGCGAATGGAAGATGATCATGGCCAACAAGAATGAGCCATACCAGGAATACATCGAGCGAGGTTTCTTTGAGATCGCACAGGGGGTGCGTCAAGTAAACGGGACGCCGAAGTCTTGGTTGACAATGCGCATCACTCCGAAGGGACAAGCCTTCATCATCAATAAGCTGAAAAAACAGCAAGCCAGCTAGTTCCTTCATTACTTAAATTTTACCAGTTAAAACTAAATATATCAGGGGGCAAACATATGTCGAACAATCCATACAATATGGACAATTTACCAAGCATTCTCAGGCGAGAACGCAAAAGGGCAGGATTGTCGCAGTATCAAATTGGCAAGGTGATTGGGAATAGAGATCAATCGTATGTCTCCAATGTGGAAAACGGTATTTTTCCTCTTACGCCTGATCTGTGTATCAAGTGGTTTGAAGCTTGCGGAGCCTATGAACACATTGATCTAGTGCATTTCTTGTTTAAGCTTCATCCGACAGCGGCGGCGCCTATTGATCCAGCGTTAAACGAGAGTGCAAGCAGTGCAGTTATCAATATGATTCATCAGCTAGAAGAAGCATTGCAAGCGACAAAACATCTGGCACGTTGGCTGGCAAATGATCGACCCGGAAGGACAGATGATATACCGATGGGAGACATCAAACAAATATTTGATCTGATCCCAGCAAATAAAACGCTGATTTACTCATTAGTGCGGAGTCACGGCTTAAGCATGCAAGAGCTGGCCGATAGGTGGACGCGTAAAGCATTAATGGATCGGGTTGCAATGGCAAAACAAGAAGAAAGGAAGGCGGTATTAGTATGAAAACCAATCAATTTTTGAAGTCGGATGTAGAGTCAGCTGCAAGAAAAATCAACTCAGCGGAAGAGCTTTCAATCATGTTGTTAGAGGCTTTACGTGATGGAGATTACGAAGAGGCTACGAGTCTAGCTGGAAGTATCAAAGTTCTTTCTGAGGATATCAGCCGACTGGCGAATAAAGCGAGGTTGCATGAAACAGTTATGAAAATGCAACAGCGCGGCATCAACTTGGCAGTGATAAGTAGGTGTTTGGGATGAATCTCAGAAAATTTGAGCTGGCTGCAAGCTTCTTGCGACATGCCCAAAACGCGAATTATTCAGAGGAAGATATCAAAGGAGCTGTGAGCATTCTGCATAAGGAATTTTACTCTTTAGAAAATGCAATCGACAGTCTTGCTGAACTTGCTAAAGCAAAAGAAGGAGCTGAGGAAAATGGAAGTCGAGAACCCGATGATTCTGAACAATTGGCATGACGGGCTGACTGAGCCGGAAACACAAAAGGATTTTTTCGGGGATGAAGTAACGCCTTTCGATGATTACGTGATAGATAGTGCTGAGGGTGAAGTCATCTTGAGGGAAAACCTTGAGCGGTACCTAAAGGAGCATCTTGGTTTTGAATTTAAAAATGAGCAATAAAAAAGCCCACTCTGGCAAGTGGACTTAATTAAAGGCTATCTGAAAACTCATATAACTATATTCTACCAGATAGCCTCAAGAAAATCAATGGGGGTTTTATACATGGCTAAAGCAGTAAAAGTGGCATTCAGCGAACGTGCGGAGGATCAGCAACGTTTGAGACAGGTCGGCGGTTCAATTGTATTCGCCAAAAACGGTAAAGCGCAGTTTAGTTTCCCTTCAATGGATCACTACCGAGAATGGCAGCGGCTTGGCGCGGAAGAGTACAAAAGAAAGGTGGGGCTACTCTGATGCTTGCACAAGTTTACATGCCTACGGACAACATGACGGAGGATCAATGGCTTGAGGCTCGGCGCGCTGGCATCGGGGGTTCTGATGCTGCCGCAATTGCTGGGCTGAGTAAGTGGAAAACGCCAATGTCAGTTTATCTGGACAAGCTCGGCCAGGCACCTCAAGAGCATATAACCAGTGAGGCAGCATATTGGGGGCACATTCACGAAGAAACCGTTGCCCGTGAATTTTCAAAGAGGACTGGCAAGAAGGTGCGGCGGCGGAAAGCAATCTTACAGCATCCTGATTACCCGTTTATGCTTGCGAACGTTGATAGATTAATAGTCGGCGAACGAGCAGGACTGGAATGCAAAACAGCATCAGAATACCTAAAAGGTGAATGGGACGGCGAAGAGGTACCGGACGCGTATCTAGTTCAATGTCAGCATTATATGGCTGTTACCGGGTTAAGTGCTTGGTGGATCGCTGTTCTGATTGGCGGCAACAAGTTCGTTTACAAAAAGGTTGAACGAGACGAAGAGCTCATTGCATACCTGCTTCAAATTGAACAGGACTTTTGGAAAAACCATATTGAGAATGAGATCCCTCCTATGTTTGATGGTTCTGAGGCTTCTGCTGAGCTTTTAACGCATATGTACCCTGTAGGATTCGAAGATGAAACAGAGCTTCCTCTGGCGGCAAATAAGCTAATTGAGCAATACAAATCAGCTAAGGCTGAGGAGAAAGAAGCCAAAGAAAGGCTCAAAGAAGCTGAGAACCAATTAAAAGGAATGCTCGGGGAGTATGAGGTAGGCAATGCTGAAAAAGCGCTTGTTACTTGGAGAACCGTAACGACGAACCGTTTTGATACAAAAGCATTTGCTGCTGAACACCCTGAGCTCTTTGAAAAATTCAGTAAAGTATCGACTCATAGAAGATTCAGCGTGAAGGAGTTAAAAGACAATGGCTAAAAACGACGACGTTCGCAATCAGTTAGCAAACAAAGTGAATAGCGTACAAAAAGAGGATAAGCCTAAAACGTTAGCAGATTATCTCAATGATATGAAACCGGAGCTTCAAAAGGCTTTACCTGAACATATCACACCTGAACGGATCACAAGAATTGCTTTAACAACTATTAGAAGCAACCCGGGATTACAGCAGTGTTCCCCAGCTTCATTGCTCGGTGCAGTCATGCAGTCAGCTCAATTAGGACTTGAACCTGGATTGGTTGGGCATTGTTATTTTGTACCGTTTAACAAAAAGATCAAAGGGCAAAATGGGGCACCGGATCAATGGGTAAAAGAGGTTCAATTCATAATCGGCTATAAAGGAATGATTGATCTCGCCAGGCGTTCGGGACATATCGAAAGCATATATGCTCATGCAGTTTATGAAAAAGACGAATTTGACTACGAACTGGGGCTGCATCCTAAGCTGGTTCATAAGCCGAGCACGGGACACAGGGGCGAAATGACTCATGTTTATGCAGTTGCTCACTTTAAAGACGGCGGTTATCAATTCGATGTATTCAGCAAACAAGATATTGAAAATGTTCGCTTGAGAAGCAAATCAAAAGATAACGGGCCATGGCAAACAGACTATGAAGAAATGGCGAAGAAAACAGTTATTCGCAGAATGTGGAAGTATCTGCCGATCAGTATTGAGATTCAAAAACAAGTAGCTCAAGACGAGACGGTTAGAAAAGATATTACAGCAGAAGCTCAATCCGTATATGACGATAATGTTTTAGATTTAGGCGGAAATCAGCTTTTGAGTGAGCCTGAACAGCCAAATGAAAAACCAAGCGCACAGGATGCTGACCCTTTTGACGGTAAGCCTGTAGATATCAGCGACGATGACCTCCCATTTGATTAAGGTCGGCATCCCCTTCTGTTACAAGTGGCTAGCGGAAGGGGCGCCGAATCGCGCGCAGCTGTTCCGTGCTTATGTTGAAGGCTATCTCAGAACAAATGAACCTGGTTTGCGTTTAGTCCGCATCAGCGGAATGACAGCACTGTGTGAAAGGAAGTAGGTGAGCCATGAACTACCTGAAAGAAATGAACGGCTTCATGAATTGGCTAGAAACGAATCCGTTGTCTGCTACAACTCAAGCATTATGGTTTCATCTCTTGCACATCAACAATAAGGCAGGGTGGCGGGAGTGGTTCACCACTTCAAACACCACTTTGCAAGCAAAGATTGAGATTTCCGAAAACACGTTGATCAAACACAGAAAGATGCTGATTGATCTTAAGAGAATCGAATATAAGCCGCAGGGGAGAAAGGCAGGGCAATACAGGCTGATCTCATTTGAAACGCCTGTATCGGAGCAGGAACCATCTGAAAAGCCAGTTCCCGAACCGATAGCAGTACCCCAAGAAACGCAGGAGGTTGATCCCAAAATGAAAAATGCTTTTGAGCTATTTGAAAATAAGGTCGCTCGTTCTATCGGCTCCATTGAGGCGCAAAGAATCGGCTACATGGTGGATGATTACGGCGAAGAGAAGGTCATAGAGGCAATGAAAAAGGCTTTCAGAAATAAAGGCAGCAACGTTGGCTTGAACTACATTGAGGCGATCCTGTCCAACCCATTAAGCCAAAAGAGAAAGGAGAAACAACAGTATGGCAATAAACAAAGCAGTCAGTATAGACACAGCGTTCCAAGCAATGATGAAGGGGCTTCAAGCAAGATCGCGTTCCTGGGAAACAGAACGGGCCGCATCAGAAGAAAAGGTTGAGTATGAGTGTTCCGATTGCAAGGATCGCGGCGTTGTGATCTACCGGGTTCACAAAGATACTGAGCTGCGGCTGAGAAAAGAACACAAACCATTGGACAGCCTATCACTTGATGAAATGGTTCTTGAAGAAGATTATCTTGCGGGAAAGGTTTGCACGCCAGATAAGGCTCGGGAATGGAAAACGACGTATTCGAAACAATGTGAGTGTGTGAAACAAAAGAAAATAGCGAAGCTCATGGCAGCCAGCGGAATTACTGAGAAATTTGAGCAGCTTCTGTTCGGTAACTTCAAATTAGACGGTAAGCCCCAAATGATCAAAGATGCCTATGAATGTGCGGTCGAATACTTCAAAGACTTTGAAAAGATTAAGGGAGAGCGTGCCAATAGCATTGCGCTACTGGGACAGCCGGGCAGCGGCAAAACCCATCTGTTAACGGCCATCATGAACAATCTTATTAAGAAGAAATCGACTCACTGTCTGTACTTCCCTTACGTTGAGGGCATGAGTGATCTGAAAACTGACTTTGACCAGTTGGAAACAAAGCTGAACGCTATGAGAAAAGCAGATGTGCTGTTCATTGATGACCTATTCAAGCCAGTTGACGGGAAACCAAGGGCAACCGAATGGCAAGCCGAACAGATCCAGTCAGTTGTGAATTATCGCTACCTGAACCATAAACCTCTGCTGATCTCTTCTGAGCTCACAACGGACGAACTGCTAGACGTTGACGAGGCGCTTGGATCACGGATTTACCAGATGTGCAAGTATTACACGGTGATCATTCAGGGCAACCGCATGGAATTAAACCATAGATTGGGTGATTGGGATTGAAGGAGAAAACGAACGTTAATGGATCCATGGGAATGTATTTGTTCGGGCCTGCTGAACAAAAGGGCGGCAAGGACCTCACACCGGCTATTCGGGTGCTTGAGGAAAAGATAAGACAAATGGAGCTGATGCGCAGTGCTTAAAGTGGTGATCCTGCTGCCAGCCATCATACTCACGGCGCCATACAAGGAAAAGCAAATTCAGCAATGGGAAGAGAATGACGGGAGGTAAGGAGAATGAAAGTGTTAGAAAATCAGACGCTTTACCAGTGTGAACTTTGTGGAAAGCGAATGATGACAAAGCACGGAGCAAGGCTGCACGAAAGAGAATATTGCCCGGTTGTCAGAGAGGAAGAACAGAAAAAACGTCAGGAATCCTGTGAACATAAGCACATGGAAATGAGTTACTGCACCATGCCGGGAGAAGAGCATTTGCAGATACCGGACTATGAATGTTGTTCTGATTGCGGCATGTCAGAAATGGAGATTGCAGAGCAAAAGAATAAGCTTCAGGAGGCACAACATGCCAGCAAATAAGTACGGCGCCAGAAAAACACAGGTAGACGGCATCACGTTCCACAGCATTGCCGAAGCCAAATACTATGAGCAGCTGAAATGGCTCAAGGTGAGCAAGCAGATAAAGGATTTTAAGCTGCAGCCACGGTTCCTGCTGCAAGAGGCATTCAAAAAGAACGGCAAAACTTTTCGGAAGATTGAATATATTGCAGACTTTGAGGTTCATAACTTGGACGGCAGTATAGAGATCATTGACATCAAGGGTGTGGAAACAAAGGAATTTGCCATCAAACGCAAGTTGTATGAGCGGCTTTATGATACGCCACTTAAGGTGCTGGCTCTGGATAAGTCACTCGGCTTCATCGAGCTGGACGAGCTGAAAAAACTGAAAAGAAAGGCGGGAAAGTCCACTGTTAAACGTGGTAATCGCAGACGATCGGCCGTTGTGGGTGCAGGAAGAAGATAAGCTCATGGCCTGTATGACACGTTGCTCTCAGTTTAAGGCATGCGCCAGCCGAATGGGTTCTGATTGCAAGAAACTCGGCGGCACGGAAATTCCCAAAATCAATTCAGGAGGTAGATACCATGGAACAGCAAAGCATCAATCCTTACAAGCCAGGACCGGTTGAAGAATGGAAGATGACGCCGGAACAGCTGGCCGAATACGTGAAAAAGCATCCGATCGTCTACCGGGAGGAATTGAAACCATCGCCATCATTCACAATGGCTGGATGGAAACCGGATCACTATTAAACACACAAAAAAAGCACCGAAGCGTATGCCCCGGAGCTTTGATATGAACTGGTACTTCTATCATAGCACATGCACAGGGGGCGCGCTAGGTGAACAAACCACAGGAAATTAATTTAAGCAAAGATATAACAATTGAACAGGCAATTAAGCCGGGCAAAATACAGATTCTTATTTTAGATGGGAACGAGGGCACTGCACATGTCCTTGATGCCCCAGAACACGGTGAAACAATCATTCAAACAATTAAGGGCGGTCTGTCTCGTTTAGATTATAGGATCGGCCACAAATTCAAATAGCAGGGGCTTTCCCCTGCGGGGGAGGAACGACATGAAAGAGAGAATTGAACGTTTAAAAAAACTGACATACATTCCTCAAAAGGAAATTGCTTGGCTTATTGAGCAAGCTGAACTAGCTGTTAAGCAGCAGGAAATCATCGAGGAAAACAAACGTCAGCAGGAAGTAACGGTTCATCAGTTCCGGCAGGCTCAAAAGGACATTCAGCATTTAAGCGGGGATAGGAAACGATACAAACAGGCATTAGAAAAGATCATTACCAATCTCAATTTCGCGATAACAGTTGCCCAAAATGAATTGGAGGGTGATGTGAAATGAACAAGGATATTCAATTTTTGAAAGAGCTTCAAAATGAATTGAGAACACAGGATCATGACTCTCAAGCTGCACCCCGATTTTGGTCTGTAGGGGATTATAAATGGATTCGGACTTCAGAGGATAATGCGGAACGCTTTTCTGTTTACATCCCTGAAGATGGCGAATCTTATGAACTGGAAAGTTATCTAAAAGACATCAAGGAGAATGATGAATTGTCTTCAGAAGCGTTAGAAGCGATGGAAGATATAGATTGTGAAGTTTCCGCATTAGATTGGATACATGATTATGTTGACAGTGGCGCTGATCTGATACCAGAAACAGAGGTTCATCACATCTATCAAAATACAATGTTTCTAACTAAAGCGGAGGCAAAACAACACATAAAACAAAATCATTACCACTATACGAAAAAGGTTCATACGTACGCTATGACAGCTTGGAGAGCACCAAAAGTTGAACGGTTGCTTAAAATTCTTGAAACGTTTGATTGGGATTCGCTTGGGAAAGAAGGTGCTGCAGAATGATCCCTTTACAAGTTGAGCTTCAGCGGGCAGTCAAAGCCACGAAGGACGAAGCGATGACAGTTGAGCAGGCGGCGGAATATTTGAAAGTGCATCCAGATTACATACCGGTGCTTGTTGCAAAGTCAGACGATCTGAAAATGATCGGTGATGAAACAATCATTGCAAAGCGTGATAAGACGAATGGCTGGCTCATTGGGGCGATGGTTTTGGTTTTATTCTTTGCAATCGCAGTCGGCTGGGAATAGGGGGATGACAGCATGATCGAATACAGCTGCCCTGAATGTGGTCACAACGAATTAGATATAATAATCCGCCCAGATGCACGCTGCCCGCATTGTGGCTGCAGCATGGGCGTTGAGGAGGAAATAGCGTGAAAATAGGGAGCATCTCATCAACGGAAAGTAAACCATGTGCATTGTGCAATAGAAAAACTAGCACATATAAAATCTATGAACAGTCCAACATAGCCATAAAAATTCCTCTGTGCGATACAGAAGAGAGAAAATGTTTCCGCGTAACAGATGTGAAAGACATAGCTTCTCTCGCTTTGAAATTGATCAAAAAAGTTATACCGGGGGCAGCGGAATGAACCACACAGACAACCCGATCATTTCAGTCGTCCAAACAATTAAAGGAGGAAGAACAATGAAATTCTATGAAATCAATGATCCATATTACGCGCTTATCAAAGCGAAAGACGAGGCGGATGCTGAAAGGATTTACAACGAGTATATTTCTGACACGGACGATTACGAAAATTTTCAAGACGATGAAATCCGAGAAGTGGAACGAGACTATGCGCTTATTAAGTATTCGCAAACAAAGGGTGAAGATGGAGAGCCGATGTCTTACACCTATATTTCAGGGACTTTCAACAACCCTGAAATTGAAGTCCTTATCATGGACGGTTCGCTTCTATGAACACAGCATACAGAGTTTGGGACGGCGAGCAGATGCATTATTGGGATGATGAAGGGATAAGTTTGGGGATCATCGGTGATCAGTGGGCTTTGTGGCGTAAAGATAGTTACGGGTTTCAACATTTCATTACAGGGAGTCATGAAAAAGGGTCGGTTCTCATGTGGGGCACAGGGTTGAAGGATAAGAACGGAAAAATGATTTATGAATACGACATCGACATGATAGATAATGAACCGATGATCGTTGTTTATATAGATGGTCGGTTCGGGCTTAAATTCCCCAAAAATTACACTTATTTTGATGATTGTATAGATTGGGATGAATGCGATATCGGCGGCAATCCTTATGAAAATCCTGAGTTATTGGAGGGTGCGGAGTGATGGCATTTCATAAAGAAGTGGTTGAGACTATATACAAAACGGTTGTTATTTGCGACAAGTGCGGCAAAGAGAAGGTTTTAAATGTAGGGCATCCGTTATCGTGGGAGGGGCATATGAATGGCGCTTTGCACCATGATTACACATTCACGGAGAAGGGGAACGGCTTTGAAACTCTATGCTCCGCATGTCAGAAGGAGGGCGCGGAGTGAAATTTGCATTTAGAGTATTGATGCTTCTCATAATGTCGGCCGTTGCCGATTCCATAGGAATAATTCTGGCGTATTATTTCGACAATCCGAGTTTGAGATTAAACTGTGTGTCAGTTACCGCGGCTATCAGTGGGTACTTGGTTCGTGGATGGTGGCCGCCGGAAGAGAAGGAGGGCGCGGAGTCATGATTCCAGCTATTGTATTCGAAGCAAAAGACAAAGAAAAAAGATTTTTATGTGATGGACCTGATTGTGGTGATTGGTCAGATGAAAGATTGGATGTAAGTGTAGAGGACATTACTGATGCTCTTGTAATCGTGAGGAAGGATAAAAGTATATCTGATGATAGCGATGTTGAGGATTTTTATAGATTTTTAGGGAAATTAAAATTCGGACCAGATGCTTCGGACATTAAAAAGTATTATGAGCCAGTACACATCGCATTAACAGAAGAACAATACAAAGTCATTGAAGATCGACGGAATGATTGGTAAGGAGATACTATACAAAATTATATAGGTCCAAGACGGAAAGCCTGCGGACACTGAACTTACAGCATTAGCTGTTTGTTTGGTGTCCGTTTTTTATTTGAGCGGAGGGATGACATGAAACAGGAAAAGAAAAAGCCCAATAAAAACGCGCAGGAGCGTTCTGAGCGGTTTTGGCGGCAAATGATGGGGCAAGACAGGCAAACACTCAGAAGAGGCAAAGGCGGCGCTTTTAAGCGTAAATAAGAGGAGGATAAACATGCAGGATTTAATCATTGAATACAAAAGAGCGTTAAAAGAAGCGAGAAAGATGTACCGAGCATTCTCGGAAACACCAGAAATTGAAATGACAGCAGAACAAAAGAACGATAAGAAAATCATTGGCAGTATGATCAGTGATATTGAATTCACTCTCGAATGGCTGCAGAACGGGAGACAACCAGGAGCACGCAGGGGAGCTGACAGAAGGGACGTTTACCAAAGAACGATTCTTGCTGATCCTCGTATCATTGATGCGATGCCAGAAGAATATGCGATCAATCAGGAGCCAGAAGGAGAGGTAAGCGATTGGGACAAAGAAAGAATTGCTGATGCTCTTTCTGTTCTTACTGAAAGAGAAAAGGACATATTCATCATGCACACTGTGCAAAACATGTCTTTCGAAGAGATCGCCCAGCTGCTGAACATTAAAAAAGGAACAGTGCAGAAAAACATTGAGCGTTCCCGTTTGAAAATGAAAAATAGAGCAGAACACAGCCTATTCTGTTTAGCATGAATAGGTTGTTTTTTTGTCTAAAAACAATATTTTTTGGTAAAAAACCTAAATTTTCTCTGTAATTATATTGACGGTGGTAAATATAACTGATATAATTAAAGTATCGAAAGGAGGTGTTGAAAGAGCATGGAAATGGTTGAAATTATCCTTCGGGACTTGGCTTGGCTGGTTGCAATCCTTACCGGAATTACAACGATGGTCAAGAACATCAAGGAAATGAAGGATAATAAAAACAAAAAACGACGTTCTCCCGCCAAGAAGAAACGTCGCTAATAAGTCACCGAGGGGATTCACTTCCCCTCACCTTATTATAACATTTTACTGTTACAGTATAACAGTAAAATTCCATGCTCAATCATATGAAAAAATTAGTAGACGGGTCAACAGTAATATTCTTTGTTCTGTTCGTGACAGTGTTTGCAAACTTTGACTATGATCATCTTGGTACTTTGGATATCATTACAATGGTTTTGGCTCTTAGCTGGTTGGTAATCACTATAATAAATATCATCCTTAAATGGAGGAACACGCGGAATGACTAGGTTTGTTTTTGAAAGTATTGACGAGTTGAGAGAATTCATGGATAAAGAAGTCATAACGACATCTGAAGCCATTGAGATAATCGGATGCAGCCGGCAGAACCTCAAGCAGCTGGTTGATTACAAAACATTGATTCCAATTAAAACTACAAACAGAGATCGCCTATTCTTGAGAAAAGACATTGAAGGCTATAAAAAGAAACGTTGATTGCACCCGCAGCTAAAGGGTGCTTTTTTTGTCTTAAGACTGACTTTTTGAATAGAGCTTTCGTTCGACAAATTTTGCAAGCAGTTCGAAGTTTTGTCGTCTGTCCGATAAAATATAGGAGGTGATATAGTGAAAAAATTAGCGGTTGAATTATGGAGAAAAGTGTTTAATTATCGAAAAAAAGATAATCGTCAAATTAGAGAAATTCCGTTTGACGAAGTAACTCATGTATCTAAATACTTAGAGCATTTCGGTACACCTTATAAAAAGGATTCCAATATTAAAAGTGGAGAAGATTTTAAAAAGAAAGTCAAAAAGAAACTAGAACCAAAACAAATAAAAAAATTAATTTCCAGATTGAATAACAGCCTTAAAGTTTCAGGGGACATTTCCTCTTTTAAAACTATCCCATTTGCTATATATACATCACTATTTACGAGTCTCATCAGTGTTCTAATAGGTATTTTTACGTTTTATTTTAACACTTTTAATGCTTTCTCCAACATAGCAGTAAATATTGATAAAAAACATTCTATAGATCCGACAGAACTTTTAGATACTATTGTGAAAACGGGTTTAACCTTCGGAAGGTATATAGTAATATTTAACGGAATTTTATTATTAATTTTAATCGGTCTATGGATATGGATTGTGACAAAAAATCTTAATTATTATAGAAAACTACGTACTTATAAAATGCTATTAGAAGAAACAATTGAAGAATTAGAAACTGAAGAGAAGAAAAACAAAAAAACTGAAAGTGTGCAAATAGAAACACATACAAAAAAGAACCGAAAAAAAAGAAACAAAAAGTGATATTCTTTTGTCTTTGTTCGACAAATTTTGCGAATGATTCCATACAATTAAAGTATTAAGAGATTTGGTTAAATAAGGCATCCCTTGGGGATGCTTTTTTTGTCTTACGACTGCCACCTATTTATGAAGGGTGCTTTCGTTCGACAAATTTTGCAAATAGTTCCTTTGTCACACTCCTTAGCCGATAATAAGGTGGGGGAGGTGAATAATTTGGAAAATTTAATTCAATCCGTTGATTGGAAGTTTATTGATCAACATTCGAATGCTATTTTTTTGATTGAAGAAAACAGCTGTATTGAAATTACGGAAGAATTTAAGAAAGAAGACATGCTATTAACAAACAGTTTCGTTAGATATAACGTGAACCAATACAATAGTTTCGGTTCTGTAAGTTATTATAAGATTGTTGAAAAATTGTTGTCACCAAAAGAAAACTTGCTTATTTTTGCAGAAAGAACCTCAAGACAATTATAAAATCTCAAAAAGCATCCTTCGGGGTGCTTTTTTATGTTCTCTGTAAACCGGGTCCAATGAATCTCAGATCAGACAATTGGCGGCTGACAGCCTCTGAGTTTGGGCTTGGTTTAGAGAGAATATGAAGGAGGAATAGCATGGAGACAATTTATGCACACCCGTTTATGACAATGGGATTTATTTTTTGGACTGCGGTATGTATTCACGGGATAACCTTCAATACCAAAAAGGATTGATGAAGGCGGGAGCTATATGAGTAATGTGAAGAGAGTCTTTCCTGGTCCTACTAACGGACTGATTAATTGGATGGAGCAGAACTTTCATGAGATAGATGGCTATGTCGCTACTTTCAACATGAAGGATGGCACCACGATGACTGTATACGACGCAGAATCATATATACAGGCTGTGGGACTTGCGGAAATAGGGAAAGACACTATTCATCAGCTTGCACACGATGACGAGTTCATCCCGAGAAAATAATCTCCAAAACAAACACGAATCAGAAGGAGGCGGCGGTGAATGTAGATGCCCGAAAAGCACATTCAGGCGTATAAGGATTACGTCAAAGGCATGAAATACAAGGACCTTGCCGAAAAGTATGGGGTGTCGGTGAACACCATCAAATCGTGGAAACAGCGGCATGGTTGGGAAAGAAAAAAGGGTGCACCCATTTCAAAAAGTGTGCACACAAAAAAAGGTGGACAGCCCGGCAACAAAAATGCAATAGGAAACAAAGGCGGTGCGGCTCCGGCGGGCAATCAAAACGCTGTGACTCACGGCTTTTTCTCTAAATTCCTGCCAGAAGAAACACTTGAGATCATGGAAGAGATTCAAGAGCGTTCGCCTGCTGACATGATATGGGATCAAATTCAGATTCAATATGCTGCGATTATAAGAGCGCAAAAGATCATGTTCGTGCAAGATAAGGACGACATGACTAAAGTTTTGAAAAAAGAGAAGCCAGGTATGTTTGGTGATGAGCGAGAATGGGAGTTTCAATTCGCTTGGGATCGTCATGCAACCTTCCTGAATGCTCAATCACGGGCAATGGGAGAGCTAAGGGGTTTGATCAAGCAATTTGACCAGCTGGCACACGAAGCAGACGAGCGGCGCCTTAAATTGGAGCAAATGCGCTTGAATATCGAGAAAACAAGAGCAGTTGTTAAAAATGGTGGCGCTGATATAAAAGTTGAGATTGTGAATGATTTAGATGATTAATACTGTTCGCGTGAGTTTAAAAGAGATTGTGGGCGGCGGTTATAAAACCTTCTGGAATTATGAAGGGCGTTATCGAGTGGTAAAGGGCGGCCGTGGTTCTAAAAAATCCACCACAACTGCACTGAACATTATTTACCGCATGATGCAATTCCCTCAAGCAAATACGCTTGTTGTAAGGAAAGTCTTCAAAGATCACAAAGATTCAACATATGCGCAGCTTAAATGGGCTATTAGACGCCTTAAAGTTGAACACCTATGGGAATGGACTAAAAGCCCGTTAGAAATCCGATACAAGCCGACAGGACAGAAGATTTTGTTCCGTGGTTTAGATGATCCAATGAGTGTAACTTCAATCACAGTTGATGTAGGATATCTCTGCTGGGCTTGGTTTGAGGAAGCATATCAGATATTAAACGAAGACGATTTTAACAAAGTTGATATGAGTATTCGGGGTGAATTGCCACCCGGATATTTTAAGCAAATTACGCTGTCATTTAACCCGTGGAATGAAAAACACTGGTTGAAGCGGCGTTTTTTTGATGTCCAAGATAACAATATTCTGGCTCTCACTACGAATTACAAATGCAATGAATTTCTAGGTGATGATGACCGGCAGCTATTTGACTGGATGAAAAAGAACAATCTACGGCGTTACAAAATTGAAGGTTTGGGCGAATGGGGTATTGCGGAAGGTGCCATCTTTACTAACTGGCGTGAATTTGCCTTTGATCGTTTTGAAATAGCCAAGCGTGAAGGGGTCAAATCGGCTTTCGGTTTGGACTTTGGATTTACAACAGATCCTTCTGCCCTGGCTTGTTCGTTGGTGGATATCAAAAACCGTGAACTTTATATTTTCGATGAAATGTATAAGCCCGGGCTCTTAAATAACGAGATAGCAGAAACCATCACTGATATGGGTTACAGAAAAGAATTAATCATCGCTGATTCAGCCGAACAAAAAAGTATAGCAGAGCTCCGTAAATACGGCCTAAAGAAGATCAAGCCAGCTGAGAAGGGGCCTGACAGTATTAAAGCAGGCATCCAGTTCCTGCAGCAGTTCACAATCTTTATTCATCCGAAATGTTCGAATGCTGCAATGGAATTTAGTAACTATGTGTGGGACAAAAACAAAGACGACAAGCTTATCAATAAGCCTGTCGATGAATATAACCATTTCATTGATGCGCTCCGTTATAGCATGGAGCCAATCAAAAAGCGTGTGCGATTGTAGGAGGTGAGAAGATGAACAAGTTTTTAAATTATCTTCGGAATAATGAGATAGACGGCACCATCATTGATCAGATCATAACCGAGCATAAGCCGATCAAAGAAAAAGCCATAGCTCAGTATGAACGTTATAAAACAAGCGTTGCTGGTGTTCCAATCTTACAGCGTGAGGCAGCTCAGTTCGAGAATTTTGAAACAGGAGCGGTACGGCGTATTGACCACCTGGTAAACAATCGCCTCAATAATGCTTTTGATGCCGAGATAGTGGATACAAAGGTTGGGTATATGTTTGGTCACCCAATCTCTTACGAGACGGAGAAAGATGGGGAAAACAAAAATACAGCCTTGACTGAGCAAATCAATCGGTTTAATACCGTGAATAACATTGCTGATGCTGATAGCGAATGGGGTAAGAAAGCGGCCATCAGTGGTTATGGTGCTAGGCTTGCGTATATTGCTCCTGACGGCTCGGAAAGAGTTGCGAATGTTAACCCTTGGGAAGCTGTCTTTATCGCTGAGAATGACATCACAGAGCCTTCTTTTGCACTGAGATATTATACAGTCTTTGACTGGGTTAAGAATGACAGCGTCCAGCGTGAAAAAGTGACGTTTTATGATGATAAGAAAGCATATTTCTTTGAAAAAAGAGAAGGCAACTGGATTTTGCTTGAAAAGAAGCCACACATGTTTGATTACTGTCCTTTGTTCGGATTGCCTAATAATGATGAACAGATGGGCGATGCGGAAAAGGTGATCCAACTTATAGATGCATACGATCGCACTCTTTCTGATGCATCAAACGAGATCGAGCAGCTGCGGCTGGCTTATTTGATTTTAAAGGGCGCTGGTATGGATGATGAAGAAATCCAGCAACTGAAAAAGAACGGTGTTTTTGAATTGTTCGGGGAAAATGATGACGTGAAATTCCTTACAAAAGACATTAACGACACCATGATCGAAAACCACCTGAACAGGCTTGAAGAAAACATTCTCCGTTTTGCAAAGTCGGTCAATTTCTCTGATGAATCATTCGGCGGGAATGTGACAGGCGTTGCAATGAAATACAAGCTGATGGCCCTTGAGAACAAGTGCATCACAATGGAGCGGAAAATGACTGCTGCTCTGCGGTATCAGTACAAGTTGCTTTGCTCTGCATGGGCGAAAAAGAGTAAAGTGAAACCTGATGATTATTTGAAGGTCTGGTTCTCATTTAAACGGAATCTGCCGTCAAATATCCTTGAAGAAGCCGAGATTGCTGCAGAACTAAAAGGTCAGGTAAGCGAAGAAACACGGCTTTCCATGCTTTCTTTCGTTGATGATGTTCAATATGAGATTGAGAGAATGAAAGCTGAACAAGATGCCTATGATCTTGATGATGAAAAGGACAATGATGAAGACGATAACTGACCTGCCGGAAGTCCTTAAAAGCCGGGAAACTTTGACGTGCAGGCTCGTACTGTACGGCGCGGAGGTTGATCATAAGTGAATATTGAAGAAATCAAGCAGTTTCTTGCTGAGAATAAAGACAATGAAGAAGTAAAAGCATTTGTAGGAGAACTTTCGGCCGTATCAGCAGATAAGGTGAAAGGGTTCCTTGAGACAGAAGAGGGAAAACGACTCATTCAGCCGAGGCTGGATTCCCATTTTACGAAAGGCCTTGAGACATGGAAAGCGAACAACCTTGATGCTCTAGTTGACGCAAAGGTTAAAGAGCTTTATCCGGAAGAAACCGAGGAACAGAAACGCATCAGGAAACTTGAAAAAGAGCTGGAAGATCAGAAGACAGCAGCACAACGTGAAAAGCTTTTAAACAAAGCTGTCTCTTATGCTTCTGAAAAGCAACTGCCGGCAGACGTAGTGGAATTCTTTATCGGTGAGGATGAAGAAACGACTATGAAGAATCTCGGTGTGTTTGAAGAGAAATACACAGCTGCAGTTCAAAAAGCTATTGAATCCAAGTTCCAAGAGAGCGGCAGTAGCTTTGAAAAGGGTGATTCATCACCTGCCAGCGGGTCTGTTGATATTGGGGCACTCGCAAAATCAGTAAACATTAGACAATAGGGAGGACTATCATGGCATTCAATCCAAACAATGTACTGATGCAAGATGCAAAAACAGGATCAGTACCAGTAGAAGAAGGAACACTTGTTTTAAAGGAATTCATGACTAAATCAGTTGTGACACAATTGGCAAAATACGAAGAAATGGACAAGACAGAAAAAATATTTACTTATTTAGCATCTGGACCAGGGGCTTACTGGGTTGGAGAAGGTGAGCGAATCCAGACATCAAAAGCGGAATGGTTAACAGCTAAAATGGTTTCTAAAAAGATTGGTGTTATTATTCCTGTGACAAAAGAGTTTTTACGCTATTCGGTAAAGGACTTTTTTACAAGCATGCAGACTCCTATCGCTGAAGCATTTGCGTTGAAATTTGACCAAGCTGCATTATTCGGAAATGGATCTCCTTTCGGTGAAGATGTTTCAATTTTTGAGAAAATCGAAAAAAGCGGGAATAAAGTGCAATTAGGATCTTTAGGGAACCTTTACAAAGAATTAAACGGTGTTATTTCTTTGATTGAAGAAGCTGACAAAGATCCTAACGGATTTACCACAACACGACGTTTTAAACAGCCACTGAGAGGCGCTGTAGATGACAAGGGTACTCCTATCTTTAATGATCCGGGAGCAGGAGCCACTAACTCTGCTTTAGGTTTACCAATTGGCTACGTCAATTCAGATTCTTGGGATTATAGCAAGGCGCACTTACTCACGGGTAACTGGGATTATGCGCGTTATGGTATTCCTCAAGGTATGGAATATTCAATTTCAGAGGATGCAACACTTCATACAATTGCGGGACCAGATGGAAAACCTGTCAGCCTTTTCGAACAAGATATGGTTGCGCTGCGTGTAACTCAGCAAGTCGGTTTCATGACATTGGCTGAAGATGCATTCGCTGCGTTAACTCTTGCAGCTGAAGGGACTGGCGCATAATGGTCAGAATTAAGAAGGGCAAACAGACATTAGAAGTCACTGAACGTGCTTTCGAGGTAGTTTACAAGGCTCATGGCTTTAAATTAGACAAAGGAACAAGTAAAAAAGAAGCCGAGGACACAACAGAGTCTGACGGCAAAGAAACAGTCGAAGAGTAGGAGGGTAGGCGGTGGATAAAGAACAAACTGAAAAAGAGCTTTTGAAGCCGTTGAACCGTAAAACTAAGGAATTCTTACGGAAACTCAAGCGGCTTTTTCAGCGTGCTTCAAAAGATGTGCTGTCAAAGCTGACTGCGTTATTCGTCAAGCTTGATCAAATCGAAGAACCGACACTTGCTGACGCTAATCGACACGGTGATCTAAACCGTATAAAGCGGGAAATCACATCGTTGATTAGTGATCTTTCAGCGAAAGTTAAAGCTTTGATAATAGAATTTCTTGAAGAAACCTACGAATCATCTTACAGCTGGCTGATCCTTGGCGTTCTGGCTGCGTTAGGGATCAAACTTGCGCGGCCAAAAGCAACACTGAATCAGATGAATTTACCTGCTGAATGGGCTCCCGGAGACGTTCAGCGGGCTATTAAAAGTAAACAAATGGACAAAGCCATTGAAACTGATCGCAAAAAGACAATACAGCAGATTAACAAGACAATAGAACGTGGTTTTATTGAGCGGAAACGCTTTGCTCAGGTAGCGAAGGAGCTGCAGACTGATGTCGGCCTGAGTTACAACCGATCAAAGCGCATAGCCAATACAGAAATGCATCGCACAAGGGAAAAAGCAACGCTTGACGCTGCTAAAAAAGCTCAGTCGCGGGGCATCAACATGAAAAAAATCTGGCACAACGTTGGTGATGAAAGAGTTCGTGAGACAAAACATGCGGATCATGTCCATTTAGAAGGGCAGGAACGCATGGTCAATCAGTTGTTTGATCTTGGCATCAATAAAAATGGTGTTCATGTAACAGCAGAAGCGCCGGGGCAAAGCGGTGATCCATCAAATGATATTAATTGCCGATGCTTTGCGACATATGAACCGGTTCTTTGAAAGGAATGAGAGAAATGGACTTGGCAGAATTAAAAGTCAGGTTAGGGATTCCAGCTGATGACACATCCCAGGATGCAAAGCTACAAATAGACCTTGCAGACGCGATTTCTTTCGTTAAGGAGGAGTGCAATAACTCTTTTATTGGGCCAGATGGTGTTGAATCATTACCAGGCCCTGTGAAGAAAGGGATTGCTCTCATGATTGAAATTGATCGGGACAGCCCGAAAGGTGTTCAGTCTGAATCAATTGGCGGAATGAGCAAGACTTACACGGCGGATGACATAAGGTATAAACCTGCGTTTGATTTTTTTCGGCCTTACAAAAAAATTCGTTTTAAACCACTGAGGTGATCAAATGGCACGTCGAAACATTCGGGTACGAGATAGCAACCGTATTCCAGAAGTCATAAGAAACCTTGGTTCCGTCGGTAAGGTGAAAGTCGGAATATTGGACAGTGAGCGGCAAATGATCGCGGCTGTTCACGAATTCGGCTGCCGTATTGCTGTAACTGATCGCATGCGGAACTATCTTGCTGCAAAAGGGCTGTACCTCAAGAAAGAAACTCAATATATCAACATTCCGGAGCGTTCTTTCATCCGTGCTGGATGGGACGAGAACGAGGAAGAGATCGTTCAAAAGGTAGAGGATCTGGTCGAAAGAGCATTAGAGAATGGCGATTCAATGAAAGACATTATGGAAACAGTCGGCCTGCTTGCGAAAGGGCGGCTTCAAGTGTATGCCCGAGACTTGCGGAACCCGGCAAACCATCCATTTACAACCGAGGAGAAGGGCTCTTCAAATCCATTGGTTGATACCGGGGAAATGATTGGCTCTATGGATTATGAGGTTGAAAGCTGATGGGTAATCATTTCATTTTTTCTGATCTGATTAAGCGGTACAGCGTTGATTTTACATTGCTTATTCCATCTGAAGAGGGTTCATACGATGATCTTGGCGAATGGGTGCCACCGAAACCGACAAAATCAGAGGAAAGAGGGGCAATAGTTCCTTTACAGTCTCAATTGATCTATCAATCTGGCGGTCGACTTACATCTATGGACAGGCAGCTATTTATCAAGAAGGAGATTCCCCTGAAAGCTCAGGTGCTTTTTGATGGTGCCACCTTTGATATTGAAGCAATGACGCCTTATGGGACGTATGCCGATTTCAACAGCTATATCTTAAAGGCGGTGATCAATTCAGATGGACTACAACAGCATAATACAAACAGTCTTGGGACTGATTAGAGAGAAAACAGGCCATGTCGTTATCGTTGCAAATGGTACAGGGAAACAACCTGTCTATCCTTTTTGTACGTATACCGTGACATCCCCGTATTTGCCCCAACATAGAGGCATTGAAGAACAGGGAGTGTTAACGGAAGACATCGAGCTTGTTTTCTCTTTTACATGGGTTTCAAACAGCCATATCGAGGCCATTTCTCTTGCTCAACAAACAGCGGCGTACTTCAAAACAGCTGAAGCACGTCAAAAGCTTCATGATAATGGGCTGGCGTGGGTCAGGAACGACGGTTTCGGTAATCGAGATACATTTATCACGATTGACACAGAACGCCGTCACGGCTTCGATACGCGCTTTAGAACGCGTGTGTCTCATGGTGAAGCGAATGCAGAGGTTTTCGACTCTGTGCGAATTGAAAATACAGGAGGGTAAATCATATGCCACTTAGTGACGTTACAGTCAAAATTGACTTAGTGAAACCGTCCAGCCTTAAAGGATTGGGAACACCTCTGATTCTTGCGAAGGTAGACGGACACAACACATATAAAGAATATGGCTCATTAGAAGCCATTAAGGCAGACTATGCGGAAACCACAGCAGCATATAAAAAGGCTGCGGCTATTTTTGCGCAGGGTGACAATGCACCTTCAAAGGTTGCCATCGGTACTTATGGAGGCAGCACAGAAACACCAGAAGAAGGAGCTGCTACACAAGCAACATTCTCCATTCGGAATGCGTTTGACGAGTATTTCGACAAGGACTGGCACTTCTTGATCCTTGCTGATGCTACAGCAGACGAACGAATGGAAGCGGCAAAAGCGATGGAAGAGAAATCATATAAATTTGTAGTTTTACAGGTAACTGACCGGGAAGAAGTTGCTTCTTACAAAGGTAAGGACCGCACAATCGTTTTCTATCACCCATTAAATGACGAGCATCCAGATGCCGGGCTTGTTGGTTCGGTTGCTTCTCATACGGTGGGATCAGTAACTTGGAAGTTTAAAAATATCGTAGGTATCACGCCTCAAGATATTAAGGCAGACGAGTTGAAAAAGCTGCATACAGAAGGGGCTATTGCTTATGTAACCAAAGCGGGCCACAACGAGACATCCGAGGGCATTACTGCATCCGGGGAATATATCGACGTGCTGCACGGCAAAGACTGGGTGAAATTGAATATTGAAACCTCAATTCAATCAGCATTCTCAAACAACGGCAAAATCCCGTTCTCGAATGCTGGTTTTTCATTGCTGAGTGTACAGGTCACAAACGTTCTGCAAACAGCCTTTGCAAATGGCATTGTTGCCGAAGATGCAGACGGGCAGCCAGTGTATTCAATTAGCACTAAAACCCGTGATCAAATCACAGATGAAAACAGAAAAAATCGTGTATATGACGGCCTGTCATTTACTTTTGAGCTGGCTGGCGCGGTTCATTCTGCTGAAATTACTGGTGAAATCTCAATTTAAGGAGGATCTAAACAATGGCAGCATACGTTTATGATGCAAATGAAGTCAACACGAACATTGACGGGAAGATCGTAACTGGTTATTCCGAGGGCACAATGGTTTCGTGTTCCAAAGATGAAGAAAAGTTCTCGACGAAAGTCAGCGCCAAGGGTGATGTCAGTGTTGCAACGAAAAACAACCCACTCGGAACAATTACACTGACTCTTTCCATGGGATCGCCATTTGTACCATACCTGAATAAAATGGCAAACACGGCCCAGCGTTTCCCTATCTGGGTTACGGGCGGACAGGAAAAAATCGGCGGCACAGAAGCGATGGTCAAAAAGCCTGCTGATGCAGAATTCAGTGACGAGATTGGAGATCGTGAGTTCGAGATTCAAGTCTTTGACTATACAGTATTGGAACAGTAATTAAGCTATGGCAAAAAAGAAGAAATCAAACGCGCGAAAGCAGTCCAATAGGGCTGCTTTTCAATATATGCAAACTAAACAAGCGGAGGGAAAACCTATGTCAAAATTCGGTAAACAAAAGAAAGTAACTATCCACGAAACTGAGTACACTCTTCAACACCCGGGAACACGTCGTTCAATTGAATTTAACGATGAGGCTATCAATATCAATACAGGGATGTTTTCGTCTGCGAAACTGTATGAACTGTACATGAAAGAAGTAGTTGTTGAACCGAAAGTAAGCTATGACTATTTTGATAAGAAACCTGGTTTCCTTGAGCTGATGAAAGAGGTTCAAACCTTTCTTAGCGCCGAAACCGAAGCCGAAACAGTTCTACAAAAAGAAGGCGCGTGATAACTGGCCTATGTATCGGCTCGTGATGTCTGAGAAGTTTTCCTTCTCGGAGGTCGCGGCGATGGATCTCGACACGCTGCTGGAAGCAAACGCAGCCCTCGACATCCATATTGAGCAAGAAAACAAGAGGAACAAGAAGAAATGAGGGGGTATGAACGTTGTCAGACGCATTGAGAAGTACGCATATTGACGTTGAATTGAACGTTGATACCTCCCCTCTAGAAAGAGCAAATCAGCAAATAGATAGACTCGTTGATCATGTCGGCGATGCTGGCGGCAGTTTTTCACAGATGCGTACACGGATGGCTCAGGTTCAAAGGCAACAGCGGAATTTTAGAGACATCCATATGAGTATGATTTTGGACAACTCATCGTTGCAAACTGCCAGCCAAACAATTGAACGGCTAGGGCCTCAAATCGACTTAGTTACATCCCGTTTGAGCCAGCTGAATACTCAGGTACAAGAGACAAGCCGACTTATTCAAAGCCTTCCGTCTGAGGTCAATATCAATGTTGATCAGACGTCGATAACAAACGCCAATGAATCAATTGATCAACTCAGGCAGAATTTGAATAACGTCGATATGAGCCGTATCGGTACGCCCGCAGCAAACGTTACGCAGCAGAACACGCAAAGTGTTCAGAATAACGTGGCGGCGGTAGCTGTCCCTGCCCCGGACTACCGGGGAATCCGGCAGTATAGTCGGGAAATGGACTTTTTGCGCGGCTCCACCCGTGGACTAGAAGCCGATACAATACAAATGCTCAATGAAATGCGTCGAGCTTGGTATGAAGAACGATACGGCATGAACGGTTTCCGGAATGAATTAATCCGAGCCCAGTATGGTTTCTTTCAGCTAGGGAACCAGATGGACAGCTGGTCCGGTACCAATCAGCAGTTTATGGATGAAGTATACAGGCTAGGACGTGCTCACAAGCAAGTAACAGACAACATGATGAAAAACAACAAAATGATGCGCATGAGCATGCTGCAGACTGTAGGGACATTGATGGCCCGGTCCACTCAATCCGAGAAGATCGCGGCGAACTATGACCGAATGGGAAACCCGTTATATCAAGTCAATAAAGCGGGGCTTGCCGTATCGAATACGCTTGAGAACATGGCAAAGCAGGGTACTGCTGCGCATTTGGCTCTGAAAATGCTCGGACCTACTGCCAACATGAAAGAGCTTAACGATATGACAATGATGATTACTCAGGGTTATATGCGTTTTCAAATGGTGGCACTGGGCGCGGCTTTTACAAACTTTTTCATGTTCCAAGGGCTTCATAAAGCGGCAACACAAACAGTTCCCGGCTATTCAAAAGCATGGGAAGAGATGTGCAGTACACTACTGAAAGCCATTCAGCCAGCAATCGAAGTGTTTGCGGCGTTTGCGATGGCGATATACAAGGGCATTACGGCCGTTGCGAAGCTGATCATTCAGTTTAATGAGGCGCACCCTGTACTCTCGAAAATGATCCAAGGGTTTATGCTTCTCATCCCTGTTTTAACCCTACTTTTATCGCCACTAGCGATAGGGGTAGGGTTAGTTAATGGGTTCCTTGGAGCTCTCAGCAGTTTGTGGATGTTCATTGGTCCAGTTGTAACCGGTTTGGCAGCAATGTCGGGCACGGTGTATGTCGTAGCTGGGGCAATCGTTCTCCTTGTAACCGGCATTTATTTGCTGTACAAGAATTTCGATAAGCTTCAGGAAAGATTCAAGCCAGCGACAGACGCGATGAAACGCTTTGCTAACATGGGGAAATCGGCGGTTGTCGGTGCATTTCATACGATGATCAAAGAGGCTGAGGGGTTAAAGCCTGCCTTCATGAAAGGATTCAAGGACGCACAAAACGTGGCGATCACAGCCATTCATAAAATGCAGGCTGAATCCTTGAAATTATGGGATCGTCTCGGTGAATCGCATCCACAGTTAGTGGCTGGAATTGAGTCGGCCTATAAAACGGCTGTGAAAACCGTGTCAGGCTTCATTCATAATGCCGGAAAGACAGTCTCTGATTTCTTCGGAAAAGGGCTGTCAGACGGTCTAAACGGCATCGTAAAAGGATTCATGGAGCAGTTGAAAGTCGGTCTATCCAGCTTTAAAGGAATGGTTTCTCTTGTTGCTCCGTTTGTCGCGGCGATCGGACTTGCATTCCTCGGAGTGTCAGGGCCAATCGGTGTGGCTGTCGGTGCTATTTTGAGTGTTGCCGGCGCCTTGTATCGCATGCAACAAACAAACCAAAATGTAAGCCAGGCCTTAAAGACGGCATGGACATCGGTACAATCTGTTCTAACGACTGTTTTTCAGGCACTGCAGCCAATCATCAACACGCTTCAACAGTCTTTCGGGCAATTAGTCACGCAATTGACGCCACAGTTTCAGCAGCTGGCCGGACAACTTCAGCAGGCTTTCGTTCAAATAGGCGGCACGCTTGTTTTGTTTGCTGCAGCTATCTCGCAAACGTTCCAGACAATCGGTCCGCAAATCATGCCACTGATTCAGCAATTGCTTTCAGCTTGGATGCAGTTGTCGGGTACTTTATGGACAAGTGTCTTGCAAATAGCAAGCAGCATCCTGCCGTTACTTGTTCAAGGCTTCCAGACAATTTTCCCAGTCATTCTGAGCGTAATTAATGCAGTGCTGCCAATCATTATTCAATTGATAGGCAGTTTCTCAGGAATCCTTGTTTCAATTGTGCAAAATGCCTTACCGATTTTGGTCCAGATGATTCAGCTTGCGTTCCCGTTGATCCTGAGCATTGTGCAACAAGCTCTTCCGATTGTTTTGCAATTGATTCAGCTATTAGGTTCATCCATCGGACAAATAGCGGTTCAAGTGCTCCCGTTAATTTTATCAGCGGTGCAGCAAGTGTTCCCGATTATTAAACAGGTCATCATGGCTGTTCTTCCAATCGTGGCTCAATTGCTTACTGTAGCGGCAACAATCATTTTACAGTTGGCGCAAGCAGCACTTCCTATTTTGATTCAAGTTGTGCAGCAGGTATTCCCGCAGATCATGCAAATCATACAAGCGGTACTTCCGATTGTTGTTTCTCTTTTGCAATTTCTGGCGAATATCATTACAACTGTGGTCATTCCGGCGATCCGTTTCATCCTAAATATCGTGACTGCTGTGTTCCCGGTTGTGCTCTCAATAATTCAAGTTGCACTTAAAAATATCATTGCGATTATTCAGGGTGCAATCGGCATTATTATGGGAATAGTGAAGGTTTTCAAAGGCTTATTCACTGGGAATTTCCGTATGATGTGGGACGGAGTGAAGCAAATTTTTTCTAGTGCTGTCGGCATGGTGAAAAAGCTTGTAAGCAATATGGGTTCAGCAATCACTGATAGATGGCTTTATATAAAAAATAAAGTCGCGTTATTGGCGCTTGATTTACGTCAGAAAGTTATGGATCGTTTCAATGATTTAGTCGAAGGGGCCAAGAAATTACCGGGCAGAATCGGTGATGGAATTAAGAACATGGCTCATAAGGCTGTGTCTGGTGTGACTAGCTTAGCGAACAAACTTGCCGGAGCACTCGGAAAAGGCGTAAATGGTGTAATCGGCGGAGTAAACTGGGTCCTTGATAAGATCGGTTTGAAAGATAAGCATATCCCAAAATGGGAAGTACCTAAATATGCACATGGAACCGGAGGACACCCCGGAGGCCCAGCGATACTGGGAGACGGTAAAGGGGCAAACGCTGGCCCTGAAATGTATCGGACTCCATCAGGTCATGTGGGACTCAGCCCTGCAACTGATACGCTGATGAATCTTCCGAAAGGCACTGAGGTATTATCTGCAAAACAAACAAGGGCTGCTTTAGAGGGAGTTCCGGCTTACGCAAAAGGCACAGAAGGAAATATATTCACAAAAGCATGGAATGGTGTAAAATCCGTTGCCGGCAAAGTGAAAGATGTTGCTCTTGATGTTTTTGATTACATCGGACACCCATCTAAGCTTTTAACAAAAGTCTTAGAAAAAATGGGTGTCTCTGCACCTTCTATGGCTGGCTCGTTCGGTGATATCGCAAAAGGGGCTTTTAACTTTGTCAAAGATAAGGCCGTTGGTTTTGTTAAAGGCAAAATGTCCAGTTACGCTGAAAGCTTTTCAGGTGGCGGCTCAAAAGCCGTCAAAAAGTGGGTAGCTCAAGCGCTATCAATCAAGGGCCTTGGCTCTGAATATGCTGGCGCACTTGAAACCATTGCCATGAAAGAATCAGGCGGGAATCCTAATGTCGTGAACAATTGGGATTCGAATGCGAAAGCTGGCCATCCATCACAAGGGCTTATGCAGTTTATACCAAGTACATTCAACGCAAACAAGGAACCGGGTCACGGAAATATCAAAAATCCAGTTGACCAGATCCTTGCTGCTATCAACTATTTGAACAGCAGATACGGCGGTATTTTAAAACACCCTGGGCTCGTTTCTATGGCTCATGGTGGGCCGTATAGAGGTTATGCGACAGGTGGAGTCATTAACAGCCCACAAGTTGCTGCGCTTGGTGAAAACGGCTTTAGGGAGTATGTCATCACAACTGAGCCACGATACAGAAACCAATCACTCGGAATGTATGCTGCACTCGGTCGGGAGCTTGGCGCGGATACTGGTTACACACCAGAAAAGGCTGCTACAAGCTCAAACAGTTCATCTGTCAATATCACGTTTAACCCGTCGATCAACGTAAAAGTTGAGGGCGGCAGTGAAGGGGCAGAAACAAAGGTGAAAAAGGCTGTAACTGAAACATTTGACGAAGTTTTCGACATGCTGAAGTCGCTTTATCCACCAGAGGGGGCTTATTAATTGGCGAAGCTCGGAAAGATTAATCTTGTAAACGAAAAGGAATCTGACGGCGCGGATGTGGAGGTTACTTCATATCCCGTTGAAAAAGGGGTCCCGATCACGGACCATGTACAAAGAAAGCCAGAGACGACAACAGTCTCTGGCTATTTATTAGGCAAAACAGCAAATAGTGATTATGAATATCTGAAAAAGCAGGCTTATGCTGGAACTCTTTTGACTTATACCGGGCGTAAGGTTGCTAAAAATGTGATCATCACAAAGATAGATCGCGACACAGGCGATTACACAAACGGTTTTGCTATTTCAATTGAGTTGCAAGAAATCCGTATTGCAAAAAGCCCGTGGGTCAAAAAGAAAGTGAAAACAGCCGGGAAAAAGAAGAAAGCCAGCAAGAAGAAAACAAAAAAATCCAGCAAGCTATACCACAAGGTCAAGAAGGGTGACACTTACTGGGGATGCGCTCGTAAATACGGCACCACTGTAAATGCTTTGCGTCGGTTGAATCCCTGGCCGGATCGAAGAATTCCGATAGGGGTCAAAATGAGGATCAGATGAAGGAGGGAAAGGCGTGGCATCGAGAGATTACATTCCTTTTGACAAAGAGGACATACCACAGCAGTTTGAATTTGATTTAGCAGATGACACGTTTATTTTGCGTATCAATTACAACCAGACAGACGATAGTTTCTCACTTGATTTATACGATCAGGACATGGAACCAATCGTGCTGGGTGAAAAATTGATTTTGAACGTCCCTTTGTGGGAAGACATTGTAAACGAGAAGCTGCCGGCACCCTCCTTAATCCCTATGGATGAATCGAATACAGAAACACGGGTTACATACGAGAATTTTATGCAAACCGTGTTTCTTTATATTGATGATGTCTCGGACGATGCGGAGGGAGAAGACGATGGCGACGAATAAAATGCTGTTTGGGCGCGTCGTTAAGGTCACGATAGATAACGGCAGTTCACAAACCACTTTCGATTATAAGGACTTAGAGATTCATTTTGAGGTCCCGTTTGATGATGACTTCAAACCGAATGAAACAAAGGTTGAAATATACAACCTAAGCAAAGATTCAATCAGCAAAATTAAAAAAGGCAGCACTATCACTGTTCAAGCTGGTTATAAAGACGATTACGGTGTTTTAACTATCGGTAAAGTTACCAAGGTGCTGAATAATCGGGACGGTTTGAATAAGGTAACGGCCATCTATTCAAAAGATGGCGATGATTACACCCATATGAAAGTAACCACTGAAAACGCTGATCCTGCTGAAAAATATTACGTGAAAAAGCGGTACAAGCTCGCAAAGCCTGTGGTGACTTATAAAAAAGACAAGAACGGCCGGACATATAAAACGGTCCGAAATTATGGCACTCGAACAGAGGTCAGATACCGTAAGAGATACATGAAAATCACGTTCAAGGCTGGCACAACCTCAAGGCAAATTGTCGATAAGCTTCTGCGTGTGCTTGGTATTAAAGTGAAAAATATCATTCTGCCAAAAAATAAAGTTTATAAAAAAGGCTATCGTGTCACCGGATTGATTGAAAACAATCTTGAAGAGGTCATTCATGATGCTGGGGCAGTCATGTATTATCGGCGCGGCCGTCCTGTTATTCGGCCACTCAGTCAAGGAGATGACGAACGTTTCAAGCTCGAAGAAGCAACAGGACTGGTGGAAACGCCAGAACAATTTGAGGAAGATGATCTCAAAGGGTATAAGGTGAAATGCCTTTTACAGCATCGTATCGCAGTTGCTTCAATCATAGAAATAAACAGCAAGACAGCGAAAGGAAAATATCGTGTGAAAGATGGCTCTCATTCCTTTGATGGTAAAGACTTTTTCACAGAATGTAGGGTGATTTAATGAGTAAAGCGACAAAGTTCTTTGACGGATTCGAACAGCGGATAAAACAATCAATCCATACAACGGCGCCAGCACGGGTTGTAAATTACAATGCTGAGAAACACACTGCCGATCTGAAATTGCTGTTTCAAACCAATGATGGTGAGTACCTACATGAATACCCTTTAATCGAGCATGCGCCTGTTTTGAAACACGTCGAAGCTGATATTAAAGTTGGGTCCTGCGTGTTTGTTTCATTTGCTGAACGTTCACTGGATAACCTGGACGGCAATAAAACCTTTGATCCTGATTCGAGGCGCACACACAGCATAAACGATCCGGTTGTCATAGGAGTGTGGGAAGGATGAAGACTCTCAAACTTAAAGACGGGGATATTTGTTTTGAAAATGGGGAGCTGCAAATGGTTGAAGGGGATGCTGAGCTGGCTCAATCAGTAGAAATGATCCTTAGAACAAGTTTAGGAGAGTTTGAGCTTGATGAACATGTCGGCCTTGATCGCAGCAACATTTTAAGAAAGCAGTTTGATCAAGAAGAGGCGCAATATGACATTATAAATGCCATTTCTCAAGAAGAGCGTATTGCCAGTGTGGAATCGGTGAACTTCTTAATGGATAAAGAGTCTCGCAGTCTTGCAGTGCATGTGAAAATGACAAAAGAGGATGAAGAAACAATTGAGATAGGGGGTGTTGATCTTGCTTGATGAAACGGGCTTTCAACGGCAAACCTATTCCGAGCTTGTTGATAGTATGGAGGACCGGGCTCGGGAACAATTCGGGGAGGATGTAAACACATCCAGTAAAACGCCATTAGGAATTATTATTCGTATCTTTGCTTGGTTTCTGGCCGGCTTGTGGGATATTGCAGAAAGGGTTTATAACAGCGGCTTTGTCAGTAAGTCTGAGGGCGTGCAGCTCGATCGTCTTGGCAGCAACTCGGGTATCACCCGGGAGCCAGCTGCGGAGTCAGTTGTGACTCTGTCCTTTACTGGAGAACCCGGCATCGTAATTGAAGAACAAACTCAGTTTACTACGGAATCAGGCATCTATTTTGAATTGATCGAAGACGTTGTAATTGAGGCTAATGGGACAGGCTCAGGGACGGCTGTCTCGCTTTCTAAGGGCGTTATAAACAATGTTGCGGCAAATAGCATTACCGTGCAGGCAGAGCCCTCAGAGGGCGTGTATTCAGTTACAAATCCGGAACCATCGGCCGGCGGTGCTGACGAGGAAACAGATTCGGAATTCAGGGCACGTATAAAGAAATCTGTGGAAGGCAGTTCAGCATCTACTAACGGAGGTATTATTTCAGCCCTGCTAAACGTTTCAGGCGTCCGTTCAGCGAACATTGTTGCCAATAATACCATGCAGACAGATGCAGACGGTAACCCGCCTAAAAGCATTCATGCTTATGTACTTGGCGGCACAAAAGATGATGTTGCGCAAGCACTGTTTGACAGTGTTGCTGCAGGAATTGAAACGGTTGGAGAGCAAGTTGTTACGATAACAGACGCCAGCGGGCTTGATCATGCCGTCAAATTTGATTTTGCAAGGGAAGTCAAAATATATCTGCAGCTGGATTTAAAAACAAATGCTTCTTTCCCCATTGATGGAGTGAGCCAGATCAAAAACAACCTCGTTTATAAAATCGGGGGAATTGATGCGAACGGCTCTTACTATACCGGCTCACAAATGGGCGATGATGTTATATTGTCGCAGTTATTCAACGCGGTATATCAAGTAGATGGTGTCTCTGATGTAACAATCAAGATGGGGAAAGATGTGACAAGCCTTTCACAGTCAAACATTGAGATTGAACCTAAAGAGGTTGCCCAGGTACATTTTGATGAAATAGTGGTGAATCTCATATGATTAAAGACTTAATAGGAAAGCTGACCGATGCCTTTTTGAAAGATGAAAAGAGCAATATCGGTAAGCTTTTTTTAATTGTCGATGAACAGTTGACAGCACTTAAAAGCGCACTGATTACGGCTGAGAACTGGCGGGATATTGACGCAGCAAAAGGAAAGGCTCTGGATCTACTTGGTGACAACGTGTCGCAGGATCGGGGCCGTGCCACTGATGAAATTTATCGAGTGCTTATTCGCGGCAAGGTTGCCAGAAATGTATCAGATGGCACCACAAACCGGATCATTGAAGCTTTAGCCAAAACACTGAACTGCAAGCCAAGTGAAATACACATTGTCAGCAGCAAGGAAAACAATGAAGATGAACCGGCTGCCATTATCGTAAAAAAGGCACCCATTGAGGCATTGAGCAAAGTTGGAATGAGTGCAACACAGTTTTCGAATATCGTTCAAAAAACAGTAGCTGCAGGCGTGCGGGTGGCTTATGTGGATTTAAACGGAACTTTTCGCTTTTCATCCTCTGCTGATTCTATAGAAACGAGTCAATATGGATTTTCAACAGACGGGACAGACGGGGGAACACTCGGCGGAATCTTTCAGCCTGAAGATGATTACCCTTTACCGATTTAAGGAGTGATTTTATATGCCTTTTACAAAAGAATTACCTGAATGGGGGAACGCCGGGCAGCGGCCCCCGCAGTCCTCCATTGATGAAGGATACAAACCAATGGACCATCCCCCTGCGGATTGGTTCAACTGGTTTCAAAATACCACCTATCAAGCATTGAAGGAATTGCAAGAGATCGGAGCAACGCAGGATGACGTCACTTCTTCTTTAAATAAAGCAAAGTCATATACAGATGAATTGGCTGCCCGCAGAGATAACCCCAACCAAGTCACAAAGGGGCAAGTGGGCTTGGGGAACGTAGACAACGTGCAGCAAGCAACAAAGGCAGAATTCAACACACACAATAACGATTCAACACGCCATATTACGTCCACTGAGCGTTCAAACTGGAATGCGAAGGAAACGACTACAGGCGCGCAAAACAAGGCTGATACAGCCGAAAAAAACGCAAAAACGTATACGGATCAACACATTAATAATAAAAGCAACCCTCATGGAGTGACAAAGGGCCAAGTCGGGCTCGGTAATGTGACCAATGATAGACAGGCAACAAAAACTGAATTTGATGCACATGCAAATGATACTACTGCACATATATCTGCAGCAGAACGCACAAAATGGAACGGTGCTCAACTATCTAAAATTACAAATGATGTTGGAGGGGTATTAGTATCAATTGCTGATACGGACGATTTTTTGGACAAAATTGTGAAAGCAGGCAAGACGTTCGGGACATTTTATTCAACAGGAAAGCCGACAAATGCACCCTCCACCTTATCAACAAGAGGTTTTTTTCATTTCACATCCATTGATAGTAATGGTAACGGAACATTTGGTTATGTCGTGGCCATAGATTATAAGAATAATATGTATTCAAACTATGTTGACGGCAATTTAGGCTGGTCTGGCTGGAAGAGACTTCTTACTGAAAATGATATTGACAATGTCCCGTGGTTAAATGTTCCTTATAAAAACGGAGCAACTTCAGGCGATAGACCACTACAGTATCGAAAAGTTGGGAACACTCTGCACCTCAATGGTCACGTACTTACTGAAAGAGAGATAATTTTTGCTAGTATCCCGTCTTCTAGTGCCCCAAGTAAAGGAGTTGTGAAACTGGTTTCCACTAGCGGCACGACTGGTTACAGCAAGATTATTATATATGCAACTGGTGATATGAAATTAACAGGTGTAATGGCTAAGACTGAGTCAAATGTGAATGGATATTATATTGATTTAGCTGTTCCTCTAACCTAAAGAAAGGAGGGAGAAGTATGAAATTAATATACCCATATGGTGAGGATAAAATCTATTTAGGAAGGCCGATTGAGTTACACCCCGATAGAGAGTCAGGAAGATATATTATCCCGGCAAATGCCACTGATATTCCTCCAGAAATAAATGGAGAAGGGATGTGGCGGCCTTTATTCGATGAGGAAAAACAAACATGGGTTGAAACTGCTGATGAAGAATACAAAGAGCAGCTAAAACAAGGCAGTATTCCTGAAACTAATCCTATAGCAGAGCAGCTTGCAACACTTGGGCAGCAGCTGGCAGACGAAAAACTGGCAAGAAAACAGGCTGAGCTGGCTCAAAATGCTTTAGGCGTACAATTGACTGCGGAAGTGCTAGCAAGAAAAGAAGCAGAAACTTTGAATCAATCTTTAGGTGAGCAAGTTGCATCTTTAAAATTAGATGTTCTCTATTTAAAGGGAGGAATGACAAGTGAATCTTAATTTCTGGGTATTTGCGTTGTTCTACAAATGGGCCACAACAGCCATGGTAAAGCAGGCTATGGCATTTAACGATTGTTCCGTTGATGACTTGAAAGAAGGTGTTCAGGCACAATACATTACACATGACCAATACCAACAAGTAACAGGTCAACCATACGAGGAAACGACAGAAGCCAGTCAATAAGGCTTTTTTATTTTGCCTCTAAGGAGGTGATAACAAGAAATGGAGGAAACGACTGTGTTTATTAATTTTGAAACATTGGATTTAGCGAGGATATATCTGTTTGGAGGTGTGAAATATCTCGATTTATTACTGGTTCTCAGCATTATTGACGTCATAACAGGCGTAATCAAGGCATGGAAATTTAAGAAGCTGCGGAGCCGAAGCGCTTGGTTCGGTTACGTCCGGAAAATGCTCAGCTTTTTGGTGGTTATTGTGGCAAACATTATTGATACAATTCTCAACCTGAACGGTGTTCTCACATTTGGAACCGTTCTTTTTTATATCGCCAATGAAGGGCTTTCTATTACGGAGAACCTGGCACAGATCGGCGTAAAGATTCCGGCTGCAATTACGGACCGACTTCATGTAATTGAAGAAGAAAATAAACAAACAACAAAAGATGAACAAGCTGCTGGGTAAACCAGTGGCTCTTTTTATTTCAAAAACAGAATAGGAGAGATTTTCATGACAATTGCAGTGAAAAAGAACCTTGTATCAGAAGCAAAATACGCTTTAAAATGCCCTAATCCGATGGCCGCGGAATACATCACCATTCATAACACTTACAATGATGCATCTGCTGCTAATGAGGTCAGCTATATGATCGGAAACACAAGTTCAACGAGTTTCCACTTTGCTGTTGATGACAAAGAGGTAAGGCAGGGCATCCCAACAGATCGCAATGCATGGCACACAGGAGACGGCAAAAACGGCACCGGGAACCGTAAGTCTATTGGCGTAGAAATTTGCTACAGCAAGTCAGGAGGGCCTAAATACAGGGCTGCTGAAAAGTTGGCTATCAAGTTTGTTGCTCAGCTGCTTAAAGAACGCGGATGGGGTATTGATCGAGTGCGAAAGCACCAAGATTGGAGCGGAAAGTATTGCCCTCACCGTATTTTAGACGAGGGACGCTGGAATGAGGTTAAAGCGGCTATTGATACTGAATTAAAAGCACTTGGTGGCAAGTCATCCAGCAATAAAACAACTTCATCCAAGGCAGTGAAAAAATCAAGTTCAAGCAAAAAGAAATCATCTTTTAATCTGCCTTCCGGCATTTTTAAAGTGAAAAGCCCATTGATGCACAGCGCTGCTGTTGAACAGATTCAAACAGCGCTGGCGGCATTGCATTTCTATCCGGATAAGAAAGCCAAAAACTTCGGGATTGATAGCTATTATGGACCGAAAACAGCCGATGCTGTCAGACGGTTCCAGCTGATGAATGGTTTAAATCCTGATGGCATTTATGGACCGAAAACGAAAGCGAAGCTTGAAGCTTTGCTCAAATAAGGATAAAAAAAAGCCCTCATGAATTGAGGGCTTTTATATAAATAACCCCTGAGTATGATACCCAGGGTGATTTGCTCGTGACGAGACGAGCGAAGTATAATTTATCATATGCAATTTATCGAAAAAAAACACTAAAATACACTATTATAAAGGAAAAAACCGAATGTTAGATAAACAATCCGGTTTTTTCAGACAGAATCACGCATTCATGAGCGTGCGAATTGTCCATGACTATGATGGACGAAGTATTTGTCTATAATATACTGCAGTTTTGGTGTTTTGTCAACAATCAGTTATGAAATCGTCCAGTTTACTCGTGTAATTATTCTTTTAAAGTCCTCTTTAGAAATTTCGCCTAACTTCTTGTTTAATCTGACCTTACTTACAGCTTTCATTTCTTCAGCTTTAATAGCAGAATCATAAGTCAAAAATGAATATTTTTTTGTGAATAAGAAATAATGACTTCTATATTTGGGAATGTTGGTTCCTTTTCTAAATTTTAAAGTTTTAGATAAAGGCGCAACAATAATATTTTCACCAGTTGAATTGATAGTATTATTTGATAAAACTATCACCGGCCTGTCTTCTCCGATATTTGAGTTTTGTTCAGAGCCTAAATTTTCCCCAAGCTCACACAAATAAATTCCACCTTGGACAATGCCCCTGCCTCTTAAACTTTGTTTGTTTTCAATCCAGTTTTTTGCTAACTCTTTTTTTCTGATGTTCCACTCTTCAAGCTTCTGATGTTTAGTAATCACTAACTGATTTTCTGACAATTTGACCATCCCTTTTTTTAGTATCATTTAATTATAAATGATTTTTAAAATAAAAAGAGAATTAAAGTGGGAATTTATTAAAAAGTCAGTAGGTTATCTCATTTCAACATTTATCATGGAACTTAAATTAATAAAATTTGTATCACCTTTTAAATCCTTCATATGTAACCTCTGTTTCACTTCATCTATGTAATGAACATGTCCTGTTACTTCTTCGATAAAACCGTCTCTGTATACACCAATGACCAGAACCGAGTTGAATTCCATCGCCTCGCAAATAACACGGGCCATATCTTCCAATTGGTATTCATCTAGGATGGGTTTTTCAATTTTTTGGACTTGTTTCTTCCTATTTAATAGCGCTGTCCTTTGCTCAGGCAAAATAAATTTTTGTTCCCATCTTTTATCATAAATACCCTCGTTCATTCTGATCAACTCCTTGAACAAATTATACAAGAACAAATGTTCTAAAATCAACCGGAAAAGTATAGGAGGTTCGTAATCATTATGCTATAATCACACTAAAATGTACCAAATGCAAAATAATGGGGTGGTTTAGTGTTCTTCAAAGAGACAGAAACACAGGAGATCATCAAATATGAAGATTACCCTTATGCAGTTTACGCACGGGTTTCCTCAGAAAAAGATGAACAGGTGACATCAATAGCCAACCAAATTGATATTTGTCATCATTGGATTGAGAAAAATAATTACGAATGGAAAGATGAAGCAATCCAATTAGATGATGGGATAAGCGGGACAGTGCTGCTTGATCGAAAAGCAATGCAACTCATTTTAGATAAGGCGCAAAAAAGAAAGCTGAAGATGGTTGTTTTTAAATCAATCAGCCGGCTTGCACGTGATCTTAAAGATGCCCTTGAAATTCGAGAGGTTTTATTGGCTCACGGTGTAAGAGTTGTGACGCTTGAAGAGGGCTATGATAGCCTATATGAAGGCAAAAACTCAATGAAATTTGAAATGTTTTCAATGTTTGCAGCCCAATACCCTCAAACAATTTCAGTGGCAGCCAGTGGGGCACTAGCAGCAAAAGCCCGCCGTGGTGAACATTCCGGCCGTGTACCTTTTGGATTTAAGAAAGAAGGTAAATTCCTAGCTATCAATGAAGAAGAAGCAAAAGTCGTACGTTTTATTTTTGATCTTCATAATAATCATGGATATGGACATAAAAGGATCGTTCTCAAGCTTAACGAAGAATTGGCACTTGGAAACATTGTAAAGCCTCAAAAGACTGAGTTTTGGCAGCTGTCTACAGTACAAACGATTTTAAAGAATCCTATTTATTGTGGCGTGTTTATTGCCAATAGACATACTCAAGTCAAAATAGGGGGACGGAAAAAATTTATCCGCAACCCAAAAGAAAAATGGACTGTTTACAAAGACTGGTGTCCTAAGATCATATCAGAAGAAGAGTATGAGAAAGCTAATAACAAAGAACACAAGATGCGTAAAAAGCGTTTTAACCCTCGGAATGAGCTACGAGGAATGATGAAATGTGGTGTGTGCGGTTGCAATATGGTTGTGCTACCGTCGTACAAATACAATCAGAAACGTGAGAAGAAAGAGTTTAATTATTTGAAGTGTAGCGCCTACAGACGAGGTGGAACTGCTCTTTGTGTAAATCATGCTCCGATGCAATATAAGGACTTGCGGGCTTTTGTTATTAAAACACTGAAACAAAAGGGCAAGAAGTTAAAACTGGATGTAAAATCTGATTTTGAAGAGCAGAAGAAAAACCGGATCAAGCGAACGAAAATAGAAATCGAAAATGCAGAAAACAAGAAAAAACGTCTAATCGAATTGTACTTGGAAGATCAGTTGATCACTAAGACGGAATTCCAGGCGAAGCGAAAAGAGCTTGAAGAACAAATTGAAAAACTGAACGATAAGCTGTTCATGCTTGAGCGTGAGGAAGAAGAAACAATCGACATATCAAATATTAAGAATGCATTCGCACAGCTGGAAAGAACTGATCAGGATTTATTCGAAGCATTTTCAGCGCTTATTGATAAACTTGTAATATACGAGGATGGAACAGTCGATTTCCATTATAAATTCAAGTGATTATTATTGTTTTAGTTTGCGATAGATATGCATATCAAATGCCATGCAGAAATTGGGTGTGAAAGGGCGTTCGCAAGCCGTTGTTGAGCTTCTTAGAATGGGTGAGCTAGAGCTTTAATCCTTGCCGGTATTCCTTCTTTTAGGAAGGAGCCGGTTATTGCTGTTTGTTGGAACATTCGAAACCATATTTGGAATGCTGTGCAAAACGTAGGCAAGTCATAAAATAAATTTTATTTCTTGATGTTGTTTGACTAAAGTCCTCTATTTCTCTCCTGCGAGTCTTGCATTTTCTTCAAAAAAGAAGGAAAATAGACACGGAACGCTTTTGTGCGTAAGAGATCCTTGAGTGAGGGATGGACAAATGACATCAAAACCTTTGGAGCATGTTGCGGATATTGAAAAGTCACTCCGCCACATTGCCGCGATCATTAAGCAAAAAGGACGAGAAATCCTTAACCAATATGCGATTACGCCGCCGCAATTTGTCGGCTTGCAATGGCTTTATGAATTAGGAGATATGACAATCGGTGAATTATCGGGCAAAATGTATCTGGCATGCAGCACGACAACGGACTTAATCGACCGCATGCAAAAAAATGAGCTTGTTGAGCGGGTCAAGGACCCGGCGGACAGACGTGTTGTCCGGATACATCTGCTGCCTGAAGGAGAACGTATTATCCAAGAGGTCATTACAAAAAGACAGGAATATCTGCGTGATATGTTCGAATCGTTTACAGATGAAGAAATAGCCATCTTCGAAAAATCTTTGATGAAACTGCAGCATGAAATGAAGAGAAAATGAGGCGATTTTGTTGGAACAACCAATAGGAGTCATTGATTCCGGGGTTGGCGGTTTAACCGTTGCGAAGGAAATCATGAGACAGCTACCTAAAGAAAATATTATCTACGTCGGGGATACGAAACGGTGTCCTTATGGGCCGCGTCCTGAAGAAGAGGTGCTTCAATATACGTGGGAGCTGACGAATTATTTACTCGAAAACCACCATATCAAAATGCTCGTGATCGCCTGTAATACAGCAACAGCGATCGCATTGGATGACATCCAGCGAAGCGTCGGTATACCGGTGGTCGGAGTGATTCAGCCTGGTGCGAGAGCAGCGATAAAAGTGACGGATAATCAGCATATCGGTGTCATCGGCACAGAGAATACGATTAAGAGCAATGCGTACGAAGAGGCGCTTTTGGCATTAAATCCTGATCTGAAGGTTGAAAACCTTGCCTGCCCGCTGCTTGTGCCTTTTGTGGAAAGCGGGAAGTTTCTTGACAAAACAGCAGACGAGATTGTCAAAACCTCGCTGTATCCGTTAAAAGATACATCGATTGATTCGCTGATTTTAGGCTGCACCCACTATCCCATTTTGAAAGAAGCCATTCAAAGATATATGGGAGAACACGTTAACATTATTTCGTCCGGCGATGAAACAGCCCGGGAAGTCAGCACGATTCTCTCGTATAAAGGGCTGCTGAACCAGTCTGCGAATGCCCCGGATCATCAGTTCTTGACAACAGGAGCGCGTGATCAGTTTGCGAAAATCGCAGACGATTGGTTTGGTCATGAGGTGGGCCATGTGGAATGCATCTCGCTGCAAGAACCGATTAGAAGATAGTTTTCCCCGCAACGGTATGTTGCGGGTTTTTTCTGTTTTGCCGGAATTCTTCGGTCTATTTCCTAAAGAGGCTCGTATACATAATAGTACAAACATCCTTAGGAGGGAAAAGTATGCTGAAAAAAGGACCTGCAGTCATTGGTGCCACTTGTCTCACCTCTGCCTTGCTTTTATCCGGATGCGGTTTGTTTCAATCTGATAAGGCAGCCGAGGAAATTGATCCGCCTCAAGACGTTACATTCGTGAACGATGAAGCGGGTGCCAATTCAAATACAACAGCAGCCAAAAAAACAGAAAGTGAAAAAAGCGATACCGCAAAAGCGGATCAAGCCTCATCTACTGTCATGAGGGAGCTTTATCTCATTGATAAAAACGGGTATGTTGTTGCGCAAACGCTGCCTCTCCCTAAAAGTGAGAGCACGGCTAAGCAGGCGCTTGAATACCTCGTACAGGGCGGGCCTGTGTCTGAAATTCTTCCGAATGGCTTCAGAGCTGTATTGCCGGCTGACACCACCGTTAACGTTGACATCAAAAAAGATGGAACGGCGATAGCTGATTTCTCTAATGAGTTCAAAAATTATAAGAAAGAAGACGAACAGAAAATCGTTCAGTCTGTGACGTGGACGCTGACGCAATTTAGTTCGATAGATAAAGTGAAGCTGAGAATAAACGGGCATGAACTGAAGGAGATGCCTGTAGGAGGGACACCGATCTCAGATGATTTAAGCCGCAAAGACGGCATTAATTTGGAAACAGCCGGTGTAAATGATCTCACTGCTACCCATCCGCTGACAGTCTACTATTTGGCGGAAAATGAAGACAGTGAATACTACGTGCCGGTGACGAAACGAATCGACAATTCGGAAAAAGACGACATCACAGCAGCCATTAATGAATTGGCTAAAGGCCCAAGCAAGGTGAGCGGGCTGTTAACAGACTTCAGTGAAGATGTAAAGCTGGTCAGCAAACCGAAAATCAAAGACGGGCGCGTGACGTTGGATTTCAATCAATCTATATTCGGCAGCGCCGATGAGAAGACGAAAATGATTTCTTCAGAAGTGCTGAACAGCATTGTGCTCACGTTAACGGAGCAGCCGGATATAAAAGGCGTGTCTGTTAAAGTGAACGGAAAATCAGAGCTGGTAAATGAAAAAGGCGAAAAGCTCACAGAACCGGTCTCCAGACCATCTCAAGTGAATACGGGTAGTTTTTAAATTGGGATTTTTGATATACTAGAAAGAAAGAGGTTAGCGTTCCGGCTGCCTCTTTCTTTATTCAATTCCGGGACAAAAATGGTTTATGTACATACAATCGGAGGTAAAACATGAGACATGACGGAAGACAACACGATGAGCTGCGTCCAATCACATTCGATCTGGATTTTATCAGCCATCCGGAAGGTTCTGTTCTAATAACAGCGGGAAATACTAAGGTAATCTGCAACGCGTCTGTTGAGGACCGCGTACCGCCGTTTTTGCGGGGCGGAGGGAAAGGCTGGATTACAGCAGAGTACAGCATGCTGCCGCGGGCAACAAACCAAAGAACAATCAGAGAATCTTCTAAGGGGAAAATTTCCGGCAGAACAATGGAGATCCAACGCCTGATCGGCCGCGCGCTTCGAGCTGTTGTAGATCTGGAAAAGCTCGGTGAACGGACGATTTGGATTGACTGTGATGTTATTCAAGCTGATGGAGGAACTAGAACAGCTTCCATTACAGGCGCATTTCTTGCTATGGCGATTGCGATTGGCAAGCTGATCAAAGCAGGAACAATCAAGACAAATCCGATCACTGATTTTCTTGCTGCAATCTCTGTTGGAATTGATAAGGAACAGGGAATTTTGTTAGATTTAAATTATGAAGAAGATTCCTCGGCTGAAGTTGACATGAATGTCATCATGACAGGCAGCGGCCGTTTTGTGGAACTGCAGGGAACCGGGGAAGAGGCGACTTTTTCAAGAGAGGATCTGAACGGTCTTCTGGGTCTTGCGGAAAAAGGAATTCAAGAGCTGATTGACAAGCAAAAAGAAGTGCTGGGTGATTCTCTGCCAGAACTGAAATAAAGACAGAAAGGCTTGATCATCATGAAAGAAGCAATTATTGCGACACATAATCCGGGAAAAGTGAAGGAATTCAAAGAAATTCTTGAGCCAAGAGGCTATGATGTCAAATCTTTAGCTGAAATTGGATTCACAGAGGAAATTGAAGAAACAGGCCATACATTTGAAGAAAATGCCATTCTGAAAGCGGAAGCTGTTGCCAAAGCAGTGAACAAAATGGTGATTGCGGACGACTCCGGTCTATCCATCGATAATCTTGGCGGCAGGCCCGGGGTTTATTCAGCCCGCTATGCAGGGGAACAGAAAGACGACCAGGCAAATATCGAAAAAGTGCTCAGCGAGCTGAAAGGTATCGAAAAAGAACAGCGCACCGCCCGTTTCCGCTGCGCACTGGCCGTGAGTATTCCCGGTGAGGAAACAAAAACAGTCGAAGGCCATGTTGAAGGGTATATTGCCGAAGAACCGAGAGGAGAATATGGCTTTGGCTATGACCCAATTTTTATCGTGAAAGATAAAGATAAGACAATGGCTGAACTGACAAGTGATGAAAAAAATAAAATCAGCCATAGGGCTGACGCGCTTAAAAAGCTGTCTAAGCTTTTGGAGGCATAAGGAGGAAGCTTGTACATGAACGTGCTGATTATCAGTGACAGCCATGGGCTTGAAGAAGAACTCCAAACCATTGCGAAACGGCATGAGGCAGAAGTTGATCTCATGATTCATTGCGGGGACTCTGAGCTTGAAACGAGGCATCCTGCATTGGAGCCTTATGCGGTTGTAAAAGGCAATTGCGATTTTGCCGGCGATTTTAAGGACGAGCTTCTACTGACTGCCGGTTCAAGAAAAATACTGGTCACACACGGCCACCTTCACGGTATAAAACAGACCTTGTTAAACGTATACTATCGTGCAGAGGAGCTCGGAGCGGATATTATCTGCTTCGGGCATTCGCACATCGCGGGAAGCGAAGTGCTGCGGGGCAAACTGATGATTAACCCAGGTAGCATCCGGCTTCCGAGGGTGCGCAGGACAGAAAGCTATGCTATACTGACATTAGAAAATGATGCTGCGACAGTCCGTTTTTACGACCAAGCAGGCAATGAAATTGAGGATCTGCAAAACCGAGTCACACTATGAAAATGTCATGAGGAAGAAAATTTTCTTCCTTATGAAAAAAATTCTAAAAAACCGTTGACTTATTATTGCATCCCATATATAATAAATCTTGTCGCTGATAGTTAAAGCGAAAAACAAAAAACAAAACGTGTCCCAGTAGCTCAGCTGGATAGAGCAACGGCCTTCTAAGCCGTCGGTCGGGAGTTCGAATCTCTCCTGGGACGTACCAAAAGAAAAACCTCAAATCCATTTAGGATTTGAGGTTTTTTGTTGTCGGCTTATGATTTTCATTTGTTATTTAACGGATCATCATCCAAGCCGTCAACTTTTCCTTCTTTATTCAGACGAGGTTCTTCTTTTTTCACAGTTTCAGAAATATGTTCATTTTCTTCAACAGTGCGTTTGCCGACAACCACTTCATCAGTGACAACCGGTTTTTTAGTCACTTCAAGCTTTTCCTCAACGATTGGAACTCTGATCTCTTCCGAATCGTTGACGGGAGAAGCATCCGTTTTATTTTCATCCACTGGACGGCGTTCGACATAAATTTCATCATGTCTCACAGGAATGTCCATATCTCTTTTTTCTGTTTTCACTTCTTTTCCTATTTCTACTTCGCCGGTTTGAACGTCTTCCTTATCGACTTTCAGCTGTTCTTCCCGGAGCGGCATCGTTTTTTCTTCTTTCGTTGTATAATCCAATTCATTTGTGCTTGAAAAGCCGCCTGAAAGGGCATTGCCGTTATCAATAGGAGCGATTACATCTGCATCTGTATCGACGGCTACCAGAAGTTTTCCGTCATCCAAATCTTCTTGATACTTGTCTATTTCATCAGTTTTAATATCCAAGTCGGATAATGCTTTGCTGTGTGTAGCAGTATCATCCATTGTGAAATAATCTTTCAGTTTATCGAAAAAAGATTCAGATTCGTCCTGATGTGCATCGATGGCTTGATTGACTTCTGTTCCTGTACGTGACTCCAAATAATCTGTATCTCGCCGACTTGTCACAACAGAAATGTCATCAGAATCATAGCCTTTTGTGAGTAAGCCTTCAATCGCTGCGATGGTTTCCTGCGGGGTATCGTATACACCAACTATGCTTTTCATATCAATCTCCTCCTTTATGAATTTGCATTATATCGTTCATGTCGTTTGTAATTCCCGCTGCTCTTTAAAATAAACAAGATTGAAAACATCCGAGTTTTTTAGAGAAAACTTTAATTAGAATTTCCTGAAAAATGAATATACAGGAAAAGATATGAAAAAATTCATAGTCTTGCCGATATTTGTTTTGTGAAACAATTAAACAAAGGAGTGTTTTCTTTTGAAAAAATGGTTCGTTGTTTTTTTCTTATTCGTTATTACGCTGTTTCAATCGCTCCAAACAGTTAGCGCTGAAACAGTTGAATGGAAAGAAAGAGCAGATTTGCCTGAGCCGCGTGTCGGCGCAAGCAACGGTGTAGTAGATGGAAAGATATATGTGATAGGTGGCGGAACTGTAAAACCAGGTGCTTATGGGAATCAAACGTTTGTCTATGATCCTAAAACAAATGAATGGACAAGAAAAGCCGACATGCCCACAGAGAGGGGAGGTGCTGCAACTGTTACAGTTGACGGTAAAATTTATGTCATGGGTGGAAGGTCAAACGATGGAGTTGTCAAGACAGTAGAAGTTTATGATCCAAAAAAAGATACATGGGAAAAATTAGATGATCTTCCCTTTGGAAATAATAAAGTTCCAGCTTATAAGATTTATGCAGAAGCTATAGGAAAGAAAATATATGTTGTGGCCTATGAAAATTCTAGATATGCAACGACTTACAGTTACGATCTCGAAACGAAAAAATGGGAGAAAAAACAGAATTTAAATTATGAAGTAACAGGAGCTTCTACTGCAGTAATTGATAATAAACTATATATTCTTGGCGGAACGCATTATATACCCCAAATCGTTTATGTTTATGATCCAGAAAAAGACACATGGGTAGAAAATGGTAAAGGATTCACAGCAGGGTATTATTCTGCTCTTACTTACAAAGGAAAAATTCTGATGACTGGAGGGGTAAACCGAATTAAGGTGTACGATCCTAAAAGTCAATCAGCTACAGCGGTAAAAAACCCTAAAGCCCCCTACAGAATGGCTCATTCTTCTGCCGTCATTGATGATACTCTTTACGTAATCGGTGGAAGAGAGGAAACATCCAGTTTTACTGGAAGTGCAGCCTCTAAATTTAAATCAGTAATGTCAATTTCATTGAAGGATTTAAACATACCATCCGATTCAGAGGAAACTCCGGGAGATAAGGATAAAGGATCAACAACACCTTCTGAAGGCAATTCAGGAGATAAGGACAAAGGATCAACAACACCTTCTGAGGATAACTCAGCAGAAGACGGAGACGCCCTTCTTGTTGTCACCATGGTAAACGGTTTGCAAAAAGAATATCAGCTGTCTATGAAAGAAGTGAACGGATTCCTCAAATGGTACAAGCAGCGTGATGCCGGAGAGGGACCGGGCTTTTATGAAATAGATGAGCATGACAACAACAAAGGGCCTTTTGAAAGTAAAAAGGATTATGTTGTGTTTAAAAATATTTTGATGTACGAAGTAAATAAATATAAATAAACCATCCATCCAAAAACCATCCAATGCAATGTTGGATGGTTTTTGTTGACTTACTCTATTAAACGTTAGAAGGGAAAACGGTAAGAGATAGACAGACCTTCCCCTGCACTTATCTATCCTTATAAAATCGTCTCACAATTCCTTCGTCATAAACACACTGTTTGGATCTTCAACATAGTCTGCAAACGGTTCACAATACTGGAAACCGAAGCTTTCATACAATTTTCTTGCCGGCTTAAATGAATCCATTGAACCCGTTTCTAAGCTTAGTCTCTCATAACCTCGTTTCTCGGCTTCTTCAATGATGTGCTGGAGAACTTGTTTGGCAACGCCTTTTCTTAAATGTGATGCAGATGTTCGCATTGATTTGATTTCTCCATGCCGGGTGTCCAGTTCTTTTAGCGCTCCGCAGCCAGCTAGTTCATCACCTTCCCATGCGCTCCAAAATGTTATTTCAGGCCCTCTTAGTTTTTCTAGACCTAAGGCATGAATGCTTTCTGGCGGGGACATAAGCGTCATGCTATGTAAATGCTCATTCACCAGTGAAACCACCTGACGTCCAGTTAAATCGTCTATTTTTATATGCAATTTTATTCCTCCTCGAAAACTTACGGATTGTGCAGAATATCGTTCAATTCATCTTAATCATATTCCATCCTGTTTCCAAATATAAAGACAGAAAATGTGACTGTATTTGTGAAGTCGTTTTAAAACAATAAAAGGACCGCAATAGATGTTCGGCCCTTGTGGTATTCTTTAATATCTAAAGCCTCCGTGTACGCCTGGCGCCCCGCTGAATCCGCCGGCATGTATCGCTGGAGCACTTAAGCTGCCGCCATGGCCGCTAAAGCCTGCACCTGAAAATTGCTGTCCGTAAAATCCTGAAGCGTATGGGAATGAGGAGTACATTCCAGAGGGAGTGGTTAACGGGCTGTATGCCTGACTGAACGGCTGTCCGTATCCGTAGCCTCCAAATGGCTGCTGGCTTTGCTGGTAAAAGGGAGGGACAGCAGGATAGTACTGCTGCGGAAAGTTGGGGAAGCTTGGAAAGCCCGCAGGAAATCCTTGCATGTCTGCAAATGATTTATTCATCGTATCACCTTTTCTTTGCAAGATATCATTAATGTATGCCGAGGGAACAAGAGAAGTGCCTATCCGAAATTGAAATGGATTGCAAGATGATCTGTCAGACTCAATCCATATACGAACCATATCGTGTTATAAAATCTTCCATGTTTATATAAAATTAAATAATTCTGGTGTATTCTTGATAGATTAATAAAAAAATTATAAAAACTTTTAACATTTGCAATTCCTTTTGTACCAATAATGAAAGCGTATACAATATAGATTGATTAATCAAAATTGTCTAATAATTTTAAAAAATGCTGTTGACACTGCGTCCAAAGCGGCGTAATATGAGTTCAACAAAAGATAAATGCAAGCTTCACAAGCGAAAATCATCGCAGTATGATTCTAAAAAAATGAAAAACGAACGACCTTCTTGAACAGCTGGAAAGCCGTTCCGAAGGCTGAATATGAAAAGCGCAGATGAGGATAAGTAGCCTTGATAAAGCTTTCCACAGAGAACCGGGTTAGCTGAGAACCGGCGAAGCTTTACAAGGTGAACTCGCCTCAGAGTGCCAGTCTGAAATGACAGTAGGACTTGGCCGGGTGAACTTGATTCACTCGTTACTAAAGCGGATAGAAATATCCATGAGACGGCCGATTAACAGGCCGTAAACAAGGGTGGTACCGCGGAAAGAAAAGCCTTTTCGCCCCTTTTAGCTATCGCAGTTACTGCGCGGCTGATTGTGGGCGGAAGGGCTTTTTTTATTGAATAATCAGCTATCTAGCTAGTGAAAAGATGATCTTTAAAGGATGAAAATCCAAAAGGAGGAACTAAAATGGGGACTAATGTACAGGTGGATTCAGCATCTGCCGAATGTACACAGACGATGAGCGGAGCATTAATGCTGATTGAATCATTAAAAAAAGAGAAAGTAGAAATGATCTTCGGTTATCCGGGCGGGGCTGTGCTTCCGATTTACGATAAGCTATACAATTCAGGGTTGGTACATATCCTTCCCCGTCACGAACAAGGAGCAATTCATGCAGCGGAGGGATACGCAAGAGTCTCCGGAAAACCGGGTGTCGTCATTGCCACGTCAGGACCGGGAGCGACAAACCTTGTTACAGGCCTTGCTGATGCCATGATTGATTCATTGCCGTTAGTCGTCTTTACAGGGCAGGTAGCAACCTCTGTAATCGGGAGCGATGCATTTCAGGAAGCGGACATTTTAGGGATTACGATGCCAGTGACAAAACACAGCTACCAGGTTCGCCAGCCGGAAGATCTGCCGCGCATCATTAAAGAAGCGTTTCATATTGCAACAACTGGAAGACCCGGACCTGTATTGATTGATATTCCGAAAGATGTAGCAACAATTGAAGGAGAATTCAGCTACGATCATGAGATGAATCTCCCGGGATACCAGCCGACAACAGAGCCGAATTATTTGCAGATCCGCAAGCTTGTGGAAGCCGTGAGCAGTGCGAAAAAACCGGTGATCCTGGCGGGTGCGGGCGTACTGCACGGAAAAGCGTCAGAAGAATTAAAAAATTATGCTGAACAGCAGCAAATCCCTGTGGCACACACCCTTTTGGGACTCGGAGGCTTCCCGGCTGACCATCCGCTTTTCCTAGGGATGGCGGGGATGCACGGTACTTATACAGCCAATATGGCCCTTCATGAATGTGATCTATTAATCAGTATCGGCGCCCGTTTTGATGACCGTGTCACAGGAAACCTGAAACACTTTGCCAGAAACGCAAAGATTGCTCACATCGATATTGATCCAGCTGAAATCGGAAAAATCATGAAAACACAGATTCCTGTAGTCGGAGACAGCAAAATTGTCCTGCAGGAGCTGATCAAACAAGACGGCAAACAAAGCGATTCAAGCGAATGGAAAAAACAGCTCGCCGAATGGAAAGAAGAGTATCCGCTCTGGTATGTAGATAATGAAGAAGAAGGTTTTAAACCTCAGAAATTGATTGAATATATTCATCAATTTACAAAAGGAGAGGCCATTGTCGCAACGGATGTAGGCCAGCATCAAATGTGGTCAGCGCAATTTTATCCGTTCCAAAAAGCAGATAAATGGGTCACGTCAGGCGGACTTGGAACGATGGGATTCGGTCTTCCGGCGGCGATCGGCGCACAGCTGGCCGAAAAAGATGCTACTGTTGTCGCGGTTGTCGGAGACGGCGGATTCCAAATGACGCTTCAAGAACTCGATGTTATTCGCGAATTAAATCTTCCGGTCAAGGTAGTGATTTTAAATAACGCTTGTCTCGGAATGGTCAGACAGTGGCAGGAAATTTTCTATGAAGAACGTTATTCAGAATCTAAATTCGCTTCTCAGCCTGACTTCGTCAAATTGTCCGAAGCATACGGCATTAAAGGCATCAGAATTTCATCAGAAGCGGAAGCAAAGGAAAAGCTGGAAGAGGCATTAACATCAAGAGAACCTGTTGTCATTGACGTGCGGGTTGCTAGCGAAGAAAAAGTATTCCCGATGGTGGCTCCGGGGAAAGGGCTGCATGAAATGGTGGGGGTGAAACCTTGAAAAGAATTATCACATTGACTGTGGTGAACCGCTCCGGGGTGCTAAACCGGATCACCGGTCTATTCACAAAAAGGCATTACAACATTGAAAGCATTACAGTTGGACACACAGAAACAGCCGGCGTTTCCAGAATCACCTTCGTCGTTCATGTTGAAGGTGAAAATGATGTTGAACAGTTAACGAAACAGCTCAACAAACAGATTGATGTGCTGAAAGTTACGGACATCACAAATCAATCGATTGTCCAGAGGGAGCTGGCCTTAATCAAGGTTGTCTCCGCACCTTCAACGAGAACAGAGATTAATGGAATCATAGAACCGTTTAGAGCCTCTGTCGTTGATGTCAGCAGAGACAGCATCGTTGTTCAGGTGACGGGTGAATCTAACAAAATTGAAGCGCTTATTGAATTATTAAAACCTTATGGCATTAAAGAAATCGCGAGAACAGGTACAACGGCTTTTGCGAGGGGAACCCAGCAAAAGGCGTCATCCAATAAAACAATATCTATTGTATAAAACATAACAAGGGAGAGATTGAAATGGTAAAAGTATATTATAACGGTGATATCAAAGAGAACGTATTGGCTGGAAAAACAGTAGCGGTTATCGGGTACGGTTCGCAAGGCCACGCACATGCCCTGAACCTTAAAGAAAGCGGAGTAGACGTGATCGTCGGTGTTAGACCAGGAAAATCTTTCACTCAAGCCCAAGAAGACGGACATAAAGTATTTTCAGTAAAAGAAGCGGCAGCCCAAGCGGAAATCATCATGGTTCTGCTTCCGGATGAACAGCAGCAAAAAGTATACGAAGCTGAAATCAAAGATGAATTGACAGCAGGAAAATCATTAGTATTCGCTCATGGATTTAACGTGCATTTCCATCAAATTGTTCCTCCGGCGGATGTAGATGTATTTTTAGTTGCGCCTAAAGGCCCGGGACACTTGGTAAGAAGAACATATGAGCAAGGAGCTGGCGTACCTGCATTGTTCGCAATCTATCAAGATGTGACTGGAGAAGCAAGAGACAAAGCCCTCGCTTATGCTAAAGGAATTGGCGGCGCAAGAGCTGGCGTATTAGAAACGACATTTAAAGAAGAAACAGAAACAGATTTGTTCGGTGAGCAAGCAGTTCTTTGCGGCGGATTAAGCGCGCTTGTCAAAGCCGGATTTGAAACATTAACTGAAGCAGGTTATCAGCCTGAACTTGCATACTTCGAGTGCCTTCATGAGCTGAAATTAATCGTAGACCTTATGTACGAAGAAGGACTTGCAGGAATGAGATATTCAATCTCTGACACAGCACAGTGGGGAGATTTCGTATCAGGTCCTCGCGTTGTGGACGCTAAAGTAAAAGAATCTATGAAAGAAGTATTAAAAGATATCCAAAACGGTACATTCGCAAAAGAGTGGATCGTCGAAAACCAAGTAAACCGTCCTCGTTTCAACGCTATCAATGCAAGCGAGAACGAACATCAAATCGAAGTAGTGGGAAGAAAGCTTCGTGAAATGATGCCGTTTGTGAAACAAGGCAAGAAGAAGGAAGCGGTGGTCTCCGTTGCGCAAAATTAATTTTTTCGATACGACGCTTCGTGATGGTGAACAGTCCCCTGGAGTGAACTTGAATACACAGGAGAAACTTGCCATAGCTAAGCAGCTCGAAAGACTCGGGGCAGATATCATTGAAGCGGGATTTCCCGCTTCGTCCCGAGGTGACTTTTTAGCTGTTCAGGAAATCGCAAGAACCATTAAAAATTGTTCAGTAACTGGTCTGGCCCGTTGTGTAAAAGGTGATATTGATGCTGCTTGGGAAGCGTTAAAGGATGGTGCTCAACCAAGAATTCATGTATTTATTGCGACATCGGACATTCATTTGAAGCACAAGCTGAAAATGACACGTGAGCAAGTCATTGAAAGAGCGGTTGAAATGGTGAAATACGCAAAAGAACGTTTTCCGATTGTGCAATGGTCAGCTGAAGATGCCTGCCGCACTGAACTGCCGTTTCTAGCAGAAATTGTCGAGAAAGTGATTGACGCAGGCGCCAGTGTTATCAATCTTCCGGACACTGTCGGCTACCTGGCTCCGGCGGAATACGGAAATATCTTTAGGTATATGAAGGAAAACGTTCCGAACATTCACAAAGCAAAGCTTTCAGCCCACTGTCATGATGATTTGGGAATGGCAGTCGCAAACTCTCTTGCTGCGATTGAAAATGGCGCTGATCAAATCGAATGTGCTGTGAACGGGATCGGTGAAAGAGCCGGAAACGCGGCATTAGAGGAAATTGCCGTAGCCCTCCATACCAGAAAAGATTTCTACCAAGTCGAAACAGGCATTACACTGAACGAGATTAAGAGAACAAGTGATTTAGTAAGCAAACTGACAGGCATGGCTGTCCCGCGCAACAAAGCGGTTGTTGGAGATAATGCATTTGCTCATGAATCAGGCATCCATCAGGACGGCTTTTTAAAGGAAAAATCGACTTATGAAATTATTTCACCGGAGCTTGTCGGCGTAACCGCAGATGCGCTTGTCCTAGGTAAACATTCCGGACGCCACGCATTTAAAGACCGGCTGACTGCTTTAGGATTCCAATTTGACAGTGAAGAGATTAATAAATTCTTTACGATGTTCAAAGAGTTGACTGAGAAGAAAAAAGAAATCACTGATGAGGATCTTGTTTCTCTTATTTTAGAAGAAAAAGTAACAGATCGCAAGATTGGGTATGAATTTCTTTCTCTTCAAGTACATTACGGAACAAGTCAGGTCCCTACGGCTACTCTTTCGTTGAAAAATCAAGAAAACGCAGAGCTTATTCAGGAAGCTGCAACTGGAGCTGGAAGCGTGGAAGCAATCTACAATACGCTTGAGCGCTGCATCGATAAGGACGTAGAGCTCTTAGACTACCGCATTCAGTCTAACAGAAAAGGCGAAGATGCATTTGCCCAGGTGTATGTAAGAGTTTTGGTGAACGGAAAAGAATCAGCAGGGCGGGGCATAGCGCAAGACGTATTAGAAGCATCAGCGAAAGCTTATTTGAACGCAGTCAACCGTCAATTGGTTTTCCAGTCGAATATGAGCGGATTGAAAAACCACACAGCTGTCGGATCATAAAAGAAAGGAGAACGGTTAACTTGAAGAAACGTATTGCTCTATTGCCCGGAGACGGGATCGGCCCTGAAGTATTAGAATCAGCGACAGACGTACTGAAAAGTGTTGCCGAACGCTTTAACCATGAATTTGAATTTGAATATGGCCTGATTGGAGGGGCGGCTATTGATGAACATCATAACCCCCTCCCGGAGGAAACCGTTGCTGCTTGTAAAAATGCAGACGCGATATTGCTTGGTGCTGTCGGCGGACCGAAATGGGATCAAAATCCTTCGGAACTGAGACCGGAAAAAGGGCTGCTCAGCATCAGAAAACAGCTTGATTTGTTTGCGAATTTACGGCCTGTGAAGGTATTTGAAAGCCTTTCTGACGCTTCGCCTTTGAAAAAAGAATATATAGATAATGTTGATTTCGTTATCGTTCGTGAGCTCACAGGCGGCTTGTATTTCGGCCAGCCGAGCAAACGCTATGTAAACACTGAAGGTGAGCAGGAAGCAGTAGATACACTGTTTTATAAGCGAACGGAAATTGAACGAGTGATCAGAGAGGGCTTCAAAATGGCGGCAGCCAGAAAAGGCAAAGTGACCTCTGTAGATAAAGCGAATGTTCTTGAATCAAGCCGGCTGTGGCGTGAAGTGGCTGAGGACGTTGCACAAGAGTTTCCTGATGTGAAGCTTGAGCACATGCTTGTGGATAACGCGGCCATGCAGCTAATTTATGCACCGAATCAATTTGATGTCGTGGTGACTGAAAATATGTTCGGTGATATTTTAAGCGATGAAGCGTCCATGCTTACAGGCTCGCTCGGAATGCTCCCGTCAGCCAGCCTATCAAGCTCTGGCCTTCATCTGTTTGAACCTGTTCATGGCTCCGCGCCTGATATTGCCGGTAAAGGGATGGCAAATCCGTTCGCAGCCATATTGTCAGCGGCAATGCTTTTGAGAACATCTTTCGGGCTTGAAGAGGAAGCGAAAGCTGTAGAAGATGCGGTAAACAAAGTCTTGGCTTCTGGAAAAAGAACAAGAGACTTGGCACGGAGTGAAGAGTTCAGCAGCACTCAGGCCATTACAGAGGAAGTTAAGGCAGCAATCATGAGTGAAAATACAATTTCTAATGTGTGACAGCTTACGTTAAGCGGTCTTAGCTCTAGGTAGAGGGAGGAAATAAAAGATGATGCCTCGAACAATCATCGAAAAGATTTGGGATCAGCATATTGTAAAACATGGTGAGGGAAAGCCGGATCTTCTCTATATTGATTTGCACCTCATTCATGAGGTGACGTCTCCTCAGGCATTTGAAGGCTTGAGACAAAAGGGAAGAAAGGTCAGAAGACCCCAAAACACATTTGCGACAATGGACCACAACATCCCGACTGTCAATCGTTTTGAGATAAAGGATGAAGTTGCGAAACGCCAGGTAACGGCGCTTGAAAGAAACTGTGAGGAATTTGGCGTGCGCCTTGCCGATCTTCACAGTGTGGATCAAGGGATTGTCCATGTCGTCGGACCTGAACTAGGCTTAACGCTTCCAGGGAAAACGATTGTGTGCGGTGACAGTCATACATCAACACATGGCGCTTTCGGCGCTCTTGCATTTGGAATCGGGACGAGTGAAGTTGAACATGTCCTTTCCACACAGACACTTTGGCAGCAGCGTCCAAAAACACTTGAAGTGCGCGTAGATGGAACGCTTCAAAAAGGGGTAACGGCAAAGGATGTCATCCTTGCTGTCATCGGCAAATACGGTGTGAAATTCGGCACAGGCTACGTCATTGAATACACTGGGGAAGTATTCAGAAATATGACGATGGATGAACGAATGACTGTTTGTAACATGTCAATTGAAGCAGGAGCAAGAGCAGGTTTGATTGCACCTGACGAGGTGACGTTTGAATATTGCAAAAATCGCAAGTACACGCCAAAAGGCGAAGAATTTGACAAGGCCGTAGAGGAATGGAAGGCGCTGCGCACAGACCCGGGCGCTGTTTACGATAAATCTATCGTCCTTGACGGCAACAAAATTTCCCCTATGGTGACATGGGGCATTAACCCGGGAATGGTTCTTCCTGTCGATTCTGAAGTCCCTGCGCCGGAAAGCTTTTCTGCAGAAGATGATAAAAAAGAAGCGATTCGCGCTTATGAATATATGGGACTGACTCCTCATCAGAAAATTGAAGACATTAAAGTGGAGCACGTATTTATCGGTTCCTGCACGAATTCCCGCATGACTGACCTTCGCCAGGCTGCTGACATGATCAAGGGGAAGAAGGTAGCTGACAGCGTAAGGGCCATCGTCGTGCCCGGATCCCAAAGCGTGAAGCTTCAGGCTGAAAAAGAAGGGCTTGACCAGATTTTCTTGGAAGCTGGATTTGAATGGAGAGAGTCAGGCTGCAGCATGTGTTTGAGTATGAATAATGATGTTGTTCCTGAGGGAGAGCGCTGTGCATCAACCTCTAACCGCAACTTCGAGGGCAGACAAGGAAAAGGTGCAAGAACACATCTCGTCAGCCCGGCAATGGCTGCGATGGCTGCCATTCACGGACACTTCGTTGATGTCAGAAAGTTTTATCAGGAAAAAACAGTTGTGTAAGGAGTGCGCGAGATGGAACCTTTGAAATCACATACGGGGAAAGCAGCCGTATTAAATCGGATCAATGTGGATACAGACCAGATTATTCCTAAGCAATTTTTGAAGAGGATTGAAAGAACAGGCTACGGGCGTTTTGCATTCTTTGACTGGAGATATGATGCGAATGGTGAACCGAACCCTGAATTTGAATTAAACCAGCCTGTTTATCAAGGAGCTTCCATTTTAATAGCAGGAGAAAACTTCGGCTGCGGGTCATCGCGTGAACACGCTCCGTGGGCACTTGATGATTATGGGTTTAAAATTATTATTGCACCGTCATTTGCTGATATTTTCCATCAGAACTGCTTTAAAAACGGCATGCTTCCGATCCGCATGCCATATGACAATTGGAAACAGCTTGTCGGCCAGTATGAAAACAAGTCATTGCAAATGACTGTTGACCTTGAAAAGCAGCTGATTCATGACAGTGAAGGCAATCAAATTTCATTTGAAGTTGATTCACATTGGAAAGAGATGCTGATCAACGGATATGATGAAATTTCATTAACGCTGCTGCTGGAAGATGAAATCAAGCAATTTGAATCACAAAGAAGCTCTTGGCTTCAAGACTGAAAAAGCGGCCGGTATTTGTCCGGCGGCTTTTTTTGCCTGGTGAAACCTTTCATTTCTTGTGTTTGTTCACAGGTGTTGATACACTTGAACAAAATAAATGCCTGAAAGGAATATAGGTATGACGCATGACAAGAAGAACGCAAAAATTATTCCTTTTCCTCATCTGAAAGACCGCCTTGTGGAAAAAGGGATGTCATCACTAAAGGAAAAAAAGTATCAAGAAGCGCTCGAACTGTTTTCAGAAGCGATGAAATATGATGATACTGAATCCGATCTTCACTTAGGGATGGCCATCTGCTTTTTAGAACTGGGCGAGCTGGAAGAGGCAAAAAGCGTGTGCGAGAAGATGCTCAAAGAAGGTTATGGCCATTATTTTACGGTTTTGCAGGTGTACATGACCATCTTAATTCAGCTCAAAAAATATGAAGAAGTCAAAAGCACCATTGAAGCCGTTTTGGAAGAAAATCAGCTGCCGGCAGAAAGCGCCGAGCAATTTTATAAGCTGCTGGATTTCAGCCGGAAAATGACCGATCCGGATCGTGAGGACGAGGCTTGGGCCGAAGAATATGAGGATACAATTGACACTGAGAAAGTGCTGGCAAGCCCTGAGGAGCAAATGAATCTCATTCATTCCTTGAAAGACCGTAACGTAGCAAAGTATACAGGATTGCTTAAAACAATCCTTCAAGACCCCTCAGCCCATCCGATTATCAAAACGATGATTGTCATGCTGTTGGCTGAGCATGAGTACAGTAAACCTGTACACATTAGTAAATTTGGCGAGTCGTTGACAATTGAACCGTCTGAGATTGTTCCGCCTGATGCCGCGCCGATTCTGCACCGTGTTCTCAGGGTGCTGGATGAGACACTTGGAAATGAAAATCCAACCTTATATGCAGCAGTAGAAGAATTGTGGAGAAGACATTTGTACGTTTTATATCCGTTCCAGCCGAAATTGCTGTCGGCTGACCTTTGGGCGGCTGCCCTTCATAAAGTCGGTTACGAGATGCACGGGATTGAAATTGAAAGCGAAGAACTTCATATGATGTATGAATTTACCGACAGAGAACTCGATGAAGCTTGCACAATGTTAAAAGATATTGAAGAAATTTCTTATTTGTAAATCGCGCCATATAGTTGAAAGCGCTATGTGTTATGTTATAATATAGTGGTTGTATTTGTGTATAACGGGTTATAAGAAATACGGTTGGACAGGCTTTGCAGTTCATTATTTACATCTATACATAATGATTCTGATCTTTGGCAGCTTTGTTTTTGTTGGACGAAGCCGAATGATTGCTTTAGAATGGAAGACCGACACAACCTGAATAGATTTTTGGAGGGAAACACATGTCTGTAAAATGGGAAAAACAAGAAGGCAACGAAGGCGTTTTAACGGTTGAAGTTGATGCTGAAACGTTTAAAACAGCACTTGATGATGCATTTAAAAAAGTAGTTAAACAGGTTTCAATTCCTGGATTCCGTAAAGGTAAAATTCCTCGCGGATTATTCGAACAGCGCTTTGGCGTAGAAGCTCTTTACCAAGATGCTTTGGATATTCTTCTTCCTGTAGAATACCCTAAAGCGGTTGAAGAAGCTGGAATCGAGCCTGTAGACCGTCCTGAAATCGACGTTGAAAAAATCGAAAAAGGCGAAAGCTTAATCTTCACTGCGAAAGTAACAGTAAAACCTGAAGTGAAGCTTGGCGACTACAAAGGCTTAGGCATTGAAAAAGACGACACAACTGTAACTGACGAAGATGTTCAAAACGAACTAAAAGCGCTTCAAGAGCGTCAAGCTGAGCTTGTTGTAAAAGAAGAAGGCGCTGTTGAAGAAGGAAACACAGTTGTTCTTGATTTCGAAGGATTCGTTGACGGCGAAGCATTCGAAGGCGGAAAAGCTGAAAACTACTCTCTAGAAGTAGGTTCTGGTTCATTCATCCCTGGCTTCGAAGATCAATTAGTTGGCCTTGAAGCAGGTGCTGAGAAGGATGTTGAAGTGACATTCCCTGAGGAGTACCACGCTGAAGATCTTGCAGGCAAACCAGCTGTGTTCAAAGTGAAAATTCACGAAATCAAAGCGAAAGAGCTTCCTGAGCTTGACGATGAATTCGCAAAAGATATCGATGAAGAAGTGGAAACACTCGCTGAATTAACTGAAAAAACTAAGAAACGTTTAGAAGAAGCAAAAGAAAACGAAGCTGACGCTAAATTGCGTGAAGAGCTTGTTCTGAAAGCTTCTGAAAATGCTGAAATCGATGTTCCGCAAGCAATGGTCGACACTGAGCTTGACCGCATGCTGAAAGAATTCGAACAGCGTCTGCAAATGCAAGGCATGAACCTTGAGCTTTACACTCAATTCTCAGGTCAAGATGAAGCTGCGCTTAAAGAGCAAATGAAAGAAGATGCTGAAAAACGCGTAAAATCTAACCTGACTCTTGAGGCGATTGCGAAAGCGGAAAACCTTGAAGTATCAGATGAGGAAGTTGATGCTGAGCTTACTAAAATGGCTGAAGCATACAACATGCCTGTTGAAAATATTAAACAAGCCATCGGTTCTACTGACGCGATGAAAGAAGATTTAAAAGTTCGCAAAGCAATTGATTTTCTTGTAGAAAACCGTTAATATGGTGCATAATAATAGTACTAATAAAACAGGGCGCGAATCATTCGTGCCTTGTTTTGTACAATTATGAGTTATCTCTTTTTCTTGGGGCAATATAGTTAATGCAGGGCTGCTTTTTGTCATACATATAGAATGTGCAAGTCAGAAACACATTGTTACCGTCTTTTTGGAAAGTATGGTAAAATGCAATACATACTCGTTCGTTTCAAGAATCATTTTCTTTTGCTCTGCCGGTAAAAGAAAAAGTGAGACAAGATTAAGGGGTGAAAGAATGTTTAAATTTAACGAGGAAAAAGGACAATTAAAATGCTCGTTCTGTGGAAAAACACAAGATCAGGTTCGTAAGCTTGTAGCTGGACCTGGTGTATATATATGTGACGAATGTATCGAACTCTGCACTGAAATTGTAGAGGAAGAACTCGGAACAGAAGAAGAAGTAGAATTTAAAGACGTACCAAAGCCTCAGGAAATTCGTGAAATTTTGAATGAATATGTCATCGGCCAAGATCAAGCGAAGAAATCACTTGCTGTTGCTGTGTATAACCACTATAAGCGCATTAACTCTAACAGCAAAGTTGATGATGTTGAGCTCTCAAAAAGTAATATTTCATTAATCGGCCCTACGGGAAGCGGTAAAACCCTTCTGGCGCAAACATTGGCTCGCATTTTAAATGTGCCGTTTGCGATTGCGGACGCTACATCTTTGACTGAAGCTGGATACGTGGGTGAAGATGTAGAGAATATTCTCTTGAAGCTCATCCAAGCTGCTGATTATGATGTGGAAAAAGCCGAAAAAGGCATTATCTATATTGATGAAATCGATAAAGTGGCTAGAAAATCTGAAAACCCGTCTATCACACGTGATGTGTCAGGTGAGGGTGTACAGCAGGCATTGCTTAAAATTCTTGAGGGTACAGTGGCAAGCGTACCGCCTCAAGGTGGACGTAAGCATCCTCATCAAGAATTCATTCAAATTGACACAACAAATATTTTGTTCATTTGCGGCGGAGCTTTCGATGGTATCGAACAAATCATCAAACGCCGTTTAGGCCAAAAAGTGATTGGATTCGGTGCCGACAATAAAGCTGCTGATCTTGAGAAAGAAGATCTTCTTTCAAAAGTGCTTCCTGAAGATTTGCTCCGTTTCGGGTTAATTCCTGAATTTATCGGACGTCTTCCGGTTATTGCAAGCCTTGAAAAGCTTGACGAAGAAGCATTGGTTGCGATCTTAACAAAACCGAAAAACGCTCTAGTTAAGCAATTCAAGAAAATGCTTGAGCTTGACAACGTTGAGCTTGAGTTTGAAGAAGAAGCGCTTTCTGAAATTGCTAAAAAAGCAATTGAACGCAAGACTGGAGCACGCGGACTCCGTTCCATCATTGAAGGCATCATGCTTGATGTGATGTTTGAGCTGCCTTCTCGTGATGACATTGAAAAATGTGTAATCACCGGGGCAACTGTGACACACGGAGAGCCTCCTCGCCTCTTATTAAAAGACGGCACTGAGGTAAGCCAAGATAAAACATCTGCATAAAGATAAGCACAAACCTCCTGAGTGGTAACACTCAGGAGGTTTTTTTGCATGCAACTCTTCCGGAAAAACGTTTATTCCCGTCTTCTATGGGAGATACTAGCAATCAGAGGAATGAATTGGATACATAAATTGTTTTTCAGGAGGGACCACCATGAGTTGGACAGGGATCGCGTTATTTATTCAGCTGTTTTTTGGGATCATCATCGGTTTGTATTTTTGGAATTTGCTTAAAAATCAAAGGACACAAAAGGTCACGATAGATAAAGAATCAAAGAAGGAAATGGAGCAGCTTCGGAAAATGCGCGCTATCAGCTTGTCCGAGCCATTATCTGAGAAGGTCCGCCCCAAAAGCTTTAAAGATATCGTCGGACAGGAAGACGGCATTAAAGCATTAAAGGCGGCTTTATGCGGGCCAAATCCTCAGCATGTGATTGTCTATGGGCCACCGGGAGTTGGGAAAACGGCTGCTGCGCGGCTTGTGTTGGAAGAAGCAAAAAAACATAAACAATCACCGTTTAAAGAGCAGGCTGTCTTTGTGGAACTCGATGCGACAACAGCCCGTTTTGATGAAAGAGGAATTGCCGATCCGCTCATCGGCTCTGTCCATGACCCGATATACCAAGGGGCCGGAGCGATGGGACAGGCTGGGATTCCGCAGCCGAAGCAGGGAGCTGTCACCCATGCCCATGGCGGTGTGCTGTTTATTGATGAAATAGGGGAGCTGCATCCTATTCAAATGAATAAAATGCTGAAGGTGCTTGAGGACAGAAAAGTCTTTTTAGATAGTGCGTATTACAGTGAGGAAAATACACAAATTCCGAATCATATTCATGATATTTTTCAAAATGGGCTGCCGGCTGATTTTCGCTTGATTGGCGCGACCACGAGAATGCCAAACGAAATTCCGCCAGCTATCCGGTCCCGCTGTTTGGAGGTTTTTTTCCGCGAGCTTGAAAAGGACGAGTTGAAAACGGTTGCCAAAACAGCAGCGGATAAAATTGAAAAAAATATCTCCGAAGAAGGACTGGATCTTTTGACCAGCTACACGCGGAACGGGCGGGAAGCCGTCAATATGATTCAAATCGCAGCGGGGATGGCTGTAACGGAGAATCGAAAGGACATTACGATTGAGGATATTGAATGGGTCATTCACTCCAGTCAGCTTACTCCAAAGCACGAGCAAAAAATCGGTGTTGAACCACAGGTTGGCATTGTAAATGGGCTTGCAGTCTATGGGCCTAACAGCGGATCGCTTCTGGAAATCGAAGTAAGTGTAACCGCGGCTCAAGATAAAGGATCAATTAACATCACAGGAATAGCTGAAGAAGAAAGCATCGGCAGCCAATCAAAATCGATCAGGCGAAAAAGCATGGCGAAGGGTTCGGTTGAAAATGTATTAACCGTGCTCCGGACAATGGGAATGAAGCCTTCTGATTATGATATTCACATCAATTTCCCAGGAGGGATTCCGATTGATGGGCCGTCAGCAGGCATTGCGATGGCGGCGGGGATTTTCTCGGCGATACACAAAATTCCTATTGACAATACCGTTGCGATGACGGGCGAAATCAGCCTGAACGGTCTTGTGAAACCCATCGGAGGCGTCATTCCGAAAATAAAAGCGGCCAAGCAGTCCGGTGCGAAAAAGGTGATTATCCCATATGAAAATCAGCAGGCCATCTTAAAGCAGATTGACGGGATCGAGATTATTGCAGTGAAGACGTTCCAAGAAGTGCTTGATGAAATTTTGGTGAATCCGCCAACGGAACAAAAACCGTTTCATATCGAAATCAATAAAGAATCCGTTTAAACCCTATTTTGATAATAGGGTTTTTTTCATGAAGGACATCTTTTCCTTTTTCATATCAGAAAGAAAGGGTATACTACGAGGAGACTGTTTTATAGAAAATGGAACCATGCCGTTTATTGTACAAGGATGAAAAAGTTGTATTATAATGGTTCATACTAAAGTCACGGAGGTGTCAGTCACATGGCAGAAGAATTAAAACGCAGCATCCCGCTCCTCCCTTTAAGAGGTTTATTAGTGTACCCGACGATGGTTTTGCATTTAGATGTAGGACGTGACAAGTCGGTTCAGGCTCTTGAACAGGCAATGATGCATGATCATATGATATTTTTAGCCACTCAGCAGGATATTTCGATAGACGAACCTGGTGAAGACGAGATTTTCACTGTCGGCACCTATACAAAAATTAAGCAAATGCTGAAGCTTCCGAACGGTACGATTCGTGTGTTGGTGGAGGGCCTCAAGCGCGCCCATATCGTCAAATACAATGAACACGAGGATTACACGTCGGTTGACATTCAACTTATTCATGAAGATGATTCAAAAGATACAGAAGACGAAGCATTGATGCGGACTTTGCTAGACCACTTTGATCAGTACATAAAAATTTCTAAAAAAATCTCGGCCGAAACGTACGCTGCGGTTACTGATATCGAAGAGCCGGGGAGAATGGCAGACATCGTTGCTTCTCATCTGCCCCTTAAACTAAAGGATAAGCAGGATATTTTAGAAACGGCTGATGTCAAAGACAGGCTGAACAAGGTCATTGATTTTATTAATAATGAAAAAGAAGTGCTGGAGATTGAGAAAAAAATCGGCCAGCGCGTCAAACGTTCGATGGAGCGTACGCAGAAGGAATACTACTTGCGTGAACAAATGAAGGCGATCCAAAAAGAGCTTGGCGATAAAGAAGGCAAAACTGGCGAAGTTCAGACGCTGACGGAAAAAATCGAAGAAGCAGGCATGCCTGATCATGTGAAAGAAACAGCGCTTAAAGAATTGAACAGATATGAAAAAATTCCGTCAAGTTCTGCGGAAAGCTCTGTGATCCGCAACTATATCGACTGGCTGGTTGCTCTTCCGTGGACGGATGAAACAGATGATAAGCTTGATTTGAAAGAAGCAGGACGTCTCTTGGACGAAGAGCACCACGGGCTTGAAAAAGTAAAAGAACGTATTTTAGAATATTTGGCTGTCCAGAAGCTGACAAAATCCCTGAAAGGCCCGATTCTCTGTTTAGCAGGACCTCCAGGTGTCGGAAAAACGTCTTTAGCCAAATCAATTGCAAAAAGCTTGGGACGCAAATTCGTCAGAATCTCACTCGGAGGAGTTCGGGACGAATCAGAGATACGCGGACACAGACGGACCTATGTCGGAGCAATGCCTGGACGTATTATTCAAGGGATGAAAAAAGCGGGCAAGCTGAATCCGGTCTTCTTATTAGACGAAATTGACAAAATGTCATCTGATTTTAGAGGAGACCCATCATCCGCTATGCTTGAAGTGCTTGATCCAGAGCAAAACAGCAGCTTCAGTGATCACTATATTGAAGAAACCTTTGATTTATCCAAAGTGCTGTTTATCGCAACGGCGAACAATTTGGCCACAATCCCGGGCCCGCTCAGAGACAGAATGGAAATTATTAATATCGCAGGCTACACAGAAATAGAAAAACTTGAAATTGTAAAGGATCACTTGCTTCCAAAGCAAATCAAAGAACACGGGCTGAAGAAAAGCAATCTTCAGCTGCGTGATCAGGCGATTCTTGATATTATTCGTTACTATACGAGAGAAGCGGGTGTAAGAAGCCTTGAACGCCAGCTTGCCGCAATTTGCCGTAAAGCTGCAAAAGCCATTGTTGCTGAAGAGCGAAAACGAATTACGGTTACTGAGAAGAACCTTCAAGATTTTATCGGAAAACGCATTTTCAGATATGGACAAGCTGAAACAGAGGATCAAGTTGGTGTAGTGACAGGGCTTGCGTATACAACCGTTGGCGGAGATACGCTTTCGATTGAAGTATCGCTTTCACCGGGAAAAGGGAAATTAATCCTGACAGGAAAGCTCGGAGATGTTATGAGAGAGTCTGCTCAGGCTGCATTCAGCTATGTGCGATCCAAAACAGAAGAACTTGGCATTGAACCTGACTTTCATGAGAAGTATGATATTCATATACATGTACCAGAGGGTGCGGTGCCAAAAGATGGTCCGTCAGCCGGTATTACGATGGCAACAGCGCTTGTTTCTGCTTTAACGGGACGGGCGGTTTCGCGTGAAGTCGGCATGACTGGGGAAATCACGCTTCGCGGGCGCGTGCTGCCGATCGGCGGCTTAAAGGAAAAAGCGCTTGGCGCACATAGAGCGGGATTAACGACCATTATTGCGCCTAAAGATAATGAAAAAGATATAGAGGATATTCCGGAAAGCGTCAGGGAGGGGCTGACATTTATATTGGCGTCCCACTTAGACGAGGTTTTGGAACATGCCTTAGTAGGAGAGAAGAAATGAAAGTCACAAAGTCAGAAATCGTGATCAGTGCAGTAAAACCGGAACAGTACCCTGAAGGGGGGCTTCCGGAAATCGCATTGGCCGGAAGATCGAACGTAGGAAAATCGTCTTTTATCAATTCATTAATCAATCGCAAAAATCTTGCGAGAACGTCATCAAAGCCGGGAAAAACACAAACGCTTAATTTCTACATTATCAATGATGAGCTGCATTTTGTGGATGTGCCGGGCTACGGTTTTGCCAAAGTGTCAAAGTCTGAGCGTGAAGCATGGGGCAGAATGATTGAAACCTATATCACGACACGCGAGGAATTAAAAGCTGTGGTGCAGATCGTTGATTTGCGGCATGCGCCATCTAATGATGATGTACAGATGTATGAATTTTTAAAGTATTACGGCATTCCTGTTATTGTTATCGCTACAAAGGCGGATAAGATCCCGAAAGGTAAATGGGACAAACACGCGAAGGTTGTCCGACAAACATTAAATATTGATCCGGAAGACGAGCTGATCCTCTTTTCTTCAGAAACGAAAAAGGGAAAAGACGAAGCTTGGGGAGCGATCAAAAAAATGATAAACCGGTAGAGGATCCTCTACCGGTTTTATTTATCGTATAGATTTTTTTCGTTTTATCAATAATAACAATAAACTGATTCCAATAAAGACAAACGGCCAATACTCCTTCAGAAGCGCTGTTGGAATATGCGCAGACTCAAGCCATGCCATAATTTGTTTGAAAAAGTACAAAAACAGGGAAAAACAAATCATCGACACAGCTTCATATACATATTCTTTTTTTTGAACGGTTGAAACGAGAAGTGAGAAGCCGATCATAAAGAGGAGCATTTCAAAATCATGCGGCCACCATACCCATTTCGGCTTGGCAAAAAAGTGTAAACCGATCCCGAAGAGAAGCAAACCGATAAAAAAATGGGGTGTGACGGCTTCTTTTTTTCCTTGATATACAAAGGCTGCGCCTAACAGCATGAGGAGAACAGGCCATTGATCCTGCCCTGAAAACAGTTCGGCTTGGCCGCTTTCTAGCCATGCATATACAGAAGCGGCAAGCAGCAGACAAGGGAATAAAATTGATTTTTGTTTCATGCATATCACCTTCTTGTTTTTTAGAGCTGATGTGTAGTAAATTTCTGCTGTTTTTGGTATTGTCAATAGGAATGCTTCTTTTCCCTGAAGCTTTTTCTAATATAGCATAAGAATTTTAAAATCTGTTCACATTTTGTGAAAGAAACTATGTTATAATTATTATAAATAATGAGTTCTATGTTAGAATGATTATAAATTAAGATTGGGTGTTGGGGGTGTAATTAGAGCGATGCATATACTTGTTGTGGGAGTAGATTATAAATCCGCCCCTATTGAGATACGTGAAAAAGTAAGTTTTCAGCCGAATGAGCTGGCAGAAGCAATGGTGCAGCTGAAAGAAGAGAAAAGCATTCTTGAAAACATCATTGTATCAACCTGCAACCGCACTGAAATTTATGCGGTAGTCGACCAGCTCCATACCGGCCGTTATTATATAAAAAAGTTTTTAGCTGATTGGTTTCAATTAAGCAAAGAAGAGTTGTCACCGTTCTTAACGTTTTATGAGAGCGATGCTGCTGTTGAGCATTTATTCCGTGTAGCCTGCGGACTTGATTCTATGGTGATTGGCGAAACGCAGATTCTCGGACAGGTACGCGACAGCTTTAAAACAGCTCAGCAAGAAAAAACGATCGGGACTATTTTTAATGAGCTGTTTAAGCAGGCGGTTACAGTGGGCAAACGAACTCACGCCGAAACAGACATTGGCTCAAATGCGGTGTCAGTAAGCTATGCTGCAGTTGAACTTGCCAAAAAAATCTTCGGAAATCTTTCAAGCAAGCACATATTGATTCTCGGTGCGGGAAAAATGGGCGAGCTTGCTGCGGAAAACCTGCACGGACAGGGAATCGGCAAGGTCACTGTCATTAACCGAACATACTTGAAAGCGAAGGAGCTTGCAGACCGTTTCTCAGGTGAAGCGAGAAGCTTGAATCAGCTTGAAAGCGCGCTTGCGGAGGCTGATATTTTAATCAGTTCAACCGGTGCAAGTGAATTTGTCGTGTCCAAAGAGATGATGGAAAACGCGAATAAGCTTCGCAAGGGACGTCCGCTGTTTATGGTCGACATTGCCGTGCCTAGAGATCTTGATCCGGCGCTGAATGATCTTGAAGGTGTTTTTCTTTATGATATCGACGATCTGGAAGGCATTGTAGAAGCGAACATGAAAGAGCGGAGAGAAACAGCTGAAAAAGTTGAACTGTTAATTGAAGAAACCATTGTGGAATTTAAACAATGGATGAATACACTTGGTGTTGTGCCGGTTATTTCTGCATTGCGCGAAAAGGCGCTTGCCATCCAGTCAGAAACGATGGACAGCATTGAGCGTAAGCTGCCTCACTTAAGCACAAGAGAGAAAAAACTGTTGAACAAACACACCAAAAGTATTATTAACCAAATGCTTCGTGATCCGATTTTAAAGGTGAAAGAGCTTGCGGCAGATGCTGATTCTGAAGAAAAGCTCGCGTTGTTTATGCAGATTTTTGATATTGAAGAAGCTGCGGGCCGTCAAATGATGAAAACCGTTGAAAGCAGCCAGAAGGTCCACTCTTTTAAGAAGGCTGAATCAAAAGCGGGCTTTAGCCCACTTGTAAGTGAGTGAAAGCTGAATGATTGATACTGCAATGGCAAGACTTAATGAGGGGACAATCGTCATTTACGCGTTAAGTGTACTCTTTTATTTTATAGATTTTCTTCAACACAACCGGAAGGCTGGAAAAATGGCCTTCTGGTTGCTTTCTATTGTCTGGACTCTGCAAACCGTGTATTTGGCCTATTTTATGTGGGTGACGGGGCGGTTTCCGGTATTAAATGTGACGGAGGCGCTTTATTTTTATGCCTGGGTGCTTGTCACGCTGTCACTTGTACTGACAAAGCTTTTACGTGTTGACTTTATCGTGTTTTTTACAAATGTTATAGGATTTTCTATGATCGCCATTCACACATTTTCACCGACAGAGCAGCAGTCAGCTGCTTTTTCCGGGCAGCTTGTATCTGAGCTTTTGGTGATTCATATTACAATGGCGATTCTTTCATATGGCGCTTTTTCCCTTTCTTTCGTTTTTTCTGTGCTATATATGTTTCAATATCATCTGCTGAAAAAGAAAAAGTGGGGAAAATGGCTGTTGAGAATAGAAGATTTATCTAAGCTTGATTATATGGCGTATGTTTTAAATGTCATTGGGGTTCCGATGCTGCTGCTGAGTTTGATTCTCGGCGTCATTTGGGCGTATGTCTCACTAGAAACGCTGTATTGGTTTGACGCCAAAGTGCTTGGTTCGTTTGTCGTCCTGCTGCTGTACAGCTATTATCTTTATATCAGGCTGATTAAGGAGCTGCAAGGAAAGGTCGCTGCACTGTGGAATACGGCTTGTTTTCTGGTGCTGATGATCAATTATTTCCTGCTTGGAAGCCTGTCGCAATTCCATTGGTTCAGTTAAACGATGTCCCAAGCAGATTCGGGAGGAAAGAAATGATGAGAACGATTAAAGTAGGTTCCAGACGGAGCAAACTCGCTATGACTCAAACAAAATGGGTTATTCAAAAACTGAAGGAAATCAATCCTTCGTTTGCTTTTGAAATTAAAGAGATCGTGACAAAGGGCGACCGGATTGTCGATGTTACACTCTCAAAAGTGGGTGGAAAAGGGCTTTTTGTCAAAGAAATTGAACAGGCGCTTTTAAACGAAGAGATTGATATGGCAGTGCACAGCATGAAGGACATGCCTGCTGTTTTGCCTGAAGGCCTTGTGATCGGCTGTATTCCTGAACGGGAGGACCCGCGTGATGCCCTTATTTCAAAGAATCGCGTAAAGCTTTCAGAAATGAAGAAAGGTGCTGTCATTGGCACAAGCAGTTTAAGAAGAAGCGCGCAGCTTTTGATTGAGCGCCCTGACCTTACAATTAAATGGATTAGAGGTAATATAGATACAAGACTTCAAAAGCTGGAAACAGAGGATTATGACGCGATTATTTTAGCGGCTGCCGGCCTTTCCAGAATGGGGTGGAAACAAGATGTCGTAACCGAATTCCTTGAGCCTGAGCGCTGTTTGCCTGCTGTGGGGCAGGGAGCCCTGGCGATTGAGTGCCGAGAATCGGATGAAGAGCTGTTGGCGTTGTTTTCTCAGTTTACAGATGAATATACAAAACGGACTGTCTTAGCGGAACGTGCTTTTTTAAACGCGATGGAGGGCGGCTGCCAGGTTCCGATCGCAGGCTACTCCGTGTTAAATGGACAGGATGAAATTGAAATGACAGGTCTTGTCGCTTCACCTGACGGCAAAATCATTTTTAAAGAAACCGTCACCGGAAACGATCCGGAGGAAGTAGGAAAGCGCTGTGCCGCTCTTATGGCTGACAAAGGAGCAAAAGATTTAATTGATCGTGTAAAACGGGAGCTTGATGAGGATGGAAAATGATTTTCCGTTGAAAGGAAAAACAGTGCTTGTCACCCGGAATAAGGCACAGGCAACATCATTTCAGCAAAAAGTGGAGGCGCTTGGCGGTAAAGCGGTTTTAACCTCTTTGATTACGTTTCGCCGCGCTTTGCCGAATGATGTTGCGGAACAGGTAAGAGAGGATCTTGCCGCGCCAGGCTGGCTTGTTTTTACAAGTGTGAACGGGGCAGACTTCTTTTTTTCTTATCTGAAGGAAAATCAGCTTATTCTCCCTGCGCATAAAAAAATTGCAGCCGTCGGTGAAAAAACCGCCCGCCGTTTAAAAACGCATAACGTATCGGTTGATGTGATGCCACAGGAGTATATTGCTGAACAATTGGCTGACGCTCTTAAGCAGCATGCTGAACCGGGGGAGCCCATTACCGTGATGAAAGGGAATTTGTCACGTGATGTGATAAAACAAGAGCTTGTCCCGCTCGGTTTTGAAGTAAAGGAATGGGTTCTCTACGAAACGATTCCGGATGAAGAAGGCATTGAGGCACTGAAAGACGCTGCGGGTCAATATTCCTTTGACTATGTAACATTTACGAGTTCATCAACCGTACATACGTTTATGCATGTCTTGGGAGAAGAATTAAAAAAGTGGAAGGCGAATGGGACGGCGTGTATCAGCATTGGGCCTTTAACAAATGATGCCCTTCTGACGTACGGCATCACATCGCATACGCCTGATACATTTACAATAGATGGCATGCTTGAGTTAATGTGCAGCATGTCAAGAGAGGAAGAGAGAATATGAGTCAATCATTTAATAGACACCGCCGCCTGCGGACATCAAAAGCAATGAGGGAAATGGTAAAGGAAACACGTTTGCATCCATCAGATTTTATTTATCCGATTTTTGTCGTTGAAGGGCTGGAAGGCAAAAAAGCTGTTCCGTCAATGCCTGATGTTTACCATGTATCATTAGATTTATTGAAGGATGAAGTAGCGGAGCTGGTCAAACTGGGCATTCAATCTGTTATCGTGTTCGGCATCCCGGAAGAAAAAGATGATTGCGGAACACAAGCGTACCATGATCACGGAATTGTCCAAAAAGCCATCACAGAAATTAAAGAACACTTCCCTGAAATGGTTGTTGTCGCTGACACGTGCCTGTGCGAATATACAGACCACGGCCATTGCGGACTTGTCAAAGACGGGGTCATCCTCAATGATGAATCGCTGGAGCTTTTGGCGCAGACAGCTGTCAGCCAAGCGAAAGCAGGTGCGGATATCATTGCGCCATCAAACATGATGGACGGATTTGTTACAGTGATCAGAGAAGCACTTGATAAAGAAGGATTCGTCAATATTCCCATCATGTCTTACGCTGTGAAATATTCTAGCGAGTTTTACGGTCCGTTCCGTGATGCAGCAAACAGCACACCGCAATTCGGAGACCGCAAAACATATCAGATGGACCCTGCCAACCGTATGGAGGCACTCCGCGAAGCACAATCAGATGTCGAGGAAGGCGCGGACTTTTTGATTGTCAAACCTTCGCTTTCTTATATGGATATCATGCGTGACGTAAAAAATGAGTTTACTTTGCCGCTCGTCGCTTATAATGTAAGCGGAGAGTATTCAATGGTGAAGGCTGCAGCGCAGAACGGCTGGATCAAAGAAAAAGAAATTGTGTTGGAAATTTTGACAAGCATGAAGCGCGCGGGTGCCGACCTGATTATTACGTATCATGCGAAAGACGCAGCGAAATGGCTTGCGGAGTAATTTTATTCAGTTGACAGGAGTTGAGGCAGATGAGAAGCTATGAAAAATCAAAAACGGCTTTTAAAGAAGCGCAAAAACTCATGCCGGGCGGTGTGAACAGCCCCGTTCGCGCATTTAAATCGGTAGACATGGACCCGATTTTTATGGAACGCGGAAAAGGCTCGAAAATCTTTGATATTGACGGGAATGAATATATTGACTACGTCTTGTCATGGGGGCCTTTAATTTTAGGGCATACAAATGACCGCGTCGTAGAAAGCCTCAAAAAAGTGGCTGAATACGGGACAAGCTTCGGTGCTCCGACTGAAGTAGAAAATGAACTGGCTAAGCTCGTCATTGATCGTGTGCCATCTGTAGAAATCGTCCGAATGGTAAGCTCCGGAACAGAGGCTACAATGAGTGCCCTCCGTTTGGCAAGGGGCTATACAGGCCGCAACAAGATTTTAAAATTTGAGGGCTGCTACCACGGACACGGCGATTCTCTCTTGATTAAAGCTGGTTCAGGTGTTGCCACTCTCGGTCTGCCTGACAGCCCGGGGGTGCCTGAAGGCATTGCGAAAAACACCATCACCGTTCCGTACAATGATTTAGAAAGTGTAAAGCTTGCTTTCCAGCAATTCGGTGAAGACATTGCGGGAGTCATTGTAGAGCCAGTTGCCGGAAATATGGGTGTTGTTCCGCCGCAAGAAGGCTTCCTGCAGGGTCTGCGTGATATCACTGAGCAGTACGGCTCCCTGCTGATTTTTGATGAAGTGATGACTGGCTTCCGGGTCGATTATAACTGCGCTCAAGGCTACTTCGGCGTAACGCCTGATCTGACTTGTTTAGGAAAAGTAATCGGGGGCGGACTTCCTGTCGGCGCTTATGGCGGAAAGGCAGAAATCATGGAGCAGATCGCTCCAAGCGGTCCGATCTATCAAGCTGGTACATTGTCAGGCAACCCGCTTGCGATGACGGCTGGCTTAGAGACATTGAAACAGCTGACACCTGAATCCTACAAGAATTTCATTAAAAAAGGCGACAGGCTGGAAGAAGGAATTTCAAAAGCCGCCGAGGCTCATGGCATTCCGCATACCTTTAACCGTGCAGGTTCGATGATCGGTTTCTTCTTTACAAACGAACCAGTCATTAATTATGAAACAGCGAAATCATCTGATTTGAAGCTGTTCGCAAGCTATTATAAAGGGATGGCAAATGAAGGGGTATTCCTTCCGCCATCACAATTCGAAGGTCTTTTCCTCTCAACGGCCCATACTGATGAAGATATTGAAAACACAATCCAGGCAGCTGAGAAAGTATTTGCTGAGATCAGCCGCAGATAAGAGTGAAAACCGGTATCAAGGACTGCTTGTGCCGGTTTTTTCGTGCTCTCCCACTCATATTTTCTCCAGTTCATACATACACCTTTAGTGACATCTAATTTTAAGGATTAGATGAAAGGAGGATATGAACTTGCCGCAAAATCATCGATTGCAATTTTCTGTAGAAGAATCGATCTGTTTCCAAAAAGGACAGGAAGTTTCTGAACTGCTTTCTATTTCATTAGATCCTGATATTAGGGTTCAGGAAGTAAATGATTATGTATCAATCATAGGATCGCTTGAACTTACAGGTGAGTACAACATAGATCAAAACAAACATACCGAAGAGATTTATACAGATAAGCGGTTTGTTGAACAAGTCAGAAAGAGAGAGGATGGAAGTGCGGAACTGACTCACTGTTTTCCTGTGGATATTACCATTCCGAAAAATAAAGTGAGCCATTTACAGGATGTCTTCGTCTTTATTGACGCATTTGACTATCAATTGACGGATTCGCGCATTTTAACAATTCAAGCTGATTTAGCGATTGAAGGGCTTTTGGATGATACGCAAGACAAAGAGCCGGAGATACCTTTATATGAAGCTCCTGCGGCATTCAGGGAGGAAGAGCTTTCAGAGCCGCCGGCACATAGTGTAGTAGAAGAACCGGGTGCATCATCGGCAGAGGAAGCAGTTCTTCAGCATGAACCGCCAGCCGAACCGCCAGAACTTTTTATCTCGAAAGCGGGGCTCCGTGAAGAACTGGAGACAGAAAAAGCAGAATCTGAGCCGCCTGAATCGGTTGCTTCAGAACCAGAGGCCAGAGAAGATGTGAAAGAGGAAGAAGAGTCAGAAGAGCTTGCTGTGCCGGAAACGGAGGTTCGTGCTGAATCGGAAACAGAAGAATCTGAGCCAGAACCTGATCCTTCAGAAATAGAGATTCAAGAGATCGTTAAAGCAAAAAAAGAAACGGCAGAGCCGGCAGCTGCAATAGCGGATGTTCGTGAAGAAGCAGACTCTCCAGCGGAGACTGAGCTTCGTGAACACGTTGGAGCAGAAGAATCGCCTGCTTTGGAAGCTGAGCTTCATTCAGAGACTGTGATTGCAGAGGAAAAAGCGGAAACAACAGTGTCTCCTAATCATGAATATGCGCTGCGCCAAGAGGCTCAAAATGAAGAAGCAGCTCAATCGGATCAGGCTGATCCTGCGCTTTGCCAAGAAGAGGCGGAACCGGATGAAGCTTTGGAGAGTGTATCAGAGGCCGCTCTCTCCATAGAAGATAGCAGAGAAACAGCTTCAGCTGTATATATGGAGAATGACAATGCCGATTTACATTTCCATTTCAATCAAAAAACAAGCTCGGAGGAGGCATCTCAAGAAGAATTGCCTGAACCGGCATACCGTACCTTCCTGCCTGAACAAGAAGAGGAGGATTCTTTTTATTCAGCGCCTAAGCTGCTGGAGGAGGAAGAACAAGAGGAAGAGAGCTTCGAAATTGAAGTGAGAAAAACACCATCAGCTGAAGAGCCTAAGGAAGAAACACCTTTTCAATCCTTCCAGCTGCCTGAATCTTCTGAGACTGAAAGGAAGGAAACGGATGCTGTTCCTAGGGTTGCTCCTGCTCCTGAAACGAAGGAACCTCAAACAAAGGAAAGTGATAATTCTCTTTATTTAACAAAACTCTTTACAAAAGAAGCGGATGAGTTTTCGAGAATGAAAATTTGTATTGTGCAGCAGGAAGATACGATCGAGCGTTTATGCGAACGGTATGAAATTACATCCCAGCAGCTGATCAGGATGAATTCTTTAGCCTTGGATGATGAATTAAAAGCAGGACAGATTCTCTATATTCCTCAATATAAAAATAGCCATGCGTAAACCGTAAGCGATCGGAAAATGTGGTGAATGAAATGGAAGATACCCAATCGGTTCTTCGGGAATACGGACTGACTGCTCAATTTATTGAGCCTGTCAGTCCTCTTGTTTGGAAAGTGTATACAGACTACGGTGTATTTGCCCTGAAAAAATTGAAAGAGGGTCGCGGCAAGCATTTTACAGATCATATGGTGGCGATTGAGGAAAAAGGCTTTCGTTCATTCGTTCCCGTTTACAGAACAAATAGCGGTGAGTTTTTCTCAGCAGGCATACAATACGGAGATACCTACTATTTAATGCCTTGGCTCCAATTTGACCAAGAGGAAGAACGGGATCAGAAACATGCTTATTTATTTAGAGAAACAGCCCGTCTTCACGAGAGAACCGAGCAGGAACTAAAGGTTAGACGTGATGAGATTGAACGTTATTACGGGCAAATGAAAAAAAAGTGGGAACAAGATAAAATTTTCTATGAGCAGTTTGTGGATAGAGCGGAGAAGGAATGGTACCTTTCTCCTTTTGAACTCCAGGCCATAACCTATTTTTCAGAAACCATTTCGGCGGTGAATTTTGCGCTGGAACGGCTGGAGGACTGGTATGAGTCGGCAAAGGAAAAGGACGTTTCAAGGGTTGTAATGAACCACGGCAGCCTGTCTATACACCATTTTCTGTATAATGATGCCGGGACCGGATATTTTACAAACTTCGAAAGAGCATCTGTCGGTCCGCCGCAAAACGACCTGCTCGGCTTTTATACAAAAATGTTCAGAGGCTTTCCGAAAGCTTGTCCGGAATGCGTCGAATGGTTTTATGGATATACGAAATCATTCCCTTTGCGTGAAGCGGAAGTCAGTCTTTTTCTCAGCTATATGGCATATCCAGCAGCCATGTACAAGGTGCTGAACGGTTATCAAACTGGGAAAAGACAGCATGAAAAAGAGGAATGTACACAATTATTAAAGGCTTATTGGCAAATGAAAAACATAGAGCCGTTTGTGATGAAAATTCATCAGATTGAACAAGAGAAAAAATTTCAGGCTGAAAACGAGTCCACGTCTTAATGGCGCGGACTTGTTTGTTTATATCCATTCTAAATGAAGGGCGCAAGCTAAAAAGATTAGGATTGCGAGCAGCAAAACATCAAAGGTTGTCGGAAAGAAAATGGTTCTGATTCCTTGAAAAATCGTAATGGGAATAATCACTTGTGCGGATACAAGCCGAATTTGCCTTACCCATGGCGGCAGCGAATAAGAGCTGAAACGTTTCTTCACGGTGCATCCTCCTCTACGCATTTACAAGCATCATATGTAAACTTGGGCAATAGGTGCCTGCCCATCTGTATAGAAAGCGGTGTTTTTGGAAAAGATGATTGACGAATCAAAAACACTTTTACTATAATAAAGAACATAAATAATGTATACAATGAGCTGATAAATACACCTGCTTAGAACGGGAAGAGTACAAAAAAGGCGCATGCAGAGAGAGAAGCCGTTTGCTGAAAGGCTTCTTATGTTGTCTGATTGGAAGGTCGCCCGGGAGCATAATTTCTTGAAAGAAGAGTAGAGAAATTCGGGAAACACCCGTTATCCGTTATAAGTGCATGAACTGATAGAGTTCATGAAAAAAGGTGGTACCGCGAAAGAGCTTTTCGTCCTTTTACAGGGATGAAGAGCTCTTTTTTCGTTCTCAGCCATTTTTAAACATGCTGGAGGGTTATGATGGAAACGAATGAACAAACAATGCCGACGAAATATGATCCGGCAGCGGTTGAAAAAGACCGATATGATTTTTGGCTAAAAGGCAAATTTTTTGAAGCGGGCAGTGACCAGACAAAAGAGCCATACTCTGTTGTCATTCCGCCGCCAAACGTAACAGGAAGACTTCACCTTGGCCACGCATGGGACACAACGCTGCAAGACATTGTAACAAGAATGAAACGCATGCAGGGCTATGATGTGCTGTGGCTTCCTGGCATGGACCACGCCGGCATCGCGACACAGGCTAAAGTAGAGGCGAAACTTCGTGAAGAAGGCAAATCCCGCTACGATTTAGGCCGTGAAAAATTCCTCGAAGAAACGTGGAAGTGGAAGGAAGAATATGCTGACTTTATTCGCAGCCAGTGGGCGAAATTAGGTCTTGGCCTAGATTATTCCCGTGAACGTTTTACGCTGGATGAAGGCTTGAGCAAAGCGGTAAGGGAAGTATTCGTTAAGCTTTATGAAAAAGGCCTGATCTACAGAGGCGAATATATTATTAACTGGGACCCAGCGACAAAAACAGCCCTATCCGACATTGAGGTGATTTACAAGGATGTTCAAGGCGCATTCTATCATATGAGCTATCCGCTTGCTGACGGTTCAGGCTCAATTGAAATTGCGACGACACGTCCTGAAACAATGCTCGGTGATACAGCTGTTGCCGTTCACCCTGAAGACGAGCGCTATAAACACCTTATCGGAAAAACGGTGATCCTGCCGATTGTAAATCGTGAAATTCCGATTGTCGGTGATGACTATGTTGATATGGAATTTGGTTCAGGTGCCGTGAAAATTACGCCTGCTCATGATCCGAACGACTTCGAGCTTGGCAACCGCCACAATTTAGAACGCATCCTTGTCATGAATGAAGATGGCACGATGAATGAAAATGCGCTCCAATATCAAGGTATGGATCGTTTTGAATGCCGCAAAAAGCTCGTGAAAGATTTACAGGAGGCGGGAGTTCTCTTCAAGATCGAGGATCATATGCACTCTGTCGGCCATAGTGAACGAAGCGGGGCTGTTGTGGAGCCTTATCTTTCTACACAATGGTTTGTGCGCATGCAGCCGCTTGCTGATGCAGCGATTGAGCTGCAAAAGAAAGAAGAAAAGGTCAACTTTGTGCCTGACCGTTTCGAAAAAACGTATTTACACTGGATGGAAAATATCCGCGACTGGTGTATCTCCCGTCAATTGTGGTGGGGCCATCGTATTCCTGCCTGGTATCATAAAGAAACAGGCGAGCTATATGTCGGGCTTGAAGCGCCGGAAGACAGCGAAAATTGGGAACAGGATACAGACGTACTGGATACATGGTTCAGTTCTGCGCTATGGCCTTTCTCCACAATGGGCTGGCCTGATGTAACGGCTGAAGACTTTAAACGCTACTATCCGACAGATGTTCTCGTGACAGGGTACGATATCATTTTCTTCTGGGTATCACGCATGATTTTCCAAGGCATTGAATTTACAGGCGAGCGCCCGTTCAAAGATGTTTTAATCCACGGCTTAATCCGTGACGAGCAAGGCCGGAAAATGAGTAAATCTCTTGGCAACGGTGTCGACCCGATGGATGTGATTGACAAGTACGGAGCCGATTCTCTGCGTTATTTCCTTGCGACTGGAAGCTCTCCTGGCCAGGATCTGCGCTTCAGCTATGAAAAAGTGGAATCGACCTGGAATTTTGCCAATAAAATTTGGAACGCCTCCCGTTTTGCATTAATGAATATGGATGGCATGACGTACGATGAGCTTGATCTGTCAGGCGAAAAATCAGTCGCTGACAAGTGGATTTTAACGCGATTAAATGAAACGATCGAGCACGTGACCCAGCTTGCTGACCGATATGAATTTGGTGAAGTAGGACGCCATTTATATAACTTTATTTGGGACGATTTCTGTGATTGGTATATTGAAATGGCGAAGCTTCCGCTTTATGGGGAAGACGAAGCGGCTAAGAAAACTACCCGTTCCATCCTTGCTTACGTACTTGATCAAACGATGCGTCTGCTCCATCCGTTTATGCCATTCTTAACGGAGGAAATTTGGCAGCACCTTCCTCACCAAGGGGAATCGATTACAGTAAGTCAATGGCCTGTAGTAGTGCCGGAGCATACCGATACTGAAGCGGCAGCTGACATGAAGCTTCTTGTTGAGCTAATCCGTTCTGTGCGCAATATCCGCAGTGAAGTCAATACGCCAATGAGCAAGCAGGTTGAACTGTACATTAAAACAAGCACAGACGAAATAGCAGCCCGCCTCGAAGCGAACCGTTCATATGTTGAACGCTTTACGAATCCGAGCGTGCTTAAAATCGGCACCGATATTGAGGCTGTTGATAAGGCGATGACGGCCGTTGTCTCAGGAGCAGAGGTTATTCTTCCGCTTGAAGGCTTAATCAATATTGATGAAGAAATTGCCCGTCTGCAAAAAGAATTTGATAAACTGACAAAAGAAGTTGAGCGTGTCCAAAAGAAACTTGGAAATGAAGGATTTATGAAAAAAGCGCCTGCACACGTAATTGATGAAGAACGTGAAAAAGAAAAAGATTATGTGGCGAAGCGTGACGCTGTTCAAAAACGAATGGCTGAGCTGAAGGGTTAATGAAAAGCCGGGGCGGTTTCTAGAGAAACCGCCTTGTCTTATAAAAGAGGGGATTATCATTGTTTACTGCATATCAAGATGCGCGCAGCTGGATTCACGGGAGGCTGAAATTCGGGGTGAAGCCCGGACTTGGCCGAATGAAACAGCTGATGGCGCGGTTAGGACATCCTGAAAAAAAAATCCGAGCGTTCCACGTCGCAGGAACAAACGGTAAAGGATCAACTGTCGCTTTTATCCGTTCTATGCTGCAGGAAGCCGGATATACGGTTGGAACATTTACATCGCCTTATATTATTACGTTTAATGAACGGATCAGCGTAAACGGGATACCGATTTCAGATGAGGAATGGACAGCACTCGTCAATCAAATGAAACCGCACGTTGAAGCCCTTGATCAAACGGAATACGGACAGCCGACAGAATTTGAAATTATGACGGCCTGTGCATTTTTATATTTTGCAGAATTTCATAAGGTCGATTTTGTTATTTTTGAAACAGGTTTGGGCGGTAGATTCGATTCTACTAATGTGGTTGAACCGCTCTTAACTGTGATTACAAGCATCGGACACGATCATATGAACATTTTGGGAAACACCATTGAAGAAATTGCAGGAGAAAAGGCCGGTATTATTAAAGAAGGTATTCCAATCGTTACAGCAGTTACCCAGCCGGAAGCTTTACAGGTCATCCGCCATGAAGCCGAACGGCATGCTGCGCCGTTCCAGTCATTGCATGATGCATGTGTTATTTTCAATGAAGAGGCTCTGCCTGCAGGAGAACAGTTTTCATTCAAAACGGAAGAGAAATGCTATGAAGATATTCGGACATCTCTGATTGGCACCTATCAAAGACAAAATGCTGCTTTGTCCATTTTGGCTGCGGAGTGGCTCAATAAGGAGAATATCGCCCATATCAGTGACGAAGCGTTAAGGAGCGGGCTTGTGAAGGCTGCTTGGCCGGGACGGTTAGAACTTGTTCAGGAGCATCCTCCGGTATATTTAGACGGTGCGCATAACGAAGAAGGTGTTGAAAAGCTGGCGGAAACGATGAAGCAGCGTTTCGCCAATTCACGCATTTCTGTGGTGTTTAGCGCGTTAAAGGACAAACCGTATCAGAACATGATTAAAAGACTGGAAACCATTGCTCATGCGATTCATTTTGCTTCTTTTGATTTCCCGCGTGCTTCTCTTGCAAAAGATCTCTATGGTGCAAGTGAAATCAGCAATAAAAGCTGGAGTGAAGATCCAGACGATGTGATCAAATTCATAGAAAGCAAAAAGGGCTCAAATGAAATTGTGCTGATTACCGGATCTCTTTACTTTATTTCTGACATTCGAAAAAGGTTGAAATAAAAGCATCCGGCTCCGGCAGAATCAAAAAAAAGATTCTGCCGTTTTTTTATGTGTAAAATTGAATATTCCCAATTGGAGCTCAGGATGCTCATTTTGCTACAATCCATACCAGAACTCAGTGAGTAAAGGTGTGTTGTCTATGCTATCCATTCTTTTTATCTTCGGGCTTATCCTTGGTTCTTTTTACTATACGGCCGGGTGCCGTATCCCCTTACATCTATCTATTATTGCGCCCCGTTCATCATGCCCGTTTTGCCGGCGGACATTAACTCCTGCAGAATTAATTCCCATCCTGTCATTCCTATTTCAAAAAGGTAAATGTAAAAGCTGCGGGCATAGGATTTCTTTTATGTATCCCGCAGCAGAGCTTGTGACAGCGTGTTTATTTGCTGCCGCAGGAATACGCTTTGGCACATCGCTGGAACTGTTTCCCGCTGTGGTGTTTATCTCTCTTCTCATTATTGTTGCAGTGACAGATATTCATTTTATGCTGATTCCAAATCGAATATTGATTTTCTTTCTTCCCTTTTTGGCGGCCGCGAGATTGATTTCTCCGCTTGATTCCTGGTATGCAGGCCTGTTAGGTGCGGCAGCCGGATTTTTGTTTCTGGCTGTAATTGCCGCAATCACCCATGGGGGAGTAGGGGGAGGAGATATTAAATTATTTGCGGTGATTGGCTTTGTGCTTGGTGTGAAAATGCTGGCAGCTGCCTTTTTCTTTTCAGTTTTGATAGGTGCATTATATGGAGCGGCAGCTGTTCTGACTGGTAGACTCGCTAAAAGGCAGCCGCTTCCCTTCGCCCCCGCTATAGCCGCAGGGAGCATTTTAGCCTATTTATACGGTGACTCTATCATTTCTTTTTATATCAAAATGGCATTGGGCTGACTGCTGAAAAATTTGACGAACGTTTTTTGGACAAGGCGACAAAAGTCTTGTTCTTTTTTTCTTTGCCTGTGCTAAAGTGTGTAGCATGAAAAGCCGACAAGAACGGTCAAGAAAATGAAGGGAGGAAGCGGAATTGAAAAAAAGAAAGAATAAAAAAAACAGTAAAGCCGCAGAAAAAGCCCTCAAGGTGACGATTAATGGAAAAGAAGAGACGGTTTACGAACAAGAGACACCAGATACAGAGGCAGATAAAAGCATGACATTTTCAAATTGGGAGGAAAAAAGACAGGCAGAACAAGAGGTTGCGGCATCCCAGGAACACCCTGATGAAGATGAATTCAATTGGGATTCCGAGGGGGACAAGGTGTTTAAAGAGGACCCTAAAGTTGTTCCTCCTTATCAAAAGAAAAAAACAAAGTCTTATGCAAAAGGAAAGACCGGGACTGCCAAACCAGTAAAAAGAGTGGCTGCGACGATTGCCTTCGCGGCTGTCATTGGCACTGGATTAGGGTTATTCGCGTTAAACATATCGGGGAATAAAGAAGCGTCAGCACCGGCCTCTTTAGAGGATTCTCTAGGCAGCCAAACGGCAAAAGCAGGGGATACTTCTGCTGATAAACAAACCTCAGACGCAGAAAAACAAGCAGCACAAACTGAAGGTACATACAAAACATACGCTGTGCAAGCCGGAAAATTTTCAAATGAAAAGGGCGCCGAAACGTTAACAGAACAATTGACCGAAAAAGGATATTCCGCCGTGTCACTGTCAAAGGATGACGGGTATACGTATGTCATCGCGGGCTTAGCCAGTGATAAGGATGTCTCACAGCAGTTAGGACAGGTTTTAATCGACAGTGATTTTGAAGCCTGGGGAGGCAAGGAGCTTTCCTTATCAATAGAGTCAGATATGACAGATTCTTTTAAGGAAACAGCGGAGCTTGCAGCAAAGGCGATTCTCGGCGAAGACATTACAAAAGCGAGTGTAGAGAAAATAGAAAAGTCGCTTGGTGAAACAAAAGCGTCAGAAACAGGAGAGAAAAAAGCGATTTTGCAGGCTTTAAAGGAATTAGAGGATCCAAGTGCTGAAGCCGGGTGGAAGGCTCAGCAGGAGCTGTTAGCCGTCGTAAAATAAGAGATAGTGCCCTGAGCCTTCGTCCTTTAGTGACAGGCTTTTTTTATTTTGTCATGAAAAAGTTATTTTTCTGAAATTGTGACAAGCCTCGTGATTTGGTAGGATAAACGAGTATCTTTTTTTCTTAAGCAAACCCTGAAAGGATGACGAACATGACAAAACCGCTAATACTTGCATCACAATCTCCGCGCAGGAAAGAACTCCTCGATCTTCTCCAGCTGCCCTACTCCATTATTGTCAGTGAAGTAGAAGAAAAATTAAATCGAAACTTTTCACCAGAAGAAAACGTCCAATGGTTGGCAAAACAAAAAGCTAAGGCTGTAGCTGATCTCCACCCGCATGCAATCGTTATCGGTGCTGATACAATGGTATGCCTTGACGGCGAATGCCTTGGCAAACCGCAGGATCAAGAAGAAGCTGCTTCTATGCTGCGGAGGCTTTCAGGCCGAAGTCACTCAGTAATAACCGCGGTCAGCATTCAAGCTGAAAATCACAGCGAGACTTTTTATGATAAGACAGAAGTTGCGTTTTGGTCCCTCAGTGAAGAAGAGATTTGGACATATATTGAAACAAAAGAGCCGATGGATAAAGCAGGTGCATACGGCATCCAAGGAAGAGGCGCGCTTTTTGTAAAGAAAATAGACGGAGATTATTATTCAGTCATGGGCCTTCCTATATCAAAAACAATGAGAGCTCTTCGCCATTTTGATATAAGGGCATGACGGTTCTATAAACGGGAAGGGAAAGAAAAGGAGTGCTTGGTCATACGCGATCTGCCATTAAAACTCAAAGATTTCCCAATGAAAGAAAAGCCAAGGGAACGGCTCCTGAAAGTCGGAGCCGAGAACTTAGCGAATCATGAACTTTTGGCTATATTATTGCGGACAGGGACTAAACACGAATCTGTTTTGGACCTGTCAAACCGGCTGCTGCGCTCATTTGACGGGCTGCGCCTGCTCAAGGAAGCATCGGTTGAAGAGCTGTCAAGCATCCCGGGAATCGGTATGGTAAAAGCGATTCAAATACTGGCAGCAGTTGAGCTTGGAAGCCGGATTCATAAATTAGCCAACGAAGAACATTTCGTTATTCGCTCCCCGGAAGACGGCGCTAATCTTGTCATGGAGGATATGCGCTTTTTAACCCAGGAGCATTTTGTCTGTTTATACTTAAATACAAAAAATCAAGTCATCCATAAACGCACCGTATTTATCGGAAGCCTGAATTCATCTATTGTCCACCCGCGAGAGGTGTTTAAAGAAGCGTTTAAACGATCTGCCGCTTCCTTTATCTGTGTTCATAATCATCCTTCTGGAGATCCGACGCCGAGCAGGGAAGATATTGAAGTGACAAGACGGCTGTTTGAATGCGGAAACCTGATTGGCATCGAGCTGCTTGACCATTTGGTGATCGGGGATAAAAAATTTGTGAGTTTAAAGGAAAAAGGATATTTGTAACACTTTTTTTTTCGTCGAATTAAGCTATAATAGAGTTTATGAGTTTTTCCCTTTAGGGTATTTTTGCTTTAAGAAAGGAAGATACATACATATGTTTGGAATTGGTGCTAGAGACCTTGGTATAGATCTTGGAACTGCGAATACGCTTGTTTTTGTAAAAGGAAAAGGAATTGTTGTGAGAGAGCCGTCAGTTGTCGCTTTGCAGACGGATACGAAATCGATTGTCGCTGTCGGAAATGATGCGAAAAATATGATTGGACGGACACCGGGCAACGTGGTGGCTCTTCGCCCGATGAAAGACGGCGTTATCGCTGATTATGAAACAACGGCGACGATGATGAAATATTACATCAATCAGGCCATAAAAAATAAAGGCATGTTTGCCAGAAAACCATATGTAATGGTATGTGTCCCATCAGGCATTACAGCTGTTGAAGAACGCGCTGTTATCGATGCGACAAGACAGGCGGGAGCGCGTGACGCGTATCCAATTGAAGAGCCTTTTGCCGCAGCAATCGGAGCCAATCTGCCAGTTTGGGAACCGACTGGAAGCATGGTTGTTGATATCGGGGGCGGTACGACAGAAGTTGCGATTATTTCCCTCGGAGGCATCGTAACGTCTCAGTCAATCCGTGTAGCCGGTGATGAGATGGATGACGCGATTATCAACTACATCAGAAAAACGTACAATCTGATGATCGGTGACCGTACGGCTGAAGCGATTAAAATGGAAATCGGATCTGCAGAAGCTCCTGAAGAATCCGACAACATGGAAATCCGCGGCCGCGATTTGCTCACAGGTTTGCCGAAAACAATTGAAATTACAGGAAAAGAGATTTCTAACGCTCTGCGCGACACTGTATCTACAATTGTCGAAGCAGTGAAGAGCACACTCGAAAAAACACCGCCTGAGCTTGCAGCAGATATCATGGACAGAGGTATAGTGTTAACCGGCGGCGGAGCGCTTTTGCGCAATTTGGACAAAGTCATCAGCGAAGAAACAAAAATGCCGGTCCTTATCGCCGAAGATCCGCTTGATTGTGTAGCGATCGGAACAGGGAAAGCACTGGAGCACATCCATCTTTTCAAAGGGAAAACTAGATAATCGGGAGTTCAATAGAAGAGGTGTAACACGATGCCGAATAAGCGGTTAATGCTATTACTTCTGTGTATTATCATATTGGTGGCTATGATTGGATTTTCGCTGAAGGGCGGCCGCAATACCACCTGGCCTGAGAAAGTGATCGGCGATACGACGGGAGTATTTCAAAATATTTTTCATACGCCTGCCGAATTTTTTGCAGGAATATTTGAGAACATCAATGATTTAAAAAACACATACAAAGAAAACGAGCGTCTAAGAGAAAAACTTGACGGACAGACACAATATGAAGCCAAGCTTCAAGAGCTTGAAGAAGAAAACAAATCCTTGCGTGACGAGCTTGGCCATGTCAAATCGATTAAAGATTACAAGCCGATTTTAGCAACGGTCATCGCCAGAAGCCCTGATAATTGGGCCAAACAGGTCACCATTAACAAGGGGACTCAGCAAAACGTAGCGAAAGATATGGCCGTTACAAACGAAAAAGGCGCATTAATCGGCAAGATCAAAAGCTCCGGACTTAACAATTTTACGTCTGCTGTTCAGCTTTTAAGCGATACTGACCGCAATAACAGAGTCGCGACAAAAATTTCCGGAAAAAAAGGCAGCAAAGGCTACGGCTTGATCGAAGGATATGACAAAGAGAAAAAACGTCTTAAGATGACAATTATTGAGCGTAAGGATAAACAAGACGTGAAAAAAGGCGATCTTATTGAAACATCAGGGACAGGCGGTGTTTTCCCAGAAGGGCTGACAATCGGTGAAGTGACTGATATCGAGTCAGATTCCTATGGACTAACGAAGGTTGCTTATGTAAAACCTGCGGCTGACCTTACAGATTTAAATAATGTGATCGTTGTAAACCGTGACGTGCCGACTGTCGATACAGAGGAGGAAGGATCGTGAAACGTTTCCTTCTCCCTTTCGTTATGATGCTTGTTTTTTCTGCGGAAAGCATTTTTACAGATTTGGTGCATTTTCCTTTCGTTACAGATGACCAAGTGCTCGCCCCGCGTTTTTTGATGCTTGTATTGATATTCATGTCGGCTTTTATCAACCAAAAACACGCGATGATTTACGGATTTATTTTTGGTTTTCTATATGACATGAACTATACAAGTCTATTAGGCGTTTACATGTTTGGTTTTGCAGGGCTATGCTATTTGGCTTCAAAAGCGTTTAAAGTGTTGCATACAAACGCATTTGTAGTGATATTGATAGCAGTTCTGGCTGTCTGTCTGCTCGAATTTTACGTATTCGGCATTCAGTCTTTGATTCATAAAGACATTATGACGTTTAACGGATTTGTGCTTGACCGGTTTATACCGACAATTTTATTAAATATTGCAGCAGCTCTTATTCTTGTTCTGCCATTTAGATTGTTTTTTATGAGTCTAAAGAAAGAATTGAGAGATGAGTAAAAAGGATTTTATCTTTTTTTGACGAAATGAGTATGTTGTTGAGGTGAATATTGTGAAGACCAAAAAGCAGCAATATGTAACAATAAAAGGAACAAAGAATGGACTAACATTGCATCTGGATGATGCGTGTTCTTTTGATGAGCTTCTCGATGGTCTTCAGAATATGCTGTCAATTGAACAATATACCGATGGAAAAGGCCAGAAAATCAGTGTTCATGTTAAGCTGGGAAATCGCCTTTTATATAAGGAGCAAGAGGAACAGCTAACCGAATTGATTGCGTCAAAGAAAGATTTGTTTGTTCATTCTATTGACAGTGAAGTCATTACTAAAAAAGAAGCACAGCAGATAAGAGAGGAAGCCGAAATTATTTCTGTTTCAAAAATTGTCCGTTCAGGCCAAGTGCTGCAGGTAAAAGGTGACTTGCTCCTGATCGGTGACGTGAATCCCGGCGGAACAGTCAAGGCCGGAGGGAACATTTTTGTTCTGGGCTCACTGAAGGGAATCGCGCATGCTGGATTTAATGGAAATAATCAAGCGGTCATCGCCGCCTCTGAAATGCTTCCGACACAATTAAGAATCAATCATGTGTTAAATCGCTCCCCAGACCACATTCAAAAAGGGAACGAAATGGAATGTGCTTATTTAGATACAGACGGAAATATGGTCATTGAACGCCTTCAACATTTGGCTCATTTAAGACCTGATCTAACAAGGCTTGAGGGAGGAATGTGAATTGGGTGAGGCTATCGTAATAACTTCGGGAAAAGGCGGAGTAGGTAAGACAACAACATCTGCGAACCTCGGTACCGCCTTAGCCATTTTAGGGAAGCGCGTATGCTTAGTAGATACTGATATAGGACTGCGCAACCTTGATGTTGTAATGGGTCTTGAAAATAGAATTATTTACGATCTGGTAGACGTTGTAGAGGGCAGATGCAAAATGCATCAGGCGCTCGTAAAAGACAAACGTTTCGATGATCTGCTCTATTTAATGCCCGCTGCTCAAACGAGCGATAAGACAGCTGTTGCTCCTGAACAAATTAAAAACATGGTCCAAGAGCTCAAACAGGAATTTGACTATGTCATCATAGACTGTCCTGCCGGAATCGAGCAAGGGTACAAAAATGCAGTTTCCGGAGCTGATAAAGCGATTGTGGTCACTACGCCTGAAATCTCAGCTGTTCGTGATGCTGACCGTATTATAGGACTGCTGGAGCAAGAGGAAAATATTGAACCGCCGCGGCTCGTTGTTAACAGAATCAGAAATCACCTGATGAAAAACGGTGACACGATGGATATCGACGAAATCGTACAGCATCTGTCGATCGATTTGCTCGGAATCGTGGCTGATGATGATGAAGTCATTAAAGCTTCCAATCATGGCGAACCGATTGCGATGGACCCTAAAAACCGCGCTTCCATTGCATATCGCAATATTGCCCGCCGCATCTTAGGTGAATCTGTTCCTTTACAGGTGCTTGAAGAGCAAAACAAAGGAATGATGGCTAAGATTAAGTCATTTTTCGGAGTAAGATCTTAATGTGATAGAATCAAAGAGAAGAATCTGACAAAGCATATGCTGTGTCAGGTTTTTTTTGTTTTTGCCTGCTTTGTTCTTGACTAAACCGAATATTTGCCATGGACAAGACATATGATGTACAAACCCAACGAATGCAAAGGATGATGGCAATGAGTCACAGAGCAGATGAAATCAGAAAACGATTAGAGAAAAGAAGAAAGCAGCTTTCCGGCTCAAAACGTTTCTCTACTCAGACAGTTTCTGAAAAGCAGAAACCCCCGTCCTGGGTGATGGTAACGGATCAGGAAAAACATGGAACACTTCCGGTTTATGAAGATAACATGCCAACATTCAACGGAAAACACCCATTGGTGAAAACAGATTCAATTATCCTGAAATGTCTTCTGTCGGCCTGCCTTGTTCTCGTTTCAGCTATAGCCTATAAAACAAACATTGGACCCGTCAGTCAGATTAAACCCGCTGTAGCCAAAACCTTTGAAACTGAATTTCAATTTGCCTCAGCAAGCCATTGGTTCGAAACCAAATTCGGAAATCCGCTTGCTTTCCTGGCTCCTGAACACAAAAATAAGGAACAGCAGATTGAAGTAGGCAAAGATCTGATCGCGCCTGCATCCGGGAAAGTACAGCAGGATTTTCAGGACAATGGGGAAGGAATTAAAGTCGAAACAAGCAGCGATAAGATTGATAGTGTAAAAGAAGGCTATGTGGTTGAAGTCAGCAAAGACAGCCAGACGGGACTGACGGTTAAGGTGCAGCATGCTGACAACACCTATAGTATCTATGGCGAGCTCAAAGATGTGGATGTTGCTTTATATGATTTTGTGGATAAAGGCAAAAAGCTCGGTTCGATTAAGCTTGATGATCATAATAAAGGGGTCTATTATTTTGCCATGAAAGACGGCGATAAATTTATTGATCCGATTCAGGTGATTTCATTTGAATAAATGGCTCGACCTTATCTTAAAGATCCATGTGCATCCTTTTCTTTGGATTATCGCGGCGCTGGGCTTGCTCACAGGCCATATGAAAGCATTATTTTGTCTGCTCCTGATTGTATTGATTCATGAGCTGGGGCATGCTGCTCTGGCTGTGTTTTTTTCTTGGAGAATCAAGCGTGTTTTTTTGCTGCCGTTTGGGGGAACGGTCGAAGTGGAAGAGCACGGGAATCGGCCGTTAAAGGAAGAGTTTGCGGTCATTATTGCCGGCCCTCTTCAGCACATCTGGCTTCAGTTTGCCGCCTGGATGCTTGCAGAAGTCTCAGTGATTCATCAGCATACCTTTGAACTCTTCACCTTTTATAATCTTTCTATCTTATTTGTCAATCTACTGCCGATCTGGCCGCTGGATGGAGGAAAACTGTTATTTTTGTTGTTTTCCAAACAGCTGCCTTTTCAAAAGGCTCACCGGCTTAATCTAAAAACGTCGCTCTGCTTCTGCCTGCTGCTCGGGTGCTGGGTTTTATTCGTGATTCCTCTGCAAATCAGCGCATGGGTTTTGTTTGTCTTTCTGGCTGTTTCCTTGTTTGAGGAATATCGGCAAAGGCACTATATCCATGTGAGATTTCTCCTCGAAAGGTATTACGGAAAAAACAGGGAGCTTGAGAAACTTCTGCCGCTGACAGTAAAGGCGGAGGATAAAGTCTATCATGTGATGGCCGAGTTCAAACGTGGCTGTAAGCATCCGATTATTATAGAAAAATCAGGCCAAAAGCTCAGCCAGCTTGACGAGAATGAAGTGCTGCACGCTTACTTTGCCGATAAGCGGACGAATTCTTCCATGGAGGAACTGCTTCTGCCCTACTAAAACTGATTGACAAACGCCTTGTATTTTGGTATATTTTTTAATGTTATGGATGTAGCACCATTGCTACAACCGCTCAGTACAGGTGTTAAGAGCTTTTACAGCCCCCTGGTATCTGGCGAGTCTTAGTCTAATAGGAGGTGCAGAGAATGTACGCAATCATTAAAACAGGCGGTAAACAAATCAAAGTTGAAGAAGGCCAAACTGTTTACATCGAAAAACTTGCTGCTGAAGCAGGTGAAACAGTTACTTTTGAAGACGTTTTGTTTGTTGGCGGAGACAACGTGAAAGTCGGCAACCCTACAGTTGAAGGCGCAACAGTAACGGCTAAAGTTGAAAAACAAGGCCGCGCGAAAAAAATCACTGTTTTCAGATACAAACCAAAGAAAAACGTTCATAAAAAACAAGGTCATCGTCAGCCTTACACTAAAGTGACGATCGAAAAAATCAACGCGTAAGCATGATTCAGGCAACAATCAGAAGGTCTCATGATAAAGGCATATTGTCTTTTGAAATGACGGGCCATGCGAATTTTGCTGAACATGGACAAGATCTTGTTTGTGCCGGAGTGACAGCCGTTGTGTTTGGGGCCGTTAACGCGGTCATTGTGCTCGCGGGCTTCGAGCCGCTTCTTGATATAGGGGAGGACGGGGGTTATTTTTATTTTGAATTCCCTGAATCTCTTGATCCAGAGGCACGCCAAAAAGCTCAGCTGCTGATTGAAGGCATGATTGTTTCGCTGGAGACAATCGAACGGGATTACAAAGACAACTTGCGTGTGACCACAAACATAATATAGGAGGTGAGCTACATGCTTAGATTAGATCTTCAGTTTTTCGCTTCTAAAAAAGGAGTAGGTTCTACAAAGAACGGACGTGACTCTGAGGCTAAACGTTTAGGTGCTAAACGTGCTGACGGTCAATTCGTAACAGGCGGTTCTATCCTTTACCGTCAACGCGGAACAAAAATTTACCCAGGTGAAAACGTGGGCCGCGGCGGAGATGACACTCTATTTGCGAAAATCGACGGAACTGTTAAATTCGAACGTTTCGGCCGTGACCGCAAAAAAGTGAGCGTATATCCTGTAGCTCAATAATGATTCAAAAAACTCCGGTCGATGATGACTGGAGTTTTTTTTGCAATATGCGGAGTAAACACCTAGAATGAAATGCAGAGTATGTGCGAGCAGACCCCGCCAAGAATGAGAATAAACATCTCAAACCCACTGGATATGTTCCCCAAGCAGTAATACATAAAATGTTCTGCCTGGCTGCAAATCAACCAAAGCCAGAAAAAAGGAACATGATATTTCTGGGAAAAACAATTGTTTTTCTAACAAAGCCTTCTCTGTTATAATTCATAATACACACTTATACAGACTCCTAAATAAGAAATTAAATGATTGGGAGTGCGAAAATGAAGGATGTTTCAAAAAATCAAGAAGAAAATATAAGCGACACGGCATTAACAAACGAACTGATTCATCTGCTTGGCCATTCCCGGCATGATTGGATGAATAAGCTGCAGCTGATTAAAGGAAACTTAAGCTTACAGAAGTATGACCGTGTCTTTGAAATGATTGAAGAAATGGTTATAGACGCAAAGCACGAATCAAAGCTCTCAAACCTGAAAACACCGCATTTGGCGTTTGATTTTCTTACGTTTAATTGGAAAACCCATTATATGACGCTTGAATATGAAGTTCTCGGAGAAATTAAGGATTTGTCGGCTTATGATCAAAAGCTGGCGAAACTGATGAGAAAGCTGTTTCATCTGTTTGATCAAGCAGTCAGCAGAGAGAGTGAAAATCATTTAACGGTTTCGCTTCAAACGGATCATCCTGACAGACAGCTGATTCTGTACCTTGATTTTCACGGCGCCTTTGCCGATCCATCTGCTTTTGATGATATTCGGCAGAATGGATATGAGGACGTTGATATCATGCGTTTTGAAATCACGAGTCACGAATGTCTGATTGAAATTGGGTTGGACTAGCGGAGTTTTTAACGGTTTAGAACGGAGGACATTATGTTTGTAGATCAGGTCAAAGTATATGTAAAAGGCGGCGACGGCGGCAACGGTATGGTTGCGTTTCGCCGTGAAAAATATGTGCCGAAAGGCGGCCCTGCCGGCGGTGACGGAGGAAAGGGAGGAGACGTCGTTTTTGAAGTAGATGAAGGTCTCCGCACCCTGATGGATTTTAGATACAAAAAACACTTTAAAGCGATTCGCGGCGAGCATGGCATGTCCAAAAACCAGCACGGGCGAAATGCTGATGATATGGTCATTAAAGTTCCGCCGGGCACCGTTGTGACAGACGATGATACAAAACAGGTCATTGCTGATTTAACAGAGCACGGACAGCGGGCTGTCATCGCAAGAGGCGGAAGAGGCGGAAGAGGAAATAGCCGCTTTGCTACACCGGCTAATCCCGCGCCTCAGCTTTCAGAAAACGGCGAGCCGGGAAAAGAACGCTACATTGTTCTTGAATTAAAAGTGCTTGCAGATGTCGGACTTGTCGGGTTCCCGAGTGTGGGAAAATCTACTTTGCTGTCTGTTGTCTCATCTGCAAAACCGAAAATTGCGGACTATCACTTTACAACGCTTGTCCCGAATCTCGGCATGGTTGAAACGGATGACGGACGCAGCTTTGTCATGGCTGATTTGCCGGGGCTGATTGAAGGCGCACACCAAGGCGTCGGACTGGGCCACCAGTTTTTGCGCCATATTGAACGGACGAGGGTTATTGTTCATGTCATTGACATGTCAGGCTTAGAAGGCCGTGATCCATATGATGATTATCTTACGATTAACCAGGAGCTGAGCGAGTACAATCTGCGTCTCACTGAGCGTCCGCAAATTATCGTTGCAAATAAAATGGACATGCCGGAGGCTGCGGAAAATCTCGAAGCCTTTAAAGAAAAGCTGACGGATGATTATCCGGTATTCCCGATCAGTGCGGTGACAAGAGAAGGTCTGCGTGAGCTTCTGTTTGAGGTTGCCAATCAGCTTGAGAACACACCGGAATTCCCGCTGTATGACGAGGAAGAGCTTACACAAAACCGTGTCATGTACACGATGGAAAATGAAGAAGTGCCATTTAACATTACACGCGATCCAGACGGTGTATTTGTGCTTTCAGGAGACAGCCTTGAGCGGTTATTCAAGATGACTGATTTCTCACGTGATGAATCGGTTAAACGGTTTGCAAGACAGATGCGCGGAATGGGTGTTGATGAAGCACTCAGAGAACGCGGAGCCAAGGATGGAGATATAATCAGGCTTCTGGAATTTGAATTTGAATTTATTGATTAATGAATGTTGGCTGAAAAGAGAGCCTGGTGCCAGGCTCTCTATTTTAAAGGGGGGATGCAAATGAAAGAGGAGACATTTTATCTTGTCCGTGAAGATGTATTGCCCGATGCAATGAGAAAAACATTAGAAGTCAAAAAGCTGCTTGATCGAAAAAAAGCAGATTCAGTAGCAGATGCCGTTCAAAAGGTCGATTTAAGCAGAAGTGCGTTTTATAAATACAGGGATGCTGTTTTTCCATTCTACACCATGGTAAAAGAACAAATTATCACACTTTTCTTTCATTTGGAGGATAGGTCAGGTGCGTTATCTCAGCTTCTTCAGGCGGTAGCTGATTCTGGAAGCAACGTTCTTTCCATTCACCAGACCATTCCGCTTCAAGGCAGAGCAAATGTGACACTGTCTATCAGTACGTCGGCAATGGAAGAAGACATTCATACATTAATGAATAAGCTCAGGAAGTTTGATTTTGTAGAAAAGGTTGAAATATTAGGTTCAGGTGCATAAGGGAGAGAAAATCGTCATGAAAGTCGGTTATTTAGGTCCAGCAGCTACATTTACACATCTAGCAGTCAGTTCTTGTTTTCAAAACGGCGCCGAACATGTTGCTTACCGCACCATTCCGGAGTGTATAGATGCAGCCGTTGCAGGCGAAGTTGATTTTGCTTTTGTTCCTTTGGAAAATGCATTAGAAGGATCTGTTAATCTAACAATAGACTATTTAATACATGAACAGCCCTTGCCAATCGTGGGTGAAATGACGTTGCCGATTCATCAGCACTTGCTCGTCCATCCCTCTAGAGAGAATGCATGGAAAGAGCTCGACAAAATTTACTCACATTCACACGCGATTGCGCAATGCCATAAATTTCTTCATCGACATTTTCCTTCCGTTCCATATGAATACGCCAATTCTACCGGGGCGGCAGCAAAGTTTGTCAGTGATCATCCCGAGCTGAATATCGGGGTCATTGCCAATGATATGGCAGCTTCTACATACGAATTAAAAATCGTGAAACGGGATATACAGGATTATAGGGACAATCATACAAGATTTGTTATCCTGTCTCCTGATGAAAACATATCTTTTGAAGTGAATTCAAAATTGAGTTCTAGGCCCAAAACGACCTTAATGGTCATGCTGCCGCAGGATGATCAGTCCGGGGCGCTGCATAGAGTGCTGTCTGCATTTTCTTGGAGAAATTTAAACTTGTCAAAAATTGAGTCACGTCCGACTAAAACCGGATTAGGCCATTATTTCTTTATTATTGATATTGAAAAAGCGTTTGATGATGTATTGATTCCAGGGGCCATGCAGGAGCTTGAAGCGCTCGGCTGCAAAGTGAAGCTCCTGGGTGCATACCAGTCTTACCAATTATAAAAAAGCCCTCTAGAGGGCTTTTTTTTAGTCTTTAATTAAAATGCCGGCTTCTTCGAGGGCTTGACAAGCTTGATCGATGCGATGTTCATCAGGTGCTGTCAGTGTATGCAGGTGCACGCCGTCGGTCAGCTGTGATAAGTAGGCAGCATTCGTAGAATTGATTTTTTTAATGAAATGGCTAACTTCCTTCCGGGTGCCTACTTGGATGGCTGCAGTTAAATCTCCATACACGGGATGCTCGATTTTTACGTCTTTTACTGTAACGCCTTCGTCGACGATGAGCTGCAGTTCCTCTTCTGTCCGTTCAGGACCGTGCAGACATGCTATGATTCTTTCTGCCTGCTGGTGCTGCTGAGCGGCTGCATCCATGTATACATATCCTTGGCTTGTGGCGATAATCGGTACATTTTTCGCTTTCAAGAGCGATATATCCTGTACAATAACCTGTCTTGAAACGTTCGCTTTTTTTGCGAGTTCTCCTCCTGTCAGCGGTGATTTAGATTCCTTCAGCCACAGAAGAAGCTGGTCACGCCTGTTGGCGCCCATTAGCTTTAATTCTTCGGTCAATATCAAATTCTCCTTTCTTTTGTTCCCAAAGCACTGTAAACGTATGTAATAACTGTTCCAGCTGTTCAGCTGTTGTATGCCTGCCAAAAGAGATGCGGATAAATTGCAGAGCTTCTTGTTCGGTTTTTCTTAATGCTTTCATTGTTTCAGACGGACCGTGGTAACCTGCAGAACAAGCGCTGCCGGTTGAAATGCAAATATTACTCCGATTACATTCTAACATAACATATTGTCCTTCAAATGAGTGAAAAAAACACCCTATAATATGCGGAAGACATTCTGCTTGCGAAGTGTCTGCCGCAAGGGTTACAGGGAGAGACCGAATACGGATTTGGTCTAGAAAGTATGTTCTTAATGCCTCATTGCGGGATATCTGTTTTTCCATTTCGCTTACGATCAATTCTGCAGCGGCAGTGAAGGCACCGATCCCGGGAACATTTACGGTGCCGGCTCTGAATCCGTATTCGTGAGTAGTCAGAGGATAAACGGGTTTCCAAGGGACATCCGGACGGATATAGACCGCCCCTACTCCTTTTGGACCGTGGATTTTATGGCTGGACATTGAGAGTGCATCTACTCCCAGATTTTTTGTATTGATCGGGATCTTTCCAAACGTTTGAACAGCGTCGCAATGAAGAAGAATGCCCTTATTGTGCAGGTATGAAGACAGGCGGTGAATGGGCTGAATGATCCCGGTTTCAGAATTTGCATGCTGAATAGATACAAGGCCTGTTTCCGGCCGGATATGGGCTAGTAATATTTCCTCGGTAATAAGCCCGTATTCATTCGGTTCAATGACTGTTACATCATATCCCTGCTGTTCCAAAAAAGCAGCGCAATTATGAATGGACTGATGCTCCATGGCAGTCGTAATAAAATGTCTTTTCGTTTTTGGCAGGCCGTTTAGCAATGATTGAATGGCCAGAAAATTGGATTCAGTGCCGCCGCTTGTAAAATAGATGCCGCTTGCTTCTCCGCCAATGATGTTGGCGATTTTTTCACGGCAGTACTCCAGTATGTGCTTTGCTTTTCCTCCTGCATCATGCAGGCTGCTGGCATTTCCGTACATATCCATACTAAGCTTCTGATATACAGTAAGGGCTTCCTCACAAATAGGCGTTGTCGCTGCATAATCTAAATAAATCATCCGGTCTTCCCCCATCCGTTCTCCATAAAAAACTCTTGAGTTTATTTTATCCTTGTGTAAATATAGGTGTCAAGACAGGTGTAAACAACAGGAGGATGGCATATGTCTAAAAAGACGATTGCAGTCATCGGTTCAGGGGCGGCGGCACTTTCCTTAGCTGCAGCTTTCCCGCCCTCATACGAAGTGACTGTTATCACAAAAAAAAGCGTCAAAAACAGCAATTCTGTCTATGCACAAGGCGGGATTGCTGCGGCCTATGCAAAAGATGACTCGATTGAAGCCCATCTGGAGGATACGTTATACGCAGGGTGCGGCCATAATAATCTAGCTATTGCAGCAGACGTATTACATGATGGAAAAATGATGGTTCAAAGCCTATTGGAGCGTGGATTTCCATTCGACCGCAATGAACGAGGCGGTGTTTGTCTTGGAAGAGAAGGGGCCCACTCATACAACCGCATATTTCATGCAGGCGGAGACGCAACAGGCAGGTTGCTTATCGATTATTTGCTCAAACGGATCAACAGCAAAATCAAGTTAATCGAGAATGAAACGGCAGCAGATTTGCTTATAGAGGACGGACGATGTATCGGCGTCATGACAAAAGACAGCAAAGGGCGGCTCAAGGTAAGGCACGCAGACGAAGTTGTGCTGGCTGCCGGCGGCTGTGGAAACCTGTTTCTTCACCATACGAATGATCTCACTGTCACAGGTGACGGTCTTTCTCTGGCTTACCGGGCCGGGGCGGAATTAACGGATTTGGAGTTTACTCAGTTTCACCCGACACTGCTTGTGAAAAATGGTGTTTCCTACGGACTTGTTTCAGAAGCTGTCAGAGGGGAAGGCGGATGTTTAGTAGACGAAAACGGCCGCAGGATTATGGCTGAACGGCATCCTTTAGGTGACCTGGCTCCAAGAGATATTGTCTCACGGGTTATTCACGAAGAAATGGCAAAAGGAAATCGCGTTTATATAGACTTCAGTGCGATTTCTGATTTTGAAACGCGTTTCCCTACCATCACCGCTATTTGTGAAAAAGCAGGGGTTGATATCCACAGCGGAAAAATTCCTGTTGCTCCGGGAATGCATTTCTTAATGGGAGGTGTTTCAGTTAATCGCTGGGGAGAAACGACAGTGCCGGGGCTTTATGCGATTGGCGAGACAGCATGCTCCGGTTTACATGGAGCAAACCGGCTTGCAAGCAATTCTTTATTGGAAGCGCTGGTATTTGGAAAAAGGGCAGCAGAGCATATTATCCAAAAACCGGCTTATAACAGGCAATATCAATCAGGGCTAGAAACCAGTGTCTTCTACGAGGTGCCGGATATAGAGGTGCATGAACTGCAAAGCAAAATGACAAGCCACATGTCTATTCTGCGGGAACAAAGCAGTTTGATTGAGCTTAGCATCTGGCTTCATACGCTGCCTTTTCAGGAAGTAAATGTGAAGGATATCACAATTCGGCAGATGGAACTTTCTCATCTATGGCAAACTGCAAAGCTGATGACGTTTTCTGCGCTTTTGCGGGAGGAAAGCAGAGGGGCTCACTTCCGCACCGATTTTCCTCATGCTGAGGTGAGCTGGCAAGGAAGACAAATTGTCCATACAAAAAAAGGAACGAAGATCAGAAAAAACGAGGGGATTTGGAACAATGAATCATTTACAGCTGAAAAAATTACTGAATCACTTTTTTCTTGAGGATATTGGGACAGGGGATCTTACATCGCAGTCTATTTTTGGAGAACAGAGCTGTGAAGCGGAGATTGTTGCAAAGTCAGAGGGTATTTTTGCAGGAGCAGCGATCATAAAAGAAGGCTTTTCGTTATTGGACGAAAATGTTCAAATCATTTTACACAAAAAAGATGGGGACATGTTGCATAAAGGTGAAGTGATTGCCGAGTTACACGGTCCCGCAGCTGCGCTCCTTTCAGGAGAGCGGGTCGTATTAAATCTTATTCAGAGGCTGTCAGGAATTGCGACAATGACAAGAGAGGCTGTTCGGTGTCTGGATGATGAACAGATTAAAATTTGTGACACGAGAAAAACAACACCGGGGCTCAGAATGCTGGAGAAATATGCTGTCAGAGCCGGCGGCGGGTATAATCATCGATTCGGTTTGTATGACGGCATCATGATTAAAGATAATCATATCGCAGCATGCGGCTCTATTTTAGAGGCGTGCAAAAAAGCCCGTCAGGCCGCAGGGCACATGGTAAATATCGAGGTGGAAATTGAAACGGAGGAACAGCTGCGGGAAGCAATTGCAGCTGGAGCGGATGTTATTATGTTTGACAACTGTCCGCCTGATACGGTCCGTCATTTTGCAAAGCTCACACCGGCTAATATAAAAACTGAAGCCTCTGGCGGGATTACGTTAGAATCTTTGCCTGCTTTTAAAGGGACGGGTGTGAATTATATTTCATTAGGATTTCTGACTCATTCCGTCAAAAGTTTAGATATCAGCATGGATGTTACGTTATCAAATGAATCTGTGGAGGAATGCTGTTATGTCAATTCTTGATGTGATCAAACAATCGAATGATATGATGCCCGAAAGTTATAAAGAACTATCGAGAAAGGATATGGAAACGCGCGTTGCCGCCATTAAGAAAAAGTTCGGCAGCAGGCTCTTTATACCAGGCCATCATTATCAAAAGGATGAAGTGATACAATTTGCTGACCAAACAGGCGACTCCCTGCAATTGGCCCGAGTAGCGGAAAAAAACAAAGAAGCGGATTATATCGTATTTTGCGGCGTTCACTTTATGGCAGAAACCGCCGATATGCTGACAAGCGAGCAGCAAACGGTCGTCCTGCCAGATATGAGAGCTGGATGTTCTATGGCTGACATGGCTGACATGCAGCAGACCAATAGGGCATGGAAGAAGCTTCAGCATATATTTGGAGATACGATCATACCTTTAACTTATGTGAACTCCACTGCGGAGATCAAGGCATTCGTCGGAAAGCATGGCGGAGCAACTGTAACTTCTTCGAATGCGAAAAAAGTGCTTGAATGGGCGTTTACACAGAAAAAAAGAATTTTATTTTTGCCTGATCAGCATTTAGGGAGAAATACGGCTTATGATCTGGGCATTGCGCTTGAAGATATGGCTGTGTGGGATCCGATGAAAGATGAATTAGTAGCTGAATCCGGGCATACGAATGTGAAAGTGATTTTGTGGAAAGGGCATTGCTCTGTTCACGAGAAATTCACCACTAAAAATATCCATGATATGAGAGAGCGAGACCCCGACATTCAGATCATTGTGCACCCGGAATGTTCACACGAAGTCGTGACACTAAGCGATGATAACGGATCAACGAAATATATTATCGACACAATCAACCAGGCTCCGGCGGGAAGCAAGTGGGCAATCGGGACAGAAATGAATCTTGTTCAGCGGATCATTCACGAGCATCCAGATAAACAAATCGAATCACTCAACCCTGACATGTGCCCTTGCCTGACAATGAACCGAATTGATTTGCCGCATTTGTTGTGGTCGCTGGAACAAATTGAAAAAGGAGAACCTTCAGGCGTCATCAAGGTGCCAAAAGCCATTCAGGAAGATGCACTCCTTGCCCTGAATCGAATGCTTTCGATCACGTAGATCAGAAATATTTTCCCTTCCTTTACTCATAACTTCTTTTGTTCAGGCATATGTTGTGAAGAAACATATTGTAATCACAGCTGAACTGTTCACGTTTTGCATAGGAGGGGAAAACGTTGAAAATCCATATCGTTCAAAAAGGCGATTCGCTCTGGAAAATAGCTGAAAAGTACGGAGTCGATGTTGAGGAAGTGAAAAAACTCAATACACAGCTTAGCAATCCAGACTTAATCATGCCTGGAATGAAAATAAAAGTGCCGTCAGAAGGAGTCCCGGTCAGAAAAGAGCCAAAAGCGGGCAAAAGTCCTGCGGCCGGGAGTGTGAAGCAAGAACATCCATATGCGAAAGAGAAGCCTAAATCCGTTGTCGATGTAGAAGACACAAAGCCGAAAGAAAAGAAGTCCATGCCGTATGTCCCGCCGATGCCTAATTTGCAGGAAAATGTGTACCCTGAAGCTGATGTGAACGATTATTATGATATGAAACAGCTTTTCCAGCCTTGGTCGCCTCCTAAACCGGAGGAGCCAAAAAAACATCATGACGGAAATATGGATCATATGTATCATATGCAAGACCAATTTCCACAACAGGAGGCTATGAGTAATATGGAAAATGCTAATTATCCGAATATGCCTAATATGCCAAAGGCGCCAGAGGTAGGCGGTGTAGAAGAGGAAAACGTTCATCACACAGTTCCGAATATGCCGATGCCGGCTGTTCAGCCTTATTATCATTATCCGGCTCATTTCGTACCGTGTCCGGTGCCTGTTTCGCCAATTCTTCCAGGATCAGGATTATGCTATCCGTACTATCCGGCACAGGCTTTTCCAATGCATCCGATGCATGGATACCAGCCAGGCTTTGTATCGCCTCAGTATGACCCGGGTTATGAAAACCAGCATCATGAAAACACCCATCACGGACATTACGGTTCATACGGTGCGCCGCAATACGCATCTCCGGCTTATGGATCTCCGTATGGACATATGCCGTATGGCCCTTATTACGGCACTCCCCAAGTAATGGGAGCATACCAGCCTGCTGCGGCTCATGGTTACATGCCATACAAAGATCATGACGACTGCGGCTGTGACGGTGATCATCAGCCATATTTCTCTGCGCCTGGCCATTCGGGAATGGGGGCTTATGGAAGCCCTAATATGCCATATGGCACAGCTAACCCAAATCCAAACCCATATTCGGCAGGAGTTTCTATGCCAATGACGAATCAGCCTTCTGTAAACCAAATGTTTGGCCGGCCGGAAGAAGAAAATGAGTGATCGTTCGGAACGATGTAAATCGTTCCTTTTTTTGTTTTCAAGCAGATCACTGCCAAATGGAGAGAACTGACACGCTTAACATGCCCCCCATACGCACATGATAAAAGCGAGCAAACATGCTCAATTCGTCCACGGGGGGTTTTTCCATTGGGTAAAAAAATGACGATCGCTAGCTTGATTCTAATGACAGCCGGCTTAACAGCATGCGGAGCAAACGATAATGCTATGAATGATACGCGCAATAACGGCAATACCCGTCCAATCGGATATTATACAAATGAAAATGACGCCGATAGACAGGGAGACGGAATCGACCACGATGGTCCTGTTTCTGAATTAATGGAGGATCAGAACGACGGTAACCGAAACACCACGAATGTAAATAACCGTGACCGTGTTACTGCTGACGATCGTGTTCCTTTGGCAACTGACGGAACATATAACAACACGAATAACCGAAACATGAATCGGAATGCAGCGAACAACGGGTATGACAACCAAGAAAACAGAAGACTGGCTGCAAAAATTGCCAACCGTGTGAAACAAGTGAAAAACATCAATGACACACAAGTTATGGTATCGGATGACCGAGTAGTTATCGCAGTCAAAAGCCACAGAGAGTTCACAAAGTCTGACAGAGATAATGTCGTAAAAGCAGCGCGCAACTATGCAAATGGCCGTGACGTTCAAGTATCAACAGATAAAGGGCTGTTCAGAAAACTTCATAAAATGAACAACCGCTAGGAAGGAAGGGCTGCCGGAAGTGATATTCGGCAGCCTTTTTCTTTGCATCAGCGAACAATTCCCATTAAAGTATACATAGAAAATGTAAAAGAAGGTGAAAACATGGCAGGCCATTCCAAGTGGAAAAACATTCAAAAAAGAAAAAATGCACAGGATGCAAAGCGCGGGAAAATATTTATGAAGCTGGCAAAAGAAATCTATGTGGCAGCGAAAGAAGGCGGAGCGGATCCAGAAGCAAATTCAGCATTGCGTCTTGTCATCGAAAAAGCAAAAGGCGCCAATATGCCGAATGAAAATATAGATCGGGCCATTAAAAAAGCTGCGGGAGGCCAAGACGGAAGCAGCTATGAAGAAATCACCTATGAAGGCTACGGCCCTTCAGGGATTGCCGTCATGGTTGAATGCGTAACAGATAATAAAAACCGAACGGCGTCAAATGTGCGGACAGCCTTTAATAAAAATGGCGGAAGTCTGGGAGAAAGCGGATGTGTAGCCTTTTTATTTGAACGAAAGGGGTTCATTACGATAGACCGTACTGAACGGCAAATAGAAGAAGATGAGCTCATGCTTGATGTGCTTGAAGCAGGAGGAGAAGAGCTGCGAATTGAAGAAGACCTATATGAGGTTTTCACAGAGCCTGAGCATTTTGAAGAGGTGAAAACAGCCCTCGAATCGAAATATCCAATTTCTTCGGCGGAGGTGACCATGCTTCCCAATACCTATGCAGATGCCGATGATCAGGCTGTTGAGAAGCTGGAAACATTAATAGACATCCTTGAAGATGACGATGATGTTCAAGAAGTGTATACAAACTATCGCTCATAAAAAACCGGCACGATGTCATATCGGGCCGGTTTTAGTATGTTCAGGAGACACGTTCACTATCATGAGTGTATTCTTTCTCCCAGAAATCAGCGTTTTTGATACCCAGCGCTTTTGGATCAAAGACCGGGTCTAAGCCCTGCTTCTTTTGGCGCTCATAATCCTTTAAAGCAAGAAGCGCCGGTTTGGCAAGCAGCACAATGGCAATGACGTTCAGCCATACCATAATGCCAAGCCCTGCATCCCCTAATGCCCAAGCAAGTGAAGCTGTTTTCACAGTACCATAGAATGTGGCGGCTAAAATAATCAGTTTTAAGCCAAGCATTGCCCATTTGCTTTCTCTGCCTCGTGCTAAATAGGCGATATTTGTTTCTGCGATGTAGTAATACGCCATAATTGTTGTAAAAGCGAAGAAGAATAAAGCGATGGCAACAAAGCCTGCACCGAATCCGGGAAGAACACTGTCAATTGCCGCTTGTGTGAAACCAGGTCCTGCTTCTACGCCTTTAAGCTGGTGAACGATAAAGGAACCATCTGCAGCCGTGGTATTGTACATGCCGGTAAACAAGATCATGAAAGCTGTAGCGGAACATACAAACAAGGTGTCAATATAAACAGAAAATGCCTGAACCAGTCCCTGCTTGACCGGATGAGAAACCTCTGCAGCAGCTGCCGGATGCGGGCCTGTTCCCTGGCCGGCTTCGTTTGAGTAAATGCCACGTTTAACGCCCCAGGAAATCGCCATGCCGATCAAGCCGCCAAAAGCGGAATCCAATGCAAAGGCGCTTTTGAATATTAATGAGATCACAGCAGGCAATTCAGACACATTCATGACAATAATAATCAAAGACAGCAGGATATATCCAATGGCCATAAATGGAACAATCATTTGCGCCGCATTGGCAATTCGTTTGACGCCGCCAAAAATAATGAACCCTAATAATAAAACCAGACCACACCCTGTGACGAAAGGAGAGATGCCGAATGCATTTTGGATCCCAGCCGCAATGGAGTTGGACTGTACGCCCGGCATTAGAAAGGCCATTGCAATAAGGGCAGCAGCGGCAAATAAGACGGCAAACCACTTAATGCCTAAGCCTTTTTCTATATAATAAGCAGGGCCGCCCCGATATTGACCGTCTTGTTTCACTTTGTAAATTTGAGCAAGCGTTGATTCTACAAAGGCACTCGCCGCCCCGATAAAGGCAATCGCCCACATCCAGAACACTGCACCGGGTCCGCCGAATGCAATTGCTGTCGCCACTCCCGCGATGTTTCCTGTGCCCACACGGCCGGACAGCGCAATCGATAACGCTTGGAAAGATGAAACACCGGCTTCAGAGCTCTTGCCTTTGAACATCTGAACAATCATTTCTTTTAAATGTCGGACTTGTAAAAAACGGGTCATAATTGAAAAGGCGAATCCAATTCCCAATAAAATATAAATGACGGGCGTACTCCATAAGACCGCATTCAAACTAGCAACAAAATCTGCCATCAAGCTTCCCCCTCACTTCAAATTCGAATACATGTATAAAAAGGATTTTGGTCTAATCGAACTATTTCTACAATCGATTTGTCACATTATATGACCTGTAATTATCAATAAGAAGAGGAAGGAAAAAAGAAAAAACGCGGCGTATCGACTACGCTGCGTTTTTCTACAGAGGCAAACTTATGGCAATTGTTATAAAATCCTTCAGCAACAAATAGCCTAGTTCAGTCAAACCGTATATAAAGGATAAAGCAATCACAAAATGATTGAAATGCTTTTCATCATTTGTTCCGTTCATCTTATTCATGTTTCATCACCTCACTGACGCCTGCGGCGGTTCTTCACGGATCCAATGATCATCTTTTCGCCAATCATACGTTTCATCAGTATCAAGATGTAAAGTCTGATTGCCGATTTTCACTGTATTGTGATTGATCCACGTCACTGCTGGGCGGCTGTCCGGGTAATTCCAGTAGATTGTTCTCTTGACAAGTGTTTTTTCATTTACAAGTTCACCTCTGGCTGCATCTAAGCTCAAGGTGTTTTCGGATACATAAGTGTTTAACGTATAGCTGCCGTCCGGCGATTCAACCGATTGGACGAGATTGCCTTTCGGAACGTTTTTTAGTGAAAATAACATCCAATAGATGGCGCCGCCGAAGAAGACCAGCAGGGCAAACATAATAAGCGGGATGTTGCTGCGTGTCTTAATGTGACTCTCTCCCTTTTTTTCTCTCATTTTACTATATATCGGAATTCATATGATCTTTACATTTCTTTAAAATTACCTTAATAAAGCAATGATAAGATGAAATAAAGCCAATAAAGGGTGAGGGGAGACAGAAATGGAAAAAACGTATTGTCATTCCGGCGAGAAGGACCCAGAAGCGGTCTACTTAACTGTGAGAGGCTATCGAATTAAGCTGTCGCCTGAACAAATGAAACTGATTTCTGCCGTCAGAAAGTAAAAAATACATGAAAAAGGCAGCCGCTTGTGCGGCTGCCTTTTTGATTTAAGAATATTTTCTTTTCCGCTGTGCGAAATGCTTTTGAAACCAATCTTTCTTATATAAAAATGCGATGATCTCCAGCCAAAAACCCGGAATCTTTTTGGGGAATATCGGTTTTTTGTAGAGTGCATGATACGCTGATTTTAAATCATTCCACTGCGTGCACGTTTTTGTCTGTTCAAATCTCGCAACATCAATCACCCGCACTGCTCCGGTTTCTGTCAGAATCAGATTCCGTAAATGGATATCTGACGGGTTCAGGCCGGCAGCCCGGGCGTCAGAAAGTGCTTCTTCAACCTGCTGAATCATGTCATCACTGATTGCAATGCCTTTCTTCAGACAGTTATAAAAGGTTTCACCTTTAATATATTCCATGAGAATAAATGAATCGCCAGTTTCGTAAATGTCAGGATAGAATGCGGACCCGGCTAATTTTTCATAGATCGCTGCTTCTTTGACTGCTGTCGCTTGATATTCCGGAAAAAATACTTTCAGCGCCATTTTTCGACGGCCTTCTGTTAAGGCAAACACATAGGCGCTTCTTCCCTTGCCGATTAGTGTTAATTCCTCGGATTTCTCTTTGACTTTATCAAATCTGCTGTTCTTGCGGTATATGACGGAATGGGCCAGTGCCTCTGCTTTTGTCAGCATTTCATTCACCTTCTTTGCTCTATTTTATGCAGCTGTTTATAGGAAAATCATAAACTGTTCAGGAAAAAGAGCCTAATTCTAGTGTATCTGGTCTTGAAGAAGAAGGCTACTTATAAGCATGAATTGTGATAAAAGAGACATAGAACGTTTAATTTCCATTCTTGAAAAGCGCTTACAAATGGGATAGTATTAATTTTAAATAAAGCGCTTTCGTGAATGATCAAGGGGGAAGAAGCCATGACAAAACAGATTGTGACAGGGATTATCGGTGCAGGCCGCATCGGCAAACTTCATGTTCAAAATATAAGCCGGATTCCTCACATGAAAATAAAAGCAGTCTCTGACATTCAGGCAAGCCGTATAAAAAGCTGGGCCGACAGTCATCAGATTGAATACATAACCTCTGATTATCGTGATTTATTACATGATCCTGATATTGATGCTATTTTTATTTGCTCTCCTACAGCCGTACATGCACAGATGATCAAAGAAGCAGCCGAGGCGAAAAAGCATATATTTTGTGAGAAGCCCGTTAGTTTCTCTCTGGACGAAACGAGTGAAGCGCTTGCGGCTGTCCGGAAACACGGGGTAACACTTCAAGTCGGATTTAACCGCCGCTTTGATCCTCATTTTAAGAAAATCAAAACGATTGTTGAAAATGGTGAAATTGGTACACCTCATTTATTAAAAATCACGTCCCGGGACCCAGAACCCCCGAATATAGATTATGTCCGTACGTCAGGCGGGTTGTTTATGGATATGTCGATCCATGATTTTGATATGGCCAGATATATTTTGGGGAGCGAAGTGACGGAAGTGTATGCCAAAGGGGCGGCTTTGGTGAATCCTTCTTTTGCGGAACTGGGTGATATTGATACAGCTGTTATTACACTGACTTTTGAAAACGGTGCCATGGCTGTGATTGATAACAGCCGCCAAGCTGTGTACGGATATGACCAGCGGGTTGAGGTTTTCGGGACGAAAGGCTCTGCAGCGGCAGACAATAGCAGGCCGACAACGGTTGAGGTGTCAACAGCTGATTTTGTGATGAAGGATAAACCGCATTTCTTTTTCCTTGAACGCTATAAGGATTCATATGAGGAGGAGATTCTCCGTTTTGCAGAAGCGATCGGCACAAACCAGGAGACTCCCTGCACCGGCAATGACGGTTTACAGGCCGGAAGGATCGCCAGAGCAGCACAGCAATCGCTTGCTTTTGGCATGCCTGTCAGCATTGAGCACACTGAAAAAATCGCTTTTTAATCTAACAGGATTACAATTCAGCAAGCTTGGGTATATACTCCATTGATACTTTAAGTAGGCGGTGGAGAAAATGAATACAGTACATGCTAAAGGAAATGTTTTGAACAAAATCGGAATTCCTTCTCACATGGTTTGGGGTTATATTGGCGTTGTCATCTTTATGGTTGGAGACGGCCTCGAACAAGGCTGGCTGTCTCCTTTTCTCGTTGATCATGGTCTCAGTATGCAGCAATCCGCATCGTTATTTACCATGTACGGCATTGCTGTCACCATCTCAGCTTGGCTTTCAGGAACGTTTGTCCAAACTTGGGGGCCGAGAAAAACGATGACTGTCGGATTGCTTGCATTTATCCTCGGTTCGGCCGCTTTTATCGGCTGGGCGATTCCTCATATGTATTATCCGGCTCTCTTGGGCAGCTATGCTCTTAGAGGCTTGGGATATCCGCTGTTTGCATACTCTTTTCTCGTATGGGTGTCATACAGCACCTCTCAAAATATTCTCGGCAAAGCCGTCGGCTGGTTTTGGTTTATGTTTACGTGCGGCCTTAACGTGCTCGGCCCGTTCTATTCCAGCTATGCAGTTCCGGCCTTTGGAGAAATCAATACGCTTTGGAGCGCTTTACTGTTTGTGGCGGCAGGCGGAATTCTTGCCTTATTTTTTAACAAAGATAAAATTACTCCGATACAAAAACAAGATCAGCCGAAATGGAAAGAATTGTCGAAGGCATTTACGATTATGTTTGAAAACCCTAAGGTAGGCATCGGCGGAGTGGTCAAGACGATTAATGCGATAGGACAATTTGGATTTGCCATCTTTCTTCCTACTTATTTAGCACGATACGGGTATTCGGTTTCGGAATGGCTGCAAATATGGGGGACGCTGTTTTTTGTGAATATTGTGTTTAATATCATTTTCGGTGCAGTCGGAGATAAACTAGGCTGGCGCAATACGGTCATGTGGTTTGGCGGTGTCGGATGCGGTATTTTTACGCTGGCGCTGTATTACACGCCTCAGCTGATCGGGCATCAGTATTGGGTGCTCATGATTATCGCCTGCTGCTACGGCGCGGCTTTAGCAGGGTACGTCCCATTAAGCGCGCTTTTGCCGACGCTTGCACCTGATAATAAAGGTGCTGCCATGTCAGTGTTGAATTTGGGATCTGGTTTATGTGCGTTTATCGCGCCGGGCATCGTGAGTCTTTTCATTGGGCCGCTCGGTGCAGGCGGCGTGATTTGGATCTTTGCGGCATTGTATTTTTTCAGTGCCTTTCTGACGCGATTCTTGACAATTTCTGAGCAAAGCACAGATGTGTATACGGAGGAACGGTTTGTCAGGGAAAATGTGCAGACAAATTTTGATAAAACGGTTAAGCAGTAGCCTCTTTGGTCAAACTAATCTTAAACGTGTGCAAAGAGGTGTAGAGGGTGAAACGATTCAGCACGGCGTATCTTTTGCTGGGCATTCTTTGCTCAGCGGCAGTATTTTTAATAGGAGCTCCTTCCCGCGCACTTGGCGCGGAAGTGGAGCACTATGAGCCGCTGCAGGTGCATGTGCAGCTTGAAAAGGTGTATTTGGACGGCGATGTCAGCATTGAGCATAAGCATGAAAAAGTGTTTTCTATGGATGATTTTTGGGCAGCTTATGCCGGATGGACGCTAGTGGAACAAAAAAAGGGATATGTGCTCTTCCGGAAGCAAATGGACGATATTTCTCCGCTCAGCAAGGTCAACGGGTATATCGGTGTATCGGATAATGGAGTGATTTCCACTTTTCATGGGCGGCCTGAGCCAGCTTCCGAACCAATTCAGTCTTTTTTTCAAATTGATTTAGAAAGGCTGGAAAGCCATATGCAAAAAAATCTGCTGAAAGGCATTCCATTTCGGACAAAAGCGGAGTTTGAGGATGTCATCGAACATATGAAGACATACAGCGGGTAGCGTCCGCTGATTGAAGACATGTATTCATGTCTTTTTTTTCGTGAAAGAATGAGAGAGAAGCGAACATATGTTAACTTTTCTATAAGACTTTGGCTGTTTTTATGGTACAATGAAGAACAGTCAAAGAGGTGAATTTGCGTGATTGAATTTGTTAAAGGGACGATTGATTATGTATCTCCCCAATATATTGTCATAGAGAACGGCGGCATCGGCTATCAGATTTTCACGCCGAATCCGTTTATATATAAGGAGAGAAGCCAAGAAACGATTTTTACATACCATCATATCAGAGAGGATGCTTTTTCGCTTTATGGTTTTTCAACAAGAGAGGAGAAGGCGCTCTTTACAAAGCTGTTAAACGTGACCGGAATTGGCCCGAAAGGAGCACTTGCCATCTTGGGCTCGGGTGATCCCGGAGCGGTCATCCAAGCAATTGAAAATGAAGATGAAGCTTTTTTGGTCAAGTTTCCTGGAGTAGGAAAGAAAACCGCACGCCAGATTATTCTAGATTTAAAAGGAAAGCTGGCAGATGTTGTGCCTGAAATGATTGAAAATCTGTTTAATCATGAAGAAAGGCTTGAAAAGCAAACAGCGGAAACGGCTCTTGAAGAAGCACTTGAAGCCCTCAGGGTTCTCGGATATGCTGAAAAAGAAATCAAAAAGGTGCTTCCTCACCTTAAAGAAGAAATTGGGCTGACAACAGACCAATATGTGAAAAAAGCATTACAAAAACTATTAAAGTAAGGTGATGTTCATGGATGAACGGCTCGTCTCAAGTGAAGCAGACAACCATGAATCAGTGATAGAGCAAAGCCTGAGGCCGCAAAATCTGGCACAGTATATCGGGCAGCATAAGGTAAAAGAAAATTTGCGCGTGTTTATAGATGCGGCGAAAATGAGACAGGAGACGCTGGATCATGTTCTTCTGTACGGGCCGCCCGGACTCGGAAAAACAACGCTTGCTTCGATTGTTGCTAATGAAATGGGAGTGGAATTGCGGACGACATCAGGGCCTGCGATTGAAAGGCCTGGTGATTTGGCTGCTATATTAACGGCGCTGGAACCGGGAGATGTATTATTTATTGATGAAATACATAGGCTGCACAGATCGATCGAAGAGGTGCTTTATCCTGCAATGGAAGACTTTTGCCTGGACATTGTGATTGGCAAAGGCCCATCTGCCCGCTCGGTTCGCCTCGACCTTCCGCCTTTTACGCTGGTGGGAGCCACGACGAGGGTGGGGCTTTTGACGGCTCCTTTAAGAGACAGATTCGGCGTAATGTCTCGCCTTGAGTACTATACACAAGAAGAACTGGCGGATATTGTCACAAGAACCGCTGATGTATTCGAGGTTGAGATTGATAAACCGTCGGCTCTTGAAATTGCAAGAAGATCGAGAGGGACGCCCCGCGTGGCGAACCGCCTGCTGAGAAGGGTGCGCGATTTCGCCCAAGTGCTGGGTGACAGCAGGATTACGGAAGACATTTCTCAGAATGCGCTGGAGCGGCTTCAGGTTGACCGCCTCGGTTTGGATCATATTGATCATAAGCTGCTGATGGGCATGATCGAAAAATTCAACGGCGGCCCAGTAGGCCTTGATACGATTTCAGCTACCATCGGCGAGGAATCGCATACGATTGAAGACGTATATGAACCATATCTGCTGCAAATTGGATTTATACAAAGAACGCCGCGTGGAAGGATCGTGACACCGGCCGTTTATCATCATTTCCAAATGGAGGCTCCCCGATATGACTGAATTTCCTAAGATCATTATGATTCTTGGTGCTGTTTTGCTTATTATCGGAGCAGTTTTGCATTTTGTCGGCAAGATGCCGGGAGATATTTTTGTAAAAAAAGGAAATGTCACGTTTTTCTTCCCGGTTGTCACTTGTATTATTATAAGTGTGGTATTATCAATTTTGCTTAATCTTTTTGGCAGAATGAAATAACAAAAGACTAGAATAAAGGTGAAATCATCATGAAAGTCGATTTATTTGATTTTGAACTACCAGAACGTTTAATTGCACAAGTACCGTTGGAGCAGCGTGATGCTTCAAGGCTGATGGTGCTCGATAAACATACAGGAGAGCTTACTGACAGCTCGTTTAAACACATTATCAGCTTCTTTAACGAAGGCGATTGTCTAGTCCTGAACAATACCCGGGTACTGCCTGCGCGGTTATTCGGCACAAAAGAGGATACCGGCGCGAAAGTGGAACTTCTTTTGTTGAAACAGGAAACCGGTGATAAATGGGAAACACTTGCCAAACCGGCGAAACGGGTGAAAAAAGGAACTGTTGTCACATTTGGAGACGGAAGATTGAAGGCAATCTGCACGGAAGAGCTTGAGCACGGCGGCAGAAAGATGGAATTTCAATATGACGGTATTTTCTACGAGGTGCTTGAATCCCTTGGAGAGATGCCGCTCCCTCCATATATCAAAGAACAGCTTGATGACAAAGAGCGCTACCAGACAGTGTATTCAAAAGAAATCGGCTCTGCTGCTGCGCCTACAGCTGGCCTTCACTTCACGGAAGAAATCTTACAGCAGCTGAAAGACAAAGGCGTGCAAATTGAGTTCATCACACTACACGTAGGCCTTGGAACGTTTCGCCCTGTGAGTGCCGATGAAGTGGAAGAGCATAATATGCATGCAGAGTTTTATCAAATGTCAGAAGAAACGGCTGCAGCCTTAAACAAAGTAAGAGAAAATGGCGGTCGGATCATTTCTGTCGGCACGACCTCGACACGCACGCTTGAGACGATTGCCGGGGAACATGACGGGCAATTTAAAGCATCAAGCGGCTGGACATCTATTTTTATTTATCCGGGCTATGAATTTAAAGCCATTGACGGAATGATTACAAACTTCCATTTGCCGAAATCGTCATTGATTATGCTGGTCAGCGCGCTTGCTGGAAGAGAAAACATTCTGCGTGCCTATAACCATGCAGTGGAAGAGGAATACCGTTTCTTCAGCTTCGGAGACGCGATGCTGATTATATAATTTGAGAACAGGAGGCCTCATCAAAAGTGGCTGAACAACCAATACGCTATGAATTTATAAAAGAATGCAAACAAACAGGAGCGCGGCTGGGCAAAGTGCATACGCCTCACGGCTCCTTTGAAACGCCGGTTTTTATGCCGGTCGGCACACTGGCGACAGTCAAAACAATGTCGCCTGAAGAGCTGAAAGCAATGGATGCAGGCATCATTTTGAGCAACACTTATCATCTATGGCTTCGTCCGGGCCAAGACATTGTCAAAGAAGCGGGCGGGCTCCATAAATTTATGAACTGGGACCGCGCAATTTTAACCGATTCAGGCGGTTTTCAGGTCTTTTCTTTAAGCAAGTTTCGTAATATAGAGGAAGAGGGTGTCCATTTCCGCAATCATCTAAATGGAGACAAGCTGTTTTTATCTCCGGAAAAAGCGATGGAGATCCAAAACGCACTCGGCTCTGATATTATGATGGCGTTTGATGAATGCCCGCCATACCCGGCGGAGTACGACTACATGAAGAGGTCAGTTGAGCGGACAAGCCGCTGGGCGGAACGCTGCCTGAATGCCCACAATCGTCAGGATGAACAAGGGCTGTTTGGTATTGTACAAGGCGGAGAATATGAAGATCTGCGGACACAAAGTGCGAAGGACTTGATTTCGCTTGATTTTCCGGGATATGCTATAGGCGGATTATCTGTAGGTGAACCGAAGGATGTCATGAACCGTGTACTCGAATTTACAACACCGCTCTTGCCGAAGGATAAACCGAGATATCTGATGGGAGTAGGTTCTCCGGATGCACTGATCGACGGAGCGATCCGCGGGGTCGATATGTTTGACTGTGTGCTGCCTACACGGATTGCAAGAAACGGCACAGTGTTTACTGCTGAAGGACGACTCAATATGAAAAATGCGAAATTTGAAAGAGACTTCCGTCCGATTGATGAAGAGTGTGATTGCTATACATGTAAAAACTACACTCGCGCGTACATTAGGCACTTGATTCGCTGTAATGAAACATTCGGCCTTCGATTAACAACTTACCATAACCTTCATTTTCTGTTACACTTAATGGAGCAGGTAAGACAGGCTATTCGCGAGGATCGTCTGGGTGATTTCAGAGAAGAGTTCTTTGAGCGTTACGGCTATAACAAGCCAAATGCGAAAAGCTTCTAAATAAACATAACAGGCTTACAGAAAGGGGTGAAAATGATGACTGGCACTTTAGGTACATTGGTTCCTATTATTTTAATGTTTGCGGTCCTTTACTTCTTGCTGATTCGTCCTCAGCAAAAGCAGCAAAAGGCTGTACGCCAAATGCAAGAGGAACTGAAAAAAGGCGATTCAGTAGTGACAATCGGGGGATTGCACGGTACTGTTGACTCTATCGACGAAAGCAAAGTCGTAATTAAGACTGGTGATAACACACGTCTTACGTTCGACCGCCGCGCGATCAGAGAAGTTTCTGCTGCTGAATAACAGCAGGAGCTATACATAGCAAACAAAAAAGAGCGGGCAAGTGAGCCCGCTCTTTTTTATGTGGAAGACCTGTTTCCCCTCATGTTCACGCCGAAAATCCCGCCCAGCATGCACACCCCTAAAAATCCCAGATGGAAGATCAGCTGTTCTGCTGTAAATGTCTTTCCGAATCCTAAATACTGAAACAATAAGATAATCAGAGAAAAACTTAAGGCGGTCAATGCGCCAATCATCCAGCCTCTTTCCTTGCCTTTCCCGCCTGAAATGAACCCGCCGATAAATAAAGAGAGAAATGAGATAGCTGTGATCAGCCAGTTAAATGATGATTCTTCCAGCGAGGTTGCGGTCAATAAAAGTGAAACCGCCAAACTTGTCAGGAGCATGGCTGAAAATATGGCGATTAAGCCGTAAAGAATGCCTTTTCCAACTTGTTTCGTTTCCTCCATGATTGTCTCCTCTCTGCCTGTATTAAAAGGCTTCTGTTCTTTTTGCACAAAGCCGTCAGACATGCTGATGGCTCGTCTTTGTAAAAATGTATTCCCTTATCCCTTGAATTAGACGTAAAAGCTTTGTGAAATGCAATCGGTTTTTCTTACATAAATTGATCATTTTGTTGCAACCTATAATGAGTTGGAGGTGCATGATGGAAGAGCTTCTCACTATTGCGTTTCGCACAGTCGTATTGTATTTTGTGATATTGGTCATTTTTCGTTTCATGGGCAAACGGGAGATCGGAGAGCTTAGTATTTTAGATCTCGTTGTCTTTATCATGATGGCTGAAATTGCCGTTTTAGCCATAGAAAACGTAGACGATCATCTATTTCATACCATTTTGCCAATGCTTGTATTAATGATCATTCAAGTGACTTTGGCATACTTTTCTTTAAAAAACCGAAAAGTCCGCCAGCTTCTTGACGGTAAGCCGACTATAATTATCAAATATGGAAAAATTGACGAAGAAGCCATGAAATCACAGCGATATAATTTTGATGATTTAATGGTTCAACTCAGAGAAAATAGCGTCGACAGAGTAGCTGACGTATCATTTGCCATTTTAGAGCCGTCGGGCAAACTGACTATTGTAAAGAAAGAAAATAGCGGAGAGCATCGGCAGCTCGAAATGCCGCTCATTATAGACGGCTTCATTCAAACAGAAAACCTGTCCAGAATCAGTAAAGATAAAAAATGGCTGCTCGAAAGTTTGCAAAAACACGGATACACAAACCCTTCAGATATTTCTTTTTGCTCGTTTACAGACGGAGAATTATTTATTGATGAAAAAGATGGGTACCGCCCGTAACCGTTATCGGACGATTAGACGTCCGATAATGGGAATGCGGCGAAGCTCATCTTTTTTAATTAAACGGAAAACGAGTAGGAGGATTATATAAATAGCGGCGCTCACCGCAATCCATCCGGCTAGATTGACAGCCTCAGATGCTCCAAAGCTTATATAATGTTTGATGGCGGAGCTGATGAATCCGCAAATTACAATAACAGCGAAGCTGAGCGCGTACTCCTTGATTTTGATGCTGATCGGCAGCACTTTGCTTACGGTTGCTGCGTGCAATAGCGTGACGAGCACCATGCCTGTCACAATGGCTAATGCCGCGCCCATAATGCCAAGAGAAGGCCTTGTGGCAAGGACAAAAATAAGGCCTGTTTTGACTAGCGCTCCGATTAAGCTGTTCATCATCGCAGCTCCTGCCAAATTAAGCGCCTGCAGAACAGCTTGAAGCGGGCCTTGAAAATAATAAAGCAGAAAAAACGGGGCCATCACTTTTATAAATACAGCTGCGCCTGAAGAACCGTACATCACTCTCATCAGCTCATCCGCAAATACAAATAAAATAACAACTGAAATGCCTCCGCTGAGCAGACAGAGACGCATCGCCTGTTCCAAGCGGTATTCCACCACCTGCAATTTTTTCTGCTCCATTCCTTCACTGATCGCAGGAACGAGCGCGGTCGACAAAGAATATGTAATAAAGCTGGGCAGAGTCAGCAGCGTCATGGCAAAGCCGGTCAGTTCCCCGTATTGCTTTGTTGCGGCAACTGTTGCCACACCGGCGATGGCAAGGCTTTGAGCGACGACGATTGGCTCGAAAAACCAAGAGAGGTTTCCGATAAAGCGGCTCCCGGTTGTTGGAAGGGACACGCTCATTAATTGGGTAAAGGTTTGTTTTCCGTTTTTAATTGACTGGAAAAAATGTTTTCTGATTTTAATTGTCTTTTTATACTTAAAGCAAACGAATAAATAAAGAAGTGATGCCAGTTCCCCTGCCACTGAGGATAGCATTGCCCCCGCTGCTGCATATTCAATTCCGTAAGGGAGAAAAATCGTCGTGCAGACAGCCACGAGTGAAATGCGGACAACCTGTTCAAGGACTTGTGACATAGCAAGCGGGTTCATATTCTGTTTTCCTTGAAAGTATCCCCTCAGCACACTCGATATAGCAATAATCGGCACAACCGGCGTAATGGCCAAGAGCGGATACAGTGTTCGCTTATCTGTCAGCATCGTTTCAGCCATAACCGGGGCGAAAAACAGAAACAGCGGTGTAAAGATGAGGCTGAGCACTCCCGTAATGGTCAGAGACATGACTAAAATATTTTTCGTTTTTTGATGATCTCCCCGCGCACTGGCTTCAGCGACTAGCTTGCTGATCGCGACCGGCAGACCGAATTGAGTTAATGTAGTGGCCAAGAAGAAGGTAGGCGCTGCCATCATGTAAAGCCCGACTCCTTCTTCACCGATAAAACGGGCGATAACCACCCGGTTGACAAACCCGAGCATTCTTGTAACCATTCCTGCTGCGATAAGGATAAGAGTGCCCTTTAAAAACGTCTGTTTCGCCATTTTTACCCCCTGCCTTCTCAAACTACCTGGAATCATATACAATAAAGATATGCGTATATGTCGTCCAAGCATGACAAGTCTTCTTGAAAAACAATAAAAAAGGAGCGTGGAATTCGTGGAGAAGCATCCAGCCGATCTATATAAAGACCACGTCAGGCCGTTTCTTTACAGCAAACTGGAAGAGTTTAAGATTCTCGGGTATGATGATGTTGAACTCGAAAGTTTGTGGTCATACTTAACAGATAAGAAGTGGAAAAAGAAAACGGAACTGAGCATTTATGAACTGGCGAGTGATATTTTATCAGTGAAAATTGGCGAATTTATGAACTATGCAACCGTTGAGTCATTTAAAACGTCTAATTGGCTGGGCAGTGAAGAGGGCCAGGAAGCATTGGAAGAACTGCTGAGATAGCAGGTTGATTCGCACAGGTTTAAGGGAGGATATACATAATGAAAAAAGGACGCTTGATTGCGTTTTTCCTTTTCGTTCTATTGATTGGCACGGGCTTGGGCTACTTTACGAAGCCTGCCGCTAACAATATTACGTTAGGATTGGATTTGCAAGGCGGATTTGAGGTGCTGTATGATGTACAGCCTGTAAAAAAAGGTGACAAAATCACAAAAGACGTTCTGGTCAGCACAGTAGAGGCACTGAACCGCCGGGCCAATGTTCTCGGTGTCAGCGAACCGAACATCCAAATTGAAGGGAATAACCGGATTCGCGTTCAGCTCGCTGGCGTGACAAACCAAAACAGAGCGCGTGAAATTTTGGCGACTGAAGCGCAGCTTTCTTTCAGAGATACGAATGACAAAGAATTGCTGAATGGCTCTGACCTCGTCGAAAACGGAGCTAAACAAACGTATGACGCCAAAACAAATGAACCGATTGTCAGCATTAAACTGAAAGATGCTGATAAATTCGGCGAAGTGACCAATAAGGTCATGAAAATGGCGCCAAACAACCAGCTTGTTATTTGGATGGATTACGAAAAAGGGGACTCCTTTAAAAAAGAGGTTCAAAAAGAGCACCCTAAATATGTATCCGCCCCAAATGTAAGTCAGGAATTAAACACAACTGACGTTACAATTGAAGGGCAATTTACGGTTCAAGAAGCAAAAGATTTAGCCAGCATTTTAAACGCAGGCGCACTTCCTGTGAAACTGACTGAAAAATATTCGACATCAGTAGGCGCACAATTCGGCCAGCAGGCTCTCCATGATACGGTGTTTGCCGGTATTGTCGGTATCGCAATTATTTTCTTATTTATGCTTTTCTATTACCGTCTGCCGGGATTAATCGCGGTGATTACGCTGTCTGTTTATATCTACATTACACTCCAGATCTTTGACTGGATGAATGCCGTACTCACGCTTCCGGGAATTGCCGCTCTCATTTTAGGTGTCGGGATGGCTGTTGACGCCAACATTATTACCTATGAGCGGATTAAAGAAGAGCTCAAGCTAGGAAAGTCAGTCCGCTCTGCCTTCCGTTCAGGAAACAGACGGTCATTTGCGACGATTTTTGACGCGAATATTACAACCATTATTGCAGCGGTTGTGCTCTTTATCTTTGGGACAAGCTCTGTTAAAGGGTTTGCGACAATGCTGATCCTATCGATTTTGACAAGCTTTATCACTGCCGTTTTCTTATCGAGATTTCTCCTCGCTCTCCTTGTGGAAAGCAGGTGGCTTGATCGGAAAAAAGGCTGGTTTGGTGTCAATAAGAAACATATCATGGATATTCAGGATACGGATGAAAATACAGAGCCGCATACGCCATTCCAAAAATGGGATTTCACGAGCAAACGCAAATACTTCTTTATTTTCTCCAGTGCGGTCACGGTTGCCGGGATTATTATCCTGCTTGTGTTCAGGCTGAATCTTGGCATTGACTTTGCAAGCGGTGCACGGATTGAAGTACAAAGCGACCATAAGCTGACGACAGAGCAAGTTGAGAAGGATTTTGAATCTCTGGGTATGGACCCTGATACTGTAGTTCTGTCAGGCGAAAAGAGCAATATCGGTGTTGCCCGTTTTGTCGGGGTGCCAGATAAAGAAACCATAGCAAAAGTAAAAACGTATTTTAAAGACAAATACGGATCAGAGCCAAATGTCAGCACAGTTTCACCGACAGTCGGTAAGGAGCTGGCAAGAAATGCGCTGTACGCAGTTGCTATAGCTTCTATTGGCATCATTATTTACGTTTCAATCCGATTCGAATACAAAATGGCGATTGCTGCCATCGCCTCATTGCTATATGACGCATTCTTTATCGTCACGTTCTTCAGTATTACAAGGCTTGAGGTAGATGTTACATTCATCGCGGCCATCTTGACGATAATCGGGTATTCCATTAACGATACAATCGTTACATTTGACAGGGTCCGCGAGCATATGAAAAAGCGTAAGCCGAAAACCTTTGCCGATCTGAACCATATTGTAAACCTGAGCCTGCAGCAAACCTTTACACGTTCAATTAACACTGTATTAACCGTTGTGATTGTTGTTGTGACATTGCTGATCTTTGGAGCATCTTCTATTACTAACTTCTCAATTGCTTTATTGGTCGGGCTGTTAACAGGCGTTTATTCTTCTCTATACATTGCCGCACAAATTTGGCTTGCATGGAAAGGAAGAGAACTGAAAAAAGATTCGGCGCAATAAAAAATATCAGGCTGTCCTCTGCAGGGCAGCCTGTTTTTTGAAGTTTCATTGAACTTAAAATAGACATTTGCTATAATGACATACGCTTACATTTAAACATATATATGGTGTTAAAAGTGTTTATGGCTGGTTTTCAGATATGTAGGAGGGTTTATATATGAGGGTTCGCGAATCAGAGCTGCCGGGCATAGGACAAAAAGTTGAAATGATTACTAGAAACCGTGATAAAATTTCAATTATCATTCATCATGACGGACGGAGAGAGCTTTACTATTTTGACGAAAACGACCATGAGGAATGTGTTGCCTCCGTGCAGTTTGATGACGCTGAAGCAAGGCAAATGTCTGCAATTCTTGGCGGAATGGCATATAAACCGAAAGCATTAGAACAGGTCGAGTCAGCCCTTGATGATTTGATTATAGAGTGGTGTAAAGCAGAGGCGGGAGCGCCTGCCATTCATCAGACGATTGGTGATTTGAATGTGGGTCAGGAATATCATGTGACGGTCATTGCAATTGTTAAAAAGAATCAGGATAAACAACTGAATCCGAGCTCTGAAACAGTCATTGACGAAGGCGATACACTTGTGATTTCCGGTGAGGGAACCGGACTGAAGAGGCTGATCCGGGAAAAATTAACAGCAAAGGGAGCTTAACCTAGTGTTAAGCCATGTTTAAAACCAGTCTTGATTGGGAAAGTTACCTCAATAAGAAGTTTGGGGGAAAAGAGAATGAATAAACAATGGACCATTATTTTCGCACTTATTTTCACCTTAATTGTCGCTATTTTCGCAGTCATTAATGTTCGATCCGTAGAAGTTGATTACCTGTTTGGAAGATCAGAATGGCCGCTCATTCTTGTTATTTTGGGCTCAGTTTTAATGGGAGCACTGATCGTATTTTCTGTCGGCATTTTTCAGGTAATGAAATTGAAGCGGGAAATAAAAACCTTGCGGAAAGAAAATAGAACAGCAATACATAAACAAGAGGATACTCATCTTGCTGATCAGACTGACACACAGGATGCATCAGCCATGATTGAGAAAAAAGACTAGTTTTCGAATATTATTTGAAACCCCTCAGCCTGCTCTAGTATAATAGGGTGGTTGAGGGGTGAATTTATGTTAGCGTCAAAAATGCGATGGGAAATCCAGCGACCAGATCAGGATAAGGTCAAATCACTCACAGAACAATTGCATATAACACCTCTTGTTGCGTCCCTGCTTGTAAAAAGAGGCTTTGATACGGCAGAAAGCGCTAGGCTGTTTTTACATACAAAGGATGCCGATTTTTATGATCCTTTTGAAATGAAAGGCATGAAAGAAGCGGCAGATCGAATAAAACAGGCGATTTCACAACAAGAAAAGATTATGATATATGGCGATTATGACGCCGATGGGGTTACAAGTACGTCAGTGATGCTTCACACGCTGCAAAAACTGTCGGCTCAAGTTGATTTTTATATACCTGACCGTTTTAAAGAAGGATATGGACCTAATGAACAGGCGTTTCGTTCGATTAAAGAACGGGGCTTCTCTTTGATCATTACGGTTGATACAGGAATTGCCGCTGTGCATGAAGCGAAGGTGGCAAAGGAACTCGGACTGGATGTCATCATTACCGATCATCATGAACCGGGACCGGAGCTTCCGGATGTCCGTGCGATCGTCCACCCGAAGCAGCCTGGCTGCACTTACCCGTTTAAAGAGCTTGCCGGGGTTGGAGTCGCGTTTAAGCTTGCCCACGCTTTATTGGGTGAACTTCCTGATGAACTGCTTGACCTGGCGGCTATCGGCACCATTGCCGATCTAGTCCCGCTGCATGACGAAAACAGATTAATAGCAACACTAGGACTTGAAAGGCTTCGACGGACAAATCGGCTCGGCTTAAAAGAGCTGATTAAGCTGTCAGGCGGAGACATCGGAGAAGCGAACGAAGAAACAGTCGGATTTCAGCTCGCACCAAGGCTGAATGCCGTCGGAAGAATCGAACAGGCGGATCCCGCTGTTCATTTGCTTATGTCAGAGGATTCGTTTGAAGCGGAAGAGCTTGCCGCAGAAATTGACCAGCTGAACAAAGAGCGCCAAAAAATGGTCAGCAAAATGACGGATGAAGCGATTGAAATGGTTGAACAGCAAGGGCTCGATCAAACTGCAATTGTCGTGGCCAAAGCCGGATGGAACCCGGGAGTCGTCGGGATTGTGGCTTCAAAGCTTGTGGACCGTTTCTACCGACCGGCCATTGTTCTTGGTATTGATGAAGAAAAGGGAATCGCTAAAGGTTCGGCCCGAAGCATCAGAGGATTTAATTTATTTGAGAGCCTTTCTGAATGCAGAGATATTCTTCCTCATTTCGGCGGCCATCCAATGGCTGCGGGGATGACGCTGAAAGCCGAAGATGTGCCGGATTTGCGAAGCAGGCTGAATGAAATAGCGGACAATACGCTTACGGAAGAGGATTTTATTCCCGTACAGGAAGTCGACCTTGTCTGCGGCGTCGAAGACATTACAGTTGAAAGCATCGCAGAAATGAACATGCTGTCTCCTTTTGGCATGCTGAACCCGAAACCGCACGTTCTCGTAGAAAATGCAGTACTGGAAGATGTCCGCAAGATAGGGGCAAATAAAACTCATGTCAAAATGACGATCAGAAACGAGTCGTCCCAGCTTGATTGCGTCGGTTTTAATAAAGGCGAGCTTCAAGAAGGCATCGTACCGGGTTCAAGAATTTCCATTGTCGGTGAGATGTCAATCAACGAATGGAACAATCGAAAAAAGCCGCAGCTTATGATAAAGGATGCCGCTGTTTCTGAATGGCAGCTGTTTGATTTAAGGGGAAAACGGACGTGGGAAGACACAGTTTCCGCCCTTCCATCTGCTAAACGGGCCATTGTCTCTTTCAAAGAAGACTCAACAACATTACTTCAAACTGAAGACCTTCGCCGAGAAGTGCACGTCATCAGTTCTAAAGATCAAGCAAAGGCGTTTGACCTCGATGGTGCATATATTGTATTACTGGATCCGCCGCCTTCGCTGGACATGCTCGCACGTTTGCTGGAAGGAAAGGCGCCCGAGCGGATATATTTTATTTTTCTCAATCATGAGGACCACTTTTTATCAACTTTTCCCGCAAGAGACCACTTTAAATGGTATTATGCGTTCTTGCTGAAAAGAGGCGCTTTTGACGTGAAAAAACACGGTTCAGAGCTTGCAAAACATAAAGGCTGGTCCGTTGAAACAATCAATTTCATGACAAAGGTGTTTTTTGATCTCGGTTTTGTTAAAATAGAGAATGGTGTGCTGTCTGTTGTGAGCGGAGCAAAGAAACGCGACTTAACAGACTCACAAACATATCAGGCGAAACAGCAGCTGATGGAACTGGATCAAAAGCTGAATTATTCTTCTGCTGAAGAGCTGAAGGAATGGCTGAATAAGCTGATGAAACAAGATTCAGAGGCTTATGAAAGTACGAGGAGGACATAAAACAGATGGATTTAAAACAATACGTAACAATTGTACCGGATTACCCGAAAGAGGGCGTGCAATTTAAAGATATTACGACACTGATGGATAAAGGCGATGTATACCGCTATGCCACAGATCAAATTGTTGAATATGCGAAAGAAAAGCAAATTGATTTGGTCGTTGGCCCTGAAGCGCGCGGCTTTATTATCGGCTGTCCCGTTGCTTACGCGCTTGGCGTAGGTTTTGCGCCGGTCCGCAAAGAAGGCAAGTTGCCTCGTGAAGTAATCAAAGTGGATTATGGCTTGGAATACGGAAAAGACGTATTAACGATCCACAAAGATGCGATTAAGCCTGGTCAGCGTGTGCTTATTACAGATGACCTGCTTGCGACAGGCGGCACAATTGAAGCGACAATCAAACTTGTTGAAGAACTTGGCGGCGTTGTTGCTGGTATCGCTTTCTTAATCGAGCTTTCTTACCTTGACGGCAGAAATAAGCTCGAAGATTACGACATCTTAACATTGATGAAATACTAAGGATAACCGCATAACGAAAAAGCACTCCATGTCAGGGTGCTTTTTTCCTATTGTTTTGCATTTATTTTATATAATATTTGGCTATTTGAACTTCTGCTCTTTACATCTTTCGTTTTTTTCTTGATAATAAACTACAATACAGTTTACATTTTAAAAAAGGTGATTCCATGGCGAACGAACAAGTATTGACTGCCGAGCAAGTTATAGATAAAGCACGCAGCTATCTATCTGATGAGCATATCGCATTTGTCGAAAAAGCATATCTGTACGCTGAAGATGCTCATCGCGAGCAATACCGCAAATCGGGCGAGCCATATATTATTCATCCGATTCAGGTTGCGGGGATACTCGTTGATCTTGAAATGGACCCTTCCACAATCGCGGGCGGATTTTTGCACGATGTCGTGGAAGATACAGATGTGACGCTCGATGACCTGAAAGAAGCATTTTCCGAAGAAGTGGCAATGCTTGTAGACGGCGTAACGAAACTCGGCAAAATTAAATATAAATCTCAAGAGGAACAGCAGGCGGAAAATCATCGCAAAATGTTTGTCGCTATGGCTCAAGATATCAGGGTCATATTGATCAAGCTGGCGGATCGTCTTCACAATATGCGGACACTGAAACATCTGCCTCAGGAAAAACAGCGGAGAATCTCCAATGAAACGCTGGAAATTTTTGCTCCTTTGGCGCATCGTCTCGGGATTTCAAAAATTAAGTGGGAATTGGAAGATACGGCGCTCCGTTATTTGAACCCTCAGCAATATTACAGAATTGTCAACCTCATGAAGAAGAAACGTGCAGAACGAGAGCTTTATGTCGATGAGGTTGTCAATGAAGTGAAGAAACGTGTCGAAGAAGTAAATATCAAGGCTGACTTCTCGGGACGCCCGAAACATATTTACAGCATTTATCGAAAAATGGTGCTGCAAAATAAGCAATTCAATGAAATTTACGATTTGTTGGCTGTCCGTATTCTTGTGAATAGCATAAAGGACTGCTACGCGGTGCTTGGCATCATTCACACATGCTGGAAACCGATGCCAGGCAGATTCAAAGATTATATCGCAATGCCGAAGCCGAATATGTATCAATCGCTTCATACAACGGTTATTGGGCCTAAAGGCGATCCGCTTGAAGTGCAGATCCGCACCTTTGAAATGCATGAAATAGCGGAATACGGGGTTGCGGCTCACTGGGCTTATAAAGAAGGGAAAGCAGCCAATGAAGGTGCAACCTTTGAGAAAAAGCTTTCTTGGTTCCGTGAAATTTTAGAATTTCAAAATGAATCGACAGATGCAGAAGAATTTATGGAATCGCTCAAAATTGATTTGTTCTCTGACATGGTGTATGTCTTTACGCCAAAAGGAGATGTAATCGAGCTTCCGTCCGGTTCTGTTCCGATTGACTTTTCTTACCGGATTCACTCTGAAATCGGCAATAAAACAATCGGTGCCAAAGTAAACGGAAAAATGGTTACGCTTGACCATAAGCTTCGGACAGGTGATATCGTTGAAATTCTCACCTCTAAGCATTCCTACGGTCCGAGCCAGGATTGGGTGAAGCTTGCCCAAACATCCCAAGCGAAGCATAAAATCCGTCAATTCTTTAAGAAACAGCGGCGTGAAGAAAATGTCGAAAAAGGCCGTGAGCTGGTCGAAAAAGAAATTAAAAACTTGGATTTTGAATTGAAGGATGTTTTAACGCCGGAGAATATTCAAAAGGTTGCTGACAAATTTAATTTCTCAAATGAAGAGGATATGTACGCGGCGGTCGGTTACAACGGCATCACAGCTCTGCAGGTGGCGAACCGCCTAACAGAAAAAGAGAGAAAGCAGCGCGACCAGGAAGAACAGGAAAAGATCGTTCAGGAAGTCACTGGGGAACCTAAGCCATACCCGCAAGGAAGAAAACGGGAAGCTGGCGTTCGTGTCAAGGGCATTGACAACCTCCTTGTCCGTTTATCAAAATGCTGCAATCCTGTGCCAGGTGATGATATTGTCGGCTTTATCACAAAAGGCAGAGGGGTTTCGGTCCATCGCGAAGACTGTCCGAATGTCAAAACGAATGAAGCCCAAGAGCGGCTGATCCCGGTAGAGTGGGAACATGAGTCACAAGTTCAAAAGCGCAAGGAATACAATGTTGAGATAGAGATTCTTGGGTATGACCGCCGCGGATTGCTGAACGAGGTACTCCAGGCAGTGAATGAAACGAAAACCAATATTTCATCTGTCTCTGGCAAATCGGATCGCAATAAAGTGGCAACCATCCATATGGCGATTTTTATCCAGAATATCAATCACTTGCATAAAGTCGTCGAGCGTATTAAACAGATTAGAGATATCTATTCTGTGCGCCGCGTCATGAACTAAAGGGGTTAGAAAATGAGATTAGTTGTTCAGCGAGTAACAGAAGCAAGCGTTACAGTGGACGAAGAGGTCGTCGGCCAAATTGGACAAGGCCTTATGGTGCTGGTCGGCATCACTCACGATGATACAGAAGATGATGCAGCTTATTTAGCCGATAAAGTTGTCAATCTCCGTATTTTCGATGACAGTGAAGGGAAAATGAATCTGTCTCTTGTAGATATAGGAGGAGAGATATTATCCGTCTCACAGTTTACGCTTTATGGAGATACGAAAAAAGGGCGCCGGCCGAACTACATGAACGCGGCCAAACCTGATAAAGCTTTAGGTCTTTATGAAAAATGGAATGACCTGCTTCGTGAAAAAGGAATCAAAGTGGAGACCGGAACGTTTGGAGCAATGATGGATGTTCAGCTTACAAACTCCGGACCGGTCACGCTCATTATGGATTCAAAATAAAAAAAGCTGCCAAAAGGCAGCTTTTTTTATTGGAAGTATTTCTCTAATCCGCTTTCGATCCCATCTGTTACTTTTTCTTGGTATGAATTGCTATGTACAATGGCTTCTTCCTGCGGATGGCTTACATATCCCAGCTCGTACAGCATAGCGGGCTGTCTGTTTTCCCGGAGCACATAATAATCTCCGAATAATACGCCGCGGTCTGGAATGGAAGAACGCTTCACCACTTCTGAGTGGACATCTGATGCGAGTTCCTGATCTTTGGCAGGACTGTAGTAATATGCTGTACTGCCTCTTGTAGAGGTATCCGCATAGCTGTCATAATGAATGCTGATAAAGGCGTCAGCGTTACGGTAGTGAGAGGTAGAGACCCGTGACTGCAGGCTGACAAAGGTATCATCCTGGCGTGTCACATATACATCCGCTCCAGCCGATCTAAGTTTGCTGGCGAGCAGTTTTGCCGTTTTGATCGTCAGGTTTTTCTCGAATTTCCCCGAATACCCGATCGTTCCGCTGTCTTTTCCTCCATGTCCCGGGTCAACAATAATCGTTTTATTGTTTAGAGAGCCGTTTCCAGACGGGGAATCAGAGACTGGCGGTTCACCTGCTTCTTCTGCGCTTTTAGACGTTTGGACCACCCAATTGGCTACATAAGCAGTCTGCCCGTTATCAAGCTTTATTTCATACCAGCTTCCCTTTGAACCGGTAATGGTGTATGAATCTCCTTTGGCAGCGCGCTCAACGATCGAAGCTGATGTTGACGCATCACTTCTTAGATTCGTTCCTCCGTACATGATATAGGCTTTTTTAGCGGAGGATGAACTGCCGGCATTTGCTGAATCATCAGCTGGAACAGAACTAGTCAAAAGGTAATGGCTTGCAACCCAGCCTTTTAGCCCGTTCACCTCAATGTGAGCCCAGCCATTTTTCTCGTTGAGAACCGTCAGTTTCGTTCCGCGATCAAGTTTTGTTATAATTGCCGCGTCATGTGAGGCGGAGGCTCTTACATTTAGCGAAGAAACACCGACTGTGCCCGTCGTTGACGCACCGGAATCCTCGGTTTGGTCACTCTCATCAGACGCTGAACTGCTGCCTCCTGATGTGACATATTCAGATGATACCCATCCGGTGGCACTGTGATAGGATATCTTGATCCAGCCCGAATCTTTATCAATGACAGATGCTTGGCTGCCTTGCGGGAATTTGCCGATGACTTCGTAGGAAGTGCCCGGGCCGCTTCTCATCCGCAGATCGGGGTCTGTTGATGTCACAGTGACACTGCTTCCTGAGGAGCTTGTGCTGGCCTGGTCTTCCTTTGTAATAAGCCAGGAGACTACCCAGCCCTTTTCTCCGGAACCAAGCTGTATCTGCACCCAGTCTCCATCTTCCTTTAAAATCGGATAGCGTTCTCCCTTTTTTACTTCCGCTGTAATGCCGTAGCTAAGCCCAGGGCCGCTTCTGACGTTCATTTCATCTGTTGCGATGACCGCTTCTCCTTGAGCAGCTGTAACGGATGAAAAGGTCGGGAATAGCGCTGCGGTGAAAATAATACATACAATAAGGACAAAGTATTTCTTGTTCATTGTGTCCTCCTTTCTGATGATCATTAAAAAAGCATTCTTGTTTAATATCGTAAAGTCCTTTCTGATTTTTAAATAAAAATAAAATGATTTGTTTATACTAAGCGTAAATACAATCAAAAAGGTGTGCAAATCATGAAATATCATCCAAAAATGGGACGCGCATTTCACGACGGTGAAGCGAATCTGCATTACAGCGATCACGCAGATCCCGATACGACTGGTTATCTTACGGAAACAGCATCTGAATTTGGTCTTATGTCCAAAGAAGCAGCGCTGAGGAAAAACAACCGGAATAAAGCTTGACAGAGAACCCCAATCCCATTATTATAATAGAAATTGAGTACATAGCAAATGATGAAAGATTTGAACCAATAATGGAGAAGAGTAGGTCAGATTGCATGATTAGAGAGGAACCCGCCCTAGGCTGAAAGCGGATCCCATTGCGTCTTTCTCGAAACAACACTCCGGAGGTTTCCTGCTGAACGCGTGAATAACGCCATTAGGCAGTGAACGTGAACCTGCGTTAAAGGATCGAGCGGGAATATGAACGTATTCCAACTAGGGTGGCACCACGGGTATAACTCTCGTCCCTACTATCATGTATAGTAGGGGCGGGAGTTTTTTTCATTTTCATCATTAACGATCATTGGATATTTTAAAAGGAATACATAAGGAGGTCTACCTATGGGATATAACATTCCGAGAGGAACACAGGATATTCTGCCTGGAGAATCAGATCGCTGGCAGTATGTTGAACAAATTATGAGAGACACTTGCCGCACTTATCAATATAAAGAAATACGCACACCGATTTTTGAGCATACAGAACTGTTTGCCAGAGGCGTCGGAGAATCAACGGATATCGTACAAAAAGAAATGTATACCTTCGAGGACCGCAAAGGCAGAAGCCTGACGCTTCGTCCGGAGGGAACAGCTGCTGCGGTTCGCGCTTTTAATGAAAACAAGCTGTTCGCAAATCCTGTACAGCCGACAAAGCTTTATTATGTCGGGCCGATGTTCCGTTATGAACGTCCTCAGACGGGCCGTTACCGCCAGTTTTATCAGTTTGGAATTGAAGCGATTGGTTCGAAAGACCCTGCAATCGACGCTGAAGTAATGGCGCTTGCGATGAGTATTTATGAAAAAGCAGGTTTAGAAAACGTTAAGCTTGTCATAAACAGTCTCGGCGATCAAGATAGCCGCAAAAGCTACAGAGAAGCGCTCGTGAAACACTTCGAGCCTCGCATCGAAGAATTTTGTTCAGACTGCCAGTCACGGCTGCACACGAACCCGCTTAGAATCTTGGACTGCAAAAAAGACCGAGATCATGAGCTGATGAAATCGGCGCCTTCAATTTTGACGTATTTAAACGATGAATCGGCCGCTTATTTTGAAAAAGTGAAACAATACTTAAATGATCTTGGCATTTCGTATGAAATCGATCCGAACCTTGTGAGAGGCCTGGACTATTACAACCACACCGCATTTGAAATTATGAGCAATGCGGAGGGCTTTGGCGCGATTACGACACTTGCCGGCGGCGGACGCTACGACGGGCTTGTCGAACAGATCGGCGGACCTGAAGCACCGGGCATCGGATTTGCGATGAGCATCGAACGCTTGCTTGCCGCAATTGATGCTGAAAAAAGAGAGCTGCCTGTTGATAAGGGAATCGACTGCTATATCGTCACACTCGGCGAAAAAGCAAAGGATTATTCTGTTTCATTGGTGTACAAACTGAGAGAAGCAGGCATTTCCAGTGAAATCGATTATGAAAATAAGAAAATGAAAGGCCAGTTTAAAACAGCTGATCGCTTAAATGCCAGATTTATTGCGATTTTGGGTGAAGATGAGCTTGCCCAAAACAAAATCAATGTAAAGGATGCACAGACGGGCGAACAGATTGAAGTGGCACTTGATGAATTTATACATGTGATGAAGGCAAACCAAAAGGGATAAGGAGTGAAACGCATTGTTTGGAAGAACATATTATTGCGGTGATATAACTGAAAAAGCAATTGGCGAATCTGTAACGCTGAAAGGCTGGGTCCAAAAAAGACGAGACCTCGGCGGATTGATTTTTATTGACTTGCGTGACCGTACGGGCATTGTTCAAGTCGTTTTTAACCCTGATGTGTCAAAAGAAGCGCTTGCTATTGCGGAAGGCATCAGAAATGAATACGTGCTTGATATTCAAGGAAAAGTGGTGGCGCGTGAAGAGGGAACAGTTAATCCGAATTTGAAAACAGGCGCGATCGAAATACATGCTGATGGAGTGAACGTATTAAATGCTGCAAAGACACCTCCATTTGCGATTTCTGATCAAGCAGAAGAAGTGTCAGAGGACGTTCGTTTAAAACACCGTTACTTAGATTTGCGCAGACCGGCTATGTTCCAGACGATGCAGCTGCGCCATAACGTGACGAAAGCTGTTCGCAGCTTTTTAGATGAAAATGGGTTTCTTGATATTGAAACGCCGATTTTAACAGGAAGCACGCCTGAAGGCGCACGTGATTACTTGGTGCCGAGCCGTGTGCACGAAGGTGAGTTCTACGCGCTGCCGCAGTCCCCGCAGCTATTTAAACAGCTTCTGATGGTATCAGGCATTGAACGATATTATCAAATTGCCCGTTGTTTCCGCGATGAAGACTTGCGTGCGGACCGCCAGCCTGAGTTTACGCAAATTGATATTGAAATGTCCTTTATGAGCCAGGAAGACATTATGTCATTGGCTGAGGAGATGATGGCAAAGGTTATGCGTGAAACAAAAGGTGAGGAACTTAAGCTTCCTCTTCCTCGAATGACGTATGACGAAGCAATGAACAAGTACGGTTCTGATAAACCGGATACGCGTTTTGACATGCTTTTGACGGATGTGTCTGACATTGTAAAGGATACGGAATTTAAAGTGTTCTCATCAGCTGTAGCAAACGGCGGCGTGGTCAAAGCCATCAATGTAAAAGGCGGTGCCGGCGATTACTCCAGAAAAGACATCGACGCTCTTGGCGCTTTTGCTGCAAACTACGGGGCAAAAGGGCTTGCCTGGGTGAAGGTTGAGGCAGACGGAGTGAAAGGCCCGATCGCTAAATTCTTTGATGAAGAAAAGCAGTCTAAGCTGATTGAAGCACTTGATGCAGCTGAAGGTGATTTGCTGCTGTTCGGAGCGGATCAATTCGAAGTTGTGGCTGCATCACTCGGCGCCCTGCGCTTAAAGCTTGGGAAAGAGCGCGGGCTGATTGACGAAAAATTGTTCAATTTCTTATGGGTCATCGACTGGCCGCTATTAGAGCATGATCCGGAAGAAGGCCGTTTTTACGCAGCGCACCATCCGTTCACAATGCCTGTCCGCGAAGACCTTGAGCTGATTGAAACAGCGCCTGAAGACATGAAAGCACAAGCCTATGACCTCGTCTTAAACGGCTATGAGCTTGGCGGCGGTTCAATCCGTATTTTCGAAAAGGATATTCAGGAAAAAATGTTTGCGCTTCTCGGCTTCTCACCAGAAGAAGCGGCTGAACAGTTTGGATTCCTGCTGGAAGCATTTGAATACGGCGCTCCTCCGCACGGCGGAATCGCACTCGGCTTAGACCGTCTCGTTATGCTTCTAGCTGGACGTACGAACCTGAGAGATACGATTGCATTCCCGAAAACGGCAAGTGCAAGCTGCCTGATGACAGAAGCGCCAGGCGAAGTAAGCGACGCCCAGCTTGACGAGCTTCATCTTTCTATTAAGAAAAAAGTTAAGAACTGAATGTGCAGTTCGATTCTTGAAAATCAAAATCGTCTGTGATATGATTTTGACAAGTTAAATAAAGTCCTGATGTGTTAGTTGTACACCTAGTTTTGACCGAACATTTTTTTGATTTGGGAGCCCGCATTTTTAAATGGCGTACATGCCTCTTTTCATTCGGTAAAGAGGACTTACAAGATTTAAAAGAGGGCACCCACCTGCTGAGAGCGGGTTCAAAACAAAGGAAAGCTGCAACGGCACTATTGGGACTTTATTTTTTGTGCGCAGAAAAACGGCTGCTCATGGATCAGCCATTTTATAGATGAAACCAGAATACGAATGTGGAGTGAGGTTCTTGTTACACCAGTTTTCACGCAATGAATTAGCTATCGGAAAAGAAGGGCTTGAAACGCTGAAAAAGAGCACAGTTGCTGTGCTTGGAGTCGGGGGAGTTGGGTCGTTCGCGGCGGAAGCTCTCGCGCGGTCAGGCGTCGGCCGCATTCTGCTTGTCGACAAAGATGATGTCGACATTACAAATGTAAACCGTCAGCTTCACGCGCTGCTTTCAACTGTCGGACAGCCGAAAGTTGATTTAATGAAGGCGCGGATCGCAGACATTAACCCGGAGTGTGAAGTGATCGCGTTAAAAATGTTCTATACGGAGGAAACGTATGAGCAGTTTTTTGACTATGATCTTGACTATGTCATTGATGCGTCAGACACGATTCATTATAAAATTCATTTAATGAAAGAATGTCTGAAACGGGATATTCCGCTCATCTCCAGCATGGGTGCAGCAAATAAAACGGATCCGACGCGCTTCCAAATCGCTGATATCTCAAAAACGCACACTGATCCAATTGCGAAGGTCGTCCGTACGAGATTGCGCAAAGAGGGTATCAAAAAAGGTGTTCAAGTGATTTTCTCTGATGAAAGTCCGATTGTCATTCGGGAAGATGTCAGAAAAGAAGTGGGAAATGACGAAGCGAAAATCCGTAAAGCAAAAATGCCGCCTTCCTCTAATGCTTTTGTGCCGTCAGTTGCAGGTTTGATTATGGGCGGACATGTTGTCATGGATCTATTGAAAGACATTGAAATCAAACGTGTGAAGGATAAATAATGCATAAAAACAGCCTTGATGATCAAGGCTGTTTTTGTTTTATTTTCTTTTCATTAATTTATCGTACACCTGCTTTAAGGCTGATTCGAATTTTCCTGTCTGTTTCGGCTTATAGTATTGCTTATTTTTCAGAGGATCAGGGAGGTATTGTTGTTCGACCCAACCGTTGTCGTAATTGTGCGGGTATTTATAGCCGATTCCTCTTCCTAATTCCTGAGCCCCTTTATAATGCGCGTCTTTTAAATGCTTCGGAACATCCCCAATTTTTCCGGCTCTGATATCTGCCAGGGCCTCATCGATTGCCAGAATGGCAGAGTTTGATTTCGGTGAGAGGCAAAGCTCAATAACTGCGTTGGCCAGCGGGATTCGCGCTTCAGGAAACCCGACTCGCTCAGCGGTCTGAATAGCGTTCAGCACTCTAGGGCCGGCTTGCGGGCTTGCTAAACCGATATCTTCATAGGCGATAACAAGCAATCGTCTTGCGATGCTCTCCAGATCACCGGCTTCAATTAATCTAGCCAAATAGTGAAGAGCAGCGTTGGCATCAGAGCCGCGGATCGATTTTTGAAAAGCGGACAGTACATCATAATGCGCGTCACCATCTTTATCGTGAGAAAAGCTTTTTTTCTGCAAGCATTCTTCCGCGGTTTCTAATGTAATGTGAATTTCACCGTCTGCTGACTCCTTCGTTGACAACACGGCAAGCTCAAGCGCATTTAAAGCGGAGCGGACATCTCCTCCGCATCCGTGGGCAAAATGCTCCATCGCCTGATCATCAATGGATACAGAATAGGTGCCAAGGCCCCGATGCTCATCATGGAGCGCGCGTTCCAGTGCCTGTTTAATCAGATCAGGTGTTAACGGTTCAAGCTCAAAAATCTGGGTCCGGCTTCTGATCGCCGGATTAATGGCATGATACGGGTTAGCCGTCGTTGCTCCGATCAAAATGATCATCCCGTTTTCTAAATAGGGTAATAGAAAATCCTGTTTTCCTTTATCCAGCCTGTGGACTTCATCCAGAATCAAAATCACTTGGCCGGACATCTTGGCTTCCTGAGCTACGATTTCCATATCTTTTTTATTGTTAATGACAGCATTCAGCTTTCGAAAAGCAATACTTGTTGAACCGGCGATTGCTGTTGCGATTGATGTTTTTCCAATTCCGGGCGGCCCGTACAAAATCATGGATGACAAATGTTTTGCCTGGACCATTCTGCCGATAATTTTATCTTCAGCCACCAGATGCTGCTGGCCGATAATATCCTCTATTTTTGTCGGACGCATCCGATATGCCAATGGCTTCATCTATCATCTCTCCTTACTTAATTACAGGGTAACGGAAAACCGTACATTAGAAAAGGGGAAAGGCCCCTTTCCTTCTGCCTCAATGAAAATTCGCTGAAGGTATGTTATAATAACAGTTGGTCTATAAGATAATAAACGGACGAAACATATAGAAATTACCATTATAAATGTGGAAAATCATGAAATAACAGAGGTGTTCATGTTGAAAATATCAACTAAGGGAAGATACGGGCTCACCATTATGATTGAGCTTGCAAAAAAGCACGGTGAAGGCCCGACTTCATTAAAAAGCATCGCACAGACGAATAATTTGTCCGAGCATTATTTGGAGCAGCTGGTATCGCCGCTCAGAAATGCCGGTTTAGTGAAAAGCATCAGAGGCGCATATGGCGGATATGTATTAGGCAGTGAGCCGGATGCCATTACCGCGGGAGATATTATCCGTGTGCTTGAGGGGCCGATCAGCCCTGTTGAAGTGCTGGAAGATGAGGAGCCTGCCAAGCGTGAGCTCTGGATTCGCATCCGGGATGCTGTAAAAGAGGTTTTAGACAGTACAACATTAGAGGATCTTGCCAGCTATACAGACGGAGAGCAAGAAGCTTATATGTTCTATATTTAGATCAGAGGTGTAAACATAATGGAACGGATTTATTTAGATCATGCCGCAACGTCTCCGATGGATGAACGCGTGCTGGAAAAAATGATACCGCACTTCTCCGGCAGTTTCGGTAATCCCTCCAGTATTCATTCATTTGGCAGAGAATCTCGAAAATGGGTGGATGAAGCAAGAGCGCAGATCGCAGCAGAAATCGGAGCGGCAGAGCAGGAGATCATTTTTACAAGCGGGGGAACGGAAGCTGATAACTTGGCGATCATGGGAACCGCACTTGCAAGAAAAGATCTTGGCAGACATGTCATCACAACAAAAATTGAGCATCACGCCGTGCTTCACACATGTGAAAAACTTGAGGAAGACGGATTTGACATAACGTATCTGGACGTTGACCAAAATGGAAGAGTCAGTGCAAAACAGGTGAAAGAAGCACTGCGTGATGATACAATCCTTGTGACAGTGATGTATGGAAATAATGAAGTTGGAACAGTGCAGCCGATCGAAGAAATCGGTGAGCTGTTAAAGGAACACAAAGCTTATTTTCATACCGATGCTGTTCAGGCATTCGGGTTGCTGCCAATTGATGTGAAAAACAGCCATATTGACCTTCTGTCTGTTTCCGGGCACAAGCTCAACGGGCCAAAAGGGACAGGCTTTTTATATGCTAGTAAAGATGTGAAGCTTTCACCGCTTTTATTCGGAGGAGAGCAAGAAAGAAAACGCCGTGCCGGAACGGAAAATGTTCCAGGCATTGTCGGGCTGAAAGAAGCGATCAAGCTGTCAAGTGAAGAACGGGACGAAAAAAACGAGAAGTATCAATCGTTTAAAGCAATCTTTGCCGACACGCTTAGAGATGCAGGTGTGGCATTCGAGGTCAACGGGGACAAAGAGCATAGTCTGCCGCATGTTCTGAATCTTTATTTCCCCGGTGTGTCAGTGGAAGCGCTGCTGGTTAATCTTGATATGGCTGGTGTCGCTGTCTCCAGCGGTTCAGCGTGCACGGCCGGTTCAGTCCTGCCGTCACATGTTCTGACTGCTATGTTCGGCGAAGAGAGTGACCGGCTGACGTCCTCTATTCGAATCAGCTTCGGCCTCGGCAATACGGCTGAGCAAGTGAAAACTGCTGCCAAACATGTGGCCGACGTTGTCAAACGGCTGACATAATAAGGCGGCGTAGTAATTGGAGTGAATGAAATGGAAAAACGGCCGGAGGATACAAGAGTCGTCGTCGGCATGTCCGGCGGAGTAGACTCATCTGTGGCGGCCCTGCTGTTAAAAGAACAGGGCTATGATGTAATCGGAATCTTTATGAAAAACTGGGATGATACGGACGAAAACGGTTTTTGCACGGCGACAGAGGATTATGAAGATGTGATCCGCGTCTGCAACCAAATCGGAATTCCGTATTATGCCGTAAACTTTGAAAAGCAATATTATGAGAAGGTATTTCAATACTTCCTTGATGAATATAAAGCAGGCAGAACACCAAACCCGGATGTACTGTGCAACAAAGAAATTAAATTCAAAGCCTTTTTGGAGCATGCATTGTCACTTGGCGCCGACTATTTAGCGACTGGCCACTATGCAAGAGTAGACAGAAGCGGCGGAAAAGTCAGAATGCTGCGCGGCATTGATGAAAACAAGGATCAAACGTACTTCTTGAATCAGCTGACAGAAGATACGCTGAGCAAAGTCATGTTTCCGATCGGCGAACTTCAAAAAAGCCGTGTGCGTGAAATCGCCAAAGAAGCAGAACTTGCAACGGCGACGAAAAAAGACAGTACAGGCATCTGCTTTATCGGCGAACGCAACTTCAAAACGTTTCTCAGCCAATATCTCCCTGCACAGCCGGGCGATATGATGACGATGGACGGCGAAGTAAAAGGCCGCCACGACGGGTTGATGTACTATACGATCGGACAGCGTCACGGCCTTGGCATCGGCGGAAGCGGCGAGCCGTGGTTTGCGGTAGGCAAAGATCTTGAAAAGAACATCCTCTACGTGGATCAAGGGTTCCATAACCCGCTTTTATATTCCGACAAAATCACAGCAACAAATATCAGCTGGGTGCGTTCGGATATCATGAAGGGCGAAGAGATTTCCTGCACGGCTAAATTCCGTTACCGCCAAGAGGATCATAAAGTAACGGTGCGCATGACTGGCCAGGGTGAAGCGGAAGTCATCTTTGATGAACAAGTCCGCGCTGTAACGCCGGGACAAGCCGTTGTCTTCTATGACGGCGAAGAATGCCTTGGCGGCGGGACAATTGATGATGTGTACAAAGACGGAACAAAATTGTGGTACGTATAAAAGATGAAAAACCTCAACACTGAGTTGGGGTTTTTTAATGAAAGGAAGATGATCGGTGGATTATAATCAACTCGGTATAGAGGCGATGCAGGAAGGCGATTACGAGAAAGCGGCAGAGGCATTTACAAAAGCGATTGAAGAAAATAAAGAAGACGCGATTCCGTATATCAATTTTGCCAACCTGCTTTCATCCGTAAACGAGCTGGAACGTGCGCTTGCGTTTTATGATAAAGCGCTTGAATTAGACAGTAGCGCAGCCACTGCTTATTATGGAGCAGGAAATGTCTATGTTGTAAAAGAAATGTACAAAGAAGCGAAAGACATGTTTGAAAAAGCGCTTCGTGCGGGGATGGAAAACGGCGACCTGTTTTACATGCTCGGAACGGTACTTGTCAAGCTCGAACAGCCTAAGCTTGCACTGCCATATTTACAAAGAGCGGTCGAACTGAATGAAAGCGATACGGAAGCGCGTTTTCAATTCGGGATGTGCTTAGCCAACGAGGGCATGCTGGACGAAGCGCTCAGCCAATTCGCAGCTGTAACAGAGCAAGACCCGGGGCATGCAGATGCATTTTATAATGCCGGTGTCGCTTATGCTTATAAAGAAAACCGAGAAAAAGCGCTTGAAATGCTGGACAAGGCAATCGATATCCAGCCAGATCATATGCTTGCGCTTCATGCTAAAAAACTGATTGATCCATCATAACAGGCACAGGAGGAGGGACAGCTCGTGCAGCAGCATCCGGATCAGCTTAAACTGGAGGAAGAGCCCTATTTAAAAGGGACAGTCAACACAGTCATCTATCATAATGACACCAATTTATATACGGTTCTGAAAGTGAAAGTCACAGAGACCTCCGAAGCCATTGAAGATAAAGCCGTATCCGTGACGGGCTACTTCCCTGCGCTTCAAGAAGAAGAGACCTACACGTTTTACGGAAAGATCGTAACCCATCCAAAGTTCGGGCTCCAATTTCAGGCGGAGCATTTCAAAAAGGAGATTCCGACGACTAAGGAAGGCATCATTCAATATTTATCGAGTGATTTATTCGAGGGGATCGGCAAAAAAACAGCTGAAGAAATTGTGAAAAAGCTGGGCGACAGCGCCATTAATAAAATATTGGCTGATGCTTCAGTGCTTTATGATGTTCCCAGACTCTCAAAAAAGAAAGCCGACACGCTGGCTGGTGCATTGCAGCGGCATCAGGGACTGGAGCAAATCATGATTTCCTTGAATCAGTTTGGCTTTGGCCCGCAGCTGTCTATGAAAATCTATCAAGCCTATGAATCCGAGACGCTTGAAAAGATTCAGGAAAATCCTTATCAGCTTGTGAAGGATGTAGAAGGCATCGGGTTTGGGAAAGCGGATGAGCTGGGCAGCAGAATGGGTCTTTCGGGTAATCATCCTGAGCGGGTAAAAGCTGCTATTTTGTACACGCTTGAAACGACTTGTCTGTCAGAGGGGCACACGTACATAGAAACAGAACAGCTGATCATTGACACCCAATCTCTGTTAAATCAGTCAGCAAGGGAAGGGCAGCGCATCACAGAAATGGATGCCGCTAACGCGATTATTGCCCTTGGAGAAAATAAAGACATTGTCATTGAAGATGGCCGCTGTTATTTTCCGTCGCTGTTTTACGCAGAACAAAACGTTGCAAAGCGTGTGAAACATATCGCTAGCCAAACCGAATATGAGAACCAGTTTCCCGAATCAGAGTTTTTGCTCGCGTTGGGAGAACTGGAAGAACGGATGAACGTTCAGTATGCCCCCAGCCAGAAGGAAGCGATTCAAAAAGCCCTTTCCTCGCCGATGCTTCTTTTAACAGGCGGCCCTGGAACAGGAAAAACGACGGTAATCAGAGGGATTGTCGAGCTCTACGGAGAGCTTCACGGTGTGTCACTAGACCCGTCAGCTTATAAAAAGGATGAAGCTTTTCCGATTGTTTTGGCCGCTCCGACAGGGAGAGCAGCAAAACGGATGAGTGAGTCAACGGGACTTCCTGCAGTCACGATACACAGGCTGCTTGGCTGGAACGGTGCTGAAGGCTTTACTCATACAGAGGATCAGCCGATCGAAGGGAAGCTGTTAATTATCGATGAAGCCAGTATGCTTGATATATGGCTGGCGAATCATTTGTTCAAGGCGATCCCTGATCATATACAAATCATCATTGTCGGAGACGAAGACCAGCTGCCTTCCGTCGGTCCGGGACAAGTGCTCAGAGACCTGCTGGCATCCCAGGTGATTCCGACTGTGAGACTGACAGACATCTATCGCCAGGCAGAAGGGTCATCAATCGTCGAGCTTGCCCACCAGATGAAAAATGGATTGCTGCCGAACAATTTGACTGCCCCGACAAAGGACCGTTCCTTTATTCGCTGCGGCGGGTCGCAAATCAAAGAAGTAGTTGAGAAGGTTGTCGCCAATGCATTGAAAAAAGGCTATACGGCAAAGGACATTCAGGTCCTCGCTCCGATGTACAGAGGAAAAGCCGGCATTAATGAATTGAATGTGATGCTACAGGACATTTTAAATCCTCCTAAAGAAAAACGGAGAGAATTGAAGTTCGGGGATGTTGTCTACAGAACCGGAGATAAAATTTTGCAGCTTGTCAATCAGCCGGAAAACAATGTATTCAACGGAGATATTGGCGAAATCACGTCGATATTTTATGCAAAGGAAAATACAGAAAAAGAAGACATGGCCGTTGTTTCTTTTGACGGCAATGAAATGACATTTACGAAAAAAGATTTTAATCAATTTACCCATGCGTATTGCTGTTCTATTCATAAATCGCAGGGAAGTGAATTTCCGATTGTGGTTTTGCCTGTTGTGAAAGGCTATTATAGAATGCTCAGAAGAAACCTTCTTTATACCGCGATTACAAGAGCGAAGAAATTTCTCATTTTATGCGGTGAGGAGGAGGCGCTGGAGTGGGGCGTAAAAAATAATGATGCAACTGTCAGACAGACCTCCTTGAAAAACAGGCTGTCCGTACAGGTTGAGGAAATGGATGCCGAGCTTGAGGCTTTGCAAAAAGAGCTCCCGTTCAGCGTACACGACGCCAACATTGGCATGGAAGGCATTACACCATTCGATTTTATGAAAGAAGAACAGCAATAAAATGCTCCCGTGTAAGCGGGAGTTTTTTCATTTGCAGTGGAATTGATTTCATCGTATGAGTCTAAGGCGCAAAGCAAAACCTAAGCCTGTTCAACAAAAGGTGGTTGATCACACTTTGAGAACATGCCATGAAGTAGAAGGATTCCCAGTATACTCAGAACGAACTTCTAGTTATCTTGGGACAATTTCCGATATTTGTTTTTCTCTGAAAGGAGATTGTCTTGGGTTTATTCTTGCACAAAAACGCTTTTTGCATCATCATCATGCGCTATTACGGGCGTGTGATATCTCTTCCATTCTTGATGACCGCATATTGGCTTCGGTCAGTTTAGAACAGCTTTTGCCTCTTCCGAAATCATGCTTCACATACGAGCAGATGAAGATGAAGCTTGTGAAATCGCAAGAGGGCGATATATTGGGGATGCTGGAAGATGTATACTTTTGTTTGGACAGGGGCATAATCGTAGCATATGAACTCTCGGACGGTTTCTTTTCTGACCTGGCGGGAAGCAAGCGCCAGATCCAAAGAGCGGATTCGCTTGTCGAGGTGCGGAAAGACGAGATCGTTCTGAACGGATAGAGGTGTGAGGTATGCTTATATGCCCGAATTGCAAAAGTAAGGATATCGGCAAAATCGGCGTGAACCAATATTATTGCTGGGGCTGTTTTATTGAACTGACAGTGGCGAAAGGGAAGATTGCAACTCATCAGGTGGAAGAAGACGGAACGTTAAGCAGCTTGGATGATTTGTTTTCTGAGGATGAACGCAGCATCAATTTTTAATCATGAAAGGAGATGCGCAGGATGAATCGGACGATGACTTCTCTTTTGGCAATGGGAGCCGGAGCTCTCGTGTACCGAATGGCGACTCAATCTGACATGCTGAATAATCGAAGCATGAAGCGGATGAGAAGAAGAATTACGAAAATGTTTTAATGCAAAAAGGATACTCTCCAAAGAGTATCCTTTTCTATGTTTGCCGGACCTCGAGGCGTCTTGCTGCGAGTGAAAGGCTGTAGTTGACTGCGAAATACATAAGGGCCGCAAGTAAAAAGATCGGGAAAAAATAACTGCCGTCTGCGCTTTGGCCGTTAATAATTTGCGCGTTGTGAATCAGTTCAGGCAGGGCGATCACAACAGCGAGCGATGTATCTTTTAATAAAGAAATAAACTGGCTTACGATGGGCGGAACCATGCGGCGAAGCGCTTGCGGCATAACGATAAAGAACAGGGTCTGTGTATAGCTCAGCCCGGAGGAGCGCGCCGCTTCAATTTGTCCTTTGTCAATTGATTTCAGTCCGCTTCGGATAATTTCAGATAGCATAGCGGATTCAAAAATCGTTAGTGCTGTAATTGCAGCAGCTGTAATTTCAAGCTTAATACCAATTTCCGGAAGGGCAAAAAACGTAAAGAAAATAATTAACAGCAAGGGGAGGTTTCTGATCGTTTCAACGAGAACTGCAATCAATTGAGAAAGAACGGGTACTTTCGCATATCGCAGGGTGCCTGCGATTAAACCGAAGAAAAAGCTCAGAATGATGGAGATGAAAGCAACGTACAAGGTGACGAGAAAGCCATCCCATAAAAACGCTAAATGCTCCTGTGAATAAGCACCGATGAAATCCAATGTAACTCACTCCTTATCAATAGCTTTTTTCCAGCCGTTTTTCCAGATAGTTAACACCGATGCTAAGCGGAATCGTCAGCACTAAGTAAAAAAGCGCCACAAAAATATAAACATCAAATACAACGAGTGTGCTCGACGAAACTAAATCGGCTTGGTACATAAGATCCAATCCGGCCACAACCCCAAGAATCGAAGAGTTTTTGACTAAGTTTAAAAATTGATTGCCTAAAGGCGGAATGACGATTTTGATTGCCTGCGGCAAAATGATATGGAGCATGGCTTGGCTGTAGGTAAAGCCTGACGAGCGTGCCGCTTCCATCTGCCCTTTTGAAACAGACTGGATGCCTGCTCTGATGGCTTCAGCGATAAACGCAGAGGTATAAATGGTGAGAGCAACCGTTCCCGCTTGAAAACCGTCAAGCCTCAGGCCTGCGTTTGGAAGTCCGAAATAGAAAACAAAGGTAATTAAAAGAAGAGGGATGTTGCGGATGAATTCTACATATACGGTCCCTAGCCATTGCAGCGGCTTAAAGACTGTTATTCTCATAACCGCTACAGCGACGCCGAGGACAAAACTGCCGGCCAGCGCGATAACACTTGCGAGCAAGGTATGGTAAAAACCGTCCATATACATGCCGAAGTTATCGAAAAGAATTGACACATTCATCTGCCTATTCACTCCTTATCAAATTGGGATGAGCATCGCCTGCTCATCCCGGGATGGTTGTTATTCAGCTGGGTCTTCTTTGATCCATTTTTTATAAATTTCATCGTATCTGCCATCCGACTTCATCTTTTTAAGTGAAGCGTTGATTTCTTTCGCGAGAGCAGATTGCCCTTTTTTCACGGCGATCCCGTAAGGCTCATCTGTAAAAGGCTTTCCTGTTAATTGATAATTTTTATTTTCATCAGCCATTCCATATAAAATCGCATTATCTGTGGTGAGGGCATCGCCTTGCCCCGATTTAAGGGCTGTAAAGGCTTCTGCGTAGTTTTCAAATTCTAAAACAGATGCTTCAGGCGCCTTTTCACGAATGTTTTGAGAGGAGGTGGAGCCTTTTACTGCAAGAACTTTTGAGCCTTTGTCAAGATCCTCGACACTCTTGATTTTGCTGCCTTTTTTCACGAGAAGCGATTGCCCGGCCTCGAAATAGACATCAGAAAAGTCAACTTCCTTTTTTCGTTCATCAGTGATCGTCATTGTGGCGACAATGGCGTCGATATCCCCGTTTTGCAGCATAGGAATCCTTGTTTTTGAGGTGACCTCTTTAAATTCAGCTTTTTTCTCATCACCTAAAATGTCTTTAGCGATTTGTTTGGCAATATCAATATCAAAACCCTCAATCTCACCTGAGCTTGGATTTTTAAGACCGAACAGTCGAGTGTCCGTTTTTACGCCGAAGACAATTTTGTCATTGTCTTTAATGGCGGCTAGCGTATCTTTTTTGCTCTCCTTTGAGGCTTCTCCGTTTGATCCCTTGCTGCCGCAAGCGGCAAGCAAGATGACAGCGAATAAAGAAATCAATGCTAAAGAAAAAATCTTTTTCATACAAGCTCCCCCATTTCTGTTTTAATGATTTAAAATACGGCTTAAGAATAAGCGGGCCCGTTCTTCCTTTGGGTTCGCGTAAAACTCAGCCGGCATTGCTTCTTCTAAAATTTTTCCTCCGTCAATGAAGACAATTCGGTCGGCAACTTCTTTGGCAAACCCCATTTCGTGTGTCACGACAACCATTGTCATGCCTTCTTTGGCGAGTGTTTTCATGACATCTAGCACCTCACCGATCATTTCAGGATCAAGTGCTGATGTCGGCTCGTCAAACAGCATGACCTCCGGCTTCATCGCCAGTCCTCTTGCGATGGCAACACGCTGCTGCTGCCCGCCGGAAAGCTGGGAAGGATAGGCGTCAGCCTTGTCTGGGATGCCGACTTTTTCAAGATAGTACCGCGCCGTTTCCTTTGCTTGTTCAGGTGATTGTCTAAGCACTTTTACCGGAGCCAGCATGATGTTCTGCAGCACTGTTTTATGCGGATATAAATGAAAGTGCTGAAACACCATCCCGATATTTTGCCGCACTTGATTGATATCAGTTTTTCTGTCGTTAATGGCGGTGCCGTTTACTGTAAGCACTCCCTCATTGATCGACTCAAGTCTGTTGATGCATCTGAGCAATGTGCTTTTACCGGAACCGGATGGGCCGATGATAACAACGACTTCCCCTTTTTCGATTTGAAGATTAATTTGTTTTAACACGTGAAAATCTCCGTAATGCTTGTTTACATTTTGAAATGTGATCATCGCAATCCTCCTATCAGAAAATTTGACCAAAAAGTAAATGATCAAACTTTTCTGAAAATTAAAAGTGAAAAAATGTCCATGACTTCTGACTGACTAAAGAAACATAAAGAATAATTCCTTGTAAACCTCAAAAGATATAGGTGAGGTGAAAGCAGATGCTCCAAAAACCGGTGCAGCTTTTGTTGTGGGTGGCTATTTGTTTGCTGGTTCTGTTAACAGTCTATGTCTTTTTTATGCTTGATATGTTATGGTCACCCTTTTGGCTCGTCATAAAAACGATCTTTATTCCCTTGATCATTTCTATTTTTATATCTTATTTATTGCTTCCGGTCACAGAATGGCTGCATGGCAAAGGATTGCCTAGGACTTTGAGCATCTTGGTCATTTATGTTCTTTTTTTTGGCGGGATTGGCTGGGCGTTGTATAAAGGGGTGCCTGTTTTAATCGTGCAGCTGACGGATTTGTCAGAAAATATACCCATGTTTGCCGAAACGTATAACGGGCTTCTTCTTCATGTGCATAACCATACGGATGACTGGCCTGATGGTATGCATCACCGTATAGATAAAATGATCCGCCAGACGGAGGCGTTTTTTGCGGGAACGATCGAGGGTGCGATCAGCGGGATCCGCAATGTGCTTGATTACTTCTTAATTGCTGCAACAATCCCTTTTCTCGTGTTTTATATGGTGAAGGACATTGAGTTAATGAAAAAGACAGTATGGTACTTGACTCCGAAGTCGTGGAGAAAGCGGGGCAGCGCCTTTTTGCGGGATGTGGATGATTCGCTTGGCGATTATATCCGCGGCCAGCTTTTGGTCTGCTTGATTCTTGGCGTGATTGCAGGCATTTCGTTCTGGGTATTTGGGCTTCCGTATCCGCTGATACTTGGCCTTATCTCTGGGGTAACGAATGTCATCCCGTATTTTGGCCCTTTCATCGGAGCTGTTCCTGCGTTGTTAATTGCGATGACGATCTCAGTCAAGGCGGTTCTTGTTGTGGTGATTACGGTGTTTATTCTGCAGTTTATGGAAGGAAATATCCTCAGTCCGTTCATTGTCGGCAGAAGCCTTAAAATGCATCCGGTCGTTATCATGCTTGCACTCCTTGCCGGAGGGGAGCTTGCGGGTATCGTCGGGATGATTCTGGCTGTTCCTGCGACGGCTGTTTTAAAAGTAATGATGATCCATTTTTTGCGGATGAGGACGGAGCATTGACATCGGCGTGCCGCTTGTCTATAATTTCTCGTAGAATACATACGAATCTCGAGTGACGGATCTGAGTACGCCGAAGCCCTGTTAAAGAGAGAAGCTCCATAAGCTGAAAGGAGCTTTATCAGAAGATCGGAGGAAGCTAATCCTGAGTGCAGTTAATCACTGCCGCTTATCCTGCGTTACAGGGTTAAAGGTGACGGGCGCATGAATGCCCGTAATCAGGGTGGTACCGCGAGACAGCTCTCGTCCCTGTGTAAACGTTGGTTTGCATAGGGGGAGGGCTTTTTTGCTGTCACTGAAGAGAATTTCGATTTTTATAGAGGAGGAAATACAATGAAACACTTAACTTCTGCGGAAGTGCGTCAAATGTTTTTGGATTTCTTTAAAGAAAAAGGACATGCGGTAGAGCCAAGCGCGTCATTAGTGCCTCATGAGGATCCTTCACTGCTTTGGATCAACAGCGGTGTTGCGACGCTGAAAAAATATTTTGACGGCCGTGTCGTGCCGGAAAATCCAAGAATCGTAAACGCTCAAAAAGCGATCAGAACAAACGATATAGAAAATGTAGGTAAAACTGCGCGCCATCACACTTTCTTTGAAATGCTCGGAAACTTTTCCATCGGCGATTATTTCAAAGAAGAAGCCATTACATGGGCTTGGGAGTTTTTAACGAGCGACAAGTGGATTGGCTTCGACAAAGAGCTTCTCTCTGTTACGGTTCATCCTGAAGATGAAGAGGCATATGAGTTTTGGGCGAAAAAAATCGGTATTCCTGAAGAAAGAATTATCCGTCTGGAAGGGAACTTCTGGGATATCGGTGAAGGGCCGAGCGGACCGAATACGGAAATCTTTTACGACCGCGGTGAAGCATACGGTAATGATCCAGAAGATCCGGAGCTTTACCCAGGCGGGGAAAACGACCGTTACCTGGAAGTATGGAACCTTGTGTTCTCAGAGTTCAACCATAACCCTGACGGCACGTACACACCGCTTCCAAAGAAAAATATTGATACAGGCATGGGTCTTGAAAGAATGGTGTCTGTCATCCAGAATGTTCCGACAAACTTTGACACCGATTTGTTTGTTCCGATCATTAAAGCAACAGAATCGATTTCTGGTGAAACATATGGCAAAGACAATGTGAAAGACACTGCGTTTAAAGTGATTGCTGACCATATCAGAACGGTTGCCTTTGCTGTCAGTGACGGTGCGCTGCCGTCAAATGAAGGCCGCGGCTATGTATTAAGACGCTTATTACGCCGTGCCGTGCGTTATGCCAAAACGATCAACATCCATCGTCCGTTCATGTTTGATTTAGTGCCGGTTGTCGCAGAAATCATGGCTGATTTCTATCCTGAAGTGAAAGAGAAAGCGGATTTCATCGCAAAAGTCATTAAAACCGAGGAAGAACGCTTCCATGAGACCCTTAATGAAGGGCTTGCGATCCTGTCAGAAATGATCAAAAAAGAAAAAGACAAGGGCAGCAGCGTTATCTCAGGTGCTGATGTGTTCAAACTGTATGATACGTATGGATTCCCGGTTGAATTGACTGAAGAATACGCAGAAGACGAGAACATGACGGTTGACCATGAGGGCTTTGAGGAGGAAATGAACCAGCAGCGTGAACGGGCAAGAAACGCCCGCCAGGATGTCGGCAGCATGCAGGTGCAGGGCGGCGCACTGCGCGACGTGACAGATGAAAGCACATTTGTCGGCTACTCTCAAACCAAAGCTGATGCCAATATCATTGTGCTTCTTCAGGACGGCCAATTAATCGAAGAGGCTCATGAAGGAGAAAGCGTTCAAATCATTCTTGATGAAACACCGTTCTATGCAGAAAGCGGCGGCCAAATCGGCGATAAAGGCTATCTCCGAAACGAGCAGGCAGTTGTAAGAATTAAAGATGTTCAAAAAGCGCCGAACGGCCAGCATGTGCATGAAGGTGTTGTGGAGAGCGGTACTGTTCAAAAAGGCCTGCATGTTACGGCTGAAGTTGAAGACCATATGAGAAGCGGCGTCATTAAAAACCACACGGCAACGCATTTATTGCATCAGGCTCTAAAAGATGTTCTTGGAACTCATGTCAATCAGGCGGGCTCTCTTGTAACGGAAAACCGTCTTCGTTTTGACTTCTCGCACTTTGGCCAAGTGACAAAAGAAGAGCTCGAACAAATTGAAAGAATCGTAAACGAAAAGATCTGGGCGAGCATCCCGGTCAGCATTGATTTGAAACCGATCGCTGAAGCAAAAGAAATGGGTGCGATGGCACTGTTCGGCGAGAAATATGGCGATATTGTCCGTGTCGTTCAAGTTGGAGATTACAGCTTAGAGTTGTGCGGCGGCTGCCATGTCAGAAATACAGCAGAAATCGGCTTGTTTAAAATCGTTTCTGAATCCGGAATCGGAGCAGGCACAAGACGGATTGAAGCTGTAACGGGACAAGGCGCTTACGTCGAAATGAACAGCCAGATTTCTGTATTGAAGCAAACCGCTGACGAGCTGAAAACAAATATCAAAGAAGTGCCGAAACGGGTTGCGGCTCTGCAGGCTGAACTGAAGGATGCACAAAGAGAAAATGAATCTCTTCTTGCAAAACTAGGCAACGTGGAAGCAGGAGCAATCCTGTCGAAAGTAAAAGAAGTTGACGGCGTAAACGTGCTTGCGGCAAAAGTAAATGCAAAAGACATGAATCATCTCCGCACTATGGTCGATGAACTCAAAGCAAAGCTTGGCTCTGCGGTGATCGTGCTTGGTGCGGTACAAAACGATAAAGTTAATATCTCTGCCGGAGTCACAAAGGACCTCATTGAGAAAGGCCTTCACGCCGGCAAGCTGGTTAAACAAGCTGCGGAAGTTTGCGGCGGAGGCGGCGGAGGCCGTCCGGACATGGCGCAGGCAGGCGGTAAACAGCCGGAAAAATTAGAAGAAGCTTTGGCTTCTGTAGAAGATTGGGTGAAATCCGTTTTATAATTCGCCCATGTAGTGTAGAATGATGGTAAGATTAGGACCCCAGGCTGAACTTTGCCTGCGAATTTGGGAAAGAGGTGCAAAACGGTGAGCTCGTTTGATAAAACGATGAAATTTAATTTCTCCGATGATTCTGCTGAGACTAACGTAAATGAGGTGCTGATTACAGTGTATGACGCGCTTCAGGAAAAGGGCTACAATCCAATCAACCAGATTGTCGGATACTTGCTGTCAGGTGATCCCGCTTATATTCCTAGGCATCGTGACGCTCGCAATTTAATTCGCAAACTTGAAAGAGACGAATTAATCGAGGAATTGGTAAAGTCTTATTTAGAACAGCATAAAGAGGCGTAAATAAAGAATGAGAATATTAGGACTCGATTTAGGAACCAAAACACTCGGTGTAGCTCTGAGCGATGAAATGGGCTGGACTGCTCAAGGCATTGAGACCATAAAGATAAATGAAGCAGAAGGCGATTATGGTTTATCCCGTTTATCTGAACTGATAAAGGACTATACTATAGATAAAATCGTGCTCGGCTTTCCTAAGAACATGAACGGAACAGTCGGCCCGAGAGGCGAAGCCAGCCAAACATTTGCGAAAGTGCTTGAAACAACGTACAATGTTCCTGTTGTGCTGTGGGACGAGCGTCTTACCACAATGGCGGCTGAAAAAATGCTGATTGCAGCTGACGTCAGCAGGCAAAAACGAAAAAAAGTCATTGATAAAATGGCGGCTGTTATGATTTTACAAGGATATCTTGACAGCTTAAATTAAAGCCAGAGGTGAAGAAAATGGAACACGGCGAAAAAAATATTACAATTGTTGACGATCAAGGAAATGAACAGCTTTGTGAAGTGCTGTTTACATTTGAAAACGAAGAGTTTGGCAAGTCTTATGTCTTGTACTACCCAATCGAATCAAAAGATGACGAAGAAGTAGAAATTCTTGCTTCCAGCTTCACGCCAAACGAAGACGGTGAAAACGGTGAGCTATTCCCGATTGAAACTGACGAAGAATGGGATATGATCGAAGAAACATTAAACACATTCTTAGCGGACGAAGACGAAGAGTAAAACATCGCGCCAAACAAAGCCGGAGCTATACTGCTCCGGCTTTTTTCTGCTTTATGCAGGCCTCTTTTTGTAATAAATTGCCGAAATACAATGAATCATGTAGTATAAGAGCTGATGGGAGGAGACCTAATGTATATCAATCAGCAAAAAAAATCGTTTTTTAATAAAAAAAGAATCATACTGTCTTCCATTGTTGTGCTGTTTCTCATCATTGGCGGGGCATTTTTATATGGGAAATCATTGCTTGAACCTGTTGAAAAAGGCAGTAAAACGACAGTTAATATTAACATTCCGAGCGGTTCGTCTGTTTCAGCCATCGCATCGATATTAAAGAAAAATGATGTCATAAAAAGCGAGAAGGCGTTTCAGTACTATGTGAAATATAAAGGTGCTTCCGGGTTTCAGGCCGGATTCTACCATCTGAATAAAGGTATGGATTTAGATGCCATTATTCAGAAGCTGACAAGCGGGGCTACAGGTTACGCTTTTCAAATCACAGTGACTGAGGGAGCACAGCTGACCCAAATCGCGGCTGCTATTGCTGATGAAACAAAATACTCTAAAAAACAAGTCATAGCGAAGCTGGACGATGAAACATTTATCAATCAGCTGAAGAAAGAATTCCCGGACACTGTGACAAATGATGTTTTCAATAAAAACATTAAGCACCCGCTTGAAGGGTACCTATTCCCGGCTACATACCCTTTTAACGATCCGGACACATCACTTGAAGACATTATCAAGGCAATGATTAAGCAGACAAATTCTTATGTGGAAACATATAAATCAGAAATGAAGAAAAACAAACTTTCTGTGCATAAGCTGCTGACAATGGCTTCTTTGATAGAAGAAGAAGCGACTGAAAAAGCCGACCGCCATAAAATTGCGAGTGTCTTTTATAACCGCCTGAAAAAGAAAATGCCGCTCCAAACAGATCCGACTGTCCTGTACGCGGCAGGCAAGCATAAAGATCGGGTTCTTTATAAGGATCTGGAAATCGATTCACCATACAATACGTATAAAAACACAGGGCTGACGCCAGGGCCGATTGCCAATGCCGGCATGTCGTCATGGGAAGCGGCGCTGCATCCGGATAAAACGGACTATCTGTATTTCTTGGCCAAATCAAATGGTGAGGTCGTATTTACAAAAACGCTAAAAGAGCATAATAAAGCAAAAGAAAAATACATTTCCTCAAAAAATGAGAAATAAAAGGAGAGCAAAAAGCTCTCCTTTTGTTCGCTTTCCGCAAGGTTTTATGATAAAATATATCGGGTTGTTTACCGATGTATTATGATGTATTCAGAGAGTGTCCTGCGCATAAGACTGGGGCACTCCTTTTTAGAACGGGAGGCTGTTTGTAGTGACTGACCGGTATGAACAAATAAATGACTATATAGAAGCATTATTAAAGCCTCGGCCGGATAACGTGAAGAAGCTTGAAGCATATGCAGAAGAACATCATGTCCCGATCATGGAAAAAGCGGGCATGGAGGTGCTGCTTCAAATTTTGTCTGTGAAACAGCCGAAAAAAATACTAGAAATCGGAACGGCCATTGGTTATTCTGCCATTCGAATGGCGCTGGAGCTGCCGTCTGCTGAAATATATACAATTGAACGCAATGAGAAACGGCATGAAGAAGCGGTAAACAATATCAAGGATTTTCAGCTTGATGACCGGATTCATGTTTTTTACGGAGATGCGCTTGAATTAGCTGACGCCGTTCATGTAACCGCGCCTTACGATGTCATTTTTATTGACGCTGCAAAAGGTCAGTATCAAAACTTTTTTCATTTATATGAACCGATGCTTTCACCGGACGGGGTGATTATAACAGACAACGTGCTGTTTAAAGGTCTGGTGGCAGAGGATTACAGCAAAATAGAACCGAAGAGAAGGCGCAGGCTTGTAGCAAAAATTGATGAATATAATCATTGGCTGATGAATCATCCGGATTATCAAACTGCGATTATTCCTGTCGGGGACGGACTTGCGATTAGTAAAAAGAAGAGGTGAACGTCATGAAAAAACCAGAGCTCTTAGTGACGCCGACGAGTACAGCGGACATTTTGCCGCTCATACAGGCGGGGGCAACTGCGTTTTTAGTTGGGGAACAGAGATACGGCTTGAGATTAGCCGGAGAATTTTCTCGTGAAGATGTAACAAAAGCCGTAGAGATTGCTCACAAAGAAGGAGCAAAAGTATACGTTGCTGTAAATGCAATTTTCCATAACGATAAAGTGGGTGAGCTTGGCGAATATCTGGCTTTCTTAGCAGAAGCCGGTGTCGATGCAGCGGTATTCGGCGATCCTGCCGTGCTGATGGCTGCCCGTGAATCTGCGCCTGATCTGAAGCTTCATTGGAGCACAGAAACGACAGGCACCAACTATTATACATGCAACTACTGGGGACGCAAGGGTGCGGCGCGTTCTGTGCTTGCCAGAGAATTAAACATGGACAGCATTGTTGAGATTAAAGAAAATGCTGAAGTCGAAATTGAAATCCAGGTGCATGGAATGACGTGCATGTTCCAATCGAAGCGTTCTTTGATTGGAAACTATTTTGAATATCAGGGCAAAGTCATGGACATTGAAAGAAAGAAAAAAGAATCAGGCATGTTTTTACACGATAAAGAACGCGATAATAAATATCCGATTTTCGAAGATGAAAACGGCACTCACATCATGAGCCCGAACGATGTGTGCATCATTGATGAGCTCGAGGAATTGATAGATGCCGGAATTGATTCTTTCAAAATCGATGGTGTTTTGAAAACGCCTGAATACCTAATAGAAGTCACCAAAATGTACAGAGAAGCAATTGATTTGTGCGTGGAAAACCGTGACGAATACGAAGCGAAAAAAGAAGACTGGATCGAACGCATTGAAAGCATCCAGCCAGCAAACAGAAAAATTGATACCGGATTCTTCTTCAAGGAAACGGTTTATTAATCAAAAGGAGGTTAAGCTATGACTGCCGTAAATGATAAAATATCCACAATCGTTAATGGAAAGCGTGTGATTACGAAAAAGCCGGAGCTTCTCGCACCTGCGGGTAATCTTGAAAAGCTGAAAATCGCTGTTCATTACGGAGCGGACGCGGTCTTTATCGGGGGACAGGAATACGGGCTGCGCTCGAATGCCGATAACTTTACGATCGAAGAAATTGCAGAAGGCGTTGAATTCGCAAAGAAATATGGCGCGAAGATCTACGTAACAACGAATATTTTCGCTCATAATGAAAACATGGACGGGCTTGAAGACTATTTAAAAGCGCTTGGAGACGCCAACGTTGCCGGCATCATTGTGGCAGATCCGCTTATTATCGAAACATGCCGCAGAGTGGCGCCGAATGTTGAGGTTCACTTGAGCACACAGCAGTCTCTTTCAAACTGGAAGGCTGTCCAGTTCTGGAAGGAAGAAGGTCTCGACCGCGTCGTGCTGGCTCGTGAAACAAGCGCTCTTGAAATCAGAGAAATGAAAGAAAAGGTAGATATCGAAATCGAATCCTTTATTCATGGCGCAATGTGTATCGCATATTCCGGCCGCTGTGTGCTGAGCAATCACATGACAGCGCGGGATTCCAACCGCGGAGGCTGCTGCCAGTCATGCCGCTGGGACTATGATCTCTACCAAACAGACGGTGCCAACGCCGTTGCTTTGTATGGTGAAGAAGATGCACCATTTGCGATGAGCCCGAAAGATTTGAAGCTGATTGAATCCATTCCAAAAATGATTGAAATGGGGATCGACAGCTTAAAGATTGAAGGCCGCATGAAATCCATTCACTATGTAGCAACTGTTGTCAGCGTATACCGCAAAGTAATCGATGCTTATTGCGCTGATCCAGAGAACTTTGTGATTCAAAAAGAATGGCTTGAAGAGCTTGATAAGTGCGCCAACAGGGACACTGCGACAGCTTTCTTTGAAGGAACGCCAGGCTATGAAGAGCAAATGTTCGGCGAACACGCCAAGAAAACGACATATGATTTTGTCGGCTTAGTGCTGAATTATGATGAAGATACACAAATGGTCACGCTTCAGCAGCGCAATTTCTTCAAAAAAGGCGACGAAGTGGAGTTTTTCGGTCCAGAAATCGAAAACTTTACACATACGATTGAAACCATTTGGGACGAAGACGGAAATGAGCTAGATGCTGCCCGCCATCCCCTGCAAATTGTCAAATTCAAACTAGACAAAAAGATTTATCCGAGCAACATGATGAGAAAGGGGAAGTAACAGCCCATGGGTAAGAATCCAGTAGTCATTGGAATCGCAGGAGGTTCCGGTTCAGGAAAAACGAGTGTCACACGGTCCATTTATGAACAATTTAAAGGACACTCGATTTTAATGATCCAGCAGGACCTTTATTATAAAGACCAAAGCCATCTTCCGTTTGAAGAAAGGCTGAACACAAACTATGATCATCCGCTTGCGTTTGATAATGACTATTTAATCGAGCATATTCAGGATCTATTGAATTACCGCCCGATTGAAAAGCCGATTTATGACTATAAGCTTCACACACGTTCAGAAGAAACGGTTCACGTAGAGCCAAAGGATGTTATTATCCTTGAAGGCATTCTTGTTCTTGAAGACAAAAGGCTTCGTGATCTGATGGATATCAAGCTTTATGTTGATACGGACGCTGACTTGCGTATCATCAGACGGATTATGAGAGATATTAATGAGCGCGGACGCTCTATTGATTCTGTCATTGAACAATATGTGTCAGTGGTCCGTCCGATGCATAACCAATTCGTCGAGCCGACGAAACGATACGCTGATATTATTATCCCGGAAGGCGGTCAGAATCACGTCGCAATTGATCTGATGGTCACAAAAATTCAAACCATTCTTGAACAAAACGCGATTTTGTAATACCATAGCATAGACATAAATAACTCTGACCATATTATGTATAGGCAGGAAGGGAATGTGCGAATTCCCTTCTTTCCCTGTTTATAAACGCGAAATATTTGCAGAACGACACGATTCAGTTTAAGATAAACAGTACCTATATGGGAGAGAAGAACGAGGACTGCCCTGTGTTCTCATTCTTGTATTTTTTAGTTTATGCTCTCATACATAATCGAAGATGTTGAGGGACAACCAGAAGGAGTGAAGGGACATGGCACAAGAGAAAGTTTTTCCTATGACTGCAGAAGGAAAACAAAAACTTGAACAAGAATTAGAATATTTGAAAACGGTTAAACGAAAAGAAGTAGTAGAGCGAATCAAAATTGCGAGAAGCTTCGGAGACCTTTCCGAGAACTCTGAATACGATTCAGCGAAAGAAGAGCAGGCATTTGTAGAGGGCCGCGTGACGACTCTTGAAAATATGATTCGCAATGCGAAAATCATTGAAGATGACGGCGGCTCTAACGTTGTCGGTTTGGGTAAAACCGTCACTTTCGTCGAACTGCCTGACGGTGATGAAGAATCATATACGATCGTCGGAAGCGCGGAAGCTGACCCGTTTGAAGGGAAAATCTCAAACGACTCACCGATCGCAAAAAGCCTCTTGGGCAAAAAAGTAGATGAAGAAGTCACAGTACAAACACCGGGCGGAGAAATGCTCGTGAAAATTGTGAAAATTTCATAATATCTGTTTAGCAGCGAAACACCTCGTCCACAATGTGGGTGAGGTGTTTTTTTATGAAGATATCGAAACGAATGAAGCTGGCAGTCATCGCTTTTTTGATTGTATTTTTTCTGCTTCTGCTGAGGCTTGCAGAAATCCAGCTGTTTTTCACAGAATCATTTTCTAAAAAGAAAATTAATTTGATTCAAGAAAGCGTGAAACAGCGGACGGAGGAAGTGCTCATTTCAGATGGAAGAGGCTCTTTTTTAGATCGAAACGGGCGGGCGCTGACAGGACAAAGCGAGCCTGCGGTTGTTTTGTTCCCTTTTCTGCTGACGCAGGATTGGCCGATCAAAAAAGTTGCGGACATCCTCGGCATGTCTGAAGATGATTTGCGCCAGACACTAGGTAAGGCAAAAAAACCGGTCATTTTGCAGCAAAAGAAAATCAAAACACTTTCAAAACAATCTATCACAAAAATCAATTCTTTGAAATATCCCGGCATTTACGGCGTATATATGGAGAATGAAGACAAGCCCAGCCTTGCTTCACATACGATAGGGAGCACGAACCAAGATCCGGCGCTGCTTCGCAAGAAATATCCTGACAAGGAAAGCCTTCCGATTACAACAGAAATCGGAACAACCGGTTTAGAACGGACATTTGACGAGTTTTTGCTTCCGGAACAAGACACAAAGCTTTTATATCATGTGGACGGAAAAGGAAACCCTTTGTTTGGCATGGACGTCAAATATACAGCTGAAGCCAATACATTTTATCCGCTCCAGGTCAAAACAACGATCGATCAAAGCATTCAAAAAGCGATGGAGGAGGTATTGGATGAACAGGGGCTGAAAAAGGGAGGAGCTGTGCTGCTGGACATCGAAAATAGCAGTGTTCTGGGAATTGTAAGCAAACCAGATGCGGATGTGTCCCGGCAAAACACACTTCAAAATTATATGCTGACGCCAATCTATCCCGGATCAGTTTTTAAAACAGTCATTGCCGCAGCTGCAATCGAAAATAATATGGTGAAGCCTAGTCAAACCTTTAATTGCAATTTAAACCTGTACGGGGAACCGGGGGACGACAAAGGAACCTTGTCTTTTGATGAAAGTTTTGCACAAAGCTGTAATTACACATTTACGAGTCTTGCAGAACAATTAATGAAAAAAGACAGCTCGGTTATTGAAGATATGTCCGAGAAGCTGGCTCTCACTGATCGGGCAGGCTGGGAGGGAAAACTGTACCACGAAACCGATTTCCGCCAGCTGTATAACGAAAAAAGCGGCGTGATTTGGGGGGATGAAAAAGACAAATCAGTCAAAAAAGCCATTGCGCAAACCGCAATTGGGCAGAAAAATGTAAAGGTAACGCCGCTAGAGGTAGCCAATATGATGGCGACAATCGCCCGCGGCGGAGAAAAACGGCAGGTGAAAATTGCCGAACAAATTGAGTATAAGAACGGTACAACGCTCGTTACGTTTAAAGATCAGAAGCTCAAAGGGGAAACGATAGACAGATATACGTCACAGCAGCTTCAAAAAATACTGCGGCGGGTGGTAGAATCTTCTTCTGGAACGGGCAGAAGGTTTCAAGATCTTCCGTATACTGTAGCAGGGAAGTCGGGCACAGCCCAAACAGGCAAGCTTTCAAAAGAGAAGGAAACGCTCTATGAAAAATGGTTTGCCGGATATTTTCCCGCGGATAAGCCGAAATACGCTCTGGTTGTTTTACACATGGATACACCGGGAGATAAGGCTCTGACAAATTCGGTGTTTTATGATATTGTTAAAAAAGTACACGAAATTGAAATCAATCAGAAATAGAACAACTTCTCAGCACATGTTAAAATATATGCTGAGCCAAGAGGGATAAAGGAGTGCAGAATTATTGAGCAATAATCAATCTCGTTATGAAAATCGTGATAAACGCAGAAAAGCCAATTTAGTGCTTAACATTTTAATCGCAATCGTATCCATACTAATTGTCGTAGTAGCAGCGAATCTCTTCATTAACAGTCCTTCTAGCAAAGATGTCAGCAAGGATTCTGAAACGGCGCAAAAACAGGAATCTCCGGCTTCAGGAAAGACGGAAAAGAAATCGGATGAGGATATAAAAGACAGCAAGAAAGATACATCTGACAGCGAAAAGGATTCTGAGAAGTCTTCTGACTCTGATTCCAAAAAAGATGATTCTTCTTCTAAAAAAGATGACTCTGATTCAGATTCAAGCTCAGATTCAGCCGGTGACGGGCTTAAAGATGCAAAAGTAACAGAAGGCGGCTCATCGAGCGATGTGGAAAAAACGTATGAAAATCCTGACTGGAAAGCAGTCGGAACTGAGCAGACTGGCGAGCATGCCGCTACTTATGATTCAAGCTCACAAGACTGGGCTGAGATGCTGAAAGCCATCTCGTACGCAACTGGTGTCTCAACAGATAACATGACGGTGCTCTGGCTCGGAAATAACGGCAGCCCTCAGGATGCCAAAGGCAAAATTTTGGACAAGGCGACTGGGAATAAATATCAAGTCACGATTACATGGGTCGATGAAAAAGGCTGGAAGCCGACAAAAGTAGAAAAGCTAAAATAAACAAAAGCAGCCGGGTTACAACCGGCTGCTTTTGTTTTAGGCTTCAGCTGCGAAATGAACCACCGCGCTGTACAATATTCTTCCTTCTGCCACAGCAGTTTGGTGTGAAACAGATTTCACCCGGAGCATGATGGCTTTATTGTTTTCAATTTGTGTATTGATTTTCTTTTCAAGCTCCTGCAATGAAGCGGCTTCAAAAAATTCCACTTTGTCTTTAATCAGATCTAATTGAAAATTCATGTCTTGACCCTCCAGCTTTCACAAGTCATATGAAGTATAAGCTTTTTTGCGGTCAATGCGCAATATGAGATGGCATAAAATACACAAAGTGTTTTAGTACCTGCTTTTCAGAAGATGTGGTATTATAGGAACTGTTCCATCATTAATTCATAGTATGCTTATAGGAATTATTAAATATGGAGTGTGACAAATATGGGACGTGAATTTATCCCTCTCTTTGAAGATTGGGCAGCAACTTATGATCAAACAGTACAAGGTTTAGATATTCAGTATAAAGAAGCATTCAGAGGCTACGATCATATCCTTGATGCCATCGTCAGCAAATCTGGAACGCATGTGTTAGAATTTGGCCCGGGGACAGGGAATTTGACGGCTAAGCTGCTCGATGCAGGCAAAACTGTATTTGGAATCGAACCTTCTCCAGCAATGCGTAAACTGGCTTCTGACAAGCTTTCAGGCAGGACAGAAATCGTTGATGGAGACTTCCTGACATTCCCTGAGCCGCCATTTCAGGCTGACACGATTGTCAGTTCATATGCTTTTCATCATTTGACTGACGAAGAAAAGCGGGCTGCCATAAAGCAATATAGCAAATATCTTCACTTGCATGATAAAATAGTGTTTGCCGATACCGTCTTTGAAAATGCGCAAGCGTATCAACAGGCTATCGATAAAGCCCGTTCTCAAGGCTTTTATCAGCTTGCAAATGATTTAGAGACAGAGCATTATCCTACATTGGATGCGTTGAAAGAAATGTTTACAGCTGAAGGTTTTGCAGTCCGATTCACTCAGCAAAACGACTTCGTGTGGATAATGGAGGCGATCAAACGGTAAAGTGAAGGGAATGTGAATAGATGAGACTAGCAGTCATCGGAGCAATGGAAGAGGAAGTTACCATCCTAAGAAACAAACTTGAAAATGCAAAAACAGAAACGATCGCACACTGTGAATTTACAACAGGCGAATACGAAGGAACTGAAGTGATTCTTTTAAAATCAGGAATTGGAAAAGTAAATGCTGCGATCAGCACGACGCTTCTGCTTGACCGTTACAAGCCTGATTATGTCATTAACACAGGCTCAGCCGGCGGATTTCATCATACATTGAATGTAGGGGATGTCGTTATTTCTACTGACGTTCGCCACCATGATGTAGACGTAACGGCTTTTGACTATGAATACGGCCAAGTGCCGGGTCTTCCGGCTGCTTATGCGGCGGATGAAAAGCTGATCAGCATCACTGAAGAAGCGGTATCTGAACTCGACGGCATTCAGGTTGCAAAAGGAACGATTGCAACAGGCGATTCTTTCATGAACGATCCGAAGCGGGTTGAAGAGGTGCGTGCGAGATTTTCTGATCTGTACGCAGTTGAAATGGAGGCTGCGGCAGTGGCTCAAGTGTGCCATCAATTTAAAACGCCGTTTGTCGTCATCAGAGCGTTGTCTGATATCGCAGGAAAAGAATCACATGTTTCATTTGACCAATTTTTAGAGCAGGCGGCTGTCCATTCAACAGAGCTTGTGTTAAAGGTGATCAAACGAATTCATTAAAACGGGGAGAACGTTCTCCTCCGTTTTTCTCTAAAAACAACCTCTATTAAGGAGGAGGACATATATGACAGTGATTACGGACATTACCGAGCTGATTGGGAATACACCGCTTCTCCGCTTGAAGAACTTTGATGTTCCAGAAGGAGTCGCGGTGTATGCCAAGCTTGAAATGATGAATCCAGGGGGAAGCATCAAAGACAGACTGGGAGATATGCTGATTCGTGACGCACTCGATTCAGGCAAGGTGAAACCCGGCGGAGTGATTATAGAAGCTACGGCAGGCAATACAGGGATCGGCCTTGCGCTGAGTGCCAGAAAATATGGGCTGAAAGCGATTTTCTGTGTCCCTGAACATTTCAGCAGAGAGAAACAGCAAATTATGCAAGCGCTTGGCGCATCAATCATTCATACACCGCGTCAAGACGGAATGCAGGGCGCCATTCAAAAAGCCATTCAGCTGGAGACTGAAATTGAAAATTCTTATTGCGTTTTGCAATTTAAAAACCGAGTAAATCCATCGACTTACTATAAGACGCTTGGACCTGAAATGTGGGAAGCGCTTGACGGGAATATTCATACATTTGTCGCAGGGGCAGGATCAGGGGGCACGTTCGCAGGAACAGCTTCCTTCTTAAAAGAAAAAAATTCAGCAGTCAAAACGGTGATTGTTGAACCGGAGGGCTCGATTTTAAACGGAGGAGAGCCTCACGCTCATAAAACAGAAGGCATCGGCATGGAGTTTATCCCCGATTATATGAATAAGAACCACTTTGACGAGATCTACACCGTAACGGATGAGAATGCGTTTAGACTTGTGAAAGAAGCGGCAGAAAAAGAAGGCCTGCTGATCGGAAGCTCTTCAGGTGCAGCGCTTTATGCGGCATTGGAGGAAGCGAAAAAAGCATCCGCTGGAACTAACATTGTCACAGTATTTCCTGACAGCAGCGATCGATATATCAGCAAACAAATATACGAAGGAGGCATCTGATATGAAGAAAAAAACATTGATGATACATGGCGGAATCACAGGTGATGAGAAAACAGGCGCAGTTTCCGTGCCCATTTATCAAGTCAGCACGTACAAGCAGCCGAAAGCAGGACAGCATACAGGCTACGAGTATTCAAGAACGGCCAATCCGACTCGAACCGCTCTCGAAGCACTTGTGACAGAACTGGAAAGCGGGGAAGCAGGCTATGCGTTCAGCTCAGGAATGGCTGCCATTACAGCGGTTATGATGCTGTTTAACAGCGGAGATCATGTCGTGTTGACTGATGATGTGTACGGCGGAACATATCGCGTGATGACAAAGGTGCTTAACCGTCTTGGCATTGAATCAACATTTGTTGATACGAGCAGCAGGGAAGAAGTTGAAAAAGCGATTCGCCCTAATACAAAAGCCATTTATATTGAAACACCGACAAACCCGTTGCTCAAAATCACCGACCTGACGCTCATGGCTGATATCGCAAAAAAAGCGGGTGTTCTGCTTATCGTAGACAATACCTTTAACACTCCTTATTTTCAGCAGCCGCTTACTTTAGGCGCTGATATCGTACTTCACAGTGCGACAAAATATCTTGGCGGACACAGTGATGTCGTCGGAGGTTTAGTTGTGACAGCTTCGAAAGAGCTTGGAGAAGAGCTGCATTTTGTGCAAAACTCCACAGGCGGCGTGCTTGGCCCTCAAGATTCCTGGCTGTTAATGAGAGGAATCAAAACGTTGGGACTCAGAATGGAAGCGATCGATCAAAATGCGCGGAAAATCGCAAGCTTTCTTGAGAATCACCCTGCTGTCCAAACGTTATATTACCCTGGTTCTTCAAATCATCCCGGACATGAGCTTGCAAAAACGCAAGGATCGGGCTTCGGCGGCATGATCTCCTTTGATATTGGCAGTGAAGAACGGGTTGATGCGTTTTTAGGAAATCTGAAACTGTTTACCATTGCTGAAAGCCTGGGGGCGGTTGAAAGCTTAATTTCTGTTCCTGCAAGAATGACACATGCCTCTATTCCGAGAGAACGCCGGCTTGAGCTCGGCATTACGGACGGCTTGATCAGAATTTCTGTAGGAATTGAAGATGCGGAAGACTTGTTGGAAGATATCGGCCAAGCGCTTGAAAATATATAACAAATGGATAGAATTACTTTCTCTGTAAGCCGCCGGATTATATTATAATAGTCGTATACTATGAATCTGGCAGGTGATTCTTTTGAACAAAAATAGAATGAAATCTTTAAAAGAAGACTACAAGCATTTTGCTTTTACATTGCTTGCAGTCAGCACTTTTTTATATATAGGCGCAGTTCTCCCTGATCAAGGCTTAACATTAGGCCAGAAATCGACGATGTTTTTAGCGGATTGCGTATTTTTAGCCGGTGCCTTCTTTTGCGCTGACCGTTCACTTATTTACAAGAAGCGTTTGGAAGAAGCCGACGAATAAAAAAACAGCCATCATCAAGCGATGGCTGTTTTTCTGTTATTGTTCTCGAAGTTCTTTTCCCATGCCTTTTAAAAACTGAAGGCCGAAGCCGACGGCTCTGTTGATGTCAGGGTCGTTCATTGCTTTTAACAGGTCGAGAACCCCAACTTTCTTGTCTTCTTTTAAAAAGCTTTGTGCCTGTTCAGTCCCAGCCATTACGCTTTCTAAAAGCTTTGCTGTAAACTCAGGATCGGCTTTTGTCAATGCGCCTCCGGCGGCCATCATCGTGTTGATGAGGTTGGTGACAGGCTCGCGGGAAACTTGGCCAAGCGCAATCTTGGCAATGTCTTCCTTCGCTCTGAGCATGCTTGTTGCCGCGTCAAAAATTCCAAGATCATTGAGTTCATTCATTAACGTCATCGTTTTAGAGACGGCGTCCTCATTTTCCGCCAGCAGCTCTTTCAGTTCTTCTATTTTTTCAAGCTTAATTTGCTCGGCTGTTTTTGTTTCTTTTTTGATCGTCGTAATCGGAGTGGCCATTCGTTTTCCTCCTATCGTTTAATCAGTCAGATGGACATAGCCAGGACGGTTCCATTTTCTTTCTGCTTCGACTCCGTTTTGCGGATGCCGTTTTTTGTTGCGCGGATTTGTTTTTGGAAGCGGCGCTGTTTCGCAGCCGCCAAGCACTTCCATGCGGACCTTTGTCTGTTTATAAGCAGGCGTGTTCGTCCGTTTATCAGCTGCAGGGCCCGTCAAGAAGTTAATCGCTGACTCCTTGTCTGTCGAGTTCATTGGCAGATAGAGTTCATTTTTCCGTACCCGGTCTGTGATCAGCGCGTTCAATTTGACTGCTCCGAACGGAGAAACGAGCCGTACAAGCGAACCGTCACAAACACCTCGCTCTTGTGCAAGCTCAGGTGAGATCTCAACGAATACATTCGGCACTTTCGCTTGGATGCCTTTCGATTTATTTGTCATGTTTCCTTCGTGGAAATGCTCCAGCATCCGGCCGTTATTGATATGAAGGTCATATTCCTCCGGAAATGCCGCTGGCTCGGTCCAATCAGAAAGGGCAAAGCGGGCTTTTTTGTCAGGGAAATTAAATCCGTCTTCATACAGAAGCGGTGTGCTTTCACCTGTGAAGCTGCCCCATAGGAAGCTGTTCCAGCCTTCAAGCACCTCATAGCTTGCTTTGGCAAACAGAGGAGAAAGGCTCGCCATTTCAGAGAAAATGTCACTTGGATGGCTGTAATTCCATTTCGCTCCTAAACGGTTTGCCACCTCTTGAATAATCCACCAGTCCGGTTTTGCGTCACCAAGCGTCGGAAGCGCCTGATACAATCGCTGGACACGGCGTTCTGTGTTGGTAAATGTTCCGTCTTTTTCAAGTGAAGGAGTGGCCGGCAAGACGACATCAGCATATTGAGCTGTTCTTGACAGGAAGATGTCCTGTACCACGAAAAAATCAAGGCTTGATAAAATATCATGCACATGGTTCGCGTTTGAATCGACCAGTGCCATATCCTCACCGACAAGATACATAGCTTTCATTTTTCCTTCTTCAATGGCATGAAGCATTTGAATATTATCTAAACCAGGCTTTCCATCAATCTCGACACCATATGCCTCTTCAAATTTAGCGCGAGCTTTATCATCTGTAATATGCTGATATCCCGGCAGCCAGCCAGGCAAAGTTCCCATATCACATGCGCCTTGCACGTTATTGTGTCCGCGCAGAGGATAAGCGCCGGCACCTGGACGGCGATAGTTGCCCGTAGCGAGAAGCAGGTTTGAAATGGCTGCTGATGTATCAGAACCGCCTGTATTTTGTGTGACACCCATTCCCCAAAGGACACAAGTGCCGTCAGCATCACGAATCATTTCAGCAATTTGAATGATGTTTTCTTTTGAAAGGCCTGTGATGCGTTCTGCATAATCAAGCGTATACGTTTTAAGAGTTTCTTTATAATCTTCAAAGTAATTGACGTTCTCATCAATAAACGCCTGATCGTGCCAGCCTTGGTCGATCATATATTTCGTAACAGCCATCAGCCAAACTTGGTCTGTGCCTTGTTTAGGGCTGATGAACAGATCGGATCGCTCAGCCATCTCATTTTTACGCAGGTCAGCAACAATCAGTTTTTGACCGTGGAGCTTGTGTGCCCGTTTGACGCGTGTTGCGAGCACTGGGTGTCCTTCCGCCGGATTGGCACCGACAATGATGACCAGGCCTGCTTTGGCAATATCTTTAATCGTGCCGGCGTCACCGCCCATGCCGACAGTGCGGAACAATCCGTCTGTAGCAGGAGACTGGCAGTAGCGTGAGCAGTTATCGACGTTGTTTGTTTCAAATACCTGACGCGCTAGTTTTTGAATGACGTAGTTTTCTTCATTCGTAATTTTAGAAGAAGAAATAAACCCGACAGAGCCTTTACCGTACTGCTCTTTAATTGATCCTAATCTGCTTGCGACAAGATCGAGGGCTTCTTCCCAAGAAGATTCCACAAAGGCTCCGTTTTTACGGATTAAAGGCTTTGTGATCCGTTCTTTTGAATTGACGAAATCCCAGCCGAATTTCCCTTTGACACATGTGGAAATCGCGTTAACCGGGGCATCAGAAACAGGCTGGATCTTTAAAATATCCCGTCCTTTTGTCCATACTTCAAATGAACACCCGACACCGCAGAACGTACATACAGTTTTCGTTTTTTTCGTTCTTGTTTCACGCATTGCCGCTTCGACTTCAGAAATGGCAAAAATGCTGCCATACCCCGGTTCAACATTTTTCACGAGATCAATCATCGGTTCCATGACGTCCTCTTTAATGCCTGTCATAAAACCAGCCTGCCCGAGCATTGATTTTTCCATCAGTGCATTACATGGACATACTGTGACACACTGACCGCAGCTGACACAGGAAGATTCATTGATCGGAACTCCCTCATCCCAAATGACGCGAGGGCGTTCGCGTTCCCAGTCGATTGAGAGTGTTTCATTTACCTGAAGGTTTTGACAGACCTCAACACACTGGCCGCAGGCAATACATTGGTTTGGATCATAGCGGTAAAAAGGATGAGACATATCAACCGCGCAAGAAGGATCTTCTTTTGGCGTGTATGGGTATTTTTGATGCTCGATCCCCATCATTTCCGCTGTATTATGCAGCGTACAGTTTCCATTGTTGTTATCGCAAACTGTACAATACAGCAAATGGTTTTCAAGAAGGCGGTCCATCGCTTCGGTTTGCGCTTCTTTCACTCGATTTCCTGAAAGATCAATAGACATCCCGTTTTCTGCAACCGTCGCGCATGAACGAACCAGCTTGCCGTTTGCCTCTACTATGCAAGTATCACAAGTTTGAATCGGGTCAACCTCTGGTACGTGGCAAATCTGCGGGTACTCAATTCCGTTTTCATTTAAAATATCTAAAATTGTGGCCCCTGCTCGTGCTTGAATTTCTGTTCCGTCTACACGGACACTGATCGACTTAACGTCCATCATATTCATATTCCCCTCCATCTTTCTTTCAAGAAGTCAAAAAAAGCCATGTATAGATACACCTGCCCTTAATTCTAAGAAGGTGTAAACACACATGGCGGAATAGTTCACTAGCAAGTCTTACTAACAGACCAATCCTTGATTTTTATAAAACGATAGACTCATAACAAGATCCTATTACAAATCCATCAACACTGCTTTTATTATAATGTGATATTTATTATAATACAATATGGCAGGAAAATTTTAACCAAGTGAAATGTCCTGAGGGGAACCGGGAAAAGCCTTTATAAGGCAATATCGGAAGGGGTAATCAGCATGTCTAAAAAAATTCATGAATTCAATGATATTATTCGAAAACTTCGCAAAGAATTGTTCGGAAAAGGGCCTGAGAGAATTCATACTGTATTTGTAGAAAACATGGCAGTTTCAACACTATACGGAAATCTGAGTGCAAGCGAGCAGTTTATTGCCCGCACGCCTGAAGGAAGAGAGATGGTACATGCGGCCCGGACAAGCCTAATTCAAGACCTTTATTCCAAACAAACACCGGAAGGAATGGAGGAACTTATGGGAGCTAAGCTAGTCCATTTGTTTTCTGATATTAAAATTGAGGAAAACATCGCTGTATCTGTATTTGTTTTTGACCGAAAAATAGATGAGCAAAAAGAAGCTCTGCAAAGCTAGTATATTTGTCATTGACACAAATTTGTCACATTTGATATGATGTTGCTACAGTTATAGAAGGCTAAAGCAATGGAATGTATGCACGAACTGTATATATTCTCTTTCAATATCTTATATACTGCTTGATATTGTTGTATGGGTATGCATACAAGTTAGGCAGCATTCAAACGCCTGGTTTGACACAGGTTATTTGAGTGCTGCCTTTTTTATTGCCTTTCTTGCATAACTGTGAGAAAAGAAGAAGTAATGGAGGCGTTTTATTATGGCTTTTCGAAAACCGGATGAAATAGCGGAAGCAGCAATTGAAGCAGGGATGAAAAAAATAAAGCTCCCGCTGCCGTCACTGCTTGTGCTGGGGTTTTTAGGCGGTGCATTTATCGCGCTTGGGTATTTGCTTGATATCAGGGTAATTGGCGATCTTCCGAAAGAATGGGGGAGCCTGTCCAGTTTGATTGGTGCAGCAGTATTTCCAGTCGGCCTGATCCTTGTCGTTCTCGCTGGCGCTGAACTGATCACAGGCAATATGATGTCAGTTGCGATGGCGTTATTTTCGAGAAAAATATCAGTAAAAGAGTTAGCGATTAACTGGGGAATCGTCACAATTATGAACTTAATCGGCGCATTGTTTGTTGCTTACTTTTTCGGGCATTTGGTTGGATTGACTGAAACAGGTCCTTATTTAGAAAAAACGATTGCCGTTGCCCAAGGAAAGCTTGATATGAGCTTTGGCAAGGTTCTCATTTCCGCCATCGGCTGTAACTGGCTTGTATGTCTTGCAGTGTGGCTTTCTTTCGGCGCCCAAGACGCAGCAGGAAAAATCCTTGGCATCTGGTTCCCAATCATGGCTTTTGTGGCTATCGGATTTCAGCACGTTGTCGCCAACATGTTTGTGATTCCTGCTGCCATTTTTGCAGGCTCATTCACGTGGGGGCAGTTCATCGGAAACATCATTCCGGCTTTTATCGGTAATGTCATCGGCGGAGCTGTATTTGTCGGTCTCATTTATTTTATTGCATATCATAAGAAAGACCGCTCCAGAAAAGAAATGAAGCAGGTGTCATGACCAACGGGCAAATCCATTCGATGATTTGCACAATTTCCGTCCATTTTTAGAAAAAGATGTTTACAAAATGGAATTTGGTGGATATACTTACAAAGTAAGAAAAAAGCAAAGGAGGCTGAACCAAAATGACAATGAGACAACGACGTCAACCTGTACGTGATACACATGTAAAAGTTCATGGTTTATTCAGCCTGTGGAAGAGTTCGTGTCCTTCCTTAACCGATGCTTATCGCACGCATTAAATTCGGAATAGTCGGACATACGCAACTCCCCGCAGGCAGTAGAGGCATTGGTGTCTTCTTTTGTCTGCGGTTTTTATTTGCCCGCGGCAGAAGGGTTGTGCCGCGGGTTATTTCGCTTGATGCGGACTTTGAAAGGGGGTGAGCGATATGACGATTAACCTATTCTTTTTAACGTTAACGATTAAAAAACGGTTTAAAAGCCTGGAAGAATTCGAACGAGAACAGCAGATTGAGCAGATTTATGATGAAATGAAAGAGTCTCAGTTAAAGCATCTTTATTTAACGAACTGGCGCTAAAAGCAACGAAAAAAACTGAAGGGGGAATGGCATATGCTTAGAAGAGAATTATTGATGCATTATACAATGGAGAAGGACCAAGTTTAGCGAAATAGCTGTCAAGAAAATGCGCGCCTGCATATAGTAAATCAACGTTATTGTGAGGCAGGTGATGGCATGATGAACGATTATCAAAAAAGACTGCCGTCGATTGGCCATGGTTATGCGTCCATGCCGCATTCCTTCAAACATGGTTATGGAAATCCATTCCGACAGCAGAGGCTGATGGCAATGCAGCAGCAAAGGCTGTATGTATTCCCTTATCATTGGCATTAGAAAGAGGGCAGAAAACATTATGTTTTCTGCTTTTTTTTCGGAAAAAAATGAAAAAGTTTAGTTCTATTGAAACATTTTTCAATACATTGCCGTCTAGTTGGTACCTTCCTTCACTTTTAGAAATGAAGATGATGTTTATTTTTTTAAGATAATAAATAAACATAGGAAACCAAAAGCAGGTGTTTAAAATGCTAGAAAATAGACTCTATAAACGATCGGATTTTTGGAAATTATTTTCTCGGAAATATAAGCTAACCAAAACAATTGAGCATATGATGATTGACTCTATAGATATACAAGAAAATGACAGAATTTTAGAAATTGGAATTGGAAACGGCACTGTCTTTAAAAGCATAACCAAGAAACTAAAAAAGGGTAGCCTAAAAAGCATTGATCCTTCAAAACGAAAGGTAAGACAGATATCACGTGCGAATCGAAAGAACATGGGGAACGGGGAGGTTTTTCATGGCTATCCAGAGGACATTCCCTTTGATGACCGTACCTTTAATAAAGTCTTTTCTTTACATACGGTTCAAAGCTGCACCGATATTAGGCTTGCATTAAGAGAAATTTACAGGGTGCTTCAAATTGACGGCCGGTTTTATATCAGTATTGACACAAAGACCGGTGAAAAAGAGAAAACGTATATTCAACTGCTGAAAGACCAGCATTTCAGGGATCTTTCTGTTATCCGGCGTGATTCCTGTCTATGTATTGTGGCTGTTAAATAAAAAATTTCTCGGGAAATATATACAAGATCCTCGCTTTAGGATTGGGTATATTTTCTTAATTTTTTATTTTTTGCATATACTTTATATTAAAAAAAGTTTTTTTCATATAAACTTATAACAGAAGAAAGAACAAAGAGGTGATTTCAGACAGGGCAGACATTCTTTGTGAACAAAAGGAATGAATATTCATTCCGCAACGAATCGGAGGTTGTAACATTATATGCTATCCGCATCCAGCAGTAAATACGACATGATTATGAAAGCGTCGGTCTCACTTTTTACGGAAAGGGGTTTTGACGCTACCACTATTCCTATGATAGCTGATCGTGCTCATGTAGGGACAGGAACGATCTATCGTTATTTTGACAGCAAAGAAACACTCGTAAACGTGCTGTTTCAAGAAAGCATCCAGCGATTTACGGAAAAACTGAAGCAAGACGTTTCAGAATTGCCTGTCAGAGAAGGCTTTCACCACGTATTTTGCTGTCTCGTTCAGTTTACGAAAGAGAGCGACTATGCGCTTTTTTTTCTTGAAACCAAAAAAGATGCTCATTACTTAAATCACACAAGCAAAAAAATGATAGAAAATCTGACTCAAATGCTTGATGACTATTTTAATAAGGGAAAAGCGGAAGGCGTGATTCGCAGCCTGCCCTCTAATGTGTTAATTGCGATTGTATTAGGGGCGTTTCTCAAGATATATCAGCTCGTTCAAACAGGTGATATAGAGATGGACACTGATTTAATTACTGAATTGGAACAATGCTGCTGGGACGCCATTAAGCTTCATTCATCACAAAAATAAGGAAAGGGAGATGTTAATGAAACAGGCAAGCGCAATACCTCAGCCCAAAACATACGGACCTTTAAAAAATCTTCCGCATCTGGAAAAAGAACAGCTTTCTCAATCCTTATGGCGGATAGCTGATGAATTGGGGCCGATTTTCCGTTTTGATTTTCCGGGAGTATCCAGTGTTTTTGTATCGGGCCACAATCTTGTGGCTGAAGTGTGTGATGAAAGCCGCTTTGACAAGAACCTTGGCAAAGGCTTGCAAAAGGTGCGCGAATTCGGGGGAGATGGCTTATTTACAAGCTGGACGCATGAACCGAACTGGCAAAAAGCCCACCGCATTTTGCTGCCGAGTTTTAGTCAAAAAGCGATGAAAGGCTACCATTCTATGATGCTGGATATCGCAACCCAGCTGATTCAAAAATGGAGCCGGTTAAACCCTAATGAAGAAATTGATGTAGCAGACGATATGACACGTCTGACGCTTGATACGATTGGGTTGTGCGGGTTTAACTATCGATTCAACAGCTTTTACCGTGATTCACAGCATCCGTTTATCACCAGTATGCTCCGTGCCTTAAAAGAGGCGATGAATCAATCGAAAAGACTGGGCCTGCAAGATAAAATGATGGTGAAAACGAAGCTGCAGTTCCAAAAGGATATAGAAGTCATGAACTCCCTGGTTGATAGAATGATAGCGGAGCGAAAGGCGAATCCGGATGAAAACATTAAGGATCTCTTGTCTCTCATGCTTTATGCCAAAGATCCAGTAACGGGTGAAACGCTGGATGACGAAAACATTCGATACCAAATCATCACATTTTTAATTGCTGGACATGAGACAACAAGCGGGTTGCTATCCTTTGCGATTTATTGTCTGCTTACACATCCGGAAAAACTGAAAAAAGCTCAGGAGGAAGCGGATCGCGTGTTAACGGATGACACGCCTGAATATAAACAAATCCAGCAGCTCAAATACATTCGGATGGTTTTAAATGAAACCCTCAGACTGTATCCAACAGCTCCGGCTTTTTCTCTATATGCGAAGGAGGATACTGTTCTAGGCGGGGAATATCCGATCAGTAAAGGGCAGCCAGTCACTGTTTTAATTCCAAAACTGCACCGGGATCAAAACGCTTGGGGACCGGATGCGGAAGATTTCCGTCCAGAACGGTTTGAGGATCCTTCAAGTATCCCTCACCATGCGTATAAGCCGTTTGGAAACGGACAGCGCGCTTGTATTGGCATGCAGTTTGCTCTTCAAGAAGCGACAATGGTTCTCGGTCTTGTATTAAAGCATTTTGAATTGATAAACCATACTGGCTACGAACTAAAAATCAAAGAAGCATTAACGATCAAGCCGGATGATTTTAAAATTACTGTGAAACCGCGGAAAACAGCGGCAATCAATGTACAGAGAAAAGAACAGACAGACATCAAAACAGAAACAAAGCCAAAAGAAACCAAACCTAAACACGGCACACCTTTACTCGTTCTTTACGGTTCAAACCTTGGGACAGCTGAGGGAATAGCCGGTGAACTGGCTGCTCAAGGCCGCCAGATGGGCTTTACAACTGAAACGGCTCCGCTTGATGATTATATTGGCAAGCTCCCTGAAGAAGGGGCAGTCGTCATTGTAACGGCTTCTTATAATGGGGCGCCGCCTGATAATGCTGCCGGCTTTGTAGAGTGGCTGAAAGAGCTTGAGGAAGGCCAATTGAAAGGTGTTTCCTATGCGGTATTCGGCTGCGGAAACCGGAGCTGGGCCAGCACGTATCAGCGGATTCCCCGCCTGATTGATGACATGATGAAAGCAAAGGGGGCATCGCGTTTAACAGCGATTGGGGAAGGTGACGCCGCCGATGATTTTGAAAGCCATCGCGAGTCTTGGGAAAACCGCTTCTGGGAGAAAACGATGGACGCATTTGATATTAACGAATTAGCCCAGAAAGAAGACAGGCCTTCATTATCGATTACTTTTCTCAGTGAAGCGACGGAAACGCCGGTTGCTAAAGCATATGGCGCCTTTGAAGGGAGTGTGTTAGAGAATCGAGAACTCCAGACAGCTGACAGTACGCGTTCAACCCGCCATATCGAATTGAAAATTCCGGCTGGTAAAACATATAAAGAAGGCGATCATATCGGAATCCTGCCGAAGAACAGCAGGGAGCTTGTTCAGCGGGTTCTCAGCCGATTCGGTTTGCAGTCCAATCATGTGATAAAAGTAAGCGGAAGCGCTCATATGTCTCATCTGCCGATGGATCGGCCGATCAAAGTAGTGGATTTATTGTCGTCCTATGTAGAGCTGCAGGAACCGGCATCAAGGCTTCAGCTTCGGGAGCTGGCCTCTTATACAGTCTGTCCGCCGCATCAAAAAGAGCTGGAACAGCTCGTTTCAGATGATGGCATTTACAAAGAGCAGGTACTTGCAAAACGTCTTACCATGCTTGATTTTTTAGAGGATTATCCTGCCTGCGAAATGCCGTTTGAACGGTTTTTAGCACTTTTGCCATCACTAAAACCGAGATACTATTCCATTTCAAGCTCACCGAAAGTTCATGCAAATATCGTGAGCATGACGGTAGGAGTTGTGAAAGCCTCAGCATGGAGCGGCCGAGGTGAATACCGGGGTGTCGCCTCTAATTATTTAGCAGAATTGAATACAGGTGATGCAGCAGCTTGCTTCATTCGTACGCCGCAGTCCGGATTCCAGATGCCGGATGAGCCTGAAACGCCTATGATTATGGTCGGGCCGGGCACAGGAATTGCGCCATTCAGGGGCTTTATTCAGGCAAGATCGGTTTTGAAGAAGGAAGGAAGCACCCTTGGTGAAGCACTTTTATACTTCGGCTGCCGCCGCCCGGACCATGACGACCTTTACAGAGAAGAGCTGGATCAAGCGGAACAGGACGGTTTGGTTACAATCCGCCGATGCTACTCGCGCGTCGAAAACGAACCAAAAGGATATGTCCAGCACTTGCTCAAGCAAGATACGCAGAAATTGATGACACTCATTGAAAAAGGGGCTCATATTTACGTATGCGGTGATGGATCGCAAATGGCTCCTGATGTAGAGAAAACTTTGCGATTGGCGTATGAAGCTGAAAAAGGAGCAAGTCAGGAAGAATCAGCTGAATGGCTGCAAAAGCTGCAAGATCAAAAACGTTATGTGAAAGACGTTTGGACAGGAATGTAAAATATAAAATCCCGCCAATCAGATTGGCGGGATTGCTTTGCATGTGAGAAAACCGGCACGATAATGAAATCTACTGAAAAGGATGTTATAGGGAGTATCGCGCCGGCCTTATTATTAATATCGACAGTTCAGGACGAAAGTTTAGTATTATTCCTTTCTAGCTATCTATGGAATTTAAGCCATTGAATTTGTTAAAATCAAAAAGAATTTTCTGAAAAACCAGAAAAATGTTTGTATAATTGTGGTAACTATGGTATAATAATCAAAGAAACTGAAGGTATCAAGTTAAGGGTATTTATATACAACTGATGTTGATATGCTAGGGCTAAAACTTAAAAAGGGCAATTGAAAAATCGAATTGCGAATTGAAATTTTCAGAGTTTTTATATTGTGTGTATTAAGTATACTTGACTTATCTTGATAACTGTTTTTTAGGAATCCTTTGTAATTTATCAAGAATTCTCATGTCCGCATATATTTATGGGAGGAAATTATGAACTTGTATAAATCTTTACGGGATAAGAAGTTTAAAGTATCAGTTATTGGTTTAGGATATGTTGGATTACCACTTGCAATTTCATTAGGAAAATATTTTAAAGTAATAGGTTTTGATATTTCTGAGGATAAAATAAAAAATTATTTGAAAGGTAAAAAATATACTTATGAAGTAGAAAGGGAAAAAATAAAAGATTCAGATATCTTGTTTACGTATAATGAAAAAGAGCTTTTGGATTCTAGATTTCATATTATTGCTGTACCTACTCCTATTAATTTAAATAAAACCCCTGATTTATCTCCACTTAAAGAGGCAAGTTCTATTGTAGGTAGAAACTTAAAAAAAGATTCGATTGTAGTCTATGAATCTACCGTTTATCCTGGCGTTACAGAAGAAATATGTGCACCAATATTAGAGAAAGAGTCAGGTCTTAAATGTGGGATTGATTTTAAAATTGGATATTCACCAGAAAGAATAAACCCAGGGGACGATCACCACAATTTGGAAAATGTCACAAAAGTAGTATCTGGAATGGACAGGGAGTCACTTAATATTATATCACAAGTTTATAAAACAATTGTAAAGGCAGGAGTTTATAGAGCAAAAAGTATTAAAGTGGCGGAATCAGCTAAAGTAATTGAGAATTCTCAAAGAGATATAAATATTGCCTTTATGAATGAGCTTTCAATTATTTTCAATAAAATGGGGATAGATACAAAGTCTGTTTTAGAAGCTGCAAAAACCAAATGGAATTTTATGGACTTTTCACCCGGCTTAGTTGGCGGACATTGTATAGGAATAGATCCGTATTACCTTACATATAAGGCTGAAGAGATAGGATATCATTCACAAATAATTCTTGCTGGACGTAAAATAAATGACAGTATGGGAAAGTATGTTGCGGAAAATACTATAAAGATGTTATTAAAAGCCGGGAAGAATATTAAGGGAGCAAGAATTGCAGTATTTGGTGTGACATTTAAGGAGAACTGTCCGGATATAAGAAATAGCTTAGTTGTGAATACAATTAGAGAGCTTCAAGAGTATGAAACCAACATAAAGGTAGTAGATCCTATTGCAAATGCAGATGATTTATGGGATGAATACAGAATTAAACTTAATGATATTAATGATATAAAAAATATGGACTGTATAATTTTCGCTGTCCCTCATAATATATTTAAATCTATTGATTTAACTGATATTTCAAATATGTATAGAATCAATGTATACAATAATGTTGCTTTCGAAGCTGCAATTATGGAAGCTGCAACTTCCTCTGAAGTGCAAAATCAAAATTATAAAATAAATATAAAAAAAAATACTTTAATTGATTTAAAAGGCATTTTTAATCGAGAAGAAGTAGAGAATAAAAACTTTCTCTATTGGAGGCTTTAAGTTGAATAATAATAATAATAATAATAATAGATATGATTTCCCTGAAAATTCCAAATTTCTTGTTACTGGTGGAGCGGGTTTTATTGGGTCTAATCTTGTTGAAAAAATACTGGAAATGGGGTTTTATGTAAGGGTTCTTGACAACTTTTCTACTGGTAATAAAGAAAATATTGAAGTTTTTTATAGCAACTCTAATTTTGACCTCCAAAAAGGTGATATTCGTAATTTAGAAGAATGTCAAAAGGCATGTGAGGGAATTGATTATGTACTACATCAAGCAGCACTCGGCTCTGTGCCTAGATCTATAGACAAACCAATTGAAACAAATGATGTAAATGTGAACGGAACTTTAAATATGCTTGTAGCCTCTAAAAAAGCTAAAGTAAAAAGATTTGTATATGCTTCTTCTTCTTCAGTATACGGTGACGATTTAAATCTACCAAAAATTGAGGATAGAATAGGTAATCCATTGTCTCCTTATGCAATAACAAAGCTTACCAAAGAACTTTATTCGAAAAATTTTAATGAGATTTATGATTTTCCAACTATTGGTTTGCGTTATTTTAATGTCTTTGGAAAGAGGCAAAACCCTAATTCAATTTATGCTGCGGTTATACCAAAATTCATCAAGACGCTTCTCTATAATAAACCGCCAATAATTAATGGTGACGGCTTACAGACTAGAGACTTTACTTTTATTGATAACGTAGTCCAAGCTAATTTAAAAGCTTGTCTTGCTAAAGAAGAGTCTTTTGGCAAGGTTTTCAATATTGCATTCGGCCAACAGAAAACCATAATTCAGCTATATTCAGATATCTCTCGAATTCTTAGAAAAGAAATAGTTCCTAAGTTTGGTCCGGATAGGGTTGGAGACGTTAGACATTCAAATGCAGATATAAATAAAGCTATGAATTTATTGAATTATAAACCTGACTATGACGTTGCAACTGGTTTGCGGTTAACTATTGATTGGTATAAGAATAATCTATAAAAATATTAATATGTAAATGTTTTTGGTTAACAAAACTTCTCTATTTGTTGATGGTTGCCTTATGAGACTAAATGTGAAAAGGAATGGTCTTATGATTATAGAAGTCAAAGATTTGTCTAAACATTTTAATTATTATAAAAAAGAGCTTGGAGTAAAATCTTCACTTCAAAATTTATTTCGAAGAAAGAAATTAGTCAAAAAAGCTGTGAAGAATGTGTCCTTTTGTATTTCAGAAGGTGAGATCGTTGGATTTTTAGGTCCTAATGGTGCCGGAAAAACTACGACATTAAAAATGTTAGCTGGAATACTTTATCCATCTGAAGGAACCGCTACAGTAAGCGGCTATATACCATGGGAAAGAAAAGAACAGTTTAAGAAAAACTTCTCCATAATTATGGGGCAAAAGAGTCAGCTTTGGTGGGATTTACCTGCAATAGAATCACTAAATCTTAATAAATATATATATGAAATAAATGATAAACAGTTCAATTTAATTGTTAGAGAACTGGCTGAATTATTAAAAGTTAAAGATTTATTAAACGTTCAAGTAAGAAGATTATCTCTAGGACAGAGAATGAAAATGGAATTGATTGCTGCACTAATACATCAACCTAAAATAATTTTTCTTGATGAACCAACAATAGGTTTAGATGTAATTACTCAAAGAAATCTTAGAGCATTCATTAAAGATTATAACCAAAAATTCAAAACAACAATAATACTAACGAGTCATTATATGGAAGATATAGAGGAATTGTGCGATAGAGTTATAGTAATTAATAATGGGGAGCTAGTTTATGATGGTGATTTATATAAAATAAATGAGATATTTAACAATAAAAAACTAATAAATCTAAATTTCACAGAAAACTTTAATAAAAATGAGTTATCTTCACTTGGGAATATTAGGATATATGATGATTATAATGTACAGTTGGAAGTTGAAAATAAAATTGTTAATCAAGATTTATTATCCATTCTAAGTCAATTTCCAATAAAAGATTTCACCATAGAAAATATTCCAATTGAAGAGAGCATTGAATTATTGTATAGGAAAGAAGGTGTGATTAAAATTGAGAAAGAGGCTAAAATATAAGAAAACTTTTATATTAGGAATTCAAAATTCAATGGAGTATAGAACTAATTTCCTTCTTAATATATTTGGAGGATTTTTCACTTTAGTAATCCAATTATACTTGTGGTCTTCTATTTTTGAAAATACTAGTAGCAAAACAGTTTTTGGTTATACTTATAGTGAGTTAATTATATATACCGTAATGGCTGCTTTGGTTACGAATTTAGTATCTACAGGGTTTGAGAGGGATATTGCACTAGATATAAAGGATGGGGGTTTAAGTAAATTTCTTATTCAGCCAATAAATTATTTTAAGTTTAGAAGTAGTTGTTTTTTAGGACAAAAATGCAGCGAATTATTAGTTACAATAATACTTTCAGTATTCTTATTATGTACTATTAACTCGGTTATGGATTTAGATTTAAATATAATCAATATATTTTTTTCGATTATACCTATATTATTATCTATATTGCTTAATTTTCTTTTTTTCTATTGTATAAGTTCATTAGCATTTTGGTTTGAAGAAGTATCAATGCTTTTTTGGGGAGTCAATCTTTTAACGTTAATTATAAGTGGTTCAATATTCCCCTTAGATATTTTTGGTGAAAGATTAAACTATGCTCTTAATTTTTTACCTTTTAAATATACAGTATATTTTCCGATAAACATAATAACAGGAAGATTAAGCCCTTCCATGATTCTTAATGGAGTTCTAATTCAATTAGTATGGATAGTTATCCACTTTTTTCTCCTTAAAGCTTTGTGGAAAATTGGTATGAACAAATATTTGGCGGTGGGTGGCTAATGAGTAAATTAATAAATGTAGTTAATAAGCATTTAATTGTATATATTCAATTTTTAAAACTTAGTTTAATAACTCAAATGGAATATAGATGGAATTTTTTCATTGGGTTTATTGTAGAAAGTGGGTTTATATTTACAAAAATTATGTATCTTATTGTTATTTATAATCTAGACATTACTATTAACGGTTACTCACCAGATGAAATTTTACTTTATGTAGGAACTTTTTCTATAATAACAGCATTCTATACTGGATTTATAATGATTAATTTTTACGAAATACCTAATAACATAAAAAAGGGTGACTTAGATCTTCTTATAATAAAACCAGTCTCCCTCCAGTTTATGTTAACACTTAGGAAAATTGACTTTTCTATGATCCTATCAAACTTTTTAGGTGGAACGGCAATGGTTATTATGGCTATTTTAAAATTAAATATAGATTTAACATTTAGTTATTTTCTTGGTTATATATTACTAATTTTTTTAGGAGTAATTGTTGCGTATACATTATTTTTGATTCCGCAGCTTTTGTCTTTTTGGATTATTGAAACAAAGGCGATATTTAATATATCAGATAAGGCATGGGATTTTAATACAATGCCGATGGTAATTTATACAAAAATAATTCAAAGAATAGGGATTTTTCTTATACCTATTTTTACAATCTCAAATTTTCCTTCAATGTTCTTAGTTGGCAAGATTTCTAATACGCTTTTAATATGGGCTTATATTGTCCCGATCATTCTTTTTGTTTTAGTCCGTATATTTTGGAATTATGCAATAAAGAATTATAGCAGCGCTAGCAGTTAATTTAAGGGGGGTAATAAAATGGAACTGTCAATCTATGATTTGTTAAGGAGGACTTCATTTAAGTATCCAGACACAGTAGCAGTCAAATTCGAAAGTCAGAGAATTACTTATAAAGAGTTTCTATTCCGTGTGGATTCAATAGCGTTATATTTAGAAAAAGAGGGAATTCATTCAGGTAGAATAGTAAGTATAATAATGAAAAGGTCTCCTGAGCTACTTGCTACATTATTTGCATTACTGAAGCTAGGTGCAACTTATGTCCCCATAGAACCAACATTACCCGAAAAAAGGATTATTTATTTAATAAAAGATAGCGGATCAGAATGTGTTGTTTCTGATCAAGATTGCAATTACATTAAGAACAAGAAAATTATAAATATGTCTAAAGCAAAAGAAATAACAACATATACTGAAGATATTCCACAAAAAAGTTCACCTAATTATATGAAAAATACAGCCTATATTATTTATACATCTGGTTCGACAGGGGATCCAAAAGGTGTTCTGATAACACAGGAGTCGTTAATGAATTTAATTAGAAATGGAACAGAAGAAGTTGGAATAAATTTTGGGAAAACAATAGCCTGCATATCAAATATTTCTTTCGATATGTCAGTACCTGAAACTATTTTACCTTTATGTAAGGGTTTGACAGTGGTGCTTGCGAATGAAAAAGAGCAAATAAACCCTGTTTTAATGAAAAAATTAATTATAAATAACAATGTTGATATACTCCTTATTCCTCCTACAAGATTAGAATACCTCCTTAGTTACAATAACGATTATGTTTTTTTAAAAAGACTAACTACTGTGCTATTAGGTGCTGAAAATATATCCTATAATCTACTTGAATTAATTAAAACTAATAGTAGTGCTAAGATTTATAATCTGTATGGACCAACAGAAATAACTGCATTTGCAACTTATTGCAATTTAACTAAAGCAAATGATATTCATATAGGAAAGCCTATTAAAAATATGAATGTATTCATTTTAAATGAAAAACAACAAAAACTGGGAGTTAACGAAAAAGGAGAAATTTATATATCAGGGATAGGTGTAGGTAAAGGTTATGTTAATAAGCCTGAGCTTACCAAAAAAAACTTCGTCTCAATTCCGTCAATTAGTGAGAATAGAATTTATAAAACTGGTGATCTCGGTGTAATTTTGCCAAGTGGTTATATTAAATATTTAGGTAGAAAGGATAATCAAGTTAAGTTTCAAGGATACAGAATAGAATTGGAAGAAATCGAAAAAGTAATCATTAAATACCCTGGAATAAAACAATGTGTAACAGAAATTAATAGAGATAAGAATAACGAGCAATGGATCTGTTCATTTTTTACAAGTAATAACACAATAAATGAACAGAAACTTAGATCTTTTTTACTTGATAAACTACCAATTTATATGGTTCCTAGTCATTTCATTTGTCTTGAATCATTTCCTATGAACGTTAACGGGAAAATAAATCGGAAAAAAATTAAAGAACTTGTTATTCAAAAAGGAAAAACTTCAGAACACAAAAGTGATTATAAAGAAACTATAATGTATATTATAAATGATATTTTACAGACAGATTTTAAGAATAAAACTTTGAAAATTAGTGAAATTGGTATGGATTCGGTACGATTTATCAAAATGGTTTCAGAAATTGAAAGACGTTTTGAAATCGAGTTTGACGATGATTTTTTAATTTATGATAAATTTAAAACGATAGAAGATATTATAAATTTTGTATATATAAGATTAAATAGGATACAAAATAAAAAGTTTGAGTAAGGAGAAAAAAACAATGAGTAAAAGAATTGGTCTTATAGGAATTGGAAATATGGGCTACGGTATAGCTTTAAATTTAATAAAAGCAGGGTACTTTTTACACATAATTAAACACAGAAATAGTCAAAAAGTTCAAAAGTTACAGGAGATGGGGGCAAGGCTAGAGTATTCAATAATTGATATTGCTCTTAAATGTGAAACAATTCTATTATGCTTGCCTAACTCTCGGGTTGTAGAAGAAGTTTTATTAGGGGAAGATGGAGTTATTAATCATTTAAGGAATAATGCTGTAATTATTGATTGTTCAACATCCCGCCCAGAATCAACAAAAATCTTAGGGGATTATTTAAAGGATAAACAAGTAACCCTTCTTGATGCCCCACTAACAAAAGGCCCTGAAGAAGCAATAAAGGGTAAACTAAATGTTATGGTTGGTGGAGACTATACTATTTTTGAAAAAAATAAAGACATTTTGCGCTGTTTTTCGGAGAATATTTTTTATATAGGCAAATTAGGGGAAGCACACAAATTAAAACTATTTAACAATTTCATTTCTATGGGGTTTACAGGAATAGTTATTACTTCTTTGGCATTAGCTAAATTAAATAACATTGATGTTAATAAACTTGATGAGATAATGTCCAAAGGTTCTAATTATATATCTACTTTACCTTCAATGATTAATTGGATTAATAATAAGGAAGAAAGTATATTACAATTTTCAATCAACAATGCTTATAAAGATTTAAAATATTTTAAAGAAATAATTAATGAAGAAGAACAGAGTAAACTATTTATTGTTGATGAATTTATTTTATTTTTTCAACAAGCTATAGAGCGAGGATTGGGAAATGAAATGTTACCTAGATTGTATGATTTTTACTCAAAGCATAAAAAATTTTAACTTAAGCTAGTAGGAGGAATATAATTTAATGGAAAATTACTCATTTAAAAAATTTGTATTATCCAACCAAAAAATAAGTCTCTCTGATTTTATTAAAATAGTAAAAGAGCCAGATTTGAAAGTTGAAATTGATGATGAAGTGAAAAATAAAATTTTAGCGTCTAGAAATTTATTGGATGAATATGTTGAAAATGGTCGTATAATCTATGGTGTAACAACAAGTATGGGAGGATTTGTAGATTATCTAGTCCCTGTCGAATTTTCCGAAAAGTTACAAAATAATTTAATATCCTCTGTTGCCTCAAATGTAGGCGAATATATGAGTGATGAAGATGTTCGGGCGACAATGTTAGCGAGATTAATTTCTCTATCTAAAGGGGCTTCTGCAATATCTTTAGAGAATTTCAAAATATTTTTGAATATGTTAAACAAAAATGTAATACCATGTATACCAAAAAAAGGATCTTTAGGTGCAAGCGGAGACTTAGGGCCTCTAGCGTTTATAGCATTGGTTGGAGTGGGAAAATGGAAGGCAAAGTTTGAAGGCGAAGTTTTAACAGGAGAAGAAGCACTTATTAAAGCTAAAATTAAAAAAATGAAATTGGGCTACAAAGAAGGTCTAGCTCTTATAAATGGAACCTCGGCTATGGCAGGTACGGGTGCTATGGTAAGTGATGGGGTAAAACAACTTTTAGGCTTTTACGAATACATTTCTGCGTTGACTTTTGAAGGGCTTGCTACAAAGCTTAAACCTTTTGATCCAATAGTTCATAAAAGAAAACTCCATAAAGGACAGAATTATTTTTCAACTAAAATTTATAATATTTTAAAATCAAGTAAATTTGTTATAGATGAAGCAGAAACAGAGGCTAATATTCAAGAAAAGAAAAAAAATGTTGTAGAGCATTTAGACAATCAAATTGAAGATGCGTATTCATTAAGATGTTCTCCTCAGATACTAGGTCCATTATATGAAACTGTTGAATTTGCATCGACTATTATAGAAAATGAAATCAATTCAAGTAGTGATAATCCTTTGATTTTACCAGAGGAAAACGATGTTTTTCATAATGGACATTTCCATGGGCAATATATCTCTATGGCTATGGACTACTTATCAATTTGCTTAACGACATTATCTAATTTGTCTGATAGACGAATTGATAGATTTATGGATAAGTCAAATAGTAATGGTCTACCTGCTTTCCTAACAAAAGAAAATCCAGGATTAAGATTAGGTTTAATGGGTGGTCAATTTATGAGTACTTCCCTGACTGCTGAAAATAGATCATTATGCACACCATTATCAATACAAACATTAACATCAACTGGAGATTTTCAAGATATAGTCTCTTTTGGATTAATAGCTTCACGGAGATGTAAAGAAATTTTAGAGAATACTTTATATATCGTTAGTTTTGAACTTTTATGTGCTTGTCAAGCTATTGATATAAGAGAAGAAAGCAACCTATCAAATGCAACCAAAGTTCTTTATGATAATGTAAGAAAGATTGTACCTTATCTATCATACGATACTTCGATCACCCCTTTTATTGAAGAATTGAAATACTTAGTACAAAAAACAACATTATTAAAGGAATTGGATAATATAACAAGTATCGATATCAATAAATAATAGTCATAGATAATGAGGTGTTATAAATTGAGAAAAAGAAGAATTTTATTCTGTGGTAATGGAAATAGTGCCGAGATTTTAAAAGATCTTAACAAAGACTACGAAATTTATATGATAGCAGAGTTTAAGCATGATATTGGCATGCAGTATATTACTAAATTCGTTAGAGCAGATCCTATTGATCCTAAGAGCGCCTTAGAAGCAGCTTGTTACCTATATGAAAAAGGATATGAATTTGAAGCTGTTTTTAGTTTATGTATTGATACAGCAATATCTGTATCAATCATTGCGGAACATTTTAATTTATTCGGTATTCCTTATGAAGTTGCAGTTAATTCAACTATAAAATCAAATAGAAGTAAAATTTTTGAAGAGAATAATATTCCATCACCTAAATATAGAATCGTAAATAGTTATGCTGAATTATTGGAAAGGGCAATAGATGTAGAGTTTCCCTTAGTACTAAAACCTATAAATCTATACGGATCGATAGGCGTAGTACTTGTGGAAAGTAAACAAGATCTTTATGAAGCCTATAAATACTGTACGAATGCTACTAATGAAAAAAGTGTTATAGTAAATGAATATTTAAAAGGAACAGAATACAGCAGTGAAGGTTTAATGATAGATGGAAAGTTTCATTTAACTGGTCTTTCCGAACGAGTTTTTCATTATGAAAAGTACAAGCCCCACTTTGTGGAAGTTGGAGACATTATTCCTACACTTTTAGCGGATCAAGAAAAAAGGATGTGTTCTAAAGTTACTGAAGAAGCTGCCCTTGCTTTAGGAATTAAAAATGGGATTGTAAAAGGAGATCTTATATTACATAACAAACAAATAAAAGTTCTTGAAATTACGCCTAGGCTTGGTGGTCCTCGCTTCGGTACAGAGATGATTCCTTTAAGTAATGGTACGAATATCCTCCGAGCTGCTATTCAACAAGCACTTCATGAAGAAATTGATTACAATTATTTGAATCCAAAATATGAAAAGGGTATGGTAAATAGAACAATTTTTGCACAACCAGGTATTATAACTAATATAGAGGGTTTAGAAGAAATTAAAAATTTACCAGGTTATTATGACTTTAAGTGGTGGAAGTTTCCCCCATACTCTGTAGGAGATATTGTGAAAAAACCTCGCAATATGGCGGAAGGCATTGGTTATATTATTGTAACAGGGAAGGATAGAAAAGAAGCAAGCAAGAATGCAAATTTAATAGAACAGACAATCAGAATAATAACAACAAAGAATGAGGTGTTAAAATGAAAATGAAATTTAAAGAGTGGTTTTATCAAAATGAAGATAGGATAATAAGTAATTTGTTTTCTTATTTAAGTATAGATACTTCTTCACCACATGAACATAGAGCATTAAATTTTATAAGAGACTATCTAAACGAAGTTGGCTTTATAATTGAAAAACAACATTTACATAAAGATTTAGAACTTCACTCAGCTTTTGTGAAAACCAACCAATCAGTTATTAATTCAGAACGTTTTAATATTAAAGCGTTTAAATACAGTAAAAATAATAGTTTAAAGAGTGTGCTATTTAATATTCATATAGATGTTGTCCCAGCAACAGTAGACTTTCCTCATGCTTTTTCTCCATACATTAAAAATAGTTACATATATGGACGCGGTGCTTGTGATACAAAAAGTAATTTAATTATGCTAATAGAAGCTATTAGGTTTTTGCAAGAAAACAATATTAAAATAAATAAAGAAATAGCTATTGATTTAGTGATTGAAGAAGAGGTCAGTAGTAATGGAACTATATCTTCTATTCTGCATGGTGTCGAGGCAGATTCTATAATTGTGATGGAACCTACAAATCTTTTAGTGTATAGGGGACATCGTGGTTGTATAACAGCGAATATTACCGTAAAAGGTAAGGCAGTACATATGGGAAGTAAAGAAGCAGGTGTCAATGCTATAGAAAGTGCTTACAATATAGTAAATCGACTTAAGTGCTTAGAACTAGAGTTACTAGAAGAAGCAAAAAACAATCAAGCATTTTCCATATGGGATATGCCAGTACAAATAAATATAGGAAAAATAAATGGAGGAGAGTGGGCAGGATCCGTCCCAGAATATTGCGAGCTTATTTGTAATATTGGTTTTCTTCCGAACTACTCTATTGAAGATATAAAAGAAAAAATAACAAAAGTATGCAGAGATACAAATGATGACTGGACTAATAATAATGTTTGTATAAAATTTGAAGGATTAAAGAATAGTGCTTACCTGATCGAGAAAAATGACCCGAACGTAGTAAGCTTAATGAATTCACTAAATAGAAATGGAATAAAACAACAAGAAAGCTATGGATGGTGTGTAAGTTGTGACGCACATCTTTATCAAAGATTTACTGGTATACCCACTTTAATTTTTGGTGCCGGTGATCTCTCTGATGCACATTCAGCTCACGAAAAAATAGATATAGCTGAATTACAAAAAGGGATCCTAATCCTTGCTGATTATCTATCTAAGGAAGAATAAAAAGAAAACATCTATTCAAGGGGACTTAATATTATGCTATCAATTGCTTTAATTGGTATGGGAAGTGCGGGCAGCAGGTTCTTAAGAGCGATATTATATAGAGAAAAAATTAAAGGCGATGTAAAACTAGTTGCAATTTGTGATAGAAATAGAGAGAGACTTCAAAATTTTTATAATACAAATATAAAAACTTATCAAAAAGTTAATGACCTGCTCATAAATGGGGCGTACGATATTATAGTTATAGCAACAAATGAGAATAGCCATTTTAATATACTTAAAGATATAAAGAAATACTCTACAAAATATAAAAGAATTTTAGTTGAAAAATTGTTGGTTGAGAAATTTAATCAAGTCAGAGATATACTTTCTATATATGATGAAAATGAAATTGCTGTGCATTTTGTAGAGAGACATAGTTTAATTTTAAAGTATTTGTTGAATTGGATGCAAACAAACAACCTTACTGTAAAAAGGGCAAGTTTTTTTTGGGGAAAGTTCAGGTTATACGATCATAGACCTACAATAGGAGTTACATCTGAGATATCACACCCAATTGATTTAATATTAATGATTAGTAATATTAAACCTGGTACACCTTTTGAAATACTCGGAGGTACTTATGTTTATAGTGATTTTTCAATATCAGGAAAGCAAGTGTTAGATACTATCAATGTTAATTTAAAAATTGGAAATGAGATTCTTGTTAATGGATCAAGTTCATTTTTATGGGAAAAACGCAGGCGAAATGTACAATTTTATCTAGCAAATAGTGAAGGAATAGTGACATATATGGTTGTACTGATCTTTGATAAACCACATTGGGATATGGACATATGTCGAGTTTATAAAGTTAATTTGCCTTATGGAAGAAAAAGATTAATTAATACTTGGAAAGTAAATTCTAATAAAATGATTTCAGAACTTTTTTGTGTTCATAAGACCAGTATATTTATAGACGAAAATGTAAATGAAATTAAAGGGTTAAGAGAAAGTTTTACCCTCGCTAAGTTGTCAAGTTCTGCTTATGTTCAGGAAATTGTTAGTTCTTTACATTCACATTCAGAATTAAATCTAATAGATACCCCCATTTTTGGAGAAAAAACTTTTAATCTTAATCACTATAAAAAAGTTGATGAGGCAGTTAAAGATTACTTAACTGGAAAGATAAGAGGAAATGATTTTGCAAAAATAGACGAAAACTTTTAAACAAATTAAATAAGTATATTTTCTAAGAAAGGTGATTTTATGGGGAAATACGAAATGATAAATTTAGAAGAATTATTTAATAATAAAGGGATTTCCAGAATGAATAATCCACAAGATGCTAATTTTACTGGATTTGGATCAAGTTATATTTCTGAAAATCTCCCATCTTCTAGAAGTGTTTTAGAATTATATGGTGTGCCCTTTTTGTTTCCAAATAAAGATCCTTTAGTTGTTGACAATTTGGAGTTTATGAATCAAGAAATTCAAATTAAAGAAGCATATTATAGCAATATACATGTTCTTGGTGCCGCTGATAATGGCTCTTTTATTGAACCTATTAAACTTGTGGGAAATGATATTAAAGAAGTAAAAATTGGATTAACAGATTGGATTGAGTCTTCGCCTAAATTTAATAATAAAAAAGGTATTATTTGTGAAGGTATTAACTCAAATAAGAGTGGTTATACTAGGACAGTAAAAACTAATATATGGTATTCTGTTGTTGGAATTCCAAGTAATAGTCTCTTTAAAAGCATATTACTAGTTGATAATCCCAGTATGCATATTTTTTCTTTAACACTTGAGAAGGATGGATGGTTATAATGATATTGGATATTAAACCATATAATAGAGCTGGATATGATTGTATGAATTTAAGTGTAACTAACATATTGTTTTATAAGAATTATCCCCATTCTAATTCAGTCTGGAAACAATCAGGGTTAATTTATTATATTGATGAAAAGTATGGAATTGGTAATTTAGAAGGTTCATATTTAACCCGTGTCCAAGAGCTAGAGTGGATACACAATATTAAAGTAAAGACTATTAAACATAAATATAAAAATGATTTTTTAAGCGGAATAATCAATCTTCTAAGAGAAAATGAACCTGTACTTGTCCCAGTTGATACATACTATACGAGAGGAAATATGTATTATCAAACACGTCACACTCCTCATATAATCACAATTATCGGTTATGAAGAAAGTCTTTTTACATATGTTGATGATGCTTATGGTTCAATAGCAGAACTAAAACCTAAAGAGCTGATAGAGGCAAACTCTATGAATCTTAAATACATGTATATTAAATTACCTGAAGAAAATTATTTAACTAAGGAAATACTATTAGAACCTATTAAACATAATAATAATAATCTGAGGGGAATAATATCTACCTCTAATATTCCTGATGTACCGGGTGTTATTAAAGAATTTGGGTTGTCGGGTTTGGAAAAATTTTTAGATTTTTATTACGAACATAATATTGATGACACCTTCAATCAGTCTGAAGAAAAAATTATGGAAATATATAGGGGGTTATCAGCGGTTTCAAATTCTAGATATAAATATGCTGATTATCTATTTGATATTTCTGTTTATTATCCTGAAATAAAAAATATAGCAGAGGCTTATTTATTTATAGGACAAGATTGGAAAGTGTCGGCGAATATGGTTCTAAAATCAACTATGAATAATAGGTTAAATTTAATTCAGAGAATGCTTGACAAAGTCGAATTAATAATGGAAAAAGAGAAAGAAACACTTAGAATGTCAGAAGAAATTCATAGCATTATTTGTAATAAATAAACAAAATATTAAAAAAAAGGTAGTAAAATGAAATGAGTTATGGTATAGTGACAATATCGGGGTTTGGAATATTCTGAATCTTGATAAAATGTAACGAGGGAGGGATTTTACAATGAAAGAACGTGTCGAAGAGCGTACTACTTAAAAAATAGCACCATAATTAAAAGAAAAGAGCTGTTTTCAGAATTCTGAAAACAGCTCTTTTTTATGAATTGATTCATCCTGTATTCGTGTTCTTTATCACTTTACATCTAACTATGATCTGGTACACCTAAATCCCAACATTCCCTGTAAAAGCTCGCCGTTCCTTATACTATAAGTGTTCTAGTATAAATAAATTTATATTTAAGCAGAAAAACTTTACTACTCGATCAGTAAGCAATACAATTTTTGCTTTCCGATTGGTCAAATAAGAATGAATGATGTGTCTCTTTATTAAAGCATTTTTTGATGCATCAATGGTGTATTTTGCCCCTAGGAAAAATCTTAAAAGGGACAGCAGCCGTGATGGCTGTGAAATTTCATTGGGTGTTGGGTTTATTTTGAACATTGATTTTGCCTGTTCATTGCGACAAACAGAACAGCACAATTAAAAAGTGCAATTTAATGACCTTTTACAAGTGAAGCTATTTTCAACCTTACCGTATCAACCTGCTATTTCTGATTTTTCATTTTTGCTGAAAAAAACATAAAGGTCGACACTCTTTACTTCTTTTTTTCGTCTCTTTTAAGAGCTATTGTGAGATAAATAGCTCGAGCAGTAAAAGTTGTTACCCCCACAAATTTGAGGCCGTGCGAATTTCCGACTGGTAATTAAATTTGTATTATTTTTCATTTGTCCAAAAGGCTGAAAAACAATAAAAGCCATTTTACTTAGTGAAGAATCTGTCATTTTGCTGACTTGATGTGCCTGTATTGACACTTAAGGTGTTTTCGATAAATAATTGGCCATAGAAAAGGAAAAAACTTCCAACGAGAAACATAGCACCGATGATAAAATCGTTTACGGTATAAAGAACCTTATATCGTTTTTTGAAAAAAAGCTCATATCGTTTCAGCTCTTTTTGGATGTCATGTTCTTCATTTCCTTTCATTATCATCCCTCCATTCAATTTTGGCTTACCCTTACGTAAACGGCATGTAAACATAAGGGCTGCCTTGCTGAAAGGAGACATAATCAACGATCAGAAACTAAAGTAAAAAAGTGATTCGTATAGGATCTCTTTTTTACGATTTCATCGCCTGAACAATAAGAGCGGTCAAAGCTTTTGCCCCTTTAGGAACCAAGTGAACACCATCAGGGGTAAAATATTCCGGATGCTGAAGGGCTTCTGTATGCCAGTCAACTAATTTAACATTTTGATGTGCGTTTGCCTGGTGCTGTAAAGATTCATTAACCTTGCTTTCCCATTGGCGGGGAACCCGTGTATTGACAAGATAGATATGGGCTTTTGAGAAAGATTGAAGCAGTTGTTCGATTTGGCTGTTTGTAAAGTAGCCATTGGTTCCAAGCTCAATGATGACAGCCTTGTTCGGCTGATTAAAAGACTTGTACTCCCTTGCGAGTTCCAAAGCTTGAGACATTTGTCTTCCTACCTTTCCATCAATCGTCACATTTGAAAATGACTGACGCAGGTGTGAAGAAATATCAAGCATGACGGAATCTCCTATAGCTAACACCTCTTTCGCAGTGTCTGCTGGTTTTTTCTGCTGTTGGGATTGCGTGTCTTTCTTTTTATGAGTCTCTTGCCCACTATCTTTGTTTTCCTTTTGACGTTGATCCGATTCCGTTGTCTTTTGTTCAGGATAGTGTTTTTTATCTGCTGCAGCGTTCTTTTTATCCCCAGAAGCCTGGCTGGTGTCAGCATTTGTTTCTTGTGAGCTATAGGTCCATTTGGTAGGGTGCTTTTGCTCGCCGGCTAGCCCTGACAGCCCGCCTGCAAAAATAAGTATAGCGAAAATGATGAAACCAATTGACATTTTGCTGATGACAGATGTCGTTTTCCATTCCTTGATTCTATGTATAAAAACACGGCGGAAAAATGACCTAAATCCCTGTGTCCGTATCGGCTTCTCAATAAAATGGTAGGAAAGCTCGGCAAGTATACATGTCACAATGACCTTTAGCACGATATGCCAAAAAACAGGGTTTCCGATTTCTTGAACTGGCGTGCTTAACACAATAACAGGGTAGTGCCAAAGATAAATTCCGTAAGACCTCGTTCCAAGCCACCGAAGCGGCCTCCATGAAAGCAGATTGCCTAAAAAGCTGCTCGGATGGCAAACACATGCAATAAGGATTGCGGCAGTCACGCTAATGAATAGCATTCCGCCTCTGTAAAGAAAAGGCTCGTATTCATCTGTGAAATAGACACACAACACTAAAATACAAAATGCCGAAAATTCAGTGGCGTGCAAAGTGTGCTTCAGTTTGCTAGGCAGCCTGTTGGAAGACAGCCTTTTCATCGGCCATACCAAAGCCAAGGCACATCCGATGAGAAGTCCAAACGAACGAGTGTCTGTGCCATAGTAAACGCGGCTCGGATCTCCGCCAGGTTCATACAGTACGCTCATCATCACGGCTGAACAAAGCGCAAGCAATGATATCATCGCAGCCAATCTGGCGCGGCTTTTCATTATGTACATTCCAACAACTAAAAACATCGGCCATATGATATAAAATTGTTCTTCAATCGCCAGCGACCAAAGGTTTTTTAGAGGTGATGGGGAACCGAAACTATCAAAATATGATAGCTTGTGAAAAATAAACCACCAATTGCTCATATAAAAGAGAGAAGAGATCGCATCTCCACGTACAGTGTGCAATAGTTCTCGATCAAACAATACGACCCACACAACAGTGGAAAAGATCATAAGGTAAGCCGCCGGCAGAAGCCGCCGAATGCGGCGCACCCAAAAATCCCGAAAATCAAGATTGATATCATTTCCATATGCCGGTAATAGAATAGATGTAATCAAATATCCGGATAAAACAAAAAAGATATCAACTCCGATAAAACCACCGTTAGCCCAATTGAAATTTAGGTGATAAGCGATAACTGAAAGGACGGCAAAAGCGCGAAGGCCATCAAGTCCAGGGATGTATCGATGATGCTGTGTCTTGTGATACATGGGTATTCCTCCAATAGTATGCAAATATTCTCGTTGTTTTTGATAGCGGGGTTACGACCTCGAATAGAGAAGAGAGAAAACATCCATAATCTTAGATGGATGTTTTTATTTTATCGAATATAACGTTCTCCCACGAGCAAGTTTGAAATGACGCTGGTTGGAATTGTAAACTCGGTAACGCCCATATAGCCGGGGGCGACTTCATATTCGTCAAATGAGATCACAAGTTTATGGTCTTCAGTAATGTAAAACGTCTGATCAGGAAGAATCGTTTTGAACGGTTCTGCATCTTCGTCAGTGAGCCAATATATTTTATTTGGATCTTCCTTCATTTGCTGTTTCATTTGTTCTTTGATGTTTTGACTGATGACTTTGATATAGCGCTCATCTTTGAATAAGCTTTTTAATGTAAGTAAAATATCATTCTTCTTGTCAATTGTAATATAACGGCTTTGTGTGTAGGAAGATGCTTGTGTTTTTTCAATATTGCGCCGGATAGAGAGTAAATCTGGCGTGTCTGTGACCGTCTCGTAATCACTGTAGATGCTGAGATGCCCTTTTTTGTTTTTGGATGTGGACTGTATAAACTCTTTATACAGCTGCTGGCTTTCTTTCAAGTATTTCTCGTTAATGCTGTTTTCAAGCTCTTTATTAGAAAGCCCGGACAAAGCAGGTGTTTTGACATCAATGCTTGATTGGTCTTTTTCCTCTTTGATTTCAATAAAGGTGATCGCCTTGACGATTTTGCCGATGACAGGGATCTTTGACATAGCCTGAGCAGCGTCAGGGTTGATATTAACAAGCGCAGTGAATAAAATAGCTGCAGCGATTGCTGCTGATGTCGGCCACATGACGATTCTTTTCTTTTTTGGTTCTTGCTGAAGGGCTTTTTCAACAATGATATCCAATTCTTTAGGAATCTGAACATTTTTATATTCTTCTCTTAATTGCTGTAATCTCTTATCCATTAAGAAAGATCCTCCTTCGTCAACTGAATGCGCATCAGTTTCAATGCTCTGTATAGGCGCGTTTTGACGGTATTCGTGTTTTCTCCTGTAATTTCCGCAATTTCTTCTAATTTGAGGTCTTCAAAAAAACGTAAAATAATAATGGTTTTATAGCGGTACGGCAATTCGTCAAGCGCTTCATGGAGATCAGTATCCTTGTAATGGTCTTCCTTTCCTTTGCTTAAAAATTCTATCGTTTCGTCGTCCATCACTCTTATCTTTTTTTGTTTGCGCAAAAAATCAATGGCTGTCCGTACTAAAATTTTATAAAACCAGCTTTTTATCGTCCCAGGGTTCCTGACCGTTTCAACTGAGCTCAGCGCTTTTTTTATAGATTCCTGAACAATATCTAATGCGTCATCTTGATTTTTCACATAACTGAAAGCCAACCTGTAGAAATCTTGCTTATGGTCAGTTATGCATGTGACAAGCAACGCTTTTGTTGTTTGTTTTTTCTTCATTGCAATAAAGGGCTCCTTTTTGAATATACGTATATCGTAGGCTGTTACCTAGGATAGACGCGGCAGGCTGAAAAATAGTTTGCGCAGAATCACATTTTTTTAAAAGAGAGAAGTAAATCAGCATGGGGGGTTTATGCATAAAAAAACAAGGCTTGTTTTGTACAAGCCTTGTTTTTGGGGTAAGAGATGCCAAACATTATTCCAAATAATGTTTCTTGAAATCTGAGTGAATAGAAAATTTACGGCGCAACTGGATGAGATTTTTCCCGAAGCTCTCTTCTAATAGCTCTCTATGCTTTTTCAGAATTTCCATGAGGTACAGATCATGAATGATCACTTCAGTAATAGGCATGACTAAACCTACATGCATCGTCCATGCAGCACGGCTGTCATTGCCAAGTGAGACAATGCCCGCTACTACTTCTGAATCATCTCCGCTATAGACAAGCCACCGTCCGTCATACTCTTCTGTAATTTCACTGCTCATATCATGAAGGTAAACATTGGCAAAATCAGATACGATGTCTCCGTACGCAATAATGGTGACAATAACGCCTTGATCTGCCGCCTGTTTGAGCTCTGCTTCTATCTCCTCAAAATCCTCTTTCCATATTTCTAAGAGGATTCTTTTTTTGGCGGATAAGATACAAGCCTTCACCTTTTCAAGAATTTCACTGCGGCCGGTGATATTCCAGATGTTTTCCCGGTCATTAGCAGTCTGCTCGAACTTTTCAAAATATTTCTCAGCCTGATCAAAATGCTCTTCCGCTTTGAGCCGGCGGTTTTTAATCAGTTCTTTTGCGGGGACTGGAACATACTGAGGCGTATTTCCATGACTGACAAAAACATCTCCCCTTATGACAAGGCTTTCCAATACTTCATAAATTTTAGAACGGGGCACTCCGGATTTTTTGGCAACGGCATAGCCTGTTAAAGGTGATTCTTGCAATAATGCCAAATACGCTTTCGATTCATATTCTGTAAAATTGAGGTTTTTTAAAATGTCTAACATATTTTCTTTCATATATCCTCCAATATAAAGAGCAATCGCTGCCTTAGTAATCGCTATTTTAACAAACCATATTGATTTATTCCAAACACATTGATACACTTTTTATAAGTAGTTACTTTTGTAGTCACTATATGATTAAGGGGATTTTTTAAAGGGGGAGAGAACAATGCACAGCTTACTCGCATACATACCGATCGCTGCCATGATGGTTATTATACCGGGGGCAGATACGATGCTTGTGATGAAAAATACGCTTAGGTATGGCCCGAAAGCTGGCCGTTATAACATTCTCGGATTGGCAACAGGACTTTCCTTTTGGACGGTGATTGCCATTTTAGGATTATCAGTGGTGATCGCAAAGTCAGTGATTCTTTTCACAACGATCAAATATTTGGGAGCGGCATACTTAATTTATTTAGGTGTAAAAAGTTTTTTTGCGAAAAGTATGTTTTCGTTAGATGACATGCAATCCCAAGCAAAAAATATGGCAAGTTCTCCGAAACGTTATTATAAAACTTCCTTTATGCAGGGATCACTCAGTAACATTCTCAATCCTAAAACTGTTTTGGTGTATGTTACAATCATGCCCCAATTTATCAATTTGAACGGAAATATAAACCAGCAGCTCATCATTTTAGCTTCAATCCTAACCTTATTAGCGGTGTTGTGGTTCCTGTTTCTTGTTTATATTATTGATTACGCAAAAAAATGGATGAAAAACTCGAAGTTCCAGAAAGTGTTTCAAAAAATTACCGGAATAATATTAGTAGGTTTCGGCATCAAAACTGGTTTGAGTTAACACTTAAATGAAATTTGAAACCAAAGTTTAATTTAGTGTTTGGCCCTATAAAAAAGACAAGGGAGTGAGTATCCCTTGTCTTTTTTATTTCACCTTATGTCCTCTGCGGGTTTGCACCTTATACAAAATAATCAATAAAACAAACCAGACCGGGGTGACAAACAAAGCAATACGTGTATCATTTGCCAGTGCCAATATGACAAGAATGAACGCGAGAAATGCAAGTGTTAAATAGTTGGATAATGGGTAAAAAGGCATTTTAAATTTGTTTGCTTTCGCTTCATGCTGCCTTGTTTTTCGATATTTCAAATGGCAAATCACCGTGATGCCCCAAATAAAAATGAAGCATATTGTAGAAACACTTGTAATCAGTGTGAAGACTTGCTCGGGCATTAAATAATTCAGACTAACGCCAATCAGAATGGCGATGGATGAAAAGAACAGCGCATTGCTTGGCACGTTAGAAGAAGTCAATTTCTTTAATAGTCCAGGTGCGTGATGATCCTTTGCAAGTGAATAGACCATTCGGCTTGTGCTGAATAAAGCGCTATTTGCAGCTGACGCGGCTGATGTTAATACAACAAAATTGATCAAACTGGCAGCCACAACGATGCCTACTGCAGAGAAGACCTGAACAAATGGGCTTTCGTTTGGATTCAACACATTCCAAGGATAGATACACATAATCACGAAAAGTGCGCCAACATAAAAAAGTAAAATCCGGACAGGGATTTGATTGATGGCTTTAGGGATCACTTTTTGGGGATTTTCTGTTTCACCTGCTGTCAGTCCAACCAGTTCAATACCCACGAAAGCGAAGACAACCATTTGGAACGATAGGATAAACCCATGCCAGCCATTTGGGAACATGCCGCCGTGGCTCCAAAGGTTGGTGAGGCTGGCAGGGCCGGAAGCTGCGGAAAAACCTTTCGCAATCAGGAAAATGCCAGTTACGATCAGAGCCAGTATGGCAATGACTTTGATCAATGCAAACCAAAATTCTAATTCTCCGAAAAGTTTAACGGTGGCAAGGTTCATGACCAGCAGGATAATAAGCGCAAGAAGACCCGGCAGCCATTGAGGCACATCGGGAAGCCAATATTGCGTATAAATGCCGACCGCCGTTAAATCAGCCATCGCGAGGGAAATCCAACAGAACCAGTAGGTCCACCCAGTGATAAATGCTGCCATGTTTCCTAAATAGTCCCTTACAAAATCAACAAAAGAGTGGTATCCCGCATTTGATAAGAGCAGTTCTCCGAGCGAACGCATAATGAAAAAGCAAAATACGCCGGTGATCAAGTAAGCAAATAAAATGGATGGTCCTGCAAAGTGGATGGATTTACCTGAACCTAAAAATAAACCTGTACCGATTGCACCTCCAATCGCCATTAATTGTATATGCCTGTTTTTAAGGCCTCTAGACAATTTCTGTTGCTGGCCAAAATTGTCTTTGCTAGAATTGCCTATCAATTTTATTTTCCTCCAGTAATAAAAAGATGAGTAAAGTTTTATCGGATATTATAACATTTAAAAGGATAGATACTTTTATTTTTAAATTTTAAAACTATTTTAAGTGCTGTTACATGTCTTCTGGCTCTATTTTTCACTCGTGATTCTACCTGAATAGCAGAGTAAAACAGGAAAATCATTTGGACAATCTGACAGGCTAGTTTTAATCGGTAACGATTTGTATAATTGCATACCCACTATGTTTGAGACCTGCAAGGGGGATCAAATCGAGAGAATCGGAGATAAAGTTTTTAAGCTTACAGATTTCTTAACCTTCAAAGTGGATTGCAAAAATGACGAAGTTTTGCAAATTGTAATACTGTGGCGGTCACATAGAGTGTCCGTCTTTTTAGTTGTGAACGAACTTAAGGGGTTATATTTGGGTAATTTGTCATGATCTATAAGATTCATTTTTTGTCATTGATGATTTTGACATCATTACATTCCCCGAGAATGATAAACTGTTTACTGATTATTACTTTTGAAGGGGACTGGCCCTCCAGAACTGAGCATCTATCATACTAATATGAGATGCAAATGATTCAACATGTAAACATATACGCATAAAAGCCAGTTTTGTCAATCTGCTATAGAGACCTTTTTAAACGTGTATCAGCAGATAATCTCAACGCGGACTATAAAGTTACGAAATATTCTTGTTAATGGCTTATCTAATAAGGACAAAGGATGATAGACGTGAGAAGAATAGATAAAATATACCATCAGCTCAAGCATAATTTTCATGATTCAACCTTAGATCATCTTTTAAAAATACAAGGGAATTCAGCAAAGGAGATTGCCGAGCAGCTGAAAATGGAGCGGTCCAATGTCAGCTTTGAATTGAACAATCTCGTCCGGTCCAAAAAGGTCATCAAAATTAAAACGTTTCCTGTAAGATACATCCCAGTCGAGATAGCAGAAAAATTATTCAACAAGAAATGGGATACAGAGATGATGGAAGTGAAAGACCTTCAGGCGTTTTCCGGAAATTCAAAGCAAAATCATCAACACATTTCCACGAATCCTCTAGAGCTTATGATAGGGGCAAAAGGGAGTTTGAAGAAAGCGATCTCCCAGGCAAAAGCAGCTGTCTTTTATCCGCCGACCGGTCTGCATATGCTCCTCCTAGGGCCGACTGGTTCCGGTAAATCCCTTTTTGCGAACCGAATTTACCAGTTTGCCATTTACTCTGACATATTGAAGGCCGGCGCACCATTTATTACATTTAACTGTGCAGACTACTACAACAACCCTCAATTATTGCTTTCTCAATTATTCGGACACAAAAAAGGTTCATTTACAGGTGCTGCCGAGGATAAGGCGGGTTTAGTCGAACAGGCCAATGGGGGCATTCTTTTTATGGATGAAATCCACCGTCTCCCTCCCGAGGGACAAGAAATGCTGTTTTATTTTATTGACAGCGGTTCTTATAACAGGCTTGGAGAATCTGAACATAAACGAACATCGAACGTATTGTTTATTTGTGCGACTACAGAAAATCCGAGTTCTGCACTATTGAAAACGTTTTTGCGAAGAATCCCAATGACCATTCATATTCCTTCGCTTGAAGAACGATCGCTTAAAGAAAGAGTGGATCTGACGACGTTTTTATTAGGGAAAGAAGCAGAGCGAATTAAGAAGAATCTGAGTGTGCATATCGATGTCTATAATGCGCTTATTCACTCTGCGAAATTTGGGAATGTCGGACAGCTGAAATCAAATGTCCAGTTAGTTTGCGCACACGGATTTTTGCATAACCTTGACAGAAATGAAGTTATTGAACTGACTGTTCGCGATCTGCCTGATGAAATCAAGCAAGAATGGATGTCCAGCAGCAAAAACATGCAAAGAAGCAAAGCCATTTCTGAATATGTCAATATTACAACGATTATCTCTCCGATTGTAGAAGATGAAACAACAAAAATTGACGAAGACCTCTCATTTAACTTATATCATTTGATTGAGGAAAAAGTGAAAACGCTTATGAAAGAAGGTTTATCCAAAAAGGATATTAACCAGTACATCTTGACTGATGTCCATTTGCATGTCAGAAGTTTTTTTCATCATCAAGCTTTTCAAAAAGACAACCTGCTGACATTCGTTGAAGACGATGTGATTCAAATGACAAAACAGTTAAAAGAAATAGCTGAACATGAGCTGGATTGCACATTTGACCGTAAGTTTATTTATTTCTTGAGTATGCATATTGACGCATTTTTAAAGCGAGGAAAGCAAATTGATGTTTTGAATACACAGGAGACAGATGAAATTCGTGATACCCATGTGAAAGAATATCGGGTGGCGATGATTTTTAAAGATAAAATTCAGGAATATTTTAAAGTGGCTATTCCTGAAATAGAAGTCATCTACTTAACGATGTTAATTCATTCCATCAAATCGTTAAAGGAGAACAAAAGAGTCGGTATTATCGTGGCAGCTCATGGAAACAGCACGGCGAGTTCAATGGTTGAAGTCGCGACAGAACTGCTAGGGAGTACGCCGATTGCAGCAGTTGACATGCCGCTTACTGTTTCACCTTCGGACATTCTTGAATGCGTAGCAGAAAAAATGAAACAGGTTGATGAAGGTGAAGGTGTTTTAATGCTGGTAGATATGGGGTCGCTTGCAATGCTGGAAAGCAGGCTGGAGGAAAAGACAGGCATTTCTATTAAAACGATCAGCAATGTTACGACTTCAATGGTGCTGGATGCTGTCAGAAAGGTCAACTATTTGAATTTAAATTTGCATGCGATCTATCAATCGGTCACGAAGGATTTTATCGAGTTGTGGGAGCGTCAGCCAGCGGCATCCGGCAAAAAGAAGGCATTGGTATCCATCTGCACGACGGGTAGCGGAACGGCCAAAAAGCTGGAAGACATTCTAACCACGATCGTAAACAAGGCCTCCGATACCCCCATTCACATATTGACCGTATCATCGATTAAGCTGGCCAACAGCATAAAAGAAATCGAAAAAGAGTATGAAATCCTTGCGACAGTCGGAACGAAAGACCCTAAAATCAATGCTCCGCATGTATCTTTAGAAGTGTTAATTGAAGGGGAGGGAGAGAAGCTGATTCAACAGGCGATTACAAAAGGAAGCATCTCCTTGAGCAATGGATTGAACGAAGCAAATATTATTGTCAGGGAGCTTTGCGAGGATAGCCTGAAAAAATACCTTGTCTTCTTGAATCCCCACCATGTGATCGACATGTTATTGGAGTGGCTGCAAACCGTTCAGGATGAGCTGGGGGTCATTTTCAATAATGCGGTTTTGATCAAAGTCATTATGCACACGGCTTTCGTCTTTGAAAGGGTAATTAAGCAGAATCCGATCGCTTTCTCAGAGGAAGAAGAGATCAATGATCAGCTGAAGGAAATGGTGTACGTGACAGAGCGAACATTAGCCCCTTATGAAGAAAAGCTCGGACTTCGCATAAGTGATGATGAAAAATTATTTATAGCCGCCATATTTGCTGAAGAAGTGCATGGCCAGCTGTTTTAAAAACAGTTTTTTCATATGAACCTGTATTAAATGGAACACCATTTTAATACAGGTTTATTTTTTTCGTTTTAAGTGTTTCAACAACAAATTGCTATTGGCTGAAATAACAATGAAAACGCTTAACACAACTGTGTTGGCACGATCCTTGCATTATATATGGATGTACAAAACAGGAAAGGAGCAATAGATATGATTTCAGTTATTATCAGCGGTCATGGAGATTTTCCCATAGCATTAAAAGAGTCTTCAGGGATGATATTCGGTGAAGAAAATAACCTGATTGCAGTGCCGTTTTTTAAAGGGGAAGGAATACAAACGCTGCAAGAAAAATATCATCAGGCGCTCAAGGATATCCCGGAAGAACATGAAGTGCTTTTTTTAGTCGATATTTTTGGAGGGACGCCATATAACGCGGCAGCTTCCTTTATTGCTGAGGATCAAAGAATGGATATGGCAGCCGGCGTAAACCTGCCGATTCTGCTGGAGGTATTAAGCCTGAGAGAACATCTGGCTCTCAAAGATTTGCTGAACAACTTAAAAGCAATGAGTCAGCAAAGCTTTCAAGTGTGCAGTGAACATTTAGAAAAAGTAAAAACAGCCAATCAAGATACAAGAGAGGATGAATTATGATGAACATTGTGTTAGCAAGAATTGATGACCGCTTTATTCACGGCCAAATCCTGACAAGGTGGATAAAAGTCCATGCAGCCGACCGAATCATCGTTGTCTCCGACGATATTGCTCAGGACGAAATGAGAAAAACGCTGATCCTTTCTGTTGCGCCTTCAAATGTAAAGGCGAGTGCCGTCTCGGTTTCTAAAATGGCAAAAGCATTTCATAGTCCGCGCTACGAAGGGGTAACGGCAATGCTCTTGTTTGAAAATCCGTCCGATATTGTATCTCTTATAGAAGCAGGTGTACCGATCAAAACCGTAAACGTCGGGGGAATGCGTTTTGAAAATCATCGCAGGCAAATCACAAAATCAGTCAGTGTCACAGAACAAGATATAAAGGCATTTGAAACATTAAGTGACAAGGGCGTGAAACTGGAATTGAGGCAGCTGCCTTCAGATGCCAGTGAGGATTTTGTACAGATTTTACGGAACGTAACAAAATAATCAAGGGGATGAGAATATGTCTTCATTACAAATTATTTTGTTGTTAATCATTGCAGCAATCACCGGAATCGCAAGTGTATTGGATGAAGGGCAGACACACCGGCCGCTAGTGGCCTGTACGTTGGTTGGCTTGGTGCTCGGGGACTTAAAAACGGGAATTATTCTTGGAGGCACACTGGAGCTGATGGCGCTCGGCTGGATGAACGTCGGGCTTGCCATGGCACCTGATACAGCGATCGCCTCTGTCATCTCAACCATTTTAGTTATTACCGCTGATCAAGGAATTGGCGAAGGGATTGCTGTCGCTGTTGCTTTAGCAGCTGCGGGTCAGGCGCTGACGATTTTTGTTCGGACGATCACTGTCTTTTTCATCCACCGCGCTGATCAATATGCAAAAGCGGGAAATATAAAAGGAATTGAAATTATGCATATTACCGCGATGGTGTTTCAAGCTTTGCGCGTCATGATTCCTACATTGATTGTTGCTTTAATTAGTGTCAGCGCTGTTCAGGCGTTCCTGGGAAATATTCCTGATGTCATTACAAAAGGACTGCAAATAGGCGGAGGCATTATTGTGGTTGTCGGGTATGCCATGGTGATCAATATGATGAATATTCCTTATTTAAAGCCATTTTTCTATATTGGTTTCTTATTAGCGGCGTTTACCGATTTTAACTTAGTGGGATTTGGAGCCCTTGGTCTCTGTCTGGCGCTTTTATACCAGCAGGTGATGCAAAAACAAAGCGCTCACGGAGCAGTCGCGGCCGCATCAGACAGTGGCAGTGTTGCTGTTTATGATGACGATGATGATGATCTTGATGCCTAAACGATGAGGGGGAAGAAAAAATGGAGAAAGAAAAACGATTAACGAAGAAAGAAATTTTCAGCATGTTTATTCGTTCAAATTTTTTACTCGGTTCCTTTAACTTCGAACGTGTGCAGGCAATGGGATATTGTTATGTCATGATACCGGCGATCAAAAAATTGTACGGTCCCGGAGCGAAAAGAAACGAAGCCTTACAGCGGCATTTGGAATGGTTTAATACACATCCGTGGCTGACAGCGCCTATATTTGGCGTGACGGCAGCCATGGAAGAAGAAATGGCGAACAATAAAGGAATTGACGGAAAAGCGATAAGCGGAATGAAAATCGGTTTGATGGGACCAATAGCGGGCGTAGGCGATCCAATTTTTTGGGGAACGATTCGTCCTGTCTTAGCTGCGCTAGGAGCCTCCCTTGCTTTAGGAGGAAACATTGCCGGTCCTTTGCTATTCTTTTTCTTGCTGAATGCCATAAGATTAAGCACAAAATATTACGGATTAAAGTATGGCTATGTGAAAGGAATGGAGATTCTTCAGGATTTAGCGGGGAATCGCATTCAAAAGCTTACAGAGGGCGCTTCGATTCTCGGGTTATTTGTTATGGGGGCTCTCGTGTCCAAATGGACCACCATCAACATTCCAATCGTTGTATCCAGGATTAAGGATGAAAGCGGAAAAGTAGATGTTCAAACGGTACAAAACGTGCTAGATAGCATTATGCCGGGGGCGCTGCCTCTCGGATTAACGTTATTGGTGGCATGGATGCTTCGCAAAGGGGTGAATCCACTTCTCATTATTTGCGGCATCTTTGTCATCGGGATTCTCGGGTATTGGGCTGGATTCTTAGCATAAGGTGTGTGAAGGAAAGAGAGAGAAACTGCAGCAGTCTTTTCATATATAAATCATTCGGATAACAGTGAAACAGAGGAGAATTGCCAGAAACGGACCAGCTTGCGCAGCAGTCTCTCTTGAAAGTGTTCAAACATGAAGAGAGGAGCGAAGGAACAAATGAAAAAGAGACTGATTCAAGTCATGATCATGTTCACCCTGCTGTTGACTATGGCATTTTCGGCAGATGCAGCCGATTCAAGCTACTATGATGAGGATTACCGTCCTCAATATCACTTCACACCGGAGGCAAACTGGATGAATGACCCAAACGGAATGGTATATTATGCTGGGGAATATCACTTGTTCTATCAATACCATCCATACGGGCTTCAGTGGGGGCCCATGCATTGGGGGCATGCCGTCAGCAAAGATTTGGTTACATGGGAACACCTTCCTGTTGCGCTGTATCCGGATGAAAAAGGCACGATCTTTTCTGGAAGCGCAGTTGTAGATAAAAATAACACAAGCGGTTTTCAAACAGGCAAAGAGAAGCCGCTTGTGGCCATTTATACACAGGATCGGGAAGGCCATCAAGTGCAAAGTATTGCCTATAGCAACGACAAAGGAAGAACATGGACGAAGTACGCTGGCAACCCTGTCATTCCAAACCCGGGTAAAAAAGATTTTCGCGATCCAAAAGTCTTTTGGTATGAGAAAGAAAAAAAGTGGGTGATGGTGCTTGCGGCCGGTGACCGAATCCTCATTTATACATCAAAAAATCTGAAGCAGTGGACGTATGCAAGTGAATTTGGACAGGATCAAGGAAGCCACGGGGGAGTATGGGAATGCCCGGATTTATTTGAGCTTCCGGTAGACGGCAATCCGAATCAAAAGAAATGGGTCATGCAGGTCAGTGTCGGAAACGGAGCGGTCTCGGGAGGATCAGGCATGCAATATTTTGTAGGGGACTTTGATGGAACTCATTTTAAAAATGAAAACCCGCCAAACAAAGTTCTCTGGACGGATTACGGCAGAGACTTTTATGCGGCTGTATCCTGGTCTGATATTCCATCCACAGACAGCCGCCGGCTATGGTTAGGGTGGATGAGCAATTGGCAATATGCGAATGATGTTCCGACATCCCCATGGAGAAGTGCAACGTCCATTCCAAGAAAGTTAAAATTGAAAGCGTTTACCGAAGGGGTTAGAGTGGTCCAAACACCGGTGAAAGAGCTGGAAACCATTCGCGGAACCTCTAAGAAGTGGAAGAATCTGACCATATCGCCTGCAAGTCATAATGTGTTAGCGGGGCAATCTGGAGATGCCTATGAAATAAATGCAGAATTTAAAGTAAGCCCTGGTTCAGCTGCTGAATTTGGTTTTAAGGTCCGAACAGGTGAAAATCAATTTACGAAGGTCGGCTATGACCGAAGGAACGCCAAATTGTTCGTTGACCGGAGCGAGTCAGGCAACGACACCTTTAATCCGGCCTTTAACACCGGAAAAGAAACAGCCCCGTTGAAGCCGGTAAATGGGAAGGTTAAGTTGCGCATTTTTGTTGACCGCTCCTCGGTTGAAGTATTTGGGAATGACGGAAAGCAGGTCATAACGGATATTATTCTCCCAGACCGATCAAGCAAAGGGCTTGAATTATATGCTGCAAATGGCGGTGTAAAGGTAAAATCTTTAACGATACACCCTTTAAAAAAGGTATGGGGAACGACACCTTTTATGTCCAATATGACTGGCTGGACGACTGTAAATGGCACGTGGGCAGACACAATTGAGGGGAAACAAGGGAGGTCGGACGGCGATTCCTTTATCTTGTCTTCAGCATCCGGGTCAGACTTCACTTATGAATCTGATATCACCATTAAGGATGGAAACGGAAGAGGGGCAGGAGCACTAATGTTTCGCTCTGACAAAGATGCCAAAAACGGTTACCTTGCCAATGTGGATGCGAAGCATGACCTAGTGAAATTCTTTAAATTTGAGAACGGTGCTGCTTCTGTCATTGCTGAATACAAAACACCGATAGACGTTAATAAAAAGTATCATCTGAAAACAGAGGCCGAGGGCGATCGCTTTAAAATTTATTTAGATGATCGTCTTGTGATTGATGCACATGATTCCGCATTTTCAGAAGGCCAATTTGGCTTGAATGTGTGGGACGCGACTGCTGTCTTTCAGAATGTAACGAAGGAGTCTTAATTTTAAAAAAGGCACAGACCTGAACAGTCTGTGCCTTCTCGTTTTATTTTAACAAATTTAATGATTCGCGGTTAAATGCTTCCAAATCATCAGGTGTTCTGCTTGTGACAATGTTATGGCTGACGACTACTTCTGCATCTTTGTAGTTTGCACCGGCATTGATTAAATCTTTGCGGATGCTGCGGTAGCCTGTGATATCTTTGCCTTTTAGAAGATCCGTATCAATCAGTACTTGCGGGCCGTGGCAAATTGCGAAAACAGGTTTTTTGTTTTCGACAAATGCTTTTGCGAATTCACCCGGACGGTCATCTGCACGAAGCAAATCCGGAGAGAATCCTCCAGGAATTAGAAGTGCATCAAAGTCACTTGCATCCACATCAGAGATGGCTTTGTCAATCTTTACTTTCTCGCCATGTTTACCGGTGACTTCTTTGCCGGCTTCCAAATCGATAGCCACAACACTGTAGCCTGCTTCTTCATATGCTTTTACCGGACTTGTATATTCGATGTCTTCGAATTGGTCTGTAACAAGAACTGCAATTTTTTTGCTCATAAAAAACCCTCCTAATAACTCTCTATTCATAGAATAACAGGAAGATTGACCGGCCTTCAAAATATTTGCTTAAAGAGATCATTTTTCGTGAGTTTCAATAAAAGCGGCAGCCCATATAAGGACTAACCTATTACAATGTGGAAATATCAATCACAAATCGATAACGGACATCGCTTCGGAGGATACGTTCGTATGCTTCGTCCACTTGGTCAGCTCCGATGACTTCGATTTTAGGTTCGATGCCATGCTCAGCTGCGAAATCCAGCATCTCTTGAGTTTCTTGAATTCCGCCGACTAGAGAACCTGCAATGCTGCGGCGCCCCATGATTAGGGAAAACACACTGTATGTGTCCGGCTTGGCAGGAGCTCCAACGTTTACAAGTGTCCCGTCTATACGAAGCATTGATAAATAGGCATCTACATCGAGATTTGCCGATACCGAATTTAAGATCACGTCAAAACGCCCGGCCAATGCAGTGAATGTAGCTGGGTCACTTGTTGCAAAGTAATGATTTGCACCGAGTTCCAGAGCTTCCTCTTTCTTATTCATGGAACGGCTCAGAACGGTTACCTCTGCACCCATCGCATGTGCAAATTGAATCGCCAAATGTCCAAGGCCACCCACGCCTACAATCGCAACTTTTTTACCAGGGCCAACATTCCAGTGTTTCAGCGGGGAATACGTGGTGATACCTGCACACAACAGCGGACTGGCAACATCCATTTCCAAACGATCTGGTATGCGAACAACAAATCTGTCAGTGACAACGATTTTTTGGCTGTACCCGCCATAAGTGGGGTTTCCGTCGTAGTCTACTGAGTTATACGTTTGAACAACACCCTTCGTGCAGAATTGTTCCTCTCCGTTGAGACAGTATTCGCATTCTCCGCAAGAGTCAACAAAACAGCCGACACCAACGCGGTCTCCGACAGCAAACTTGGTGACTTCTGTTCCAACGGCTGTTACAACACCGGCTATTTCATGTCCAGGCACCATTGGGAAGATGCCACCGCCCCATTCATCAAAAGCACTATGAATGTCTGAATGGCAAATACCGCTGAATTTAATATCGATTAAGACATCGTGCGGCCGTAATCCTCTTCGCTCAATCGTCGTTTGTTCAAATTTGGCTTTTGCATGTGACACGCTTAATACACGGGTTTGATGTTGATTACACATATGAACCTATCCTTTCTTCATCATAAGTGTTGTAAATAAAAACATGCACTTATTTATGTTTTATGGTGTCTTCAACATAACGATAAACCTTAAAGTCTGCTTTAAGGCAAGGGTTTTTTAAAAAAACCATTTAAAATGAACCTGATTTATAAGCTGAGAAACAGTCAGTAATTAATGCAGAAACTGTAATCATGCTGCGATCCCGGGATGAAAGTTCTTCTTCTCTTGCCCAAATGTCACCGAATAGAACATCATCATGAAGTTCAGCAAACTTTGGCGCAAATTCTCCTAATTGTTCTCTTCCGGCAGTGTGTTTATTTGCCATTCAGCAATCCCTCCAACTACACTGTTTTTAGTGCATGGAGAAGTATAGAGTTTAAAGTGTGCTTTAAGGCAAGTCCCGAATATATAAACCCAGATTCAGCAGCTAACCACTTGTTTTGAGCTTGACTTAAAGTTAACTTTAAGTGTTACCTTCACAACATACAGGATAGAGAGGTGAAGATCATGAATATTGCTCAGGTGGCAAAGCAGTTTGGCCTGACAGCCGCAACACTCCGATATTACGAACGTGTAGGATTAATCCCGCCTGTAAAACGAAAAGACAGCGGCATTCGCGACTATGATGAAGAAGATATCAAATGGATTGAATTCATTAAATGCATGCGAAATGCGGGACTATCGATAGAAGCGCTAATTGAATATACAACATTATTTACCGAAGGTGACCGTACAGTAGAAGCTCGAAAAAATATCCTGGCTGACGAACGACAGCGGCTGATAGAGAAGCGGAAAGAAATTGATGAAACAATTAAAAGATTAGACACAAAAATTAAAGATTATGATGGGAAATTGCGCGAAAACGAGGCAAAGCTCAAAAGCAGGCCTAAAACGGAAAGTCTTCACGGATCAGTGGAGCAAAGAAGGTAGCGTTCTTTGCGTGTGAAGAGGGCAGGTTAAAACGAAGGATTTTGATTCTGGCCTGTTTTCTCCATCAAGAGATCGCATAAAAAGAGGTGGTTACGATTCCTTATTTGGATTGGAGAATTTGCAAACATTATCGAGATCAGATGGAGAAAAGCGGTTAATCTATTTACGGTCATAGGACCCGAACAAACAGTGCTCATTTTGAAGCTGAGGAACAGTTGTGGCCAATCAATACTGTTCCTCAGCAAATCAGTCATTGTATGTTAAAGGGTTGGCAATTGAATGGCTGTATCAATATTTTTTAAATGTAGCTTGACTTGTTCGTCAGGGTTCCAAGGATGGTACCAGCCTTTTTCCATCATATAGCTTGAGAGTTGTTCGTGCATATCAAGTGCTTCTTCCAAATGGCGGATAAGGACCTCTTTTACTTCAGGCGTTCCGGCTTCAGTGGCTGCCATCGCATAATTTCTGACTCCGTTTTTTGCTGAAATTAATAAGTCCATAGCAATGATTTGGTCTGTTAGAACATTCATGCCAGTCAGATATTCTATGATAGGATTCATGATTTATTCATCTCCTCATTCGTGCTTTGCATTAGATAAAATAGAGGCAAATTCCTGCAGCTGGCGTGTGGTGATGTCAACATCTTGCTGCATGATTTCTTTCAGCTTCGGATCAGATACCAGTGCTTTCATTGTTTTAGATTTCGTCAAACAAAGTGTCTTAAATGAAGTCATTTCCTGAACCTCAAGCATTTCGTGTAAGGCGTATTCCATTTCTGTAACCTCCGTTTTTTAAGGCTTTAACACAACTTTGATACAATCATCCATTTTGGAATCAAAAATGTCATAGCCATGCTTGGCTTCACTAAGCGGCAGGACATGGCTGACAACATCTCCCGGATCAATTTTGCCTGTCGATACTAGTTCAAACATGTACGGCATATAGTGGATCACAGGAGCCTGTCCAGAGCGTATATTGATGTTTCGCTGCATGATATCTCCTAACGGAAAACCGTTATATCTGCCTCCGTACACACCTGTAATTTGTATGGTTCCTCCTTTGCGAACAGCTTGAGAGGCAATGACCAATGCACTCATTGTTCCGCCATGAAGCTTTAATCCGCTGGCAAGGAACTCGAGATCGCTCATTTTACCATCCATCCCAACAGCGTCAATGACTACATCCGCTCCGCCTTTCGTGATTTCCTTTAAATAATTTCCTGTATTCTCATGGTCTTCAAAATTAACGATTTCTACTTTGTTTGTACGTTTCGCATGCTGTAAGCGATAGTTTACATAGTCAACTGCTATGACGCGTTTTGCGCCTTTTAGCCAACAAAACTTTTGAGCAAACAGGCCGACTGGTCCGCAGCCGAGAACGATAACTGTATCGCCTTTTTTTACGCCGGCATTATCCACACTCCAAAAGCCGGTGGTCATGGCATCGGCAATCACGCTTAATTTCTCATCGGGTTCCTCACAAGATTCAGGGATTTTAAAATGGGTAAAATTCGCAAATGGCACTCTTAAATATTCCGCTTGCCCGCCTGGATAACCGCCAGTTTGCCCTGAATAGCCGAAATAAGCACCCATTTCCCCATTGTCATTAGACTGATCACATTGGCTTTCCAGCTGGTTTTTACAAAAAAAACATTCACCGCAGGCGATCGTAAAAGGGATAATGACGCGGTCACCTTTTTTGACCTTTGTAACCCCTGGCCCAACTTCTTCAACAATTCCCATCGGTTCATGGCCAATGACATAGTCTTCTTGCATATTAGGAATGAATCCATGGATTAAGTGTAAATCTGATCCGCAAATGGCTGTACTGGTGACTTTGATAATCATGTCATCGGATTTTTCAATCTTTGGATCGGGGACATCTTTGACAACAACATTTTTAATGCCTTGATACGTTACTGCCTTCATGCTGTACAACCTCCAGTGTTAGTGTTCATCAGGTGTCCGGTCAAACATCCCTTTGCGATTTGTTTCATCAGGAAAGAGGTTCATATTGCCGACCATGATCGTGTTTTTTGCAGAGAGCTGATCCAGCTTATACTGTTCGCTCAGCTCATATGGATGGAACCATTTTTTGCTGATCATCAGTTCCGTAATCTCTTGGTGCATTCTAATTCCTTGCATCAGCTGTTTCCGCAGCAGTGCTCTTACATCTGGTGAAGCGGTTTCTGTCAAAGCTACAGCAGTATTCCTTACGCCTTCCTTAGCTCGTATAAGAAAATCCATCGCGAATGTAGTGTCTGCTAGTTCAGGCACATTCAGTGAATTAATGGGGTCTAAATGATCATTATTCAAAGAGGCTTACCTCCCTTTCAATTGATGATTGGCGTTGGGCGGCTTTGAGGGACAGGGGCCTGAAATGAGGCACGCTCATAAACCGCTTGTAATTCAGTAAGGTCTTGAATGGATTGCTGTACATCTTTTTCCATCAAGTCCTTCAGTTCTTGGTCAAACACAAGCCCTTGCATTAACTTTGATTTCGCTATACAAAGTGTTTTAAAGTTCACGATTTCATGTAAGTCAACAGCCTCATGAGCTGCCAATGTTTGATGATCCATATTGATGTAACCTCCTTTTATCAACGTTACATTTCCCGAAATGAAGTTGAAGCATACAGAAAATACACTCGGTATCATTTTTTGTTTTAAGAATCGCTGTTTTTGCTCGTTCTTATGACATGGACTAAACTGCACTTAAATCTGAAATAAGGGTGAAGTATGGAAACTTGACATAGTGCTGTCAGGTTTCTTTGGTATCATTAAATTGGATGACTAGTAAAAGTATGGTTTTATAGGAGGCACTCGATATGAAGCTGTTACAAATTAGACTGTTGGTGAATGATTTTAAGAAAAGCGTCGAGTTTTATAAAGATTCATTAGGACTTCCAATAAGTTGGTTAGAGAATGAAATGGAATATGCACTCTTTGATAATGGGGAAACGAAAATAGAGCTTTTATCTCGAGAAACGATGGCTGAAATCGTTGGAGAGGAAAAAAAGTCCTTGGAAGGAGAAGCTCAATCAAAATTTTTGCTTCAGTTTAAGGTAGAAGATGTTGATAAAACATATGACGATTTACACGAAAAAGGAGTTAAATGTGTGAATAAACCGCATGATCGCAAGGAATGGAGTGCCCGAGTTGCTCACTTCAGAGATCCTGATCATAATCTGATTGAAATATATAAAATGTTATGATTTTTCGACTCGCAAAATCATAGAATAACGTTTGATAACGTACCTCATCATTTTTATATGCCCTGGTAAAAGAAAGCAAAGTCATAATAGGTTGCGGACACTGAACTTGCAGCATTTACGCTGATTTGTTTGGTGTCCGTTTTTGATTGGTGAAAAAGGTGGAGTATCTATGAATCGAGAAGAAGCGTGGATACAAGGAAGCAGTACACTGATTGAGTTAATTGGTGGAAACGAAGCCGCTTGATCCATGTCCTTTTTCCTGATTGTCAATCGTGATTACCGACTGAACAAATGATTAAGAGCCAAATGTAACACACCATCAATATCAAGCCTGACTACCATTTATTTTGTATCCTTAATTGTCGAAAACATAGGAATAATTCCACTTTTGAAAGATCTAATTTATGGTACATTGATAAATATATGGGAGGGGAGGGGGCATGGTATCTGAAAGTAAATCCTTAACTGGATGTAAGAAAGTCAAACGTACGGCATTTATAAGGGGAGGGTATAAGGTGAATAAGTTAAAGAGGCTAAGTATGCTAACGGTGATGATTGCATCTGTGTTCATTTTTTCTAGCCATGCACTTGCGGCTCAGTATTATACGGTTTCAACAAGCAGCGGTGCTCCTGTCAACATGCGCAGCGGCCCAGGTACAAGTTGGGGAATTGTAACGACCATTCCGAGCGGAACCCGCATCCCGATCTATTGCTACAAAACCGGTACAACTGTAACTGGAAAGTATGGAACGAGCAATATTTGGAATTACACAGAGCGGACGCTTGCCAGCGGGGAGATCGTTCCTGGATTTGTCTCTGATACATATATGTATACAGGCTCAGACGGTCCGGTTGTTCCTAAATGCAGCTGGTAGCATTGTTCTATTGTTTCTTAAAATGAAGGAATTGAAGAAAGAGGGATGACATTGACTAAACTGAAAATGCTGAGTATGTTAACCGTTATGATTGCATCTTTATTCATTTTTTCCAGTCAGGCACTTGCCGTTCAGTACTTTACTGTCTCAACAAGCAGCGGTGCGCCTGTCAATATGCGCAGCGGTCCTGGTACAAATTATCCTATTATGCTTTCCATTCCGAGCGGCTCCCGTGTTCCTTATTATTGTTACGCTTATGGAACGACTGTTACAGGGAAGTATGGAACGAGTAATATCTGGGACCAAATCCAGTGGAAAGATTCCCGGGGTGTCGTGAATATTGGATATGTGTCTGACACATATGTGTACACAGGTTCAGACGGCCCTGTCGGTTACAAATGCAATTAGTTAAATACTCCGTACAATAGAATCTCTTCTTAAGGGCCTATCTAGGACGAACCATACCAACAACAATAGTTGGTATGGTTTTTGTTGCGATGAAGTCTTCCATACCTGCATTTGTGGTGATTTTCAAAAGAGATTCATGATGTTAGACACTGGTTGTTGTTGAGGACAAAATAACGAGCCGCTTTAGAGTTGTATCTAATGGTATAAATACGGAATTAAGATAGGAAATAATCAATAGGAGAACGTAATGTACAAACCTATTTTTCGATGAAATTCCTAATATCACTTTGGTTAAACATCTCACATTGCGTTCTCGTTAGTGAAAAGTTCTTTTTACGCTTCGTGAAATCTTCTCCAATTCCATAGTTAGTTTTACCTGTCCTATTATGAAAATTTTAATTAATCCTTAACACGTATGTTTCTTTTCTTTTTCTAACATGTCGTGTAACCTCTCAGAAAATTCTTTATGGTATATTGTGTACCCCGTATGATTTCCGGGGAATTCAACCAATTCTGTTTTCAATTGTTCCGCTAGGGCGTTCGCGCAACGATAAGGAAAAAGCTCCCGAGAAGCACTTCCGCCAGCTGGGAGTACCTTCATCGGTGAAGATGTAAACACAGTTTTTAATGCTTCGAAATCTAATGTATAGTTGAGAATTCCTTGAATTTCATACTCAGTGAAATACGTTGAATTGCCGAGAAGCCGCTTTGTCAGCACAGCCTTTGATTGTTCGTCTGTCTCTAATCTTGACATTAACTTAATGACTTCACTTCGATGATTTTTCTTAAGGTCTTCCATAAATTGCTCGGCTTGTTTCAGCTCATTTCCATGCAGAAGCTGCAATAAGATTGGTTCGTGTGGGATCATGACATGTACTTGTTCGGGATGGCGTATGCACAGATCAAGCCCGATAACAGCCCCGGAGCTGCTTCCAAATACGTATGCCGGCTTATTGGTGATTTTGGCTAGAAGACGGTGAGCATCGTCACTGTGTGTTTCCACACGGTAATCCTCAATCTGATTGGCGAGATTGCTGCGGGAATGGCCGCGGCGATCATAAGTAACAACCGTGTACCTGTTAGCCAGATGATTGGCAATATGATGGAACTTGTCGGCATCACCGCCTCCGCCGTGGACTAAAAGAATGATTGGACCTGCGCCACGCACCTGATAGTGGATGTTCGCTCCAGGTACTTGCAACGTTCCATTGTTTATCGTCATTTGTAGGACCTTCCTTTCTTCTCATCTCCCTTAACTTTACACAATTGGCCAATGGTATCATATGCAGGAAATAACTAAGAAACAAACTCGCCATATAAAAAGCACTGATTATCTTTCATCAGTGCTTCCGTTTTGTTTATTTAGAGTAGACAATTTTTTTTATTGTTTCAATAGAGAGGTGATATTCATCAGATAATTGATGAATGGTTTTGCCGTTTTTAAATGCTTTTTTAATAGAAGCGTTTCTGTCATCGATCAGCTTTCTTGTTCCTGAACACGCACCCCATTTTTGATGAGAGGATTCAGGTTTAGGAATATATATTGTTTTTCCTTGAACATACTTTTGAATTTCCGATATCAGCTTTTCAGGTAAAATAGCGGTTGCTTTTACATATGCCATTTCTGCCAGCTCCTTATTTTTTTATGACAAATAAGGTGCAAAGCCACTATATCAGAAAAGCTTACTTGGGCGATCTTTTAGAAAGTCTACCCCATGCAAAGTATCGCTTCCCAATAGTAGGCTTTGCATGGGACGTTGCGGAATCTGGCATTCTCATCTTGCTTGCCATTTATATCACCTCCCTAACGATTTTCGATGATCACTTCCATTATAAAATAGAGTAAAGCCTTATGGCATCTTGTTAATGAAAGTTGGCAGTATGAAAGGGACCTTCCAAGTGAGAGGGGCTAAGGCTGATTGGCAATCAAAAGAGTAAGATTCAAGCTATATTACTTTAGATTCAAAATATTGACAAATTGATGCATTTTCAACAATAGGGCAGTCTCTTCATGTATACTGAGTCTGTATTTACAATATTTAGAAAGGGGAAGTGCAATGAAAATCAGTGTGCAAAAAGCAGCGATCTCATTACTTGTTTTCACCATGTTTTTTACCCTGATGATGAGCGAAACGGTTTTTGCGGCGGGACTGAATAAAGATCAAAAGCGCCGGGCGGAACAGCTGACAAGTATCTTTGAAAACGGCACAACGGAGATCCAATATGGATATGTAGAGCGATTGGATGATGGGCGAGGTTATACATGCGGACGGGCAGGCTTTACAACGGCTACCGGGGATGCATTGGAAGTAGTGGAAGTATACACAAAGGCAGTTCCGAATAACAAACTGAAAAAGTATCTGCCTGAATTGCGCCGTCTGGCCAAGGAAGAAAGCGATGATACAAGCAATCTCAAGGGATTCGCTTCTGCCTGGAAGTCGCTTGCAAATGATAAGGAATTTCGCGCCGCTCAAGACAAAGTAAATGACCATTTGTATTATCAGCCTGCTATGAAACGATCGGACAATGCCGGACTAAGAACAGCATTGGCTAGAGCTGTGATGTACGATACGGTTATTCAGCATGGCGATGGTGATGACCCTGACTCTTTTTATGCCTTGATTAAACGTACGAACAAAAAAGCGGGCGGATCACCTAAAGACGGAATAGACGAGAAGAAGTGGTTAAATAAATTCTTGGACGTACGCTATGACGATCTGATGAATCCGGCCAATCATGACACCCGTGACGAATGGAGAGAATCAGTTGCCCGTGTGGACGTGCTTCGCTCTATCGCCAAGGAGAACAACTACAATTTAAACGGACCGTTTCATGTTCGTTCAAACGAGTACGGTAATTTTGTAATCAAATAAGCAGTGAGGAAAAGAAACCGCTGCAGATGAACTCAATCTAAAAGATACCAATGATGTATGTTGGTATCTTTTTATTTGCAGTAAAAAGTATTCAATTCTCTATAATGATTAGGTCAGGCTTGAGGCAGATACCTTAAAGGACATTGGCGATTTCATGTAAAACAATAACAATATAGAGGCTTTTTTTATAGCAGCCATGCCGGATTACAATGGATCTGTGCAAGAAGGCGCCTTCAATCCATCTATTAACGATGGAAAGGGGGAGGCTTTTTGCACAGTCCATCTACATCATTTGATAGTCTCCATGCGTATAAACTGTTCCGTCCATAATACGTCGTGCGGTACGGACGATCTTTATACCAGTGGGCTCCACCATTGTTTCAATAATACCAGAAGAATGAGCTAGCCGAACCTTTGTAGAGTGGTTTTTTGCTATTCTTGCAGGGATTGCACCTTCCACTGAAAGGGCTCTTGTTGTACATATCGCTCCAGTGACAGCCAGTGCTTGATGTGGCTTTTGCATGGACATCATCCTGATGTGTAAGTCCATCTCAACGCTTGAATGCCAAGCACCTGTACTATCTTTATATTTCTCTGGTTTTGCTACTATAGCCAGTTTGGGGACAGCCGGCGATAACTTTGTAGCTGAAAATCGACTGGCAAAGCCGCATTTCTCTGCCGCAATGGATCTTAATTCTTCAAATTGAGCCAACTGTAGATCAGTAAATTCTTCTGCAAGTTCCGTTCCATCCAGGCCGATACTGCTCGCTTCCACAAAAACTAATGGATTTGCATAGTCGATAATAGACACCTCTATTTGGCCTTGACTTGTATCTAAAAACTCCGAACTATTTCCAGTAGGCAATAAATGACCGGTAACTGAACCAGCGGCATCATGAAAGTTTAAATAGATTGGAGATCCAGATCCAGGTACTCCAGATATCGTAACATCTCCGTCATATTTGACCTGACCGTCTTCCACTTCTACTTCCGCAATGATCATTTTATTCGTATTGGTATTCAGGATCCTTACCGCAGTCATTGGTTCTGTCGCTTTTACAAGTCCTTCTTCGATAGCAAATGGACCAACAGCAGCGGAGATATTTCCGCAGTTCCCCTTAAAGTCCACTTTTTCTTCTGAAATGCTGACTTGACCGAAAGTATAGTGAACATCAATATCCGAAGTATATGCTTTCTTTATTATTGCCACTTTACTAGTAAGGGAATTACCGCCACCCAAACCATCTATTTGTCTTTTATCAGGACTTCCCATGACATCAAGCAAAAAGGGCTCCCATTCGTTTTTATTGTTAGGCATGGCTGATTCGTGGAAAAAAACGCCTTTGCTTGTTCCGCCTCTCATGATTGTTACATTCGTCTTGACCATCGTCATCATCCTCATCTTAAAGGTAGTATTTTTTATGTTTTTTAGTGTAGAAGGTAAAAAAATAAAAATAAAATATAAGTTTTCTTAATATTCGATAAAAAAACTTTTATAATTGTGAAAGAAGGACTAGAAAGGAAGATGAAAATGGATGAGAAAGATTGGATTTTATTGAAAATTCTTCACGAAGAACAAAGTGTAACAAAAACAGCAGAACGATTATTTACATCACAGCCTTCCATCACTTATCGGTTGAATAAGATTGAGGAGATTTTCGGAATTGAATTATTCACCAAAAGGCATAAAGGAATTACCTTTACTGCGGAAGGAGAACACTTGGTTGCTTATGCAAGAAGAATGCTACAGGAACTTCAAGATACCAAAGATCATATCTCTAATCTAAGCAAAGAGGTGCAAGGACATCTAAGGCTGGGGGTATCAAGCAATTTCGCTCAATATAAGCTCCCTAAGTTATTAAGGGAATTTTCCACTATGTATCCTAATGTCCAATATAGTGTACAAACAGGCTGGAGCACAGATGTCATGAAATTATTAGATGCTGGTATTGTACAAGTCGGTATACTGAGAGGAAGCCATCGCTGGAAAGGGGTGGAGGAACGGCTGACACGGGAAAAATTACATATCATCTCAAAAAAACCAATAACGATAGAGCAGCTTCCTTTTTTACCTTTTATCAAATATAAAACGGATGCTTCTTTAAAAACGATTATAGAAGATTGGATGCATACGAATCTAAAACAAGCCCCCATTATTGCAATGGAAGTGGATCGACAAGAGACTTGCAAAGAGATGGTAAAGCATGGTCTTGGTTACTCCATAGCACCAGAAATTTGCCTGCAGGAATCTGATCATTTGTACACAATGGAACTGTATAATGCTAAGGGTAAGCCTCTAATGAGAGATACTTGGCTAATGTACGATCAAAAATCATTAGGAATCAAACTCGTTAAAGCATTCATTGATTTTTTAAAGGGTGAACAAATGGTAACCATTTAAAGTTATGATAGAATTTTTTTTGAAACACAGTAAAAAAATATTTATTTAACTTATTACACCGTATAAGATATGTTAATCAAAAGTCATTTGAAAGCGCATTCTTGGAGGTGTAATATGCTTACTATTTTAGGTTTTTCGATGGTAACTGTTTTTACAATATTAATAATGACAAAGAAAGTCTCGCCTATTGTTGCCTTGACCATCACTCCCATTGTTTTTGCTCTTATTGGAGGTTTTGGTAAGGGTATTGGCGACATGATTTTAGAAGGAATTCAAACAGTTGCAAGTTCAGCGGCATTGCTATTGTTTGCTATTCTTTTTTTCGGAATTTTAATTGATGCAGGTTTATTTGATCCGCTAATAGAAAAAATTTTATCTATAGTAAAGGGAGACCCTGTGAAAATAGCGATAGGGTCTGCCGTCTTGGCAATGCTTATCGCTTTAGATGGGGACGGTACAACAACCTATATGATAACAGTCTCAGCAATGTTACCTTTGTATAAAAGAATTGGTATGAATCCCATGGTTATGGCGACATTAGCAATGCTGTCGTTGAGTATCGTTAGCGGAATGACTCCATGGGGCGGACCAGCTACAAGAGCGATTTCAGTGCTGGGTTTGGATCCTTCAGATTTTTTTGTGCCATTACTTCCGACCATGCTTGGAGGTATTGCTTGTGTGATATTTCTGGCTTTTCTAATGGGAAGGAAAGAGAGGAATCGAATAGGCATCGTTCAATTAGAGCCTAGACATATAACAAAGGACAGCTCTCAATCTTATATGGCTGCTAGTTTGGAGAGCGAGCAATTGAAAAGGCCACGCTTAATATATCTTAATTTATTCCTCGTTATAAGTATCATGGTGTTTATTGTGCTTGGAACTAAGCATCCGTCAGTTTTATTTTTAATTGGTTTTGTTCTTGCCCTTACTATAAATTATCCGAATGTAAAAATGCAGAAGGAGCGAATCGCCGAGCATTCTGGTAATGCCATAACTGTAGTATTATTGGTATTTTCAGCAGGAGTATTTGCTGGTATATTATCCGGGACAAAGATGGTGGATGCCATAGCAGGATCATTAATATCCGTTATTCCCTCATCAATGGGAGGGTTTTTCCCCGTTATTGTAGCACTCACTAGTATTCCGTTTACTTTTGTTTTATCAAATGATGCATATTACTTTGGTATGGTACCTATCTTTGCAGAAGCTGCCTCAGCATATGGTATAGAACCAGTAGAAATTGCAAGGGCTTCTATAATGGGGCAGCCGGTTCATCTGATGAGTCCATTGGTTGCGTCAACAGTATTGCTAGTAAGCATGCTTAAAATGGACTTGGGGTCATTTCAAAGGTTTGCCGTTAAGTGGGCTGTAATTACATCATTAGTTATTACGTTGTTAGCAATCATTACAGGGGCTATTACTATTTTGTAAAGAAACAATAATAATATTTAGACTGCCAATGAATCATTAGTTTGATTGATTTAAATACAGCTGAAAGGGGTCCCAAGCTGATCAAGCCAGTTGTCTCTCCAGTTACTCTATTGTTTAGGGTTCTTTTTTAGAAGTGGCAGCATTTTTGTCGATGTTTAGCCAGCATTTTCAGCATGATGTGGAAAAGACAAGAGACAAACATGCTCTTGTCTTTCTTAATATGATAGTTCAGTATAAATATTTAAGAAAAATGTCAGTATTGAGTAATGAATGTATCACCAGGCGTATGCCTCAGGTGTCTCTCCTCCAGGTCCGGGAAAGATATCATTTAACATGCGGAGAATCTCCTTATCCAGACTGATTTCAACGGCTTTTATCGTATCACGCAGCTGCTCAACCGTTCGTGGTCCGATGATCGGCGCAGTTAAAACTGGATTTGCCAGCACCCATGCCAAAGCCACATTTGCTTCTTTTTCTTCTAGTTCTTTGCATAAATCTGAAAATTTCTCGAGTTGCAAACGATGTTTTTCAATTAAATCTGCTCTTTTTGCTGTACGAGTTCCGGCATTGCTTTTCAATGCCTTCCCGCCAAGAAGCCCTCCTGCAAGGGGACTCCACGCCACTACTCCTAAACCAAGATCCCGTGCAGCCGGCAGCACTTCCATTTCAGCTGTTCGTTCTAATAAACTATACTTATGCTGTTCAGTGACGAGTCCCATGAATCGCCGTTTTTCAGCTTCAGCTTGCGCTTTAACTAAATGCCAGCCTGCAAAATTACTGGATCCAATATAGTCTACTTTGCCGGAGCGAACCTGAGTCTCAAAAGCTTCCCATATCTCATCCCACGGTGTCCGCCTATCGATATGATGCATTTGGTACAATTCGATATGATCTGTCTGAAGCCGCTTCAGTGATCCTTCCAGATGACGTCTGATTTTGTATAGAGACAAGCCCCTCATATCATTTGGTCCGTCATTCGGATCAGAAATCGGTTCATATACTTTTGTCGCCAGAACAACTTTCTCGCGGCGCTGTCCTCCTTGTGCAAACCATTTTCCAATGATGCTCTCTGTCAATCCTGCGTTTTTGCCCCAGCCGTAAATATTGGCAGTATCAAAAAATTGAATGCCGTTATCAAGCGCTTCATCCATGATACGGAACGCAGTCTTTTCGTCTGTATCAACTCCAAAATTCATCGTGCCTAAACATAAACGGCTCACCCGCAATCCTGTTCTCCCTAAATAGGTATACTCCACAACAAACCTCTCCTTTATCATTATTTTTGGCAACAGCTGCAATACAATTGATTCAACAATTGTTTGCTCTTTGTTACGATTAAAAAGACGAAGCAAATGTAAAGCAGACGCAAAATTATAGGAGGTTTTTTCAAATGAATATAGAGGATCTATGGGATCAATTTCATCAGCCGTTAAAAACATATATTTCACATAGGGTTAACGATCAATCTATCGTTGATGACCTCTTGCAAATCGTATTTATGAAAATACAAGTGCATCTCCCAAATCTGATCGATGAACAAAAGATCGACAGCTGGATTTATCGGATCACTAGAAATACGATTATTGATTTTTACCGTACAAAAAAAACAAGCGAAATATTGCCTGATGTTCTACATTTTAATGACAGTGCAGAGGAAGAAAATTTCACCAAGGAAGCAGCTGTGTGTATTCGATCGACCATCAAACGGTTGCCTGAAAAGTATCGAGAGGCGCTCGAGTTAACTGAATTCCAGGGGTTATCACAAAAAGAGTTGAGTGAAAAGCTCGGCATTTCTTACTCCGGAGCAAAATCAAGGGTACAACGCGGACGTGGAAAATTAAAACAGCTGCTTGAGGGGTGCTGTCATATTGAAGCGGATCGATATGGAAATATCGTAGACTTTCGTATTTTAAAGGAATAACTGATGAACATAGTCAGTTATTCCTTTAAAATAGGCCATCCGCATGAAGAGCATTTTTCCTTTGATGTTTGCAAGAGATGTATGTATAATATAAATCGTAATGTTTTCGATTTAATAAAAAAGGAGTGTTGGAATGAACATTTTATTTTCAAAACGGCTAGGCATATTAACGATTGGTTCATTACTAGTTTTGGCAGGATGTCAGACTTCCGGTTCTTCTGCAGGTGAGTCTAATCAAACAACATCATCCTCAGCAGTTGAAGAAGACTCTTCCAAAACGCAAGAGCAAACATCTGACAGTCATACACACGAACATTCTCACGATCATAGTCATGCGCATGATGAAGAAACAGAAAAAATATATGAAGGCTATTTTAAAAACAGCCAAGTAAAGGATCGCTTACTTTCTGATTGGGAAGGAGATTGGCAATCTGTATATCCATACCTGCAAGATGGTACTCTTGACGAAGTGTTTTCATATAAATCAGAACACGAAGGCGGCAAGACAGCTGAAGAATATAAAGAGTATTATAAAAAAGGCTATCAAACAGATGTTGACCGTATTGTAATCCAGAAAGATACTGTAACGTTCTTCAAAAATGGAAAAGAATATTCTGGTAAGTATACGTATGACGGATACGAAATTCTAACCTATGATGCGGGCAATAGAGGGGTAAGATACATATTCAAACTAGCTAAAAAAGCAGAAGGGCTGCCTCAGTATATTCAGTTTAGTGATCATAGTATTTACCCGACTAAAGCTAGTCATTACCATCTCTATTGGGGGGACGACCGTGAAGCTTTACTTGATGAAGTCAAAAACTGGCCTACTTACTACCCGTCAAAAATGGATGGACACGATATTGCCCATGAGATGATGGCTCATTAAATGATGATTACTCTATGAAAGTTGTTCTGCCATAGCCATTTTTTCTGTGGAGAATTGATAGAATGGGGAAAAAACTGATTGAGACCATTCAGTATCCGCCATATTATTGTGACGTGGCATACCTTGAGTCATCTCACATGAAGAGTAGAAGAAACCTATTTCAAAATAAAAAATCATTGGATGTATGGCAGTGGATTACGCTTGAAATCTATTGGCTTATATGAAGCAAAGAAGAGACCCAAAAACCGCAAAGCTTCTTCAAGAAAGCTTTGCGGTTTTTTATATGTCTAAGCCTCGATTCATCTCACCATAAAAATGCATTTCAACTTTCTCTTTTGATCGACAATAGTCCATAAAGGGAAGAATATTTCCCTCACAAAGAAGTCGTGGCAGTAATCTCCATAGGTGTGTTTGCATGGCCCACTTTAATGGTTTTGTTTAAATCTAATAAAAAACAGACGCCATAAAGATTTCTTATGGCGTCTGATGGATATGAGGTAAGGTGTGTTCTTAATAGCCACCAAAGAAAGATGTCCCAACGATGATTAATAGGATGAATAGAACTACGATTAATGGAAATGACCTCATAACATCACCTTCCTTAAAAGAGGATAGTACATGATATGCAGATCGAGCTTATTCGATAGTGATGCTAGTTTAATTGATGTAAAAATATTTTTAAGGCTGGACTGCTAACTGATCTTTATTAGTTATTGGATCATACTTATGATTTTGGAATGAATCCGTTTCAAAGTGATGTGTTGTTCTCGGCCAATCGTTGGCTAATCTTCCTGATGCAATCGAGCTATATGAAGCCATCCCTCTTTTATGAAAGTACACCCAAAACTTCTCTCTCTTGCAGACCCTTAATCATTTGACTTGCATATCGAGCGTAAGCATGCCTCATCTAAAAATAAAGTGCACTATCTGCTATTTGTTTTAACATTTTTAAGACAGTGATGCACACCTTTTGCGTTGAGCAAATGGAACAGGCTCAGAAGGGGCGAGCTGCTCCTTACTTCACCCAGATAAAAGACGGGGATAGACGGCATGCACCGAAGCTAACTGAAAGTTAAATTGAAATGAAAAAAGGGGCATGTTAAGCCCCCTTTAAGACTATCGAGAACTTCTCAATAGCCTAACGCATTGTATGTTTAACATGTTTTAATTTTTCACAACGGATAAACTGACACTGTTGCCTGAGACTGTTACTTTAGCGAAGTCTTGTGTATCAATTACAGGTGTTATTGCTTTGTTGTCGATGGTGATGTTTGTAAAAGATGTTGAAAAATTTGATTTGATAGATTGGCGTGAACCTGTTGTTGCAACTGTAGCGAGCGCTTTCCATTTGGAGATGGAGCCGACATTTGTTTTGCTGATTTCTGAAATGAGACGGCCGTTGTATCCTGCATTGTTTGTGCCCCAGTATGTAGCGCGTGTATTGCCGTTAAGGTTTTTGTAGATGGTAAGTTGTACGGTGCTGCCGGGACGGAAGCCTTTCGTATTCGTAAATTGGCTTCCTCCTTCGAGGTACTGAACCTGATCCTGTCCTTTTGAACCGACTTTCATATATGGTTTCCATACGTTATATTTATCACTGTACTGAAACCCGATATCGGATTCTGTGCCCCCGCTAAAGCCAGAGTAGATGTAGGCTGTCCCATTTGAAACCTGAATGGAGCTAGGAAGCTGGATTTTCATAACAAAAATGGCACCAGTGCTGTTCAAGTAAGCCCTTCCGCCGATTCCATCAGTTAGCTGTGATGCAGCTTCTGCGGTTTTTGGACTAATAATACCCGGCACATCTACTGCACATGTGCCAAAAAGCACAGTTGCCGTAAGCGCACCCGCGAGCAGTCCTTTTTTCATCATCATTATTTCCCCCTATCATTATAATTAGAAAACGCTATCATCTTGTATTATAAAACATTATGAAAATAATTCCATAATCAACATGAAAATAGACACAGAATTTACACATTATGACTTTGTGTATCTGGCAAACGGTCGATTTCTAATCTCGAAAAATGTCCTGTGAAGTGTAAATGTTACGATAACTTTTCAATCGAGACTTGTGTTTTATTGAAATAGAAAAGCTATAAGAGATGGGGGAGAAATAAGAGGGGAAAGAGCGAAAACACTGTAATCAGATATGTGTGTATAACTCAATTGTTTGTTAGAAAAAAAGTGGGCTTTTTAAGCCCGCTTCTTAGTTCATGTTTCTCTTCAGGAGATTGTCTTTTTCATTTACATTCAATGTCCAACATGACTCCTTTGAGTTTCATCTAATATTTCAAACAATCTTTTGTACTTTGATATGACTACTTGGTCCACAATTTTATGGCCAGAATTGAAAAAGGTGATTGAGCCCGATCCTTTACCAAGCTGGTTACGATCTGCAAGAACTTTTTTCAACTGTTTTGCAGTACCGACACTGCCTGAAATCATATCAACTTTTATCCCAAATAGTTTTTCAAAACTGTTTTTGAAAAACGGAAAATGAGTGCATCCTAACACAATCGTTCCATATTGTTTCAGATCAAAAGAAGATAGTTCGTTCTTTAGATATTTAATGATTTTGTCTTCACTAAAATCAAAGTTCTCAGCAAATTCAACTAGTCCTGGAAGAGCTAAGCAATCAACAAGGTCATGGTGATCAATTTCTTTAACTAGATTATGAAATTTCTCTTCTTTAAGCGTCAAATTAGTAGCAACTACCAGAACTCTTTTTCTTTCCTCTGTACATTTATTTATAGCAGGCTTTACAGCGGGTTCGATTCCGATTATCGGAAAGTCGAAGTTTCTCCGAAGATCCTCTATCGCAATGCTAGTAGCTGTATTACACGCAATAACAAGAGCTTTGATATTTTGACTGGCCAGAAATTCAGCTGCATTGAAAATATATTCTTTAACTTTACCCTTTGATTTTTCACCGTATGGAACGTTTAACGTATCTGCATAAAAAATGTAATCTTCATAAGGAAGAACTTTTATGGCCTCATACAATACAGTCATGCCACCAATTCCTGAATCAAAAAATCCTATTTTCATCACTTCTCACGCTTTCTGTCTCATTCTTTTTTTATCATATGACTTTATATCATCTGAATCAAACGAAAAAGAACCATTTTACTATTCAAATTTAATATGGGAGCTATCGATTATTCGAATAGGGAGCAAAACTTGAGAAGGGGAGATAAGATCGAAATGTTGGTAATGTATTGTGGTTGTGGTGAAATTATCAAGATCGCATCGTATCAATGTGATGATTGATAACCCGATTCAAATTAGCTTTGAAAATGTAGGAGTATTTAGATTTCCAGAGTCAGTGGATGAAATTACGAAAAAAAAAGCAAACTGCCTGTCAAAGTTTGCTTTTTGCTCTATCAATGAGGTGCGCCTATATTTTTATATCCTCTTGGCAAAGCTGATTTAAAAGCTGCTTAACCGAAATTTCCTCAGTCAATGACCGTATCCCTTGACCTGCCCATAAAGACATCTGATCATGGTTATTTTGAAGTGAAGCCTTCTGTCTCATTGCCTTCGTTAGTGTATTTTGATAAGGGTACGGAAGGGTTTGTGTCTCAAACTGTTCTTTTTCTTCCATCCATTTATTTACGATTCCTCTGGCCTCTTTACCTGAAAATAATGTCGTAAGCTTTGTATCTGCTTCGTTTGCTTCTAGTATTTTCTGTTTATGTACTGGATGTGCGTTACTCTCGTGACAAATTAAAAAGGCAGAACCGATTTGAACGCCTTGGGCTCCAAGGGTTAAAGCTGCTTTTACTCCTCTGTGGTCTATCATTCCCCCAGCAGCTATGACAGGTACGCTCAGTGCATCTGCTGCTTGTGGAATCAGAGCCATTAAACCTACGGCAGATTCACCTTTGGAAGGTAAGAATGCTCCGCGATGTCCACCGGCTTCACTTCCTTGAAGTACTACTATATCCATTCCCCGTTCTTCCATTAACAATGCTTCTTCTACTGTTGAAGCGGTTCCTATTAAACAGCATCCAGCGGTTTTTAGCTCCTTTACTGCGTCTTCAGGCGGCAGATCAAAAGTGAATGAGCAAGCCTTAACCTTATATTTTAAAATTAGATCAATTTTTTGATAGAAGTCATCCCACTCTTCTTGTACAGATGTGAATTGATTTACTTGATTAGCTAACGGTATGTTTTCTTTCCACTTTTTAACCTGATCTTCTGGTGGCATTTCTAGACCAAGCGGAACAAACACATTAATTTGAAAAGGAGCGTCTGTCAGCTCAAACATTTCTTTTATCTGTTGTTCTAGCAGGTCTGGCGTAAGATACCCCGATGCTAAGCTGCCAAGAGCACCTTGATTCGAAACTGCAGATGCAAGTCGGGGCTTTGTAATACCGCCGGCCATTGGAGCTTGAATAATCGGTTTTGTTAAGGAAAACTTCTTCATAAATTCATTCATACCGAATCCCCCGTTAAGACATGATTTTTGAAAAAGTGTCATTTTTAAGTTTACTCAAAAACTCGTATTCGCTTAAATATATTGTTTTCCTTCTTTTTGTCAATCTCTCATACCAGTTAACATGTCGATAAAGCAGGGGAGATTAAAGTGTGTCAAAGAGTGTCGTCCCATGGCGGCTCTACAAAAAACTGAATATTCATGTAGTCCTTCATAGTTGATATCTGATTTTGAGATGTCTTGCATCTTAATTTTGAATGATATATAGAAGGACTTCATGTAAAATAAAGCTTAGAAGAATACATCACATTCAAGAGTAAAAAAATCTATAAGACGTACAGATCAATATTCGGTTTTACAGTTAGATATTAAGGCTGAAACGGAGGAACATGCGATGCGAAGTGAGCAGGAAATGATGGACATTTTTTTGGACTTTGCTTTGAACGATGAGAGAATCCGATTGGTCACTTTGGAAGGGTCGCGTACAAACAGAAATATCCCTCCTGACAACTTCCAAGATTATGACATCTCGTATTTTGTAACTGATGTAGATTCTTTTAAAGAAAATGATCAGTGGCTCGAAATCTTTGGGAAGCGCATTATGATGCAAAAACCAGAAGATATGGAGCTTTTTCCTCCCGAATTAGGTAATTGGTTTTCATACATTATTCTTTTTGAGGATGGCAACAAATTAGATCTAACCCTTATTCCAATTCGTGAAGCAGAAGACTATTTTGCTAATAACGATGGTTTGGTTAAGGTATTGCTTGATAAGGATTCGTTCATCAACTATAAAGTGACCCCAAATGATCGCCAATACTGGATGAAAAAGCCGACTGCAAGGGAATTTGATGATTGCTGTAATGAGTTCTGGATGGTTTCGACTTACGTAGTAAAAGGATTAGCAAGAAATGAAATCCTTTTTGCCATTGACCATTTAAATGAAATTGTACGTCCTAATTTATTGAGAATGATGGCCTGGCATATCGCATCTCAGAAAGGGTATTCATTTAGTATGGGGAAGAACTATAAATTTATGAAACGGTACCTTTCAAATAAAGAATGGGAGGAACTCATGTCTACATATTCTGTGAATGGGTATCAGGAAATGTGGAAGTCTTTATTTACTTGCTATGCATTATTTAGAAAGTATTCAAAAGCTGTATCAGAAAGTCTTGCATATAAGTATCCTGATTACGATGAAGGCATCACTAAGTATACGGAAGGTATTTATTGCTCAGTAAAGTAATAAGAATATAGGATTGTTTTCATATGATATTTGATTCTCGCTGACAATGGAGACCAAGGAGTCACCATGTTTGTAAAAAGATGCGTAAATCGTTATGTTTAAGAATGTCTACGCATTTTACTATGATTATTCTTGTCCAAAATTTTTGTTCTTTTTAACGAAACGAGGCATTATAATTAACCTATAGGCACATTAAAAAAATAATAGAATGTAAAGGAGGATTTTTGTGTTCCAAACCTTAGACCATTTTTTGAAATCTTGGGAGTTCGAAGCAGATGCTACACAGAAACTATTAAATAGTCTGACTGATGAATCACTTAAACAAGAAATAACTTCACAAAATTGGACTCTAGGCCGTATTGCTTGGCATACTGTTGCTGCCATTCGCATCATTACCTCAAACACAGACTTAACGTTCCATGCCCCAGCTGAAGATTATCCTGTTCCAACTTCGGCTCAGTTTATAGCTGACAGCTATCATCAAGCCAGTAATGCATTTGTACAGGCATTAAAAACCCAATGGACTGACCATACACTTCAAGAACGTATCAACTTTATCGGACAACAATTGCCTAACGGTTCACTTTTGATGTTTTTAATTCAACATCAAAATCACCATCGGGGACAAATGACTGTTCTTATGAGACAAGCAGGGTTAACTGTTCCAGGTATTTATGGTCCAGCAAAAGAAGAATGGGCAAAATTTGGTTTGGAAGCCCCGAAAATGTAATCAACCTTTTTATAAAAAAGTTACGCTATGACAACATATAAGAAGATGTTTTGATCTATCTTTTTTCAAAACATGTTCTTTTTTTGTTCGTTTACCAATGATAAGAACATATTCGAATCATTTTTATTCCAAACCACTTCAAATGACAACGTTCTTCCGCTTTATTGTTGGCCTGTTCCCAACAATGTAAGTATAATTTTTAATGCTGTCAAATCTTCTAGATACACATGTCTATAGATTCCTCTCTAACAAAATCCCCGCTTTTTCTGCCATCACTCGAGGTGGGGAAGGCATTTCATTTTTCAACCACCATTCGACTACTCCTACGTATGCATTTGAAACAAATTCAGCAGCGATCGATGGTTCAGAAATTCCAATGAAACATTTAGGTGTTGCTCAATTTTTGAATAAAAGCAGCTGCGCCAAAAGGAAGCCTATTGGAAGAGTCTAGCTGAGTTGGAACGTCTTCTCAAAAGGGAAGGCAATTTATTTACTGTAATTCATACAATGAGTAAAGCCTCCCAGGTATAATCTTTACTTCGTTCGACAAATTCTGCAAATTGTAGACAACTTCCTGATTATTTGGATAATTAACTAAATAGGAGGGGAAAAGTTGTCATATTTCATTATACTTATCATCGTTCTATTATCGGAGCATTGGTAACAGCAGCAGTCGGTATCATCTCTTCAAAAGTAGAGGTAATCTCGCCGAAAACTACAATAGAATCTAAAGAGGAAGAACAGAAAAGTTTTTATACGCTGAAATAAAGCAGAGAAAGAGCATCTCCTGCGGGGGTGTTTTTTATAGAGGAGTTGGAAAAACTGAATCAGACTAATTTACTTTTAAGATTCACCCTTGAAATTGCTGCACTAATCTCCTTAGGGGTGTATGCTTGGATAAGCTTTAATGGTTATTTTAAATATGTTTTAACTTTGGTTTTACCTATTGCAGTTATGATTGTCTGGTCTGTATTTGCAGTACCTCATGATCCTAGTCGAAGCGGACAAACTGTAATAGCTGTAAACGGAGTAACAAGGTTAGTTATTGAATTATTGATCTTTGCAATGGCTGTTGCAGCGCTTTATTTTAGTTATTTAAAACCAGTTAGTATTGTCTTTTTATGTCTTATAATACTCCACTACATCATTTCAGCTGAGCGTATCAAATGGCTTCTAAATCAATAGTTTTTCATTTCAGCACTCGTTATTAGAGTGTTTTTATTATTCTCTGTAGAGCCAGTGATTCTCAGATTAGATTTGAAGGTTAACGGCTTGGGCACAGTTGCAGTATAGAACGCATTTTCCAATAAAGAAGGCGCTCATTTGAAATTCATCATTAAACAATTGTACAAAAGTAAAATTTGTATTTAGAATGTAGTAATAAATAGAAATTCTACGTAGGAGGGTATCTTGTGGAAGAAAAGAAAGCTTTAATCATTGTGGATGTACAAAAAGCCTTCGATGATAAAAAATGGGGGGAACGGAATAACGTAAAGGCGGAAGAAAACATTAGTAAAATACTAAAATTATGGAGAGAAAAAGGATGGACAGTCATATACATACAACACACTTCTGATAAACCTCATTCTTTATTCCATCCAAAGAATGAAGGGTTTGCGATAAAGGAAATAGTTAAGCCTATGGATGAAGAAGTCATTATAACCAAGACAGTAAATAGCAGCTTTATTGGTACGAATTTAGAAGAATTCTTAAAATTAAATGAAATAACCACTGTAGTCATAACTGGTTTAACCACGCCTCACTGTGTATCAACCACCACAAGAATGAGTGGTAATTTAGGGTTTGATACATACCTGATTTCAGATGCAACAGCAGCCTTCGGAATGAGAGACCAAAATGATACATATTATGATGCGGCGACTATTCATAATATATCTCTAGCTACATTGCATGATGAATTTGCCACAATATTGACAACTGATCAATTAATAAATGATTTTATAAAAACTCACTGATGAAAAACATTTTGGCACAGTAAAACGGCAGGCGCCTTTCCAATAGGAAGGGCGCTTTAATTCGATTTCCTGCTTTACTGCTCAGAGGAGGTGCATCAATGTTTCTTTATCGACAAGCAAGAGCAGATGAAGTAAGCAAAGTGGCAAAGCTATTCCATCAATCTTTCAATCAATATCCTTTTATGGATTTACTCGTAAAACGCGAAAAAAAGATCATTCATTTATTTTTGAAATGCATAAAGTACTGACAAGAGCATATTTTAAAAAGCATTTCTTTTTTGTTGGCATTCAGAATGGTGAAATGGTTGTTGCCGCTCTATTAAAACATCGTGATAAACCCGACATTAAACTTGATCGATTATATAGCAGCAGGGGGGATAACATTAATCAAAATGGGGCTAAAAAATTTTCCAAATCCTTAAAAGAGCCGGCATAGAAGTATTAGGAGTTTCGCCATTTTATCAGGGAAAGAGTTTAGGCAGCAAAATGATTAATGACTGTCTCATATCTTTTATTTCAAAATGAGGGGACGGCATTTTGGCCCTTATCATGAATACTGATCTCAATGGATCATTTTACAAATCGTCCTGATTTTATATTTAAAGATTATCATAACCTTTCAAAGATGGAGGTCGAATGAATGTCTTCAAAAGAAAAAAAGAGTGTAACCATTTTGACGGAAAGTCAATTGTCTTCGAGAGCATTTAAAGATGAAGCGTATGAATTTTATAAAGAATTGCGAAAATAACAGCCTCTCTACCCATTATCTTTAGGAGCTCTGGGGAAAGGCTGGCTCATATCGAGATATGATGATGCAATACATTTATTAAAGAATGAAAAATTAAAGAAAAACTATGAAAATGTATTTACCGCAAAAGAAAAACGTCCTGCTCTATTGAAGAATGAAGAGACTTTAACAAAACATATGCTTAATTCAGATCCCCCTGATCACAACCGCTTGCGAACTCTTGTTCAAAAAGCATTTACGCATCGGATGATTTTGCAGTTGGAAGACAAAATCCAGCATATCGCAGATTCTTTATTGGATAAAGTGCAGCCCAACAAATTCATGAACCTAGTAGACGATTATGCGTTTCCATTGCCGATTATCGTGATAAGTGAAATGCTCGGCATTCCCTTGGAAGATCGTCAAAAATTCAGAGTATGGTCGCAAGCAATTATTGATTTTTCAGATGCCCCTGAAAGACTTCAGGAGAATGATCACTTGTTAGGGGAGTTTGTTGAATATCTGGAATCCTTAGTTCGCAAAAAAAGGAGAGAACCTGCAGGAGATTTAATCAGTGCATTAATTCAAGCGGAAAGTGAAGGCACACAATTAAGTACAGAAGAATTGTACTCGATGATTATGCTGCTTATCGTTGCAGGTCATGAAACAACCGTAAACTTAATCACCAATATGACATATGCTCTGATGTGTCACCATGATCAACTAGAAAAGCTCCGCCAGCAGCCGGACTTGATGAATTCAGCCATAGAAGAAGCATTGCGGTTTCACAGCCCTGTTGAGCTAACGACAATTCGCTGGACGGCTGAACCGTTTATACTGCATGGGCAGGAGATTAAACGGAAAGATGTGATCATCATTTCTTTAGCATCAGCAAACCGTGATGAAAAGATATTTCCAAATGCCGACATATTTGATATTGAAAGAAAGAACAACCGCCATATTGCTTTTGGCCATGGCAATCATTTTTGTCTTGGTGCACAGCTAGCCCGCTTAGAAGCAAAGATTGCGATTTCCACCTTATTACGCCGCTGTCCAAATATACAGTTAAAAGGCGAAAAGAAACAAATGAAATGGAAAGGGAATTTTCTGATGAGAGCACTCGAAGAACTGCCGATTAGTTTTTAATTTTTTGGGGATATGTGATTTTCAAACATATCTTGTTTTACTCCTCAATTAGATTAAACGATAGTAAAAGCTGTAACATAAAAATTTGATATGATAGCTTTTTAAAAACAAAGTTTAGCATTATTTATGCCTACCGGGTATGAAGATGTCTTGCAAACACCAATAGTTTCATCCTATCGGTGTTTTTTATTTGTTTTCAGCCTCATTTGGACAAACAGCTGTTACATAGTAAACGTTTGTTAAGATAAAATAATGGAGGGCATAGTTTCTAATGAGAAAAATAATGATAGATGGAAAAGACTTTGAAAATATAGAAGTTTTACATGATGTTTTAAAAGATAAATCTTTATGGGATTGCCTGACAGGGTGGGTGGATTTGCCGCTCACTTTAGTCTTGAAAAATTTTGAGTTCATACATTTTTAGGTTCATACGCTGACGATGTATTAGAAGTTTTACAAGAGGCTCAAGAGGAACTAAAGGACGAATTTAAAATAATAATAGAGTAGACTTTCTGTTTTGCGAATTTTAACAATTTTCGTTCGCGGAAAAAGGCAATGGGCACCGCAAATTCAATTTTCGGTGAGACCGCAATAACTTTTTGGCTTCTGATAAGTTTCTTATGATGTTGGTATCAAGTCACACAAGTACATAACTCTCCCATGACTTCTTTCTGATGTAAGTTAATTTCATTATGAGTTAATAGCGGGGATAATTTTATTCTGTGAATAATATTTTAAAGGGATTTAAATTTAAATAATATTTGATTATCGAATAAAAATTCGTTATTATTTAAATTGGATGAAATATAATTCTGTTAAGGGTATTGGGGGTTGTGAAATGGGTATTATGCTTGACGAAACTGATAAGGCCATCTTAAGAGAATTGCAGGAAGATGCTTCAATATCAAATTTAAATTTATCTAAGAAAATTGGGCTTTCACCATCAGCTTGCCTTGCAAGAACAAAGAACCTAGTAGAAGCAGGTATAATTAAAAAGTTTACGACTATTGTTGATGAGAAAAAACTTGGAATCGAAGTCACAGCACTAGCTCTCATCAACTTATCACCCTTAAATAGGGAGACAATTCATTCATTTTTAGAGGATATAAACAAATTCCCACAGGTTCAAGAATGCTACACACTTACAGGAAGCCATGACTATATGCTCAAGATTGTGGCGAAGGACATGGAGAGTTATCGGAATTTTATCATTGATTCATTAATGCAGAACCCTGCTATTAGTGGAGTTGACACAAGCATAGTCATGAGTACAGAAAAAAGAACTGTCAGTGTGCCAATTGATGAAATGTAGGAGGTTGTTGATTTGAATAAAAATAAAGAATCGTTACATTTAAGCTCTCCTGCTATAAACACTCATATGAATAAGAGAAGTCAAATATGGGCTGCATTTCGTTCTGCATTCCCATATACAATTCCGATTTTTGCGGGGTTTTTGTTTTTGGGGATAGCTTATGGAATCTTTATGCATTCTTTGGGATTTAGCGCAATCTATCCAATCATCATGAGTTTTATGATATTTGCGGGCTCAATGGAGTTTGTTGCAGCGAATTTTTTACTTGGTGCGTTCAACCCTATGAATGCTCTTTTTTTGACGTTAATGGTCAATGCCAGGCATTTGTTTTATGGAATTTCCATGTTGGATAAGTACAGGGGGACTGGAAAGAAAAAGCTTTATCTGATTTTCGGAATGTGCGATGAATCATTTTCTATCAATTATACCGCTAATGTTCCGGCGAATGTTGACAAGGGCTGGTTTATGTTTTTTGTGACACTGCTTAATCATTTATATTGGGTCGCGGGGGCAGCGATAGGAGGTATTTTTGGGTCGTACGTGAAGTTTAATACCGAAGGGCTTGATTTTGTGATGACTGCTCTGTTTATTGTGATATTCATAGAACAATGGATGAAAGAGAAAAAGCATTACAGTGCTCTCTCAGGACTTGGACTTTCAGTAGCCTGTCTTATCCTTTTTGGCGGAAACCAATTTATTATTCCTGCTATGCTCGCCATTTTAGGGGTACTGACTGTTCTGAGAAAACCATTGGAGAAAGCTGAGGTTTCCGTATGACGATGACTATGACGCAGCAAATGATCACCATTGCAATGGTCGTGCTTGGAACAATGCTGACACGGTTCCTTCCATTCATGATTTTCCCGTCTGGCAAACCGACACCGAAATATGTACAGTATCTTGGTAAAGTGCTGCCATCAGCGGTAATCGGGCTTTTGGTCATTTATTGTTTAAAAGATGTGAGTCTGCTTTCTGGAAGTCATGGCATTCCTGAATTGGTTGGAGCAGCTGCAGTTGTACTGCTTCACTTGTGGAAGAAAAATATGCTTCTTTCCATAGCGGGGGGAACCGTTGTTTATATGGTTTTGGTGCAATTGGTTTTTTAACCGATATCGGAAACTATCAAATCATGCTTTTATTAAACTTGATAAAAATATATAAAACTGACACAAGCTTATTTTGGAATCAACACTGTGCCAGTGCAAATAGCATCTGTAATGTTTCCTGGCTATTCAAGAAGTGTCTACTTTAATCGGAGGATATATAATGTCAAAAAAAGTGTCTGCTTCCTATATCATCATTATAGGATTAATGCTATTTGCATTGTTTTTTGGAGCAGGAAACCTCATTTTTCCGCCTATGCTTGGTCAAATGGCTGGGAAAAATGTATGGGTCGCTAATGCAGGTTTCTTAGTGACCGGAGTTGGATTGCCGTTACTGGCTATAACAGCATTTGTTTTTTCGGGTAAACAAAACTTACAGTCGTTAGCCAGCCGTGTTCACCCGGTGTTTGGCTTTGTATTTACGACGATTCTCTATTTGGCAATCGGGCCTTTTTTCGCTATCCCGAGATCAGGAAACGTATCGTTTGAAATTGGGGTAAAACCTTTTTTATCAAATGATGCAGGCCCTGTCTCATTGATCATATTTACAATATTATTTTTCGGATTGGCATGCGTATTATCACTTAATCCTTCAAAAATCATTGATATAGTTGGGAAATTTTTGACACCAATTAAGCTGACATTTATCGGATTGCTTGTAGTGGTAGCTCTTATTCGCCCAATTGGAACCATTCAAGCACCATCAAAAGGGTACACATCACAAGCGTTTTTTAAAGGATTTCAGGAAGGATACCTTACTCTGGATGCCCTTGTAGCATTTGTTTTTGGAATTATCATCGTGAATGCATTGAAGGAACAAGGAGCTTCTACCAAAAAACAGCTGATGGGTGTTTGTGCAAAAGCAGCCGCGATTGCAGCTGTACTCTTAGCAGTTATGTATACAGCTCTTTCCTATATGGGGGCTTCCAGCGTTGAAGAACTAGGGATTTTAGAAAATGGAGCAGAGGTTTTGGCTAAGGTTTCATCCTATTATTTTGGTTCTTATGGTTCAATCTTATTGGGCTTAATGATTACAGTGGCGTGTCTGACGACAAGTGTCGGACTGATCACTGCGTGTTCTTCATTTTTTCATGAACTATTCCCGAACATTTCTTATAAAAAAATTGCTGTCGTTTTATCAGTGTTTAGTACGCTTGTCGCAAATATAGGATTAACCCAGCTTATTAAGGTGTCAATGCCTGTCTTACTGACGATGTATCCTATCGCGATTTCCTTAATATTTTTAACGTTTTTGCATTCTGTATTTAAAGGGAAGACAGAAGTGTATCAAGGCAGTTTATTATTCGCATTCATCATCAGCTTATTTGACGGTTTGAAGGAGGCGGGAATAAAAATTGAAGTTGTGAATCATATTTTCACTCAGATTCTTCCTATGTATAACATAGGGCTGGGGTGGCTCATTCCAGCTATTACAGGGGGAATATGCGGCTATATACTGAGTATATTCCGAACAAAAACAAGTTGATCAATCAACAGCAATATCACTCAGATCTGCAGGATCTCCTCCATCAGTGGATACTTCAACTGTTACAATTGGATGTTCTGCCCCTGTCCAACCGAAAATATCAATCTTTCCGTTGTCACCCGAAATCTGTAGGTGAATATTTAATAGTTGTGAGAGCGATTGACTCTTTAGGAAATAGTCAGCCTTTAACTTCAAGACGCAACCAAGTGTCTAGGGCAATGATCTTCGTTCAAAATTCTTTGAATGAGGAAAATCTACATTCTAATATCGACTAGGTTTCACAATTCAGAGTGCAAAATCACGAAGAAAAAGCAAACTACATACCGAAGTTTGCTTTTTTGCTCTATACAAACAATGAGATGCGCCTATATTTTTATATCAGACAACTGATCAGAGGTATTTTGAGGCGAAGCCTGCCTTCCATCCATTTATTTACGATTGATCTGGCCTCTTTACCTGAAAATGATCCCTCATATGCGTTAAAAAAGCAGATAAAGCAGGGGTAATTAAAGTGTCTTTCCGCCTTATAAACATGGTTGATACGAAAGAATATTTGTCAGAGATAGTGTGGCTGCGAATGCGGCCTTCTTTTTCATGCGAAGCAATGATTGAACGAGGCAGCAGTGAAATCCCCAAGCCGGCGCTTACACAGCCAATGATCGCTTCAAGTATGCCAAATTCCATTAATTTTATAGGTAATAAACCTTCTTCTTGGAGGATATGATTGAGCTTTGCTCTGTAAGAGCATCCTTTACGGAATACAAGCATTGTTTGTGTTTGAACATCCTGAATGGAAGAAATCACAGGGTGTGAAGCGCTTGTAACAAGAACCATCTCTTCATCCAATACCTTTTCTTGAACTAAATCAGGGTGTTCAATAGGCCCTGAAATAAAAGCGCCGTTTAACTCATAATGTAAAACTGCTTGTATTTGTTGTTCCGTAGGGCCTGTTACTAGGTTCAAATCAACATTTGGATAGAGGTTATTATAATGTGCAAGGAGTTGAGGAAGCCAAACTGCAGCTGTTGTTTCCATTGATCCTATACGCAGTGGCCCAGAAGGCGCGGATGATTCGCCCATGGCTGCTCTAGCTTCTTCAATAGTATGTAGAATTTTCTCTGAGTAAGAAACAAGAATTTGCCCTGGGGGAGTAAGTGTGATTCCTCGACTATGGCGATAGAATAATTTTGTCTGTAAATCGTTTTCTAGTTGTTGTATCTTATTCGTTACGTTCGATTGTGCATAATTTAAAGTCTGAGCAGCCTTGGAAATACTGCCTTCACGAGCAGTAGTGAGAAAAACCTGTAACAACTGAATATTCATCTAGTCCTCCATAGTTGATATCTGATTTTGAGATGTCTTCCATCTTAATTTTGAATTATATATGATAGCAGAGCTTCATGTAAACTAAAGCTTAGAAGAATAAATGATTTCTAAAGTAAGTGATAAGGCTATTTCAAAAAATGGTTAATTTACTCGAAGTTGATTCTGTATATTGCCTATGGAAATACACATCATAACATAGGCTTGACTAACACCAGAATGAAGGGGTTATTGGGAAATTACTTTATTCTAAATGTAGCAGCTGCTTGGAAATAGCTGACACATTAACGAATGAAATTAAAAAGACTGTTGTAGTAGAAGGAGGGGATTTTATGCCATTACTTCGTTTTGACTTAATAGAAGGGCGAGATCAATCAAGTTTGAAAAAACTTTTAGATGTCGCTCACAATGTTGTAGTAGAGGCTTTTGATGTGCCTCAACAAGACCGTTATCAAATTGTTCATGAACATCCAGAAAATCATATGATTATTGAGGATACTGGGTTAGGATTTAACCGAACTAAAAATCTTGTTGTTCTTTCAGTTACAAGTAAATCCCGACTGGAAGAGAAGAAACAAAAATTTTACAGGCTGTTAGCTGAAAGACTGGAATCTGAGTGTGGTATCGCATCAACTGATTTAATTGTATCTATTGTTGAAAATGATAATGCTGACTGGAGTTTTGGACTTGGTGAGGCCCAATTTTTAACAGGTAAATTGTAGTTGAATACTACCCTCAAATGCTTGATTGAAGAAAAGGATAGAGAAACTAGGGTAGCGGAGCAAACCATGTGTTTGCTCCGCTTTTTTATGTTTATAAAAGAATAATTAAGGAGGTATTGTGGATTTCTATAAAAAATATTTTGACATTTCAGTAAAGAGTAGATATATTTATATATGAACACATGATCATATATAAATATTGTTTGCATTATGTTAGAATGCTTCATAACAGATTTGAAATAATAAATACATATGTATCAATAAACTTTAGGTAAGGAGGAGTTTTTTATGGGTCACAATCATAGTCACAATCATAATGAAGGAGCAAATAAAAAGGTTTTATTGATCTCTTTTATCATGATTACAGGTTATATGATAATAGAAGCTATAGGAGGATTTTTAACAAATAGTCTGGCGCTTTTATCTGATGCAGGCCATATGCTGAGTGATTCAATTTCATTAATGGTTGCCCTGATTGCTTTTACATTAGCTGAAAAAAAGGCAAATCACAATAAGACATTCGGCTATAAACGATTTGAGATTCTTGCAGCTGTGATAAACGGTGCTGCCTTAATTCTTATTTCTCTTTATATCATTTATGAAGCAATCGAACGCTTCTCTCATCCACCAGAAGTAGCAACAACCGGCATGCTTACAATTAGTATCATCGGGTTAGTTGTGAATCTATTGGTCGCTTGGATTATGATGAGTGGCGGAGATACAAAGAATAATCTGAATATAAGAGGAGCTTATTTACATGTAATAAGCGATATGCTCGGCTCTGTAGGTGCCATTTTAGCTGCCATACTTATCATCTTCTTTGGATGGGGCTGGGCAGACCCATTGGCTAGTATCATTGTGGCTATTCTTGTTCTAAGAAGCGGTTACAATGTGACTAAAGATTCCATTCACATATTAATGGAAGGAACTCCAGAAAATATCGATGTCTATGATATCATTCGTACAATTGAAGGGACAGAGGGAATTCAAAACATTCATGATTTACACATATGGTCTATCACAAGCGGATTGAATGCTCTTTCTTGCCACGCAGTTGTTGACGGTCAACTGACCATTTCAGAAAGTGAAAATATTTTACGCAAAATTGAACATGAACTTGAGCATAAAGGCATTACGCACGTAACCATTCAAATGGAAACCGAAGCGCATAATCACGACAATGCGATCCTTTGTCAGCCCAAAATGGAGAAGCCGCGTGACCACCATCACCATTAAATTTTTTATCTAACTTTATCGTGAGGAGATCAACTAGCATTTTGCAGATTCTGTCTACTGACAATTTGAAATTGGCGGGGTGATAATGTGTACGACACTATAGTAATCGGGGCTGGTCAAGCAGGGATCTCGATAGGATATTATCTTAAGCAGTCCGATCAAAAGTTTATCATTTTGGATAAAAGTCATGAGGTGGGGGAGAGCTGGAAAGATCGGTATGACTCATTAGTTTTATTTACTTCTCGAATGTATAGCTCTTTGCCTGGAATGCATCTTGAAGGAGAAAAACATGGATTTCCTACAAAAAATGAAATTGTTGCTTATCTAAAGAAGTATGTTAAAAAATTTGAAATTCCAATCCAATTACGGACAGAAGTAATAAGTGTCCTAAAAATAAAGAATTATTTCTTAATAAAAACAAATCGGGAAGAATATCAAACGAAGAATCTTGTCATTGCTACAGGGCCTTTTCATACCCCTAGTATTCCATCAATATCAAAGGATTTAGCTGATCATATTAATCAACTACACTCATCACAATATAAGAATTCAAAACAATTGGCATATGGAAATGTACTAGTAGTTGGTGGTGGGAATAGTGGTGCTCAGATAGCTGTTGAATTATCCAAAGAAAGAGTTACATATTTAGCCTGTAGTAATAAACTAGTTTATTTCCCTTTAATGATCGGAAAAAGAAGCATCTTTTGGTGGTTTGATAAATTAGGAGTTTTACATGCAAGTCATACATCAATAGTAGGCAAATTCATTCAAAAGAAAGGTGATCCAGTATTTGGGCATGAATTAAAACATGCAATAAAACAGAAGGAGATCATCTTAAAAAAAAGAGTCATTGCCGCAAAGCAAAATGAAATCATTTTTAAAGATTCATCTACATTAGAAGTAAACAATATTATTTGGGCTACTGGTTTCAGGAATCCCTTATGTTGGATAAATATAAAAGGTGTTTTGGATCAAGAAGGTCGAATCATACATCATAGAGGTGTTTCACCTGTAGAAGGATTGTACTTTATAGGGTTGCCTTGGCAGCATAAGCGAGGTTCAGCGTTGCTTCAAGGCGTAGGAAATGATGCTGAATACATTGTAAAACAAATGAACGGTGGATAAACGAAGCAGAGCAGTAACTCACATGTTTACTGCTCTATTTTATTGTGAATAAGGGTAGCGAAGTGGAGATGCGCCTTCTCTTTTATTTAAGAAGTTAACATAGAAAGAGAAAAAGCACTTTAAGACATACTCATATTTTTATGTTCAACAATGGTCTTAAGGAGGCTGCGCATTGAATTTGTCAGGTACGCATCTTTATGGCGTATAAAGATTGTTGAGATACAGCTATCTTTCTCAGGTAATGGGTGACAATAAACCTTACCTTGTGCAGCTAGATGCATAACAGCAGATTCCGGTACCACTGTTATACCGAGTCCAAGTGCAACACTATTTAAGATTGTCTCCAGGATGTTAAATTCCATCATTCTGTTTGGGAGCACACCTTCATCTTTGAGCCATTGTTCAAGCCTAGACCGATACCCGCACCCCTGATTAAAAACAAGAATCGGAGTCGTTGAAACATCCTCTATATTAAACGTTTTGTTACTGGTTACTAGAGTAAGTTTTTCAGTATAAACATCATACTGTTCCAGGATAGAATGTTTCAAAGGGCCTGAAATAAAAGCTCCGTCTAATTCGTGATTCATGACCTTTTTAATAAGTTCCTCTGTTAGACCAGCCTGCAATGATAAATCCACATTAGGATACTTTTTATAATAGGAAGCTATGATGGTCGGCAGTATCCTCACTGTTTCCACTGTACCGATTTTTAATATTCCAGACGGTATATCAGTATCTAGAAAGACTTGCTCCAGTTCTTCAACATCTTTCAAAATTTTGTTAACGTATTCAATCATTTTTCGGCCCTCTGGACTTAGTGAAACCCCTTTTTTATGGCGATTGAAAAGAGGTGTTTTGAGTTCATTCTCTAATTGCTTAATCCGCGCAGTTACATTAGATTGTACATAATTTAACTCTTTTGCAGCACCGGTAATACTCTTGTGATGGGCTACGCATTTGAAAATTTGTAAGTCTCGCAGTTCCATGAAGATCCCCCCTTCATTAAAGTATCATTATCAATGATGTTTTTCATCACTTTTGTTCATTTTACTTGATGCTTACTTCTTTTTATAATTCTCATTGTAATTTTAAAGAAAAGGAGGGGAATTCAATGAAAAAAAGTCAATTATTCATTGGTGCCCTTACATGTTTAGTAGCAAGTATGTCTTGGGGCGCGATGTTTCCAGTTGCAGATCATGCATTAGAATTTATTGATCCGTTTTATTTTTCATTTATTCGCTACGGTGTGGTAACGATTATGTTAGTGATTTTATTATTGGTGAGAGAAGGAAAGAAATCATTTCATTTAGAGGGTAAAGCAAAATGGATCATTTTATTTGGGGTGATGGCGTTTACTATATACAATGTTCTTATTTTTTTAGGTCAAAGGTTGATGGGGAAGTCTGGAATTATGACAGCATCCATTGCCGAGGCACTCATGCCGATGCTTTCAATTGTTATTCTATGGGGATATAAACATGTGAAACCTAAAAAATACACAATGATCAGTATATTGATTGCCTTTTTGGGGGCTTCGATGGTCATAACCAAAGGTAATATAAGTTTCTTTTTTTCATTAGGGGATCATCTATTCTCGATACTCTTTATATTCATTGGTGTTTTAGGGTGGGTTGTCTACACAATGGGGGGACAGATATTCCGAGAGTGGTCCACACTTCGTTATTCAACTTTGACATGTTTATTCGGCACAGCTATAACAGGAATCATGACAGCTATACTTACCGCGCAAGGTTACGTGTCGGTACCGAGTATTAAAGTGATTGCAGCAATTAAGTATGATTTTTTATTTATGATTACTTTACCAGGTATCATAGCCCTCCTTAGTTGGAACTATGGCATTAAAATCCTATCATCCATTAATGGGATTTTATTTATTAACTTTGTCCCCATTACTACATTGTTAATCATGGTGATCAAAGGATATAACATAACTGCATTTGATATAGTAGGAACACTGTTTGTCATTATTGGACTCATTTTAAATAACATATATCAGCGTAAGGAAGATTATAAGCAGGTATTACAAAAAGAAAAAACACATTTGACTATCACTTAGACGGTGGGGGATTTAAAATGTTTGAAGGTTTATTGTTTTTCATTTCAGCTGGAATTGTCTGTGAACTTGCTGCAATTAATAGAAATGGCCGCAAAAATATAAAGCAACAGGCGGAATTGATTCAAATTTTAAAAGAAAACCTTAATAAAGACATTAAATAAATCAAGACGGTTGGGTATTATTGAAACACACCAGAAAATTCAGGTGTGTTTTTATTTTGCTTTCTTTTTTAAGCCTTAAAACGCCACTAATCGTTAGTTGAAGACTATGGGAACCACTCTCCATACGGAAAAAGATGATTATTTACATCATTCAGAGTTGATTTTAGGTTCTTTTGAACTTATAATGTTATATATACTGTTTTTTGTTTATTCAGAAAAAACGGGTTATAAAAATAAATATTTACATCGGAGGTGTACGCCTTACTAGGTAAGGCAAATCATTGACAACCATTAACCTTATAATCTTTACTCTTTTAATTGTCTTAACAGCATTTTTTGTTGCGACTGAATTTGCGATAGTAAAGATCAGGTCATCAAAAATTGACCAACTCATATTAGAGGGAAAAAAAGGTGCCATATCAGCCAAAAAGGTCATTACTCATTTGGACGAATATTTGTCAGCTTGTCAATTAGGGATCACGGTTACAGCGTTGGGAATTGGCTGGGTCGGAGAATCGACTTTTGAAGTGATTTTGCACCCCTTATTTGCTCATTTTCATGTAAGTGAAACAGTCTCACATGTATTGATCTTAGTGATTGCTTTTGTGATGGCGACTTTTTTGCACGTTGTAGTTGGAGAACTTGCTCCTAAAACACTCGCTATCCAAAAAGCGGAAACCATCACTCTTTTGACTGCAAAGCCAATTATTTGGTTTTACCGCATCCTGTTCCCTTTTATATGGTTTTTAAATGGTTCAGCCCGGTTTATAGTAGGACTCTTCGGTTTGAAACCTGCATCAGAACATGAACTTGCTCATTCTGAAGAAGAACTGCGCATCTTACTGTCTGAAAGCTATAAGAGCGGTGAAATCAATCAAAATGAGTTGAAATATGTAAATAATATTTTTGAATTTGATGAAAGAATCGCCAAAGAAATTATGATTCCGAGAAGAGAGATCGTAGCGATTTCTAGTGAGGATTCTTATGAAACTATTGTTAAGACCATTAAGACAGAGAGCTATACAAGGTACCCCGTCCTAAATGGAGATAAAGATTCAATCATTGGTTTTATCAATGCTAAAGAATTTTTGTCAGCTTATATTGACACAGACCAGAAGATAAAAGAGGATTTCAAGTTAGAAAATCATATCAACCCTGTTATCCATGTTATTGAATCCGTTCCAATTCATGATGTATTGGTAAAAATGCAAAAAGAGCGAACACATATCGCTATTCTTGTGGATGAATATGGCGGCACTTCAGGTTTAGTCACTGCTGAAGATATTCTTGAAGAAATTGTCGGGGAAATCAGAGATGAATTTGATAAAGATGAAGTGCCTAATATTAGAAAAGTAAATGATAATCACTATATCTTAGATTCGAAAGTGCTCATTGAAGATGTAAATGATTTATTGGGAACGACGTTAGCAAGTGACGAAGTGGATACAATAGGCGGCTGGTTTATGACTCAACAAATAGACGCTGCAGTTGGGTCCGTTATAGAAGCCGATGGGTATATTTTTAAAGTGCACAAAACAGTTGGCCGGCATATTAATTATTTAGAAATTGTCCGGAAAAAAGAATAACATCTGGATAAAACACATGAGATTTTGACTAATAAGATGCTTAAAGCCTGAGATGAAATTTTCATCCAGGCTTTTTTAAACAATGATCTTGCAGTTTAAGTAGGTAATCATTATCGAAGTTCAAACGTTTCTCAGCAAAAAAGGAGGCCTGGATATCTATAGCTCTTTTACCATTACCTTCTCACCATTAAAGTCGAGTTCACCATTAAATTGAAAACCAAACCTTTGATAAAGGCGTATAGCATGAATATTATTTTCAAATATACTTAAATAAATTCTCCTACATTTATATAGCTCAGCAAGGTGCTGAATGAGGGCTTTAAGCATTTTCTTCCCTAATCCTTTTCCCTGATAGCGTTCGTCAATAAAAAATCGATCAAGCCAGACTCGTCCATTTTTATTATCTTCATCATACTCGGGAAACAATCCATACATTGCAAAACCGACTAGATCTCCTTCATAGTAAAGCCCGACAGGTTTATAATAGTGACATTCGTTTGCATCCTCTAAACATATTTTTGTAGATTCAATATATGATAATTGATTCTGGCTGACATGTAGATCAAGAATTGCAGCACGATTATCATCAGTTACTCCTTTTATTTTTATACTCATACTACATTCTCCTTTTTTCTTATCCCGGTATCCTGATATTGCTAAAACTCAGCTTAAACTATATTCACGTCAAGCAACATGTAGCCTATCAAATTAAGTACCTTTTCTTATTGTGCCTAACCAGGGGCATTCCCTGCATCCAAATGACTTGACTTTATAGAAAATGAATTAATTCAAAGCTGCAGCATCATTCTTTTTTTCTTTCCAAACCATTGTAAGACCAAGGCCGACAATCATAACGAAACCTGCAAAAAGGAAAGGATAATGAATGTTAAGATCAAATAGTATACCGCCTAGAGCAGGTCCAAATATATTTCCCAGGCTGGTGTATGTGGAGTTCATGCCTGCTACGAAACCCTGCTGGTTACCGGCCATATTGGATAAATGAGCGGTTAAGGCCGGACGTAGCAAATCGAACGCCAGAAAAATAAAACAAGTTACAAGCAAAACAGTTAAAAATCCTGACATAACAGTAGACACGAAAGCCAAGATCGCACCGGTTATTAAGCACAGCTGAATCATTCTTTTCTCTCCAAGTTTGTTGACCAATTTCCCGAAAAGTAAAACTTGAATAACTACCGCAACAATGGAGCTAATCGTAATAATGGCTGCAATATCTTTTGGCGTGAAGCCAAATTTATGATCAGAAAACAAGCTGAATACCGTTTCATAAGCTGATAAACCAAAAGCCATTACAAAGACGATAATAAATGCAATGAAATAGACAGGATGAATGGATCTCTTCAAGTCTTTAATGAAATTTGATTCCTTTGTATGAGATGAGAGTTGATGGCGTTCTTCTATCGACAATGACTCTTTTAGTATAAAAACAGAAGTGACAGCTGCTATTAACGCGATGGCGGAGGCGAAGAAAAACGGCATGCGGATGCCAAAGCCGGCAATAAATCCTCCCGCACCAGGCCCAATAATAAAGCCTGTGCTAATTGCAGCAGAAACATACCCCATAGCCTTTGACCTTTCCTTTAGGGTTGTAATATCAGCTACATATGCTGTTACCGCGGGCATGATAAAAGCCGCACTTATACCACCCAATATCCTCGAGAAATAAAATATTGAAACATGGGTCCCTAATCCGAAAATCAACTCAGATAAACTGAATATAAGCAGCCCGAGAATAATTATTTTTTTTCTCCCGAAACGGTCAACCCACCTACCTGCAAAAGGTGAAGTAATTAACTGAGAAATGGCAAAAGCCGCAACAAGATAACCCATTGTGCTGCCGGATAAATGCATGATTTTCATAAAAGAAGGCATAACTGGAATGATTAAACCGATACCAAGAAATGCTACGAAGATGTTGCTTAATAGTATAATGAATATCGTTTTTTGCTCATTTATTGATTTTTTCATCTGAATTCCCCTTTTACTCAATTGAACCCTTTTTACCTATCCTTTTCGCTTGAAGCTTTTTTCAAGTACAATCAAATCATAAGGTATATGGTTACCGTATAGTCAAGGAGGTTTTTATGAGCGAAGATGTTAAGAAGTATTTCACAACAGGGGAGTTTTCGAAGCTCTGCCGTGTAAAAAAACAAACCTTATTTCATTATGATGAGATTGGTCTTTTCTCGCCGGAAATAAAAAAAGAAAATGGGTATAGATATTATTCCTATCATCAATTTGAGATTTTTCAAGTCATCAGTCTATTTAAAGAGCTTGGGGTTCCATTAAAAGAAATAAAGTGTCTAATAAAAGGAAAAACACCAGACAAGATCCTGCATGTTCTAAAAGAAAAGTCTATTGAGATTGATAAAAAAATAAATGAGCTTAAGCAGTTGCAAATGATCTTACAAACAAAAGTGACGCTTACAGAACAAGCACTTGAGACTGATTTTTCCTCAATTTCTTTTGAATATTTAAATGAAGAAACATTCATGTTAAGCCGAAAAACATTAAACTTACCGGAACGAAAATATGTGGCAGCCATTTCAGAACTCATTCATGAAGTTCAGCAATATGAATTAGATGAAGGATATCCGATAGGCGGAATCTTTGCACGGGAACAAATCTTAGAAAAAGACTTCTACAATTACAGTTACTTTTATATAAAAGTAAAAGATGGGGCAGAGAACATAAATTATCATGTACGACCAAAAGGCCTGTATGCAGTTGGATATGAAATAGGCGGAAATACTGAAGAGGCGTACCGGAGAATCATTGAGTTCATTGAAAAGAATGGAATGCAAATAGGGGAAAATGCATATGAGGAATATATGCTGGATGAGATGGTAGTTGACGGGTATGAAAATACATATGCAAAAATCCTCCTTCAAGTTAAAGAGGTGTAAGATTACGAAATTTTCATATGAAAAATTGCTTCTATTGTGTGCCCAAAAAGAATATAAACTGGTTTACTAAAAGCGAGCCCACATACAGGTGACGGTACAAACGGCACTGGGAACCGCAAGTCTATCGGCGTTGAAATATGCTATAACGATTCAGGAGGCGCTAAATACTACGCTGCTGAAAAGCTGGCCATCAAGGCGCATCCAAAGAGATAAATCTAAAAGAGCTGGGATAGGGGGGACAAACAACAGAATTCCGTATACTCTGTTGTTGTGCTATGTAAATGTTCAAAAACCATTTAGGATCGTCGACCTTTGATAATCCATCATATAAAGGTGTCATTCGATGTCTTGTTAACAAAGGCTAGTGAAATTCAACATCCAGAAAACGATTACAAGGTCGGTGATAAATTATTCATCCATGAATCAAACGGTGATCGAACATTCATTTTTGTGTTTAATATGAGTTTTCTTGATTTAGCACACTCCCTTAATAAATGCATAGGATACTATCACAAAAATTTATAATTGCGGGGATCAAAAAATGTACTATAACCCTTTTTCGCCTCAATGTTATTATTATGTGACTGTGCCGATGTATAATGACGGAAGATCTGTTTATTGGACTATTCCAAATGAGATGGAGAACGTACACAGAGGTGCCGATTTGCGCTCTTCATATGAAGATAGAAACCTTCTTTTGAAGGATTATGGACCAAAACCATTTGTTGTAAATATCAATAGAGCCACAAAACAAAACAATACGTTCCGTACTGCTTTATGGACAGGAAAGCATTTTCAAGTGACTTTGATGAGTCTTGGTATTGGAGAAGACATTGGTTTGGAAATCCATCCTAACGTTGACCAGTTCTTACGGATTGAGCAGGGGCGTGGGATCGTCAAAATGGGAAAGAGTAAAGATCATTTGAACTTTCAAAGAAATGTATATGATGATTCTGCCATTGTTGTCCCTGCCGGCACTTGGCACAACGTAATTAATACAGGAAATACGCCATTAAAACTTTACTCCATTTATGCTCCTCCTAACCATCCATTTGGTACAGTTCATGAAACCAAAGCAGATGCAGTGGCTGCGGAAGATTAGCACAGATATTCTGCAGAATTCTAGAATAATTAAAGTCACATTCAGCATGAAACATGGGGAACCAGTACCATGCTAATGAAACCCCATTTAATATCCAAGCAGCGTGTCTTGTGCTAATTTTAAGTAATTGATAAATAAAGCCGATTTAAAATTAAATCGGCTTATTGCTTTATTCGAGTTCCTTTTAGCAGAATTGGCATTATCGAATGTAAGTATTTTTTCAATCCGCGGATATCGAAATGAATCTATCAGCTCAAAGAAAGTAACTTTCACACTTGACTATATACCTATGGGGGTATATTATTGTTTTGTGAATAACAAAGAGTTAATAAGGTGGTGTAAGTAGTATCAATTATTTAGTTATTGCATTCCTGCTTATTTTTGTGATTATCATTGCAACGTATAGACGTTATTATCCTATAACCGGAATCTCTTGTATCCATAAAGATAAATTAAAGGCTATGGACATCACAATATTAGATATTCGCCATTATAACGATGTACCCAATTTTTCGGATAATATTATTTTAAACATCCCATATGCGTATCTAAAACGTTTTTATTTAGAGATTCCACGTGATAAAATACACATAATAGCTCGTGACCAGGTGGAATTAAATTTAGGAGTGCGTTTTCTAAAGCGCAAAGGTATCCATGTAAACAGTTATGAACTGGCAACATGTAAATGTAAAAATAAATGAAAGAAAGGATTTCATTGATATATGGAGTATGATCAAAAGATTAAAAACCGCTTACGACGGATTGAAGGACAAATTAAAGGTGTATTGACTATGATGGAACAAGGAAAAGATTGTAGAGAGGTTGTGACCCAATTAGCAGCTTCCCGTAATGCGATCGATCGAGCGATGGGTTTAATTGTGAGCACAAACCTTGAACATTGTGTTCGTGAAAGTTTAGAAAAAGGCGAAGACACACAAAATTTAGTAAAAGAAGCAGTCGACTTATTGGTAAAGAGCCGATAAAAATTCATCAACCTAAGGTTGACGAATTTTTATATGCGTTATATTATACCCCCTATGGTATTTAAAGAGTTGAATAAAAGCATCTTTCGAAAAAAAATTTTTGACTTTAATATACCCACAGGGGTAATTAGTTGGGGGAATAAACATGACAGAACAAACAAAACGCACAACAATTGTTTTATTTAGCGGGGATTATGATAAGGCAATGGCAGCCTATATTATTGCAAATGGTGCAGCTGCCTACGATCATGAAGTGACGATCTTCCATACTTTTTGGGGATTAAACGCTTTACGTAAAGAAGAGCTGATTCCAGTGAAAAAAGGATTTCTTGAAAAAATGTTTGGAAAGATGATGCCTCGTGGTGCTGATAAGATGGGTTTATCTAAAATGAACTTTGCAGGTATGGGCCCTAAAATGATTAAAAATGTGATGAAAAAGCATAATGCACTTCCTTTGCCTCAGTTGATTGAGATGGCTCAAGAACAGGGGGTAAAGCTCGTAGCTTGTACGATGACAATGGATCTTCTTGGTTTACAGGAAAAAGAACTATTAGATGATATTGACTATGCTGGTGTAGCAGCTTATTTGGCAGATGCTGAGGAAGGCAGTGTCAACTTATTTATCTAATGCTACTCATTTACTCATTGCTAAGCGGAATGAGAAGTTTAAAGGCAAGTAAAAATATTGAAGAAACAAGGATTTAAAAACATCACAAATATAAAAGGGGGCATGAATACATGGTATTAACTTCCAGTGAGAAACTTTTTGTATGTTTATATACCCCCACCCCTATATGAGAAAAGGAGGAAAAAATGATGAAAGCAAATATTGTACTAGACGCTAAAGGTTTGGCGTGTCCAATGCCTATCGTAAAAACGAAGAAGAGAATGAAGGATTTAAAAGCTGGTGAAGTATTGGAAATTCATGCGACAGATAAAGGTTCTACAGCAGATCTGGAAGCATGGGCAAAAAGTACAGGCCATGAATATCTAGGTACTGAAGCAGAGGGAGAAATACTTCGTCATTTTCTTCGAAAAGGAGGAGAGCATTTATCAGAAAATGCATCTTCAATTCCTGAGATTTCATTAGAAGCTTTCAAACAGAAAGTGGATAGTGGCGAGTCTCTTAACATTTTAGATGTACGAGAGATAGAGGAGTATGAAAAAGCTCATATCCCTGGAGTTGTGCATATCCCTCTTGGTGAAGTGGAAAAGCACTCTAACGAATTAAACGAAAATGATGAAATTTATATTATCTGCCATTCGGGAAGAAGAAGTGAAATGGCGGCCTGCACTATGAAAAAACAAGGTTTTAAAAAGGTTATTAATGTTGTTCCCGGTATGCGGGATTGGACAGGTAAAACCGAATAAATAAAAAGCATGATGAACAGATGAGTAGCGATTATTGCGGAAAATGATGGTCTGTTTGATGCTTATAAAGTATGTGCCTTCTATTCTTAGCTGATTGAAATGGGAGTTGCATGAATTGGTTGTCAAATAACGATGGACGTTATAGGTTTAACAAAAGATGATTTTATGGAAGGAATCGAAGTAGGCGGGGCTGTTACCTTTTTAGATTTTACTAAAGATGCTGATGTATCCTTAACATTTTAGTCCCGCTAAAAGATTCGATATAGGAGGTATTGAAACATGACCGTAAAGGCAATGACCCCAAAAGAAGTGACAAAAAAAATCTTTAACAAAGAATCTTTATTTATTCTGGATGTGCGTAATGAAAATGATTTTAACGATTGGAAGATTGAAGGACATGACTTTGACCATTTAAATGTACCGTATTTCGATCTTTTAGATGGCGTAGAAGATATCTTGGAGAAAATTCCTTCTGATAAAGAAGTGCTGGTTGTTTGTGCAAAAGAAGGTTCATCCGTCATGGTATCCGAAATGCTATCTGAAGCAGGTCATTCTGTATCCTATCTTAAGGGTGGAATGAAAGCATGGAGCGAACATTTAGAGCCGGTAAAAGTCGGGGATTTAAAAGATGGCGGTGAGATGTATCAGTTTGTTCGAATCGGTAAAGGCTGCCTGTCATACATGGTCATTTCCAATGGTGAAGCAGCAATTATTGATGCGACACGTATGGTAGATTTCTTTATGGATTTTGCGAAGGAGAAGGGTGCAACGATTACTCACGTATTTGAAACACATCTTCACGCGGACCATATTTCAGGCGGCAGAGTCATTGCTGAAAAAACAAAAGCAACCTACTGGTTACCGCCTAAAGATGCTGAAGAAGTGGTATTCGATTATCAGCCGTTGGAAGAAGGAAACGACATGATCATTGGAAATACAACGATTAAAATTCAACCGATTTATTCTCCGGGGCACACGATTGGGTCCACTTCTTTCATTGTCGATGATCTGTATCTTCTTTCAGGTGATATTTTGTTTATTGATTCAATCGGCAGACCAGACTTAGCCGGTATGGCAGAAGATTGGGTAGGAGATTTAAGAAAAACGCTTTATAGCCGTTACAAAGCGTTATCAAAGGATTTAATTGTATTACCGGCACACTTTATGATCATTGACGAGCTAAATGAGGATGGAAGTGTTGGTAAAAAACTAAGTACATTATTTAGCGAGAACCATGGTTTGAACATTGCGGATGAAATAGAATTTAGACACCTAGTAACAGATCATTTGCCTCCGCAACCAAATGCATACCAAGAGATTCGAGAAACAAACATGGGGAAAATCAGCCCAGATGAAGAAAAACAGCGTGAAATGGAGATTGGTCCAAACCGCTGTGCAATACGGTAACACAAGTTTCTATTAATAAGAGGAGAGATGAACATGAAATCAGATAAAGTATTAGACGCAAAAGGCCTGGCATGCCCAATGCCAATCATCAGGACAAAAAAAGCGATGAATGAACTGGAATCAGGTCAAATATTAGAAGTGCATGCAACAGATAAGGGAGCTAAAAATGATCTTGCAGCCTGGTCTAAATCAGGCGGACATGACCTTTTAGAGCAAACGGACGAGGGCGATGTATTGAAATTTTGGATTAAAAAAGGCTAATAATGTGAAAGGGTATCGAATAAAAAGATACCCTTTTCCTATGAAAGGAGGCAAATAAAATGGATATTGCCTTTATCACAACTCTTTTCATTATAGGGTTTATTGGTGCCTTTATTTCCGGAATGATTGGTATTGGCGGAGCAGTTATTAATTATCCAATGCTATTGTACATTCCTTCTTTAGTGGGAGTGATGTCATTAACTGCCCATGAAGTTTCAGGGATAGGGGCTATTCAAGTTTTCTTTGCGACACTCGGCGGTGTTTGGGCTTATCGTAAGAGTGGTCTTCTAAATAAAGCATTAATTATTTACATGGGAAGCAGCATCCTTTTAGGGAGTGTATTGGGGAGTTACTTTTCTCATTACATATCTGAAAAAGGAATTAACTTTATATACGGAATTCTGGCTATTTTAGCAGTTATTTTAATGTTGATACCTAAAAAAGGACAAGAACATAGCGAAGACAAAGAAGTGATATTTAATAAATGGTTGGCTTCGTCCCTAGCGTTAATCATAGGTGGTGTATCAGGTATTTTAGGAGCTGGCGGCGCCTTTATCCTGGTCCCCATTATGTTATCGATTTTAAATATTCCTGTAAGAATCACTGTTGCTTCATCTCTTGCGATTACATTTCTATCATCTATTGGAGCAACAGTTGGAAAAGTAATGACGGGCCAGGTTCTTTTTGTACCAGCCCTGGTTCTTATGATTGCTAGTTTCATTGCTTCTCCTATTGGCGCATCAGTTGGGCAAAAAGTAAATACAAAATTCCTGCAATGGATTTTAGCGCTATTAATAAGTGCGACAGCCATTAAAATTTGGTTAGAGCTCCTTTGATATAAGTCAGCGGGTAAAATGAAAGATTAACAGGTTGATACTGCTGAAGTTTTTGAAAATCAAATGAATATGAAACATCAATTGAGGGTTTTTTATTGAATGGTTTAAAATTGACTATGAGTCAGAGAGAAAAAGGCAATAGGGCACCGCAAATTAAAATTCTCAGTAGATCAAAATAACTTTTGGATTGGTATTAGAATCTTGATTATATGCTGCGGAGAAAGTGACGGGTTGGAACTGCTGTTAAGGAAAACATCAGATTATGAAAAACCAAGAAGAAAGAAACTAAGTTAGAGGAGTAAACCATACGTTTGCTCCTCTTTCTGTTTATAAAGGACTTTGTACCAAAAGTAACGTTGGTATGAATAGGGATCAAAATGATTTGTTTTTTGATTATTTTTTAAAATAATTTAAAAGGATAAAAAAAGAGAGTGAAAATCATCCACCACTTAATATCGAAAATAATTCGACTTAATGAAATAGGTAATAAGGTTTAAATGAAAAAGGAAAAGTTTGCTTTATAGTCTGTGAGGCATACAGTAAAAAACAGGTGAAACGTCTGATGAAAGAAGATATTTTTCGGTTTAATATAATTAATGCCCAAAAAATGGAGATATACAATGGGTAAATGCAAATATCTCTAAGGAAGGTCTCTCTTATTTTAAATATGAAAGGGGATGAAAAAGCGTAAATGACTTAATAGATTCTGTGCTTTATAAATCTTTAACAGAATAAATGATTAAAATAATAAAAAGTAGAAGACGGAGAATATATATGTATAAAAAAATTGGTGTTTTTATATTACTATCTTTCATAATCGTTTCATCTTTTTCACAGTCGGCTCTTGCTCATACAGTTTACCCTGTGAATCCTAATGCACAGGCAACAACGAAAGAGTTGATGAATTGGCTGGCTCATCTGCCAAACCGATCTGAAAATCGCATACTGTCAGGTGCATTCGGCGGATTCACAAATGCTTCGTTTTCCATGAAAGAAGCCAACCAAATTAAGAATGCTACAGGCCAGCTACCCGCAATTTATGGTTGTGACTATTCCAGTGGATGGTTGGAGAAGCCCTATATTTCTGATATTACTGAGACGATCGACTATAGTTGCAACAGTGACTTAATCTCATATTGGAAAAGCGGTGGAATACCACAGATTAGCTTACATCTAGCTAATCCTGCATCCAGTACTTTTGGGAAAAATGCTTCCCATATTTCAAACAGTGAGTATGAAAAGATCTTAGACTCATCAACTACAGAGGGCAAGCGGTTAGAGGCTGTTCTGAGCAAAGTTGCAGATGGCCTTGATCAGTTAAAAAATGAAGGTGTTCCTGTTCTATTCAGGCCTCTTCATGAAATGAATGGAGAATGGTTTTGGTGGGGACTAACCGAATATAACAAAAAAGACAGCCAGCGCTTCTCACTTTATAAACAACTTTATCAAAAAATCTATCATTATATGACTGATACAAGAGGTTTGGACAACCTGATATGGGTTTACTCACCGGACGCCAATCGAGACTTTAAGACTGACTTTTATCCTGGATCTTCATATGTTGATATTGTTGGATTAGATGCGTATTTCTCAGACAATTTTTCAATTCAAGGATATGATGAGTTAACAGCTCTTAATAAGCCATTTGCGTTCACAGAAATCGGCACACAAAAACAAGATGGTAATTTGGATTATGCTGTGTTTCTTAATACAGTCAAACAAAAATATCCGAAAACCGTGTACTTTCTAACTTGGGATGAGGTTCACAGCCCTTCGGTTAATAAAGGTGGGTCTAATTTTTATAATGACAGCTGGACCCTTAATAAGGGAGAGGTATGGGCTGGTAGTTCACTTACACCAATAGTTGAATAACTGAAATGACAAAGGACATAATGAGTAAACAATTTCTTCATGTGGTTTAGTAAGACTAGCTGAATTTCTTACAGAAAAATTCATCTCATCATAGAAGAAATGGACGTTATGGTTTCCAAAGAAGATACTAGACGTTGTGCAAAGAAAAACGTTAAGACGCAGACATAGGTTTGCTCCTCTTTTTCTGTCCATGAAAAGAGGAGTGGTGACTTTTGCGTAAATCGCAATTTGTGTAAATATCATTATTGTTTTTGATGATTCTAATCGTGTATTTAAAAGGAAGAGAGTAAAAAAGCCCGACGTTTACTGTTTTGAGCTCACCATTTTTTAATATATAAGCTTCATAATCAATGATAGTGAGCGGAATAACTCGTGCGGGTTCAATTCTTCTAAACTACATTAATAATAAAGTGGGAGGATTTGAGAAGGGGATAGTTTAGCCGATTATGAGGGCTAAACTATCTTTTTTTACATATTTGATTAGTTTACAATACGGATTTAAATGTCATATGTTTACTAGCACTTAACTATTCAATTCAGGCTGCAATTTGTTCCTCAAAGCATAAAGCATGATGGCACCTACAAGGAATGCGACTGTATCTGCAATGACAAGTGACCAAACCACCCCATGAAAGCCGTTCACCTGATTGGCGATGAACAATACAGGAATCAGAGTAATTCCTTGTATAAATGACATAACAAAAGCGGCCGTTCCTTGCGCGGTAGCTTGGAAGATACCAGTAAATAATGAGGACATCCCTGTAATAAATATGGATAAAAACGTAACATGTAGAATGTAGCTGCCTATTTTAATTAATTGCGGGTCATTTGTAAATAAACCTATTAGATGGTCGGAAATTAAATAGACGATAACGCCAAACATTAATGCTAGCGTCACAATCGCTTTTAATGTAAATCCAATGGTATTTTTCATGCGTAATTTATCCGCTGTAAAAGAGAATGCAATTAACGGTACGACCCCTTCACATAGTCCCATCAAAATAAATTCAGGAAATTGAAATAAGCGGGATGAAATTCCGTATGCAGCAACGGCTTTGTCCCCATATTCGACAAGAAAATGATTAAAGATAAGAGACATTGCCCCCAAAAAAATACTCATAATAAAGACCGGAATGCCGATTTTTAATACATTGCTCAGAATATCCAGGCCAACCTTGAACCACTTTACGGAGACAGTTAAGAACTGGCTCTTATATCCCATGTGGAAGGCATAGAATGAACTCGCAGCCAAGTTGGAAATGACGGTAGCAGACGCAACTCCGATTACACCCCAATGGCATACGAAGATGACTAACGCATCAAGCATAATATTTACAACAACACTGAGAATCATACCGGTCATCGACGTGATTGCTGAACCCTCTGAGCGCACGATATTCTCCAGCGTGAAAAATAATACGACGAAAGGTGAACCAATAAGCATAACCATGACATATTCCTTCGTGAAGCCGAAGGAGTCAGATGTTGCCCCCAGGCCATGAACAATTGGATCGATTAAAGGGAGACCCACTGCCATCACAATAAGACCAAGAACTAAACTGCTGTAAAAGGCAAATGAGGATACATGCTTTACATCATCATATTTTTTCTCCCCGAGCAAACGGGAGATGAATGTACCGCTGCCCATGCCAATCAAGTTGCCTAGCGCCATAATGATTGCAAATAACGGCAAGGTTAATGCGAGTGCGGTTAATATGGCGGTATTGTGGAGTGTACCAAGGAAAAAGGCATTTAGAATGGAATATATGACACTCATTGATGTACCTAGCATCATCGGTATAGCGAAGTGAGCAACAGCTTTTGCGATCGGTGCTTTTTCAAAATAATAGAGGTTTTCTGTATCCATTATATTTCACTTCTTTCTTGTTTATATTTAATCTAACACTGTTAGTTTGAGTCTTACAGTGTTAGATGGTATCATCATTTTATAAACCTGTAAAGAGAAACTTACACTGTTAGATAAAAGGACGGATAATATGAAAAAGCAGCAGCCTCAGATTTCAGAGGAAAAGATTTTAGAAACCTCGTGGGAACTTCTTGGGGAGGGAGGCATCGAAACATTCAGCATGAGACGATTGGCCAACAGGCTAGGGATTCAGGCTCCCTCTCTGTACTGGTATTTCAAGAGCAAACAGAAGCTTTACCAGCGTCTGGCTAACCAAGTATCGAAAATGATTCTGGAGGAGTTCCACTCCGAGGGAGACTGGAAGGAGCAGCTGATGGGGCTTGCGATAACGGTACGGAACGTGCTCAGCCGATATCCTTGCTCTACGCAGCTCATGATGATGACGCTGCCCCATGAACCGGACATCATCCGATTCACGAACCGAATGTTACTCTGCGTGGAATCAACACCACTTAAGCAAGAGCAGAAAATGCAAGTGGTTACTACGCTTGTAAACTATGTCTTCTACTTCGTTTTAGACGATTATCAGCATGAGCGCAATGTCACTGCTATCCTGAAGGACCAAGAAGAGCATCCGGGGGAGGAGATGATACGCCTTCTTGATTCCATGAGCGAGACAGATGCGGGATTATTCCGGAGGATGTTTACGAACGGGCTGTTTGAGTTGATGGGGACTGACAGAGCATTTGAGTTTGGCTTGAAACTGATTTTATATGGGATTGAGAGGGTGATAAAGGAACAGGAGAGGTAATAATTAAACTGCCCGCCATCGGATGGGCAGTTTAAATGAGATTTTCTCGTCCCTCTATATGTGTCACCGTACTGGAGGAGCACTACTTAGGGATTGGAGTCAACAGAAGAGATTGTGAAGAATTGTACTTAAACGCCAGTGATTTAATTGAAGAAGAAATAAAATGAGTAGTTCTTTAAAATGAACTGCTTCTAACCAATGTTTTTTAACTGATTCTTCATATTCATTAAAAGTCCTCTCATTGTGATAGTCATATATGTAAGGGTATCGACAGCATAGATGAGGCCTCTATAAAGAAAGCAGTGACTAGGAATGTACTGAAGTATACCGATCTAAGGATTTTCTCAGGAGAGCTTTTAGAACGTCCGGCTTAGAATCGCTTGATGGAGGGAAGTAACGCCTCATAAGAGAGAAGCCATCTGCTATGATCCAGACGCTTTTCTCGAAGAGTTTATCAGTGATGACAAAACTGATTTTCATCACTCTTTTATATATTTTTTCTCTATTTTCTTTTTAAAAAAACTTTAATGAAATAGAGAAAGCCGGAGTATGAGATCCGGCTTCTTCTGCATTATTTCCCCTTCGCCTTCTTCCGCTTTTCCTTCTCTGCCCGATAAAACTCATGAAACATCTTCATCAGCGCCCGTTTTTCAATCCGCGATACATAGCTGCGTGAGATACCGAGTTCTTTGGCAATCTCTCGCTGCGTTTTTTCCTTCTTCAAATCAAGTCCAAACCGCCCGACAATCACTTCTTTCTCACGGTCATCTAAAATGTCAATGTATTGTTTCACTTTTTCAAGCTCCATATTGAGCTGGATCGTATCTATCACGTCTTCGTTTTCTGATTTCAAAACGTCAATCAGGCTTATTTCATTCCCTTCCTTATCCTGCCCGATCGGATCGTGAAGGGAGACGTCTTTTTTTGTTTTTTTCAATGCGCGCAAATGCATGAGGATTTCATTATTAATTACAAAAGGGGGGTGCACAGATTTCCCGTAACTGTTTGATTAAATAAATGTTGAGTCAGTTTCCTGTAATAAATGCTCAAACGTTTCTTAGCAAATGAAGGGGATACCTTAAATAACCAAGCTGCATTTTCAATTGCATGTGATTGTATGTACGAAAGATTAATATTACGCAACATGAAAGTTGGAATGCAAAAGTGATATGTAAAATAATTGGACTGCCACTCTAAATAATCAGTCCAAGTTGCAGGCATTGTTTTTTTATCGCCTTCATGTCTATATATATGGCAAAATTCATGAGCAAAATCATACCATTGTTCAGTTCGGCTTTTATGGCTGTCCAAGCATATATTATAAATTCCGCTGTGTTTAAGTGCGAAGCTTGTAACAGGTTTAAACGACAGCCTAATATCTAAAGCCTCGGCAATCCGTTCAAAATTAATTTGTTCAGGCTCTGTAATATCAATCTTTCTGTATAAGTTTTCAATCCAATCCTCTAAATGACTGTTTGTATACCTCAAGATGAAAAACCTCCTTAAAGACGACAATCTAAAAATTGGATTCGTTTAAATATTATATGGAAATTAAGACTTTTTTCATAGAAAAATGCGTCTAAGGAGATGGAATATGAATCCGTTTAATAATGACTGTTTTCGTAAGTATGATGATTTTAACACGCATCTGGATTTCTCTAGAAAAGTAAAGGTCTTTAGGGATTTATGTCAAAATAATAGTAAGTACCTTATGCAACAGGGAGTTTGGTTGCTTAATAAGGAGGGGGAAGTATGAAAAAAAATATTCACATATTGGGAGCCTCTGGGGTCGGAACGTCAACATTGGGTGCTGCATTATCAAAGCATTTGCCTCATACGCATCTTGATACCGATGATTACTATTGGTTAGATAAATTCACTAAAAAAAGAGAAATTCCTGAAAGACGAAAGTTGCTTGAAAAAGACTTAACAATAAATGAGAAATGGATTCTTTCTGGTGCAGTGTGTGGCTGGGGCGATAATCTAAAAAGTTATTTTGACCTTGTCGTCTTCTTATGGATTCCACAAGATATACGGCTTGAGAGATTAAGGCATAGGGAATTTCAGCGTTATGGAAATGAAGTGTTAGCCGGTGGCAGTAAATATGAACAATCAAAAGCATTTTTAGAGTGGGCTTCTTTATATGATACTGCTGGAATGGAAGTTAGAAGTAGAGCTTTGCATGAACATTGGATGGCAGATTTATCTTGTCCAGTGTTAAAAATTGAAGGCGATTGCCCAGTCAGCGAAAGAGTTCACCGCGTCTTGGATTATTTGAATTCTAATTAAACTAACGGCTAGCGATTGAAAAAGAAGAACACGGAGCTGATTCACTTGCTCTTGTTGAGGGCAAGTGTTGACAACCCTATTGTGGTTTAATTAAAGAAGGAGTATAAAACCTGTATCAAAGATGTTACTAAATATCTACGACACAGGTTTTATATGTAGGTAACTAATATTCTTATATTTAACTTTGCATTTTTTTTTCTGCAATAGTCGATTCTATTTCTGCTTTCAATTTTTCAAACCACTCTAAATTAACCAAGTGATGTGAACGGGAATTTTCGTTCATACGGCGAAAGTAATCGATTGTGCCGGGAATTTCTTGAGTGATGGACAGGTATTCATCAAGGAGCTCGATTCGAGTTTTAGTCTGATCGATTTGTGATTGGATCAGCTCCAGTAATTTATTTTTGTCGAATTCATCTGCAAAGAGTAACGCCCCATAAAATTGCAGGTTCACATATTCCGATTTGGCGCCGTATTTGATCATTAATTTTTCGAATTCTGCCCTTCCCGAATCTGTGACTTTGTAGTTACGGATTTCACGCCCGCTGGTTGAGGGTTTCTGCTCAATCTGTTCAATAAAACACTTTTCTTCAAGCTGCTGCAGATTGTAATAAAATGAACCTTTCGTGAAGTTAACAATGTATTTGTAATGACGCTTTTCCATTAAGGCCAGAAGTTCATAGCCGTGAGCTCCGGGGTTTTGGATTAGCAAGCCAAGGATAAGTAAGGGAATCATGGTTTCATCACCTTCGCCATCCGCGCCTCAAATTCCGCGTACGTGATTTTACCCGAAGCCAAATCCATACTATGAAGGTAAATCTGTTCTGTTTTAGAATAGTCACCATTCACTTTCAGCGATTGCTCCTCTCCCGAAATGGGTTTCAGGATATGGTGCTTTTTCGAAAAAGCCTCGAAATAGCGGTAACCGAATTTGCGTTGTGAAGCTGCGTCTAAATGAATGCCATCAGGATTCGCAGTCAAACCTGCTGCAGTAACAAAATAATAATTCTGTTTTTCATTAGCAAAACGCAGCAATTGTTCATTAACCTGTCGAAATTCAGTCGCGTGCTGTCCAAAACCGGTCTTTCCAAGAAAGTCACCAAGCCCTCCAATAATCAACGGTACCTCATCAAGTTCCAACTCGTTTCTTAGCGTCTCAATGATAAGAGTTAATTTCTCGTAATAAGTTTCATGTAGCGAACGATAACTGTCACTCTCACCTTGGTGCCAAAGGATTCCACAAATTTGACTGGACCGGAGGGCGAAGCGGGCTTCGGACAAAGCATGCTGAAAAAGGATGCCTTCCGGATGCCAGTCATTCAATGAACTGCCACCTTCGGCACAAGGGATCAAGCCAATTTCTTCATCAGGATGAGCTTTCGACCAAGCATCTGCAAAAGATGCCGCCAGGCCAACGCCGGAAACCGGACGGTCATAATTAATCGGCTCTGTCATCATCTGCCACTGTCCATTGCGCAGCATTTTTATTTTTTCATTATAGATCGGGTCTACTTCATTCAAAAATCCACGGCCCGCCATATTCGACTGCCCCAACATTAAAAAAGACTTTATCATCTAATTTTTCACTTCTTTACATCAATATTTTAGTCTAATTAGACTATAGTCGATTCAGTTTGTCTTGTAAAGTTTTAATAAGGTTTTACTTTTATTATTAGTATGTATGAAAAACAAACTAACATTGAACATTTGGTGGATGTATTTGAGAAATAGCAAGTTCTTTTGCTATTTCTTATCCCACTATCGGGGGCGATTATTGAACAAAAACTAAAGGAGTGATACATATTAGTCATGTATAATATGTATCACTCCATATTTTTTATAGCTTTTTTTGATTTAGATCTTGATAGACAATGAAAAAACAACAAAAACCCTGTCATGTAAGGGTTCCTATGAGCTTCAAAATCATTTTTCATAGGAAATACGTTCAATGATGGGGGTGTATCCCAAATGAAATGGATTGTTAAAAAGGGAGGACTATGTTGAAGAGGTTAAATATCAATAAAAAAGTATTAAAAAGGTTAACGATTGTACCAATTCTATTCATTTGTTATGTTTTATTTTTAAATCCTGAAGTTATACTTGAAGAGCAATGTCCTAATAAGCCTTATAGTTTAACAATCGTAAAGCACGGGACAGGTATATTTGATAAGAAAATTGTTCTAATATATTACAAAATCAACGGAAAAACAGTAGCTGTTGGAAATTTGGTGTTTTTTGAGAATTTGGGAAGAGATATAGATGTTACTTGGGATACTAATACTGATGATGGAACTTGGTGGATAGATAAAAGCGTACATTTAACAATGACTTATGCTAAAAATTTTGAGGGAGATTTAGACAAGAAAGATATTGATTTTGATTATGGTACTGTCCAATAATAATGAAGTCAAAAAGGAATATATACTAAAAGAACCGCCAGTTGCGGTTCTTTTGTGTTTAGATTTAAACGGATTTAAGAGCACTTTTTTTCTTTCCTTGCAAGTACCATGATTCCAGAAGATTATCATAAGTATTGCTGGCATAACTTGACAACTTAGTTGTAAAACTCGCTATTCATTGATGACTTATTCAAACCAATAAACGGTCAGCCAAGGGCAACCGATTGGCAGGTTGAACAAATACAGTCAGTCTTGAATTATCGATACTTAAATCACATGCCTTTGCTGATTTCTTCGGAGTTAACAATCGATGAAATTTTGGACATTGACGAGGCTCTTGGTTCACGAATTCACCAGATGTGCCGTGATTACATAGTGATTATTAAAGGCGATCGAATGCAATTAAATCATAGGTTAGGTGATTGGGAATGAAGGAGGAAACGAATGTGAAAGTAACTGGTGGACTTTATATATTTGGACCTTCAAATCCAACTGAAGGTAAAGATCTTACACCAACAATCCGTTTACTTGAGGAAAAAATAAAGCAAATGGAGCGGATGCTGAGTGCTTAAAGCAGTCGTGTCTCTGCTGGCAATTTTACTCTCCGCACCGAGAATAGAAAAAGAAATTCAGCTATGGGAACAGCTTGACGGGAGGTAAAGAACAGTTGGATTGCATTAAGTTCACTGTTTATGGTGAGCCAGTCGCACAAGGACGGCCGCGTGGATCAATAAGAAATGGGAAGGTGCATATGCGGGATCCAGCAAAATCAAAGCACTTTAAGCAGTATGTCGCATTGGTTGCGTCTCAGCATCGACCAGAAACAATTATTACTGGTCCTGTTTCAATGGATGTCAAAGTGTACAGACCAATGCCTAAGTCAGTTTCAAACTCAAAAAAGAAGAAAGAGAAAGCTGAAATACTACAAAGCCTGATGTTGATAACTATGTAAAGGGTGTGAAAGTGCTTTGAATCAGTGATATACAAAGATGATAATCAGGTGGTGGATTTGAAAGTCAGTAAGTTTTATAGCGAAGAGCCGAGGGTGGAAATCATGATAAAAGAGGTTTCTGCCTAAAAATAAAAAACACCGAAGCGCTTAGCCTCAGTGTTCTTGATATGAACTGGTACTTCTATCATAACATAGGGGGCGCTTTGAGTGTACAATCCAAGAGAAATTAACGTCAAAAAAGACTTCACTATTCAGCAGAAAATTGACCCAGGAAAAGTTCAGATCATTGTTTTAGATGGGAATCAGGGAACTGCTCATGTCTTAGATGCTCCTGAGCACGGTAAGACTGTTATTCAAACTGTAAAGGGGAGCTTTGCAAGAGTTGATCATGAGATAGGATTTAAGGTGAGGTAAAAAGCATTTGATCAATTATTTTTTTGTGTAGCATAATAAAATTAACCAACAGTTGTTATCCCCTTGAATTTAAAACCAGGTGATTAATCAACTTTTTACTACCCGATACGTCTAATAATAGGCGTTGAGAAGGAGAGCGTAAATTGGTAAAATGGAATAACTATGAAATTTAAGAGTGGTGATTAAAATCGAAGATACTTTTAAACAATTATTAACCTCTTTAGGGTTTCCTGGTGCAATAAGTGCAGTTGGATTTTTAATAGTACAACTTATAAGAGCGGGGAATCCAGTCACTATGTTTTCTTCAAGTATTGTTGAAAAAAAGTTTTACTCCAAGGAACAATTATTAATTATAAGGTTGGGGATATATTGTATTTCTGTTTTGATCTGGACGCTCGGTTTTGTCTCAATAGCTCAGCTTATTTCAAGTTATAATCCCAACTTTAATTGGCTTGAGATTATAAGGTGGATAAGTATAGCTGGTATAATGTTAGTGTCCATATTTTTATTACTTTACATCTTCATAGAAAAGATTAAGGGTAAACCTCTAAAAATCTTTATTGCAATAATATATTTAATAATCCTTTTGTATTTTTATACTGGACTCAATGGTTTAATTTTGTCTTTTCAATTTGAGACAAATACTCAAAAAATTGTTGCATTTTTTATCTCTGTATATTTTTCTTGCTATATTCCAGCCCTTTTAAAACCAATATTTAATTTTAATAAAACTACGAAAGTTTACATAAAAGATGGAAAAGAAACATGGTATATATTACATTCGATAAATAGAGAATATCTTTTATTAGGAAATGAAAGTAACCACAATTTATGCAGTAAAACTATGATCAAGAAGAAAGAAGATTTATATGATAAACCTATCGAGATTAAAATAGAAAAAAACAATACTTAAGTCCAAGACGGAAAGCCTGCGGACACTAAACTTACAGTATTACACTGTTTGTTTGGTGTCCGTTTTTTATTTGGAAAAGGAGAACACAATCATGAATCGAAAAGATATTGAAAATCTAATCAATAGCTATCACTGGATGGCAAAAGAGGTTCATCGATTGCAGAGAGTGCTCTATGGTTCAGTAATCCCAATGAAAAATTGGGGCGTTGCACAATATGGATTAGAAGCAGCTATGCCAAAAGGAAGTCCCGGGAAGAGTCAGGCAGAATTGCAGCAAATGGATATGAGAGAGGAACGTCTTTTCAAACGTCTTAAGTACTATGAGGAACGAGTATATGCAGTTGAGTTGGGGGCAGAAAAGATCAAAGGGGAGCAGCACAAAGTTATTTATGATTGCATGATGGAGGGGATGAGTTATCGTGCAATAGGTCTTCATCTTGGCATTTCAAGGGAAACTGTACGCAAAATGAAAGACGAGTTGATCAGCCAATTATGCCAAGATTGCCACTTTGAGCGCTTGTTGAATCCGAAAAAATCTGTAGTGTAAAATGGGAGGCAGGTCGGCGCGGCGAATTATTCCTGCGTCACCACTACATTCATGGAATGAGAAAACCCCCCAGCGATAAGCGAGGATCAACTCAACTGGGAGGTTTTATACAGTGAATTCGGGTGATAAAACACCAGCAGTATTGCGTAAAAATTAATATTCCCGACAAAAACAAAATAAAGCCTCATGTTTGATGATGATAAGGGTTGAATGTGCTCTATCAAACGAGGCTTTTAGAGCGAATTCACTAATAACGGGTGCATTCGTTCGTAGGAGGATTATTTCCAAGAAAAATGGGTTCTATTCATATTGAGGAGCGCTTTTCATAATAAAACCCCACGTTGATCATAAAGAGTTGGAGAAACGTGGGGCAGAGCGATGGGGTATTTATGTGGAGTGGAGAGTTGCTCTAATAAGTAATCTATACAGCTTTTGTTGTGATGTGCATGGTTTTGTTTGCTAAATCCTCATGGAGCGGTAAATAGGTGGTTGTAATAGTACTAGTAGATGCTTCTGAACATAGTTTATAACAGATAAAAAATAATGAAGGGAGAAGAAAATATGCATCATTTCAAAATTTTACCTCCAATTGTGCATCCGACTAAGTGTTGTGAACATCATACGTTCTCAAATACAATTGTTCCTCACATTCATCCGCAACATACAACTAGCGTGAATCATCAACATTATGAGCATGTTCATTACTTTCCGCATAGTTACTCAAGTTACGATCCTGTCACTGAGCATCATAAGTATTGCGGAAAACCTTGTTGTTAAGGATTTCCGAAAACAATTAATTAAAAAAGAGAGGTTTTAAAGTGGCCTCTCTTTTTATTGTCTATCCTATTTTTACAATTTAAGGATATTGTTAATAACATTGCAAAACGCCATAAAAACTTCTTATGGCGTCTTCGTACAGGGAGGTGAAATTCAAAAGGCCGCTTTGGATTAAAGTGCCTAAAGACTAATAAAGGAATGCAGCACCAACAATGATTAATAGAATGAATAGCACTACGATTAATGCGAAAGTGCTACCATAACCATTCGAGTATCCCATATAGTTACCTCCTTTAATAGTAGATTAAAATATTTCAAGACTAATAAAGGAATGAAGCACCCACAATGATTAACAGGATGAACAACACCACAACTAACACGAAGGAGCTATTGTAACCATTTGACATGTTATCACCTCTTTTAGTGGAGTTAGTATAAGATATGTCAAACAATAATTTTCGACATAGATTTAAGTCTAAATAAGAGAAAATGAATATTTTGTCTAAAGGTGTAATAGCAGATACATCAGCAAAAACTATTAAAACAAACACAAACTCAAACATGAGGTCCGGAGGTGGGTAAGATGTAATGCCAAGACCACGAGATCCACGCAGAGACAAAGCTTTTCGTTTTTGGGAAGAGAGCGGCGGGAGTAAGAAGTTAAAAGACATTGCTGAGCAATTAAACGTAACAAGTAGCACTGTCCGAAAATGGAAAACAAACGATAAATGGGAAGAAAAAATAAAAGGGAGCGCTCTTTTGCGTCGAGGCGCACCTAAAGGGAACAAAAATGCAAAAGGAAATAAGGGAGGAAGAGCACCGCTTGGAAATAAAAATGCATTAGGAAATAAAGGTGGTGCAGCTCCACTGAGAAATCAAAACGCTGTGACTCATGGATTCTTCTCTAAGTTCCTGCCAGAAGAAACGCTATCCATCATGGAAGGTATTCAAGAACGTTTGCCTGTCGATATGATATGGGATCAGATACAGATCCAATATGCCGCAATTATAAGGGCGCAAAAAAACATGTTCGTTTCTGATAAGCAAGAAATGATTAAGGAACTAAAAAAGAAAAAGTCTGTCCTATCTGAGACAAACGAAGTCGAAGAGGAAGAATACGAATTCCAATTTTCTTGGGATCGTCATGCAACGTTCTTGAACGCTCAATCTAGGGCAATGGCAGAGCTCAGGAACTTTATTAAACAGTTTGATGTAGCCCACTCGGAAGACGAACGACGCCTTAAATTGGAGAATATGCGTTTAAATATCAACAAGAAAAAATTAGAGATCGAAAAACTTACAGAAGAAGACAAACCTTTTGAGATCACCATTGTAAACAAGAGTGATGACAAATGATTAAACAAGTAAATCCTCATTTTAAAGAATTTCTCTTTGACTGGAATCAAAAGTTTCAGTTTCTTGTGGGTGGTTATGGATCATCCAAAAGCTATCATGTGGCACTCAAAATTGTTCTGAAATTGCTTAAAGAAAAACGAACTGCACTTGTTATCAGAGAGGTGTACGACACACATAGGGATATTTTACCTACGTGCGTCAGGAAGCTGTCGCTAATGAAGAATTGTCAATAACTGAAAATTTAGCGCAGATCGGTGTTAAAATCCCATCATCAATAACAGATCGATTACAAACGATTGAGAACGAAAAAGAACAGAGTAAGAATAACGCAGACAAAGCTGCTGGCTAAGCCAGTGGCTTTTTTATTACACAGACAGAAGGAGAGAGGATATATAGCCATTAAAGTTGTAAAGAATTTAGTCTCTAAATCAAAGTATGGATTGAAATGTCCTAATCCAATGAAAGCTGAATATATCACTATTCATAACACTGCAAATGATGCTTCAGCAGCCAATGAGATTTCTTACATGAAGAATAACTCTAGCTCAACGAGTTTTCACTTTGCAGTAGACGATAAACAAGTCATTCAAGGGATTCCAACGAATCGTAACGCTTGGCACACAGGAGATGGAACAAACGGTACAGGGTATCGTAAGTCGATTGGTGTCGAAATTTGTTATAGCAAGTCAGGAGGGGAACGATATAAGGCAGCGGAAAAGCTCGCTATTAAGTTTGTGGCGCGGCTACTGAAAGAACGCGGATGGGGTGTTGATCGTGTCCGTAAGCACTAAGACTGGAACGGCAAGTATTGCCCGCACCGTATTTTGTCAGAGGGAAGATGGAATCAAGTTAAGGCTGCAATTGAAAAAGAATTAAAGGCCTTTGGAGGTATTTCTTCAAGTAGCTCTTCAGGATCAACTTATACAGTCAAAAAAGGGGATACACTTTCCAAAATTGCAAAAGCTGAAGGGGTTAGCGTGGCAAATCTTCAGAGCTGGAATAACATTAAAGACCCGAATAAAATCAAAGTTGGCCAAAAGTTGAAACTAAAAGAATCCGATTCATCCAGCAGCACTAAAACAAGCGGCAAAAAGAGATCATACCCGCTTCCTTCCGGAGTTATTAAAGTGACAAGTCCGATGACGAAAGGACAAATGTCAGACAAATTCAAAAAGCACTGGCTGCACTATACTTCTACCCGGATAAAGGAGCGAAAAACAACGGCATTGACGGCTATTATGGTCCGAAAACGGCGAACGCGGTTAAACGATTTCAGTTGATGCATGGGCTTTCTGCTGATGGAATTTATGGACCTAAGACTAGAGCAAAAATTGAAGCATCATTGAAGTGAAAAAGAGCCCATCTCTTTACGAGAGGGCTTCATTCTTATTCATACTATTTTCACAAAAAACTTTTACAGATTATTGAATATAAAGGAAATATTTTGTATTATAATCTCGTAAATTAATAAAGGAGGATGTATATGAAAGGTTTAAAAAACTTGTTTTGTAGCATTGTTTTAAGTTTAATAGTAGTTATCTCTATTTTCTCAGTTCCGGCCAAGGCTACTACAGAAAACCTCATAGAGGCTAAAAAACCAATTACATATGAAGAACAAGAGGTTTTGAAGGTCAATAAAAATGGAGAGACTGAAAGCTTAAACAGAAGTGATAGATCTTCTGTCATTCAAAAATCTAAACAATTGTTCAATAACAATATTAAAAGTGAAATAAACTATAATAATCCCCTTGTAAAACAAGAAAATAATGTAGTGAACGTTCCAGTTGTTGATATAAAAGATAACAATGCAAAAACCTCAGCAAAAACACCTAGTCTGGTTACAATGTCTTACCTTACAACTTATGACCCCAATAAAAAAACAATCACGACAAAAATCGCAATAAAAAATATAGTCGGCGAAAAGCCGGTTGTTATAGAAGCGTCAAATGATCTTTATACAAGTAATACGTATTCCGGGAAATATCAAAGGGTTTTTATTCACAGTAGAGAGTTTTTAGGTGCTAATATAAAAGTTGGCAAATCATATTCTAAGTCATATAGTGTAAAATCAACTAAATTTTATATTTCTAGACACACTACAGTAGCTGGATGGAAAGGTTCACTTCCAGATACATCTACTGGACAATTAGCTCCTACTTTAGCTAATAAGATTGGTGAGATCTATCCAGCGATTATCAATCATCATAACAACAAAATGCTTCCACTACCGAGTAGAGCAGACTTGCCTAAAGTACCTGAAAAAGATAGAGTTGATTGGGATAGCAGCAAGGATCGTGGGGCCTATATAAAGAAATATATAGACACATACGGAAATCCTAAATGGGACTGGTCCGCAGTAGATATTCACCATGTTATTCCTAGAGAACGTGGGGGGAACAATAGCTTTAATAACTTGTACCCTTTACCAAGGACTATGCATCAGCAGCTCTTAAATCCGTGGTGGGCTAGATATTAATTTTAATGTGAGGTGTCGATATGGCTGTTTTTATTGAAAAAACACTGGAAGGTTTAAAGGAATTACTTGATGAAAGAGGGCAAATGAAAATCTTAGGTAAAGAAGGAACCCTCAATGAAGTTGAATGTCAATTCTTTGCAAGCGCTACAGATCAAGAAATAACGGAATTTGAAAAGAAGCTAAACGTTACTCTTCCAGAAGATTATAGAGTATTTTTGAAAACACATAACGGCGCCAGAATATATGATGTAATGATTTATGGCAGTAATGTTGGTGGCGGACTTCACATTTTAAGTTTAAAAGAGATATATGAGAGTATGCAGACAATAGCTTTATTGAAGCCAACCTTTATTCCTGTCGCTCATTTATTAGATGGCTGTTATTTGTTAATCGATAAAACAAAGGCATCAACAGATCCAAACTATTTATGGTTACTTAATCAAACGGAGTATGAATTTCTGAACTTGAATTTCGAGCTCTTTGTAGACAGGTATATTGTTTCGCAAGGAGCGAATTTTTGGAAATGGAATCTGTATTCAGCTGAAAATTATTATAGAACAAATTAAAGAAATTTCAAAAAACGTCTAGTTAAACACTAATGACCAGAACATGTTGACGGTATTTGTGTAAGAAAGCCTTCTCGTTATGAGAAGGCTTTCTGCATATTTAATATGGAGTATACATTGCCGGACAAAGTTATCCCTTGCTTAAATATAAAGAGCCTTTCTCCTCAAAAAGAAGGGGAAAGGCTTTATCTGTTTATTCCTCGTATAGTTTATTAACCAACTCTGTAAAAGAATCACATACAGGACTTAAAGCTCTTTCAGGATCTTCAAATGCCATTTCATGATCCCAAAATACAATAGAAGGACTACTGAGTCTTTTTCTAAAATCGAAGCAGATTTCATTGCCAAACACGTCATCAGCAATCGGTATTACTTTATCTGGTATTCTGCCGTCTCGATAACGATTAGAAACGTTAACTATATATGACTCACTTTCTTTATGGAAGCTATGTAAGTATCCGAATGCAATTTTTTCCCTATCTTCAAGATCAAAAGTTTCAGGAGAGGGGGTAGCGCCAGAATAGATTTTGACATATTCTAAATAATCTTTTGGGAACTTTACTTGTAACAGGTTTTCTACTTCAATAATTTCCTCGTTACTAACAGGATGCTCTCCGAAATCCCATTCAACCATATGGTATCTCCGCCTCGATATGTAAAACCCTTCTTTATGTAAGAAGGGTTTTAATTTTATTCAACCTTTAAATATATCTGGAATCTTATCTCGCCATATTAATAGCAATTCTCTAAATTGATCGGTTTCAATTGAGTTTTCATAGGGTTTTTCTATCCTAAAAGAGTTTTCAACAATTGTCACATCTTTCTTGATGAGAACACTTGTAGCATTTAACTCAATCTCAAAATCTTCATATATCCCTTTTGAAACCTTCTCAATGTAATCTATATATTCGTTGGCTTGTTCTTCTGTAGCGATGTTTTCAATAAAATCAGAGAAAATACTGACTTCTTCTGGCAATACTATTCCTAAATCACCAAAGGGATCTTCTTCAAATTTGTATGGATATTTCATATGTTATTTCCCTTAAAGATTATTATTTATATAACGGATATGAAGTTTTATTTATACCTTAATATCATACTTTTCCTTAATTCTTTTCATGTAGTTCTCTACCTCGGGTTTATTTTCTGGGTGTCGTTCTACATATTCCCTAACAAATTCATTTAAATATTTATAGAAATTTTCGTAATCTAATATGACTTCTTCATCTTCCTCGACTGCTGGGTAATCGAAATAAAAAGCTATACCCTCATCTCCAAAATAATCTTCTTCCCACTCCTCGTAGTCATCAGCAAATACACACCAGACATTCTCTATTCCATAACCCTCTCCGTTGGAGAATTTCTCTAAAATGCGTAAAAAACGTTCATCACCCATAACTTGAAAAAAATAGTTGATTAAGTCTTTGTTTTTATTATCCATTTCACTTTCACTCCGAATTATTTAATCATTTAAGGTAGGGAAAAAATTTGTTATTTCTCCAGTAGCTTCATCAATATAACCTTCAAACTTGAGACCATTTTTAGCGTATCCAGTTACTTTTCTCCCGACTACTTCTCCATTTTTCATTGCTTCTTCTCCCCACTGCAACATTTGTTCGTTTGAGATCTTCTCGGGATCATAAACTGTCTTTGGAGTACGGACTTTTTTTAGTTCTCCAGGTTTGATATTTCCTTCTCTATCTAATGCAGGTAAACCATATTCAATTTCATAGATACCATCAATTGTGGGGTGTTCTCTTTTTGAAATTATACAACTCTCTAAATCCCAACCTTTATCAATAAATGCCTTTTCAAAATTCTGTAGATTGTGACCGCCGACAATTCCTTTATTTTTCTTTCTAACTATATCTTCTACCTCAACTAAATGGGTATCATATCCTTGCCTAAAAGTAACATTTATTTTGTGAAAAGCATTATTTTTTTCTTCTTCAATTATACTTTTTAACAGTGGTGTGTTTTTAACGTTATGAGTATTCTCAATATCTTGTGCAATTCCTACAAGTGCAGGTTCATATCTGTTTTTAAAAAAGGGATTAATAAGGTTGTTTCCTTTTGTAATTCCTTTATTCACATGAGAAGCGGCTGTTCCACCTTCAACCACTTTACCCACTTTTGAGAGCTTAGTAGTGGTTTGCACTGCAACACCTGCACCTTTTGGACCAACGATATTACCGACCGCATAACTGATATAATGTGCTCTTGTATATGCATTGCCATTTATCATTTTATCATTCCATGAATCGACGATGTTTGTCCAAATTATTTTAGGGTAGGAGGGGACACTTAAGACTGTTGTGATTGTTTTTGCAAGTTTTAGTTCCATAGGGAGCTGTGAAAATTCCCATGCGCCTACAACCAAGTCCTTGATGCCATATATCGTATCATCAATCGCATCGTTAAGCCCATCATTAACCCCATCGATGATATCCAAAGCCGTTTTACCCGCATTGATTACACTTTCACCGACGGACTTCAGCTGTTTTGCTTGTTCTAGCTGCACCACATACTGTAACTGTGCAGGTTCAAGGTTCTCATACCCGATCTTCTTCGCAATTTCTAAATACTCATCCGGATCTGAGACACCATTCGCAAGCTTTTTCTTTAAGTCTTTTATCTCGCGTTCCTTCGCTTCCTCTTTCTTAATCGTCAAATAAGCTTCTGTACGCTTTTCAATATCGCCTTTTTTCTTATGTATGTCACTCTCACGGTACGCCTTAGCGTTGTAGTGGATGGGCGTAGCGTTTTTGCCTTTGCCCGTTGCTTCTTGGAGCTTTTGGAAATCTGACTTGATGAATTGTTCATTTGGCTCTGACATTGCATATTCTGTCAGTAAATCTTCGTCAAGATCACCTAGTTTTTCAATGGTTTTTTTGCGTTTGTCATTGGCATCTGCAAGCTCATCCTTGAAGGTTTCTGTTGAAAACAGGTCGAGCGGAAGGATGTTATCAATGTCGTTTAGGATATCTTTCATGGCTTTTTTCTGTTCAGACATGATGGACTTTGATTTTTTATGGGCGTTAGCCAGTTCATGTTCTAAAAAAGATTCTTCAATATATGCATCAGAGAGACCTTTGTCCTCGACAGCTCCGGCAATGCTATTAAAAAACGCGATCTTCATGTCAATGTAGTCGATCCATTGATCAGTGACACCAACATGATCGTGATAGAATGCTTTAATGTTATTAGCGCCTTTACCAGAGAATTCGCTGTCATCCAGTTCAGCGACGCTTTGTAAAGCTTTTCTCAAGTTGACCATTTGCGTCCTTAGTTCTTTATATTCTTTGGCGCGGTCTGTAGCTTCAGACATAAGTGTTTTAGCTTCAAAGACTTTCATAATCAAACCCTCTCATTTTAATCATATAACAAAATATTACCATGGAAGAAAGAAGAAACGAACCTAAAATTAACTTGATTGATCATATCAAAGATAGCGAATAAAAAGTTTGCGGTTTTTTTGCGGTCCGAACACTTTTTGGAAATGTTAGAATATTACATAAAAAGACATAAAAGGAGGGGTCCTGTGAATCCGGTTTTATCATCGTCAGAAGTTGGCGTAAAGATCAATGAATGGTATAAAATGATACGTCAATTTAGTGTCCCGGATGCAGAGATTTTAAAGGCAGAGGTCGAGCAAGAAATCCAACGGATGGAGGAAGATGAGTATTTACTCATTTACTTCTCCTTAATGAAATTTCGTCATCAGCTCATGTTAGATTATTTGGAACCCGTAACGACACGTATAAGACCAACTATTGAGGAACTTCTTGAAAAAATTGAGACTTCAAATAAAGGCATATCTGGCCTGTTATCGTATTATTCTCTGTTTTTCAGAGGGATGTACGAGTTTGATAAGAAGCAATACATGAAAGCTATCTACTATTATAGAGAAGCCGAAAAGCAGCTTATACATGTCCCTGATGAGATCGAAAGGGCAGAGTTTCATTTTAAGTTAGCTGAAGCATATTATGGTATGAAGCAAAGTCATGTGTCTATGCATCACGTTAAACAAGCGTTGGATATTTATAATCAATATGAACTTTATAAGGTGCGAAAAGTTCAATGTATGTTTGTTATCTCAGGGAATTATACTGATTTTAAACATTACGAAAAAAGTCAGCCGCATCTTGAAAAGGCATTAAAGTTATCTAGGGAATTGAATAACAAAAGGTTGATTAGTTCTGCACTATATAATTTAGGCACTAATTTTGCTGACAGTGGTGATTACGAGCAGGCGGAAGTATACATAAAGCAAGCAGTGGAGATTACAGAAAAAGAAAAGCTCACAAACTTGCCACATTCTTTATTTTCTTATGCAAAAATCCTTTTTAAACAAGGAAAAATGAATGAGGCTATCCAAGTAAGTAAGAAAGGTTTGTCAGCAGCTCTTTATCAAGGTGATGAGCTTTTCGCAAAATTACAGGGATATTTAAAAGCTCTTTATGTCGATGCAGTGGACCAACAAGGTGTTAATCAAACAATAGAATACTTAGAAAAAAATAAGAACTATTCATATATTGAAGACATTGCCTGTGAGACCGCAGCTGCTTACGCAAACTCAAAAGAATTTGAAACATCCTATGTATATCATCAGAAAATGCTTGAGACTCAAACACAAATTCAAAGGGGAGAATGCCTGTATGACTTTTAAAAAGAAGGTATGCCTAATCCTGGGTTTGTCACTTGTTTTAGTGTGTGGTTTCGGATCCAACTTAACAGAAAATCAAACTCAAAACACATTCCATATTGCCTCAGATCGTTTTCAAACTTGATAATATTACATTAAACCTCCTTTATGAATGGAGGTTTTTTTATTTGATATCAACAGAAACAATGGAATCTAATTAGTATCCCCTTTTAAATCCTTGAGGCCTAACCTTATTTTTGGGGAGAGAAAAAGGCAATAGGGCACCGCAATTTAAATTTTCGGTGAGACCGCAATAACTTTTTGGTTTCAATGGAAAATTTACAGGCAGGGAATTAAGTGGTTTTGAGGGTTACTTAATAAAAACTCCTTCTTAGATGAAGATTAAATGGTGGTTTCAAAATAGCCGCAGATCGAGTTGGTGCATAAAGAGAAAGAGTGTCAAAACTCTTCCTCTTTTATTTGGATTGCAAAAATATCTAATTATTTTTTAGCAAATCCCTGTTTATTTAAATACTCAAGCATGAAGGGGAGTTTGCTTCTTTCGAGATGGTCCTCAATATGATCTTTCCATCCCTTTACTTTGTTCACTGTGAAAGGCGCTTTAACAGGACGATCTCGGTAGTACTCACGCATCTGTTGATCATAGGTTGCTAATTTTTCATCATCTAGTGCCTGATACTGATTATCAAACATGACCATTGCTTGTGGCAAACGTGGTTTTAGTCCAGGTTTCTCTTCAGCAGGATGACCTATGCATAGCCCCACTAAAGGAATCACATGTTTTGGTAAATGTAATACCTCAGTTAATTCTGTTATATTAAGTCTTATTCCACCGATATATACACCACCGAGTCCCATTGATTCGGCTGCAGTTAAAGCATTTTGAGCCATGAGCCCAGCATCAAATGTACCTATTAAAAGGTATTCAATATACTCAAGATCTACATCGGGAGCAATTTGATGATTTCGATTAAAATCTGCACAAAAAATCCAAAACTCTGCTGCCTCTTCAATATAAGGCTGATTCGCAGAAAGTTCCATCACTTTTTTTCGAAGATCTGGATCTGTAACTCTAATAATAGAAACAGCCTGAAGAAGGCTGAAAGATGAAGTCTGATTAGCTGCCTTAAAGATTGCCTCTCGTTGCTCCTTTGTGAGAGGTTGATCTGTAAAAGACCGAATAGATGAATGATTACAAAGTAATTCAATTGTTTTATTCATATTGATATTCTTCCTTTCTAACATATTAGATTCAAGCTGATTAAGTTGGATTGGAGTTATTTGTAAAAAATAATGTAACTTGTAGTCAATATGATAAATTCATCACTCTATTTTATGAAGAGGGCAATTTAAATTGACGTAGTACATTTTTTTGTACTTAACAAAAGGAAAAAGGTCTAAATTATGTAAAGGTATTAAAGAGGATAATATAATCGAAAAACACGAAGTATGTGGGGGAGCCTCGGAAAATGAAGATTCGCAAAATTTAGGAATATCCAATAAAAAACCCGATTCCTCTGTATTAAAATAGACAAATTGGACCTAAATTTAAAAATGAACAAGTTGTAAGCTAACGCTGTCTCCTGCTTAGGATTTAGTGCTGTAAAGGCCTCTTAACAAAAGAAAGGAATTATCCCTATGAGCTATAGATATAATTCCTTTTTGTGAATCAATAAGTTATTTACTTTCTACTTATTATTTTACTCAGGTTTCTCCCCGAATTTTTTGCCGAAGTTTTCCATCAAATCAATTATTGGGATAAATTCACGCCCTTTAGTTGTTAATGAATATTCAACTCGTGGAGGTACCTCAGGAAAAACTTCTCGCTTAATTAATCCATCTGTTTCTAGTTCTCTCAACTGTTTTGTTAGAGAACCTTGTGAAATGTCCCATAAAAAAGCTTTAATTTCGCTATAACGACGTTCTTTTGTTTTTAAAAACCAAAGAATTAAGTACTTCCAACGCCCAGAAAGCATGTTTTGGGCATAGGCAATACCATATACTTCTCTTTGTTCCTTTATACATTCTTTGTCAAATCCATCCTTACATATTCTAGACATCTTTTCACCTGCTTTCTGCTGTTATGTACAAAAAAGTGTACTACGGCAATTTTAATTGCCTACTTTAAAGAGAGGAGAAATGGTTTTATTCTAGTATATGTAAAGGAAATATTCAATACACATACGTCATATCTAATGAGTATATGTTTGCGATTTGGTAAACATAATTGTGTAACTTTAAGCAGAAATATTCTTTTATATACAAATTCTTTAGGAGGAAAAATAATGAGATTTGGAATTATAGGTGCAGGAGTAATAGGAACAAATATTTCTAAAAAATTAGTTGAGAATGGACATAATGTCAAAATTGCAGAAACCCGAGGAATTGAACATTTAGAAGGAAGAGAGCTTGATGCAACACCTGTGAATTTAGAGGATGTAATAACTAATATTGATGTTCTTATAATATCTCTCCCTTCTATTGTAATGCCAAGTATTCGTAACATTGTAGATAAAGTTGGAGAGGAAGTAATCGTTGTAGACACTTCAAATTATTATCCTTTTAGAGACAATAAGATTGAAGAAATTGAGAACGGGATGGTTGAAAGTGTATGGGTTTCAAATCAATTAGGTAGACCTGTCATTAAAGCTTTCAACAACCAATTAGCTTATACATTAGAAAATAAAGGAACCACCGAAGGTACTAGTGGTCGCATTGCCTATGCGATTGCCGGTAATGACCAATCACATAAACAAGTAATCATGGACGTAGCAAACGAACTAGGCTTTGATGCAGTGGATAGTGGCTCTTTAAGTGATTCGTGGAGACAACAACCAGGAACCCCTGCATACTGCACAGAACTAACAAAAGAGGAACTAACGGAAGCGCTCAAAAAGGCAGATAAAGAAAAAGCCCCACTCCTACGGGATATGGTGATAGAGAAGCTTTCAGCTGAATTATCTCATGAAGATATTGTAAATCTAAACAGAGAAATATACAATTCATAAAAACAAGAGGTGCACTCAGTTAGAGCGCACCTTTTTGTATATCGTGTATTTCCGTAAATTTACATATATATTTTTGCTTCTTTCTTTTTTTCGCTAAAGGTTCTTTTTCTCGAGTATGCAGCTTTTTATTTCGCTTTTAAATTAAATCCTTCTCTGACATATTTGGCCCACCAATTTTTAACCATAATTGATATAAACGTATAGATATAATAGCAAAAGAATAAAAGGAGTGTGATGAAAACTTCATAACCAGTGATATGGATTTACTATGTTGAGGGCCTAGTGGGTGTCGAAAAAACGATGGCTTTAACTATCGTTTTTTTTTAGTGCTTTTTTCATACTCATTGAAAATCACCTCATTAGGACAAACAGTTATTACATAGCATTACCCAAGGGGTGATGCATTTTATGAAGGTAATAATCATCGAGGGACCGCAAGCTGACAAATGCATTAACGATTGCTATCATTATTTAATAAAACTTTATAGGAAGGAGATCCAGGGTGATAGCAATATATGTAAGGGTATCGACCGAGGAGCAAGCGATCAAGGGATCGAGCATCGACAGCCAGATCGAGGCCTGTATAAAGAAAGCAGGGACTAAGGATGTGCTGAAGTATGCCGATGAAGGATTTTCAGGAGAGCTTTTAGAACGTCCGGCTTTGAATCGCTTGAGGGAGGATGCGAGTAAAGGACTTATAAGTCAAGTTATTTGTTACGATCCTGACCGTCTTTCTCGGAAATTAATGAATCAGCTTATCATTGATGATGAACTCCGAAAGCGAAATATACCCTTGATTTTTGTTAATGGAGAGTACGCCAATTCTCCAGAAGGTCAATTATTTTTCGCTATGCGCGGAGCAATCTCAGAATTTGAAAAAGCCAAAATCAAAGAACGGACATCAAGCGGCCGACTTCAAAAAATGAAAAAAGGCATGATCATTAAAGATTCCAAGCTATATGGCTATAAATTTGTTAAAGAGAAAAGAACTCTTGAGATATTTGAAGAGGAAGCAAAAATTATTCGGATGATTTTCAATTACTTCACCGATCATAAAAGCCCTTTTTTCGGCAGAGTAAATGGTATTGCTCTACATTTAACTCAGATGGGGGTTAAAACAAAAAAAGGCGCCAAAGTATGGCACAGGCAGGTTGTTCGGCAAATATTAATGAACTCTTCCTATAAGGGTGAACATAGACAGTATAAATATGATACAGAGGGTTCCTATGTTTCAAAGCAGGCAGGAAACAAATCTATAATTAAAATTAGACCTGAAGAAGAACAAATCACTGTGGCAATTCCAGCAATTGTTCCAGCTGAACAATGGGATTATGCTCAAGAACTCTTAGGTCAAAGTAAAAGAAAACACTTGAGTATCAGCCCTCACAATTACTTGTTATCGGGTTTGGTTAGATGCGGAAAATGCGGAAATACCATGACAGGGAAGAAAAGAAAATCACATGGTAAAGACTACTATGTATATACTTGCCGGAAAAATTATTCTGGCGCAAAGGATCGCGGCTGCGGAAAAGAAATGTCTGAGAATAAATTGAACCGGCATGTATGGGATGAAATTTTTAAATTCATCACAAATCCCCAAAAGTATGCTTCTTTTAAAGAGATTGAACAATCAAATCACCTGTCTGATGAATTAGAACTCATTCAAAAAGAGATAGAGAAAACAAAAAAAGGCCGCAAGCGTCTTTTAACGCTAATCAGCCTAAGCGATGACGATGATTTAGATATTGATGAAATCAAAGCACAAATTATTGAGCTGCAAAAAAAACAAAACCAGCTTACTGAAAAGTGTAACGAAATTCAATCAAAAATGAAAGTCCTGGATGATACAAGCTCAAGTGAAAATGCTCTAAAAAGAGCTATAGACTATTTTCAATCAATCGGTGCAGATAATTTAACCCTTGATGATAAAAAAACAATTGTTAACTTTATCGTGAAAGAAGTTACCGTTGTGGATTCTGACACTATATATATTGAAACGTATTAAAGAGGGTTATTGCCCTCTTTTTGTAATTGAAACCTCTGAAGTAGATCCAGACATCGAAGAAAACAGATAGCCAATCAAATTAGTAAGCGCCTTTCTAAATGGGCTTATGAAACTGGTGCACATTACATGTATCAACATTTATCCAAACAAACCATTCGGCAGTCGAGTATTCAAGTGCAGATTTCTTTATTGTGCATGCTTTTTATGTGTGAGAAATAGACTTGGGATGAAGATTACCGCAAGGACAATGGCGGATACTAAGAATCCGGCATGGTAACCTTTTAAGTCATTCGCAATCGTTGGTTGCAATCCTTGTATAGTAGTTGCGACAACAGTTGCGATAACAGCTGAACCAAAACTTGAACCAAGGTTTTCAATAATATTAATACCGACACCTGCTTCTGGAAGTTGTTTGCTGTCAAGTCCTGTATAAGCATCACTTGTCAACGGAAGCATAATCCCTCCAAAACTGGTCCCGCGGATGAATAATATGATAGAAATCCACATCATACTTGTTTTATCGGTGATAAAGATAAGCGGAATAGATCCGATAAGCGAAAGAACAAGACTGACCGTAACCACGTATTTTGCACCGATCTTATCAATCATTTTTCCAATCATTGGCCGAGTAACGAGCATCCCAACTCCTTGAGGGATTAATGCAAGCGCAGCTTCGATTGCCGTGAAATGACGGAAATTTTGAAAGAACAATGGAAGTATTAACATGGGTCCCATGACGGCAATATTCGCTAATAATAACCCGACGCTGGATGTTAAGAAGTTTTTGTGTGCAAACAAATTTATAGGGAGTACGGTTTGATTTTTTCTGATTCGATTATATACGATGTAAATTACAGCTAAAGCGAGGCCGAAGCCCACCCATAGGATTGTTTCGCTATTGTTAAATGATGCATGGTCCGCTGCTTTCGTAATTCCGTATATCAATGCTGCACTCATTAAGGATAAATCGACAATTCCAAAAATATCAAGTTTGCTATCTTTGTTGAATGGCTCAAAGTTTGGAAGAGTTTTCATCATCAGTGGTGCAGCAATCAAAACGATGAACACGTTGATGAAGAAAATCCAATGCCATGATGTAGCTTGAACGATGAAGCCCCCGATTACAGGTCCTAAGATTGGGCCCAAAATCATAGGTGTGCTGACGATAGCCATAACTTTTCCTATATTCTCTGGACCTGCTGTTTTAACCAAGAGTGTTGACATAAGTGGAGTAATAATCCCAGCGCTAAATCCTTGAAGCAAACGGAATAAGATAAAGCTAGAAACATCCCAACTAATTCCAGCAAAAACAGAAGTTACACCAAAGGCAATGACTGCGCCGATTAAGATTTTCTTTCCATTAAATTTGTTCATAAGCCATCCGGATACTGGAACTGCAATAGCAAGAGCTAAAACATAACCTGTAATGGACCATTGAATGGTATCCAACGTCGTACTGAAATCCTTATTTAATTTGTGGATGGCAATGTTCACCATAGTTGAGTCAAGCATTGGGGCAATTGCTCCAAGTGCAATAGCCCAGGCAGCCATGAGGATTTCTTTTGGTAATCCTGGTTCCTTTACTTTGCCTTTTAACATATTATTCTCCTCTCAAAAGTTGTATTTTTGTTTCCTAGTCAACAAAAAATAACATAATTTTGTTTCCGCGTCAACAAAATAACGGTAATAAAAAGGCAGCCGAAACTCAATAGAGTTGGCTGCCTGTGGTTACATTTTCATTATTTAAATTTATTCCGACTTAATATCAACACCATGTTTTTTTATTTCTGCATCCAAATGTCTATTATACTTTTCCGCAAAGTTAATCATAAAATCAAATTGTTCCTCGGTTACCTGTTCAAATACTGCCTTATCACGCTCTAGAAACTCTTTGTGCAGTTTATCATGGATTTTATAAATTTCTTTCCCTTGCTCGGTAAGCCTAAAATGAATTTCTTTCTTGTTATCTGGCTTCTGGTAGCTCTCGATTAAGCCTTTTTCTATGAGCTTTTTAGTCATTTTACTAATGGCGCCCCTCGTCATATAAAGGGACTCAGCAAGTTTTGTCACATTAGTATTTCCATGTTCAATGGATTCTATACAATGTACTTCAGAAGGCTTATACCCTTTAAGACAGACTTCCATCTTTGGCTTATTAAGCCAAGCCATCTTGTTAAACAAATCCCTGAAATTCATTAGGAGCAGTTCTTTTTTGTTCATGGCGAGTCCTCCCACCCGTTGGTGCATCAGCAATAGTGTAATGGATTTTTGTTTCCGTTTCAATAATAAACCTAGAGAGGAGAAGAGATCACCGAATATATGTAAACGTATGAAAGAGGAGTATGCACCCCCCTTTTGTAATTACAATCTCATTTTCAATACACCTCGCAGCATACGTCGCCAGCTTTGTCCCTTTACCAGCGGAATAGCTTTCAATTCCTTTTATCAGCCCGATCGTTCCGATGGAGATTAAGTCCTCTGCATCCTCACCTGTATTTTCGAATTTTTTTACAATATGGGCGACCAAGCGCAGATTATGCTCAATCAGCATGTTTCTGGCATGTTCATCCCCTTTAGCCATGAGCTCTAAGTATTTTTTTTCTTCGCTGCTTGAGAGCGGTTGTGGAAAGGCATTGTTTTTCACGTAAGATACTAAAAAGACAAGCTCTTTAACAACAAAGCCGAGCGCTGCGAAAACACCTGTCACCATCGTCACCTCCACAAAAGTATGTAGGCAAAAGCCTATATGTAAATGTATGTGACCTGGAGGCTGTCTGTGTCTGTACCGGGAAATTTCTCGCGGGGGAGTCCGGCTTTTGTAAGCAGCATACTAACTTCAAATGTTAAAAATAATCTTTATCAAGCGCCCATACATTGAAATGAACAAAGGTATGGGGGGATGGGAATGAAAAAATGGATGGCAGGCCTGTTTCTTGCTGCAGCAGTTCTTCTTTGTTTAATGGTTCCGCAACAGATCCAAGGCGCATCTTCGTATGACAAAGTGTTATATTTTCCGCTGTCTCGTTATCCGGAAACCGGCAGTCATATTAGGGATGCGATTGCAGAGGGACATCCAGATATTTGTACCATTGACAGAGATGGAGCAGACAAAAGGCGGGAGGAATCTTTAAAGGGAATCCCGACCAAGCCGGGCTTTGACCGGGATGAGTGGCCGATGGCGGTCTGCGAGGAAGGCGGCGCAGGGGCTGATGTCCGATATGTGACGCCTTCTGATAATCGCGGCGCCGGCTCGTGGGTAGGGAATCAAATGAGCAGCTATCCTGACGGCACCAGAGTGCTGTTTATTGTGCAGTAATAAAGAAGAGGCTCTTTCTTGAGCCTCTGTTGTTACAATCCTTCGCCGAGCTGAATTTTCGGGGGATAGGTTTCTGCTTTTCGCCAATATTGGCGTGTGCCTTCGTCCCGTACAACGATGCCCAGCTGTGCCAGTTCGAGACGGAATTCTTCAATATCGTCTTTTTCTTCGTCCTGCAGCGCTTTGTGACGAGCTTTTAATAAGGCATGGGCGCCTTGCGATAGGTCTGGTGCATCAGGAATCCATCGGCGAAATTGATCTTTAAACGGATCACCATCTGTTGCCCATTCGTAATGATGCTGTCTAAAGGCCTTCTCAACGTTTACTGGTTTTTCATCAATTTCTTCCCGTACCAATTCATATCCGGCTGTTCCCAGGAGGACAAGCCGTTTGTGATCCATAAATACAAGAGCGATGTCATCGGAATGAATTGTTTGCACTTTTTTTCCTTTGATGAATTCCACTGTGTGATCTGTAATTTTGACAGACAGCAGCATTGCAATAACAGAATGAGCGAACCAAATCCCCGCACACATACCTAGAAGAGCAGTGATAAATGAAGCTGTAGATCCCTGAAAAGAGGTAATGAGCCGAAGCGGTCCTTCAAGAGGGATCCAGGGGAGGGATAATGCCCATTTCGCAATCTGCGGAATAAAATACCCGATTGCAAAACCGATGATTGCAAGTGCAGCGTATAAAAAGAATACAGCAGTTTTCGTAACTCCAATAAGAGTATGAGATTGATTCTGCAACATGTCACCTTCTTTTTACTGAAAAAATCGAATACCTTCCCATATTTTAACTTAAACTGATGGTAAATCAAGGATAAAGTGATAATTATGGATATAAAGAGATTCAGTAATAGAACTGGCAGGCACAGTCAGTCATGAAAAATAAAATTTACATGCGCAGACGATGTAAGCTCCATTTGTTTTCTGCGTATCACAATACAATCCAAAGGGAACATAAAGAGTAAAGGCTTTTTAGACAATCAGGAGGAACAGATATGAAAATCGGATTAATCGGCTTAGGGAAAATGGGCATAAACATAGGAAAGCAATTCATTGACCGCAATCATCAAGCGGTTGGATATGATGTAAATCAAGCGGCTGTTGATGAACTGAAAGCATACGGGGCTGAGGGGACAACGAATCTTAAAGAGTTCATTTCTTTATTAGACCCGCCGCGTATCCTATGGGTTATGGTACCGCATGGCATTGTCGATGCTGTTTTGCGTGATGTATCACCTTTATTAAGTAAAGGCGATATGATTATCGAAGCTGGAAACTCTCATTATAAAGAATCAATTCGCCGCTACAATCAAATGAAAGAAGCGGGTATCCATTATCTCGATGCCGGAACGTCGGGCGGAATGGAAGGCGCACGGCATGGAGCCTGTTTTATGGTGGGGGGCGACCATGAAGCATGGGAGATTGTGGAACCGCTTTTTCGTGATACTGCCGTCGAAAATGGTTATCTATACGCTGGTGAAGCGGGAAGCGGACATTTTTTAAAAATGATCCATAATGGAATTGAGTATGGAATGATGGCCGCGATTGGTGAAGGATTCGAAGTGCTTGAAAACAGCAAATTTGATTTTGACTATGAGAAGGTTGCCAGAGTGTGGAATCATGGTTCTGTCATTCGTTCTTGGCTTATGGGACTGACTGAGCGAGCTTTCTCTAAGGATGCGAAACTGGATCAGATCAAGGGCATTATGCATTCCTCAGGTGAAGGAAAATGGACGGTGGAAACCGCGCTTGATCTGCAGACGGCAACGCCGGTCATCGCCATGTCACTAATGATGAGATACCGTTCTTTAACAGACGATACGTTTACAGGAAAGGTGGTTGCTGCGCTTCGAAATGAATTTGGAGGCCATGCGACAGAAAAAAAGTAAGGGGGCCAACAAGCCTCCTTATTTTTTTGGCACCTTCAGAAGATGAGGGAACTTTTTATAAATGACCAGCATGATGATCAGAATATATGTACCGTAAATGCTGATAGACAATAATTTATTGCTGGTGAAATTGGCACCTGCAATAGTGACAACAACAATATTGGGGATTTTCCCTATTAAAGACGCAAAGAAAAAAACATGCCAGCGAACCTGGCTCAGCCCGCAGATCACGTTCATTACAAGTGAAGGTATGACAGGTATCAGCCTTCCTAATAAAACAGCGGTAAAAGCGTTTTTGTTGAAGGAAGCCTCGTAGCTTTGTATGGCAGGATAGGCCTGAACTTTTTTTCTGGCCCAATCTCTAAAACTGTACCTGGCGAGAAAAAACAGCAATATTGTACCAAGCATTGAGCCGGTCAGTGTAATCCAAATTCCATTTGCAGTCCCGAACACTGCGCCATTTAAAGCAGCAACCAAAGCAAACGGCACTATTGGGAAAAAAACATCGGCAGCAATCAGCAACATACTAAATAAAACGGAAAACATCCCTCCTGCTTTGATTGCATCAAGCCAAGCTTCTTTCTGAAAAAAACCGACTGCAATGATAGCGATAATCACAAGTATACCTATTACTTTTTTTAACATGTCTATGGTCACTCCCAACTTAGGTGATGTCAGGAGCCAAAACCTCCGTCATCTAAATTAGTATAACTGGTGCCATTTCAGCGGTTCAACTGAAAACCAGGTTAAGAACACAATTCTTTTTTACCTCATAAAAAAGGCTGTCCATCTCTCTGTTTTCTGCATTCTTAATAATAGGGAGGGATAGAAATGGTAACCATAAAAAAGGATTTTATACCGCTATCAAATAATAATCGTCCTGGCTATTCGATGACGCCTGCTTATATTACGGTGCATAATACAGCGAATACAGCAAAAGGCGCTGATGCGAAAATGCACGCCAATTTTGTGAAAAACCCGAGCACATCCGAAAGCTGGCATTTTACAGTTGACGATTCAGTCATTTATCAGCATCTCCCGATAGATGAAAACGGCTGGCATGCGGGAGACGGTACAAACGGGACAGGAAACCGCAAATCGATCGGGATTGAAATCTGCGAAAATGCTGACGGCGATTTTGAAAAAGCAACATCAAATGCCCAGTGGCTGATCAGAAAGCTGATGAAGGAAAACAATATTCCGTTACATCGTGTTGTTCCCCACAAAAAATGGTCCGGGAAAGAATGTCCGCGGAAACTCTTGGACCACTGGAACTCTTTTATAAACGGAATTTCTTCCTCGGATACACCTCCAAAAGAAACTTCACCATCATATCCTCTGCCGTCTGGGGTTATAAAGCTCACTTCGCCTTATCGAAAGGGCACAAACATTCTCCAGCTGCAAAAGGCTTTAGCTGCACTTCACTTTTATCCTGATAAGGGAGCCAAAAACAATGGCATAGATGGAGTTTACGGACCGAAAACAGCGAATGCCGTCAAGCGTTTTCAGCTCATGAACGGATTAACTGCAGACGGGATTTATGGGCCAAAAACAAAGGCCAAGCTTAAATCGAAGTTAAAGTAAATGCAGGATTTAACGGATAACCTGTTTCCAGTGCGGATTCAGGTTATTTTCTTTTCTTTGGTTTGTGTGTTTTTCAGATTGGAAAGAAGGGAATTTTAAAAAATCATCAGCTGCGCCGCAATGAAAGCAGAATGATATTCACTGAGGGGGACACGTTAACTATAGGAAAAAACAGTGATAGCGAAAAACTCTTCATTGAACGAAGAGAAACAGAGGTATAACATTAAGGTGAGGCTTTTGGGGGTGTAAAGATGAAACATTTTATCATCCTTTTCCTTCTGCTGTTTGTTACAGCAGGATGCGAGGGAAGGGGATACGAAGACGTTGTAGCATTTGGTGACAGCAATACGCGTGGCTCTAATTGGGATTATCGCGATTATCCAAAAGCACAGCAGTGGGTCAATATATTAAAAACAGCTGAGCGCGGTAACCTTGATATACTCAATGCGGGAATCGGCGGACAGACGACAGAGGATGCCCGTCTCCGATTTCAGACAGATGTGCTGGATCAAAAACCGAAGTATTTGTTTATTATGTTCGGCACCAATGACGCTGCCATACTGACTGAGGGGAAACCGAGAGTGTCGAAGCAGCGTTTTAGAGAAAATCTGGTTTATTTTATTGAAGAAAGCAGAAAACACGGGATCAAGCCAATCTTAATGACGTGTATCCCAATTATAGAAGGTAATGGGAAGCATCATTTGTTTTACTATTCCAGATATCAAGCAGCTGCTTTTGAACCAAAAGGCGGAGCAAGGAAATGGCACAACTCATATAACGATATTACAAGAGATGTGTCGAAGCGCCTGGATGTCCCTCTTGTAGATAACTGGAAGCATTTTATAGAAGCAGACGGCGGAAAAGCAACTGATGAAGCGCTTATCCAATCTGGTCTTATAGATCCTTCTGGAAATCATATGACACCTAAAGGGGCAAGGATCGTATATGAAGGAATACAAGATGGGCAGATCCTGCAGCGTTGAGCCGGACAACCGCCTAGTCCGATTTATTTCTCCTACATAGGCTGTTATAAAACCTTATTAAGGAGGCGCTTCACATGTATGGCGCAGGCAGAGCATATGGATACGCTTTTATTGTTGTTTTAGTTGTTGTTCTCCTTGTTGTGGGCGGCATATACTGGTTAGCATAATAACCGGCCCTTTAAAACACCTCTTTTTAGGGGTGTTTTTTGCTGAAAATAGTAGTAAAGCGCGCAGCCAAAGTGATATAATATCAGTCATCTGAGTAAAAAAAGGAAATACGCCCGGAAAAAATAGACAAATTCCTATTAAGAAGATACGGAAATAATATGTCCGAGCGATCTTCTTTTTATTTCGTTTTCAATTAACTCGATAAAGTCACGGTTTAAATTCATTTCGGTGGCTTTGAAATAAGATTCTATTAGTAATTCATCAGACAGTTTTCTCATGCTAGGAACCCAATTAATGGGAGAGGCACCTCCTTAAAAGTTGGAATCATTCATGATTTTAACGCATACAATGATAAGTTGCGTTCATCTGAGGTTGAAGTTATCTTTAATCTACCATGAAATGCATATAAGAACAATCGTTCTGTTATCCACACCAAAAAGTGGATAACTTGTGAGTATCGTGTTTATAATTTGTCTAAAGAGTGATGTAATAAGAGTGGATAGTGTGTGTAAATTTATCCACACCTGGTGAAGAAACCCAATTTTTGTCGAAATTTTTTTGCTCAGTTTTTCTTTAGGCGCAAGTTCGATTTTTTTCGACAATCATTTTGAAAGAAAGAAAAAGGGAAGGGTGCGGGTTTTGTTAAAAAAGTTTTTTTTACCTGACGAGTTTGTAAAAAATATTTTTCATATTACACCTGAGAAATTAAAGGAACGAAATGTAAAAGGGATTATTACTGACCTGGATAATACGCTTGTTGAATGGGACAGGCCGAACGCGACGCCGCGATTGATCGAGTGGTTTGAAGAAATGAAGGAACACGGCATTAAAGTGACAATTGTCTCTAATAATAACGAAAGAAGAGTGAAACTTTTCTCAGAACCGCTTGGAATCCCATTCATCTATAAAGCAAGAAAACCGATGGGTAAAGCCTTTAATAGAGCGGTGCACAATATGGAGCTAAAAAAAGAGGACTGCGTTGTCATTGGAGACCAGCTGCTGACCGATGTACTCGGGGGAAACCGAAACGGCTACCATACGATTTTGGTCGTGCCAGTCGCTTCCTCTGACGGATTCATTACGCGCTTTAACCGCCAGGTCGAACGCAGAATACTGAGTGCTCTCAAACGAAAAGGGCACATTCAGTGGGAGGAGTAAGAAATGGAAAAGGTTGTTTGTATCGGGTGCGGAGTTACGATCCAAACCGAGGACAAAACAGGTTTGGGGTACGCGCCGCCTGCATCGCTTACGAAAGAAAATGTGATTTGCCAGCGTTGCTTCAGACTGAAAAACTATAATGAAATACAAGATGTCTCCTTAACTGATGATGATTTTTTGAACATTCTTCACGGTATTGGAGAAACGGACTCTCTTGTCGTAAAAATTGTTGATATTTTTGATTTTAACGGCAGCTGGATTAATGGGCTGCAGCGCTTGGTGGGGGGAAACCCTATCTTATTAGTTGGCAATAAAGCGGATATTTTGCCTAAGTCACTGAAAAGAGAGCGTCTGATCCAATGGATGAAGCGTGAAGCGAAAGAGCTTGGCTTAAAACCGGTTGACGTATTTTTGGTCAGTGCGGGACGCGGCCAGGGAATAAGAGAAGTAATTGACGCGATTGAGCATTACCGCAACGGAAAAGACGTCTATGTTGTTGGATGTACAAATGTAGGAAAGTCAACCTTTATTAACCGGATTATTAAAGAAGTGTCAGGTGAAGAAGATATTATTACAACATCCCAATTTCCTGGCACAACCCTTGATGCGATTGAAATCCCGCTGGATGACGGTTCATCGCTTTATGATACACCGGGAATTATCAACAACCATCAAATGGCGCATTATGTCAATAAAAAGGATCTGAAAATATTATCTCCTAAAAAGGAGCTGAAGCCTCGCACATTCCAGCTTAATGATCAGCAAACACTGTATTTTGGCGGACTTGCAAGGTTTGATTATGTGTCTGGGGAAAGATCTCCTTTTATTTGCTATATGCCGAATGAGCTGATGATTCATAGAACAAAACTTGAAAATGCAGACGCGCTTTATGAAAAGCATGCAGGGGAATTGCTCACACCTCCGGGTAAAGATGAAATGGATGAGTTTCCTGAATTGGTTGCCCATACGTTTACGATAAAAGACAAAAAGACAGATATCGTTTTCTCTGGGTTAGGCTGGGTTACTGTCCATGATGCCGATAAAAAGGTAACTGCATATGCGCCAAAAGGCGTTCATGTATTTGTTCGGCGTTCATTAATTTAAGAAAAGGGGAGAGGAGTATGAAAAAGCTGTACGGGGTTATCGGAAATCCTATTGGCCATTCTATGTCACCTGATATTCATAACGCATCATTGAAAGACCTCGGGCTTGACGGACATTATCATGCCTTCAAGGTAGAAGAGAATGATCTGGAGGATGCGGTAAAAGGAATAAGAGCTCTAGGCGTACAAGGAATCAATGTGACTGTTCCGCACAAGGTTTCCATTATGGATTATTTGGATCATATTGATGAGAGTGCAAAAGTGCTCGGTGCCGTAAACACGGTCAGAAGAGAGGGAGATAAGCTTGTCGGATACAATACCGATGGGGAAGGCTTCGTGAAGTCATTAATGAAGGTATTAGACAAGCCCATCTCTGAACTGTCATTCTTAATGATCGGCGCTGGCGGAGCGGCGAGAGCCATTTTTACAACAATTGTCCGAAATACCCCGAAAAAATTTGACATTTGCAACCGGACGTTAGAAAAAGCAAAGCGGCTTACAGAAGCTACTCCCTCGTTTCACAATAAAGAAGTATTAAGCATAAAAGAAGCAGAAGAACGTCTTGAGCAGTATGATGTTATCATCCATACAACGTCTGTGGGCATGTATCCGAACGTGGACGATGTGCCGCTTTCATTACAGCGTGCCGCGAGCAGTGCTGTCGTATGTGATATCGTGTATAATCCAATACAGACGGCCCTTTTAAAAGAAGCAAGCCAAAAAGGCTTGAAAACACTCGACGGTGTGGGCATGTTTGTTGAACAGGCAGCATTGTCTTTCCAATTGTGGACTGGACAAGAGCCTAATATTGAAAAAATGAGATCCATTGTAATAGGAAAATTAGGAGGAACAGAATGTTAACAGGTAAACAAAAACGTTTTTTGCGTTCAAAAGCGCATCATTTAACGCCGATTTTTCAAGTAGGTAAAGGCGGAGTAAACGACAACATGATTAAACAAATTGCTGAGGCGCTTGAAGCGAGAGAGCTGATTAAAGTCAGCGTGCTTCAGAATTGCGAAGAGGATAAAAACGATGTAGCGGAAGCTCTTGTAAAAGGAAGCCGCTCTCAATTGGTGCAGACAATCGGCAATACGATTGTGTTATATAAGGAATCAAAGGAAAATAAACAAATCGAGCTTCCTTAAAGGTGGTTGAAATGAAGAAAATCGGAATTTTCGGAGGCACGTTTGACCCTCCGCATAATGGTCACCTCTTAATGGCTAATGAGGTGCTGTACCAGGCGGGGCTTGATGAAATTTGGTTTATGCCTAATCAAATTCCGCCGCATAAACAGAACGAAGACTATACCGACAGCTTTCATCGCGTGGAAATGCTAAAGCTTGCAATTCAATCTAATCCGTCCTTTAAGCTGGAGCTTGTTGAAATGGAAAGAGAAGGGCCATCATATACCTTTGATACCGTTTCTTTACTGAAGCAGCGTTATCCAAATGATCAGCTGTTCTTTATTATCGGCGCTGATATGATTGAATATTTGCCGAAATGGTATAAGCTGGACGAGCTGCTGAACCTCATTCAATTTATTGGAGTAAAGCGCCCCGGTTTTCATGTTGAAACCCCTTATCCGCTTCTCTTTGCAGACGTTCCGGAATTTGAGGTATCATCAACTATGATAAGGGAACGGTTTAAAAGCAAGAAGCCCACTGACTACTTAATCCCTGATAAAGTGAAGAAGTATGTAGAGGAGAATGGTTTATATGAATCGTGAGGAGGCACTTGCATGCGTGAAGCAGCAATTGACCGAACACCGATATATCCATACGGTTGGCGTGATGAACACGGCGATCGAACTTGCGGAGCGTTTTGGAGCCGATTCTAAAAAAGCGGAAACAGCGGCAATCTTTCATGATTACGCCAAATTCCGCCCGAAAGAAGAAATGAAACAAATTATTGCGCGTGAAAAAATGCCTGCGCATTTATTGGATCATAATCCGGAGCTCTGGCACGCTCCGGTCGGCGCTTATTTGGTCCAAAGAGAGGCAGGGGTTCAAGATGAAGACATTCTTGACGCCATTAGGTATCATACCTCAGGCCGCCCCGGCATGACACTTTTAGAAAAAGTCATTTACGTTGCCGATTACATTGAGCCAAACCGGGCATTTCCCGGTGTCGATGAGGTGCGTAAGCTTGCTGAGACAGATTTGAATCAAGCGCTGATTCAGTCCATTAAAAATACAATGGTTTTTCTTATGAAAAAAAATCAACCGGTTTTTCCAGACACATTTTTAACGTATAACTGGCTTGTGTCTGGCAGCTGAACAGGAGGAATTTGTGAATGAACCATAAGTCCATTTTAAAGATCGCAGCTGCGGCTTGCGATGATAAACGGGCAGAGGATATTTTAGCACTGGATATGGAAGGTATTTCTCTGGTTGCTGATTATTTTCTGATCTGCCACGGAAATTCAGATAAACAGGTACAGGCTATTGCCCGTGAAATCAAGGATCAAGCTGATGAAAACGGCATTCAAGTCAAAAAGATGGAAGGCTTTGATGAAGCAAGATGGGTTCTCGTTGATCTAGGCGATGTAATTGTCCATGTCTTCCACAAGGATGAAAGAAGCTACTACAACCTTGAAAAGCTGTGGGGAGACGCTCCACTCGCAGATCTTGATCTTGGAATGAATCAATGATTTATCAAGGCTTTGCAAGCGTGTATGACGAGTTAATGTCACACGCGCCTTACGATCAATGGACACAATGGATTGAAGCATCTCTCCCGGAAAAAGGCCGTATTCTCGATCTGGCATGCGGCACGGGGGAAATCTCCATCCGGCTTACCGAAAAAGGCTTCGAGGTTACAGGCATCGATCTCAGCGAAGAGATGCTTTCTTTCGCCCAGCAAAAGGTATCGAGTAGCCAGCCTATTTTATTTCTTCAGCAGGATATGAGAGAGATTACCGGCTTTGACGGTCAGTTTGACGCTGTTGTGATATGCTGTGACTCATTAAATTATTTAAAAACAAAAAATGATGTGATCGAAACCTTTAAAAGTGTATTTCGGGTATTAAAGCCTGAAGGCATTTTGCTGTTTGATGTTCATTCATCTTATAAAATTGCGGAAGTCTTTCCGGATAGCACATTTGCTGACCAGGACGAAGATATCAGCTATATTTGGCAGAGCTTTGCCGGAAGTGGCGAGCTTTCTGTCATTCATGATATGTCGTTTTTTGTGTGGAACGGAGAAGCGTATGATCGTTTTGATGAGACACACGAGCAAAGAACGTTCCCGGTGGAAGAATACGAAGAAATGCTTAAGAGCTGCGGCTTTCAGCTCCATCGCGTGACAGCTGATTTTACGGATACCGAGCCATCAGCACAATCAGAACGCCTATTTTTCAAGGCGCAGAAATCAAAAACCATCGTTTCCTAAAACGATGGTTTTTTAAAATGCTTTTTTATGCCTTTGCAGTACAGACGAACGTATGACATACTCGTCTACACATGAAACTGCTTTTTCACTGCGGAAATATCCTCCTCGTACTTCATATGAGTATTTTGAAATACTCGGTGAAACATATCCTGCACACCGCTTTCCAGCGCTTTAATGCCTTCTCCTGTTACACCGCCTTTAACGCAAACCTTTTCCTGTAATGCAGGCAGGGTATACAATTCGGTTTCTAACAGTTTTCCCATTCCGACAAGCATTTCCTTACACATCAAAATCGCGTCCTGTTTAGACACTGATGTTTCCGAAACAGCTGCATCTATAAACCGCTGAATCAGATAGCTCATAAAAGCGGGGCCGCAGCTTACGATGTCTGATGCAACCCTCGTGATGTCACTTTCAATTTGCAGCGGATGAGAGATATGCTGCATCAGCTCATTGATTTTCGCTTTTGCAGATTCGCCGCAGCTTGTGCCGAAAGTGACGAGAGAAACACCTGCCAGCGCTCTGTTCGTAATACTTGGGATCACTCGCGCCACTTGACACGGCACATATTGTTCGAGCTGTTCGGTTTGAACGGGGCTTGTAATTGAAATGAGAATATGATCTTTTCTTAAATAAGGTAACGCTATTGCCAGTAAAGGATATATATCAAGCGGCTTAACACAAATAAAAATCATCTCGTTCTCAGAAACGAGCTTTTCGAGACTTTCGGTAACGTTTATGCTGTTGTAGCGGTTTTTTATGTGCAACGCTTTTTCAATTGTGCGGTTTGTGATTGTTATGTTTGAGGGATCGGCCGCTTTTGATTCAATAAATGATTCGATAAGGATCGTACCCATATTTCCTGTGCCGATAAAGCCTATCTTCAATGGTTTCCCCTCCTTTGAGCTATTATCCTCTAAACCATATGTGTTATGAAAATAAAATATGACGAAAGCGGGGAACATGCACGATGAATTGGTTGAATCAGCATAAGAAAGCAATTATTTTAGCGGCTTCTGCGGCTGTTTTCACAGCGATTATGATCTTTCTGGCCACAGGGAAAAATAAAGAGCCGGTGAAGCAAGCTGTACCAACAGAGACAGAAAATACAGTGGTAAAGCAGGAAGCAAACAACGACGAGTCAAATGAAACAATTGTGATAGACATCAAAGGTGCTGTTCGGCATCCTGGCGTTTATGAATTGCGAACAGGGGACAGAGTATCTCAGGCAATTGAGAAAGCGGGCGGGACCAGTGAACAAGCAGACGAAGCGCAAGTAAATTTGGCGGAGATTCTGCAGGACGGGACAGTGGTGTACATCCCGAAAAAGGGAGAGGAAACAGCAGTGCAGCAAGGTGGCGGAGGGTCTGTCCAAAGCGATGGAGGGAAGGGAGCGCTGGTGAATATCAATACAGCAACCTTAGAGGAGTTACAAGGCATCTCAGGGGTGGGGCCATCCAAAGCTGAAGCTATTATTGCATACCGGGAAGAAAACGGGCGTTTCCCAACAATTGAAGATATCACTAAGGTTTCAGGAATAGGTGAAAAGTCATTTGAGAAAATAAAGTCTTCCATTACAGTAAAGTGATTTGACGGTCATGCATTATGATAGGTAAACTAAAGGTCAGGCAACACAACATTTGGAGGGAACAACGTGGAACGAATTTCATGGAATCAATACTTTATGGCTCAAAGCCATTTATTGGCGCTGCGCAGCACATGTCCGAGATTATCTGTCGGCGCTACTATAGTCAGAGACAAACGCATGATAGCAGGAGGCTACAATGGGTCAATCGCGGGCGGCGTACATTGTGCAGATGAAGGATGCTTAATGATAGATGATCATTGCGCAAGAACCATTCACGCTGAAATGAATGCGATTCTTCAATGCTCTAAGTTTGGGGTGCCGACTGATGGAGCCGAGATTTATGTGACGCATTATCCGTGCATTCAATGCTGCAAATCTATTATTCAAGCTGGTATCAAAACGGTTTATTATGCTGAGGATTACAAAACACATCCGTATGCGCAGGAATTATTTGAACAGGCGGGTGTAACTGTTGAACAGGTTGAACTCGATGAAATGATCGTTGATCTGAAAAACAGAGAAAAGCTTTCATTTGTAGCGGGTCTTATAGGGAAATTGGCCGATGCCGGTTTAGCGGAGGAAGAATTGAAAAAGATACATGAACAGGCGAATACACTTTTCACGAGCTACGTGTGATGAATGCGTAATTCGCGCTTATTATTGCCTATGGCGGCAGCTTCGGCAACGGCTGGAATTACTGCCGCCGCTTATTTCCACGCTATTTTTCTTTTCATCCTCTTTCTCCTCATCATTTTAATCAAAACGAGGCACGCTTTTCTTATTATTGTTTGTTTCTTCTCTTTTATATTGTTTTTTGTACTGTATGCAGTCACAGATTCTCAGAATGTCTCTTCCTATCGGCAGGGAACCTATCAATTCAAGGCAGTGATTGACACTATTCCCAAAATTGACGGCGACCGTATGTCTATGATGGTTGAGACACCTGATAAGGAAAAATGGGCTGCTGCGTATCGCATTCAGTCTGCTGGTGAAAAAGAACAGCTGTTATACATAGAACCAGGAATGTCATGTGAGTTGACTGGTACATTGGAAGAACCGAATCACGCAACTGTGCCGGGTGCATTTGATTATAACGAGTATCTTTATCGGCAGCATATTCATTGGAACTACTCTGTCACGTCTATTCAAAACTGCAGCGAACCTGAAAATTTTAAGTACAAGGTGCTCAGCTTGAGAAAACATATCATATCATTCACAAACAGCCTTTTGCCTCCTGATTCGGCAGGGATTGTACAGGCACTTACAGTTGGTGACAGATTTTATGTGGAGGATGAAGTGCTTACCGCGTATCAAAAGCTTGGTGTTGTCCATCTCTTGGCAATATCAGGACTCCACGTGGGGATTTTGACAACAGGTTTGTTTTATATCATGATTCGCCTTGGTATAACTAGAGAAAAGGCGTCAATTCTGTTGCTGTTATTTCTGCCGCTCTATGTGATGTTGACCGGCGCTGCTCCTTCAGTGCTACGCGCCGCTCTCATGTCGGGTGTTTACTTAGCTGGAAGCCTTGTCAAATGGCGTGTCCACTCTGCAACTGCAATTTGTCTTTCATACATCGTCCTTCTGCTCTTCAATCCTTATCATCTCTTTGAAGCCGGTTTTCAGCTATCGTTCGCCGTCAGTTTTTCTTTAATTCTATCCTCTTCTATTTTTCATCAGGTTAAAACCTCCTTGGGGCAGCTGACAATTGTATCACTCATCGCTCAGCTGGGCTCGCTTCCGATTCTCCTGTATCATTTTCATCAGTTTTCTATCATCAGCGTACCGATGAATATGTTGATGGTACCATTTTATACCTTCTGTATTTTGCCGGGAGCTGTAGCAGGTGTTCTTCTATTAAGTCTTTCCGCTTCGTTTGGGAGATTGTTTTTCAGCTGGTTTGATTTATTGATAAGCTGGACCAATAGGCTAATCACAAACATTGCAGATGTTGATGTGTTCACGATTATGATCGCACATCCTGCACCTGTTTTGCTTTTTTTATTCACGGTTGCGATCATCCTATTGCTTATGGCGATTGAAAAACGCTCCTTGTCGCAGTTGATGGTAACCGGAGGCATTTGCTGCACGGTGCTGTTTCTGCTCTTTATATATCCGTGTCTTAGTTCCGAAGGAGAAGTGGATATGATAGATATTGGACAGGGTGACAGCATGTTTGTAGGTGCTCCGCATCAGCGGGGTCGTGTCTTAATTGATACCGGCGGCACTTTGTCTTACTCGTCAGAGCCTTGGCGCGAAAAACAGCATTCGTTTTCACTGGGGGAAAAGGTGCTGATTCCGTTTTTAACTGCTAAGGGAATCAAACAGCTTGACGCTTTAATTCTGACGCACGCTGACCAAGATCATATCGGAGAGGCGGAGACTCTGCTGAAGCATCATAAAGTAAAGCGCCTCGTGATTCCGAAAGGGTTCGTTTCTGAACCTAAAGATGAGAAAGTGCTGCAGACAGCCAGAAAAGAGGGAGTGACAATTGAAGAGGTGAAGCGAGGCGATGTATTGCAAATAAAGGATTTGCAGTTCCATGTACTGTCACCTGAAACACCTGATCCGGCAAGCAAAAATAATTCCTCTCTCGTTCTGTGGATGGAGACGGGCGTTCTGAGCTGGATTTTGACGGGTGATCTGGAGAAAGAAGGGGAACAGGAGGTGATGGACGTGTTTCCAAATATTAAAGCAGATGTCTTAAAGGTGGGGCACCATGGGAGCAAAGGCTCTACCGGTGAAGAATTCATCCAACAGCTTCAGCCGAAAACGGCCATTATCTCAGCCGGGAAAAACAATCGGTACCATCATCCTCATCAAAAAGTTCTGCAACTATTACAGAGACATTCTATCCGCGTGCTGCGAACAGATCAAAACGGAACGATCCAATATAGATACAAAAACAGAGTTGGAACCTTTTCTGTCTATCCTCCATATGATACATCAGATATAACAGAGACGAACTAAAAAAGACTGCCGAGAAATCAGCAGCCCGGGCAGTCGCTGTTATGAACCAACTAGGTGAATAACCGTTGCCATGACAAACAAGAAGGCGAAAAATCCGAAGGACACAACAAAACCAACAGCTGAATCTACAGCATCATTTCGTTTGCTTTGAACGTTTTTTTCAAAATCATTCAACTTTATCCCTCCTGACTGACTTAAGTATAATGGAATTGTTTTGAAAAATCTAGAAGCTAAGGTAACGTTTTCTGTTCTGGTGATTATCGCCTTTTTACAAGCTGTCCCGGGGGCTTGCGAACAGGCGTTTAATATAAATGGGGAAGCAGCAGTCAGGCTTCCTCTTTACTATTTTGCAAACTCAATTTAGGATAGAAGGGGATGATGAAAGAGAGGAAGTCGTACAACAATGGTATTTGATGTGTGGAAAAGCCTGAAAAAAGGAGAGGTCCATCCGGTTTATTGTTTATACGGAAAAGAGACATATCTGCTGCAAGAAACCATCAGCAGGATCAGACAGACGGTCGTTGATCAGGAGACAAAGGATTTCAATCTGTCCGTTTTTGATCTGGAAGAGGACCCGCTGGATCAAGCAATTGCAGATGCTGAAACGTTTCCGTTTATGGGGGAGCGGCGTCTTGTCATTGTGAAAAATCCATATTTTTTAACAGGTGAAAAGAAAAAAGAAAAAATTGAGCACAACGTCAGTGCGCTTGAATCATATATACAATCACCTGCTCCTTACACAGTCTTTGTCCTGCTTGCTCCGTATGAAAAGCTTGATGAGCGGAAAAAGCTGACGAAAGCGTTAAAGAAGCACGCGTTTATGATGGAGGCGAAGGAATTAAACGCAAAGGAAACGACAGACTTTACTGTCAACCTTGCAAAAACAGAGCAGAAAACAATCGGCACGGAAGCGGCGGAGCATTTGGTTCTGCTTGTGAACGGGCATCTGTCATCGATTTTTCAGGAGATTCAAAAGCTCTGCACGTTTATTGGAGATCGTGAAGAAATTACGCTGGATGATGTGAAAATGCTTGTTGCTAGAAGCCTTGAACAAAATATTTTTGAGCTGATCAATAAAATCGTCAACCGAAAACGAACTGAGAGTCTGCAAATTTTTTATGATTTGCTTAAACAAAATGAAGAACCGATCAAAATTATGGCGCTTATTTCGAACCAGTTCCGGCTGATTCTTCAGACAAAATACTTCGCGGAACAGGGATACGGACAAAAACAAATCGCTTCTAATCTAAAAGTTCACCCATTTCGGGTAAAGCTGGCGATGGATCAAGCAAGGCTTTTTTCAGAGGAGGAGCTCCGTTCAATTATTGAACAGCTTGCCGTCATGGACTATGAGATGAAAACCGGAAAAAAGGACAAGCAGCTTCTGCTCGAACTGTTCCTTTTACAGCTGTTAAAAAGAAATGAAAAAAACGATCCCCATTATTGAGGATCGTTTTTATATTATGCAGAAAGTCCGTTCACTTTTTTCGCTAGTCTTGATTTGTATCGAGCTGCGGTATTTTTGTGTACAAGACCTGTTTTCACTGCTTTATCAATACGTTTAGCTGCTTCAGTAAGAGCAGTTTTCGCTTTGTCAGCTTCGTTGTTGGCAACAGAAGCTTCAACTTGTTTGATTGCAGTACGCATAGCAGATTTGATTGTCGCGTTATGAACGCGGCGTTCGTTGTTTGTTTTTGTACGTTTAATCGCTGATTTAATGTTTGGCATGTGTTTCACCTCCTAAGATACAACCTGTAGCACAGTGTCTTAAGGTTAAATCTTCTTCACAATAGAACAAATTGTATTCTATCAAACACACCTTTAGATTGCAATATAAATGTAAAGTATTTTTCATTGAAGGTTCTCTTTTTAGCATGATTCATTCAGCAAATGGCAACAATATAGGTACTTAATGTGAAGGAGGCCCCCTGTATGAAAAAGAGTGAGCTGGATGTGAATCAGTATTTGATACGGACCGATTTGGCAGTGGAAACGAAGGAAGCAATGGCCAATCAGCAGGCTGTGCCGACAAAAGAAATTAAAGGCTTTATTGAAAAAGAGCGTGATCACGGCGGCATTAAAATCCGCACAGTTGATGTTACAAAGGAAGGCGCGGAGCTTTCGGGAAAAAAAGAAGGGCGCTATTTAACGCTTGAAGCACAGGGAATCAGGGAGAATGATTCGGAAATGCAGGAGAAGGTCTCTGCTGTCTTTGCGGAGGAATTCTCAGCTTTTCTTGAAAACCTTAATATCTCAAAAGATGCGAGCTGTTTGATCGTTGGGCTCGGCAACTGGAACGTGACACCTGATGCGCTTGGACCGATGGCAGTAGAAAATCTGTTGGTAACAAGGCACTTGTTTAAGCTTCAGCCGGAAAACGTACAGGAGGGTTACAGGCCTGTCAGTGCATTTGCACCGGGTGTAATGGGGATAACAGGAATCGAAACAAGTGACATTATTAAAGGTGTGATTGAGCAATCGAAGCCTGATTTTGTCATCGCCATTGATGCGTTGGCGGCGCGGGCGGTGGAAAGGGTCAACACAACCATTCAAATATCGGATACAGGCATTCACCCGGGATCTGGAGTGGGGAATAAACGAAAAGATTTAAGCAAAGACACGCTTGGTGTTCCGGTGATTGCTATCGGTGTTCCGACAGTAGTTGATGCCGTGACAATTGCCAGCGACACGGTGGACTACATATTAAAACATTTTGGCAGAGAAATGAAGGATAACAGGCCATCAAGATCGCTTGTTCCGGCAGGCATGACGTTTGGGAAAAAGAAAGTGCTCACTGAAGAAGATCTTCCCGATCAAAAGCAGCGCCAATCGTTCCTAGGGATTGTCGGAACCCTTCAAGAAGATGAAAAACGGCAGCTCATTCACGAGGTGCTTTCGCCTTTAGGACACAACTTAATGGTTACGCCGAAGGAAGTCGATTCATTTATCGACGATATGGCAAATGTTTTAGCGAACGGACTAAACACAGCGCTTCATGAAAAAGTGTCACAAGAAAACAAAGGCTCCTACAATCACTAAACAGTTCTACTTCCTCTAGCTTGTTCATAGAGTAATTACTAGACAAGCGCTGGAGGGATTCAATGAGAAATAAACGCAGAAACAGACAGATTGTTGTTGCGGTAAATGGAGGGAAAGCGATAAAAGCCATCTTTCTATTTATCGTAAGCCTTATCGTGATTTTTGTTCTATCCGGTGTGCTGACGTCTCTCCGGCCGGAACTTAGGCCGTCGTCTGACTCTTTTTATGGGATTGCTGAAGAATTGCCGGGTGACGTATTTGCACATTTGCTGCGGATGGAAAACCATTATTTTGCTTCTGACCTCTCTCAAACCGACAGCTCATTTCATCTTTCTCGTCTTTCTTTAAAGCTGGCGACGAGCATTAACCTCGAAGATCCGCGGAGCTTTCTCGGTCGGGAGCTGCCAGGGTTTGCACAATTTGATACCGAGATTTTGTTAGCTGGACAAGGGACGGATTATACGAATATGCCTGCGGAATCGCCGCCGCCGTCTAAGGTGATGGAGGAAGAAAGGGAAGCGAATTTGGCAGAGATTGAAAAACAGCAAACGCAATCAGATAATGCGCAAAAAGATCCGCCCAAACAAACAACAGGTGATAAAAAGGTCGTGTTTATCTATCACACGCACAATACGGAATCATATCTCCCTCTATTAAAAGGCGAGACCGATCCTGACATGGCGCGCCATTCTAAAGCCAACGTCACGCTTGTAGGAGATATGTTCGGACAAGCGCTTGAATCCCAGGGAATCGGAGCCACAGTGAATAAAACCGATATACAGTCAAAATTAAATAAAAAAGGCCTAAACTATGCCAGGTCCTATGATGAATCAAGGCCGGTTGTGAAAGACGCCCTTGCTTCAAACAAAAATCTGCAATATATCATTGACATCCACAGGGACTCACGGCGCAAAAAAGACACAACCGCAACGATTAAAGGAAAAAGCTATGCCAGGGTAGCCTTTGTCGTCGGGAAAAAAAGCAAAAACTTCGAAGAAAACTATAAAATTGCGAGTGAGCTTCATAAACTGATGGAGAAAAAATACCCCGGACTTAGCACAGGTGTCTTTTCCAAAGGCTCGCCAGGCGATAATGGTGTTTACAATCAGGATTTAACCGATAGAGCGCTTTTGCTCGAGTTTGGCGGAGTGGATAATAATCTCGAAGAGCTGCAGCGTGCGGCTAACGCGGCCGCGGACGTATTCAGCGAAATGTACTGGGATGCTGAAAAGGTCAACGCAGCGAGCGGGGAGACGAAAAAACAATAAGAAATAGGTGGTTGATTTGATTGCATACTTTGGAAAGTGCTTACTGCTTGTCACGATCATGTTTTTAGGCGTTCTGTTCGGCATGCAGCAGGCAAACAACGGGATGCTGAGTATGAAAGGCTATCATGACCCTTCACTGAAGGGGGCGTTTACGCTCACCGACGGAAAAGATAATGAAAAAGAAGCCTCAATCCTAGGAGAAACAGTCACGGCAAAAGATTTAGAAGAAAAACAAAAAGAGCTGGAAAAGGTGGAGACATTCAATATGTTTTCAAAAGCCGGAAAAGCGCTTTCGGACACCGTAACCAATACTGCCCAGTCAATGTATGAATGGATACGGGATATGAATCAATAAGTACGTGAAAGAGAAAAGCAGCCCAGATATGATAGGGAACTTTTCTCTTTCTTGTTTTACATTGAATCTTTACAATCCTATTGATATAATCTAAGCTAGTGTATTTTGCGTTTAATAGTAGGAGTGATAGATTGTGACAGATAAAGAAAAGCGTTTAGAGAGGCAATCGAGAATACGGAATTTCTCTATCATTGCCCATATTGACCACGGAAAATCGACCTTAGCGGATCGTATTTTAGAAAAAACGTCGGCAATCACTCAACGAGAAATGAAAGAACAATTGCTCGATTCTATGGATCTTGAACGTGAGCGGGGTATAACCATTAAATTAAACTCTGTTCAGCTTAAATATAAAGCAAAAGACGGAGAAGAATATATCTTTCATCTAATCGATACGCCGGGACACGTCGACTTCACGTATGAAGTATCCCGAAGCCTTGCTGCCTGCGAGGGAGCGATTCTTGTCGTGGATGCAGCCCAGGGGATTGAAGCGCAGACGCTCGCCAATGTCTACTTAGCGCTTGACAACGATCTTGAAATCCTTCCGGTCATCAATAAAATCGACCTTCCGAGCGCCGAGCCCGAACGTGTGCGCCAAGAGGTAGAAGACGTTATCGGCCTTGACGCATCAGAAGCCGTGCTTGCTTCAGCAAAAGCCGGTATCGGGATTGAGGAGATTTTAGAACAAATCGTAGAAAAGGTGCCAGCTCCGACCGGAGATCCGGAGGCGCCGCTCAAAGCGCTGATCTTCGACTCGCTTTATGACGCCTACCGCGGTGTCGTGGCTTATATCAGAGTCGTTGAAGGAACGGTAAAGCCGGGACAAAAAATCAAAATGATGGCAACCGGGAAAGAATTCGAAGTAACAGAGGTGGGCGTGTTCACGCCGAAAGCAACTCCGACAAATGAACTGACGGTCGGTGATGTAGGCTTCCTGACTGCCTCAATCAAAAATGTCGGTGACACACGTGTCGGTGATACAATAACGAGCGCTGCCAATCCTGCAGAAGAAGCGCTGCCGGGATACCGCAAGCTAAACCCGATGGTGTACTGTGGTTTGTATCCGATTGATACAGCGAAGTATAATGATTTAAGGGAAGCTCTTGAAAAGCTTGAGCTGAATGATTCCTCCCTTCAATATGAAGCGGAAACTTCGCAAGCGCTTGGATTCGGGTTCCGCTGCGGATTTTTAGGCATGCTTCACATGGAGATCATTCAGGAGCGAATTGAGCGTGAGTTCAACATCGACCTGATTACGACAGCGCCAAGCGTTATCTATGACGTGTATATGACAGACGGCGAAAAGGTCGTTGTCGATAACCCGTCCAACATGCCGGATCCTCAAAAGATCGAAAGGGTTGAGGAGCCATACGTAAAAGCGACGATGATGGTGCCGAATGACTATGTCGGCGCTGTAATGGAGCTTTGCCAAGGAAAACGCGGCAATTTCATTGACATGCAGTATTTAGACGCAAACCGTGTCAGCATCATTTATGATATGCCATTAGCGGAAATCGTATATGAGTTTTTTGACCAGCTGAAATCAAGCACTAAAGGCTATGCGTCCTTTGATTATGAACTGATCGGCTACAAACCGTCCAAGCTTGTGAAAATGGACATTATGCTGAATGGTGAAAAAATCGATGCCCTTTCCTTTATCGTGCATCGTGATTACGCATATGAACGCGGAAAAGTGATCGTTGAAAAACTGAAAGAACTCATTCCGCGCCAGCAGTTTGAAGTTCCGGTACAAGCCGCAATCGGCCAGAAAATCGTGGCCCGCTCCACCATAAAAGCAATGCGTAAAAACGTATTGGCTAAATGTTACGGAGGGGACATCTCGCGTAAACGGAAACTTCTTGAAAAACAAAAAGAAGGAAAACGCCGGATGAAGCAGGTCGGCTCAGTTGAAGTGCCGCAAGAAGCATTTATGGCAGTTCTGAAAATGGACGACAGTCCGAAAAAACAATAGAAGCCGCCGCAGTCTTGTACTGCGGCTTCTTTCTGTAAAGAAGGTGAATCCGTTGAAATCAGCTTATATCCATATCCCATTTTGTGAGCATATTTGCCACTACTGCGATTTCAATAAATATTTTATTCAAAGTCAGCCAGTCGATGAGTATTTAAACGCACTCGAACAGGAAATGATAAATACAATAGCAAAAACTGGGCAGCCTGATCTCAAAACAATCTTTATCGGAGGAGGCACGCCGACCTCCCTGTCTGAGGAACAGCTTAAAAAGCTGATGGACATGATCAACCGCGTACTGAAGCCCTCAAGCGACTTATCGGAATTTGCGGTTGAAGCGAATCCGGACGACTTGTCCGCAGAGAAATTAAAAATATTAAAAGAAGCAGGCGTAAATCGCCTCAGCTTTGGTGTGCAAACGTTCGAAGACGATCTGTTAGAAAAAATCGGCCGAGTGCACAAGCAAAAAGATGTATTCACCTCTTTTGAAAGAGCGCGGGAAATCGGTTTTGAGAATATCAGTCTTGATCTCATGTTCGGGCTTCCGGGGCAAACCCTCAAGCATCTGGAACATTCCATAAACACTGCTTTATCACTGGATGCCGAGCATTATTCCGTTTACTCCCTTATTGTAGAACCGAAAACGGTATTTTATAATTTGATGCAAAAAGGGCGGCTTCATCTTCCGCCGCAGGAGCAGGAAGCTGAAATGTATGAAATGGTGATGAGCAAGATGGAAGCTCACGGCATTCATCAATATGAAATCAGCAACTTTGCTAAGGCAGGCATGGAATCTAAGCACAATCTAACGTATTGGAGCAACGAACAATATTTCGGTTTCGGAGCCGGCGCTCACGGATATATCGGCGGCACACGAACAGTGAACGTCGGACCTGTTAAGCATTACATTGACCTGATAGCTGAAAAGGGTTTTCCGTACAGAGATACACATGAAGTGACAACAGAAGAACAGATTGAGGAAGAAATGTTTTTAGGTTTGAGAAAAACAGCCGGTGTCAGCAAAAAACGATTCGCAGAAAAATACGGCCGTTCCCTGGATGGACTTTTCCCAAGCGTGTTAAATGACCTCGCTGAAAAAGGGCTGATTCACAATTCAGAGTCTGCCGTTTATTTGACTCATCAAGGGAAATTATTAGGCAATGAAGTTTTTGGCGCTTTTTTGGGTGAGTTATAATTGACATTTTTCTTGTGGTTTGATACTTTTGTTATAGAATTAGCACTCGCTTATTGAGAGTGCTAACAGAGGTGATGATGATGTTAACAAATCGTCAGCTGCTGATCCTTCAGGTTATAATCAACGATTTTATTAAATCGGCACAGCCGGTGGGATCAAGAACTCTTTCGAAAAAAGATGAAATCACATTTAGCTCTGCAACAATAAGAAACGAGATGGCTGACTTGGAGGAATTGGGCTTTATTGAAAAAACCCATTCATCCTCAGGACGTGTTCCGTCAGAAAAAGGGTATCGGTACTATGTTGACCATTTGCTGTCACCCGTCAAACTGACGAAAAGCGACCTGGACCAAATCCACTCGATCTTCAAAGAGAAAATTTTCGAGCTGGAGAAGACAGTTCAAAAATCAGCGCAAATTTTGTCCGATCTGACGAATTACACATCCATCGTACTCGGGCCGAAGCTGAGTGAGAATTACCTTAAACAGATTCAAATCATTCCGATTCAGCCTGATATGGCGGTAGCGATTCTCGTTACCAATACGGGGCATGTGGAAAACAAAACGATTAACTTTCCGGCCAAAATGGATCTGTCTGATATTGAAAAACTGGTAAATATACTGAACGACCGTTTAAGCGGCGCTCCAATGGATGAACTGAATGAGCGCATATTTAAAGAAGTTGTCATGTACCTAAGACAGCACATTAAAAACTATGACAATATACTCGACGCGCTTCGTTCAACCTTTCATTCCACAAATCACGTTGAAAAGTTGTTTTTTGGCGGGAAAATCAATATGCTGAACCAGCCTGAGTTCCATGATATCACCCGAGTTCGGTCGCTGCTTTCATTAATTGAGAAAGAACAGGATGTTTTAAAGCTGGTTCAATCCCCGCACACGGGAATTTCGATTAAAATCGGAAAAGAAAACGACTATGAAGAGATGGAAAATTGCAGTCTGATTACGGCTTCTTATTCCGTAGACCAGAAGCAGATCGGCTCAATTGCGATTATCGGCCCGACCCGCATGAATTATTCCAGGGTTGTCAGCCTGCTTCAGCATGTGACTTCGGACTTGTCAAAAGCATTAACAAGTCTGTATGATGAATAAGGGAATTTTGGCAAATTTTATCGAAGGGCAGCACCTGTCCTTCTCCTTACACTTTGAGGGAGGTGAACACAATGTCAGAAGAAAAACAAACCGTTGAACAAAACGAAACAGAAGAGCAAGAAATCATTGAAGAACAAGCTGCCGCTGATGAACATCAGGAAGAAACAAATGAAAGCGAACTTCTTCAAAACCAAATTAACGAATTGCAAGGTTTGCTTGAGGAAAAAGAAAACAAACTTTTGCGTGTTCAAGCAGACTTTGAAAACTATAAACGACGCAGCCGTTTAGAGATGGAAGCGTCCCAAAAATACCGTTCTCAAAATATCGTGACTGATTTACTGCCGGCTCTTGACAGCTTTGAACGAGCGCTTCAGGTTGAAGCCGACAATGAACAGACGAAAAGTTTGCTCCAGGGAATGGAAATGGTCCACCGTCAGCTCGTAGAAGCCTTGAAAAAAGAAGGCGTCGAAGCCATCGAAGCTGTAGGGCAGGAATTTGATCCTAATCTGCACCAAGCTGTTATGCAGGCTGAAGACGAAAACTACGGCTCAAACATTGTTGTTGAGGAAATGCAAAAAGGCTATAAGCTGAAGGATCGCGTCATTCGCCCTTCCATGGTCAAAGTGAATCAATAATTACATAGCAGGAGGTTATTCAAGTGAGTAAAGTTATCGGAATCGACTTAGGAACAACAAACTCATGTGTGGCAGTGCTTGAAGGCGGCGAGCCTAAAGTTATTGCTAACGCTGAAGGAAACCGCACAACGCCATCAGTTGTTGCATTTAAAAACGGCGAACGTCAAGTAGGGGAAGTGGCTAAACGCCAATCTATTACAAACCCTAACACAATTATGTCTATCAAACGTCATATGGGTACTGATTATAAAGTTGAAATTGAAGGAAAGGATTACACTCCACAAGAAGTGTCTGCTATCATCCTTCAACACCTTAAATCATACGCTGAAAGCTATCTTGGCGAAACAGTATCAAAAGCAGTTATCACAGTTCCTGCATACTTTAACGATGCTGAGCGTCAAGCAACAAAAGACGCTGGTAAAATTGCAGGTCTTGAAGTAGAACGTATCATCAACGAGCCGACTGCAGCAGCGCTTGCATACGGACTTGATAAAACAGATGAAGATCAAACGATCCTAGTATACGACCTTGGCGGCGGTACATTCGACGTTTCCATCCTTGAGCTTGGCGACGGTGTATTCGAAGTTCGTTCAACTGCCGGCGACAACCGTCTGGGTGGGGACGATTTTGACCAAGTTATCATCGATCATCTTGTGTCTGAATTCAAAAAAGAAAACGGCATTGATTTATCAAAAGACAAAATGGCGCTTCAGCGTTTGAAAGACGCAGCTGAAAAAGCGAAAAAAGATCTTTCCGGCGTATCTTCTACGCAAATTTCTTTACCGTTTATCACAGCTGGAGAAGCAGGACCCCTTCACCTTGAACTTACATTAACTCGCGCTAAATTCGAAGAGCTTTCTTCTCATTTAGTAGAGCGCACAATGGGTCCTGTCCGTCAAGCGCTTCAAGATGCAGGACTTTCTGCAAGCGAAATCGACAAAGTCATCCTTGTCGGCGGATCAACTCGTATCCCTGCCGTACAAGAAGCAATCAAAAAAGAAACTGGAAAAGAAGCGCATAAAGGCGTAAACCCGGATGAAGTTGTAGCGCTTGGTGCTGCGATTCAGGGCGGCGTTATCACAGGTGACGTAAAAGACGTTGTTCTTCTTGACGTTACACCGCTTTCTCTCGGTATCGAAACAATGGGCGGCGTGTTTACAAAACTGATCGACCGCAACACGACGATCCCGACAAGCAAATCTCAAGTGTTCTCAACTGCTGCTGATAACCAAACAGCTGTTGATATCCATGTTCTGCAAGGTGAGCGCCCAATGTCTGCCGACAACAAAACACTCGGCCGCTTCCAGCTTACTGATATCCCGCCAGCACCGCGCGGCGTGCCTCAAATCGAAGTTTCTTTCGATATTGACAAAAACGGTATCGTAAACGTAAGAGCAAAAGACTTAGGCACAGGAAAAGAACAAAACATTACAATCAAATCTTCTTCAGGTCTCTCAGATGAAGAGATCGAACGCATGGTAAAAGAAGCGGAAGAAAATGCTGACGCTGATGCGAAGAAAAAAGAAGAAATCGAAGTCCGCAACGAAGCAGATCAGCTTGTTTTCCAAACTGAGAAAACATTAAAAGATCTTGAAGGCAAAGTGGACGAAGAACAAGTGAAAAAAGCCAACGATGCCAAAGATGCTTTAAAAGCAGCGATTGAGAAAAACGAATTTGAAGAGATCAAAGCGAAAAAAGATGAGCTTCAAACAATCGTTCAAGAGCTTTCTATGAAGCTTTATGAAGAAGCTGCTAAAGCACAGCAAGCTCAAGGCGGAGCAAACGCTGAAGGCAAAGCGGATGACAACGTTGTCGACGCTGAATACGAAGAAGTAAACGACGACCAAAACAAAAAATAAGTTCTTTTTAGTGTCAGCCCCCCTTCCGGAGCTGACCGAAAAGAACACATTTCATAATCTGATTCAATGATTAGAAAGTCAAAGTCAGGCATCTCTTGGCTTTGACTTTTTTTCTTGCCCGGGATAAAAGGAATTGAAAAATCATAATTCAAAATGATACAATCTAATTTATGTGAGAAATTCGGGAGAGTGAAGCGAGATGAGTAAGCGTGATTACTATGAAGTGCTGGGAGTAAGTAAGAGCGCTTCAAAGGATGAAATTAAAAAAGCTTATCGGAAGCTGTCAAAAAAATATCATCCTGATATTAACAAAGAAGCCGGATCAGATGAAAAATTTAAAGAGGTAAAAGAAGCATACGAAACGCTGTCAGATGACCAAAAACGTGCGCATTACGATCAATTTGGTCACACTGATCCTAACCAAGGCTTCGGCGGCGGAGGTTTTGGCGGCGGCGATTTCGGCGGTTTTGGTTTCGATGATATTTTCTCAAGTATATTCGGCGGAGGCACAAGACGAAGAGATCCCAACGCTCCGCGCCAGGGTGCTGATTTACAGTATACGATGACCCTGTCGTTTGAGGATGCTGCTTTCGGTAAAGAAACAACCATCGAAATTCCCCGCGAGGAAACGTGCGAAACATGTAAAGGCTCAGGTGCGAAACCTGGAACAAATCCAGAAACATGCTCCCACTGCGGAGGCTCCGGCCAGTTAAACGTGGAGCAAAATACACCGTTTGGAAAAGTCGTTAACAGACGGGTCTGCCACCACTGTGAAGGTACAGGCAAAATCATTAAAAACAAATGTGCGGACTGCGGCGGCAAAGGAAAAATCAAAAAACGCAAGAAAATCAATGTGACAATTCCAGCCGGTGTAGATGACGGGCAGCAGCTTCGTCTCTCGGGACAGGGTGAACCAGGAATAAACGGCGGCCCTGCTGGGGATTTATTTGTCGTGTTCCATGTACGCGCACACGAGTTCTTCGAGCGTGACGGCGATGATATTTACTGTGAAATGCCGTTAACGTTTGCTCAGGCTGCTCTTGGAGATGAGGTAGAAGTGCCGACGCTGCATGGAAAAGTGAAATTGAAAATTCCGGCCGGTACACAAACAGGAACGAAATTCAGATTAAGAGGCAAAGGCGTTCAAAATGTCAGAGGCTATGGACAGGGTGACCAGCATATCGTCGTCCGCGTCGTTACGCCGACAAATCTGACTGATAAACAAAAAGACATTATCCGCGAATTTGCCGAAGTCAGCGGAAACCTGCCTGACGAACAGGAAATGAGTTTCTTTGACAAGGTAAAACGCGCGTTTAAAGGCGATTAATTATTGGATGAGGAGTTGGTAGTTTTGAAATGGTCCGAATTAAGCATTCACACAACACATGAAGCGGTCGAACCTATCTCAAATATATTGCATGAAGCTGGTGCAAGTGGGGTTGTGATAGAGGACCCGCTTGATTTAATTAAAGAACGTGAGAATGTGTACGGGGAAATCTACCAGCTCGACCCCAATGATTACCCAGATGAGGGTGTCATTGTCAAAGCATATCTGCCGGTTAACAGTTTTCTGGGCGAAACTGTAGACGGCATTAAAGAAACGATTAATAATCTCCTTCTTTACAATATTGATTTGGGCAGAAACCACATCACTATTTCTGAAGTAAATGAAGAAGAGTGGGCGACTGCCTGGAAAAAGTATTATCATCCTGTGAAAATTTCTGAAAAGTTTACAATTGTGCCGACGTGGGAGGAATATACGCCGGTCCATACTGATGAACTGATTATTGAAATGGACCCGGGAATGGCTTTCGGCACAGGGACACATCCGACAACCGTACTCTGCATTCAGGCGCTTGAACGCTTTGTGCAAAAGGGTGATAAGGTGATTGATGTCGGCACTGGTTCGGGAATTTTAAGTATTGCGGCTGCAATGCTTGAGGCTGAATCGGTTCATGCCTACGATCTTGATCCCGTGGCTGTAGAAAGTGCACGCCTTAATCTCAAGCTGAACAAAGTCAGCGATATTGCTCAAGTGAAGCAAAACAATTTGTTAGACGGGATTGAAGGGGAACATGATGTGATTGTGGCCAACATTTTGGCTGAAGTCATTCTTCGCTTTACTTCACAAGCGTACAGCCTGTTAAAAGAAGGCGGTCACTTTATTACGTCAGGAATCATCGGTCATAAAAAACAAGAAGTAAAAGAAGCACTGGAACAAGCTGGCTTTACCATTGTAGAAATCCTTTCAATGGAAGATTGGGTCAGCATTATTGCGAAAAAATAACAGTTAGTAGGTGTCACAGCGTATGCAACGATATTTTATCGAGCTCACGAAGCAGCAAATAGAGGAAGCGCCGGCTTTTTCGATTACCGGCGAAGATGTTCATCATATTGTGAACGTGATGAGAATGAATGAGGGAGATCAGATTATCTGCTGCTCTCAAGACGGCTTCGAGGCAAAATGTGAACTTCAATCTGTTTCCAAAGATAAAGTGTCCTGCCTTGTGATAGAATGGACGAATGAAAACAGAGAGCTTCCTATAAAGGTCTATATTGCGAGCGGCCTTCCGAAAGGAGATAAGCTTGAATGGATTATCCAAAAGGGGACTGAGCTCGGAGCTCATGCCTTTATTCCTTTCCAAGCCGCGCGTTCTGTTGTCAAGCTGGATGACAAAAAGGCAAAGAAAAAGCGGGAAAGATGGACGAAAATTGCGAAGGAAGCGGCTGAGCAATCGTACCGTAACGAAGTGCCGCGAGTGATGGATGTCCATTCTTTTCAGCAGCTTCTTCAAAGGATGCAGGATTTCGATAAATGTGTCGTTGCATACGAGGAGTCATCGAAGCAAGGGGAAATAAGCGCATTCAGCGCGATTGTAAGCAGCCTTCCGAAAGGATCATCTCTATTGATCGTATTTGGTCCCGAAGGCGGTTTAACAGAAGCGGAGGTTGAACGGCTCACAGAGCAAGACGGTGTGACGTGCGGCCTTGGACCGAGAATTTTAAGGACAGAAACCGCTCCGCTATACGCGTTGAGTGCGATTTCTTATCAAACAGAGTTATTAAGAGGTGATCAGTAATGGCAACTGTTGCTTTCCATACGCTTGGCTGTAAAGTCAACCATTATGAAACAGAAGCAATCTGGCAGCTTTTCAAAGAAGCGGGCTATGAAAGAAGAGACTTTGAACAAACAGCTGATGTATATGTCATTAATACATGTACGGTTACAAATACGGGAGATAAAAAAAGCCGCCAAGTGATCAGACGCGCCATTCGTCAAAATCCTGACGGTGTCATCTGTGTCACAGGCTGCTACGCGCAAACCTCACCTGCTGAGATTATGGCGATCCCCGGTGTCGACATTGTAGTTGGAACACAGGACCGTGAAAAAATGCTTGGCTACATTGACCAATACCGAGAAGAACGCCAGCCGATTAATGGCGTCAGCAACATCATGAAAGCAAGAGTATATGAAGAGCTTGATGTGCCTGCTTTCACGGACCGTACAAGAGCGTCATTGAAAATACAGGAGGGCTGCAATAATTTCTGCACATTCTGTATCATTCCGTGGGCGCGCGGCCTGCTCCGCTCCCGCGACCCTGAAGAAGTCATTAAACAAGCGCAGCAGCTTGTTGATGCCGGATATAAGGAAATTGTTCTTACGGGTATTCATACAGGCGGCTACGGCGAAGATATGAAAGATTACAACTTCGCGAAGCTTTTGAGCGAATTAGACACCCGTGTGGAAGGCGTGAAACGGATCAGAATTTCTTCAATCGAAGCCAGCCAAATCACTGACGAAGTGATCGAGGTCTTAGACCGCTCAGATAAGATAGTGAATCATTTGCATATTCCGATCCAATCCGGATCAAACACAGTGCTTAAACGGATGAGACGCAAATATACAATGGAATTCTTTGCAGACCGTTTAAATAAATTGAAAAAAGCACTGCCAGGCTTAGCTGTTACTTCTGATGTCATCGTCGGATTCCCTGGAGAAACAGAAGAAGAATTTATGGAAACCTATAACTTTATTAAAGAACATAAATTCTCTGAACTGCATGTTTTCCCTTACAGTAAACGTACAGGAACACCAGCTGCGCGAATGGAAGACCAAGTGGATGAAAACGTGAAAAACGAACGTGTGCACCGCCTGATTGCTCTTTCTGACCAGCTTGCAAAAGAATACGCTTCTCAGTATGAAAATGAAGTGCTTGAGATTATTCCTGAGGAAGCCTATAAAGAAACAGAAGAAGAGAACATGTTTGTCGGTTACACAGACAACTATATGAAGGTTGTTTTCAAAGGCACGGAAGATATGATCGGTAAAATCGTAAAAGTCAAAATCCTAAAAGCAGGTTATCCTTACAACGAAGGACAGTTTGTCCGTGTGGTTGAGGATGAAATAACTGAACACATGCGTTTGTCTTCTTAACCTAAAAAATCGGTGCATTAAAATGTACCGGTTTTTTATTTAGCCGGGATAAGAAGGTGAATCAATCGGTAAAACAAGTTTGTAAGCGGAAGAAACAAAAGAGCTGTCACCACATTAAATAAAAGGCTGAAATGAGCAATCCTTTGGGCAGGATCAGGTGATAACTGTTCTACAAAGCCGGTCGCTGCGGTCAGAAAAGGCAATACTAGAGCGACCCCTAGCACGTTAAATACCACATGGGCATACGCTGTCTGTTTCGCCGCATATCCGCCGGATACAGCAGCCATGACAGCTGTAATGCATGTCCCGATATTTGATCCGAGTACGACGCTCATCGCCTGTGTCAGTCCGATAATCCCTTCATTCATAAAACTCATCAAAATGCCGATACAGACAGAACTGGAGTGAATGATGGCAGTTAACACCATCCCGATTAGCAAAGCGGACCAGTTTGAATCGTTAACATGGTATAGAACGTCGGCTCCCGTTTTCAGCTTCGTCAGCGGCCCGGCAAGATGGCTGAATCCGCTGATGCAAAAGAAGATGATGCCCAGTCCAAGGAAGCTTGTTCCCAGCTGTTTCAAAGGATACCTGCCAGTCAGAAAAAACAATAAACCTCCTATTAAAAGAACCCAAATCAAAATATCCATTTTGATAGCAATAAATTCAGTTGTAAAAGTAGAGCCAACATTTGTCCCCAGAATCATCGGTATCGTCCGCTTAAAAGAAAGAACGCCCGCACTTACAAAGCCGATGACAATGACCATAAAGGCTGAGCTGCTCTGAAGTATCCCCGTAAATACAATGCTGATAAGAAACGCTTTTAACGGATGGTCTGTAAATAAAAGCAAACGTTCTTCAATTTTTGAGTACGCCATTGAAATTAAGCCCTTTCGAAGCATGTTCATGCCTGCGAGAAAGAATAATATAAGAGCAGTAAAGCTAATCAGAATTAACATCCTATTCACCAACCCCTTTCTTTCATTATATAGACAGGCAGTCGCACTCATGACGGAAAAGTGAACTCACTTAGTTGACCTGACTGATGGCTTATATTATAATGTCAAAGTACATGTTTATATGTGTAACTTAAAGGTAGTCGATTGGTGTATTCGGAGGGAGGGAAAGAGAATGTCAAAAACGGTCGTTAGAAAAAACGAATCGCTTGAAGATGCTCTTCGTCGCTTCAAACGCAGTGTATCAAAGACAGGTACTTTGCAAGAAGCAAGAAAGCGTGAATTTTATGAAAAACCTAGCGTAAAGCGCAAGAAAAAGTCTGAAGCTGCTAGAAAACGCAAATTCTAAAAGAGGGTGGATTTATGAGTCTTCTTGAGCGTCTCAACCAGGATATGAAGCTGTATATGAAAAACCGTGAGAAAGACAAACTGACTGTCGTTCGAATGGTTAAGGCTTCACTTCAAAATGAAGCAATTAAGCTTAAGAAAGACAGTTTGACCGAGGATGAGGAACTCACTGTCCTTTCTCGTGAACTTAAGCAACGTAAAGACTCCCTCCAGGAATTTTCAAACGCTAATCGTTTAGATTTAGTAGATAAAGTTCAAAAAGAGCTGGACATTTTAGAAGTTTATTTACCTGAGCAGCTGTCAGAAGAAGAGCTGCGTACAATCGTAAATGAAACCATCGCGGAGGTCGGTGCGAGCTCAAAAGCGGACATGGGCAAAGTGATGGGGGCAATTATGCCTAAAGTAAAAGGTAAAGCTGACGGAAGTTTAATTAATAAGCTTGTGAGCAGTCAACTGTCTTAAATGGCAAAGAAAAGGACATCTTTCTAAGAGAGATGTCTTTTTTTATACATAAAAAAATGAAACCTTTGATACATTTGTTACGTATGAAGAGAAGGCACTTTATTATAAAAGGAAGGAGGGATACACCGCCCTTGCTTCAAATCAAAGGATTCCGTGCTGCTCTTTTGGGTATATTTTTGCTTTCTTTATTAGGCGTACAACTGAACGCAAAAGCAGAAAAGCAAGCTGTTTATGTGATTCCGGTTGAAAAAAATGTCGAACAGGGTCTCGCCTCGTTTTTGTCCCGTTCGTTACAAGATGCAAAGGATGCACATGCAGACCATATTATTCTTGATATCAATACCCCAGGGGGATTGGTCAAATCTGCTATTGATATGGCCGATTTGATAACCGAAAGCGAGATCCCCGTAACTGCATATGTCAACAAACGAGCGTTGTCTGCTGGTGCATATATTGCACTTCAAGCAGATCACATTTATATGGCGCCTGGCGGAAAAATGGGAGCCGCCGCGATTGTTGATGGCCAAGGCAATGCCGCTGACCAAAAAGCTCAATCACTTTGGCTGGCAGAGATGGAAGATGCCGCAGTGAAAAATAACCGCGATCCAAAATATGCGCTCGCAATGGCTGATCCGGATATAGATGCCAAGGAAGTCGGCGCGCCTAAGGGAGATCTGCTGACACTTAACGCAGACAAGGCAATTGAGGTAGGCTATTCAGAAGGCACTGCTGACAATTTGTCCACGCTCGTAAAGAAGCTTGGGTTCGAAAAGGCGCAGATTAGCTACGCAAAGGAGAGCTTTGCGGAAAAGACAGCAAGATGGCTGACGAATCCGGTCATTGTCCCTATTCTGCTGACAATCGCTTTTTTAGGTCTGACGGTGGAGCTTTTTTCCCCGGGTGTCGGCCTCCCTGGAACGGCTGGACTCATTGCGTTATTGCTGTTCTTCTACGGGCATCTCGCAGCAGGCCTTGCCGGGTATGAGACGGTTCTCCTCTTTATAGCAGGGGTGATTCTCATTCTGCTTGAGATTTTTCTTCCCGGAGGAATCATTGGATTACTGGGCTTGGGAGCGATTATTGCGAGCCTGTTTTTAGCCGCGGGGAGCTTCACTGTCATGGCGGTTTCTCTCTTGATCGCCTCAGCTGTTTCGATTACAGCTTTTATTTTACTGACAAGGGTGTTGGGAAAGCGTATGAAATTCTTTAAGAAATTGATATTAAATGATTCTACAAACACGGAGAGCGGCTACGTTTCAAATCAAACGCGCACGGACTTAATGGGAAAAGTGGGTATAACCTTTACACCGCTGCGTCCTTCCGGTACCGTGATTATTGATGATGAACGCCTTGACGTTGTTTCGGAGGGATCGTTTACAGAAAAAGATAAAAAAGTAAAAGTGATTAAAGTAGAAGGCTCACGCATTGTCGTGAGAGAAATTTAAATAGAAACGAGGAGAAGTTATATGGATCCGTCAACACTTATGATTCTGGCAATTGTCGCAGTAGCGATCATTGTTTTGGCAGTATTTTTTACATTTGTGCCTGTAATGCTTTGGATTTCAGCTTTGGCAGCCGGAGTGAAAATCAGCATTTTCACTCTAGTTGGGATGAGGCTTCGCCGTGTCATTCCGAATCGGGTTGTTAACCCGCTGATTAAAGCCCATAAAGCGGGACTTAATGTTGGAACAAACCAGCTTGAAAGCCACTACCTGGCTGGAGGTAATGTTGACAGAGTCGTCAACGCGCTTATCGCCGCTCAGCGAGCTAACATTGAACTCACATTCGAGCGCTGTGCTGCCATTGATCTTGCAGGCCGGGACGTGTTGGAAGCTGTTCAAATGAGCGTTAATCCTAAGGTGATTGAAACACCGTTCATTGCCGGTGTCGCCATGGACGGAATTGAAGTGAAAGCGAAAGCGAGAATCACAGTAAGAGCGAATATCGAGCGCCTCGTCGGGGGAGCAGGGGAAGAAACCATTGTAGCTCGTGTAGGTGAGGGGATCGTTTCTACAATCGGTTCATCTGATAATCATAAAAAAGTGCTTGAAAACCCTGACATGATTTCTCAGACAGTCCTTGGAAAAGGATTGGACTCAGGAACTGCGTTTGAAATTCTCTCAATTGATATTGCAGATGTAGATATCGGCAAAAACATCGGTGCAATTTTACAAACCGATCAGGCCGAGGCTGATAAAAACATCGCGCAGGCAAAAGCGGAAGAACGACGTGCGATGGCTGTCGCTCAAGAACAGGAAATGCGTGCCCGCGTAGAAGAGATGCGCGCGAAAGTGGTAGAAGCCGAGGCGGAAGTGCCGCTTGCGATGGCAGAAGCTTTGCGTGAAGGGAATATTGGCGTCATGGATTACATGAATATCAAGAACATCGATGCTGACACAGAAATGCGTGATTCATTCGGCAAGCTGACGAAAGACCCTTCGGATGAAGACCGCAAATCATAATCTCTCTAAGAAGGGAGAACGCTGATGGAAGATTTACTGACCAATCCGCTTATTATTGCAGCGATCATCGGAATCATTTCTGCGATTTTCGGCAAAAAGAGCAAAGAAGAAAAGCAAAACAGCCAAAAAAGAAAAAAACCTCAACACGTGCAATCTGCTTCTCCTCAAAAGAAGCAGTCAAAAGAAGATGCCCCTGCACCTATCCCTAACCGTATGGAACAGGCAAGACGGGAAGCGGAAGAAAGACGCAGGGAAACAGCAAGAAACCTGAAAGGGCTGGGACGAGATCTTGCTGCTGCCAAACAAAAAACAGTATATACAAAACAAAAAATGCTTCAGGTGAATAAGGACACCGTCGTACAGGGGATCGTTCTAGGAGAGGTGTTCGGGCCTCCACGGGCGAAAAAACCTCACCGTACGATGCGCCCGGCCCGTAAAAATTAAAGTGTTAGAACCTCCTTTCAAATCATACATATGAGATGAAAGGGGGTTCTTTTTGTATGGGGCAAAGAAAGAATCGTATGAAAGCTTGGCTGACAAGAGCATTGGAAATTCCCCCGGACGTTATGATGGATCTGCCGAGGATTACAATGGTTGGCAGACTTCATATCTACATAGAAAACCACAGAGGCCTTTTGCTTTTCAGTGAGAATGAAGTGCGGCTGATGCTGAAGCAGGGCCAGTGCATCATATCTGGTAAAAATTTTGTCATCAAGGCGATTCTTCCGGAAGAGATACTTTTGGAGGGTACGATTGATGTCGTTCGATATGTTGAGTCATAAAGCCGAGGGGGAAATGTTGTGAAAAATAAATGGCTGTCTTTTTTTTCGGGTAAGGTCCAGATTGAATTGACGGGAAGAGGGATTGAGCGGCTCCTTAATGAATGCACAAGACAGGGGATTCCGGTCTTTCATGTCAAAAAAAAGAAAGAAGCCGTATCGTTATATATACAGCTTCAGGATGTACATGCCTTTCGGCGGGTGAGAAGTAAATTTAAATGTAAAGCCCGATTTATCTATCGGAAGGGATTTCCCTTCCTGTTGCTGAAATCAAAGCTGAATATAGGGTTTACGATCGGTTTTGCGATTTTTTTCATCCTTTTGTTTTTGCTGTCCAATATGGTGTGGAAAATTGATGTGACAGGCGCTAAGCCTGAAACAGAACATCAAATGAGGCAGCATCTTAATGAAATCGGCGTCAAAAAGGGCCGTCTGCAGTTTTTAATGATGTCACCCGAAAAAATACAGAAATCATTAACCAATGGAATAGACAATATCACTTGGGTCGGAGTTGATCTGAAGGGGACGACCATTCACATGAAAGTTGTGGAGAAAAATGAGCCCGAAAAAGAAAAATATGTTAGCCCGCGCAATATTGTCGCCAAAAAGAAAGCAACCATTACGAGAATGTTTGTGCAAAAAGGACAGCCCATGGCCGCCATACACGATCACGTTGAAAAGGGGCAGCTACTTGTTTCGGGACTGATCGGCAGCGAAGACCATCAGCAGGAAGTCGCCTCAAAAGCAGAAATTTACGGAGAAACCTGGTATAGATCAGAAGTGACAGTCCCGCTTGAAACATTATTTAACGTCTATACGGGCAAAGTAAGGACAAAGCACAAGCTTTCTTTTGGTTCTTTGGCAATCCCGATCTGGGGGATGACGTTTAAAAAAGAGGAATTGAAGCATCCAAAAACAGAACAAGAAAAGCATTCGCTTCATTTTCTCGGATTTAAGCTCCCTGTATCCTATGTCAAAGAGCAAACGAGAGAAAGTGAAGAGGCTTTGCGAAAATATACAAAAGAAGAAGCAGTTCAAGAAGGCATTAAATTGGGTAAACAGGATGTAGAGGATAAAATAGGCGAAAACGGCGAGGTGAAAAGTGAAAAAGTTTTGCACCAGACTGTTGAGAATGGTAAAGTAAAGTTGATTATTCTCTACCAAGTTATAGAAGATATCGTTCAAACCACACCTATTGTCAGGGAGACTGAAGAATGACAGAACATTTACTTGCGATGAATCAAAAACTGAAAAACCCGGACGAGGCGCTTTCACTCTTCGGGAACCAAGATTCTTTTTTGAAATTGATGGAGAAAGATCTGAATGTAAATATCATTACGCGCGGCGAGACGATTTATGTTTCAGGCGATGATGAATCGTTTCAGATTGCAGACAGGCTGCTGGGATCGCTCCTCGCTTTAATTCGCAAGGGGATAGAGATCTCTGAACGTGATGTGATTTACGCCATCAAAATGGCAAAGAAGAATGAACTTGAATACTTTGAAAGCATGTATGAAGAAGAAATTACAAAAAACGCAAAAGGCAAATCAATCCGTGTAAAAACAATGGGACAGCGGGAATACGTGGCCGCTATGAAGCGGAATGACCTTGTATTCGGCATTGGTCCGGCGGGAACCGGGAAAACGTACCTGGCTGTCGTAAAAGCAGTCCATGCTTTAAAAAACGGACATATCAAAAAAATCATTTTAACAAGACCTGCCGTGGAAGCCGGTGAAAGCCTTGGTTTTCTCCCAGGTGACCTAAAAGAAAAAGTAGATCCTTATTTGCGCCCGCTGTATGACGCTCTCCATGATGTGCTTGGGGCAGATCATACAGAACGTCTGATGGAAAGAGGCATCATTGAAATTGCTCCGCTCGCATATATGAGGGGGCGGACGCTCGATGATGCTTATGTTATACTTGATGAAGCACAGAATACCACGCCTGCTCAAATGAAAATGTTTTTGACGAGACTGGGTTTTGGCTCTAAAATGATCATTACAGGTGACGTCAGCCAAATTGATCTGCCGAAAGGCGTCAAATCGGGACTTGCAGTAGCGAAGGAGATGCTGAAAGGAATAGACGGCATTTCTATGATTGAGCTAGACCAGACAGACGTGGTCAGACATCCGCTTGTTGCGAAAATTATTGAAGCATACGATAAGCAAAATTAATGCTGAATGACCCGATCGCGCGTTATCGGGTCATTTTTATGATTGCTTATGGGCTTGATGTTTCAAGAGGAGGTTCTTGTGTTGAAAAAGAAGGCTAAGACCAAAAGCAGCTCAAAAAAATGGAGCAGTTTTAAAAATGCCCGCTCCATGCATGTACTGCTGTATCTTCTGCTGGCTGCCATTATGTTTGCTTTGCTCTTTGTACATGTTAAGCCGGAAACACTTGATTTAGACCTGTTTTCAGTCAGCGACAAGACCATTTACGCTCCGGCAACCGTAGAAGATCAAAAAGCCACAGAGGAAAAAAAGCAAGCCGCTGAGGACGCGGTTGAAGATCAATATACATTAAAAAAAGAATATACAGACAATCGGATTGACCTTGTGTCATCAATATTCGACAGTATTAGTGAAGTGAAAAAATCATCGGAAGAAGGCAGTAAATCACCATCGGAAAAATCAATGGTCAAATCTGTAAAGGACAAATTGACTTCAGATGTGAATGATTCTATATCGGAGGATTCCATCAAGACATTGCTTAAAGCAGACAGTGAAGACTTTTCTTTTGTCAGAGATACGGTCATTACCGCAGTAAATACGGTCATGAGCAGTGAAATCCCCTCGGATAAACTATCTGATGCAAAGGATAAGGTAGAAAAAGAGCTAAAGAGCAATTCTATTCCGTCTAAATACTTGGGAGCTGCGACAGAAATCGGGCGTTTTGCTATTATTCCGAATTACGTTTTCGATCCGAAAGCAACAGAGGCAAAACGGCAGGAAGCCTCAGATAATGTCCAGCAGGTCCAAATCAAACAGGGGCAAGTGCTCGTGGAAGAAAATGACCTCATTGATCGGGAAGTGTACAGGAAACTTGAGCTGACTGGGTTATTAAATAACTCAAATCTCTTTAAACCGATCAGCGGGCTATTGATTATGATCGGACTTTTCATTGCAACACTTGTATATTATTTTGAAAAACAGAAACAAAATCTGAAGTTTAAAAACCAATCCATTCTGTTATTCTCCATAATCACAACACTTTTGCTTGTGATCATGGAGGTTGTCAGTTTGTTTCAGAAGATGGAGTATAATAATATCGGCTATCTGGTCCCCATTGCGGCAGGCGCCATCTTAATCAAACTGCTGATGAATGAACGCATTGCCATTTTGGGAAGTATCATTCTTGCGATTTGCGGAAGTATGATGTTTAATCAGGGTGTGACAGGAACATTCAATTATGTCATAGGGATTTATTATTTGATCAGCGGCATTTCAGGTGTATTATTTTTAGGAAAACACAATGCAAGATCAAAGATTTTGCAGACCGGACTTTTCGTGGCGTTTATTAATATGGTTGTCGTTCTATCCTTATTATTGATCCAGAACACTGCGCTGTCGGGTCTTGAAATCGGCACGTTAATGCTCATGGGGGTTGTGTCGGGGTTTGCTTCATCTGTATTGATCATCGGCCTGATGCCGTTTTTTGAGACGGGCTTTGGCATTTTATCCACCATGAGGCTGCTCGAGCTGTCTAATCCTAACCATCCGCTATTGCGCAAAATACTGACAGAAACACCAGGTACATATCATCACAGTGTAATGGTTGCCAATTTATCAGAGGCAGCCTGTGAAGCGGTTGGGGCTAATGGTTTGCTTGCAAGAGTCGGCGCATATTATCACGATCTCGGAAAAACAAAGCGCCCGCAATATTTTATTGAAAACCAAATGAATATTGACAATCCGCATGACAAGCTGTCACCTCAGTTGAGTAAAAATATTATTATCTCGCATACGACAGACGGTGCGAATATGCTGAGAAGCTATAAATTTCCGAAAGAACTTGTCGATATTGCTGAGCAGCATCATGGAACCTCGCTTTTAAAGTTTTTTTACTATAAAGCGAAGGAAAAAGGCGACCAGATTACAGAGGAAGAGTTCCGTTATCCGGGGCCGAAGCCGCAGTCAAAGGAAGCCGCAATTATATCAGTGGCCGACAGTGTTGAAGCGGCCGTCAGATCCATGCATAATCCAAATCCTGAACGAATTGAAAAGCTTGTCCGGGGTATTATATCCGATAAGCTTCAGGACGGACAGTTCAGTGAATGCGATTTGACATTTAAAGAGCTGGATACAATCGCAAAAACGCTCTGTGCAACATTAAAAGGAATTTTCCACTCCCGGATTGAATATCCGGAGGCTACTAAGAAGGTGAAATAGATGAGTTTACTGATTGATATCGTTGATGAAACGGGAAGCGTCTCAGAAGAGATGCTCAAAGAAGTAGAAAATCTGCTTCAATTTGCCGCTGAGCGTGAAGGCGTTCAGGATCAGGCTGAAGTTTCTGTCACGATTGTTTCCAATGATGACATACATCAGATTAACAAAGAATACCGGGGAAAGGATGCTCCGACAGATGTCATCTCATTTGCTCTTGAAGAAGAGGGGGAAGGCGAGATCGAAATCGTGGGCGCCGAAATGCCTCCGGTTTTAGGTGATATTATCATCAGTGCCGATCGCACAAGAGAGCAGGCAGAGGAGTATAATCATTCTTTTAAAAGAGAGCTCGGATTTCTAGCTGTACACGGATTTCTGCACCTTTTAGGATATGACCATATGACGAAAGAGGAAGAAGAGGAGATGTTTACTAAGCAAAAGGAATTGCTGGACGCTTATGGACTCAAAAGATCATAGAAATGAGCTGAAGCGATTCTTCAAAAGCTTCGTGCATGCAGGCCGGGGCATCTGGGAAACAGCGCGGACGGAGCGGAATTTCCAATTTCATGCCGCAGCCGCCTGTGCTGTTCTCATTTGCGGCTTCCTTGTAGAGCTCAGCATGATTGAGTGGATGATTATATTCCTTTTGATAGGCGGTATGTTTTCGCTTGAGCTTTTAAATACAGCCATTGAACATACGGTTGATTTAATAACTGACAAACATCACCCTCTTGCTAAAGCGGCCAAGGACGCTGCCGCCGGGGCTGTTTGCGTTTTTGCCGTGATTTCGTGTATCATTGGTTTACTTATTTTTTTGCCAAAGCTGTAATGGCTGAAAATTCTTACATTTATTTTACATTTTTAGAAATGGGCGTGAAAAAAAGCGCGCGATTATGTAAAATATAAAGTGATAGCGGTACCATTATAGGTAAGAGAGGAATGTACACATGAACAGACAAGAATTAATAACAGAAGCTTTAAAAGCGCGTGATATGGCATATGCGCCGTATTCCAAATTCCAAGTAGGAGCCGCTCTTCTTACCAAGGATGGAAAAGTGTACAGAGGCTGCAACATTGAGAACGCGGCATACAGCATGTGCAATTGCGCCGAGCGTACCGCTTTATTTAAAGCTGTTTCTGAAGGGGATACAGAGTTTCAGATGCTGGCCGTTGCGGCTGACACCCCTGGACCGGTATCTCCGTGCGGAGCCTGCCGCCAGGTGATTTCTGAGCTTTGCACAAAAGACGTTATTGTCGTACTGACTAATTTACAAGGACAAATAAAAGAAATGACTGTGGAAGAATTATTGCCAGGCGCATTTTCATCGGAGGATTTACATGACGAACGAAAGCTTTAAATCAGGATTTGTATCCATTATTGGAAGACCAAACGTAGGAAAATCTACATTTTTGAACAGAGTCATTGGACAAAAAATCGCGATCATGAGCGATAAGCCCCAAACGACGAGAAACAAGGTGCAAGGAGTACTGACGACAGGCACATCACAAACCATTTTTATTGACACACCAGGGATTCATAAACCTAAGCATAAGCTTGGGGACTTTATGATGAAAGTGGCGCAAAATACATTAAAAGAAGTTGATTTGATCTTGTTTATGATCAATGCTGAGGAAGGCTACGGAAAGGGCGACGAATTCATCATTGAGAAATTGCAGACGATGTCTACACCTGTATTCTTAATCGTAAACAAAATCGATAAAATTCATCCCGACCAATTGCTTCTGCTAATTGACGAATACCGCAAACGTTATCCTTTTAAGGAAATTGTTCCGATTTCTGCTTTAGAAGGAAATAACATCGAAACCTTGCTCGCTCAGATTGAAGCGTATTTGCCGGAAGGGCCGCAATTCTATCCGAGTGACCAGGTAACTGACCACCCTGAGCGATTTATCATTTCTGAATTAATCAGGGAAAAGGTGCTGCATTTGACGAGAGAAGAAATCCCGCACAGCATTGCGGTGGCCATCGAATCCATCAAAGGGCAGGACAACGGTTCTGTGCACGTAGCGGCAACGATTGTGGTCGAGCGGGATTCCCAGAAAGGCATCGTGATCGGTAAAAAAGGAAGCCTTCTAAAAGAGGTTGGAAAAAGAGCGAGAGCGGATATTGAAGCACTGTTGGGCTCCCGTGTCTACCTTGAATTGTGGGTGAAAGTGCAGAAAGACTGGCGTAATAAAATGTCCCAGCTTCGCGATTTTGGCTTTAAAGAGGACGAATATTAATCTCTAGCTGTGTGTGTCATTATCTCACAGGAACAGGGATACATTAGCAAATTTTGTTTAACATGAAATGGAGGACATCTGGTCAAGATAAAGGTAAGAATTTGGAGTTTAGGTAAGCTAGTTTAACTACAGAAAGGTGGGTTTCTTGTGTTGAATTTTACCTGGAACGTATTTTCTCAAACAGGAAATGTTGATACGTATCTTCTTTTTAAAGAACTGGAAAAAGAGAACATGGAAAGACCCGAAGAACTAGAAGATGAGCTAGCCCGATTTGATTATCCAATTTTATAAACCTCTTGGCCGCTCCTGCTTGAGGAAGGTGCGGAAATGCTGACAAAATGTGAAGGAATCGTTCTTCGCACAAATGATTACGGAGAGACGAATAAAATCGTAACTTTACTGACAAGAGAACACGGAAAAATAGGTGTTATGGCACGAGGCGCCAAAAAACCGAACAGCCGTTTATCAGCAGTCAGCCAGCCCTTTTTGTATGGTTCTTTCTTAGTGCAAAAAACATCGGGCCTCGGAACGCTTCAGCAGGGGGAAATGATCCTCAGCATGAGAGGCATCAGGGAAGACTTGTTTTTAACAGCATATGCTGCCTATATTGCTGAGTTAGTCGACAGAGGCACAGAAGAAAAAAAGCCAAATCCTTATTTATTTGAATTCATATTAGAGTCATTAAAACAGCTGAATGAAGGGACAGATCCGGATGTTATCACCTTCATTGTTCAAATGAAGATGCTCGGTGTCATGGGCCTGTATCCTGAGCTAAATCATTGTGTACATTGTAAAAGCCAAGACGGAACCTTTCATTTCTCTGTTCGTGATAATGGTTTTATATGCCACCGCTGTTTTGAAAAAGATCCTTACAGGATACCGATCAAACCGCAAACGGCAAGGCTGTTAAGACTCTTTTACTATTTTGATCTGTCGAGGCTCGGAAATGTGTCCTTAAAAGAGGAAACAAAAGCTGAATTAAAGCAAGTGATTGATTTATATTACGAAGAATATTCGGGATTGTATTTAAAATCAAAGCGCTTTTTAGATCAAATGGAAAGCATGAAACATCTTATGGGTGAAAACAAAAGTTGACTTTTGGTCCATCTTTTTATATGATCATTTATTATAAAATATGTTGCAGTGAGAGAAAGAAGTACTTGCGTTTACCTCATGAAAGCGACCTTAGGGCGGTGTAAGCTAAGGATGAGCACGCAACGAAAGGCATTCTTGAGCAATTTTAAAAAAGAGGCTGGGATTTTGTTCTCAGCAACTAGGGTGGAACCGCGGGAGAACTCTCGTCCCTATGTTTGCGGCTGGCAAGCATAGAGACGGGAGTTTTTTGGTTGCTGCCGCAGTCAACTTATGAAAGAAAAGTGGAGGTGCTTGAAATGAATATTCAAGACATGATTCTAACCTTGCAAAAGCATTGGTCCAGTCAGGGCTGTGTGCTTATGCAGGCTTACGATGTAGAAAAAGGAGCCGGCACGATGAGCCCGTATACATTTTTGCGCAGTATCGGTCCTGAGCCGTGGAAAGTGGCTTATGTAGAGCCTTCCAGACGTCCGGCAGACGGCCGCTACGGGGAGAACCCGAACAGACTGTATCAGCATCATCAGTTCCAGGTCATTATTAAACCGTCACCTGATAACATTCAAGAGCTGTATTTGGATTCCTTGCGTGCTCTTGGAATTGATCCGCTTGAGCACGATATTCGCTTTGTTGAAGACAACTGGGAGAATCCGTCTTTAGGCTGCGCGGGTCTAGGCTGGGAAGTTTGGCTTGACGGAATGGAAATAACACAATTTACGTATTTCCAGCAGGTCGGGGGATTAGAGTGTAAACCCGTTTCTGTAGAGATTACGTATGGAATTGAGCGTCTCGCGTCTTATATCCAGGATAAAGAAAACGTGTTTGACTTGGAATGGACGTCAGGGTTTACAGTAAAAGATTTATTCATGATGGCTGAATATGAGCATTCTGTTTATACGTTTGAAACATCAGACGTCGATATGCTGTTCCAATTGTTCAGCACATATGAAAAAGAAGCGATCAAGCAAATGGACAACGGACTTGTTCATCCAGCATATGACTATGTGCTGAAATGCTCGCACACTTTCAACCTGCTTGATGCCAAAGGTGCGATCTCTGTTACCGAGCGGACGGGCTATATCGCAAGAGTGCGGAATTTAGCTAGAAAAGTAGCAAAAACCTACTATGAGGAACGAGAAAAACTAGGGTTCCCAATGCTTAAAGGGGAGGGTTCTTCTCATGAGTAAACAGGATTTACTTTTAGAGATCGGATTAGAGGAAATGCCGGCGCGCTTTTTGAATGAAAGCATGGTTCAGCTTGGCGACAAGCTGACAGGCTGGCTTAAAGAAAAAAATATTACTCACGGTGAAGTGAAACTCTTCAATACACCGAGACGTCTTGCTGTGTTCGTTAAGGATGTCGCAGAAAAGCAGGATGATATAAAAGAAGAAGCAAAAGGGCCTGCGAAAAAAATTGCCCTTGATGCGGACGGGAACTGGACAAAAGCGGCAATCGGCTTTTCAAAAGGCCAAGGCGCAAATGTGGAAGACCTGTACATCAAAGAAGTAAAAGGCATAGAGTATGTATTCGTGCAAAAATTCCAAGCCGGCCAAGAAACGAAGTCGCTTCTGCCAGAATTGAGCGGTTTAATTACAAGCTTGCATTTCCCGAAAAACATGCGCTGGGGAAATGAAGATTTGCGTTATATCCGACCGATCAAATGGATTGTCGCATTATTTGGACAGGATGTCATTCCATTTTCGATCACAAACGTTGAGTCTGGACGGACAACACAGGGACACCGTTTCCTCGGACATGAAGTGTCAATTGAATCACCTTCAGCTTATGAAGAGCAGCTCAAAGGACAGCATGTTATTGCTGATCCTAGCGTCCGAAAGCAAATGATTCAATCTCAGCTGGAAACAATGGCTGCTGAAAACAATTGGAGCATTCCAGTTGACGAAGACCTTCTTGATGAAGTGAATCATTTAGTAGAATACCCGACAGCTCTTTACGGTTCATTTGAATCCGAGTTTCTGTCAATTCCTGAAGAAGTGCTTGTCACAACAATGAAAGAGCATCAGCGCTACTTCCCTGTCAAAGACAAAAACGGTGACCTGCTGCCTCACTTTATCACAGTCCGAAACGGCAACAGCCACGCGATTGAAAATGTGGCCCGAGGCAATGAAAAAGTGCTGCGCGCACGTTTATCTGATGCTTCATTCTTCTACAAAGAAGATCAGAAACTAAACATTGATGCAAATGTGAAGAAGCTTGAAAATATCGTTTTCCATGAAGAGCTTGGTTCTCTTGCTGATAAGGTTAGGAGAGTCACATCAATCGCAGAGAAACTTGCCGTTCGTCTTCAGGCTGATGAAGATACATTAAAACATGTGAAGCGGGCTGCTGAAATTTCTAAATTCGACCTTGTGACGCATATGATATATGAATTCCCTGAACTTCAAGGAATTATGGGCGAAAAGTATGCGAGAATGCTTGGCGAAGATGAAGCTGTGGCTGCGGCAGTTAATGAACATTATATGCCTAGATCAGCGGGCGGAGAAACGCCTTCTACTTTCACCGGAGCTGTTGTAGCAATGGCGGATAAGCTTGACACAATCGCTTCATTCTTCTCTATCGGCGTAATTCCGACCGGTTCCCAGGACCCTTACGGACTGCGCCGCCAAGCAAGCGGTATTGTTGCGATTCTTCTTGACCGCAACTGGGGAATTTCATTTGAAGAGCTGCTTACTTTCGTTCAAACCGATAAAGAAAATGAACTGCTGGATTTCTTCACTCAGCGCTTGAAATATGTCTTGAATGCTGAACAAATCAGACATGATGTCATTGACGCCGTGCTGGAAAGCTCTGAGCTTGAGCCGTACTCTGCGCTGCATAAAGCACAAGTACTGGAGCAAAAGCTTGGTGCACCTGGCTTTAAGGAAACAGCCGAAGCGTTAGGCCGAGTGATCTCTATCAGCAAAAAAGGAGTCCGCGGAGACATTCAGCCTGATCTGTTTGAAAATGAATACGAAGCAAAACTGTTTGATGCCTACCAAACAGCGAAGCAAAATCTGCAGGAAAACTTCAGCAAAAAAGATTATGAGGCGGCGCTTGCTTCACTTGCAGCCTTAAAAGAACCGATCGATGCTTACTTCGATCATACAATGGTTATAGCGGATAATGAGTCATTAAAGGCAAATCGTTTAGCGCAAATGGTAAGCTTGGCGGATGAGATCAAGTCCTTTGCGAATATGAATGCCCTTATTGTAAAATAAAGAGAGAAAAGGCGGTTGCTGTGTGATCGGTAATCGTCTTTTCCCCATTTATAAGTTTTTTGTTTGATTACAAGATATTTACGTTATAATATGGATTATTATTTCTTTACATAGCTATGAAGTGAAAAGGTGGTGAGTACGATCGAACTAAATAAACGGCAAGAACATATTTTGCAGATTGTAAAAGAAAACGGGCCGATTACAGGGGAGCATATTGCAGAAAAGCTGAACCTAACCAGGGCGACATTGCGCCCGGATTTAGCCATACTCACCATGTCAGGATTCCTCGAGGCGCGCCCGAGAGTCGGTTATTTCTATACGGGAAAAACCGGCACACAGCTTTTGGCGGATAAACTCAAAAAGCTTCAGGTGAAAGACTTTCAATCTATCCCCGTAGTGATTCACGAAAACGTTTCTGTGTACGATGCGATTTGCACCATGTTTTTAGAAGATGTAGGTACTCTGTTTGTGGTGGACCGCGATGCTGTTTTAGTCGGGGTGCTTTCACGAAAAGACTTGCTCAGAGCGAGCATTGGCCAGCAGGAGCTTACATCGGTCCCTGTTCACATCATCATGACAAGGATGCCGAACATTACGGTGTGCAGACGCGAGGATTATGTGATGGACATTGCAAAGCACTTAATAGAAAAACAAATTGATGCACTGCCTGTCATCAAAGACACCGATAAAGGCTTTGAAGTGATCGGCAGAGTGACAAAAACAAATATGACCAAAATACTTGTCAGTTTATCTGAAAATGAAATCCTATAAGATTGCAAACTAACGGGGGGATAATATGAATAACCGCATCATCTATGTTGTATCGGATTCCGTCGGTGAAACGGCTGAATTGGTAGTAAAAGCAGCACTCAGCCAATTTAACGGATCGGCGGATGATACTCATGTAAGAAGAATTCCTTATGTTGAAGATATAGGCACTATCAATGAAGTGATTTCACTTGCAAAGGCAGACGGCGGCATTATCTGTTTTACACTCGTGGTGCCGGAAATCAGAGAATATTTGATAGCCGAAGCGGAAAAAGCAAATGTTTTATATTATGATATTATCGGCCCGTTGATTGATAAAATGGAAACAGCCTATGGTTTAACAGCGAAATACGAACCGGGGCGGGTGCGCCAGCTTGATGAAGATTATTTCAAAAAAGTGGAGGCCATCGAGTTTGCAGTTAAATACGATGATGGACGTGATCCAAGAGGGATTTTAAAAGCTGATATCGTTTTGATCGGCGTGTCAAGAACGTCTAAAACACCGCTGTCTCAATATCTCGCACACAAACGCCTGAAGGTTGCCAATGTTCCGATTGTACCGGAGGTTGATCCGCCGGAAGAACTCTTTAACGTTGATCCGAAAAAATGCATCGGTTTAAAGATTAGCCCTGATAAACTGAATCATATCAGAAAAGAACGTTTAAAATCACTCGGGCTTAATGATAAAGCGATTTATGCAAATATCAACAGAATCAAAGAGGAACTCGAGTATTTCGAAAAGATTGTGGATCGGATCGGCTGCCAGGTTGTTGATGTTTCAAATAAAGCGGTTGAGGAAACAGCAAATATTATCCATCATCTCAAAACAAAAAACATATAACTCAGGACGCTCTATCCTGGGTTTTTGGCTGTGCCAAAAGGGAATAATGAAAAACAATAGCATCTTTGTGAAGTTTGTATTATAATAAAAAATTGTGATAAAATGATTAATTTTAGGTTTAAGGATCGTGTGATACGAATAAACTATTATGGGTAAGATGTCAAGAATTTCTCCCGGAAATTTTTCGACAAATTCATATACATCCACAATAATAAAGGATGTGCGATTTTGCTTGCTTTTATGCAGGAGTTTAATGGAGGGATGGAGAATTACTCTTCTTAATGAACAAGAAAAGACGATTTTTGTCGATGCTGATGCTTGTCCTGTAAAAGATGAAATTTTACAAACAGCATCCGAGTATGAAGTTCAAGTTCTTTTTGTCGCTTCATTTGAACATTATCAGCTTTCCAGAAGCAATGAAGAAAAATGGAAGTATGTTGATCCTCATAAAGAAGCTGCTGATTTATATATCGCAAATCACGTGAAACCGGGAGATATTGTTGTGACGCAGGACATCGGATTAGCATCTCTGCTGTTGAACAGAAATGTCTCTGTTATGTCGGAAAGAGGTCGTCTTTACAAGGAAGACACGATTGATTTTGCCCTAGAGGGCCGTCATTTTTCCGGCAAACAAAGAAGAAAAGGCGTATATGCCAAAGGGCCTAAAAAATTGAATAAAGAAGATCGAGAACGATTTATTACACTGCTGCAAAAAATCCTGTCGAACGATGAAGGGATTTTGCACTAAAGCATCGAATAATGTACGACGGAGTGTTATAAGATGGGAAATCGGATACCAGATGAAATTGTGGATCAGGTGCAAAAGTCGGCAGATATCGTTGAAGTCATAGGTGATTATGTTCAATTAAAGAAGCAAGGCCGAAACTACTTTGGACTCTGTCCTTTTCATGGAGAAAGCACACCTTCGTTTTCCGTATCGCCCGACAAACAGATTTTTCATTGCTTTGGCTGCGGAGCGGGCGGCAATGTTTTCTCTTTTTTAAGGCAGATGGAAGGCTATTCTTTTGCCGAGTCAGTTTCTCACCTTGCTGACAAATACCAAATTGATTTTCCAGATGATATAACAGTCCATTCCGGAGCCCGGCCAGAGTCTTCTGGAGAACAAAAAATGGCTGAGGCCCATGAGCTCCTGAAGAAATTTTACCATCATTTGTTAATAAATACAAAAGAAGGTCAAGAGGCACTGGATTATCTGCTTTCTAGGGGCTTTACGAAAGAGCTGATTGATGAATTTCAGATTGGCTATGCTCTTGATTCTTGGGACTTTATCACGAAATTCCTTGTAAAGAGGGGATTTAGTGAGGCGCAAATGGAAAAAGCGGGTCTCCTGATCAGACGCGAAGACGGAAGCGGATATTTCGACCGCTTCAGAAACCGTGTCATGTTTCCGATCCATGATCATCACGGGGCTGTTGTTGCTTTCTCAGGCAGGGCTCTTGGCAGCCAGCAGCCTAAGTATATGAACAGTCCTGAAACCCCGCTCTTTCATAAAAGCAAACTGCTTTACAATTTTTATAAGGCCCGCCTTCATATCAGAAAGCAGGAAAGAGCAGTCTTATTTGAAGGGTTTGCTGATGTCATATCGGCCGTAAGCTCGGGTGTAAAAGAAAGCATAGCCACGATGGGAACATCTCTTACAGATGATCATGTCAAGATCCTGAGAAGAAACGTCGAAGAAATCATTCTTTGCTATGACTCTGATAAAGCCGGTTATGAAGCCACCTTAAAAGCTTCGGAGCTTCTGCAAAAAAAAGGCTGCAAAGTCAGAGTTGCAATGATTCCTGACGGATTGGACCCTGATGATTACATCAAAAAATTCGGCGGGGAAAAATTTAAAAACGACATTATTGATGCCAGTGTCACCGTAATGGCGTTCAAAATGCAATATTTCCGAAAAGGAAAGAACCTGTCCGATGAAGGCGACCGACTAGCTTACATTAAAGACGTACTGAAAGAAATCAGCACGCTTTCAGGGTCTCTAGAGCAGGAAGTCTATGTAAAGCAGCTTGCTTCAGAGTTTTCGCTTTCACAGGAGTCTTTAACTGAGCAGCTGTCTGTTTTCAGCAAGCAAAACAAACCTGCTGACAATAGCGGTGAAACAAAAACGCGGCGAGCGCATCTGACGACAAAAGCAAGGCAAAAACGTTTGCGTCCGGCGTATGAAAATGCAGAAAGGCTGTTACTCGCTCACATGCTTCGAGATCGGAGCGTCATCAAAAAAGTGATTGACCGGGTAGGGTTTCAATTTAATATTGATGAGCACCGGGCATTAGCCGCCTATCTTTATGCTTTTTATGAAGAGGGAGCCGAGCTTACGCCTCAGCATCTGATGGCCAGGGTGACGGATGATCATATAAGCCAGCTCTTGTCCGATATATTAATGCTTCAGGTTAATCAAGAGCTTAGCGAAGCCGAGTTATCAGATTATGTAAAAAAAGTGTTGAATCAAAGAAATTGGTCAATGATAAAAGAAAAAGAGGCGGAAAGAGCCGAAGCAGAGAGGCAAAAAGATTTTTTAAGAGCTGCTTCTTTGGCTCAAGAAATCGTTACATTGAACCGATCTTTAAAATAACTGGAGAACTGATGAGGAGCATTTATTGGCAATGATTCCTTGCGGAGGAGCAAATAGATCGCTTAACCTCATCATGAATTGTCATTTCATTATTCGCACATTGTTAAAGGCAGTTCACATAGAAAACGCCTGAATGGACCGAATAAGAATCATACCGCTTATAGAATTCGTTGCAAGCTTTGGAAGGAGGGATCCATAATGGCTGATAAACAAACCCACGAGACAGAATTAACATTCGACCAAGTAAAAGAGCAATTAACAGAGTCTGGTAAAAAACGTGGCGTTTTGACATATGAAGAAATTGCTGAGCGTATGTCCAGCTTTGAAATTGAATCAGACCAAATGGATGAGTATTATGAATTTTTAGGTGAACAAGGTGTTGAATTAATTAGTGAGAATGAAGAAACAGAAGATCCTAATATTCAGCAGCTTGCCAAAGCCGAAGAAGAATTTGACCTTAATGACCTAAGTGTACCGCCTGGCGTTAAAATCAATGACCCAGTTCGTATGTATTTAAAGGAAATCGGTCGGGTTAACCTTCTTTCTGCAAAAGAAGAAATCGCCTACGCTCAAAAGATTGAAGAAGGTGACGAAGAATCTAAACGCAGATTGGCTGAAGCGAACCTGCGGCTTGTTGTCAGTATCGCAAAACGGTATGTCGGACGCGGTATGCTGTTCCTTGATCTGATCCAGGAAGGAAACATGGGTCTGATGAAAGCCGTTGAAAAATTTGATTATCGCAAAGGTTATAAATTCAGTACGTATGCTACGTGGTGGATCAGACAGGCGATTACACGCGCCATTGCCGATCAGGCGAGAACGATCCGGATTCCCGTTCATATGGTTGAAACCATTAATAAATTAATCCGTGTGCAGCGTCAATTACTGCAAGACTTAGGCAGAGAACCAACACCTGAAGAAATTGCGGAAGATATGGATTTAACGCCTGAAAAAGTACGCGAAATCTTAAAGATTGCTCAAGAGCCGGTATCTCTGGAAACACCGATCGGTGAAGAGGATGACTCGCACCTTGGTGATTTCATTGAAGACCAAGAAGCAACTTCACCTTCTGACCACGCCGCATACGAGCTATTGAAAGAGCAGCTGGAAGATGTGCTTGATACGTTAACTGATCGTGAAGAAAATGTATTGCGTCTTCGATTCGGTCTTGATGACGGCCGTACAAGAACATTAGAAGAGGTCGGCAAAGTATTTGGAGTAACGAGAGAGCGTATTCGACAAATCGAAGCCAAAGCGTTGCGGAAACTAAGACATCCTAGCAGAAGTAAACGTTTGAAAGATTTCCTTGAATAAGATGGAACGGGTCTTGAAGATCCGTTCTTCTTTTTTTTAAAAAGATATATGGATAATATGCCTTTATTTTACTGAAAAATGATGTCATTTGCAAATGAACATTGTGGTGAAAAATTTCAAAATCTAATTCCATATTTTCTATTGTAAGCGTATACAATACATTATACAATAGAATAAAAAGGATATTAGAGATTTAGGCATGTTTCAATTCAATTTTGTATAAAGTGTGAATAAAAAACTTTTGTATAGCAATCCATTTACTTTTTGTAAAAATAAGTTAGAATTAGAAGTGTTTACATAGGGGGAAGGATCAAAAAGGGGGAAGGGAAATGAAATGGAACCCGCTTATTCCATTTTTGCTGATCGCTGTTTTAGGAATTGGTCTAACTTTCTTTTTATCAGTAAAAGGACTTGATGACTCTCGGGAGATTGCAAGCGGAGGAGAAAGCAAATCTGCTGAAAAGAAAGATGCAAACGCTTCACCAGAAGAAATTTACAAGGCAAACTGCATCGCATGCCACGGTGAAAATTATGAAGGTGTTTCGGGTCCGAGCTTAAAAGGTGTAGGGGATAAGAAAGATGTCGCTGAAATTAAAACAAAGATCGAAAAAGGCGGTAATGGAATGCCTTCCGGTCTTGTTCCTGCCGATAAGCTGGATGATATGGCAGAGTGGGTGTCAAAAATTAAATAAAAGAACTATTTTTCTCTTTATACATTCACAGGCCGCCGAGATGTTCTCGACAGCCTTTTATTTTTGACTGCCGCGTGCAGACCCGCATCAAAAGAAATAATTTCAAAATCATTTGCTTCAGCTTGGATTCCGGGCTGATTTTTTATATGATAGTAAAGGAAAAAATGATTGAGAAAAGTTGTGATGACAAGTGAACGAATTAAAATTATCTAAACGATTGCAAACAGTAGCGGAGTACATACCGAATGGAGCGGTGATGGCCGATATCGGCTCTGACCACGCATACCTTCCTTGTTATGCGGTGCTGAATCATAAAGCCAGCGGGGCGATTGCCGGAGAAATAACAGACGGCCCGTTTTTGTCTGCAAAGCGGCAGGTTGAAAAATCAGGCTTAAACTCGCACATTTCTGTAAGGCAGGGAGACGGACTGGAAGTGATTAAAAAAGGTGAAGCTGATGCCATTACGATTGCCGGAATGGGCGGGGCTTTGATCGCTCACATTTTAGAAGCGGGCAAAGACAAATTAACGGGGAAGGAACGGCTCATTTTACAGCCGAATATTCATGCTGTTCATATCAGGGAGTGGCTTTATAAAGAAGGATATGCGCTGATAGATGAGGTAATCCTTGAAGAGGACGGAAAGTGCTATGAGGTGCTGGTAGCAGAAGCGGGAGACAGGGATGCGGCTTATGACGGTATTTCTTTATCAGCCGGGATGCTCGTCGGTCCTTTCTTGGCAAAAGAAAAAAATGCTGTCTTTTTGAAAAAGTGGACACAAGAGCTTCAGCACACTCAAAGCATTTATGAACAGATCAGCCAAGCGGCGGATACAGAGCAAAACAAACAAAAATTAAAGGAGCTCTCCGATCGAATGGAGCTGTTAAAGGAGGTAATCGATCATGGCTAAAAGTGTAAATGGGCAGCAGATCATCCAGCTGTTTGAACAATTTTCCCCGAAAGCCTATGCGGTTGAAGGAGATAAAATCGGCCTGCAAATCGGCACTTTAAACAAACCAATTAAAAATGTGATGGTTACACTTGATGTGTTAGAGAGCGTTATCGATGAAGCGATTGAAAAAGAGGTTGACTTGATTATTGCACACCATCCTCCTATTTTCCGGCCGCTAAAGCATATTTCAACAGATCAGCCTGCCGGAAGGTTAATTGAAAAGTGTTTGAAGCATGATATTGCTGTTTATGCAGCTCATACAAATTTAGACGTTGCGGACGGCGGCGTGAATGATTTGCTTGCTGAAGCATTAGAGCTGAGTGAGACAGAAGTGCTGGCACCTACTTATACGGATCCTCTGAAAAAGCTGGCAGTTTACGTGCCGAAGGAATATGAAGAGCAGGTCAGAGCCGCGCTCGGAAATGCGGGGGCCGGCCATATCGGTGAATACAGCCATTGCGCGTTTTCATCTGAAGGAATCGGCAGCTTTAAGCCATTAGAGGGAGCTAAGCCTTTTATCGGTGAAGTGGGAGAGCTTGAGCTTGTTCATGAAGTAAGGCTTGAGACTGTATTTCCTAAAAGCGTCGAAAAGGCTGTTATCAATGCAATGATAAAAAGCCATCCATATGAAGAAGTCGCTTACGATATCTATCCTGTCGAACAGACTCCCGCCGAAAAAGGGCTCGGCCGTGTCGGAACCCTTAAAAATGAGATGACGCTCAAGGAATTCGCTTTATTTGTGAAAGACAAGCTTGACGTCAATGGTGTCAGAATGGTTGGGGATGCTGACAGCATGGTGAAAAAAGTAGCTGTTCTTGGCGGAGATGGAAACAAGTATATTCATCATGCAAAACGAAAGGGAGCCGATGTTTACGTCACAGGAGATTTATACTTCCATGTGGCCCATGATGCGATGATGCTTGGCCTAAATGTGGTTGATCCGGGCCATTACGCGGAAAAAATCATGAAAGAAGGCGTCACGAGAAAACTTACATCAATGTGTAATGATAAAAAGTTTGGCGTGAATATCTTTGTTTCTGAAACAGATACAAATCCATTTACATTTCTATAAAAAAACTGAGGCTTTTACAGCCTCAGTTTTTTGCTTTTACTTTTGGAAGTATTTTTTTGAGCGGTATATTATGTTCAGTTGTCCAAGTTGATGGATCTTCGTGATCAAACTGCTCTAAAAAGCGAATGACTTCTTTTGTGATCGGCGTCGGTGTTGAAGCTCCCGCTGTAACTGCAACGGTATTAACGCCTTTCAGCCATTCGAGCTTCAATTCGCTTAAGTCACCGATCCGGTATGCTTTTGTCCTGGCTATTTCCTCTGACACTTGAGCAAGCCTATTTGAATTGTTGCTTTTCGGGTCTCCGACAACGATTGTTAAGTCCGCTTTTTTTGCCTGCTCTGATACAGCTTCCTGCCGCACTTGAGTAGCGAGGCAAATCTCTTGGTGATATTCGACATGAGGATATTTTTCTTTGACAAGCTCCATAATGTCGTGAACATCCCATTGAGACATTGTTGTTTGATTCGTCACGATTAACTTCTCTGCTTGGATATCAAGGTTCTTTACATCTTCTTCTGTTTCAACTAAGTGAACGATCTCCGGCGCTACGCCAACGGCTCCCTCAGGCTCTGGATGCCCTTTTTTGCCGATATAGATCACGTGATATCCTTTTTCTTTCATCTCTAAGATTAGATTATGAGTTTTCGTCACATCCGGACATGTAGCATCAATTGCGACTAACCCTTTTTCTTCTGCGATTCTTCTGACTTCGGGAGAAACACCGTGCGCAGTGAAAATGACAGTTCCTTTGTCAACCTGCTTTAAGATGTCCAGACGGTTAGAGCCGTCCAATGTAAAAATCCCTTCCTCTTCAAACGCATCAGTGACGTGTTTATTATGAACAATCATCCCGAGTATATAGATGGGTCTTGGCAAGCTTTTATCTAGTGACGCATTTTTGGCAATCACCATAGCATCAACAACACCATAGCAATAGCCGCGCGGTGAAATTTTAATTACGTCCATTTTCGGTTGTCCTCCAATACTGAAGTGAGTAAAGGCAATATAAAAAGCCGTAATCAAACGGCTCTATTCTTGCATTCTTCTGATCTCATTATAGCCAATCTCACTTAAGATATCAAAGAATGTTAAATATATAATCTCGGTTTTGAACTGCCTGATGTTCTTTTCGGAGCAGGAGAGGCAGCTTCCTTTTTCTTCGGGGCAGATGTTTTTAATTCTTGTTCTTTATTGTCAGTTGTTTTAGATTTCTTTGGGAGAGAAGAACTTTTTGGTTTTGATTTTTTGTTCCCATCTGAGGTTTTTGTTTCAGTCTCTTTTTCTTTTTCTGATGATTCTTCTGAAACGGATTGTTTTTCACTTTCCTCATTGGCCTCTGTCTCAGTATCATCACTTTTACTTAATTGGCTGTACAGCTTCATCATTGCTGGCAGATTGCGGACTAATGGGCCGTACTGCTGGATCATAGGGGTGACTTGCTGCGCCATGCCGAGTACTTTTTGCACATTTCCAAGCATACTGGATAATGATGCAGGATTGGCAATATTTTGAATGCCTTGCAGGCCAGCACCTCCGCTCGCTGCTGCACCTGCTCCTGGAATTCCGGGAACTCCGGCGCTGCCAGCGCCTCCTCCGCCGGGTAGGAATCTTGACAGCATTCCTTTTAAGCCTCCGCCTGCACCTGCACCATTTCTCGCTCCGGCATTTGCCTGAGGAAGAAATTGTCCGGCTTGCTGAAAACCTTGCTGCTGTGCTCCAAATGAAGGTCCTCGCATATTAGGCGGTCTTCTGCCCATCATTCGCTGATTTGGCATGGGGCGGGGCGGTCCGGGCTGTGGGTAATTTCTCATTGGCTGCTGCGGTGAAAACATACTTGTACCTCCTTTCAGCTCTCTCTGCTATTAGAATATGCATGGGCTGCGGTATTTGCTTTACATAACTGAATAAAACAAACGCCTTGCAAACGTGGTGTTTTTAAGCAAAATCGGGTATAATGTGATGATGGACACATAATGTGCCGCTTTAAGGAGCTGGGAAAAATGAAAGAAACGAAATTTGAACTTTATGAATTGAAACCATTTATTATAGATGCAGTACATCGCCTTGGTTTTTACGAACCGACTGATATCCAGAAAAGGCTGATTCCTGCAGTGCTAAAAAAAGAAAGCGTCATCGGCCAGTCTCAGACGGGAACTGGAAAAACTCACGCTTATTTACTGCCTTTATTAAACAAAATTGATCCTGCTAAGGATGTCGTTCAGGTTGTCATTACGGCTCCGACAAGAGAGCTTGCCAACCAGATTTATCAGGAAGCGCTTAAAATCACGCAGGGTGAAGAAGGAAGTCAGATTCGCTCGAAATGTTTTATCGGAGGCACTGATAAACAAAAATCAATTGATAAATTGAAAATACAGCCGCATCTTGTTGTCGGTACACCCGGACGGATTGCTGACCTAATCAAAGAACAGGCGTTAAGTGTTCATAAAGCTGAATCTCTTGTTATTGATGAAGCGGATTTAATGCTGGACATGGGATTCCTTGCAGATGTAGATTACATCGGTTCCCGCATGCCTGAGGATCTGCAAATGCTTGTGTTCTCAGCGACCATACCGGAAAAGCTGAAACCATTCTTGAAGAAATACATGGAAAATCCGAAATACGCCCATGTGGAGCCAAAACAGGTGACTGCTGCGAAAATCGAGCATATCCTCATTCCTTCGAAACATCGTGACAAGGACAAGCTCCTTTTTGACATCATGTCGCATCTGAATCCATACCTGGGGATTGTGTTTGCCAACACGAAAAATACGGCTGACCATATTGCCCAGTATCTGACTGGCAAAGGCATGAAAATCGGCTTGCTGCACGGCGGATTAACACCACGTGAGCGGAAAAAAGTCATGAAGCAGATCAATGATTTGGAATTCACATATATCATTGCAACTGACCTTGCCGCAAGAGGTATTGATATTAAAGGTGTCAGCCATGTTATCAACTATGAGCTGCCGGATGATCTCGATTTCTATGTTCACCGTGTGGGCAGAACGGCTCGTGCCGGCTCATCAGGACAAGCGATGACCATTTATGAGCTTACTGATGAGGATGCATTAGTAAGACTTGAAAAAATGGGCATCGAATTTGAGTACTTAGAGCTTGAAAAGGGCGAATGGAAAAAAGGCGATGACCGTCAGCGCCGCAAAAAACGTAAAAAAACGCCGAATGAAGCGGATGAAATTGCTCATCGTCTCGTGAAAAAGCCGAAGAAGGTTAAGCCTGGGTATAAAAAGAAAATGAGCTATGAGATGGAGAAAATCAAGAAAAAACAGAGAAGAAACCAATCTAAGAAAAGAAAGTAGGGGAACCTGTTGCTGAGAATAGGCTCACACGTCTCTATGAGCGGAAAACATATGCTTCTGGCTGCAAGCCAGGAAGCAGTCTCTTATGGGGCGAATACGTTTATGATCTATACAGGCGCACCGCAAAATACGCGCCGAAAGAAAATTGAAGACTTAAATATAGAAGCAGGCCGGGCACATATGCAAGAAAACGGCATTGACGAGATTATCGTACACGCGCCTTATATTATTAATATTGGCAACACGACAAATCCGTCCACTTTTGAGCTGGGTGTTGATTTTCTTCGTTCAGAAATTGAACGGACAGCGGCCATCGGAGCGAAGCAAATTGTCCTTCATCCTGGCGCTCACGTAGGGGCAGGAGCTGAAGCGGGCATCAAAAAAATTATTGAAGGCTTAAATGAAGTGATTGATCCGAATCAAAATGTCCAGATTGCATTAGAAACAATGGCTGGAAAAGGATCAGAATGCGGCAGAAGCTTTGAGGAGCTTGCGCAGATTATCGAAGGCGTTACACACAATGAGCAGCTGTCAGTGTGCTTTGACACGTGCCATACACATGATGCCGGGTATAACATTGTCGAAGACTTTGACGGAGTGCTAAATGAGTTCGATAAAATCATTGGCATTGACCGTATTAAAGTGCTTCATATCAATGACAGCAAAAATGTCAAAGGTGCGAGAAAAGACCGCCATGCAAATATTGGCTTTGGTGAAATAGGTTTTGACGCACTGCAATATGTTGTTCACCATGAGCAGTTAAAAGACATTCCAAAAATTCTTGAAACACCATACGTCGGTGAAGATAAAAAGAACAAAAAACCGCCATACCGTTTTGAGATTGAAATGCTGAAAGAAAAACAATTTGATGATACATTGCTTGAAAAGATTTTACAGCAATAAAAAATGGGGGATAACACCCCCATTTTTTAGCTTGTAAATTGTTTGAATAGTTCATTAACTGTTTGAGCTGTTTCTTTCGATGTAATCGTCTCTACTTGTTTCAGCAGCCGCATTCGTTCACTCTCATTAAAGATGTTTACATTTTTCCCGTATAACAGGTTCGCTACTTCAACGGCCTGCGATCTTGTTAAGCTGATTCCGTATTGTTTTGAGTACTTCAGCAAATCATCAGCAGTAGCCTGATTAAGCCGCTGCAAAATAATTCTTTGAAATAAAATCATCGGTCATTCCACCTCCAGACTTAATGTATGGGCAAATCAGTAAAATGTGTCAGTGTTTAATGGTAAAATAGATTTATAATGTATTTAAAATAGTTATTGCAGGAAAGGAGATTTTATGACCCCAACAAAACAACATAAGAAAGAAACATTTACCCATTTTATTTTCAGGGTCTTTATGATTCTGGTAGGAGCTGCATCTGCGGCTGTAAGTATTGAATTATTTTTAATCCCCAATGATTTTATTGATGGCGGGATTATCGGTGTATCACTTATTTTAGACCACCTCTTTATGTCAAACCCCTTTCTGAATTTCGCTTTTTTCGTTGTGATATTAAATATTCCTTTTATGATCTTCGGATATAAATATATCGGTAAGACCTTTCTAGTCTCTACGTTTATAGGGATTGTCGGGCTTGCCGTTATTGAATCCTCACTTCACCATGTAGAAGCCATTACAACCCAGCCTATTTTGGCTACTGTGTTCGGAGGTCTTTTACTCGGCTTTGGCGTCGGGCTTGTTATTCGAAACGGAGGTTCAATGGATGGTACAGAAATTCTCGGTATTTTGCTGACCAAAAAACTCCCGTTTTCAGTAGGTGAGTTCGTTATGTTCATCAATGTGTTCATTTTCATTTGGGCAGTTTTTGTGTTCGGTCCTGAGCAAGCGATGTACTCATTCATGACTTATTATATTGCGATGAAAACGATTGATGCCGTGATCCAAGGGCTTGATGAAACAAAAGCTGTCATTATTGTGTCTGAGCAGTATGATGAGATTTCCGACGCGATTTTGCACCGTCTTGGTCGGGGCACAACGAAGCTGAAGGGGAAAGGCGGGTATACGGACGAAGAAAAAGACGTAATTTACGCGGTTGTCACAAGGCTGGAAGTGACAAAGCTCAAATCGATTGTGTTTGAAGTCGATCAAAATGCATTCATAACAATTATGAATACTCATGAAACGAGAGGCGGAAAATTCAAAAACGCAATCCACTAGGCTTTCATTTACTTTTATTCATTTTATGGGTATAATTTTATCTGCAGTAAAGAAAATGGCTTGCTGGACAGACAGCTGCCATTTTCTTTTTCATACATGTAATACGTTCTTAAGCAAAGCGAAAAGGGGGACCCTTCATGAACGTACAAGAAGCGCTGAACCTACTAAAAGAAAACGGATATAAATATACAAACAAACGGGAGGATATGCTGCAGCTTTTTGCTGATTCAGACAGATATCTTACCGCTAAAAACGTACTGTCTGCACTGAATGATGATTATCCAGGCTTAAGCTTTGATACAATCTACAGAAATCTTTCTTTATATGAAGAACTTGGGATTTTGGAAACAACTGAGCTGTCCGGTGAAAAGCTCTTCCGATTTAAGTGTTCATTCACCCATCACCACCATCATTTTATTTGTCTTGCCTGCGGCAAAACAAAGGAAATTGAATCATGTCCGATGGACAAGCTTTGTGATGATTTGGATGGCTATCAGGTCAGCGGGCATAAATTTGAGATTTATGGCACATGCCCTGATTGTACAGCGGAAAACCAAGAAAACACTACTGCGTAAAATGCGTATATATGAAAAAGGGGCCCGGTTTGGGCTCCTTTTTCAGTTATTGACACGTATTAAGTTATGCTTATTGTTGTTCATCCATTGAACGGCTTCTAGCCAGTTGTTTACTCTGATGATGTTTGAATCAATCGGAAGCTGATTATAAGGGGAATTGAACAAAATCACCGGTATCCCGGCTTCTTTCGCAATCATCATGGCGTTCCCGTGATGATCCTCAAAAAACAGGTCGATGTTATGATTCTTGACCGCTTCAACTTTGTGATGACCGCCAACGAGTTCGATGTGGTCATAATGAATGTTTTGTCTGTCAAACCATTCATAGGTAATATCAGTTAAATGAGTCCGTCTCGCTGTAATATAAATAAGCTTGTGCTCCTCTTTGAGAAGATCAAGTGACTGTTTCGCATGCTGTGCAAGCAATGCTTCCTTATATATGATCGCTTCATTTTGATTCATCCAATCCCAAAATTCTTCCTGGGTAATGTTTAACAGCTTTGTTAAATCATAATCCGTCATATCGTTTAATGAAATGGAAAGATTAAACGAACGGTTCAAATAAGGGACGAATGTATCCTGAGCCGTGATTGTGCCGTCAATATCTATTCCTAAGCGTAACATGCCCACACTCCTTCAGTTTCATCCCTTCAAGTGTAACATAAACAATTGACATTAACAGAAAAGTTTAGCAAACATGAATCAGGCAAAATGGATCAAACTATAAAAGCTCCTTTAATAAAACAGAAGGGGGAATTGAAGGTGGCAAACGATTACGAAAAGCGTGATAACAACAGTTACTATGTTGATCATGGATCTGAAGGGACAAATATTACCCGTGACAATGACGGTTTTTTTGAGGAAACAGCTGCTGAAATCGCAGAGCCTTATCGTGCTGCTGACCGCAGCAATGACCAAGACAATGATCGCAGCGGCGGCAATGTCAATGAAGGACGGGGAATAGGATATATCGCTTTAGCCTTGTCTATTATTTCATTGTTTGTACTGCCTGTTTTATTGGGAGCTGCCGGTATTATTGTCGGCTATATCGCAAGAAGAAGAGGTGCTCAAGGCCTTGGCGCCTGGGCAATGGGTATCGGTGTCGTTTCATTAGTGCTTGGAATATTTATTATTCCATTTTTCTAACACAAAAAAGCTTGACGGGTTCCCGTCAAGCTTTTTGTGTTTCTTCTTTTAATTTTGCTTTTTCAGCTTCAAGTTTTGCGTAGTGTTCCTCAGCAAGAATGTCAATTTCTTTTTTGAGTTCTTCTACCATCGTTTCCTCTGGAACCTTACGGACAATTTTCCCTTTCCGGAACAGCAGTCCTTCACCGCGTGCGCCGGCGATTCCGATATCAGCTTCTCTCGCTTCACCAGGTCCGTTTACAGCGCAGCCGAGAACAGCAACTTTAATCGGTGCTTTTATCTTAGAAATATACTCTTCCACTTCATTGGCAATGCTGATTAGATCAATCTCAATACGGCCGCAAGTCGGGCAAGAGATGAGCGTGGCAGCATTGGAGGCTAAGCCGAAAGATTTCAGAAGCTCCCTTGCTACTTTTACCTCTTCTACAGGGTCTGCGCTTAGTGAAATGCGCATGGTGTTCCCGATGCCTTTGCTTAAAATGGCGCCGAGTCCTGCTGCGCTCTTTACTGTGCCGGCAAACAGTGTTCCTGACTCGGTGATCCCGAGGTGAAGCGGGTAGTCAAATGCTTTCGCCGCTTTTTCATAAGCCTCGATTGCAAGGTTCACGTCAGAGGCCTTCATGCTGACAATAATATCGTGAAAATCAAGATCCTCAAGAATTTTAATGTGATGAAGTGCGCTTTCTACCATTCCATCGGCAGTCGGATAACCGTATTTTTCTAAAATGCGTTTTTCCAATGAACCGGCGTTTACTCCGATTCTGATCGGAATGCCTTTGTCTTTGGCCGCTTTAACAACCGCTTCAACTTTTTCGCGCCGGCCGATGTTGCCGGGGTTGATGCGGATTTTATCTGCGCCGCCTTCAATGGCTTTCAACGCAAGTTTATAATCGAAATGTATGTCAACAACGAGAGGAATGGAAATGCGCTTTTTAATATCCGCAATGGCGTTTGCTGCCCGTTCATCAGGACATGCTACCCGAACGATTTGGCATCCGGCTTCAGCCAAACGGTTAATTTCCGCAACCGTTGCTTCTACATCATGTGTTTTTGTTGTTGTCATGCTTTGGATGACAACTTCATTGTTGCCGCCTATTGTTAAAGGTCCCACTTTGACGGGACGCGTTTTTGTACGATGTGTGATTTCACTCACTTGCAATCGCTCCTTAATTGTAGTTGCCGCTTCTAGATATAACAATTCTAGTATGGTTTATGTGAATTTATTTTACAAATTACATTGTAACAGTGTCTTCGCCGAACTGACAAGAAATTAACGTTAAATTAAGGGTAGACCGGGAATTTATACGCTGTTCCCGCTTGAATGGCATTGGCTTTCACATTTGGATTCAGTGCTTCAAAATCCTTTACAATGTCATCCGGAGAACCTGCTGATCCGACTATCGACATAACCGTATCACCCGGCTTTACCTTCACCGTTTTATAAGTCGGTTCTTGTACAGCCGTTTTTGCTGATGCTTCATAGACAGGGAGGTCCTGAATGGGTATGGTTCCAATTTTAAGGTCATAAAAAAGAATAAAAAGTATAAAAACAATGCTGCATACTAAGGTGAGACGCTTCATCGCTTTTCCTCCCGCATACGAAATTTTATACCATAGTATGCTTGTCCATTTCGATTCATGACAAAAGAAAAGAGACTGCGAATGCAGCCTCGGTTTATACAGCAGCTTTTTTGGACGGAATCTCTTTTAAAACGAGAAACAGGATGACAAAATTGACAAACCAGTTCAGCAAAAATTCACTTGGTACGGTTGCTTCTAATGCCCGCATGATTGTAAAGAATACAGTTGAAAGGGTGATGGAATAAGCAGAAAGCTTCCAGAGCTGATGATAGGATAAATGCTTTTTCTGCGAATTCTTAATGATTAACCCGATAAGCGCTAAAAACGATACTTCAATAAATTTTCCCGCTGCTGTTACGAGAAAAATAAGAGCTGAGAGAACAGTTACAATCATCGCTTTATTTTGGTTTAAACCTGCAATGACATCTTTTTTCTGTAACTCTGACGGCATCATTGAGTAAGACATTTCTTGGGCTTGTCCGTCAATGGCCAAAACAAATTTGTTCTGAAGGATGCCGATTGCGTTTTGCTTTGCTTCAATTTGTTCAGTGCCATAGGAGTCTGTTGGATCGAACACGATAACGAAACCATTTGCTTGAGATTCCGTGGCTTTTTTCTCATCCGTTTGAAGTTTGCCGTTTGAAATTGTGAAATCAGGGAAATCTTTGTTTAAAACAGTTTTAAAGCCGTTCATTGATTTTACGGTCCCTGTACTTACATAATAAGCGGTAGGGATTGCAAACAGGACAGAGAGCAAAAATACATAAAGAATCGCTTTTCCGATTCCTTGAAATCTTGTTTTTGCAATATCACGGGGAGAGTATGTACTTTTAATGAAAAGCTGAAACACATTCACTATCTTCACTTCCTAGCTAAACTAATATATGTTGCTTATTGTATCGTTGCATGCGTGTGAATACAAGGAAGACATGAAGAAGACAGAGTAAAATGGGAGGATGGAAGCTATGGATATGTTGTATTGGCTGTTGATTGCAGCGGTTTTTATCATTGCCTTTATCGGGCTGGTGTATCCTGTTATTCCGAGCGTAGTATTTATTGTTGCCGGATTTGTATTGTACGGATTTTTATTTTCATTCAGTCCGTATTCTTATATGTTCTGGCTTGTTGAGGCAGTTTTTGCCGCAGTATTATTCGCAGCAGATTACGTGTCGAATCTGCTTGGAGTAAAAAGGTTCGGAGGAAGCAAAGCTGCCATTTGGGGAAGCACGATTGGTTTATTAATCGGGCCTTTTGTCATTCCGGTTGCAGGGATCATATTGGGTCCGTTTATCGGGGCTGTTTGCGCAGAACTTATCGTTCATCAGAAGGACTTAAAGTCAGCGTTTAAAATTGGCCTCGGCTCACTCATTGGTTTTTTAACAGGGGTTATTGCAAAGGGCATCATACAGCTTTTGATGATCGGATACTTTTTATGGACGGTCCTATAAGAAATGCTGGCGGCAGGTTTAATGGGGCAGATTATCGGTTAAAGTGAAATATGTCGCTGAAATGAGCCAAATCGTGAGCTTTTTCATTGATTACAAAGCATTCTTTTGTTACATTGAATGAAGAAAGGCTCGCTGTGAAGCGGCATTTCAGTACATATATACTAAGGAGGAATTATCATGGCTTACGAACTTCCAGAATTACCTTATGCGTACGATGCTTTAGAACCGCATATCGATAAGGAAACTATGACTATTCACCATACGAAACACCACAACACATACGTGACAAATTTAAACAAAGCGGTTGAAGGAAACACTGCTCTTGCCAACAAATCAGTTGAAGAGCTTGTTGCAGATCTTGATTCTGTTCCTGAAAACATCCGCACTGCAGTCCGCAACAACGGCGGCGGACACGCGAACCACAAATTATTCTGGACACTTTTATCTCCAAACGGCGGAGGCGAACCGACTGGCGCGCTTGCTGAAGAGATCAACAGTGTATTTGGAAGCTTTGACAAATTCAAAGAGCAATTCGCAGCAGCAGCAGCTGGACGCTTCGGTTCTGGCTGGGCATGGCTTGTTGTGAACAACGGTAAACTTGAAATCACAAGCACGCCAAACCAAGATTCTCCGCTTTCAGAAGGCAAAACGCCTATCTTAGGTCTTGACGTTTGGGAGCATGCTTACTACCTTAACTATCAAAACCGCCGTCCTGATTACATTTCAGCTTTCTGGAATGTTGTAAACTGGGACGAAGTGGCTCGTCTATACAGCGAAGCAAAATAATGGCACAAACAAGGTCCTCATTATGGGACCTTGTTTTTTTATGTCTTCTTTTTACATATCTCGGTTTGAGTGAGACAGACTAAAGGATAGTAAAGGGGAGTCAGTAATGAGCAAACTAAAAAAAGTGATAGGCGATGTAGACGTAAACAAAGGGTTACTCTTTCTGCTGACCATTGGCGGGCTTTACTCGCTGGGAATTGCACTGTCCAATACATTTGTTAATGTGTATCTTTGGAAGCAGTCAGGGAAATTTATTGATTTGGCGATATATAATTTATCCATTGTGACAATGCAGCCGATAACCTTTTATTTGGCTGGACGGTTAGCCAAAAAAATAGACAGGGTATTCATTTTAAGGTTCGGCGTCATTTTTTTAGCTGCCTTTTATTTAAGTGTGCTTTTAGCCGGAGAAACGGCGGCCAGCCGCCTCGTGCTAATCGGCGCGGTGCTCGGAGTGGGCTATGGCTTTTATTGGCTAGCGTTTAACGTGCTGACCTTTGAAATAACAGAGCCGGATACGCGAGACTTTTTCAACGGGTTTATGGGCATTCTGTCTTCCTCTGCAGGAATGATCGGCCCGATTGTAGCCGGATTCGTGATCTCAAGGCTTGAAAATAATACGGGTTATACAGTGATTTTCAGTCTCTCCCTCAGTTTATTTGCCCTGGCCGTCGTGATGAGCTTTTTCTTAAAACGGAGAGAATCAAAGGGCCGTTTTATGCTGAGCAAAGTATTTGGAGAGCGCCATAGCAATATGAATTGGCGGAGAATTACGAATGCGCATTTTTTTCAGGGTTTGAGAGAAGGGATTTTTGTCTTTTTAATCAGTGTGTTTGTATTTATTGAGACAAACAGCGAACTTGCTCTCGGTACATTCGGTCTTGTCAATTCAGCTGTTTCCTTCTTTGCCTACTACTTTGCATCCAGGCTGATTAAGAAAAAGGCGAGAAAAAAATCGATTTTGCTGGGCGGACTTATTTTGTATGGCGCGCTGTTTTTGATTCTGTTCCATATGAGCTTTTCGACATTATTAACGTATGGCGTTTTTATTGCCATCGGCTATCCTCTGTTGCTTGTGCCATATGTATCACTTACATATGATGTGATAGGGCGCGCGAGGCATGCCAGAAAAGCAAGAATTGAATATATCGTGCTTAGAGAAATGTTCTTGAACGCCGGCAGAATTGTTTCCATTTTGTGCTTTCTCCTGATTGTGGCCCTTCTGAAAGAGGATGTGGGAATTCCTTTGTCACTTGCGATATTGGGTATAGGACATCCTTTGATTTATTACTTTGTCAAGGATATCCGTTTTAAGGAGAAAGAAGGGGAAAATGAAACCATGGAAGAAGATGGCCAAAAACGGGTAACAGAACCGACCCTGTTAAAAGGCGAGAGATAATTTTTTTGCCAAAAAGGGGTTATCTGTAGAAAAAAGTCGAAAAAACCTTTAAAATGAAAACTGGCACTCTTACTTGAGTGTCTTTTCTTTCTGTAAATAGAAAAGGTGATGTTATGAGGAGAAATAAACCAAAAAAGCAAAATCATAAAGAGAAAAAGAAGTCGCTTCCGATCCGGCTGAATATTTTATTTTTAGCTGCCTTTGTTATATTCACCTGGATTATTGTGGAACTGGGCATCAAGCAGATCGTGCAAGGCGATGATTACAAAAACCAAGCGAATAAGCAGGAACAAAGTGAAGTCAGCTCAGCGGTACCACGCGGGAAAATTTATGATCGAAACTTTAATGCCATTGTGACAAATAAGGCTTTAAATGCAATCACATACACGAGATCTAAATCGACCACGCAAGAACAGCGCTTAAAGATCGCAAAAAAGCTGTCTGACATGATCAAAGTCGATACAAAAAAAGTAACAGAACGGGATAAAAAAGATTATTGGATTTTGACTAGACCGAAAGAAGCGAAAAAGCTCATTAGCTCTAAAGAAAGACAGCAGGTTGAAGACAAAAAAATATCCGATGACGATTTATACCAGCTTCAGCTAAAACGGATTACTGATAAGCAGCTGAATGAATTGACGGATAAAGATATGCAGATCCTTGCTATCAAAAGACAGATGGATTCGGGCTATGCATTGACCCCTCAATATATCAAAAACGAAGATGTATCAGCGAAGGAAATGGCAGTGGTAAGTGAACATTTAGACGAACTGCCAGGTGTTGATGTCACGTCCGATTGGGAACGTGAATATCCTTATAAAAACCTTCTTCGCTCAGTGCTCGGAAGTGTTTCCAGCTCTAATGAAGGATTGCCGTCCAACTTGCTCGACCATTATCTGTCGCTTGGCTACAGCCGAAATGACAGGGTCGGAAAAAGTTATCTGGAATACCAATACGAAAGCCTTCTGCAGGGCCAAAAAGCCAAAGTCGAAAATATCACAGATTCAAACGGCAATGTCACGGGAACGAAAACCGTTTCTGAAGGTAAAGCCGGTAAAGATCTCGTCCTTACGATTGACATTGATTTGCAAAAAGAAGTGGAAAAAATCATTGAGAAGAACCTCAAATCTGCTAAAGCAAGACCAAGCACGCAATTGTTAGACAGGGCATTCGTTGTCATGATGGACCCAAGAAACGGTGAAGTGCTTTCAATGGCGGGCAAGCAGATTAAACAAGAAAATGGGAAATATAAAATTGATGATTACGCTTTAGGTACAATGACGTCATCTTACGCCATGGGTTCAGCAGTCAAAGGGGCAACAGTCTTGACAGGCCTTCAAACCGGTGCCATCAACCTGAATACAGTTTTTCAGGATGAACCATTGTATATCGGTCAGGATAAAAATGGTAAAAAATCCTGGACTACTTTAGGACCTGTTAACATTCAAAGAGCCTTAGAGCAGTCTTCTAACGTATTTATGTTTAAAACAGCGATCGCGCTCGGAAAAGGTGAATATAAACCGCACCAAGCTTTACCGATTGATACGACGGCCTTTGATACGTTCCGTAATTATTTCAGCCAATTTGGATTAGGTGTCAAAACTGGAATTGATCTTCCGAATGAAATGACAGGCTATAAAGGAACAGACAGATTGACGGGATTCTTGCTTGACTATGCGATCGGGCAATACGACACATATACACCGCTGGAACTTGCGCAATACGTATCAACGATTGCAAACGGCGGATATCGCTTAAAGCCTCAGCTTGTAAAGGAAGTCAGAGAACCTGATGCTAAAAGAGGGATCGGTGCTGTCGTACAGTCCGTTCAGCCGGAAGTGCTGAATAAAATCGACATGAAGAGTGAATACATTAAAGAGGTTCAGGCCGGATTCAGACGGGTGATGACAAAAGGGACAGCTGCCAGCCAATTTGCTTCAGCGTCATATCAGCCTGCCGGCAAAACAGGAACAGCACAATCGTTCTATGATGGACCTGATAAATCAAAAACAGGAACAGCGACTTATAATACGACACTTGTTGCCTATGCACCGGCTGATAATCCTGAGATTGCGATCTCTGTAGTAGTCCCTTGGGCTTATATTGATTACAGCGCTAAATATACCATTACAAACGAAATCGGCAGGGAAGTAATGGATAAATATTTTGAGCTGAAATCGAAGCAGGACAAAGAAGATACTCAGCAAAAGAATAAAGACAAAATTGAAGAAAATGCAGAAAACACAACGTCTTCTGATAACTAAAAAGAAACGCTCACATAATGTGGGCGTTTTTTTTATACAAAAAAACGCACTGATTTACAAAACCTTAACATTCGGTTCAAACCCTTTTTACATAGAACCTTTACTCTATACGTGTAGGACAAATTACACATTATACGCAGGGGGAATTCAGGAAATGAAAAAAAACAAATTGATGCTTATGCTTCTGATGGCTGCTTTTATGATGATTGCAGCTGCATGCGGAAATGCAGGAGAAAGTAAAAAATCGAATAGCGATTCTGCAAAAGGAGAAGAAAAGGCATCAGGTTCTTTAACCATTTCTGGTTCATCGGCAATGCAGCCACTAGTACTTGCAGCCGCGGAAAAATTTATGGAAGAAAACCCTGATGCTGATATACAGGTACAAGCTGGCGGTTCTGGAACAGGGCTTTCTCAAGTCTCTGAAGGAGCTGTTCAGATCGGGAATTCAGACGTTTTTGCTGAAGAAAAAGAAGGCATCGATGCAAAAGCGCTTGTCGATCATCAAGTCGCTGTAGTTGGTATGGCAGCAGCTGTAAACCCTGATGCTGGTGTAAAGGATATTTCAAAAGATGAATTGAAAAAAATCTTCACTGGCAAAATCAAAAACTGGAAAGAGCTCGGCGGCAAAGACCAAAAGATTACACTTGTAAACCGTCCTGATTCTTCTGGCACACGTGCTACATTTGTGAAATATGCGCTTGACGGTGCGGAGCCTGCAGAAGGCATTACTGAAGATTCCTCCAACACGGTGAAAAAAATCATTGCTGATACTCCGGGAGCGATTGGATATCTTGCATTCTCATATTTAACAGATGACAAAGTAACTCCTCTATCTATTGACGGTGTTAAACCTGAAGCGAAAAATGTAGCAACTGGCGAGTATCCGATCTGGGCTTATCAGCATTCTTATACAAAAGGTGAAGCGACAGGTTTAGCTAAAGAATTTCTTGATTATCTAAAGAGTGAAGACATTCAAAAAAGCATTGTTACTGACCAAGGCTACATTCCGGTTACTGATATGAAAGTGACACGCGATGCCAACGGGAAGCAAAGCTGATCTTAATAAAAAGAGGAGTGCGGGGACAACCGTTTCTCCTCTTAACACATTCATAGGAGTGTAAAACAATGATAAACAATAGAGAAAATATGTCTGTGAGCGAGCGTTTAATCAGCTCAAGGCAAAATCGGCAATTGGATGAAGTTCGGGGAAGAATGATTGTGACAGCATGTGCGCTGATTATGATTGCGGCATCTGTTGCAATCACCATTTTCCTCGGCGTGAAGGGGCTGCAATCTTTTCTTGTAAATGGTGTAAGCCCAATTGAATTCTTAACGAGCTTAAATTGGAATCCTACAGATAGTGATCCGAAATACGGAGTGCTGCCATTTATTTTTGGCTCATTTGCAGTAACGATTCTTTCTGCTCTAATCGCTGCGCCGCTTGGCATTGCAGGTGCGATTTTTATGACAGAGATTGCCCCGAATTGGGGAAAGAAAGTGCTGCAGCCGGTGATTGAGCTTTTAGTCGGTATTCCATCTGTTGTTTATGGATTCATAGGTCTTACAGTATTGGTGCCGTTTATCGCCCAGTTCAAATCGAGCGGAACAGGGCACAGTTTATTGGCGGGAACGATTGTCCTTTCCGTCATGATTCTGCCGACGATCACATCGATTTCTGCTGATGCAATGGCTTCTCTTCCGAAGAGTTTACGAGAGGGTTCTTACGCGCTCGGTGCGACAAGATGGCAGACAATCAGAAAAGTACTTGTGCCTGCAGCTTTTCCAACATTGATGACAGCTGTTGTGTTAGGCATGGCTCGGGCGTTCGGTGAAGCTTTGGCTGTTCAGATGGTCATTGGAAATACAAGAGTATTGCCGGAAAGCCTGTTTGACACTGCGGGAACGCTGACAACGATCATCACGCTGAATATGGGCCACACCACATACGGAAGTGTTGAAAACAATACGCTGTGGTCAATGGGGCTTGTGCTTCTGGTGATGTCATTCTTGTTCATCCTGCTTATTCGCTACTTGTCATCTAGGAGGAAAGTGTAATGAACCGCAAAATAACAGATAAACTGGCGACCGGAATGTTTGGTTTGTGTGCAGCCATTATCGCTGCCATTTTAGTAGGTTTGTTTTCCTATATTATTATAAACGGTGTTTCTCAGCTCAGTTTGCAATTTATTACAACAAAATCGAGCGCCATTGCAGCTGGAGGAGGCATACGAGATCAGCTGTTTAACTCCTTTTATATTTTGTTTATTACAATGCTGATTACAATCCCGCTCGGTGTGGGCGGCGGAGTCTTCATGGCTGAATACGCGCCTAATAACAAAGTAACTGACTTCATCAGAACATGTATAGAGGTGCTTTCATCTCTTCCGTCTATTGTCATTGGGATGTTTGGATTATTGATGTTTGTCAACTTAACAGGCTGGGGATATACGATCATAGGCGGGGCGCTTGCGTTAACTGTTTTTAACCTTCCTGTCATGGTGCGTGTGACAGAAGACGCGATCCGTTCAGTCCCTAAAGATCTGAAGGAAGCCTCTCTCGCTTTAGGTGTATCACGCTGGCATACCGTAAAAACAGTTTTAATTCCAAGTGCGATTCCTTCTATCATCACAGGAGCAATTTTAGCGTCAGGAAGGGTGTTCGGGGAAGCGGCCGCATTATTATTTACGGCAGGCCTGACAACACCGCGTCTTAATTTTACGGAGTGGAACCCGTTTTCGGAAACATCACCGCTTAATATTTTCAGGCCCGCTGAAACACTTGCGGTCCACATTTGGAACGTCAATACACAAGGAATGATTCCGGATGCTGAAGCGATTGCCAACGGTGGTTCTGCCGTGCTGGTGATTTCTGTTCTTGTGTTTAATCTCGCGGCGAGATGGCTTGGCACGATGATCTACAAAAAGCTTACGGCAAATTAGAACGGAAAGAGGCGAAAAACATGTCTGAACAAATGGTAAAAGAAAAACCTGAGCGAGCTGTTATTGTTCCGAAGCAGAATCACGTGCTTGAGGTCAAAGATCTGTCTATTTTTTACGGAAATAAACAAGCCGTTCATCATGTAAACATGGATATTGAAAAAAATGCGGTGACTGCTTTAATTGGGCCGTCGGGATGCGGAAAATCTACTTTTTTGAGAAATATTAACCGAATGAACGATTTAATTCCATCTGCAAGAGCGGAAGGTGAAATCCTTTATGAAGGATTAAATATATTGGGCGGCAATATTAACGTTGTCAGCTTGAGAAGAGAAATCGGAATGGTTTTTCAAAAACCAAATCCATTTCCGAAATCGATCTATGCGAATATCACACATGCATTGAAATATGCCGGAGAGCGGAATAAAGCTGTTTTAGATGAAATTGTGGAAGAAAGTTTAACAAAAGCGGCCCTCTGGGATGAGGTGAAGGATCGTTTACATTCATCCGCACTCTCGTTATCCGGCGGCCAGCAGCAGCGTTTATGCATCGCGAGAACGCTTGCGATGAAGCCGGCTGTTCTTCTGCTTGATGAACCAGCTTCAGCGCTTGATCCGATTTCAAATGCGAAAATAGAGGAATTAATTACAGGATTGAAAAGAGAATACTCAATTATTATTGTCACGCACAATATGCAGCAGGCTCTGCGGGTTTCTGACCGGACGGCATTCTTTTTAAACGGCGAGCTTGTAGAATACGGACAGACCGAACAGATTTTCACGAGTCCGAAAAAGCAAAAGACAGAGGATTATATTAACGGGAAATTCGGATAGGAGGGCGGCAATGAGTATTGCTACCGAAGCTGTAATGAAACAGGAAGTCTATCAAGTCAATGGAATGAACTTATGGTATGGACAGCATCATGCTTTAAAAAATATCAATTTGAGCATTTATGAAAATGAGGTTACGGCGATTATCGGTCCATCCGGATGCGGGAAATCGACCTTTGTCAAGACATTGAATTTAATGATTCAAATGACGCCAAATGTAAAGCTTGCAGGTGAGCTGAACTATAATGGCAGCAATATTTTAAAGGATAAAGTGGACATCGTGGATTTACGGAAAAATATCGGCATGGTATTCCAAAAAGGGAACCCGTTTCCGCAATCTATTTTTGATAATGTGGCTTACGGACCGAGAGTCCACGGCACCAAAAATAAGAAGAAGCTTCAGGAAATTGTGGAAAAGTCATTAAAAGACGTGGCGTTATGGGATGAGGTGAAGGATCGATTGCATACGTCCGCTCTTTCGCTGTCAGGGGGCCAGCAGCAGCGTCTTTGCATCGCCAGAGCACTTGCGACCAATCCTGATATTTTGCTGATGGATGAACCGACATCTGCACTAGATCCAATCTCAACGAGAAAAATTGAAGAACTCATTCTAGAGCTGAAAAATAAATATACAATTGTCATTGTCACGCATAACATGCAGCAGGCAGCAAGGGTTTCTGATCAAACCGCCTTTTTCTACATGGGCGAGCTTGTTGAATGCGACAATACGAATAAAATGTTCTCTAACCCGAAGGACCAAAGAACTCTCGATTACATTTCAGGAAAGTTTGGATGAAAAAAAACAGGCTGAGTCAGCCTGTTTTTTTATCGTGTTAACGTTTTTACGATCTTTTTGAAACTCATGTCTGATTTTACTTTAAACTCGCCGGCACGAATTTCTTTGTGATAGCCGGCATCAATGACATAGTCATTAAAGTCTTGAGCCGAAGAGATAATGCCCTCTTTTTCAAGAATAGCAGATACATCCGCAGTGCTCATGCCATCTTTAATTTTGAGTTTGTACGTTTTGACTTTGTCTGTTTTCGTGTCTGAGCTGCTGTCATCGGTCAACGATTTCTCTTTTGAATCAAGAAGTTTTTGATATTCATCACGGTTCACAGAAACCATTTTTTTAGAATCAAGGTAATTGTTCACGTCTTGTTCAGTTACTGTTTTATTATCTTTTACAGCAGCGGCCTGATCTTCGTCAGTCAGATAAAAAACAGCTGCAAGAACGGCTGTCGCTAAAATGATGCCGCCAGCAAATGCCTGAATGCCCCGTTTTGTCATACGAGCACCTTCTCATTATCTTTGATAATCGTATTCACGTCTTCCACTGATACATGCTCAGCTTTAGCAATCGCTTCAGCTGACATACCGTTATTATATTTAGAAAGTATTTGTTTAGCGATTTTTTGATTGATGTCGTTCTGCTTTGATTTGCGAATGACAAGGTTTGTTTCCAGTAATTCTTCCTCAAGCACTGTCATTTTCTTTTTGAGCTTGTAAATTTCCTGCATCGCAGAAAGCTGCAGTGTTTCGAGCTCCTGTTCTACATCTTTCATCGGGTCTCTTTGAGAATATGAGAATGCAATTAGCGCTATACTGACGATAAACAACGCAATAATAGCAATTTCCACGTTTCATCACCTTCTATTCTTTTTTTATCCTTCTTTTTTATACCATAAAACCAGTAGTTTCTAAAGGAATTCGCGAAAAAAACGAGATTTTGTCGAGAAATCTTTCTTTGCTTCTTCTTTATGTAATGGTTTAATAGGAACACGAAGTGAACGATTGGAAAGGAGAATGTTAAGAGTCCATGGATAAACACCCATTTCCCTATAATATACGACATAAGCTTTCCTTTTTTAGGGACACATTCGACATAATCATTCAAAACGCTCACACCTTGACCGTAAGCTGGGAAATCTCAGAAGAAACAATGCGGCTGGCTGAAGCTGTCCTTTTCGAAAAAACGCAGGATATGATAAAAGAATTGCGGATTGTCATCAAAAGAAAAGACATTGAAGCTGTCAGGACAAAACGCACAACGTATGATAAAGGCGAATGGACGATTAGACAGACGGCTGGTGATGCTGTATATCGGGCTGAATACAGTATTGTGAATTCAATGAATGTCTCTCTCAAGCTTGCCGATACAGACGACATCTATCTTGATGAAAATGGGATTCGTCATATAAACAGCTTTCAGATTGAGGAAGCGCACACCAGGTGGGAGGAGCAATTTTCTGCATACACCTGTTATGGGAGAGGGGAGAGAGAACGGTGAACATTCTCATGCTTTCACCCGAACATCCCGATGAGCCGAAAAGCGGGCTAGGTGTCCATTTAAACCGCCTCATTTCCTATTTAAACCCTCATATCAACATTACGGTTTTTACTCCGAGCGGGCAGCTGTTTTCGTATGCGAAGTTTGAAGATTACATAGCTGATGCTAACTTTACAATGGTTCGCCATGTGTTATCACACAATAAACGCTTTGATCTGATTCATGCCCATGATGACACAACTGCCCCTGCTGCCCAGTATTTGAAACAACGGCTTGGCCTTCCGCTTACTGCGACAATCCACGGTCTTGAAAGAGAAAGGAAGAAGGTGTGCCGAGAAGCCCCACACCCATACAGGCTCAAGACCGAACGGCTCCTTATAGAATCCGCTGATGCATTGATCGTATTAAGCACATTTATGAAGCGGTCTCTTAATAAGGCAGCACATAAAAAAATAACCGTTATCCCAAGCCCTGCATCTATGGAGGAAGAGAAGGGGAAAATCCAAAGAAGCATAAATAGAAGATTTCTCTTTTCATATGGAAGGTTCGTTCCGGAAAAAGGATTTTCGCAGCTGTTAAAGGTGTTTGCCATCTTGAAGCAGCGTCAGCCAGACCTCTATCTAGTGCTGGCTGGGGAGGGGCCGTCTCTGTCCTGCTATGAGAAATTAGCTGCGGCATATAACCTGAAGGATCGCGTCATGTTCCTGCCGTTTCTCAATAGGAAAGACATCAGAACGTTACTGTCTCAATGTGAAATGGCTGTTTTCCCTAGTTCTTATGAACCGTTTGGGCTTGCCGCGCAAGAAAGCATGGAACAAGGTGTGCTGACTGTCGTTTCTCAGTCGGGTGGTTTTTGTGATTATGCCGTTCATGACAAAACGGCAATCATCGCTAATTTTACGCTCGTACAGGAAGCGGCTGATCTGCTGGACAGCTTTTTAAAAGACCGGGAAAAAGCCCGCCGGATAAAAGAAGCTGGCAGACAACAAGTGTTCAAGCTCCACCACCCCCGACTCATTATGTCATCATATTTGCAGCTTTATGAGCGTATCTTCAATAATTCAGCAATTCATTGAAAAACAGCCTAGCATTCCGTCCATTATAGTGGTATTATATATAAGTCTGAATAAGTAAATGATTTTAGTTTGGAGGGAAAATAATGCGCGTTAATATTACTTTGGCTTGCACTGAATGTGGTGAGCGTAACTATATTTCTAAAAAGAACAAACGCAACAATCCAGACCGCGTTGAATTTAAAAAATATTGCCCACGTGATAAAAAATCTACGTTACACCGTGAAACAAAATAACAGCTTTGCTGTTTGAGGTGTAAGAAAAAAGCCAGAGCTTTGAAAAAGGTTCTGGCTTTTTTTCTATTCCGAGGGGGATGAGAGATGAAATCACAATTAAGAAAAAAGACGCTGGAGGCACTGTCTGCTTTATCAAATGAAGATATTCTTCAAAAAACGGAACGTACGTATAAGTACTTGTTTTCTCTGCCGGAGTGGCAAAATGCCGGCACCATTGCCGTCACTATTTCCAGAGGATTAGAGATACCGACGCGTCCTGTCATTGAGCAGGCTTGGGAAGAAGGGAAACAAGTTTGCATCCCAAAATGCCATCCGGACACGAAGAAAATGCAATTTCGCACATATCAGACTGATGATCAGCTCGAAACCGTGTACGCCGGACTGCTCGAGCCGGTAATTGAAAAAACAAAAGAAGTAAACCCATCACAAATTGACTTGATGATCGTTCCAGGTGTTTGTTTTGATGTTAACGGGTTTAGGGTCGGCTTTGGAGGCGGCTATTATGATCGCTATTTAAGTGAATATGAAGGGAAGACAGTCTCATTGCTTTTGGAGTGCCAGTTGTATGCGCACGTACCCAGTCTGCCACATGACATCCCGGTACATAAGCTGATAACAGAGGATCGGATTATTTCTTGTTTTTCATAACTTTCCTGTCCCTTATTCGAGAATAAATAAGGCAGAATAACAAACCCTATTGGCAGGAGGGATATCATGAAAAAACTTTTGATTTATGCCATTTTCGCGGTTTCTGCCGTCATGTTTTATCAAAATCGCTACCGTCTTATGAATACTGTACTCAGCCAGCCAGGAATCAGGCGGTCTTTTATCCATTTGTTTTTAAGAATTCCATTTATCCGCAATAAGTTTATACAGCAAGCTTTCTAAAATCCCGTGAAAAACGGGATTTTTTGCTTTCAGTAGGCGTTTCGGAGCGCCAGCTGTTATAATGAAAAAAAACTATTGGAGCGGTAAACATGTTTTTGCTGGAGTATACATATTGGAAAATTGCGGCGCACCTGGTGAATAGCGGGTATGGCGTCATACAAGCCGGTGAGTCAGATGAGATATGGCTGGAAGCTCCGGACAAGTCCTCTCATGATCTAGTTCGTCTTTATAAGCACGATCTTGATTTCCGTCAAGAAATGGTTAGAGACATCGAAGAGCAGGCCGAACGAGTAGAACGAGTCAGACATCAATTGGGCAGACGAAGGATGAAGCTGCTGAATGTGTTTTTTTCAACGGAAGCCCCTGTTGATGACTGGGAAGAGATTGCAAAAAAAACTTTTGAGAAGGGAACTGTGTCAGTTGAGCCGGCGATCGTTAGAGGAACGATGCTTCGAGATGATCTTCAAGCGGTTTTTCCATCATTTCGTACAGAAGATTGTTCAGAGGAACACGCTTCGTTTGAAAACGCGCAAATGGCGCGAGAACGCTTCCTTTCGCTAGTGCTGAAACAAGAAGAACAGAGAAAAACTGAAGCGGCGGTTTTTCAAAACGGAAAACCGATTTTTACATATTTATTTATTGCGCTTCAGATCCTGATGTTTTTCTTGCTCGAAATAAACGGAGGCAGCACTAATACGGAGACGCTGGTGGCTTTTGGAGCAAAAGAAAACAGCCTGATTGCACAAGGAGAATGGTGGCGGCTTCTGACACCGATCGTGCTTCACATCGGCATAGCGCATTTAGCTTTTAATACGCTGGCTTTATGGTCGGTTGGTACAGCGGTTGAGCGGATGTATGGATCGGGCCGGTTTTTGCTGATTTATCTGGCTGCTGGCATTACGGGTTCGATTGCGAGTTTTGTGTTCAGCCCGTATCCTTCGGCAGGGGCATCAGGAGCCATATTCGGATGCTTAGGTGCATTACTGTATGTTGCTTTGTCTAATCGAAAAATGTTTTTAAGAACCATAGGAACCAATATTATTGTCATTATTATCATCAATCTGGGCTTTGGTTTTGCGGTTTCGAATATTGATAATTCAGGACATATCGGCGGCTTGATTGGCGGCTTTTTCGCTGCAGCGGCACTGGGGTTGCCTAAAGCCGGAGCCTTTGGAAAAAGATTGTTGTCAGCGGTTTTGCTGATTGCTTTGGCTGTTGGATTTTTATATTACGGATTGCATTCGCCTTCACACCAGGAGTCAGCGCTGATTCAGCAGGCAAGCGAGCTGTATCAGGAAGGAAAGTATGAAGAAGTAACAGAATTGCTGAACGGAGAAGCAGCGCAAAAAGATGCCTCTGCCGATCTTTTGAAAATTCTTGCTGTTTCTGATATTCAAATCGGCGAATATGATCAGGCGGTTTCCCTTTTGGAACGAGCAGTGAAAAAAGAACCTAAAGACCATGCTTCCTATTACAATTTAGCGTTATTGTATGCGGAAAAAAATGAGCTTGCACAAGCAGAAAAGGCCATCCAGACGGCTGTGAAACTGAAGCCGAAGGAGCAGCGCTACAAGGAGCTGCAGCGGCAAATTGAAAACAATAAAGAATCATAGAGGTGGAATATGGAAAGGAAGCTGGCTTTTTTGTCAGCGTTTTCTTCTTGACTGACCGCTTCCTTATGAATACGCTTATGATAGTTAAGTTCAAGAAATGGTGAGGAAAATGAATACATTTTATGATGTGCAGCAGCTGTTAAAAACGTTTGGCCACATTGTTTATTTTGGAGACAGAGAGCTTGAAATTGAGTTTATGCTGGATGAATTAAAGGAATTATACATGAACCACATGATTGAAAAGGAGCAGTGGGCCAGAGCGGCAGCTGTCCTTCGAAAAGAATTGGAACAAACAAAAAACGGAAGAGATTTTTATAAAGGCTAAGGTGATAAAAATGGACGAGATATGGTTTGCGGGCATTGACCTGGGAGGAACGACGATTAAACTCGCTTTTATTAATCAATATGGCGAAATTCAGCATAAGTGGGAAGTTCCGACTGATAAAACCGGCGACACGATTACTGTCACAATTGCAAAAACAATCGACAGCAAGCTGGATGAGCTGCAAAAACCGAAGCACATCATCAAATACATCGGAATGGGTGCACCAGGCCCTGTAGATATGGCGGCAGGAGTGGTTTATGAAACAGTAAATCTAGGGTGGAAAAATTATGCTTTGAAAAACCATCTGGAGACAGAAACCGGCATCCCAGCTGTTATAGAAAATGACGCGAATATTGCTGCGCTCGGGGAAATGTGGAAGGGAGCGGGTGATGGCGCAAAAGACGTCATTCTCGTGACGCTTGGCACAGGAGTTGGCGGCGGCATCATTGCAAATGGTGAAATTGTACATGGTATAAATGGCGCCGGCGGAGAAATCGGCCATATTTGCAGCATCCCTGAAGGCGGAGCGCCCTGCAACTGCGGCAAAACGGGCTGTATCGAAACAATTGCGTCAGCAACCGGAATTGTAAGAATTGCAAAAGAAAAAATAGCAAATGCTAAAAAGACGACACGTTTAAAAGCAACCGAACAATTGTCAGCGCGGGATGTGTTTGAAGCGGCGGGTGAAAATGATGAAATTGCCCTTGAGGTGGTTGATTATGTAGCCAAGCATCTTGGTTTGGTGCTCGGAAATTTGGCAAGCTCGCTTAATCCATCCAAAATCGTTCTTGGCGGCGGCGTATCGAGAGCCGGAGAACTGCTGAGATCAAAAGTCGAGAAAACATTCCGCAAATGCGCGTTTCCGCGGGCAGCCCAAGCTGCTGATATTTCAATCGCAGCACTTGGAAATGATGCCGGCGTTATCGGAGGCGCTTGGATCGCTAAAAATGAATGGCTGAAACATCAAAATTGTTAAAATTGTGTAAATGAAATTGATTTTTTGTTGTGCTCAGGTTAAGATTTAATTTGATGTGTTAATGAGAATGTTGGGAATAGACTGATTTTTTTGAGCGTGCTGCATAGGAGGTTGAAATGCGAAAAACGTTTTTTTCGAAGATTTCATTTATGCTGATTGCCATTTTATTGATGTGGCTGAAAACGTATGCTGTTTACAAAACCAGTTTTCATATTAAAATCGACAATCTAACACAGGAATTTATTCTGTTTATCAACCCATTGAGTTTTTTGTTGCTTATTTTTGGCCTCAGCCTGTTTTTAAAAGGCAAAAACAGAAATCGCTACATTATCGCGATGAGCTGTCTTGTCACGTTTGTATTGCTGGCAAATATGGTTTTTTACCGTTTTTACAATGATTTCTTAACAATCCCTGTTCTTTTTCAAACGAGCAATATGGGTGATCTCGGAAGCAGCATCGGAACACTTCTTGAGCCGACAGACCTCCTATTAGCTGTAGATATTGCGGTTTTAATATGGCTTCACATCCGGCAAAAAGCTTTTCAATCGGACATTCCCTCAACGAAAAATGAACGGGCGGCTTATTTTTTGTTCGTTGCTTCTGTTTATTTCTTCAACCTGGGCTTGTCTGAGGCGGAAAGACCTCAGCTATTGACACGCTCATTTGACAGAGAAATGCTTGTTAAAAACATTAGCCTGTTTAATTTTCATATTTACGATGGCGTTCTTCAGTCAAAGCAATCCGCACAGAGAGCGTTGGCAGACAGCAACAGCCTGACGGAGATTGAAAACTACGTAACCGCTAATGCGAAGGATGCCAACAAACGCTTATTCGGCGCTGCAAAAGGAAGGAACGTCATTCTCGTATCCTTAGAGTCGACGCAAAGCTTCGTGATTAATGAAAAATTGAATGGAGAAGAAATCACGCCTTTTCTGAATGACTTTATAAAACAGAGCTACAACTTTAATAATGTTTACCACCAAACAGGCCAGGGGAAAACCTCGGATTCTGAATTTATCGTGGACAATTCACTGTATCCGCTTGGACGAGGTGCCGTATTTTTTACGAATGCGGGCAATCAATATATGGCCGCTCCTGAAATTTTGAAAAACAGTGGATACTATTCAGCGGTGCTCCACGCTAATAATAAGAGCTTTTGGAATCGTGATTTAATGTACGACTCATTTGGATATGATTCGTTTTTTGATATTAACTCGTATGATGTAACTGACGAAAATTCAGTCGGCTGGGGACTTAAGGATAAAGAATTTTTTGAGCAGTCTTCAGAGCTGATGAAAAATCTGCCTCAGCCGTTTTACTCGAGGCTGATTACACTGACGAACCACTTCCCGTTTGATCTTGATGAAGAGGACCAATTGATTGATGAATATGATTCAAGCAGCCAGACGCTAAATAAATATTTTCCGACAGTGCGTTATCAGGATGAGGCGCTGAAACGGTTTATCGAAAAGCTGAAGGAAGACGGGTTATACGACAACTCTGTTATTGTATTATATGGTGACCATTATGGTATATCAGAAAACCATAATGAAGCGATGGGGCAGTTTTTAGGAAAAGAAATAACCCCATTTGAAGAGGTACAGCTCCAAAAAGTGCCGCTGGTCATTCATATTCCGGGTATTACTGATAAAAAGCCGCAAACCATTGAAACAGTAGGCGGGCAGATTGATATCAGGCCGACGCTGATGAATCTTTTAGGGATTGATACGAAAGATCAAATTCAATTCGGCAACGATCTGCTTTCAGACGAAAAACTGGACTTCACGGTGCTCCGGGACGGGAGCTTTATCACAGATCAGGTTGTTTATACAGACGGTGCGTGTTATGACAAAGAGACGGGAAAACCGTTAGAAGAGACAAAACAATGTGAAGCATTTGCTGATAAAGCAAAACAGGAGCTATCACTTTCTGATGAAATCATTTATGGGGATTTGTTGCGATTTTATGACCAGAAAAGGCTGGACAATTCGTCAAAACGGAAAGAAAAACAAATGCTTGATCAGGCATCGTAATCACAATGTCTCCCGCGTCAAAGTGAGCGGGAGGCTTTCTTTTTTTAAATACGCTGTCATATAGTAACAAAAAAGGGGGATGATGATGGCGTTTATTACGGTGAAACCTGAGATCAAGAACAATTTGGCCAGAGTGGCGAAAGAACTGAAGATAGACGAGGAATTGCTTAAAAGTGCAAATCGCTCCGCACAAAAACATCAATTGTATTGCCCTGGTTATGTGATAGAGGAGCATAGCGGCAAAGAGCTTCAAACCATTCAGGACATAAAGGGCTTTTTACAGCCTCGGCAGCTGAAACTTTCTGATAGCTGGATTGAGCAAGAGAAAATCTATGATGATTCAGCTGTTGAAAAGGAAATAAAGAAGATTATTGATGTTTTTCCGTTTGTCTCATGCCGGGAAATTGGCCGTTCTGTACTCGGCAGGCCTATCTGGGAGCTGAAGGCTGGTGGGGAGCATGCCGTAAAAAAGGTCCATATGAACGCGTCATTTCATGCGAATGAGTGGATTACAACGTCTGTCCTGCTAAAATGGTTTAAGGAATACTGTATGTCATTATGCTGCAATTCGCCTTTCTTTGGCTTTTCTCCCATAAAGCTGTTTAACAGCACATCCTTATCCCTCGTTCCTCTTGTCAATCCGGATGGCGTTGATCTTGTTTTAAACGGATCAGAAGTCATGGGAGCCAGAAGAGATGAACTCGAAAGGCTAAATGAACATCGTCCAAATTTTAATGAATGGAAGGCGAATATAAACGGGGTTGATTTAAATAAACAATTTCCATCATTATGGGAAATTGAAAAATACCGAAAACCGACAGCACCCAGCTACCGCGATTTTCCGGGAATCTCTCCGCTTACGGAGCCGGAATCTATTGCGATGTACCGGCTGATCACGGAGAATCCGCCTGACAGACTGCTGGCTCTTCATACTCAAGGAGAAGAAATTTATTGGGGCTATAAAGGCCTTGAGCCTGAGGAATCTGCTGCCGTCATAAAGGATTTTGAGGAGTTAAGCGGGAACATTTATAAGGGAGTAAGGGATATAGATAGCTATGCTGGATTTCGTGATTGGTTTATTCACCATTATTTTAAGGAAGGGTATACGGTGGAACTTGGAAAAGGCCAAAATCCTTTGCCGTTTCAGCAGTTTTCACACATATATAACGCCACAAGCGGTATCTTGTGGAGGGCGTTATTTTTTCATGAGTAACTGAAACTTTTTCTTTTTTCTGCCGAAGCAAATATGAGAGAATAAAGATGATCGGAGGGGAATGCTGATGAGATCAGTTTGTTTTATTCTGCTGGCGGTATTGCTGTTTAGTTTATCGGCATGCGAACCATCTCATCAGCAGCAAAAACAGGCATCGGCGGCAAAAGATGAGAAAAAAGACATCATACCGCTTTCCGCGGAAAAAGCGGATGGGGTGGAAGGCTGGCTGAATAACAGCACAATATTATATACTGCGTCTAATCCGACGAAAACAGAGCTTTTTGCGTACCGCATCTTTACAGGCAAAGCGAAAAAGCTCTATCAAACGGATGGTCAAATCGTTGATGTTCAAATCAATGCGAGGGAGCAGATGATTCTGCTGCAAATCACACATAGCCAAAAGACGGCAGTGGTTTTGCTTAATGCAGAAGGAGAGACGCTTTACGAAAAAGATTACGAAACGTATGAGCTTGAAGCTGCTTGGAATCAGTATGATCCTTATCAAATGATGGTGACGGAATTCAATGAAAACTGGGATTTCCATACATATCAGGTGAATGCTAAAAAAGACGAATCTTTCTTAAGCCCAGTACAGGTTCCGTTCATTCATTGGACATCCAAAAATACATTTGATTATGTAAAAGAGGGAAGAGACGATAAAACAGGGCCTTTATATACGTTCGATACAGCTTCTAAGACGGAACAGAAGCTTGAGGATGACGTTCTATTCTTCGATTCTTTCCATCAAATGAGTTTTACTGTCAAATCAGCTTCCGGAGGAAAAGGGACGTATCAGTTTAAAACGCCGCAATCAACATCACCTGTTACAGCGAAATGGCCGCTCCAAGCGAAATATACAAGTTTGGCTCCAATGGAGTATGACTATGATGAAGCAGGAGGCCTGTTTTATACATTCAAACAAAGCGGCGATGCATATAAGCTCGCAGCAGTCAATGTAGCATCGGGAGAGACAAAAGATCTTGTGTCTCTGCGGGAAATGGAGCCGATTCAAATATCTCCGAACGGGAAATATGCGTTATACGGCTTTCATTTTGAGCAAATTATTTTATTGAAATCACATGAAACGAAGCAACTCATCATTGATCAAAAGGAGATGGAATAACGATGGCTATCGCAGATGTAACCATTATCCCAATCGGTACGGAAACACCCAGTGTCAGTGCTTACGTAGCCGATGTGCAAAAGATATTAGAAGGATATCAAGCAGAAGGGAAAATCAAATATCAGCTGACACCGATGAATACGCTGATCGAGGGAGAACTCAGTGACCTTTTTGCAGTCATTCAGGCAATTCACGAAGCGCCATTTCAAAAAGGATTGCACAGAGTGGCAACGAATATCCGCATCGATGACAGGCGTGACAAAAAAACGACGCTTGAGAGCAAAATAGAAAGTGTCAATAAACATTTACAGCCATAAAAATAAACCTGTATCCGATCGGATACAGGTTTTAATGTGCGGTTGGATACCCGCTGTTTATTACGGTCATCACGGTAAACCATCCAAAGACAAATAAGGTGGCACCGGCTAATAAAAACCCGAGTATATTTTTATTTCTAACAGAACGCAAGACTCCCCATAAAGCGAAAAGAGCGACAAGGCCGAAAATCACGACAAGTAACATAACACAGCCCCCTTTACATTGAAAAACCTGCAATTCTTTCCAGTTTTATTCTACCTGTTTTTTATAGGTTTGTCGATAGCGTTTTCATTGCGATTGTTTGAATCTTTTTTAAAAAACCCTCATAATAAGAGCATAAAAAAGAAAGAGGTGATAATAGTGAAATGGAGACGAATGCCAGTAGGGCCGATTCAAGCGAACGCATATTTTCTCATCAGTGATGATCAATGCCTGATTTTTGATCCGGGCGGCGAGGGACATAAAATCAATCAATACATAAAAGAAAAAGGGCTGACGCCTTTAGCCATTTTGCTTACACATGCCCATTTTGACCATATTGGGGCGCTTGATGAAGTGAGAGAAAAATGGGATATTCCTGTTTACCTGCATCAAAATGAAAAAAATTGGCTTACGGATGCTTCTTTAAACGGCTCCGGCATGCTGCGAGGGATAGAAGTAACAGCTAAGCCTGCAGATCATCTAATTGAAGGCGACGGTGAGTTGAATATCGGGCCGTTTCATTTGGAAACATTATTTACGCCGGGACATTCACCAGGCAGTGTGTCTTACTACGTGAAAGATGCAGACTTGGTTATCTCCGGAGATGTCTTGTTCCAAGGCGGTATAGGACGTACGGATTTAATAGGCGGCAATCAAGAGACGCTGCTGACGTCCATTCATGAAAAACTGCTTACGCTTCCGGAACACACGCTGGTGTTAAGCGGCCATGGACCTGAAACAGACGTACTGACTGAGCAGGACCAAAATCCGTTTTTAAATGGGTTTTCATTGTAAAAAAAGAGACAAACCGATAAGGTTTGTCTCTTTCTGCATTTAATGGCCTCCGCCGCCGGGCACCATAATAAAAATTGAGTAATATGTAAAGCCGGCGAAGAAAATCGTTAAATAAGCGCCAAAAATATAAATATACATGCGTTCGGTTAAGTTCAAATACGATAGAAACACAAATAAGATCGTCTGTCCAAAAAATAAAAGGGAAGCATCTTTCATATCACCTAAATAAAACATGACTGCAAAAATCCCCGTCCAAAATCCTAACACCCGGAACATGCGATTCATTTTTATCCCCTCCCGAGAGTCCCTCTGACTGTTATTATAATGGATCACACCTAGAAATGTAAACATTTTCATTATTAATATACAAATGGAATTTGTCCCTTTGATTGTGTTTTCTATTGTATGAATGCTTTTTAAAAAATAATCCGAAAAAAGTTCTGTAAATGGTTTAAATGAAAAATGATCCGGGTAGTTATTCTACAAAGAGATGGTTAACTGAGGAGGAAAAAACGAATGGAACAACAATTAACTTTTTACTCATATCCAAGCTGCACGTCATGCCGAAAAACAAAACATTGGCTTAAAGCACATCAAATTGAATTTAACGAACGGCACTTATTCAGAGAAACCCCGACAAGAGAAGAATTAAAGTACATTTTATCGTTAACGACAGAAGGAATTGATGAAATTTTGGCGACAAGAAGCCAGACTTTCAAAAATTTAAATTTAAACATTGAAGAAATGACGGTAAATGAGGTGCTGGAACTTTTAATCGAGAAGCCGAAGCTTTTGCGACGCCCGATTCTAGTAGACAACAAAAAGCTGGTGATTGGTTATAACCCGGGAGAATTGTTGAAGTTATCGAAGAAGAAAACGGTTCATCAATCTGCATGATGAAAAACCGAAGATCCGCTGATTTATTCGAATCAGCTTATCTTCGGTTTTTCACCTGTTCAGAAACTGGGCTAGCTGGATTCGAACCAACGATCACGGAGTCAAAGTCCATTGCCTTACCGCTTGGCTATAGCCCATTGAATCTAAACATAGTATGTGTAAAGGCAGACGCGTTATACATATATAGCGTACATTTTTCAAAAACAGGAGGGAGCTCATTAAGATGATAGCTCTTGATCAGCACTTAACAGAGCACAAAGAAGATATCACGCAACAATGGCTGGAAGTTTGTACGTCAAACGGCAGCTGGCTGTATTCAGCGAAAGATCAGCAAAAACTAGAACAAAAGTTAAAAGACCAGCATGAATTATTGGTGACCATCGTAGCAAAATCCCTTAGAAAAGAAGACGTAGAGGATGAGCTCAACCGGTGGTCTCTTCAATGCGCCAGAGACCGTGCCGTTCATGAAGTGACGGTTACACAAAGTGTCGGCCAGTTTAACACTTTCAGGCACATCATGTTTGAATGGATTCAGAAATTCAGCGAAGCTTCTTCTCAAGACATCAGCATTCAGGAATTTTATGAGTGGAGCCGGATCTTGAATCAAAACATTGATGAGATCATCGAAGTGTTTACGGAAGAATATCACCAGGTGACCATGATACAATTAAACGCGCAAAAAGAAATGATTAATGAATTGAGTGCGCCGATTATGCCGATTACTGATGGGATTGGGATTCTTCCGCTTGTCGGTGAAATTGATACGCACAGAGCGAGGACGATTTTGGAGTCTGTGCTGGAGCAGTGCTCAGCGTTAAAGCTCTCGTATTTATTTTTAGATATTTCGGGCGTTCCTATCGTTGATACCATGGTAGCCTATCAAATTTTTAAAGTGATTGACAGCACCAAATTGCTCGGCATTGAGACGATTATTTCAGGAATCAGGCCGGAAATTGCCCAAACTGTCGTGAAGCTGGGTCTGGATTTTTCGAATGTGAAAACCGAGCAAAGTCTTGCTAAAGCCCTGGCCAATAAAGGGTTTAAAATAAAAGAGTGTTGATGCCTTTGCCATGTTAATCTTGAAAGATAGCAGCTGAACAGCCTTTCACGGGCTATTCAGCTTTTTTAACTTCTATAAATAAAATGTGATGGCTGTTGATGTCTTTTACCTTAAAAGAGTAGCCATCATATTCTATGGTACTTTCAGGCTCAGCATCTATGTTTTGTGTCAAAAACCAGCCGCCCAAGGTGTCTACTTCAGCCTCTGATAAATCGGTTCCAAGCAGGCTGTTAACATCGCTGATTAATAATTTTGCATTTAACAAGTAATGATCCTTTCCAAGTTCGCGGATATGAGGCACTTCATCCGCATCAAATTCATCACGGATTTCTCCTACAATTTCTTCGATAATATCCTCGACAGTGACCAAACCGGACGTCCCGCCATATTCATCTATGAGGATCGCCATATGAGTGCGTTCCTTTTGCATTTTCAGCAATAGTTTATAAATAGGAATCGTCTCAATGACATGGATAACGGGCTGTACGAAAGGTTCAATTTGATGCTTCTTGATTGAAAAATCTTTCGTCAGCATGGAAAACAGCACTTCTTTCATATTAATCACGCCAATAACGTTATCTTTATCCTCTCTTACAACTGGGTACCGTGTATATTTTGTTTGCTTGACTGTTTCCTGAAGATTTGAAATGGAGTCTTCATCTAGTGACAAACTGACCATTTCATTTCGCGGCACCATAATTTCCTTTGCCATTCGTTTATCAAAGGTGAAGATATTATTCATGTACTTTAATTCACTTTTTCTAATCTCGCCGCTTTTATAGCTTTCAGCCAATAGGACCCGAAGTTCTTCCTCTGTATATGCCAGCTCGTGCTCTGATGCCGGCTTCAGTCCAAACACTCCTGTAATCAATCGGGCAGAGTGGTTCAACAGCCAAATGAATGGAAACATGATCTTATAAAACCAAATAAGCGGTTTAGCGAACAACAAGGTAATGCTTTCTGCTTTTTGAATGGCGAAACTCTTTGGCGCCAGCTCCCCAATAACGACATTTAAATACGTAACCGCTAAAAATGCGATGACGAGTGAAAGTAGGTGGGTAAGCGATTCATTTAAGCCCGCTTTATGAAAAAGCGGTCGAAGCAGAGTTTGCACAGTCGGTTCCCCAAGCCATCCCAGTCCTAAAGCTGCGACTGTGATGCCCAGCTGACAGGCTGATAAATATTCATCAAGGTGAGTGATGACATGCTTTGCCGCTTTAGCACCTTTCTTTCCTTTTGCGACAAGCTGATCAATTTTGGATCGCCGCACTTTTACGATTGAAAATTCTACGGCAACGAAAAATCCTGTTAACAAAATGAGAATAGCGACTGCTAGTAAATTGATAAATTCCAAAACAACTGCCTTCTCCAAGGAAGGCATGCACCTCCCTTTTCCGATGTCTTTCTACATTCCATACCACCTGAAAATGCTCATAAAACATGTGTTGAAGCGGCAGACTGGTTTAGTGACGCGGTTATTGGGCAATTAAAGAATAAAGAACAAAAGTTTGGAGGAGCTTGACATGAAGGCACATACGGGAAAGGATTGGTTTTGGTACCAAATGGGGCCTCAAGAAAGAAGTAAGGCAAGAGATCTAATCCATTTTTCTCACTGGCCTCAGTGTGAAAAGTGGTTTGAAAATAACCACCACGTTAATTTTTTGCGAGTAGATACAACTGAAACGGAAAATGAAGCGGTATTTGGGTCGATTGTTTATGATCAGGGGCTTGGTGAAGAAAAAGACCATACTGTTTTTCACTTTTATATCACCAGACAATATTTTTTCACAATCAATTTTGACTTTTCGATTTTGAGAGAGATTAAAGGCAAAGAAGTTGTCCGGCAAATGGAAAGAGCGGACAATGCGATAGAGGGGTTTTTAATTCTTCTCGGCGAACTAATGAATGCGTATTTAATCGGTGTTGATGAATTTGAAGTAAAGCTGAGAAAGCTTAGATGGCAGATTAAAGACGACAATAGCAAAAGCATTTTAAACCGCGTCCATCTCCTGCGCCATGAACTGATGATTTGGAAAAATTTGATATTAAGCGCTAAAAAAATTGAAATGGCGTTGAAAGAAACCTTTTTACCTCAAAATGAAGAGAAAAAGGATTATCAGCGGACACAACTGAAGATTGACAGGGGATTTACATACATCAGCGAATTTGAAGGGGAGCTTAACAATCTGCTGCATTCAGAGGAAGTCATTACCTCACATAGGGGGAATGAAATTGTAAAAGCGCTGACCATTTTCACGACGCTTTTTACGCCGATTACAGCTCTGGGGGCCTTATGGGGGATGAACTTTTCAGTGATGCCGGAACTGAATTGGAAATACGGATATCTCTTTTCTCTCTTATTGATTGTCACATCTACAGTTCTGATCTATCTCTATTTGAGGAAAAAAGGCTGGACGGGAGATATGCTGCAGGAGCGGAAGAAGAAAAAGAAACCTCGAAAAAGGCGGACTCTATAGGATGTTTCATATTTTGTACAGCGTGCCCCGTTTTTTCACCAGTCATATCAGGGTGACCGGATACGATGTCAAGGCGCTTATGGCAGAGCATCAAATCCGCCGTTTACCGATTCTTGAATATGGCCAAATTGCCGGTATTGTTGCATTAGGCGACCTTTCCGTTGAGAAAGATACTGGTCAAAAAGCGAAAACAGCATAATGAAAATGGAATCTAGCAGGCATGGTGACCATGTCTGCTTTTTTATTTATAGGGAAAATTATAATGACAGGGGTACATTCAGTTGAAAGTCTTTTTCTTGCCAGAAAGAAGGGATTTTTCAGCATATAACGTCTCACAAAATCACGTTTTCCCTGTTTGATTACCGCTCCTTCTTTTTCTACAATACGCATTGAAAGGAGAGGGAATCAAATTGGATTCAATAGAAAAGGTAAGCAAAAACTTGATTGAAGAAGCATATCTAACAAAGGCTTCTGATATTCACATTGTGCCGAGGGAGCGGGACGCTATCATTCATTTTCGGGTCGATCATGCCTTGCTGAAAAAAAGGGACATGAAAAAAGAAGAGTGCGTAAGGCTGATTTCACATTTTAAATTTCTTTCAGCAATGGATATAGGTGAAAGGCGAAAGCCGCAAAACGGTTCGCTTACGTTAAAGCTGAAAGAGGGAAATGTTCATTTAAGAATGTCAACGCTGCCCACAATTAATGAAGAAAGCCTCGTGATCAGAGTGATGCCCCAATACAATATCCCTTCGATTGATAAATTGTCGCTATTTCCGAAGACAGGAGCCACATTACTCTCGTTTTTAAAACATTCCCATGGCATGCTCATTTTTACCGGGCCAACTGGTTCAGGGAAGACTACCACACTATACTCTCTCGTTCAATATGCAAAAAAACACTTTAATCGAAATATTGTCACATTAGAGGACCCTGTTGAAACAAGGGACGAAGATGTTCTTCAGGTTCAGGTGAATGAAAAAGCCGGTGTAACTTATTCCGCAGGTCTGAAAGCAATTTTGCGCCATGACCCCGATATGATTATTTTAGGTGAGATCAGAGACGCGGAAACAGCTGAAATTGCGGTGCGGGCAGCGATGACGGGACATCTGGTACTAACGAGCCTTCATACGAGAGACGCAAAGGGCGCAATTTACAGACTGCTTGAATTCGGTATCAATATGAATGAAATCGAACAGACTGTCATTGCAATAGCGGCTCAGCGCTTGGTTGATTTGGCTTGCCCGTTTTGTGAAAACGGATGTTCATCAGTGTATTGCCGACAGTCACGAAATACCAGGAGAGCTAGTGTTTATGAGCTTCTATACGGGAAAAATCTTCAGCAATGTATCCAGGAGGCAAAAGGAAATCATGCAAATTACCAATATCAAACGCTTCGTCAAATTATCAGAAAAGGAATTGCGCTCGGCTATTTAACGACAAACAACTATGACCGGTGGGTTTATCATGAAAAAGATTAGAAAAGTCTGGTCATTAAAGGATCAAGCCAGGTTATTAAAGCGGCTCGGTGAAATGACTGCGGGCGGATATACGCTTCTGGATGGATTACGCCTGATGGAACTTCAGATGAATAAGAGGCAGGCGGCTGACTTGACTGATACGGTCACTTTTTTGAGGGAAGGGGCTCCGTTTTATCAAGTACTAAAGAGTTTGTCATTTCATAAGGAAGCCGTAGGTATTTGTTATTTTGCTGAAACACATGGTGAACTGCCTGCTTCCATGATCCAGAGCGGAGAGCTGCTGGAACGAAAAATTGCACAGGTAGACCAGCTGAAAAGAGTGCTGCGCTATCCGCTTTTCCTCATATTTACGGTCGCTGTCATGTTTTATATGTTACAGTCCATCATCATTCCTCAGTTTTCCGGTATCTATCAATCGATGAATATGGAAACCTCACGTTCAACCGATATGCTTTTTGCTTTTTTCCAGCATATTGATCTTGTGATCATTTTGCTGGTTCTTTTTACAGCAGGTATCGGGATTTATTATTGGCTTGTGTTTAAGAAAAAATCACCTGCCCGGCAAATGCTGATTTGTGTCAGGATTCCTTTGGTTGGAAAGCTTGTCAAGCTGTTTAACAGTTACTTTTTTTCTTTGCAGCTGAGCAGCCTTTTAAAATCAGGCCTCTCAATTTATGACAGCCTTAATGCATTTAAATATCAAACGTTTCTCCCTTTCTACCGCTGCGAGGCTGAACAATTGATTGAACGGCTAAAAGCCGGTGAGTCAATTGAAGCCGCTATTTGTGGAAGCCCTTTTTATGAAACTGATTTTTCAAAAGTCATATCTCACGGCCAGCTGAGCGGCCGATTGGATCGAGAGCTTTTCACATACAGCCAGTTCATATTGCAGCGGCTGGAACACAAGGCGCAAAAATGGACAGGCATCCTTCAGCCGATGATTTATGGATTTGTTGCTGCGATGATCTTACTTGTGTATTTATCTATGCTTGTACCTATGTATCAGATGATGAATCAAATGTGAAAGGAAGAGGCAGATGAATGAGAAAGGATTTACACTTGTTGAAATGTTAATCGTGCTCTTTATTATTTCGATCTTGCTTTTAATTACGATACCGAACGTCACGAAACATAATCAAACCATTCAAAAAAAGGGCTGTGAAGGCCTACAAAACATGGTTAAGGCACAAATGACTGCCTTTGAGCTTGATCATGAAGGACAAACTCCGAGCCTTGCCGATTTACAGTCAGAGGGCTATGTGAAAAAGGATGCTGTCTGTCCAAATGGGAAGCGCATTATCATCACCGGCGGAGAAGTTAAGGTTGAACATTAAATTAAACGAGGAGGAGGGGTTTACCCTTTTAGAAAGTTTGCTTGTGTTAAGCCTTGCCTCTATCCTCCTGGTGGCCGTCTTCACTACACTTCCCCCTGCTTATGACAATACAGCTGTCCGACAGGCAGCAAGGCAGCTGAAAAGTGATATTATGCTCACACAGCAGACTGCTATTTCCCGTCAACAAAGAACAAAAATTCTCTTTCATAAAAAAGAATATCAATTAGTCATTGGTGATACGGTCATTGAACGTCCGTATGCAACGGGATTTTCTATAGAACTGCTGACATTAAAAGACCGTTTGGAATTTAATGAGAAAGGGCACCCGAATGCAGGCGGAAAAATACGAGTAAAAGGGCATGCCGTTTATGACATAACAGTTTATCTAGGGAGCGGGAGAGTCAATGTGGAGAGAAAATAAAGGTTTTTCTACAATAGAAACAATGTCTGCGCTAAGCCTGTGGCTGTTTGTGCTGCTGACAGTCGTCCCCTTGTGGGACAAGCTGATAGCTGATGAAAAAATGGCGGAATCACGAGAAATCGGCTATCAGATGATGAATGAGAGCATTAGCAAATATGTCATGAGTGGTGAAGGAGCCGCGTCAAAAACGTTTACAAAGAACAATCATATCTATGCAATGAAGTGGGAGGAGGAGGGCGAATATCAAAACGTATGTATCAAAGCCGCAGCTTATAAGGAAAAATCATTTTGCCTCAGCATCCTGCAGACAGAATGGCTACACGCTTCTTAACGTATTATTTTCGCTCTCAGTCTTTTTGCTCATATCAGGATCGTTAGCTGCGATTTTCCATCTGTTTTTGTCTCGACAGCAGGAACATGACGGTTTCACACAGCAAGAATGGATGATTTCGATAGAACAGATGATGAATGAATGCAAGGAGTCACAGGCAGTTAAGACAGCCGAGCATGGGAGCGTGTTAACCTGCACCAATCTTTCCGGGCAGGACATCCGTTTCGAAATTTATCATTCAATGATAAGAAAAAGAGTGGATGGCAAAGGGCATGTTCCGATTTTAGATCATATTACTGCCATGAAAGCTGATATTGAAAATGGTGTTGTTTTGCTGAAAATTCAGAGTGAGAACCAAAAAGTGTATCAAACTGCTTTTCCAGTCTATTCGTATTTAGGAGGGAGGTGAATGTATCGTACAAGAGGGTTTATTTATCCAGCTGTTCTTTTTGTGTCAGCGCTTGTGCTGTTAATCGTGAACTTTGCTGCTGCTCAATATATTTCACGCTGCATGTTTGAGAAGGAAACAAAAGAGTTATACATAGGAGAGAATTTGCTTCAAAATGGGGTGCTTCTTTCGATTCGGCATGTTCTAGAGGAACGGAAAGGCCAGGAGGGTACGCAGCAATTTCCATATGGACGGGTTTCTTATTACATTCATGATACATCGATAAAAGAACAAAAAGAAATCAACTTAAGAGTGTCAACGGAGTCGGGAACAGAAAGAACTGCACAGATCGTGTTTGATCAAAAACAGAAAAAACTGCTGAGATGGACAGAATAAAACAGTGTAAAGGGTATAAAAAAAGTCATGTGAGACAACACTTCATAATAATTGAATGATGAGGTGATCACGTGAAAACGAATGACTATGTTAAATATATGACGCAGCAATTTGTCAAATATATAGATACTCCGAGAGATGAGCGAAAAGAACGAAAAGAGGTGCGGAAAGAAACAAAAACGCCTGTTTCCCAGCAGTTGTTCGGTATTTTACCCTATGGCTTCAGACTTTGGCTGAAACGGAAAAAATAACCGCAAATAAACGAATAAGGTCCTTCAAAAAATGGAGGACCTTATTGATATTCTTCTAATATGGCGATTTTATTGACCTTTTGGCTATAAGGATCAAATGAAATCGTCACAAAAACGCCGAATTCTTTTGACCCTTCCCTCAGAGTTAAATGGTATTGCTTCACTGCTTCATCTTTTCTTTTACGGTCCCATACTTTTTGTTTGAACAGTACCTGTGCAAGCGGGTACCTTTTTTTTGCTTCTTTTACAGCAATCTCTTCCCATTTGGACATGTGGCGGGCGGTTACAAGCGGTGTTTCTTCTGCGTGAGCGGCTGTGGTGCCAAAGACGAGAAGAGATAGACAAATCACACATTGTTTGATCATCATGCTGTCACCCTTTCTTTGTTTATTATTACCAAATAATAATGGGATATGCATTTAAATTCTCACATAACAATCCCAAAAATTTCAAAAAAATTGAAAAAATGAGCAATACTGAGCAAGACTTTGTAATATGATGAAAACATTCTTTTAAACGAACGAAATGAGCGATTTCGGTGTTTTTAAATCTATAAATCTTTGATTATACTCTATTTGTGTAGTTCTTTAAAGAGAACGATTGTCATATCAAGTTACAGTGTTTTACAGGAGGTAAGATATGTTTCGACTGTTTCACAATCAGCAAAAGGCGAAGACGAAACTGAAAGTTCTGCTTATCTTTCAGCTTTCAGTCATTTTCAGTCTGACTGCCGCAATATGCTTACAATTTTCCGATGATACAAGCGCTGCTTTTCATGATATTGAAACATTTGATGTCTCACTTCAAACGTGTAAAGACTTTCAGCATACAGATAAAAACTGCCATTATGATAAACGCTGGGATCAAAGTGATTTGCACATATCAGATCAAACGGATACGAAAGGCACTGTATGCTCACCTTTCGCCTTATTTGCTGTGCTCGAAAATACAGGTGAGAAACTTAAGAAATCAAAGTGGAAGTGGGAGCTTCATAAGCTTGAAAATGCCCGCAAACCGTTAAAGGATGGGAACGTGATCGAAAAAGGATTTGTCTCCAATCAAATCGGCGATTCACTTTATAAAATTGAGACCAAGAAAAAAATGAAACCCGGCATTTATGCATTTAAAGTATATAAACCGGCAGGCTACCCGGCAAACGGCAGTACATTTGAGTGGTCGGAGCCTATGACGCTTGCAAAATGCGATGAAAAACCGACTGTCCCTAAAAAAGAAACAAAGTCGGACGTCAAAAAGGAGAATGAAACAACACAAAAGGATATACAGGAAAAAACAATGAAAGAAGAAACATCTCAAGAAGCTGTAACCAAAGAAAATGAAACTCAATCAGACCAGAAGGAAAGCGGGGAAGAGGATGAAAAAAGCAATGAAGCTGATCAGTAATATTTTATACGTGATCATCTTTACTCTTATTATTGTGCTGACACTTGTCGTGATTTCAACACGTTCATCCGGGGGAGAGCCGGCAGTGTTTGGGTATACATTGAAATCAGTTCTGTCAGGTTCGATGGAGCCGGAGTTCAATACAGGTTCCTTAATATTGGTCAAAGAAATCACTGATGTGAAAGAGCTCCAAAAAGGTGACGTTATTACATTTATGCAGGATGCAAATACGGCGGTCACCCACAGAATTGTTGACATAACAAAGCAAGGAGACCATTTGTTATTTAAAACAAAAGGTGATAATAATGCAGCAGCTGATTCAGCGCCTGTATCGGACGAAAATGTTCGCGCACAATACACAGGTTTTCAGCTTCCATATGCCGGCTATATGCTTCATTTTGCCAGCCAGCCGATTGGAACGGCTGTATTATTGATTGTTCCCGGCGTGATGCTGTTAGTGTACGCTTTTGTGACGATCAGCAGCGCCATTAGAGAAATTGAAAGAAAGACAAAAGCCTTGGAAACAGATACAAAGGACAGCACCATGTCTACTTAACTTCAGTTGTAAACCTGGCAACAGGTTTCGATATAAAATCATTCAATAAAAGGGGAGTTTACCATGGGTATGAAAAAGAAATTGAGTTTAGGAGTTGCTTCTGCAGCACTAGGATTAGCTTTAGTTGGAGGAGGAACATGGGCAGCATTTAACGACATTAAATCAAAGGATGCTACTTTTGCATCAGGTACGCTTGATTTATCTGCTAAAGAGAATTCAGCGAGTGTGAACTTATCAAATCTAAAGCCGGGAGATAAGTTGACAAAGGATTTCCAATTTGAAAATAACGGATCACTTGCGATCAAAGAAGTTTTAATGGCGCTTAATTATGGAGATTTTAAAGCAAACGGCGGCAGCAATACATCTCCAGAAGATTTCCTCAGCCAGTTTGAAGTGACATTGTTGACAGTTGGAAAAGAGGGCGGCAATGGTTACCCGAAAAACATTATTTTAGATGATGCGAACCTTAAAGACTTGTATTTGATGTCTGCTAAAAATGATGCAGCGGCTGCTGAAAAAATCAAAAAACAAATAGACCCTAAATTCTTACATGCAAGCGGTAAAGTCAATGTAGCAACAATTGACGGTAAAACCGCTCCTGAATATGATGGTGTTCCAAAAACACCAACTGACTTCGATCAGGTTCAAATGGAAATCCAATTCAAAGATGATAAAACAAAAGATGAAAACGGGCTTATGGTTCAAAATAAATATCAAGGCAACTCCATTAAGCTTCAATTCTCGTTCGAAGCTACACAGTGGAACGGCTTGACAATCAAAAAGGACCATACTGATAAAGACGGTTATGTGAAAGAAAATGAAAAAGCGCATAGCGAGGATAAAAATTAATAACAGCCATAAAAAGAGACGGCCCAGTATTCATATACTGGGCCGTCTCGATGGTTATTGACAAAAGAGGAGTTAGTGCCTCTGCTCAGGCACTACTCCTCTTTTTGGGATTTTCTCCATTTTTGATAATCTAAAAATTCACGAAATTGTTTTTTCGATACCCCGGATGTCATCGCATCGCGAACCAATTTCTCCCATTCACTATCTAATTGACCATCGTATTCGGTTTCATGTTTCTCATCGAGCAAAGTATGAACCGAGACGTCCAGAACAGCGGAGACTTTTTCGAGAAATTGAATGGAGGGGTTCGTTTGTAGATTTCGTTCTATTGAGCTTAAATAAGACTTCGCTACCCCAGCTTTTTCAGCTAGTTCTGATAGTGAGTAGCCTTTTTCTTTACGGTATTGTTTAATACGCTGGCCAATCAATGTCATCACCTTCCTTGTGATATTATAGCACATTCAGAAAGGATTTACGGTATGACTTCTGGCTGCCGGACCAGGATGAGCAGACTTTTTGTTTAAAAGTAAATATTTTCGTATTTCTTCCGGGCTGATATTTGCCTCTTTGGCTTCCACCATTAATTCAACCCATTCTTGATCCAATTCAAAGTGCTCTTGTTTTGCATTCTTCATGCAGTTTCTCCTCCTAAAATACTTGTTTATGTATTTCAGCCAGTCCGGCCATGACTTATTGTATGCTTCATTAGTCTCTGGAAGTCATTTGCCATTAAATCACCAGAATTTTTTTCCAATATACCTTTATTATAATCGTATTTTCTCAAAAAAAACGAGAATGATGTCGAATGGTAAAAAAGTTAGCTTGAAATATTATTTTGCAGATAAAACAATCCGCCATTTTCAATTTCAACTGATATCTTTGGTTGATACAAGGTTTTCAGCGCCTGTTTTTCTAGATGGTATTCTTCTGGTTTTTCTTCTATATGCTCGTAAAACTTATCAAGCAATGTCATATCATTCTTCCACCTGTTAACCGCCTGTTCCGCCCAGTCGGACGGCTCCTGCATAGCGGATTTGGAAATATAGTTTTCCATACGCTTAAGTCCGCTTTCTGGTTTGATCATAGGTGAAATGGTGAAGCAATAGTCACATATTTGAGACGTCAGTGAAAACTGGGTCAGCTTGCTTTGAAAATCTTCAATTATCGTTCCAGAGACTAGGTGAAGACCTAGTGACAATAACTTATCCTTTTTCATGTCGGACTGGTATGAAATCGTGACATTTATACCAAGCCAAGGCTGAAGTGGGACTTTAGCTCCGGCTGATTCAATTTTCTCATACATTCTGGTAAATCTCCCATTTTGTTTAACAGCTTTAAATATTTGAAAAAGACGCGGGGCCCCAAAATATATAAATTCACCATCTAGGTCTTTTGGCGCATTTTCTTTATCTGTAATAAAAGTGATTTTCATTGGATTCGGATCACCGCCTGTCTTCTCGCGCCAATGCCAGTAGAAAGGGCGGTTCATGATTTGTTTGTCCATTTCAACTGTAAGCTGCACTGTCATATAGCCTAAGCCTTGATCGACGATTTGGCAGCTGTTTGCTTGAAAAAAACGCAGCAGAAAATCGTGAACCTCTTGCTGTCTCACTAATAAAACCTCCTTACAGGCTAAGATCCTCTTTTTTCAGCAGGCAGCTGTTTTTTATAAGACAAAAATGAGGTTAAGTTATCCATTTTTATTTTCATTTCTTCTTCTGTTGCTGAGTGATACAAAATGTCATGAAGGTGCTCTTCAAAATTGTTCACTTGAATTTTCGTTAAAATATCATCAAGTTCACCGACCACTTTTTCAAACAAATGAATTTTTTCATATAAAAGCTTTAGAATATGCTCTTCCACCGTATGTTTTGTCGCCATGTTATAAATATGCACGTCACGCTCCTGCCCGAGTCTGTGAATTCTTCCGATTCTTTGCTCAAGCCGCATCGGGTTCCATGGCAGGTCATAGTTGATCATGTGATTGCAAAATTGCAGGTTAATTCCCTCACCGCCTGCTTCAGTTGCAATAAGGACTTGGATTTTTCCGCGGAAAAGATCCTTCATCCAGTCTTTTTTTCCACGTTTAAATCCGCCTCTAAACGGCACAGAACTGATGCCGTTTTGCTGAAGAAACCACTGCAGATAAATCTGGGTTGCACGGTATTCTGTAAAAATGATGACCTTATCGTCGATCTTTTTGATCAAGTCAACAACTTGAAGCGCTTTAGAGTTTTGTGTCACTTGATTGATGCGATCTATCAAAACTGAAATCGTATCCTCATCAATGGCAGGTGCTTGTTTCTCTTTTTGATCAAGCATCTTTTTCAGCGTCATATATACCGCTTCTCTGCTCGAACAGCATTCTCTTTGCAAGGTCATAATCGAGAACATGCTGGCTGGTTTATTGATACTGTCCTTCAAACGAGAAATTTCATCATAAAGCGCCTGCTCTGATGGAGAAAATTGAATCGGCACTGTTTCAACATGGCGCTGTTTCCAATTCAGCCCTGTATCATGCCGCCTGTTACGGATCATGACTTTATTCACAAGATCTTTTAAATGTTCATGCGCTTCTAAACTGGATTTCTTCTTGGCGAACTCCTCCTGAAAGTGATTCTGACTGCCTAAATGGCCGGGTTTTAATAAGGACACCAAATTGAAAATCTCTTCGATACGGTTCTGGATTGGCGTCGCGGTAAGAAGCAGGCAATATTTTTTTACGAGATTCCGGACAAATTCATAGTTCTTCGTTTTGCTATTTTTCAGTTTGTGTGCCTCATCAATAATGACAAGATCATATGGGATAGACAGAACGATTTCTCGATGGGGCGAGCGCTTCGCGGTGTCTATTGATGAGACGACAATATCGCATTGCTCCCACACATAGCTTTTCTTTTGTTCAACAGCCGGAATCAAAAATTTTTCCTGAAGCTCTTTGACCCACTGTGACACAAGGGAAGCGGGCACAAGGATCAAAATTTTTTTTGCTAACCCGCGAATCATATATTCTTTTAGAATCAGTCCAGCTTCAACCGTTTTTCCGAGACCAACCTCATCTGCTAAAATCGCTTTCCCGTTCATTTTTTCAACCACTTTTTGCGCCACTTCAAGCTGGTGGGGGAGCGGCGTAAAGGAAGGCAGATATAAAGGAGCCCGTAAGCCTTCAAACTCTGGAATTGCTAATGTTTTCTGGATTTCTGCAGAGAGCTTGTACAGTTCCCAGTTTGCCCAAGGGCCATCGTTTTTCAGTCTTTCAGCAAATTCTTCAGGCCATTTTGCATCGTAGATCATTTCTGTATTCATTGCTTTGAAACCGCCTTTCTTATTCTTCGATTCTTAAGATGAATAATATAAGAAAAATCTGCCCAAATTGCTGTTGCCCAGCATATAGTGATGATGGTAGGATATGAGTATGTATTTGATGTAAGATATTGCTATAGTATGTCCATAACAGCATGAAAATATGAGCGAATGACAGCAAGGGGAGAGACCTGACCGAAAACCTCGGGATACAGGCGCCGAAGGAGCAAACTGCGGAGTGAATCTCTCAGGCAAAAGAACTCTTGCTCGACGCAACTCTGGAGAGTGTTTGTGCGGATGCGCAAACCACCAAAGGGGACGTCTTTGCGTATGCAAAGTAAACTTTCAGGTGCCAGGACAGAGAACCTTCATTTTACATGAGGTGTTTCTCTGTCCTTTTTTGTATGTTTTTTAGCTGCGCCGTTGATAAAGGGGAGGAATTAGATGCTGAAAAGAACGCCGTTATTTGACCTGTATAAGGAATATGGAGGAAAAACGATTGATTTCGGAGGCTGGGAGCTTCCTGTTCAATTTTCTTCTATAAAAAAAGAACACGAGGCTGTCCGAACTGCAGCCGGTTTGTTTGATGTATCTCATATGGGAGAAGTCGAAGTGTCAGGGAACGACAGTCTGTCTTTTTTGCAAAGATTGATGACAAATGATGTTTCCGCGTTAACGCCAGGCCGTGCTCAATATACAGCGATGTGTTACCCGGATGGCGGAACCGTCGATGATTTGCTTATCTATCAAAAAGGAGAGAACCGCTATCTGCTTGTCATTAATGCTTCTAATATAGATAAAGACTTGGCTTGGATGAAAGAACATGCAGCAGGTGATGTGCAGATTGACAATCAGTCAGATCAAATCGCGCTCTTGGCTGTACAGGGACCGAAAGCAGAAGCGATCTTAAAAAATCTGACAGATGCGGATGTGTCTGCATTAAAGCCGTTTGCGTTTATTGATGAAGCCGATATCAGCGGCCGCAAAGCACTTATTTCACGCACTGGCTATACGGGAGAAGACGGGTATGAAATTTACTGCCGCAGTGATGATGCTATGCATATTTGGAAAAAAATCATCGATGCAGGGGATGCATACGGATTGATTCCATGCGGTCTCGGTGCACGTGATACACTCCGGTTTGAAGCGAAGCTCCCGCTCTACGGTCAGGAGCTGACCCGGGATATTACACCGATTGAAGCAGGTATAGGCTTTGCTGTAAAGCACAAAAAGGAGTCTGACTTTTTCGGTAAGTCAGTATTGAGTGAACAAAAAGAAAACGGAGCGAAGCGCAAACTTGTCGGTCTCGAAATGATTGAAAAAGGGATACCGCGGCACGGATATGAGGTTTTCCAAAATGGCAGGTCTGTCGGAAAGGTGACAACCGGCACGCAGTCACCGACATTAGGGAAAAACGTCGGCCTTGCCTTAATTGATTCGGAAACGAGTGAGATCGGGACTGTTGTAGATGTAGAGATTCGCAAAAAATTAGTGAAAGCAAAGGTTGTCAAAACACCATTTTATAAACGCTAATATTTTTTCTTGGAGAGAGGAGACAACACATGAAGCACCGTTATTTGCCCGCAACAGAAAAGGATAAACAGGAGATGCTTGCTACTATCGGCGTAAGCAGCATCGATGATTTATTTGCTGATATACCGGAAAACGTCAAATATAAAAAAGAGTATCAAATCAAAAAAGCGAAATCAGAAACAGAATTAACAAGAGAACTGACAAAGCTGGCCTCTAAAAATCGTGATACCGTACAATACGCTTCTTTCTTAGGAGCGGGTGTATATGACCACTATCAGCCTGTCATTGTGGATCATGTCATTTCACGCTCTGAGTTTTATACCGCATATACGCCTTATCAGCCAGAGATTTCACAAGGAGAGCTCCAGGCTATTTTTGAATTCCAAACGATGATCTGTGAACTGACAGGCATGGATATCGCCAACTCCTCGATGTATGACGGCGGAACAGCCTTGGCAGAAGCAGCAATGCTTGCTTCAGGCCACACGAAAAAGAAAAAAATTGTTGTGTCAAAAACCGTGCATCCTGAATCGCGAGAGGTGCTGAAAACGTACGCAAAAGGTCAGTATATTGATGTTGTTGAAGTACCCGCTGCGGATGGCGTTACGGATCTTGATGCATTGCGTCAAACCGTTTGCGAGAACACAGCCGCAGTGATCGTTCAATACCCGAATTTTTTCGGCCGGATCGAGCCGCTAAAGGATATTGAGCCTATCGCTCATCAAGGGAAATCCATGTTTATTGTTTCAGCCAACCCGCTGGCGCTTGGTCTTCTCACTCCGCCGGGCAAGTTTCAGTCTGATATCGTCGTCGGTGATGCGCAGCCTTTCGGCATTCCTTCAGCATACGGCGGCCCGCATTGCGGCTTTTTTGCCGTTACTAAAAAATTAATGAGAAAGGTGCCGGGCCGTCTCGTCGGACAAACGGAAGACGAAAACGGAAAAAGAGGCTTTGTGCTTACCCTGCAAGCCAGGGAGCAGCATATCCGCCGGGATAAAGCAACATCAAATATATGCTCGAACCAAGCTTTAAATGCGCTGGCAGCATCAGTGGCCATGACTGCTCTCGGAAAAAACGGCGTAAAAGATATAGCCCGCCAAAATCTCTTAAAAGCCAACTATGCAAAGCAAGAAGCAAAAAAAGCAGGCCTTACCGTTATGTTTGATGGGCCGATGTTTAATGAATTTGTCATCAAACTGGATGAGCCGGTGAGAGCTGTGAACAAGCGTTTGCTGGCAAAAGGCATGATTGGCGGATATGATCTTGGGTTGACGTATCCGGAGCTGGACTGCCATATGCTGATTGCTGTAACGGAGCTGAGAACAAAAGAAGAAATTGACGCACTCATTCAGGAATTGGGGGATCGCCATGAGTAATCAGGACCAGGCACTTATTTTTGAACTTTCAAGAGAAGGCCGAATCGGCTACAGTCTGCCGGAGCTCGATGTACCGGAAATCGAATTGGAGGACCTCTTGTCAGACACCTATATTCGTGACGAAGACGCAGCGCTGCCGGAGGTTTCAGAGCTGGACATCATGCGCCATTATACAGCGCTGTCCAAACGCAATCACGGGGTGGATTCCGGTTTTTATCCTCTCGGTTCTTGCACGATGAAATACAATCCGAAAATCAATGAAAAAATCGCGCGTATACCTGGTTTTGCTGCGATTCATCCCCTTCAGGATGAAGACACGGTGCAAGGCGCATTAGAGCTTTTATATGATTTAAGCAAGCACCTTGAAGAAATAACGGGAATGGATGAGGTTACGCTTCAGCCTGCTGCCGGAGCGCACGGCGAATGGACGGGGCTGATGATGATCCGTGCCTATCATGAAGCTCGCGGGGATTTCAAGCGGACGAAGGTCATTGTCCCTGATTCCGCGCATGGGACGAATCCTGCATCAGCGACAGTAGCAGGCTTTGAAACCGTTACGGTGAAATCGAATGAAAAAGGGCTTGTTGATTTAGAGGATTTAAAAAGAGCAGTGAATGAAGAAACTGCAGCGCTTATGCTGACGAATCCGAACACGCTCGGCTTGTTTGAGGAGCAGATTACAGAGATGGCGGAAATTGTACACCAAGCGGGGGGGAAACTGTATTATGACGGCGCTAATTTAAATGCCGTTTTAAGCAAGGCGAGACCTGGTGATATGGGATTTGACGTGGTGCACCTCAACCTGCATAAAACATTCACAGGCCCTCATGGCGGCGGAGGCCCCGGCTCAGGCCCTGTCGGCGTAAAAAAAGATCTGATTCCTTATTTGCCAAAGCCAGTTTTAGTCAAAAAAGAAGGGCGCTTTACGTTTGATTATGACCGCCCTCATGCGATTGGCCGTGTGAAGCCGTATTACGGCAACTTTGGCATTAATGTGAGAGCGTATACGTATATTCGCTCCATGGGGCCTGACGGATTAAAGGCTGTTACTGAGAACGCAGTGTTAAACGCCAACTATATGATGAGAAAGCTCGCGCCTTATTACGATCTTCCGTTTGACCGCCATTGCAAGCATGAATTTGTATTATCAGGGAAGCGGCAGAAAAAGCTGGGAGTGCGTACGCTTGATATAGCAAAACGGCTGCTTGATTTCGGCTATCATCCGCCGACGATTTATTTCCCGCTTAATGTTGAAGAATGCATCATGATCGAGCCGACAGAGACCGAATCAAAGGAAACACTGGACGCGTTTATTGATGCTATGATTCAAATCGCAAAAGAAGCGGAGGAGAATCCGGAACTTGTTCAGGAGGCCCCGCATACAACGATTGTAAAAAGAATGGATGAAACAAAAGCGGCGAGACACCCGGTGCTCAGATACGAGGCGGTAGAAAGATAAATAAAAACAGCTGTCTACCAGACAGCTGTTTGCTTTATTTCTTCGCTTTAATCTTTCCGCCCCATTTTTTAAAGCCGCCTTTTAGGTTGTAAATCTCAGTGCAGCCGTTTTTGCGCAGGGTTTGTGCCGCGCGTCCGCTGCGGACACTGTTTTGGCAGTACAGGTAAACAGGCTTGTCCGTACGGATCTCATTTTTTCTCTGTTTCAGCTGGGAAAGCGGGATGTTGCGGGCGCCTAAAATATGTCCGCCCTCAAACTCATTTGGCTCACGAACGTCAATAAGCTGCGCTTTGCGGTAACCCGCGCGGAATTCTTCTTCGGTAAGTGTTTTCATAATTCGCTGCTGATAGACATATGAAGCAATCATATAGATGATAAACGCAGCAAAAATAATCAAAACGATCATATTAGACAATGTGATTCTACTCCTTTAGCATATAAAATCAAAACCCTGCTTCATAAAACAAGGTCATAGAGCCGTTTTCGACAAATACTATTATAGTAAAGCACAGCGTGATTGTCATCTATAATGGAACTAAAATATTTTTCATTTTCCCGACAGTTTGATAAACTGATTCTATTAAAACGGTAAGGAAGGTCTTAAAATGCAAAAAGAAACTTGGCGGTTTATAGACTCAGGCAATGCAAGTCCTGCATTCAATATGGCGCTTGATGAAGCGCTTTTATATTGGCATAGCGAAAAGAAAATCCCCCCGGTTATCCGTTTTTACGGCTGGAATCCGGCGACACTTTCTGTAGGGTATTTTCAAAATATTAAAAAGGAAATCAATTTTGAAGCAGTACATAAATATAATCTCGGATTCGTCAGACGCCCGACCGGCGGGAGAGGTGTGCTGCACGATCAGGAACTGACATACAGCGTAATTGTTTCGGAAGAGCACCCCGAGATGCCGGCAACTGTTACTGAGGCTTACCGGGTTATTTCAGAAGGCATACTTCAAGGCTTTAGAAATCTCGGTCTGGACGCTTACTTTGCCATCCCGAGAACTGAAAAAGAAAAAGAAAGCTTAAAAAATCCGCGGTCATCTGTTTGTTTTGACGCGCCTTCGTGGTATGAACTAGTGGTTGAGGGGCGCAAGGTGGCGGGAAGCGCGCAAACGAGACAAAAAGGCGTGATTCTTCAGCATGGCTCCATTCTTCTTGATTTAGATGAGGACAAGCTGTTCGATCTGTTCTTATATCCAAGTGAAAGAGTAAGAGAGCGGATGCAGCGCAATTTCAAAAATAAAGCGGTTGCCATTAATGAACTCACCGAAAAGCGGGTGACGATGGATGAGGCTCGTAAAGCCTTTAAAGAAGGATTTGAAACAGGTCTTAACATTCATTTGGAGCCATATGAACTTTCTCAGGAAGAGCTTGATTTTGTTCATCACTTGGCTGAAACAAAGTACGCTTCAGATGAATGGAATTATAAGCGGTAAACAGGGCTTTTGACCCGCGGAGCATCCTTGTTTTTTCAAGTTCATTAGTGTAAACTTGTAATGGTTTATAAAGTTAAGGTGCTTTTTGGGAGGGTTTCGATGACAACACCAAGTATGGAAGATTATATTGAACAGATTTATATGCTGATTGAAGAAAAAGGATATGCACGAGTTTCCGATATCGCGGAAGCATTGGCAGTCCATCCCTCCTCTGTAACAAAAATGGTTCAAAAACTAGATAAAGACGAATATTTAATTTATGAAAAATATCGCGGTCTCGTGTTAACGTCTAAAGGGAAAAAAATAGGCAAACGGCTGGTATACAGACATGAATTGCTTGAGCAGTTTTTAAGAATCATTGGTGTTGATGAAGAGAAAATATATAACGATGTCGAAGGAATCGAACATCATTTAAGCTGGAACAGCATTGATCGCATCGGGGATCTTGTTCAATATTTTGAAGAAGATGATGCCCGTAAAAAAGATCTGAAATCAATCCAAAAGAAAACAGAACATCATAATCAGTAAAAAGGCGGTCTCGAAGGAGGCCGTCTTTTTTGATACGCTGACGCCGCCCGTCATTCATTGGTCTATTTCTTCGCGTGTTTTCTTAAAATGGTAATAAACGATCGGATGGAGGGGGAGGGAATGAGATGTATATTGACGGTGTGTTTTCCGGCGGAGGAGTAAAAGGCATTGCGCTTGCAGGCGCTTATGAAGCGCTTGAGGAAAAAGGCTTCCGCTTTAAAAGGGTTGCGGGTACAAGCGCGGGCGCCATTATTGCCGCTTTCATTGCGTCAGGTTACACCAGTAAGGAAATCCACGCTTTAATTGAAGAAGTGGACGGAGAGAAATTGCTGGATCAGAGGTACTCTTTTCTCCCCTTAAAAATGCTCCAGTGGGTGTCCATCTACTGGCGTCTTGGATTATACAAAGGCGATACGATAGAAAAATGGATTGCTGATCTGTTAAGAGCGAAAGGCATAAGGGTTTTCGGCGATTTACAGAAAGGGTCTCTGCGCCTTATTGCTTCTGATCTGACAAACGGCACCATGATTGTTTTGCCGGACGATTTGGCCCGTTACGGGTTAAATCCCGATATGTTCCCGGTTGCCAGAGCGGTCAGAATGAGCTGCAGCATTCCGTATTTTTTTGAACCGATAAAATTAAAAACGGACACAGGCACCGCCACGGTTGTCGACGGAGGTGTGTTAAGCAATTTCCCCATCTGGCTGTTTTCAAAGGAAAGAAAGCGCCCTGTGATCGGTGTGACGCTTGCGCCGCGTGAAAGAGAGCGTCCGAAAAAAAATATCCGCAACGCTTTTGAACTGTTCGGCGCCCTGTTTGAAACGATGAAGGATGCCCATGACGCAAGGCACATTGCATCACGCTATGAACAAAATATCATTTTTCTCCCGGTTGATGGCGTAATGGCAACTGATTTTCATTTAACACAACAAAAAAAACTAGCCCTGATTGAGCTAGGTAAAAGACGGACAGAGCTGTTTTTAAAGCAGTGGACCTATTAAAAAAGCGCCCTGTTTTTCTTTTTATTTTTTTTCCCTTCTATAACAGTCAGCTGAGTCTGGCTTTTTTTCTTGAGAATCATCGGCTTAGGCTTGCTGGCGCTCGGAACGCTTCGCAGGTGGCTGACACGTCCCTTATGTCCGGCGCGGTGTTTTGCTTTTTGTTCTTTCATCCGGCGCCGCGATTGTTTCGCCGCTTTTTTGAAGGCTGCTCCTTCGCTGCCCGCATTTCGATTCATTACATATTTCACAATAAAATAAATAATGATACCTGCCACGATGACGGTTACCGCCATTTTTGCCATTTCTCCGGGATTGGTTACCAGCACATAGAGGAAACCGAACGCTCCCAGCGCAATTAATACAGCAATAATAGGTTGTACACGATGATTCATAACTGTCCACCTCCGAAAGTAATAGCAGGGCAACGGATTTTAGATGACGTTGTGAGAAGGCTTCTGATTTTGCTCAGACAATGCTTCGAGTCTGAGAAGTTCGTTAAAGCTTTCGATGGCAACTTCAACCTGTTCATCCTTAGGTTCCTTTGTGGTTAACAGCTGAAGCCAAAGTCCCGGGTACCCAAGTAATTTCAGACCGGGAATGTCACGCACTTTGTTTGTCAGCTGCAGAACTTCAAAGGATATACCAAGCACGACCGGTATCAGTGCGACACGATCTATAACACGCAGCCAAAGCGGATCTGTCGGAACGAGTAAATAAACAAACATGCCGACAATAATCGTAAATAAAATAAAGCTTGATCCGCAGCGGTAATGAAGCCGAGATTGGTTTTGGACGTTCTCCACAGTAATTGGCAAATTCTGTTCATAACAGTTTATGACTTTATGTTCGGCTCCATGATATTGAAACACTCTTTTAATAAGCGGTGTCATGGACAAAAAATAGATGTAACCGAGCAGCAAAATCAACTTAAACAGGCTTTCAACCGCGATTTGCGCCGTGTCCGAGGAAAAAATCGGCCTTGTCAGTTCAGCTAAGAAAACTGGAACCAATGTAAATACGAATTTACTGAACAAAAATGATAGGACGCCTATAACTGCGAGGCTGAGATACATAGACAGCCCGGAGGATTTTTTTTCTTCCTGCTCAAGTGTCTCGTCTTCAGATGGATCGAGCCCGTAACGTTCGCTTGAAAAATTCAAATGCTTTGTGCCGTTTGCACTCGCTTCGATAATGGCCGCGATCCCCCGTAAAAACGGGATCTTTTTCACGATGTTCAGTTTCGGGTTGTGTTTGCGTGGAAGCTTAAAAAAGTCAATGCTTCCATCCGTTCTTCTGATGGCTGTAACGTAATGATGCTTTCCGCCAAACATAACGCCTTCCACAACAGCCTGCCCGCCGTAAGCGGGCGGAACTTTATGTTTTGACATATTATCAACCTGCCTATTTCTTTAGGATTGCTAACCATTTCCTTTCACTCTATTGTACAGGAAACAGCGCTAAACCTCTAGATTGACAGGCTGAAAAAATTGCCATAGCCTTGCTTTTTCTACATGCATTATACCCGTTATTTTCAAATTTTACTCGCAGCTGTCAAAAAGTGTGAGCTTTTTTATTGACATTTCTTTTTTTGGGCACACTTTAACTGGAGGTGCCATGATGACAAGCGAAAAAGATACAGAACAAAATGAAGAATTGAATGAGAAGCAAAAGCCGCCTGTTTCAATGGCCGGCAGGGTGGCGGCAACAGGTTTTTGCGGAGGCGTACTTTGGAGTTTCGTTGCTTATATCGCATATTTGTTTCATTTTTCCGAAATTAGCCCGAATATGATATTGCAGCCGTTTGTGCTCGGAGAGTGGAAAAAACATGGGCTGGGAACGGTAATCAGCATCATTTTGATTGGAGTAATTTCAATTGGCGCAGCATTTCTTTATTTTCTTCTATTGAAACGTTTAAAAACAATGTGGCCGGGTATTTTATACGGCTTGGTGCTTTGGCTGCTCGTGTTTTTTGTTTTTAATCCGATTTTTCCAGATGTGCGCACGGTGACCGAACTGACATCAGATACAATTATTACGACCATTTGCATTTATTTGCTTTACGGGCTGTTTGTCGGGTATTCTATTTCATTTGAATACAATGAGCTGAATTCGGAAAAGCTTGCACGTGCGCTGGGAATGCATAGAGAATAGTGTATAATCCTTTTCCAGTATGATAAAATGTTCACGAGAAGTGAACATTTTTTACATGAGAAACCCTCGCGAAAAGGAGAGATTATGTGCCTCATTTTTTGATTTTGAACGGACCGAATGTTAACCGGCTTGGGAGTCGTGAGCCTGAAGTATTCGGCCGCCAGACACTGACCGATATTGAAACAGATCTTTTTCAGTTTGCTGAAGCCTTACATATCCAGCTCACTTTCTTCCAGTCTAATCACGAAGGTGATTTGATAGATGCGATACATGAGGCTGAGGAGCAATACAGCGGGATTGTTCTGAACCCCGGCGCCCTGAGTCATTACAGCTATGCGATCAGGGATGCTGTTTCAAGCATCAGTCTTCCTGTGGTAGAGGTGCATTTATCAAACTTATACGCCAGGGAAGAATTCAGGCATCAGTCGGTTATCGCTCCTGTTGCGAAAGGGCAGATTGTCGGTCTTGGAGCTGAAGGCTACAAGCTTGCTGTTCGCTACTTATTAAGCCAGCAAGGGGGAGAATCAAGATGAAGCTAGAGAAATTAAGAAACCTGTTTGGACAGCTAGGAATTGACGGCATGCTGATTACAAGCAGCACGAATGTACGCTATATGACAGGGTTTACAGGTTCGGCGGGTTTGGCTGTTATATCGGGTGACAAAGCAGCGTTTATTACGGATTTTCGTTATACTGAGCAGGCGAAGGTTCAGGTAAAGGGTTTTGAGATCATTGAACATGGCGGCAGCTTGATTCAGACCACTGCCGACACTGTTGAATCGTTTGGCATCAAGCGTCTCGGCTTTGAACAGAACAGCATGACATATGGCACTTACGCTTCATACAGCGCCGTTATCAGTGATGCCGAATTAGTGCCCGTGGCTGAATCCGTGGAAAAGTTGCGCTTGATTAAGTCTAGTGAAGAGATTAAGATATTAGAGGAAGCTGCGAAGATTGCAGATGATGCCTTCAGACATATCTTGACGTTTATGAAACCCGGTATTTCTGAAATCGCTGTTGCCAATGAGCTGGAGTTTTATATGAGAAGCCAGGGAGCAGACAGCTCTTCTTTTGATATGATTGTCGCCTCAGGCCTTCGTTCAAGCCTTCCGCACGGTGTGGCCAGTGACAAACTGATTGAAAGCGGAGACCTTGTTACGCTTGATTTTGGCGCTTATTATAAAGGATATTGTTCTGATATTACCCGGACGGTCGCTGTAGGTCAGCCCAGTGATCAATTGAAGGAGATCTATCAGGTTGTATTTGATGCTCAGGCGCTTGGCGTCGCACATATTAAGCCGGGAATGACAGGAAAAGAGGCTGACGCCCTCACAAGGGATCATATTGCTGCAAAAGGCTACGGTGACTATTTCGGCCATTCAACCGGGCACGGGCTCGGCATGGAAGTTCATGAATCGCCGGGATTATCCGTCAGATCTTCAGCTATCCTTGAACCGGGTATGGTGGTCACAGTGGAGCCGGGCATTTACATACCAGAAACAGGCGGTGTCCGCATTGAAGATGACATCGTGATTACAGAAAACGGCAACCGGACAATCACCCATTCCCCAAAAGAACTTATTATTTTGTGATTGGAATATAGGAGGACATTAAACATGATTTCAGTTAACGATTTCCGTACAGGATTAACAATTGAAGTAGATGGCGGCATTTGGCGCGTCGTTGACTTCCAGCACGTAAAACCTGGAAAAGGTGCGGCATTTGTCCGCTCTAAACTCCGCAACCTTCGCACTGGCGCGATTCAGGAAAAAACATTCCGCGCTGGTGAAAAAGTAGCGAAAGCGCAAATCGAAACCAAAACAATGCAATATCTATATGCAAACGGAGATCAGCACGTATTTATGGATACTTCTTCTTATGAGCAGCTTGAACTGAGCGCAACTCAAATCGAAGAAGAATTAAAATACCTGCTAGAAAACATGTCTGTGCATATCATGATGTACCAGGATGAAACACTTGGTATCGAACTTCCAAACACAGTTGAGCTGAAAGTTGTTGAAACTGAACCTGGTATTAAAGGTGATACAGCGTCAGGCGGTACAAAACCTGCGAAAACTGAAACCGGGCTTGTTGTAAACGTGCCGTTCTTTGTGAATGAAGGCGACACACTTGTTGTCAATACATCAGACGGTTCTTACGTTTCAAGAGCATAGAAAGAAAAAAAGAAGTCTGTTCCCAAATGGGAGCAGGCTTTTTTTGTGCCCAAAAACAGAATCTTTCTTTTATACGAAAATGACAAGACTACTTCAGCAAGCTAGAGCATATCATATAAAAAAATGGGAGGTTGGGAGAGTGCTATGAAATTTTTACTTGGAAATATCAATTCTACTGTTTTAACAATGGCGGGATTACGAGTTTTATCCTCTATGATTGAGCTGACGGCAGCAATTGTCATGCTTGTGACCAACGATGTCCGGAAGGCGGTTGTGGTTAACAGCATTCTCGCTATTGTCGGTCCGTTGATTTTTATCATTACGATGACTGTCGGAATCTACCAAATTGCCGGGCAGCTTTCGTATGCAAAGCTGATTCTGATTTTTACGGGTGTTGTTTTGATTTTGGCGGGTGTTCATAAATAAAGAGAGGCTTGTCATAAAGTCTGCCTCACATCATACATTTTAAAGAAGCCAATCGGTAGAAAGGAGGAGGCTCTGTTGAATGAAATCGCTGAGGTTCTCCCCGAATCCATGAAAAACGCCCTTTCTGAAATACCGGAACAACAATGGCTGGAAATCGAAGAAGTCAGAATTCGGATCAACCGCCCTGTTGAATTGATTCGAAGAGGACAACCTGTTTATTTGTCCTATGCGGGCACGGCCGAGGATGCCCATCTGATCCTGAGCCGGCTTAGCAACTATAGTATGTATACTCTTGAAGAAGAGCTGAAGAAAGGGTATGTCACGATCAGAGGCGGCCACAGAGTCGGACTGGCGGGCAGAGTCATTACGGAAAACGGAGGTGTGAAAGGCCTCCGTGACATCGCATCTTTTAATATACGAATTGCCCGGCAAAAGCTGGGGATTGCGGAGCCGCTGCTTCCATACTTATATCAAAGCAGCTGGCTGAATACGCTGATTATCGGACCGCCCCAAACCGGCAAAACAACACTTCTCCGGGACCTTGCGAGGCTCTCAAGCACCGGCAAAAAACCCATGCTGCCCGTTAAGACAGGAATCGTCGATGAACGGTCAGAAATTGCCGGATGTCTTCGCGGCATTCCGCAGCATCAATTTGGTCAGAGAATTGACGTGTTAGACGCCTGTCCAAAAGCTGAAGGGCTGATGATGATGATTCGATCCATGAGCCCTGAGTTGATGATTGTCGATGAAATCGGGCGTATGGAAGATACAGATGCACTTCTGGAGGCACTGCATGCCGGTGTTTCAGTAATCGTATCGGCGCATGGCTGGAGCATATCCGACCTGATGAAGCGGCCTTCATTGAAGCGTTTGTGGGAAGAAAGAGCCTTTGACCGCTATTTGGAATTATCAAGAGCAAAAGGGCCGGGCACAGTGAGCCAAATTTATGACAAAGACGGAAATGTGCTGTCTAGGACGACGGGCGTGAAAACATGCTGAAGCTGCTGGGCGCTGTATTCATTGTGGTAGCGACAACATGGACAGGTTTTGAGATGGCGAAGATTTATACAGAACGGCCGCGGCAAATCCGCCAGCTGCGTGCGGCGCTTCAATCCCTCGAGGCTGAAATCATGTACGGCCATACACCGCTTCATACTGCTTCACAGCAGATTGCCAAACAGCTCGCACAGCCTGTTTCAGCTCTTTTTTCCGCATTCAGTGATCAGCTGGACAAGGGAAGTGATTCCGCGAAAACGGCGTGGGAGCAAAGCTTAAAGAAGGTATGGGACACCCTGTCTTTGAAAAAAAGCGAATACGAAGTGCTGAAGCAGTTTGGCGAGACGCTCGGGATTCATGATCGAATCTCTCAGCAAAAGCACATCAAGCTGGCGCTGACACATTTGGAAGCCTCTGAAGCGGATGCTGAGCAGGCGCGAGCGAAAAATGAAAAGATGATAAAAAGTTTGGGCTTTTTAGCGGGCTTGTTACTCATTCTTCTATTGATGTAAACGTGAGGGGAGCAAAAATAAAATGGGAGTAGACGTGAATGTCATATTTCAAATCGCCGGAGTGGGAATCGTGGTCGCTTTTTTACACACGATATTGGATCAGATGGGCAAGAAAGAATACGCTCAGTGGGTGACGCTGTTAGGTTTTATCTATATTTTATTTATGGTCGCCACGATTGTAGATGACCTATTTAAAAAGATAAAAGCTGTGTTTTTATTCCAAGGATAGGGGGGCTTGCAGATTGACATTGTTCAAATTGTAGGTTTAGGGCTGATCGCCACCTTCCTTTCTTTAATCGTAAAAGAACAAAAGCCGACTTTTGCGTTTTTAATCGTCGTTTTTGCCGGATGTGCCATTTTTCTTTATTTAGTAGACCAAATCTACGACATTATTCGAATGATAGAAAAAATTGCGATTAATGCAAATGTCAACATGGTCTATGTTGAAACCATTTTAAAGATTATCGGAATCGCCTATATTGCTGAATTCGGGGCGCAGCTCACAAAAGATGCCGGCCAAGGGGCCATCGCCTCGAAAATAGAATTGGCGGGAAAAATTTTAATTCTCGTTATGGCTGTGCCTATTTTAACCGTCATTATCGAAACGATTCTCGGACTTATACCTTCTATGTCATAACCGAAAGGAGGCGGTAGATTGAAGCGCTTTCAATGGGTTTTGCTTTTGGCCGTGCTGATCATAGCAGGCCGTGCAGAAATTGTACAAGCAGCTGGTAATGCAGAACAAACGGAAGACCATGCTGAAACAGCTGAGCAATTAGCGGAAAGGACAGCAGCCTCGCTTGAAACAGATAAGATCGGGGAATTTTGGAATGACATTATGACAGAATACGGCGGACTGCTGCCGGAAAGCCAAAAAGGCAGCTTAATGGAGTTTATCAATGGCGATAAATCATTCTCACCGCAAGAATGGCTGAAAGCTCTCTTTTCTTATTTGTTTCATGAAGTGCTTGCCAACGGAAAGCTGCTGGGCACATTGATTTTGCTCACGATTTTTTGCGTCATTCTGCAGCTTTTGCAAAATGCTTTTCAGCAAAGCACCGTCAGTAAGGTCGCTTACTCAATTGTGTACATGGTGCTGATTATCCTTGCGCTTAATAGCTTTCATGTGGCAATTAACTATGCAACTGAGGCGATTCAGACGATGACCAGCTTTATCCTGGCGCTCATTCCGCTCCTCTTGGCGCTTTTGGCTTCCTCAGGCGGAGCTGTATCTGCTGCCTTCTTTCATCCTGTTATCCTCTTCCTGATGAACACGAGCGGTCTCTTGATTCAGAATATCGTCATGCCGCTGATTTTCTTATCAGCGATTCTGAGCATTGTCAGCACCATGACCGAACAATACAAAGTAACGCAGCTGGCCAACCTGCTCAGAAATATTGCCATCGGAGCGCTGGCTGTTTTTCTTACCATCTTTCTCGGCGTCATCTCTGTTCAGGGAGCCTCGGCTGCAGTGACAGACGGCATTACGCTCAGGACGGCTAAATTTATAACCGGAAATTTTATTCCTGTGCTTGGCCGAATGTTTACAGACGCAACAGATACAGTAATCAGCGCCTCTTTACTGCTGAAAAATACGGTAGGGATTCTCGGTGTCGCTATTTTGATCTGTATCGCGGCATTTCCGGCAATCAAAGTGCTTTCCCTCGCTTTTATTTATAAGCTGGCAGCCGCGATTCTTCAGCCGCTTGGAGGCGGGCCCGTCATCACCTGCCTCGACGTCATCAGCAAAAGCGTCATTTATATTTTTGCAGCTCTCGCTATTGTGTCTCTCATGTTTTTTTTAAGCCTTACTGTCATAATCACAGCCGGAAACCTCACGATGATGATGAAATGAAGGAGGCAGGCGAATGAGTTTTTTAACGGAATGGCTTACCACCATCGTGTTGTTTATCCTATTTGCAATTGTGATTGATATGCTGCTGCCGAGCTCCAGCATGCAAAAGTACGCAAAAATGGTAGTCAGCCTGCTCTTGATTGTCGTCATGCTTACGCCGATTTTTAAACTTTTCAAGACAGACCCCGAAGTCATCTTTGAATATCTCACAAAAAACGGGCAGTCAGAGTCTTCCGACATAAAAAATCAAATCAATTCAAAAAAAATAGAAATACAAGCTTCCCAGCGCGCATATATTCTAGAAGAAATGGCTGTCCAACTAAAAAAGAAAGCGGAGGAGAGATTCAGTCATGATGAATATAAAGTAGGCCGCATCAAACTCACGGCAGGAAAAAAGGTAGATTCAGAAGAGGATATTAAAACAATCAGCGTGTATATGGCCCCGTCTTCTGAAAAAACGGTCCAAACGGTCGCGCCGGTCCACATTGATACAGATCATGCATACGTAACGAAAGAAGCAGCCGAACAAAAAGAAGCCAAACAGATAAAAACGCAGCTCGCGGACATTTGGGAAATCGGAAGTGAGAAAATTACGGTTCATATGGAAGGCGGGGAGAGTGTCGGCAATGAATAAAAACGGATTATGGAATGTATTGAAAAAGCAGTTTCTTCCGGGACAAATGAAGGACGGCGAAAAGCCGAAGCTGACCAAATATCATTACTTTCTATTCGTTTTTGTTCTCGGAGTTTCCTTTATGCTTGTCAGCCAGCTGTTTTCTTCACCTGAGAAAACAGAAAACGCCAAAACGATAACGGCCGTATCATCGCAACATTCTGCGGGCAGCAAAGAGAAAACAGCTGAAGTGTTTAAAGCCTCAAAATCTGATAAACCTAAAGACTCGATCGATGACTATGAAAAAGAATACGAAAATCAGCTGAAAGAAATTCTTGAAACAATCATTGGTGTGGACGATGTCTCGGTTGTCGTGAATGTAGATGCAACGTCGCTGAAAGTATACGAAAAAAACAAATCAAACAAAAATACAACCACCGAAGAAACTGACAAAGAAGGCGGAACAAGAAGCGTTACAGACCAAACATCGGAGGAAGAAATCGTCATGATCAAAAACGGCGATAAAGAAACACCTGTCGTCGTCCAAACGAAAAAACCTGATATACGCGGTGTACTCGTTGTTGCTCAAGGAGTGGACAACGTTCAAATAAAACAAACCATTATCGAAGCGGTGACACGGGTCCTGGATGTTCCAAGCCACCGGGTTGCGGTTGCCCCTAAAAAAATAAAGGAGGATTCATAAATGCTTAAAAAACAAACCGTTTGGCTATTAACAATGCTCAGTCTTGTCGTGGTGTTAAGCGTCTACTATATCATGTCGCCGGAAAGCAAAAACGCCGTGCAGATGCAAAGTGAAAAAAGCGCGTCTGACAGCGGAGAGGTCGCAACTGAAAAAGCGCCTGCCAAGCAAGACACGAAGGAAAAAAGCGGTACAGAAACTGAAAAAGGAAAAGAAGATGGAACAAAGGGAACGAAAGATTCATCAGCAGACAAGGAAACATCCGCTGAAGCCAGTGAAAAAGGAACTGTTGTTACGGAAACAGCCGATGATGATTTGTTTACAACGTACCGTCTTGATTTAGAAGATGCCAGAAGCAAAGAAAGAGAAGAGCTGAATGCCATTGTATCAAGCGATGATGCAACAGCCAAGGAGAAAAGCGAAGCATACGATAAAATGACGGCTCTCAGTGAAGTGGAAGGAACAGAAAAACAGCTGGAAACGCTGATTAAAACACAAGGTTACGAGGATGCGCTCGTTAATGCTGAAGGAGATAAAATCAATATTACAGTCAAATCAGACAAACACTCCAAATCGAAGGCGACAGCCATTATAGACCTTGTGGCAAAAGAAATCAAAACAATGAAAGATGTCGCTGTCACATTTGAACCATCCAAGTAAGAAAGAGGAAAAAGAAGCCCGCTAAACAAGCGGGCTTTTTGCGTTGCTCTCATATTAGAGTTGAATTCAAAAGTCCGCTCCTGTAAGATGAACATAGTATGTACTTTTAGTAGTAACCTATAAAAAAGAAATTTCATACATAGGAGTGCGATTGAATGTTAAATATCAAAGAAATCCACGAGCTGATTAAAGCAATTGACGAGTCTACAATTGACGAATTCGTATATGAAAATGAAGGTGTATCCTTAAAACTGAAAAAACACGAAGCAGGCACGGTTCAAGTCATGCAGCAGGCACCGGCAGCACCTGTACAAGCACAGGCTCCGCAGGCAGTTCAGCCGCAAGCGCAGCAAGCAGCGGCACCTGCCCAAGAAGCACCAAAGCAAGATGAGAATCTGCATAAAATCACTTCACCAATGGTAGGAACATTTTATGCTTCTTCATCACCGGAAGCTGGCCCGTATGTAACAGCCGGTTCAAAAGTAAATGAAAACACAGTTGTCTGCATTGTAGAAGCGATGAAGCTTTTCAACGAAATCGAAGCAGAAGTGAAAGGCGAAATCGTTGAAGTATTAGTAGAAAACGGCCAGCTGGTCGAATACGGACAACCTCTATTTCTTGTAAAAGCGGAGTAAGGAGACTGAACATGATTAAAAAGCTATTGATCGCCAACAGAGGAGAAATTGCTGTCAGAATCATCAGAGCCTGCAGAGAGCTCGGAATTGAGACTGTCGCTGTTTATTCAGAAGCTGATAAAGATGCCCTTCATGTTCAAATGGCCGATGAAGCTTTTTGTATCGGACCGAAAGCATCAAAAGACAGCTATTTAAACGTTACAAATATTGTGAGTGTTGCAAAGCTGACTGGCACGGACGCCATTCATCCGGGATACGGATTTTTAGCTGAAAATGCTGATTTCGCTGAATTATGTGAAGAAGTGAATGTCACGTTTGTCGGCCCGAGCGCTGACGCCATTTCAAAAATGGGAACAAAAGACGTTGCGCGGGAAACGATGAAACAGGCCGGCGTGCCAATCGTACCGGGTTCACAGGGAATTATAGAAAATGTGGAAGAAGCGGTTTCGCTTGCTAATGAAATTGGGTATCCTGTAATTATAAAAGCCACCGCAGGCGGAGGCGGAAAAGGAATTAGGGTTGCCCGCACTGAAGAGGAACTGATTAATGGCATTAAGATTACACAGCAGGAAGCGGCAACTGCATTCGGAAATCCAGGTGTATACATCGAAAAATACATAGAAGATTTTCGCCACGTTGAGATCCAAGTGCTTGCTGATAACTACGGAAATACGATCCATTTGGGCGAACGCGACTGCTCGATCCAAAGACGCCTGCAAAAGCTTTTGGAAGAATCACCATCTCCTGCCCTTGATTCAGAAATCAGGGAGCAAATGGGAGATGCAGCGGTAAAGGCTGCAAAAGCGGTTGGCTATACAGGTGCTGGAACAGTTGAATTTATCTATGACTACAATGAACAGCGCTATTACTTCATGGAAATGAACACGAGAATCCAGGTGGAGCACCCAGTCACAGAAATGGTGACGGGAACTGACCTGATCAAGGAACAAATCAAAGTGGCTTCAGGAATGGAACTGAGCCTCAAGCAAGAAGATGTTGAATTTGAAGGCTGGGCCATCGAATGCCGAATCAACGCAGAAAACCCAAGCAAAAATTTCATGCCGTCACCTGGTGAAATTAAAATGTACCTGCCTCCTGGCGGTCTTGGTGTCCGTGTCGATTCAGCTGCGTACCCTGGCTATTCCATCCCACCGTACTATGACAGCATGATTGCAAAGGTAATCACATACGGAAAAACGAGGGATGAAGCGATTGCCCGCATGAAGCGCGCATTGAGCGAATTCGTCATCGAAGGCATTGAGACAACAATCCCTTTCCATTTAAAACTGCTTGAACACGAAACATTTGTGAGCGGAGAGTTTAATACGAAATTTTTAGAAACATATGATGTAATGGGCTCATAATTTTTACGGAGGTGAATTGAATGAAAGACAACAGCTTGCTTAAAATGGATCACGAAGATACGCATTTGGGTAAGGTTGAGATTGCACCGGAAGTCATTGAGGTCATTGCCGGCATTGCAGCATCAGAAGTTGATGGGGTTGCCGAAATGCGCGGAAACTTTGCGACAGGCGTCGTTGAGCGCTTTGGCAAAGTGAATCATGGCAAAGGTGTCAAAGTCGACCTGGCGGATGACGGAATTACGATCGATGTATACTGTGTCGTTACATTTGGCGTTTCGATTCCGAAAGTTGCAGCATCCGTTCAGGAAAACATTCGTCAAACCTTATTAAATATGACGTCTCTTTCGATTAACGAGATCAATATTCACATCGTCGGCATTCAATTTGACACAAAAGCCCAAGAAGTCCAAATCGACGAAGAAATGTAAATGGCTTAACACGAAACCAAGGGGAGGGCGGCCCTTTGGTTTTTTTACACGTTACCCTTTATTTCAAAGCATGAAGAAAGCCGGCTTACATAGCCGAGTTTCTTCATGAACGTGAAATCCGAATAATCATATTAAGGTGTGTGAAAATATTCGGTAATAGGGTAAAAAAACCTTGATTTCAATATGCGGATACGAAAAAAATATGTTATGATCTCTTTGTGGCTTAACGACAAGCGGATAAAGAGGATCAAAGGAGAAAGAAAATGAAAAGAAGAACAGCAAGAGAAAAAGCTTTGCAGGCACTATTTCAAATTGATGTCAGCGATATTGCAGTGAATGAAGCCATAGAACACGCACTGGATGAAGAAAAAACAGATCCTTTCTTTGAACAGCTTGTACACGGGGTATTGGAACACCAAGACCAGCTGGATGAAATGATCTCCAAGCATCTGGTGAATTGGAAGCTCGATCGGATTGCCAATGTTGACCGTGCGATTTTGCGCCTGGCAGCATATGAAATGGCATATGCCGAAGACATTCCGGTTAATGTCTCCATGAACGAAGCGATTGAGCTGGCAAAACGGTTTGGTGATGACAAAGCGACAAAGTTTGTAAACGGGGTTCTTTCTAACATTAAATCTGATATTGAACAATCATAGGAGGAAAGAAAATGACTGCAACAATCATCGACGGAAAAGAAACGGCTAGAGAAAAACGCGAACAATTGGCAAAAGAGGTAGAAGAGCTTAAAAAGCAAGGCGTCACTCCCGGACTGGCGGTTATTTTGATTGGAGATGATCCTGCTTCTCACTCTTACGTGCGAGGAAAGAAAAAAGCGGCAGAAACAATGGGAATGAATTTCAAGCTCGATCAATTTGACAGCAGCCTCACAGAAGCTGAACTGCTTTCCATTATTGATCAATATAACCAAGACCCTGAGTTTCATGGCATTCTCGTTCAGCTTCCGCTCCCAGACCATATTTCTGAAAAAGCGGTGATCGAACGTATCTCTCCTGATAAAGATGTAGACGGTTTTCATCCGTTAAACGTAGGGAAAATGCTGCTTGGCGAAGATACGTTTCTTCCTTGCACGCCTCATGGAATTGTTGAGCTTTTGAAGAAAACCAATATTGACCTTTCCGGTAAAGAGGTTGTTGTAGTCGGCCGAAGCAACATTGTCGGCAAACCTGTCGGCCAGCTTTTATTAAATGAAAACGCGACGGTTACTTACTGTCATTCAAGAACAGAAAATATTACTGAACATACGAAAAAAGCGGACATCCTGGTGGTGGCAGTCGGCAGAGCCAACTTCATCAGTGCAGACCAGATCAAAGAGGGCGCTGTTGTCATTGACGTCGGCGTTAACCGTCTGGAAAACGGAAAGCTTTGCGGAGACGTTGAATTTGAAGGGGCAAAGGAAAAAGCGTCCTTCATCACGCCGGTTCCGGGCGGAGTAGGCCCGATGACCATCACGATGCTTGCGCATAATACTGTTAAATCTGCGAAACGTACGTTATCATAGATAATTGGAGATATTCACAGGCGAAATGTTTACCCGCCTTGAATATGAGCACGATACCCGCTTCTTCAGGCTCCTAAAGCCAGGGCGGGTTTTCTTTAGTTATGGTGCAGGAATGCTTAGGAGAGGAGTTTTTAGACATGGGTGAAGCAGCGTATGTGACCGTCTCAGCGCTGACAAAGTATATAAAACGAAAATTCGATGTAGATCCTCACCTTGAAAATATTTGGATTAAAGGCGAATTGTCGAATGTAAAGATACACACACGAGGGCATATTTATTTCACTTTAAAAGACGAAAACGCAAGAATGCAGTCGGTGATGTTCGCGAGACAAAGCGAGCGTCTGCCTTTTAAACCTGAAAACGGAATGAAAGTGCTGGTAAGAGGCGGAATTTCCGTATATGAACCGAGCGGAAACTATCAATTATATGCCAAAGAAATGCAGCCTGACGGGGTTGGAGCGCTTTATTTAGCGTACGAAGAATTAAAAAAGAAGCTTGCCGGAGAAGGTTTATTTGACGACCGCTACAAAAAACAAATCCCCGCATTTCCAGCCACAATCGGGGTTGTGACATCTCCAACGGGTGCCGCTGTCAGAGACGTTATTACAACTCTAAAAAGAAGATATCCCCTTGTAAAAGTCATTGTTCTTCCAGCGCTCGTACAAGGTGAAAATGCGAGCAGATCCATCGTTACGCGCATTGAAGAGGCAAATGAAAAAGAGATTTGCGACGTATTAATTGTCGGGAGAGGCGGCGGTTCGATAGAAGAACTGTGGGCATTCAATGAAGAAATTGTAGCACGCGCCATCTTTGCTTCCAATATTCCGATTATATCGGCAGTCGGACATGAGACGGATTTTACGATTAGTGATTTTGTCGCCGATATCAGAGCTGCGACGCCGACAGGAGCAGCTGAGATTGCTGTGCCTCATACCACTGATTTAATCGAACGGACAAAAACAGCGGAAGTCAGAATGACAAGAGCAATGCAGCAGCATCTCGGCCAGAAAAAAGAACGGATACAAACGCTGCAATCGTCCTATGCCTTTCGTTTTCCAAAGCGTTTGTATGCGCAAAAAGAGCAGCAGTTTGACCTCGCGTACCAGCAGTTTCAAGCACAGCTGACCGCTCTTTTAGATCGGAAAAGCAGACAGCTGGAGCGTGAAACGTACAGATTAGAGGCATTGCATCCTCATGAACAGCTGAAACAAGCGAGAACACGATACCAGGAACAAACAAATCAGCTGAGAAAAAATATGAATATCCAAATGAAGCAGCTGCATTCCCAATTTCAAACCGTTCTTGGCAAGCTGAATGCACTAAGTCCTCTTCAAGTGATGGAAAGAGGATACAGCTTGGCTTATAAAGAAGATAAACTCATTAAAAGTGTCAGTCAAATAGAAGAGCAGGACCGGCTTGAAGTCAAGCTGAAGGATGGCGTGCTGACCTGTGAAGTATTAGAAAAGAGAGGGGAAGAAAAATGACAGACGTGAAAAAAAATGAAAACATGACATTTGAAGAAGCGATGAAAGGGCTTGAGAGCATTGTATCAAAGCTTGAAGAGGGAGATGTGCCTCTAGAGCAAGCCATTAACTATTTCCAAGAAGGCATGGCTCTGTCAAAAATGTGCCATGAAAAGCTGCAAAAAGTCGAAAAGCAAATGGACTTCATTTTAAAAGAAGACGGCGAAGTGGCACCTTTCAGTGTTCAGGAGGAAGACGAAGGTGACAAATAAATTAACGAGCTTTCTGGCGGACCGGAAAAAAACAATTGAAAATCAGCTTTCTGTCTATACAGAAAAGCTTGATATGCCGGACTCATTAAAGAAATCTATGCTATATTCTCTACAGGCCGGCGGAAAGCGGTTGCGGCCTCTGATTGTACTGGCTGTTTTAAATGCATATGGAAAAAGCGAAAAAGACGGCATTCCGGTGGGCTGTGCTGTCGAAATGATTCACACGTATTCGTTAATTCATGATGATCTTCCATGCATGGATGATGACGATTTGCGCCGCGGGAAGCCGACAAACCATAAAGTGTTTGGTGAAGCGACGGCAGTATTAGCGGGTGACGGGCTGCTCACAGAAAGCTTTAAGCTGATTACCTCCCACGTGTCAGACGAGGTGTCAGCAGAAAAGCGCCTGCGGCTTGTGAATGAACTGATTTCAGCGGCAGGCACCGAAGGCATGGTCGGTGGGCAAGTAGCTGATATGGAAGCGGAAAACCGACAAGTCACGCTTGAAGAGCTCGAATCCATTCATGAACGGAAAACTGCCAAGCTCCTTGGCTTTTGTGTAATCGCCGGTGCTATTTTGGCTGATGCGCCTGAGGAAGACATTGAAACACTGCGTACCTTCAGCAGCCACATTGGAATCGGATTTCAAATCAGAGACGATATTTTAGATTTAGAAGGCAGTGAAGAGAAAATCGGCAAACGTGTCGGCTCGGATACCACAAATGACAAATCGACATACCCGTCGCTTCTTTCATTGGAAGGGGCCAAACATAAATTGGATGTTCATATAAAAGAGGCGAAGCGATTGATCGGCGGACTCTCTCTTCAAAAAGACCTTTTATATGAGCTTTGTGATTTAATTGCGGCAAGAGATCACTAAAACGATCCTAATTTGAAGCGGCTGCACGAGGTATGGTAAAATGTAAGCAGTTTATATGAAAAATGAAAAGGAAAAGCGCGTTTGTCTTTTTTTATGTCTGAGATTATTGTCAGCTCGGCATGCAAAAGACATGTATCATTGCAGAAATTCATGCTGAAAGTGAGTTGATCCGCTTTGGATCTTTTATCAATACAGGACCCGTCGTTTTTAAAAAACATGTCCATTGATGAATTAGAGAAATTAAGTGATGAAATCCGTCAGTTTTTAATTACAAGTTTATCCGCTTCCGGCGGCCACATCGGCCCAAACTTAGGTGTCGTAGAGCTTACTGTTGCCCTGCATAAGGAATTTAACAGCCCGAAAGACAAATTTTTATGGGATGTAGGCCATCAGTCGTATGTCCATAAGCTGCTGACAGGACGCGGAAAAGAATTTGCGACGCTTCGCCAGTACAAAGGGCTTTGCGGATTTCCAAAGCGGAGTGAAAGCGAGCACGATGTTTGGGAAACCGGGCACAGCTCGACTTCTCTGTCAGGCGCGATGGGAATGGCAGCTGCCCGTGATATTAAAGGAACGGATGAATATATTATTCCGATCATTGGTGACGGCGCGCTGACCGGCGGTATGGCGCTCGAAGCCCTTAACCACATCGGCGACGAGAAAAAAGACATGATTGTCATCCTTAATGATAATGAAATGAGTATTGCGCCAAACGTCGGTGCCATTCACTCTATGCTCGGACGGCTCCGCACTGCGGGGAAATACCAGTGGGTCAAAGATGAGCTTGAATACTTATTTAAAAAGATTCCGGCAGTTGGGGGCAAGCTTGCCGCCACGGCGGAACGGGTCAAAGACAGCCTGAAATACATGCTCGTCTCCGGAATGTTTTTCGAGGAGCTCGGTTTTACGTATTTGGGCCCAGTGGACGGACATTCTTATCATGAGCTGATTGAGAATCTTCAATACGCCAAAAAAACGAAAGGCCCTGTTCTTCTGCACGTCATTACGAAAAAAGGGAAGGGGTACAAACCGGCTGAGACCGATACGATTGGGACATGGCATGGTACCGGACCATATAAAATTAATACCGGTGACTTTGTAAAGCCGAAAGCCGCAGCTCCTTCGTGGAGCGGTCTTGTCAGCGGAACTGTGCAGCGAATGGCGCGCGAGGACGGACGCATTGTAGCCATTACGCCGGCTATGCCTGTCGGTTCAAAGCTTGAAGGCTTCGCAAAGGAATTCCCTGACCGGATGTTCGACGTAGGAATCGCAGAACAGCATGCCGCAACAATGGCTGCAGCTATGGCAATGCAGGGTATGAAGCCGTTTTTGGCGATTTACTCAACCTTCCTGCAAAGGGCATATGACCAAGTTGTTCATGACATCTGCCGCCAAAACGCTAATGTGTTTATTGGAATTGACCGTGCAGGACTCGTTGGCGCTGATGGAGAGACACATCAAGGCGTGTTTGATATTGCGTTTATGCGCCACATTCCAAACATGGTCTTAATGATGCCGAAAGACGAAAATGAAGGCCAGCACATGGTTCATACAGCACTTAGCTATGACGAAGGCCCGATAGCAATGCGTTTTCCGCGCGGAAACGGACTCGGCGTAAAAATGGATGAACAGTTGAAAACGATTCCGATCGGTACGTGGGAGGTGCTGCGTCCAGGGAACGATGCTGTCATCTTAACATTCGGCACAACAATCGAAATGGCGATTGAAGCAGCCGAAGAGCTGCAGAAAGAAGGCCTTTCCGTGCGCGTTGTGAATGCGCGTTTTATTAAGCCGATTGATGAAAAGATGATGAAGAGTATCCTAAAAGAAGGCTTGCCAATTTTAACAATTGAAGAAGCGGTCTTAGAAGGCGGTTTCGGAAGCTCGATTTTAGAATTCGCTCATGATCAAGGTGAATATCATACTCCGATTGACAGAATGGGTATACCTGATCGGTTTATTGAACACGGAAGTGTAACAGCGCTTCTTGAGGAAATTGGACTGACAAAACAGCAGGTGGCAAATCGTATTAGATTACTGATGCCGCCAAAGACACACAAAGGAATTGGATCATGACGTCAAAGAAAGAACGATTAGATGTATTATTAGTGGAAAGAGGGCTGGCGGAAACGCGTGAAAAAGCCAAAAGAGCCATTATGGCGGGGATCGTCTATTCAAACGAAAACCGCTTGGACAAGCCTGGAGAAAAAATTGACCGCGACCTTCCGTTAACTGTCAAAGGAAACCCGCTGAGGTATGTGAGCAGGGGCGGCTTAAAGCTCGAAAAAGCGTTGAAGGAATTTCCCGTCTCTGTCAAAGATAAAATTATGATTGATATTGGCTCCTCCACCGGCGGTTTTACGGACTGCGCTTTGCAAAATGGAGCTAAACAGTCATACGCTGTGGATGTAGGCTATAATCAGCTTGCATGGAAGCTTAGACAGGATGAACGGGTCGTCGTGATGGAACGGACGAACTTTCGTTATGCAACACCGGCAGACTTTACAAAGGGCATGCCGGAGTTTGCCACAATTGATGTGTCCTTTATTTCACTGCGGCTCATCCTGCCTGTCCTAAGGACTTTGCTCGTACCGGGCAGCGACTGCATGGCTTTAGTTAAGCCTCAGTTTGAAGCGGGACGGGAATCCGTCGGCAAAAAAGGGATTGTTAGAGATCCTAAAGTGCATGCTGATGTGCTCAAGCGAATGATCAGTTTTTCTGCCGCTGAAGGCTATATCTGTAAAGGCTTGTCATTTTCTCCAATCACGGGAGGAGACGGAAATATTGAGTTTCTCCTTCATTTGCATTGGCCGGGAGAGGGACAGGAAGGCCAGGAACTGCCGGAAGAAGAGATCATGCGCGTTGTAGAAGAAGCACATAAGACGTTAAAAGAAAAAAAAGCAGATGTACCGGAATAATAGGGCGCTATTATTCCTTTTTTCTGCATTCATGTACAATGTGCAGAGAATCATATAACATAAAAGAACAGATAAGCTTGGAAATAGAGGTGCTTACATGAACAAAGGCCAGAGGCATATTAAAATCAGAGAGATCATTACAAGCAATGAAATCGAAACGCAGGATGAATTGGTCGACATGCTAAAGCAGGATGGATACAAAGTAACGCAGGCCACGGTATCACGGGATATTAAAGAACTTCACCTTGTAAAAGTGCCTACAAATAATGGTTCTTACAAATACAGTCTTCCGGCGGACCAGCGTTTCAATCCGCTGTCAAAGCTAAAGCGGGCATTGATGGACGCATTTGTGAAAATAGACTCAGCAAGCCATATGATTGTGCTGAAAACGATGCCGGGCAATGCCCAGGCAATCGGGGCGCTGATGGACAATTTGGACTGGGATGAAATGATGGGGACCATTTGCGGAGATGATACGATTTTAATTATTTGCCGGACTCCTGAAGATACAGAAGGCGTAAAAAACAGGCTCCTTGAACTGCTGTAACAGAAAATCTAACAAAGATAAGAGGTGTAATGCTGTTTGTTAGCTGAACTATCGATTAAAAACTTTGCCATTATTGAGGAACTGACGGTTTCTTTTGAACGCGGGCTTACGGTTTTAACAGGAGAAACCGGAGCCGGCAAATCCATCATCATAGATGCCATTTCTCTTTTAGTCGGAGGCCGCGGATCATCTGAATTTGTTAGATATGGGGAAGCAAAAGCCGAACTTGAAGGGCTGTTTCTGTTGGAGAGCGGCCATCCTGTTTTAGGCGTATGCGCTGAGCAGGGAATCGACGTTTCAGACGAAATGATCGTCATGAGAAGGGATATCAGCACGAGCGGGAAAAGCGTTTGCCGTGTCAATGGCAAGCTTGTCACGATTGCTTCACTAAGAGAGATCGGCAGGCTTTTATTAGATATTCACGGGCAGCACGATAACCAGCTGTTAATGGAAGACGAAAATCATCTCCAGCTTTTGGACAAGTTTGCCGGGGCCGAAGTGGAAAGCGCGCTCAAAACGTATCAGGAAGGGTACCAGCGGTATGTGAAGCTGCTCAAAAAGCTTAAGCAGCTTTCTGAAAGCGAACAGGAAATGGCCCATCGTCTTGATCTTATTCAATTTCAGCTCGAAGAAATCGAATCGGCAAAGCTTGAGCTTAACGAAGATGAACAGCTCCAAGAAGAGCGCCAGCAAATTTCAAACTTTGAGAAGATATATGAGTCGCTGCAAAATGCATATAACGCGCTTCGCAGTGAGCAGGGCGGATTGGACTGGGTTGGAATGGCATCAGCGCAGCTTGAAGATATATCTGATATAAACGAACCGCTGAAAAAAATGTCTGAAAGTGTTTCGAACTCCTACTATTTGCTTGAGGATGCCACATTTCAGATGAGAAATATGCTGGATGAGCTTGAATTTGATCCGGAACGCCTGAACTATATTGAGACGCGACTTAATGAAATCAAACAGCTGAAACGAAAATACGGTGCCACTGTTGAAGACATTTTGGAATATGCTTCTAAAATTGAAGAAGAGATTGACCAAATTGAAAACAGGGACAGCCACCTTCAAAGCTTGAAAAAGGAGCTTGACTCCGTCGGCAAAGATGTCGCAGTGGAAGCGGCAAATGTGTCACAAATCCGAAAAACATGGGCGAAAAAGCTGGCTGATGAGATTCATCGGGAATTAAAAAGCCTGTACATGGAAAAATCAACTTTTGATACGGAATTTAAGGTCAGAACAGCGTCACGCAATGAAGAGGCGCCGCTTGTAAACGGCCAGCCCGTTCAGCTGACTGAACAAGGGATTGACCTGGTGAAGTTTTTAATTTCAACCAATACAGGCGAGCCGCTGAAATCCCTTTCGAAAGTCGCTTCAGGTGGAGAGCTGTCACGGGTGATGCTTGCCATAAAAAGCATTTTTTCCTCACAACAGGATGTGACATCGATCATTTTTGACGAGGTTGATACCGGTGTAAGCGGCAGGGTCGCACAGGCAATTGCTGAGAAGATCCATAAGGTGTCAATAGGATCACAAGTGCTGTGCATTACACACCTGCCTCAGGTGGCTGCCATGGCCGATACGCATCTTTATATTGCGAAGGAGTTAAAAGACGGTAGAACGACGACACGTGTCAAGCCGCTGTCTAAGCAGGAAAAGGTAGCGGAAATCGGGCGCATGATTGCAGGTGTCGAGGTAACCGATTTAACGAAACGCCATGCGAAAGAACTTTTAAAACAAGCGGATCAAGTCAAAACAACTGGGTAAGCTGCGCGAGAAGCGCAGCTTATTTTTTTCGTGCACATCCATTCGTTCATCAGTATATCCAATGTTTTTCTTCATATGACAGTTATAAATAAGCCGTCAGAAGGCAAAATTAAATGATGTAGCAGCAAGTCATAAAGAAGGTGTGGGATAGGAGCGAGGAGAGTGAAGTAGTGAATGCCCGATAACATCAGAAAAGCAGTAGGTTTAATTCTCCTTGTTTCGTTATTAAGTGTAGGTTTATGCAAACCGCTAAAAGAATATTTACTGATTCCAACGCAAATGAGAGTATTTGAAACCCAAACACAAGCGATTGAAACGAGTTTATCGGTAAACGCTCAGACATCAGAATCCTCAGAAGCGTTTACAGTAAAGAAAGATCCGCATGAAATCAAGGTGACGGGCAAAAAATCAGGTGAGTCAGAATTGGTATATGATCTTGCCGGATTTCCAATTAAAAAAACAAAAGTGCATGTTCTTCCTGATTTAAAAGTTATACCTGGCGGACAATCAATCGGTGTAAAACTTCATTCCGTCGGTGTTCTTGTCGTCGGATTTCATCAAATCAATACAAGTGAAGGCAAAAAATCTCCGGGAGAAACGGCAGGAATTGAAGCGGGCGACATCATTATTGAGATGAATGGACAGAAAATTGAAAAAATGAATGATGTAGCCCCATTTATTCAAAAGGCTGGGAAAACTGGTGAATCTTTAGATTTACTGATCAAACGTGATAAACAGAAAATCAAAACGAAGCTGATCCCAGAAAAGGATGAAGGAGAAGGCAAATACAGAATCGGGTTATATATCAGAGATTCTGCTGCCGGCATCGGCACTATGACCTTTTATGAACCGAAAACAAAAAAATACGGAGCACTTGGCCACGTGATTTCCGATATGGACACAAAGAAACCAATTGTAGTGGAGAATGGAGAAATTGTTAAATCCACTGTAACATCAATTGAAAAAGGGACAGGCGGTAATCCGGGAGAAAAACTGGCGCGATTTTCCTCAGAACGCAAAACGATCGGGGATATTAACAGAAACAGCCCGTTTGGGATTTTCGGCACACTGCATCAGCCGATTCAAAACAACATATCAGATCAAGCATTGCCGGTTGCGTTTTCTACCGAAGTCAAAAAAGGGCCGGCTGAAATTTTAACGGTTATTGATGATGACAAAGTAGAAAAATTCGATATTGAAATCGTCAGCACAACGCCGCAAAAATTCCCTGCGACAAAAGGAATGGTGTTGAAAATTACCGATCCAAGACTGTTGAAAGAAACAGGAGGCATCGTACAGGGGATGAGCGGAAGCCCGATCATTCAAAATGGAAAAGTGATCGGTGCTGTCACCCATGTATTTGTAAATGACCCGACAAGCGGCTACGGTGTTCATATTGAATGGATGCTGTCAGAAGCAGGAATCGATATTTATGGAAAAGAAAAAGCAAGCTGACTGCCGGAGTTTCCGGCAGTTTTTTTATTTTGATCCCTCTTCACTTCTCAGAATACATACGGTAAAATATACAAAAGAAGATTTTTCGACAAATTCACGTTTCCTTGTTTGTCAAATTTCATTTTTAGTCGAAAAACAGAGAAAAACATAGAATAACAAAGATATGCCACTAATATTGGTGATTATGATTTTTTTAGAGGGTATATAGCGGTTTTGTCGAATGTAAACATGTAGCAAGGGTGAATCCTGTTAACTACATTTGGGGAGGAAGAAACGTGGAGAAAATTAAAGTTTGTGTTGCTGATGATAATCGAGAGCTGGTAAGCCTGTTAAGTGAATATATAGAAGGACAGGAAGACATGGAAGTGATCGGCGTTGCTTATAACGGACAGGAATGCCTGTCGCTGTTTAAAGAAAAAGATCCCGATGTGCTCGTATTAGATATTATTATGCCGCATCTAGACGGACTTGCGGTTTTAGAGAGGCTGAGGGAATCAGATCTGAAAAAACAGCCGAATGTCATTATGCTGACAGCCTTTGGGCAGGAAGATGTCACGAAAAAGGCCGTCGATTTAGGCGCGTCCTACTTTATTCTCAAACCGTTTGATATGGAAAACCTTGTCGGCCATATCCGCCAGGTCAGCGGAAATGCCAGCAGTGTGACGCATCGTGCGCCATCATCGCAAAGCAGTATTATACGCAGCAGCCAGCCTGAACCAAAGAAGAAAAATCTCGACGCGAGCATCACAAGCATTATCCATGAAATCGGCGTCCCAGCCCATATTAAAGGCTATCTCTATCTGCGCGAAGCAATCTCAATGGTATACAATGACATCGAATTGCTCGGCAGCATTACAAAAGTCCTCTATCCGGACATCGCCAAAAAATTTAACACAACCGCAAGCCGTGTAGAAAGAGCGATCCGTCATGCAATTGAAGTGGCATGGAGCAGAGGAAACATTGATTCCATTTCCTCGTTGTTCGGTTATACTGTCAGCATGACAAAAGCTAAACCGACAAATTCGGAGTTCATTGCAATGGTTGCGGATAAGCTGAGGTTAGAGCATAAGGCTTCTTAAACATGAGCTTATTAAGTGGTCATTAAATCAAACGTCTTTTATTTATTAGTTTGCGCTGATAAATAGGAGGCGTTTTGTTTTGGGGACATTTGTTAGTATGGGAGAAGAATATTAAGTACCCGCATATAGTAAAGGATGGGTTTGAAAAGCAAGGAAAGCAAATGGCGGTATTACCTGCACTCTTGGTCCATTCATACATCTTATAGGATCACGAGCATGATCGACCCTAGATGTGTCCGTTATAAAATGAAACCTTTCTCCTGCAAAATCGTAAGTAAGGCGTATTCATGTAAAAAGGAGACGTACGAATGAAAAAGAAAAAAGCAAGAAAGCGTGAGGGGTTTTTCCTGGATTTTCTTTTCGAAGTTGGCGGGGAGCTCTTTCTTTTGCTGTTTAGATGTGTACACAAACTATTTATATAAAGGGAAAAAAGACTGCCGAATCGTTTCGGCAGTCTTTGCACATTAATCTTTATAAGGCACCCAGCCTGGCGTGTTCACAATTGCTTGCCATAGCGGTTCAGGCAAATGATATTTTTCTTTATCTGTGCCTTTGATCACTGTTTCGATTTGCTTTTCACGGCCTTCTTTTACTTTTACCGTCCAGTCAGGGTCAACTAGAATTTCGCGTCCCATAGCGACCAGCGGAATACCGTTTTCGATGACGGCAAGCGCGTCATCAGCGGAATGGATGGAACCGACGGCGATCAGCGGCACTTTGTTTCCGACACGTTCATTCAATAAGTCCATGCGTGTGCGAGTCGGATCTGCACCGCGGCGCGCTTTTGAGTTCACGTCCATCAGTGAGACATGAAGATAATCCAATTCTTTATCTCCTAAAGCATCAACAAGCGTATAAGTTTCAGTCATTGTCAATCCCGGTGTCTCAGGTTCTTCCGGAGACAGGCGGTATCCGACTAAGAACGCACCCTTCGCATGTTCTGAAGCGGCTTTTTTCACTTCATCGACAATAGCGAGCGGGAAGGCTAATCGTTTTTCATCGCTTCCTCCCCAGCGATCCGTGCGCTGGTTGGTTTTCGGAGAATAAAACTGCTGAATTAAGTAGCCGTTTGCACCGTGAATTTCGACACCGTCAAAGCCGGCTTCAATGGCGCGTCTTGTCGCTTCTCCAAACGCCTTCACAATGTTTTCCACTTCTTCTTCTTTTAATGCGCGAGCAATTTGTTTGCCGTTATCAAACACGTCACTTGGCCCCACAACATCCTGTTGAGGAACGAGCTCAGACGGGCACTCAATACCGCCGTGATGAATTTGTACAACAGCTTTAGCGCCTTGTGCCTGAATGGCTTGTGCTAACTTTTTTAAACCTGGAATGTTGGAATCGTCATGGATGGCCGGCTGCCCGGGGAATGCTTTTCCGTCCGGTGTAACATTTGCGCAGGCTGTAATCACCATTCCCATCTCTTTTGAACGGGGGATGATGTAGTCGAGCTCCGCTTCAGATATTGTACCGTCTTCATTAGAAGCGTAATGAGTCATCGGTGCTACTGCGATCCGGTTGTTGATTGTAACGCCGCTTTTAAACGTAAATGGTTCAAAAAGTGGCTTATACTTAGGATTCATTTGATCATCTTCTTTCGTTTGGATTCGCACATATTCTAGCCTATATGTAAAAATTAATGCAATTGATCTGCTTTACCGACTGAATATCTTGAGTGCAGAGTGATGTTTTCGCCGCTCTTTTTCGGGGCCTTTGTAGCCGCCGCTGATTTGGTGGCCGATGGAGCATGTGATGACAGCTGCCGCCAGCAGCAGAACGAATTTTTTCATGGCTTTAACTTCTTTCAATAAAGTAAATATCCTTTAAAAGGTTACGCTTGGCTGACCCACCCGTCAAACGATTTGCTCACCCTATTCTCAAATTTTTTAAAATGAATAAAAAGTTGCTTCTTTCCGCTAATTTTTTCTAATTGGCACCTCAATTAGAGCCATCCTCATAGACAAATCTGCTCGTTATCTTTCTAACAACAGGAAATGATCGGGTCGTATAACCCTTTTGAAAATCATGGAACTTGCTCGCCTGCATTCGCGTTGTCTTTACAAATTCGCCATTCTGGTCAAAGATAAAAGCCAAACATCAGGAAGAGGTGGTCATGTGAAACAAACGGTTCTTTTGCTGTTTACTGCGCTCTTTCTTTCGGGGTGCAGTGTTGCAAGTGCGGATGACTCAGTGCCAAGGTTTACCGAAGAGGGAAAATACATTGGCTCGGCTGATCCTCATACGATTGCGGTTTCTCTTAATGGAGAAGAAACCATGATACAAGTTCCGAAGGATAAACGTGATGAATGTGAATTACTGCCAGATCAGACACATGTCCTGGTGAAATATACAAAGAAGGATAATGGAACTTTACAGCTGGAAGATATTCAGCTGCGAAAGAACTCGTCATAAAAAGACCGGAGGGAGTAAGTTGAGAATGTTATGGAGGAGCTTGGCGCTGTGCGGATTGGCTTTGACGCTCGCGCCTTGTGCACAGGCAGCAGAGCCGATAGAAGGGAAAACAGTGTATATTGATGCCGGACACGGCGGTGAAGATAGTGGAGCGGTCGGAAACGGGCTCTTTGAAAAGGATATTAATTTGTCTGTCTCAGAGCATGTGACAGACAAACTAAAAGAGGAGGGAGCCAATCCTGTTGCATCCCGGTCTGACGATCATTTTCTGACCTTGGAGGAAAGAGTGGCTAAGGCAAGTGCCAAACAGGCTGACCTTTTTGTCAGCATCCATGTGAATTCAGGGGTTGCTTCAGCTTCAGGAACAGAAACGTATTTTCAATCTGATTATGAAGGGGAGAGCAGCCGGCGTCTAGCATCCGATATTCAGTCAGAGCTCGTTTCTTCCTTACAAACGAGAGACAGGGGCGTGAAAGAATCAGACTTTTACGTCATTACATATTCACAAATGCCAAGTGTGTTGGCGGAGCTTGGGTTTATCACGAACAGCTCTGATGCGGACAAGCTGGGAAGTGAAGAATACCAGCAAAAGGCCGCAGATGCGATTGTCAACGGCATTGATTCTTATTATGATCAGTAGATTGATACAGCCTTAATCCTAGAGTGGAGCCGACAAAATAAGTATAATGGAGAAAACTTTAGGGTTTGAGGTGAAACGATGACAAAGATTTTTGCCCACCGGGGGGCCTCAGGTCAATTTCCCGAAAATACAATGCTTGCATTTGAAAAAGGAATTGAAGCCGGAGCGGATGGGATAGAGCTTGATGTACAGCTGACGAAAGACGGACGCATTGTTGTGATTCATGATGAAAGACTTAATCGCACGACATCACTTAAAGGATTCGTGAAGGATACAGCCTATGATGAGGTAAAGACTGCGAATGCGGCCGCTGGTCACGATCAAGCGTACAGCGATATAAAAGTGCCGCTGCTAGAAGATGTGCTCTCGTGGGCGGTAAAAAAGGATTTTCTCATCAACATTGAATTAAAAAACAGCGTGATCCGCTATGAGGGAATGGAAGAAAAAGTGCTGGAGGCAGTGAAGCGATTTAATGTAGAGGACAGAGTCATCCTATCCACGTTTAATCATGACAGCTTGGCGCTGTGCGCCCGGCTTGCACCGCATATCGAACGGGCAGTATTAACTTCAGATGTGCTTTATCAGGCAGATCGATATATCGCGTCTATTCCGGCTTCCGGCTATCACCCGAAGTTAAACAGCCCAGGGGTCACAGATGAAGTACTGAAGAAAATGAGGAACGGTTTGATTAAGGTAAGGCCGTATACAGTCAATCGTCCGGAAGATATGAAGCGTCTCATTGAAGCGGGAGCAGACGGCATGTTTACCGACTTTCCAGAAAAGGCTTCGGCATTGCTGAAAAATGAATAGTTGTTAGAAGGAGGCTGTTTGACGCAGCCTTCTTTTTTCATTCATTCATGCCCGTTTCAAAGCATACATTCATAGAAGACAACTAGAAATTGTAAGCGCTGTCTATCTTCTGAATGAGGTGAAACCATGAGGAAAACAGTCATTGTAAGTGCTGCAAGAACTCCATTTGGCAAATTCGGCGGAGTTTTGAAAGAGGTGAAAGCTGCTGAGCTTGGGGGCATTGTGATGAAGGAGGCGCTGCAACAGGCTGGAGTCTCTGGAGATGATGTAGAAGGAAACGTCATGGGCATGGTTGTCCAGGCCGGCTCAGGGCAGATACCTTCCCGTCAAGCTGCCCGTCTGGCGGGAATGCCTTGGAGTGTGCCGTCAGAAACACTAAATAAAGTCTGTGCTTCCGGCCTTCGCGCTGTCACTTTATGTGATCAAATGATTCGGGCGCAGGATGCGGACATACTTGTTGCGGGGGGGATGGAAAGCATGAGCAATATTCCGTATGCCGTTCCCGCCGGGCGCTGGGGAGCACGGATGGGGGACGGCGAGCTTAGGGACTTAATGGTGTATGACGGATTAACGTGCGCATTTGACGAGGTGCACATGGCTGTTCACGGAAATACAGCTGCCAAGGAATATGCAATCTCACGAAGAGAGCAGGACGAATGGGCGTTGAGAAGTCATGCAAGGGCAGCTAAGGCCGCCGATGAAGGGAAGTTTCAGGATGAAATTGTTCCCGTCAACTGGATCGGTCGAAAAGGAAAACCAAACGTTGTTGATAAAGATGAAGCGATTCGCCGTGACACAAGTCTGGATCAGCTCGCGAAACTTGCTCCGATTTATGCAAGTGACGGTTCTATCACAGCCGGCAATGCTCCTGGAGTCAATGACGGAGCCGGCGCGTTCGTGCTGATGTCTGAGGAAAAAGCTGCTGAGCTTGGCAAACGGCCTCTGGCTACAATTCTTGGTTTTTCAACTACGGGAATGCCAGCGCACGAGCTGGCGGCAGCGCCGGGGTTTGCCATTAACAAGCTCCTGAAAAAGAACGGTTTAACTGTCCAAGATATTGACTTGTTTGAAGTAAATGAAGCTTTTGCTTCAGTTGTTTTGACATGTGAAAAAATCGTAGGTTTCGATCTTGAAAAAGTAAATGTAAATGGCGGTGCGATCGCGCTCGGACACCCGATCGGCGCGAGCGGTGCGAGAATTCTCATGACGCTTGTTTATGAATTAAAGCGACGGGGAGGGGGTCTGGGCGTTGCCGCTATTTGCAGCGGGGCAGCACAGGGAGACGCCGTCTTAGTGCAGGTTCATTAAAACATGATGAAAAAGGGGATTTCAATGGAAATCAAACAAATCATGGTAGCTGGCGCAGGTCAGATGGGAAGCGGAATTGCTCAAACAGCTGCCGACGCAGGCTTTTATGTGCGGATGTATGATGTGAATCCAGAGGCCGCGGAGGCAGGATTGAAACGGCTGAAGAAACAGCTGGCCCGTGATGCTGAGAAAGGAAAAAGGACCGAGACGGAAGTGAAGAGCGTAATCAGCCGCATTTCGATTTCTCAAACGCTTGAGGAGGCAGAGCATGCGGACATTGTGATTGAGGCTATCGCAGAAAACATGGCGGCAAAAACTGAGATGTTTAAAACACTTGATCGCATTTGCCCGCCTCATACGATTTTGGCCAGCAATACATCTTCCTTGCCTATTACAGAAATCGCTGCTGTAACAAACCGGCCTCAACGGGTTATTGGCATGCATTTTATGAATCCCGTCCCTGTAATGAAGCTGGTTGAAGTGATTCGCGGCTTGGCTACATCAGAAGAAACGGCCTTAGATGTTATGGCATTAGCGGAAAAGATGGGGAAAACAGCGGTAGAAGTCAATGATTTTCCTGGGTTTGTTTCCAACCGTGTGCTTCTTCCAATGATTAATGAAGCCATCTATTGCGTGTATGAGGGAGTGGCGAAGCCGGAGGCAATAGATGAAGTGATGAAGCTGGGCATGAATCATCCGATGGGTCCGCTTGCATTAGCGGATTTTATCGGACTGGATACGTGTTTATCAATTATGGAAGTCCTTCACTCAGGCCTTGGCGATTCCAAATACCGTCCTTGCCCGCTGCTCCGCAAGTATGTCAAAGCAGGCTGGCTTGGCAAAAAGAGCGGACGCGGTTTTTATGACTATGAGGAGAAGACTTCCTGAAGTCTATTCCATCCGGGGGTGGCCGAGTTGCATGTAACCCAAGAGCAAGTCATGATGCGAAAAATGGTGCGTGATTTTGCACGAAAAGAAATTGCTCCCGCTGCGGAAATCATGGAGAAAACGGACGAATTTCCCTTTCAGCTGATCAAAAAAATGGGTAAACACGGACTGATGGGAATACCGGTGCCGGAACAATACGGCGGTGCTGGAGCGGACGTTGTTTCTTATATTTTGGCAATTCATGAGATTTCTAGAATCAGCGCGGCTGTCGGCGTGATTCTCTCCGTTCATACCTCAGTCGGCACGAATCCGATTCTGTATTTCGGCAACGAAGAACAGAAGATGAAATATATACCAAATCTCGCGTCAGGAGACCATTTGGGCGCATTTGCACTAACGGAGCCTCACTCGGGGTCGGATGCCGGGAGCCTCCGCACAACAGCAATCAAAAAGAACGGCAAATACCTATTAAACGGATCGAAAATATTCATAACGAATGGCGGAGCAGCTGATATCTATATCACATTTGCTTTAACAGCTCCAGATCAAGGCAGGCACGGGATTTCGGCTTTTATTGTTGAAAAAAACACACCCGGTTTTACCGTTGGAAAAAAAGAAAGAAAGCTGGGGCTTTATGGCTCCAATACTACGGAACTGATTTTTGATAATGCAGAAGTGCCTGAAGCCAATTTGCTTGGCAAAGAGGGGGATGGCTTTCACATTGCCATGGCGAATTTAAATGTCGGCCGGATCGGCATTGCGGCACAGGCCCTCGGAATTGCAGAGGCGGCTCTTGAGCATGCCGTTGATTATGCGAAGCAGCGAGTGCAATTTGGAAGGCCGATTGCAGCCAATCAAGGCATATCATTTAAGCTGGCTGATATGGCGACTAGAGCTGAGGCGGCAAGACATCTTGTCTACCACGCTGCAGACCTTCATAACCGCGGCCTAAACTGTGGAAAAGAAGCGTCTATGGCTAAACAATTTGCTTCCGATGCAGCCGTAAAGGCGGCGTTAGACGCCGTTCAAATTTATGGGGGATATGGCTATATGAAGGATTATCCAGTTGAGCGCCTGCTTCGCGATGCAAAGGTGACGCAAATTTATGAAGGGACGAACGAGATTCAAAGACTGATTATTTCCAAGTATTTGCTTGGCGGAACCTGATAGACAAAAAACGCAAAAACGGAGGTTGAGGATATGGAGGAGAAACAGCATTATTCTCCAGGGTTGGACGGTGTGATTGCGGCAGAAACTCATATTTCTTATCTTGACACGCAGTCCAGCCAGATTTTGATAAGAGGCTATGATTTAATAGAACTTTCTGAAACAAAAAGCTATCTGGAGCTTGTCCATTTATTGCTGGAGGGCAGGCTGCCAGAAGAAAGTGAAATGGAAACGCTGGAACGTAAAATAAACAGTGCCTCAAGCCTGCCTGCTGATCATCTCCGTCTGCTTGAGCTGCTCCCTGAGGACACTCATCCAATGGATGGTCTGCGTACCGGCCTGTCGGCACTTGCTGGCTATGATCGGCAAATTGATGATCGGTCTCCTTCCGCAAACAAAGAACGCGCCTATCAGCTTCTTGGGAAAATGCCTGCCCTCACTGCTGCCAGCTACAGGATCATTAATAAGAAAGAACCGATTCTTCCGCTTCAAACCCTATCCTACAGTGCGAATTTTCTCTACATGATGACAGGGAAATTGCCGTCTTCATTGGAAGAACAGATTTTTGACCGGTCGCTCGTCCTGTACAGTGAGCATGAGATGCCGAATTCAACCTTTGCGGCCAGGGTCATTGCATCTACACATTCAGATCTTTATGGGGCTTTGACTGGGGCTGTCGCTTCCCTGAAAGGGAATCTTCACGGAGGAGCAAACGAAGCTGTGATGTATTTGCTTTTGGAGGCAAAAACGACATCTGATTTTGAGCAGCTTTTGCAAACAAAACTGAAAAGAAAAGAAAAAATCATGGGCTTCGGCCACCGGGTGTATATGAAAAAAATGGACCCGAGAGCACTCATGATGAAAGAGGCGCTGCAGCAATTATGCGATAAAGCCGGTGACCATCGTTTATATGAGATGTGCGAAGCGGGTGAGCGGCTGATGGAGAAGGAAAAAGGGCTTTACCCGAATTTGGATTACTATGCTGCCCCAGTGTATTGGATGCTCGGCATACCGATTCCTTTATATACGCCGATCTTTTTCAGCGCGAGAACGTCCGGTTTATGCGCCCATGTGATCGAACAGCATGCCAATAATCGGCTCTTCCGTCCCCGTGTCAGTTACATGGGCCCGCGATATCAAACAAAATCATGAAAGGAGCTGGTAGAATGCCGAAAACGGATCGTGTTATCGAAGAAATCACAGACTATGTGCTTGAGAAAGAGATTACTAGTGCCGAAGCGTATACAACAGCGGGGCATGTATTGCTGGATACCCTGGGCTGCGGGATCTTGGCGCTACGGTATCCGGAATGCACAAAGCTGCTTGGCCCGATTGTTCCAGGAACGACTGTGCCGAATGGAAGCAAAGTGCCGGGAACGTCATATGTTCTCGATCCTGTGAGGGCAGCGTTTAATATTGGCTGCATGATTCGCTGGCTCGATTACAACGATACGTGGCTGGCGGCGGAGTGGGGGCATCCATCCGATAACTTGGGAGGAATCCTTGCCGCTGCTGATTATGTATCAAGAGTGAGGCTGTCTGAAGGAAAAGAGCCGTTAACGGTACGCGACGTACTTGAGATGATGATCAAAGCACACGAGATCCAAGGTGTGCTGGCGTTAGAAAACAGCTTAAATCGAGTTGGCCTTGACCATGTGCTGTTTGTCAAAGTTGCGACAACTGCTGTTGCAGCAAAGCTTTTGGGCGGCGGAAGAGAAGAAATCAAAAATGCGCTTTCGAATGCATGGATTGACAATGCAGCATTGAGGACATACCGCCATTCACCAAATACAGGCTCGCGTAAATCATGGGCGGCAGGAGATGCAACGAGCAGAGGTGTTCATTTGGCGCTGATGTCGTTAAAAGGGGAAATGGGTTATCCGACAGCCTTGAGTGCACCGGGTTGGGGGTTCCAAGACGTTTTATTCAATAAGAAAGAGATCAAGCTTGCCCGTCCGCTCGACGCTTATGTCATGGAAAATGTGTTATTTAAAGTGTCTTATCCTGCGGAATTTCACGCCCAGACAGCGGCGGAGTGCGCCGTCATTCTTCACCCGCAGGTAAAGAACCGGATTGATGAGATTGACCGAGTTGTCATCAGAACGCATGAATCCGCTATCCGAATCATTGATAAAAAAGGCCCGCTCCACAATCCGGCAGACCGTGATCACTGCCTCCAATACATTACAGCAATCGGTTTGCTTTTTGGTGATATCACCGCACAGCATTATGAAGCTGAAACAGCGAGTGATCCGAGAATAGATAAACTTCGTGATAAAATGGAAGTGACTGAAAATAAAACATATACCGAGGATTATTTGAAACCTGATAAACGTTCCATCTCAAATGCCGTTCAGGTTCATTTTAAAGACGGAACGAGCACGGAAATGGTGGAATGTGAGTTTCCCCTCGGCCATCGTTTTCGAAGAGAGGAAGCAGTGCCGAAACTGCTGGAAAAGTTTTCTGACAATCTCAAAACCCATTTTCCTGATAAACAGCACAAACACATTTATGAGCGCTGTACCAGCTATGAGACATTACAAACGATGCGCGTAAATGAATTCGTAGACATGTTCTGCATGTAAAAGGGGGATTTGTTTCATGTCGTGGATCGTCAATAAGCAATCGTCACAAGAGGAGCTTGCCGGGCGTTTCCGCAAGCTGATGTCAGCACCGGACATTCTTCAAATTCCCGGCGCCCATGACGGGATGGCCGCTTTGCTTGCGAAAGAAGCCGGTTTTTCTGCTATTTATTTGTCCGGTGCTGCCTATACAGCCAGCAGGGGGCTGCCTGATTTAGGGATCATCACATCGGCAGAGATAGCTGAACGGGCCAAAGATCTTGTACGTGCAGCTGATCTGCCTCTGCTTGTGGATATCGATACGGGATTTGGCGGTGTCTTAAATGCCGCCCGAACAGCCCGGGAGATGCTTGAAGCAAGGGTAGCAGCCGTTCAAATAGAAGACCAGCAGCTTCCAAAAAAATGCGGACATTTAAATGGCAAACAGCTAGTTCCGATAAAGGAAATGGCGCAAAAAATAAAAGCCATTAAACAAGCGGCACCCTCCCTTATTGTTGTTGCCCGTACTGATGCCAGGGCGCAGGAAGGGCTTGCTGCCGCAATAAAACGTTCAGAGGCTTACATTGAGGCGGGAGCGGACGCAATTTTCCCGGAAGCGCTACAGGCGGAGAATGAATTCCGCCAGTTTGCTGAGCGTATCCCCGTTCCGCTCCTTGCGAATATGACTGAATTTGGGAAAACCCCATATTATCGTGCCGATGAATTCGAAGATATGGGGTTTCACATGGTGATATATCCTGTCACCTCGCTTCGAGCGGCGGCAAAAGCTTGTGAGCGGATGTTTGGTTTGATGAAGAAGCACGGCTCACAAAAAGAAGGACTTCATGATATGCAGACACGAAAAGAACTGTACGATACGATTTCTTATTATGACTATGAAGCGTTAGACAAAACGATTGCCAAGACCGTTTTGCCTGACGAATAATGCAACAAAAAAAGCCGGAGCATTCTCCGGCTTTTTTTCAGCTATCGTTTTCTGAATCGCGGGCTGACTTGATTGCGTTTTCTGTCTCTGTATAAAATGAACCCGGCCAGCACATAGAGGCCGATCGCAAAAAAGATGAATCCTGACAACCCTTGGAGCCAAAGAGCTGAAAATGGCTTGATTGTATGGCCGAAAAGTGTATCTCTCATCAGTTTAATGCCTAAAGCAGAAATAGCCCCGGGGATGACTAATATTAAAAGCGCAAGAAGTCGGCTCATATCTTCAGAAAACCCCTTTATCTTTTCATTTCCTTTATTGTCCAGCGGAAAAAATATTTTGTCAAGAGAAGAAAACGTGGTAACATAGGGTTGTGCAAATTATTGCAACGGAATAAATAGGTGTGCAAATTTTTTCATACAAAGGGGTATCGGGATGCAAAAGGTACTGATAGTAGGTGCCGGCAAAAGGGGAACGGCGTTATTACATATTCTGATTAAAACAGCCATCATAGATATCATTGCCGTAGTTGACAAAGACCCCGAGGCGCCGGGATTGAAAGAAGCAGAACAGTATGGGATTGCCGTATCATCTGATTGGAAATCTTACATACAACAAAAACCGGATATCGTCATTCATACCACCGGCGATCAAGCCGTGTTTGACGAGCTCCTTCAAAAAAAGCATGAAGATACCATTGTCATGCCGGGAAAAATGGCATACATCGTTTTTCAGTTGATGGAAGAAAAGCAGCACCTGATTCAAATGCTAAAAGAGCAAACCTATAAATATGACAGAATTTTTAATTCCACCCATGATGGAATGATTTTTATTGATATCAATGAAGAAATCATTCTCTTTAACCATATGGCCGAAAAAATGGTCGGGAAAAAACGTGAGGAAGTCATTGGGCGCCCAATAAAAGAAGTGATTCCGAGCACGAAGATGCCGCGGATTTTAAAAACAAGAGTGCCTGAATACAACCAGAAGCAGCTGTTAGGCGATCATTTGCAAATTGTGACCACAAGGCTGCCGATTATTGATGAAGGCGGACGTCTGCTCGGGGCTCTTTGTGTTTTTAAAGATATCACTGATGCGGTCGAGCTGGCAGAGGAAGTGACCAACTTAAAGCAGGTCCGTACGATGCTGGAGGCAATTATTCAATCCTCCGATGAGGCGATTTCTGTCGTTGATGAAAACGGCATCGGCCTGCTAATCAATAAAGCGTATACGAAAATGACGGGGCTTTCTGAAAAAGAAGTCATCGGCAAGCCTGCAAACACTGATATTTCCGAAGGCGAAAGCATGCATTTAAAGGTGCTTGAAACAAGACGTCCTGTCCGCGGTGTCAGAATGAAGGTCGGCCCGAATGAAAAAGAAGTGATCGTTAATGTAGCACCGGTGATTGTGGACGGGATTTTGAAAGGCAGCGTCGGCGTGATTCACGATGTTTCCGAAATTAAAATGCTGACAGCGGAGCTTAATCGCGCCAGACAAATTATTCGCACGCTTGAAGCGAAATACACGTTTGACGACATTATCGGCAAAAGCGAGCAAATGCTGGTTGCGCTTGAGCAGGCGAAGCTCGGTGCGAAAACACCGGCAACCATCTTGCTGCGCGGGGAATCAGGAACAGGAAAAGAACTGTTCGCCCATGCCATCCATAACGAAAGTGACCGGAAATACAATAAATTTATTCGCGTGAATTGTGCAGCCCTTTCTGAAAACCTGCTCGAATCAGAATTGTTCGGCTATGAGGATGGTGCGTTTTCAGGAGCGAAGCGCGGCGGTAAAAAGGGTTTATTTGAGGAAGCAAATAACGGCAGTATTTTCTTAGATGAAATCGGTGAGCTGACACAAAATATGCAGGCCAAATTGCTACGCGTCCTTCAAGAAAAGGAAATCGTCAGAGTGGGCGGCACGAAAGCGATACCTGTCAACGTCAGAGTGATCGCGGCGACAAATGTAAATATTGAAAAGGCGATGGCGGACGGAACATTCCGGGAAGACCTGTATTACCGGATCAATCGCTATCCGATCTCCATCCCGCCTTTGCGGCAGCGGTTGGAGGACATTGAAGCATTGAGCGTCAGACTTATCCAAAAGATCAACCGGGATTACGGCAGGAATGTAAAAGGGCTCTCACAACAAGCCTTGCGCGCCTTATCTGCCTACCATTGGCCTGGGAATGTCCGGGAGCTTGAAAATGTCCTTGGACGAGCCATGATTTTTCTGAATCCGCATATGGAATGGATTGAAAAAGATCACTTGCCTGTATTCGAACTTGAGCAAAAAGAAAATGACACAGATCAGGGAACAGGTTTTGATTTTCCGGATATTGAAGGCGAAAAGCTGTCTGTCGCAGTAGAAAAATTTGAAGCACATTTGATCCAGCAAACGCTCGAAAAGCATCATTTTAACCGGACAAAAACAGCAAAAGCTCTCGGTGTCAGCATTCGGAACTTATATTACAAAATGGATAAATATGGCCTTGCAAATGAAGGCATGCAATAATTTGCAGAATAAACGCAAACATCTGCACGAATGTTTCAATATACCTGGTATGACAGCACCCTTAAGAGCTGGCATGGAACTTGCATAATAAAAGGCGGAGTCGAAACAAGAAAGGTGGTAACAGATGAAGCTGAAAGATTTAATCGGCAAAGCGTCGATACACAAAAATAAGACCATTGCGGTTGCTCATGCTGAGGATGAGGAAGTGATCCGGGCTGTAAAGCTGGCAGCCGAGCACCTATCTGCCCGTTTCTTGTTAACGGGCGACAGCACAAAACTGAACGAGCTGACATCATCCATGCAAGGGCATCAAGTGGAAATCGTCCATGCCGATACTCCTGAGGAATCGGCGAAATTAGCGGTTCGTGCTGTGCATCATAAAACAGCGGACGTTTTAATGAAAGGCAATGTGCCGACTTCTGTTTTGCTTAAAGCGGTATTGAACAGACAGGAGGGGCTTCGGTCAGCAAGTGTCCTTTCTCACGTGGCTGTATTCGATATACCGGATTTTGACCGGCTGATGTTTGTGACAGATTCGGCAATGAATATTGCTCCTTCGCTGGAAGAGCTCCGGCAGATTTTGCAAAATGCCGTTCATGTGGCCCATGCAGTGGGGAAAAATATGCCAAAAGCAGCTGCCCTTGCAGCGGTCGAAACGGTGAACCCAAAAATGGAAGCAACCGTGAATGCAGCTGCTCTAGCTCAAATGTACAAAAGGGGCCAGATCAAAGGCTGCATTGTTGATGGACCGCTTGCTTTGGATAACGCAGTTTCACAAATTGCCGCGGCTCAGAAAAAAATTTCGGGAGACGTAGCGGGCAACGCAGATATCCTTCTCGTCCCAACAATTGAGGCCGGCAATATTTTATATAAATCACTGATTTATTTTGCCAAAGCCAGCGTGGCGGCTGTCATAACAGGAGCCAAAGCACCGATTGCCTTAACAAGCAGAGCGGACTCTGCTGAAAATAAACTGTATTCCATTGCGCTGGCAATATGCGCATCCGAAGAATACACACATTAGGAGGAACGAACATGGAACTTTTTAAATATATGGAGAAATACGATTACGAACAATTGGTATTCTGCCAGGATGAACAATCTGGATTAAAAGCGATTATCGCGATTCATGATACAACGCTTGGTCCGGCGCTTGGCGGAACGAGAATGTGGACATATGAAAATGAAGAAGCGGCAATTGAAGATGCGCTCAGATTGGCTAGAGGCATGACCTATAAGAACGCGGCGGCAGGCTTAAACCTTGGCGGCGGAAAAACAGTCATTATCGGCGATCCGCGCAAAGACAAAAATGAAGAAATGTTCCGCGCGTTTGGCCGCTATATTCAAGGGCTGAATGGCAGATACATCACGGCTGAAGATGTGGGTACAACGGTCGAGGATATGGATATCATTCATGATGAGACAGACTATGTCACAGGGATTTCTCCTGCTTTCGGCTCTTCTGGAAATCCGTCCCCAGTCACAGCGTACGGGGTGTACAGAGGAATGAAGGCAGCAGCTAAAGCTGCTTTCGGAACCGACTCTCTTGAAGGAAAAACCATTGCTGTACAGGGTGTTGGGAACGTAGCCTATAACCTTTGCCGCCACCTGCATGAAGAAGGAGCAAACTTAATCGTTACGGATATCAACAAACAATCTGTACAGCGTGCAGTTGAAGATTTTGGCGCCCGTGCTGTAGATCCTGATGACATTTATTCACAAGACTGCGATATTTATGCGCCGTGTGCCCTTGGTGCGACTATTAACGACGACACCATTAAACAGCTGAAGGCGAAAGTGATTGCAGGTGCGGCTAACAACCAATTAAAAGAGACACGCCATGGTGATCAAATTCACGAAATGGGCATTGTTTATGCACCGGATTACGTGATTAACGCGGGCGGTGTTATCAACGTGGCAGATGAGCTTTACGGCTATAATGCAGAACGTGCATTGAAAAAAGTTGAAGGCATTTACGGCAATATCGAGCGTGTACTTGAGATTTCTCAGCGTGACGGCATTCCTGCATATTTAGCGGCTGACCGCTTAGCAGAGGAACGGATTGAACGCATGCGCCGCTCAAGAAGCCAGTTTTTGCAAAACGGCCACAGTGTATTAAGCAGACGTTAAGAAATTGATCTGGAGGTTATGAAAGTGCTACATGACGAAAAACGCATTCTCACAATTAATCCAGGCTCAACTTCAACGAAAATCGGTGTTTTTCATAATGAAAGAAGCATTTTTGAAAAAACATTGAGACACAACATAGAAGAGCTGCAGCGATTTGACCGAATTATTGATCAGTATGAATTTCGTAAAAACCATATTCTCGAAACGCTTCATGAACAGGGAATCAATATCTCGAAGTTTGATGCAGTCTGCGCAAGAGGCGGCCTTCTCCGGCCAATTGAAGGCGGGACCTACGTAGTGAATGATGACATGATTGAGGACTTGAAAAGCGGTTACGCCGGTCAGCATGCTTCTAATCTCGGCGGCATTATCGCGCGGGAAATCGCTGACGGCCTGAATATCCCTTCGTATATCGTCGACCCTGTTGTCGTAGACGAAATGTCAGTGCTTGCGAAAGTGTCAGGCATGCCTGAAATTGAACGGAAAAGCATTTTCCATGCGTTAAACCAAAAAGCTATCGCTCGTAAAGCGGCAGCCTCTCTTGGCAAACGATATGAGAACATGAAAATGATTATTACCCATATGGGCGGAGGTATTACAATTGGCGTCCATGACCGCGGGCGAGTGGTAGATGTCAATAACGGCCTGCACGGCGAGGGACCATTCAGTCCTGAACGAGCAGGAACAGTGCCTGCGGGAGATCTTGTTGATCTATGTTTTTCAGGGGAATATACAAAAGAAGAAATCATGAAAAAGCTTGTTGGCACCGGCGGACTTTTAGGCTATCTCGGTACTAATGATGCAGTAAAAGTGGAACAGATGATTCAAGGGGGCGATGAAAAAGCCCGCTTCATTTATGATGCCATGGCATATCAGGTAGCAAAGGAAATCGGGGCAGCCAGCGCGGCGTTAAAAGGCGAAGTTGAAGCGATTGTGCTGACGGGAGGCCTTGCGTACGGCAAAAGCTTTGTTTCTGCTATCAGATCATACATAGATTGGATTTCAGACGTTTTAGTCTATCCGGGTGAAAATGAACTGCAGTCTCTTGCCCAAGGGGCGCTCAGAGTATTGCAGGGCGAAGAGCAATCCAAACAATATCGTATTGAATAGACAGACAGGAGTGAGTCACCATGGCAACTGAGTATGACGTAGTCATTCTGGGCGGCGGTACCGGCGGTTATGTTGCGGCCATCAGAGCCGCTCAGCTCGGCTTAAAAACAGCCGTTGTGGAAAAGGAAAAACTCGGAGGAACATGTCTGCATAAAGGCTGTATCCCGAGTAAAGCGCTGCTTAGAAGCGCAGAGGTATACCGGACAGCTCGTGAAGCCGATCAATTCGGGGTGGAAACGGCTGGCGTGTCCCTCAACTTTGAAAAAGTGCAGCAGCGTAAGCAATCCGTTGTTGATAAGCTTGCAGCGGGTGTAAATCATTTAATGAAAAAAGGAAAAATTGACGTGTACACCGGATATGGACGTATTCTTGGACCGTCAATCTTCTCTCCGCTGCCGGGAACAATTTCTGTTGAGCGGGGAAATGGCGAAGAAAATGACATGCTGATCCCGAAACAAGTGATCATTGCAACAGGATCAAGACCGAGAATGCTTCCGGGTCTTGAAGCGGACGGTAAGTCTGTACTGACTTCAGATGAGGCGCTCCAAATGGAGGAGCTGCCACAGTCAATCATCATTGTCGGCGGAGGGGTTATCGGTATCGAATGGGCGTCTATGCTTCATGATTTTGGTGTGAAGGTAACGGTTATTGAATACGCGGATCGCATATTGCCGACTGAAGATCTAGAGATTTCAAAAGAAATGGAAAGTCTTCTTAAGAAAAAAGGCATCCAGTTCATAACAGGGGCAAAAGTGCTGCCTGACACAATGACAAAAACATCAGACGATATCAGCATACAAGCGGAAAAAGACGGAGAAACCGTTACCTATTCTGCTGAGAAAATGCTTGTTTCCATCGGCAGACAGGCAAATATCGAAGGCATCGGCCTAGAGAACACCGATATTGTTACTGAAAATGGCATGATTTCAGTCAATGAAAGCTGCCAAACGAAGGAATCTCATATTTATGCAATCGGAGACGTAATCGGTGGCCTGCAGTTAGCTCACGTTGCTTCACATGAGGGAATTATTGCTGTTGAGCATTTTGCAGGTCTCAATCCGCATCCGCTTGATCCGACGCTTGTGCCGAAGTGCATTTACTCAAGCCCTGAAGCTGCCAGTGTCGGCTTAACCGAAGACGAAGCAAAGGCGAACGGGCATAATGTCAAAATCGGCAAGTTCCCATTTATGGCGATTGGAAAAGCGCTTGTATACGGTGAAAGCGACGGTTTTGTCAAAATCGTGGCGGACCGAGATACAGATGATATTCTCGGCGTTCATATGATCGGCCCGCATGTCACCGACATGATTTCTGAAGCGGGTCTTGCCAAAGTGCTGGACGCAACGCCGTGGGAGGTCGGGCAAACGATTCACCCGCATCCAACGCTTTCTGAAGCAATTGGAGAAGCAGCGCTTGCCGCAGATGGCAAAGCCATTCATTTTTAAAAGCATAAAGGAGGGGCTTGAATGAGTAAAAACCGACATCAAGCACTAGGGCTGACTGATCAGGAAGCCGTTGATATGTATAGAACCATGCTGTTAGCAAGAAAAATCGATGAAAGAATGTGGCTGTTAAACCGTTCTGGTAAAATTCCATTTGTAATCTCTTGTCAAGGACAGGAAGCAGCACAGGTAGGAGCGGCTTTCGCACTTGACCGTGAAATGGATTATGTATTGCCGTACTACAGAGACATGGGTGTCGTTCTCGCGTTTGGCATGACAGCAAAGGACTTAATGATGTCCGGGTTTGCAAAAGCAGCAGATCCGAACTCAGGAGGCCGCCAGATGCCGGGACATTTCGGACAAAAGAAAAACCGCATTGTGACGGGATCATCTCCGGTTACAACGCAAGTGCCGCACGCAGTCGGTATTGCGCTTGCGGGACGTATGGAGAAAAAGGATATCGCAGCCTTTGTTACATTTGGGGAAGGGTCTTCAAACCAAGGCGATTTCCATGAAGGGGCGAACTTTGCCGCTGTCCATAAGCTGCCGGTTATTTTCATGTGTGAAAACAACAAATACGCAATCTCAGTGCCTTACGATAAGCAAGTCGCATGTGAGAACATTTCCGACCGTGCCGTAGGCTATGGGATGCCTGGCGTAACTGTGAATGGAAATGATCCGCTTGAAGTTTATCAAGCGGTCAAAGAAGCACGCGAAAGGGCACGCAGAGGAGAAGGCCCAACATTAATTGAAACGATTTCTTACCGCCTTACACCACATTCCAGTGATGACGATGACAGCAGCTACAGAGGTCGTGAAGAAGTAGCGGAAGCGAAAAAAAGTGATCCCCTGCTTACTTATCAAGCTTACTTAAAGGAAACAGGCCTGCTGTCCGATGAGATAGAACAAACCATGCTGGATGAAATTATGGCAATCGTAAATGAAGCGACGGATGAAGCGGAGAACGCCCCATATGCAGCTCCTGAGTCAGCGCTTGATTATGTGTATGCGAAGTAGGGAGGAAGAACAAATGTCAGTAATGTCATATATTGATGCAATCAATTTGGCGATGAAAGAAGAAATGGAACGAGATTCTCGCGTTTTCGTCCTTGGGGAAGATGTAGGAAGAAAAGGCGGTGTGTTTAAAGCGACAGCCGGACTCTATGAACAATTTGGGGAAGAGCGCGTTATGGATACGCCGCTTGCTGAATCTGCGATCGCAGGAGTCGGTATCGGAGCGGCAATGTACGGAATGAGACCGATTGCTGAAATGCAGTTTGCTGATTTCATTATGCCGGCAGTCAACCAAATTATTTCTGAAGCGGCTAAAATCCGCTACCGCAGCAACAATGACTGGAGCTGTCCGATTGTCGTCAGAGCGCCATACGGCGGAGGCGTGCACGGAGCCTTGTATCATTCTCAATCAGTCGAAGCAATTTTCGCCAACCAGCCCGGACTGAAAATTGTCATGCCATCAACACCATATGACGCGAAAGGGCTCTTAAAAGCCGCAGTTCGTGACGAAGACCCAGTGCTGTTTTTTGAGCACAAGCGGGCGTACCGTCTGATAAAGGGAGAGGTTCCGGCTGATGATTATGTCCTGCCAATCGGCAAGGCTGACGTAAAACGGGAAGGCGACGACATCACAGTGATCACATACGGTCTGTGTGTCCACTTTGCCTTACAAGCTGCAGAACGTCTCGAAAAAGATGGCATTTCAGCGCATGTGGTGGATTTAAGAACAGTTTATCCGCTTGATAAAGAAGCGATTATCGAAGCTGCGTCCAAAACTGGAAAGGTTCTTTTGGTCACAGAAGATACAAAAGAAGGCAGCATCATGAGCGAAGTAGCCGCAATTATATCCGAGCATTGTCTGTTCGACTTAGACGCGCCGATCAAACGGCTTGCAGGTCCTGATATTCCGGCTATGCCTTATGCGCCGACAATGGAAAAATACTTTATGGTCAACCCTGATAAAGTGGAAGCGGCGATGAGAGAATTAGCGGAGTTTTAAAGACGTAAGGGAGGATACAATCATGGCAATTGAACAAATGACGATGCCGCAGCTTGGAGAAAGCGTAACAGAGGGGACGATCAGCAAATGGCTTGTCGCCCCCGGTGATAAAGTGAACAAATACGATCCGATCGCGGAAGTCATGACAGATAAGGTAAATGCAGAGGTTCCGTCTTCTTTTACTGGTACGATAACAGAGCTTGTGGGAGAAGAAGGCCAAACCCTGCAAGTCGGAGAAGTGATTTGCAAAATTGAAACAGAAGGCGCGAATCCGGCTGAACAAAAACAAGAACAGCCAGCTGCTTCAAAAGCCGCTGAGACTCCTGCTGCAAAAAGTACCGAAGCAGCTGATCAGCCCAATAAAAAGCGCTACTCGCCAGCTGTACTCCGTTTGGCCGGAGAGCACAGCATTGATCTTGAACAAGTAACAGGAACAGGTGCAGGCGGGCGCATCACACGAAAAGATATTCAGCGCTTAATTGAAACAGGCGGCGTGCAAGAACAGAATCCTGAGGAGCTGAAAACAGCAGCTCCTGCACCGAAGTCTGCATCAAAACCTGAGCCAAAAGAAGAGACGTCATATCCTGCGTCTGCAGCCGGTGATAAAGAAATCCCTGTCACAGGTGTAAGAAAAGCAATTGCTTCCAATATGAAGCGAAGCAAAACAGAAATTCCGCATGCTTGGACGATGATGGAAGTCGACGTCACAAATATGGTTGCATATCGCAACAGTATAAAAGATTCCTTTAAGAAGACAGAGGGCTTTAATTTAACGTTCTTCGCCTTTTTTGTAAAAGCGGTCGCTCAGGCGTTAAAAGAATTCCCGCAAATGAATAGCATGTGGGCGGGCGACAAAATTATTCAGAAAAAGGATATCAATATTTCAATTGCAGTTGCCACAGAGGATTCTTTATTTGTTCCGGTGATTAAAAACGCTGATGAAAAAACAATTAAAGGCATTGCGAAAGAAATTACCGGTCTTGCCAAAAAAGTAAGAGACGGAAAACTCACTGCAGATGACATGCAGGGAGGCACGTTTACCGTCAACAACACAGGTTCGTTCGGCTCTGTTCAGTCAATGGGCATTATCAACTACCCTCAGGCTGCGATTCTTCAAGTAGAATCCATCGTCAAACGCCCGGTTGTCATGGACAATGGCATGATTGCTGTCAGAGACATGGTTAATCTGTGCCTGTCATTAGATCACAGAGTGCTTGACGGTCTCGTGTGCGGACGATTCCTCGGACGAGTGAAACAAATTTTAGAATCGATTGACGAGAAGACATCTGTTTACTAAATAAGAAAAAAGAGCATTTTTTGAAGTTTTGTTTCAAAAAATGCTCTTTTTCTATTATTCAGCGATTCGTATTTTCATTTCGACACGATATTCTTCTTGTTTTTTCGGGGAGTAATGAATCGGTATGATTAACTCGTATACATCACTGACAACTGTTAATTGGCGGTCTGCGATATACTTGATAAGCTTCTGTAAGTTGAGAAAATAATGTTCAGGCGAAAAATTATACGCGATACACGCATACCTCCCTTTAGGGATCGTTGTGATTTTCATATCCGGCGTAATTGATGAAATCTGTTTATTCGTCAATACAGGCGTGAAAATATGACGGTAAGTCATTTCAGCAATGCTGGTGTAGGGCTGAAAAGAGAAAGTAGCGCCGTAGCTATTGTTCGTAAATCCATCTGCTGACTCGATAAATTTTTTTAATTTGCTGTAGGAGGCGTTGAGCACGTTTTCAGGCCCGATTCCTTCTGCCTCTGTCTGAATGATCCGTATTTCTTCTTCATCTAAAACAAACACCTCACCGAGCGCGGGATATTCCATCTGCCGTTTCATCCGCTTTTTCACCAATGAAATGGTTTGCTCCAGTGCTGATAAAAAGTCTAATTTCTCCCTGATTTGCCTCTCCTGCTCGGTATAAAAAGCAAACAGTTCTTCCATCTCTAAGTCCTGTGCTTTTTTCATCTCTTCTAAAGGTGTGCCGATATATTTCAATGATTTGATCAAATCCAGATGAATGAGCTGAGAATCTGTATAATAGCGGTAGCTGGTATCCGGGTCGACGTAGGCGGGTTTAAATAAATCAATTTTATCGTAATAACGGAGCGCTTTTATCGACACGTTTGCCAGTTTTGATACTTCCCCAATTGAGTAATACGATTCCTTCATGCCATCACTCCTTCTATCATCAGTATAAAGAAGAAGCGCATTCTTTGCAGTACACAAAGAATGCGCTTCTTATCACGTGCTGGCTTTAAGATGTGCAGGCGATTTCCAAGCAATGGTCAGTGCAATCCCTATGGCTAAGGTGACCGTTGCAAAGTAGAAAGGATAGTTTACATCAATATCGAACAGCATTCCGCCGATAATTGGCCCGAATACATTGCCGATACTTGTAAACATTGAATTCATACCGCCGGCAAATCCTTGTTCATTTCCCGCAATCTTTGACAGGTAAGTCGTTACCGCAGGCCGCATGAGATCAAATCCGACAAATACGGTGACTGTCACCAACAGAATCGCAACATATGAATGTACTGTTGTCAGCAAGAATACCAGACTCGTAGAGATAATTAAGCTGTACCGAATTAAATGGATTTCGCCAAACCATCTTGTGAAGCGGTCGAATAAGACGACTTGCGTAATGGCGCCAACAATCGCTCCTCCTGTAATCATAATGGCAATGTCGCTGGCCGTAAATCCGAATTTATGATCTACGAATAATGCAAATAAAGATTCAAATGATGCTAAACCAAAAGACGAAATTAAGATAATGAGAAAAGCTATGAAATACATGGGGGCAAAAATTCGTTTAAAGCCTGTCTTCTGCCCTTTTATTTCCTGATTTTCAGGGTTTCGTTCCGGCTCGCGCAGCGTGAGGATTGATAAAATGGCTGCTAACAGTGCAAAAGCTGCCGCAAAGAAAAAAGGCAGCCGGGAATGGACTTCTGCTAAAAATCCCCCGATGCCGGGGCCGATAATAAATCCTGTTGAAATAGCGGCTGACATATAACCGAGCGCTTTCGGCCGTGTTTTAATGGTCGTGATATCTGCGATAAAAGCCGTGACCCCAGGCATAATGAAGGCTGCGCTGATACCGCCCAGCATACGGGAGATAAATAACATCTCAACTGTTTTTCCAATGCCGAATAAAAACTCCGACACACTAAAGAACAATAGGCCGATCACGATCATGATCTTGCGCCCGAAGCGATCAACCCATCGTCCGGCTATTGGTGAGACAATGAGCTGTGTAATAGCGAAGCAGGCAACCATATAGCCGACCGCGGTCCCTGATAAATGCAATTCATTCATAATGGTCGGCGTTACTGGAATCACAAGCCCGATCCCCAAAAAAGCAATAAATAAATTGGTTAATAATATCGTTAAGGTAATATTTTTCTTCTCCATATGACTTCCCCTTTTTCAAGTGTGTATCCCTTATACTGTAAGACCTCCTCCTAGGGGAGAGTCAACGGATTTGCAAAATCTTTCTAAAGCCTTATGACAGTTATTCATTTGCGGGAACAAGCATGTCGATATGCTGCGGCAGGACCTGAATGACTGCGGGTGTATGTGTATAAACTTCTCCATCCATATCCGCCTTTTTGGCAGTGTCTGTTTCAATCTCGATACGGGAGGCCTGGACATAGGACAGCTCTCCGGTAAAACGATCAATTGAGCCCTGTTCCATGCTCATCAGCTCCCGCAGCGCGGTGAGGTTGGTGTTGCGGCATATGAGAACATCAAGTAAGCCGTCTTCAATACTGGCATCGGGCAGAGGAATTCGATTCGTTCCAATGTATTGGCCATTCATCACAAGCAGCATAACGGCTTCTTCTTTAATTTCTTCTCCATCAATTTTTAATGTCATCGGAAACGATGCAGCGGATGAGACGGTTCGCAAGGCACTTGTAAAATAGCTGATTTTTCCCAATAATGCTTTTTCCGTTTCGTTGATTTGATTCGACGTTTCTGCAATTAAGCCGATCCCCCAGAAATTCAAAAAATAACGGTCATTCATCTGACATACGTCTACGCTGGTTTTTTTTCCTGCCATAAGTGCTTCCGCGGCCTTTGCAAGATTTTGAGGGATGCCAAGCACTCTTGAAAAGTCATTGCACGTGCCGCCGGGCAAAATTCCGACAGCGGGTTTTCTTTCTAGAGCGCTGATAGCATTTATGCATTGATGGATCGTGCCGTCGCCGCCGAGAATGAAGACGGTGTCGACAGAATCATCAATGGATTGGCAAAAATGATACGCATCATCCTTTTTCTTTGTCTGCTTAATAATCACCTCATCTAAATGGTGAGATAAAACCGGCACCACAGCACCAAGTGCTTTTTCTATATTTTTGTTACCGGCATTTCCGTTATGAATCAGTAACGCTTTCCTGTGGCTCATATACAACTGCTCCTTTATTTTACTTCTAGTTATATAATCCCCTTTTTCTGTAAGCAGTAAACGAAGAGCAAAAAAAGTGCACGGCGAAGCAAAGTCATTTGCCGATATGGACGTTTCCTTGCTATCATAAGAACAGATGATGAAAAAGGAGAGGTCTTCATTGAACATGGACTTTAATTTATTTATGAATGATATTGTTCGCCAAGCGAGACAAGAAATAACAGCTGCCGGATACACCGAGCTTAAAACAGCCGAAGAGGTGGATGAGGCACTTACGAAAAAAGGAACGACGCTCGTCATGGTAAACTCTGTTTGCGGATGCGCCGGAGGAATTGCAAGACCGGCAGCCTACCATTCCGTTCACTATGATAAAAGACCTGATCAGCTCGTCACCGTTTTTGCCGGACAGGATAAAGAAGCGACAGCGCGTGCGCGTGACTATTTTGAAGGTTATCCGCCATCTTCTCCGTCCTTTGCGATTTTGAAAGACGGAAAGATCATGAAAATGGTAGAGCGCCATGAAATTGAAGGCCATGAGCCGATGGCCGTAGTGGCAAAGCTGCAGGAAGCCTTTGAAGAATATTGTGAAGAAGTATAAGACGAACAACCCGGATGCTCAAAGCAGCCCGGGTTTTTTTGTGCATAAATTTCCAAGGATATATGAATAAATATTAAGGGGTTATTCAATCGGATTGTATAGCGATTTAATTTTTATCTAGTAATATCAGAAGAGATCACTGGAAAGATAAGCTTAAAGATAATTTTTAAAAATAGTATTGCATAAAAATGAGAAACTGTTTAAAATACAAATTAACGAATAAATATTCAAATACACCAAAAGTAATGAATACGGGGGAAATGGATCATGAAAAAATGGCTCTTATTACTTGTAGCTGCTTGCATCACCTTTGCATTAACTGCGTGCGGCTCAAGCAATTCAGGTTCAGAAAGCGGAAAGAAAAAATTAATTATGGGTACTTCGGCGGATTACAAACCGTTTGAATATAAAGAAGGAGATAATATTGTCGGCTTTGATGTAGAGCTGGCAAAAGCTCTGGCAAAGAAGGCAGGCTATGAAATTGAAGTGCAGGATATGGACTTCAACAGCTTAATTACAGCGCTTAAATCAAAACAGGTGGATCTCGTTCTGTCAGGAATGACACCAACGCCTGAGCGTAAAAAACAAGTTGATTTTTCCGATGTGTATTACACAGCGAACCATATGATTGTCAGCAAAAAAGACAGCGGCATTCAATCTTTGAAAGACCTGAAAGGAAAAACAGTTGGCGTTCAGCTTGGCTCTATTCAGGAAGAGAAGGGGAAAGAGCTTTCTCCGGAATATGGTTTTAAAACAGAAGACCGCAACAGAATTTCTGATTTGGTGCAGGAAATCAAATCTGACCGTTTCGATGCCGCGATTATTGAAGACATTGTTGCAGAAGGGTATTTCAAATCAAATGATGACCTGCAAGGCTTTGTGATTCCTGATGCGAAAGCGGAAGAAGCCGGTTCAGCAATTGCTTTCAGAAAGGACAGTGAACTGACAGACAAATTCAATAAAGCGCTCAAGGAAATGGAAGATAACGGAGAGCTTGAGAAATTGAAGAAAAAATGGTTCACTGGCGAGAAGTAAAAAAAAGCGGCTCAACTTTTTCGTTGAGCCTTTTTATTGAATAGGAAACTTTTTTCCTGTAAGAAAAGGAGACAAAGGCTATGAATTTGGATTTTTCAGCAACGATCCCCCAAATTCCTTTTATATTAGAAGGCTTGGCAATTACATTAAAAATTGTTGTTGTATCTGCTATTATCGGACTTATACTCGGTATTGTGCTAAGCTTATGCAAGATCAGCACATTCCGCCCGTTTATCTGGATCGCTGATTTTTATACATCAGTGTTCCGAGGCACGCCTTTAGTGCTGCAGCTTATGATTGTCTATTTTGGCCTTCCTCAGCTGCTCGGATTTCAAATTGACCAGTTTTGGGCTGCGGTTGTCGCATTGTCTTTGAATTCCGCCGCTTATGTATCGGAAATTATCAGAGCCGGAATCAATGCCATTGATAAAGGGCAAAAAGAAGCTGCTGTTGCACTCGGTGTCCCGTATGGAAAAATGATGAAGGATCTGCTGCTGCCGCAGGCCTTCAAAAATATATCACCTGCAATTGTGAATGAATTAATTACGTTAACAAAAGAATCGGCAATCGTCACCGTCATCGGGCTTGGTGATGTCATGAGACGCGCATATCAAGCTGGCGCCGCCACTTACAATTACCTTGAGCCGCTCATTATCGCGGGATTGATTTATTATGTGCTTGTCCTGATTTTAACGTTTATCGGCAAGGCTGTAGAAAGGAAGCTGAAATCCAATGATTAAGGTTGAAAAGCTGTCAAAATCATTTGGGAAACACGAAGTATTAAAAAACATTTCAACAACAATCGCTGAGGGTGAGGTTGTTGCCGTGATCGGTCCTTCAGGCTCAGGCAAATCAACGTTCTTACGCTGTTTAAACCTGTTGGAAAAGCCTAACGGCGGAACCATTACAATAAAAGACACAGAGATTACGAAGCCGAAAACCAACACATTAAAGGTCCGGGAAAACATCGGGATGGTTTTTCAGCATTTTCATCTCTTTCCGCACAAAACGGTTCTCGAAAACATCATGTACGCGCCTGTCAATGTAAAAAAAGAATCAAAACAGGCTGCACAGGAGAAAGCTGAGGACCTGCTCCGCAAAGTCGGTTTGTTTGAAAAGCGAAATGACTATCCAAACCGTTTGTCTGGCGGACAAAAACAGCGTGTCGCGATTGCCAGGGCTCTTGCGATGAATCCGGACATCATGTTGTTTGACGAGCCGACCTCCGCCCTTGATCCAGAGATGGTCAAAGAAGTGCTACAGGTGATGAAAGAGCTGGTCGAAACCGGCATGACCATGGTGATTGTCACACATGAAATGGGCTTCGCAAAAGAAGTGGCAGACCGTGTGCTGTTTATGGACCAAGGAATGATTGTCGAAGACGGCAATCCGAAGGAATTTTTTATGTCGCCAAAATCCAAAAGAGCGCAGGACTTTTTAAAGAAAATATTATAGAATATAAAAAAGAAGAAGGCTGGCCGCCTCTTCTTTTTTATTGAAGAAACAAATAGAAATGGAGTCCGACATGTTTAAAATTGGTTACCGCACAACAAAGACCGCGCTTGGAACAGCTTTGGCTATTTATATAAGCCAGTTATTGCATTTGCAAAACTTCGCATCAGCAGGAATCATCACCATTTTGTGTATACAAATCACACAAAAACGGTCGCTTCAGGCCTCATGGGCTCGCTTTGCGGCATGCTGTCTGGCAATTGTTTTTTCTTATCTCTTTTTCGAGCTTATTGGCTACCACCCGTTTGTGATCGGAGCGCTTCTTTTGATATTCATTCCGATAACGGTTCTGTTAAAAATTAACGAGGGTATCGTCACCAGTTCTGTTATTATCCTTCATTTATACATGTCCGGCGGCATTACGCCTACTTTCATCTGGAATGAAGTTCAGCTAATTACGGTCGGCATCGGCGTCGCTCTATTGATGAACTTGTATATGCCGAGTCTTGATCGGAAGCTGATTGCTTACCGTAAAAAGATAGAGGATAACTTTGCTGTCATTTTTGCAGAAATCGAACGGTATTTGTTAACTGGTGAGCAAGATTGGTCAGGAAAAGAAATTCCGGAAACGCACCAGCTTATTACGGAGGCTAAAAACCTGGCATATCGAGATGTGCAAAACCACATTTTGCGTTACGAAAATCTGCATTATCATTATTTTAAAATGAGAGAAAAGCAATTTGAAATTATCGAACGCCTTCTCCCTAAAGTGACATCGATCTCCATCACGGTAGATCAGGGAAAAATGATCGCTGAATTTATTCATGATTTGCGGGAGGCGATACACCCTGGGAATACAGCGTACAAATTTCTGAAAAGACTTGCTGACATGAGAAAAGAATTTGAGGAGATGCCGCTTCCGGCGACTAGAGAGGAATTTGAAGCGAGGGCCGCTCTCTTCCACCTTCTCGGCGAAATGGAACAATATTTAGTGATTAAAAGTTATTTTAAAGGAATAAAAGCGCAAAAATCACTCGGATGATTCGCATGAGCTCTTCCTTCATTGGTCAACCTAATGAAAAAGGAGGAGCTTATGCGTTTTTTCTTATGTTCGATTTTCATGATGATTTCACCGATTTGGCCGCTCGGCGAAAATCCGCTGCCGGGTGATCCGTATGTTATTGTCAACAAGCGAACAAATGAACTTGCTGTTATCCTCGACAACAAAGTAGAAGGCGTGTATAGTGTGGCGACTGGAAAAACAGATGATTTGACGCCTGAAGGAGAGTTTTCGGTAACGGTAAAAGCGGAAAATCCTTACTACAGAAAGAAAAATATTGAAGGGGGATCTCCTGATAACCCGCTTGGGGCAAGATGGATCGGATTTGACGCGAAAGGAACGGACGGGCGGATTTATGGAATTCATGGGACAAACCGAGAGGAATCAGTAGGAAAATTTGTGTCTAACGGCTGTATACGTATGCATAACGATGAGGTCGTTCATTTGTTTCAAACGATACCAATAGGAACGAGAGTACTGATCACGGACGACAACCGCTCTTTTGAGGAGATTGCCATCGAGCATAAAGCTCTGATAAAAAAGCAGGATATTCCCATTGAATAAGGCGCCTGCTTTTTTATCGTTATAGAAACATGACGATTCCTGAGAGTACAGTTGAAAGAATAAAAACTCCCAAAATCACGATCAAAACGCTTTTCATCAGTTTTTGAGACATGATTTTCACTCCTTAAACAATCTGTCTATATTTTAGCGTGTTTTGAATGGGCGGACAAGCGATATCTATTAGCGAAAGCAGGGATGAAAATGAACAGGCTTGACCATATCGGGATAGCCGTTTTTTCGATAAAAGATGCAAGAAGCTTTTATGAAAATGTATTGGGGCTTGCATTTCTTCATCAAGAAACGGTTGAAGAGCAAAAGGTGAATGTTGCTTTTTTTCAAGCTGGTAGCGTCAAACTTGAGCTGATAGAGCCGTTGACAGCTGACAGCCCCGTCCATTTATTTTTGGAGAAGAAAGGGCAGGGACTGCATCATATTGCGTTTTTGTGCATCTGCCTATCTGAACAGCTTCAAGCATTGTCTGATCAGCATGTTCAATTGATTGACAGGTTTCCAAGACAGGGAGCGAACGGGAAAAAGATCGCGTTTATTTCCCCTCGGGAAACAAACGGTGTTCTTGTAGAGCTTTGTGAACCGAAAGGAGACCAACACAATGAGCATGAATGAGCACATGGATCATTTATACACGAAACGCAAGCAGGCAGAAGAAGGCGGAGGACGGGAAAAGCTGGCTCAGCAGCGGCAAAAGGGCAAGCTCACTGCTCGGGAAAGGATCATATTTCTTCTAGATCAGGACAGCTTTATCGAATTACACCCCTTCATGGAAAGTCAAGTGTTAACAAGAGAACAGCGCATGTTAGGGGATGGGGTCGTGACAGGGTACGGCACAATTGACGGTCGCTCAGTTTATGTATTTGCGCAAGACTTCACAGTGTACGGAGGGGCGCTTGGCGAAACCCATGCCAGGAAAATCTGCGCTTTGATGGATCTGGCAGCAAAAAATAAGGCGCCGATTATCGGGCTGAATGACTCAGGTGGTGCGAGAATTCAAGAGGGTGTGTTATCATTAGATGGATACGGTCACATATTTTACCGAAACGTCTTATATTCCGGAGTCATTCCGCAAATATCGGTTATTTTAGGGCCGTGCGCTGGAGGCGCTGTATATTCTCCGGCACTCACAGATTTTATATTTATGGCTGAACAGACCGGCCGGATGTTTATTACCGGCCCGAAGGTGATTGAAAAAGTGACAGGGGAACAGGTTGATGCGGAGAGCTTAGGCGGAGCGGGGATACATAATGCCGTCAGCGGAAACGCCCACTTTTCCGGGCATACGGAGAAGGAGGTTCTGACAGGGGTGAGAAAACTGCTGTCTTATTTGCCGCTGAATGGCCGGACAACAGAGCCGAAGCCAGAGAAAGAGGCGTCCAGACCGTTATTAAACCGTCTTGTCCCTGCTGATACGACAAAGCCTTATGATGTTCGGAAGGTGATTAGGGAGCTGGCTGACCCGCAATCTTTTTTTGAGATTCAGCCATTTTTTGCGAAGAACATTGTCATTGGGTTTGCAAGGCTGGGTGAAAAAGCAATCGGCATCGTGGCGAGCCAGCCGAAGCATCTGGCGGGAAGCCTGACGATTGACGCTGCTGATAAAGCAGCAAGGTTCATCCGTTTTTGTGACGCATTTGATATCCCGCTGTTGACTGTCGAAGATGTCCCGGGGTTTCTGCCGGGTATTCAGCAAGAGCACAACGGAATCATCAGGCATGGAGCAAAATTATTGTTTGCTTATGCTGAAGCGACTGTCCCAAAAGTCACACTCATCATTAGAAAAGCGTACGGCGGCGCCTATGTGGCCATGAACAGCAAAGCGATCGGAGCGGACCTTGTGTTTGCATGGCCGAATGCTGAAATCGCAGTGATGGGTCCAGAAGGTGCGGCATCGATTTTGTATGAAAAGGAAATCAAAGCTTCAGCTGACCCGCAAAAGACGAAACGCGAAAAAACAGCTGAATACAAAAAGCAAAACGCCGGCCCATACAAAGCGGCCGCTTGTGGAATGGTCGATGACATCATTTTGCCGGAAGAATCAAGGGGAAAACTGATTCAAGCTTTTCATATGCTTGCACATAAGACAGAAGAGAGACCGAAAAAAAAGCACGGTAACATACCGCTTTAATATGGAGGGACTTACAAATGGTGAATGAAAAACGCCTGCTGGAAGAATTTTTAGAGCTTGTCCAAATTGACTCAGAAACAAAGCACGAAGCTGAAATCTGCAAAGTGCTGAAACGAAAATTTTCTGATTTAGGTGTGGACGTTAAAGAAGACGATACAATGGATATCACGGGCCACGGAGCCGGTAACCTGATTTGCACGCTAAGAGGGACAAAACAAACAGATACGATCTATTTTACATCTCATATGGACACAGTTGTACCTGGAAACGGCGTAAAACCAGTTGTAGAGAACGGTTACGTCAAAACTGACGGCACGACGATTTTAGGCGCTGATGATAAAGCGGGATTGGCTGCAATGTTTGAGGCGATTAAGGTGCTGAAAGAAGAAAACATTGAACACGGCACGATTGAATTCATCATCACAGTAGGGGAAGAATCGGGTCTGATCGGAGCGAAGGCTCTTGACCGTTCTATGATCACTGCATCCTACGGCTATGCCCTTGATTCAGACGGAAAAGTCGGAAATATCATTGTGGCCGCGCCGACACAGGCGAAGGTAAGAGCGGCAATTTTCGGGAAAACCGCTCACGCCGGGGTTGAACCTGAAAAAGGCATTTCAGCGATTACAATCGCTAGCAAAGCCATTTCAAAAATGCCATTGGGCCGTATCGATGAAGAAACAACAGCTAATATCGGCCGGTTTGAAGGCGGCACACAAACAAACATTGTGTGCGACGAAGTTCATATTCTTGCTGAAGCGCGCTCTTTAGTTCCTGAGAAAATGGAAGCTCAGGTTCAAAAAATGAAAGCTGCTTTTGAAGAGGCAGCTGCTGATATGGGCGGACGCGCAGAAGTCGAAATTGAGGTTATGTATCCGGGCTTTAAATATCAAGACGGCGACCAAGTTGTTGAAATCGCGAAAAAAGCGGCTGCTAAAATCGGACGTCCAAGCGAGCTGCAAACGAGCGGCGGCGGAAGCGACGCGAACGTAATCGCTGGTCATGGCATCCCGACGGTCAATCTTGCTGTCGGTTATGAGCAAATCCATACAAAAAATGAAAAAATGCCGATCGAAGAGCTCGTTAAAACGGCAGAAATGGTTGTTGCCATTATTGAAGAGGCGGCAAAATAAAAAAAGAAAACCCGAGTGCGATTTCCCGCATCGGGTTTTTTTAGCTCCATTTCCTAAGCGGCCAAAATAACACATCCTGTTTTTTAGCATAATGAAGCAAGGGGTCTGACTCCGGCAATGTAATACCGTGAGCATCAGTCACCGTATTGACTGAAATTTCTGCTTCGGCGTTTTGCAGCAGCCACGGATGATGATGGATGTCTTCGTAATAGAGCTTATTGCGATAAGTGGTGTAGAGCCTGTATCGTTCTGTCAGCCAGTAATCGAGCGAATCCTTTTCTGCTGTAAAAGGCGCTGAAATGGGCCGGTATGCGGCGTGGAATGCTGCTTCTTTGTCATTTTTCCGCTTGCTGACATAGTCAATGGCATCACCGTTTTTTTCGGACTTCATATCCGCGTAAAAATAAGGCAGATGAAAGAATGTGCGAGCGCCAAGGACCGCCAGACGATGATCGGCATCTAAGCTAAAAAAATAAATGCCGGGCTTGCCTTTATACGTGACATAGGTGCGGAGGTTAAGCTCAGGAAATGCACGCGCACCGGGAATGGCAGGAAGATAACGCGCCCTCAGGTTCGTGAGCATAAAGGGAAGCATGCTGATCCAAGCTTGCCCGTTATATGTATCTAATTCTAAAACGGACGGTACCAAAGCGCGAAGGATAGAAACATCAACAGGCCAGTGGGCAAATAAGACATCATTCCAGGTTTGTCTCATGATCCAGATTCCATCAGGTACAGAAATATTTTTTTGCTGAAAGCGTTCCGTCAACGTATATGCTCCTTTCGGTTGGAGGTGAGTAAAGGTATTCCCGATTTCCTTCTTTTTAAACGATACGGCTATTTTTTAGGATGGCCATTTCTGCTTCAGCCATGATAAACAAGACTGTTTGGCGCGGTATGCTTTGCAAGTAACAAAAAACAACCCCGGCTTTTCGCACGGGGTTGCTTTTTTATTTCACCGACTCAGTAAGAGCGGCTGTTTTTTTGCTTTTATGATGCGTCATCTGAAGGACGATGTTTTGCACTGTCAAAAACAGTCCGCTTGTAAACCAGTACAGCGGAAGGGCTGCCGGAACATTAAGCGAGAAAATCGTCATCATCACAGGGAAGATGAACACCATCAATTTTGCGGATTGCTGTGCCGCAGGGTTTTGCGGGACAGCGGAATATTTCGCGCTCAGTTTTTGAGCGATATAGGCTTGGACAAAATACATAATCCCTGCACTAAGGGACATGAGAATATCAGATTGCCCTAAACTGAACCATAGAAACGAGTGTGACGCAATTTCAGGTGTTGAGCGAATCGCGTAATAAAGCCCAATCATAATCGGAGACTGAATCAGCATTGGAAGACAGCCCATCGCAAGCGGGTTGATATTATGCTCCTGATACAGCTTCATCATTTCCATTTGCAGCTCTTTTTGCTTTTCCGGGTCCTTCGTCTTTTTCAACTTAACCTGGATACTGTCAACCTGAGGTTTAATAACGGCCATTTTCTCTTGGAAGATGCGCTGTTTTTTGAACTGATTGACAAACAAAGGCAATACAACTATACGCACAATAATGGTTACGAGGATAATAGAGAGTCCGTATTCTCCGTGAAACAGCCCGGCAACACCCTTAAGCAGAGCGGAAAACGGTTCGATTAAATAATCGTGGAAAAAACCTACGTTGCTGAGGCCTCCCACCTGATTAGTCGCTGCAAATGCAGCATTGCCCGAGCATAATACGATCAAAAAGATACCCATAGCCAAAAGTTTTTGATATGTTTTTAACAATTTTGTTCTCCTCCTTTTTATAAATGCGGTTTATAAAAGAAGAGAACCGGCGTCTTCCTCATCGTTCACAGGCGAATTCATGCGGAAGACTTTACGTATCCAAGTTGTAATGCGATGATATATAATAATAAGAAAGTCTGTTCGGTTAATGTGAAAGACCGTCTGATGTTCATCTGTTCGTTTTGATTTCCATTGCTCGCCCACACGGCACTCCCGTAAGAGAAATGCAATCCCGATTGCCGTTAGAGCAGGAAGAATAATTGTGAAAAAATCGACTAAGAATAAAACGTCATTTATCGATTCCACAAACATTGTCATCACATCCATTCAATAGCTTCATTTTACTATATGTACAAGCTGTTGTCTAATGACCGAAAAGGAGATTTGTTTATGCCGGGAAAGAGCCGAATTATTTTCCATATTGATATGAATAGCTTTTATGCGTCGGTTGAAATGGCATATGATCCGGCTCTCCGGGGAAAGCCGGTCGCAGTTGCCGGAAACGTAAAAGAGCGAAAGGGCATTGTGGTAACATGCAGCTATGAAGCAAGAGCGCGCGGCGTCAAAACAACGATGCCGGTTTGGCAAGCGAAGCGCCATTGTCCTGAGCTCATCGTTCTTCCGCCGAACTTTGACCGCTATAGAAACTCTTCACGAGCGATGTTTACCATTCTTCGTGAATATACTGACCTGGTGGAGCCTGTCTCTATCGACGAAGGCTATATGGACATGACCGATACACCATACAGCAGCCGCGCTCTAGAGACGGCAAAAGAAATCCAAAGCAGGCTGCAAAAAGAGCTGCTGCTCCCGTCAAGCATAGGGATTGCGCCGAATAAATTTCTCGCTAAGATGGCGTCTGATATGAAAAAACCGCTTGGAATTACGATCTTAAGAAAGAGGCAAGTGCCTGATATCCTGTGGCCGCTTCCTGTTGGAGAGATGCACGGAGTCGGCAAAAAGACAGCGGAAAAACTGAAGGGACTCGGCATCCATACAATCGGAGAGCTAGCTGCAGCTGATGAACACTCGCTGAAGCGCCTGCTTGGCATCAACGGTACGCGCCTTAAAAATAAAGCAAATGGCATTCACCATGCGCCGGTTGACCCGGAGCGCATTTACGAATTTAAAAGCGTCGGCAACTCATCGACACTTTCCCATGATTCCAGTGATGAAGAAGAGCTGTTAGGCGTCTTTAGAAAGCTTGCCGCTTCTGTGAGTGACCGTTTACAGCGCAAGGAAGTCATGGCTTCGAAGCTTTTTATTATGATTAGATATGCGGATTGGAAAACCATCACAAGAAGCACCACGCTGAGAAACCCGATTGATCAAAAAAATGACATTTTGAAAGAAGCGGAGCACCTCTTTTTTAAACATTGGAATAAAAATCCTGTCAGGCTGCTTGGCATTACCGGAACGGATTTAGTAGAAAAAGAGCAGGCCTATAAACAGCTCGATTTGTTCAGCTTTAATGAAGATGCGAAGGATGAGCCTATTCAGCAGATGATGGAAAAGCTGAATAAAAAGTACGGTACCAAACTGATCAGAAAAGGGGCAACGTTAAAAAAAGAGGAGAGCAAAACAAAGGGAACAAGCTTTAATAAAGATTTTTTTCATGATGAAAAGAAAAGCTGAATCGCTTGAAAAAAAGGGTGAATGTATGGTAATTTCTTTATTATAAATATCATTTTATTTTAATTTAAATTTTAAAATGATTAAACGTTTGCAGAAGGGACGTTAGAATATGTCAAAACAACAAATCGGCGTTATCGGACTTGCGGTCATGGGTAAAAATCTGGCTTTAAATATCGAAAGCCGGGGATTTTCTGTTTCTGTTTACAACAGATCAAGCAGTAAAACTGAGGAGTTTTTACAGGAGGCAAAAGGAAAAAATGTTGTTGGCACATACAGCATTGAAGAATTTGTCCAATCCTTGGAAACACCGCGCAAAATCTTATTAATGGTTAAAGCGGGAACTGCAACAGATGCGACAATTCAATCTCTTCTTCCTCATCTAGAGAAGGATGATATTTTAATTGACGGCGGTAATACATACTATAAAGATACACAGCGCCGTAACAAAGAACTCGCTGAAAGCGGCATTCATTTTATCGGAACAGGCGTTTCCGGCGGAGAAGAAGGGGCGCTTAAAGGACCTTCTATCATGCCTGGCGGACAAAAAGAAGCACATGAGCTTGTAAAACCGATTCTTGAAGCCATTTCTGCAAAAGTTGACGGAGAACCTTGTACGACATATATCGGTCCGGACGGCGCCGGCCATTACGTAAAAATGGTGCACAACGGAATTGAATACGGAGATATGCAGCTGATCTCTGAATCATATTTCATTCTGAAACAGGTGCTGGGCCTTTCTGCTGATGAGCTTCATGAAGTTTTCGCTGAATGGAATAAAGGTGAGCTTGATAGCTACCTGATTGAGATTACGGCTGACATCTTCACAAAAAAAGACGAAGAGACAGGCAAACCGCTTGTTGATGTGATTCTTGATAAAGCAGGCCAAAAAGGAACAGGAAAATGGACAAGCCAAAGCGCACTTGACTTAGGCGTTCCGCTTCCGATTATTACTGAATCTGTATTCGCACGCTTTATCTCAGCTATGAAGGAAGAGCGTGTAAAAGCGAGCGGACTTCTTTCAGGACCAGAAGTGAAGCCTGTTACAGAAAATAAAGAAGAGCTGATTGAAGCGGTCAGAAAAGCGTTGTTCATGAGTAAAATCTGTTCATACGCGCAAGGATTTGCCCAAATGAAAGCTGCTTCTGAAGAATACAACTGGGATCTGAAATATGGTGAAATCGCTATGATCTTCCGCGGTGGTTGCATCATTCGCGCGGCATTCCTTCAGAAGATCAAAGAAGCTTACGATCGCGAGCCTGAGCTTGACAACCTGCTTCTTGACAGCTATTTCAAGAATATTGTAGAAAGCTATCAAGGAGCGCTTCGCCAAGTGATTTCACTTGCAGTTGCCCAAGGTGTGCCGGTGCCATCATTCTCAAGCGCATTAGCCTACTATGACAGCTACCGCACAGCCGTACTGCCTGCAAACTTAATCCAAGCACAGCGCGACTACTTTGGCGCTCATACTTATGAGCGTACTGACAAAGAAGGCATCTTCCATACTGAATGGATGAAGTAATCAATAGAAACCCCCAAAGCTATAGAGCTTCGGGGGTTTTGTTATTAATGAGAGTGCTATACCTCTGTGACAGCTGCAAAAAAGCCGAAAATGTTTGTAAACATTTTCGGCTTTTTTCTTCTTATTATATATTCCACCAGTGTAAGCCGTCTTTCGCCAAAAGATCATCAGATACTTTCGGTCCCATTGAGCCTGATTCGTAGTTAGGAGATAAGGTTTTGTTTGCTGCCCATGTTTCAGAAATAGAGTCGACAAAGCTCCAAGAAAGGGCAACTTCATCCCAGTGTGCAAAGTTTGTTGCATCGCCAAGAAGACAGTCGTGAATTAGTTTTTCATATGCTTCAGGGGTGTTCAACTCGTCATTGCAATTGCTGCAATAATCGAGTTTGATTGGCTGTGCGTGTGCTGCTCCGCCAAGCTTTTTAGCATTTAAGTAAAGCGTAATGCCTTCGTCAGGCTGAATATGAATGACAAGCAAGTTCGGATTCATGTTGTTTTCATTACCGTAGTACAGGTTCATCGGAATGTCCTTAAATTGAACGACAATTTTTGTGGACTTTTCTTTCATTCGTTTTCCGGTTCTGATGTAGAATGGAACACCAGCCCATCTGAAGTTGTCGATCAGGAGCTTGCCGGCAACAAAGGTTTCTGTATTGGAGTCAGGAGCGACATTATCTTCATCTGTATAAGCAGGAACCGGTACACCGTCAATTTCACCAGCTTGATATTGTCCGCGCACAAAGTATTCATCCACTTCGTCTTTTGCAATAGGACGCAGTGCTCTCAGCACCTTCACTTTTTCGCTGCGGATTTCTTCTGTGTTCAATTTGATAGGCGGCTCCATTGCAAGAAGGGCAACCATCTGCATAATATGGTTTTGCACCATGTCGCGAAGGGCGCCTGATTTTTCGTAATATCTTGCGCGGTCTTCAACGCCTAGTGATTCGCTAGATGTGATTTGAATGTTTGAAATGTAGCGGTTTGTCCAAAGCGGTTCGAAAATCGCATTGGCAAATCGAATCACTTCAATGTTCTGAACCATTTGTTTGCCTAGATAATGGTCGATTCTGTAAATTTGATCTTCCGTAAATGCTTCGCGGATTTCTTTATTCAATGCCTGTGCGCTTGGCAGATCATGGCCGAACGGTTTTTCGATGACAAGGCGGGACCAGCCGGTTGTAGCTGTTACACCCTCTGATTTTAATGTTTTTGCAATCGTTCCGAAGAATTCAGGAGCCATTGCCAAGTAGAACATTCTGTTGTTAGGAATTTGATATGTATCTTCCAGCTGGTTAAGCAATACGTTTAGCTCTTGATAAGAACCAGGGTTTGTCACGTCAAACGGGTGATAGTAAAAATGAGACGTGAAATCATCTATATGCTTATCTGCAGATGAGGAAATGGATGTTTTAACAGTTTGGCGAAGATCCTCATTAGACCAAGGTCTTCTTCCAACTCCTACCACTGCAAACTCTTCTCCGATTTGTCCGTTTTGATATAAACGGTGAATAGACGGATACAATTTTCGTTTTGCTAAATCTCCAGTTGCACCGAATATGACAATTACTGCTTTTGGTTGTTGGTTTGTTTTCACTAAAAGTACCTCACTTTATTCGAAGCTTTATTTTAGTACACCCCGTATATTTCCTTCATTTTAAATCTAAAATTCAACGAAAGCAAACATTTAAGCCCTTTTTTAAGCAGAATGCTGAAAAAATGTTTCTAGCACGAAAGGATTGTTCTTTTCAGAGGCAAGATTCACATTTTGAGCTTGATCCTGTATTCTTGTAGGTATCTGGTTCTAGTAGGAGGAAGGAAACGTGGAATTACTTTTTTTAGGGACGGGAGCCGGCATTCCCGCCAAGGCGAGAAATGTAACGTCGGTGGCATTAAAATTGCTTGAAGAAAGGCGTTCGGTATGGCTTTTTGACTGCGGGGAAGCCACACAGCATCAAATTTTACATACAACGATTAAACCTCGTAAAATAGAGAAAATCTTTATTACACACATGCACGGCGATCATGTATACGGACTTCCGGGGCTTCTGGGGAGCCGTTCCTTTCAAGGCGGAGAGGACGAGCTGACAGTGTACGGACCTAAAGGGATCAAGGCGTTTATTGAAACAAGCCTTGCCGTCACGAAAACCCATTTGACATATCCGCTTGCGATCCAGGAAATTGAAGAAGGAATCGTGTTTGAGGACGATCAGTTTATTGTCACAGCGGTATCTGTTATTCATGGAGTGGAAGCCTTCGGGTACCGTGTGCAGGAAAAAGACGTACCGGGTTCCTTGAAGGCTGACGTATTAAAAGAAATGAACATCCCGCCCGGACCTGTATATCAGAAAATCAAAAAAGGCGAAACGGTAACGCTTGAAGACGGACGAATCATCAATGGGAATGATTTTCTGGAGCCTCCTAAAAAGGGAAGATCTGTTGTGTTCTCCGGTGATACGAGAGTAAGTGACAAACTAAAAGAGCTTGCGAGGGATTGTGATGTGCTTGTTCATGAAGCAACCTTTGCTAAGGAAGACCGTAAACTTGCTTATGATTATTATCACAGTACAACGGAACAAGCGGCTGTAACAGCGAAAGAAGCAAGAGCGAAGCAGCTCATTTTAACCCATATCAGCGCAAGATATCAGGGAGATGCTTCTTTGGAGCTTCAAAAAGAAGCGGTTGACGTTTTCCCCAATAGCGTGGCGGCATATGATTTCTTAGAGGTAAACGTCCCGCGAGGCTGAAGGCGGAGCTCTTATTTGACAATTTGTGATGACGTTGTATAATAAAACGTAATCATTACGCTTTATAAGGAGATGTTAATTATGAGAGTAAATGTTACTTTAGCCTGCACTGAAACGGGAGACCGAAATTACATCACAACAAAAAATAAACGCACCAATCCAGACCGTTTGGAGCTGAAAAAATATTCACCGCGTTTAAAGAAATATACCCTTCACCGTGAAACAAAATAATATAAAAGACCGGGAATCCCTTACGGCCCGGTCTTTTTTTACGTTAATTGACTGCCTGGTAAAGAGGAGCGGCCTGCTGGCACGCTGCGCACCATACGTCATAAATAGCCAAGTGAACGATATGAGGTTCATCATGATGGATGTTGTGGGAGCTGTTTTTAGCTTGAATCCAGCCGCTTTGGTTAGATAGAGACAATATGCTGCTGTGCAAGTTTTGCCACTCCTGTTCAGCAGCGAATTTCTCAGTCCGTTCTCCTGATGACAACACAAGAAGAGGCATGTTTCCTAAGTGGACTTGCCGCTTTTTGAGCTCCTGCAGACTTTTTGAAAACTCTGCATGTGTGCCCTCAAGCATCATCTTTCTCGTATGTGATTTGTGCATTTCTTCGGGTATAAAGGTAAAGCTGGCGCAATCGCCTAAAGCTGGGTCAAGAAGGACCATGCCGATAATATCATGCTTGTTTTTGCAGGCCCATAAACCGGTGATGACAGCTCCGTATGAGTGTGAAACAGCCAAATAAGGAGGTTTTACATCAGCTGCTTTAAGCAAACTCTCCAATTCTTTCACTTGTTGATCAGCTGTTCGTTTAGCTCTGCTTTGCCCGCTTTTTCCTATGCCTGCCCGATCATATGTGAAAATGCCAAATTCATCATCAATGTCCGCCATTAATGGTTTCCACGTCTCAGAAGAAGTACCATAGCCGGCCTCAAAGACAATCGTTACACCGCTTGATCCTTTCCGGTGCTGTGTATGAAACGCACATCCGTCAATTATATATGTCTTTTCCATCCAAGCTGATTTCATTGGAGTCATCTCCTCTAATTGGTTCTACTAGGGAGACGGAGAACCTTAGCCGATCGTTTCTCTAAAAATAAAAAAAGAGATATCCTCTACAGGATATCTCTTATGGGCATTACCAGCCTCTTTCGTATTGAACAGGGGCCGGAATCTCTGTATTGAGCTGTTTCGCAGCAGTTCTTGCAAAGAATGGATCCCGCAAAAGCTCTCTGCCGATAAAGATGAGGTCGGCACGTTCGTTTTGCAGAATTTCTTCAGCCATTGAACCGTCTGTAATCATGCCGACGGCACCAGTAGCCATGTCCGCCTGTTCACGGATTTTCTCAGCGAAGCTGACCTGATAGCCAGGGAATACGTTAATGTCTGCGTGAACAAGGGCGCCTGAGCTGCAGTCAATTAAGTCAACACCCTGCTCCTTCATCCATTTTGCAAAACCGATGTGATCGGCAATGTCTAAGCCTTTATCAGTGTAGTCAGAAGCAGATACACGGACAAATAAAGGACCGTCCCATACTTGTTTGACTTCATCAATGATCTCTCTCAAGAAACGATAGCGGTTTTCAGGTGAGCCGCCATATTCATCTGTGCGATGGTTGGAAAGCGGAGACAGAAATTCATGAATTAAATATCCGTGCGCCGCATGAATTTCAATCACATCAAAGCCGGCTTCTTTTGCGCGGGCAGCCGCTTGCTTGAACTCCTGGACCGTTTCTTTTACTTTTTCTGCTGACATTTCTACAGGTGTTGCTGATTGTTCGTCAAACGCAATCGCCGATGGAGCGAAGATATCTCCTTCAAGCTCAGCTTTACGTCCGGCATGGGCAAGCTGAATGCCGATTTTTGAACCTTGTTCTTTGACCTGCTCAGTCAGTTTTGCAAAGCCTTCAATATGCTCGTCGCTCCAAATGCCTAAGTCTTGGTCAGTGATTCGTCCTTGAGGGTTAACCGCTGACGCCTCTACAATAATCAGTCCGACCTGGCCGATTGCGCGCGATATGTAATGTGCCATGTGGAACGGTGTTAATTTTCCGTCCTTTTCATGAGAAGAATACATGCACATTGGCGACATGACAATGCGGTTTTTTAACGTCATATCTTTAATTGTAATAGGTGTAAATAATTTTCTGGCCATTTCTTTCGCCTCCCGTAAGGTTTTTAGAGATTGATTATATCAAGTCATTTCTTTCCCGTCATATAAACTGCTCAAATGAACCGCTTTTGTCAAACATTTCTGTATAATAGACGAGAAATCAGTTTATTTTTCAGTATAGAAGCATTTTTATTCATAGGAGGGGCGGAATCAATGAATTGGCAGACGAAGGACGAATTGCTGGCACTTTTAACTTCTCTTGTGCAATACGAAAGCATCACCGGTTCAAAGGGCGAGGCAGCGCTTGCAGAGTATCTTTATTTTATTTTGAAGGACAAGCCCTATTTTCAAAAGCACCCTGATGATGTAACACTTCATCCGATGGACGATGGCAGATCTTTTCTTACGGCTCTAGTCAAAAAGAAGAATGTCAAAAAGACAGTGCTTCTGCTGAGTCATTTTGATGTCGTTGACATAGAAGATTACGGCGAATTTAAACATATGGCTTGCAAGCCTGCTGAGCTTTTGAGCTCCTTTTTAGAGAAAAAAGAGCTGCTCCCGGAACGTGTGAGAAGAGATGCCGAAAGCGGAGACTGGCTGTTCGGAAGAGGGACGATGGATATGAAAGCGGGGCTTTGTATTCAACTGTCGATGCTGGAGAGGGCAATGAACGGGCATTTTGAGGGCAATCTGCTGTTGATAACGGTTCCGGACGAGGAAGTGAATTCAAGAGGCATGATTGAAGCGGTTCCTGCATTGAAGGAGGTGGAGAAAAAGCATGATATCACATTAACCGCTTGCCTGAATGCCGAACCGATGTTTGAAAAATTTCCCGGCGATCAGCAGCAATATTTTTATACAGGAAGCATTGGCAAGGTGCTTGCGGGTTTTTTCTGCAAGGGGATTGAGACACATGTTGGAGAGCCGTTTTCAGGCCTAAACGCAAATTTAATGGTATCTGAGATTAACCGTTTGCTTGAACTGAATGCTGATTATTGTGAAAAGGTTGATGGCGAGGTCACTCCGCCACCGGTAAACTTAATGCAAAAGGACTTGAAAGAGGCATATTCAGTCCAGACACCGCATACAGCCGTCACATTATTTAATGTGCTGTCAATGAAACGCTCAGCTAGTGAGCTGCATCAGATGCTGCTTAAAACAGCAGAACAGGCGGCGGAGGAAATCATGTCGAACGTTCGGAAGAAAACACAGGATTTTCAACAATTTGAGCCATTTCAGCCGATTGAGCGGGACGTCACTGTTTTGACATTTGATGAGCTGGTCTCGCGTGCAAAAAAGCGTGCGGGGATCTCAGAAACAGAGCGGGCTCTAAATTATGCCTTTGCTAACAGGGGGGAGCTTGGAGACAGGGATTTTTCGACGAAAATTGTTTCTGAGCTTGCTTCGCTTTGTAAGGAGGATGCGCCGCTCATCGTTCTGTTTTATAGTCCGCCGCTTTATCCAGCTGTTTCTTCAAAGGATGATCAATTGATCAGAAATACAGCAGATCAGTTAAAGCATTATGCGGCTGAGCGATACGGCATTGCATTACGGGAGGTTCAGTACTTCCCTGGACTTTCGGACTTGAGTTATCTTCAGCTGGAAAAGCAGGAGGTTGATGCATACACAAGCAATATGCCGCTCTTTAACAGAGGATATTCATTGCCAAGCGGTAAAAATCAGGCTTTATATGTCCCGGTTTTAAATGTCGGTCCGACTGGTAAAGACCCGCATAAATGGACGGAAAGATTGTATATGCCTTATTCCTTTGAAGTGCTTCCCGATTTGCTTTCATTTACGATCTCCGCGCTATTAAAGCAATCAGAATCTGCCGGCCAGCTGCTGCGGGAAAAATAAAAAACAGAAGGCACTGTGCCTTCTGTTTTTGTCCTTACATCTAAGAATGTCTCTCTAAGGCGGCACCGGCAAACTGTTCTTTGATTTCTGCGCTCCGTTTAGCTGTTTCTTCAATACAGTGAATAATTGCTTCTTCAAAGCGGGAGTCCTGTAAAGCGCGAAGACCCGCCTCTGTAGTGCCCCCAGGACTGGTGATTTCTTTACGCAGCTTTTCCGGCTGTTTGCCGCTTTGGAGGAGCATATCTGTTGCCCCTGCCATTGTCTGCAAAATGAGTGCTTTTGCCGTTTCTTTATCTAATCCTACTTTTTGTGCTGCTTTTTCCATCGCCTCAATATAACGATACACATAGGCCGGGCCGCTGCCTGCGATTGCAGTGACAGCGTCAAGATGCCGCTCCTCAACCAGTGTTGCATCACCGATTGTTTCCAATAGAGCTTTTGCGGCAATAATATCATTCTTGCTTGCTTCCGTGCTTACGGAAAATCCGGTTGCTGATTTTCTGATTGCCGCTGATGTATTAGGCATGACGCGAATGACCGCGAGCTTTCTGCCAAAATAATGCTGAATGGTTTCGATGGTAAGGCCTGCAAGTACTGAAATGACAAGCTGGTCCTTGATATACGGCCGGATGCTGTCGATGCTTTCCGCCGCGTCTTTCGGTTTGAAAGCGAGGATAATGATATCGGTGTGAGTGAAAAACTCATTTTTATCTCTGCATGGACGCACGCCGTACGTTTCCTTTAATTCAATCAGACGCTCGTCATTTGAGCGATTTGTAATATAGATATGTTCTGGTTTTGTGATGCCGCTTTGCAAAATGCCGTTGATCATTGCTTCTGCCATTGACCCGGCGCCGACAAATCCTATCTTTTTCATTGATATCCTCCTTCTATCAGAACAACAAAAAACCTTTTCATCACGTAAAGGACGAAAAGGTTCGCGGTACCACCCTCATTAGCACAAATTGTGCTCAGCTCAAATCCCCGTAACGCGGGAAACGTTTAGGTTTTCCTAACCGCGACTTGAGGGCAGGTTCTACAAACAAGCGGGCCGCAACACCTTTCAGCCGGGGGTATCGCTCTCTTAGGCCATTGCCTTGTATACTATTCCTCGTCATAGCGTTCCAATGGTTCTCGTTTTAGTTTGTTGTTCATTATGCAATGGCGGATAAGCTAATGTCAATAGCTTTTTCAAAAAGGTTTGTTCTCATTCTGCAATAATGACACAAGACCGAGAAAAAGCTAAAATATGAATAATGAATGAAGACAAGGAGCGAAAGGATGACAACTGAAGATGTAATTGCGATCCGCGTCCCGACGCCGTTTGCTGTCGGCGATGTTATCGTTTACCTCGTAAAAGGTGATGCACTGACACTTATCGATGCCGGGCCGAATACAAAAGAGGCTGCCAGAGCCCTACAAGAGCAGCTTGCCGCTGTAAATGTGAAAATGTCAGATATCGAGCAGGTTGTACTGACTCACCATCATGCTGATCATGCAGGCTTGCTTGATGTCTTTTCAGATGAAATCGAAGTGATTGGGCATACATTCAACGAACCTTATATCAGCCGAAATCAAGCCTTTATGGATTGGCAAAAACGTTTTTTTCAAAAGCTGCTGCCTGAATTAGGCGTTCCATTTGATAAGGGGAAGGTAGAAAAGCTGATTCGATCAGCGTACGCATTTTCCTGTACGAGATCTCTGACAAAATCAATCAGAGAAGGTATGGGCATAGATGGGCTTGAGGGCTGGTCTGTGTTGGAGATGCCTGGACATGCTGAATCGCATATCGTTCTGTTCCATGAAAAAAGCGGAAGGATGCTTGGCGGCGATCTACTGCTGGCAAACAGCTCGTCTAATCCGATTTTGGAAGCACCGAAAGCGGGTGACGTCAGGTCAAAGCCTTTAGTGGATTATCAGCGGTCATTGCGAAGGCTGTCTCAACTTGATCCAACAATCGTATTTCCTGGTCACGGCGAGCCTATCACCAGTGTACAAGCGCTGATTGAGAAGCGTTTTGACAAGCAGAGGAACAGGACGGAGGATGTGCGTCGCATGCTGGATGAAAAGCCGATGACCGCTTTTCAGGTCTGTCAGCAGCTTTTTCCTGCTGTATATGAAAAGGAATTGTTTTTAACGATGTCAGAAACGGCAGGTCACCTTGATGTGTTGGAGGCTGAAGAAGCCATCACGTCATATTGGGAAGGAAATACCGCATACTTTAAAACAATGAAGAGGTGAAATGGGTGAAACATATAGCGGGAAAAAGGATTTGGATAACCGGCGCTTCAGGAGGGCTTGGAGAAAGAATCGCATACTTATGCGCGGCTGAAGGAGCCCATGTCCTGCTGTCTGCTAGACGCGAGGATCGTTTGATAGAAATCAAAAGGAAAATAACCGAGGAATGGAGCGGACAGTGTGAGATTTTTCCTCTGGATGTCGGCCGCCTAGAGGATATCGCCCGGGTCCGCGATCAGATCGGCTCGATTGATGTACTGATTAACAATGCAGGCTTCGGTATATTTGAAACGGTTTTAGACTCTACATTGGATGACATGAAAGCGATGTTTGATGTGAATGTCTTCGGCCTGATCGCCTGTACAAAAGCGGTGCTTCCGCAAATGCTTGAGCAAAAAAAGGGCCATATCATCAATATCGCCTCTCAAGCGGGGAAAATCGCAACACCGAAGTCGAGCCTGTATTCCGCGACCAAGCATGCCGTGTTAGGTTACTCAAACGCTTTGCGGATGGAGCTTTCGGGAACCGGCATTTATGTGACAACAGTCAACCCGGGACCGATTCAGACGGACTTTTTTTCCATTGCTGATAAAGGCGGGGACTACGCCAAAAATGTCGGCCGCTGGATGCTTGATCCTGATGACGTAGCAGCTCAAATTACAGCTGCAATTTTTACGAACAAGCGGGAGATCAATCTTCCGCGTTTAATGAATGCCGGCACTAAGCTGTATCAGCTGTTTCCAGCTCTTGTAGAAAAGCTGGCAGGACGCGCGCTCATGAAAAAATAATGATGGAACTGCCTGTAGTGGAGTGGCTTGTTTCTCACGGGGCAGTTTTTGATAGTGGAAGGGAGAGATTGTTGAATGTCAGTTCATTCAGAAGTCCTTCATGCTCTGCTTAAAGATCCGTTTATTCAGAAACTGATTGATGCAGAGCCTGTATTCTGGGCAAATTCAGGCAAGAAAGAGGGGCCATTACCCCGTGCAGATGAGTGGACAACCGAGATAGCGGAAGCGGAAAAAAGAATGCGGCGGTTTGCACCTTACATTGCCGAGGTGTTTCCTGAGACGAAAGGCGCTAAAGGAATCATCGAGTCTCCGCTTTTTGAGGTTCAGCATATGAAGGAAAAGCTGGAAGCGGCATATCAGCAGCCATTTCCGGGAAGATGGCTTTTAAAGTGCGACCATGAGCTTCCGATTTCAGGATCGATTAAAGCGAGGGGCGGGATTTATGAAGTGTTAAAGCATGCTGAAAATCTCGCGCTTCAAGAAGGAATGCTTCGGGAAACCGATGATTACCGCATCTTACAGGAAGAGCGGTTTACCGGGTTTTTCTCCCGCTATTCGATTGCTGTCGGTTCGACAGGAAATCTGGGTTTAAGCATCGGCATCATCGGCGCGGCACTCGGGTTTCGCGTGACAGTGCATATGTCCGCCGATGCTAAGCAGTGGAAAAAGGATCTCCTCCGCCAAAAGGGAGTCACTGTTATGGAGTACGAAACAGATTACAGCGAAGCGGTCAACGAAGGGAGACGGCAGGCGGAACAAGATCCATTCTGTTATTTTATTGATGATGAACATTCTCGTCAGCTGTTCTTAGGATATGCTGTTGCTGCAAGCCGATTAAAAACACAACTTGACTGTATGAATATACAGCCGAGTCTTGAGACGCCTTTGTTTGTGTATCTGCCGTGCGGAGTCGGCGGAGGACCGGGCGGTGTAGCATTTGGGCTGAAGCTTTTATACGGAGATGATGTTCATGTGTTTTTCGCAGAACCAACTCATTCACCTTGTATGCTGTTAGGGCTTTATTCAGGACTTCACCAGAAGATCTCCGTCCAGGATATCGGCCTGGATAATCAGACTGCTGCTGACGGACTTGCCGTAGGGAGGCCGTCAGGATTTGTCGGCAAGCTGATTGAACCGCTTCTGAGCGGCTGTTATACGGTAGAGGACAATACGCTTTATACTTTGCTTCATATGCTGGCTGTATCTGAAGATAAATATTTAGAGCCCTCTGCTCTTGCGGGCATGTTCGGGCCGGTTCAGCTTTTTTCGACAGAAGAGGGAAGGCGCTATGGTCAGAAATATAAGATGGAACATGCCGTACATGTCGTCTGGGGAACGGGAGGAAGCATGGTTCCAAAAGATGAAATGGCTGCGTATAACCGAATTGGTGCTGATTTGCTAAAAAAACGAAATGAAAAATAAGCAGACAGTGAAAAGGTTTTCCGTTACAATCTTTGTAAGGGTTTTAACCTACAGAGAGTCAGGTGTAAACAGTGAAAAATAAAGAACTTAACCTACATACTTTATATACACAGCACAATCGGGCGTCTTGGTCTGGTTTTGGGGGGCATTTGTCGATTGCTGTATCTGAAGAAGAGGCAAAAGCTGTGGAAGGATTGAATGATTATTTATCTGTTGAAGAAGTGGAAACAATCTATATTCCGCTTGTTCGCTTGCTTCATTTGCATGTCAAGTCTGCGGCTGAACGCAATAAGCATGTCAATGTTTTTTTGAAGCACCCACATTCAGCCAAAATTCCGTTTATTATCGGCATTGCCGGCAGTGTCGCAGTCGGAAAAAGCACGACGGCGCGGATCTTGCAGAAGCTGCTTTCGCGTTTGCCTGACCGTCCAAAAGTGAGCCTTATCACGACAGATGGTTTTTTATTTCCTACTGCCGAGCTGAAAAAGAAAAATATGATGTCTAGAAAAGGGTTTCCTGAAAGCTATGATGTAAAGGCGCTGCTCGAATTTTTGAATGACTTAAAATCAGGAAAGGACAGCGTAAAGGCCCCGGTGTATTCCCATCTAACCTATGACCGCGAGGAAGGTGTGTTCGAGGTTGTAGAACAGGCGGATATTGTGATTATTGAAGGCATTAATGTTCTTCAGTCGCCCACCTTGGAGGATGACCGGGAAAACCCGCGTATTTTTGTTTCCGATTTCTTTGATTTTTCGATTTATGTGGATGCGGAGGAAAGCCGGATTTTCACTTGGTATTTAGAGCGTTTTCGCCTGCTTCGGGAAACAGCTTTTCAAAATCCTGATTCATATTTTCATAAATTCAAAGACTTGTCTGATCAGGAGGCTGACGAGATGGCAGCCTCGATTTGGGAGAGTGTCAACCGGCCGAATTTATATGAAAATATTTTGCCGACTAAATTCAGGTCAGATCTCATTTTGCGTAAGGGAGACGGGCATAAGGTCGAGGAAGTGCTGGTAAGGAGGGTATGAAATTGTGCATCATATTGAACTGTATGTCTCTGATTTGGAGGCGTCTAGGCGGTTTTGGGGCTGGTTCTTAAAAGAACTTGGCTATAAAGAGTATCAAAAATGGAGCTCAGGCATCAGCTGGAAGAAAGATCGTTTTTACCTAGTGATTGTGCAGGCGAAAGAGCCATTTCTAGAGCCGGAATACCATAGATGCCGAGTCGGTCTGAACCATCTCGCATTTCATGCTGAATCCAAGCTTCAAGTCGATCAGATGACTGAAAAATTGACGGCAAAAGGTTATCGTGTGTTGTACCGAGACAGGCATCCTTTTGCCGGAGGAGACGGGCATTATGCAGTCTATTGTGAGGATCCGGACCGGATTAAGGTAGAGCTCGTTGCCCCAAGCTGTTAATCGTGATCTTCGGACAGGCTGTTCAGCTTTTTCTCAATGCGATCCAGCTGCGCTTTTCGGTTTTTCGCATACTTGAAGCCTGTAACAGCCGCAAAGATGACAGCGGCAAATATAATAAATACAAACAGCTGAAACATCACATCACCTATATTCATGTTCTTCACCTCATGTTTGCGGGAGAGTTTCATTCTCTTCCGTTTTTTATTTAAAGCGGCTTTTCCAGACGGGAACGGTGTTTTGTGGTCTCTGTTTTCATTTGCCGATAGGCGAACCCTAAAAATGGCAGGCCGAGCAGGGTAATGCCGCTCAGGACAGAAAAAATATAAATCGGCCGGCCAGCGCCAAACAAGTCTATACATATCCCCCCGACCCAAGGGCCGATGACGTTTCCGAGCTGTGAAAAACCGATTGCCCCGAAATAAGTGCCTTTTAATCCTGGTTTTGCAATCTGGTCTACATACAAATCCATCATAGAGAATAAAAGAACTTCGCCGATTGTAAATGTGATGACAATCATCACAATTGATGGAACACCGTGCGATACGGTGAAAATGGCCATGCTGATACTAACCATCACATTACCGAGCATCAGAGAACAAAGCGGCGAAAACCGTTTTGCAAAATGGACAATGGGAAATTGCGTCGCCAACACAACGATTGCGTTTAATGTCAGCATCAGCCCATACAGCTTCGTTCCATTGCCGATCAAGGGGCTCTGCGCCATATACTGAGGGAATGTGGAACTCAATTGTGAGTAGCCGAAGGTGCATAGCGTAATGCCGACCAAAGCAATGGTAAAAAGATAATCCTTTTGCGTGACCATAAACGCTTCCCGCACGCTCATATTTCGGGATTGGGCTGGTGCTGATAAGGATGGATGTTTTTTAAATTGGAGGGCAAGCACAATTCCGTATAGTCCGTAAATGACTGCAGGCACCAAAAAGGACGTAGTCGATTGCGATGAGCCGAAATATAGGCCAAGCACAGGTCCGAAGACAACGCCGATATTAATAGCTGCATAGCGTAAATTAAAAACTAGCAGTCTCGTTTTTTCTTCTGTCATATCAGACAGCAAGGCCTTTGAAGCGGGCTCAAACAGTGATTTGCAAAGACCGTTTAATGCGTTTACTACAAAAAACACCCAGAGATTAGATGCTGCCGCAAAGCCTGCAAATACCAGCATCCATCCGAAAATCGATACAAGCATCATGTTTTTTCTGCCGAATTTATCTGAGATATATCCGCCGTAAAAGCTTGCGAGGATGCCGACTGATGAGCTCGCGGCGATGACCAGCCCTGCATAGGAAGCTGATGCGCCTTGGACGGCTGTCAAATAAATCGCTAAAAAAGGAATGCTCATCGATGTTGCCATTCTGCCGAAAATGGTTCCGATTATAATTGTCCAGCTGATCGGGTGGATATCTTTCCATTTCTTCATGAATTATATTCTCTCCTGTATGTATGATCTTTCTCTATCATATATGAAAAAATTTCCTTCTCCAATAGATCGTTCAAAATATTTCGTTATTGACATGTAGTATGCCTGATTGTATGGATGGCAATATACTATGCGTTGAGGATGCGTGTGGCGGGGGTTACATCTTGAAATTGAAGGTGATGACAGAAGGAAAATGACGGTATGTCCGAATTCAGTGAGGGTGTGTTTGAAACATTAAAAGAGTTTAAGCCGCCAGGACGTGGATCATATTGGCAGTGAAACCGGCTATGAGATCAAGATGTACGCTGAAAACCGGCATGGACCGCATGACAGAACAAGAGAGCACATCTCTTCGAAAAAGTGTATACGCGGGATCATGGACAGCTTATTCCGTTTTGCGCGAGTTCTGAGGGGGAATTTTACGCCAGGCCATATGAATCTATGGAGCGTGAGAAAATCCTGCTTTTTTCTGTAAGCCTGAGACTGTTTATTTGTTTCAAGCGGTGTTTTCAAAGGGAAGCCGCATCAGCGGCTGAAAGAACTGACAGTCATGCGTTTAAGAGAACAGACCTTGGTTTGTGACATAGTCATAAATGATATCTTCTATATGCGCATGCAAATCCTCATCCGGTTCTTCATTCCGTCTCTCTTGTAGAGCCGCTTTCAGGCTTTGTTTTTCATCCGGGCTTAACGGGTCTATAGCAACGTTTCTGCCGTATTGACGCAATGCCTGTCCCATCATTTTTTCGACAAATTTCTCCATCATGACTCTCCTATCCTTATGCTTCGCTTTTATTCTACTAAATGTTTTTCTTCTCTCAAACCCTTGGATCATATTTTCTGTCAGACAAGAATCATTTACCAGTATAAAACGAACATACTTTCGCATATAATGAAAAGCGAACATAAGTTCTTTTTAGAGGTGTGTATGATGAAAGAAAAAGTGATTTTTCTCGTTGACATGCAATCGTTTTATGCATCTGTAGAGAAAGCGGAAAATCCACATTTGAAAAATAGGCCCGTCATTGTTTCGGGTGACCCTGAAAAAAGGGGCGGAGTGGTATTGGCTGCCTGCCCGCTGGCGAAACAAAAAGGTGTGGTGAATGCTTCACGGCTGTGGGAGGCGCAGGAAAAGTGTCCTGAGGCTGTTGTGCTCCGGCCGCGTATGCAACGGTATATTGATGTATCACTGCAAATTACGGCCATTCTCGAGGAGTATACAGACCTTGTGGAGCCTTATTCTATCGATGAACAGTTCATGGACATTACAGGCAGCCAGAAGCTGTTTGGGACGCCGATGGAGATTGCGAAAAGCATTCAGGGCAGAATCATGCGGGAGATCGGCGTTTATGCACGGGTCGGAATCGGCCCTAACAAAGCGCTGGCCAAAATTGCGTGTGACAATTTTGCCAAAAAGAATAAGAACGGTATTTTTACCTTAACGAAAGAAAATATGAAAACCGAAATGTGGCCGCTCCCGGTGGGCAGCATGTTTGGCGTCGGGAGCCGCATGAAGCATCATTTAAATCGAATGGGCATCAGCACGATCGGCGGGCTCGCGGCTTTTCCGCTCGATCTTTTAAAAAAGAAATGGGGCATTAACGGCCACGCGCTGTGGATGACGGCAAACGGAATCGACTATTCCCCTGTGTCAACTTCGTCTCTGGACGGGCAAAAGGCGATAGGCCATGGAATGACTCTCCCGAGAGACTACGAACACTTTGACAAAGAAATCAAGGTCGTATTGCTTGAGCTGAGTGAAGAAGTGTGCAGGCGAAGCCGAAACGCCGGGGTCATGGGGCAGACGGTGTCAGTGAGCTGCCGGGGTGCTGATTTTGATTGGCCGACGGGCTTCAACCGGCAAGTGAAGCTGGCAGAGCCGACTAATTCTACTCAGGATGTATATGAGGCTGTACGCCGGCTGTTTCTTACATTTTGGGACGGGAAACCTGTCCGCCGCCTCGGTGTCAATCTGTCTCAGCTCTCATCTGATGACATATGGCAGCTCAATTTATTTCAGGATTATGCAAAGAAAATGAGCCTAGGCTATGTGATGGACGGCATTAAAAATCGATTCGGCGACACAGCAATCATCAGGGCGGCGTCACTGACAGCGGCAGGCCAGGCATTTGAACGTGCGGCTAAAATAGGGGGGCATTATAAATGAACGATCATTTAAAAAGGGGCAACCTGCTGTGGGAAGGGAGCAGGATGTTTCTGCCGGAACATAAGCAAAGCCTGCTGGAGAGAAAGCGGCTTAAACAGAAGCTGCAAAAGCCGATCCTTGACCCCGATAAGCTGGAAGAGATGAATCAAACGCTTTGCGCCGCGATGGAGTTCGCTCAGGATATCACTGTCAGCTGCTTTCAGGACGGTGAGATTGTCCGCTGCACCGGGAAGATCTGCCGGTATGAAGAGTTTGAAAAAGCAGTATGGATAAAAGGAGACGAGGATCAGCTTTATAAGCTGAGACTTGATCAAGTGCTTGATATTGTGCTGTAAAGTCTCTCCTCCTGCTTGGGGGAGAAATAGGCTAAAATGATGAAACATTGTTCCCTCGGCAGTCTGGAAACGTATGATAAAGGAAAGAAGGCATTTACAATTCCAGCCAGGCAAAATATAATTTTTATATTGTGAGAAAAAGAGCTGACATTCGTTTTGCCAGACGGAGGGAGATCAAATCGTAATGGATATTCGAACAATCACGTCTTCAGATTATGAAATGGTAACGTCTGTACTGAATGAATGGTGGGGCGGCAGACAGCTGAAAGAAAAATTGCCGAGACTATTTTTTGAGCATTTTCAGGACACAAGCTTTATTACATCCGAAGATAACAGCATGACGGGATTTTTAATCGGATTTCAATCGCAATCGGATCCTGAAACGGCGTACATTCATTTTTCCGGTGTGCATCCAGATTTCAGAAAAATGCAAATTGGGAAACAATTGTATGATGTATTTATCGAAACAGTAAAACAAAGAGGCTGCACCCGGGTAAAGTGCGTCACTTCACCTGTGAATAAGGTATCAATCGCATATCACACAAAATTGGGGTTTGATATTGAAAAGGGCACCAAGACGGTAAATGGCATCTCAGTGTTTGCAAACTATGATGGCCCAGGCCAAGACAGGGTACTGTTTGTCAAAAACATATGAGGGGGAAATATGATGAATTTTTTATCAAAAACACCTGAGCCTCCTTACTATGCAGTCATTTTTTCTTCTGTCAAAAGCGAAAATGACACAGGATATGGAGAAACAGCGGAGCGGATGGTATCGCTTGCGGCGGATCAGCCTGGATTTTTAGGCGTGGAAAGCGTACGTGAAGCGGATGGAAGGGGCATCACAGTTTCCTATTGGGACAGTATGGACGCAATTAACCATTGGAGGCATCACACTGAACATCAAGCAGCAAAAGAAAAAGGAAAAAGCGTTTGGTACGAGTCGTATGCAGTCCGCGTCGCAAAAGTCGACAGACAGCGGCTGTTTCAGGAGAACACGAATGATTGAATTTCTCCAGCATAAGGAAGCCGCGATAGCGCGTGAGATTTTAGCCGTACAGATCCCCGCCTACATAAAGGAAACAGAGATTATCGGTTTTGACGGTATTCCCGCTTTACAAGAGAAGGTGAAGGATATTCAAGCATCCCATGAACGGTTTGCGGGATATCGGAAAAACGGCAAGCTGATCGGTGTCATTTCATATGAGAAAAACATGCATCATCTCACCATTTGCAGGCTTGTTGTGCATCCTGACGGTTTCAGAAAAGGAATTGGACGAGCACTTCTGCAATTTGTCATTGATCATAATGAAGACGCTGAGAAAATCGAAGTAGTCACAGCCGAGAACAATACCCCGGCCGTGTCACTCTATACACAGGCTGGATTCCAAAAGGCAGAAACCGTCAAAGCAGCGCAGGGTCTATTGCTGTCGGTCTTTCATTTGTATCCGAAAAGAAAAGTTGAGGTCATTCTCTACAACGAAAAATGGGCAGAATGTTTCGATGAAGAAAAAGAACGGCTGAAACTTGTGTTCGGGCCGGAGATTATCGCTGTTCATCACATCGGAAGCACATCAATACCGAACATGGCAGCGAAGCCAATCATTGATATGTTAATTGAAGTCAGAAGCATTGAAGCCGTGAGCCAATTTGATGAACAAATGAAGGCTAACGGCTATACACCAAAAGGTGAGAACGGCATAGCGGGCAGGCGTTATTTCCAAAAGGGCGGAAATAAACGCACTCATCATGTCCATATGTACGAACAGGGAAACCCTGCTATTGAAAGGCATCTGTTATTCAGAGATTATCTCAGATCTCATCCAAACATAGCGAAGGAATACGCCGTTCTCAAAAAACGGCTGGCGGCCCAGCATCCTGACAGCATCAATCAGTACATACAAGGGAAAGATGAGTGGATCAAGACTGCAGAAGAAAATGCGAAGCGGTGGAAAAAAGGCAGAAACAATGCGAATGGCAGTGTTGTATGCTACAATAGCGAAAATGATGAAAACGGGGGTTTCACCTTATGAACATACATGTGACAGATGCAGCAAAACAGGCACTGCAGCAGGCGTTTGACGCCAACCCGGGAAAAAAAGCCCAGCTTCGTTACGATGCAGAAGGATGCGGCTGCGCTGTAAGCGGTGTCCCGACAATCTGGCTGGCAGAAGAATTAACGGGACAGTGCGAACAGCTGGAAACGAATGGCATTCCGCTGTATATCCAATCGTCGCAAAAAGTGTTTTTTGACGATCAAATGACGATCGATTACAATGAAAAAGCCAAAACATTGGCGCTGAAAAGCCCGGCTGAAATGCTCAGCCCCAGAATGAGCATATTAGTAAAGTAGGAGACGCGAAACGTGGAACAAAAGCTGAAGGCAATGAAGAACACAGCACAAAATAAAACGTGGGTATCCTTCCTGAATCAAAACCATCCCTATACCTTGCTTCACTGGTCAATTGGAGGAGCAGAGTCCATCAAGAAAGATGTCTGGCTATTGCAGGATGAAATGACCTTCGAGACGCAGGAGTTTACAACGATAGATCTTGCGATTGAATGGATCAGAGAAAATATGGATGGCATTACCGACGTTCTGTAACATAAAAAAGCGAAAGAGCCGAAGAGGCCTTTCGCTTTTTTATTCTGTTGAATCATTCATGTTGTCTAAAAACTCCTGCACTGTTTTTCGGTACGTATCCCGATTTTTGGTATATGACATGGCGTGTTCACCGTTCTCGGCAATGTACAGCGCTTTCGGCCCGCGTTTCTTTTCATAAAGCCGCTCGGTTGAAGAAACAGGAATGTAGTCATCATCCTTACTGTGAATAAAGAGGACCGGCTTTTCGATTTTATCAATGACAGCAAGCGGAGATACTTCACGTGCGCGATAGCCGCCTCTCAGCTTCAAAAAGAAGTCGGCGATAGGAAGCAGGGGCCAAGACGGGAGCCTGTATTCCGCTCTCAGCCGGTAGGCAAGCTGTTCATCAAAACATGCGAACGGACAATCGGCAATATAAAAATCAGCGCCATCGCTGCAGTGTGCACCAGCGTAAAGCAGGGCGGTCACAGCTCCCATCGACTCACCGTGAATTCCGATCAATCCGCGATGATTTGTTTTGTTTTTGAGCCAGCTGACAACCTTATTGAGATCATCCTTTTCGTAAAACCCGTAGCTGGTCGTCTTTCCGCCGCTTTGGCCATGTCGGCGGTGGTCATAAATGAGCACATTCCAGCCGAGATCAAGAAATAAATGCATATACTTAAGAGAATTCAGCACATTCATGGTTACCCCGTGGCAGATGATGATGGTATTTGGTGTGTCATGCGGTGCGACATGGTATCCTTTTATGTCGTACCCGTAAGCGGAGGGTATCACAAAAGCGGTTTTCTCCATTTGCTCAAATGATTCAAACACATCATGTCCGTTGTCTGTCTCTCTTTTGATAATGTCTTCATCCGTTTTTTTCTTGATGAATAGAATCATATTTGAAAAAACAATTCCGATTGCGATGACAGCTGTTACGAGAGCGCCAATGGCCAAAAGGATTTTCTTCAAAAGTCACAGCACCTTTCAACTAAATATAGGTAATTCGTGTTTAAAATCATTATACCTAAACACTGCTCCGCTGAGAAAGTGATCAGAAGAGAGTCTGCTTGTTCAGTGTATATGCTCCGTGATAAACTGTCTTCAAAACAAAACATGGGGGAAGTCTGAATGAAAAAACAAAAATCCGCTGACAAACACCAGCTAAAAGACGGCCTTCAATCCGATATCAAAGCAAAGCTTATGGAGATGAAGAGCCAATTGAAGGAAGAGGATGAAAAGAGGCAGGAAAGAGAAAAAGCAGAACAGATTAGAAAGAAAAAAGAGATCGAAAAAAATAAGAGCTTTGAAGAACTCCTAAATGAAAGCCAAATGGATTGGCATCAATATAAATAAACCAGCACCCGTACAGGTGCTGGTTTTTCTGCTATGAGCGATGAGCTTTGTAAATGTCTTGTTTCGTATGAGATTGGAGCGCTTTGATTTCCTCTTCGGTTAAACGCCGTGCATTTGCTGCCTGAATATTTTCCCGTAACTGCTCAATCTTACTGGCGCCTGTAATCACTGAAGCGACAGCCGGCTGTGCTAGCAGATACTGCAGCGACTTTTCTGTCATGGAAAGATCGGGAGCCACTTCCTCCATTGCCTTGCGTGCATTTGTCAGTTCCTCGAATGAATAGGACAAGTACCCGTTTTGTTTCATACTGTCTGAAGCTTGATCAAGCGGTTTTTCAGTTAAGAGCCCTTTGGCAACAGGACCTCTGGCGACTACGCTGATTTGATGTTCCTCTAAAAGCGGGAGCCATTCCTCAGGGCGTCTGTCAAACAGGCTGAATTGCATCATAATGCTGACGATGTTTGATTTTTTTACATATTCTTTAATCACATTCGGGCGGATGGAAGAAATGCCGTAGTAGCGGATGACACCTTCTTGTTTTAATTCCTCAAACGCTTCGATCGTTTCATCAATGTTGTCCTCTATCGTGCCGCCGTGAAGCTGATAAAGGTCGATATAATCTGTTTTCAGACGTGTAAGGCTCTTTTTTACCGCCTCTTTTATGTAAGCTTTTGAAGGGTCCCAATACCAGCCCTCGCTTCCGTCATCCCAACGGTTTCCCGCTTTTGTTGCCAGTATAATATCCTGGCGTCTGTTTTGGATCGCATCACCGACAATTTCTTCGTTGCGTCCCCGGTCATACAAATCCGCTGTATCCAAATAGTTGATGCCAAGCTCGATCGCTTCATCCAGAATGGACAAAGCTTGGTTTTTTTCAGTTCCAAGAGACATACAGCCGAGTCCGACTTCACTAATGTCTAAATCAGATGTACCCAATTTGCGCTTTCTCATGTGCACACTCCTTTTTTAGGCTTTGTATTGACCGTAATATAAAGGAGCTAAAGTTTCAACTTTTATGGCTTTGAGATCCAATCTTTCACATGTTGAAATGTGCGTCCATACTCTTTTAACTTCGCCCGAATTTCCCATGCTTTTCCGACTAAGACAACACCTTTTGGCATGCGGTGCACTTTCACGAAGAAGCCCCCTTTTGCTCTAGTATGATAAAATGTATGGGGCATCATATAGAGACAGAACGGGAGATGAAGAAATGAAATCATTAGAAGAAAAAACAATTGCCAAAGAACAGATCTTTTCGGGTAAAGTCATTGATCTTTATGTCGAGGATGTAGAGCTGCCAAACGGCAAAGCCAGTAAACGTGAAATTGTGAAACACCCTGGAGCTGTAGCGGTACTAGCCGTCACAGATGAAGGGAAAATCATCATGGTCAAACAATTCCGTAAGCCGCTTGAGCGGACGATCGTTGAAATTCCGGCCGGTAAGCTTGAAAAAGGTGAGGAGCCGGAGTATACGGCACTTCGGGAACTTGAAGAGGAAACCGGTTATACAGCAAAAAAACTGACAAAAATAACTGCGTTTTATACATCACCCGGATTTGCAGATGAGATCGTTCACGTTTTTCTTGCTGAGGAGCTTTCTGTGCTTGAAGAAAAACGGGAGCTTGATGAGGACGAGTTTGTTGAAGTGATGGAGGTGACGCTTGAAGATGCGCTAAAGCTGGTTGAATCGCGTGAAGTATATGATGCTAAAACAGCCTACGCGATTCAGTATCTTCAACTGAAAGAAGCGCTCCAAGCACAAAAATGAAAAAGATTTACGCGGATTTGCACATTCATATCGGCCGGACCTTTACAGGAAGGGCTGTCAAAATAACAGGCGCCAAAACATTAACGCTGGACAGAATTTTGGTTGAAGCCAGTGAACATAAAGGAATTGAACTCCTCGGCATTATCGACTGTCATTCTCCGGAAGTCATTCTAGAGCTTGAGGAAGGCATTTCATCTGGAAAATATCGCGAGCTTGACGGGGGAGGAATCCGTTATCGCAGCACGACTCTTTTATTGGGGAGCGAGCTGGAGATTTATGATGAAGCCTGCAGCGGGCCGATCCATGTGCTCGTATTTATGCCGACGCTGGCTGATATGAAACAGTTTTCAAACTGGCTGTCAGCCCGGCTGAAAAATATTCATTTAAGCTCGCAGCGGATTTATGAAACGGGCTTAAACCTGCAAAAAAAAGTGCAGGATATGGGCGGCCTGTTTATCCCCGCCCATATCTTTACGCCGCATAAAAGCTTATATGGAAAAGGGGTTAAATCAAGCTTAACTGAGGTTTTTGATCCATCTATGATAGACGCGGTGGAGCTTGGATTAAGCTGTGATACAGACATGGCATCACACGTATCGCAATTGAATCCGTATCCTTTTTTAACAAATTCTGATGCGCATTCGTTGGGGAAAATCGGCAGAGAATATAATGAACTATATGTGCAGTCAGCTGATTTTACTGAATTTGCTCTTGCATTAAAGGGACAAGATGACAGGAAAATTATCGCAAATTACGGCTTGGACCCGTTATTGGGGAAATATTATCAGACCGCTTGCGAAGCGTGCGGAGAGCCTGCTGTAAGCGGGGAAACAGCGTGCGCGAATTGCGGAAATTCCAGATTTACCAAGGGAGTCAGCGAAAGATTGCATGAATTGAGTAATCAGCTTGAAGTTCGCGTCCCGCGTCCGCGATATGTACATCAGATCCCGCTGCAATTTGTTCCGGGTGTAGGCCCGAAAACGCTGGACAAACTAAAAAAAGCCTTCGGAACAGAAATGGCTGTTCTTCACGAGGCTGCAGAAGAAGATTTGGCTCGCGTTGTCCCGCCGAAAACCGCGGCGCTTATCGTAAAAGCGAGATCCGGAAAACTGGAATTGAAAGCCGGAGGAGGAGGAACCTACGGTAAAATTAAACCGTGAGCTAAAGATTAACTCAGTTCCTCCTGTACTTTTCTTTTTGTGCGTATAAAGGTAATCAGCTGGATGATTTCATCTTCACTCAGCGGCTGGCCATCAACAGAAATGGTAAAGTCAAGGCTGCTCCACGTGGCCAATTCTATGGCCTGAGGAGCAGTCTGCTTTTGTTTCTCGCGGCCTAAAAGTTCATCGCAGGTTGTGTCAAAGAGGTCAGCCAGCATGGCAAGCGCTTCAAGTGAAGGCCGTCGGTAGCCTGACTCGTAGCCGGCATATGTGCTTTTTGCGATACCGAGAAGGTCAGCTGTATATTGAAGCGACCAATTTTTCTTTTTTCTCAATTCTGTTAAACGATCTAGATTCATGAACTTCCGCTCCTTTTTCACCTTGAGCTGATTATATCATATAGGTATTAGGAAGTGTACGCGAATTGAATAATAATGTCTTGCGTATTTTATTTTCCGTGTCTATAATTGCATTAAAAGTATGCGAAAAGCGAATACCTTCTCGCAACCCATCTTTAGATACAGTGAAGAGGTGCATGGTATGAAAAAATTATTGATGTTGACAACTGGGGGAACGATTGCTTCAGTTGAAGGGGAAAATGGGCTGGCTCCCGGAGTCAAGGCTGATGAATTATTAAGTTACGTATCAAAACTTGATAACGATTACACAATGGAAACTCAGTCGCTTATGAATATAGACAGCACCAATATGCAGCCTGAATACTGGGTGGAAATAGCAGAAGCCGTTAAGGAAAATTATGATGCCTATGACGGGTTTGTTATTACTCACGGTACAGATACAATGGCCTATACATCTGCCGCACTATCGTATATGCTGCAGCATGCCAAAAAGCCGATTGTCATCACCGGCTCGCAGATTCCGATCACGTTCCAAAAAACCGATGCCAAAAAAAATATTACAGATGCCATTCGATTTGCCTGTGAAGGCGTGGGCGGCGTTTATGTTGTGTTTGACGGCAGAGTCATTCAGGGAACACGTGCGATCAAATTAAGAACGAAAAGCTACGACGCATTTGAAAGCATCAATTACCCATATATCGCTTTTATCAATGAAGACGGGATCGAATACAACAAACAAGTAACGGAACCTGAGAACGACACCTTCACAGTTGACACTTCACTATGCACAGATGTATGTCTGCTGAAGCTGCATCCAGGCTTAAAGCCCGAAATGTTTGATGCCCTGAAAAGCATGTACAAAGGAATTGTCATTGAGAGTTATGGCAGCGGAGGAGTGCCGTTTGAAGGCAGAGACATTTTGTCAAAAGTGAATGAACTGATCGAAAGCGGCATTGTCGTCGTCATTACGACTCAATGTCTTGAAGAAGGCGAAGACATGAGCATTTACGAGGTTGGCCGCAGAGTCAACCAAGACTTAATTATCCGATCAAGAAATATGAACACAGAAGCAATTGTGCCAAAATTGATGTGGGCGCTAGGTCAGTCTTCGGATCTTCCTGTCGTCAAGAGAATTATGGAAACGCCGATAGCTGATGACGTTGTCCTGTAAAATGTAAAAACGATAACCAGCAAAGAGAAAGAAGGTTAAAGATTATGTTAAACGGCCAAAAAGAATATCGCGTGGAAAAAGACTTCCTTGGGGAAAAACAAATTGAAGCAGATGTTTATTACGGAATTCAGACGCTCCGTGCTTCTGAAAATTTTCCGATCACAGGATACAAAATCCATGAGGAAATGATTAACGCACTGGCGATTGTGAAAAAAGCTGCGGCTCTTGCCAACATGGACGTGAAACGGCTGTATGAAGGAATTGGCCAAGCTATCGTACAAGCCGCTGACGAGATTCTGGAAGGCAAGTGGCACGATCAGTTTATCGTCGATCCGATTCAGGGCGGTGCCGGAACTTCTATGAACATGAACGCGAATGAGGTTATCGGAAACCGGGCGCTTGAAATCATGGGACATAAAAAGGGAGATTATATCCATTTAAGTCCAAACACACATGTGAACATGTCACAGTCTACGAACGATGTGTTCCCGACTGCTATTCATATTTCTACATTGAAGCTCTTGGAAAAACTGCTGAAAACAATGGAAGATATGCATAGTGTGTTTAAGCAAAAAGCACAGGAGTTTGATTCTGTTATTAAAATGGGCCGGACACACCTTCAAGATGCGGTTCCGATCCGTCTTGGCCAGGAATTCGAAGCTTACAGCCGTGTTCTCGAGCGAGATATCAAACGAATCAAGCAATCGCGCCAGCACCTATATGAAGTCAACATGGGCGCAACTGCTGTTGGTACAGGGCTGAACGCTGATCCTGAATATATCAAACAGGTAGTAAAGCACCTTGCTGATATTAGCGGGCTTCCTCTTGTCGGCGCTGATCATCTTGTTGATGCGACACAAAATACAGATGCCTATACAGAGGTATCAGCTTCATTAAAAGTCTGCATGATGAACATGTCGAAGATCGCAAACGACCTGCGCTTAATGGCGTCGGGACCGCGCGCCGGACTTGCGGAAATTTCTCTGCCTGCACGTCAGCCGGGTTCATCTATTATGCCGGGGAAAGTCAATCCGGTTATGGCGGAGCTGATCAACCAAATTGCGTTCCAGGTTATCGGAAACGACAATACAATCTGCCTTGCTTCAGAAGCCGGCCAGCTTGAGTTGAACGTCATGGAGCCCGTGCTTGTCTTTAATTTGCTTCAATCCATCAGCATCATGAACAACGGCTTCCGTTCGTTCACTGATCATTGCTTAAAAGGCATCGAAGCCAACGAAAAGCGGTTGAAGCAATATGTAGAAAAAAGCGCTGGAGTGATTACTGCTGTCAATCCGCATCTTGGATATGAAGCGGCTGCCAGAATTGCCAGGGAAGCGATTATGACAGGCCAATCAGTCCGTGACCTTTGCCTGCAGCATGATGTGCTGACAGAAGAAGAATTGGATATTATTTTAAACCCATATGAGATGACCAAACCAGGTATCGCAGGGAAAGAACTATTAGAAAAATAAAATTTGTATAAAATACAGCTTATTCATCTCCGAATAGTCGGATGAATAAGCTGTTTACAACATAGGGATGAGGAAGTATAGTATACGTGTTGCACTATATATTGAAAGCGTTTTAGCTTTTACATGAAGGGGGACTTCTTTTGAAGGATGTAAGATTGCCAACACTATTTGAAATTATTATTGTACTAGGAGTATTTTTAGCACTTGTTCTATCGTTTACAGTCTTTCTCGACTTGCCGATACAGCTGGCGCTTTTTGTTTCATGGTTTATTGCAATGCTTTTAGGTATAAGACTCGGTTATTCTTATAAAGATTTACAAAATGCGATTGTACATGGAATATCAAATGGCCTTGAAGCCGTACTGATTCTCGTTTCAGTTGGGGCGCTCATCGGAACATGGATTGCCGGAGGCGTTGTGCCGACTTTGATTTATTACGGACTGGAATTTATTCACCCAAGTATCTTTTTACTGGCAACGTTAATTATTTGTTCCATTATGTCTGTGGCAACAGGAACGTCATGGGGAACAGTCGGAACTGCCGGCATTGCCATGATTGCAATAGGAGAGGGTTTAGGCATTCCGCTTCCTCTAGTAGCGGGAGCTATTCTTTCAGGTGCTTATTTCGGGGACAAGCTGTCTCCGCTGTCTGACAGTACAGTTCTAGCTTCTTCACTATCAAAAGTCGATGTATTGGCTCACGTGAGAGCAATGCTTTATTTATCAATACCTGCGTATGTCATTACAGCTATACTCTTTACAATTGTTGGATTTATGTACGGCGGGAAAAATATTGATCTTGATAAAGTTGAATTCTTAAAATCATCTTTGCAAAACACGTTTGACATTCATATTTGGATGCTGATCCCGGCAGTTGTCGTCATAGTCTTATTGGCGATGAAAAAGCCATCTATGCCGGTTATCGTAATTGGCGCTTTACTCGGCGCAATCTGGGCTGTCGTTTTCCAAGGAATGGATATTGCCCATGCGATTGCAACTGCGTACAACGGTTTCTCTATTAAAACTGATGTTGAATTTTTGAACGGCTTGTTAAACCGCGGTGGAATTGTCGGTATGCTTGATTCTCTCGTCGTCATCATCTTTGGCCTTGGTTTTGGCGGTCTGCTTGAGAAACTCGGCGTGTTAAAAGTCATTGTTTCAACGTTTGAAAAGAAATTAACTTCAGCCGGCAATGTCACATTGTCTACACTGATCGTAGCGTTTTTAGCGAACATCTTCGGCTGTGCGATGTATGTATCTCTTATTTTGACTCCGAAAATTATGGAAGACAGCTATGATCGCTTGCATCTGGACAGAAGAGTGTTATCACGTAACTCAGAGGTCGGGGGAACATTGACTTCGGGGATGGTACCTTGGTCTGATAATGGGATTTACATGGCTGGTATTTTAGGTGTTTCTACCTTCTCTTATCTGCCGTTTATGTGGCTCAGTTTTGTAGCAATAGGTCTTGCAATTATCTATGGTTATACAGGAAAATTTATATGGTATACGAAAAACAATACAGTTAAAGCCGAAAAACTAGGCTAATAGGGGAGGATCACTGAATGATAGCGAAACACATGATTCGGACACTGATGATCGAAACGCCTTCGGTTCCCGGAAATCTTGGAAGGGTGGCTACGGCCATCGGCCTTCTGGGCGGGGATATTGGTGAAGTGGAGACGGTAAAAGTCGGACCCAATTACACAATGCGGAATATTACCGTTCAAGTGGAGAATGAAGAACAGCTTCAGGAAGTGATCGCGGCTGTACAGGCCCTCGGAGAAGGGATCAGGCTTCACACCGTATCTGATGAAGTCCTGTCCGCACATGAAGGCGGAAAAATCCAAATGAAAAGCAAAATGCCGATCCGTTCACTGGCAGAGCTGGGACGTGTCTACACACCAGGTGTTGCGGACGTGTGCCGACTGATCGAAAAAGAACCTGAAAAAGCTTCTATTTATACAACGATCAGCAATTCTGTTGCAATTGTAACGGATGGAACCGCAATTTTAGGCCTTGGGAATATCGGCTCTGTGGCTGGCATGCCTGTCATGGAAGGAAAGGCTGCTTTGTTTGATCAGCTGGCGGGTATTAGCGGCATTCCGATACTGCTTGATACGAGTGATCCTGAAGAAATCATCAAAACAGTAAAACATATTTCTCCGGGCTTTAGCGGCATCCTTCTTGAGGATATCGGTTCGCCGCATTGTTTTGAAATCGAGGATCGCCTAAAAGAGGAGCTGAACATTCCTGTTATGCACGATGACCAGCATGGTACAGCTGTAGTGACGCTGGCAGCTGCCATTTCGGCATGCAGGAGTGCGGGAGTTGACCTGAAGGAAGCGAAAGTGGGGCAAATCGGCCTTGGCGCAGCAGGCGTGGCCATCTGCCGGATGTTCATGGCTTATGGTGTGAATGCTGTGTACGGAACAGACAAATCAGAGTCAGCAATGAACCGTCTCGAACAATACGGCGGACAGGCAGTTTCCAGTATTGAGGAGCTCATGGAAACATGTGATATTGTCATTGCTACAACGGGCGTTCCGGGTTTAATAAAACCGGCATTTGTACGTTCTGGTCAAGTAATTTTGGCTTTATCGAATCCGAAGCCGGAAATTGAGCCGGAGGCCGCACTGCAGGCTGGCGCCGCATATGCAGCTGACGGGCGTTCTGTTAATAATGTACTCGGTTTTCCGGGGATTTTTAGAGGAGCGCTTAACGCAAAAAGCACGGAGATTAATCATGATATGCTTGTCGCAGCAGCAGAGGCCATCGCAGCCTGCACTAAACAAGGTGATGTTGTCCCTCAGCCGCTTGATTCAAAAGTCCATCATGCGGTAGCAGCAGCTGTCGAGCATGCAGCTCTTACAGCAGTGAAATAAATGTAGCTAAACAGCACCTGTCGTAGCAGGTGCTGTTTTTTTCTTATCATTGTTCAATTTTGTTATCATTACTATGAAAATAAAAAAGGGAGTGATCACATGGCAAAAAGCCAAGCGAAAAAGAAGCGGGGGCATCGATTGAGAAACGGCGGACGTGACGTCTTATTATCAAGAGGCAGCACACCATCTTTCAGCACACATGAAAGAATGACAAAAAGCAAAAAAGAGATTTTGAATAAACGGAAGCATAAGAATCCTTATGATCATACAGCAGTTGATGATAAGGATTTTTTTGTGCTCCAAAAAGCCGCCTAGCATTCGTCTCTATCGTTTCTTTTTGAAAAAGGGCATGTTTTTCTGTTTCTTTCATACAATCTATTAAATCAAATCACTAGAGCGGGCGGGAGGAAACGGTATGCGAAAAATCTCTTATAAGGACATGTTTCTCAGGCATGTTAAAGATCATCTCTCTCTTTATATATTTGTGTCAGTGCTGTTTTTCATGGGTGTCATCTTTGGCGCGATTATTGTCAACAGTATGACCATCAGCCAGAAAGAAGATTTATACTACTACTTAAGTCAATTTTTTGGACAGCTTTCGGATGGAAAACAGGCAAGTTCAGCTGATATGTTTGGGCAAAGTATCTTTCATAATGCAAAGTATTTAGGCCTGATGTGGATACTGGGAATTTCCGTCATTGGGATGCCGATTATTTTCATCATGATCTTTCTGAAAGGGATCGTCGTCGGCTTTACTGTCGGGTTCCTAGTCAATCAGATGGGAGTAAGCGGGTTTTTCCTATCATTTGTCTCCGTTTTGCCGCAAAATGTGCTGCTGATTCCGGCTTATCTCATTATGGGCACATGTGCAATTGCGTTTTCTTTAAAGTTAATCAGACAGCTGTTCGTGAAACGAAGCCTGCATGACGCGCCGATTCAATGGTTCGGGCGGTATGCCTTTGTGCTGCTGGTCATTCTGTTTTTAGCGCTGATCTCATCTCTGTTTGAAGCATACTTATCTCCTGTTTTAATGGAAAAGCTTACATCTAGACTTTTTTAAAATCATTATTAAAAGAAAACCATTTTATTTATCAGTTTATAATAATTATAGTTGGAACTCTGCGCGTATTTTGTTATAATGAGTCATGGAATGCGGCGTAGGAGGGAAAGACATGGAAAACCGTATTGATCGTATTAAGAAACAACTGCACTCATCCAGCTATAAACTTACGCCACAGCGTGAAGCGACAGTAAGAGTGCTGCTTGAAAACGAAGAAGACCATTTAAGCGCAGAAGATGTATACCTCCTCGTAAAAGAGAAATCTCCTGAGATCGGTCTCGCTACAGTATACCGTACGCTTGAATTATTAACTGAATTAAAAGTCGTAGATAAAATTAACTTTGGAGACGGTGTGTCCCGTTACGACCTTCGGAAAGAGGGAGCAGCTCACTTTCATCACCACTTGGTGTGCATGGAGTGCGGAGCCGTTGATGAAATTGAAGAAGATTTGCTTGAAGACGTGGAAGAAATCATTGAACGTGATTGGAAATTTAAGATTAAAGATCATAGATTGACGTTTCACGGCATTTGCCACCGCTGTTACGGAAAAGAAACTGAATAGACGGTGCCGAGCGCGAACCTTTTCTCATAGGGAAAGGGTTTTTTGCTGTTTCTATGTATAAAACCTTTCTGATTTGGCATATGGTTTATATAACTGGAACCATAGGGAAAGGATCGATTAGGACATGGGAAGATTCCTGAAAACAGCTGTCGATGCATTGAAAGTTTTCATCCTGTTTACCGGTTTTACCGCTTTGTTCTATTATGCTATGATATGGGTGAATCAAGAGTATGAAAACTATCATCGGTATGATAAACCGGAAGGCTCCGCTGTAAAAGTTGTTGAAATGGATCAGGATGAAAAAGGCGGATGGTTCGACCGGTTGATCTTTTTTTACCAAAACGGGGAGTAGATCAAGAGTGAAAGATCAAATAAAGGATTTCATCCACTACGTTATGGTAGAGAGAGGGCTCTCTCAAAATACGATCGTATCCTATGAACGTGACTTGAAAAGCTATTCTCTCTACTTAACAGAAACCCTTCATGTTACAGATTGGAATCACGTTACCCGCATACATATTATCCAATATTTAAAGCATTTGAAGGACTCGGGGAAATCCGGCAAGACATCGGCGCGGCATTTGGCATCCATTCGCTCTTTTCATCAATTTCTGCTCAGGGAAAAAGTAACGGATAAGGACCCTTCCGTTCATATCGAAACACAAAAGACGGAACGGGCGCTTCCGAAGGTGCTCGCGCTCAATGAGGTCGAGCGGTTATTGGACACGCCTAAGCTGACGAGCCCATTCGGATACCGGGATAAAGCGATGCTGGAGCTGCTTTATGCGACAGGCATACGAGTCAGTGAAATGATTGAATTGAAAACGGCTGATGTTCATTTATCTATGGGGTTTATCCGATGCTTCGGCAAAGGAAGAAAAGAACGGATTGTGCCAATCGGTGAAGCCGCTGCTTCCGCTATTGAGGAATATATGACAAAAGCCAGGGGAAAACTGTTAAAAAATAATGTATCTGACGCCCTCTTTTTAAATCATCACGGCAAACAGATCAGCCGCCAGGGATTTTGGAAGAACCTGAAAAAAATCGCGTTGGAAGCCGGCATTAAGAAAGAGCTGACTCCGCATACACTCAGGCATTCCTTTGCGACGCATCTGCTTGAGAACGGGGCAGATTTAAGAGCGGTGCAGGAAATGCTCGGTCATGCGGATATATCCACGACGCAAATTTATACGCATGTGACGAAAACAAGGCTGAAGGATGTGTACAAGCAGTTTCATCCGCGAGCATAGCCGCAGGTGGCTGCGGCTTTTTTGTTTAGAGCGACAGAAAATATTGAAGTTTCTCATTATTTCCAAATACATTGTCAACGGGAATGAAAACGATTTATACTTGAGTTGTCAGACCTCTTAGCGATACAATAGACGTATAGAAAAAAAGGAGGCTTTCAAGATGCCTGCATACAAATATAATCGTGTGTTTTTAATTGTGATGGACTCAGTCGGAATCGGCGAAGCGCCGGATGCCGCTGACTTTAATGACGAAGGCGCTCATACGCTCGGTCATATTGCCGAGCATATGAACGGATTACATATGCCGAATATGGCAAAGCTCGGCCTTGGTCTTATCGAAGATATCAAAGGTGTAGAAAAAACAGAACATCCGCTTGCCTATTATGGAAAAATGCAAGAAGCGTCAAACGGAAAAGATACGATGACCGGCCATTGGGAGATTATGGGTTTATACATTGATAAACCATTTAAAGTGTTCCCGGAAGGCTTTCCTGATGAATTGCTTCAAGAGCTGGAAAAGAGATCTGGCCGCAAAATTATTGGAAACAAGCCGGCTTCCGGCACAGCGATTTTGGATGAGCTTGGTCAGGAGCACATGGAGACAGGGGCTTTAATTGTTTACACGTCTGCTGACTCTGTTCTGCAAATTGCCGCTCACGAAGAGGTTGTGCCGCTTGAGGAGCTGTATCGCATTTGCGAAACGGCGAGAGAGCTGACGCTTGATCCGAAATATATGGTTGGCCGCATTATTGCACGGCCGTTCGTCGGAGAGCCGGGTCAATTCAAACGGACGCCAAACCGCCATGACTATGCCCTTAAACCGTTTGATCGCACTGTCATGAATGAATTGAAAGACAGCGGCTTAGATGTGATTTCAATCGGTAAAATCTCTGATATTTACGACGGAGAAGGCATTACTTCTTCACGCAGAACGGTTTCCAATATGGACGGAATGGACAAGGTGATTGATACGCTGGGTGAAGACTTTACGGGTCTGAGCTTTGCGAACCTTGTTGATTTTGACGCGTTATTCGGACACCGCCGTGACCCTGAAGGCTACGGACGCGCGCTTGAAGAATTTGATGCGCGGCTTCCGGAAGTGTTTGAAAAAATGAGAGAAGACGATCTGTTAATTATTACAGCCGACCATGGCAATGATCCGATTCATCATGGGACTGACCATACACGCGAGTATGTGCCGATTTTCGCTTACAGCAAAAAACATAAGAAAGCGCAAATGCTGCCGCTTGCAGATACATTTGCCGATATTGGCGCAACGATCGCTGATAATTTCCAAACGAATAAACCGAAATACGGGAAAAGCTTTTTATCTTTATTACAATAGGGGGACTGTTTCTTGAAGGACAGAATTGAACGCGCAGCCGCTTTTATTAAACAAAACCTGCCGGAATCTCCGAAGATCGGCCTTATTTTAGGCTCAGGTCTTGGCATTTTGGCGGACGAAATCGAAAATCCGGTCAAGCTGAAATATGAAGACATACCTGAATTCCCGGTATCTACTGTTGAAGGGCATGCCGGACAGCTTGTGCTTGGCACTCTTGAAGGAGTTTCCGTCATTGCAATGCAGGGCCGCTTTCATTTTTATGAAGGCTATTCAATGGAGAAAGTCACATTCCCTGTACGCGTGATGAAAGCGCTCGGTGTGGAAGCGTTGATCGTGACAAATGCCGCAGGCGGTGTCAACACTGAATTCCGTGCGGGAGACTTAATGATTATTACCGATCATATCAACTTTATGGGAACAAACCCGTTAATCGGGCCAAACGAAGCAGATTTCGGCGCCAGATTTCCAGATATGTCTTCAGCCTATGACAAAGATCTGTCCAGCCTGGCTGAAAAGATTGCGAAAGACCTTAATATCCCAATTCAAAAAGGCGTGTACACTGCTGTGACAGGACCTTCTTACGAAACACCGGCAGAAGTCCGGTTCTTAAGAACGATGGGCTCTGATGCAGTCGGCATGTCTACTGTTCCGGAAGTCATTGTAGCGAATCATGCGGGAATGCGGGTTCTTGGCATTTCCTGCATCTCTAACGCGGCAGCCGGAATTCTGGATCAGCCTTTAAGTCACGATGAAGTTATGGAAGTGACCGAAAAAGTAAAAGCTGGATTCTTAAAGCTTGTTAAAGCGATCGTCGCTCAGTACGAATAAAAATGAATCAATGCAGGGCCAAAAGACGGCTGTGTCTGATATCACACAGCTGTCTTTTTTATGCCCAAAATTCGAAACATTTTCCATCAGTGGCGTATAAAACCATCCCGCTTGGAAAAAATAAAAAGGATTATGAAATGGAGGGCTTTTGAGATGAAACGTCTTTTATCCACTTTGTTGATTGGTATAATGCTGCTTACATTTGCACCGTCTGCATTTGCAAAACAAGACGGAAAACGTACATCGGAGCTTGCTCATGAAGCGAAGTCTGCGGTGCTGATAGAACGTGACACAGGAAAAGTGCTTTACAACAAGAACAGCAATGAGAGACTGGCGCCTGCAAGCATGACGAAAATTATGACGATGCTTTTGATTATGGAAGCTTTAGATAAAGGCAAAATCAAAATGAGTGATAAAGTCCGTACAAGCGAGCATGCGGCGTCAATGGGCGGCTCACAGATCTTCCTTGAGCCCGGCGAAGAAATGACTGTCAAAGAAATGCTGAAAGGCATCGCAATCGCTTCGGGAAATGACGCTTCCGTCGCCATGGCTGAATTTATTTCCGGCTCTGAAGAAGAATTTGTGAAGAAAATGAATAAAAAAGCAAAAGAGCTGGGATTGAAAAATACATCCTTTAAAAATCCAACAGGACTGACCGAGGAAGGACACTACAGCTCTGCTTATGACATGGCAATCATGGCTAAGGAATTATTGAAATACGAATCAATTACGAAGTTTACCGGCACGTATGAAGATTATCTGCGTGAAAATACAGATAAAAAGTTTTGGCTTGTAAATACAAATCGCCTTATCAAATTTTATCCTGGTGTAGACGGCGTAAAAACAGGCTATACAGGCGAAGCGAAATATTGTCTGACTGCTTCGGCTAAAAAAGGAAACATGCGGGCCATAGCGGTTGTATTCGGAGCGAGCACGCCTAAAGAAAGAAACGCGCAAGTGACAAAAATGCTTGACTTCGCCTTTAGCCAATATGAAACGCATCCTTTATATAAACGAAATCAAACAGTAGCAAAAGTAAAGGTCAAAAAAGGGAAACAAAAATTGATCGAACTCACTACATCTGAGCCGATTTCAATATTGACGAAAAAAGGCGAGGATATGAACGATGTGAAAAAAGAAATCAAGATGAAGGACAATATTAGTGCTCCGATTCAAAAAGGCCAAGAGCTTGGCACTCTTGTTCTGAAAAAGGATGGAGAAGTACTCGCTGAAAGTCCTGTTGCTGCAAAAGAAGATATGAAGAAAGCCGGGTTTATCACATTCTTGAAGCGGACGATGGGAGACTGGACAAAATTTAAGTAATTATGCCGAATGACCACTAGTTTTGTCACGGTGAAGGAATTCATTCCGTCGAAATCGAAACACTCATTATCCGATCATATCAAGGAGGAATGAGCATGAGCCTTGGAATTGACATGCATGTCAAAGAATCTGTGCTTTGTATTCGATTAACAGGCGAACTCGATCACCATACGGCTGAAACCCTGAAGCAAAAAGTGACTCAATCATTGGAGAAGGATGATATTCGCCATATCGTGCTGAACTTGGAGGACCTCTCCTTTATGGACAGCTCGGGGCTTGGCGTTATTTTAGGAAGATACAAGCAAATTAAGCAAATTGGCGGGGAAATGGTCGTTTGCGCTATCTCTCCTGCGGTGAAGCGATTGTTTGATATGTCGGGTCTGTTTAAAATTATCCGATTTGAACAATCTGAACAGCAGGCGCTCCTGACACTGGGGGTGGCATCATGAAAAATGAAATGCACATTGAGTTTTCTGCCCTCAGTCAGAATGAATCGTTCGCCCGTGTGACAGTTGCATCATTTATAGCTCAGCTGGACCCGACAATGGATGAACTGACTGAAATCAAAACAGTCGTGTCAGAGGCTGTCACGAATGCGATTATCCATGGATATGAAGAGAACTGTGAAGGAAAAGTTTACATTTCAGTGACGCTGGAAGATCATGTCGTATATATGACCATTCGTGATGAAGGCTTAGGCATTACAGATCTTGAAGAAGCCCGTCAGCCTCTATTTACGACTAAGCCTGAGCTTGAGCGCTCTGGAATGGGCTTTACCATTATGGAAAATTTCATGGATGATGTCAGTATCGATTCATCGCCTGAAATGGGAACAACGATTCGCTTAACAAAGCACTTATCAAAAAGCAAAGCGCTTTGTAATTAAGGAGATTTGTTATGGATGTGGAGGTTAAGAAAAACGGCAAAAACGCTCAGCTGAAGGATCATGAAGTAAAGGAATTAATCAAACAAAGCCAAAATGGCGACCAGCAGGCAAGAGACCTCCTCATAGAAAAAAACATGCGTCTTGTTTGGTCTGTCGTACAGCGGTTTTTAAACAGAGGATATGAGCCTGACGATCTCTTCCAGATCGGCTGCATCGGGCTGTTAAAATCTGTTGACAAATTTGATTTAACCTATGATGTGCGTTTTTCAACGTATGCAGTGCCGATGATTATCGGAGAAATCCAACGATTTATCCGTGATGACGGAACCGTAAAGGTATCAAGGTCATTAAAAGAGCTTGGAAACAAAATCCGGCGCGCGAAGGATGAGCTTTCGAAAACACTGGGCAGAGTGCCGACGGTGCAGGAGATCGCTGACCATTTGGAGATTGAAGCTGAGGATGTTGTACTGGCCCAAGAGGCGGTAAGGGCTCCATCTTCGATTCACGAAACCGTTTATGAAAATGACGGAGATCCGATTACCCTGCTTGATCAAATCGCTGACAACTCAGAAGAAAAATGGTTTGACAAAATTGCGCTGAAAGAAGCGATCAGCGATTTGGAGGAAAGGGAAAAACTAATCGTCTATCTCAGATATTATAAAGACCAGACACAGTCCGAGGTGGCTGAGCGGCTCGGGATCTCTCAGGTGCAGGTTTCCAGGCTTGAAAAGAAAATATTAAAACAGATCAAGGTTCAAATGGATCATACGGATGGCTAGTCTGCAGTGCAGGCTAGCTTTTTTGTGTGCAAAAGCGTGGTAATTTATGGTCTTTTCGAGCGGATGAATGAGAACAAAATCGAACCACATACTACATATATAACCACCGAAAGATGGTGATCAATGATGGAACGACGAATATTTATCCGGCTTCGCCACCGGGTGCTGGCACATCCAGGGGATATTATTACCGTTGGAGATGCCGCGCAAATAGAAGGGCAGCTTCAGCTGAAAAAGAAACTTTCGGCTATGCCGCTTTATCAGGTGAGCGAAAAAGATAAAAATATCGTAATTCTGGATATCATACAAGTCCTCAGAGCCATTCATTTACAAGACCCGACACTTGATGTTCAAACCGTAGGCGGAGCAGAAACCATTGTTGAAATTCAGTATCGAAAGCGAAATTTATCAACGGTTCTATTTATCGGTGTCTGGCTGCTTCTGTTTATTGGATCGTGTCTTGCCATCATGAACTTTCATGAGGATGTAAGCATGAGAGATGTTCATATCGCACTATATGAAATCATAACCGGAGAGAGGAATGACTATCCATATTTGCTTCAAATCCCATACAGCATCGGTTTGGGACTGGGGATGATCGTGTTTTTTAACCACATATTTAAAAAGCGCCTAAATGAAGAGCCCAGCCCGCTGGAGGTTGAGATGTTTAACTATCAGCTTGATCTCGATCAATATGTGGCCATGCATGAGAATCAAGAAACCATAAAGGATCTGCATGATCGTTAGTGTATTGTTCATCATTTTTGTCGGGCTCGGCGGAGGCATAACGGTGGGGGCGGGTTTCGTTGCTTTTTTAACCGTAATGGGAATCATTCCGCGGCTGATGCAGCTCACCAAAACAATGAGATTTGTTCAGGCTTATGAAGCGGCTGTTATTCTTGGCGCGGTTTGCGGGGGATGGGAGACGCTTCATATGAATCATCTTTATCTAACAAAATGGATAGCTGTGCCGGTCGGGCTTCTGGCAGGTTTGTTCGTCGGGATGCTAGCGGCTGCTCTTACAGAGGTTTTAAATGTCCTGCCGATTTTGGCGAAACGAATCGGGCTCAGAAGTAAAATCATTATTCTGTTAATGGCCATCGTGATTGGGAAAATCGCGGGATCTTTATTTCACTGGCTGTACTTTATTGACCATTCATAAGGAGGTTTCAAGATGACAAACATAAAAGAAAATTACAAATCAAAAGTGAAAACATATCAGCCTAAGCCGCCTTACGTCTGGAACTGTGTAAAAGCCTTTTTAGTGGGCGGACTGATTTGTGCAATCGGGCAAGGTCTGCAAAATTTTTATATCCATTTTTTTGATTTCAATGAAAAAACTGCGGGGAATCCAACAGCTGCAACGCTGATATTAATTTCTGCCCTACTTACAGGGTTTGGCATCTATGACAGAATCGGACAATTCGCAGGCGCAGGTTCAGCCGTACCTGTCACGGGTTTTGCCAACAGTATGGCAAGTGCGGCTCTTGAATATAAAAGCGAAGGATTAGTGCTTGGAGTAGCGACAAATATGTTTAAACTGGCAGGAAATGTTATTGTTTTCGGAGTTGTAGCTGCATACATCGTTGGAATGATTCGGTTTGCTTTTGAGAAACTGATGTCATAGGAGGAGAAGAAAATGAAATTAACAGGAAAGCAAACCTGGGTATTTGAACATCCCATATTTGTCAACTCAGCGGGAACGGCAGCAGGACCAAAGGAAAAAGACGGACCGCTTGGCTCTTTATTTGATAAAACCTATGACGAAATGCATTGTAATCAAAAAAGCTGGGAAATGGCGGAACGGCAGCTGATGGAAGACGCTGTTAATGTTGCACTTCAAAAAAACAATCTGACAAAAGATGATATTGACCTATTGCTGGCAGGCGACTTGCTGAACCAAAACGTGACGGCTAACTATGTGGCAAGACACTTGAAAATCCCATTTCTTTGTATGTTTGGCGCCTGTTCAACATCAATGGAAACAGTGGCTGTCGCATCAGCCTTAGTTGATGGAGGGTTTGCCAAAAGGGCACTCGCTGCCACCAGCAGTCACAATGCAACTGCGGAAAGACAGTTTCGCTATCCGACAGAATACGGAGGCCAAAAACCGGACACTGCTACCTCCACTGTAACCGGAAGCGGTGCAGTTGTCATCAGTCAGACACCGGGTGATATCCAAATCACAAGTGCGACTGTCGGGAAGGTTTCTGATTTAGGAATTACAGATCCTTTTGATATGGGATCGGCTATGGCTCCGGCTGCAGCTGATACGATTAAGCAGCACTTTAAAGATCTCAACCGGACAGCGGATGACTATGATCTAATCCTGACAGGTGACCTGTCAGGCGTCGGTTCTCCAATCGTAAAAGACATTTTAAAAGAAGATGGATATCCAGTCGGCACAAAGCATGATGATTGCGGGCTTCTGATTTACACTCCGGATCAGCAGGTCTTTGCCGGGGGGAGCGGCTGTGCTTGTTCAGCGGTTGTCACCTACTCTCATATTTTTAAGCAGCTGAGAGAAGGAAAACTAAACCGTGTATTTGTCGTGGCGACCGGGGCGCTATTAAGCCCGACGATGATCCAGCAAAAAGAAACCATCCCGACTATCGCCCACGGGGTTGTATTTGAGCGTGCAGGAGGTGCATCTTAACATGGACTACCTTTTGGCTTTTGTCTGCGGCGGGGCCATTTGTATCGTCGGCCAGCTGCTCTTGGATATTTTTAAATTGACGCCAGCTCATGTCATGACATCATTTGTTGTAATCGGTGCAATATTAGATGGTTTCGGCATTTACGATAAATTTATTGAATTTGCCGGAGGAGGCGCCACCGTTCCGATCGTCAGCTTCGGTCACAGTCTTCTGCACGGCGCCATGCATCAGGCGCATATACACGGATTTATCGGAATCGGCATGGGGATTTTTGAGCTGACCTCGGCCGGTATCTCAGCCGCTATTCTTTTCGCCTTTATCGTAGCTGTTATTTTCAAACCGAAAGGATAATGCCGACATGACGACAAAACGCAAGGTCATACTGGTAACAGACGGGGATGTTTATGCCGCTAAAACAATTGAATACGCCGCAAGCAAAGTGGGAGGCCGATGCATTTCACAATCAAAAGGGAATCCTTCCACCCGCAGCGGCGCCGAGCTTGTCAAGCTGATCGCCTCAGCACCGTATGATCCTGTATTTGTCATGTTTGACGACTCCGGCCTTCAAGGAGAGGGTCCGGGAGAAGCCGCTCTAACCTATGTCGCAACCCATCCGTCTATTGAAGTGCTCGGTGTGATTGCGGTCGCGTCAAAAACACATCAGGCTGAATGGACCAGGGTCGATGTAAGCATTGACCGCAATGGAGAAATAACTGAATACGGCGTCGATAAAGTCGGGGAAAGGGAATTTGATGACCACAGAATGAGTGGAGATACAGTCTATTGCCTTGATAAACTTGATCTCCCGCTTATTGTCGGTATCGGGGATATCGGCAAAATGGGCAGAAAAGACGATATCTCAAAAGGGTCGCCAATCACCATGAAAGCGGTCGAGTTTATTTTAGAAAGGAGCGGGTATCATGCCGGACCACAAGGAAGAGAAAATTCGGGTTTATCGGAATCCAGCTAAAAATGAAGAGTATTTCAAAAACCGTGTTGGGATGGGGACGAGCTATGATGTAGGTGTTCGCAAGCTCACGATTTTAGATAAAGAGATCCAGCTTTACTATCTAAATGGATTATGCGATACAGCCTATATTATTCATTTAATGAGAGAGCTTGTTGCCATTAACAATCGGAAAGAAGACCCTGATGAGCTGGTCGACATCGTCGAAAACAGGCTGCTTAACGCCCAGGTCGAAAAAGTAAAAACCTTGGATGAAACCACCGACCAAGTGCTGTCCGGGCTCGTCGCTGTCATTGTTGAAGGTGCAGGCTTCGCATTTATAATTGACGTCAGAAGCTATCCGGGCAGAAACCCGGAAGAACCTGATACGGAAAAGGTAGTCAGGGGAGCCAGAGACGGATTTGTTGAAAATATCGTCGTCAATACGGCCCTTCTCAGAAGGCGGATCAGAGACGAACGCCTTCGAGTCAAGATGACTAAAGTTGGTGAGCGGTCAAAGACGGATTTAAGCATTTGTTATATAGAAGATATAGCTGATCCGGATCTGGTTGAGATCGTAGAAAAAGAAATTGCATCCATTGATGTCGATGGATTAACAATGGCAGACAAAACTGTCGAGGAATTCATTGTTAATCAAAGCTATAATCCTTTTCCGCTCGTGCGCTATACAGAAAGACCGGATGTGGCCGCAAATCATGTTCTAGAAGGCCATGTTATCATTATAGTGGACACATCGCCGAGTGTGATCATTACCCCGACGACTTTATTTCACCATGTGCAGCATGCTGAAGAATATAGGCAGGCGCCTTCAGTCGGGACCTTTTTAAGATGGGTAAGATTTTTCGGTATTCTTGCTTCTACTTTATTTCTTCCGATCTGGTTTCTCTTTGTGCTTCAGCCTGATCTGCTCCCGGACAACATGAAATTTATCGGTTTAAATAAAGATACGCATATCCCGATCATCCTGCAGATATTTTTAGCTGACTTAGGAATCGAGTTTCTCAGAATGGCTGCCATTCACACCCCGACGGCTTTATCGACAGCAATGGGTTTAATTGCCGCTGTTCTGATCGGGCAGATTGCGATTGAGGTCGGCCTTTTTTCTCCTGAGGTGATTCTGTACGTCTCACTTGCGGCGATTGGAACCTTTACGACGCCTAGTTATGAATTAAGCTTGGCAAACAAAATGAGCCGTCTTGTCCTCATGATACTCGTTGCCTTATTTCATATAAAAGGGCTCGTCATCGGATTTACAGTGCTAATTATTGCCATGGCAAGCATCAAATCCCTTCAGACACCGTACTTATGGCCGCTGATTCCCTTTAACGGAAAGGCGCTGTGGCAGGTTCTTGTCCGCACAGCGAAACCTGGCGCAAAAGTAAGACCCAGTATCGTTCACCCCAAAAATCGCTTAAGGCAGCCTACCAATTCATAATCGCATTGAAACTGACTGAAGAGTATGATAATGTATGTCTTAATTATGAAGGGACAGTCCATAAAACTGTCCTTTCATCCATAAGCGGAGAAAGAGGGAATGACATTGTTCTTACACGGCACAAGCAGACAAAATCAACATGGTCATTTAGAAATCGGAGGTGTGGATGCTCTCTATTTAGCAGAGAAATATGGTACACCTCTTTACGTATATGATGTGGCTTTAATACGTGAGCGTGCTAAAAGCTTTAAGCAGGCGTTTATTTCTGCAGGGCTGAAAGCACAGGTGGCATATGCGAGCAAAGCATTCTCATCAGTCGCAATGATTCAGCTCGCTGAGGAAGAGGGACTTTCTTTAGATGTCGTATCCGGAGGAGAGCTTTATACGGCTGTTGCGGCAGGCTTTCCGGCAGAACGCATCCACTTTCATGGAAACAATAAGAGCAGGGAAGAACTGCGCATGGCGCTTGAGCACCGCATCGGCTGCATTGTGGTGGATAATTTCTATGAAATTGCGCTTCTTGAAGACCTGTGTAAAGAAACGGGTCATTCCATCGATGTTCTTCTTCGGATCACGCCCGGAGTAGAAGCGCATACGCATGACTACATTACAACGGGCCAGGAAGATTCAAAGTTTGGTTTCGATCTTCATAACGGACAAACTGAACGGGCCATTGAACAAGTATTACAATCGGAACACATTCAGCTGCTGGGTGTCCATTGCCATATCGGCTCGCAAATCTTTGATACGGCCGGTTTTGTGTTAGCAGCGGAAAAAATCTTCAAAAAACTAGACGAATGGAGAGATTCATATTCATTTGTATCCAAGGTGCTGAATCTTGGAGGAGGTTTCGGCATTCGTTATACGGAAGATGATGAACCGCTTCATGCCACTGAATACGTTGAAAAAATTATCGAAGCTGTGAAAGAAAATGCTTCCCGTTACGGTTTTGACATTCCGGAAATTTGGATCGAACCGGGCCGTTCTCTCGTGGGAGACGCAGGCACAACTCTTTATACGGTTGGCTCTCAAAAAGAAGTGCCGGGTGTCCGCCAATATGTGGCTGTAGACGGAGGCATGAACGACAATATTCGTCCTGCGCTTTACCAAGCTAAATATGAAGCTGCGGCAGCCAACAGGATCGGAGAAGCGCATGACAAAACGGTATCAATTGCCGGAAAGTGCTGTGAAAGCGGAGATATGCTGATTTGGGATATTGACCTGCCGGAAGTAAAAGAAGGCGATCTTCTTGCCGTTTTTTGTACAGGCGCTTATGGATACAGCATGGCCAACAATTATAACCGTATTCCGAGACCCGCCGTTGTATTTGTCGAAAACGGTGAGGCTCATTTAGTCGTGAAGCGAGAAACATACGAAGATATTGTAAAACTTGATCTGCCATTTAAAACGGGTGTAAAGCAATAAAAGAAAGCGCCGATTTTTCGGCGCTTTTCCTATTTGAATATAGATACAATCGCATTCCAGATAGATACGAAGAAATCAATGACTTTCTGGATGAAGTTTTTGCCTTCATCTGATTCTATGAATTTCGTAATCTTATCTTTCGCTTTATCTAGCTGGTCACTGACCTGTCCCCAGTCAATGTCAGCGTTTTTCATCTTATTGAATAGGGAGACAAGCTGATTCTTTTGGCTGTCTGTAAGTGTGACGTTTAAATCAGAAGCTGCGTCATCCACTTGTTTTTCGATGTCAGCTTTATTATCAGGCACCCCGTTTTTAGCAAACTCTTCTTTGATTTTTGCAATCAGGGCTGCCGCATTTTCGTTACCGATTTTGTCTCCAAGCTCTGATGTCGTGACAAGCTCTTGGTTGGCGACTTGCTTAACATCCTCCGAGATCGCTTCGTCAGAAGAAACTTCATAAGCCTTAATCAATCCAGTTAAAGCGGCAGTCCCGGATACTTCAAACGGTGCTGTAACATACACCTTCGCATCTTTCACACCGGCTGTCATCAGTGCATTCAGGTACATTTCATCTGTGATGCCGCTGATATTATGGGTCTCAACATTCAATCCGGAGCCTTTTTTGGCAATGGTGATTGACGAAGAAGAAATCGCTCTCGACCCGATTTGCGCGTTTGATATATATTTTCCTAAATATTCATGTTCTTCTTTATTGGTCACGGTTACCGTTGTGGCATTATCAGGGACATTCATTTCATCAAGCACTTTTTGTTTGTCGGATTCTGACAAATCAGCACCCAGTGTTACAATGACATCTCCAACTGCGGCATCCGCGAGACTGACCTTCGGAACCGTCAGCAGCAAAACGGCCGCTGCCAGCATTCCAATCCAAATTTTCTTCAAAGCAGTTTGACCTCCTTCAATTTCACAAGCAGCTGGATAGTGCTGCTTTGTGAGGACCTGAATCATGAAAAATACAGTTCCGTTAGGTTAGACGGAGATAAAGAGATTCAGGTTTCATTTTTATTTTTTAGTAAAGCCCGGGAGATTCGTTTTCCCCCGAAAGGTGTGGTATAATAGCCGCGACAAGGAGAGACAGGCTATAACCTATCATACATAATCTCCTTTGAAAATTAAAATAAAGAAAGTAGGCATACAATTGAAAACAGGTTACTTTTTATTAGAAGACGGGAACAAAATTGAATTTGAACTTTATCCTGAAGCTGCACCTGGAACTGTTGCAAACTTTGAAAAGCTTGCAAACGAAGGCTTTTATGACGGGCTTACATTCCACCGAGTGATCCCTGGCTTCGTCAGTCAAGGCGGCTGCCCGCACGGAACTGGTACTGAGTAAGAAACTAACAACAAAATTTATTGTCTTCTAAGTAACAACTTATCAATTATATGCCCTCTTTTGAAAATTTAACAAGGAAGTAGGAAGAAAAATGAAAACAGGTTACATTTTAATGGAAAATGGCAACAAACTTGAATTTGAACTTTACGATGAAGCTGCACCGGGTACAGTTGCAAACTTTGAAAAGCTTGCAAACGAAGGATTTTATGACGGTGTAACTTTCCACCGAGTAATTCCAGGCTTCGTAAGCCAAGGGGGAGATCCTACTGGAACAGGGATGGGTGGCCCAGGATACACAATCAAATGTGAAACAGAAGGAAACCCTCATACACATGAAGCGGGCTCTCTTTCTATGGCACATGCTGGAAAAGACACAGGCGGCAGCCAATTTTTCATCGTACATGAGCCGCAGCCGCATTTGAACGGTGTTCACACTGTATTCGGCAAAGTAACAAGCGGTTTAGAATTCGCAAAAAACATGTCTAACGGCGACGTCATGAAAGAAGTTCGTGTAGAAGGCTAATAGGCAGGTAAAAGGCTTCCTCATATAGAGGGAGCTTTTTTATTGGGTAAAAATGTTCAATAAAAAACCGCCGAGTGCTGATGACGGTTGGTAAACCGGGTTTTTAAGGAAGGAGATTTCTCAATCCCCAAATAAATACATTAAAAAGTTTTGGTGACGTTTTGATCAGTAAATTGATGATTAATCATTTTAGCTTTGCTTACAAAGTTATTTTCAAAGACAATTCCTGTGTTTAAACCTCCGGAGCCAAACACAGATTTGGACAAAGTTAAAGGCCTGATCATAAAAGCGCCGCCTACGTTAATTACACTGTTCCCGGAAACGTTGTTTATATTAATAGGATAATCAATCATACTATCAAGTCTCCTTTCATATCATTCTATTTTTTATATGTATTAGTGCTAGAGTTGATTAGCGTAAACTTATCGGCAAAAATATTTAGGAGATGCCTGTTTTTATTGATTTATAAAAATGCTCGAAAAAAGAGCCTCCTTTAAAGCTTCCGGAAGCCCAGATATCTGTCTATTCTTTTAACTACTCTGAATGCGGCAGCTGCTTTTCTGGCGAATGTAATAGGATCATCCTGTGCTGACTCAAAGTGCATATACATTGCTCACGGCTCACTAAATAACCAGTGGTTATGCAATGTAGAAATCGCCATACGCCGCTATCCTAGTTCGGTGAGCAAAGAATTTACCTCTTCATGTAAGAAACTAAGTGAAATACTTTACCATTTCGAACCTCAAACGGGAAAAATGGGGAATTGACAAGGGATGAGGTGGGCAAACAAACACCTGACTCGGTGGCAGAACGAACTGCCCAAAATTTTGGCAAACTCCCTGCGTATCTTTTGTTTCCTCCCATTTCATGCTATTGCTCCTCCTATGTCAAAAAAGAATGTATGAGAGAAGATCCCGCCATAGACAATGTTGTTGGACGACTGAAGATAAAATTGTGCTGATTATACAAAAAGTGGATTGGGAATGATAAAAGAACAAAAAAGTTTAAGGAGAATCACATGCAAGTTTTGACGGGGTTGCTCGAACAGTACGGATATGCCGTCTTGTTTATTGTCTTGATGTTAGAGCTTCTAGCTTTACTTGGACCGGGAGAGTTTGCCGGTGTTCTCGTGTTTCAAGAAAAGTTAAACTGGGTGCTAAGCATGTTAGCGGCCGGATTGGGGAGCTGTGGGAGTGAGCATGTCGTATTGGATCGGGTATAGACTGGGCCCAGCTGCAATTCAGAAAGCTTTTGCGTCGAGAGGTGTTCTGTTAGCCGTTATTGTTCTAACTTTTTTTTGGACAGTATTCAGAGGGCAAGATCGGAAAATCGAACTCTCTTTCTTATTTTTCCTAGTCATTGGTGGGGAGCTTTATGAAGAGGGAATCAGACGGCTCTTTCATTCCCTTCATCCTGTTCACGCTCCTTTGGAAAGTCATGTATTATATCCATTCCCGAGCGAACAGACTTTAACGGCATTTGTCATTTTTGGTTTTTGTGCTTATCTTTTTGTTCGTCATTCTCACAAGACGCGTCTGCAAACTGTTGCATTTTTTTGTTTATTATCGTTTTATTCCTCATCGGGCTGAGCCGTGTGTACTTTATGAGCAGTATCCGAGTGATGTTGCTGCGGGTTACGCCTTCGGCGGTGTTTGGCTGAGTTTGAATGTTTTGGTCATGGAGCTTTTCCGTTTCTCCAGAAGATTTACCAAGCTGAGAAACGAACCCAATTAGTATGTAATCAAAATTAAGTAAACTTTAAAGTAGTACGGGTCATTGGGATTGATATTTTGTAGTAAAATAAATCAAACAAACGTGATGTAATGAAAAGGAGATCGCGATATGAACAACAAAGGCTGTATAAAATGCGGTAGTACTGAAGCCGGACAAAAAGAAATAGCTACAACCGGCACGGGATTATCAAAGCTGTTTGACGTGCAGCATAACCGATTTCTAGTGGTTTACTGTAAGAACTGCGGATATTCAGAGTTTTATAATAAAGAGTCTTCAACTGCCGGGAATATATTGGATTTATTTTTTGGAGGCTGATCCATGTTTTCGAGCTTGAATGATTTTAAACATATTATGAAAGCAAAAAACGGGGTGCGGTTATCACCTGTGAAATAGGTTGCCGCAAACATTCCAGTAACCTTCATGACGTTAATTGTTTTGTCAAGTGCCATGGGTATCATGGACTGGGAGATCAATGGAATGCAGTAAATGAACAAACTGCCCGTAACCTCATGCTTTATATACGATCTAAAGATTTTGCATATGAGAACTCTCTTTCTTCTGAGTCCATCGCTTCTGAATTATGCGATTCATTTCTTTCAATATTTTCAGGCCTAGTTATGATCGACAAGAAAAAATAGGCATGATGTGGGTAGAAGATGAAGATTAACAGTTTGTAAAATCACTTCAATGGTCCTAATGGGATTTTTTTTCGATTCGTGATAACATAAATTGAAGACCGTTGTTTATTGGAGGAAATCAGTTGAAATCAGAAAATGTTTCGAAGAAAAAGTCAATATTAGAATGGGCAAAAGCAATTGTGATTGCTGTCGTTCTTGCTTTGCTCATCCGCAACTTTATTTTTGCGCCGTATGTCGTTGATGGTGACTCTATGTATCCTACACTTCACAACCGTGAAAGGGTTTTTGTTAATATGACAGTCAAATACATCGGCGAGTTTGATAGAGGAGACATCGTCGTGTTAAACGGAGATGATGTTCACTATGTCAAACGTATTATCGGCCTTCCCGGCGATACGGTTGAGATGAAAAATGACCAGCTCTATATCAACGGGAAAAAGGTGGACGAACCTTATTTGGCGGCTAATAAAAAGAGAGCGAAACAGGACGGTTTTGACCATTTGACCGATGATTTCGGCCCGGTTAAAGTGCCTGATAACAAGTATTTTGTGATGGGTGACAATCGTCGCAATTCCATGGACAGCCGTAACGGCCTTGGCCTCTTCACGAAAAAACAAATTGCGGGTACGTCAAAGTTTGTTTTCTACCCGTTTAACGAAATGCGCAAAACAAATTAGGATCAAGCAGCTTCCCGAGAGGCTGCTTTTTTATATCTTTTTTGCGGTCATCCCCTTAAAACAGAACATAAATTCGTATATCTATAGAAAAGAAATTTTTGCAGAAATGTGAAACATATTCCCGTTATGCATCGTTATATTAATAATTTACGAGAATTTACGGTTTTTTATTCATGAAAAAAAGGAATAACTCATATGAATGAATAGATTCATATTGGCTGGAGGTTTAGAAATGGGAAGAATAAAAACCAAGATTACCATTCTGTTAGTGCTTTTGCTTTTACTTGCAGGCGGTTATATGTACATAAATGATGTTGAGCTGAAGGATGTTCCGACAGCAATTGGACAAACCTTGTCCTCGGAAGAAGAGGAATACACCATCCAGGAATATAAAGTGACGAGAATTGAGGGCTCAGAGTATCATGGAGTAGCAGAAAACGGAACGAAAATCATCTTCAACGGAAAAAAATTAAATCAGGATTTATCTGATATAAAAGAAGGTGACAAGATTAAGGCATACTTCAGCAAATCAAAGCGGATCGACGGATTAATCAAGGTTGCAAAAGTGAATGATTAAAAAACATCACCTTTCGGATCGAAGGGTGATGTTTTGTTTTTCTCAAATTGTAAGTTTATTTCATTGCGTACTTTAAAAAGGATCGCTATAATAGCCAATAAGGACAAATGAATAAAGATTGTATCCTTCGGGGCAGGGTGGAAATCCCGACCGGCGGTAGTAAAGCACATTTGCTTTAGAGCCCGTGACCCGTGTGCATAAGCACGCGGTGGATTCAGTTTAAGCTGAAGCCGACAGTGAAAGTCTGGATGGGAGAAGGATGATGAACCGCTATGCAAATGGTTCAAAAATGCATAGTGTTATTTCCTATTGCGTAAAATACCTAAAGCCCCGAATTTTTTATAAATTCGGGGCTTTTTTGACGGTAAATAACAAAAGAGGGGAGGGAAACAAATGGAAGAGTATTATATGAAGCTGGCCTTAGATCTTGCGAAGCAGGGCGAAGGACAGACCGAATCCAATCCGCTCGTCGGCGCTGTTGTCGTAAAGGACGGACAAATTGTCGGAATGGGCGCCCATTTAAAATATGGTGAAGCTCATGCAGAAGTTCATGCCATCCATATGGCTGGAGCACATGCAGAGGGTGCCGACATTTACGTTACACTCGAACCGTGCAGCCATTACGGAAAAACACCGCCATGTGCAGAATTGATTATCAACTCTGGCATCAAAAGAGTGTTCGTGGCGATGAGAGATCCTAATCCGCTTGTGGCTGGAAGAGGGATCAGCATGATGAAAGAAGCCGGCATTGAGGTAAGGGAAGGCATCCTGGCAGACCAGGCGGAGAGGCTGAATGAAAAATTTCTGCACTTTATGAGGACAGGCCTTCCGTACGTCACGCTAAAAGCGGCTGCCAGCCTTGACGGCAAGATAGCTACCAGCACGGGTGACAGCAAATGGATCACGTCAGAGGCTGCAAGACAGGATGCTCAGCAATACAGGAAAACACACCAAAGCATTTTAGTCGGAGTTGGCACAGTGAAAGCCGACAATCCGAGCTTAACCTGCAGACTGCCGAATGTAACAAAACAGCCGGTTCGGGTCATACTTGATACCGTACTCTCGATTCCTGAGGACGCTAAAGTGATTTGCGATCAAATAGCGCCGACATGGATTTTTACGACGGCACGCGCAGAAGAGGAAAAGAAAAAACGGCTTTCAGCTTTCGGAGTGAACATATTTACACTTGAAACCGAGCGCATTCAAATTCCCGATGTTTTGAAGATCCTAGCGGAAGAAGGCATCATGTCGGTGTATGTGGAAGGCGGTTCAGCTGTTCACGGAAGCTTTGTCAAAGAAGGCTGTTTTCAAGAAATCATCTTCTATTTTGCCCCTAAACTAATCGGAGGAACGCATGCTCCCAGCTTAATCTCCGGTGAAGGTTTTCAATCAATGAAAGATGTCCCCTTATTACAATTCACTGATATAACCCAAATCGGCCGTGATATCAAACTGACGGCAAAACCGACAAAGGAATAGGATGGTGACCATGTTTACAGGAATTATCGAAGAAACAGGCACAATCGAATCCATGAAAAAAGCAGGGCATGCAATGGCCTTAACTATTAAATGCTCAAAGATTTTAGAGGATGTTCATCTTGGCGACAGCATTGCAGTGAACGGCATTTGTCTGACTGTCACTGATTTTACAAAAAATCAATTCACAGTGGATGTTATGCCTGAAACAGTCAAAGCTACGTCACTGAATGATTTAACAAAAGGAAGCAAAGTAAATCTGGAAAGAGCGATGGCGGCAAACGGCCGTTTCGGAGGCCATTTCGTCTCAGGCCATGTCGACGGAACTGCGGAAATCACACGAATTGAAGAGAAAAGCAACGCAGTTTACTATGATTTAAAAATGGACCCGTCATTAACAAAAACATTGGTTTTAAAGGGATCAATTACTGTGGATGGCGTGAGCTTAACCATATTCGGCCTGACAGAAGACACAGTGACGATCTCCTTAATACCGCATACGATCAGCGAAACGATCTTTTCAGAAAAAACGATCGGCTCTAAAGTGAATATCGAATGCGATATGATCGGAAAATATATGTATCGATTTTTGCATAAAGCCAATGAAAATAAGACCCAACAAACCATTACAAAAGCCTTCTTAAGCGAAAACGGCTTTTAGAGAGGAAGATTTGCATGTTTCATCCGATAGAAGAAGCACTGGACGCTTTAAAAAAAGGCGAAGTCATCATCGTTGTAGATGATGAAGACAGAGAAAATGAAGGAGACTTTGTGGCTCTTGCCGAGCATGCAACGCCGGAAGTCATTAACTTTATGGCGACACATGGGAGAGGACTGATCTGCACGCCGCTCAGTGAGGAAATCGCAGACAGGCTTGATCTTCACCCTATGGTTGAGCATAATACAGACTCTCACCACACTGCATTTACCGTAAGCATAGACCATCGTGAAACGAAGACAGGTATCAGCGCTCAAGAAAGATCTTTTACCGTTCAAGCATTGCTGGACAGCAAATCCGTGCCATCTGATTTTCAGCGTCCGGGGCACATTTTTCCACTGATTGCGAAAAAAGGAGGTGTCCTGAAAAGAGCGGGCCATACAGAAGCTGCTGTTGATCTTGCTGAAGCTTGCGGATCTCCAGGAGCCGGCGTCATTTGTGAAATTATGAATGAAGACGGAACGATGGCGAGAGTGCCTGAGCTCATTGAAATTGCGAAAAAGCATCAATTAAAAATGATCACCATTAAGGATTTGATTCAATACCGTTACAATCTGACAACACTTGTCGAGCGTGAAGTTGACATTACGCTGCCTACTGATTTTGGGACATTTAAGGTTTATGGATACACAAATGAGGTAGATGGAAAAGAGCATGTCGCATTTGTGATGGGAGAGGTGCCGTTCGGAGAAGAACCGGTATTGGTCCGGGTGCATTCAGAATGTCTCACAGGTGACGTGTTTGGGTCTCATCGCTGTGACTGTGGACCGCAGCTGCACGCCGCGCTGAACCAAATTGCCGCAGAAGGCCGTGGAGTGCTTCTGTACTTGCGCCAAGAAGGACGAGGCATCGGTTTAATCAATAAATTAAAAGCTTATAAGCTTCAGGAACAAGGTTATGACACCGTAGAAGCCAATGAGGCGCTTGGATTCTTGCCGGATCTTCGCAACTATGGCATCGGAGCACAAATTTTACGCGACCTCGGTGTCCGGAATATGAAGCTTTTGACGAATAATCCGCGAAAAATCGCAGGCCTTGAAGGCTACGGACTCAGTATTTCAGAAAGAGTGCCGCTTCAAATGGAGGCGAAAGAACACAATAAAAAATATTTGCAAACCAAAATGAACAAGCTAGGTCATTTACTTCATTTCTAATCACAAATATCACAAAAAAGGATGGGAATCATATGAATATCATACAAGGAAATTTAGTTGGTACAGGTCTTAAAATCGGAATCGTAGTAGGAAGATTTAATGATTTTATTACGAGCAAGCTGCTGAGCGGAGCAGAAGATGCGCTGCTCAGACATGGCGTAGACACAAATGACATTGATGTGGCTTGGGTTCCAGGCGCATTTGAAATACCGTTTGCTGCGAAAAAAATGGCGGAAACAAAAAAATATGATGCTATTATCACATTGGGCACTGTCATCAGAGGCGCGACGACACATTACGATTATGTCTGCAATGAAGCTGCAAAAGGCATCGCGCAAGCAGCAAACACTACTGGTGTACCTGTCATCTTTGGAATTGTAACAACTGAAAACATCGAACAGGCTATCGAGCGTGCCGGCACAAAAGCGGGCAACAAAGGTGTAGATTGTGCTGTTTCTGCCATTGAAATGGCAAATTTAAACCGCTCATTTGAATAATTTGCTGAAAACAGTTTAAAAATATGGCGAAAATGATATAATGTGAGAAAACGGATCACCTATTCGTATCCGTTAATAGCAGACTGGACATTTTGGATATAGAGGGGTTTTTATGTTAATTCGTTATAAAAAATCGTTTGAAAAGATTGCGATGGGGCTTCTTTCGTTTATGCCGAATGAAAAAGACCTTAAGCAGCTTCAGCAGACAATTAAGGACTACGAAACGGATACAGACCGCCAGCTCTTTCTTTGGAAAGAGGACGAGGATATCGTCGGAGCAATCGGAGTCGAAAAAAAGGATTCTGAGGTTGAGATCCGGCATATCAGTGTGAATCCTTCTCATCGCCATCAAGGAATCGGAAAACAGATGATGGATGCTTTAAAGCATTTATTCAAAACGCAAGTACTGGTTCCAAATGAATTAACGCAGAGCTTTTTCGAACGTTGTCAAGGTCAGCAGGATCAAGACATTTCATACAATAATTAAGCAGAGGCTGTCATCAGCCTCTGCTTTTTTTTCTGCGTTCTATTTCTCTTTCACGTTCACGGATGACGTCAGTCCGATCCCGCAAACGGTGTTTGTCGATCAGAAATATGTTCCTGAGTGCACTGGGCTGCCCCCATGTATACTTTTTTTTCCTGCATTCGATCCTGCATGCTTCCTCCAGTTTCTCATCTTTGATTGGCAGCATAATGCTTTTATAGGCAGAGCCGGTTTCGATTTGTTCGTAAACCGATTGCATAAGTTCGAGCAAACGGCCATGATCGAGCCCTAAGTCTTCGACTGCCCGGTGTTCTGCTTGAAGAATCCGGATGCTGTTCGCCATCAGTCTTTTTGCCCCGGCTGTATTCTGCCTTCTGTGATGATATAAAGCAACTGCAAGCTGAATAAAGCCGACCCAATAGCGTTTTCGTTTCTTTGGCGGATCTTCCTTCCAATATTCTTCTAATATTTCATGGCATTCAAAATAATCCCGTGTCGCATGAAACTCAACGAGATAATCTATATAAGCTTTCGGATACAAGGTGCTTCCTCCTTTAATGTGCTTTTAGTGTACCATAGAAGGGATAAAAGGAAAAAAGAACGCCCGGCCTCTAGTGCTTCTTAGAAAGGAAAACCAGAAGCAAAGGCTTTTTCTCCCGCTTCTGCGCTCCGAGCAAACACCTCTTGTGTTTTGAATATTCTGTACAAACTCCTTCAAAACAGGATATGAAATAGTATTGGACGAGAGCTTTTTGGTGGCTTATACTATAGGGTAGCCAGTTTTTCCGGCAATGAGAGTGATACTTGAAAATGGTGAGATGATGGAAGAATATCAAGTGAAAATTGATACGTTTGAGGGCCCATTGGACCTGCTGCTTCATTTAATCAATCGTCTTGAAATTGACATATATGATATACCTGTGGCGAAGATCACTGAACAATATTTATTATATGTACATACGATGCGCGTGCTTGAGCTCGACATTGCCAGCGAGTATTTGGTTATGGCTGCCACGCTGCTCAGCATTAAAAGCAGAATGCTGCTCCCGAAGCAAGAGGAGGAGCTTTTTGAAGATGAATTACTTGAAGAAGAAGATCCGCGGGAGGAACTGATTGAAAAGCTGATTGAGTACCGAAAATATAAAGATGCGGCGAAGGATTTAAAAGAACGGGAAGAAGAAAGACAAAAATCGTTCACGAAACCGCCGAGTGATTTGAGTGAATATGCAAAAGAAGTAAAACAGTCTGAGCAAAAGCTCTCTGTCACGGTCTATGATATGATCGGAGCTTTTCAAAAAGTGCTGAAACGCAAAAAAATAAACAGGCCGATGGAAACAACAATTACAAGACAGGACATACCAATCGAAGCCAGAATGAACGAAATCGTGCACAGCTTGAAATCTAGAGGAACGAGAATTAACTTTATGGATCTGTTTCCATATGAGCAAAAAGAACATTTAGTAGTGACCTTTCTAGCTGTTCTTGAGCTGATGAAAAATCAGCTGGTCCTCATTGAACAGGAGCACAATTTTTCAGATATTTACATTACGGGGAGTGAATCCATTCATGGGGCTTGATATCGTGAATTGGAAAGCTATTGTGGAAGCCCTTCTTTATGCGGCAGGCGATGAAGGGCTTACAAAAAAGCAGCTGTTAACAGTGCTTGAAATCGAAGAGCCTGAACTGAACACGATCATGGCGGATGTGGCGGACGAATACCGCGGAGATACACGAGGGATTGAACTTATTGAGTATGCAGATACGTACATGCTCTCTACCAAAAAAGACTTTGCGCCTTACTTGAAAAAACTGATTGAAGTGCCGTCAAAGGGCCTTTCTCAAGCATCTTTAGAAGTACTGGCCATTGTTTCATACAAACAGCCAATTACGAGAGCAGAAATTGAAGAAATCAGAGGAGTAAAATCAGAGCGGATTTTACACAGTCTTGTCGCGAAGGCGCTATTGTGTGAAGTAGGGCGTGCCGATGGTCCGGGGCGGGCCATTTTATACGGTACTACGCCGACTTTTCTTGAACAATTCGGTCTGAAAACGCTGGACGAGCTTCCGCCGCTGCCTGAAAATGCGGAAGAAGACGTTCTTCAAGAAGAAGCAGATTTATTTTTTGAAAACTTTAACCAAACCTTCGAAGATATAAAATAGAAGTTTAATGAATCGCGCTTTTTCATCATCATAAGATATAAGGAAGAAGCTATCATGAAAGAAGCAAAATGTGAGAGACAAATACATGAGGGGAAGATACCAAACGAAATGGGACATTCGATTGTGCGAGCGCAGACTCAAAAAACAGGCGAATTCTTATCAATGGTTGTCAATACCGTGAACGATTACCTAAATCAAACGACGCTTGAGTCCTTACAGGCTGAATTGCCTATTGAAAAAGGATACTGCTGTGATGTGCTTAGCACTCTGAGAAGAATGGCAGTATTTTGTGAAGGAGGCGCAGAAGCGTGCCGTCGTCTCCTGATGCAGGAGCCTTTTCAGGAAGCCAGAGCGGAAAAAACACTTTATAATGTGTATCACCAATGCATTGAAGAGTTCTTTATGCCGAAAAAAGACACGTGGTGTGAAAATAGCCGGGCGTCTTATACCGGGGTCAGCGCAATTGAGTTTTATCATGCTGTTCCTGCGTCGCTTGAGCAATTATTATTGCCGTTGAGCGCGGCCTTTCTGAAGATGAGGGAAGAGCTGGCTCATTACGAAGCGTCCGGATCAAGCATGGCGCCAATCAGATAACGTTTACTCTCCCTTTTTCAGGGAGAGTTTTTTTATGTTTGCTTCCAGAAATATAATTGTTATTCATAACTGATGGACATGCGCATAAACTTGTACAAACCACCACAAGGACGTGAGCAAACATGCGCATTTTCAAAAAAGCAGTATTCGTGATCATGATTTCTTTTCTTATTGCAACCGTAAATGTGAATACAGCACATGCTGCTATAGATGTCAGTGCAAAAAGCGCGATCATTATTGACGGTGCGTCAGGCAGAGTGTTATATGCCAAGGATGAGCATCAAAAAAGGCGGATCGCGAGCATCACAAAAATTATGACCGCCGTCCTCGCCATCGAATCCGGCAAAATGGATCAAACAGTGACGGTTTCGGCAAATGCTGTCAGAACAGAAGGCTCCGCCATTTATTTAACAGAAGGTCAAAAAGTGAAGCTGAAAGATCTTGTGTATGGCCTGATGCTAAGATCAGGAAACGATGCCGCTGTCGCGATTGCTGAGCATGTCGGTGGGAGCCTCGATGGGTTTGTTTATATGATGAATCAAAAAGCCGAGCAGCTTGGTATGAAAAACACCCGTTTTCAAAACCCGCACGGATTGGACGACCATGAAAATCATTATTCAACAGCCTATGACATGGCCATTTTAACTAAGTATGCTATGAAGCTGAAAGACTATCAAAAGATTTCAGGCACAAAAATATACAAAGCGGAAACGATGGAAAGCGTATGGAAAAACAAAAACAAACTGCTGACCATGCTTTATCCGTACAGCACAGGAGGAAAAACAGGCTATACAAAACTTGCAAAACGGACACTGGTCTCTACGGCTTCAAAGGACGGCATTGACCTGATAGCCGTCACCATTAATGACCCTAATGATTGGGATGACCATATGAAGATGTTTAACTATGTGTTTGAGCATTATCAAACCTATTTAATTGCAAAAAAAGGGGATATTCCAAAGCTGAAAGGCACATTTTATGAATCGAAGGCTTTTATCAAACGTGATATCACCTATTTGCTGACCGAAGAGGAAAAAGAAAATGTAAAAATTAATACCACACTGCTCAAGCCGAAAAAAGCATGGGAAAAAGATGCCTCGAAAATCCCTGACATCGTAGGGCACATGGAGATCATGTTCAACGATGCAACCATCGCAAAAGTGCCGATCTATTATGAAAATGAGCGGCATCAAAAACCGAAGAAACAATTTTTTGAAACGTTTAAATCAATCTTTCTGAATGCGGCAGGCGGAGCAAAATGGTCAATATAATTTGGGTCAGTTTAACCGTGATCGGACTCGTTTTTGCGATGTGCAACGGAACTCTGCAAGATGTAAATGAAGCCGTGTTTAAGGGTGCGAAAGAAGCGATTACGATCTCATTTGGATTGATGAGCGTGCTTGTTTTCTGGCTTGGCTTAATGAAAATCGCCGAGCAGTCAGGGCTTTTGGATATTTTCAGCCGGATGTGCAGACCTTTTATATCTAAACTGTTCCCTGATATACCGCCGGATCACCCGGCGATGGGCTATATTTTATCTAATCTTATGGCGAATTTCTTCGGCCTCGGAAATGCAGCAACTCCGCTTGGCATTAAAGCAATGGAACAAATGAAAAAGCTGAACGGAAACCGATCGGAAGCAAGCCGGTCGATGATTACTTTTTTAGCTGTTAATACGTCCTGCATCACACTCATCCCGACAACGGTGATCGCTGTCCGAATGGCTTATTCCTCCAAAACGCCGACAGATATCGTCGGGCCAAGCATTTTGGCAACGCTTATTTCCGGAATCGGTGCCATTATCATTGATCGGTATTTTTATTACCGCCGCAAAAAGAAGGGAAGGTGAGCGGATGGAAATCATCAACTGGCTGTCTTTAGCCATGATTCCAATCATTATTGCCGGAATTCTTCTTTATGGAACGATCAAAAAGGTTCCGACATATGAATCGTTTGTCGAAGGCGGGAAAGAGGGGATAGAAATTGCCTTTTCCATTATCCCCTATTTAGTCGGAATGCTTGTCGCTATAACTGTTTTCAGATCATCAGGCGCGCTTGATTTTATAATGGATCTTTTAAAACCGGCTTTCTCCGCTATCGGCATCCCTGCTGAAGTAGCGCCGCTTGCTCTGATCCGCCCGATCTCCGGTACGGCCGCACTCGGAATGACGACCGATTTAATTGCAGTATACGGGCCCGATTCCTTTATCGGCAGGCTGGCTTCCGTCATGCAGGGATCTACAGATACAACGCTTTACGTACTGACTGTGTATTTCGGAGCAGTCGGCATTAAAAAAATGGGTGATGCATTAAAGGTGGGACTTCTTGCAGATTTAATCGGCGTAGTTGCATCTATCATCATCGTTACGTTATTATTTGGGAGCGCCTGAAAACGGCGTTTTTTTTAGATTTGGCATAGGAATTTGAAAAAGCTTGTTTGTTAAGGTTGAAAAAAGTAAGATAATACTTGAGGTGAAAGACATGGAAAGACTGCAAAAAGTGATTGCTCATGCCGGAGTTGCGTCGCGCAGAAAGGCAGAAGAGCTGATTAAAGAAGGAAAAGTAAAGGTGAATGGCAAAGTAGTAACAGAGCTAGGTGTTAAGGTCACCGGTTCTGATCAGATTGAGGTAAACGGGTTAAAGGTTGAACGCGAAGAGCCGGTTTACTTTCTCTTATATAAACCAAGAGGCGTTATTTCCGCAGCGCAAGATGATAAAGGACGCAAAGTGGTGACGGACTTTTTTAAAAATATTCCGCAGCGCATTTATCCGATTGGGCGTCTGGACTATGATACGAGCGGTCTTTTGCTTTTAACCAATGACGGCGAATTCGCCAATAAGCTAATGCATCCTAAGTATGAAATAGACAAAACATACGTGGCGAAGGTGAAAGGAATCCCGCCTAAAGAGCTGCTCAGAAAGCTGGAGCGCGGAATTAGGCTGGAGGAAGGCAAAACAGCGCCTGCTAAAGCGAAGCTGCTGTCTTTGGATAAGAAAAAGCAGACAAGCATTATTCAGCTGACGATCCATGAGGGACGCAACAGACAGGTGCGCCGCATGTTTGAAGCGATCGGACATGAGGTAATCAAGCTGAAGCGTGAGGAATACGCGTTTTTAAACCTGCGAGGCCTGCACACGGGCGATGCCAGAGAGCTTACGCCTCACGAAGTAAAAAGGCTCAGAGCACTGGCGGATCACGGTAAAAACGCTTTCTAAATTTCACATAACCTTCAAAAAGTAAGAAATGTGAAATGAACGTGCAATGATATAATTGAATGGATCTGCAATAGGGGGAAGGGGGCAGTGGACAATGAAGAAAAAAAGGCGTTTATTCATTCGGACCGGCATCCTTCTCGTTTTAATCTGCGCACTCGGCTATACCATTTACAACGCTGTATTTGCCGGCAAAGAGAGTATATCCGAAGGGTCCGACGCACCGAATTTTGTCCTAGAGGATACGAATGGGAAACGTATCGAGCTCAGTGACTTAAAAGGGAAAGGTGTTTTTTTGAATTTCTGGGGTACATGGTGTGAACCGTGCAAAAAAGAGTTTCCTTATATGGCAAACCAATATAAGCATTTTAAAAGCCAAGGTGTTGAAATTGTCGCTGTAAATGTTGGGGAGTCAAAGATAGCAGTATATAATTTTATGAAATCCTACGGAGTCAATTTCCCGGTTGTTCTGGATACAGATCGCCAAGTGCTTGATGCCTATGACGTATCTCCGCTTCCGACAACCTTTTTGATCAATCCGGAAGGAAAAGTTGTCAAGGTGGTGACCGGCACTATGACAGAAAGCATGATACACGATTATATGAATCTCATAAAACCCGGAGAGACTTCGGGATGAAGCAAGTCAAATGTGAATGCGGACATATAAACCCGGTCGGAACCGTTTTATGCGAATCGTGCGGAAGAGCTCTTCAGGAAACTCAACCTCCGCTCGCTGATATGAGATATGACGGAAGCGCAAGACGTTCGCAAACCTATAACAAAACGATCATCGACAAAATTTGGAATTTCTTTTCCTCGGTTAAGGTGGGAATATGGCTTATCGTCATAACCCTTGCCGCATCAGCGTTCGGCACCATTTTTCCCCAGGAAGCCTATCTGCCTCCGGGCGCACAGGCTGATACTTATTACAAGGAGCAGTATGGCACGTTCGGCCAGCTTTATTATTTGCTCGGGTTTCATCATTTATATGGTTCTTGGTGGTATTTGCTGCTCATTGCCTCGATCGGCATTTCACTCGTGATTTGCAGCCTTGATCGGGTCATTCCGTTGTATAGAGCGTTAAAAAACCAAGGTGTCAGAAGGAGCCCGGCCTTTTTAAGAAGGCAGCGCTTGTTCAGTGAAACAGTTACTGTACTGAACGGGGAATCGAAAGAAAAGATAGTTTCTCTATTAAAGAAAAAACATTATAGAATCAGAGAAAAAGAGGGCAGCATTCTTGCTGAAAAAGGACGCTTTTCCCGCTGGGGCCCGTATGTCAACCATATTGGATTGATCATCTTTCTGATTGGTGCGATGCTGAGATTTGTGCCTGGCATGTACGTCGATGAGACGCTTTGGGTCAGAGAAGGCGAAACCGCAGCAATTCCGGGTACAGACGGAAAATATTATTTGAAAAACAATCAATTCAGCGTAGAGACCTATAACAGCAAAACGGAAAAAAAGGTATTTGCAGATGCCATTGACAGAGTCGGGGACGGTAGAGTGGCAAAGAACTTTCAAACCGATGCCGTACTCTACAAGAGAGAAGGGAAAATTGTTTATGGCGAGAAGCCGAAGCTGAAAAAAGTAACAGAAGAAGATATCCGTGTCAATCAGCCGCTGCGTTTTGATTCTTTTTCCGTTTACCAGGTGGATTACAAAGAGAATCAGCTTGACCAAATGGTGTTCCAGCTGATTGATAAAAAAACAAAAAAATCCTTTGGGAGCCTGAAGATCAACCTTCTGGATCCAGATTCAGTCTATGATCTTGGCAACGGTTACAAGGTGGAAATCGCCAGCTACCTGCCTGACTTCTATTTTAATCAGGACGGAGAGCCGAGCACAAAAACAAAGATCCCTAACAATCCGGCTTTTGTCTTTAATATCATAACGCCGGACAAACCGAAAGGCGAAAAGAGCTTTGTCGCCATCCAAGAAACCATCGAAGGATCAGGCAATAATAAATACAAGCTGAAATTTGACCATGTCGAAACGAAAAACATTACTGGACTTACAGTCAGAAAGGATCTGACACTCTGGGTGCTTGCTGTCGGCGGAGCCATTTTTATGATCGGTGTTATTCAAGGTATGTACTGGCAGCATCGAAGAATTTGGCTGCACTCACAGGACGGTGCAGTTATGGTAGCGGGGCATACCAATAAAAACTGGTTTGGCCTGAAGAAGGATTTAGCATTTATATTGGCTGATTCCGGACTGACTGAACCGGTGGACCAAAAAGAATTAATCAAAACACAGAAATAGGCGAAAAGGGAGTGATGTCATGGCAGAGCTGAGCGGAAATTTTCTTTATGCGGCCTTTCTTGTGTATTTAATCGCTGTCCCAATCTTCGGCGGGGCCATACGCGGGAATAAAGATAAAAAGGGCAGGCCAAACCGATGGGCCAACATTGGAATCACCCTTTCTATTGTTGGTTTTTTCTGCCACCTTGGATATTTCATCACAAGGTGGGCTGCCAGCGGCCATGCGCCTGTCAGCAATATGTTTGAATTCACCACCGCTTTTGGCATGATGCTTGTTTTGGCGTTTATCATTCTTTATTTTCTCTATAGATTGCCTTCATTAGGTCTGTTTACGCTGTCAATTGCTTTATTGCTGATTGCCTACGCCAGCATGTTTCCAACAGATATCTCGCCTTTAATTCCTTCGCTCCAAAGCAACTGGCTGTATATTCATGTAACAACGGCCGCGCTTGGGCAAGCTATACTTGCCATCAGCTTTGTCGCTGGTGTCATCTTTCTTTTGAAGCATGTAGACCAGACAAAGCCAAGCAAAAAGACCTTCTGGCTTGAAGCGATTATGTTTATCCTGGTCACAACCGTCGCCTTTATTGCAATCACATCAGCATTTCGTCTTGCAGGCTATGAAGCGGAGTTTAACTGGGTGGACAAAAATAAAGAAAAAAGCGTGATGGTGTACGAAATGCCCGCGCTTGTCGGTCCGCATCAGGGAGAGCTTTTGACCGAAGGAAGAATGGAACCGCTTGTTGATCTTCCCGCGCTTTTCTCAGGCAGAAAAGTGAACACTGTCATTTGGTCATTTGGAGCAGGTCTTGTGTTGTATGGGGCTCTCCGTCTGATCATCAGAAAAAGAATCAGCGCTCTATTACATCCGCTGGTGAAAAACGTCAATCTTGATCTGGTGGATGAGGTTGGGTACAGGGCCGTATCAATCGGATTTCCGATCTTTACACTCGGCGCGCTGATCTTTGCAATGATTTGGGCTCAGCTCGCGTGGACCAGATTTTGGGGCTGGGACCCTAAGGAAGTATGGGCGCTGATCACATTTTTGTTCTATGCCGCTTACTTGCATTTAAGACTGTCAAGAGGCTGGCACGGTGAGAAGTCAGCATGGCTGGCCGTAATCGGTTTTGCTATTATTATGTTTAATTTAATATTCGTAAATCTTGTGCTTGCCGGACTTCATTCTTATGCATAGTCCTTTGAAAGCGACACAGTTCTCAAACTTTCTCACGATTTGATAAAATGAAAGTAACAGAAGGAAAGCAGGGGGAAAACATGGACCAAACGAACGAAACAAAAATATTAGTAGTTGATGACGAAGCCAGAATTCGCCGCCTTTTAAGAATGTATCTTGAACGTGAAAATTATGCTATAGATGAAGCGGAAAATGGTGATGAGGCCATTGCCAAAGGGCTTGAAGCCAATTATGACTTAATTTTGCTTGATCTGATGATGCCGGGGACTGATGGAATTGAAGTGTGCCGGCAAATTCGTGAAAAAAAAGCGACACCCATTATTATGCTGACCGCAAAAGGAGAAGAAGCAAACCGGGTGCAGGGGTTTGAAGCGGGAACAGATGATTATATTGTTAAGCCGTTCAGCCCGAGAGAAGTCGTGCTGCGTGTAAAGGCCCTTTTGAGAAGAGCATCCCAAACCTCTTATTTCAATGCCAATACACCGACGAAAAATGTGCTCGTGTTTTCACATCTGTCCATAGACCATGATGCTCACCGCGTAACAGCTGATGGAACAGAAGTGAGCCTGACGCCAAAAGAGTATGAGCTTCTATATTTCTTAGCGAAAACGCCTGACAAGGTGTATGATCGGGAAAAGCTTCTGAAAGAAGTGTGGCAATATGAGTTTTTTGGTGATTTACGGACAGTGGACACTCACGTCAAACGCTTGAGAGAGAAGCTGAACAAGGTTTCTCCGGAGGCTGCGAAAAAAATTGTCACCGTATGGGGTGTAGGTTATAAATTTGAGGTCGGCGCTGAATGAAATTTTGGAAAAGCGTAGTAGGCAAGCTGTGGTTTACGATCCTTTCACTCGTCTTGATCGTATTGTTCATTTTAACGGTTCTTTTGCTGGAGTTTATTGAAAACTACCATGTGGAAGAAGCCGAGAATGATTTAACACAGCTTGCGAATAAAGTTGCTGTCATCCTAGAAAATCACGAGGACCAGGCACTGGCAAGGTCAATCACTTGGGAGCTCGCTGATAACTTAACAAGCATTGCCATCATCCAGGATGAGAAGAACCACTGGTATTCTCCGAATGATAAAAATCGCCTGTCGTCTATTACGGTTGAGCAAATACAGCATGACAAAGACTTAAATAAAGCTCTCAAAGACCATAAAAAAGTAAGCAAACGGACGGGATTGAGCGATACAGACACGGATAATGAACGCCTGATTGTAGGTGTCCCGTATGAAAAAGACGGAAAGAAAGGCATGGTCTTTTTATCCCAGTCTTTGCTTGCCGTTAAAGATACAACAAAACATACGACCCGCTATATTTTTCTTGCCGCTGGAATTGCGATTGTGCTGACCACATTTTTCGCATTCTTTTTATCAAGCAGGGTCACGTACCCTCTCCGAAAAATGAGAGAAGGCGCGCAGGATTTGGCGAAGGGCAAGTTCGATACAAAAATCCCGATTTTAACTCAGGATGAAATCGGTGAACTGGCGACCGCTTTTAATCAAATGGGCCGGCAGCTTAACTTTCATATCAATGCGCTCAATCAAGAAAAAGAGCAGCTTTCTAACATTTTGAGCAGTATGGCTGACGGGGTTATTACCATTAATATTGACGGTACGATTCTTGTGACCAACCCGCCGGCTGAACGTTTTCTTCAGGCTTGGTATTATGAACAGAACATGAATATCAAAGAAGGCGACAACCTTCCGCCTGAAGCAAAAGAGCTGTTTCAAAACGCTGTCAGCACTGAAAAAGAACAAATGATTGAGATGACGCTTCAAGGCAGATCATGGGTGCTTTTGATGTCGCCGCTTTATGCGGAATCGCACGTCAGAGGAGCGGTTGCCGTACTGCGTGACATGACAGAAGAACGCCGCCTTGATAAGCTGCGGGAGGACTTTATCGCAAATGTCAGTCATGAGCTGAGAACACCGATCTCCATGCTTCAGGGATACAGTGAAGCAATTGTTGATGACATTGCAAGCTCTGAAGAAGACCGGAAAGAAATTGCCCAAATCATTTATGACGAATCGCTCCGAATGGGCCGTTTAGTTAATGATTTGCTTGATTTAGCCCGAATGGAATCAGGCCATACAGGCTTACATTATGAAAAAATCAATGTGAATGAGTTTTTAGAAAAGATCATTCGGAAGTTTTCCGGTGTTGCTAAAGAAAAAAATATTGCTTTACATCATGACATTTCTCTCACAGAAGAGGAATTTATGTTTGATGAAGACAAGATGGAGCAGGTATTTACCAATTTGATCGATAACGCGCTGCGGCATACTTCAGCCGGCGGCAGTGTCTCCATTTCAGTCCATTCTGTGAAGGATGGATTGAAAATTGATATCAAAGACTCCGGGTCCGGCATACCGGAAGAAGATCTGCCATTTATCTTTGAACGGTTTTATAAGGCAGATAAAGCGCGGACAAGGGGCAGAGCAGGAACCGGGTTAGGGCTGGCTATCGTTAAAAATATCGTGGAAGCCCACAACGGATCAATCACTGTGCACAGCCGAATAGATAAAGGAACAACATTTACTTTTTATATTCCGACAAAACGATAAAATCGAGTCTGAATTTGCCGAAGAATCTTGTTCCATAAGAAACACCCGCTGACTAAGCGGGTGTTTTTTTAATAGCCAACATTAATAAAATTTAAGGATATGTTAATATAAATTCCCTTCCAAATTCCAGTTACTCGTAATATAGTTGTAATGTAACTTTTCAAGCTATTCATACGACAAAAAAGTGAACGGAGGGGTTTCAAATGGAAGAAACCTTTCAATTATTATATGATACATATCATCAAGATTTGTACCAATTTTTATTTTATATGGTAAAGGATAAAAACCAGACAGAAGACCTTCTTCAAGAGGTTTATATCCGGGTATTAAATTCTTATCATACGTTTGAAGGAAGAAGCAGTGAAAAAACATGGCTATTGTCTATCGCACGCCATGTTGCGATAGACTGGTTCCGTAAACAGCAAACAATCAGACAGCGTATACTCGGTACATTTGACTGGGATACACAGGATGTCAGGGATCAGCAATTGCTACCGGACGAACTTGCCGTTCAACATGAAAATGTCCGGGAAATTTATGCTGCGCTTGATCAATGTACAATCGATCAAAGAGCTGTGATTATCTTGCGGTTTATTCAGGGATATTCAATACAGGAAACAGCCAAGGCTCTGCGCTTCTCGGAAAGCAAAGTAAAAACGACCCAACACAGAGGGCTCAAAGTACTTCGGAAACATATGGAGCTTTTGAGGGAGGAGCTAATGGATGATGAAGTCAGAATGGAACGAAGAACAGATAAAGGAGTTGTTAAGTCAACTTCCGGCAGTTAAAGACCATCGTTCGCCTCAGGATATTTACAAGCGGCTGACGATGGCAAAGCGTAAAAATAAGCCCGCTGTCAAGTGGATTGGCCCCGCGTGTGCCGCTGCAATTGCGGTTTATATCGCCTTCATTATTTCTCCTCATTTCTTTGATCAGGCACAGCCTCAACAAAAAGAAGCGTCCCAAGAGAACGCAGTAACGAAAACTGAGACAGAAGACAGCCCAAAAGCTGCATCATCCCTGGATCATACATCGTTTGTTGTACCTGAAAAGGAACAAGACAATTACATCACTGTAGCAGTTGCTGATGCCGATACATCCGCAATCATACCCGTCAGCATCCAAAAAACAAATGCAGACCAAACGATCCAGGATATGCTGTTTGAAAGTAGTGAATTGGGCATCCTTGATCATGCCATTACAATTCCAACCTTCATAGATGAAGTAGAAATAAAGGAAAAACCAAAGCAGAAGGAATTAAGTATACGAGTCCATCAGCCAGCTACGGCATTTTCTGTAAAAGATGATACACTGTTAAAAAAATTGCTTAAAGAATCCTTAAAATGGAGTCCTTATGAAAAAGTCAAATTTTTATCGGATCAAAATGAGACTGGGGTTCGGATTGGCTCATATGGCACTTTTACGGAAATTTCGATTCCCAAACAGTCAAAACGATCCTACTACTTGTACCAAAATAAACAAGGACAAGACTTTCTCGTTCCGTCAAATCATTCTTTTGATACAGTAAAAGAAGCGATTAAGGAAATGGAATCGAGCAGCCAAGAAGATACGACACCTCTTATTCAAGCGGGTGCTGTCCAATCTGTAACGAAGAAACAGAAACACTTATATATCCGCTTTTCAAAGGACTCAGAAGTTGAGGATTCTATTGCCGGTATTTTAATGATTGAGGGACTTCTTTTAACCGCAAAAGAGTTTGGCTTCACAGAAGTGACCTTTGCGGAAACCAGAACGAAAAAAATCGGCAAATATGACATATCAGATGCAATTCCGGTGCCAGCTGCTCCAAATCCGATTTCCTTAAACTAAAAAGAGCCCTTTAAGGCTCTTTTTTAGTTGCTATTCATATAATAGAAATTTTCAAAAAAAAGTTGTACGTGTATAATAAAACAAGGTAACGATTGAAAGGATTTGAGATGAGTGAACGTGTTAACAATTAAAGGAGTTTCCATCGGGGAAGGAATGCCGAAAATCATCGTTCCGCTGATGGGAAAGACGGAAAAACAAATTCTGAATGAAGCAGAGGCAGTAAAATTACTGAATCCGGACATTGTTGAATGGAGAGTCGACGTATTTGAAAAAGCGAATGACAGAGAAGCGGTCACAAAGCTCATTTCTAAGCTTCGTAAATCTTTAGGAGACAAGCTATTTCTATTTACATTCAGAACCCACAAAGAGGGCGGGAACATGGAGATGGACGGAAGCTCCTATCTTGCTTTGCTGGAATCGGCAATCCAAACAAAAGACATCGATCTGATAGACATCGAATTATTTTCAGGAGATGCACATGTAAAAGCGTTAGTATCGATGGCGGAAGAAAACAACGTCTATGTGGTGATGTCAAATCACGACTTTGAAAAAACGCCTTCGAAAGATGAGATTCTTTCAAGACTTCGGAAAATGCAGGATTTAGGGGGGCATATTCCCAAAATGGCTGTTATGCCGAATGATACTGGAGATCTCCTAACGCTGCTTGATGCGACATATACAATGAAAACAAAATATGCAGACCGTCCCATTATTACAATGTCAATGGCTGCAACAGGGCTCATCAGCAGGCTGAGCGGTGAGGTTTTTGGATCGGCTTGTACTTTTGGAGCTGGAGAAGAGGCGTCCGCACCAGGCCAAATTCCTGTTTCTGAGCTAAGGAGTGTCTTAGATATTTTGCATAAAAACACACGGGGATAGAACAATAAAAAAACTCAAGCTATATAGCTTGAGTTTTTTTAATTATGGCAGATCAATGAGCTTCACAGACACAATATCAGGGACATTTGTTAGTTCTTTCACAATTTTATCTTCCAGATGTCTGTCAAAGGAAAGCATCATGATGGCTTCTCCGCCTTTTTCCTTACGGCCAACCTGCATAGTTGCAATGTTAATATCATTATCTCCGAGAATACGTCCTACTCGGCCGATGACACCTGTTGTATCTTGATGCTGGATATACACCAAGTGACCTGTCGGATAAAAATCAATATTAAATCCATTGATCTCGACAATTCGTTCTCCGAAATGAGGAATATACGTAGCCGTTACAGTAAAGGTGCTGCGGTCTCCTGTCACTTTTACGCTGATGCAGTTATCGTATCCAGATTCAGAAGAGGAAATTTTTTCACTGAAGCTAATGCCGCGTTCTTTTGCGACACCCCCGGCATTGACCTCATTAACAGTAGAGTCTACGCGCGGTTTTAAAAAGCCTGACAGAAGGGCTTTTGTAATGAACGATGTTTCAAGTTTAGCAATTGTGCCTTCATATTGAATGGCAACATCCTGTACTGGTTCTTTCATGCACTGTGATACAAGGCTGCCAATTTTTCCTGCAATTTGATGGTAAGGCTTAATTTTAGCAAATTCATCTTTTGTCATGGCAGGCAGGTTGATAGCTGACATGACAGGCAGGCCTTTTGCGAACTGCAGAACTTCTTCTGACACTTGGGCGGCGACATTGAGCTGTGCTTCTTTCGTTGATGCTCCTAAGTGAGGAGTGGCAATGACTAATGGATGATCAACAAGTTTGTTGTCAACTGGCGGTTCGACTTCGAAAACGTCAAGCGCTGCTCCCGCAACATGCCCGTTTTCCAAAGCTTCGAGAAGTGCTGCTTCATCGATAATTCCGCCTCGCGCACAGTTAATTAAGCGAACGCCTTTTTTCGTTTTTGCAATCGTTTCTTTATTCAATAAGCCTTTTGTTTCTTTTGTTAAAGGCGTGTGAACGGTAATGATATCCGCACTTTCAAGCACTTCTTCAAATGTACGGCTGTTTACGCCGATTTTTTTCGCTCTTTCTTCCGTTAAGAAAGGATCAAAAACGTGCACAGTCATACCGAACGCTCTTGCACGCTGTGCAATTTCACTTCCGATTCGGCCTAATCCTACAATACCAAGCGTTTTTCCATAAAGCTCTGAACCGACATAAGCTGTGCGGTTCCACTCTCTGGATTTCACTGAGATATTAGCCTGCGGAATGTGTCTCATTAAAGAAGAGATCATTGCAAATGTATGCTCAGCTGTCGAAATGGTGTTGCCGTTCGGAGCATTGATCACGATTACCCCGTGTTTCGTAGCCTCATCAATATCGATATTATCGACACCGACACCGGCTCTTCCGACAATTTTTAAAGAAGTCATTTTGTTGAAAAGGTCTTCTGTTACTTTTGTCGCGCTTCGCACCAAAAGAGCATCAAAAGTATGTAATTCATCTTCTGCATCTGCTACGTTTTTTTGAACGATTTCAATAAAGTCTGATTCAATAAGTGGCTGTAAACCGTCGTTGCTCATTTTGTCTGAGACCAATACTCGAAACATCGTTAGATTTCCTCCTAAATTGACAAACTAAATATCTGATAATTTAACATATTCTCAAAAGAGTGTCAACGTGTATTGACGCAGTAAAGGATAAAAGTAAAGCCTAATAAATCAATGATCTGACAGCTTGCAGGTAATATATTTAATTTGAAGCAATTCTCTATACAGCCAACCAGTTATCGTTTATAATGTAATTAAATTTCATATGATCAATCTTCGGGGCAGGGTGAAATTCCCTACCGGCGGTGATGAGCCAATGGCTCTAAGCCCGCGAGCTGTCTTTACAGCAGGATTCGGTGAGATTCCGGAGCCGACAGTACAGTCTGGATGGGAGAAGATGGAGGTTCATAAGCGTTTTGAAATTGAAATTTTTCAAACGTTTCTTTGCCTAGCCTAATTTTCGAAACCCCGCTTTTATATATGAAGCGGTTTTTTTATTGGCTGGAAAAGAACCTTTCCGTTTTCGAGTAAGATGTGATCGAAAAGGAGAGAATGAAGTGAAAGTAAAAAAATTAGTTGTGGTCAGCATGCTGAGCAGCATTGCATTTGTTTTGATGCTGTTAAATTTCCCGTTTCCGGGTCTTCCGGATTATTTAAAAATCGATTTTAGCGACGTTCCCGCTATTATTGCCATTCTGATTTACGGACCTTTGGCGGGTATTGCCGTAGAAGCGATAAAAAATGTTCTTCAGTATATCATTCAGGGAAGCATGGCCGGAGTTCCTGTAGGGCAAGTTGCGAATTTTATTGCAGGAACACTCTTTATATTACCGACTGCTTTCTTATTTAAAAAACTCAACTCAGCAAAGGGCTTGGCTGTCAGCCTGCTTTTGGGAACTGCAGCGATGACCATTTTAATGAGTATTTTAAATTATGTTCTGATTCTTCCGGCATACACGTGGTTTTTACATTCACCGGCATTATCCGACAGCGCGCTAAAAACAGCAGTCGTCGCAGGTATCCTGCCGTTTAACATGATAAAAGGTATTGTAATTACGGTTGTATTCTCACTAATTTTTATCAAGCTTAAGCCATGGATTGAGCAGCAGCGAAGTGCACATATCCATTAAATAAAAAAGCTCCCGTTCGGGAGCTTTTTTTAGTTACTTCTATTCAAATTTAAGCGGGTCGCCTTCAAATGGCTCATCCGCCACTTTGATGGAATCAGTAGGGCATCCTTCAAATGCGTCAATCATATCTTCTTCCAGTACCTCAGGAACTTCGACAACACCTTTGTTTTCATCAAGCGTTACGAACGCGATGCCTTCATCATCGTAATCGTAAATGTCTGGTGCAGCAGCTCCGCAAGCGCCGCATGCAATACATGTATCTTTGTCTACGATTGTGTACTTTGCCATGAATAAAACCTCCCAGATTGTTCTTGGTGGAACAAATGGATCAATCTTTATATTTAATCAATTTAACACCTATTCCTCTTACTTATTGTAATGATGTTGCTGCCACATTTCAACAGAAAAATGATTGAGAATGCTTATCACATAAGGGGTTATCTACATAACATCCCCCTTAATGATGACTTTAAACGTCGATTTCTGTTTGAAATCTGTTAAAATAAAAAGAGCAAATCAACGATTTTTGTCAGGAAGAATGTAGGTGGATAGGTTGTCATTAAATTACTTCGATATTATGGTTCTCGATTGTCTTTGCAAAATAAACGGGGAACGGTCGGGAAGCGCTGTTTTTCACCTATTCAAAGGCAAGAGATCGTCACAGACCATTCAAGATGCCGGCTTATTTCAGACTGCAAAATACTTTGGAATGGCGGCAAAATGTTCGAGAAGCGATATTTCTGCGTCGCTTGACAAGCTTGAAAAGCATTCATATCTCGCGCCAATGTCTGAATCAGATACATACAAAGTGACAGCCAGCGGCGCAGCAGTTTTGAGACATGCCCTTAGCGAGCGGCCTTGGCCCGTTCATTGTCACGGCGCTCATTATCAGCAGGCTGCCGGCGTGCTTTGGAAAAGGCTTTCGCTGCTTGTGCAGGTCCTATCCCATAAACAGCAAGGGAGCAGGCAGTATATCCCTGTCACAAAGGATCATAAGACACTTCACTGGGTAAAGAAATACCTGTCCCGGCATACGGATCATATAGAGATGGCAAAAAGCCTTTTTGCCATGCTTGAGGCGCATTTGAAAAAGATTGAAAACAAAGCAGCGCAAATTTTTGTCTACTCCTTAACCTCGCACCATCGGATCGGTTATACGAGCAGGCAGCTTGCTGATACGCTGAAAGAAGACGAATGGTATGTCTATATCATGTTTTGGGCTTCGGTACATTATTTTATTCATTCTCTTCCGGAGTGTGAAGATGCTTTGTTAAAGGATCTCCTTTCTGATGTGCACTTAGATAATGCCCTGACAGAGTCGACGAGGAAAACATGGCAGATGGTCAAACAAGGGTTTCCGATACAGCGAATTGCTGAAATCAGAAAGCTGAAAACAGCGACGATTGAAGACCACATTGTCGAGATTTCTCTCCATGAGCCTGCGTTTATGATTAATGACTATGTATCAGCAGAAGACCAGCTTCAAATCGCAGAGTTTGCCAAACGGATGCGGACGAATAAAATCAAACAAATTCGCGACGGGCTGGAACAGCGGTTCAGCTACTTTCAAATCAGACTGGCATTGACAAAGCAGGTGCAGCAATATGACTAAATTACAGCAAACGTTATATCAGTTTTTTGGTTTTACTTCCTTTAAAAAAGGGCAGCAGGACATTATTGAAAGCATACTCAGCGGGAAGGATACCATTGCAATGCTCCCGACTGGGGGAGGGAAATCGCTTTGCTACCAGCTGCCTGGTTATATGCTTGACGGCATGGTATTAATCGTTTCTCCACTGCTTTCTTTAATGGAGGATCAGGTGCAGCAGCTCAAAGCCCGGGGGGAAAAGCGTGCTGCAGCTTTGAACAGCATGCTTAACAGGCAGGAAAGACAATTTGTTTTAGAACATATTCATCGATATAAATTTTTGTACTTGTCTCCTGAAGCTTTACAGTCTCCATATGTATTGGAAAAATTGAAAAGCGTTCCGATTAGCCTATTTGTTATTGACGAAGCGCATTGTATTTCTGAATGGGGACACGACTTCAGGCCTGATTATTCAAAGCTCGGACAGCTGAGAAAAAAACTTGGACACCCACCCGTTCTGGCATTGACCGCCACGGCTACAAAGGAAACGCTGCAAGATGTCATGAACCTGCTGGAGCTGCAGCATGCTGTACGCCATCTCAACTCAGTCAACCGCCCAAACATCGCACTGAGGGTTGAAAATGCGGCGGATACTGCCGAAAAAATAGATAGGGTCATTCAGCTGGTTGAAAACCTGCAAGGTCCGGGAATTGTTTATTGTCCGACACGGAAATGGGCCGAGGAATTAGCGGGTGAAATTAAAAGCAAAACGAGCAGCAGAGCCGACTTTTACCATGGCGGTTTGGAGTCAGGGGACCGGATTTTAATTCAGCAGCAGTTTATTCATAACCAGCTTGATGTGATATGTTGTACGAATGCGTTTGGAATGGGTGTCGATAAACCCGATATCAGATATGTGATTCATTTTCACCTCCCGCAGACGGCAGAAGCTTTTATGCAGGAAATCGGCAGAGCGGGCCGTGATGGAAAGCCGAGTGTCAGCATTTTGCTGCGGGCGCCAGGGGATTTTGAATTGCAGGAACAGATTATCCAGATGGAGAGTGTCACAGCTGAAGAAATCGCCGACGTGATCCGTGTGCTAGAGAAGACGGAGGAGCGGGATGAGAGAAGGCTGCGTGACGTATTACTTCAGTATGGCGTTGGAGAGACACAGGCCCGTATGATGATTCATCTCTTTATGCAGGGAAAAACATCAGTTGAACTGATGAAGAAAGAAATTTCATATCGCATGGAGCTGAAGCTGGAAAAAATGCACCGTGTATCATTTTTGCTTCAGCGTGACGGCTGTTTAAGGCAGGCACTGTTAACCTACTTTGATGAATCATACGAGCCTGATGACGGAAACCTCCCGTGCTGTTCACATTGCGGTTTTGATTTATCCTTGTATGAACAAAAAGGGGAACGGAGTAAAATGGCGCCATTAGACAGCTGGAGTTCGGAATTGCACCGGATATTCAGCTTGCAGACTGTAGGTGAGCTGAACTGAAACAGCAAAAAGATTATATTCAGCATATGACTGACCATGATATGCTGAAGCAGTTATATTTGACGCAGCTACTCATCATCTTTGCCGCTGCTGCAGCAGGACTGTTCTTTTTTGAGGATGTACGGGACGTATTAAAGCTCTGGGACATTCGCGATATGCGAATCATCTGGTATGGTGTTTCTATAGCTGTTATTGTTATTTTAGCCGATATGGCAGTAATGAAATGGTTTCCGTCTCATTTACATGATGACGGCGGAATCAATAAAAAAATATTCAGTAAGAGGTCAATCCCTCATATTATATTTTTAACGCTTCTGATTGCTTTCGCGGAAGAAATGTTATTCAGAGGAGTGCTGCAGACTCATATCGGTTTATGGACGGCCAGCCTTATATTTGCCGCTCTGCACTTTCGGTATTTGTCAAAATGGCTGTTATTTATTATGGTGACAGCAATCAGCTTTTTGCTCGGTCTGATGTATGAATGGACCGGCAACTTATTTGTTCCGATGACGGCGCATTTTATCATTGATGCCGTGTTTGCCTGTCAGATTCGTTTTGAACATGTGAGGAGGGATAAACATGACGAACATGTCGAGAGTAGAGAGAAGAAAAGCCCAGAATCTTTATGAAGATCAAAACGCCGCATTGGCGGACGATTATGTCGATGATGGAGAAAGCCTTCCGACAAGACAATCTGTAAAAAATCAAAGAGAACAGAAAAAAAAGCAAGGCAAAACAAAAACGCCATTATTCACAGTACTCGCAGTAATATTTGTATTTGTGCCGGTTATTGTTTTAGTCACCTTATTTTATCTAAAGAGCCACCCGGATAATCATGACGATTATGAAGATGTTTTTATTGACAGCAGCCAAAGCAAATATGAGGTTGTCCCGAAATCAGAGGATAAAAACGATACCGCAGACACTAAAGAAACCGCACTGCAGAAGGAGTCAAAAAAAGAGCCAGAAGATTCCAAGCCAAAAGAGCAAACAGCTGCTGATAAGAAACAGACTGCTGTAGCGGAAAAAGAAGACTCGGCAAATAAGGAGGAAGCAACCGCCGCGGCTGCTTCCTCTTCCCAATCAACAGTACAACAGCAAGAACAGCCAGCTGAGCCAGTTCAAAATGTGCCGAATCGCGTTGTCAAGCACACCGTCCAAAAGAAAGAAACGCTATACCGCATTTCCATGAAGTATTATAAAAGCCGGACAGGAGAAGAAAAAATTCGAGCATATAATCATCTGAATGGAAATGATGTTTACACCGGACAAGTTTTGGACATCCCTTTAATGGATGAATAGGGTATTATTTTTATTTTACGTTCATATATTGTAGCAATGAAAATGGACAAGGTGTGAAGCGTATGGAATCCTTATGGAATCAGCTGGATCAGTTTACAGACGCGCCGACCAAACAGATGCTCCAAGCGCTGGTAAAACGAAAACAAAAATTCGAAAATTATGCAGCACAATGCCGCAGATGGCGATGGGCTTCACTTATCTGCCTAGGCTTATTATGTGTTATGATCATGATCAAAAGCCCGGAGCCTCAGCTTATACTTCAAGAAATACTTAGCCATACCTTTTATTTATTTTGGATGCTGGCAACCGCTTTTGCCTACTGCACTTCATATTATTTCAAGAAAAAGGAAGAAAAATCCGAGACTGATTTCCATAAACTGAGATGTGAAATTATTCAGAAAAGCACTGATCTCTGGCCGCAGCCCGATAAATGGAAGGCGAGAGAGTCTGTTTTTCATATGATGAAGCACAAATATGACATTAATCTATATTTTGAAAGTAAATAAAATGGGGCGTTTTCTCAAACGATAGAAACGTCTTTTTTTATTGTCCGTCTTATTGATAAATTCTAAAAAGAATGGAGAGTTTTTTATGAAGCTATCAGTGAAAATTGCCGGTGTACTAACTGTTGCGGCAGCGGCAATGACGGCAAAAATGTATGCAACAGCAAAAGGCAATCATTTGAAGACACATACGTTTCCTTTATCAAAGATGAAGGGCAAGCCGCCTCTCACAATCTTTTTTATTTCAGACATTCACAAACGTCTCATCGATCAAGACCTTTTAGAAAAAGCGCGAAGCCATGCCCCCCACTTGGTTATAATCGGCGGTGATTTAGCTGAGGGCGGGGTGCCCAGTGCGAGAATCGAGGAAAACATCAAAAGGCTCGTACATTTCGGGGTCCCTATCGTGTTTGTGTGGGGGAATAATGATTATGAAGTCAGGCAGCATAAGCTGTATTCCATATTTAAAGCGCACGGCGTCATCACTCTGAGAAATGAGTCAGTCCCGTTTTCATACAATGGGCATACGATTGCGATTGCGGGGGTTGATGATATCAGGATGGAGATGGATCATTATGAGGAAGCCATCAAAGAACTTGATGAAAGCCAGCTGAATATTCTGGTTTGCCATAATCCGGAGATTCATGAACAAATCAATGAAGATGACGGTATTGATGTGATACTCAGCGGACATACCCATGGAGGCCAGATCAGGTTTGGAAAATTCGGTCCTTATGAACTGGGGAAAACAGGTATTGTTAAAAACGCGGCATATCTGATCAGCAACGGCTACGGCACGACAAAAGTGCCTCTTCGTTTAGGTGCTGAGCCTGAAACTCACATTGTGACTCTTTGCGGGCCAGAATAACTTCTAAAAAGCAAAAATCCGTATGGCAATAAAAACTGCATTGTGCTTGTCTTACTAGTGAACTCAGTGTAAACTGATAACAATTAAGAACCTATGACTCATCATCTCATATAATGTGTTATATGATTTGTGTGCAAGTAGAGGCAGGAGGGAACGTTATGCGGCTTGAGCGTCTGAATTATAATAAGATCAAAATCTTTTTAACCCTCGATGATTTGACAGACCGGGGATTGACAAAAGAAGACCTCTGGAAGGACTCATTTAAAGTCCACCAGTTATTTAAAGATATGATGAATGAAGCAAATACAGAGCTCGGCTTTGAAGCGAATGGACCGATTGCAGTAGAAGTGTATTCTCTCCAAGCACAAGGGATGGTCGTGATTGTAACAAAGAACCAAGACGCCGATTCAGAAGACGATGAGTATGATGATGATTACATCGAAATGCAAGTCAAGCTTGATGAAAGCGCGGACATCATATATCAATTCCATTCCTTTGAAGATATCATTCAGCTTTCAGAAAGCTTACAGCGAATCGGTATCACAGGGGGAACTGTCTACCACTATGACGGGCAGTACTTTTTAAGCCTTGAAGATCTAGGGTCACATACGGCTGAAGGGGTTGTGGCGGTTCTGGCTGAATACGGCAATCCGACAACTTTAACGATTTATCGCCTGCAAGAGTATGGTAAGCTCATTATGGACGGTAATGCCGTAGAAACGATACAAACTCATTTTTCATAAGAATGCAACGGAAAACTGCTGATTTCAGCAGTTTTTTTTCGTTAAAAAACATGGAAAAACATAACGTTTATTCTATGCACAGATCATATGAAGGTGTATACTATTCTCTGAAAGGGAGCATGTGAGAAACAGAAGATTCTAGGAGGTTAACTCAAATGGCAGCCGATCGAAACACCGGTCATACAGAAGAGGACAAACTTGATGTATTAAAATCAACCCAAACCGTAATACATAAGGCTCTGGAAAAATTGGGATATCCCGAAGAGGTATACGAATTGTTAAAAGAGCCGATGAGATTATTAACGGTAAAAATACCTGTTCGTATGGACGACGGTTCAGTAAAGATTTTCACAGGATATCGTGCGCAGCACAATGACTCTGTCGGTCCAACGAAAGGCGGGATACGTTTTCACCCGAACGTAACAGAAAAAGAGGTGAAGGCGCTTTCAATTTGGATGAGTTTAAAATGCGGCATAATTGATCTTCCATATGGCGGTGGTAAAGGCGGAATTGTTTGTGATCCAAGGGATATGTCGTTTAGAGAGCTGGAGCGTCTGAGCAGAGGGTATGTCAGAGCGATCAGCCAAATTGTCGGCCCGACAAAAGACGTGCCGGCACCGGATGTATTTACAAACTCACAAATCATGGCTTGGATGATGGATGAGTATTCAAGAATTGATGAATTTAATTCGCCTGGATTTATTACAGGCAAACCGCTTGTGCTTGGCGGATCTCACGGGAGAGAATCTGCGACAGCAAAAGGTGTTACCATCTGTATTAAAGAAGCGGCTAAGAAGAGAGGCATCGATATTAAAGGTGCGCGTGTCGTTGTCCAAGGCTTCGGAAACGCGGGAAGCTATTTGGCAAAATTTATGCATGATGCGGGGGCAAAAGTTGTCGGCATCTCAGATGCGTATGGCGGACTTTATGATCCGGAAGGCCTTGATATCGATTATTTACTCGACCGACGCGACAGCTTCGGTACCGTAACAAAGCTTTTCAACGATACCATTACCAACCAAGAGCTGCTGGAGCTGGATTGTGATATTCTCGTTCCTGCTGCGATTGAAAATCAAATTACAGAAGAAAATGCCCATAATATCCGGGCTAAAATTGTCGTTGAAGCAGCGAACGGACCAACAACGCTTGAAGGAACAAAAATTCTTTCAGACCGGGACATTCTGCTTGTACCAGACGTGCTGGCAAGTGCCGGTGGCGTAACAGTTTCTTATTTTGAATGGGTTCAGAATAACCAAGGCTTCTACTGGAGTGAAGAAGAGGTAGAAGAAAAATTAGAAAAAATGATGGTCAAATCATTTAACAATATTTATGAAATGGCTAACAACCGAAGAATTGACATGAGGCTCGCTGCATATATGGTCGGCGTTCGCAAAATGGCTGAAGCTTCGCGTTTTAGAGGCTGGATATAAGTTGATGATTTGCATAAAAATAAAAAATCTCCTATGATAAAATAGGAGATTTTTTTATTCGGAAATAGAAAATATGAAGTGAAATGCCAATCGCAGGAGTTGACAGAAATGATTCAAGAAAAAGCAATTATTATAGGCGGAGGACCTTGTGGACTATCTGCTGCCATTCACCTAAAACAAATTGGCATTGATGCCCTCGTCATCGAAAAAGGCAATGTCGTTAACAGTATTTACAATTATCCGACGCATCAAACCTTTTTCAGCTCAAGTGAAAAGCTCGAAATCGGAGATGTGGCATTTATTACAGAGAACAGGAAGCCTGTCAGAATTCAGGCTTTATCGTATTACCGTGAAGTCGTCAAACGGAAAAACATCCGTGTTAATGCGTTTGAAATGGTGCGTAAAGTGACGAAAACGCAAAATAACACATTCGTTATTGAGACGTCAAAAGAGACCTACACGACGCCATATTGTATCATCGCCACAGGCTATTATGATCATCCAAACTATATGGGCGTACCCGGTGAGGATTTGCCGAAAGTATTTCATTATTTTAAAGAAGGCCACCCGTATTTTGATAAAGATGTTGTTGTCATCGGCGGGAAAAATTCAAGCGTGGACGCCGCCCTTGAACTCGTGAAATCTGGGGCGCGTGTCACAGTTTTATATAGGGGCAATGAGTATTCTCCAAGCATTAAGCCGTGGATTCTGCCAGAATTTGAAGCCCTCGTCAGAAACGGTACAATCCGTATGGAATTTGGCGCTTGTGTCGAAAAAATCACCGAGGATGAAGTTGTGTTTCGCTCCGGAGAGAAAGAACTCATTACCATTAAAAATGATTTTGTATTTGCCATGACAGGCTATCATCCCGATCATCAATTTCTTGAAAAAATTGGTGTTGAAATTGATAAAGAAACAGGGCGTCCATATTTCAACGAAGAAACGATGGAAACGAACGTTGAAGGTGTCTTTATTGCCGGGGTTATTGCTGCGGGAAATAATGCAAATGAAATATTTATTGAAAACGGCAGGTTTCACGGGGGGCATATCGCAGCGGAAATCGCCAAAAGAGAAAACCATTAAAGATGAGGAGCATATGATGCATTCGTATGCTCTTTTTGTTTTTTTAAGTGCAGACAGATGTAAAATTTTAAACAACATGGTAGGATAGACGTAGGAATATAAAGGAAAGAGGTTGCCTGATGTTTGCAATCATCTCTGCAGGAATTGCCCCCGGCATCGCGTTATTAAGTTATTTTTATTTAAAAGATCAGTATGATAATGAACCTGTACATATGGTGCTACGGTCGTTTTTTCTCGGGGTTGTTCTTGTATTTCCCATCATGTTTATCCAGTATGTACTTGAAAAAGAGAATGTAGGAGGCGGAAGCTTTTTCGTTTCTTTTTTATCTTCGGGGTTTTTGGAGGAATCATTAAAATGGTTTATACTGATGATCAGTGTCTACCCGCACGCCCACTTTGATGAGCATTATGACGGGATTGTGTACGGTACAAGTGTATCACTCGGTTTTGCAACCCTCGAAAATATTCTTTATTTAATTGGCCACGGCGTGGAGCATGCGTTTGTCAGGGCGCTGCTGCCTGTTTCATGCCATGCCTTGATTGGCGTTATAATGGGATTTTACCTTGGAAAAGCCCGTTTTTCCGCTGATAAGGCGCGTGTAAAGTGGCTTACTCTTTCTCTAGTTGTCCCATCCCTTTTGCATGGATCATATGATTTTATCCTAACAGCGCTTAGCAATTGGATTTATTATATGCTTCCATTTATGGTATTTTTATGGTGGTTTGGTTTGCGTAAAGCGAAAAAAGCCCGTTCCGTTAATATGATGCAAGTATAGAAGCCGCACAGCAACCGTGCGGCTTTTTTGTGTGCAGTTTTTATGTTCTGAGGGATAACAAGGAAAGAGTGTATAAAAATAACCTCGTTACAGAAAATACGATTACACTTAAAAATTTGCAGTAGGAGGCTTGAAAAGATGAAGTCCAAAGGATCGATTATGGCATGTCTCATCCTTTTTTCCTTTACAATAACGACGTTTATTAATACTGAAACGATCTCTGCCTTTTCGAATCAGGTCATTCAAAGAGGGGCAACAGGGGATGATGTGGTCGAGCTTCAGGCGCGTCTTCAATACAACGGATATTATAACGGAAAAATTGACGGGGTTTATGGATGGGGGACGTACTGGGCAGTTCGAAATTTTCAGGATCAATTCGGGTTAAAAGAGGTTGACGGCCTTGTAGGAGCTAAAACAAAGCAAACCTTAATATGTAAATCAAAATACTATCGTGAATATGTCATGGAACAGCTCAATAAAGGGAATACATTCACGCATTACGGAAAAATTCCGCTAAAGTATCAGACGAAACCATCAAAAGCAGCAACACAAAAGGCAAGACAACAAGCAGAAGCACGGCAGAAACAGCCTGCGGAAAAAACAACGCAGAAGCCTAAAGCGAATGCGAATAAACAGCAAAACAATACACCAGCAAAAGCAAGAAAACAGGATGCGGTAGCAGCGAACATGCCTGGTGGATTTTCCAACAACGATATCAGGCTGCTTGCTCAAGCGGTTTATGGCGAAGCCCGGGGCGAGCCGTACGAGGGGCAGGTTGCTATTGCAGCAGTCATTTTAAACCGTTTGAACAGCCCGTTATTTCCAAATTCAGTAGCGGGGGTTATTTTTGAGCCGCTTGCCTTCACAGCAGTAGCCGACGGACAAATTTACATGCAGCCGAATGAAACGGCACGAGAAGCAGTGCTGGATGCCATCAATGGCTGGGACCCATCAGAGGAAGCACTTTACTACTTTAATCCGGATACGGCTACAAGTCCGTGGATTTGGGGGCGTCCGCAGATTAAAAGAATCGGTAAACACATTTTCTGTGAGTAGCAGATATGAGAAAGCATAAAAAGAGGTGTGATAAATGATCAGAGGAATTTTAATCGCCGTGCTTGGTATTGCAATAGTCGGTACAGGCTACTGGGGATACAAAGAACACCAGGAAAAAGACGCAGTTCTTCTTCATGCTGAAAATAACTATCAGCGGGCGTTTCATGAGCTTACCTATCAGGTGGATCAGCTTCATGATAAAATCGGAACAACACTTGCCATGAACAGCCAAAAATCACTGTCGCCTGCATTGATCGATGTGTGGAGGATTACATCAGAAGCTCATAACAGCGTCAGTCAGCTGCCGCTTACATTAATGCCGTTTAATAAAACTGAAGAGCTATTATCAAAGATCGGCGATTTCAGCTATAAAACGTCAGTCAGAGATTTGGACCAAAAGCCGCTTGATAAAAACGAGTATACATCACTAAATAAGCTATATCAGCAGTCCGAAGATATACAAAATGAATTGCGTCATGTTCAGCACCTTGTCATGAGCAAAAACCTTCGCTGGATGGACGTAGAAATGGCTCTGGCTTCTGACGAAAAACAAAGTGATAATACGATTATCAACAGCTTTAAAACAGTCGAAAAAAATGTTGGTGCATTCTCCACTGGCACTGATCTTGGCCCGAGTTTCACCAGTACGAAAAAAGAAGAGAAAGGCTTCAGCCATCTGAAGGGAAAACAAATTTCCGAACAGGAAGCAAAACAAATTGCTGAGCGCTTTGCCCCAGATGACAATTATTCAATTAAAGTGGTAAAGAGCGGAAAAAAAACAAATCGCGATGTATATAGCATCAGCATGAAAGACCCAGACCATAAAGCAGTGATTTATATGGATATTACGAAGAAGGGCGGGCATCCGGTATACTTGATCCAAAACAGAGAAGTGAAAGATCAGAAAATCAGTTTAAATGACGGATCGAACCGAGCGCTTGCATTTTTAAAGAAAAACGGATTTGAAACAGATGATTTGGAAATTGATGAAAGTGCCCAATATGATAAAATCGGTGTATTTTCATATGTTCCTGTTGAAAATAAAGTCCGGATGTACCCCGAGGCAATTCGTATGAAAGTGGCCTTGGATGACGGTGAGGTTGTCGGCTTTTCAGCAAGAGACTTCCTCACATCTCACAGAAAAAGAACCATACCTAAGCCTGCAATTACTGAAGCAGAGGCAAAGTCTAAATTAAATAAAAATGTACAAGTGAGAGAAACAAGGCTCGCTTTGATTACAAATGAACTAGGTCAAGAAGTGTTATGCTACGAAATGCTTGGGACAATTGAAAATGACACATTCAGAATGTATATCAATGCCAAAGACGGATCGGAAGAAAAGGTTGAAAAACTAAAAAATGCAGAACCTATATATAAAGACCTATAAAAACAGGAGGAAAGGACTAAATGTCTTTTCCTTTTTTTCATTACGTGCTTTAATAAAAACGTGAGTATATTGAATGCGAAAGAGTGAAGTCAATGATAGAGATTGGAGAAAATGTACTTTTAGAATATATAGAAGAAAATGAATTGAAAAAGGCAAAAAGCAAGGCGGTCAGCATCGAAAACAATGAACTTTTGATCGCGTATCCTGTTGATGTAGTTACAGGGCGAACTGTGATTTTACATAACGATATGGAAGTAACGGTAGAGTTTGTGGGAAAAGACGAAGTTCCTTATCGCTTTATAAGCCGTATAAAAGGTAAAGTGAAGGACAAACTTCAAATGATCTGTCTTGAAATGCCTCCCCGTGAAAAAATGAAAAGAATCCAGCGCCGCCAATATGTAAGAACTGATGCGGTATTAGATGTGCAAATTCAGCCGGGAAATGAAGAAGAGATCCGCACACTATCCTATAACATCAGTGCAGGCGGCATCGCCGTGGTTTTAGCTGATGGCCTTTCTTTTCAATCGGGGGAATCATTGCGCCTGATCATCCGTCTTCCTGAAGAGGAGCACACACGTCAAATAGAAACAGAAGCAGTTGTCAGACGAATCTTTAATGACCCCAAGTCAGAAAAACGAAAAATGACTTTAGAGTATTCAGAAATTGCAGCAGGTGACCAGCAGGCTTTGCTTCAATACTGCATCAGGCGCCAGTTAAATAAGAGAAGAAAGGCCCGAATGGAATAAACATCGGCAAACACTTCCATACTATTTGTAATGGAGGTGCTCCAATGAAAACATTTGAACGGCTGCTGATCAAATTATTGTTCATTCAGGCCATCATTTTACTTGGTGTCCAATTTCTTTTTCACTATCAGCATATTGAACCATACGTATCAAAAGTGATTCAATATGAAGGGGTGGATAAAATGGAGGAAAACAATAGGATTGAAACCTTCAAACATTAATTATTCATCAATTTTTCACCCTTTTTCATAAAGTTCGTGATACAATCCTTAGAGGAGAAAAGAGCAAGGAGAGGAATTATGGAAAAGAAATTATCGATTGCAATCGACGGCCCGGCAGCTGCGGGGAAAAGCACCGTTGCCAAAATTGTGGCTGAGAAAAAATCGTACATATATATTGATACAGGAGCGATGTATCGGGCGATTACGTACGCGGCTTTACAGGAAAACGTTGATCTGACAGATGAAGAAAAACTGGCTGAGCTGCTAAAGCGGACAGACATTGAGCTGATTACAACAAAAGATGGACAAAAAGTGTTTGTAAACGGCACCGATGTAACTGAGGCGATCAGAACAGATGAAATCAGCAACCAAGTTTCAATTGCGGCCAAGCACAGAAGTGTCAGAGAAGAAATGGTGAAACGCCAGCAGCAGCTTGGGGAAAAAGGCGGCGTCGTCATGGATGGTCGTGACATCGGGACGCATGTGCTGCCAAATGCAGAAGTAAAAATCTTTCTTTTGGCATCTGTGGAAGAGAGAGCGAAACGCCGTTATGAAGAAAATGTGAAAAAAGGCTTTGATGTCAACTACGAAACATTAATTGAGGAAATTGCAAGAAGAGACAAGCTTGATTCAGAGCGCGAAGTATCTCCGCTGCGTAAAGCAGAAGACGCTCTTGAAATCGACACGACATCGCTTTCCATTCAAGAGGTAGCTGATAAAATCCTCGAGGCTGTGGAGCAAAAGTCCCGCTGAGGATGGCAAATGCCACTTTTTTTGAATTTTTCAACGAAGATAGAATGTTATTGCTTGACAAACCTGTCCTTTTATTAGAAGTTAATACTAATAAAACTTTTTATTGATCATTCAAAAAACTTTTTTGGATGATTCTTTAATACATATTCGGCTAAAAGCGGGCATGTTATATGTTCAGCTTTCAAACCGTTTTAATTAAGCTGTGTAGGTTTGGACCAAGGAGGTTATTCAAATGACAGAGGAAATGAATCAAATTGATGTTCAAGTGCCAGAGGTTGGAGATGTAGTTAAAGGGATTGTGACAAAGGTAGAAGACAAACATGTAGATGTAGAAATTATCAATGTCAAACAATCCGGTATTATTCCAATCAGTGAATTATCAAGTCTTCATGTAGAGAAAGCATCGGATGTTGTTAAAGTAGACGACGAGCTTGACCTGAAAGTAACAAAAGTGGAAGACGATGCTTTGATTTTATCTAAACGTGCTGTTGATGCAGACCGCGCTTGGGAAGACCTTGAGAAAAAATTTGAAACAAAAGAAGTGTTTGAAGCTGAAGTGAAAGATGTCGTGAAAGGCGGCCTTGTCGTTGATATCGGCGTTCGCGGTTTTATTCCGGCATCACTTGTTGAAGCACATTTCGTTGAAGACTTCACTGACTATAAAGGAAAAACACTGTCACTGCTCGTTGTAGAGCTTGACCGTGATAAAAACCGCGTGATCCTTTCACACCGTGCTGTTGTTGAAAGTGAACAAGCGAATAAAAAACAAGAACTTCTTCAGTCTCTTGAAGTTGGAAGTGTACTTGATGGCAAAGTACAGCGCCTGACTGACTTTGGCGCGTTTGTTGATATTGGCGGCATCGACGGACTTGTACACATTTCACAGCTTTCCCACTCTCATGTAGAGAAGCCGTCTGACGTTGTTGAAGAGGGACAAGAAGTAAAAGTGAAAGTGTTATCGGTTGACCGTGATAATGAACGTATTTCTTTATCGATCAAAGATACACTGCCTGGACCTTGGAACCAAATCGGCGAAAAAGTGAAGCCTGGCGATGTGCTTGAAGGAACTGTACAGCGTCTTGTAAGCTTCGGTGCCTTTGTTGAAATCCTTCCAGGTGTTGAAGGTCTCGTTCATATTTCTCAAATTTCCAATAAACACATCGGCACGCCGCATGAAGTCCTTGAAGAAGGACAGACTGTAAAAGTGAAGGTTCTTGATGTGAATGAAAATGAGGAGCGCATTTCATTAAGCATGCGTGAACTTGAAGAAACGCCTAAAGCTGACCAGGAAGATTACCGTCAATATCAAGCGAAGGAAGAAACAAGCACTGGCTTCCAGCTTGGAGATCTGATCGGAGATAAGCTGAATAAACTAAAATAATTGGTGATAAACGTGACTCGAGCAGAACGAAAAAGACAACACATCAATCATGCCTTGTCCACCGGCCAGAAGCGGGAAACAGGTCTTGATGATATTACGTTTGTTCACGTCAGTCTGCCCGATCTTGCATTAGAACAAGTAGATATTTCCACAAAAATCGGCGAACTTTCAAGCAGTTCGCCGATTTTTATCAATGCAATGACTGGCGGCGGCGGAAAACTTACATATGAGATTAATAAATCGCTTGCGCGAGCGGCTTCTCAGGCTGGAATTCCCCTTGCTGTGGGATCGCAAATGTCAGCATTAAAAGATCCATCAGAGCGTCTTTCCTATGAAATTGTTCGAAAGGAAAACCCAAACGGGCTGATTTTTGCCAACCTGGGAAGCGAGGCAACGGCTGCTCAGGCAAAGGAAGCCGTTGAGATGATTGGAGCAAACGCACTGCAGATCCACCTCAATGTGATTCAGGAAATTGTGATGCCTGAAGGGGACAGAAGCTTTAGCGGCGCATTGAAACGCATTGAACAAATTTGCAGCCGGGTCAGTGTACCGGTCATTGTGAAAGAAGTCGGCTTCGGTATGAGCAAAGCATCAGCAGGAAAGCTGTATGAAGCTGGTGCTGCAGCTGTTGACATTGGCGGTTACGGGGGAACAAATTTCTCGAAAATCGAAAATCTCCGAAGACAGCGGCAAATCTCCTTTTTTAATTCGTGGGGCATTTCGACAGCTGCAAGTTTGGCGGAAATCCGCTCTGAGTTTCCTGCAAGCACCATGATCGCCTCTGGCGGTCTGCAAGATGCGCTTGACGTGGCAAAGGCAATTGCGCTGGGGGCCTCTTGCACCGGAATGGCAGGGCATTTTTTAAAAGCGCTGACTGACAGCGGTGAGGAAGGACTGCTTGAGGAGATTCAGCTGATCCTTGAGGAATTAAAGTTGATTATGACCGTGCTGGGTGCCAGAACAATTGCCGATTTACAAAAGGCGCCCCTTGTGATCAAAGGTGAAACCCATCATTGGCTCACAGAGAGAGGGGTCAATACATCAAGCTATAGTGTGCGATAAATGATAAAAGCCCAAAACCATATGTGGTTTGGGCTTTTTGTATTATGATTTTCGCTTTTTGAATCTTCCGTTTTGTTCAAGGCTTGTCGCTCCGTCATAGTGAATGGACTGGTCGCGATCTGATTCGACTCTGCCTGAAGCTTTGAGTTTTTTCTCTTGTCTGTCTTTTCCCATGATCATACTCCTTAATGTGAGATCGATTGTTTAAAAAATGTGCTTGAACTCCATACTGGGAATATGGAGGAAGTAAAATGGAACAATTTTATTACTATTGGTCAATGTGGTTTCTGTGGGTTCTGACAACATTTATTTTTGAAAAGACGAAAAGACGAATTGCCGTCTCTGTCTTTATTTTAACTAATATTATTCTAAGCATACATGACATCGCTTTATATTTTTCCCTGAATGCTGCATATTTGATGTTTTTCGTTTGCGGATGTGTCTATGCCGGGTATTTGGGAATGTATCGTTTTCGTTACATCATGGTCTATCTGACGCTTGTTGCCGCGTATGCGTTTGTTTATCTTTTTGCATTATATGACCCGGTTTGGTTCATCATAAAACCTGAGTGGGCTGCTGTTATATTAATAGTGCTTTTAACAGCTTCTGTTGAAAGGAATTTTGAGAAGCAGCTTGTCTTATTTGTCCTAGGGATGTGCCAAGGCGAACTGGTGTATTCATTTGTGATCCAGAAGTTGGCCGGGGCTATGGCTGTCGGCGGCTTTCAATGGCTGAATGCGTGTTCTGCGGGGATGATATTGCTGTTTGGCATATCTAAATACGAACACCTCGCAAGCCAGATTGGTCAGAAAAGCAAAAGATCAAACAAAGGAGCTACCAAAATGTCATGAGTGATTACATCTATCCGATTATTGCTGGGGTCATTGCCGGAATTGCGACAAGGCTTTATATGCTGAAAACGGATTACCGCCAGTATCCGACCTATGTTCATGGGAAAGTGATTCACATCGCACTGGGGTTGATAGCGGCTGGTTTAGGTGCAATTATTATGCCGGCGCTTTTGCAGGAGGAATTTACGGCCATCACATTTTTAACATTGGCAGCGACGCAATTTAGAGATGTCCGAAACATGGAGCGGAACACATTGACGCAAATGGATTCGTATGAACTTGTCTCAAGGGGAAGCACATATATTGAGGGGATTGCCATTGCGTTTGAAAGCAGAAATTATATTGTGATCTTTACAGCGCTTTTGACAACCTCTGCGTATGTGTTTTTATCCATCTGGGCTGCAGTCATAGCGGCTGTCGTTTGTTTTTTACTGGCCATGAAGTTTATGTCGGGCAGTGTGTTGAAGGATATTGTAGATATCGAGTACATAAAGCCGCGCTTTGACGGTCCGGGACTGTTTGTTGATAATATTTATATGATGAATATCGGGCTTCCAGAGAAACAGGAACTGATTTTAAAGCATGGCATGGGCTTTATTTTGACGCCGAAAAACTTTAATTCAGCAGCGACGATAGCAAATTTAGGGCAGCGTCAGGCCATTTTATTTGATGTTTCCAATGTGCTCGGGGTTTATCGGGATTCAGGAGAGCCATCTTTGACACCAATTGCAAAACGGGATTTAAATGATGGGAGAGTGGCAGTATTTGTTCTCCCGCAAATTCACCATCCCGAAACGGCTGTTCAAATTATTAGCAATGTTCCAACCCTGGAAAATGCGATTAGAATGCCGACTGAATTTATCAAGAATCAGGATAAGGTGATAGGATGAGTGAATCTCTTACGAAAGTGATTTTGTCTGTAATCACGACAAATCGAAATCGGGTTGCAGGGGGAGCACCTGTCTTTTTTTGCAATGACCAAAAGGAGATGGAGCTTTTCGCTAAAAATCTTGAGGCGATCCTTGATGGAATAGCTCACAGAATCGGAGATGACGTGTATTTGATCGTGAAACATTTTTAAGAATAGTTGTGATCCCAGTAAAAACTGATATAATAAATGAGTTAAGCCCTTCCTCTGAAGGGTTTCTTTTCATAAAAGTGAATGAAATGATTTTAATAACCGGTTGAAAATTTATGTAAAAATGAAAGCGGCTGGATTGAAAGGAAGGGTACTATGGGTAAACCTGTCGTAGCCATTGTCGGGAGACCAAATGTAGGAAAATCCACAATCTTTAACCGGATTGCGGGAGAAAGAATTTCAATAGTAGAAGATACCCCTGGCGTGACAAGGGATCGGATATACAGCTCGGCTGAATGGCTGAATTATGATTTTAATTTGATTGATACGGGCGGTATTGATATCGGTGATGAGCCGTTTTTAGCGCAGATTCGCCAGCAAGCTGAAATCGCCATGGATGAAGCGGACGTGATTATTTTTATGGTGAACGGCCGTGAAGGCGTGACAGCTGCTGATGAAGAAGTGGCGAAAATTTTGTACCGCACAAAAAAGCCTGTTGTTTTAGCGGTTAATAAACTGGATAACACAGAAATGAGAGCGAATATTTATGATTTTTATTCGCTAGGCTTTGGCGAGCCGTATCCAATTTCGGGAACACACGGACTCGGACTGGGTGATTTACTGGATGCCGTTGCAGAGCATTTTAAAAACATTCCTGAAACGAAATACAATGAAGAAGTTATTCAATTCTGTCTGATCGGACGTCCAAATGTCGGAAAGTCTTCACTTGTGAATGCGATGCTCGGCGAAGAACGCGTTATTGTCAGCAACGTGGCTGGAACGACAAGAGATGCTGTTGATACGTCATTTACTTACAACCAGCAGGAGTTTGTCATTGTCGATACTGCAGGTATGCGAAAAAAAGGGAAAGTCTATGAAACGACTGAGAAGTATAGTGTACTGCGGGCGCTAAAAGCGATTGACCGCTCAGAAGTCGTGGCGGTTGTGCTGGATGGCGAAGAAGGCATTATTGAACAGGACAAGCGTATCGCCGGTTATGCACACGAAGCGGGCAAGGCCGTCGTCATCGTCGTAAACAAATGGGATGCTGTTGACAAAGATGAGAGCACGATGAAAGAATTTGAAGAAAATATTCGCGATCATTTTCAATTTCTGGATTATGCGCCAATCCTATTTATGTCTGCCTTAACGAAAAAACGGATCCATACTCTGATGCCTGCGATTATCAAAGCTAGTGAAAATCATTCACTTCGAGTTCAAACAAACGTCTTAAATGATGTCATCATGGACGCTGTGGCAATGAATCCGACACCGACTCATAACGGTTCTCGTTTGAAAATTTACTATGCGACTCAAGTGTCGGTAAAGCCGCCAAGCTTCGTTGTGTTTGTAAACGATCCGGAATTGATGCATTTTTCATACGAACGGTTTTTAGAAAACCGAATCAGAGACGCGTTCGGTTTTGAGGGGACACCAATCAAAATATTTGCAAGAGCTAGAAAATAAAAAGGTGTGAATCAAACATGAAAAAAGTCACAATGCTTGGAGCGGGGAGTTGGGGAACAGCACTGGCTTTAGTTCTAACTGATAATGGAAATGAAGTGTGTGTGTGGGCTCACCGTGCAGATTTAATTCATCAAATTAATGAGTTGCATGAAAACAAAGATTATTTGCCGAATGTTAAGCTGTCTACATCCATTAAAGGAACAACAGATATGAAAGAGGCTGTTTCAGACGCAGATGTCATTATCGTTGCGGTCCCGACAAAAGCAATTCGGGAAGTGCTGAGACAGGCTGTCCCTTTTATAACGAAAAAGGCAGTCTTTGTTCATGTCAGCAAGGGTATTGAGCCAGATTCACTTCTGCGCATTTCTGAAATTATGGAAATTGAGCTCCCGAGTGATGTCAGAAAAGATATCGTTGTCCTTTCCGGCCCGAGTCATGCGGAAGAAGTAGGGCTGCGGCACCCCACAACTGTTACTGCATCTTCAAAGAGCATGAGGGCAGCAGAAGAGGTGCAGGATCTATTTATTAATCACAATTTTCGGGTGTACACAAATCCTGACATTATCGGAGTTGAAATCGGAGGGGCTTTAAAAAATATTATTGCCCTTGCTGCAGGAATTACAGATGGTTTAGGGTACGGTGACAATGCCAAAGCTGCTTTGATTACACGCGGACTTGCCGAAATCGCGAGACTCGGAACGAAAATGGGCGGAAATCCCTTGACGTTCTCTGGATTGACAGGAGTAGGCGATCTGATTGTGACGTGCACAAGTGTTCATTCCAGAAACTGGCGTGCGGGCAATTTGCTCGGAAAAGGGTACAAGCTTGAAGATGTTCTTGAAGAGATGGGAATGGTAGTCGAAGGCGTCCGCACGACGAAAGCGGCTTATCAGCTTTCGAAGAAATATGATGTTAAAATGCCGATTACAGAAGCTCTCCATCAGGTCCTATTCAACGGACAAAAAGTGGAAACCGCTGTTGAATCTTTAATGGCGAGAGGGAAAACCCACGAGATGGAGGATTTGGTAAATACGTTTGAAAATCAAGTGAAGTAAAAGTGTCAATCAAATGGTGAATCGCATATCTTAATTGAACGAAAGCCCGAAAAACAGAAGAACACCCAAGTCTTGGGATCTCCTGAAACATTTTGCCGATTTAGGCAATAGAGGATGCATCTGTATGCCAAGTCGCATACTATAGCATCGAAGTCCAAGAGAGTGTTTCTTAAACGTGCAGGTGAATATAGTCAAGTTGACTGAAGCGAAGGTCCCCCTCTTTGCTTCAGTTTTTTTGTTCTATCAATGGATGGAAAATCTGGTTGATCTTTTCCGGCGCTGTATATTAAAATATAATATAACGCTTACATCTTACATATCGGGGAGGCGCACGTCATTGAATCTGGCATTGATGAAAATGTGGTTTGCTCTAGGGTCCATGGGTCTGATGTTTCTGGCTGTAGCTTCCATCTATTTAAGCCGCTTTAAGTGCCAAAACCGTTTTTTGAAGATTGCGATTTCATCATTCGCATACATGTGTATGCTCATATCTGGAATTATTGTGTTTGTCGTGGTTTTTAGCGGCCCTGTCAATGAATAAAGCTGTAAAAGGAAGTGCTGTATGGGTAAACTGAAGTGCGCAATCATTTTTGCGGCAGTCGTGTTTTTATCCGGATGTTTATATCCAAATGAACGGAAAAGCAGTGTGCATGCCATTCCTTATCAAGACCAGCTAAAGCAGGTTCAATCTGCTGTTGATGAATTTCAAAAGGCAAATGGAGGGCTGCTTCCTATTCAAACCAAAGATATGTCGACACCGCTATATCAAAAATATCCGATAGACTTTAACCGGTTAGCGCCAAGATACATAGCTGAACCTCCAAGTACGGCATTTGAAAGCGGGGGAGACTATCAATACGTGCTTGTTGACGTAGAGAACGATCCGACTGTTAAATTAATTGATCTAAAGATGGCAGAAAAAATTCGCGATGTGAAATTGCGCATCCAAATGTATCGTCAGGAGCATCAATATCCGCCTTACAAGGATGTGCTATCTCGTGATTTATTTACACTCGATGAGAAGAAGCTTGGGGATGGCAGCTCTCTTACAGTGACAAGCCCAATCTCAGGGAATTCCTTGCCGCTTATGATTGACGGAGACGGAGAAATATATGCCGATTACCGGACTGAGCTGGCTTCTTGCCTCAAAAAAAGCAAAAAAACGTTTAAACCCGGGACTGAAATCCAGGATATGATTTGGCATGAAACCCCCTTTGTCCCCGTGTTTTCTGTAAAATATACGGTAAATGACAAACAGGAACCTGTTTTTTTAGAAAATGATATGAAAATGGAATGAACCTTTCTCCCTTGCATACAAATAGGGAGAAAGGTTTTTTTATATTAATAGATTGAGGATGAGAAATTTTCTAAAGATGTCATATTCAAATAGGACAACGTCATACACATATAGTGTCCTGTGTTTGATTGAAAGAGCTTAATAAAATTGAAAAGGATAGGAAGTCCGGGAGGGGATCACTTGGAAAAGGTCGATATTTTCAAGGATATCGCTGAACGAACAGGAGGCGATATATACTTAGGAGTCGTAGGTGCTGTCCGTACAGGAAAATCCACGTTCATTAAAAAATTTATGGAGCTTGTGGTGCTCCCGAATATCAGTAACGAAGCAGACCGGGCCCGAGCGCAGGATGAACTGCCGCAGAGCGCAGCCGGCAAAACCATTATGACTACAGAGCCTAAATTTGTTCCGAATCAGGCGATGTCTGTTCATGTGTCAGACGGACTCGATGTGAATATAAGATTAGTAGATTGTGTAGGTTACACAGTGCCCGGCGCTAAAGGATACGAAGATGAAAACGGGCCGCGGATGATCAATACGCCTTGGTACGAAGAACCGATCCCATTTCATGAGGCTGCTGAAATCGGCACTCGAAAAGTCATTCAAGAACACTCGACCATCGGAGTTGTCATTACGACAGACGGCACCATTGGAGATATCGCCAGAAGTGACTATATAGAGGCTGAAGAAAGAGTCATTGAAGAGCTGAAAGAGGTTGGCAAACCTTTTATTATGGTCATCAACTCAGTCAGGCCGTATCACCCGGAAACGGAAGCCATGCGCCAGGATTTAAGCGAAAAATATGATATCCCGGTATTGGCAATGAGTGTAGAGAGCATGCGGGAATCAGATGTGCTGAGTGTGCTCAGAGAGGCCCTCTACGAGTTTCCGGTGCTAGAAGTGAATGTCAATCTCCCAAGCTGGGTAATGGTGCTGAAAGAAAACCATTGGCTGCGTGAAAGCTATCAGGAGTCCGTGAAGGAAACGGTTAAGGATATTAAACGGCTCCGGGACGTAGACAGGGTTGTCGGCCAATTCAGCGAGTTTGAATTCATTGAAAGTGCCGGATTAGCCGGAATTGAGCTGGGCCAAGGGGTGGCAGAAATTGATTTGTACGCGCCTGATCATCTATATGATCAAATCCTAAAAGAAGTTGTGGGCGTCGAAATCAGAGGAAGAGACCATCTGCTTGAGCTCATGCAAGACTTCGCCCATGCGAAAACAGAATATGATCAAGTGTCTGATGCCTTAAAAATGGTCAAACAGACGGGATACGGCATTGCAGCGCCTGCTTTAGCTGATATGAGTCTCGATGAGCCGGAAATTATAAGGCAGGGCTCGCGATTCGGTGTGAGGCTGAAAGCTGTCGCTCCGTCGATCCATATGATCAAAGTAGATGTCGAAAGCGAATTCGCTCCGATTATCGGAACGGAAAAACAAAGTGAAGAGCTTGTACGCTATTTAATGCAGGACTTTGAGGATGATCCGCTCTCCATCTGGAATTCCGATATCTTCGGAAGGTCGCTGAGCTCAATTGTGAGAGAAGGGATTCAGGCAAAGCTGTCATTGATGCCTGAAAACGCACGGTATAAATTAAAAGAAACATTAGAAAGAATCATAAACGAAGGCTCTGGCGGCTTAATCGCCATCATCCTGTAATACCGGTAGACCTCTTTATAGAATGGGAGGTCTTTTTTCTTTGCTCTTAATAATGGAAAAGGATCAAGGAATAGGATGAAAAAAGGAAAAAAAGGAATATTCGTTCGGTAAATCACCTTAAATCCTTGACGAGCAAGGGATTGACGCTTTAAAATGCTTGATATGGCTTTTTATATGTGTTACTCTACATACAGAAATTCTTCACTTTGTTGGACAAACATTCCTCAGAGTGCAGTTTTTCTTAAAAAGCCGTTTAATTGTCTTTCTCTTACTTGCTCTCATTTTTTTCTGAGACAGGTTTAGAATCAGACTGAACTGTGAAGAAATGATAATAAACGAACTGAATGTATCCTTTTGGGAGGAGGTGAAAGGCATGAACAAAACAGAACTTATCAATGCGGTTGCAGAAGCAAGCGAATTGTCTAAAAAAGACGCTACAAAAGCAGTTGACTCTGTTTTTGATACGATCTTAGATGCACTTAAAAACGGTGATAAAATCCAACTGATCGGTTTTGGTAACTTCGAGGTGCGTGAACGTTCTGCACGTAAAGGGCGCAACCCTCAAACAGGTGAAGAAATCGAAATTCCAGCAAGCAAAGTACCTGCTTTCAAACCAGGTAAAGCGCTTAAAGACGCAGTTGCCGGAAAATAATTGTGAATATAGATCGTGTATGCATCTAGCTTACATACACTTTATTTCTTCACAGAAAAGCCCCTTTCTAAGGGGCTTTTCATATTTCAAGAGCATGGGCTTCCTGACAGGGCATTCACTTTGCTTTTAGCGGGGCATATGTGCTAGAATCGAAATTAAATGTATTCATTGGTGGAGGACATAGAACATGAAAGAAGTTAATAAAGAGCAAATCGAACAAGCTGTTCGTCAAATTTTAGAAGCGATCGGAGAAGACCCGAATAGAGAAGGGCTTCTTGATACTCCGAAAAGAGTCGCAAAGATGTATGCCGAAGTATTCTCCGGCTTGAATGAAGATCCAAAAGAACATTTCCAGACTATCTTCGGTGAAAACCATGAGGAGCTTGTTCTTGTAAAAGATATCGCATTTCATTCTATGTGTGAGCATCACCTTGTTCCCTTTTATGGAAAAGCACATGTTGCATATATCCCGCGAGGCGGAAAGGTCACAGGGCTCAGCAAACTGGCACGTGCCGTTGAAGCCGTTGCAAAGCGCCCGCAGCTTCAGGAACGCATCACTTCTACAATTGCAGAAAGCATCGTAGAAACGCTTGATCCGCATGGCGTAATGGTAGTGGTTGAAGCGGAACACATGTGCATGACGATGCGCGGTGTAAGAAAACCGGGTGCGAAAACTGTGACTTCAGCAGTCAGAGGTGTTTTTAAAGATGATGCCGCTGCCCGTGCAGAAGTATTGGAACATATTAAACGCCAGGACTAATAAAGATAGAGGGTGCTATAAATGAACCAAAAGCATTCAAGTGATTTTGTCGTCATTAAAGCCGTTGAGGACGGAGTGAATGTGATCGGCCTGACAAGAGGAACAGACACAAAGTTTCACCATTCCGAAAAACTCGACAAGGGAGAAGTGATCATCGCTCAGTTTACAGAGCATACTTCTGCCATTAAAGTCAGAGGAGAGGCACTGATTCAAACCGCGTACGGAGAAATGAAAAGCGAAAAAAAATAAGCTGGCTGTCCCCGCTGTTAAAAGCAAATGCTCGCAAACAGCGGGAGGATACAGCCAATTTCTTTTTTTTATGCTATAATGATACCTGCGTAAGCGAATGAAAAGATAAAACTCATACATAGATTAAGAAATAAATGTGAATTTGGGGACAAGGGTGATATTTTTGCAAGACATCTACGGAACTTTAGCCAATCTGAACACGAAATTAAAACAAAAGCTGTCTCATCCTTATTTAGCGAAGCATATTTCTGCGCCGAAAATTGATGAGGATAAGCTTCTTCTTTTTCATGCTTTATTTGAAGAAGCCGACATAAAAAACAACGACAGAGAAAATTATATTGTAACAGCGATGCTTGTACAAAGCGCCCTTGATACCCATGATGAAGTGACGACAGCTAGAGTCATAAAACGAGACGAAAACAAAAACCGCCAATTGACTGTTCTCGCGGGCGATTATTTCAGCGGGCTGTACTACTCTTTACTATCTGAAATGAAGGATATCTACATGATTCGGACGCTTGCTACAGCCATTAAAGAAATCAACGAACATAAAATTCGTCTGTATGACCGTTCTTTCAAGGACGAAAACGATTTTTTCGAAAGTGTCGGCATCGTTGAATCAGCTTTATTCCATCGTGTGGCGGAACACTTCAACCTTCCGCGCTGGAAAAAGCTGTCGAGTGATTTTTTTGTATTTAAGCGGCTTATGAACGGAAATGATGCATTTCTGGATGTGATCGGCAGTTTTATACAGCTGGGAAAAACAAAAGAAGAGATATTAGAAGATTGTTTTAAAAAAGCGAAAAACAGCATTGAGTCACTTCTGCCTCTAAATTCACCTATTCAGAACATTTTAATAAACCGTCTGAAGACAATCAGCCAAGATCAAACCTATCATCAGAAAGTGGAAGAAGGGTAAACCATTATGCAGGACTCAAAAGAACAGCGCGTACACGGAGTATTTGAAAAAATATATAAAAACTATGACCAAATGAACTCTGTCATCAGTTTTCAGCAGCATAAAAAATGGCGCGACAAAACGATGCGCATCATGAATGTAAAAGAAGGCGCAAAAGCACTTGATGTCTGCTGCGGAACGGCTGACTGGACGATCGCTCTTGCAAAAGCGGCCGGCAAAAGCGGCGAGATCAAGGGCTTGGATTTCAGTGAAAATATGCTGAGTGTCGGCGAGCAGAAAGTAAAAGACGGCGGATTCAGCCAAATTGAACTGCTGCACGGAAATGCGATGGAGCTTCCTTTTGATGATGATACATTTGATTATGTCACCATTGGCTTCGGACTCCGCAATGTCCCTGATTACTTGACTGTACTGAAAGAGATGAGACGTGTAGTGAAGCCGGGCGGGCAGGTGGTATGTCTGGAAACGTCCCAGCCGGAAATGTTCGGATTCAGACAGGCTTACTTTATGTACTTTAAGTATATTATGCCGTTTTTCGGGAAACTGTTTGCGAAGAGCTATAAAGAATATTCTTGGCTTCAAGAATCAGCCAGAGATTTCCCTGGAATGAAGGAACTGGCAGGCCTGTTTGAAGAGGCGGGCCTGAAAAATGTTAAATATCATTCGTTTACTGGCGGAGTCGCTGCCACGCATATCGGATGGAAATGAAAACACAGATGTTTGGGTGAATGATATGAAATTTAAAATGGCCTACTCTTTTTTAAATGACGATATTGATGTAATCGAAAGAGAACTTGAACAAACCGTACGTTCCGATTACCCGCTTTTAAGCGAGGCAGGTCTTCACCTGCTGCAGGCCGGAGGGAAACGTATTAGGCCTGTTTTCGTGCTGCTTTCCGGCATGTTTGGCGATTACGATATTAATAAGATTAAATATGTCGCCGTCACTCTGGAAATGATTCACATGGCATCTTTGGTTCATGATGATGTCATTGATGATGCGGAGCTTCGCCGAGGAAAACCGACAATCAAAGCAAAGTGGGACAATCGTATTGCGATGTACACAGGCGATTATATGCTTGCGGGATCTCTTGAAATGATGACGAGAATTAACGAACCGAAAGCCCATAGGATTTTGTCACAGACGATCGTTGAAGTTTGTCTAGGAGAAATTGAGCAGATCAAAGACAAATACAACATGGAACAAAATCTCAGAACGTATCTCCGGCGTATCAAAAGAAAAACGGCTCTCTTGATCGCGGTCAGCTGCCAGCTTGGTGCTATTGCGTCGGGAGCTGATGAGAAGATTCATAAGGCATTGTACTGGTTTGGGTATTACGTCGGCATGTCTTATCAGATTATTGATGATATTCTTGATTTTACTTCAACTGAAGAAGAGCTGGGTAAACCCGTTGGAGGAGATTTGCTTCAAGGAAACGTCACATTGCCAGTGCTGTATGCCCTGAAAAATCCTGCATTAAAAAAACAGCTTAAATTGATTAACAGTGAGACAACGCAGGAACAGCTTGAACCAATCATTGAAGAAATCAAAAAAACAGATGCAATTGAAGCATCTATGGCAGTAAGCGAAATGTATCTGCAGAAAGCTTTTCAGAAATTAAACACGCTTCCTCGAGGGCGCGCACGCTCGTCTCTTGCAGCCATCGCAAAATATATCGGTAAAAGAAAATTTTAATTTTTGTAGATATTAAGAAATTTCTCCGCCCCGGATTGATTAATTATCAGAAAGATGTTACGATTTCGGTGTGCAGTGTGAAAGCCTATACATACATAATGATGGGGTGGAGAATATGATGGAAAAGACTTTTATCATGGTGAAACCAGACGGTGTCCAACGTCAGCTCATTGGGGACATTTTATCTAGATTCGAACGTAAGGGCTTACAATTAGCTGGCGCCAAGTTAATGAGAGTGACTGAACAAATGGCTGAGAAACACTACGCCGAACATCAAGGTAAGCCTTTCTTCGGAGAGCTCGTTGAGTTTATTACTTCAGGACCTGTATTCGCAATGGTGTGGGAAGGCGAAAATGTCATTGAAGTGACGAGACAGCTGATCGGGAAGACAAACCCTAAAGAAGCTTTACCTGGTACGATTCGTGGGGATTATGGCATGTTTGTCGGAAAAAACATCATCCACGGCTCTGATTCTCTCGAAAGTGCAGAACGCGAGATTAACATTTTCTTTAAGAATGAAGAATTAGTATCATATCAGCAGCTTATGGCAGGCTGGATCTATTAATCATTGTGAAAATAAGCAACAGAGCCGGCAACATATAACGCCGCCGGTTTTTGTTCTGTTTTGTAAAGGTTTACATTAAAGTGAATAAAGGGTTGAATGGCAGTGTGCATCAGACCTCTGCCTTTCCCAACGATCTAAAATCAGCTGAAAAGCTGATTTTTTTATTGAAACAATACAATTTCCTGATAAAACAAGCTATACTAGGACAAAAAGACAGCGAGACTGGGAGAGTAGAGATGGATACATACAGCGTATTTACAACGAAATGGAAACAATTAACCGGAGTCGATTTGACACTATATAAAGAAGCACAAATGAAGAGAAGGCTAACGTCACTTTATGAGAAAAAGGGGTTCCAAAGCTTTAAGGACTTTGCGGCGGCATTGGAAGAGGATCAAGCTCTCTTAAATGAAACATTGGACAGAATGACGATCAATGTTTCAGAATTTTATCGTAATTATAAAAGGTGGGAAGTTCTTGAGACTGCAATTCTGCCGTTAATCAAGACCTCTAGGCCTTTAAAGATTTGGAGTGCCGCCTGCTCAACGGGGGAGGAGCCATACACGCTTGCCATGCTTTTGGACCAGCAAAAAGGTCTTCCGGGCTATCAGATTTTAGCGACGGATATTGATGAAAAAGCATTGGAAAAAGCGAAAAAAGGCGTTTATCAGGAGCGGTCTTTACAGGAAGTGCCGCTATCTGTGAAAGATCGTTATTTTACGCAAAACGCAAATAGAAGTTATGAAGTGAAAACGGAAATCAAAAAGAATATTACATTCAAAAAGCACAATTTGCTGGCGGATCGTTATGAACAAGACTTTGACTTAATCGTGTGCCGCAATGTATTTATTTATTTTACAGAAAGCGCGAAGGAAGAGCTGTATTTAAAAATGGCACATAGCTTGAAGAAGAATGGAGTTCTTTTTGTCGGCAGCACCGAGCAAATCTTCAATCCCGAGAAATTTGGCCTAGTCCCAGCCGATACATTCTTTTATCAAAAAAGATAGACTGACTTTTTGCTGAAAAATATGTTATAGTAGTCTTACTTAAAAGCGTTAATGCGATGAAGGGAGAAGAAGTCATGAGATATTTAACAGCCGGAGAATCACACGGCCCCCAATTGACAACCATTATTGAGGGTGTACCTGCCGGGCTTTACATAACGGAGGAAGATATCAATTTTGAGCTTGCCAGACGCCAAAAAGGACACGGCCGCGGCCGCCGCATGCAGATCGAAAAAGACCAGGCCAAAATTATGAGCGGGGTGCGCCATGCACGTACACTCGGTTCGCCAATTGCTCTCGTAGTTGAAAATAACGATTGGAAGCATTGGACAAAAATCATGGGCGCCGCTCCGATTACAGAAGATGAAGAAAAGGAAATGAAGCGCCAGATTTCCAGACCGAGACCTGGGCACGCTGACTTAAACGGTGCAATTAAATATAATCATCGTGATATGAGAAATGTGCTTGAGCGTTCTTCAGCAAGGGAAACAACTGTCAGAGTGGCGGCAGGGGCTGTAGCTAAAAAGATTCTTTCTGAGCTTGGCATTAAGGTGGCGGGCCACGTGTTGCAAATTGGCGCTGTTAAAGCTGAAAAAACAGAGTATACGTCAATTGAAGACTTGCAGCGTGTAACGGAAGAGTCTCCTGTCAGATGCTACGATGAAGAGGCAGGCAAAAAAATGATGGCTGCCATTGATGAAGCAAAGGCAAACGGAGATTCCATCGGTGGAATAGTAGAAGTCATTGTCGAGGGAATGCCGGTAGGCGTGGGCAGCTATGTCCATTATGACCGCAAGCTGGATTGCAAGCTTGCTGCCGCTGTTCTGTCAATTAACGCATTTAAAGGTGTGGAATTCGGCATCGGATTTGAGGCAGCAGGGCGAAATGGAAGCGAAGTCCATGACGAGATCATTTGGGACGAGGAAAAAGGATACACCCGTGCTACTAACAGACTTGGCGGACTGGAAGGCGGCATGACGACAGGGATGCCGATTGTTGTCCGCGGAGTCATGAAGCCGATTCCGACTTTGTATAAACCGCTGAAAAGTGTCGATATTGAAACGAAAGAACCGTTTTCTGCCAGCATTGAACGTTCAGACAGCTGTGCTGTTCCTGCGGCAAGTGTAGTCGCTGAAGCGGCTGTCGCTTGGGAAATTGCGAACGCAGTCGTTGAACAATTCGGATTAGATCAAATTGACCGCATTAGAGAAAATGTGGAGAATATGAGAAAACTGTCGAGGGAATTTTAATGAAGACACTGCATGTTCAAACTGCTTCCTCGTCATATCCTGTTTTTATCGGACAAGGTATCAGAAAAAAGGCTTGCGAACTATTAACCTCTTTAAACAGGCCTTTAACAAGGATTATGCTTGTCACGGATGAAGAAGTGGACCGCCTGTATGGTGATGAAATGCTCCATTTGCTGCAAGAAAAATGGCCTGTGAAAAAAGTGACGGTACCGAGTGGAGAGCAGGCAAAATCCATGGACATGTACACAAAATTGCAGAGTGAAGCGATTCGTTTTCATATGGATCGCTCCTCATGCATCATCGCATTCGGTGGCGGTGTTGTAGGGGATCTTGCCGGTTTTGTGGCTGCCACTTTTATGCGCGGCATTGATTTCATCCAAATGCCTACGACGCTCTTGGCGCATGACAGCGCAGTCGGAGGAAAAGTAGCCGTGAACCATCCGCTTGGAAAAAATCTAATCGGTGCGTTTTATCAGCCGAAAGCCGTGCTCTATGATACAGATTTCCTGCGTTCTCTGCCTGAAAAAGAGCTTAGGTCCGGAATGGCAGAAGTGATTAAACACGCTTTTATCTATGACAGAGCGTTTCTGGAGGAGCTGCTGAATATCCACTCACTGCGTGATATCACTAATGATCAGCTGAATGACATGATTTTTAAAGGCATTTCAATTAAAGCGTCTGTCGTTCAGCAGGATGAAAAAGAAGAGGGGATAAGAGCTTACTTAAACTTTGGGCATACGCTCGGCCATGCCGTTGAGGCGGAATATGGATATGGGCAGATCACTCACGGTGATGCCGTAGCCCTCGGAATGCAGTTTGCTTTATATATAAGCGAAAAGACTGTAGGCTGTGAAATGGACAGAAAACGTTTGGTCAGCTGGCTAAAAAGCCTGGGTTATCCAAGTCAAATCAGAAAAGAGACGGAAACTTCGGTTCTCTTGAACCGTATGATGAATGATAAGAAAACCCGTGGCGGGAAGATTCAGTTTATTGTGCTCAACGAATTAGGGAAAGTTGCTGATCATACATTTTCCAGAAATGAACTTGAGAGCTGGCTGAACAAATGGCGATTGGAGGAGACATCATGATGATTCGCGGAATTCGCGGAGCAACTACAGTTGAACGGGATACTGAAGAAGAAATTTTACAAAAAACTAAACAGCTGTTAGAGAAAATCATAGAAGAAAATCATACAAAACCGGAAGATGTTGTTCAAATGCTTCTGTCGGCTACACCTGATTTGCACGCTGTTTTCCCGGCAAAAGCTGTTCGCGAGCTTTCAGGATGGCAGTATGTACCGGTAACATGTATGCAGGAAATGGACGTAACAGGCGGTCTGAAAAAGTGCATAAGAGTCATGATGACGGTCCAGACAGATGTCCCTCAGGATCAGATCAGACATGTATATTTAGAAAAAGCTGTCGTATTGAGGCCCGATTTATCATTGACAAAAAATACTGAATTGTAATACGATAAGAACAGCTTAGAAATACACAAGAGTGTGTATAAAGCAATTAGAATGAGTTGAGTTAGAGAATAGGGTAGCAGAGAATGAGTTTAGTTGAGCTGAGACATTATGTTTATTCTACCCAAAAGAAGTCTTTCTTTTGGGTTTATTTGTTATATAGTATTTTATCCTCTCATGCCATCTTCTCATTCTCCTTGCCATAAGGAGTGAGAGCAATGAATTTCCAATCAAACATTTCCGCATTTTTAGAGGACAGCTTGTCCCACCACACGATACCGATTGTGGAGACCTTCACAGTCGATACACTGACACCCATTCAAATGATAGAGAAGCTTGACAGGGAGATTACGTATCTTCTTGAAAGCAAGGACGATACATCCACTTGGTCCAGATATTCGTTTATCGGCCTGAATCCATTTCTCACAATTAAAGAAGAGCAGGGCCGTTTTTCGGCCGCTGATCAGGACAGCAAATCTCTTTACACAGGAAATGAACTAAAAGAAGTGCTGAACTGGATGAATACCACATACAAAATCAAAACACCTGAGCTTGGCATTCCTTTTGTCGGCGGAGCTGTCGGGTACTTAAGCTATGATATGATCCCGCTGATTGAGCCTTCTGTTCCTTCGCATACCAAAGAAACAGACATGGAAAAGTGTATGCTGTTTGTTTGCCGGACATTAATTGCGTATGATCATGAAACCAAAAACGTCCACTTTATCCAATATGCAAGGCTCACTGGAGAGGAAACAAAAAACGAAAAAATGGATGTATTCCATCAAAATCATCTGGAGCTTCAAAATCTCATTGAAAAAATGATGGACCAAAAAAACATAAAAGAGCTGTTTCTTTCTGCTGATTCATACAAGACACCCAGCTTTGAGACAGTATCTTCTAATTATGAAAAATCGGCTTTTATGGCTGATGTAGAAAAAATCAAAAGCTATATAAAAGCAGGCGATATCTTCCAGGGTGTTTTATCACAAAAATTTGAGGTGCCGATAAAAGCAGATGCTTTTGAGTTATACCGAGTGCTTAGGATCGTCAATCCTTCGCCGTATATGTATTATATGAAACTGCTAGACAGAGAAATAGTCGGCAGCTCTCCGGAACGGTTAATACACGTTCAAGACGGGCACTTAGAAATCCATCCGATTGCCGGTACGAGAAAACGCGGTGCAGACAAAGCTGAAGATGAGAGACTGAAGGTTGAGCTCATGAAGGATGAAAAAGAAAAAGCGGAGCATTACATGCTCGTTGATCTTGCCCGAAACGATATCGGCAGAGTAGCAGAGTATGGTTCTGTTTCTGTGCCGGAGTTCACAAAAATTGTTTCCTTTTCACATGTCATGCACATTATCTCGGTGGTTACAGGCCGATTGAAAAAAGGGGTTCATCCTGTCGATGCACTGATGTCTGCTTTCCCGGCGGGGACTTTAACAGGCGCACCCAAAATCCGTGCCATGCAGCTTTTGCAAGAACTCGAGCCAACACCGAGAGAGACATACGGAGGGTGTATTGCCTACATTGGGTTTGACGGGAATATCGACTCTTGTATTACGATTCGCACGATGAGTGTAAAGAACGGTGTTGCATCGATACAGGCAGGTGCTGGCATTGTTGCTGATTCTGTTCCGGAAGCCGAATACGAAGAAAGCTGTAATAAAGCCGGTGCGCTGCTGAAAACGATTCATATTGCAGAAGACATGTTTCATAGCAAGGAGGATAAAGCTGATGAACAGATTTCTACAATTGTGCGTTGACGGAAAAACCCTTACTGCCGGTGAGGCTGAAACGCTGATGAATATGATGATGGCAGCGGAAATGACTCCTTCTGAAATGGGGGGGATATTGTCAATTCTTGCTCATCGGGGGGAGACGCCAGAAGAGCTTGCGGGTTTTGTGAAGGCAATGCGGGCACACGCTCTTACAGTCGATGGACTTCCTGATATTGTTGATACATGCGGAACAGGGGGAGACGGTATTTCCACTTTTAATATCTCAACGGCCTCGGCAATTGTTGCCTCGGCAGCTGGTGCGAAAATCGCTAAGCATGGCAATCGCTCTGTCTCTTCTAAAAGCGGAAGCGCTGATGTTTTAGAGGAGCTAGAGGTTTCTATTCAAACCACTCCCGAAGAGGTCAAAAGCAGCATTGAAACAAACAACATGGGATTTCTTTTTGCGCCGCTTTACCATTCGTCTATGAAACATGTAGCAGGTACTAGAAAAGAGCTAGGTTTCAGAACGGTATTTAATCTGCTTGGGCCGCTCAGCAATCCTTTACAGGCGAAGCGTCAGGTGATTGGGGTCTATTCTGTTGAAAAAGCTGGACTGATGGCAAGCGCACTGGAGACGTTTCAGCCGAAGCACGTTATGTTTGTATCAAGCCGTGACGGTTTAGATGAGCTTTCAATTACAGCACCGACCGACGTGATTGAATTAAAGGACGGAGAGCGCCGGGAGTATACCGTTTCACCCGAAGATTTCGGTTTCACAAATGGCAGACTTGAAGATTTACAGGTGCAGTCTCCGAAAGAGAGCGCCTATCTCATTCAGAATATTTTTGAAAATAAAAGCAGCAGTTCCGCTTTATCTATTACGGCTTTTAATGCGGGAGCTGCGATTTACACGGCGGGAATTACCGCCTCACTGAAGGAAGGAACGGAGCTGGCGTTAGAGACGATTACAAGCGGAGGCGCTGCCGCGCAGCTTGAACGACTAAAGCAGAAAGAGGAAGAGATCTATGCTTGAAAAAATCATCAAACAAAAGAAAGAAGAAGTGAAAACACTGGTTTTGCCGGTAGAGCAGCCTTTCGAGAAACGTTCATTTAAGGAGGCGCTGGCAAGCCCGAATCGGTTTATCGGGTTGATTGCCGAAGTGAAGAAAGCATCGCCGTCAAAAGGGCTTATTAAAGAGGATTTTGTGCCTGTGCAGATTGCAATAGACTATGAGGCTGCGAAGGCAGATGCGATTTCCGTTTTAACAGACACCCCGTTTTTTCAAGGGGAAAACAGTTATTTATCAGACGTAAAGCGTGCTGTTTCGATTCCTGTACTTAGAAAAGATTTTATTATTGATTCTCTTCAAGTAGAGGAATCAAGAAGAATCGGAGCGGATGCCATATTGTTAATCGGCGAGGTGCTTGATCCCTTACACCTTCATGAATTATATCTTGAAGCAGGTGAAAAGGGGATGGACGTGCTAGTGGAGGTTCATGATGCATCAACGCTAGAACAAATATTGAAAGTGTTCACACCCGACATTCTCGGTGTAAATAATCGAAACCTAAAAACGTTTAAAACATCTGTAAAGCAGACAGAACAAATCGCATCTCTCGTTCCGAAAGAATCCTTGCTTGTCAGCGAAAGCGGAATCGGTTCTTTAGAACATTTAACATTTGTCAATGAACATGGGGCGCGAGCTGTACTTATCGGTGAATCATTGATGAGACAAACTTCTCAGCGTAAAGCAATCCATGCTTTGTTTGGGGAGTGAGGTTGTGAAGAAACCGGCATTAAAATATTGCGGTATTCGGTCACTAAAGGATTTGCAGCTTGCGGCGGAATCACAGGCTGATTACCTAGGATTTATTTTTGCTGAAAGCAAACGAAAAGTATCTCCGCAAGATGTGAAAAAATGGCTGAACCAAGCTCGTGTCGAAAAACAGGTTGCAGGTGTTTTTGTTAATGAATCAATAGAGACGATGTCACGTATTGCCAAGAGCTTGAAGCTCGACGTCATTCAGCTTCACGGTGATGAAAAACCGGCGGATGCTGCTGCTCTTCGCAAGCTGACAGGCTGTGAAATATGGAAGGCGCTTCACCATCAAGGTAACACAACTCAAGAAATAGCCCGCTTTAAAGATAATGTTGACGGCTTTGTGATTGATTCATCTGTAAAAGGGTCTAGAGGCGGAACTGGTGTTGCATTTTCTTGGGAATGTGTGCCGGAATATCAGCAGGCGGCTATTGGTAAACGCTGCTTTATCGCTGGCGGCGTGAATCCGGATAGCATCACCAGCCTATTGAAATGGCAGCCAGAAGGAATTGACCTTGCCAGCGGAATTGAAAAAAACGGACAAAAAGATCAGAATCTGATGAGTCTTTTAGAAGAAAGGATGAACCGATATGTATCCATATCCGAATGAAATAGGCAGATACGGTGATTTTGGCGGAAAGTTTGTTCCGGAAACACTCATGCAGCCGTTAGATGAAATAGAAACAGCATTTAAACAAATCAAGGATGATCCCGCTTTTCGTGAAGAGTATTATAAGCTGTTAAAGGACTATTCCGGACGGCCGACTGCATTAACATACGCTGATCGAGTCACTGAATACTTAGGCGGCGCGAAAATCTATTTGAAACGAGAAGATTTAAACCATACAGGTTCTCATAAAATCAATAATGCGCTAGGTCAAGCGCTGCTTGCTAAAAAAATGGGCAAAACGAAAATCATTGCTGAAACCGGTGCCGGCCAGCATGGCGTTGCCGCTGCAACAGTTGCAGCCAAATTCGGCTTTTCCTGTACTGTGTTTATGGGTGAAGAGGATGTTGCCCGCCAGTCTCTGAACGTTTTCCGCATGAAGCTTCTTGGAGCGGAGGTAGTGCCTGTAACAAGCGGAAACGGAACATTGAAGGATGCCACAAATGAGGCGATCCGGTACTGGGTTCAGCATTGTGAGGATCACTTTTATATGATTGGATCAGTTGTCGGCCCGCATCCTTATCCGCAAGTGGTCCGTGAATTTCAAAAAATGATCGGAGAGGAAGCGAAGGATCAGTTGAAACATATTGAAGGCACTCTGCCTGATAAAGTAGTGGCATGTGTAGGCGGAGGAAGCAATGCGATGGGTATGTTTCAGGCATTTTTAAATGAAGATGTTGAACTGATCGGCGCTGAAGCAGCAGGAAAAGGAATTGATACGCCTCTTCATGCCGCCACTATTTCGAAAGGAACCGTAGGGGTTATTCACGGTTCATTGACTTATCTCATTCAGGATGAGTTCGGGCAAATTATTGAGCCCTACTCTATTTCAGCCGGTCTCGACTATCCTGGAATCGGTCCGGAGCATGCATACTTGCATAAGAGCGGCCGTGTCACTTATGACAGTATCACTGATGAAGAAGCGGTGGATGCATTAAAGCTTTTGTCAGAAAAAGAGGGGATTTTGCCGGCAATCGAATCTGCCCATGCGTTAGCGAAAGCATTCAAACTCGCCAAAGGAATGGATCGCGGTCAACTCATTCTCGTCTGTTTATCAGGACGGGGAGACAAGGATGTCAACACATTAATGAATGTATTGGAAGAAGAGGTGAAAGCCCATGTTTAAATTGGATCTTCAACCAACAGAAAAATTGTTTATCCCGTTTATTACGGCGGGCGATCCAGTTCCTGAGGTTTCGATTGAACTGGCGAAGTCACTCCAAAAAGCAGGCGCCACTGCATTGGAGCTTGGTGTTGCATACTCTGACCCGCTTGCAGACGGTCCGGTGATCCAGAGGGCTTCAAAGCGGGCACTTGATCAAGGAATGAATATCGTAAAGGCAATCGAATTAGGCGGAGAAATGAAAAAAAACGGAGTGAATATTCCGATTATCCTCTTTACGTATTATAATCCTGTGTTACAATTGAACAAAGAATACTTTTTCGCTTTACTGCGGGAAAATCATATTGACGGTCTGCTTGTTCCGGATCTGCCATTAGAAGAAAGCAACAGCCTTCAAGAGGAATGTAAAAGCCATGAGGTGACGTATATTTCTTTGGTTGCGCCGACAAGCGAAAGCCGTTTGAAAACCATTATTGAACAAGCCGAGGGGTTCGTCTACTGTGTATCTTCTCTGGGTGTGACCGGTGTCCGCAATGAGTTCAATTCATCCGTGTACCCGTTCATTTGTACTGTGAAGAATCTCAGCGCTGTTCCGGTTGCTGTAGGGTTCGGTATATCAAACCGTGAACAGGTCATAAAGATGAATGAAATTAGTGACGGTGTCGTAGTGGGAAGTGCGCTCGTCAGAAAAATAGAAGAATTAAAGGACCGGCTCATCAGCGCTGAAACGAGAAATCAGGCGCTGCAGGAGTTTGAGGATTATGCAATGGCGTTTAGCGGCTTGTACAGTTTAAAATGAGGTGACTGATTTGCGTATCAAAGAACATTTAAAACAGCTGAAGCCTTATCAGCCTGGAAAGCCGATTGAAGCAGTGAAATCAGAATATGGCTTGGATAAAGTGGTGAAGCTTGCTTCAAACGAGAATCCTTACGGCTGTTCAGAGGCTGCAAAAGAGGCGCTTCATCATGAGATTCAACAGCTTGCCCTTTACCCGGACGGGTATAGCGCCGCTTTGCGGACAAGGCTCAGTAAGCACCTCAATGTCAGCGAAACATCACTTATTTTCGGCAACGGTTCTGATGAAATCATACAGATCATCTGCCGGGCATTTTTAAACGATAAAACAAACACGGTTACTGCTGCCCCCACTTTTCCGCAATATAAACATAATGCGGTCATTGAAGGTGCTGAAGTACGTGAAATTGCACTTCGTCCCGACGGCTCACATGATTTAGACGCCATGTTAGAAGCCATCGACGAACAGACACAAGTCGTTTGGATATGCAGCCCGAATAATCCGACTGGCACTTATACATCTGAAGGAGAATTACTCGCATTTCTGGAGCGCGTTCCTTCACGTGTCCTTGTTGTTCTTGACGAAGCATATTATGAATATGTAACAGCAGAGGATTACCCGGAAACCGTGCCGCTCTTAAGCAAGTATTCCAATTTGATGATTTTGCGCACATTTTCAAAGGCATACGGTCTGGCAGCGCTCAGAGTCGGATACGGAATTGCTGACGAGAGCCTGATTCGCCAGATTGAGCCGGCGAGAGAGCCGTTTAATACGAGCCGTCTGGGCCAGGCTGCGGCGATTGCAGCACTTGATGATCAAGCGTTTATTGCTTCCTGTGTCGAGCAAAATAATGCAGGCCTTCAGCAGTATTATGATTTTGCGAAAACTCATGGTTTAAAGTGTTACCCTTCACAGACAAATTTTGTGTTAATTGACTTTAAACGTCCTGCTGATGAACTGTTTCAGGCTCTGCTGGAAAAAGGCTATATCGTCCGGTCAGGAAACGCATTAGGTTTCCCGACATCACTCCGGATTACGATCGGAACAAAAGAGCAAAATGAAGAAATACTTGCCATTTTAGCTGAAATTTTATAAGAGGTGATCAAATATCACCTCTTTAGTCTATAAACCAGGTGATGACGTATGAATCAAATGAAAGATACAATATTGCTCGCCGGTCTCGGATTGATAGGCGGTTCGATTGCCCTAGCCATCAAAAAAAATCATCCCGGCAAACGGATTATCGGAATCGACATCTCTGATGAACAGGCGGTAGCGGCATTAAAATTAGGTGTGATAGACGATCGTGCTGATTCGTTTATTAGCGGTGCGAAAGAGGCAGCTACAGTAATCATTGCGACACCTGTCGAACAAACACTGGTTATGCTTGAAGAGCTGGCTCATTCAGGAATTGAACATGAGCTTTTGATTACGGATGTAGGAAGCACAAAGCAAAAAGTGGTTGATTACGCTGATCAAGTGCTGCCTAGCCGCTATCAATTTGTCGGAGGGCATCCGATGGCGGGTTCACATAAATCAGGAGTGGCCGCTGCGAAGGAGTTCCTGTTTGAAAATGCATTTTATATTTTAACGCCAGGCCAGAAAACGGACAAACAAGCTGTGGAACAGTTAAAAAGCCTGCTGAAGGGGACGAATGCCCATTTTGTGGAAATGTCGCCAGAGGAGCATGATGGTGTTACAAGTGTAATCAGTCATTTTCCGCATATTGTAGCAGCTAGTCTTGTTCACCAAACCCATCATTCGGAAAACCTGTATCCGCTTGTTAAACGTTTTGCTGCCGGCGGGTTCAGAGATATTACAAGGATTGCATCAAGCAGCCCGGCAATGTGGCGGGATATTTTATTACATAATAAAGATAAAATCTTAGACCGTTTTGATGAGTGGATTCGTGAAATTGACAAGATCCGTACATATGTAGAACAAGAAGATGCGGAAAATCTATTTCGTTATTTTAAAACCGCCAAGGATTATCGCGACGGGCTGCCGCTTCGGCAGAAGGGAGCGATACCTGCATTTTATGATTTATATGTGGATGTACCCGATCATCCGGGTGTGATATCCGAGATAACAGCGATTTTAGCTGCGGAACGCATCAGTATCACGAATATCCGCATTATTGAAACACGAGAAGATATTAACGGAATTTTAAGGATCAGTTTTCAGTCTGATGACGACCGCAAAAGGGCAGAACAATGCATTGAAGCCCGGGCGGAATATGAAACTTTTTATGCTGATTGAGGTGGAAAAAATGAAACGAGAAAAGGTGCAGACCTTACATGGAGAAATACATATTCCCGGTGATAAATCCATTTCTCACCGCTCTGTTATGTTTGGCGCGCTAGCGGCAGGCACAACAACAGTTAAAAACTTTCTGCCGGGAGCAGATTGTCTGAGCACGATCGATTGCTTTAGAAAAATGGGTGTTCACATTGAGCAAAGCGGCAGCGATGTCGTGATTCACGGAAAAGGAATCGATGCCCTGAAAGAGCCAGAAAGCCTTTTAGATGTCGGAAATTCAGGTACAACCATTCGCCTGATGCTCGGAATATTGGCGGGCCGACCTTTTTACAGCGCGGTAGCCGGAGATGAGAGCATTGCGAAGCGCCCAATGAAGCGTGTGACTGAGCCTTTGAAAAAAATGGGGGCTAAAATCGACGGCAGAGCCGGCGGAGAATTTACACCGCTGTCGGTGAGCGGCGCTTCATTAAAAGGCATTGAATATGTATCACCTGTTGCAAGCGCGCAAATTAAATCTGCTGTTTTGCTGGCCGGATTACAGGCTGAGGGCACAACAACTGTCACAGAGCCCCATAAATCTCGGGACCACACTGAGCGGATGCTTTCTGCTTTTGGCGTTAAGCTTTCTGAAGATCAAACGAGTGTTTCCATTGCTGGTGGCCAGAAACTGACAGCTGCTGATATTTTTGTTCCTGGAGACATTTCTTCAGCCGCGTTTTTCCTTGCTGCTGGCGCGATGGTTCCAAACAGCAGAATTGTATTGAAAAACGTAGGTTTAAATCCGACTCGGACAGGTATTATTGACGTCCTTCAAAACATGGGGGCAAAACTTGAAATCAAACCATCTGCTGATAGTGGTGCAGAGCCTTATGGAGATTTGATTATAGAAACGTCATCTCTAAAGGCAGTTGAAATCGGAGGAGATATTATTCCGCGTTTAATTGATGAGATCCCTATCATCGCGCTTCTTGCGACTCAGGCGGAAGGAACCACCGTTATCAAGGACGCGGCAGAGCTAAAAGTGAAAGAAACAAACCGCATTGATACTGTTGTTTCTGAGCTTCGCAAGCTGGGTGCTGAAATTGAACCGACAGCAGATGGAATGAAGGTTTATGGCAAACAAACGTTGAAAGGCGGCGCTGCAGTGTCCAGCCACGGAGATCATCGAATCGGAATGATGCTTGGTATTGCTTCCTGTATAACGGAGGAGCCGATTGAAATCGAGCACACGGACGCCATTCACGTTTCTTATCCAACCTTCTTCGAGCATTTAAATAAGCTTTCGAAAAAATCCTGAAGTTTTACTTCAGGATTTTTTATGCAGATCATAATTCGGGGCGAAAAAACATAGCTTGTCTTATAGAGGGGATAGAAAAACGAAAAGGGGGGATGAGCTTTACTTACAAGCCGGCAGGTCAAAGAGCTGCTTTACTGTACAGAGGGCGATCTTCCTTTTTTCATTTTCTATCTCAAGATCTTTTGGTAAACTAATAAGACTCAATAATTCCCTTCCGTACAGAAGCATCTTATTTGCCGGGGGCATTCGTCTGAATTATGATAAGATTAACCCGAACAAATAAAGCTTTTTTTGTATGGTTGATGTTGTATAGGAAAAGAAAGGACCGGTCCGATTTGAATACATTGATTCAAGAAGCCATAAAATTAGTTGAAGCAGGTGAAACAGAAAAAGGCCTCAACACGCTCTCGAAGGCTGAAAAACAGCTGCATGATGAAGATAAAGCCATTGCAGCCCAGCTTTATTACGAGTGGGGCGATGTAGAAAAAGCCATTTCACTGATTAGTGATCTACATGATTTATATCCAAATGAAACAGAACTGACGAATTTCTACGCTGAACTTTTAATAGATATTGACGAAGAAGAAAAAGCCCTCGCTGTGCTGGAGACTATTCCGGAAACAGATCCATCATATCCGGAAAGTTTGCTGCTTATGGCGGATCTTTATCAGATGCAGGGGTTATTCGAAGTCAGTGAACAAAAGCTTTTACAAGCAAAGTCCATTCTGGACAATGAACCTGTTATTGATTTTGCACTGGGAGAACTTTACTTTGCTCAGGGAGCCTATGCAAAAGCGGTTCAATATTTTAAAACAACGGCTGAGGAGCAGGGGGAGATCGGAGGCGTTAATGTCCATCAAAGACTGGCAGAATCGTTAAGTGCCTCAGGTGAATTTGAGGATGCCATTCCATGGTACGAGAAAGCTGTCGATGAGAATCCTGATCCTAATACGATTTTCGGCTATGGTTTTACAGCCTTACAGGCGGGGCTTGTGAAAACAGCTATTAAGCAGCTGTCTGATTTAAAGGAGCTTGATCCATCTTATACTTCACTTTATATGCCGCTCTCGAAAAGCTATGAAGCTGAAGGAATGTATGAAGAGGCATTAAAAACGGCAAAAGAGGGGATCAGATATGATGAATATAACAAAGAACTTTTCCTTTATGCCGCCAAAATGGCCTTAAAAATCGGGAAGTCAGAAGAGGGGAAAAAGCTGCTTCAGGAGGCGCTTGCGCTTGATCCGGGCTTTGTTGAGGCGCTTCATACACTTCTTGCCGTGTATCACAAAGAAGAGGATTATGATCAGATCATTGATCTTATTCAAGAGGTTCGAAGCTACGGTGAAGAAGATCCGAAATACAATTGGTATCTTGCAAGCGCATATACTGAATTAGAGCAATACGAGGAAGCAAAACAATCCTTTGAGGCTGCCTATCTTCATTACCGGGAGGATAGAGATTTCTTATATGAATACGCAAGCTTCCTATTAGAAGAAGGTCTTCAAAAAGAAGCGCTGCCGCTTTTGAAAAAGGTTCTTGAAATGGACGGAGCCAATGAAGAACTGGAAGAAACGATTTTGCGAATCGAGGATGAATTTTCTAGATAAGCAGGAATATTAACCATTCATGTGGAACATATAAGTATATAGATTATACGAACGATAGAGGAGGGAATTACATGCAGACCCCTGTTTCTGTCAATGAGAAAAAAGATTTTATCCGTTGGTTTTTAAACCATTATCAGTTAAAGCGCCGAGAGTGCGTTTGGATCTTGAACTACTTAATGAGCCATGATTCTCTCATGGAGAAGGTTCATTTTGTGGAGCAGGCTGAATTTTGCCCGAGAGGCATTATAATGTCAACACATTGTGTTGAAGAAGTTCCGTTCCGGTTCTATAAAGAGAATGTCATGACTACCGACGCGGAAAAATCTTTTCATGATATTAGATTAAATAAACAGCAGGATTTGTTTATCCAGCTTAATTTCCGTTCGGCTTACAGCTCACCTGAATATGCGGCGGTGCTGGAGTCCAACCCGCATATTCCGAAAAACCTTTTTGAGAATAAAAAAGATCAGGGATTGGCGGAACAGATTTTAGAGCACGCTATTTCCACATTCCAAAGAGAAAAATTATTAAAAGACATTGACGAGGCGTTAGATCGTCATGATAAAGAGGCATTTGAACAATTATCGCGCCAATTAAATCAGCTCACATAATATGACCAGCCTTGCAGTGAATTGCAAGGCTTGTTGCCGTAAAGGGGGAGAACGATGAGGTGGAGAATCACTGATGCCAAGGACTATTTACAAGCTAAGGATTACATTGATACCGCTGTCATACCATTAATTAACATAAGGGTTAATAACCATTTTAAAATGGCGGCGGAGAAAGGCGAGTTTACGCAGCTTCTCTCAGAAGAACTTGAAAGGCAGTTAAAGGGACGGGTATATTTACTTCCACCTTATACATATGTTGATAGAAATGAAATAACCGTTCAAGGGCTTAAGGATTTGCGGGAAGAGCTGATAACGGAATTTCCGCATGTTGTCCTGCTCACATCTGACGAAAGTTGGAGAGCTGAGGATGCGTTAGGCAAAATCATTGTTACACCGTCTGTTCCATTAGAGCATTTAAATGACTCTTTAATAAGAAAAATATTGGATGAACGCACTGCTGAAATTTTGAACGTTTTGTTACAGTTATGGAGCACTTCATAAAAACACTTACATTTCCTTATAAACAATATTTTGGCTATATTGACCTTGCTGAGAGATTCATATATTATGAGGGTGTCTAGAGTTATTGCAATATTTTCTATTTTAGTCAGTTTGCAGGGGTGACCTAGAGGGGGGAGAAGAGATGGGCGGAAAACATGATATATCCAGACGTCAATTTTTGAATTACACGCTCACAGGTGTAGGAGGTTTTATGGCGGCTAGTATGCTCATGCCTATGGTTCGCTTCGCACTCGACCCGGTATTAAAATCGACAGGGAAGCAGGATATGGTTCAGGTTGTCAGCGTTGATGAGTTGACAAAAGAGCCGCAGCGCTTTGATTTTAAAATTAATCAAGTCGATGCCTGGTATGAGTCAGAAGAGTCAAGATCAGCCTGGGTCTTCAAAAACGGGGATGAAATTGTAGCACTTTCGCCAATTTGTAAACATTTAGGGTGTACGGTGAACTGGAATAGTGATCCTAAAAACCCGAATAAATTCTTTTGTCCATGCCATTACGGACTCTATGAAAAGGACGGCACCAATGTCCCTGGCACGCCGCCGCTTGCGCCTCTTGATCATTATGAGCAAGAAGTAAAAGACGGCTTCCTGTATCTTGGAAAAGCAAAGCCTAAGGGGGAAGGGTGACATGCTGAACAAAATTTATGACTGGGTAGACGAGCGGCTTGATATTACACCGATGTGGAGGGATATTGCCGATCACGAAGTACCGGAACATGTGAATCCCGCCCATCATTTCTCTGCGTTTGTGTATTGCTTTGGGGGACTGACGTTTTTTGTAACCGTTATCCAAGTATTATCTGGAATGTTTTTAACGATGTATTATGTGCCTGATATCAAAAATGCCTGGGAATCGGTATATTATTTGCAAAATGAAGTGGCATTCGGCCAGATTGTCAGGGGGATGCACCACTGGGGTGCGAGCCTGGTCATTGTGATGATGTTTTTACATACGCTGAGGGTCTTTTTCCAAGGCGCGTATAAAAAACCGCGCGAGCTGAACTGGATTGTCGGTGTGCTGATCTTTTTTGTTATGCTCGGTCTTGGCTTTACAGGCTACTTGCTTCCTTGGGATATGAAGGCTCTGTTTGCAACAAAAGTCGGGCTGCAGATCGCCGAAGCTACGCCTTTGATCGGAACGCAAGTTAAAACGCTCCTTGCAGGGCATCCGGATATTGTAGGCGCCCAAACGCTGACTAGGTTTTTTGCGATCCATGTATTTTTTCTTCCTGCCGCATTGTTCGGGCTGATGGCTGCACATTTTATTATGATCCGGAAGCAGGGGATTTCAGGACCGCTTTAAACTCTTGATCTGCGAATAAAAGGGAGGGGATGACATGCACCGGGGCAAAGGGATGAAATTTGTAGGCGACTCAAGGATACCGGCTGAAAAAAAGCCGAATATACCGAAGGATTATTCGGAGTATCCCGGTAAAACAGAGGCTTTCTGGCCAAATTTCTTGTTAAAGGAATGGATGGTTGGAGCTGTCTTTCTCATCGGTTTTCTCGTTTTGACGATTGTGCATCAGCCGCCTTTGGAGCGGATGGCGGACCCGACTGATACTGGTTATATTCCGCTGCCGGATTGGTATTTTCTTTTCTTATACCAGCTGTTGAAGTATGAATACGCCGCTGGAAGCTTTACAGTGGTCGGCGCCATGATTATGCCAGGTCTCGCTTTTGGGGCCCTGCTTTTGGCTCCATTCCTAGACAGAGGGACAGAAAGAAGGCCGTGGAAGCGTCCGGTCGCTGTCGGTATGATGCTTCTGGCCATTTCCGCTGCTGTATTTTTGACGTGGCAGTCAGTTGCTACTCATGACTGGGCCAAGGCAGAAGAACAGGGGAAAATTACAAAAGAAGCCGACATTGACACCAATGCAGAAGGATATAAGGTTTTTAAGGAACAGGGCTGTATTTCTTGCCATGGGGATAACCTTCAGGGAGGAGCGGCCGGGCCTTCATTGGTTGACAGCGGGCTGAAACCGGATGAAATCAAAAAAATCGCTGTAGAAGGGAAAGGCAAAATGCCGGCGGGTGTGTTCAAAGGAAATGATAAGCAGCTCGAAGAACTTGCAAAATTTATTTCTGAAACAACCGCAAAATAACGTATTGTGAATTGTCAAATGGAAGGATATACTTTTATTATCAAAAGCTGACCCGGCGTCAGCTTTTTTATTTGGACATATTATTTTTACAGACTGAGAGTTGATTCGATGTGAAATGGTTTCAATATGTATTAGGGCAGCGGCCGATGCTTATTCTTGTCTTAGCCATTAATTTTCTGGGAACGGTTTACGGCTACTATTGGTACTTGCCGCAGCTTTTGGAGACACCGGCACGTTTCCTGATTTTTGTTCCGGACAGTCCGACAGCAACGTTTTTCTTTCTGTTTGTGCTGCTTGCCTTTCTCATGAAACGGAATGCTCCGTTCTTTGAGGCGCTTGCGCTAGTTACCCTCGTAAAGTATGGCCTATGGGCGGTGGCTATGAATTTTCTTGTGCTTGCAGTAACTGGTAACTTGCCGTGGGAGGGCTACATGCTAATTGCTTCGCATTTTGCAATGGCAGTTCAAGGCGTATTATACAGTCCGTATTTTCGTTTTTCATTTTGGCATCTTGCAATTGCTGCAGTCTGGACACTGCATAACGATGTCATTGACTACTTGTTTGATATGATGCCGCAATACTCTATGCTTTCTGATTATATGACTGAAATAGGATACGGAACATTTTGGCTAAGCATCTTTTCAATCGCGCTTGCTTACTTTCTTGTGGTCTCAAAAAAGCAAACGAAGCTTGAGCCGATGTAAAGACAATGTTGGTCTATCCTTGTCCCTTTCTTCATATTCTGTAAGGAGAGAGAGTGGGAGGGACCTGCATGAAACGAAAGCTGACGATCTGTTTGTTGATTGCACTTATTTTTTATAATGGAAATGCCAAGGCTGCAGAGCGGGGAAGCCTCGAGGAATTGAATGATTTATCCGATACAGTCTTTCAAATGACCCGACAGGCGAAATATGAAGAGGCGCTTCAAGTCTTGGAGTATTTTGAAAAAACATTAAAATCCGCTGAGAAAAAACAGCAAGACCCCATGCTAACGGGAGCCCAAATTCGTCAAATCACATTGGGCTATAATGATATGGTTCGGAGTTTAAAGCAAGCTGATACATCAGACACACAAAAACTCAGAGCAGCCGCGCAGTTCAGAATGCTGATGGATGCGGTTGACAATCGGTCTGACCCGCTTTGGGGCTCACTGGAAAAACCGATTATGGAAGCTTTTACTGAACTGAAGCGAGATGTCCAAAAGAATGGAAGCACAAGCTTTCATGAAAAATGGAATGAATTTATCAGTTTATATGACTTGATTTACCCCAGTCTTACAATCGATGTATCAGAGGATCAGCTTGAAACTGTCGGAAAACATATAGATGTTATTGAGCAAGAGGAATTTCAGCAAATGACAGAGAGCACGAAGCTTGAACGGCTTTCCCTTCTTCAGCATGACCTGAAAAATGTGTTTGACAGGGTGGAGGAGGATGATGCCGATCCGTCTTTACTCTGGGTGATCATTACAACCGGCAGTATCATCATTACTGCTCTTACCTATGTCGGTTACAGAAAGTACAAGGCGGAAAAAAACAAGCTGAAAAAAAGGGACTACCCTAAATAAGGATGAGGGGCGGCGGTCAGCCGCCTTTTTTCTATTACATGTCAGCGCGGAAGCGGATTTTTATTTTCATCAAGCGTAAATCCTTCTCCGAGCACATCGTGAACATCGCTTACCGCTACAAAGGCATGGGGATCAATGGAGTTAATCACGCTTTTCAGCATCACCAATTCGTTTTTCGGCACCACACAATAAAGTACATCTATATCCTCTTTTGTGTAGGAACCTTGTCCTTTCAAAATGGTGACGCCCCGTTCCATTTCTTCAAGAATCTTTTTCTGAATCAGGTCGTTTTTCGAAGAGATGATCGTAGCGCCTTTAGCAGCGTATCCGCCTTCCTGAATAAAATCGATTAATCTTGCCGCTACAAATACAGCTACCAGCGTATACATCGCTTCTTTATAGGAGAGATAAGTAAGCAAAGACAAAATGATGACGCAGGCATCGAAAGCAAACATCGTTCTGCCCATCGGGATCCCAAAATACTTATTCACTAAACGTGCGATGATATCAACACCGCCTGTCGTACCGCCGAACTTAAAAATAATACCCAGTCCGGCTCCGATGAATACGCCGGCAAATAAAGCGGCGAGCGCTAAGTCGTGCTGAAGAGGCATATGGATTTCATATCGCTGAAAGATGCTGAGGAACAAAGACAAGGCTACAGTGCCGACAAGGGTATAAACAAACATTGTCCTGCCGAGCAAACGCCAGCCAATAAAAAAAATCGGAATGTTCAACACCAGGTTCGAGATAGAGGGGCTGATGTGGAAAAGGGCATAAAGCAAAAGTGTAATACCTGTAAAACCGCCCTCAGCCAGATTGTTCTGCATATTGAAATGAACCAAGCCAAATGAAAAAATTGCCGCTCCGATTAAAATAAAAAATATGTTTTTTAATCTAATTTCTCCAAGCATCACACAAAACCCCTTTTCCTTCCATTAGATAGCGTTTATATTATAGTGGATGAAAAAGAAAACAGCAAACGTGCTTAAACATTTGTCAAACGTATCTGAATTAGCTAACATGTAAGAGGATGATAGGAGGTTTCGTTCAGTGAGTGATAAAACAATGAAAGACATACAGGCTGAAGTAGACCGTTACATCGGCCAATTTAAAGAAGGATATTTTAGCCCGCTGGCCATGATGGCGAGGCTGACTGAAGAACTGGGCGAGCTTGCCAGAGAAGTGAATCACCGTTATGGAGAAAAACCAAAAAAAGCGACTGAAGATGATAAAAGCATGGAAGAGGAAATGGGCGATGTGCTATTTGTATTGGTTTGTTTAGCCAACTCTCTTGATATCTCTTTAGAGGAAGCTCACGACCGAGTCATGCATAAATTTAATACAAGAGATAAAGATCGCTGGACCAGAAAAGAAGAAGGAAAGTAGAGGAGATCAAGATGTCAAACGAAACAATTAAAGTAGTCATTGCGGGACCGCGTGGAAGAATGGGGCAGGAAGCTGTTAAATTGGCAGAACGAACACCTCATTTTGACCTTGTCGGGGCCATAGACCATACATACGATCAGCAAAAATTATCTGATGTGATGCCTGTTGAGTCAGATGCTTACATTTACACAGATATCCATGCCTGTTTTACAGAAACACAACCGGATGTCTTGATTGACTTAACAACGCCCGAAATCGGAAAAGTACATACAAAAATTGCATTAGAGCACGGAGTCCGTCCAGTTGTCGGAACAACCGGTTTCTCAGAAGCTGATTTAAAAGAGCTCACATCTTTAACAGAAGAAAAAGGGATCGGAGCCATCATCGCGCCAAATTTTGCGCTCGGTGCGATACTGATGATGAAATTTTCAAAAATGGCTGCCAACTATTTTGAGGATGTTGAGATTATTGAGCTTCATCATGACCAGAAGCTTGACGCACCAAGCGGAACTGCGCTTAAAACAGCGGAAATGATTTCAGAAGTCCGTAAAGAAAAGCAGCAAGGACATCCGGATGAAAAAGAAATTCTCCCAGGAGCAAGAGGAGCGGAGCAAAACGGTATTCGCTTGCACAGCGTCCGTCTTCCGGGACTGATCGCGCATCAGGAGGTCATGTTCGGCATGGATGGCCAAACGCTTCAGATACGCCATGATTCTTATAACCGTGCTTCTTTCATGTCAGGCGTTAAACTGTCAGTCGAACAAGTCATGAAGATTGATCAGCTTGTGTATGGTTTAGAAAATATCATTGATTAGACGGGGGGATAAACAATGAAAATTGCTTTGATCGCGCATGACAAGAAAAAACAGGATATGGTTCAATTTACGACTGCCTATCGGGATATTTTAAAGAATCATGATCTATACGCAACCGGAACCACAGGGTTGAAAATTCATGAGGCGACAGGTCTTCAAATTGAACGTTTTCAATCCGGCCCTTTAGGGGGAGACCAGCAAATCGGTGCACTGATCGCTGCCAATGCACTCGATCTTGTCATTTTTTTGCGCGACCCGCTGACCGCGCAGCCGCATGAACCGGATGTCTCGGCATTAATCCGTTTATGTGATGTGTATTCCATTCCGCTCGCCACAAATATGGGTACTGCGGAAATTCTTGTGCGCACACTTGATGAAGGTGTTTTCGAATTCCGTGACCTTCTTCGGGGAGAAGAGCCGAATGTATAATGCTGACGTTCTTGCTTTTGGCGCCCACAGTGATGATGTCGAGATCGGAATGGGCGGCACAATAGCGAAGTTTGTCAAACAGGAAAAAAAAGTAATGATATGCGATTTGACAGAAGCGGAACTCTCTTCTAACGGTACGGTCAGTTTGCGTAAAGAAGAAGCAGCTGAAGCAGCCCGCATATTAGGCGCAGATAAAAGAATTCAGCTAACGCTTCCAGACCGCGGCCTAATAATGAGTGATCAGGCAATTCGGTCAATTGTCACTGTCATCAGAATCTGTCGGCCAAAAGCGGTTTTTATGCCGTATAAAAAGGATCGCCATCCGGATCACGGCAATGCGGCTGCACTGGTGGAAGAAGCGATCTTTTCCGCCGGAATCCATAAATATAAAGACGAAAAAAGCCTTCCGGCGCATAAAGTCAGCAAGGTTTACTATTATATGATAAATGGTTTTCATCAGCCGGATTTTGTTATTGATATCTCGGATACAATAGAGGCAAAGAAACAAAGCCTCAACGCCTACAAAAGCCAGTTTATCCCGTCAAAGGATTCCGTTTCTACTCCTCTGACGAATGGGTATATTGAAATCGTTGAAGCGAGAGAAAAGCTTTACGGTAAAGAAGCGGGCGTGGAGTATGCCGAAGGTTTCTTTTCCAAACGGATGCTGATGCTTGATCATGATGTGCTTGGGGGGGAACAATGAGAAAACTAAAAATAGGAATCACATGCTATCCGAGCGTTGGAGGCTCAGGTATCATTGCGACAGAACTGGGGAAGCAGCTTGCTGAAAAGGGACATGAAATCCATTTCATCACATCAAGCATTCCGTTTAGACTGAATACATATCATCCCAATATTCATTTTCATGAAGTTGAGGTTAATCAATATGCTGTTTTTAAGTATCCTCCGTATGATTTGACATTGGCAAGCAAAATCGCTGAGGTGGCGGAACGGGAGAATTTAGACATTATCCATGCTCACTATGCTCTCCCGCATGCCGTTTGCGCCTATCTTGCAAAACAAATGCTGAAACGCAATATCGGCATTGTTACCACTTTGCATGGCACGGATATCACGGTGTTAGGTTATGATCCGTCTCTAAAAGATCTGATCCGTTTTGCTATTGAGTCATCAGACAGGGTGACGGCCGTCTCCTCAGCGCTTGCGGCTGAAACATACGATTTAATTAAACCGGAGAAAAAAATTGAAACGATTTATAACTTTATAGACGAGCGCGTGTATCTGAAGAAAAACACAGCGGCAATTAAAGAGAAACATGGAATTTTACCAGATGAAAAAGTCGTCATCCATGTGTCCAACTTCAGAAAAGTTAAACGCGTGCAGGATGTCATCCGTGTGTTCCGCAATATCGCTGGCAAAACGAAAGCGAAGCTGCTTTTAGTCGGAGACGGTCCGGAGAAATCGACAGCCTGCGAGCTTATCAGAAAATATGGCTTGGAAGACCAAGTCTTAATGCTTGGAAATCAAGACCGTGTTGAAGATCTTTATTCTATTAGCGATTTGAAGCTGCTGCTATCTGAAAAAGAAAGCTTTGGCCTTGTCCTGCTTGAAGCGATGGCTTGCGGAGTGCCTTGTATTGGAACAAACATTGGCGGTATCCCTGAGGTTATAAAAAACAATGTGAGCGGATTTTTGGTGGATGTCGGTGATGTTACGGCCGCAACAGCCCGCGCGATGAGCATTTTAGAAGATGAACAGCTAAGCAATCGTTTTACAAAGGCGGCAATAGAGATGCTTGAAAATGAATTTTCTTCTAAAAAAATTGTCAGCCAGTATGAACAGATTTATGCCGATTTAGCAGAACCGGAGTGATCACATGGAAAAAGTTTTTATCAAAGCACTTCCCGTGCTCCGCATCTTAATCGAAGCGGGCCATCAGGCTTATTTTGTCGGGGGCGCAGTTCGTGACAGCTATATGAAACGAACGATCGGAGATGTCGATATCGCGACAGATGCGGCACCTGATCAAGTAGAACGGCTGTTTCAGCGGACTGTTGATGTAGGCAAAGAGCACGGGACCATTATTGTGCTCTGGGAGGATGAAACCTATGAAGTCACGACATTCCGGACTGAATCTGATTATGTTGATTTCAGAAGACCGTCAGAAGTGCAATTTATCTCATCATTAGAAGAGGATCTAAAACGCAGAGATTTAACGATCAATGCGATGGCCATGACAGCGGACGGGAAGGTGCTTGATTATTTTGGCGGCAAGAAAGATATTGATCAGAAAGTGATTCGAACCGTTGGAAAGCCTGAGGATAGATTTCAAGAGGATGCGCTTCGTATGCTGAGAGCCGTACGCTTTATGAGCCAGCTTGGCTTTACGCTTTCACCGGAAACAGAAGAAGCCATTGCGAAAGAAAAATCACTCCTCTCCCATGTTTCAGTCGAACGAAAAACTATAGAGTTCGAGAAATTGCTGCAGGGAAGAGCTTCTCGCCAGGCGCTTCAAACACTCATTCAAACGAGATTGTATGAAGAGCTTCCTGGTTTTTATCATAAACGAGAAAACCTGATTTCAACGAGTGAGTTTCCATTCTTCTCTTTAACATCCCGTGAGGAACTTTGGGCTGCTCTTTTAATTAACCTTGACATAGTCTTGAAAGACGCGCCCCTTTTCCTGAAAGCCTGGAAGCTCCCGGGAAAAGTGATCAAGGAAGCCATTCACATTGCCGATACGTTTGGCCAGAGCCTTGACGTAATGACAATGTACAGAGCTGGGGAAAAAGCACTGCTCTCAGCGGCCAAAATATCGCAGCTTCGGCAAAACGAAAAACTGGATGAAAAGAAACTGAAGGACATTCAGTACGCTTATCAAAACCTGCCGATCAAAAGCCTTAAGGATCTTGATATCACGGGTAAGGACTTGCTTGCGCTTCGAAACCGGCCGGCCGGAAAATGGGTGTCAGAAGAATTACAGCGGATCGAGCAGGCTGTTGTGACAGGGAAGCTCTCCAATCAAAAGAAACACATAGAGGAGTGGCTGAAGACATGCGGTCAACATTAAGAAAAGACCTTATTGAATTATTTTCTCAGGCCGGCAATGAATTTATTTCCGGCCAAAAAATCAGTGATGCTCTCGGCTGTTCAAGAACTGCTGTGTGGAAGCATATTGAAGAGCTTCGGAAAGAGGGTTATGAAGTAGAAGCCGTTAGAAGAAAAGGATATCGGCTCATCAAAAAGCCCGGAAAACTCAGTGAAAGCGAAATTCATTTTGGATTAAAAACGGAAGTGATGGGCCAGCATCTTATTTACCATGACGTTCTTTCAAGCACGCAAAAAACGGCTCATGAGCTCGCGAATAATAACGCACCGGAAGGCACCCTCGTGGTGGCTGACAAACAAACAGCCGGAAGGGGCCGAATGTCTAGGGTATGGCATTCTCAAGAAGGAAACGGTGTTTGGATGAGCCTGATTTTGCGGCCTGACATTCCGCTCCAAAAAACACCGCAGCTGACTCTTCTTGCTGCAGTAGCTGTTGTGCAGGGAATAGAAGAGGCAGCAGGCATCCAAACGGATATTAAATGGCCAAATGATATTTTGATTAACGGAAAAAAAACAGTTGGCATCCTAACGGAAATGCAGGCTGAAGAAGATCGCGTACGTTCAGTGATCATTGGGATCGGCATTAACGTTAACCAGCAGCCTAATGATTTTCCAGATGAATTGAAGGACATCGCGACAAGCCTCTGCCAAGCTGCTGGGGAAAAAATTGATCGGGCCGGCGTCATCCAGCATATTTTACTATGCTTTGAGAAACGGTACCGGGATTATATGACGCACGGATTTACGCCGATTAAGCTTTTATGGGAAAGCTATGCGCTCGGTATTGGCACTAATATGAGAGCCAGAACGTTAAACGGAACCTTTTACGGTAAGGCGTTAGGTATAGATGATGAAGGCGTTCTGCTTTTAGAAACGAACGAAGGCATTAAAAAAATCTACTCTGCCGATATCGAATTGGGCTAATGTGTTGGTACAAGCCCGTTGATTTTGGTATACTTCCATTGGGCAGTATCGCCTGCGAACTGCACCTATTGTTAAAATAGATAGACATTGCAGCAGTCTGCCTTGATCCAAAAAAGGACTGGGACAGAGGGATGAAACTCGCCGAACTTTAGAAAGTGAAGAATCCTTCTCGTTGTAACGGAAGGTTTTTTGGCTTGCAGAAGAAAACGGCAGATCATCTCCTCTAAACATGAGGAGGAGAAAACATGAAAACAAAACTGGATTTTCTAAAAATGAAGGAGTCTGAAGAACCGATTGTCATGCTGACCGCTTATGATTATCCGGCAGCTAAACTTGCTGAACAAGCGGGAGTTGACATGATTTTAGTCGGTGATTCACTCGGAATGGTCGTCCTCGGCCTTGATTCAACTGTCGGTGTGACAGTTGCGGACATGATCCATCATACAAAAGCCGTTAAAAGGGGTGCGCCGAATACCTTTATTGTGACAGATATGCCGTTTATGTCTTATCACCTGTCCAAGGAAGATACGCTGAAAAATGCAGCGGCTATCGTTCAGGAAAGCGGAGCTGACGCACTGAAGCTTGAGGGCGGAGAAGGCGTGTTTGAATCCATTCGCGCATTGACGCTTGGAGGCATTCCAGTAGTCAGTCACTTAGGTTTGACACCGCAGTCAGTCGGCGTACTGGGCGGCTATAAAGTACAGGGCAAAGACGAACAAAGCGCCAAAAAATTAATAGAAGACAGTATAAAATGCGAAGAAGCAGGAGCTATGATGCTTGTGCTGGAATGTGTGCCGGCAGAACTCACAGCCAAAATTGCCGAGACGCTAAGCATACCGGTCATTGGAATCGGGGCTGGTGTGAAAGCAGACGGACAAGTTCTCGTTTATCATGATATTATCGGCCACGGTGTTGAGAGAACACCTAAATTTGTAAAGCAATATACGCGCATTGATGAAACCATCGAAACAGCAATCAGCGGATATGTTCAGGATGTAAGACATCGTGCTTTCCCTGAACAAAAGCATTCCTTTCAAATGAACCAGACAGTGCTTGACGGCTTGTACGGGGGAAAATAAGATGAGACAGATTACTGATATTACACAGCTGAAAGAAGCCATAAAACAATACCATTCAGAGGGCAAGTCAATCGGATTTGTTCCGACGATGGGGTTTCTGCATGAGGGGCATTTAACCTTAGCAGACAAAGCAAGACAAGAAAACGACGCCGTTATTATGAGTATTTTTGTGAATCCTGCACAATTCGGCCCTAATGAAGATTTTGAAGCATATCCGCGCGATATTGAGCGGGATGCAGCTCTTGCAGAAAACGCCGGAGTTGATATTCTTTTTACGCCAGATACTAAGGATATGTATCCCGGTGAAAAGAATGTCACGATTCATGTAGAAAGACGCACAGACGTGTTATGCGGGCGCTCAAGAGAAGGACATTTTGACGGGGTCGCGATCGTACTGACGAAGCTTTTCAATCTAGTCAAGCCGACTCGTGCCTATTTCGGTTTAAAAGATGCGCAGCAGGTAGCTGTTGTTGATGGGTTAATCAGTGACTTCTTCATGGATATTGAATTGGTTCCTGTCGATACGGTCAGAGAGGAAGACGGCTTAGCCAAAAGCTCTCGCAATGTATACTTAACAGCTGAGGAAAGAAAAGAAGCGCCTAAGCTGTATCGGGCCCTTCAAACAAGTGCGGAACTGATCCAAGCCGGTGAAAGAGATCCTGAAGCGGTGATAAAAGCTGCAAAAGAAATCATTGAAACGACTAGCGGAACCATAGACTATGTAGAGCTTTATTCCTATCCGGAACTCGAGCCTGTGAATGAAATTGCTGGAAAGATGATTCTCGCTGTTGCAGTTGCTTTTTCAAAAGCGCGTTTAATAGATAATATCATTATTGATATTCGAGAAATGGAGAGAATATAATATGTATCGAACAATGATGAGCGGCAAACTTCACAGGGCAACTGTTACGGAAGCAAACCTGAACTATGTGGGAAGCATTACAATTGATGAAGATCTCATTGATGCTGTGGGAATGCTTCCTAATGAAAAAGTACAAATTGTGAATAATAATAATGGAGCACGTCTTGAAACGTATATTATTCCTGGTAAACGGGGAAGCGGCGTCATATGCTTAAACGGTGCAGCCGCACGCCTTGTGCAGGAAGGAGATAAGGTCATTATTATTTCCTACAAAATGATGTCTGATCAAGAAGCGGCAAGCCACGAGCCGAAAGTGGCTGTTCTGAATGATCAAAACAAAATTGAACAAATGCTGGGAAACGAACCAGCACGTACAATTTTGTAGAAGAAAATCCCCCTTTATCGGGGGTTTTCTTTTAAGATTTTGAGAGTAAAACGGTTTTGCCGCTCCATTTCCGTACAAAACGTGTTACACTTTTGTCGTATGCAAGAATTGAGGTGTCCATTTTAATGAATAAGCAACGGTTCGTTGTTATAGATGTAGAGACAACAGGGAATTCGCCGAAGAAAGGCGATAAAATCATACAAATCGCAGCGGTTGTAATCGAAAATGGACAAATTACTGAGCGGTTTTCAAAATACATTAATCCAAATAAATCAATCCCTGCTTTTATTGAGCAGCTTACTGGAATCTCTAATCAAATGGTAGAAAATGAACAGCCATTTGAAGCAGTTGCTGAAGAAGTATTCCAATTGCTTGATGGCGCTTATTTTGTCGCCCACAATATCCATTTTGACCTTGGATTTGTCAAGTATGAGCTACATAAGGCGGGCTTTCAGCTCCCAGATTGTGAAGTGCTTGATACTGTCGAGCTCTCACGCATTGTTTTTCCGGGATTTGAAGGGTATAAGCTGACGGAATTAAGCGAGGAGCTTCAGCTGCGGCATGATCAGCCGCACCGGGCTGACAGCGATGCTGAAGTGACAGGGCTTATTTTTTTGGAAATCCTTGAAAAGCTGCGGCAGCTTCCTTATCCGACTTTAAAGCAGTTAAGAAGGCTTTCGCAGCATTTCATCAGTGATCTGACGCATTTGTTGGATATGTTCATTAATGAAAACAGACATACCGAGATACCGGGCTATACGCGCTTTTCTTCGTTTTCTGTCAGAGAACCTGAAGCTATCGATGTTCGTATAAATGAGGACGAGAACTTCTCATTTGAGATCGAAAGCTGGGAAGCGGGAAATGAAAAAGCGCTGTCAGAGTTAATGCCTGGGTATGAAAAAAGAGACGGCCAAATGATGATGATGAGAGAGGTGGCTGATGCGTTTGCCAATCGTGAGCATGCGCTGATTGAAGCTCCTCCAGGCATCGGAAAAACGATTGGCTATCTGATTCCGGCTGCGCTTTTTGCCAAGAAATCAAAAAAGCCGGTCATAATCAGCACGTATTCGACGCTTTTACAGCAGCAGATTCTCACAAAGGATTTGCCGATTGTCCAAGATCTGTTTCCATTTCCGGTAACAGCGGCGATTTTAAAAGGGCAATCGCATTATTTATGCCTGTATAAATTTGAGCAGGTGCTTCATGAAGAAGATGATAATTATGATGCCGTACTGACAAAGGCACAGCTTCTCGTTTGGCTGACAGAGACAAATACAGGAGATGTAGCGGAACTGAATTTGCCTTCAGGCGGAAAATTGCTGTGGGACAGATTGGCTTATGACGATGACTCCTATAAAAGAAGTCGCAGTGAGCATGTGATCGGTTTTTACGAGCGGGCCAAACAGATTGCTATGCGTTCCGATTTGGTGATCACCAATCATTCTCTTTTGCTGACCGATGAAGGCAGCCATAAAAAAAGGCTTCCCGAAAGCGGCACATTTATTATTGATGAAGCACACCATTTTGAACGTGCGGCAAGCGAACATTTAGGGAAAAGAGCCACGTACATAGAATTGCATACGAAATTGAGCAGAATCGGCACTCTGAAGGAGCAGGGACTTCTAAAAAAGATGAGACAGCTATTCCAGCGAAACAGCCTGCCGGTTGATTCATTTTTCGAATTGGAAGAGTGGCTTCAGCACGTTCAAGCAGAAAGTGATGCTTTCTTTAGCTCTGTACATTCTTTTGTCAAACGAAGAAAACCTAAAGAAGACTTAAACCGTCTAGTGTTTAAGGTGAACAAAGAAAGCCAGGATAAAAGCTGGTCGATCTTAACAGATGGTGCGGAGAGGCTTTGTTCCATGCTGACACATTTGCAGCAGCTTTTTGAGGCGCAGTCATCCCTTATGGAAAAACATTTGAAGGGCATGAAGAGCAAAACCGTCTTTTTAGCCGATGAATACCAAAGAAGCATGAAAGGCTTGCAGCATTACTGTCAGACGTTGCAGAAGCTCTTCTTTGGCTCTGATGACGATGAAGCGGTTTGGATTGAAATAGATGCAAAGGGTGCGAAAAATGCAGTGGCCATTTACGCACAGCCTCTTGAACCTGGTGAACTTCTGGCTGATCAGTTTTTCGCGCGCAAAAATAGTGTGGTGCTGACATCTGCAACTCTTACAGTCGAAGGTTCTTTTCAATTTATGATTGAACGACTGGGACTGAGTGACTTTTTCCCGCGGACAATGAGAATTGAGTCACCCTTTTCTTACGATGAGCGTATGCAGGTGATGATTCCAAAAGAAATGAAATCAATTCAGGATACAGGGCAACCTGAATTTATACAGGATACAGCCCGTTATATCGAACTGATGGCAAAGGAAAAACAGCCTAAAATCCTTGTGCTGTTTACATCCCATGATATGCTGAAAAAGGTTCACCAGGAGCTTAAGCATAACATGAGTGCTTCCGGCATTCAGCTCTTGGCACAAGGGATTACAGGCGGAAGTCCCGGCAAGCTGATGAAGACTTTTAAAACATCCAATCAGGCGATCCTGCTCGGAACAAATCATTTTTGGGAAGGCGTTGATTTCCCTGGTGATGAGCTGACGACAGTAATGATCGTGAGGCTCCCATTCCGGTCCCCTGATCACCCGCTTCATGCTGCAAAATGTGAGCTTGCCCGCAAAAAAGGAAAGAATCCGTTTCAAACAGTGTCATTACCGGAAGCTGTGCTGACCTTCAGGCAAGGAATCGGACGCTTGCTGCGTTCTGCGGGAGACAAGGGAACGATTATTATATTGGACAGACGGATTAAAACCGCTGGTTACGGCCGGCTGTTTCTTGATGCCTTGCCGACAACCTCAGTATCCGAAATGACTGACAGCGAGCTTGAAGCTTATGTTGCAGGGAGAAAAGAATAAAAGCCGCATAAAGCGGCTTTTGCGGTGTGGGAGTAGGATGGTGTTTTATTTAAAAGCGGATTTCCCGCTCTGTGATACTAGTATGGCGTGTCCTGAAATGGAGTATGACTAACAATATTTGTTCAAACTGGAGGATGAAAAAATGGAAAGTAAAATCGAAATTCTTTCAACAATTAATGTAGAGCATTCTGATGATCTGTATAAAATTGTGGACACATTGAATCGTACACTGAAAAGAGAAAATCTGATGTTCGGCCTTGCGCTGGATGAAGAAAACAAAAACCAAGCCGTTTTTACCATTTATCGTACGTAGGTGAGAAGATGAGAAAAAAAGCATTAATATTTACCGTCATTTTTGGTATTATTTTTTTAGCAGTACTTCTTGTCTCGGCAAGCATTTATAAATCAGCCATGGCACAAAAGGAAGAGGGGCACGAAGCAGCAGCTGCTGAAGCTAAAAAAGAAACCGATCTCGCCGATGTTGATCAAGTCGAAACATTTGTCGGAAAAGAAAAATATTATGTTGTAAAGGGAACGGATAAAAAAGGCACTGCATTATATGTCTGGGTTCCTGCTGATAAAAAAGCAAAAATTCTCTCAAAAGAAGCGAAAGAGGGAATCTCTGAAGACAAAGCGGCGAAAATCATAAAGGATGAAGGGCTGGTTTCAAAGCAAAAAGAGGTTCATCTGGCAAGAGAAGGAAACGTCCTGCTTTGGGAAGTGACGTACTTAGACAAAGAAGGGCAATACAGTTTAAGTTATGTGGACTTTACAACTGGAAAGATTCTCAAAAATATCACGCCTTAAGACGAATTAGGGGGAGTTCAAGTTGAAACTGGCAAAAAGAGTATCCGCATTAACACCATCAACCACACTGGCAATCACAGCGAAAGCGAAAGAACTGAAAGCCGCAGGCCATGATGTCATCGGCTTAGGAGCAGGCGAACCTGACTTCAATACACCGCAGCATATTATTGATGCCGCTGTGCGTTCGATGAACGAGGGCCATACGAAATACACGCCTTCCGGTGGTTTGGCTGAACTGAAAAACAGCATTGCAGAGAAATTTAAACGCGACCAGAATATTGAATACAAACCGTCTCAAATTATTGTCTGCACTGGTGCCAAACATGCTCTGTATACCCTTTTCCAAGTGATTTTGGATGAAGAAGATGAAGTTATTATTCCAACGCCTTACTGGGTAAGCTACCCGGAGCAGGTGAAACTCGCTGGCGGAAAGCCTGTTTATGTAGAAGGGCTTGAGGAAAATCACTTCAAAATTTCGCCTGAGCAGCTGAAAAATGCAATTACGGAAAAAACAAAAGCAATCGTTATTAACTCTCCAAGCAACCCGACTGGTGTCATGTATACGGAAGAAGAACTATCTGCACTCGGTGAAGTGTGCCTTGAACATGATATCTTGATTGTGTCAGATGAAATTTATGAAAAACTTACATACGGCGGAAAGAAACATGTTTCCATTGCACAGCTGTCAGACAGACTGAAAGAGCAAACGGTCATTATAAACGGCGTATCGAAGTCCCACAGCATGACAGGCTGGAGAATCGGTTATGCGGCAGGCTCTGAAGACATTATTAAAGCGATGACGAACCTTGCAAGCCACAGCACGTCAAACCCGACATCAATCGCACAATACGGAGCGATTGCTGCTTATAACGGGCCTTCTGAGCCATTGGAAGAAATGAGAGAAGCATTTGAACATAGATTAAATACGATCTATGCAAAGCTCATAGAAATCCCAGGGTTCAGCTGTGTGAAGCCGGAAGGTGCTTTTTACTTGTTCCCAAATGCAAAAGAGGCAGCTCAATCTTGCGGTTTCAAAGATGTAGATGAATTTGTTAAAGCGCTTCTCGAGGAGGAAAAAGTTGCGATTGTTCCAGGATCCGGATTTGGCTCTCCTGAGAATGTCCGTCTTTCTTATGCAACATCGTTAGATCTTCTTGAAAAAGCCATTGAAAGAATCAAGCGTTTTGTAGAAAAACATAGCTAACAGATCAAAAAGCGGCTGACAGAAAAGCCGCTTTTTATCTGCATTGACCCGGTTAGTTAAGAGCGGGTATAATAAAGTGATGATAAAAGAGTTCGCGGGGCAATGAGCTTCCGAATGTCTTTCTTGTTTTGGAGGGAAATATGTTGAAAACAACAATCAACCAAGTGTACAAGCACGTAGGTGAGGAAGTAACGATCGGAGCTTGGGTCGCTAATAAGCGTTCAAGCGGGAAAATTGCGTTTTTACAGCTTCGGGACGGTACCGGTTTTATTCAGGGTGTCGTAGTAAAAGCGGAAGTGGAAGAAAGCATTTTCCAAACAGCTAAATCAGTGACGCAGGAAACGTCGCTCTATATAAAAGGAATTGTCAAAGAGGACGAGCGTTCTCCGCTTGGATATGAACTTGCTGTGACAGATATTGAAGTCATTCACGAAGCGACCGATTATCCAATTACACCAAAAGAACACGGAACGGAATTTTTGATGGATCACAGACATTTATGGCTGCGTTCAAAGCGCCAGCATGCGATCATGAAAATCCGTAATGAAATCATTCGCGCGACTTACGAATTCTTTAATAACGAAGGCTTCGTAAAAGTGGATCCGCCGATTCTGACTGGAAGCGCACCTGAAGGAACAACAGAACTCTTTGCGACAAAGTACTTTGATGAAGATGCTTATCTGTCTCAAAGCGGCCAGCTCTATATGGAAGCTGCGGCAATGGCTTTAGGAAAAGTATTCTCTTTCGGACCGACGTTCAGAGCGGAAAAGTCTAAAACAAAGCGTCACTTAATCGAATTCTGGATGATCGAACCGGAAATGGCGTTTGTAGAATTTGAAGAAAACCTTCAAGTACAGGAAAATTACGTTTCTTTCATCGTGCAATCAGTTCTTAAGAATTGCAAAATTGAATTAAACACATTGGGAAGAGACACGTCAAAACTTGAGCAAATCAAAGCCCCGTTCCCAAGAATCACATATGATGAAGCGATTGAATTTCTGAAAGAAAAAGGCTTTGACGATATCGAGTGGGGAGATGATTTCGGAGCGCCTCATGAAACAGCGATTGCTGAACATTATGACAAACCGGTATTCATCACTCGCTATCCGACGTCCTTAAAACCGTTCTATATGCAGCCGGCTTCTGACCGTGAGGACGTTGTGCTTTGCGCTGACTTGATTGCGCCGGAAGGCTATGGAGAAATCATCGGCGGGTCTGAACGAATTCACGATATGGAACTTTTGGAATCGCGTCTTAAAGAACATGGACTGGATTCTGACGCATATAAATGGTATGCTGAACTTAGAAAATATGGATCAGTTCCTCATTCCGGCTTCGGCCTTGGATTAGAGCGGACAGTAGCTTGGATCAGCGGAGCGCCTCACGTTCGTGAAACGATTCCGTTCCCAAGACTGTTAAACCGTCTGTATCCGTAATACATTCAAATGAAACAAAAAAGAGTCTCCTGCAAGGGAGACTTTTTACAGTAAAGGGGCAATCACAATCCTTTACAGTAAGAGGTGTGACGATGAAAAAACAGCAATTTATTGATATGCAGGAGCAGGGAACATCAACCATCCCCAATCTTCTGCTCACGCATTATAAACAGCTTGGGCTTAATGAAACAGAACTTATTCTGCTGTTAAAAATTAAAATGCATTTAGAAAAAGGATCATATTTTCCTACACCGAATCAGCTGCAGGAAGGTATGTCAATTTCTGTTGAAGAATGTACAAACAGATTGCGGATGTTTATTCAAAAAGGCTTTCTGTTTATTGAAGAATGCGAGGATCAAAACGGCATCAAATTTGAGAAATATTCTCTTCAGCCTTTATGGGGCAAGCTGTACGAGTATATTCAGCTTGCACAGAATCAAACACAGGAAAGAAAAGCAGAAGGGGAACAAAAAAGCCTTTATACCATTTTTGAGGAAGAGTTCGCAAGGCCGTTATCGCCTTTGGAGTGTGAAACGCTGGCGATCTGGCAGGACCAGGATCAGCATGACGCACAACTGATCAAACACGCGTTAAAAGAGGCTGTACTATCAGGAAAACTCAGTTTCCGCTACATTGACCGGATTTTGTTTGAATGGAAGAAAAACGGGCTTAAAACTGTGGAGCAGGCAAAAATACACAGCCAAAAATTCCGGCGTGTACAAGCAAAGCAGAATGAACCGCAAAAAGAGTATAAAAGGCAGGTTCCTTTTTACAATTGGCTTGAACAATAAAGTGAAAAGGTGACAATCGTGTTAAATCTAAAACAAATTGAATTCTGTTTAGACAAGATAGGTGACATGTTTCCTCATGCGGAGTGTGAACTGGTTCATTCCAATCCTTTTGAATTAGTGGTGGCTGTTGCTTTATCTGCGCAATGTACAGATGCACTTGTAAACAGAGTGACCAAAACATTATTCCAAAAATATAAACGGCCGGAAGACTATTTGGCTGTTCCGCTGGAAGAGCTTCAGCAGGATATTAAATCAATCGGTTTATATCGTAATAAAGCGAAAAATATTCAAAAGCTGAGTAAAATGATTATTGAAGATTACGGCGGAGAAGTGCCGAGAGACCGCGATGAGCTTGTCAAACTGCCAGGGGTCGGGAGAAAGACCGCAAACGTAGTGGTATCCGTTGCGTTTGGCGTGCCGGCCATAGCCGTAGATACCCATGTGGAGAGAGTCAGCAAACGATTGGGCATTTGCCGGTGGAAGGACTCGGTTCTGGAAGTTGAAAAGACGCTGATGCGCAAGGTTCCCAAAGAAGATTGGTCCGTTACGCATCACCGGCTTATTTTCTTCGGCAGATATCACTGTAAAGCCCAATCTCCGCGCTGTGCGGAGTGTCCGCTGCTTTCTTTGTGCAGAGAAGGGCAGAAGAGGGATAAAAAAGGACTGGTGAAACGATGACGCAAGCAAAAGAAGTGTTGGCTTCCTATGAGCAATACTTGCGCAGTCTTGGCCAGAAGAGTTCCTCGGATATGAAGAAAACCTTGCAGACCAATCCCGTGTATTTTGATTTCTGCACGGAATTACAAGGCGATTTGCCATGGGAGGACAGCGGGAAATACGTTCCGCTTTTATTTGAAGTGTGGGATGACATCAAAGCATCACTTCTCCCAGTCTTTCAAACACGAAAATCGAGATGTGACCAAAACGAAATGTTAAAGGGCATTGTGTGTTTGCTGGCTTCGTTACATTGGACAGCAGGTGAGCCGGTGAAATCGCTCGATTGGCAAGAACTGAGGGAGAAATCATATCCCGCAAAGCCGATTAATTGGGCTGAACGAGTGGAATTTATTCTTCTTAAGCCGACCCAATACCATTGCTTTATTCAGCTTGATGAGCTGATTACCGAAATGAAAAAGCATTTTTATAAATATCATGCGATGAATCGATAAAACCTCCTGTTAAAACGGGAGGTTTTTTATTGTGTACCAAAAAAGCCATCACCCCAAAGGTGACGGCTTTTTTGGTTAATTTGTTTTTTCAATTGATGATGAGTTTGTTTGTGTTTTATTAGATGTGTCTGTTTTATTTTTATTCGTGTCAGAACCTGTTGAATCATTCTTACCAGAGTTCGAATCACCATCCGACGTATCCTGGTTGTTACTGTTGTCGTTATCGTTATTGTTTGATTGGTCTTGGTTATTGTTGTCGGACGGATTGGTGTTCGTATTGTCTTGTTTTTTGTCTTGATCGTTTGTTGAATCATCTGTCTGATCTTGATCCGTCTGACCGTCATCTTTTTGAGAATCATCAGTTTGTGTATCATCCTGAGTCTTCTCATCATCTTGTTTTTCATCATCCGTTTGTTGCTGGTCTTTTTTATCTTCATCGTCTTCAGCTTTTGGCACCTCATAGGATGTGGAAGCTGTACTTTTGCCATCATCACTGACGGCTGTTACTTCGAATTTGTACACAGAACCTGGCTGCACACCCGAAATGACTGCCTCTTTTGCAGAGCTGTTTTGAATTTCTGAGTAGCTGCCGCCGTCAACAGATTGCTTAACAGCAAAGGTCGCATCTCCGTCATAATTCCAGCTTAACGTTAAAGATTGATTGTCTTTATCGTATTTCACGTTTAAACCAGACAGTTTAGCTGTTTCCTCTTTTTCTTCTTTCTCATATGTTTTAGAAACAGTAGAAGGAGCTGTGCCTTTAACAAAGTACTCTGTGAGCTTCTTATCGCTTGGCGTATTTGGCCCTGCCAGTTTTGCAGGGTTTGAGCCTTTTTCTACAGAGGCTTCCACTACGCTGTCAGGTTTCTCAAATGATCCGCTTCCGTCATCGACATCGGCGATGAGCTGGGCGAAGATGCGCTTTGCAATCTGTTGCTCTGTTTTATTTAAAGATTTTTTTCCTATCTTATTTTGAGAATCTACACCTGTCCAAACAGCAGCGGTATATTGAGGTGTATATCCTACAAACCATGAATCTGGTACACCGCCTTGTGCAATATTGTATTTTTGCATATCCGCTTCATCAAAGTTGGTTGTACCTGTTTTACCTGCAACTTCCACTCCCGGAACTTGTGCAAGCTGTCCAGTACCTGTTTTAACAGCTGTTTTCAGCATATCTGTAATCATAAACGCAGTATAATCGCTCATTGCTGACTTTGATTTTGGTGTTAAATCAAGCTTTGTGCCATCGTTAAATTCAATAGACTTTACAAAATGCGGTTCGTTATATGTTCCGTTATTTCCGAATGCACTGTATGCTCCAGCCATAGTTAGAGTAGAGACACCGGGATTACCTTCTCCGAATCCTCCGATAGAATATGATTCATACACTTTTTCTTTATTTAATCCGAGCCCCAGTCCATTAGCAAAATCAACTGCTGCATCTTTTCCGACTGCTTGGAATGCTTTTAGAGCCGGAATGTTACGTGATTGGGCGAGGGCTTCACGCATAGACATGACCCCTTTATAGGAACGGTCAAAGTCTCGAATAGGTGTTCCATCTGAATACGTGTAAGCTGAATCATCAATTTGCTCGTAAGTTGACCATTTTTTATTTTCAATCACTGGACCGTAGTCGAGAATAGGTTTAATGGTAGACCCAGGCTGTCGCTGGGCTTGGGTCGCGTAATTATAGCCACCAACCGTAGAATCTCTTCCGGAGCCAATCGCCCGCACTTCTCCGGTTTTCGTATCGAGAAGGGTAACGCCGCCCTGCATGCCTTCAGTAAATCCGACGGTGTCTCCGTCCATTAATTCATCTAGTTTATCTTGTGCTTTTGTATCTAATGTCGTATAGATCTTTAATCCGTCAGCAGATGGATCGACATCAGATTTTTCATCAATTTCCTTCATAACCTCTTCAACAAATGCGCTGTATTTGTTTGTACTTGCTTTTTCATATTCCTTCTGTGACACGACGCCTTCGTCTTTCACTGCCACTTTTTTCGCTTTGTTATATTGAGAATCAGAAATAAATCCTTGCTTTTTCATCAGACTGAGTACGATGTTCCGTCGTTTTTCCGCTTTATCCGGGTTTTTGACCGGGTTGTACGCTGTTGGGCTCTGCGGCATTCCTGCAAGCGTCGCAGCCTGTTCGACAGTCAATTTGCTTAAATCTGTAACGCCGAAAAATTCTTCCGCCGCTTTTCCGATTCCGTATGCTCTAGGAGAAAAATAAATCCGGTTTAAATACATTTCTAAAATTTCATCTTTAGAGTAATTGCGCTCCAGCTGAATCGAAAGCCATACTTCCTGCACCTTCCGTTTCAACGTTTTCTGATGTGAAAGAAGGGAGTTTTTGACGACCTGCTGGGTGATCGTACTTCCGCCTTCAGCCCCGAAGCCGTCTTTAAAGTTGGCAACTAAAGCACCGCCGATACGGACAGGGTCAATCCCGTGGTGCTCATAAAAACGAGCGTCTTCTGTCGCGATAAAGGCTTCTTTTACAACATCGGGAATTTCATCTATCGAGACGTAGGTCCGTTTTTCGGCGCCGACTTCGGCGATCTCTTTTCCATTTTTATCATAAATCGTTGATGAATAAGGCGTCTTCAATTTGCTTTCATCAAGGGACGGCGCATCAGAAACCATGACGGCAAATGTAACAGCACCGCCGACTACGCCTAAAACAAACAGAATGAGTAAAGTGAAAAGGGTCTTTTTAAACAATCCGCCCTTTTTTCGTTTCTTGCCTTTTTTCGGTGAAGGACTCGACTTGCTGTTCGCTTTTCGTCGAGCTTCACGGCTGTTAAATTGATCTGACATAACATCTCAACCTTTCGTTAATCAACCTTTCGCACCAGATGATGGCGAAAAATAAAGCTGTTCAATAATACTAATATAATCAATTCTGGGTGCGTATCCAAGAGAAATCGGATAAGCTGTTTCTTCCAACTCATCTTTTCGAATTGATTTTCTGCCGTTTTTTTCTTTTCTGTCCCAGAAATAAAACAGCTTATCGGCTTCCAAAAAATAAACCTGGTCGAAAGCGGATATAATAACAAAACAAATACCGTCTTGAGCCTTTACCTGCTTCATATGCTCGATTTGATGGTCATGAAAATTCTGCAGGGGGAAAGAGGTCTTGTTTTTCGTTTCTTTCGCCTCAAAATCAATATACCGCCCTTTGTAAATCCCATTGTAGTCTGTTGTCGATGATTGTTTAAAGTAAGCTTCTTTAATCACTGCGGCACTTCTTTTTGGATAATGGACATTTACAATTTGAACAGGTGTCGGCTTTTTGTGTATAACGGCAATTTGGTTTGTCAGATAATACTTATTCGTTTCGTTTAAGTCATCTTCGAGGGTCATTCCGCGATTACTGTAAGACGGGGCCCTTTTCTGACTGTTTTGGGATGAAACCGAATGTTTCGGCTGAAATGTTTTTCCATTAGGATACCGAATCACTTTCTCATCCTCCTTATTAAACTAATCATGACGGAAGTGAATGAACGTGCAAGAACAACAGGCCATCAGAAAGATTCTGAGCCGGATTGAGCGGCAGACAAAAATAAAAAACGCGGATAACATTTCAAGAACAAATGCTTATAAAGCATTTTACGACCGTCACCCGGAAATCAAATGGTCGCTTTTGGCTTCTTTCGTTTCTCGTAATGCCGGCTGGTCAATGACTGACTTAAAAGGCAGTCTGTTTCAGCTTGGACTCCGTGAGAGACAGCAAGAATGGTTCTTTTTAGCCTATGAAAGAGCGAACTGGCTTATTTTTTCGGATGCCTATCCGCAGCTTCTTTTATACCACTGGTCAAAAAGAGTCGGGAAACCGCTGTTTCATCTTCTGCATGTGTTTGGCGTCTCACAATTTATGTCGGAAGAATGGACCCGTTTTTGGCATGAGCGAAATACGGAGCGGCTAATGTATGCCCTCATTATAAATGAACAAAACACTATCCAAACACCTATTATACAAAATCCTTCGTTTAAAAAGAATGTTTTTGACACGATTCCTTTTTATTTAAGTGACTGGTTTCATTTTAACACCGTTATTTTTCCTTCCTCAAATGGGTTTCTTTATGGCATTTCAGTGAAACGCTTTTCAAAGGCGGAGGAAAGGATAAGGCTGGGTAAGCAGCTGTCTCAATTGCTGTTCAATCCAGAATTGTTCTCCTCTTTTTATCACTTTTTGCACACAGTGCCGCACTCAGGTTCCCGTTTTGATATGGAAAAGATGATCGGGATTACAAAAAGAACATCTCCTATGCTAAGGACATGCTACCCTGAGTTAATCCACTCATTAGACGGAACGAAAACAGATTGGTTTCATGGAAAGATAAAGAAAACGTTCTTTAGGCGCGAGGAATTGCCGAAGCAGATTGAATTGACAGACTGGTATTTACATAAAAAGCGCCAGCTTCATGCGCTTTTTGCGGTGGAGCAGTGGCTGAAAAAATAAAGAAGCAAGGAAATTCCTTGCTTCTTACGTAGAAGGGCGGTTCGGGCCGCCTAATTTTTTATCTAAAGAATCGATTGCCTTTGATTCAGTCTTTTTTTGCTGGCCGGCTTTTTTCGGTCTTGTTTTCATACGGCACCTCCTCACAAGTATCGTTTGCATTAACGAGGAGGATCATACAATTTTTGCGGGTGTTTTTGTCGAAAACTTCAGCTTTTCGTGGAATACCTGTTTGTTTGGCGATTTGCTTCTAGTTTTGTCATGAGGAAGGAAAGAGCCTTGAGAGCAAAGAATGTTAACCGGGAGAGACAAGGAAAGGGAGGTACACGAATGTCCGGTTATGTATGCAAGACAGATATTCTCCGTATGCTTTCTGATATAGAAGATGAATTAACGCGAGCTGAGCAAAGCCTGAATCATTCTGTAAATGCATTAGAGGCTGAGATGCGGGAAACGGAAAACGATCGCCTGAGTGTGCTGGAAGAAGAAATTATAGATCTTCATATTTGTATAAATGAGCTGTATCAATCGCCTGAACACAGGTATGCGTTTGAGAAGGTATACCGCATCGGCTGAATTTGCGAGTGAAATTTGGTACGATAGGCATTGAGGTGAAAGATATTGCTATCACAAACTTTGCTGGAAATGACCGAGCAAATGATTGAAGTTGCTGAAAAAGGCGCTGATCGGTATCAGGAAGGAAAAAACAGTAATCATTCTTATGATTTTTTTGAGACGATAAAGCCTGCAGTTGAAGAGAATGATGAACTGGCTGCTCGCTGGGCAGAGGGTGCTCTTGAATTGATAAAAGTCCGCCGGCCAAAATATGTGCATAAAGAGCAAATTGAGGCCGTAAAGGATAATTTCCTGGAATTGGTCCTTCAATCTTATGTTCATCATATTCATAAAAAACGATTCAAGGACATCACTGAGTCAGTCCTTTATACATTGCACGCAGTAAAGGATGAAATTGCAAGAGAAGACAGCCGGTAAAAGGCTGTCTTCTTTTCGTTTTTATAGGGGGCCGGACGTTAATTCATCTCATATGCCGGGCTTTCTGCTCCATTTGCTTCGAGAACCTTCATACTGTTACGAAACTCAGTTATGCTGAGATGTCCTTGAATATAGAGGAACTTGGCAAAGTCCATCAGTTTATTCATACAGTCTGTTTCATATTTCTTCATTTCTGCAAAACGTTTGCTTAAGTATGATACGTTCATTATGGTGCATCCCCTCTCATCTGTATTGAAAATATGGTACCATAATGATTCGACTTTTTTCTGTTTTTAAAAAATTTAAACTTTCGACACAATTTGACAAATGCTAATCATCACTTGTGACACAAACAATAGAAGTCATTCATACATATATAGAAGAGAAATATGTTGTGTTTAGGGGGGAATCGCAATGAACGGGAGCTCTCGAAGCTATCCTCGGCAAATGGGCTATTATTATCCTCAGCATATGCAAGGATATTATCAGCAGGCTGCACCCGGTTATTTAGAGCAACAACTGCCTCAGCAGCATTATGGACAGCAGGATTATTATCAGCCTTATGCTCCGATCCAGCCTATGCCTATGCAGCCGCCTGTATTTTCTAACCCTTATCCTATCCCAAGGCCTAATCAACAGCAGCCTTCACAATTTCAAAGCATTATGTCGCAGTTCAAAAAAGCCAATGGGCAATTTGATTTTAATAAAATGATGGATACGACAGGTCAAGTAATGAGTGCAATGAATCAGGTCGGATCTTTAATAAAGGGATTTACCAGCTTTTTTAAATGATAGAAGCATGAATGAATCGTTCATTCATGCTTATTTTTTGGAAAGAAAAGTGTCATTGTCTGCTCGTTCCAAGACGTTTCCATATCTTCTTGGCGAACTTCATAAGGCAGCTGAACCGTTCTTGTCATGCTTGTAAAGGTAGCCTCATTTTGGTGTTTCTGTTTTTCTTGGAGTGTTACATGGAGATACCTCGATTTAACATCAACGACGATCTCGCCATCTCGAAACGTCGCCGGAATGGTAATATCGATATACAGCCCAGTATCTCTTTCTCTGACATGTATGGTCGTCTGCACATCCTTTAAACTCGAGTTGATTAGGTTCTGAAATCCGTTTATAAGGTTGCCGAACGCTGAGGATTGAAAAAGAGTATCGATTGCCTCCGTTATGATTTCTTCTTTCTTTTGCAGTTCGTTCTTTTTGTCATCATGGAATTCCAATATCGCCACCGCCTTTTTTAACCAGATTATGCGTCTATGCCAGATGTTGTTATAAATTGAAGCAAAATTGAAAGTGTGGTTAAATAGTGGTGAATGAAGGGATAACGGTTGAAGTGAATGAGAAGGGAGAAAATACATTGCTGAAAAAATTATTCGGAATGGGCAAAATTCAGGAAAAGGTGACAGAAGAGGTTATTTATTCTCCGGCAGACGGTACAGTAATGGACCTGTCAGATGTACCGGACCCTGTTTTTTCACAGAAAATGATGGGAGAAGGAATAGCGGTGGAACCTTCTAGCGGTGAAATCGTTTCTCCCGCTGAAGGTGAAGTCATTCAGATTTTCCACACCAAACACGCCGTTGGCATTCGGACTCGCTCGGGAATTGAGCTGTTAATTCATGTCGGGCTGGAGACAGTCAATATGAACGGAGAAGGATTTACTGCCCACATTAAAGAAGGGGATAAAGTGAAGGTCGGTGACCCGCTGATTACATGTGATTTGGAATTAATAAAAGAAAAAGCGAGCAGCACAGTCATCCCAATCGTTATAATGAATGGTGAGGCTGTAGGATCAATGGTATCGGCAGGCGAAAAGGCTGCTCGTAAAGGCGAATCAAAGCTCTTTACAATAAAAGCGAAATAAGCAGGGCGTATGCCTTGCTTTTTTTATTCAACTGTATAAAATTTGCACCTAGCCATGCAAACAAATATTCGGTAAACTGTACTTGACAAAGAGGTGTAAAGAATGAAAAAGAAATCACTGACTGAACTCATTTCTGATTTAAAAGGAAATGAAAACGTTGTGAATTGGCATGAAATTGAGCCTCGGGAAGCAAAAACAAGGCCTATGCCCGAAAGTATAGACGAGAGAATCAAAGCGGCCCTTTCGAAAAGGGGCATTGATGAACTATATACTCACCAATATTCCGCTTTTCAATATGTGCAAAAAGGAGAGAGCATCGTTACCGTAACGCCAACAGCATCAGGAAAAACGTTATGCTACAACCTCCCAGTCCTGCAGTCCATCGCCCAAGATGAAACAAACCGGGCGTTATATTTATTTCCGACTAAAGCGCTGGCACAAGACCAAAAGAGCGAGCTAAATGAAATTATTGATGAAATGGGCATTGATATTAAAAGCTTTACATATGACGGGGATACGTCTCCGGCAATCAGACAAAAGGTGAGAAAAGCAGGTCATATTGTCATTACAAACCCCGATATGCTGCATTCTGCCATTCTACCGCATCATACGAAATGGGTCAGTTTGTTTGAAAACCTTAAGTATATCGTCATCGATGAGCTTCATACGTATCGAGGTGTGTTCGGCAGCCATGTGGCAAATGTGATCCGGCGGCTAAAGCGGATCTGCCGGTTTTATGGAAGTGATCCGGTTTTTATTTGTACTTCCGCAACAATTGCCAACCCAAAGGAATTGGGAGAGCAGCTGACAGGCAAACCGATGCGGCTGGTCGATGACAACGGCGCACCGAGCGGACGCAAGCATTTTGTGTTTTACAATCCGCCAATTGTGAACAAACCGCTGAATATTAGAAGGAGCGCAACCGCAGAAGTGAATGAACTGGCGAAAGAGTTCCTTAAAAACAAAGTGCAGACCATTGTTTTTGCCAGAAGCAGAGTTCGGGTGGAAATTATTTTAAGCCATATTCAGGAGCTTGTGAAAAAAGAGATTGGAACAAAATCAATCAGAGGCTATCGGGGAGGCTATCTGCCGAAAGAGCGAAGAGAAATCGAAAAAGGCCTGAGAGAAGGCGACATTTTAGGAGTGGTCAGTACGAATGCCTTAGAGCTTGGTGTTGATATCGGACAGCTGCAAGTGTGTGTAATGACGGGGTATCCCGGAAGTGTTGCAAGTGCTTGGCAGCAGGCCGGACGAGCCGGCAGAAGACACGGTGAATCTTTGATTATCATGGTAGCCAATTCAACACCGATTGACCAATATATTGTGCGGCATCCTGAATATTTCTTTAATCGTTCGCCTGAATCTGCAAGAATCAATCCGGAGAATTTGATTATTTTAGTAGACCACTTAAAGTGTGCGGCTTATGAGCTTCCTTTTAGAGCTGATGAAGAATTTGGACCCATGGAAGTCAGTGATATTCTTGAGTATCTTCAGGAAGAGGCTGTTCTTCACCGCAACGGCGAACAGTACCATTGGGCAAGTGAGTCGTTTCCTGCTTCAAACATCAGTTTGCGTTCCGCCTCCCAGGAAAATGTCGTTATAGTTGATCAGTCGGATATTGCAAATGTAAGGATTATCGGTGAAATGGACCGTTTTAGTGCGATGACCCTTTTGCATGATGAAGCGATTTATTTGCATGAAGGCGTTCAGTATCAAGTTGAGAAGCTCGATTGGGACCATAAAAAGGCGTATGTCAGAAAAGTCGATGTCGAATATTATACGGATGCAAACCTGGCAGTTCAGCTGAAGGTATTAGAAATCGATAAAACGAAAGAAAAAAGCCGTACGTCATTGCACTACGGAGACGTCACTGTCAATGCCCTGCCGACCATTTTTAAAAAAATAAAAATGACCACTTTTGAAAATATTGGGTCTGGACCTATTCATTTGCCGGAAGAAGAACTGCATACAAGTGCAGCTTGGCTCGAAATCAAAACAGCGGATGAAGACATCGGGGAAAAGACACTGGAACAGCTGCTTCTTGGCATCTCGAATGTGCTGCAGCATATTGTCCCTGTGTATATCATGTGTGATCGAAATGATGTTCATGTTGTTTCTCAAATTAAAGCAGCCCATACCGGATTGCCAACCATATTTTTATATGATCATTATCCGGGCGGTATCGGTTTGGCGGAGGAAGTCTTTAAACGTTTTTCAGACATTAATGAAGCGGCGAAACAACTGATTACACATTGTCCTTGTCATGACGGCTGTCCGTCTTGTATAGGTACGGAAATAGAAGGGATAAAAGCAAAGGAAAGAATTTTGCAGCTGTTGGATCAAATGTCGTAAGGAGGGAGGCCGGATATGTCATTAAAAGGGAAACTCCAACGGATGAAAAAGCACATGGCGCTCGACGAAGGAGAACAAAAAATAGAAGCAGGCAAACAAGAAAACCACTTTGATGACATCCCGTTTTTAGAAGAGTGGGAGGCTTTTGGCATGAAGCCTTTCATCTTCGAAGATGAATATTGCCTCATCAGAGAAGTAGAATATCCGCTTTCTCACCGCCATGGGTTATACAGCTTTTCTGAGCTTGAGGAAGTGATCACAATGTGGAATCAAAGCGGCCTGTCGCATACATTGTCAGCAAAAGGGTATAACAAAAACAACCTCTTTTTCTTTGATACAGAAACAACCGGTCTTGGGGGTGGAGCTGGGAATACCATTTTTTTGCTTGGGCATGCGAGAGTATATGAAGACCGAGTGACAGTCAAACAGCATCTTTTGCCCAAACCGGGGAACGAAGTCGCCTTGTACCAAAGCTTTTTAAGCGAGGTTGACATTACATCACTTGTGACCTACAACGGCAAAGCCTTTGATTGGCCGCAGGTGAAAACAAGACACACCTTGATCCGTGACAGACTTCCGAAGCTTCCGGAATTTGGCCACTTTGATCTTTTGCATGGAGCTAGACGCCTCTGGAAACACAAAATGGACCGCGTATCTCTTGGCACGGTTGAAAAAGAGGAGCTCGGCATCCGCAGACTAGAAGACACACCGGGCTACTTGGCGCCAATGCTTTACTTTCATTTTATCAAGGCGCAAGAGCCGGATCTTTTAAAAGGTGTCCTGCATCATAATGAAATGGATGTGTTATCACTCATTTCATTGTACATCCATATGTCTAAAAAAATCCTTTCAGAATCACATGCGCCAAAAGAACACAGTGAAGCCTATGCTATGGCGAAATGGTTTATAGCTCATAAGGAAACGGACCAAGCGATCAAGCAGTTGGAAAGGCTTATAGAAAAATCGTTTGAGGATCAGGACAGTGCACGGCTGGATTTATCGCTCCTGTACAAAAAACAAAACCGCTTGGAAGAAGCAGTGCCGCTTTGGGAAAAGCTGTCCCGCTCGCAAAACCAGAAGTGCAGATACGCTGCTGTAATAGAGCTCGCGAAATATTTTGAGCATAAGAAAAAAGAATTCGGAAAAGCATTGCAAGTAGCAGAGCAATTGCTTAGCGATGCGGCATGCTTATCAGAGAAAGAAACTGAAAAACTGCATGTGAGAATTGCCCGGCTGAAGAGGAAATATTCCTCTTAAATATTCCCCGGGAAAGCGCAAAAGACGACTTGTTTCGCCATGAATTTTTTTTGCTGAATTCACATTGATTTTGTTGTAGAATAGCGGCGAATCCTGTAAAATGACGTTAGTTATTTTTAAAGGGAGAGTTGGTATGTATAAGGGTGTTTTTTACTTGTTCTTTGTTGTGGTATTTTTGATTGCTTTTGTGTTTTCAAACTTTAAAGACAGCTTAATTGCACACTTTTAAAATAGGTCTTTGCATCAGAACATGTACCCCTTATTTTTCATAGCTTAGTATTGTAATAAAGTTTATGGAAAGGGGATTTTATCATGCATCACTGCAGACCGCATATGATGGCGCCAATTGTCCATCCTACTCATTGCTGTGAACACCATACGTTTTCGAAGACTATCGTGCCGCACATTCACCCACAGCATACAACAAACGTAAACCACCAGCATTTTCAGCACGTTCACTACTTTCCACACACTTTCTCAAATGTTGACCCGGCTACGCATCAGCATTTTCAAGCAGGAAAACCTTGCTGCGACTACTAGTATGGAAAACGTGCAGCTTGATGGTGTAAACAATGCAGCACAACAAATGGGGCCCACGGGAGCCCCATTTTTTAAAGCAGGTGAAATGATGAAAGTATTGGCAATAACGGGCTATAAACCGTTTGAACTCGGGATATTTAAGCAGGATGACAAGGCGCTGTATTACATAAAAAAAGCCATTAAGAATCGGCTGATTGCTTTTTTGGATGAAGGATTAGAATGGATTTTAATTTCGGGCCAGCTTGGAGCGGAGCTGTGGGCGGCAGAAGCTGCATATGATTTGCAGGAGGAATTCCCTGACTTAAAGGTAGCTGTCATCACACCATTTTACGAGCAGGAAAAGAACTGGAAAGAACGGAATAAGGAACAGTATGAAGCAGTTCTGTCTCAGGCAGACTATGAAGCAAGCCTGACTCACCGTCCTTATGAAAGCCCGCTTCAATTCAAACAAAAAAATCAGTTCTTCATTGATAAGTCCGACGGGCTTCTGCTTTTATATGACCCGGAAAAGGAAGGCTCCCCTAAGTATATGCTTGGGACAGCGGAAAAAAGGCGCGAACAGGATGGCTATCCCATCTACTTTATTACAATGGATGACTTGAGAGTGACAGTGGAGGAAGACAGCTACTAACAATGAGAGAGAAATTTGACAACCGTACAGATTTCTGAAAAAATATATGTGATGATTCACGATACGAGGTGAAAAAGATGCTTGCTGATAAAGTAAAGCTTTCTGCGAAAGAAATTTTGGAAAAAGAATTTAAAACAGGCGTTAGAGGCTACAAGCAAGAAGACGTTGACAAATTTTTAGATATGATTATTAAGGATTATGAAACCTTCCATCAAGAAATTGAAGAACTGCAGCAGGAAAATCTGCAGCTGAAAAAACAGCTTGAAGAAGCCAGCAAAAAACAGCCTGTGCAATCTAACACAACAAACTTTGATATTTTAAAACGGCTGTCTAACTTAGAAAAACACGTTTTTGGCAGCAAGCTTTATGATTGATCACGCTTGAAAAAAATGGCGCTTGTAAATTGTAAACAGTTGTTATATAATAATTCATGTTCTTAACGTTCGGGTAATCGCTGCAGATCTTGAATCTGTAGAGGAAAGTCCATGCTCGCACGGTGCTGAGATGCCCGTAGTGTTCGTGCCTAGCGAAGTCATAAGCTAGGGCAGCCTTTAGAGGCTGACGGCAGGAAAAAAGCCTACGTCCTTCGGATATGGCTGAGTATCCTTGAAAGTGCCACAGTGACGAAGTCTCACTAGAAATGGTGAGAGTGGAACGCGGTAAACCCCTCGAGCGAGAAACCCAAATTTTGGTAGGGGAACCTTCTTAACGGAATTCAACGGAGAGAAGGACAGAATGCTTTCTGTAGATAGATGATTGCCGCCTGAGTACGAGGTGATGAGCCGTTTGCAGTACGACGGAACAAAACATGGCTTACAGAACGTTAGACCACTTACATTTAAAATGATGAAAACAAGCTCTCCCGTATAAGGAGAGCTTTTATCTTGAAAAGAGAAAAGTTTTAAAAGACAGGGTGATACGATGAAGAAGTATACACTAATTGCAACGGCGCCGATGGGCATTGAAGCTGTTGTCGCAAAGGAAGTACGAGATTTAGGATACGAATGCAAGGTTGATAACGGGAAAGTTATTTTTGAAGGTGATGCACTTGCCATCTGCCGTGCGAACCTTTGGCTTAGAACAGCCGACCGCATAAAGGTTCAGGTTGCTTCTTTTAAAGCGAAAACATTTGATGAACTGTTTGAAAAAACGAAAGCGATTAACTGGCGCTCATTTATACCTGAAAACGGGAAATTCCCTGTCATCGGAAAATCGGTAAAATCAACACTTGCAAGCGTTCCCGACTGTCAGCGGATCGTCAAAAAAGCAATTGTCGAAAAGCTCAAGCTGCAGTCCGGCAAAGCCAATGATTGGATTGAAGAAACAGGTGCCGAGTATAAAGTCGAAATTTCTTTATTGAAAGATCAGGCTTTGATTACACTGGACTCATCAGGGACAGGCCTTCACAAACGAGGATACCGTGTCGATCAGGGCGGTGCGCCGATTAAAGAAACACTTGCTGCCGCTTTGGTGCAATTAACCAATTGGACGCCAGACCGCCCGTTTGTTGATCCTTTCTGCGGCTCCGGAACAATCGCGATAGAAGCGGCGCTAATCGGCCAAAACATCGCCCCGGGATTCAATCGCGATTTTGTTTCAGAGGATTGGGAATGGATCGGTAAAGATCTGTGGAACAAAGCGCGGCTTGAAGTCGAAGAAAAGGCAAATTATGACCAGCCGCTTACAATTTTCGCAAGCGACATAGACCACCGCATGGTTGAAATCGCAAAAGAAAATGCAGAGGAAGCAGGACTGGGAGATTTAATCCAGTTCAAGCAGATGCAGGTCAAAGATTTTACCACAAATCTGGAGTTTGGCGTAATTGTCGGCAACCCGCCATATGGAGAGCGTCTCGGCGAGAAAAAAGCCGTTGAGCAGATGTACAAAGAAATGGGGAAGGCGTTCGAGCCGCTTGATACTTGGTCTGTGTATATGCTGACATCAAATGAAAACTTTGAGGAAGCATATGGCAGAAAAGCAACGAAGAAACGAAAACTCTTTAACGGGTTTATAAAAACGGATTATTATCAATATTGGTCAAAAGTAAGGCCGCAGCGCAAGAAAACAGAAAACGCATAAAAAGAAGACGCTCTGCATGCGTCTTCTTTCATCTTTCAGCCCTATTCTATCGTTACCAACGGTGAGCTTTCGCGTTGCTTCTCAATATAATGTTGGTTTGGGACATTTCAGTGTGACCGTTTACTTGAGACTTAGAACGTTTAGGCCGCGTCCAATTGTGATGAAACAGTTCAGAATGCTGATCTAATCGGTTTCTATAACTCATGTCAACATCACTCCCTGATAGAATATTGTTGATAAGACGGATAATCCGGAGACGGAATATCAAGTGTAGTTTGTGCATGTTTCGGTGATAACATGCGGTAAAGCATGTATATAAAATGAAAAGTTCGCATACAATGATGATTATTTCCATCAGAGGTGATCTCATGCTGAACAGCGAACATTTTAATCTTATTCAAAGGGCGCTTGACGCAACAGCAAACGAGCTGAAGGAGCTCGGGACTGATTCGTCTCCGTCTGTGATTTCGCATGCGCAAACTGATTTAGAAAAAGCGGTAGAACATATTTATTCAACAGACCATCCTTTTTTATCGTCGCATGTGATCAATCGTAAGTAAACTGCAAAAAACTTGGCATTGCCAAGTTTTTTTATTGTATTCATCAGCGGAAAATGATATTATTGGTGGTCTGAATGTCGAATAGTTGGGGGTTGGAACTAGGTGACAACATCACGTTTGCCTTTTTCTTTAACGAAAACAAAGAATTTTTATGAAGAATTGAACAATTGGATTGGTGACGTGTTTTACGATATCCTTCCCGAAAAAGGGTTTGATCTTCGGGACGAGCAAGTATTTATGGCTTTTCAGCTGGAGCGGGCGTTTAAAGAGAAAAAAGTAATGTTCGCCGAAGCTGGAGTGGGAACGGGGAAAACGCTGGTATATCTTCTTTTTGCAATCAGCTATGCAAGGTATGTCGGCAAACCTGCCATCATCGCTTGTGCGGATGAAACATTAATTGAACAGCTGGTGAAAAAAGAGGGCGATATTTCTAAGCTGGCTGAGCATCTTGATCTGAAAATTGATACAAGGCTGTCAAAATCACATGAGCAATATTTATGCTTGAAGAAGCTTGAAAAAACAATGCAGCGTTCTGATGATGATAAATGGCTGGATCTTTATGAGTCGTTACCGTCATTTGTCCACGAGTCCCAGGCGATGCAGCGCTTTTATCCGTATGGCGACCGTAAGCAGTACGCAAATCTATCGAATGAAGAGTGGTCTGACGTAAGCTACGACTCGTTTCAGGACTGTCTGACTTGTGATATGAGACACAGATGCGGTCTGACACTTTCCAGAGATTACTACCGCAAGTCAACGGACTTAATCATTTGTTCCCATGATTTTTATATGGAGCATGTGTGGACGGAAGAATCACGCAAACGAGAGGGCCAGCTGCCGCTCTTGCCTGATCATAGTGCAGTTGTATTTGATGAGGGGCATTTGTTAGAGTTTGCTGCGCAAAAAGCGCTAACCTATAGAGTGAAGCAGTCTACTCTTGAATTGTTTTTAGAACGATTGCTGCAAAATGACATCAGAGAAGAGTTTGCAGAATTGATTGAAGATGCGCTTGCTGCAAACGACGAATTTTTCTATGTTCTTTCTGAAGAATCAAAGGAAGTAGCCGGTTCACACCGTTTAGAAATAAAAAATGATCAGCGTGTCAAAAAGGCGGCGGACGAGCTTTGCCGTTTACTTGATAAAATCGGTGAGGCACTTGTATTTGAGTCTGAAATGTATACGATTGATCAATACGAACTGTCAGTAGTGGAAGAATATGTTGAACAAATGGCGTATTCATTATCTCTATATCAAAAGGATGCGATCAGCTGGCTGGAGAAAAAGGAAGCAGAATCAACTTTTGTCGTGATGCCGAGAACGGTAGCAGAAGTACTTGGCGAAAAAGTGTTTTCTAAGAAAATTCCTTATATCTTTTCTTCTGCTACGCTGTCAGAAGGCGGTTCGTTTGATTATATTGCCGACAGTCTTGGGATTCATGATTATTTGTCATTAACTGTTGATTCCCCTTATGATTATGACGAGCAAATGAGTATTAATTTATACGCAAAAACAGATATGGACGCTGAACAAAAAACGGCTGAAACGATTGAAACAATCAAACGTTACAAAGGAAGAACGCTGGTGCTTTTCCCTTCTTTTGAAGAATTAAACGAGTTTAAAGAGCTGTCGGCGGCATGGGAGCTGCCGTATCCAATTTTCTTCGAAGGTGATGAGGAAATCAGCAGCTTAGTAGAGAAATTCCAAGAGGAAGAAGAAACAGTACTTTGTTCAGTTCACTTATGGGAAGGACTCGACATTCCCGGTGACGCATTGAAGAATGTTACCATTTGGTCATTACCGTTCCCGCCACACGATCCTGTATTTACAGCGAAGCGCAACGGAGCGAAAAAAGATCCGTTCGAAGAAGTTGATCTGCCATATATGTTGTTACGTGTACGGCAGGGCATCGGGCGCCTGATTCGCTCGAATCAAGACAGCGGCTCGATTCACATTTACGCTGGCGGAGAAAATGAACGCATCATTGATGAGGTCAAAAAGGTCTTGCCTGTTGAACCGCACATGATGTAATGGAAAAAAGCTGACGATCGTTCGTCAGCTTTTTTATTTGTCAGCGGGATAGCCAGCCGCCATCAACTGCTAAAATATGTCCATTTACATAATCTGAAGCACGTGATGCCAAAAAGACTGCAGTCCCCCCGATATCATCCGCTTGGCCCCAGCGGCCGGCAGGAATTCTCTTTAAAATGTCCTCATTTCGCTTTTCGTCATCCCGAATAGGCTTTGTATTCGCAGTAGAAATATAGCCTGGGGCGATTGCGTTGACCTGAATACCTGACGCTGCCCACTCATTTGCAAATGATTTTGTCAAACCGGCAACAGCGTGTTTGCTCGCGGTGTAAGCCGGAACGAGGATGCCGCCTTGAAAAGACAGGAGAGAGGCAATATTAATAATCTTTCCATGACCTCTTTTCAGCATGTGCCTGCCAGCAAGCTGTGTCAGAATAAACAGGCTGTTTAGATTGACATTCAGTACGTGCTGCCAGTTCTCTTCTGAAAAATCTTCCGCTTTTTCCCGATGAATAATGCCGGCATTATTGACAAGGATGTGGATCTGCCTGTTTTCAAACAGCTCAGCTGCAGAATCCTTTATCGCTTCCGGCTTGCTCATGTCCAATGTAAAAGATGTAAATATCCGGCCTTCCTGTTCCACAAGCTGCTGTGTTTCAGACAGGCTGCTTTTATGTGATGTGCCGATAATATCAGCGCCAGCACCGGCTAGGGCTTTGGCAATTCCTTGACCGATCCCTGTTCCAGGGCCTGTCACCAGCGCTGTTTTTCCTTCTAATGAAAAGGCGTCATGTAGATAACCCATCTTATTTCAGCCCATCCATCGGAACGAGATCCATGTCCGTAAATGTGTAATTTTCTCCAGCCATCGCCCACACAAAGCTATAGTTTGATGTTCCTGCGCCAGAATGAATAGACCAGGCGGGAGAAAGGACAGCCTGCTCATTTCCAACAACAAGATGGCGTGTTTCGTCCGGCTGGCCCATGAAATGAAATACCTTTGAATCCTTTTCAAGATCCAGATAAAGATAAGCCTCCATCCGACGGTCATGAACGTGTGCTGGCATGGTATTCCAGTTGTTGTTTTGATCTAACATCGTTATTCCCATCATCAGCTGACAGCTTTTAATGCCATCCTGATGAATAACTTTGTACAGACTTCTGACATTAGACGCTGCATCATCACCAAGGCGGTCCGGTGTCAGTTCAGCTAGGGCGGCTTTTTGTGTTGGATAGCTTTTGTGGGCGCAAGCGGAGACGAAGTAAAACTTCGCTTTTTCACCGTTCAGGCTTGAAAATGATACATCCTGATTACCCATTCCGATATAGAGAAAATCCTTTGTTTGAAGCACATATTCATCATCGCCGACTCTAACGGCACCAGGCTGGCCGACATTAATAATCCCGATTTCACGCCGTTCCAAAAAGAAGTCTGTTTTTAGAAAATCACCTGCATCAAGCTTCAGTTCACTTTGCCCTGGAGCCGCTCCGCCGATGACAACCCGGTCTTCATGTGAGTAATACATCGAAAGTTTATTTTCTGTAAATAAAGGATCCATTAAGAAATGACTGCGAAGCTCCTCTGTTGTAAAGCGTTTTACTTGTTCAGGATGTACAGAATAACGATTTTCCATTATATTTCCCCCTTGGTTAGGATTTCAGCATCACTTGAATGAAAATATTTTGGTAACGGTTTCAAAGAAAATTTTAGGATAAATAGTGAAAAGAGTCAACGGAAAATAATGAATTGACACATTATTAAAAAAACTCTTTCCAAATTTTAAAATTATGGTATTCTTTTGTTGTAACGGTTTTGAAATCGGTTTCAAATATATGAGATACAGGAGCACTTGAATGAAAAAGAAAACAACAGGCCATACAACCATTAAAGATGTAGCTGAATGTGCAGGAGTTTCGAAATCGACAGTTTCCCGCTATATTAACGGAAAAATTGACGCGATTTCTCCTGAAAAAGTGAAAAACATTAAAAAGGCAATCGCAGAATTGAATTATCGGCCGAGTAAAATGGCGCAAGGTTTGAAAATAAAAAAAAGCAAGTTAATCGGATTTGTTGTAGCTGACATTACAAATCCTTTTTCGGTCGCTGCTTTCAGGGGAGTCGAAGAGGTTTGTGATCAATATGGTTACAGCATTATGGTGTGCAACACAGATAACAGTCCTGAAAAAGAGCGGGAAATGCTCTTAAAGCTAGAAGCCCATTCGGTTGAGGGCTTGATTTTAAACGCAACAGGGGAAAACAAGGATGTACTCCGCGCTTTTGCTGAACAGCAAATTCCAACAATCTTAATTGACCGGAAACTGCCGGATCTGAAACTGGATACCGTAACGACTGACAACAGATGGATCACAAAAGAGATTCTTCAGAAGGTGTACAGCAAAGGGTATACTGATGTCGCGCTGTTTACCGAACCGATTTCCTCTATCAGCCCTCGTGCAGAAAGAGCAGCTGTGTATCAGGAAATGGCTTCGGTTCAAAATGTGAACGGGCTTGTCAGATTGCATGAAATTGACGTAAAGGACAAGGAGCAGCTTAAGGCGGCGCTTCGTTCTTTTCACAAGGAAATGCCGGAGCAAAAAAAAGCGGTTCTGGCTTTGAATGGCTTGATTATGCTGAAAATCATCAGCTGTATGGAAGAGCTTGGCCTGCGCATCCCTCAAGATATAGGGATTGCAGGATTCGATGATACGGAATGGTATAAACTGATCGGTCCAGGTATTACAACGATCGCCCAGCCGTCACATGATATGGGCAGGACGGCGATGGAACGTGTATTAAAAAGGATTGAAGGTGACAAAGGAGCGCCTCAAACCATTGAATTAGAGGCAAAAGTCATCATGAGAAAGTCACTTTAATCCTAGGTGCCCTCAACTAAGAGGAGGTTGGGAAGAGATGAAGCTTGATGCGGTGACATTCGGGGAATCAATGGCCATGTTTTACGCAAATGAGTATGGAGGCCTTCATGAAGTATCCACTTTTTCTAAAGGGCTTGCCGGAGCAGAAAGCAATGTTGCCTGCGGCCTTGCCAGACTCGGATTCCGAATGGGATGGATGAGCAAGGTCGGCAATGATCAGCTCGGAACGTTTATTTTACAAGAGCTTAAAAAAGAGGGAGTGGATGTGTCCCGCGTGATCCGCTCGCAGGACGAAAATCCCACCGGGCTGCTGCTGAAGTCAAAAGTGAAAGAAGGCGACCCGCAAGTTACCTACTATAGGAAAAACTCAGCTGCAAGCACATTAACTTCAGCTGAATATCCGAGAGATTATTTTCAATGCGCAGGCCATTTGCATGTGACAGGTATTCCGCCTGCTTTATCAGCCGAGATGAAAGACTTCACGTATCATGTCATGAACGACATGAGAAACGCAGGGAAGACCATTTCATTCGACCCTAATGTAAGACCTTCGCTTTGGCCTGATCAAGCAACAATGGTACATACAATCAATGATCTGGCTGGGCTTGCAGACTGGTTTTTCCCGGGTATCGCAGAGGGAGAGCTATTGACCGGAGAAAAAACACCTGAAGGCATTGCCGACTATTATTTGAAAAAAGGTGCCAGCTTTGTTGCTATTAAACTTGGAAAAGAAGGCGCTTACTTTAAAACGGGGACAAGTGAAGGATTTCTAGAAGGCTGCCGGGTCGACCGGGTGGTTGATACGGTCGGCGCCGGAGACGGATTTGCAGTCGGTGTAATCAGCGGTATCCTAGACGGTTTGTCGTACAAGGATGCGGTGCAAAGGGGAAATGCGATTGGCGCTTTGCAAGTGCAGGCACCGGGGGATATGGACGGTTTGCCGACCAGGGAGAAATTAGCTTCTTTTTTATCTGCTCAAAGAACGGTTCACCAAAAGAAAGGGGATCATTAATATGGAGTCCAAAGTCGTTGAAAACCGTCTGAAAGAAGCAAAGCTGATTGCAGTCATTCGTTCAAAGGATACGCAGGAGGCCTGTCAGCAGATTGAGAGTTTGTTAGATAAAGGGATTCGTGCAGTTGAAGTGACGTATACGACCCCCGGGGCATCAGATATTATCGAATCCTTCCGTAATAGGGAAGATATTTTAATTGGCGCGGGCACGGTCATCAGCGCGCAGCAAGCTGGGGAAGCTGCTGAGGCTGGCGCGCAGTTTATTGTCAGTCCGGGTTTTTCAGCTGATCTTGCTGAACATCTATCTTTTGTAAAGACACATTATATCCCCGGCGTCTTGACTCCGAGCGAAATTATGGAAGCGTTGACATTCGGGTTCACGACATTAAAGCTGTTCCCAAGCGGTGTGTTTGGCATTCCGTTTATGAAAAATTTAGCGGGTCCTTTCCCGCAGGTGACCTTTATTCCGACAGGCGGGATACATCCGTCTGAAGTGCCTGATTGGCTTAGAGCCGGAGCTGGCGCCGTCGGAGTCGGCAGCCAGTTGGGCAGCTGTTCAAAAGAGGATTTGCAGGCTGTTTTCCAAGTGTAAGTGGAATTGTTTTTTCATAACCGGAGGATGGGAGAATCCACAATATGAAAATCAAGGCGACAATTGAACGGGTACCTGGCGGAATGATGATTATTCCGCTATTTCTTGGAGCGGCGCTCAACACGTTTGCGCCTGGAACAGCGGAGTTCTTTGGAGGGTTTACGGGTGCTTTGATTACCGGAACGTTGCCGATACTGGGTGTTTTTATCTTTTGCGTAGGAGCAACGATTGATTTTCGTTCTTCAGGCTATATCGCAAGAAAAGGAATCACGTTATTATTGGGAAAGGTCGGATTTGCGGCACTGCTCGGCGTGATCGCAGCGCAATTTATACCTGACGAAGGCATACAATCCGGCTTTTTTGCAGGCCTTTCTGTTTTAGCAATTGTCGCGGTAATGAATGAAACGAACGGCGGACTGTATTTGGCGCTCATGAATCACATGGGAAGAAAAGAGGATGCGGGCGCTTTCGCCTTTATCAGTACAGAATCTGGTCCTTTTATGACCATGGTGACGTTTGGTGTGACGGGACTTGCCGCATTCCCATGGGAAACGCTGGCAGCGACAGTCATCCCGTTTTTACTTGGATGTATACTTGGAAATCTGGATCATGATCTCAGAGACTTATTCAGCAAGGTTGTGCCGGCGATCATTCCATTTTTCGCCTTTTCGCTCGGCAATACCTTGAATTTTGGAATGCTGATCCAATCAGGGCTGCTCGGCATTTTTATCGGAGTTTCTGTCGTCATTTTATCGGGCAGTTCTTTGTTTTTGCTTGATCGTTTTATTGCGCGGGGAGATGGTGTCGCGGGAGTGGCCGCTTCTTCTACGGCAGGGGCGGCTGTAGCCGTGCCATATGCATTAGCGGAAGCGAATGCCTCATTTGCGCCAGTTGCTGAGTCGGCAACTGCAATTATCGCGACAAGCGTTATTGTCACCTCGCTCTTAACCCCGCTGGCAACAGTGTGGGTAGATAAAAAAATCAAGCAGAAAAAGCGGAGAACACCTCCGCCAAAAAATCAAATGACGATCAACTGAATAAAAAGGCTGCCACAAAACATACCGGCAGCCTTTTATACAAACAATTTGACTTTCATACCCCCTTCCATTAGCCTGTAATGGAACGGCTAGAATAGGGAGGGAATGGATATGGAGATACATACATATGAAAAAGAATTTTTTGATCTTTTAAAAAGAATCTCACATTACAGCGAAGCAGTTGCGTTAATGCACTGGGACTCCAGAACAGGCGCGCCGAAAAACGGCTCAGAGGATCGTGCCGAAAGTATCGGCCAGCTTTCAACAGATATATTCAATATCCAAACATCAGATCGAATGAAGGAGCTTATCGATGTCCTGTATGAACGATTTGATGACTTGTCGGAAGATACGAAAAAAGCAGTGGAACTGGCGAAAAAAGAGTATGAAGAGAATAAGAAAATCCCTGAGGCTGAATACAAAGAATACGTGATTCTGTGTTCAAAGGCAGAATCAGCGTGGGAGGAAGCGAAAGGAAAATCTGATTTCAGCTTGTTTTCTCCTTATTTAGAACAGCTGATTGAATTCAATAAACGTTTTATTACGTATTGGGGATATCAAGAGCATCCTTATGATGCATTGCTTGATTTGTTTGAGCCCGGCGTCACGGTAAAGGTGCTTGATCAGTTGTTTGCTGAGCTGAAGGAAGCGATTATCCCTCTTGTTAAACAGGTGACAGCTTCCGGAAATAAACCAGATACAAGCTTTATTACAAAAGCGTTCCCGAAAGAAAAGCAAAAAGAGCTCAGTCTGTATTTTTTACAGGAGCTTGGCTACGATTTTGATGGCGGAAGACTTGATGAAACCGTTCATCCGTTTGCAACTACGCTGAATCGGGGAGACGTTCGGGTCACGACGAGATATGATGAAAAAGATTTCCGGACGGCGATCTTTGGCACCATTCATGAGTGCGGGCACGCGATTTACGAGCAAAATATTGATGAAGCACTCAGTGGCACGAACTTGTCAGACGGCGCATCGATGGGAATTCATGAATCGCAATCATTATTTTACGAGAATTTTATCGGCCGCAACAAGCATTTTTGGACTCCGTACTATAAGAAGATTCAAGAGGCATCACCTGTACAGTTCAAGGACATCTCCCTGGATGATTTTGTCCGGGCAATCAATGAATCAAAACCTTCATTTATCAGGGTCGAAGCGGATGAATTGACGTATCCTCTTCATATCATCATCCGTTATGAAATTGAAAAAGCGATTTTCAGCAATGAAGTGTCTGTGGAAGATCTGCCGTCGCTTTGGAATCAAAAATACCAGGATTATTTAGGGATTACACCGCAGACCGACGCAGAGGGGATTTTACAGGACGTCCATTGGGCAGGTGGAGATTTCGGCTACTTCCCATCCTATGCGCTCGGCTACATGTATGCGGCTCAGCTGAAACAAAAAATGCTTGAGGATCTCCCTGAATTTGACGCTCTCTTGGAAAGAGGAGAGTTCCATCCGATAAAGCAATGGCTGACGGAAAAGGTGCACATTCACGGAAAACGGAAAAAGCCGTTAGACATTATTAAAGATGCAACAGGAGAAGAGCTGAATGTTCGCTATTTAATTGATTATTTATCAAACAAATATTCAAATCTCTATCTGTCATAATCAAAAGCCTGGCGGCGCGTCGTCAGGCTCTTTTATATCGAATCCCCTTGAAATACGAATGATATCTAAAAAAACAAAATTAAAGTTCGGGAATTTTTATTTTCAGCCTATGCAAGAGATTAGAATCTTGATATAATTTATTACAATATAATAGGAACACTCATATAATCGCGTGGATATGGCACGCAAGTTTCTACCGGGCACCGTAAATGTCCGACTATGGGTGAGCAATGGAACCGCACGTGTACGGTTTTTTGTGATATCAGCATTGCTTGCTCTTTATTTGAGCGGGCAATGCTTTTTTTATTCTCATAACGGAGGTAGACAGGATGGAAGCACTGAAACGGAAAATAGAGGAAGAAGGCGTCGTATTATCTGATCAGGTATTGAAAGTGGATTCTTTTTTGAATCACCAAATTGATCCGCTGCTTATGCAGAGAATTGGTGATGAATTTGCGTCTAGGTTTGCAAAAGACGGTATTACCAAAATTGTGACAATCGAATCATCAGGTATCGCTCCCGCTGTAATGACGGGCTTGAAGCTGGGTGTGCCAGTTGTCTTCGCGAGAAAGCATAAATCGTTAACACTCACCGACAACTTGCTGACAGCGTCTGTTTATTCCTTTACGAAGCAAACAGAAAGCCAAATCGCAGTGTCTGGGACCCACCTGTCGGATCAGGATCATGTGCTGATTATCGATGATTTTTTGGCAAATGGACAGGCAGCGCACGGGCTTGTGTCGATTGTGAAGCAAGCGGGAGCTTCTATTGCGGGAATCGGCATTGTTATTGAAAAGTCATTTCAGCCGGGAAGAGATGAACTTGTAAAACTGGGCTACCGAGTGGAATCTTTGGCAAGAATTCAGTCTTTAGAAGAAGGAAAAGTGTCCTTCGTACAGGAGGCTCATTCATGAGAAATGGATTCGGCAAAACGCTGTCTTTAGGGATTCAGCATGTTCTTGCCATGTATGCCGGCGCCATTGTCGTTCCTCTGATTGTCGGAAAAGCAATGGGACTGACTGTCGAGCAGCTGACTTACTTAGTATCGATTGATATTTTTATGTGCGGTGTGGCTACACTTCTGCAAGTGTGGAGCAACCGATTTTTTGGGATCGGGCTTCCGGTAGTGCTTGGCTGTACCTTTACAGCTGTATCGCCGATGATAGCGATTGGATCTGAATATGGGGTTTCAACAGTTTACGGCAGCATTATCGCTTCAGGCATTCTTGTCATTCTTATTTCATTTTTCTTTGGAAAGCTCGTATCGTTTTTTCCGCCGGTCGTGACAGGCTCTGTTGTTACGATTATCGGTATTACACTGATGCCGGTTGCCATGAATAACATGGCCGGCGGAGAAGGAAGTGCAGATTTCGGAGATCTCTCCAATCTTGCACTTGCTTTTACCGTGTTGAGTATCATTGTGCTTCTATACCGTTTTACAAAAGGCTTTATCAAGTCCGTCTCGATTTTGATCGGTATTTTGATTGGCACCTTCATCGCATATTTTATGGGAAAAGTTCAATTTGATAATGTTTCGGACGCGGCAGTTGTTCAAATGATTCAGCCATTTTACTTCGGAGCGCCGTCTTTTCACGCAGCGCCTATCATTACGATGTCCATCGTTGCAATTGTCAGCCTTGTGGAGTCAACTGGTGTTTACTTTGCTTTAGGTGACCTGACAAACCGCCGTTTGACAGAGATAGATTTGTCTAAAGGCTATCGAGCTGAAGGACTGGCTGTGCTTCTGGGCGGTATTTTTAACGCTTTTCCTTACACAGCATTCTCTCAAAATGTCGGGCTTGTTCAGCTCACAGGGATCAAAAAAAATGCCGTCATTGTGGTCACAGGTGTGATCCTAATGGCATTTGGGCTGTTTCCAAAGATCGCTGCTTTCACGACTATTATTCCATCCGCTGTTTTGGGCGGTGCAATGGTGGCGATGTTTGGAATGGTGATTGCTTACGGAATTAAAATGCTCAGCCGCATTGATTTTGCGAAACAGGAAAATCTGCTGATTGTTGCTTGCTCAGTGGGATTGGGGCTCGGTGTGACCGTTGTGCCGGATATTTTCAAACAGCTTCCGAGTGCCTTAACGCTGCTTACAACGAATGGCATTGTGGCGGGCAGCTTTACTGCAGTCGTCTTAAATATTGTATATAACGTTTTTTCTAAAGCTAAAAAAATAGAACAAGAAGCTGACCTCGCTGAACAAAAAACAGCAGTCTAACTCCGCCGCGGCGGAGTTTTTTTGCATATAAAAAAGATTGTTGCGGCACAATGTATGCAAAGAGGTGATCGCATGGCGTTTATTTTATCCATTGGAACAAGTCTTCCTGCGTATAATGTAAACCAAGAGAAAGCGGCCGAGTTCGCCCGCTATATGTTTCAGCATTCTTTTAAGGATATTGACCGGCTGTTATCCTCCTTTAAAAACGGGCAAATCCATTCGAGACAGTTTGTTAAGCCGATTGAATGGTATAAAGAGGGGCACAGCTTTGAAGAAAAAAATCAAATATACATAGAAGAAACACTTAAACACAGCAGAGCGGCTGTTCGTGAGTGCCTCTCTCATCCGGAATTTTTTCAAGTAGCCATTCCTTATGAGAAAGTGGAAGCTGTTTTTTTCGTCTCCAGTACAGGTCTTTCCACACCGAGTATCGAGGCGCGGCTTATGAATGAACTTCCGTTTTCTCCATATACGAAGCGGATTCCGATTTGGGGGCTTGGCTGTGCAGGAGGAGCCAGCGGACTTGCGCGTGCAGCCGAATACTGCAAAGCGTATCCTGAGGCTTTTGTGCTTGTCATTTCTGCCGAGCTGTGCAGCCTGACATTCCAGCCGGAAGATAAAACAAAAAGCAATCTGATCGGCACCTCGCTTTTTGGTGACGGCATTGCCGCAGCTTTATTATGCGGAGAGAAGGCGGACCGCAGGGTGTCAAAGCTGAAGCTTGCGCCGAAGATAATGGACGCCCAATCTGTTTTGATGAAACAATCAGAAGATGTCATGGGCTGGGACTTTACCGATCAAGGATTCAAAGTCATTTTCTCACGAGACATTCCGACCTTGGTGGAAAAATGGCTCAAAACAAATGTACAGATTTTTTTGGACAAACATAAGCTGTCATTCCATGATATCAGTGTTTTTTTGGCGCATCCAGGCGGAAAAAAAGTGATCGATGCATACATCAAAAGTCTCGGGCTGTCGTCAGAAAAGCTTTCATCTGCGCAAAGCATTTTGCAAAAGCACGGAAATATGTCTTCAGCCACAATCTTGTATGTGATCAAAGACCATCTGCAGAACGGACATAAAAAGGAAGCTGAACGAGGACTGATTGGCGCATTAGGGCCGGGTTTCTCATCAGAGTTGCTATTATTCAGCTGGGAAAAGGGGGCCTGACTCATGTTTTGGTTGTTGATCGCCATTCTCATTGTTCAAAGAGCAGCAGAAATGGCAGTGGCCAGGCAAAACGAACAAAAGGTAAAGAAGCAAGGAGCAATTGAATTTGGCGAGAGCCACTATCCGTATATCATTACGATGCATATCCTTTTTTTCCTGTCCTTAATTGCCGAGGTGCTGCTGATGAATAAACAGCCGTCCAGCTGGTGGCTCGGTATCGCTGCAGTGATTTTAAGCGTACAGATCGTACGGTATTGGGCGCTTTGTTCCTTAGGAGCATATTGGAATACGAAAATCCTTGTTGTTCCAGGTGTAGAGCTTGTAAAAAAAGGTCCATATAAATGGATGAAACATCCAAACTATGCCGTTGTTATCCTCGAAATTTTGCTGATTCCGCTGCTTTATCAAGCATACGTCACCATGTGTCTGTTTTCCATTTTCAATGCCGTGTTGTTAAGCGTCAGAATTCGCGCAGAAGACAAAGCATTACAGGAATACAGCGTAAAATAGCGATTGAAAATCATTCTCAACCATGTTAAAATGGATTTGAAAAAGATTCTCAATCAGGATGGTGAAGCAAATGACAATGCTGTTTTTGCTTGGAGCGGTTTGTACATATAGTGTATTAATTGGTTTTGTATTAAAAGGAATCTCTAATAAATCTGTTTGATGAATCTGGAACTTGTAAAAGTTGCAGATTTTCTTTTATAGAAGCTGCCGTAATGGCGGCTTTTTTCTATTCTCCTAAAGAAATTTGGTTTATTCTTGTGTAAAATGAAAAGGGAATGAATTCAGATCTTTCGAAAAAGGTTCACAATTGAAACGGCACAAAGGGGTTCAGACTTATGACAGATCAAAACAGAAAAGAGCTTTTGCATAAAACCGGGGAACTTTATAAGCAATTTATTGAGAATCAAGATGAACAAAGGGCTGCTAAACTGGCTGCGGTCATGAAAAAAGCGGCTGATGAAGAGGTTTATATCGCGTTTACCGGGCATTATTCAGCGGGGAAATCGTCACTGCTGAACTGCCTGTTAATGGAGAATATTTTGCCGACAAGCCCGATTCCGACAAGCGCTAACCTTGTTGTGATCAGAAACGGGGAAAAGCGAGTTCGGCTTCATACAACAGACGGAGCGTGTGCTGAGCTGGAAGGGACTTACCAGAAAGACAAGGTGCAGCAATATTGTAAAGACGGGGAACAGATTGAAAGCGTCGAAATTTTTGACAGGTATACTGAGATCGATTCCGGGGTTGCGTATATTGATACTCCAGGGATAGATTCAACAGATGATGCTCATTTTCTATCGGCTGCTTCAATTCTTCACCAAGCGGATGCGCTGTTTTACGTCGTTCACTATAATCACGTGCACTCTGAGGAAAATGTAAAGTTTCTCAGATCAATAAAAGAAAGCATTCCGAATGTGTATTTTATCGTCAATCAAATTGACCGCCATGATGAGACGGAGACGAAATTTGGAGACTATCAAGCGCAGGTAGAGGAGATGCTTTGCAATGAAGGGATTTCAAGGGAAGCGCTCTATTTTACATCAGTAACAGAACCGGATCACCCGTTCAATCAGATGGGGGCCCTGAGAGAAGAGTTAAGCAGAATAGAACAGCAATCAAAAAGCAATATGCAGGCTTTAACCGAACAAAAAGTCCGTAATCTGCTAAAGGAACATACGGAAATGCTGAAGAAAGACGAAACAGGCGCTCCGAGTTTCGCTGAACAGCTTAATATCCATACTGGACTGGTCCAATCGCTGCGTGATCAATTGGATGAGGCCGAAAAACAAATGACTGAGGCAGAGAAGAGGATGCAGGAAGAAATCAATCGTATTTTAAAAAACGCCAACCTGACGCCTTTTGAAATGCGTGAATTGGCGGCTGCATTTTTAGAATCACAAGAGCCTTCCTTTAAAACCGGCTTTTTCTTTTCTAAAGCGAAAACTGCACAGGAAAGAGATAAAAGGCGGAATGCTTTTTTCTCTGATGTGGCAAAACGAACAGAGGCCGAAGCGGATTGGCATATAATAGACACGCTTCATAAACTCGCCAAGGCATTTGATGTCTATACCGCTGAAAGTGAAAAGCTGATTCAGGCCTATCGCACACCGCTTGATATAAGCATCATTGAACGCGCGGTCAAGCATGGTGCAGCCTTTTCCTCTGAATATGTATTGCAATATACAAAAGACTTGGCAGAGCTCATCCGGAAAGAGGCGAAAAGAGAAGCCGCAGACATCATAAAGGTGCTCTCCGCTATGGTGAAAGAGCGTGTTTCCAAAGATGTGCAAACAATTAACGACCGGCTCGTCCAAGAATCAGAAAAACTTGTCTTTCTTCAAGAACAGGCACGTTTAGAGAATAATGCCCGAGAGAAAACCGATCGCCTGTGGGCCATTTGGGAAGAAGAGTCCGCATGCCCAATGCATATAGACACAGAATGGTTTAAATCGAAGAAAACAAGAGTGGCGGCTCCAGAGCAGAAACAAGGCCGAAGCCAGCTGACGGCGCAGCCGATGCCGAAATCAGAAATCAAAATGGAACAAGAAATGCCGCTTCAAGACCAAATCAAACGCTTTTACACTTTGTCTGACATTTTAGGCGAATGCAGCATGTTGTTAAAGCAAACTTCAGCGTTTCGTGAAAGGGTGAAAAGGCTTGAGGAACGTAAATTTACACTCGCTCTTTTTGGAGGCTTTAGCTCGGGGAAATCATCATTTGCCAATGCGCTTGTCGGCGAAAGAGTGCTGCCATCCTCACCAACGCCAACCACAGCGACAATTAACAAGATCACAAAGCCAATCAATGGCAACTTAAACAAAACAGCGAATGTAGTGTTTAAGACAGAGGATGACTTAACGGCTGAAATTTTGCAGCTCACCGGAATACCAAAGGAGCCGGCAGGCCGTTCCTTCACAGAGAAGTGGGAAAAGGCAGTCAAAAAAAACAGGCTGCAGGAAGAACACGTGAAATTGATCAGCAATTTCCTGCTTGCATACGAGAAGTATCAGCAGTATATACAGGAACAGAAGAAATTAACGATTCCGCTCTCTGAATTAGAGCCGTATGTAGCAGAGGAAACAACGGCCTGTGCTGTGAAAGAGGTAACGGTCTACTATACATGCCCGCTCACTGAAAAAGGGATTACGATCGTTGATACACCCGGCGCGAGCAGCATGAATAAACGGCATACAGAACTGGCATTCCAATATATCAAAGATGCTGATGCATTTTTTTATATGACTTATTATCAGCACTCTTTTTCAAAAGGAGACCGTTCATTTTTGCGAAAGCTTGGACTTGTGAAAGAATCGCTCAGCATGGATAAAATGTTTTTTATTATTAATGCTGCAGACCTTGCAAAAGATAAAACAGAGCTCGAAACAGTGACCGATTATGTCAGCGCAGAGCTTGTAAAAGAAGGGGTTTATGAGCCGCAGCTCTTTACCGTATCAAGTAAGGAGGAACTGGTGGGAAAACCGGAGTCATTTTACAATCAGTTCTCGAAAGTAAGAAAACACTTAGACCGGTTTATCGAAGTGGATGTAAAAAAAGCGTCAGCAGCGCAGCTCAGTTCGGAGGCAGACAAACTATGCGAAACTGTTTTTCAGCTTCACCAATCCCAGCATCAGTCCCGAGAAGAGAAGGAAGCGCAGAAACAGCGCCTTATGCTGTCATTTGAGCGGACAGCGGCCGATATCGAGAAACGGCGGAACTCAAAAACCATCATTGAAAAAGTAAAAAAAGATACAAGAGAGCAGCTATATCACATTGCACAGCGATTATCATATTTTGCAAATGATTTATTAAAATCGGCATTTCATCCTGGACTGCAAAATGGGGATTGGAAAAAGAACGTCAGTAAAGCGATGACAACAGCCTTACATGAATATCAATTTGAATATATTCAGGAAATCAAAACGCTTGATGTTCGCATGAGCGGTTTCATCGAACGGCATATCAATGAAGAATGGCTGGATCAATTTCAAAAAACATTAAACGAGGACGGTTATTTTTCCGTTTATGCGGGTGATCAGCATTCGAACGGCATACAGTTGAAGGAAGTTGAACCGGAAATAGAAGAACGTGCTTTTGAGCAGGAACTAAAAGAGGTCAAATCACCGAAGCAGTTTTTTGAGCAGAAAGGAAAAGCGGCCTTTATCGAAGCTGTACGGATGAAACTTACGAAAATCACAGAGGCATGGATAAAAAATGAAGAAGAAAGCCTGATCTCTCATTACACAGCTCACCTCAGACGCTTACAGGAAGATATGGGTGAAAAAGCAATCGCGCAAATAACGGATCAAAAAGAGACATATTTAAGAGGATATGCGGAAGGGGAACATGCGAAAGAGATTGAAATGGCGTATCAGGCTTGCATCTCCTGGAAAAATTCAGACAATACAATAAAAATGTAAAATTCAGTTGGCTTGTATTTCAAGTCATGATAGACTAAATAGAAAAAAGCGAGATGAACGATTAATGTCAGAGGTACATAAAGCAATTTCAGCACATTCATCAAAACAGCACGAGCATATCAAAGCATTTATGCGTCTTGAAAATATGCGTGAATTGGCGATTGAAGAAGCTGTTGCTAAATGCAGAAACGATGAGCCTTATACTACAGATGCAATTAATGAAATTACCGAGCAAATGAATCAGCTCGCTAAAAAAGGCATCGTCCCGACAAGACGGCTTGTATCAAAAGAAATGGTCAGAGAATACGTAAGCCGCATGTAAGCTGGATGATCCTGTCGCGAGTGAACCTCCTGCCGGAAGCATATACTATATGCATCCGACGTAAGGGGGGATTCATGTTGGGAAGAACAAAGCTCGGAAACAGAAATGCACAGGCGAATAACAATGCCAAAAAGAAAAACGGATTTCAAACCCATTTTGACTCTTACGCAGGACGCGAAGCTGAAAAGCTGATCGCCAGCAACAAAAGACACAACGATTGATAAATATCCAAACAGTATCTCTAATTAAAGAGATACTGTTTTTTATTTTTGGGCTGCTTTATGATAAAATAGAAGGAATGAAAGAAAAGGGAGTTATTTGATGAATAATAATAAACTATTGCTGGTTGACGGCATGGCTCTTTTATTCCGGGCCTTTTTTGCCACTGCCGTACATCGCAACTTTATGATAAATGACAGCGGGGTGCCGACGAACGGCGTCAACGGCTTTTTAAAGCATTTGATTACAGCTGTGGAAACATTCCAGCCGACACACGTCGTCTGCTGCTGGGACATGGGGAGCAAAACGTACCGAAATGACTTGTTCCAAGATTATAAGGCCAACCGCAGCGCGCCGCCTGTGGAGCTGATTCCGCAGTTTGATTTGGCAAAGGAAGCAGCCGCAGAGCTTGGAATCATGAATATTGGCTTTGCCGGCTATGAAGCGGATGACTGTATCGGTACTCTTGCCGATTTATTTGCGAATGAAGCGGACATTACGGTCGTAACAGGGGACAGAGATTTACTTCAGCTGTTAACGGATAAAGTAAGCGTTGCTTTGCTTCAAAAAGGAATCGGAAATTATAAAGTCTATACAAAAGAGACTTTTTATGAAGAAACAGGCGTAATGCCGAAGGCTTTGATTGATATTAAAGCGCTTATGGGTGATTCCAGTGATAACTATCCCGGAGTCAAAGGCATTGGAGAAAAAACAGCCTACAAATTGATTCGTGAATACGAAACGATTGACCGTTTATTGGAAAATCTTTCTCTTCTTCCAAAAGGACAACAGGGAAAAATTCAGCAAGGTTTAAGCGATTTGGAGATGTCGAGGAAGCTTGCGGAAATCCATTGCTCAGTGCCGCTGGCCTGCACACTGAAAGACGCTTTATTTACTTTGCAAATGGAGCAGGCGGCTGACATGCTTCGCCGCCACCAAATCAAAGGAATTGAGCGTATGCTTGAAAAGCTGAACGCTAGAGAGATCGTTTAGATCTTCTCTAGCGTTTTGTATTGCTTTTTTTTGCTCTCTCCTCAAGCTCTGTTTTAGGGTCATTATGTGTATTGCCTTCCAGGTCGCCTTGCGGAGTAACACCGCCGGTCAGCCGGCCTTTATCTTTCTTGTTCATGTTAGTTCACCTCGCCATTAGGATGAACCAATGATCAAGATTTAATTCTTTTCATTCAGCCGAATCGCTTCTTTTGCCAGAAGATCGGCTTTTTGGTTTTGCTTGCCCGGTATCCATTTGATGAAAAAAAGAGGGAATGCCGCTTTTAATCGGGTGATTTCTTCTACGAACGGTTGAAACGTTTTATTTTTAACCATTTCAAGCTCAGTGGCGCGTTCCACAATATCTGAATCGGTTCGAAAGGAAACCGATTGATACCCGCGCGTTGCACATAGCTTCATCCCTTCAATTAATGCAAGAAATTCCGCTTCCTGATTTGTATGCACTCCGATTGGAATAGAGAAGGATTCTGCTGTTCCCTCATGTTTGATAAAAATGCCGATACCGGAAGGTCCGGGATTACCAGCGCTTGCGCCGTCTACGTATATTTCTGTAGGCATTATGAACTCCTTTCATCTTTAGGTATCATTTTTTTGGCTGCATAAGCATAAGGCAATGAAATCAAAGATACCGCAAACTTAATCAAATATGTAGAAATAAAAATATGAAGCCACACGCCTGCCGGATAAATGCCGAGAAAGGCGACTGCAGTGAATATGAATGTATCAAACATCTGGCTGACTGCTGTACTGCCGCCGTTTCTGAGCCATAAAAGCCGATCAGAAGGAAATATCCTTCTAATTGCCGAATATACATAAACATCCAGCGTTTGGCTGAAGATAAAGGCAAGCAGACTTCCTAACGCAACTCGCGGAAGGAATCCGAAGATCGTTTCCAGCGCTGTTTGTGATATGTCGCTGGAAGCCGGTTCGAAAAGCAGCACGCCCTGCATGACAAATGTCAGCGTCAGGAGCGTTGAGAATCCGAGCCATACCGCTTTTCTGGCTTCAGCTGGTCCGTATTTTTCATTCAGCACATCTGTCGCAAAAAAGATTGTGCCATACATCACATTCCCGAGTGTCGCTGTTAAGCCAAACAGTTCGACTGTTTTGACGACTTGGAGGTTGGCGCAGACTGTCGCAAAACCGATCCAAACAAACAGTCCCATTTTGCCAAATCCTTTATAAAATAAAAGAACAATGATAAAATGAATGATCGCAAAAAAGATCCAAAACGAATTATTAAACAAGATGAAAAAGCTTCCTTTCCGGGGTAAGATTGGTTTGATTATAGCATAAGCCCGGCAACTAATGAATGGTAAGGTGATTGTAATGAAGCTCAGACCGCATTTGAAAATAGAAGCAAAAGGAACGGGATCAGTCTCATTTTTTAGCGAAGACTGGCTGACAGCACAGCAGGCACGTATGTTCGCCAGAGAACTTGGCCGTTTTCCATACATGAAGGAGCTAGAGTTCGAAGACGAGAAAGGCGGCAGCTGGACGCTGAAGGAATTGGAAAAGCTGACAGAGGAGCTTGCTCAAGAGCCTGATGACATTACTGTTTATTTTGACGGCAGTTTCGATAAAGAGAGCGAACTGGCCGGTCTCGGGATCGTCATCTATTATTCATTGGGAGGAACCCGGCATCGCTTAAGAAAAAATAAAAGCTTCCGGCTGAAAACCAATAATGAAGCTGAATACGCAGCGCTTTATGAAGCAATAAGAGAAGTAAGAGAGCTGGGGGCAAGCAGAAATTCAATTACAATCAAAGGGGACTCGCTTGTTGTGCTGAATCAGCTTGACGGCAGCTGGCCTTGTTATGATCCATCTCATAATGAATGGCTGGACAAAATAGAAGCACTCCTTGAATCGCTGAAGCTTACTCCAACCTACGAAACAATACAACGAAAAGACAATCAGGAAGCTGACGGCCTCGCTAAAAAAATTCTATCCCATCAATTCGTAGAAAGCCACACGAAATTAGACCGTAACGGAGATGACGATATTGGATAAGAAAATGATCTTTAAAGAACTGACAGAACTGCACGATGAATATTGCAAGGACTGTTTTATTAAGAAGCAGTTTCGCAAAGAATTTGGCAAAACTTATGCGCATTCATTTTGTATCAATAAATGTACGGTTGGTGAAAAGTTGAAACAATACGGAGATGTCTTAACCAATCACTAAAAATAAAAACCGCAGAAGCTGCGGTTTTTATTCTTTGAATTCATCCAGCTGATGCTCGCTGTCATCTAGCAGCTGCTGTTGCTGCTTTACAAATTCAGGATCATCGAGAGCTGCCAGCTCTTCAGATTGTGACAGTTCTCTAGCATCCTCAATGGCTTGGTATGCAGAGTCAACTAATGTTTTGCTTTGGCCTCTCGTCGCAGCTCCTGTTGTTTTCTGCGCTGTTTCCACCGCTAGTTCCAGCTGCCGCTTATCCGTAAAGCCAGTCTGATCCTCATTATGAAATTCTGAAGTCACAAAAAACACCTCCGCCATTATTTTGCAGAGTTTTTTTGAAATTTATGTACCAAAATAGAAAAGAAAATAAAAATAAGCCGATATAACTATTGAACCAGAATAAATAGGACCGTTTTACTATTTGAGGTATCTTGATAGAGAAGGGGAACGCAGCTATGGATGATAAAGACTTGAAGTTGATCCTTCACAAAACATTTATAGAAATATACAGTGATTTAGAAGAACTGGCGGATATCGCGAAAAAAGGAAAACCATCAATGGAAAAGTATGTTGAAGAGATTGAACAGAGGTGTAAACAAAACATTTTGGCGATTGAAATCCAGATGAAAATCAAATAGGAGAGGCGAATGCCTCTCCTCTATTTGTCATCTCATCATCATGTATTGAGTTTAGAGTTTTACAACATTAGAAGCTTGAGGTCCACGATTACCTTCGACAATTTCAAAAGAAACTTCTTGTCCTTCTTCTAATGATTTGTATCCATCTCCTTCGATAGCTGTGAAGTGAACAAATACATCGTCTCCGCCTTCAACTTCAATGAAGCCGAATCCTTTTTCGTTGTTGAACCATTTTACTTTACCGTTTTGCATATTGCTTAATTCCTCCTAGTACTGTAGCACTCATGTGCTAAAAAAAATTTTGTTATCATCTAACTTTGATTCATTGTTAAATGATGGTTCAACTATACACCATCTGGGAGCACCCGTCAAGTTTCGAAACGGCTTATTTTTCAAAAGAAGGGCAAGTTTCATAAAAAAATGTAACCGCTTTTATTAATGGCTGAATATAAATAAAAAGAGCACACGATCTTCGTATGCTCTCAAGTACGCCATTACGATAGCACTTTGGCTTTTTGTTTGGCAGTCATCATTTCTGATTCCTTCAGGATATCCTCTAAAATCACTTCAGAGGAGTTTGCTAAATGAAGGTCCTTAATGTTTTTCTTCATGCGATGCAAGGTATCTTCATCTGCAAGAAGGGAAGTGACTGATTCGAGAATCTCTTCATGACGGTTCACAACGATGGCAGCTCCGCGGTCTTCAAAGAAGTTTGCATTTTCTTTTTCCTGGCCAGGCACGGGTTTGTACAGAATGACAGGCACTCCAATGGCTGTGGCTTCTGTCAAAGTAATGCCGCCGGGCTTGGTAATCATGCAATCTGTGATCCGAAATAGCTCATCAATACGCTCCACATAGCCCAGAACTTTTAATTTGTCACCATTTTCCGCTTCAAGCGCACTCAAAGATTCTTTTAAAGCCGTATTTTTCCCGCACACGACAACTACTTGCACTTGGTCATCCTTGACAAGGTTTTCGCACAGCTCTTTTACGTTCTTTAATACACCGTGAGCACCTGCCATGATCAGAAGCACTTTTTTGTTTGGTGAAAGATTGTACTTTTTATATATCGGGCCAACCGGCATGGATTCTTCAAATTGCGGCCTGATTGGAATTCCTGTGATTTTTACGTTGCTTGGATGAGTGCCGATCTCCAGCAGTTTTTCCTTCACGTAATCTGTCGCCACATAATATTTATCCACGTTTTCGTGAACCCAAATTTTATGAAGACAAAAATCAGTCATAACGTTGAAGGTAGGAATGACTCTTCCAGTTCGGCGTCTGTATTCCGGCACGACGATCATCGGAAATGTATTAATAATAATATCGGGCTGATGTTCATCGACAAGTTCGCCCAATCTTTTATTACCCATTTTAAAGTAAATATTGAATTTACGTTTATTATAGATTTTGTCAACTCCGTAATAAAACAAACGATAAAACTGTTTCCCGATTGAGAAGCTTTTTAAATAAAGGTATTGAGTTACCTCTGAAACAATCGGATTTGACTCTTGGTACAAATTAGAAACTGTTACATGCTGAAAGCCGAGCCGTACACATTGTTCATAAAGTGTTTTGGCTACCTGCACATGTCCATTTCCGTAATTTGCAGTCAAAATTAATACTCTTTTATTGGTATTCAAGTAAATTCACCTCAATGTAATCAACAACAAGCAAGCTTCATGCATCGTAAGGAGTTATTGTCTATACATAAACATAACACAAATACATAATCGAATTATTAATGCAGTGAAAAAGTTAAGCTAATTTTAAATGATTTGGATTCCAGTATTTTAAATTTTTGTTATACGCAGACTGAATCAGATGTATTTTATCATATTTTTTGCTCAGCGTATCACTAAAAAAAGAAAAATTAGTCCCATTCATAAGGAGTTTCTTGGTAAACGTAATAATTCAGCCAATTCATAAACAATAATGTGGCATGCGCTTTCCAGCGATTCACTGGCTCGTTGCTGCCTTTTGCAAAATAATGTTTAGGCGCCTCGACAGTAGAAAGGTTTCGTTCCAAATCTCTTTCATACTCTTGAAGAAGCGTATTTGTATCATATTCAGGGTGCCCTGTCAAAAAGACTTGTTTTTCGTCTTTGGACACAATTAAGCAAACCCCGGCTTCCTTTGATGCGGTAAGAATGTTTAACTCGGGCACTGCTTGAAGCTGTTCCATATTTATATCTGTATGCCGGGAATGCGGCACGTAGTATAGCTCGTCAAAACCTCTTACCAATCTTTCTTGTTTTGAAAGAACGGTATGTTCGAACACACCGAAGATTTTTTTCGGCATTTGAATTTTTTCCACACCGTAATGGTAGTACAAACCTGCTTGAGCACCCCAGCAAATATGCAAGGTTGAAGTGACATTTGTTTTGCTCCACTCCATGATTTCCTTGAGCTCTTCCCAATATGAAACCTCTTCAAACGCCAAATGCTCGATCGGCGCACCGGTGATAATCATGCCGTCAAACCTCTTGTGACGGATATTGGAAAAAGTCGTGTAAAATTCGTCAAGGTGTTCTCTCGCAGTATTTTTCGGCGTGTGTGTGCTTGGGATTAAAAATGTGAAATGAACCTGTAAAGGCGAATTTCCAAGCAATCTGAGAAGCTGAGTCTCTGTTTGGATTTTTTTCGGCATCAAATTTAATATAATAATTTTTTGCGGCCGGATATCCTGATGAAATGCTCTGCTTTCATCCATTACAAATATATGTTCACTTTCAAGCACCTGTTTTGCCGGCAGGTGTGTTGGTATATTAATAGGCAACGTGCCACCTCCATTATTTCCCCGTTTAATTTTCTTCATTATAGGAATTTTCACGCCAATTTTCAATCTATCTATACGTGTTGAGGGGGAAACAACAGAAAACTCTTTAAATAAAACGCACTGACACGCCTTTTGGTTTCACAGTAAAATGATTTTCAAAGATGTCAGAGGGAATTGTAATGTTTTATAGAATGATAAGATAAAAAACGAGCCATATGAATTGATAATGAACGGACGCTTATATCGTTAGGTTTCTTATGAGTTCTTAATTGATGTTTACATTTTGAATTGCGATTTAAAAAAGGTAAAATAATCAGCACCAGGGACATAGGAGGGACTTACATGTCTATTTATCATATGAAGGTACGTACAATCACAGGGAAAGACATGACACTTCAGCCTTTCGCGGGAAAGGTACTGATGATCGTGAATACAGCAAGTAAGTGCGGTTTTACTTCCCAATTGAAGCAGCTGCAGGAATTATATGATACATATCAGCAGGAGGGGCTGGAGATCTTAGGGTTCCCCTGCAATCAATTCATGAACCAAGAGCCTGGTGAAGAGGCTGACATACAGGAATTTTGTGAAACAAATTACGGTGTTACATTTCCTATGTTTTCAAAAGTGGATGTAAACGGGAAAAACGCCCACCCGCTGTTTGTGTATTTGACAGAACATGCGAAAGGGATGCTGGGAACTAAGGCGATCAAGTGGAATTTCACGAAATTTATAGTGGATAGAAATGGAGAAATCGTTGGCCGTTATTCACCAAATACAAATCCGAAAGAGTTGGAAGACGGTATCGTGAAGCTATTAGAGCAATAAAAAGAGGGTGTTTTTGTGAAGGAATTGAAGCAGGCAGAGCAAATCAGGACATGGGTTCAATCTATCCTGACTGACGAAAGCTCTGGACATGACTGGCATCATGTATCAAGAGTAGCAGATCTTGCAGCGTATATTGGAGAAAAGGAAAAAGCGGATTTGTTCATTGTTGAAACGGCGGCTTTGGTTCATGATTTAATTGATGTGAAGCTGCCTGACACGGTCAGGCTTTCTGTGAGCGAAGTATATGATCAGCTCGTTTTTTTCGGAGTAGGAAAAGAGAATGCTGACAGGGTGATTCATATTATAACAAGGATGTCCTTTCGGGACAGGGGGAAATTGGCGAAGGAGCCGCTCTCAATTGAAGGAAAAGCTGTACAGGATGCTGACAGACTTGATGCGATTGGTGCTGTCGGCATTGCGAGAGCTTTCATGTTTGCGGGCGCAAAAGGGCATGGCCTTTATGGAGATGAGCAAAGCGCCTACGCTCATTTTTTTCATAAGCTGCTGCGGCTGAAAGATATGATGAATACAGACACTGCACGGGAACTGGCAGAAGAAAGACACAATTTTATGCTTCAATTTGTCCGCCAATTAGAAAAAGACATACCCGGGATTGATGCCGAAACGTCGTAATAGAAGGCTTGGAGCGACTATGATAGAATAAGTCACAGATATGCTATAGGAGGACGATCATGAAGATAAAATCAATTGAACCTACACCAAGCCCGAATACAATGAAAGTCATCTTAACGGAAGAGCTTCCGGCGGGCAAAAGCAATAACTATAAACCTGAGCAAGCAGAAGGCGCACCGCCTGTTATAGCGGAAATCCTTAAAATAGATGGAGTTAAAGGGGTATATCACGTCGCAGATTTTCTTGCTGTTGAACGGAATGCAAGATACGACTGGAAAGACATTTTACCGCAAGTCCGCACTGCATTTGGGATGGAAAGTGCTGAAAGCGGAGAAGAAAATCGTTCTGATCAAGAATCTTTTGGAGAGGTAAAAGTTTTTGTGCAGATGTTCAGCGGCATTCCTATGCAAGTTAAATTAACCGATGGAGAGCGGGAAGAACGCTTCGGCTTACCTGAACGCTTTCAGCAGGCGATCTTAAAACTTAGATCTGAAGCTTCTAATGTTGTGTTTGAGCGGGCTTGGAAAGAACAAGGTGTCAGATTCGGTGACTTTGATGAAATCGGCCATGATGTGACAGAAGAGCTTCAGGCGGCATACAGTGATGAACGGCTGAAACGACTGACTGAAGCAGCCGCTCAAGGAAAGGGCGAAGCAAAACAAGCTGTACAGCGCAAAGCGTATAAAGTAACGCTTGACATGCTAGATGATGAGGACTGGAAAAAGCGTTATGCACACTTGGAACAGATGGATCCGAAAGAAGAGGATATCCCGGTTTTACAGAAGGCATTGGATGATCCAAAGGTGTCCATCAGAAGACAGGCTGTTGTGTACTTAGGGATGATTGAAACACCTGATGTTCTTCCTCTATTGTATAAAGCACTTGAGGACAAAGCTGTATCAGTCAGAAGAACGGCCGGAGACTGCCTGTCTGATATCGGCGATCCTCAAGCCATTCCCGCTATGATCAAGTCGTTAAGCGACTCCAGCAAGCTTGTTCGCTGGCGTGCGGCCATGTTCCTGTACGAAGTCGGCGATGAAAGTGCAATTGAAGCTTTGCGCGCTGCCGAAGATGACCCTGAATTTGAGGTCAGCCTTCAAGTCAAAATGGCGCTTGAACGTATTGAGCATGGAGAAGAAGCAAAAGGTTCTGTTTGGAAACAAATGACGGAAAGCAGAAAAAAAGGCGAATAGAAATAAAAAAGGTGCAGATCATGCACCTTTTTTATGTGAATTCACTTTTTATAAAAATTATTTCGAATATTGTTGAAAAATATCTGAAAACTATTTATAGTAAGTAACAATATTAATAGTTGGAGGGTTCAAATCGAAAGAAAGCTATATAAATATAAAAACACGAAAGAACAAAACAAGGTGAGGGCGGCCTGTATTTATCTTATTTGCAAAAACAGCCCATAAATAAACTGAAAATTGTCAAAATAAAATCCAATCAAACAATTGAAAGAATTTAGGAGGATCACCATGGCAGAATTACGCAGTAATATGATCACACAAGGAATCGATAGAGCTCCGCACCGCAGTTTGCTTCGTGCAGCAGGGGTAAAAGAAGAGGATTTCGGCAAGCCGTTTATTGCGGTGTGTAATTCATACATTGATATCGTTCCCGGTCATGTTCACTTGCAGGAGTTTGGGAAAATCGTAAAAGAAGCAATCAGAGAAGCAGGGGGCGTTCCGTTTGAATTTAATACCATTGGGGTAGATGATGGCATCGCAATGGGGCATATCGGTATGAGATATTCGCTGCCAAGCCGTGAAATTATCGCAGACTCTGTGGAAACGGTTGTATCCGCACACTGGTTTGACGGAATGGTCTGTATTCCGAACTGCGACAAAATCACACCGGGAATGCTTATGGCGGCAATGCGCATCAACATTCCGACGATTTTTGTCAGCGGCGGACCGATGGCGGCAGGAAGAACAAGTGACGGGCGAAAAATCTCCCTTTCCTCAGTATTCGAAGGGGTAGGCGCCTACCAAGCAGGGAAAATCAACGAAAACGAGCTTCAAGAACTAGAGCAGTTCGGATGCCCAACGTGCGGGTCTTGCTCAGGCATGTTTACGGCGAACTCAATGAACTGTCTGTCAGAAGCACTTGGTCTTGCTTTGCCGGGTAATGGAACCATTCTGGCGACATCTCCGGAACGCAAAGAGTTTGTGAGAAAATCGGCTGCGCAATTAATGGAAACGATTCGCAAAGATATCAAACCACGTGATATTGTTACAGTAAAAGCGATTGATAACGCGTTTGCACTCGATATGGCGCTCGGAGGTTCTACAAATACCGTTCTTCATACCCTTGCCCTTGCAAACGAAGCCGGCGTTGAATACTCTTTAGAACGCATTAACGAAGTCGCTGAGCGCGTGCCGCACTTGGCCAAGCTGGCGCCTGCATCGGATGTGTTTATTGAAGATCTTCACGAAGCGGGCGGCGTTTCAGCGGCTCTGAATGAGCTTTCCAAGAAAGAAGGAGCGCTTCATTTAGATGCGCTGACTGTTACAGGAAAAACTCTTGGAGAAACCATTGCCGGACATGAAGTAAAGGATTATGACGTCATTCATCCGCTGGATCAACCATTCACTGAAAAGGGTGGCCTTGCTGTTTTATTCGGTAATCTAGCTCCGGACGGCGCTATCATTAAAACAGGCGGCGTACAGAATGGGATTACAAGACACGAAGGGCCGGCTGTCGTATTCGATTCTCAGGACGAGGCGCTTGACGGCATTATCAACCGAAAAGTAAAAGAAGGCGATGTTGTCATCATCAGATACGAAGGGCCAAAAGGCGGACCTGGCATGCCGGAAATGCTGGCGCCAACATCCCAAATCGTTGGAATGGGACTCGGACCAAAAGTGGCATTGATTACGGACGGACGTTTTTCCGGAGCCTCCCGTGGCCTCTCAATCGGCCACGTATCACCTGAGGCCGCTGAGGGCGGGCCACTTGCCTTTGTTGAAAACGGAGACCATATTATCGTTGATATTGAAAAACGTATCTTGGATGTACAAGTGCCAGAAGAAGAGTGGGAAAAACGAAAAGCGAACTGGAAAGGTTTTGAACCGAAAGTGAAAACCGGCTACCTGGCACGTTATTCTAAACTTGTGACAAGTGCCAACACCGGCGGTATTATGAAAATCTAGACAGCTGGGGACACTTACTTCTATATTTTAAGGCGTGAACATTTGAAATCCGGCCCTCTCTATAGTATCCTTTACTTCAGATGAAGGATACTAGAGGGGGCTTTTTTTATGTCAATGGCTTATGAAGAATACATGCGCCAGCTTGTCGTACCGATGCGCCGCGAGCTGACTGGAGCAGGTTTTGAAGAGTTAACAACAGCGGAAGAAGTAGAAAACTTTATGGAAAAGGCAGAGGGCACAACTCTTGTAGTCGTTAACTCTGTATGCGGCTGCGCGGCAGGCCTTGCGCGTCCTGCGGCTACACAGGCAGTCCTCCAGAATGACAAAACACCTGACAATACGGTGACTGTATTTGCGGGCCAAGATAAAGAAGCTACTGCGAAAATGCGTGAGTATTTTACTGGCCAGGAGCCTTCTTCACCATCAATGGCTCTTTTGAAAGGCAAAGAAGTCGTACATTTTATTCCGCGTCATGAAATTGAAGGACACGATATGGAAGAAATCATGAAAAATCTGACTGCTGCCTTCGATGCGCACTGCTAAATGCCCGTTCTCCGGGCATTTTCTTTTTGGGAGTACAGAAGATGATAACAACAAGCTATAGACCGTCTGAACACACCATAAAAACTGCAAAGCAGCTTTCTAAAGAGCTAAATATGCCATACTGCGGCCGGAATAAACAAACGGTTGAGCACCTGCTGAAATCAGCTGAACGTGATTTGCTTGTGGTCGGCAAAGAGCGGTTTGAGCTGTATACGAAACAAGGTGCCAAATTCTTTTTTCATCCGAATACAGCGATGTTCAGAGCCAAACGCTTCTTACAGGGGGAGAAAGAACCTATGCTTCGGGCTGCCGGCTTATCTGAAGGGGATACGTTTTTAGATTGCACACTCGGGTTGGGGTCAGATGCCATTATCGCAAGTATGGCAGTAGGCGAAACGGGTTCTGTTGTTGGGATTGAAAAAAACCATCTTGTGTCTGTTTTAGTGAGGACGGGGCTGCATTCATGGGAAACGGGTATAGAAGAGCTTCAAGCTGCGATGAGAAGAATCCAGGTGAAGAATGGTGATTGCTTTGAACACATCAAGCAGCTCCCTGACAACTCTGTTGATGTGGTTTATTTCGATCCAATGTTTCATGAACCTGTAGAAACCTCTGACGGCATCGCGCCTTTACGTGATTTGGCAGAGGATTCCGTTTTGCACGAAGGATGTATCAATGAAGCGGTACGAGTCGCCAGAAAAAGCGTTGTGCTAAAAGACCACTGGAAAAGCCCGCGGTTTGAACAGTTTGGTTTTAACGTCATGAAAAGAAAAACAGCACTGTTCCATTATGGCGTCATTCAAACAAGCCCGTGATTCATATCACGGGCTTTCTGTTAATCGGTGACCTCCATGACGACAAAGTATAATAATGTTAAGAGTGAAACTGTGGCAAACAGAGCGTCAATCATGCGGAAAGCCTCCTTTCATGAAATATTGTAAGCGTTTTTACACAAAGTGCATAGCAACGAATCTCCTAATTTGCATATCAGTTTCATATAGTACATGACTTGCATGTTTTGGATGTGCTAAAATAAGAGAAACATGACAATAAAATAGAGAGGAATAAGCAGTCATGAAATTGTGGATGAGAAAGACCCTTGTGGTTTTATTTACCATTGTAACGTTCGGGCTCGTATCTCCTCCGGCTGCCCTTATGGCGGACAAGCCTTCCGGACAGCCGAGCAGTCTTGAGCAGAATGATTACACCGCTTTTTATGATGAGCATGACCTGTACGATGATGAGTCGGATGACAGGCGAGATCCTGAACTGCTTTTTCAATCGTACAAGGAACAGCTCCTTGACAGCGCTGAGGATCAGTCCTTTTTAAAATTCGGCAGCAGAATCGCTCCTGTCATTGAGGATGACTATCGGAAAGAGATCCTGCCAAAAATCGAAAATGTGATTAGTGATTATTTAGCGACATTGCAAGATGATGAGGCGTACCAAGATGTTGTGATCTCAAGCATGCCTTCAGCGGGCAAAACGGAAAAAATTTTCAACGTTTACAATCGGACAACTGGAGAAGATCTTCTCAGATTCCATGTGCGAAGAGACCACCCGCCTCATGACGGCTACTGGTTTAATTTTCATTATCATACAGCAGAAGATGGATTTCAATCACATCATGAGCTTGGGAGCATTTACTGGGACCGCAACACGCCTCCCAACTGGATGAGTGCCTAAAGGAGATGCCATTAGACATGAAAAAGTACACAATGAATGAAATGGTCGATATAACAAAGGATATGCTGAACAAACGGGGCGTTATGATAGAAGATATTGCACGGATTGTTCAAAAACTTCAGGAAAAATACAATCCAAATCTGCCGCTCAGTGTTTGCATGGAGAATGTAGAAAAAGTCCTGAACAAACGTGAAATTATTCATGCTGTTTTGACAGGCCTTGCACTCGATCAGCTTGCAGAACAGAAACTTCTCCCCGAACCGCTGCAGCACCTTGTTGAAACGGATGAACCGCTTTACGGCATAGATGAAATTATCCCGCTTTCAATCGTTAATGTGTACGGGTCGATCGGTTTGACCAATTTCGGTTATTTGGATAAAGAGAAGATTGGAATTATTAAGGAACTTGATGAAAGTCCAGACGGTATTCACACCTTTTTGGATGATATTGTGGCAGCTCTTGCTGCAGCAGCGGCGAGCAGAATTGCACATACGCATCAGGATCTGCAAGATGAAGAAAAAGAACAGGATGAAAAGCCTGTCGTCAGCTGACTATAAAAAAATCATTTCTGGGTTCAGAAATGATTTTTTATTGTGTTACACTACTAGAAGACTACTTTTAAAGGATGAAAAAAATGAAACAGTATAAGGATTTATGCAGACATGTTTTAGAGCATGGTGAGAAAAAGGGAGACCGGACTGGGACCGGAACAATCAGCACTTTCGGATATCAAATGAGATTTAATTTACGGGAAGGCTTTCCGATGCTCACCACTAAAAAACTCCACTTTAAATCAATTGCGCATGAACTGCTGTGGTTCTTAAAAGGAGATACGAATGTACGCTATCTGCAGGAAAACGGAGTGCGAATCTGGAATGAGTGGGCTGATGAAAACGGTGAACTTGGACCTGTATATGGCTCCCAATGGCGTTCTTGGCGGGGAGCTGATGGAGAAACCATTGATCAAATTTCCCGTCTTATTGAAGATATTAAAACAAATCCGAACTCCAGACGCTTAATCGTCAGCGCCTGGAATGTTGGTGAAATTGATAAAATGGCGTTGCCGCCGTGCCATTGCCTGTTCCAATTCTATGTGTCTGACGGCAAGCTGTCCTGTCAGCTGTATCAGCGCTCTGCCGATGTTTTCTTAGGTGTGCCGTTTAATATTGCATCTTATGCCCTCCTAACCATGATGATTGCTCATGTGACTGGGCTTGAACCGGGCGAGTTCATCCATACGTTTGGTGATGTTCATATTTATCAAAATCATATTGAACAAGTCAATTTGCAGCTGGAAAGAGATGTTAGACCGCTTCCGCAGCTTCGTTTCGCCAGAAAGGTTGATTCTATTTTTAACTTTGCATTTGAGGACTTTATCATCGAGGATTATGATCCGCATCCTCATATAAAAGGGGCGGTCAGCGTATGATTTCATTCATTTTTGCGATGGATGCCAACAGGCTTATCGGCAAAGACAATGATTTGCCGTGGCATTTGCCCAATGATCTTGCATACTTTAAGAAAATAACATCGGGCCATTCAATCATTATGGGCCGGAAAACATTTGAATCGATCGGACGTCCGCTTCCAAATCGGAAAAATATTGTCGTTACCTCAGCGCCGGATTCAGAATTTCCGGGATGCACGGTTGTCAGTTCATTAAAGGATGTACTGGACATTTGTTCAGGCCCTGAAGAATGCTTTGTGATCGGAGGTGCTCAGCTCTATACGGACCTGTTCCCTTATGCGGACAGACTGTATATGACGAAAATTCATCACGAGTTTGAGGGTGACCGTCACTTTCCTGAATTTGATGAATCCAATTGGAAGCTGGTTTCTTCTGAGCAGGGGACCAAAGACGAAAAAAACCCGTATGATTACGAATTTCTAATGTATGAAAAAAAGAATTCTTCTAAAGCGGGAGGATTTTAATTGGTTCGCTACAGCCTTCTAGTGGTTTATATTGTGTATATGCTGTTAAAAAATATGAAACAATTATTTAATCAAACAATGCTCGATCCCCGTCTGTCATACAAAAAACAGATGGCTCTTGTGTACGAACAGCCAAAGGCGTTTTTAGAAGGCTGTATCGGCATCTCCGGTTCAGTTGTGACGATCCATCAGCCAGAGCCAATACCACACGGTCCAGTTTTGTATGTGCATCCCCGTTTGCGTTTGGCTGAACTGGCCTTAATTGCTGGATATATTGAGGAACCGGCCGGCTTTATCGCTAACCCAAAAGTGTTCCGCTTGCCTTTTATCGGGCAATGGCTGGATCGGATGGATGTGATTTCAGACGGGGATTCAGAAAAGGTATATGAAGATGTGACAAAACAGCTGGAAAAGGGACAAAGCCTGATTCTTTCACTAGATGGTTCTATTGATCCTGTAGAACTTGCGGCCCGCTATCATCTTCCGTTGGTGATGGTGGAAACGAAAGGAACAGATAACATGCAAAATGGCTCGTTTTTTAAACGCTTAAAACCGGCAGACATTGAATTGTCCTTTTCAAAAGCTTATATACCTGCCAATGAAAAACAATTACGTGCATAAAAAAGCGCAGTCGTGAAGACTGCGCTTTTCTGTTACTGTTACGAAAGGAAAGGCACCTTTACACAATAGAAGAGCACGCAGAAAAACATGGCAGCGCTCCCGCCCAATACAAAGCTGTGCCAAATGGCGTGATGGAAGGGGATCTTTTTCCAAATGTAAAAGATGGTTCCGACAGAGTATAAAATGCCGCCGAGAAAAAGGAGGCTGAATCCCGCTCCGCTCAGTGAAGCATATAAAGGTTTAACTGCAATAATCATCAGCCACCCCATGACTAAATACACGAAGGTTGACAATAGGATAAACCGTTTCACAAAGAAAATTTTAAAAACGATTCCGCCTAGGGCAAGTGACCATACGATAACCAACAGGGTAAAGCCGAGTGTGCCTTTCAGCGGCCCAAGCAAAAAAGGCGTGTAGGTTCCGGCGATGAGTACGTAAATTGCGCTATGATCAATAATCTCCAAAATGTCCTTCGTTTTTTTATGTGTGATGCTGTGAAGCAGGGTGGAGCTCAAATATAACAGCAGCATAGAGACACCGAATATTGTAAAGCTGACAATGTCCCATGCAGACCCGTAATTAGCCGCAAATATGATTAGAAACACTAATGCTGGGATGGATAAGAGGACACCGATGCCGTGTGTAATCGCATTGGCGATCTCTTCTTTGATTGTAAACAAGTACATTCTCCTTTCGATCGCTAGATCATTTGATTTTTTAACGTCTCTATAAAGCTCAAGCCCTCAAAGGTAATTTTTGTGCCTGCGCGTCCGCGGCTTTTGGTGACATAATCTTTTTTCTCCAAATAGTCGAGACGGCTTCTGACCTGCTGAGGAGTTAACGAGGTTTGGGTATTTTTGCTGTGTTCAGAAATGATCCGTCTGCTGGCAGGCTCTCCTTTTTCGTTCAATACTTTTATTGTTTCCAAAATAAACAAAAACTCAGCTTTTTCCATTAAAGTCAGCAGCTTCGCTTTTTTCTTCGACGTTTTTCCGTCTATCGCGCCTCTAATATATGGCGGCAGGTCATATGGCTGGATCGTTCCTCCGCTTGATACTGCCGCCATATAATCTGCAGCGTTTTTTAATTCCCTGACATTGCCTTCAAATGCATGCTTCTCAAGAACCGGAAAAACGGAGGGATCGATTAACAATTGCTGACCGGAATTTGAGAGAAAATGCTGTGCCAAAAGGGGAATATCGCTTTTTCGTTCCGATAATTCTGGCAGTGTGAGCGTTAAAATGTTCAGTCTGTAGAATAAGTCTTGCCTGAAGGTATGTTCCACGGATCGGTCTGCAGAAGCACAGATCATTCGCGGTTTCTCCGTGTCTGAATCAAGCGCTTTTAACAGCTGAGCTTGTACAGAAGCAGGCATGCGCCATACATCATCAAGAAAAAGGGTTCCTCGTACCGCTTTTTGAAAAACACCTGTGTTTCCGTTAGGGCCAAAAAGCTCATGAATAAGGGTTTCTTCCGAATGGGTGCTGCAATTGACGCTTATAAACGGTTCATTGCTTCTCGAAGATTCCAAGTGTATGGCATGTGCGAAGTGATTTTTGCCTGTTCCGATTTTTCCTGTTATTAAGACAGGAAGCTCCGATAACGAGAACTGCTTGGCGATTCGCTTCGCTTCCAGGAAAGTTTGATGTTCTCCGATTAGATGTTGAAATGTATTGAGTTTTGGTGCACTATTCATCAATTGGCTCCTTTTGGTTCTAATTGGTTTCATTATATCATGCCTTTTGGTTGAAAACACCCTTTATTTTACGATTATCTTTTTTCTTGGCTCTGCAGGATAATGGTTGAACAGAAGTTACCACAAGATGTGGTGGACATAGTCTGTATTTTTTTAATTATTAAATAAAAATAATTGTCTTATTTTTTGAATATTCATGTTATAATGGCATATTAAATAGGGATTTAAAACAAGAAAGGAATCTGTACATGAAACCGTTGCTTAAAGAAAACTCTCTCATCCAAGTGAAAGACATTTTGAAGGCTCACCAAAACGTAAAGGACGTTGTCATTCACACACCTTTGCAGAGGAATGACAGACTTTCTGAGAGATATGAATGCAATATCTATTTAAAACGCGAAGACTTGCAAGTTGTCAGATCTTTTAAGCTCAGAGGGGCTTATCATAAAATGAAACAGCTTTCCAGCGAGCAGACAGAGAACGGAGTTGTGTGTGCAAGTGCCGGAAACCACGCTCAAGGTGTGGCATTTTCGTGTAAACATCTTGGCATTCACGGGAAAATTTTTATGCCGTCTACTACACCGAGACAAAAAGTATCTCAAGTTGAACTATTCGGAAAAGGATTTATCGATATTATTTTGACAGGCGATACGTTTGACGACGCGTATAAAAGCGCTGCTGAATGCTGTGAGGCGGAATCTCGGACGTTTATCCATCCGTTCGATGATCCGGATGTGATGGCCGGACAGGGAACGCTCGCAGTCGAGATTTTAAACGACATTGATACAGAACCGCATTTTCTTTTTGCAAGTGTCGGAGGCGGCGGCCTTCTTTCTGGGGTAGGTACATATTTGAAAAACGTGTCTCCTGATACAAAGGTAATTGCTGTTGAGCCGGCGGGAGCGGCATCCTACTTTGAATCAAACAAAGCTGGGCATGTCGTCACACTTGATAAAATTGATAAGTTTGTAGATGGTGCGGCTGTTAAAAAAATTGGCGAGGAAACCTTCCGGACGCTGGAAACTGTCGTTGATGACATTCTCCTTGTGCCTGAAGGAAAAGTATGTACATCCATTCTTGAATTATATAACGAATGTGCGGTTGTTGCTGAACCGGCTGGAGCTCTTTCTGTCGCAGCGCTTGATTTGTATAAGGATGAAATTAAAGGGAAAAACGTGGTGTGTGTGGTAAGCGGGGGCAATAACGATATCGGAAGAATGCAGGAAATGAAGGAGCGTTCCTTGATTTTTGAAGGTCTTCAGCATTATTTTATCGTCAACTTTCCGCAAAGAGCGGGGGCGCTCCGCGAATTTCTTGACGAAGTCCTCGGGCCGAATGATGACATTACAAGGTTTGAATATACGAAGAAAAATAATAAAAGCAATGGACCTGCTCTTGTCGGCATCGAGCTGCAGAACAAAGCCGATTATGGGCCGCTGATTGAACGGATGAACAAAAAACCGTTTCATTATGTAGAGGTGAACAAGGATGAGGACTTGTTCCATTTGCTAATCTAATTTTTTTACACAACCGCGCAAAATGACAGACAGCCCGGCTGGCATCATATATAATAGAAGAAAAACAAAAAAGAGGATTGATAGCTTGTTACTCAAAAGCCTAGAGTTCAAACGCGGTGACGGGATTCAGGTGAAAGTGACAGAAATACCTGTATTAAAGGAAGATGAGCACTATTTCTTTATGTTACATCACCATTTGCAATTCTACTTAAAAGAAGTGTTTTCATCAAACAGCAGGGCAAAAGTGTATTCTTTCCGACATTATATGAAGCGGCGGATGAAGTGGGCAGATTATCAGGCTGTATTTCATCAAGAGGTGTTAAAGCACAACGCGTAACATGCCGTTTTTTACCTGCATGCCCTCCTTTGTAATCGTTAATGGGGAGGCATGCAGGATTTTTTTTGCTCAGTATCGAATACAAACATGGGACAGTAAGGACGGTTTTAGAAAGCGTTTTTATGCTGGCTGGAAAGGATGGATGTCATGAAGGTTATCAAGGGGTTAACGGCTGGGCTGTTTTTTCTGTTTTTGTGTGCATGCGGAGGACAGCAGATTAAAAATCCGCTCAATTACGAGGTGGAGCCTTTTACATTTCAAAACCAAGACGGCAAGAACGTTTCTTTAGAGAGTTTAAAAGGAGAAGTATGGCTGGCGGATTTTATTTTTACCAATTGTGAAACTATATGTCCGCCAATGACCGCTCATATGACCGATCTGCAAAAAAAACTGAAAGCCGAAAATATAGATGTCCGTATCATATCATTTAGTGTTGACCCAGAAAACGATAAGCCGAAACAGCTGAAGAAATTTGCCGCAAATTATCCATTATCTTTTGATAACTGGGATTTTCTCACCGGATACAGCCAGAGTGAGATTGAAGAGTTCGCACTTAAGAGCTTTAAGGCGATTGTGAAGAAACCTGAGGGACAGGACCAAGTCATTCATCAATCTTCTTTTTGGTTAGTAGGCCCGAACGGCAAGGTGCTGAAAGATTATAATGGAGTGGAAAATACACCGTACGATGAAATTATCGCCGATGTAAAATCAGCAGGCGCACTCAAGTAAGCTAGAAGACTAGGCATTTGCAAATCTTCTAAAACATGATACACTTTCCACTAGTAGAATGGGAAGGAGCAACAAGATTGAAGCTGCGCATTTTTTCAATCATGGCCAGTTTGATTTTGCTTCTTACTGCGTGTACGAGCATACGTACATCATCTGAGGGAAAACAAAAAGCCCATGAAACGAAAACAAAAGAACACATTGTCATAGCGGCTGTCGGAGATTCGCTTACAGAAGGAGTCGGAGATCCCGACGGAAAGGGATATGTCGGCAAGGTGGCGGATTCTATCCGGTCAGATAAACAAGTCAAAACGGTCGACGTGAAAAATTATGCCGTAAAAGGGAACCGTTCGGATGATTTATTAGAAAAACTAAAAGATAAAAAGGTTCAAAAAGGCATAAAGGACGCAGATTATGTCTTTTTTACAATTGGCGGTAATGATTTGATGAAAATCCTTCGCCAAAACTTTCTGCAATTAACCGTTGAACCGTTTCAGGAAGCGGAAAAACCGTACGAAAAGCGCTTTGAAAAAATCATTTCTGAAATTCGCGAGCTGAATGATCACGCTGAGCTGATTTATGTCAGCATGTACAATCCGTTTACATTTACATTATCAGAACTAAATGAAATAAATGGTGTCGTCACGGATTGGAACCATATTGCTGAAAAAGAGCTGAAAAAAGATAAACATGCAAAAATCGTTCATATCGAAGATTTGTTCAATCAAAAAAGTGACAGCAGCCGAATTTCTGAGGAAGATGATTTTCATCCTAATGGTACGGGTTATTCTCTTATCGCAAAGCGCGTCTATCAAGCCATTAAAAAAGAAGGATTACCGAAAGAGTAGGGTGACAGCATGAATAAGTGGAAGCGACTGTTTTTTATATTGCTTGCAATTAATTTTATCCTCGCCGCCGGGTTTGTGGCACTTGTTTTGCTCCCGGGGGAACAGGCTCAGGTGAAAGATGCATCTGAGAGCGAGTATGGATTTCAAGTGACAAGCACAAAAGAATCATTAGCTGCGTTTGTTAACTCATATTTAAACGACAAAGCATCAAACAAGCTTGATTATAAAGTAGAGATTGATGATGATGTTCATGTCGCAGGGAAAATCAAGGCATTTTCCACGTCTATTGATGCGTTTATCGCTTTTGAGCCGACCGTGAAAAAAAACGGTGATGTAGAGCTGAATGTCACGAAATTTTCGTTAGGGAAATTGAGTATACCAATTAGCTTTGTGTTAAATTATATGGACAGCTTTTATGAATTGCCGTCATTTGTCCATGTTCACCCCGGGGATAAAAGCATTGAAGTGCGTTTGTCAGAAATGCCTTTAACGAATGGAATGTATGTCAAAGCGGATAAGATAAATTTAGAAAAAGATGAAATTGAGTTTTCCTATTACCATCCTAAACAATAGAGGTGACTGAAAATGAAACGGATTTACCAGTATTTCAGTTTATTATCCTTTACATTTTCCCTGTATTTCGGCTGGCTTGCTTATCATCATCTGGCTGCTGAAGACATGGATCAAATGTATTTGAATGTTTCCTATTGTGCCTTGTTCCTAAGTGTGATGGTGTTTACATTCGGTATGCGAGACCGAAAAAAAACCGATAAGTCATGAAAAAAGAGACATGAAACAACGTCTCTTTTTTCGTGCGGTCCAAAGAAAATTCGAGAACACAAGGAGAAAAGATGAAAGCATACGATTTTACACAGGGGAACGTGCTGAAACAGCTTGTACTGTTTTCAATGCCTATTATGCTCGGAAACGCATTGCAGGTTTCCTTTCAATTTATAGACAGCTTGTGGATCGGCAATTTATTGGGGGCAAAGGCCCTTGGGGCAGCCGCGGTATCAAGCACGATTGTTTTGACCGTGCTGTCTTTTATTTTGGGCCTTAACAATGCGACGTTAACCATTTTATCTCAGCAAAAAGGAAAAGATGATGTAAAAGGAATGGCGTCGTATATTAACGCTTTTGTTGTTTTATTAACAGGCCTAAGCATCGGATTCGGCGCGGCCGGTTTTTTTCTCTCAGAGCTTTTACTGCGTCTTCTAAAAACGCCGGAGTCAATGATACCGCTTGCTGAGACGTATTTACAGATTCAATTTATCGGCATTTTATTTTTGTTTGGTTATAACTTTATCAGTACTGTGCTTCGTGCGCTGGGCGACAGCAAGACACCTCTCCGGTTTATTGCGTTTGCTGTTGTACTGAATACAGTGCTTGCGCCGCTCTTTATTTCTGTGTTCCGCATGGGAATAGCGGGAGCGGCTTATTCAACGATTTTGTCACAGGGCATTGCGTTTTTGTATGGGTTGTTTTATGTCATCAAACACAAGCTTGTGCCATTCTCGATTCCGAGAATGCCCAAGTGGGAAGAGTCCGCGCTGATTTTGAAACTCGGGATTCCGGCAGGTCTGCAGATGATGGTGATTACAGGCGGTATGATGGCGATTATGAGTGTTGTTAACTCATACGGGGATCACGTGGTATCAGGCTTTGGCGCGGTGCAGCGGCTTGATAGCATCATCACGCTTCCAGCAATGGCTGCCGGTACGGCCGTCAATAGTATGGCAGGGCAAAATATGGGAATCGGAAACGAAAAAAGAGTGGGAACAATTGCAAGGCTAGGTGTGATAGCTGTTATTTCCTGCATGCTGGTGATTGCGGTTATGATTTGGGTATTTGGTAAATATCTCATAAGGTTATTTATCAGTGAGCCTGATGCGGTCGCATTTGGTGAACAATATTTGAAGTGGATCGCGTTTTTCTACCCTTTTATTGGGATTAATTTTGTGCTGAACGGAATCGTCAGGGCCGCGGGAGCGATGCTGCAGGTTCTGGTATTAAATTTAATCTCGTTTTGGGTGTTGAGATATCCTTTCACAGCTCTATTTTCAGCTTGGCTTGGACAAAAAGGAATCGGGCTTGGAATCGGAATGAGTTTTTTATTTAGCAGCTGCGCGGCATTTTTGTATTATAGATATGGCCGCTGGAAAGCAATGAAGCTGTTTACTGAAAAATAAGTGAAGCACTGCGAAAAGCACATACCTATATATCGGTATGTGCTTTTTTTCACCGTTTTTTATCAAGTTTGCTGAAGAGCTCGATTAACGTGGCAAGTTCAGCATCAGTGTAGCAGTCAAAGCGTTTAAAGAAATATTCCGTTTTTTTCTCGTTAAAGTGCTGAAGGACTTTTTCGCCCGCTTCAGTGATATGAATGCGGATGATGCGTCTGTCTTCCTTCGATCTGATTCTCGTAATCCATTCCTTTTCTACCAGCGCATCGGTCACAGCCGTAATGTGGCTTGCCGATACCTCTAAAATAGGCGCAAATTCAGTGACTTTTTTAGGCCCTTGTTCACTAAGGATTCGAAGAATGGTGAATTCATTCCGCGACAGCTCTTTATCTAAAATTTCATTGATTTCATTGCGTATTTGTTTAAAGACTTTACGGAGTAAAGTTTCCATATCGTACATCATCTGTGTTCTTACTTTCAAATTTGTGAACCTCCATTACATAAGCATATTGCTTAAAACCTATAGATTTTATTGAAAAGCAGAATCATTTTCATTCTATTTTTACATGCTATAATATAATAATACCACGTATTAACAAAGGAGGCACCAGTATGTCTGAAAAAAAAGAAATCGCCACATTTGCAGGAGGCTGTTTTTGGTGTATGGTTAAACCTTTTGACGAACAGCCGGGAATTGAAAAAGTGGTGTCCGGGTATACAGGCGGCCATACTGAAAACCCTACGTACGAAGAGGTGTGCAGTGAAACGACGGGACATCGTGAAGCCGTTCAAATCACGTTTAATCCTGATGTATTCCCTTATGAAAAACTGCTTGAATTATTTTGGCAGCAAATCGATCCGACAGATGCCGGGGGGCAGTTTGCTGATCGCGGCAGTTCCTATCGCGCAGCCATTTTTTATCATAATGATAAACAAAAGGAGCTTGCGGAAGCTTCCAAGCAACGTCTGGCGGAAAGCGGCATCTTTAAAGATCCGATTGTAACGGACATTTTAAAAGCTGAACCTTTCTATGAAGCGGAAGGCTACCATCAGCATTTTTATAAAAAGAATCCAGCACATTATCAGCGCTACCGGACAGGTTCCGGACGAGCGGGATTTATCAGCGAGCATTGGGGGGCTAAATAAATGGCGTACAATAAAGAAGAAAAAATAAAGTCATTAAATCGCATGCAATATGAAGTAACGCAAAATAACGGCACGGAGCCGCCATTTCAAAATGAATATTGGGATCATAAGGAAGAAGGGTTGTATGTAGACATTGTGTCAGGCAAGCCATTGTTTACATCCAAGGATAAATTTGATTCCCACTGCGGCTGGCCAAGCTTTACAAAGCCGATTGAAGAAGAAGAAGTGGAAGAAAAACTGGACACGAGCCACGGCATGATTCGCACAGAAGTAAGAAGCCGAACTGCTGATTCTCATCTTGGCCACGTATTTAATGACGGACCTGGTCCAAACGGACTTCGTTACTGCATAAATTCAGCAGCGCTGCGGTTTGTTCCGAAGCATAAGCTAAAAGAAGAAGGATACGAAAGCTATCTGCATCTCTTTAATAAATAAAGTGTTAAAAACAGGCCTGCCTAATGGATAGACAGGCTTGTTTTTATGCCTTTTTCTCTTGATGCAATTCTTCAATAATCTGAGCAATTCTTTCTTTCGTAATGAGCGGGGCTTGATCTGATTGATACCCAGGCAGATTGACTTTGCGAAAGTCAGGATGTTTTTCCGGCTCTGGAAGGATCGCATAAAGGTTGCCCCATTCATACAGTGATTCAATTTCATGTGGAGATGTTAATTCTTCGTGAAGCTTTTCACCTGGACGCTTGCCCACTTCTACTGCAGCCGGCCGCGGGAGCCCGTGCTGCGATGCATATTCTTCAAACCCATGAATCAGTTCTTCAAGTTTCAGTGATTCCATTTTGAAAATAAAGGTTTCTCCGCCTTTTGTAATAGCAGCCGATTGTAATGTCAATGTAGCTGCATCGTCTATTGACATGAAAAATCTGGTCATGTTTTTGTCTGTGATGGTCAGGGGTTCACCCTCCATCATCTGTTCAAATAATATGGGGATGACCGAACCTCTGGAACCGAGAACATTTCCAAAGCGGACCGAACAAAACAAGGTTCCTTTGTTTTGGACGTGGCGGTTTGCTTGATGAAACAGCTTTTCAGATAACAGCTTGGTGGCACCCATTGTGTTCACAGGAGATACTGCTTTATCTGTACTGATATTAATGACATGCTGCACTCGGTGTGAAAGGGCAGCTTCCACCACATTTTGTCCGCCGATGAGATTGGTCTGGATCGCTTCAAATGGATGGTCCTCACATGTCGGAACCTGTTTCAGCGCAGCCGCGTGAAAGACGATATCGACGCCTTTCATCACCTGATTCACCCTTCTGTGATCGCGTACATCTCCAAGTACAAATAATAGCCGCTTATCCTCCGCATACTTTTGGCTCATGACATACTGTTTACTGTCGTCTTTGCTGAATACAATCACCTGTTTAGGTGTAAGCATCAAAAGGCGTTTGACAATTTGACTCCCGATTGAACCCGTTCCGCCAGTGACTAAAACTGTTTTGTTATGGAAAAATGGTTTTAGTTCTGCTGTTTGCTGTTTAGGCATGGCTTATCCTCCAACTCTCGTTTCTCTACCATGCATCATATGTTCAACTTTGTAATCGAATTAATGAAAGCAACCAATAAAACAAAATTTAGGGGAATGATCATGTCACAAAGTGTTCTTTTTTAATAGAAAATGGAAAAACGGACGTAACTAGGGAACAACAAAACTAAATAAACAATGTACTAAATTTTCAACATATTTTTATTTCGATCCGCAAAAGCAAATCTGGCAAAGTCATCTCACGTACCTCTTTGGGGAATAAGTTGTTTATGAGTCAGAAACCCTATAAAAAAAGGTTCATTTTCCTCACGGTAATCACCTGTATATATTTTACAATAGTAGTGATAGTGATAAAAGAGGAGGGTACCAAATGAAGGTTTCAAAAACAATGCTGCTAAGCACTGCCGCGGGTTTATTGCTTAGCCTGACAGCAACCTCTGTGTCGGCTCATTATGTGAATGAGGAACATCTTTTCAAAGTGACTGCACACACGGAGACAGATCCGGTCGCATCTGGCGATGACGCAGCAGATGACCCGGCCATTTGGGTTCATAAAAAACACCCGGAAAAAAGCAAGTTGATTACAACAAATAAGAAGTCAGGGCTCGTTGTGTATGATTTAGACGGAAAACAGCTTTATTCTTATGAGTTTGGCAAGCTCAATAATGTCGATCTGCGCTATGATTTTCCATTGAACGGCGAAAAAATTGATATTGCTGCCGCATCCAACCGGTCCGAAGGAAAAAATACAATTGAAGTATATGCAATTGACGGGGATAAAGGAAAATTGAAAAGCATTACAGATCCGAACCATCCTATTTCCACCAATATTTCTGAGGTTTATGGATTCAGCTTGTATCACAGCCAGAAAACAGGAGCATTTTACGCATTAGTGACAGGCAAACAAGGGGAATTTGAGCAGTATGAAATTGTTGATGGTGGAAAGGGTTATGTAACAGGGAAAAAGGTGCGTGAATTTAAGTTGAATTCTCAGACCGAAGGCCTTGTTGCGGATGATGAGTACGGAAACCTATACATAGCAGAGGAAGATGAGGCCATCTGGAAATTTAACGCTGAACCCGGCGGAGGATCAAAGGGGCAGGTTGTTGACCGTGCGACAGGAGATCATTTGACAGCTGATATTGAAGGACTGACAATCTATTATGCACCAAATGGCAAAGGATATCTCATGGCTTCAAGTCAAGGAAATAACAGCTATGCAATGTATGAACGGCAGGGGGAAAATCGCTATGTAGCCAACTTTGAGATTACAGATGGCGAGAAAATAGACGGTACTAGTGACACGGATGGTATTGATGTTCTCGGTTTCGGACTTGGCCCAAAATATCCATACGGGATTTTTGTGGCGCAGGACGGCGAAAATATCGATAACGGACAAGCCGTCAATCAAAATTTCAAAATTGTATCGTGGGAACAAATTGCACAACATCTCGGCGAAATGCCTGATCTTCATAAACAGGTAAATCCGAGGAAGCTGAAAGACCGTTCTGACGGCTAGAATAGAAAGCAGCTTGTGCAGCTGCTTTTTTCTATGAATAAAAAAATCGTTCATAGCAATGAACGATTTTTCAAGAAAGCGCCAGATGAATCGCTTTTAGTTTTGCAGGAAGCTCATCAAACGTAAATGCGGGTACGGTCTCTTTATAATTGGCTGCTGCAGCTTTTTGCCGTTCTTCAGGGTGGTTGATATAGAAAGCGGCTTTTTCCTTAAAGTCGTTCATGCCGTGATAAGAAATAAAGGATGAAAAAGGATGCGCCGCGGGTAAATCTGTTAATTGAAATGCTTCGCATGCAGCGATATCAAACGTTCGGTTATTAAAACTGGCATTTTTGATGCGCATAGTATTTTGGTTGAAAGCAAAATGATAGGGACGATGCGCATTAATTACGATGTCTGCCCCATTATAATAATGAACGGCCTGTTCGGGTGGAACCCATGTGCTGACGACATCAATATGCGGCTGTTTGAGCACTTTTTTAGGCAGATATTTTCCCCATTCCTTGCCGATTACCCGAACCGTGAATGGCAGATGGACCGCTTCTTTCATAAGCTGAACCCGATTAGGGTAAGGATAGCCGATGATTAACAGATTTGAATGATAGGAATGTTCGGTGCCCATTTTTTTAAACAGCCGATGGTTAACTGGTATCGGAACATAATAGACGTTCTGGTAGCCGAGCCCTTGATAATAGAGAACGGCATTTTGTTCAATCGTTAATATGGCGTCAGCGAGCTTGATTACCTGTAGGCTGATATCCATATAAAATGGGTCTTCGGTCAGCCAAACATATACGGGGATACCCTTACCCTTTAACCAGGTCAGCCAGTCGTGAGGAACGCGGTCTCCAACCATCAAGAGTGCGAAGTCCGGCTGAAACGTTTCGATCTTCACCAAAGATTCTGTTTCAAGTGTATCTGCAGACATATACTCTGTATGAGTGTTCCGAAAACATTCTTCAGCCCAGCGATCAAAATAACAATATATTCCTCCGTATCCCGACTGGATATACAACACTTTCATCGGATGTTATGAAAAGAACGTAACGCTTTCTACTTTGTCTACATCAATTAATGTTGTAGCTTGGCCTGCTGGAGTGACGGAACTTTCCTGTGTTACAAATACGATCCCGTGAACCTGATCGAAAGCAACGAAGACAACCGGCCCGATCATGTCTCCCGAATCGGTTACAATGCTGATTGTCGTGCCTGGCGTAACTCTGGCAAAAATCCATCTTGCCGGAAGGGAAGGGTCTAAAAGAGATTCTGCCGTAACCGTCTCACTTTCATCTACTCTTTGATCGATGGCAGCTTCAAGCAAGTCTTTAAGATTACTATCCATGTTTTCTCCTCCTTCTGTTGCAGTTGGAAATAAAGGGCTTAAAACGGCTTTAATTAAATCCTTTTTTAACTGTGCATTTTCAGAGCTCATTACACACACCTCCTATTAGATAGTGAACTCACGTTAATCATATTCTTCCGGATGTTATTTGGTATGAGTCGAACGCCGTACCTGATCTATTTTTCATCTATTTAAGGAAAATGCTGATTTTTTAATGGAGTGGACATAGCCTATACCATAAATCGAAGTCGCACATATTGTGAAACAGAGATAAGGATAAGGGAGAGGGATGATTTGGATTTAGAGAAACAAGTGGATCGAGAAGAAAACCAAGATGATCTGCATTTTATTTTGCTTTTGCTGATTCTGCTGATACGTCAATCGTCTTCTGAAGGAAATCCATCTGACCTCAGACGCCAGCTTGTTTTTGCAAAAGAGCTGGGCGTACCGGTTTCAAAAGTCAATTTGATCAACGGAGATACACTTCAAAATGTCATCGTAAAAGAAGTTCTGACTGATTTGGTTATTTTCCAAAACCCGTTAAATAACACGAGATCTCATGTTTCACTCTCAAGTGTTGTAAGCTGGGGTGCTTTTTAAATGATGACAGAGGCTCTGCTTGCTGCGGAGCCGTTTTTATGTTTGACGGCGGGAGGCGGTATAGATGGGAGAGAAAGTGTCTATTATTTTAACAAGTTACAACAAACCCGATTATTTGCAAAAAGCGATCGAAAGCGTGATACAGCAAACGCATGATCTTTGGGAGCTTTTTATCATGGATGATCATTCGAATGCAGAAACAACTGCGGTGATTCACAAGTATCTCCATGACCGGCGCATTCAATATCATAACAGTTTCGTGCATCCTGCAGATCGATTAAAAACAGCCCGTTATGCCACATTAATTAACAGTGCGCTCCCATTTGCAGACGGCGATTACATTTCCTATCTTACTGACGACACTGTTTATCATCCTGAGCGGCTGAGCCGTATGGTGCAAGAGTTTTCACATAAGCCTGAAGCGCAGGCGGTCTATTCAAAACAAAAAGTTGTACATGTAAACGAAAGGGGAGAGGAAATCTCACATTTCTACAGAAATGCCAATGCAGTGCTTGATCAGGCCGCTTTTCAAGTTGATCATTGCTCCGTTATGCATCGCCGTTCGTTACTTAATCTCATCCACCATAAATTTGGAGGCTACTGGGATGATGATATGAAGCATTGGAATCATGGAGACGCAATTTTTTGGGCGAGACTCAACAACTTTACCCCATTTCTGCCGATAAATGAAGTATTAGACACAACCTATAAAACCCCAGATTCATTTCAAAATGCATATCGGTTTCTGCCCGCCGATTTGATTGACGGCTCTTTTGTAAAAGGTTCAGATCAAAATGTGTATTTTTTTGATCAGGGTGTAAGGCATCCTGTTGGAGAAAAGTGGGGTTTTTTGTATCTAAATCGGACTGTCGCTGTTCCAGACCCATATTTATTCCAATATAGGATTGGCAAAATTTTAAACATTCCGAATTATATTTTAGTAAAGGAAGCTAATCATCCTGCAATATTTTATATCGAAGCCGGAAAAAAAAGGCGAATTGTGAACCAGTATGCGTTTCAATTTTATCAATTTCAAAGAAAAGACATAGTGACAATTGGAAAAGAAGAGATGGAGACGCTTCCGGAAGGGCCGCCGATTACGTGGAAACGATCTGAATTGATCAAAAATCCGCCTGGCCGACGGGTGTTTTTCATCGAACGCGAGCCGTTTTTGTTTCTAAACGGCGTCTTTCACCCGATTAGTGAACAAGTAGCAAGGAAGTTTTTTTTACATCAGAAGCCAATCTCCGCTTCTTTCCGAAATATTCAGCAATTTCCAATTGGAAAGCCGTTTTATCCGGTGTACGATGAGATTATAAAGAAATTGAATATTGCAACAGAGTAAAGGTATAGGTCATAAAAAGGAGACGTTCATGACAGGACATTATTCAAAAACGGAACATCAATATATATTGTTAACGTCTGAATCGGCATCGTTTGATCATTACAGCGTATACAGAGATCCGCAGCTTTCACAAATTTTTTCTCATAACTTTGTTCAGCTTCATGATACGTTTCCATTGGAGCGGTTACTTAACTTTTTACCCTCCGTACCAAAGCTGCTTGATGCGAATTATCTCCATTTAAAAGCGTCGCCGCAGCATGTTTTTCCGCTCGGCTTGAAGCAGTCGCTTGTAAAAAGCGGTTTTGTCGTCGAGGATGAGCTACTATATGACATGAAGCTTAGTGACTGGAAGGGGCAGATGGGCCATCCTTTAACCGCATGGGGGACGGCAAAAAGTCTTTGCGACGGATCTTCTATTATGAAAATTTACGATTCCATTTATATTGGAGAAGCAATCGCTGAACAAAAATTAAAAAGAAAATATCCTTTCTATGAAGCAGGTATAATCATTCTTGTTGTTTGTTACAGCGACCAGGCACAGAAAGTTCCCATTGGGTGCGGCGAGCTGTTTATCGATCATCAAGAGAAAACGGCTAAAATCGAAGAAGTGGCAATTTTAGATCAGTTTCAAAGGAAGGGCTACGGCAGTATCTTAGTGAAAGAAATGCTGTCCATCGCCAAATCACTAGGAATGGAAGCAGCCTACTTAGTTGCTGCAAGCACTGACGGTGCAACTCAGTTTTACGAAAAGCTGACGTTTAAAAAATATGAGCGGGTGCATACTGTATTTCATTATTTCCTTACATGAAATAGGCGTTTGCACAAACCATTTGGGACTTGGCCCGCATAAAATGCCGTATATCGTGATAAGAAAGGATGAAAACAGCATGTATGGATACTCTGGGTACGGTTACGGATTTGGCTGCGGGACAAATACATTTGTGTTAATTGTTGTCTTGTTCATTTTATTAATTATTGTTGGAGCCGCTTTTATTTGCTAGATGCTGAAATTTCAAAAGAGCCTTCCCTATTAGGAAGGCTCTTTTGATGTGAAAAAGTTTTTGCGGGGAACGTCATGCCGCCATTTGGACACTCATACAATATGGTAAAAGGGGTTTTGAGGTGGGAGCATGAGCAGTTATTTGATTAAGCCAGAGCTTAGCTCGGCCTATCCGGTTGTCAGTTATGCGAAGGGTTCATATGTTTATGATCAGACCGGAAAAAAATATCTCGACGGCTCGTCAGGTGCGGTGACATGTAATATCGGCCACGGAGTTCGTGATGTGACTGAGAAGCTGAAAGAACAGCTTGATCAGGTGTCTTTTGCTTACCGCTCACAGTTTACGAGTGAGCCCGCCGAGCAATTAGCCGCTCTCTTGGCACAGGAGCTGCCCGGAGATGTGAATTGGTCTTTTTTTGTCAACAGCGGATCAGAAGCGATAGAAACAGCTATGAAAATCGCCATTCAGTATTGGCAGGAAAAAAAGCAAACACAAAAATCCATCTTTTTGTCTCGATGGAGCAGTTACCACGGAATAACTTTGGGAGCGCTTTCATTGTCTGGTTTTTATGAAAGGAGATACCGGTTCACCCATCTCATTGAGCGGTATCCAGCTATCTCAGCTCCACATATTTATCGGCTGAATCACGAGACGGAAGAAGACTTTGTTCAGACTGCAGCTGATGAACTGGACACCATGATTAAAAGAATCGGAAGCCAATTCATCGCCGGCTTTGTGGCTGAGCCTATTATTGGTGCTGCAGGAGCAGCGATTACTCCGCCTCCGGGATATTATGAGAGATTAAGTGAGGTATGCCGCACACACGATGTGCTTTTTATTGCAGATGAAGTGATGACGGGGCTTGGGAGAACAGGAAGGATGCTCGCGACAGAGCATTGGGATACCGTACCTGATATTGCTGTACTGGGGAAGGGACTCGGTGCGGGGTATGCACCTATTGCTGCTGCCGTCGTATCTGATTCTATTATTGAAACCATAAAACAAGGGTCAGGTGTGATTATGAGCGGTCACACATATAGTGCACATCCCTATTCAGCCAAAGCTGCTCTTGAAGTTTTGCGATATGTGTTAAAGCACGGCTTGATCAAACAATCAGAAAAAAAGGGCGCTGTGCTGAAGAAGAAGCTTGATGAGGCGGCATCTCAAAGCGGCATTATAGGTGAGGTGCGCGGAAAAGGACTGCTATTAGGCATTGAATTTGTGGCAGACCAAAAAACGAAGAAAGTGTTTCTGCCAGAGCAGGCGATAACCCAGCTTATTGTCAGCGAGGCGAAAAAACGCGGGCTGATTGTTTATCCTTCCAAAGCTGGAATAGACAGTGGAGAAGGAGATGCTGTCATTATTGCTCCTCCTTTTACTATTTCAGACGGTGAAATGGAAGAGCTTATCTCTATTTTTTCAGAAACAGTTGTAGCGGTCGAAAAAAACTTAAAAAAGGATTGACATTAAATGGCGCCATTTCAAAAAGCAATCAGCATTGACACAGCAATTGCAGATGTTCGGGATGGATCGGTTCTGATGTTTGGCGGTTTTGGGGGAGTCGGGTCGCCTCCTTCATTGATTGAAGCGATATTGGACAGCGGTGTAACGGATTTAACTGTGATTTGCAATGACGCCGGTTTCCCGGATATCGGGATCGGCCCGCTTATTGTTAATCAACGGGTCAAAACCCTGATCGCCTCGCATATCGGTTCCAATCCTGTAGCCGGAAAACAGATGACAGAGGGGACGTTAGAGGTTCAATTTTCACCTCAGGGAACGCTTGCGGAACGGATTCGCGCCGGCGGAGCGGGGCTTGGCGGTATTTTAACCGACGTGGGCATTGATAATCAAATGGTTTGCGAAAAAAAGGACATCGTAACAGTGGCGGGAAAACGATACTTGATTGAAGAGGCGCTGACGGCTGATTTTGCTTTCATCAATGCTTACATTGCAGATGAATTCGGCAATCTAACGTATGACAAAACCGCGCGCAATATGAACCCGCTTATGGCAATGGCCGCCAGGAGAACCTTTGCCGAAGCTGAGCGTATCGTTCCGATGGGGGAGATTTCTGAAGAAATGATTGTCACACCGGGGGTTTTTGTTGAGGGGGTTGTACGAAGCGAGGGAGTGAAGTGGAAATGGGCTTGGGAGTAGCAGAAAGAGAACAGATTGCAAAACGCGCTGCTACTGAAATTAAGCAGGGCATGATTGTGAATCTCGGTATCGGTATCCCTTCCTTGGTACCGAACTTTTTGAAGCCTGACATGCAGGTCATGTTTCAAGCGGAAAACGGTGTCCTTGGCATTGGAGAAAGTCCCGAAAAGGGAGAAGAGGATGCGCATTTATGCAACGCCGCGGGATATCCTGTCCGCGCTGTAAAAGGGGCTTCTTATTTTGATACAACCATGTCTTTTGCGATGATCAGAAAAGGCAAAATTGACATTACGATTTTAGGCGCCCTGCAGGTGAGCCAATCAGGAGATTTGGCAAATTGGCTTGTTCCGGGAAAAAAGGTGCCTGGTATGGGCGGGGCGATGGAGCTTGCCCAAAAAGCGAAAAAAGTGGTTGTCGTCATGAGTCATACAGATCAAAAGGGAAGGCCTAAATTAACAGAAAGATGTACGCTGCCATTAACTGCTGCAGGCTGTGTAGATTTGATTATTACCGAAAAAGCGGTTCTTGAGGTCGATAGCCATCACTTCATTTTAAAAGAGCTGATGAATGGCTCGACAATCGATGAGGTGACGAGGCTGACAGAAGCTGAAATCAAAATAGATATGCCTTTTTCTTAAGAGGGGGAATGAGGATGCAAGACATTGAAAGAAAAGTAATCGAGTGGCTTGATCAGCATTCGGCCAAAGCCATTCGTCTTCTCAAAAGGCTGATTGGGGAAAAAAGCACATTGGGGTCAGAGTTTAACGCCCAAGCTGTTGTGCTTGAAAAGCTGCGGCAATTTCATATGGACATTGATGTATGGGAGCCAAGCATAAAGCAATTAAAACAGCATCCCTACTTTAAATCTAACCGATCCGATTTTCATGAGAGCCCGAATATCGTGGCTAAAAAAACGGGAGCCGGCGGAGGCAGGTCCCTGATTTTGAACGGCCATATCGATGTTGTGCCTGAAGGAAGCGTAAAGGATTGGAAGTATGAACCGTATCAAGCTGTCGAAGAAAACGGTAAAATATACGGCCGCGGCTCAACGGATATGAAGGGAGGCAATACAGCCCTTCTTTTTGCTTTAGAAGCCCTGCACGCCTGCGATGTCAAACTGAAGGGAGATGTATTGTTTCAGAGTGTTGTAGATGAAGAGTGCGGCGGCGCCGGTACACTTTCCGCCATCATGAGAGGCTATCGTGCTGACGGGGCGCTGATTCCTGAACCGACGAATATGAAACTATTTATTAAGCAGCAGGGTTCGATGTGGTTTCGGATCACTGTGAAGGGATTATCCGCACATGGGGGCACACGCTATGAAGGGGTAAGCGCGATTGAAAAAAGCATGCACGTTATCACAGCGATACAAGAGCTGGAGAAAGTCCGCAATGCGAGAATTTCAGATCCGCTGTATGACAATATCCCAATACCGGTACCGGTGAATATCGGCACCATCTCAGGCGGTGCCTGGCCATCTTCAGTTGCAGACCGTGTCGTCATAGAAGGGAGATGCGGAATTGCTCCCCATGAGAAACCAGAAGCTGTAAAACTTGAATTGGAAAACTGGCTGAAGGATTTAGAATACCATGACGAATGGTTTAAACGCCATCCCGTACAAGTCGAATGGTTTGGCGCTCAATGGCTGCCGAATGATTTACCTGATGATCACCCTTTAATTTCTGTGCTGCAATCAGCCTATCAAAAAATGAAACAGACAGAGCCGATTATTGAGGCTTCCCCGTGGGGAACGGATGGAGGGCTTTTGTACCATGCAGGAGATACACCAGTAATCGTTTTCGGGCCGGGGGAAACAAAAACGGCTCATCAGGCCAATGAATACATTGAGGTTGAAGCCATGATAGAATCTGCTAAAATTATTGCACTTTTTGTCATGGATTGGTGCGGGCTTCATACAGATGGGGAGGATGCGGATGCTCAAGTCAATAAAGAGTAGCGGTGTCACAGCAGTTTTGGACCATGACGGTTTTAATAAACGAATCAGAGTGGTCCGTTATGACGGAGCCATTGAGAAGGCCCTGCCGGATATCGTGGCAGCGGCAAAAGAAGAGAATGCAGAAAAAATCATCGTCTATGCGAAGCAGCATGATGAGCCAATGCTTGCCAAACAATTATTTGCGCCGGAGGGCTATCTAAAGGGCTATTATCTCGGCCATTCGGCTTGTGTCATGGTACGTTACCTTTCAGAAAGCCGGAGACAAACAGATTCTTATACAGAGGAACAGGAGATCATCGAAGCCATATATCGCACAGCGCCCCGTCTTCGCAACGACAGTACACCCGTTTTTACGATGAGAAAAGCAGAAACAAACGACATGTACCAGCTATCGATGCTGTATAAAAAAGTATTCCGCACGTACCCAACCCCGGTATTTGACCCCGCTTATATTGAAAAGACGATGAATGCAAATACGGTGTATTATATCATGCTTGATCATGACCGCCTGATCAGCGCAGCAAGCGCAGAAATCAATCCAGAGCTTGGGCATGCAGAAATAACCGATTGCGCTGTGCTACCGGAATATCGCGGCCATTCGTTAACAAGCTTTTTAATCGAGGCGTTAGAAAAAGAAATGGCTGGAAAGGATATCTTTCATGTATTTTCTCTCGCCCGTGCTTCGTCTTTTGGGATGAATGCTGTGTTGTACCATTCAGGTTATCAGTATGGCGGAAGGCTGATCAATAATTGCTTTATAGCCGAAGGCCTTGAAAACATGAATATTTGGTGCAAGCAACTGTAAGTCAAAATATGCGCGAGGAGGAGTTCGTTTGAAAAACAAATGGTATAAACCGAAACGGCATTGGAAGGAGATCGAGTTATGGAAGGACGTTCCGGAAGAGAAATGGAACGATTGGCTTTGGCAGCTGACACACACTGTAAGAACGTTAGATGATTTAAAGAAAGTCATTAATCTGACCGAGGATGAAGAGGAAGGCGTCAGAATTTCTACCAAAACGATCCCCTTAAATATTACACCTTACTATGCTTCTTTAATGGACCCCGACAATCCGAGATGCCCGGTACGCATGCAGTCTGTGCCGCTTTCTGAAGAAATGCACAAAACAAAATACGATCTGGAAGACCCGCTTCATGAGGATGAAGATTCACCGGTACCCGGTCTGACACACCGCTATCCCGACCGTGTGCTGTTTCTTGTCACGAATCAATGTTCCATGTACTGCCGCTACTGCACAAGAAGGCGCTTTTCCGGACAAATCGGAATGGGCGTCCCCAAAAAACAGCTTGATGCTGCAATTGCTTATATCCGGGAAACACCCGAAATCCGCGATTGTTTAATTTCAGGCGGTGATGGGCTGCTCATCAACGACCAAATTTTAGAATATATTTTAAAAGAGCTGCGCAGCATTCCGCATCTGGAAGTCATCAGAATCGGAACAAGAGCGCCCGTTGTCTTTCCGCAGCGCATTACCGATCATCTGTGCGAGATATTGAAAAAATATCATCCGGTCTGGCTGAATACCCATTTTAACACAAGCATCGAAATGACAGAAGAATCCGTTGAGGCATGTGAAAAGCTGGTGAACGCGGGAGTGCCGGTCGGAAATCAGGCTGTCGTATTAGCAGGTATTAATGATTCGGTTCCAATTATGAAAAAGCTCATGCATGACTTGGTAAAAATCAGAGTCCGTCCTTATTATATTTACCAATGTGATCTGTCAGAAGGAATTGGGCATTTCAGAGCTCCTGTTTCCAAAGGTTTGGAGATCATTGAAGGGCTGAGAGGTCATACCTCAGGCTATGCGGTTCCTACCTTTGTCGTTGACGCACCAGGCGGCGGCGGTAAAATCGCCCTGCAGCCAAACTATGTACTGTCACAAAGTCCTGACAAAGTGATCTTAAGAAATTTTGAAGGTGTGATTACGTCATATCCGGAACCAGAGAATTATATCCCCAATCAGGCAGACGCCTATTTTGAGTCCGTTTTCCCTGAAACCGCTGACAAAAAGGAGCCGATCGGGCTGAGTGCCATTTTTGCTGACAAAGAGGTTTCGTTTACACCTGAAAATGTAGACAGAATCAAAAGGAGAGAGGCATACATCGCAAATCCGGAGCATGAAACATTAAAAAATCGGCGTGAGAAAAGAGATCAGCTCAAAGAAAAGAAATTTTTGGCGCAGCAGAAAAAACAGAAAAAGACTGAATGCGGAGGGGATTCTTCATGAAAACATGCGAATGGTGCGGCGAGCTTGAAGCGGTGCCCGGCAGGAACACGGTGTACTGGGAGCTCCCTGATGGATCGAGGGCTATAGAACTGACAGACACCCCTGCCATGGTATGTTCTTCCTGCGGTATGACCTATCAAGAGGAAAACACGGTTAAGGAGATTGAGGATCAGCTGCTTTTAATTCAAACAAAAAAACTGCCTGAAAGCCTGACATATCAGCAGCTCATGGAGACAGAAAGAATTTTGAAACGCAACTATTTTGACTTCTCCTGAGTCATGTTTCAGTATTCTTTTGTTGTAATTTTACACTTGAACTGTATAATAGAACAACAAAAGACAGACACCAGGAGGGGAAACCCATGAAATCCTTTTATCACTATTTATTGAAATACAGACACCCTAAGCCGAAGGACAGCATCAGTGAATTTGCCAATCAGGCGTATGAGGATCACAGCTTTCCAAAAACATCAACCGATTATCATGAAATCAGTTCATATTTGGAGCTGAATGCTGATTACCTTCACACGATGGCGACGTTTGATGAAGCTTGGGATCAATACGAGTCTGAAGTGCACGGCAGATAATAGCTGTTTCATCCGCAGATCACTGCGGATTTTTTTATGTCCATACCCATACCATAATTGGATATTTCCTTTGGTTTTCATGCCCATGCGAATTGGCTTCACCCGGCATACGATAGCGTATGAGAAATGTTGCGGCGAGGGGGAGACACCATGAAGCAAAATAAACCGAAATTCCAAGTAGGGGATATCGTAGTCGTCATTATGTATGGAACAGTCGGCACCATCACAAAAGTACACCAAATTGATAAACACTATCTTTATGAAGTCAATCATAACGAAGTTTTATACTTTGAATCATCTATTCAGCTTTATAAAGATTATGAGGGTGTCATTGTCGACATGGAGAAGCTTGATATTGAGTATGAATTCCTTATTGGGGACGTTGTTTATGTTAAAGATTATGGAAAAGAACTCTTTCGCATTATCGGCCATAGAACAGAAATTTGGAGATATTTAGAAGATGGCTGGGAAGATATCATTTATGAGCTGACCCGTTTAAAGGATGGAGAGTGGCTTGAAACGGAGGAAGAGGATCTCACGCTGGTGCTTAGAAAATATGAAATGGACCAGTTTGTGCATCAGCTGTTGTTTGTCCATTATGTCGGAGAAACTGGCCATGAGATCGGCGAAGATATCGCATCGTCTGCTCTTCTTCAGTTTGAAGGCGATGATGAAGATCAAGATACCCTTCACATCCTTGCTGTGTCAATTGTTGATGAGCTTCTGGATATTTATAATGACTACAAAATTCTGTACGAAATGTTTCAGGATGAAGAATATAAAGACATGATGATGTTTGTTTTGGAAAGTTTAAAAGAGCATTTCAGTTAATTTGTGAACATACGGATCAAGACATATAAAAAATATGGCAGACAGCCCCAAATCATCACACGCGTCATTCCTTTGAGCGTTTTTTCCATTATGATATCAAATCTTTCTCCGTCCAGTGCTTCCATCATTTTAGCAATCATAGCGTCAGCCTCCCATGGCTCGTTTTTTATTCAATATATGACTGAAAGAATTGTTTAGAACACCGGGTATAATTCAGCCTGTTTTTTCATAAAACATAAAAAAGGAGGCGGTACGGAGATGAAAGAAATAGATCTTGTGATTGATACGGAAGAAATCGCTGAATTTTTTTACAGAGAGCTTGCAAGACGGGGCTACATACCGAGTGAGGATGAGCTGTTTGAAATCGCTGATATTACCTTTGATTATTTGATAGAAAAATGTATGATAGATGAAGAGCTGGATGAAGATGAGTGAGGCTTAAAACCGGAGCGGTCAGCTCCGGTTTTATTATTCATGTTCTATGACTTCTGTGAAAATTGAGGTGGTTAAAATTGTACAAGCCCGTTAGTTTGTTTCTTTTCTTTTTAATTCTAGCTGCGGCCATTCATACAAATGCTGTTCAATCTGCAGATGAAGCAATAAGCAAGGCAGCTGTTTTGATCCGTCAGCCATGGCTTAATGAAGTCATGACGGGGATCACGCATCTTGGTGCTTCTTCTTTTCTGCTCCCTCTAATTGTCATCATTGGAGCAGGCATGTTTTTCTACAGAAAAACATGGGACGGCCTGTTGATGCTCTTAGTATTCGGCACAGATCGGCTGTTAAACAAAGTCTTAAAAGAATGGATCGAAAGAGTGAGGCCTGATTTTGCACCGCTGGTTCATGAATCATCCTTCAGTTTTCCGAGCGGCCATTCCATGAATGCTGCTTGTGTCTATCCTGTTATTGCTTACTTTTTAGTGAAACATCTCCCGTTTTTGTCTAAGCATAAAAAAATGGTATATATCATAGCCGGTGTAATTGCTGTTTTAGTCGGCATAAGCAGAGTGTATCTGGGGGTTCATTTTGTGACAGACGTGTTAGGAGGCTTTAGCCTCGGCTTGCTTCTGTTTTTCCTAGTAAAAGGTTTTGACGAAAAGATTAAGCGGTTTCGACAAAAATAGAGAGAGGAAAACACAGCAAAAACGCCAATATGTTAAAGAAATAAAAGGGAGGGGATCTTGATGATGTTATCCGTGTTTAAAAAGAAGTCTTGTTCCTATGACGTGACAATATTTCAGACACCCCGGTTTGGCGAAAAAAAGGGCTACAGAGCCGTCTATCGAACTGAACTGAACGGGAGCGATCATCAAGACGTGCTGAAAAGAGCATTCTCTTTGTTTAATGTATTCGACACTGTTCCGAGTGATTATGATGCAAGATTCATGGCCACAGGGGACGTGATCCTGATTGATGAAGGCAGAAAAGGGAAAACATATTATCAACTGCTTCCCGCCGGCTGGAGGAAAATCAATCGTCTGATTGTACAAACGACATAATGAAAAGAAAACTGCGGAAACCCGCAGTTTTCTGCAGTTTTAAGGCTTGCGTTTGGCAGCAGAATATTCTTTCCCGTGTGCTTCTTCAGCTGCAATGATATCTTTTTCAGGTATATGATTGTTCTTTTTTTGACCGGTGATCCGGTTGCGATGTTTTTTACCCATGTCCCACCCCTCCTTCCTGCGGTTAGGTTTTCAAATTAACACCCCGATTATCCGTTTTTCTGAGGAAGTGCCTAACAGATCCTCGAACATTTCTTTTTTCGACATATTCCTTTATAATCAATGCTGAAGTTTGTTTCATCATGACATTCGTTGTAAAATGGACGGGCTGGATGATAATTTAGATTTACAGGAGGATATGAGATGAGTGTACATATAGGTGCTGAAAAAGGACAAATTGCGGATACTGTGCTTTTGCCGGGAGATCCTCTCAGAGCAAAATTTATTGCAGAAACGTATCTTGAAAATGTAGAATGCTACAATGAAGTCAGAGGCATGTATGGATTTACGGGTACATATAAAGGTAAAAAAATCTCAGTACAAGGCACGGGAATGGGCGTTCCGTCTATTTCAATTTATGTGAATGAATTAATTCAAAGCTACGATGTGCAAAATCTAATAAGAGTCGGTTCCTGCGGCGCTATTCGTAAAGATGTCAAAGTGCGAGACGTCATTTTGGCGATGACCTCCTCAACTGATTCACAAATGAATAGAGTTGCTTTCGGAAGCGTTGATTTTGCGCCTTGCGCAGATTTCGAGCTTTTAAAAAATGCCTATGATGCCGCAAAGGATAAAGGTGTGCCGGTGACTGTAGGAAGCGTATTTACAGCTGACCAGTTCTACAATGACGATTCGCAAATTGAAAAACTTGCAAAATACGGTGTGCTTGGCGTTGAAATGGAAACAACTGCATTGTATACATTAGCAGCGAAGCACGGAAGAAAAGCCCTGTCAATTCTCACCGTGAGTGATCACGTATTAACAGGAGAAGAAACGACAGCGGAAGAGCGTCAAACGACATTTCATGATATGATAGAAGTGGCTTTACATTCCGTATCACAATAAAATATATCAAGAGGCGTGCTGGGTGCCGGCAGCCTCTTCTTTATGAATGCGGAAACGATTGATAAAAGGAAGGTAATGTAATATGAAAAAGTCCGGTAAATGGTTCTCACTGGCTGCCGCTCTGAGTGTAACGGCAATAGTCGGAGCCGGCTGCAGCATGTCGAACGGAGATGCTCAAAAGGATACGAAAACCACAGCAGAAACAAAGCAAACAGAACAAAAAACAGCTGACAGCAAAAAATCAAACACTCAAAACAGTGAGTTTTCATTGGAAAGCCAGTATTTCAATGATATTAAAAAAGTCGATGGTCTGGAAACCATTCAAAATCCAGAAAATATACTCGCGCTTGTCAATAAACAATATGCACTGCCCGGAAACTATGAACCTAGCGATCTTGTCATACCTGATGTAGAGTTTTCTTTTGAAGAAAAGATTCAAAAACGTTACATCAGAAAAGAAGCGGCCGACGCATTAAAAACAATGTTCGATGCTGCCAAAAAGGAAGGCTATGAACTGGCAGCTGTCTCAGGGTACCGTTCGTATGACAGACAGAAAGTTATTTTTGACAATGAAGTAAGCCTAAAAGGGGAAAAGAAGGCAAAGGAAGCGGTCGCTTACCCGGGTGAAAGCGAGCATCAAACAGGCCTTGCGATGGACATTTCGAGCCGGAGCAATGGCTTTGAGCTAAATGAAGCGTTCGGAAGCACGGCAGACGGGAAATGGGTGCAGGACAATGCTTATAAATATGGCTTTATTATTCGCTATCCGAAAAATAAAGAAGATATCACGAAATATGAATATGAGCCATGGCATCTGCGCTATGTAGGCAAAAAAGCCGCAAAGGTCATCCAAGATAATGATTTAACGCTTGAAGAGTACTTTGAAAAAGTGAAGAAAATTTAAAATGAAAAGCCCGCTTACACTAGATAAGCGGGCTTCATTGTGTCTGGTGAATCTAGCATTTGTTCTATGCTTACCAGAAGAATAAACCAGCAAGAGCCACTCCTGCAATTAAACCGAGGGAAATCCCGTAAGCCGCTCCATATCCCCAATAACCGCCCCAATATCCGTAACCGAAACCTCTTGGCCCTCCGCCGACCGGAGCTATAAAAACTCTGTCTCTTGTTACACGGGTAATTCTGCCGACGTGAACTCTCCCGCCTCTCTCTGTAATTCTGACGACTTTACCTTGATGGTTTTTGCAAAGATGATAATATCTCTCCAATATTGTTCCCCTCCTATCCTGACTTTCTATCAGCATATGATAGATAGGAAAAAAAGGTTGGACGAAAACAGGGGGCGATACGCCGTTTTACTTGTACGCGATAAAAATACAATGACCCATGTACTCACTATATAACTGCATGAGCTGATAATGTGTTTGAAGCGTATCGTAATAGATGGGATCAATCGTTTGCGATAAATCCATTTCTGTGGTTGGTTCAAATTCCATGTCTTCCGGAAGAAGTGTCATCGCTTCTGTTTTTTGAAAGCCATAGGATCTTAGGAGTTTATGCCATTCGCTTTCTTCATGTAAGCAAGTAAATCCGTAAAAATCCATCATTTGCTTCTTTTCTGCAGGGGGCATCGGTTTTTTTAAAGCAGCTTCTATACCAATTAGCATCCCGCCGGGTTTTAAAACTCTTGAAATTTCTTGAAGAGAGGATGTCAGGCGTGAAAAACTGAGGACCGATTCTGACAGGACGCAGGAAAAGGACTCAGCAGAAAACGGGAGATGTTCCAGCTCCGCCTGATATGCAGGGATGGCAAGCCCTTCATTCGCAAATCTTTTTTTCGCTTTCTCAAGCATAATAGGATCTTTATCAACGACTGTTACAGGATACAGCAAATGTCCTAAATAAGCCGCCGTTTGCCCTGTTCCGCATCCGGCATCAAGAATCGGCTGATCCGGGGAGGGCGCAGCCTTTTGCAAGACCGCTTTTGAAAAAGCCAGCCCGCCTGGGTGCGCCCCTGCGACACCGAATAAGGACAGCATTTCTAAATATCGGCTCAATATCGAATCCTCCTTTTTCCTTATCATATGTCGTATAAAGACATAGGTTTATGAAAAGCAAAAGAAGGGCGTTTCTCTTTCATTTCTGCTCCGAGTTGACGAATAAGAATTCGTCCATGATAATAATGTAAGAAGAAAAAGGTGGTGTTTAATTGAAACGGCAATTAAAACTGTTTTTTATTGTGCTGATCACTGCAGTTGTCGCTTCGGCGCTTACTTTATTTATTACGGGCAATTCCAGTATCCTGGGCCAAAAATCAGCAAGCACAGGAGACAGCAAGTTCGACAAATTAAATAAAGCGTATGAGCAAATCAAAAGTGATTATTACCAAAAAACAGATGATGACAAATTAGTAGACGGAGCAATTAAAGGAATGATTCAATCACTGGATGATCCGTATTCTACATATATGGATCAAGAGCAAGCGAAATCATTCGACGAGACGATTTCAGCATCTTTTGAAGGAATCGGAGCCCAAGTAGAGGAGAAAGACGGAGAAATCCTTATTGTATCCCCAATTAAAGGTTCACCTGCTGAAAAAGCCGGTATCAAACCGAGGGACCAAATCATTAAGGTAAATGGAAAAAGCGTAAAAGGCATGAATGTAAATGAAGCCGTCGCTTTAATCCGAGGCAAAAAGGGCACAAAGGTGAAGCTTGAACTGAACAGAGCGGGAGTGGGGAATATCGATCTTTCCATTAAGCGCGATACCATTCCTGTAGAGACTGTCTATTCAGAGATGAAAGACAACAACATCGGAGAAATTCAAATCACTTCTTTCTCTGAAACAACAGCTAAAGAGCTGACAGATGCGATTGACAGTTTAGAGAAAAAAGGCGCCAAAGGCTATATTTTAGACTTGAGAGGCAACCCGGGCGGCTTAATGGAACAGGCGATTACGATGAGCAACCTGTTCATTGATAAAGGGAAAAACATCATGCAGGTTGAATACAAAAACGGTTCAAAAGAAGTCATGAAGGCCGAAAAAGAACGGAAAGTGACCAAGCCGACCGTCGTTTTAGTAAATGACGGTACAGCAAGCGCAGCCGAAATTATGGCCGCTGCCCTTCATGAATCGTCAAACGTACCGTTAATCGGCGAGACGACATTCGGCAAAGGTACAGTACAAACGGCAAAAGAATATGATGATGGCTCTACCGTCAAACTGACAGTTGCCAAATGGCTGACTGCTGATGGCGAATGGATTCACAAAAAAGGCATCAAGCCTCAAGTGAAAGCAGAGCTGCCTGATTACGCGAAGCTGCCGTATTTGGACGCAGATAAAACGTACAAATCAGGTGATACAGGCACAAACGTCAAAGTGGCTCAGAAAATGCTCAAAGCACTTGGTTACAAGGTAAAGGTTAACAGTATGTATGACCAGGATTTTGTATCTGTCGTCAAACAGTTCCAGAAAAAAGAGAAGCTGAATGAAACAGGCATACTGACTGGCGATACAACAACGAAATTAATGATAGAACTTCAAAAGAAGCTGTCTGATAATGATACGCAAATGGAAAAGGCAATTGAAACACTGAAAAAAGAAATGTAAAAAAAACCATACGCGGCTGCCGCGTATGGTTTTTTTATGCGCCCTTTTGATTTGGATTAGCGTCTTGTTTTTTGCCAAATAAACCTTCAATGACAGGATTGGATCCCGCGTTTTTAACGAACAGCGGATTCAGGATGACCACAGCGATCATGTTGGCGGCCAATCCCCAGAATCCTTCATAAATGCCATGTGCGGATTGAGTGATATACACAATAAACGTTACCGCTAGGCCGGCTAATAATCCGATAACCGTTGCTTCTTTCGTTTGGTTTTTCCAGAACAGGCTGACAGCAATCGCAGGGAAGATTTGCACCATACCGGATACACCTAATAGCTGAAGTGTCACTAAGGCAGTCGGGAACAGCATTCCAAACAGCAGCGCAAGACCGATGACAACAAAGACCATTGAACGTGTGACAAGGGTCAGCTTGTTTTGCGACACATTCGGATGAATCAAATCCCGGTATAGGTTGTTGGCGAATAAATTCGATGCGCCGATTGCCATAATGGAACAAGGTATTAATGAAGCAAGAGCGATAGTGGCATATGCAAAGCCTTGTGCCACGCCGCCGTAAGATGTTTGAATCAAATGCAGCAGCGCCAGCCTTGGATTTGTATCTTCCGGCAGGACAAGAAAGGCGATAAAGCCAAGAAAAATAACCAATATTAACACAATATTGTAAAGCGGCAAAAACATGCTGTTTTTTCTTACTGCATCAGCGCTTTTCGCCGTGAAAACACCTGTAGCGGCATGCGCCCACATAAAAAGTGCCAGAGCGGAAACAATAGATGCTGTGATAAACCAAGGGATGCCTTTTGGCCCTTCTGCCGGTATCGTCAGCATTTGCGGCGCTTCCTTCACTAACGTGTCAATCATTGGCGTCCAGCCGTTAAAATGAATGAGAGGGAGGGACACCACCATAAACAGCATAATGACCCATACTAAAATGTCCTTAATGATGGCTGTATATGTGGGCCCTTTAATCCCGCTGAAGAATGTGTAAAGAGCAACAAGAATAAATGAAATGATCACAACGAATTTTACGTTAATATAGCCAGTGCCGGCAACCTGAAGCGTGTCTTGAATGCCGCTCAGCTGAAGGCATATGTACGGAATAAGCATGAGTACCCCAACGATGGCAACGAGGCTTGCCAAAAGCTTACTGTTAAAACGTTCCCGGGCATAATCCGCGAGTGTTGTTAATTTATGAATTTTCGCAACTTTCCAAAGTTTTGGCAAGAAGAAGTAGGCGATAAAGTAGGCCAACACAGAATAAGGAATGGCGAAAAATGCAACACTTCCGCCTGTAAAAGCAGTACTGGTCAACCCTAAGAAAGTATAGGCCGTATAAAGGTCAGCGCCTACTAAAAACCAGACGAGAAGACCGCCGAAGCGTCTGCCGCCGACAGACCATTCTTCCACAGAAGTGCGTGAGGATTTGTCTCTTCCGGCGAGAAAGCCGATACAGACAACGGTTAAAACAATAATAGCAGTAATGAGAAGTGCAGTCAGATTCCCTTGCATTATTCAAGTCCTCCATCTTTTTTTTGCATCTGATAAATGCCAAACGAGCATAACGGCGTAACAATAATCCACAGCAGCAGCCAAAAGTGGAAAAACGGCAGGCCGAACATAATCGGTTCTATTCGATTCACAAGCGGCAAAAGCGCGAGCTGAACGAATGGCAAAAGAATGAGAATCACAATAAGTGCTTTTTTAACCATTTACTTTCCTCCTGAAACATGATAATGCTCACTATAATAGCAGTTGTAAGAAAAGATCACAAGATAATTATTAGAAAAAAATGATTTTTTCAATTATTTAATCAAAACACATGGTTTGCATCCTTTTCAATAAAGGTTTAAAATAATAAATATCTTGAAATCGAGATAAATAGGAGTGAGAAAATGAAAACAGAAGGATTGCACCATGTCACAGCATTCGCCAGAGATCCGCAAGAAAACTTGCGATTTTATACAGAAGTGCTTGGGCTCAGGCTCGTTAAAAAAACAGTAAACTTTGATGATCCCGGAACGTATCATTTTTACTTTGGGAATCAAAACGGAGATCCCGGTACAATAATGACCTTTTTTCCGTTCCAAGGAAGCGGACAGGGAACGGTAGGAAAAGGCCAAGCGGGCCGGGTGTACTTTTCAGTTCCCTCAGGCTCCCTGTCTTTTTGGAAGGAACGTCTTGAGAAAAGCGGGCTGAGCCTAGAGGAAAAAACGTTGTTTGGTGAAAAAGGTCTTATTTTTGATGATACAGAAGACCTTCCGCTGGCGATCATGGAGGATGCGAAAAGCGGCAAAAGCGAGTGGACGCCTGACGGGATCACAACAAATGAAGCAATTACGGGAATGAAAGGTGTGCTGCTATATTCCTACGACCCGCAGGCGACCATACAATTGTTAACGGAAAGCTTTGGATACACCAAAGTGGCCGAAGAAGACCAGATTGTCAGACTGGCATCTTCAGCGGCGGTCGGCGGTGTCATTGATGTCCATTTACATCCTGAAAAAAGAGGAGTCGGAGGATATGGTACGGTACACCATGTAGCGTTTCGGACTAAGAAAAAGGAACAGGCGAAATGGCTGCCGATTATTGCTGAAAACCATCTGCCTTCGTCAGAAATTCTCGACAGGGAATACTTTACATCAGTTTATTTTAGGGAGAAAGGCGGTATCTTATTTGAAATTGCCACAGATGAACCGGGCTTTATGACAGATGAAACGTTTGCTGAGCTAGGGACTTCCTTAAAACTGCCTGAATGGCTGGAGAAACATAGACAACAAATTACAGACATTTTACCTGAACTTTAAAAGGGGGAATTTATAATGAAGCATATTTATGAGAAAGGAACATCTGACAACGTACTTTTGCTGTTGCATGGCACGGGTGGTAATGAACACGATCTGCTTTCATTGGGGCGGTTTATAGACCCTGATGCCCATTTGCTTGGTGTCAGAGGATCGGTGCTTGAAAATGGAATGCCGCGATTTTTCAAACGTCTGAGTGAAGGAGTTTTTGATGAAAAGGATCTTGTGGTGCGGACAAGAGAATTGAAAGATTTTATCGACGAGGCTGCAGAAACGCATCAGTTTAATCGCGGCCGAGTGATTGCAGTCGGTTATTCAAACGGCGCAAACATTGCGGCAAGCCTGCTTTTTCATTATAAAGATGTGTTAAAAGGGGCTATTCTGCATCATCCAATGGTTCCGATTCGGGGTATCGAGCTGCCTGATATGGCGGGGCTCCCTGTTTTTATCGGTGCCGGGAAATACGATCCTCTTTGCACGAAGGAAGAATCAGAAGAGCTTTACCGCTATTTGCGTGACAGCGGGGCATCAGCCTCCGTTTACTGGCAGGACGGGGGCCATCAGCTGACTCAGCATGAAGCTGAACAGGCTCGTGAATGGTACAAAGAGGCGATTGTATAAAAAAACCTTAGTCCGGATTTCGGACTAAGGTTTTTCATATCCTTACAGCCAAGTTGATACTTTTGAAAGCGGCAGACGGTTGCTTTGATGCGCAGGCTTCACTGCTTTGCCGATTGAAATAAGCATAACCGGAACATAGCGCTCACTGATATCAAATTGCTTTTGGAACTGCTCTTTGTTAAATCCGCCGATTGCGCAAGTGTCATAACCTTTTGCTTTTGCGGCAATCATAAGCTGCATAGCAGCTAAAGAAGCATTTAAGAAAGCGGAATCACGTGCGAATTGCTCGCTTTGGTAAGCACCGTTGATTTGGCCGAGCAATGTTTGTTTGATTTCATCCGTAATATAGCCTTGGCTTGCTAATTCAGCATAAACTTCTTCACCGTTTTCATTTGCCTTTAAATCGCCTAAAATGGCAACAACAGCAGAAGACTCAACGATTTGTTTTTGATTATACGCTACAGGAAGAAGCTCCGCTTTTGATTCATCGCTGTGGAATACTGTAAAATGCCAATGCTGAAGGTTCCAAGCAGAAGGCGCTTTAGTGGCAAGGTCTAATAGCTCAGTCAGCTCCTCCTTAGAGATCGGGGCATTTGTATCATATTCCTTTACAGATGCACGTGCTTTTAAAACATCCAGAGTATTCGTCATAGTGTTTCCTCCTTCGGATAAACGTGGTATGATAATAGAAAAGTTAGAAGCTTACTAAATGTAACTTGAAAGATTATTGTAATGGATCATTGAATACATGTCAATCAATAGATGAAGGGATGAAGACTTGTGGGAAATACGATGTGCCCTAAAATGGAATCCGCATTCTCATTGCTGGGAAAACGATGGAACGGTCTGATCATCCATGTGCTAATGGATGGGCCGAAACGGTTTAAAGAGATAACGGAAACAATACCGATGATCAGCCAAAAAATGTTGGCAGAGCGCTTGAAGGAGCTTGAACAAAACGAGATTGTCGAACGGCAGGTTCTCCCTGAAACGCCGGTCAAAGTCATCTACACGCTGACTGAAAAAGGAACAGCGCTTCAAGCTGTATTTCAAGAAATGCAGGCATGGGCCGATCAATTTTGCGAGCCTGGTGACACAGTGTGTGAAGAAGAGAAATAAGGAAAGCGGCACCTGAAAAAGAGCCTTTGTTTCCATGGTGAGTCATGTAAGTACGGTTCACACCCGTTTACATGACTTTTTATATTTGTCAGACTGATATTTCCGGATTGGCAAAAATGTCATGTGCATATGAAGGGGATATATAAAATAGGAAATGATCAATAAGCTATAACATCCAACCTATTGTAAATGGGGATTATGATGTATCTTATTATGCAAATCAGCAAAATTTTATATTTTCAGCCAAAACCCAGTCAGCTTCCAATTGGCATTTAAACCGGATATAAAAGGAGATCCAGGTTTTTCGTATTGCTGGATGCTTCTATACTGATGACTTCCGCATTTATGAAAAAAGAGAGAGCTTCTTTGGAGCTCTCTCTTCTTTTTTTTTGTGGGGAGACGAAATCTTATAGTTTTCCATTCAAAAATTGCGCCTCACCGAGACCGAAACTCCAGTCTGCGTCACCATTCTCAGTAATAGATACCATGAGGTCGTCAGGGGAAATTTCGCATTTTTTTTCTAGCCTTTCAGCAAGCAGAGCATACAATTTTTCCTTTTGGCTTTCGGTTCTTGCTTTGCTTGTCATGCTAATGATGACCATATCCTTGGTTCTCTGAAACCCTAATCCCGCATCCTGGATTATAAGCTCGTTTGCGGGATGCTGATGGACAATTTGATAACGGTCTCTTTCCGGAACACCAAATGCTTCAACCATCGCTTGGTGAGCAGTATCTAATAACAATTGCAGCGATTTTTCATCACGGCCCTCAATTACATCAAAACGCAATAATGGCATGTGTACTCCTCCTCTTATGAAGTTGTTATCCGTCTGTTCTCATATTGTCTCATTTGCTTCCAGACAATGGAGAGATATAATGATTGGCAGTCAACTTTAAAAAACATAACATATAACCAAAAGTTAATCAACATATAACTAATAAATCATTGGGTTAGGCGGTAGGTAATCGAGACAAGCTCATAAAAACGATTGACAGTCATTGATTAGGAGATTAGTATGAACATATTAGTTGATCAAAAGATAACAATCATATAACCAAGACGTTTTTAGTTATTAATGAAAGCGCTTTCTGTTCATCTAGGCATGAAAAGCGCCAAAACATTGTCGCGAGAATCATATAAAACACTTTTGGAGGGGTACCATGCCGATTTTAATTGTAGCTGTCGGAGTGCTGATTCTGTTATTTCTCATTATTAAAGTAAAATTAAATACCTTTGTCTCACTGATTGTCGTTTCATTTTTAGTAGCCATCGGACTTGGAATGGATATCAATAAAATTGTTCTTTCAATTGAGACTGGAATTGGCGGGCAGCTGGGGCATTTAGCTTTAGTGTTTGGACTTGGCGCGATGCTTGGGAGGCTTGTCTCAGATGCTGGGGGCGGCTACCGGATCGCCATTACGCTGATTGACAAATTCGGGAGGAAACGAATACAGGCGGCGGTTGTGGTTGCCTCTTTTATCATCGGGATTGCCCTATTTTTTGAAGTCGGTCTTGTTCTGTTGATACCGATTGTTTACGCGATTGCTAAAGAATTAAAAATGCCTTTTCTGTATCTGGGAATCCCGATGGCCGCCGCCTTAAATGTTACTCACGGATTTTTGCCCCCGCATCCTGCTCCAACTGCTATCTCAGTTGCATATGGTGCCCATATTGGCCAGGTGCTGCTTTTTGGAATCATCATCGCTGTTCCGACAACTGTGATTGCCGGGCCTTTATTTAATAAATTTGCGATGAAACGGTTTCCTGGTGCGTATCAAAAGCATGGAAACCTATCGGGGTTAGGACCAAGGAAAGAATTTCAGCTGGATGAAACACCGGGCTTTGCGATCAGTGCTGTCACGTCTTTATTCCCGGTTATCTTTATGGCAATGGCAACAATTTTTTCTTTATTATTGAGTGAACATTCAAAAGGAAAAGACATTATAGAATTTATCGGCACTCCGGGAACGGCAATGCTCATTTCGCTGTTGCTTGCACTCTATACGATGGGATATGCCCGTAAAATATCTATGCAGGAAATCGGCAGATCTATTTCAGAATCAATTTCGCAAATTGCGATGATGCTGCTCATCATAGGAGGGGGAGGAGCGTTTAAACAGGTGCTGATTGACGGCGGAGTCGGCGATTATGTCGCTGATTTTTTCCGTCAAACAAACATGTCGCCGCTATTCGTTGCATGGACCATCGCCGCGGTTCTGCGTCTGTGTCTAGGCTCTGCTACCGTGGCTGCGCTTACCACAGCGGGAATGGCAGCTCCGCTTATGGAGGCTGGCAGTGTAAACCCTGCGTTAATGGTGCTTGCAACAGGAGCCGGCAGTGTCATTGCGTGTCATGTAAATGATGCAGGATTTTGGATGGTAAAGGAATTTTTCGGCTTGAGCATGAAAGAAACATTTCAAACCTGGACGCTGCTTACAACAGTTCTTTCGGTTACAGGGCTCGGCTGTGTGTTATTGGCAGGGCTTGTGATGTAACAATCATAGACAGTCCGTAGCCCAATCGTTTTTCTTCCTTGCTGAATACTTTACGTATAGGCAGACATAAAGGAGGAAAAAATCATGTACCCTCATCATTCGTATTTACGCGGAATCCCAGGTCCAGCCGGATATCCGGCGCGTAGTCCTTTTTTGTTTGGCGCTCCTCTAGTCGGCGGTTTATTAGGCGGTTTTCTCGGGAGTGCGCTGTTTAACTATTCTCGTCCCTATGCCTATCCTCCTGGCCCTTATGGATATGGAGGCGGACCGTACGGTTTTGGTGCCGGCGTGCCATACGGGGGATATCCCGGCTTCTATTAATAAAAAACGGCCTGCATCGATTGCAGGCCGTTTTTTATCGGATGATTTCTACCTCGGACATATTGTAGTCTTGCTGCTTTTGAAACATGACTTCCAGAAGGCCATCCTTATAGACGGCTTTTGTTCCTTTGCGTTTGACTAAACAAGGAAGGTTTACTTTTTTCGGATGATCTGCTCTTGGGAGGTTTTCCAACCATAATTCGTGAGATGTGTGTTTGATTCTCACTTGTTCCAGCCATTCTTCGCTGATTGGCACCTTTACAAACACATGGTCTGCTGTTTCGAATATATCAATATCAGGTTTGACATCAGGTTTTGCATCAGGTTTGGCGGGATGTTCTTTTTGGGGGAGAGGATCGCGGAAAGGAAATTGAGCCGCATAATCACTGCCGAACACACTTTCCATCACACGATTGACATACGTTTCAACTTCTTTCGGATCAGCTTTTTTTAATGCTTCTTTAGAAAATTGATTGTGGAAAGGAAAGTACTTGTTCCACTCAAACATTGTCTTCACATCCTTTCTTCACGGACAAAATAGTATATGCCCGCCAGATCTTTCACGTGATATAATATAAGATGCTCTAAAGAAAGGCAGGGATATAAATGCAATATTCAGAAACAAAAAAAGGCGTTATTTACACAGCCGTTTCATTTATCATGTGGGGCCTGTTTCCGCTCTATTGGAAGCTTCTCGAACAGCTGCCGGCTCTTGATATTTTGGCTCATCGTATTATATGGTCTTTTGTTTTTATGTGTATCGTACTTTTTTTCTTGCGGCAATGGAAAATAGGATGGCAGGAGTTGCGCTCTCTGAAAAAGAACGGAGGGATCCTCTCTTTATTTCTTGCTTCTATCCTGATTTCGATCAACTGGTTTGTATACATATGGGCTGTCAACCATGGCTTTTTGCTTGAGGCTAGTCTTGGCTATTACATTAATCCGCTTGTATCAGTGCTCCTTGGGATTTTATTTTTAAAGGAAAAACTGAATCGCCTGCAATTAGTGGCCGTTTCGATTGCGGCAGCCGGTGTCATCATCTCGGCGTTCCAATACGGCTCCATTCCTTATGTTGCGCTTCTGCTCGCATTCAGCTTTGGGCTGTACGGGTTAAGCAAAAAAAGAACAAGCCTGCCGAGTGCCATCGGCTTAACGCTGGAAACATTCATGATTATGCCGATTGCATTAGGGTATTTGCTGTTCAGCGGACATGTTCAGCCAGCGGATGCAGAAAGCGGAGGGACGTGGCTGCTTCTCTTTTTGGCCGGTGTGTTTACGGCTTTGCCGCTCTTATTGTTTGCGGAAGGAGCGAAACGGCTGCCACTGTATCAAGTCGGTATCTTACAATATATTGCGCCGACCATTACTCTTCTGATCGGGCTGTTTGTTTACCATGAGCCATTTTCAAGCTCGAAGGCTTTTACATTCAGCTGTATATGGGCTGCGCTGCTCTTGTTTACGTTTTCACAAGTGAAGTGGAAACGGGCGTCAAAAAGCCATTGAGGCCTTTGGCTTTTCAGCTGATGCATATATTATGTATAATCATTTCATGTATGTAAGACATAAAGGAGCAAGACGATGGACAATGATAAAGAGATAGTGAAAGCCTATGCTTCACTTTGGAATAACCGATCTCTCGCACATGATGACGCAGAAGCGGTAGCAGAGGCGATTGATCTTGAGCTCTTGGGTAAACGAACACATCCAAGACTCCGAAAACCGATGCTGGAAAAATATTTTGCCGCGATTCAGCGCATTGTGAATTCACAGCTCGAACCGGCTGTGAAATATCAGCTGGTCAAATTACATACAGAACGTGCAGAGTATTTAAAAGAAGAAAGAGGGGAGCAATCATGAAAGCGATCATAAAAGAAGATGTGCAAGCATCTTTAGAACGATATGCGGACCGCCCTGTATATATCCATTTAGAAACCACCACAGGTTCTTATTCAGCGCACTTAAATGAAAAGAACATGACGGTTGTTGCGTATATCCGCAATGCAAAAGTCACTTATCATCAGGCAAAAATCAAAGGCAACGGGCCTTACCGCGTTGGCTTGAAAACAGAAGAAGGCTGGATTTATGCTGAAGGCTTGACTGAATACACGGTAGATGAAGAAAACCGTTTATTAATGGCGGGACACCTGCCGGGCGGTAAACTGGCTATTTCTCTGCAAATCAGCGAAAAACCGTTCACAGTTTAAAGAAAAGGGTGAATAATAATGAAAGAACATGTACTAGTAATCCTGCCTCACCCTGATGATGAATCATATGGAGTGGCAGGTCTAATTGCCTTAAACAGAAAAAAAGACATTCCCGTTACGTATGCCTGCGCCACTTTAGGTGAAATGGGCAGAAATATGGGCGATCCATTTTTCGCGAATCGTGAAACGTTGCCGCTGCTAAGAAAACAAGAGCTCATCAATGCTTGCAAAGAAATGGATATCAATGACCTTCGTATGCTTGGACTCCGTGACAAAACGCTCGAATTTGAAGACGATGAGTATTTAGCTGATATCATGGAAGAGATCATAGATGATGTAAAACCAAGTTTAATTGTCACATTTTATCCCGGACACGGTGTGCACCCTGACCATGATGCATGCGGGGAAGCGGTTATCCGTGCATTATACCGCAAAAAGAAAGAAGACCGTCCGCGCACAATCTGCATGGCCATTACCCGCAACAGAGAAGAGGTTCTCGGCGAAGCTGATGTCGTACTTGATATCAAAGAAGTAGCTGATATTAAAATGAATGCGTTAAGAGCTCACCGCACACAAACAGAAGGCATGCTCAGAGAGCTTGAAGAGAAATTGAAAAATAATGAACCTGTTATGGCAACATGGTTTGAAGAAGAAATATATTGGACGTATCAATGGAATGATTAATCAAAAAGGTATAAGGCCTTAAGCCTTATACCTTTTTTAATTTTAAGTCCGATGCAATTGCTGAAGCGAGAGTGGATCTCAAGGAAATACCTTCGAAAGACAAACCTAGCTGAACCGCTGTTTGCGCGATTTCCGGACGGATTCCAGACAAAGTTGAAGAAACACCGATTAAACGAAGTGCCTCAATCAGACTGAAAAGCTGATGGGCAACCATCGTATCAATCACAGCTACTCCTGACAAATCAATATACAGTTGTGTCACCTTTTTTTTCGCACATTGATGCAGTGTGTTTTCCATAATCAGCTTGGCGCGGACTGTATCAATATCTCCGATTAAAGGCAGCAGTCCGACGCTGTGAAACAGCACGATGACCGGAGCGCTCAATTCAGTAATCATATCTTTTTGGGCCTGAAGCTGAAGGCTTGTGTTTTTGTACATTTCTTCTATAAAAATATGAATCACAAGATCAAACGCTTTTATAAGGGCGTGATACAGGTCTTCGGCTTCTTCGCTTTTCACAGTATCCTGATTGAGATGGACAAATTCTTTCACATAAGAAACATATAAATCTCTCACTCTGACAAACTCCCGAATAATATAGTGGATAGGAGTTTTTAAATGCTCTTGATCCTGTGTGACTTCAAAGGCCCATTCTTTCAGTATAGGCAAGTATACGTCCTCATCATCTATAAAAATACGGTTTATTTTATAGTTAAAGGCAAGATTCTGGCTCTTTAAATTGTGAATGACAACAGGATCTGTTGAGGCATAAATGGAATTGGGATCAGTCTCCTCGATTGTTTCATACCACGTTGAACTGATGGTTTCCGCATGCTGGGAAAGATACTCGAATAATTTTTTGTTTTTTGCCATGATTGATCACCTCTTTTAAATGTGTTGTTTTTGCGAATAACGTTTTTGCAGTTTTGCCAGCCTGAAAAACAGCCCAACTGCTCCGGCGGCGAGTCCTGCTATTAATCCAATCCAATAGCCGAATGCACCGAGGCTTGTAAACGTACCGACCATATAACCGACCGGAAGGCCAATGACCCAGTAAGAGACAAAAGCGGCCGCAAGCGTATAGTTCACATCTTTGTACCCTCTGAGTGCTCCCTGGATCGGTGCGGCAACAGCATCGGAAAGCTGAAAAAATAGCGCATAAATTAAAAAGTGCTGTGTCAGCCGGAGCACATCGGGGTCAGAAGTGTACATGCCCGCAATTTGCTCTCTGAATAAAAGGATACAGGCGGCAGTGAACAAAGAAAAGCCGATCGCCATCATGATGCCGATTAAGCTATATGAGCGCGCATCCTTAAAACGGGCTGCACCCACTTCAAACCCGACAACAATTGTTAGAGCCATGGACACGCTGAGCGGCAGCATATATAAAAGAGACGCAAAATTCATGGCTGCCTGGTGGGACGCGATGGTCACTGTATGAAAATGGCTCATGAGAAGCGTGACAGCTGCGAAAATGCTCGTTTCAAAAAACACGGCGAACCCAATAGGCAGCCCGATTTTGAGCAAATTTTTGCATGCTTTCCAAGAGAACTTATACATGGTAAGAAAAATCCCGTATTCAGAAAACGGTGCGTTTTTATGAATAATGAAAAAACTGATGATGCAGATACACCAGTAAGTTAACGCGGATGCCAGTCCCGCGCCTACACCTCCAAGTGCCGGCATTCCGAACTTCCCGAAGATAAATACATAATTCAATACAAAATTGATTGGAAGAGAACTGAGTGTAATCATCATGGTGACTCTCGTTTTTCCTAATGAGTCGATGAATGATCTCAACACGGTGTAAACAAATAAAGGGAAAATTCCCAGTGATAAAAAGCCTAAAAAGTGTTTAGCAATCTGATGCACGTGAATATCAAGGTTCAATCGGCCAAGAATAAGGTCAACTGCAGCATATCCAATCACTAAAACGGCGATGCTAAGAAGCGCGGCTACGTATACAGCTTGTAAAACAGTAAAGGGAATCTTCTGTTTTTTCTCTGCACCTAATAACTGAGCGACAATCGGGGTGACCGCCATTAATATACCTGCAAGTCCTGTGTAAACAGGGGTCCAAAGGCTTGAGCCAATGGCGACACCAGCTAAATCAGCGGGGCTGACTTTCCCTGACATCACAGTATCTAGAAAAGTGATCAGAGAAAGCCCCGCTTGGGTAATGAATATCGGTATTAAAATGTGCAAGAGCTGTTTGATTTTTTCCCGGGCGTTTTGAGTTTCTTTCATACATTGATCTCCGTTTCTTTTTCATAACGAGAGAAATTATAACATTCTATGTATAAAAAGCAATGAACGCCGGGCCTATTCTTTTTTTGTCGGTTTCGTTTTTCTAAACATTTGGGCATAAATAAAAGAAAGCGAAATCACGCCTAAAAAGGTGCAAATATACTGAATGATTCTTTCGATTTCCATTCTTTACATCCCTCCTTTACCAATAGAATGTGCATCAATAAGATAAGCATTCGTGAAAAGTTGGAAATTTGAACAGGAGATGAAGGCTATGCGCTATGAGCAGATATCAGAAAATGCGTTCAAGGGGAAAATACAGGTGTACTTAGAGCAAATATTAGGTGATGCATCTCTAATCTTGAAAACGCTTCACGAAAAAGACCAGTGTCTCCTTTGTGAATTAGATGATTTGGGGCACGTTTTTCAGGACATGCAGGGGATTGCATCCTCCTTTTATTTGCAATCATACATTGAGGAATTTACGCCGGCATTTATTGAGCTGGCCAAGGCGATTAAAGCCTTATCGGAACATAAGCATGGAGCTTTAATTGTGATTGAAAGAGCAGACCCGGTTGAACGTTTTATTCAAAAAGGTACCTCCCTACACGCCGAGATCAGCTCTTCATTAATTGAAAGCATCTTTTTTCCCGGAAACCCTCTTCATGACGGCGCTTTATTAGTGAGGGAAAACAAACTCGTGTCAGCAGCCAATGTGCTCCCGCTGACGACGAAGGAAGTGGATATCCATTTGGGAACCCGGCACCGGGCGGCTCTCGGTATGTCGGGCTATACGGATGCACTGGTGCTCGTGGTTTCAGAGGAAACAGGGAAGATGTCGTTTGCCAAAGACGGTGTATTATATCCGTTAATTTCACCAAGAACGTAAAAATAATAAAAAGGGCCTGATTAAGAATCCTATCATGAGACAAAATGACTGAATTCGTATCTTTATTAAAGCATTCGCTTCAAGCTGAATGCTTTTTGTCTTGAAGACAGGGAATATAAGCTGGTAGAAAAGTTATATGTAATGAATATTAATAAAGTGAAATACTTTACCTGTTTATGTATTTATAGTACCGTATAAAATATTATATAAATTTTCAAAGGAAGGGTGCTGCCGCATGGCAAATGTATTAATGATCGGTTTCCCCGGTGAAGGGCATATTAATCCCTCTATCGGTGTGATGAAGGAGCTGAAATCCCGGGGAGAAAACATTACGTACTACGCAGTGAAGGAATATAAAGAAAAAATCACAGCTCTTAATATAGAGTTTCGTGAGTATCATGATTTCAGGGGAGATTACTTCGGGAAAAACGCAACCGGCGATGAAGAAAGAGATTTCACAGAAATGCTCTGCGCTTTTTTGAAAGCCTGTAAGGATATCGCGACTCATATTTATGAGGAAGTCAAACATGAATCGTATGATTATGTCATATATGATCACCATCTTCTCGCGGGTAAAGTCATTGCCAACATGCTGAAGCTGCCAAGATTTTCATTGTGTACAACCTTTGCGATGAATGAGGAATTTGCGAAGGAAATGATGGGAGCGTACATGAAAGGATCACTTGAAGATTCGCCTCATTATGAATCATACCAGCAGCTTGCAGAAACGTTAAATGCTGATTTTCAAGCAGAGATCAAGAAGCCATTTGATGTTTTTTTAGCTGATGGTGACTTGACAATCGTCTTTACATCAAGGGGATTTCAGCCACTGGCTGAGCAATTTGGCGAGCGATATGTATTTGTCGGTCCTTCCATTACAGAAAGAGCCGGAAACAATGATTTCCCATTTGATCAGATTGACAATGAAAACGTGCTGTTTATTTCAATGGGAACCATTTTTAATAATCAAAAGCAGTTTTTTAATCAATGCCTTGAAGTGTGTAAGGACTTTGACGGTAAAGTTGTGCTTTCCATCGGCAAGCATATTAAAACAAGTGAGTTAAACGACATTCCGGAGAATTTCATTGTACGCCCGTATGTCCCTCAGCTTGAGATCTTGAAAAGAGCCAGCTTATTTGTGACCCACGGCGGAATGAACAGCACAAGTGAAGGTTTGTATTTTGAAACCCCGCTCGTTGTCATTCCGATGGGAGGCGACCAATTTGTTGTCGCAGATCAGGTAGAAAAAGTCGGCGCAGGAAAAGTAATTAAAAAGGAAGAATTGTCTGAAAGCCTACTGAAAGAGACGATACAAGAAGTAATGAATAATCGTTCGTATGCTGAAAAGGCAAAAGAAATTGGACAATCACTGAAAGCGGCAGGCGGCTCTAAAAAAGCAGCCGACAGCATTCTTGAAGCTGTAAAACAAAAAACTCAATCAGCAAATGCATAGTGTAAAAGCCTGTTCTTATCGAAAGAACAGGCTTTTTGCCATTTCATAAGAGGGATTTGACACGCCGATAGAGAATTGATTAGAAAAATAGACAAGAAAGGAGGAGAAACTGCTTCGTTCATCAATAGAAAACCATCATTTTTACCCTCGCTTAAATAGTTCCTTAGACTTTCGAAAAACATATCGTGCTTATGTAAAATGTTAGATGTTTATTTGAAGGTTTAAAGGTCGAACGATGCTGAAAATGCTGCGCCAAATGTTTGAAAAGGGTTTAACTTGCTGAAAAATTGACGATAAAACAGTTGTGTGCCATTTTTGGAAACAAAATACTAGCTGTTTTTGCAAAAAAACAGTTTAGGAGGTTGAATGAATGAAAAAGAAGATTGTAGCCGGCTTGGCTGTTTCTGCAGTTGTTGGGTCATCGATGGCCGCAGCACCCGCGGAAGCAAAAACGATAAAAGTAAAAAGCGGTGACTCTCTTTGGAAGCTTTCCCGCCAGTATGATACGACAATATCAGCTCTGAAATCCGAAAACAAATTGAAATCAACGGTGCTTTATGTCGGACAAAGTCTTAAGGTTCCTGAAAGCAGCAAAAAAAGCACGACATCCCCATCTAATTCAAGCAAAATATCAACATACACAGTTGCATATGGTGATTCCCTATGGATGATTGCTAAAAATCATAAAATGAGTGTTTCTGAGCTTAAAAGCTTAAACAGCCTGAGCAGTGACCTGATTCGTCCGGGGCAAAAGCTTAAGATCAAAGGGACAAGCAGTTCAAGCGGATCAAATGGATCAAAGAAAAACAGCGGTTCCAATTCTTCAGGTTCTTCAAAAAGTACATATACGGTTAAGCTTGGTGACTCACTGTGGAAAATCGCAAACAGCTTAAATATGACTGTAGCCGAATTAAAAACCTTAAATGGCTTAACATCAGATACACTTTACCCTAAACAGGTGCTCAAAATAAAAGGAAGCAGTTCACCTAAGAACGGAAACAGCGGTTCCAAAAAGCCGTCAAACTCCAATCCCTCAAAAACAACGACGTACAAGGTAAAAGCAGGCGATTCGCTGTGGAAAATTGCAAATCGGCTCGGAGTCACTGTCCAAAGCATCCGTGATAAAAACAATTTATCATCGGATGTGCTGCAAATCGGGCAGGTTCTGACTATTTCGGGAGCATCAAAATCTAATCCTTCAAATCCGACAAAGCCAACAAAGCCAAAAGATAACTCAGGGTCAAACATTCAAATAGGCTCGAAGATTGACAGAATGATCACGGAAGCGAAAAAATATGTCGGAGTGCCGTACCGATGGGGCGGAAACACGCCTGCCGGTTTTGATTGCAGCGGCTTCATTTATTACCTTATTAATAATGTATCATCTATATCAAGATTGAGTACGGCAGGATATTGGAATGTCATGCAGAAGGTCAGCCAGCCGTCAGTCGGAGACTTTGTCTTCTTTACCACTTATAAATCCGGCCCATCTCACATGGGGATTTATCTAGGCGGCGGTGACTTTATTCATGCAAGCTCATCGGGCGTCGACATTTCCAATCTCAGCAATTCGTATTGGAAACAGCGGTACTTGGGCGCAAGAAGTTATTTTTAAAAATGAGTATGACAAAAAGCCTTTTATAGGCTTTTTTGTTTATACCAGACAATGATTGACCACACTGTTAGAAAAAACAAGGGGGAGACAGTATGCACCGTCTCTTGCTGTTGATGATGCTGACGGCACTGGGAGTTGCCGGATGCGGACAAAAAAAACCTCCAGACCCTCCTAACCGGGTGCCGGAAAAAAAAGTGGTTGAAACGTCAGCGTTTGGTCATCATGTCCAACTGGTCAATCGTGAAGGGAAAGCAGTCGGTTTTATAGAGATCAAAGAATCAGATGATGAAGGCCTCGATATTCATATTTCCGCAAACAGCCTGCGTCCAGGTGCTTCTCTCGGTTTTCATATTTATGAGAAAGGTTCTTGTATCAGGCCGGATTTTGAATCAGCGGGCGGTCCCTTTAATCCGCTGAACAAAGAACACGGCTTCAATAATCCGATGGGGCATCATGCCGGAGATCTGCCGAACCTTGAAGTCGGTGCTGATGGAAAGGTAGATGTCATTATGAATGCGCCTGACACTTCACTGAAAAAAGGAAGTAAACTAAATATTCTCGACGAGGACGGAAGTGCATTTATTATTCATGAACAAGCGGACGATTATCTGACAAACCCAAGCGGCAATTCCGGTGCGCGTATTGTCTGCGGAGCCCTATTGGGAAATAACGAGAAGCAGTAATATCATCCAAGCCCTTTTGTATTGAGCATACAGGGGCTTTTTTAGTATACTCGTTAATGGAATATGAATAGGAAAGGGAATCTGTCTATGACAACTCAACTACAGCACTTAACATTGCCGGAAGATATACAACAAAAGCTTTTATCATATAAAGAGCAGCCTATTTCCCCGGAGTTTCAATCGCTTATAGGAACATCAGGCTATGAGGCGGAGGATGAAGCCATTTTATTTGACGCCATTATTGCATTAGCCATGGGGAAAAATGTCCTGCTGAAAGGGCCTACAGGTTCAGGAAAAACAAAGTTGGCAGAAACATTGTCCAGCTATTTTCATAAACCGATGCACAGCGTCAACTGTTCAGTCGACTTGGACGCTGAGGCATTGGTCGGTTATAAAACGATTGAAAATCAATCTGGCCAGGCGACAATCGAGTTTGTTTCAGGACCTGTTACAAAGGCAATGAAGGAAGGCCATTTTCTTTATATAGATGAAATCAATATGGCGAAGCCAGAAACACTGCCTATTTTAAACGGTGTATTAGATTACAGAAAAATGATGACAAATCCGTTTACAGGCGAGGTCATACGGGCTAAAAGCGGTTTCGGAGTCATTGCAGCCATCAATGAAGGCTATGTCGGAACTGTTCCTCTGAATGAAGCGTTGAAAAACCGTTTTGTCATCATTGATGTGCCTTATATTAAAGGCGAGCTGCTGAAACAAGTGCTCATGTCTCAGTCAGCCTTGAAAGACGAGAAATTGATTGACAGATTTATCACGCTTTCCTCTGACTTGATCGTTCAGGCCAATAACGGACAGGTGTCTGAAGAAGCGGCATCCATCAGAGCTTTAATCGATACATGTGATTTAGCTGCTTATATTCCGCCGCGTCGTGCCATTGAGCGGGGAATTGTAGAAAAGCTTGATGATGATCGGGAAAAAGCGGCTGTCCGAAATATTGCAGAAACTCTGTTTGAATGAGGGGGCTGCGATGAAATTTATCAAATTTAACGACAGCACGATTGATTCATTTTTATTTATGATGCTGACTGATTTGGCCAAAACACTCACCAAGAGTGAAGCGGTAGAAGTGGAGTATGGCGTTCAGTCCTATTACAATCCATTTGAAAAGAAAATCTATATGAGCCACTTTTGGAAAGACAGGGCAGCTCAGGACATGGAAGCGGGTCTGAAAAGCGACGTCTACCTGCGTTCAGTCGGAACAAGATATAGCTCGCTGCATGAGTTTGCGAACTTTTTGAATGATATCCATCGTCATCTTACCTTTAAAAGTTTTGCCAAGCAGCTCTTTATGCTGCTTGAAGACATTAGGATCGAAGAATGCATCAAACGTGAGCGTCCGGGTACGAAACATGTATTTGCGAAGCGAAAAGACATGTACAGAAAACATTTCTCAACCCAGCTGACCTTAAATTTGGAACGAAGCATTTTTACCGATGCGCTCTTTTGCGCGATCTATGTCAAGCTCACAGCGGAATCGCCGCTCGAGACCCTTCCATCCATGCGTGAAGATATCGATCTGATGCGCCCGTTTATTGAGCAGCAGCTCTTGCGTGTGTATGAAGTAGATTCGACACGGCAGGTTCTGAAAATTGTTGAGGACCTCATGGACGGACTTGAAGAGGTGCTCGATAAAGACATGTTGAACACCTACTTCTTTTTGCCTGAGCTTGACTACGCAAAAGCTGCAGAACAGCCGTTATTTGAAGAAGAGAAAAAAGCGCCGAAGCTGAGTGATGACATCACGCTTCCAAAACAATCAGACGGTGATGAGGATATCCATGAAGAAGAAATGCCGACATGGCACCGGGAAACAGAAGCACCGTCTAAAAGCTTCCTTCAATTTGATATTGAACACGGCGCAAAATCAGATTTAGGAAAAGATGCTTCAAGGGAAGGCGACGATGGAGATCAGGCCCTTGGCTCTGTTCAAGGATCAGCCAGACAAACGAAACGGAAAGACTATTCCAAGCTGGAAGCGCTGGAGTCTCAAAAAGACCAGCCGAACGGAGCGGGTATGGCTGACGGCAAAGAAAATAAATATGCATTTCCAATTTATAAAGAACCGCAGCCGGCAACTAGTGAAGAGGAGCTTTCTTATAAACAGCAGGCAAAAACGATTGAATCGTATCAAAAGCGTTTGAAACAAATGATTCAAAAAACGCTGGAGCATAAAAAAACATTGCCGAGAACAGATCTTCATGCCGGGAGACTGAATAATAAGCTTCTTCGCTACTTCACTGAGCGAAATCCGCGCCTATTCTACAAAAAGCAAGAACCATCTTCAGAAATAGACGCAGTTTTTACATTGCTGGTCGATTGTTCAGCCAGCATGTTCGACAAAATGGACGAAACAAAACGAGGAATCGTGCTGTTTCACGAAGCGTTGAAATCGGTAGCGGTTCCGCATCAGATTGTCGGGTTCTGGGAGGACACAAATGATGCAACCGAAACAAGCCAGCCAAACTATTTCAATACGGTTATTCCCTTCCAATCATCATTAAGACAAGAGTCTGGACCGGCCATTATGCAGCTTGAGCCAGAAGAAGATAACCGTGACGGGTACGCAATTAGGCAGATGACGAAAAAAATGCTGCATCGCAGCGAGGCGCAAAAGTTCTTAATTGTTTTCTCAGATGGAGAGCCGGCCGCATTTGGCTATGAACAAAATGGGATCGTCGATACAAGTGAGGCGGTTATCGAAGCCCGAAAAAGAGGAATAGAAGTGATAAATGTTTTTCTCTCCAACTCAGAAATAGAAGAATCGCAAATGAAGACGATCCAGGATATGTACGGAAAATTCAGTATATTTGTCCCGGATGTTGATCAGCTACCGGATGTTTTGTATCCGCTGCTGAAAAAACTGCTTCATAAAAGCATAGGATAGCCCTTAATCCTATGCTTTTTGGCGTTTGTTTTTTCGAATGATTAAATTTTTTGTTTTTTATAAAGGTTTTTTACTATTTTGTGAACAATCAAGGTAGAATCAAATTGCAAACAGTGGTAAAATATCGTTGGAAGCGTTTTTATTACATAATTTTGGACACAGCGTTCGAAAGTTATTTCAAGATAGTGAATCAATCACTTGATTATTTAAGTTGGGGGTAATATTCAAATGTTTCAAAATAGTATGAAACAACGAATGAATTGGGAAGATTTTTACGGTCCGAACCTCGGCTATGCGCTGGAGCTTTACGATCAGTATACCCAGGATCCGAACAGCATTGACCCGGATTTGAAGGAAATGTTCGACGAGCTCGGTGCTCCGCCAAGCGATATAAAAGAGGCCTCGGGAACAAAAGAAAAGGGACGTGTTACAGCCGATCTGATTCAAAAGATCGCATCCGCAGTCAGACTTGCAGAAGATATTCGAACCTATGGCCATTTGAACGCTTCCGTCAATCCGCTCAGAAAGGATGAGAAAAAGAGCGAACTTTTTCCATTATCCGATTACGGGCTAACAGAAGAGGAAATAAAAGCAATACCTGCGTCTGTCATCTGCAAAGACGCTCCTAAAAACATTACGAACGGTTTAGAAGCCATTCAGTATTTACGAAATACGTATAAAAGAACCATCTCTTTTGAATTTGACCATGTGCATGACTTCAAAGAGCGCGAGTGGCTGACAAGAAAGATTGAATCTGGCGAGCTGTTCCAGAAGAACTCAGCTGAAAAGCTGTCAGCTGTGCTGGAAAGATTGACAGAAGTAGAGGGCTTTGAGCAGTTTTTACACCGCACATTCGTCGGGCAGAAGCGCTTTTCCATTGAGGGTCTGGACGCTCTTGTTCCAGTGCTTGATGACATTATTGCACAATCTGTCAAATCAGGTACGACAAGCGTCAACATCGGGATGGCGCACAGGGGACGCCTGAATGTCTTGGCACATGTGCTCGGCAAACCGTATGAAATCATCTTCTCTGAATTCCAGCATGCGCCGAATAAAGATCTTGTCCCGTCTGAGGGATCAATTGGAATCAGCTACGGATGGACAGGGGATGTCAAATACCATTTGGGGGCGAATCGGGAGCTTCAAGACGCTGAAACAAAATCAGCGCGCATTACGTTAGCGAACAACCCGAGCCACTTGGAATTTATCAATCCGATTGTTGAAGGCAGCACAAGAGCAGCACAGGAAACGCGAACACAAAGCGGATACCCGGTACAAGATGAAACAAAATCGCTGGCCATTTTAATCCATGGAGACGCTGCATTCCCTGGGGAAGGAATTGTAGCTGAAACATTGAATTTAAGCTCTTTAAAAGGGTATCAAGTAGGCGGTGCGATTCATATTATCGCCAATAACATGATCGGATTCACAACAGAAAGCGCTGAATCCAGATCGACAAAATATGCCAGTGACCTGGCCAAGGGTTATGAAATTCCGATTGTTCACGTGAATGCGGACGATCCTGAAGCTTGTCTCTCAGCTGTTAAGTTTGCGGTCGAATACCGAAAAACATTCAATAAGGATTTTCTGATTGATTTGATCGGGTATAGACGCTATGGACACAACGAAATGGATGAACCGTCAACCACTCAGCCAATGCTGTATGATGCTGTCAGAAAGCATCCGACCGTCAAACAAATTTTCGCTGAAAAGCTGGTAAAAGAAGGCGTGCTTACCGAGGAAGTCGTTCAAAACATCGAAAAATCGGTAACGAAGCGCATTGAGGATGCATATCAGAAAGTTCCGTCTAAAAAGGAACACACTGCTTGTGAAATTGAACTTCCAGAGCCTGTATCAAACGGTTTCCCAGATGTGGACACTTCGATTGATTTTGATGTGCTCCGCAAGTTGAATGGCGAATTGATCAACTGGCCGGAGTCATTTAATGTTTTCGGCAAGCTAAAGCGCATTTTAGAAAGACGCGCCAAGGCGTTCGATGATGACAGAAAAGTGGAATGGTCTTTGGCAGAATCACTCGCGTTTGCTTCAATTTTGAAAGACGGAACACCGATTCGTTTAACCGGACAGGATTCCGAGCGCGGAACGTTCGCCCAAAGAAACCTTGTGCTTCATGACAGTGAGACGGGCAAAGAATTTGTGCCGCTTCATCACTTATCTGACTGCAGCACATCATTTGCTGTTCATAACAGCCCGCTGTCTGAAGGATCGGTTCTCGGTTTTGAATACGGCTATAACGTGCATTCACCGGAAACGCTTGTTTTGTGGGAAGCACAGTACGGAGATTTTGCCAACGCTGCTCAAGTGTATTTTGACCAATTTATTTCTGCCGGACGCGCGAAATGGGGCCAAAAATCCGGATTAGTCATGCTGCTCCCGCACGGTTACGAGGGACAGGGGCCTGAGCACTCAAGCGGAAGAATCGAGCGATTCCTGCAGCTTGCAGCGGAAAACAACTGGACGGTTGCCAACCTGACAAGCGCGGCACAGTATTTCCATATTTTAAGAAGACAGGCTAAAATGCTGCTTCGTGAAGAAATCAGACCGCTCGTCATTATGACGCCGAAGAGCCTTCTTCGCAACCCAAATACGGTGTCGGAAGTGCAGGAGCTCAGCGAAAGCCGCTTCCAGCCTGTTTATGAACAGTCGGGACTTTCTCATGACTATGAAAAAGTAACCAGACTTGTATTATCCAGCGGTAAAGTGTCTATAGACATCAGTGATCATTTTAATAAGTTAGAAGACGGTAAAGAGTGGCTTCACATTGCGAGAATTGAACAGCTGTATCCATTCCCGGCAAAAGGAGTCAAAGAGTTATTTGCAAAACTTCCGAACCTGAAAGAAATCGTTTGGGTGCAGGAAGAGCCGCAGAACATGGGGGCTTGGGGTTATATCAGCCCGTATTTGACAGAGATTGCACCAGAGGGAGTAAGCGTTCAATATATTGGACGCAGAAGACGATCCAGCCCTGCAGAGGGAGATCCGACAGTTCATAAAAAAGAACAGGAACGTATTGTATCTGATAGCTTGACTCGCAAAAACTAAGGGGGAAATGAAAAAATGGCGGAAATTAAGGTACCTGAATTAGCAGAATCAATCTCAGAAGGAACAATAGCCCAATGGTTAAAGCAGCCTGGTGACTATGTAGAACAGGGTGAATATCTGCTTGAACTAGAAACGGATAAAGTGAATGTTGAATTGACAGCAGAAGAATCGGGTGTACTTCAAGAGGTATTGAAAGATTCGGGTGATACCGTCCAGGTCGGAGAAATTATCGGTACGATTTCAGAAGGCGCGGGTGAAAGTTCTGCCCCTGCTCCTACAGAGAAAGCAGAAAGCAAGGAAAGCGTAAAAGAAGAGAAACAGGCTGAACCAGCTGCACAAGAGGTGAGCGAGGAAGCACAATCTGAAGCAAAATCAAGAACGATCGCTTCTCCGTCGGCCCGTAAGCTGGCGAGAGAAAAAGGAATTGACCTGTCTCAAGTTCCAACTGGAGATCCGCTTGGAAGAGTGCGCAAGCAGGATGTCGAAGCGTACGAAAAACCGGCATCAAAACCGGCTCCTCAGCAAAAGCAGCAGCCTCAGGCTCCAAAAGCACAGCAAAGCTTTGATAAACCTGTCGAAGTGCAAAAAATGTCACGCCGCAGACAAACGATTGCAAAACGCCTTGTAGAGGTGCAGCAAACATCGGCGATGCTGACTACATTTAATGAAGTGGACATGACGGCTGTTATGAATCTCAGAAAACGCCGCAAAGATCAATTCTTTGAGCAAAACGAAGTGAAGCTCGGCTTTATGTCTTTCTTCACGAAAGCGGTCGTGGCTGCATTGAAAAAATATCCGCTGTTGAATGCGGAAATTCAGGGCGATGAGTTGATCGTTAAGAAATTCTATGATATCGGAATCGCTGTTGCTGCTGATGAAGGTCTTGTCGTTCCGGTTGTGCGGGATGCGGATCGCCTGACATTTGCAGGAATCGAAAAAGAGATCGGCGAGCTTGCGAAAAAAGCAAGAAACAATAAATTAACCCTTAGCGAGCTTCAGGGAGGCTCCTTCACGATTACAAACGGAGGGACTTTCGGTTCATTGATGTCAACTCCAATTTTAAACAGCCCGCAAGTCGGTATACTGGGCATGCATAAGATTCAGCTGCGCCCAGTAGCAATTGATGAAGAGCGTTTCGAAAACCGTCCGATGATGTATCTCGCTTTATCTTATGATCACCGGATTGTAGACGGTAAAGAAGCGGTTGGTTTCCTCGTGACAATCAAAAATTTACTGGAAGATCCTGAACAGCTTTTATTAGAAGGATAATAAAAAAGGGTACATCACTTTATCGTGATGTACCTTTTTTGATGCATATTTAAAGTGATAGATTGCTGCTTTTGGATCCAGCTTGTTTCTTTTTCACTTTTTTTGACCAATATGTTGCAAGCATAGAACCTGAAAGGTTATGCCACACACTGAATATTGCGCTTGGTACGGCAGATAGCGGTGAGAAATGAGCCGTGGCAAGTGCAGCCCCAAGTCCGGAGTTTTGCATGCCGACTTCGATTGCAATCGCTTTTTGAGACGGGTAATCCATTTTTAAAAGCTTTGCACAAAGAAACCCAAGTAAATAACCGATACCGTTATGCAGGATAACAACTGAAAAAATGAGCAACCCCGATTGAAGAAGATTTTCCCGATTGCCGCTGACGACAGCTGAGACAATCGCAACGATGCCAATGACAGAAACAAGCGGAAGGGCATGTACTGCTTTTGCCACTTGTTTTCTGAAAAACATTTTGACAATCAGACCTGCAATGATCGGAAATAAAACCGCCTGTAAGATTGAAATAAACAAAGACCCCGGCGAGACAGGAAGCCATTCTTTGGCAAACAGCATAATCAACAACGGTGTTACAACAGGTGCCAATAAGGTAGAAATTGTCGTAACCGCAACAGAAAGGGCAGTATTTCCTTTTGCTAAGAATGTCATAACATTAGATGCAGTTCCCCCGGGACAGCAGCCGACAAGAATAACACCAACTGCGATTTCAGCTGGAAGATGAAGCCCAAATGCGAGGCCGAAAGCAACGAGCGGCATGATCGTATACTGAGCTATTACTCCAATAATAACTTGCCAAGGCTTTCTGACCAGCTCTTTGAAATCATCGGCTTGCAGTGTAAGACCCATCCCAAACATGATAATGCCAAGAAAAATCGTAATATAAGAACTGATCCACGTAAATAAAGATGGGAAAGAAAATCCCAGCACTGCAAAAACAATGACCCATATGCCAAAGGTTTGTCCTGCAAAATGACTTATTTTTCTAATGATGTCCATAAAAACACTCCTAACACACTTATCAAGAACTTCAGCAGAAATTCTTACAAATTTCATAACATTCTCTTATTATAAATAATTTTCTGAATAATTCAATATTAGTTTTTGGCAGATGTCTATAGATATATGATGTAAACTAATTAAAATGTTCTTGACTATATAGGAAGATATTCTTACAATGAACCTTTATAATGGTTAGATCAAATAGGAGTGATACGGTGAAGGAAGCAAATCAATGGTCTTCGAAGCTCGGCTTTATTTTAGCCGCGGCAGGATCAGCTATCGGGCTTGGTGCGATATGGAAATTCCCATATGTTGCCGGAACCAGCGGAGGAGGCGCATTTTTACTTATTTTTATTTTATTTACGGTTTTAATCGGACTGCCTTTATTGTTAGGTGAATTTATCATAGGCAGAAGAACACAGAAAGATGCCGTTCAGTCCTATAAAACACTTGCTCCAGGAACGAAGTGGCATTGGATCGGTTATTTAGGCATGGTGACGTGCTTTATTCTTCTATCTTTCTACAGTGTCGTAGGCGGATGGATTTTAATTTATATTATAAAAGGCTTCACTGGCGGTTTATCGCAAACATCTGGTTTTGATACGATATTTGCGAGTACCATTTCAAATCCTTATTTGGCTGTAGGAGGCCAGCTGCTCTTTATGGTGGTAACAATTTTAGTTGTTGCAAAAGGGGTAAGCAGCGGAATTGAAAAAGCAAGCCAAGTATTAATGCCGGCGCTTTTTCTATTATTCATCATTTTAATGGTGCGTTCGGTTACACTTGATAGTGCGATGGAAGGAATCAAATTTTTCCTGATGCCTGATTTAACTGCAATTGATGCCAATACCATTTTATATGCAATGGGACAATCCTTTTTCTTATTAAGTGTCGGTGTATCTGTCATGGTAACGTATAGCGCTTATTTAGAGAAACAGGAAAATCTGGTACAGTCCGCTGTATCTGTAACTGTTATGAACATGCTTGTTGCTGTAATGGCTGGAATTGCGATTTTTCCAGCTGTCTTTTCATTCGGCCTCAAACCAGACCAAGGCCCGGTTCTGTTATTTAACGTGCTGCCGACTGTGTTTAATCAAATGCCGTTCGGAATTATCTTTTTATTAGCATTTTTACTTCTATTTTTATTTGCTGCATTGACATCTGCTTTTTCAATGCTGGAAATTTTGGTCGCAGTACTTTCGAAAGGCGATGTCAATAAGAGAAAACGATTCGCTTGGTTAGGCGGAATTGCTATTTTTATTGTCGGTGTGCCGTCTGCATTATCATACGGTGTCTTAAGTGACGTCTCTATATTTCATCTGTCTATTTTTGATGCCGCCGACTATCTTGTGAGCAATATTTTAATGCCGTTAGGTGCGTTACTGATTTCGATTTTTGTCCCGCTAAAAATACCGAAACAGGATTTGTTTGACGAGCTGAAAAGCGGTTCTAATCTCAAACGAAAGTGGTTTGCTGTTTGGCTGCTGCTCATTCGATATTTATCTCCTGTTGCCATTATCATCGTGTTTTTGCATGTGGTAGGGATTTTTTAAAACACGAAGCCCCCGGAGAAAGGGGGGCTTTTTTTAATAGAGCTTCCAAACGACTTCTTTTGCCTGCTCAAAACGTTTTTCAGCCTCGCGCCAATCCACGACATTCCACCAGTGATCGACATAGCTGGCCCGGTCATTTTTGTATTGCAAATAGTAGGCATGCTCCCATACGTCAAGCGGTAAAAGGGGGATCACATCCCATTGGCTAAAGAGCTGGTGTTTTTCTGCCGTTAAAATCTCCAGCCGTCCTGATCGAGGTGCCCAGACCAGAATGGCCCAGCCGACGCCTTCCACTTTTTTAGCGGCCTGGGTAAAATGTTCTTTAAAAGCGGAATAGCTTCCAAATGAAAGGTCTATCATTTGGAACAATGCCCCTGTAGGACGCCGTTTTCCGTTTGGATGCATAGAAAACCAAAAAATACTATGCAAATAATGGCCTGCTCCATGGAACGCAAGCTCTCTTTCCCAATGAGTGATTAAGTCATAATTCTTTGTCGCTATCGCTTTTTTAAGCTCTGATTCTGCTTTGTTCAGGCCATCGACATAGCTTTGATGATGTTTTGTATGATGAAGGACCATAATATCGCGTGAAATATAAGGTTCTAAGGCGGAGTATTTGTAAGGAAGCTTTGGCAGCACGTGTTTCCCTATAGGGACATAAGCGCGTCTTTCACTTGTATCATCTGATTCTGTAATATCCCGATAAAGGGCAGCGGCCTGTTTATACCAATCTTCTTCTGTTGTTTGATCATCTTCCAGAGCCTCAATCATCTTGTCGATTTGATCTTCAAACTGGTCAAGCTGTCCTCGCTTTTGAATCTGATCTTTCAGGGCTTCGCACCAATTGAACATCTCCGTTTGATAAGATTCACGTTTCATTTGCTGTCTCCTTTTCAATAGAATCTAAATACTTTCCGACAGCCAGCAAAGAGAATACAAATGGATAACTGTGATAGCGAATATAAAATTGTTTTGGCAATCCGATCCCTGCTGGATACGCGAGGCTATCGGCGCTATGCGAATTGCTGTCGGTAAGGTATTGCATGCCTTTCACAACAGACGGGTGTTCGGAATTTTCATATGTGAGCAAAGCGTCTAAAGCCCAGGCCGTTTGTACAATGGTTCCTCTATGAAGCGGTACATATGTTTTGATTTCGGCGCTTTTGCAGGATTCTCCCCAGCTTCCGTCATCATTTTGTATGGATTTGAGCCAACGCAGAGCCTTTTGTATACCGGGATGCTTTCGGTCAACCCCGCATGCATGCATACCAGTAAGAGCAGCCCAAGTGCCGTAAATGTAGCAAACACCCCATCTGCCGTACCATGACCCATTTTGCTCCTGATGTTCGAAAAGCCACTTCACAGCGCGTTGAATATGTTGATGTTTTTTTGTGAAGCCAACTTTCTCGCCTAAAAAGTGCAGTACACGTCCGGTGAGGTCGGCGGTTGAAGGGTCAACTGCAGCGTCCTCGGCGGATTCAAGCGGCAGAAGGCGGATCAGTGGGTGGTTCACGTTTTTTTCGAAAGCAGAAAATCCGCCGTCATTGTTTTGCATCGATAAAAGCCAAGATACCCCCCGCTCCCATGCTGCAGGAGAATGATTGCGGGGAATCGCCTTTAAAACGGCTGCAGTGTCGTCACAGTCAGGGTTATTTGTATTAATGTTTGAAAACCCCCAGCCGCCAGGAACTGAATTTGGATTTTTGACAGACCAATCTGCTGTTTTGGTATGCTGGCGTTCTAGCAAAAAGTCGGCTGCTTTTGTAACAGAGCCATCCGTTTCGGTCACACCATTTTTTTGAAGGGCATAGCTTATTAAAGCTGTATCCCAAACAGTTGAAGTAGAGTTTTCCAGATAAGGAATCCCGTTGCATTTAGTCACCAGTGATTTAATGCCGGTAATCGCCCTCCTGATAATAGGAGAATAGCGTGACACACCAAGTGACAGAAGGCTGTAAACCATATATATGGTTGCGCTCGCATAGCTGTATAATGTTCCATCTTTTTCAATCCGGTCCAGCATATACGTTTTAGCTGTCTGTAGGCCCAGCTGCTGAAAAGCAAATGGTGCATGAAAAACGCGTTTCCAATGTGACAAAATAGACGTGAGATCTCTTTCTTCGAAAGCATCAGACCGAAGCCAAGTGAAAGGATTTTTTGTCATGTGCGGATCGAGATGGTGAAGAGATGAAATATTGCGGTTAATAAGGACAAATCGCTGATTGAGTGTTACAGCCATAGGAGCAAAATGAATACGGGCATATGAGCTGAACTGATAGAAATGAATCGGCAATGTTGGGGGGAGCGCCATGAGTGATAATGGTAAATACAAAGCAGGCCAAGGATAAAGCCCGTTCGCGGCAAGCATCCATTTTGTCATAAAATGAACATGTCTCAAACCGCCATGTGAGATGATAAATTGTTCAGCTTTCTTCATGTGCGGCTCAGTTCTGTGAAAACATCCTGAAGCCAGCATCCCGACATATCCTTGGACCGTAGCCGTTAGATTTCCGCGCGTTTCATCGGGATAGTTGATAAATGTGCCGTCTGGCTGCTGTTTTGCATGAATGCCGGCTGCAAGGGATGATATCAGTTCTTTTTCATTTTCGCCTTCATCTAGTGAGGTAAGGAGCAAAATAAAAAAGGAATTTGTCATGATTGGTCCTTCAAAGCAAAATGTCCATGAACCATCAGCATTTTGCCTGTCTCTTAACTCGGTAATGGTTTTCTTTTGAAAACGCCTCACTTTCTCCTGAAGTGTGCCCATCACGCTCAACTCCTTCAAAAGCATATATATTCAGCGTCTTTTACTGCCATTACAGAAAGAAAAAAACTGCTGGCAGGCAGCAGTTTTTTAAACATTCATGTTAGTCTTCAAGGTTTATCCATACACTTTTGACTTCTGTGTAATTATCCAAGGCATATGATCCCATTTCTCGTCCGAGTCCTGACTGTTTATAACCGCCAAATGGAGACGCCGCGTCAAACACATTATAGCAGTTGACCCAAACGGTTCCGGCTTGAAGTCGGTCCGCGATATAGTGAGCCTGCTTGACGTTCTCTGTCCATAATCCGGCTGCAAGCCCATATTCTGAATGGTTTGCCCGTTCAATAACTTCATCGACTGTTTCGTACGGAATTGCAGTCAGCACGGGTCCGAAAATTTCTTCTTTTGCGATGGTCATTTCGTCTTCAACATTCGCAAACACAGTCGGTGCGACAAAATATCCTGCTTCAAAAGGACAGCTTCCGCCGGTCACTGCTTTTGCTCCTTCATCTTTTCCTTTTTGAATATAGGAAAGAACGCGCTCATGCTGTTCCTTGCTTACGAGAGGCCCGATTTGAGTATCTTTATGAAGTCCCGCTCCTTGGCGGAGTGACTCAGCATAGGACGCCATTTCATCAACAACTTCATCATATTGGTCTTTATGAATGAAGACACGCGAGCCCGCACAGCAGACTTGGCCCTGGTTAAACATCACACCGTTTAAAGCGCCAGGGATGGCTTTTTTCAAATTAGCATCCGGCAGAAGAATATTAGGCGATTTTCCGCCCAGCTCCAATGTAACACGCTTAATGCTTTTCGCTGCGGTGGACATGATTTTCTTTCCGATTTCAGTGGAACCGGTAAAGGCAATTTTATCAACCGCTTCGTGGTTCGTCAGCGCTTCTCCCGCATCTTCACCGAATCCTGGGATGATGTTGATTACACCGGCAGGGAAACCGGCTTGGTCAATTAATTCTGCCAAATAAAGAGCTGAAAGCGGTGTTTGTTCAGCCGGTTTGAGGACGATTGTACAGCCTGTTGCAAGTGCCGCGCCCATTTTCCACATCGCCATCAGGAGCGGGAAATTCCATGGAATGATCTGGCCGACGACACCGACAGGCTCATGACGCGTATAATTAAAGTAAGCGCCGGAAACCGGAATCGTCTGTCCTGTTATTTTTGTACACCAGCCGGCGTAATAGCGCATATGCTCAATAGCCAGCGGAATATCTCCATTAGTCGTTTCATTGATCGGTTTCCCATTATCAAGTGTTTCAAGCTGAGCAAGCTCAGTTTTATGCTCTTCCATTAAGTCCGCCAGCTTATACATCAGTCTGCTTCTCGAAGCTGGAGACATTGTTCTCCATTCACCTTGGTCAAAGGCTTTCCGGGCAGCTTTAACCGCTTTGTCCACATCCGCAGCCTGGGCTTCATACAGCGTCATCAAGGTTTCGCCGGTCGCCGGGTTTGGAGTGTCAAAGGTTGCCCCTGAGGCACTCGGAACAAACTTTCCGTCAATATAAAGCTTCTTTGTTCCCTGCAAAAATGTCTCCAGCCTTTTCGTCACTTGCATCGTTAAAGAACTCATCCGTAACAAACCTCCAGTCATTTTTTATGGTCTGTTCTGAGATTCTTGGTGATAGCACATTGATTCTTGGGTTGAATAGCAGAAATAAGCTGTGATAGTTGCTTCAAACGTAAGCGTATACAAACATTCTATAATAGAAATCAAGGCAAAATCAATGAATAACCGATATTGCAATTTACAAAAGAAAAAAGCTACAATAAGCTTATAGATAAGAAAAGGAGATTTCATCATGATTCATAAAAATTGGCTTGAAAAAGAAACAATTAAAAAAGTAAAGTGTGTGCAGACAAACGCAAAAAAATATATCGTAAACCGCGTTTTAACGCCGGGAAAAGAATATGAAGTAAAAAATGAAACAGAGGAGTTTCTCTTTGTGGTCGACAATACGAATAAAGTCGGCGGCTATTATAAAGAATACTTCGAAGAGATGTAATGTTTCCTTGAAGCATCAGACAGATTTTGTTAAAACATCGATACATAATCCGCAGCTCAGCTGCGGTTTTTTTGTGGTTAAAACAGGAAATATAAAACAAAATTAAAAAAATCATTAAAAACCACTTTTTTATAAAAACATTGCTGAATATTGAAACTTTTTTCTCTATATGTGCGTATTACTTGATGACAACAGCTTAAAAGCCAAAAAACAAATCAAAAATTTGAAAAATGTAATCTGTTCGTAATGGTTTAAATGTCTTCTATGTCGTATTCTTATATAGGGATAAAGGACTTATTTTTATGTAGTGAATGATAAAACAAATAGATAAATGCAGAAAGAGGGGTTCTTCATTGGGTATTTTTTCTGTTAGCAGATCAACGGACGCAAAGAAGCTTGAGGCTTTGCTCGTTGAAGGGGAAAGAATAGAATCGATTTATAAGCTCCGAGTGGACCAAATTTGCTTTACAAATAAGCGGATCATTTTCTTTGACAATAAAATGTTTTCTAAAAAGAAGGTTCGTGTATTTCTTCCATATAAAACAATTGAAAGCTTTGCCATCCAAGAAGCGGGAATGTTTGATCCGGACACTGGGCTTTTATTGATGACAAGAAGCAAAACGTTCGAATTAGAATTTGCGAAAGACACCGATTTAAGCGAGGTTCAGGCGGTGCTGACAAAGCATTTGTGCAGCTGAATATTTGATGAGCCAGCCGTTCAAAAAATGGTTAGGCTTTTTTTATATAAAAACAAGAACAGGGCATGTGCGCCCTGTTCTTATTACACCACACTGTTTTTCGCTGAGTTCGAATCAACAAGATCTGCATCTAATACATTTGAAATCGGTACGACAAGAGGAGTAAAGTCGCCATTTTCTTCTCCAAACCCTTGATTAATTTTAGCTGATAAAAAGTAATCGACCTGCTGATACGGACCGAGTGTTAAAGAGGAACCACGGTCCATCGTATTGATTTTAAATCCGCCGACATTCACGACGGAGGGAGAAAAGAACATCTCATCACTTCCTTTTGATTGAGGAGTTAACCGCTTCACTTTCAAAAGAGGCCGGAGAATCAATTTGGTCTCTGTCATCCACATGGCTTCTCGTGCCCATAAATCCGCTCGCATCTCCAAAATTCTGTCCGTAGCCTTGATTTTTTTTATCTGAATTTTGCCATTCTGCCAATAAATTTTGTCCTACGTTAACCGCTGAAGCATTTTCAAAGGAATTAATTTTCAGCATGAAAATATTAATATTGATATACGGAGTTGGTTGAACCACAGGCAAACCTCCTTTCTATAGTTGTATGCTGGCGGTTATAAAGTATGTTAAGACAGGGGGCTTCAAATGGATTTCGAAAAGATGAAGCAGTGGATGGAATTCGCACAGCAGATGTACGGCGGTGACTTTTGGAAACAGGTATTTGATGAAGACCAAAAAACCCCTTTTATGACAAATGGCCAATCTCCGTTTCCGTTTGCGCAGCAAGATCAGCGAGGGAAAGGAGATGCTTCATTTCCGAGCATGGATATTGTAGATACCGTTGCGGAAGTGCAGTTTTTAATTTATCTTCCAGGCTACCGTAAACAAGACGTTCACATATTATCGTACGGAGATTATTTAGTGGTGAAGGGGCAGCGCTTTTCCTATTTTAATGAACAGGACTTTCGCCAAAAAGAAGGGAAATACGGAAGTTTTGAAAAGAAAATTCCGCTTTCCGATCATCTTCATGGAAAGATGAATGCCATTTTTAAAGACGGAATCCTATACATCACCATTCAAAAAGACGAAGGTCAAGCGGAAACCATTGTTATTGATGATTGATTTTCATACTGAGTGCATCTGGCCCATCACGGTCATCAATTGATTCAATCGGAATGACCATGACAATAGCATCTGCATTTTGTTCCCCAAAACCGTTATTTCTTTTGATAGCAGAGCACCTGTTCCTTAACTCCGCAGAACCAAAGGTAAGGGATGAGCCGGTGCCTATCGAGTTAGTCTTGAGATGAGAAATATTGATGTTAGTCGGTAGCATGAAAACCTCTCCTTCCTATGGGATATACCTCATTATATATGTAGACGAAAGAGGAGTATGCAAAGGGTCGTGATGTCATGAAAAAAATGTTCCGGTCGCTGATCAGGCATTGCTTGAAACCAGAACTTGACAAACTGCGTGAATGTGAAGAAAGACTCTCAGTGATTGAGAAACAAAAACAAAGCAGCAAACAGGAGTCTGAAGAAACCTATATACATATTGAAACGCTGAATGTCGAAAAAATTGACTATCATCTTGAATTCGGCGAGCTGACCATTGATGAACTGAGCGGCAGATTAAATATAGGCGCAACCTATTATATACCGCCAGAAGAGAAGGACAAAAAGTGCCAACGAAAACCCGAAGCACCATCGACGCCAGCGGTCACGATCCGTTCAAAAAGGCAGTAGCTCATCTTTCTATCGATGTTCCCATGTTTGACAGAAGGCAAAACGGGAAACAGGATAGAAAGGAGAGGATATACATGGCACTGACAAAAGAACAAACACAGCATCTCTATCATAAATTGCTCGATATGCAAAAAGAATTGTCTGGCGAGAAAAAGGAAACAGAATCAATGACGGAAGAAGTGGGGGAGCTTTCCAATGGGGTTGACAACCATATGGCAGACCACGGGACGCTCGTCACAGACCGGATGACAGACCAAACAGTGAAAGAGATTGACCGGGAGCTGTTAGAGGAGGTCAACCGTGCATTACAAAAGATGAAAGATGGAACTTACGGCGTGTGTGAAAAAACCGGCCAAGAGATTCCTTACGAAAGACTTGAAGCTGTTCCTTATGCAAGAATGACAGTTGAGGCCCAAGCTGATGTGGAGGATGATCTGGAGACAGATGCTCCTTCTTATGAAAGAGAGTTTCATGAACAGGTAAAAGACTTATCCAACAAAGAAACAATTGATCAAAAAAGCTCGCAGACGTATGAAATCTTGGATCGTGAACAAGATTCGAAGTGAAAATGCCAAGCAAGTACACCGATATTAGATGTACTTGCTTTTTTTTGAAAAAAAATCTCATATTCAAAATAAAGTGATTGACTTTGCATAAAAAAGAAAGTAACATACTATTTGTAAGTAAATATAAAAAGTTTACCGGGAGGAATACAAATGTCTACAGTTTTATTTGTAAAATCAAGCGACCGTACAGCTGAAGAAGGCGTTTCAACTAAACTTTACGAAGCTTTCTTAGCTGCTTATAAAGAAAACAACCCTAATGATGAAGTGGTTGAATTAGATCTTCATAAGGAAAACCTTCCTTACCTTGGCAGAGATATGATTAACGGAACATTTAAAGCAGGTCAAGGAATGGAAATGACAGAAGATGAGAAAAAACAAGCAGCAATTGCTGACAAATATCTGAACCAGTTTGTAAAAGCTGACAAAGTTGTTTTCGCATTCCCGCTTTGGAACTTCACAGTGCCAGCAGTGCTTCATACTTATGTTGATTATCTGTCTCGCGCAGGCGTTACATTCAAATACACACAAGAAGGACCAGTCGGTTTAATGGGCGGCAAAAAAGTTGCGCTTCTTAACGCTCGCGGCGGTGTCTACTCAGAAGGACCAATGGCTGCACTTGAAATGTCATTAAACTTCATGAAAACAGTTCTTGGTTTCTGGGGTGTTCAAGACTTGCACACAGTTGTCATCGAAGGACATAACGCAGCACCTGATCAAGCGCAAGAAATCGTTGAAAAAGGTTTACAAGAAGCAAAAGATCTTGCTGCAAAATTCTAATAAAGCCAAGACTCCTATCGTTACAAATAGGAGTCTTTTTGTATATACACATTAATATAGAAGAAAATAATCATTCGCTTTTAGCAATAAAGGCTATTTTTTTATTGTAATATATTTTTTGTTTGTCGAATTGTCAGGTATTTTGGAGAAAAAACAGTTTTATTCACTGGAAAAAGTTTTTCTAAACAATTGTTCTGACCTCTTGATTAAAAGCGCCTGATGGTGTACTATATTAAAGAAGCTACTTTGTGCGTATTGTTAATTAAGTTTTAACCTTTAAGCTGTAATAGGGAGTTTTATATCGAAGCCGGAATGTCATGCCTCCATTGCAGAGGACGACAGGAACGTTTCTGCAAACACCCACTTTGAGGAGTGGTGGTTTAAAACTTTCTTACTTGCATACGGCAAGACGTAGCGAAAGCCATTTCCTTTTCGGAAATGGCTTTTTATTTTATCTAAAAAGGTTTGGTATAGTGAATATTCCATTTTTGTGTGAAAGAAATGAAGGCCGCTTTTTTATGATATGATGGGAGAAATTCAAGGAAAAGCGAGGTTTACACGTTATGTTACATAGAGCCCAATCCCTTCTGGCTCATTATTTTGGTTATGAGAAGTTTCGGAGCGGCCAAGATGAAGCGATCCGCTTGGTGACGGAAGCGAGGCAAAATACGGCCTGCATTATGCCGACGGGAGGCGGCAAATCGATTTGCTATCAAATTCCGGCATTAATGTTTGAAGGGACGACGATCGTCATATCACCGTTGATTTCCTTGATGAAGGATCAAGTTGATGCGTTAGAAGAAGCGGGGATTAACGCCGCCTACATTAACAGCACACAATCCAATCAGGAAATATATGAGAGGCTGAACGGACTCAAAGAAGGGGCTTATAAGCTTTTTTACATTACACCAGAGCGACTAACGTCCACAGAGTTTATCCGGATTTTGCAGGGCATAGATGTTCCTTTGGTCGCAATAGACGAGGCGCACTGTATTTCTCAATGGGGCCATGATTTCAGGCCAAGCTACAGGAATATTGAAATCTTGTTCCGTGAATTACACGGCAAGCCTGTCATCATGGCGTTAACAGCAACAGCCACACCCGAGGTTCATGATGATATTTGCAAACAGCTGCATATTCAAAAAGAAAACACGGTATATACCGGATTTTCCCGAGAGAATTTAACCTTTAAAGTAGTAAAAGGAGAAAATAAAGATCGGTTTATAGACGAATATGTGCAAAACAACAGGCATGAAGCAGGAATTGTCTATACCGCGACCAGAAAAGAAGCTGATCGGATATATGAGAGATTGAAACGAAATCAAGTCAGGGCAGGTCGGTATCACGGAGGTTTGGCTGATTATGTGAGAAAAGAGCAGCAGGAAAGGTTTCTTAATGATGAGCTTCAAGTGATGGTGGCAACCTCTGCTTTTGGAATGGGTATTGATAAATCAAATATCAGATTTGTTCTGCATGCACAAATTCCGAAAGATATGGAAAGCTATTATCAAGAGGCAGGACGAGCTGGACGGGACGGTCTTGCCAGTGAATGTGTTCTCCTGTTTTCACCGCAGGATATTATGGTACAGCGCTTCTTAATTGAGCAATCAGAACATGAAGAGAAACAAAAGCAGGATTTAAAAAAGCTGAGACAAATGGTCGACTACTGCCATACGGAAGATTGTCTGCAGCGTTTTATCCTTATGTATTTCGGAGAAAAGGAGCCTGATGCGTGCGGACAGTGCGGAAACTGTACCGATACAAGAGCGGCCCATGACGTGACGCGGGAGGCGCAAATGGTCTTATCTTGTATCATTCGCATGAAAGAACGGTTTGGCAAGACGATGGTTGCACAGGTGCTTGCCGGCTCCAAAAATAAAAAAGTTCTTGAAAACGGCTTTTCCGACCTTTCAACATACGGGATATTAAAACACCAATCCGTTGGCGAAATCAGTGATTTTATCGAATTTCTTATTTCTGACGACTTCATCAGGATGTCCGACGGAACGTTTCCGACTCTTTTTGTCAGCAGTAAAGGAAGGAATGTGCTGAAAGGAGAATTATCAGTAGCGAGAAAAGAAGCGTTAAAAGCGGCAGCGATTACTGAAAATGACGAGCTATTTGAACGATTGCGCATGGTTCGGAAAGAAATTGCGGCTGAGCAGGGTGTTCCGCCATTTGTTGTTTTCTCTGACCAAACGTTAAAAGAAATGTCAGGAAAACAGCCCGTAAATGATGATGAACTTTTGTCTATAAAAGGAGTCGGAGAACAAAAAAGAGCAAAATACGGCCGGCTTTTTTTACAAGAAATACAAGCTTATGCAAGGATGACAGACTAAAAAAACAGAAAAACAATCTTTTTTTCTATAAAAAACACATTTTATTTTCTCTGTTTCGCCTCAAAATAAAAAGACCTGCGAAGCCTATTATATCAAGGGTTCAGCAAGTCTTTCCATCAGAGAGAAATCCTTCATGTAAAGGAACTGTAATCTAAATCATATCTTTTTGTTATTGATTTGACATTTACGTGTGTTACGATATCACCTGTTAGCCGCCAATAAAAAGCTAACAAGGGAGGATTTACTTATGAAGAAGACGATTATGTCCTTTGTGGCAGTTGCTGCACTTTCAACAACTGCATTCGGAGCTCACGCTTCTGCAAAAGAAATTACGGTGCAAAAGGGTGATACGCTCTGGGGAATCTCTCAGAAAAATGGAGTGAACCTAAAGGACTTAAAAGAATGGAACAAGTTAACTTCTGATAAAATCATTGCAGGAGAAAAACTGACCATTTCTTCAGAAGAAACAACCACGACTGGGCAATATACAATTAAAGCGGGAGATACGCTTTCTAAGATTGCTCAAAAATTCGGCACGACAGTCAACAACCTGAAAGTTTGGAATAACTTAAGCTCTGACATGATCTATGCTGGATCAACTCTTTCAGTAAAAGGTCAGGCAACAGCAGCAAACACAGCTACTGAGAATGCGCAAACAAACGCACCTCAAGCTGCGCCAAAACAAGAGGCTGTGCAAAAAGAGCAACCTAAACAAGAAGCTGTACAACAGCAACCTAAACAAGAAACAAAGGCTGAGGCAGAAACTTCTGTTAACACAGAGGAGAAGGCTGTTCAATCAAATACAAATAATCAAGAAGCTTCAAAAGAACTAACAGTTACTGCTACTGCTTACACTGCTAACGACGGCGGCATTTCCGGCGTTACAGCTACAGGCATTGACTTAAATAAGAACCCGAATGCGAAAGTTATTGCGGTTGATCCTAATGTAATTCCGCTAGGTTCTAAAGTCTATGTTGAAGGCTACGGGGAAGCAACAGCAGCAGACACTGGCGGCGCTATTAAAGGAAATAAAATCGACGTATTTGTACCAAGTAAAAGTGATGCTTCTAATTGGGGCGTCAAAACTGTAAGTGTTAAAGTCTTAAACTAATAATATAGATTGTGATAAAAGACATGAGCTTTTGGCTTGTGTCTTTTTTTTGTTCTGCTTAGAGCTGTTTATATCATATGCTGATAAAAGAAAGTGGTCCCGTTTTTCTCTTTATGTGCGATTCAGGGGCTCTCGGGTTAAAAGATTGGTTCCACATTACAGAGACATTCGGCATCATGACATTTATAGCTGGTTGTTACTATCATTTACGGAATCGGATTGATTTCAGACGGTTTTTTATTGTGATATTAGGCTCTTGCAGTTGGGCATGGCAGCTTCGGGAGCGAAGTGGCACAACTTTGTCATACTGAAAATACAAAATAATCAATATCAGAAATTCTGCTGATGTGCAATGGCCGACCATTTTAACAGGGATATCATTCAATCCAGTCTTTTATTGGGCTGTTAACCAAGCAATCGTTCAGCGGGCGTAGGAGCGAGGATATGGATCAATTTAATTCTGGTTGCGACGAGGTTCTCAAACGGGAATTTCAGGTTAACAAAAAGGATCCTGGCAGATGCCAAGATCCTTTTTTATTTAAACCAGCCTTTTTCTTTTGACCGGGTAATGGCTTCAATTCGATTTTTCACTTCAAGCTTTTCTAGAATCATTGAGATATAATTCCGCACCGTCCCGCTTTTGATGCTGAGTTCCTGAGCGATTTCTTTTGTGTTTTTACCGTCAGCCACAAGTTCGAGCACTTCTTTTTCTCTATCTGTAAGAGGGTTAGCTTCGCTGTATAAGTCCTCCATCAGCTCAGGTGCATAGATGCGTTTTCCGTTCATGACGCTACGGATGGCGTTGGCCAGCTCTTCACTCGGACTGTCTTTTAACAAATAGCCTTTAACGCCAGCTTTAATAGCTCTCTGAAAGTAACCGGGTCTGGCGAAGGTGGTTAAGATGATAATTTTGCAGCCTGTATCTTTTAGCTCCTCAGCAGCTTCAAGCCCTGTTTTTCCGGGCATTTCAATGTCCATAATACATACATCAGGCTGGCGTTTTTTGACAAAATCAACAGCATCTTGGCCGGTTGTACCTTTGCCTACGACTTCCATATCGTCTTCGAGGTTTAGAAGTGATCCTAAAGCGCCCAGCAGCATTTGCTGATCTTCTGCAATAAATATACTAATCATATAAGCCATCCTTTATGTTTATTTTGAATTATTAGGAATTGCCATGGTAAGCTTGGTCCCGTTTTCGGTATCGATGTGAAGGCTTCCGTTTGCAAACTCAAGCCGTTCTCTCATCCCGAGTAAGCCATGTCCTTTTGAAAAGGAATTTTCTTCTCCTTTGAATGTTCCATCGTCAGACACTGTTATCACAACTTCCTTCCAGAGCTGCTGAATGTCAACTCGGCAAGTTTTAGCCTGGCTGTGTTTGACGACATTTGTGACAGCTTCCTTTAAGCACATGCTCAAAATGTTTTCATTCAGCAATGAGATATTTTCAGGCCATTTCTCTTCTTCATAGATAAACATAATGTCAGCTGCTTCGAGAATTTGTTTGATGTTGATCAATTCATCCTTGAGCCGTATGCCCTTCATAGAGGAAACGATTTTTCTTACTTCATTTAAAGAAGTTCGCGCTGTTTGCTGAACACTTTTCAGTTCACGAGCTGCTTGTTCGGGATCTTTGTATATCAATTTTCTTGCTAAGTCGCTTTTTAAACCGATAAGAGAAAGCTTTTGCCCAAGCGTATCATGGAGATCGCGGGCAATTCGCTGACGTTCTTCTAATTTTACCAGTTCTGCAATCCGTTCATTTGCATCCTCGAGCTTTTCTTCAAGCCGTTCGCGCTCCTTGCGGCTTCTTATACTAAAGGGCAATAAAATTGCGCTGATGAGGGTTATGACGACAAAAGGAATTTGTGTCAGAAAGAATTCCTTCTTTAATACGAGACTGAAATTGGCTGCGACGGCTGCGCTTATTAAATGGACATAATATAAAATATGAAAAGGGACGCGTTCCTTAATGTTTCCTATAAAATACGCGATAAAAAAAGCAAAATAAATATAACTGAACAGAGTAATGGAGGCGGTTGAAATGCCAATTAATAAAAATCCCCACAAATAAATGGTCCAGCCTTTTGAGACAAAAGCAAATCGATATACCGAAAAAAATAAAAGCGTCAAAATGATGCCGACAATAATAACAAATGTAGATGATGATTTCCATATAAAGTAGAAGGGGAGGATGAAAAATATCGTCCATATATAGGGCGTAATTCCGTTTAGTTTTTGAAATGTAAAATGATTTTTAATCATGATCTTACCTCATTTTCAGCTTTTCATCTTACTTGTAACTTTATCATTGTGAAAGCCAGAATGCACCCTCAAACAATAAAAGGAAGCCTTCTAGTATATTAGAAGACCTCCTTTATCATCAGGCATTCTTCCGCAGCTTCTGTTTTTCTGGTGAATCAGGCGGAAGGCTTACAGCTATATGTTTTATAGCCCGAAATGACACAAACTGTTTGTTATCTTCATCCCATAGACGGAACGCAAGTGATTGCAGGCTTGTTTTTAAGGTGATTGTCGGTACGTTTTTTAATGGTTCGTGATGTTCATGAGCAACTTCAAGCTTATAGTTAGGCACCTTTGGACTCAAATGATGAACGTGGTGGTAACCAATATTGCCTGTTAGCCATTGAAGCAGTTTCGGGAGTTTATAAAATGAACTGCCTTCAACAGCAGCCTGAACGTAGCTCCAGTTTTCATCCGCTTCAAAATAAGAATCTTCAAAGGTATGCTGCACATAAAACAGCCAAACACCGATTGAACCTGAAATCAGAAATATCGGGCCTTGCACCAGTAAAAACGATTGCCAGCCAAAGATCAGACAGCAAGCAGCAGCCAACGCGACAATTGCCAGATTCGTAAGGTATGTGTTTACACGTTCCTTGCGTCTTGCTCCTTTTTTGTTAAAACGGTTCGTGATCAGAAAAACATAAATCGGTCCGAGAATAAACATGATAAACGGGTTTCTATAAAGTCTGTATGCAAGCTTTGTTCGTCTGGATGCAGCTTTATATTCGTTTACTGTTAACATCCAGATGTCTCCTGTTCCGCGTTTATCCAGATTGCTGCTAGTTGCATGATGAATCGAATGGCTGTGCTGCCATTGAAGATACGGGAATAAAGTCAGGACACCTGTCAGAAAACCGAGAATGTGGTTATAGCGTTTTTGTTTGAAAAAAGATTGATGGCAGCAGTCATGGAAGATGATAAAAATTCTTGTCAGAAAACCTGCGGCAATCACCGTTAATGCTAACGTAAGAAGATAGGAGACATCGAGGCTGAGATAAGCAAGAAACCACAGGCCGAAGAATGGAATAAACGTGTTTAAAAGCTGAATCAGGCTGTTTTTTGTTTCAGGCTGAGCAAATGCAGCGACTTGCTTTGTCAGCTGTTTTTGCTTATGTGCAATGGTTTGTTCAGTCATAGTAAGTATCCTCTCATTGTGTGTCTCGGTTCAGTATACGCTAATGAGAGAAGTCTTTTGTAGTAGCACACATCATGCCTCCTATATGACATTTGTCATGTCTCGTGCGGCATGCATAACCGATTGCGCTAAAAAAGCTTGTAAAAAAATTTACAAGCTGATTAATGTTTATCAATCCATATTCGTGATGTACCCGAAATAGCTTCAATCCTGCATGTTCCTCCTATAGGGAACGTGGCAATTGGCGAGGTATGTCCGGCATTTATATTTGCGATGATCGGGATGCTGGATAATTCTTTTTTTGTTTCGATCATGGCTTTTACAAGATCCATTGATACGTTTGATGCTTTCTGAAATCTGCCGATCAAAATCGCCTTTACATGTGAAAAAGCGGGGAGGTGGATGAGTGATTGCAGATCGCGATCAAACATATGGATGTCTGACATATAATCATCCCGCATAACCTTCTTGGATTACAACAGGGCCGTTATTAGGATAAAAACGCCTGTTTTCTTGATCCAAAAACCAGCGGTCATCGCTCCACTCACTTGAAGGAAGAATTTCAAACGGGTCGTCCGAAGCGCAGCAAGAAAGAAAATACTCTTGTGTATAATCAAGCCCTTTTTTCATTGCAAATGTTGAGAAGTGGGGGCCTGAATACGTAACAAGACCCGTTTTTCGATAAATTGCGTTGCAAAGAGCGGTTATATCGGAATAGCCGCACAGAATTTTTGGATGTCGTTTGATTTTCTCGTAATCAAGATAACGCAGCAGCTGATTTGAATTAAACCCTCCGAGTGTCGTTAAAATCGCTTTGACGCCTGGATCAAAAAAGGCAGCGTGCAGATCATGGACTCTTGACTCGATAGAGGATGAATCAAATTCATTACATTCATTTGCGTGTTCAGCGATGGTTACCCGATAACCTAAGCGTTCTAACGCCGTTTTTGCTTGGATTTTTGCTTCATTTGATAATATAGACATGCTGGTCGCGGGAGACACGATCCGGATTTCGTCTCCCTTTTTCAGTTTTGAGGCGTACATAGAACCCTCCATCAATGGTTTTTTACCATTACAGCATATATTGGCTCTTTCTTCCAGACTTTTTTACAAATCAACCCACTTAATGCTGCCGGATTGGGTATCATTATCGATACATACTTTGAATTGATGTTTTTCATAAAAGTGAATCAGCCGGTCTACATGATTCCAATCCCGTTTGGCGATGTCTCCGGTGACTTTCGGTATATTGTGGTCTCTTGCTATATCTTTTAAATATTTCATGCAAATGGAACCAAACCCGTGATTCGGAGGGCCTTTTATATCGCCTATATGAATGGCATCGTCCTTGTAAGACGCTACAAGTGAAAAACAGCCTTTTCCTCGGTAAGCCGTTTTACAATCAGTTAGCATAATTTTGCATGTTTGGCCATCATCAATCGAGGAAACAATCATCCACTCATCATGTTTCGATTGATCAATACCAAGCACTTTGGCATCTTTAGATAAATCCTTCATATTCTCCTGCATGCGATAAATTTGAAATTCTAAATCATTTAATTCTTCTTCAAGCTCTTGACGATTTTTTTCTTTAATAGTAAACAAGATCAAACTCCTTTCAAAAATCAGCTTAGAAACACAGTTACCAATTGTATTAGAAGAGAGGCGTATTGTAAACAACAATTCCATTATTACTAGAAATTAGCGGAAAGTCAGGTTTGATCGTTTTTAAGAGAGGAAAAAGAAAACTAACCTGTGAAAAAGGAGGAATCGGAATGGCGATTGATTCATTGATTAACAAATTACAGTATGTCCAATTGGAACCGCCGGATAAAATTCTCTCTCTGTATCTCAATACAGACATGAGAGATCCAGAGCAGCAGGGGGGAGAATGGAAGATTGCCCTAAAGTCAGGATTCAGCCGATTAAAAGAGTATTTGGCAGCTAGTGATCCAGAGGAGGAAAAGTGTCTGGATGGAATCAGGGCTAAAATGAATCAATACTTGAATGCAATGGGAAAAGACATGCCCCGCAGTCTCGTGTTTTTTGTTTCCGACAGCGGCATATGGGAACCTATTAAGCTTCAAGTCCCTGTAGATACAAGATTTTACTGGGAAGAAACAGCTGTCCTGGATCAGCTAAAGGGTTTGCGCCAGGCATACCCAAGTACGGCGTTTATTTTAACTCAGCAGCATGAAGTGAAAATTATTGAAACTGTTTTAGGAAAAATTGAGGCGGTGGAGCGTTATGAGTATGATATGATCAATGAGTCTTGGAAGAATAGCCATTCCGCTGTAGACAAAGCGCCACCATTTGAAGAGAACCGGATGAGGGAACATGTAACAGAGAACCAATCGAGACTGTATAAGCGGCTGGCTGCCAGCCTTGATCAAAAAGCTGCCGCGAAAAGATGGGAACGAATGGTTATTGCCGGGGATAAAGAAACGGCCGATATCTTGGATCAGCATATGAATAAACCCATTCATTCGAAAATTCAAAAGAACCTGCTGAATGAAAATGAACATAAGGTCATTGAACATTTGATAAAAGAGGCGTAAACCTAACAGGCCGGGGCTAATAGCCTCCGGCCTTTGAAGTGTGTCTAATTTCTGACGAAGCAATCGAAACCGTTGACATCTTCTTTGAATTTGCATACGATTTGGATAGCCAGTACAAATTAGGAGAGGTCACCAAATGAACCAAACAGAAAATAAACCGAAAAATTACACGGGGATTGTCCTTACGCTGACAGTTCTGATTAACGGTTTAATCGCAGTGCTGTTTTTTATGCCTAAATTAGATCAGTTCAGCCATGCGAATATTCACATTTTGCCAATGCTGAATGCGATATTCAACAGCTTTACGTTTATCTTCTTATTGGCCGCGCTGATTATGATTAAACAGAAAAATATCAAAGCTCACAAACGCTTTATTTTGGCCGCATTCACAACAACATTACTATTTTTGATTTGCTATGTGACGTACCACTCGATTGCGGAAAACACGCTCTATGGCGGAGAAGGTATTATGCGCCCGATTTATTTCTTTATTTTAATTACACATATCTGCCTTTCTGCAATCATTGTGCCGCTTGCGCTGTTTACGCTGATCAGAGGCTTCAGCATGCAGGTGGAGCGCCATAAAAAAATTGCGAGATGGACAATGCCTCTATGGCTGTATGTAAGCCTTACAGGCGTTATTGTATATTTGATGATTTCACCGTATTATTAAAAGCCATACTCAGTATGGCTTTTTTTACGTGTAAACATGGCAAAAGCCCAAATTCATTTTTGGGCTTTTGTCAGTAAATTGATAGACTCTTATTCATGAGCCTTGGATTCCATGGTTTCAAGTGTTGCAACCTGCAAAGATTCTTCAACAGTTTTTGTTTTTTCTTTTACTTTTTCTGCATACGTATAATCACCGTAGCAATACGGATAGCGGAAATTTTTCGCATTTCCCCCGCAAGTATACAGATCAGGATTTTTTTTGACTTGCTGCTCGGAGTATTGTTTTGCCAATTCCTCAGTATGCGTTCCTCCATGTTCAGCTACAAAATCAATGTAACCTGCCCCCATGTTGTAGCTTTGAATAATGGTATCCAAATCCACGCCTTTTTCCTTACCGGTCTTGTACATGAGGGTAAATTGCTTGATGCCTTGTTTAACACTGAGTTGAGGGTCTGTTATCTCATTGCGTTTTAACCCCAGAGATTCAGAGGACTGCATGGGATCATTGCCTTTTCCTTTTGACTCCTGATACATCATGCCTAATATGAGTGATGTATAATTAGAGAGTCCTTGGCTTTCAAGCTCTTCTTCCACCAAGGGTTTGTAATCGGTTAAACGTTCCAAAACAATCGTTTTCGTATCGATCGGAAGTTTTTTGATTAAATCCCGGTTGAAAAAAAGCAGGACCAATAAAAAAGAGGCGATGACAAAAACAAAAATCATCATAAAACCCGCAGCAGCGAAACAGCCTTTTCTCTTTTTCTTCACTGTGTTTCACCCTCAATGTTTGGAGCAGTATGACCTTTTTTATTATGACATAAGACGGTATATCAGACCAAGTAAAAACCTGATTTGAAACATAAATTTAAACTATGAGATTGAAATGGAATACAAGCAGGCTGGTTTGCACTCAAGCGCATTTGTTATAAGATAAAACTATGAATAAAGAAAGGTGATACATATGACTGAATTTAGAGAAACGGAACAATCGGCTGCTGATCTGGACGAGGAGACGCTGTTTCTAGTCGCGCAAACATTCAAAGCGCTTTCTGATCCTACCCGAATCAGAATTCTCCATTTATTGTCCCAGGGTGAGCATGCAGTAAACGGAATTGCAGAAAAGCTGAATTTACTGCAATCCACTGTGTCCCACCAGCTTAGATTTTTAAAAAATCTCCGGCTTGTCAAATCGCGCAGGGAAGGAACATCGATTTATTACTCTCCGGAGGATGAACATGTTTTAGATGTTCTTCAGCAAATGATCCATCATACGCAGCATGATTGAAAAAGACATCCTTGCTTAACTCGCTGTTAGCGGGCAAGGATGTCTTTTTCTTTATTGTATTCGTGCTGTTCAAGTTCGTTTCTGCTGAGCTTGATGACAAAAGAAGAAAAACCGATATAATAAACGGCTATCAGAAAACAGACGCCAATTGTCAGAGGGTCCGTTCCGATTGACTGACTGTATGATCCAAGGCGGTTTAGATCAGGTGAGGTAAGATAAAGCTCCGTCACTCGATACAGAAATCTTGATAGAAATAAAGTTAAGAGAATCACCTCTACCCAAATATGAGTCCGAAAATAGATCTTTCCTCTGCGTTTTTCAAAAGAGATGTTTTTCTTAGCGAAAAAGACAAGGAGCCATCCGCCAAGAATGCCCAAAATGAGATATCCATATAAAAAAGGGTGAATGGCGCTGAAGATTGAAAGGCCAAAAGCAAACAGCGAGAAAAGAATGATACGGGTGAACAGCCAGCGGGGCTTCAGCGGCTGGTATCCGATGGACCTTTTAATTTTTTTATACAGAAAAAAGATGATGATCATGGCAGGATAAACGCTCTGAAGTGTAAGATGCATGATGTGAAATCCCCTCCGTTGAGAAGTGTATGCTTATCCGGTCGGAAATAGTAGCTGAAATAAATACTGAACACAAAAAAGAAGGGGAAACCCCTGTTTTCATAGCATATGCGAGGTGTATTCCGCCGCATAATAGATATGCCCAAGCTTTATCAAAATGTTATGATTGTTTTGTTGGAAAATACAAGAAGAAAAGGTGCGCAGAATGAAACTGGAACGTTTGTTAGCGATGGTTGTGTTATTGATCAGCAAAAAACAAGTGCAGGCTGCAGAGCTTGCTGAGCTGTTTGAAGTATCTGTCAGAACAATTTACCGTGATATTGAGACGATCAATAGGGCTGGTATTCCGATTGTGACCTCACAGGGTTCCGGGGGCGGAATTGGCATCATGGAAACGTATCGGCTTGAAAGAGAGTGGCTGAAGGAGGAGGAATTGTTTGCAATTGCTTCCGCTTTGCAAAGCGTTTCATCTATGTATGAACCCGTTTCTCACAGCACAGCCTATCAAAAAATCAAACACCTTATACCTGAGCAATCTGCTCAAGCATTTAAGCACCAAACAGAAAAATGGTTTATTGACATGACGGCATGGGGCCATACTGAGGATCAAAAGGCGCTTCGTGAGAAAATAAGCGCTGCCATCGATCGGTTGTCAACGATATCTTTTACATATACAAGCGCAAGCGGGGAAACTCTTCTTCGTGAAACTGAACCTTATACATTGGTTTGCAAGGCGGGGCACTGGTATTTATATGCCTACTGCCTGGTAAGAAATGATTTTCGTTTTTTTAAACTAAACCGGATGAAAGATCTGGCCATCTTACATCAGACCTTTATCAGAAAAGACATTCAGCTGGATACTTTGCCATGGGATAAGAATTGGTACCAGCAGGGCCGTTTAACTGAATTGGTTATTCTTGTTCAGCCGTCAGCACGTCAGCGTATAGGTGAATGGTTCGGATATGATGTTCTTCACTGTGAGGAAGATGAAATCTGCCGGGCAGTGATTTCACTTCCAGAAGATCAATGGCTGATCGGTTTTTTGCTCCAGTTCGGAAAGGATATTGAGGTTCTGCAGCCTCTTCATATACGGGATAAAGTAAAAGAAACCATTCATCACATGCAAAAAATATATGAAACCTGACACACTGCTGTCAGGTTTCTTTGTCTATAATCTTAAAAAAAGGAGGAGATCGTATGGGCTTTTCACATATAACACACTTAGACCGGAAACGATTTGCCGGACTGTCACAACGGACAAGCAACGCACTGGAAATGACGGAAGAAAGGAGGATTCCGGCACTGTGGGATCAATTCTGGAAGCAGGATATGAGCGCTCTTTTATCACAGGCTGAAAAAGACAAGAGCATTATTGCCTTATATTCGAATTATGAACAAGAGACGAATGGGTTTTATACGTTTTCAGTCGGAACGTTTCAGGAACACAGCAGTACTCTTCCGGAACCATATGAAAACATTAATTTGCCGGCTTCCGCTTACGCCGTTTTCACTTCCAGAATCGGCCCTATTGAAGAGATTGTGCTTGAAACGTGGAAGGAAATTTGGACTTGGGATAAGCGGCATCTGCGCACGTTTACAGGTGACTTTGAGATGTATGATCAAAGTGCCGCAGTGCCACAGCGAGCACAAGTTAACATTTATGTAGCGATAAAAAAATAATAAACTCTTGAAAAACTAATGGTGTTAGTTAATAATAAAACTAACACCATTAGTTTTTGTTAGGAGGAATAAAAAGATGAGAATTACTCAGTACCAAACGGTTTGGCAGCTGACTTTTTTTCCAGCATTGTTTCCGGTTAATTGCTATTTAGTAGAGGAAGAAAACGAAGTCACCCTTATTGATGCCGCACTGCCAGGCAGCTATAAAGGGATTATTCAAGCTGTGAATCAGCTTGGAAAACCGCTTCAGCATATTTTACTGACTCATGCACATGGGGACCATGTCGGATCACTGGATACATTGGCACAAACATTTCCGCATGCAAAGGTTATGATCTCGGAACGAGATTCATTCTTGCTCCAAGGTGACACATCCTTGCGGCAAGATGAGCCGCAGACGCCTATAAAAGGAGGTATTCCGAAACACATACAAACAAAGCCTCACCAACTGCTGACGGGCGGTGAAACAATTGGTTCCCTGCTTGCCATTCCAACACCGGGCCATACACCGGGCAGCATGTCATTTCTTGATACAAGAAACGGCACTTTAATAGCAGGAGATGCGTTTCAGTTGCGCGGAGGAATCGCTGTTTCAGGCCAGATAAAATGGACGTTTCCTTTTCCCGCTTTCGCTACATGGAATAAGGAGGAGGCCATCAAAAGTGCACAATTGCTCGCCGATAAGGCGCCTTCCTGTCTCGCTGTCGGACATGGAAAATTCCTGCGATCACCTTCAGAGCGGATGAGACAGGCGATCCAAAAAGCAAAGAAAGGATGATGAGCAATGTCACCGAGAATAGGTTTGACCAAAAAAATGATTGTAGACACTGCAGCGGAGATTGCCGATCAGGAAGGGGTAAATGGTGTCTCACTTGCGGCACTTTCTAAAAAAATGAATGTGCGCCCTCCGTCATTGTATAACCATATCAACGGGCTGCAAGCAATCAGAACAGAACTTGCTGTCAGAGGACTGAAAAAGCTTTTTGATCAAATGGCAGACTCCGTAACCGAACGAAAGGGAGATTCTGCTATGCTTTCTTTAGCTCATGCATATGTTGATTTTGCAATTGAAAATCCCGGATATTATGAAGCGGCTCTGCTTAAGGTTCAGGACAAAAGGGCGGAAATCGCTTCAGACCAAATTGTCCGTCTTGTGACGAAGCTGCTCATTGAAAACGGCTATGCAAGTGAAAAGACTGCCATTCATGCGACAAGGGGGCTAAGAAGCCTGCTGCATGGCTTTACTGCTTTAATCGCAAAAGAAGCATTTGAACGTGAGGAGGACATTTTAGAAAGCCTGTCATTTTCAATTCGGACATTTTTGTCAGGATTATTAGTAAACAATAAAAATATTATGTAAACAAATAAATAGATGTCTTATATTTCTGAATATTGTATAATATCAAGGGAGTATACATAGGGGAGAGGCATTATGCAATGGATGACATTCACAAGATTGAACGATTAGCGGCAGCTTCATGGCCGGCTTATTTTCAAAAAAGCATAGGGAAATGGCTTCTCAGAGCGAATTTTGGCGTAACCAAAAGGGCAAATAGCGTATGGACTTCTGCGGATATGCCTGAAGGGGATTTTCAGCTAGAGGCCGAACTTTTTTATCAAAGTTTAGGCTTACCTGTTTGTTTTCATATTAGCAACGCATCACCGAAAGGGCTTGATGACGCATTGGCAGACAGCCGTTATGAAAAGGTAGACGAGTGCTTCCAGATGACAGCGTTGTGCCGGTCAATTATGAGCCGAACAAATGACAACAGCCGATTTACATACAAGTGGGAACAAGAGCCATCATCTGTTTGGATAGATGAATTTATTCAATTAGAAGGGTTTTCACCCGAGCGTCACAAAGGTTACAAACACATATTCGAACGCATGCCGCCGTGTAAAACTTTTTTCAAGATGTATGACAAAGAAAGCCTGACAGCGCTTGGCACGGTTTCTGTCATTGATGGTTATGGCGGACTTAGTAATATCGTTGTAGCTGAGGAGCACAGAGGAAAAGGGGCAGGAACCCAAGTGATCAGGGTGTTGACTGAATGGGCAAAAAACAACGGAGCGGAACGCATGTTTTTACAAGTGATGAAAGAAAATCTGGCGGCAGTTTCTTTATATGAAAAAATCGGGTTTTCGCCTATATCGGAACACCATTACCGGATTAAAAGATGACCAAAGGAAGGGGTTTGCTGATGGACTCGCTTCAAGAGATGATTTGCGAAAAACGGACGTACACACGCCTTTATCATTCACATAAGCACGCATACAGCCAATTTCTTTTTCCGCTTGAAGGGAGTATTGATCTTGAGACTGAAGAGCGCCAGGTGAAATTAAAGCCAGATCATTTTTTATATATTCCTCCGCAGTGTGAGCATCGTTTCCGTTCTATCGGAAGAAATGAATGTCTTGTACTGGATGTTCCGCTTCATGCAATGAAAATTGATGAGTATCGTGCAGGATCGGGAATTGAAGCTGCACTCGATCCTTTCTGGTCTTCGATCAGGTACTTGCTGACAGAGGAAGCAAAGGCCGGAACAGCCAACTCGCTTCATATGCTAGTACAATACATAAAAGAAAAGCTTCAATCCCATAGCTATGCCTCAATTGCATACATTCACAGCCATTTATTTGAGCGGCTGACGATTAAGAAGCTGGCAGAAATCGAGCATTATCACCCAGCTTACTATTCAAGCTGGTTCAAAAAACAGACAGGGAAGTCCCCGCAGAACTATATTGCCGACCTTCGCCTTGAGGAAGCAAAACGAATGCTGATGGAGAGAAATGAAACCCTTACCGTCGTGAGCGAGGCGCTGGGCTTTCAAAACCTTTCTTCTTTTACAAGATGGTTCACGAAAAGCACAGGAATGCCGCCCCGCCTGTATCGAAACACCTTATATTCGGATAAAAAATGATGGCTCTTTAGTTAAAAGAATATTGTATATCTCCTTTACAATAGGAGAAAAAGGAGTTATTGATATGGCAGTTATTGAAGACTTTGAGAAATTGGATATCAGAACGGGAACAATTGTAAAAGCGGAAGAATTTCCTGAAGCAAGAGTACCGGCAATCAAGCTTGTAATAGATTTTGGGACAGAAATCGGCATAAAACAATCGAGCGCGCAGATCACGAAGCGTTACCAGCCGGAAGGTCTCGTCAACAAGCAAGTCATAGCAGTCGTGAACTTTCCGCCCCGCCGGATCGCCGGATTTAAATCGGAAGTCTTGGTCCTCGGCGGCATACCCGGCCAGGGCGATGTCGTCCTTTTGCAGCCGGATCAGCCTGTTTCAAACGGCACAAAAATCGGATAACACAAAAAAGACGTTTGCCTAAGGCAAACGTCTTTGCGTATTGAGGCGATGCACCACACGCCACATTCGTGTGTGCCGTAAAGGCATGTACATCGACTTACACAATTCAGCTCATCGCTATATGAATATAGCATGAAGGGCGAAGGAATGCAAGGATTACTTTTAGTAACGGTGAAATGAATTTAGAATGGAAAGGGTTTTCATTTTTTTGTAAGAAAAAACTCAGTGTGATTTAGGTGTGATCTTAATGCAATTTGTATCGACTTACAGATGATAAAAGAACAATACTTTTAATAAGCCTCATGAAACATTTTCAATTTGTAAATACTTAAAGGATATATATGGTGTATTTGCTATAGAAGTCTAATATGATATCCATTTACTCATTTCAATAGCAACTTTCATGAATAACGAGAAGGAACAGCTGTCAAAATTTTTTTGATTATAATATAAGTTAATTACGATAGTATATTAGGGGTGTTTTGGTAGATATTGAAAATTGATAATAACATACAAGGAATAAAGAACCTAGAAAAGAGATCTAATTATTTGGATAAACATATATTGAACTGGTCGGCGTATCCACTATTTGATGACGGTTAGAGCGATACCATACCCTTTTTCTGATGTGTAAGCAGAGGTTATTTTCATTACTTTCCAGCTTCCTTCAGTGGCTTTTGTTCCTATTCCATTATGTGCCGTAAGATAATCTCCTTGATTGACAGTTTCGTCAATACGCACATAATGTTGGCCAACCAACCCTACAACGTGCCATTCGTCTCTTGCTGCCCGTGAATGATAATTTGCCTCCAGCGCTGTATCGTAGTCTGGATTTTGTTTGGGAACACGTATGAGTTCACCGCTTTCCTCATCAGTCACCGTTTCATAAATAAATCCGCCGAACTCATTTGTCAAATAACGGCCCTGCCAGACGAAACTGGAGGCTCCTGAAATGAAAGCTGAAGTTTCTGAAATAACGCCAAGCATATAATCTCCAACATTCGCGGGCACAATTTTTTCACCTCTTAAAGTCACGATTGTACCAGTATGGATTAACTGTCCAGTTGAACTCTCAAAATACTCTCCATATCCACCTAAAGAAGAACTGATTGCACCGGCAAACGTCCCGTTTCCCCGAACAGAGTCAAGAAGCCACTTTATTGATTGATGACCTCCTGCCACGGTGTATGGTTCCTCAAGTATAATATTTTCAGAAGACAGTATTGTTCTTGACGCTTGGTTTCCTCTAATATGTGCGTTATTTGAAGAAGCGATTAATGCGCGAGAGCCTTCAGTACTGGAGCCTCCAGAAGAGCTAATGACCGCATTTCTTTCTCCGCGGGCCGTAATGTCGCCGGTACCTGCTATAACTGCGCTTGTTTGGTTAACGGCAAAGCCAGAGGTCGTTGCAAGCTGTATGCCTCCTTTCAAATTGATTGGAACTTGTTGGTATGTTTGGCCTTTGATTGAGGCTGCCACACTATAACCTTCTGATTGTACACCGAGAATTGTGGCCTGATTATTGGGGGACTGAATTGCAACTGTCCCATTGTCAGTAATCATCGTTCCATTTAGAATATTGACATTGTAGAGGCCTCCACCGATTGAAATTCCTTTTGGAGCAGATTTATAAATATCAAAATTTGAAATTTTAATATAATCAGTTTTATTTGATCCGCCTGATAAATTAATATCAACACCGGCTTTTTTAAAACCGCGAATTTTAATACCATTAATGGTTATATTTTGGCTGCGATATTGCAAGGCTACGACAGGGTTTTCTTTATAATCATAGTCTGGATCACCAATCGCTGTGAATCCGCTTACATTAACGTTTTTATATGCCGAAATAACCAGCGCTCTTGGGGTCACAGCATCGTAAAGCGAGTTGAAAACTGGTTCAACTGCTGAACAATCAATGAGTGTGACATCGTATGCTGTTGTGCTTTCAGGATCTGTAATTTGATGGTGACCAATATGACGAAGATCAAATGCACGAACATCGCGATAAGAAATATGGCCTATGATATGGACGTTTTGAGAGGCTGGCCACAGTTCATGGGCTTTTACTTCAACTCCGCGGATGTTGCCGCTTGTAAAGTTATTCAAAAGCCACACATGCCTAGAGCCGTCGTCAATTTCTATTCCGTTGGAGTTTGAAACACCTTCAGCAAATTCTGTTCCCCGCGGATTTCCTGAATGGCAGTTTGAAATAAAGATGTATTCGCTATAATGGGTGGTAATGCCGTCGTCTCCTGAACCATATGTCACACAGTTATCGATCCAAATATATCTTGATCCGTCTTTTGTCCAATCGGTATCAGGCAAATGGTCATACGTTGGCGATGTAATATCAATACCATGAAGACCTGCGTTAATCGCTTCCACATCTTTGATCCACCCATATTCAACCTTAGCAAAAGTTAAACAACTGGAGAACTGTCCCCCTGGATTTCTCACACCGCATTGTCTACTTGGATTCCAGTCTAATGACATTCCTTGGACAAAAATATTGCGATTTCCATTTTGATAATCATCATTTGTAATCACCCATTCATGCGCTGGAGTGTCTTCATGCAATTTAATCACTGTGATCCCTTTACCTTGTCCAACAATTGTTGTCCAAGATGGAAGTTTAATCCCTTGAACGAGGTATTCTCCCGCTGGAACATGTACTTTGACTCGGCCATTCCCGATTGCTTTTCGAAAAGCTTCAGTATTGTCTCTTCCATCTGGAACAGCGCCGAAGTCAGCCACATTTACTTCCCGGGTGATTTTAGATAAAAGCCTATAATATTCCTTGTCGAGACGTTCTTTTAAAAGAGAGGTGACCTCTCCTTCGGCCGTCACCCTTGCGTCAGTAACTTCGATATTTTGGGCTGTAACCGAGTGCTTAATAAAGTTTTGCATTCTTGTCTTAATATGTTCTAATTCGGATGAAAATTCGGGGTGAGACTGAGAATTGGCGTTTAGAGAAGGATCAGGGCAGTTTTTAAAATGAACCATTCTAAAGACACCTCTTTCTTTTAATATAAGCGCAGTTTTGTCTTTGAGATAAGGAGTTAGCATTTCTTTTGGCGCTTATCTTTCCAATTCTGTATTTGTTACAAAATTCCTTTAGGATTTATACTGGTTTTCAAGAAATGTAAGTCAATGAAAAAAAGAGAGGACAAGTAAAGGATAAAAAGCAACATTAAGAATCGTTATACAGTGAAAGAAAGTTCGCCCGATGGTTAATTAAAACGTTTTCTATGGTTGGGTATTTATTAATGATTATGGAAGAAAAGGGAGGTCCGCATTAAAGATAATAAAGAACCGAATGTTGAGACATCCCGTATTTGAATTAATCTTTTAAACAAAGGAGTATAAATTCTTCACTTCTTTTTATATCAACCAGTTTTAACAAGATGTGAGCATGATCTAAGGTAAGCGATTGACCTCATAAGCAACACGTATTCCAGATTCAATCGCGCCTTGCATCCACGCATGAGTGAGTGAGGCGTGTTCTCCGGCGAAATGAATTCTGCCCTCAGGGACAGGAATATAGGGATACAGCTCTAATTCTTGTCCTGGTTCGAAAGCTGTAAAACCTCCCGCAGAGTACGGGTACTGGCTCCAGCTAAAAGAAGTGCCAGACACAAATTCAGACCATACAATATCACCATAGATTTCAGATAAATTCAGTAAAGTATACTGGATTCGCTCTCCTTCTGAAAGACTGTCCCATATCAGTGCCTCATCGGCCCATGTATAGCTGGCCAGAATGACAGCATGTCCATTTGCTCCAATATTTCTGCTTGGATAATATGAAAAACGAATCGGAAGATCAGTAATAGATTTGCCGCCGCGCTGACCGGCTTTTTCCCAAAATCGGCTTTTAAACTCTATGCCGATTTTTGTTGCACTGATATAGTTTAGCTCACGGATGGCCCTCCGTTTATAGTAAGAGAATGAATGGTATGGTTCGACTTTTACAAATCGCAATGTTGAAAAAGGAATGGTTACAATAGCGAGATCTGCTGTGAACGATGCAAATTCTGCCGTTTGTTGATGCTGACAATGGATCGTAACACGATTTTCACCCTGAGACATTTTCATCATTTTTTGATGGTATAGAATGTTTGTTTTTAATTGAGGAAGAAACGCGTGAGGCAGCAGATCCATACCGCCAGTTATCTCATAGAAGTGAGCGGGCGATGAAAAAAAGATAGATTCCCGCAATACTTCAACAAGGGACATCCCCATATATGCTTCCATATCCAAAAGTACACCGATCATATCGATCGCGCCATATGAAAAATACGTGTTTAAAAAAGAGCTTAACGAATGATTTTTGTATTGTTCTTCGACAATCCGCCAATTTCTTGCTGGATTTTGATTGATAAAATTTAGAATAGGCTGCAGTAAAGAAAGCATCAGCTCTTCAGACGTTTTCCCTTGTTCATTTGGTGCAACTGGATATCTCAATATTCCAGGAGCTCGTTCAAAAACTTGGAGACGTGTTTTGATTCCATTTGCATAAATGATGTCCATCGGGGTTCTGTTGATAAATACATTTGTTGGCAATTTGAATTTTTTGATATATTCTAAGGTTAACGAATGGTTATTCGGTATGCGCATCGGGCCAGCGTTGAAATACAAATCATCACTAAAGGGAGATCTCAAAGTGCAGACACGGCCGCCCGCTCTGCCGCTCGCTTCGAGAATCGTTACTCTGTGACCGGCATTTTTCAACAAAGATGCTGATACAAGCCCGGACAATCCAGCTCCTATAACAAGAATGTGCTTTGGATGCTGCGATGCGCTAAGGCCATTTCTAATGATCTTTACCATGTCATCATTCATTAGAGAATTCAATTTTTGGAGGCACCTCTTTTTAGAATTTATTGCATTATATTCACTGAAAAGAGCACCTATCACGATCTGTTCACATCTTTTGGAATTTGAAAGGTTATTGTTAAAAGGAAATAAAGGGGTGATGTATGTGACTAACTTTGTTCATAAGACGGTAAATGGCTTGAAAAGTCTTTTAGATGAAAAAGGAGCCATTCAATTGTTTTGTTCTGAAGGAGATATCATGGAGTTCCTTGTTACATTTTCACAGGACAAAGCAACCCTTAACGACATTCAAAGTTTTGAAGCTAAACATCAGATTACCCTTCCAGAGGATTATCAGAAGTTCATGACACTACATAACGGTGCGAAAATTTTTGAAATTCTTTCTGATGGGGAGAATATAGGTGGAGGACTTTATTTATTTAGCCTTGAAGAGATTGAAGAGGAGTTAAAATATGAGGATTTGTTTGAAGATATCAATGGTATTCCAATTGGCTACTTATTGGAAGAATGCCATTTAATGATTGATAAAGATAAAGTGAACCAAGGTGATCCCAACTCTAAATATTTGAAAGTGGTTTAGAATATAATCCATTAAATGTAAACTTTGAAATATTTTTAGACCGGTATATATTGGCCAATGGAGAACCTTTTTGGGATTGGCGCTACTATACCGCAGAAAATTATTATAGAACAAGATAGTGTGTGATGTATAAGACAGTCATTTTGGCTGTCTTTTTCTGTTATTCAATTAGATTACTGTGGTAAAATTTACATAGAGTAGTCTAGGAAGGAGAATGATATGAAGGTATTTGAGGCTGATTCATTACTCTTTGAGGCCGATAAAAGAACCAAAGAGTATAAGGAACTAAGGTTGCAAATGGTGAAGCTCAAAAAAGCGTTTAAAGCTGTAGCTGACCTAGACGACAGCGAGTTTTCAGGTAAGGGTGCAGACAACATTAAAGCATTTTATCATGATCATGTCGGCGTAACAGACCAATGGATTGATCTTATCGATATGAAGATTGCTTTCTTAAGTAGCATTTCTGCTAAACTTGAGGATGCGAAAATGTCTGATGCTTACATAGAAGAATCCTTTCTAGAACATGAGCTGGCTAATGCCTACAGGCTAAATAAGAAGCAGGAAACAACCAAACAACCAAACAACCAAACAACTACATTAAGTGTTAATCAACCAGTTAATATATTTAAAACAGCCTCAGGGTTTAATAGTCAAAACATTGAAGCAACTGCTGATGAATGGGAATCAGCAGGAACTGAGTATGGAAGCACAAAGTTTGAAAAATATTCTTTAGCTGCAGTTGTTCAGACTCTAGGATTTGCATTAAACCTTCCTTCAGGTGGATGATCTTCCTATTTAGCCGGATTAGCAAATATGATTATTCTAGGCGAATATCCTGTTGTTTGTATTAAAGATCGTAAAGAGTTTAAAATGGCCGGTGCGACACTAATGACACGCCACAATGTTACAAATTTATGAAGACAAAGATCGTAAGAAGAAAATTGGTTCATATAGCTTTATCATTACTGATACAGAGGGCCCAAAAGCTGCTGAGAAATAAGTTTAAACAAAAAATCCTCCCACAAGGGAGGATTATTATTACATATTAACTAAAGTGTAAGTCAATGAAACGATGAATAAAAAATACGAAATATAAGAAAGTGCTTTTGACGAACTTGTTCTATGTTTTTGGAATGTATAGATAAGTGCAAAACCCAAGAAGAAAACTGTTACAAATCAAGAAGTGTATTCTGGAAAGATGGCAACCAGCAAAACCATGATTTTTGAAAAAATAAATGAGTAACTTTATGATCATTATTCAAAAAATCACCTCTACAGATTTTTACCCAATTTAGTTTGTTTAAAACATTATATAAAAAGGAGAATAGAAAAATGTCAAACATTATTTCTGAAGTGCAAGATGAAAATTAAATTTATCAGAAAAAGATATATACATACCGTTGATTAATTTTGAACTACTTAGAGACAAGAACGAACATTATGCAAATGTCCTTTACGAGCTGTATAAAAATGACTCTTATTTGTTTATCAGAGCATTAAAAGAGGGAAACTTGGTCAATCAGCCAATTGTATTTGATGAGGCCATTGTACGGAGAAGAGTTAGCTATTGTACATAGAACAGTCGGCAAGAGGTTCAATGTTAATGTGAAAATGAAGAAGCTGTCTGACGGCTTTACATTGCAAACAATGGATATGTGGTTGTAGAGTGAAATTGTTTAATTATAGCAAACTCTTTACCTATATAATGAAAATATGATAGAATATAGAAGAATTTGATAATTGAGGAGATGTTTTTGTGGAGTTTAAAGTTGGTCAAGACGTATCAGAAATTTGGAATATTCATGGATCGATTCTTCCTGAAGTTTTAATGTATATGTTCCCTCATTCAGACGAATCTTATCATTGGGAATTTGTAAATGATAACGGGAGACATATCTTTACTGCTTGGAGAAAAAGTGAACCTATTCCTACAGTAGAGGAAATTGAAAAAGCAGCAATTGAGCTTGAAGAGAAGAAAAATGCGCCTAAGCCAAAAACTCTTGAAGAAAGAGTTGCTGATTTAGAAAAACAAGTGGCTTACTTAACGAGTAAGGTTGAAGGAACAAACTAACAAAGAGTCCCTTATAGGGGCTTTTTATATTAAAAATGATAATTTTATTTTGAATCGATAGAATAGTTAATCTGTCAGCTGTATATACCCGAAGAACATAAAACTGTTTTAAAAAGCGGTTTGGGTATGTTGAATGGAAGCGGCTTTAAAAAGGGGTGAAATGCCATTAAAAATTTAGTTTTATTGTCCAGCTTTTTCGGGGTTGTGCTATCGATTATAGGGCAATTATTTGGAGTCCTAACAGATTTCTTTATCCCAGGTATTTCACGGCTTATGGGGGTTTTAGCTGGTCTCCTCGTATTACTTAGCTTGAAGTCAAGAAATACAGAAATACAGGCATTTATAGTGGGTTCTAGTACCGCGCTAGGAATAATAGGTGCAGGGATTCTATATCTTCCAGCAGCTATTGTCAATGTTTTAATTGGCTTCAACCTAAACAAAAAGTTAAAAGAAGAAAACACTAAGGAGCAGATCTGAATAGACTGCTTTTTGTTTAGTGTGACCATGGAAAATTGTAGTATAATAGTAATAAAATAATCATTTTATTATGAGTGGGGTTTAGAATCAAGAATTTGGCGCTGAAGAAATTGCCGAATATTTAAAGTCAAAGGGCTATAAACCAAAACTTAATGTTGATCACTATCGGAATCACTTTGGTGGCTCCTATAACCTTTTGGCACAGACTAAGGAGATACTACATAGCTCTTATACAGTTTGATAAGCCAGGGGACGGAGATCCGCTAAGTAGTAAAAATGGTTTTACGCAGTTAGGTATGGACTCTAAAGGTCAAGCTGAGAAAATAATGATTCAGTTAGTTGCTCATTTTAACGGATGGTATAGAACAACCAAAAAACCACATTCTGATGATGAAGAATGGATTAAATTAAGAGTCAAAAGAAAGGAATAAAAATAATTCAGAATTGCTTGGCTTTACTTTGAAAGGGGTCGAGTAAGATGGACAAGAAAAAGAATGAAATACAAAGAAAATATAGGGAGCAAATAAGGGAGAGAACGGAACGAGAAAACAAGATGGTAGTTCACACACTTTTGAGATTGTTATTGTACTAGCCATCATTATTTTGTTGTTTTTCTTTAACTCAGTATTTAAGGCTTTTTAAATAAAAGAATCCTTTTATTTAAATGGGCTGTTAGGAGGTAGAGCATTTTATGAAAACTTGTTTTTCACTCATTTTAATTATGGTTCCCACACTTATTTTTGGGTTTATGGGAAAACCAACTGAAATGGGCATAGCAGCTGTAACAGGTGCTGTTGCAAGTGCTTTCATTAACCTTGAAAAGTTTTCTTCTTTCAAAGGTGCGGGTTTTGAAGCAGAGCTTAGGAAAGTTGAAAATGTCGTTAGTGAGGCTTATGCAACGTTGAATAACTTAAAGCAAGTAGCTAAACCATTATTAGAAGTGTCCTTACAAACTCTTTTTTATAGCAATACAATGTTAGGATTAAGTCCCGAACGTAAAGATGAGTATAAGCAACAGATCTTAAAAATAAAAGATGAATTAGAGATTGATGATGGCAGTCTTGCATATGTTGCAAAAAAGATCAGCAGATTAAATGCAATAAATTTATTTGAGGAATTTAACGCTTTACTAAAACAGAAGCATAGCTTTGGACTTGATGAACTTAAACCGGAGTGGGATGGATGGAAGACTGAAATGCCTCCAAACCCAGTTAACCCAAATGATATCGTTAAAAGGTTAAAGAAGGTATTAATATGTCTGAAGATTTAAAAGATAAGTTTACAAAATATGAGCAATACTACAAGAAAGAAATAAAATAATTGTTTTATGCAAAAGCCCTTATGCGGGCTCTTTTTAATTGTTGTTTGCAGTAACCAACTTCAAAATTTTCCGTATAGGATCTAATATCTCAGGGGTAAGTTTATATCCATCCCAGTGAATATCTGGTTTTTCTAAAAACTCTTTTAGATTTTTTCTTTCCACTTTAGGATCAGGATCATCTGTTAATCCAAGTATGTAATCAACTGAAACATCATATAGTCTAGCTAAAATAACCAACTTGTCCAATGGTGGTTTTTTGCTTTCAGCTTCATACCCGCCGTAACTTGATTTTGCAATTCCAATTTTCTCAGCTAACTGTTCCATTGTTAATTTGTGTGCCTTTCGTAATTGACGTAATCTTTGGCCATACATTTTGAATAAACGCCTCCCAAAACCATCTAGTTCAATTATATGAGCTTTCATTTCTCAATAAAATAAAAAATCTCAAAAAAATTTCAAAATTTTCACGATTTCTGGTGGAAAATGCATTATAATGTGAAAGCATTACTTTAAAAATGGTAGCAATGAACTAGGAGGAAGTCATGGTAAGCAAGAAGAACAAAATTGTAGCGGCATTATTAGCATTTTTCTTCGGGGGTCTGGGAATACATAAGTTTTATTTGGGAAGAGTAGGACAAGGTATTCTATATATTTTGTTTTGCTGGACTGGTATCCCGTCTATTATCGCATTTATTGAATTCATTATTTTTCTTTGTGGAAGCGAAGAAGCGTTTGATCAAAAGTACAATTTTTATTACTTCCAGCAGCAATCTAAAGCTTAATTTTAAAGAGGGATATACAGTCCCTCTTTAAATAAAATAAGAATTTTAAAGATATTTATTTTGAATTGGAGGCTCGGTTACATCCCACAGTTACCCTGATTGTCAATTCTTTTTTTTCTTTTTCAGAGCCCTTTCAAATAAAAATCTTGCAACTTCTTTGTAAAACTGATCTAAGCTACCATCCTCAAATTTTTGGTCAATAATTCTAATTGAGCAGTTCTTTCTTAGTATAACCTTAATTGTTTTCTTCTTCAGTTCTTCATATTCTTCATAAATTTGCTTCCCTTCATTAGACAAGCGGCAGCTACAATAATTTCACAATCTCTAATGTATATCTCCTTTATTTGAAATGGTTCAATGGGAATTCATTGCAGATATTACTCCATCTGAATTAGAAACAAGAATTGTGATCCTGCGAAAAAAGGATCAGGATATGGTGGAAGAAGACCACTTATAATGTGTTTCTAGGTATTTGTAATTAAATTACAAATACTTTTAATATTTGCTCATGAATTCGTGGTATTATACTGAAGGGGACGATCAAAAGCTTTGGCGTTAGTAATTAAGAATGTTTTAAATGTATACGAGTGCTACCTCAAAGTCGGAAAAAATATTATAGGAGGTAACATATGTTTAAGTTTAAAAAGAATTTCTTAGTTGGATTATCGGCAGCTTTAATGAGTATTAGCTTGTTTTCGGCAACCGCCTCTGCAGCTAGCACAGACTACTGGCAAAATTGGACTGATGGGGGCGGTATAGTAAACGCTGTCAATGGGTCTGGCGGGAATTACAGTGTTAATTGGTCTAATACCGGAAATTTTGTTGTTGGTAAAGGTTGGACTACAGGTTCGCCATTTAGGACGATAAACTATAATGCCGGAGTTTGGGCGCCGAATGGCAATGGATATTTAACTTTATATGGTTGGACGAGATCACCTCTCATAGAATATTATGTAGTGGATTCATGGGGTACTTATAGACCTACTGGAACGTATAAAGGTACTGTAAAAAGTGATGGGGGTACATATGACATATATACAACTACACGTTATAACGCACCTTCCATTGATGGCGATCGCACTACTTTTACGCAGTACTGGAGTGTTCGCCAGACGAAGAGACCAACTGGAAGCAACGCTACAATCACTTTCAGCAATCATGTGAACGCATGGAAGAGCCATGGAATGAATCTGGGCAGTAATTGGGCTTACCAAGTCTTGGCGACAGAAGGATATCAAAGTAGTGGAAGTTCTAACGTAACAGTGTGGTAACAGATCATCTTTAATCAGGGGTAGCTAACGGGCTGCTGATCGTTCCTTGAGAAGTTTTATAATCAATGATTATTAAAATCGTTAGTAATGGTTAAAGGTCGTTTTCTACTAGGTGAACGGCCTTGGCGTGCTGGAGGTAGGGTATTCTCCATCACTTTATACTAGGTAGGACTGTTAAGAACAGAGCAGGTTAGTTCCAAAAAGAACCCAACTTTAGGATACCCTTAGAGGATTGTATCAGATCGAACCAAGTTTTTTAATGTGACTAGTTATGTAAATTAAGAAAGAACCTGGTGAAATTGCCCAGGTTCTTTTTATATTGCACAAAAACAGACACGGTGATATAATCATACTACGTGCGCTTTATAGTTAAAAAGTTATAGATATCCATCTTATAATTTTATTATATCCTGCTAGGAAGCTCTTGTCAATATTTTTTTGAAGGGGAGATGTAGAATGAGTTCTTTGGTTCTCGGTTTACATGAAATTGAAAAAACACAGCTTTCGCTCGTTGGAGGAAAAGGGTTACATTTAGGGGAATTATCAAAAATTCAAGGTATACAAGTACCAGAAGGATTTTGTGTCACAACAGTAGGATATCAAAAAGCCATCGAACAAAACGAAACGTTACAAGTGTTGTTGGATCAGTTGGCGATGCTAAAAGTTGAGGACCGAGATCAGATTGGTAACATCAGCCGGAAGATTCGGCAAATCATTATGGAAGTAGACATTCCTTCCGATGTTGTGAAAGCAGTGGCTCACTATCTCTCCCAGTTCGGCGAGGAACATGCCTATGCCGTGCGTTCTAGTGCAACTGCTGAAGATTTACCACATGCTTCATTTGCCGGTCAACAAGACACCTATTTAAATATTATCGGCGTCGATGCAATCTTGCAGCATATCAGTAAATGCTGGGCGTCCCTATTTACGGATCGCGCGGTTATTTACCGTATGCAAAATGGATTTGGCCACAGCCAAGTCTATTTATCCGTTATCGTTCAAAGGATGGTTTTCCCTCAGGCTTCGGGAATTTTATTTACCGCTGATCCGATTACCTCAAGCCGAAAGGTGTTATCCATCGATGCCGGTTTTGGACTTGGTGAAGCACTGGTTTCCGGATTGGTGTCTGCCGATTGTTATAAAGTACAGGATGGGCAAATCATCGATAAGAGAATAGCAACTAAAAAATTGGCTATCTACGGACGAAAAGAAGGCGGAACAGAAACACAGCAGATCGATTCTGATCAGCAAAAGGCTCAAACACTGACTGATGAACAAATTTTACAGCTGGCACGCATTGGAAGAGAGATCGAAGCTCATTTCGGCCAGCCGCAAGATATCGAATGGTGTTTGGCCCGCGATACTTTTTATATTGTACAGAGTCGTCCAATCACTACTTTATTCCCCATCCCTGAAGCGAGTGACCAAGAAAATCACGTCTATATTTCTGTTGGTCATCAACAAATGATGACGGATCCCATAAAACCACTGGGATTGTCTTTTTTTCTGTTGACGACTGCTGCACCCATGCGTAAAGCCGGTGGAAGGCTATTTGTTGATGTCACACATCATCTGGCATCCCCTGACAGCAGAGAAGTTTTCTTAAAAGGCATGGGGCAGCACGATCAGCTCTTAAAAGACGCACTTATGACCATAATAAAGCGACGAGATTTCATAAAGTCGATACCAAATGATAAAACAGCACCAAATCCCAGCAGAGGCAATGCAGATATGCCGGCTCAAGTTGAAAACGATCCGACAATCGTGTCTGATTTGATTAAGAGCAGTCAAACATCGATAGAAGAGTTAAAACAAAACATCCAAACGAAATCAGGATCAGATTTATTTCGTTTTATTCTAGAAGATATCCAGGAATTAAAGAAGATTTTATTTAACCCCGAAAGTTCTGTTGTGATTCGAACTGCTATGAATGCTTCATTATGGATTAACGAAAAAATGAACGAGTGGTTAGGTGAAAAAAACGCAGCAGATACGCTTTCTCAATCTGTACCCCATAATATTACTTCAGAAATGGGTCTTGCGCTATTAGACGTCGCAGATGTGATTCGTCCTTATCCAGAGGTAATTGATTACTTACAACATGTAAAAGATGATAATTTTTTGGATGAACTGGCTAAGTTTGATGGCGGAAGCAAAACCCGAGACGCGATCTATGATTATCTCAGCAAATACGGAATGCGATGTACCGGAGAAATTGATATTACAAGAACTCGATGGAGCGAAAAACCAACTACACTTATCCCAATGATTCTTAATAACATCAATAACAGTGGGCCTAATGCCAGCCATCGGAAATTTGAGCAAGGGCGACAGGAGGCTGTGAAGAAAGAGCAAGAGTTATTAGATCGATTGAAGCAATTACCGGATGGTGAACAAAAAGCCAAAGAAACAAAACGAATGATAGATATCATCCGGAATTTCAGCGGGTTTAGGGAATATCCAAAATACGGCATGGTTAATCGATACTTCGTTTATAAGCAGGCTTTACTGAAAGAAGCCGAACAACTCATAGAAGCGGGCGTTATTCATGAAAAAGAAGATATATACTATCTCACTTTTGAAGAACTTCACGAAGTCGTACGCACACATAAACTGGATTATCAAATCATCAGTACACGAAAAGACGAGTACACATTATATGAAAAACTATCTCCACCACGTGTTATCACGTCTGATGGTGAAATCGTTACAGGTGAGTATAAACGAGAAAATCTCCCAGCCGGAGCGATTGTAGGTCTACCTGTTTCCTCCGGAGTGATAGAGGGGCGAGCACGTGTCATTTTAAACATGGAAGATGCTGATTTAGAAGATGGAGATATATTAGTTACCTCCTTTACCGATCCAAGCTGGACACCATTGTTTGTATCCATAAAAGGCCTAGTCACCGAAGTTGGGGGACTGATGACCCATGGAGCTGTTATAGCCCGTGAATATGGCTTACCTGCAGTTGTTGGCGTTGAAAATGCTGCCAAGCTGATAAAAGATGGGCAACGAATTCGCGTTCATGGGACAGAAGGCTACATTGAAATCTTATAATGTCTGATGTGTGTAGAGAGCCATCAGATATCCCCCCATCAGCCCTAACTAGAAGTCGGGAGGCTGCAATTGTACCGAATGATAAAGTTCCGTTGAACTAACGAAGATCGATAGCACATTAAGAAAAGCTGGAACCTCTTGGAGGAGGTCTGGCTTTTCTATATAAAATTGGCGTAGTGTGCAAAAGCCGCATTTTGCGGGCGGCACTTCTTTAAAATGAATTTTTTATTACCAGCATTTAAAACCAAACTTTAGATTTTGTTCGTGTCAAAGAGAACTGGAGAATGTTGATATTGTATTTGATAGGGGACGACATAGAAAGAAATACCTTGCTTAAAACAAGAGAAAAAGGAGCTAAAAAGCTCCTTTATAAGTTTAAACAACTTTTGTATAAATAGCCGTGTAAAACCCGATTGAGTAATCAAAATAATGACGTGTAAGCGTATAAGTATAACCGTTGTATTCTATTGTTGGCTGGAGGTCCATTGGCAGAGGACTAATGCGGTATATAGTATCGTAATCATATTCTTCATTTTTTACTGCAACCTCAGACGAAGTGCCAGCAGCCAATGCGGGAACCGCGGATATTAGCATGCCAAAGGATAAAGCAGAACTCAATAAGATTTTCCTAATCTTCAATTATATCAACTCCATTTACAATTTATACATATATTATGTTGTAATTGGAAGTTTTTTAGAAGTGAATAATGGATCATAAAAAGTAAAAATCTCGATTTTAGCGGAATAAGAGTAAGGGTATGGTTCGAAGGCAACCACATACAAACATTTGAGAAAGAACAAAAAGAAGTAGATCCGTTTGGTGAATGTCCCTGTTGTTTATTTTAAAGATCAAAAAGAGTTTAAAATGGCCGGTGTGGCCCAAGAGCAGCTTAGAAATAAGCTTAAACAAATAATCCTCCCACAAAGGGAGGATTACTATTACATATTAACTAAAGTGTAAGTCAATGAAACAATGAATAAAAAATACGAAATATAAGATATTGCTTTTGAAGAACTTGTTTTATGTTTTTCGAATGTATAGATAAGTGCAAAACCCAAGAAGAAAACTGTTACAAACCAAGAAGTGTATTGTGGAAAGATGGCGACCGCCAATACCATGATTGTTGAAAAAATAAATGAAGAGTAATGAGTTACTTAATGATCATCATTCAAAGAAATCACCTCTACGAATTTTTACCCGATTTAGTCTGTGTATTAACAGCTTGTAAAAGATTCAATATGAGAAAATGAAGAAGTTTCTGGATAGATTTACACTACAGTTTATTGATATGTAGTTATGGAGTGAGATTGTTTAACATGACGGGAGGGAGAAAGTTGCCTAAAATCGGAGTAAGCTTGATAGTGCTCATTATTTTCCTTGCAGGCTGCAAAAATGAACAACACGGAGAAGAAACAAAGATGCAGAGCCTAGTAGGCTATGTCGTGCTTAAAGACAATGAAAGGGCAATTCTCATTACCGATACAAAAGCTCCAGTAAAAGAAGATTACGATCTTTCTGAAGGACAACTTATGAACAAGTTTAAAAATAACATAGTAATTGTAGGATTAAGTGAGATTGATAACACAGATGATCTCAAAAGAGGTGAAAAAATAAAAGTGTGGTTCCATACATTAAAAGAGTCAAATCCACCAAGTGCAACGATACAAAAATATGAATTATTATAAAAAAATTGTTGAATTCTCATATAGATAACCTCTGAGTCAACAAATGTTGTTCTATTGCATTGAAACTGCCAGTGACCAATATCAAGTTCAGTTATGTTAATTCAAGTGGTTTGATATGTTAGTGCCTTCGAACGAGACGAAATATTGGAAGTGAGTCCGGATATTCATGAGTATTACAAATTGGTCACAGAATAAGAGACTTAAGAGAATTGTCTGCATTGTATGTTTACTTGAAGGAGAAGAAAACGGATTTTAGGGTGCTTAATCTTAATTCTTGTCAGGTCAAACTTTACTTGTTCCATAAAATGAAAACTTGCCGTTAATTATAATAACGTTTTGTGGTGTTTAAATATATGATTCTAGAGGTCTTATGAAAGAACCGTTCATCAAAAAATGAACGGTAGGAGTTAAAAAAGTAATGTCTTTTCCTTAGTGGCAAAAGGCTAAACATTTATTTGAGATCGTTAAGGACGACTTTTGCAGCCTCAGCGATAAGAGCATTATTATAATTAGCATCTTTCGTAAAGCGGTTTGACAGAATTGCCACAACAATAGGAGCTCTGTTTGGCGGCCAAACGATAGCAATGTCGTTTCGTGTCCCATAACTTCCGGCTCCGGATTTATCGCCGACTTCCCATCCTATTGGAGCGCCTGCCCGAATCAGTTCGTCACCAGTAGCATTGCCTCGCATCCAATCGGTTAAGATCGTGCGTTTGTCAGTCGTGAGCGTGTTATCTAAAGTGAAAGCTTTAAGATCGGTTGCCAGTGCTTTTGCGGTGCTGGTGTCACGAATATCACCAGGAATCGCAGAGTTTAGATCCGTCTCGAATCGTTTAGCTTTCGTTACTTGATCCCCAACCTGTTTCAGTGACTTTTCAAAACCTTTAGGGCCGCCAAGCTGTTGCAACAAGATGTTCCCAGCGGTATTATCGCTGTAACGGATAGCCGCTTCCGAGATTTCTTTTAGGCTCATGCCTGTATCTAGGTGTTTCTCTGTGACTGGAGAATATGTAACAAGATCGTCCTTGCTGTAGTGGATGACTTCATTAAGTTTTTCAATTGAGTTTTTCTTCAGGACAGCAGCTGCGGCTAGAACTTTATAGGTTGATGCGTAAGCAAATCGCTCATTCGGCCGATAGGCGATTGTCTTGTTTGAACCTGTATCAATTGCATAAACGCCAAGCCTGGCATCAAATTTTTTCTCAAGTTGAACAAATTTTTTATTCGTTATACAGCTTGCCATGTTTGTGTCTTCTATGGATTTTGCTTCGGCATGCGTTGAGCTGTAAAAAGGTGTGAAACCAGTAATGCTTAAACATAAAAGCCCAACACATATTCCGAATTTTATTGACGCTTTATTTTTCAACTTCATCAAGCCTCCTCATTCAAATGATTTTGTATTACCTTTGAAATGTTTCCCATGACAGTTAGTGTAACAAACCCCTTTGCGCTAGTAAACATAGAATCAATTGATCTTATATTTTTAATAAGTTGGGAGAACAAGGGCAATTGCCCACCTACATGGTATTATATAAGAATAGGTAAATCAGATTACATATGCTGACAATGGCTGTCAGCAAAGTCATCTATTAGAAAGCTTTATCAATTGTGATTGGAGTGTTATTGGATGCAAACGAGAAAAGTTTATCTCTACGTATTTCACACAATGTCAGACTGGGAATATGGATATTTAATTGCGGAACTAAACTCAGGGAGATATTTTAAACAAGATGCAGCATCTTTAAAAGTAGTTACTGTAGGGGCTAATAAAGAAATGATAACTACGTTGGGAGGATTAAGCATAAAACCAGATATTTCTCTTGACGAATGTACTCTTGGGAGTCAAGATCTTATCATTTTACCCGGAGGAAACACTTGGGGAGAAGATATTCATCAGCCGATCTTGAAAAAAGTTGGCGACGCTTTAAAGCTCGGCACGACTATTGCTGCAATTTGTGGGGCAACCTTAGGCCTCGCGAATGAAGGATACTTAAATTCGAGAAAGCACACAAGCAATGACTTAGAGTATATGAAAATGGTCTGCCCTAATTACAAAGGAGAAACACTATATGAAAAGGAACCAGCAGTATCTGATAAAAATTTGGTTACTGCATCAGGAATTGCTCCTCTGGAATTTGCAGTAGAAGTATTGAAAAAATTAGATGTATTTGCACCAGATACATTGCGTTCATGGTATAAGCTGAATAAGACTTATAAGCCTGAGTACTTCTTTGAGCTAATGAATACAATAAATCGATAGAAAACACTTTAGCAGTTTTTTGTAGTGCTCCTGAACTTATGGGAGCATTTTTTATATGTGTCTAGGAGCTATATAAAGAAATGCAGAAACTTTTAAAAAGAATATAGATTGGTAAGCCTTATTTCGAATAGAGTTTGATTTGGGTTAAAACTGTTCTTATTAAGGCTCATTTCATGGTGCTAAAGATTCATTTGGAGAAGACTGTCTTGATCAGAACAGACCCTTCCAATATATTGAAGTAAAAGATATCGGGAGGAACTCTTTTGAAAAAGATGTTGATGTTAGCTTTTACATTTCTTTTGGCTTTCACTATCCATGTAGGGGAAGCTTCGGCTGTTATCGTGAAAGATGAGGAGAAAGTGAGTTTTACAATGACAGAAAATGAAAAATGGTTTATGAAGTCTGATGACCTAAATTCAAACCATTGGACATCTCACTTTGGGTACAGATTCACCATTTTCGATACTGAAGGATGTACAATTAACACAAGAATCATGCGAATGACTTTGTCAGGATATGAAATAACCGTTAGTGAAAAAAACTTCTCAGGGGATCATTTTGATTTGAGTGCAACTGATCGAGTTGAGACGATGCCTTATAAGACTCATTATTTGATTTTGACAAAAGATCCAGATTGCGGAGATGTTAAAGTAAAAGGTCTATACGGTTTTCAGTTTGATCAGCCAGAATGGTAATAAAAAAGAATCTAGATTCTCACCGGCCTGAACGCCAGCCAAGCTAATGTCTCACATGCAGACACTAGCTTTTTTCATTGTTTAATAGGCTGTCGTCAGGATTCTAGAAGACTTTCTCATAATAGTCGTCTCCTGTCACATGAAGCCCAAATGACAGGGGAAATGTATATCATTCACACTTTCCGTCGTGAAAATGTAAATGTATTCATAAAAATCCCGCAGCATATCAGCAGTGCGCCGAGGATAATGTTGATGGTGATCTGTTCGTGCAATTGCAGCCATCCAAAGAATAGGGCTAATACGGGAACAAACATTAATGCCATGGATGCTTTTGACGCTTCGATTTGATTGAGCACCCAAAACCATACGACAAAGGTAAAGCCGGTGGAAAGCAAGCCATTAAACAGCAATGACCACACCGCCTGATATGTCCACTCGGCTGAAGGGACCGGCTCAAATATAAAGGAAAACACCAATAACATGACGGCTCCCATCATAAGGTGCCAGGCATTCATGTGAATAATATTGATATGCTTGAATTGTAGCTTGCTGAACACATTCGCGATTCCCCAGCTAAGCGCTGCCGCAAGGATGCACAGCTCCCCAAATAAAGCGCTTTGATCGATATTGAGCATTTCCTTTCCAAATATAAATAACAGTCCGAAGAGGCCGCAGACCAGTCCCATCGTTTTATACACATTCATTTTCTCGTTTAATGTAAAATGGCTGATCACCGTAACAAATATAGGCATTGTATATACCAAAACAGAGGTTTTCCCTGAATCGACAAACTGCATTCCATACGTCAAGATCCCCATATAGCCCAGCCCCATCAAGAGGCTCATGATGATATAGCTTTTGAGATGTTCTTTTTGAATTGTAAGCTTTTTTCTTTGGATGAAGAGAATGAGAAATAAAGGAACCGCTCCGATGAACAGGCGCAAACCCGAAAATAAAAGCGGGGGGATGTCATGAATTCCTACTTTCATCGCAACCCAAGTATAACCCCAAATAAGTGTGACAGATATGATTCCCAGCATAACTTTTACCATAATGAAGCCTCCTTTCTTGTTTAAATATCGTGCTGGTTTCTATCATATGTTACATTTATGTATAACTGAAATACATTTTTATTATTGGGGGTATAACCAAATGGTTATGAACATGAACCATCTTCACATATTTGTAAAAGTCGGGGAGAAATTGAATATTACAGAAGCTGCAAAAGAATTGTTCATCTCTCAGCCGGCGGTAAGTAAAGCGATAAAAAACCTGGAGAGCTCACTGCAGCTCAAATTATTGATCAGGGATAAACATCATGGTTTAATGCTGACGGACATTGGAAAAGAAATTTTGCTGCTGGCGAGGCAAATGAAGGGAATTGAAAGCAAAATATATCAAGTAGCCAACCGGGAAAACAAGCTGTTAAACGGGAAGGTGAAAATTGGTTCATTTCCTGCAGTTTCAACAAATATCATGCCACAGGCGATTGCGGCATTCAGATCAAACTACCCGCTGATCCGCATAGAATTGATCGAAGGAACCTCTGACCAAATAAAAGGATGGGTTGAAGATCGTACGGTTGATATCGGGATCGCAGCATCTCCATTTGAACCGTTTGAAAATCAGCTATTGTGTAACGACTATATGGTGGCCGTCATCCCGCCGCAGCGTGACGAATTAAAACTTGAAAAGCATGTCGACCTTGAAACTTATCAAGATGACCTCATTTTTTGTAAAGGCGGTCATGAAATCGCGATGTCAAACGCATTTTCGCAATACAACATCGAATTAAAGGAAAACTTAACTGTGCAAAATGCCGAAACCTTGATTAATATGGTCAAAAATAACTTGGGTATCGGCATCATTTCAAACTTTACACTTTCATCCGTCCCGCATCAGTTGATTAAAAAGGACATCTTTCCTAGGGTCACACGCGATATTGGCGTCATCGCACATTCATTTGAAGAGATAACGCCGGCGGCGCATGAGTTTGTCAAAGTGTTGAAAGCAGTTGTAATCTGAATCAGTTATCGTGTTGCGATGAAATTTGAAGAAGATGAATACTCACCGGCAGAGTTACATAAAAGAAAAAAGCAACCATTTGAACGTTGCTTTTCACTCTATTTGAGACCTTGTATGCTAAGAAAAAGATTCATCCATCTCTGCCTTTGTGGGACTCTGCTCCTTAACTTGTTTTAATGATGCTACTATAAGAAAGCTAACAATCACTAGCAAGAGCCATGAACTTACCTTTCCAAGGTGTACAAGACTCCATGTATCGATTTGGTTTGGATATTTCCAAGCTCCAAAAAACGTAGCGATATTTTCCGCTATCCATATAAAAAATCCGATGAGTACAAAAGAAAGTGCGAGCGGCATACGGTAACGAGCTCCATTCACCTCGTATGTAACCCATGTTTGCCAAAAGACAATGATGACAAGCCCAGATAACCACCATCGAAAGTCTATAGAAAAATGGTGGGTGAAAAAATTCAAATAAATCGCTGTGGCAAGCGGAACAACTGCAAAAAAAGGCGGCCACTTAACCAGTTCAACATTAAGCCTTCTCCATGCCTGGCACAAATAACTGGCAACACTTGCGTACATAAAGCCGCTATACAAAGGTACTCCAAATATTTTGGAGTATCCTTCTTCTGGATAAGACCAGGAGCCCATATGGACTTTAAAAAGTTCCAGAGCAAGCCCAATAAGGTGGAATAATGTGATCACTTTTAATTCATCCCGTGTCTCAAGACCGGAACGCACCATCCACAATTGCATGAGAACGCAGATAATGAGCAGCCAGTCATACCGCGGCAAGAAGGGCAGTGGGATGATTTGCGTAATAGCCAAAGAGGCAAAAATAACGGCAGGAAACAAACATGAAAGGGCTTGTTCCCAGCCAAAATGGACGATTTGTTTTATGGCTCTCATGATGTATGCCTCCTCCATAGTTGTGTTCTTCGTGTATGAAAGGGACGCTTAGTATAGCAGCTAGATGGATATAAGTTTATGTCCATAAGCTCACCGCCAATCACTTTATTTTTCTGTTGATCCTTCATATTTTTTCTTTACGAATCTGTGTCTTCATCACTTCGGTATTCCAATATATCCCCGGGCTGACATTCTAAAGCCTTGCAAATCGCTTCTAAAGTTGATAATCGAATAGCCTTTGCTTTTCCGTTTTTTAATATCGAAAGATTAGCCATGGTGATGCCAACTCTCTCTGAAAGCTCTGTTACGCTCATTTTCCTCTTAGCAAGCATCACATCAATGTTGATAATAATCGCCATGTCATCACCTCAGACCGTTAAGTCATTTTCTGATTTTATATCAATCGCTTCTTTTAACAGTTTTTGAAGAACAGCAGCAAAGACCGCAATCACCATTGAAGCAAAAATAATAACCAATCCGATCACAATGATACCCGGGGCGTCGTCTATCTCGGCCATCAGATAAAAGACAGGCATGCCTGCTGCGTAAAAGATACTGATAGTGACTGCGCAATATTTTATATTCTTCAAAGCTCTTACAGACAAACCCGAGAAAGCTTTGTTTTTGTCAATATAGCTTAAAAGTTTGAACGCTTGATAAAGAGCAAAGTAAAAAGGTATCGCCGTTACATACAAATAGATGAAAACGAGATATTTTATATAAGCGATATTTGGAAATAATTCTGCTGAATAGTTGGCTACCTTAGGCACTAAAAAAATGCATAAAGCAAGAATTGGAATTCCAATAAGAACCAAAGCTATCTTTAAAAAAATTGTCGACATTCGATTCATAACAAGCACCTCATTTATTTGTTGTCTAATTGAATGTAACAAAAAATTTATCGTTTCTCAATAAAAAAATATTGAAATGGATTGATTTTTTGTTGTTATAGGAGACCCTTTTCATTTTTGACAAGACAAAAAAGCATCCCTCATCACTGGGAGATGCTGAACTACTTCAAACTTGCCGACTGAATGAACCGTGTCCCTCAGTGAGCTCAGGGATCGGTGTGAACATAAAGCTAAGCTCTTTTATGAAGGTTTTTATCAACGTCAAAGATTCAAACAAACGATGGGAAGAAATACATCAAAGGATAAGCGGCTGTTCATACTAATGATCGGGAGGTAAACCGACTTATGATACAAATTTTGATCACTGGTCTTTTTTTATTGGCTCAGCCGAGTGAGCCGCAGGACAGTTTAACGGTCACACAGCAAGGACGGACGATTGCCACTGTTAACCGTGAAGACTTTACAATGCCTCTTCCCGGCACTCCAATGGTTGACTATGAAAAATACAGTAAATTCATCAAACAGCTTGATCAGAAAGTGTACCGTGAGCCGATAAATGCTGTCCTTAACGATCATGGAAGCATCGTCCCGGGCAGGGTTGGCTACAAACTGTATCAACAGGCGTTTATGGAAAAGTTTTATGCGTATTTTTATGGGCAAGGTCCCTCCAAGATAGAAGTGCCGGAAATGAACATTTATCCGAAAGTTGACAGCGAGCTGCTAGCTCACATCAGTACGCAGCAGCTTGGTCAGTACGTGACGTATTTTAACTCAAGCAATAAAAGCCGTTCACACAATATTTCGCTTTCTGCAAAAGCAATCGACAATCACGTTGTTTTCCCTAATGAGACGTTTTCGTTTAACCAAGTTGTGGGAATGAGAACTCGGAACAAAGGATATAAAAGTGCACCCATTATTGTAAAAGGGGAGTTGTCTGAAGGTGTAGGAGGAGGAATTTGTCAGGTGTCCTCAACTCTATTTAATGCAGTCGATCGTGCAGGACTGCAGATCGTTCAGCGCTATTCTCATACTAGAAGTGTACCATATGTACCGCCCGGACGGGATGCGACGGTAAGCTGGGGAGGTCCTGACTTTCGCTTTCAAAACCAATATAACCAACCAATCTTAATTCGGGCAAAAAGGTATGGGGGAAGTATGATTATTACGCTATACTCTTCTGATGTGATTAACAGCAAATTAAGAAAAATCCCCAAAGCTCCATCTCGGATACCGAAAGAAATAAATGCAGAGCAGTAAAGACAAAATCTCAGGTAAGGTTTTTGTTAAGAGAGCTTGTGGATTGCTAAAATCAATTCTTTAAGGAGCGGCCAGTGAAAGGAAGGAGGGATAAATGAAGTGAAAAGGGTATTATTTTCTGTAATTGTTTTTACAGCAGTTGGATTTACGTTTTGCCAAGCAAAAGCGCATGCCCTGACTTTTACGGTGTTGCCTATTACACAAAAAACAGAACAGTGGTCAGTAAAAGTAAGTGAAGCAAAAAATGTAAAGGAATTTACGAGACCTCAAAAAGGAGAATATCAAGTATATTCCTTGGAAGTCAAAAATATAGGGGAAAAAGCAGCTACAGTGGATGTGCAATTGTATAGAAATGACCCTAATTCAATCACAAGGTTTTCGCTTTTTGGATGTCCCGATGAAAATTGTGTCAAACCAAAAGAAGATTCTAAAATGTTAGCTGAAAGTTTAAATGATGGCTCACCGCTGAAGTTCAATCATTTTATGCTGGCAGATAAGGCCTCTGAATTAGAGGTTGTTATAATTTGGACACAGAAGGGGCAAGAAGGACGCAATTTAAAACAGACCTTTAAATTCACTGAAGATGGCATTAATTAGACAGTAAAGATGGAATGGCTTTGATGATTCGATCTCTTACTTTGCCTGAGGAAAAAACGAAAAATTGTTGGAAAACCAATCATAGCTGAGTCAAATGTCAAAGTGACTGTGATTAATGACTATAGAGAAGAACCAGAGGAGGCCTTTTGGATACTTTATCCGATGGGAGTGAAATGTTTGTCGATGATCACAAAGTCTTTATTGAATACGAATAGAGACTTTGTGACTGACTGCGCATTTCAACTTAACATTTTACTGATAATGACAGTGAAACCTAAACAAGTGCAACCTGTTTCATCATTAAAAACCGCTAATTTCAAAATTTTCTATGTCAAGATTTAGTTTTTTCAATTGTTTCAACAAAACTTCAAATTTTAAGCAATTGCCATTTTTCAATTCTTCTGGAATATCTTCCGGATGAGCAATTACCATCCCGCTCTCAATCCATTGTTTGCGATACAATTGAAATGCAGCCTCAATTAAATGATCAGGAGTTACAATAAAACCTAACCTCACATCATGATCCTCACTGTAGCCAAATTCAAAACCGCAACATGGACAAATGTCAAACGTTTTTTGATACTCGCCTTTATACAAAGGATTTTGAATTAATCCTTTGTATCCGCAAATTAAACAAGAATAACATTTTTCCACCAAGTTTAATTCCCCTTTTATCACTTATTTACTATTGCTGTCCCGTAACAAATATTACTTCAAATAAAAAACTTCGTGTACTGTATTTATAGCATAAGCAGTGCATCTAATCCTCAAAGATGAACACACTTTGGATTTGAAATGGGTGATATAGGAATCAAGATAATATCTGAATAAAAGAAGGGTTTTACAGTTAATTGGCAAAATGGAAAAGAAAAAGTATTTAAGTTGGAACGGGTATTTATTCTATTAGGCATGTAAAGTGTGAAGTTGAATTCCATGTAATTATGTTAAAGGGGGGAAAGAGGAGATGTGCTACATTGAAATCACAAAGGACAATATTGAAGACAATCATATTTGCTGTGCATTAGGCACGAAACAATATGAGCATGCAGTTAATGAAAAGAAGAGATGGCTCAAAGCTCGAATGGATGAAGGATTGGTGTTCTATCGCTTACATGAACGGGCAAAAGTCTTTATTGAATACCTACCTGCGAATGAGGCATGGGTGCCTATCAATGCGCCTAATTTTATGTACATTAATTGTCTGTGGGTGTCTGGCAGATATAAAAATAACGGTCATGCGAAACGATTGTTGGACAAATGTATAGCAGATGCGAAAGCGTGCGGCATGGATGGCATTATCCATATCGCAGGCAAGAAAAAACTGCCCTATTTAAGTGATAAGCATTTCTTTGAGCATATGGGGTTTACTCTACAAGATGAAGCTGCCCCTTATTTTCAATTAATGGCTTTGACTTGGAATGGCCTTGCAGATTCTCCTGCATTTAAGAGCCAGGTGAAAAGTGATTCTATCAATGAAAAGGGGATTACGATATACTATACAGCTCAGTGTCCGTTTGCAGTGGGCATGATAAATGATTTGCGGGAATTGACTGAAAAGAAAGGGGTTCAATTTCAGTCAATTCAGTTATCATCGAAAGAAGAGGCACAAAAGTCACCAGCTATTTGGACAACTTTTAGCGTTTTTTTTGATGGGAGATTTGTGACTCACGAGATCATGAGTATAAATAAATTTGAAAAGTTACTTAATACACTAGCTTGATTTTTAATAATAAAAAGCCATTTTAAGGTTCTTGACTCAATGAAACAAAAAATGCATTTAAGAGCTGTTATACGTTTTAATCTTGTCTTTAGAAAGCACTTTAATTTAAGTCAAAAGTTTAGACAGTCATCTGTTAGATCATTAGCCCTTTCTTATTTTCTTTTCGGTAACATTTTGATCGTATTTTCCTACTAAAAAGTTAGGAAAGTGAGGAAAAACATGAGAAAAAAGAACAATATTAAGAAATGGCTATTGATCATTGCTGGATTCTTGATCATCTGCATCATCACATTATTTGTAATGGTGTCAGGGAACAAAGTGAAATATGAGGGCAGCGGGAAAAGCGGACTGTGGATGTCTAACCTTGAAAAATCAGACAAAACTTCAATTGGACCCAATTATTTTCTAAATCTATATTGGCAGGGGAGTAAGAAGGAAGAAAAGTGGACTGTTGTTGAAAGAATTACTCTGTATGTAGATGGCGAAAAGTATCAAGATGATAACGTAGATGAGTACGACTTATCGGAGTACACAGGTGATGAAATGCCGGGTGGGGGACGCATGGAGGACCATATTTCCACCTTTGATTATATGCCTGAAGATGAAGTGATAGGTCATGATGTATTAGTAAAAGTGGAGTGGAGGACAGGCCAGAAAAAACAGACAGAAGCAATCAAATTACATAAGAAGCCATGGTATAAAAAATAGTTTATTTGATGTATTTGTGATCACATTGGTGGTCACTTTTTTATTTGCGGATTCCTAGGCACAGCAATCTAAGATTCTGCATAGGCTGAAATAAAATCTTGTTCATTTCTAAAACGAGGTGCATGCTGTTGGAACAACAACCAATCAATCATGAAGACAGAAACGTGCCGCAGCCTATTCGAAGTGATGGAGCTGGAGCTATTGATACAGGCCCGCGAAATATAATACGGGATATTCAAAATCCGAATATATTTGTTCCGCCTGTTACAGATGAGGGTATGATTCCTAACTTGAGATTTTCATTCTCAGACGCTCCCATGAAATTAGATCACGGCGGCTGGTCAAGAGAAATCACCGTAAGACAGCTTCCGATTTCGACTGCGATTGCAGGTGTAAACATGAGCTTAACTGCGGGAGGCGTCCGCGAGCTTCATTGGCATAAGCAAGCGGAGTGGGCTTATATGCTTTTGGGACGGGCACGTATCACCGCTGTTGACCAAGACGGACGAAATTTCATTGCTGATGTTGGTCCCGGCGACCTTTGGTACTTCCCGGCAGGAATTCCGCATTCCATACAGGGATTGGAACACTGCGAGTTTCTGCTCGTTTTCGATGATGGGAACTTTTCTGAGTTTTCAACGTTAACCATTTCAGATTGGCTTGCACACACACCAAAAGATGTTCTGTCTGCAAATTTCGGTGTCCCGGAGAATGCTTTCAACTCTCTTCCGTCTGAGCAAGTCTATATCTACCAAGGGAATGTGCCGGGATCAGTCGCCAGTGAAGACATTCAGTCACCATATGGAAAAGTCCCCATGACCTTTAAACACGAGCTGTTAAATCAACCCCCAATTCAAATGCCAGGGGGGAGTGTACGAATTGTGGATTCTTCTAACTTCCCAATTTCAAAAACGATAGCCGCTGCACTTGTTCAGATTGAGCCTGGCGCGATGAGAGAGCTTCATTGGCATCCCAATAGCGATGAGTGGCAATATTATCTAACAGGACAGGGACGAATGACGGTATTTATCGGAAATGGGACTGCCCGCACATTTGATTATAGAGCAGGCGACGTTGGATACGTACCTTCTAATGCTGGCCACTATATACAAAATACTGGTACAGAAACATTATGGTTTTTAGAAATGTTCAAAAGTAACCGCTATGCAGATGTGTCACTCAATCAGTGGATGGCATTGACGCCTAAAGAATTAGTGCAAAGCAACTTGAATGCTGGATCAGTCATGCTTGATTCTCTGCGTAAGAAGAAAGTGCCTGTTGTGAAATATCCCGGTACGTAAAGACTGAACCGATCACACAGTGGTCTTAAAGTAACTAGAGCTGGGTGTTGGCCTGTGTTTTATCAAATCCCTATATATACGTTATGTAGGGTTTTTCTGCTTGAATCGTATTGTAATGAGCTTTAAAATGTTGATGTGGAAACGATAACCATTCGCTAATGAAAAATCATTGGCCGATTTCTACCAGTTTGATTGGCTTTAAAGGAGGACAAGAATGAAAGCACTCATATTTTTATCCAGTTTGACTGCCATTGGGAGCTCTATATTGGGGCGATGGTTAGGGATGCTGGATGATTCTTATGCTGTTGGCGATGCTTGGTTTATAGGTGTTTTAGCTGGATTGATTTCACTTCTAATATTGATTGATAGTCAAACGATGACAAAGAATTACATAGTAAGTTTAAGTACGATACTAGGCATTCTTGGAGTGGGATTTATATATTTCCCAGCTGCATTCATCAACATATTATTAAGTATTACACTGGATAAACAAAAGAAAGAAGACCTCCATGTAAGATGAAAGAAATTTCATTTAATTCTTAGGAGGGAAAGTGTATGGATTTACCTCTATGGGCTTATATCATATTTGCAATCACAGGTGCGGCAGGTTTCATAAGTTTAATGTGGTTCAGTTTTTTTGCTGACAAAATAGAAAAGTGAAGCTATAAGCAATGTAAACTATTTTATATGAAAGGGATAACATTGCTTATTTAGGTTTACATAATAAAATTATTTAAAACTAATACTGAAAATAACTAATTGATCTATGTACTAAAAATTCATAATTACTAGAAGGATTGGCACCTAAGGAACAAAGCTATTTGACAAGTTCTTGCTAGAGAATTTCAATCACTACATATGATTTTCTGCAAGAAGCTCAGATGAATTATTTTTAGGTGAATTTACTAATGATGAAACCTGGTATGCTTCCATGTCATCAGCATCATAAGGCAGCAGCAAGCTTCGCAGATAATCAGGGCTTGTATTTTTGGGGTTAAGCCACTCTTTTTCATGATCATGGGCCAATATAACCGGCATTCGGTCGTGTATATCTTTCATGAGCTCATTAGGCTTAGTTGTTATGATTGTGCAGGTATAAAGAGGGTATCCTTGATGTGTGCTCCACTTTTCATATAAGCCAGCAAACGCAAAAAGAGCAGATGATTTCAATTTGATCCGCATTGGGATTTTGGTTTTGGAATCAAGCCGTTTCCATTCATAAAAACTGTCTGCTGGTATGATGCAGCGTTTGCTGACAAGCGGTCTTCGAAAGGTCGGTTTCTCGGTAATTGTTTCGGCTCGAGCATTGATCATTTTATAACCGATCTTTTCATCTTTTGCCCAAGGTGGAATAAGTCCCCATCTAAGCTTGCCTAAGCGATTATTTGATCCATCATTGATGATTGCAAGGATGTTTTGTGATGGTGCGACATTATAGCTTGGCTGGTATTCACCTTTAGGAAAAAATTGATCGATGTCAAACTGGTCAATAATATCATCAAATGCAGAGTACAAAGTAAACCTGCCGCACATATCCATCATCCTTTTTAGGGGTTTTTGAATAGTTTGTGGGACGAACGTTCATTTAATACAGGTTCAGAACAATGATTTCTTTTTACTTGCGATAAACTGGTATAATAAGAAAGCCATTTAAGAAGTTATGTGGAAAAAACATATGCTTTTTAGTTTGACCGACGCTGGATCTTGAAGGAGTTACAAGGATCGCTTAAAAATAGCCTATAAGTATAAAATGAGGCACAGCGTTTTTAACGCAGGGCCTCTTTTATATCAGTAGCCAAATACCAGAGTTGTACTTTGTGATCCGGCATATTTCGTGACAAATTCTTTTGTATATTCCGGCGTTTGGACACGATAGCTATAGTTTGACCCGGGATTCCAAGAAGTCAGCGGAGAGGTTTGCTTGTTGAGTGATGGATAGCTGCCTATGTCTTTGAAATAACCAGTGCCCTTGTCGTCAAGGATGCCGCCTTTTTCACTGCCTTTCCCAAAGTAATTATATTCGGAATATATTTTTGCTTTTGTAGCAATTGTAATCGCCTGGTTAAAATTATTGCTGTAATTGTTTTTAACATGAAAGTAACCGTATCTCATCAGACCTGGGCCTCTAACATACAAGTTCTCAAAATAATTATTGGCGATTGTCATGTGGGGGTAGCCGTCATATTGATGCTGAGAATCATCCGGGTATCCTAAAATCAAACCGTATTTATGATTCGCAAATTTTGAGTTGCTGATCGTGATATAATCTGCGGATTTTCCGATATACACGAGTTTGTCCAAATCGCTTCCGCTTGCATTATAGCTATGACCTGAGAATGTGACGTGATCAATCCAATAGTTCATACCGGAATCTAAATAAAGCTGGATATCATTATTTCCGTTAATCTGCGGACTGTGTTCAAACGTTAAATTTTGAAAAATGACATTTCCAGAAGCTGATGAAGTTGTTAAATAAATATTTTTCAGCGTTTTTTTCGCGTAAGAGCCCACGAGTGTTTTATTTGAGCCAATGGTAACTGTTGTTTTCGCAGATGCGGAAAGATCATTTTGAAGCACTAAAATTTTCGGAGTGGATCCTCCTAGATGGGTTTTTAAATCATTTACGCTTTGAATGTAAACAATCTGCCCGTTTTTTCCACCCGTTGTGCCCGTTTTAGAGATGCCTTTTTCATTTTTGGCATTTCCGGCAAAACCTAAAATGCCATTTGTTGAGGTATTCGGAAAATCGACTGCACCTAATGCTTTTCCAGGCAAGAGAACCAAAAACAAGCTAAAGACGGTGAACCATAAACAAAGTCGTTTCATCACAATATGCTTCCTTTCAATTTTAATCATTTCCTTGCGGGGATTATTATTACAGTTAATGGAAAGGAATGATAGGTTCTATCTTCCTAATTAATGTTGGGTTACTTAAAAAATAGAGATTGCGCCAAAAGACATACTAACAATTGAAATAGAAGAAAGGATTGATACACCGTTGACTGCAGCAGCTTATCGAAACACCTTGCTATCACTTTTATGTTTAACAGCTGGAATCGTGGATGTAATCGGGTATTTAAGCCTGGGACATGTGTTCACAGCTAATATGACTGGAAACATTGTATTATTGGGGTTAGCTATCGGCAAATCCATTCAGGTCACTGTTTTTAATTCCTTGACTGCGCTAATCGGATTTATATGCGGCGTGATCATTGCTACATTGATGGTCGGAAAGGCGGAAAATACCCTTTGGCCTTCTGCTGTGACAAAAGCCCTCGCACTTGAAGCATTCATTTTGTTTGTCTTTGCTTGTCTTTCTTTTTACCGGGCATTTGTTCCTGTGCACATTCTAATTATACTCATGAGCATTTCTATGGGGATTCAAACTACAGCAGCAAAAAAACTGGGGATCGCAGGTATTTCTTCAACTGTGTTGACCGGCACTTTGGCTTCTCTTTTAGAGGATATATCCGGCCGTTTGTTTTTTAAGAAGCAAAAGAAGACTTTCTTAAGAGATACTGTGTTAAGAGCACTGGCTATTATTTTATATTGTGTGGGGGCTATTATTGTTGCTCTGGCTGAGCCTGATTTTTATCACTTCATTATTTGGGTTCCGATTGTGCTGATCTTTGGCATCATGATGACAGCTAAGTTGAAACTGAGCCGGGAAAAATAGCTTTTCCTGTATAGCTGTTATCAGGCCAACAGCCTGTTTCATTTCGTTATTGAAATGCGAATTTTGAGAGGGGAAAATAAGACATTCGGCTGAAGTGCACATTCGTTCATTTGTATTGGCTTTTTCATAACTACCTACATTTGATATATGAATGATAGTGAATTTGCCTTAAAATCATCTATGAATCTATTTCCTCTTTCAAACCAGATGGATTGAGTCTTATAATGATAATGATTCTCATTTGAAGTCTGGTTTGAGGAGGACCAAATATGAAAAAGATCATGAGTGCATTTGTTGGTATGGTTTTGTTGACGATCTTCTGTTTTTCCCCGCAAGCTTCGGCAGCATATGACGACCTGCATGAAGGTTATGCAACGTATACAGGGTCAGGTTATTCAGGAGGAGCTTTCCTGCTGGATCCCATTCCTTCCGATATGGAGATTACTGCAATAAATCCGGCGGATCTCAATTACGGAGGAGTAAAAGCGGCACTTGCCGGCTCTTATTTGGAAGTTGAAGGGCCAAAAGGGAAAACAACCGTATATGTTACTGATCTTTATCCCGAAGGCGCTCGGGGAGCTCTTGATCTGTCACCTAATGCCTTCCGTAAAATCGGCAATATGAAAGACGGAAAAATCAATATTAAATGGCGTGTTGTCAAAGCCCCAATCACCGGCAATTTCACGTACCGGATCAAAGAAGGCAGCAGCAGGTGGTGGGCAGCAATCCAAGTCAGAAATCACAAGTATCCTGTTATGAAAATGGAATATGAAAAGGATGGTAAGTGGATCAACATGGAGAAAATGGACTATAACCATTTTGTGAGTACGAATTTAGGTACTGGCTCTCTCAAAGTCAGAATGACTGACATCCGCGGAAAAGTTGTGAAAGACACCATTCCAAAGCTGCCTGAAAGCGGAACGTCCAAAGCCTATACAGTACCGGGCCATGTTCAGTTTCCTGAATAAAAAATACGAAACAGCGGATCTTTTCCCGCTGTTTTTTCATTGTTCTGCATCTGCATGTAAAAATGTTTTAATCATGTTCAACTGCTCCTGCTTTGGATAACTGGTATACAGCCTGCTTGAAATCCGAATAGGATCTCCGAAAAAATATCTTTCGTAGTGAGTTTGTCTAGTTCCGAATGAACTCATTGTTAAATCCCATGCCAAACGGAAAATTTTCACACGTTCTTCAGCATTTGTATTGGTTGCTTGAAGATATTGGTCAAGATCTTCCCGTATCTCTGAGTCAAATGCATTTTCGGTAGGCAGTGTCACCATTCCGCTAGCTCCAATTAATTGTATGATTTCAGTAAATCGAGGATATAGCTTAGGAATGATTGTACTGATGACTTGAAGAGGAATTAAACAGGGGCGCATATAGCCGAATTCATCTAACTGAGCATCATTTTCCGATTTGTCAATGAGCGCTTTGATTGTTTCCAATCCCACAATGATTTCTGAGAGCTTTTCTTGGATGTGCTGATATTCGGAAACATTAATGGTGTCGACAAGAAGCTGTGCAACACCTAATAGAAATTCAATTTTTATCATTTGCCTAATGACAACCTGGTGAAAGGTAAAGGCATGAAAAGAGCTTTTTGTCATAAAATCTTTAGCTGCTTCCGCATTATCGTAAAAAAACACACGATTCCACGGCACTAACACATGATCAAAAACCACAATTGAATCCATTTCTTCATACCTTGAGCTTAAGGGATGATTAAAGGAAGAGTCGCTTAATACAAATGATTCTCTTGTGATGAATTTTACGCCTTTTGTATTAGAAGGGATTGAAAAAGCATAAGCTTCATCTGTTTCAAAGAAAAATTTAGGCGCTGAAAAAACCAAGATTTCATCGGTCAACCCGCCTTGTGTTGCAAGCAGTCGTGCTCCATGAATCATTAAACCTTTTTCGGTTCTATCAATGACTTTAGCAGATATCGGTTTTTCACTTAGCCCAAAATAGGACTGTGACCGGTTCACTTGCGGAGTAATGAATGTATGGGTAAAGGAAAGGTCATGCTTAGCAGCTTGTTCATACATATCTAGTATATGTTCAGGAAAGCAATTCTCTTTTTCTTTGAGAAGCTCCGCTGACGAAGCAAAGCTCATCATAACCGTATTCATGTAATCCGGACTTCTCCCCATCATTCCGTGAGTATGTCTAGCCCAATGTTCAATCATGTTCCTTCTTTTTTTTAAATCATTTTTGGTTTTAGGCTGGAGATAGGAAAGGCCGATTCGATTATGATCTCCAGGAAGGCAATAAGTCATTTCATGTATTAACTCATCCTTTGTTTGCAATTCATAAAGTGAGCTTTTTGTTTTGATTATTCCTTTAAATGCAGGATGCTCAGAAATGTTACCCTTTATTTTTTCGCCATCATACCATATTTCGTTTTCTAGTTTATTCAATCGGTCAATGAATTCTTTACCATTGATGATCCCCATTTAAGTTTCGCTCCTTCATATTATGCTGCGTATTGTATTATATTTTCGAGAAAACAGCCGGTTCAGCCAATTTGAGGTGGGAAAAGCCTTTTTTAGAAAAACGAATAAGAGTGACTTACATACCGCAAAAGACTGCAAATTTTACTTAAGGTTTTTCTGTAAGTTCAGAGACGTAAAGAATTTGCTTATTCATATAAGAATATCACTATAAAACTTGATAACACGTGTCGATATTATGGACATGAGCGTAAGCGAATTGGATTCAAACGCGCTTGAACATATTTTATTTCAGCCATTACATTGTGCGGAAAGGGAAAACGACACATGAAAGTGAAAACAAAATTGCTGGGGATTATATCAATATTAGTTGTTTCAATTATTGGAATTGGAGGCTCCTCAGTATTTATGATTTCTTCTACTGTGAAAAAGAATGAAGAACTTAAAGACAAAATGGAATTCCAAAAAGAGATAAAACACATCCAATATGAATTGACCGGGTTATCAAATGATGAAAGAGGCTTCTTGATTACCGGAGACAAAGAATACGACGAGGGTATGAAGGAAAAAGCAGACGATGTCTTAAAGAGCCTTGACCGGGTTAATGACTTGATTGATGAAGAGAAGTATCAATCCAATATTGAAGACATTAAGACAAGTTTTACTCAGTATAGAGCTTTGAATCAGCAAGTAGTAACAGCCTACTCTTCAAATCCTAAAAAAGCAGAAACCATCCATTTTGGAGAAGAAAGAACAATAAGAAAAGAAGGCGTAGATCCGGCTGTCAATAAGCTGTCTGATCACCTGGATCAAGAGGTGGAGGATCTAAAAGATGAAATACGAGGCAATGGGAAAATGAGTCAATGGCTCATCATCATTGTCACCGGGATATCAGTTATATTAGGCGTTGTTTTAAGCATAATGCTGTTAAAGTCCATAATGGTGCCCCTAAGAAGCATAAATAAGCAGCTGGAGGAAATTGCACACGGCGACGCTGATTTAACCAAAAAAGTCATTGTGAAAAATAAAGATGAATTTGGCCAGCTTGCCCAATCTTTTAATTCTTTTACTCATTCATTAACTCAAATTGTGAAGCAGATCAGCAGCTCATCTGAACAAGTCGCCGCTTCCTCTGAAGAATTATCGGCAAGCGCGGAAGAATCGAAATCAACATCTGAACATATTTCACGAGCCATGCAGATGGCTGCCGACAGCAATGTGAAGCAAAGCTCAATGACAGAAAAGAGCGCAGAATCCATCACTGAATTATTAGACAGTATATCATCAGTCGCTTCAAATACCGGGAACATAGCGGATCTTTCTTCTTCGATGAGAGACAAGGCTGAAATAGGCTCTAAGTCCGTCAACAAGATGTTAGACCAGATGAAATTCATTGATAAATCTGTAGATTCAGCCGGCAATGGATTGCAAACATTGGTAGCGAGCACAGCAGAAATCAGCGATATCTCTTCGCTTATCACGACGATTTCAGAGCAGACAAATTTGTTGGCACTAAATGCAGCGATCGAGGCGGCCAGAGCCGGAGAGCAAGGAAAAGGATTTGCTGTGGTGGCAGAAGAAGTTCGGAAGTTGGCGGATGAAACAAATAAATCTGCAAACCACATCCAATCGGTGGTAGCGACCATCCAAAATGAATCGATAGAAACGGTAAATAATATTAAGGTTGTTCAAGAAAATGTGAGCTCAGGTATTGTTCTTTCTCATGAGGCAACAGGAAATTTCAATGAAATACTGAACCTTGTGGAACAGGTCACTTCTCAAATACAAGAAGTCGCAGCGGCAACTCAACAGCTTACATCAGGCGTTGAAGTGATTCAGCACACAGTTCATACATTGGCCGCTGGAACAAAAGAAACGTCTGCAAATACAGAAGCGGTTGCAAATTCATCAGAGGAACAGCTTCATTCAATGGGGGAAATCTCCTATGCCGCAGAATCTCTATCTCAGTTGGCAGAAGAACTTCAAACCGTCATTAATCGTTTTAAATATTAAACAGGCTACTTACGTGCAACCCCCATCTTATTCGGTGGGGGTTGGCTACTTTTACTGTGGTTGTTTCTAAAAACAGAGTTAACTGACTTCTTTTAAGTTAGTTCCGTTTGTATGGCTAGTCCAAATTTTGATCGATTGTCCCTTCAAAATAGTCATCGCTGACCTGTTCATGAGTTTCAGCCAATCCTTTTTCTAATTGCGTGCTTCCTTTATAAGCTGAGGGCTCAAAGTATTTCCCGGCAACATCTGTTGTGTCATTTTTGTTTTCTTTGTTATGAGTTTGTGTTTCAGTGTTTACACTTTCTGTCTCAGTATTGCTGCTTATAGATTGCTGAAAATCATATTCCTTGTCTAATGAAGAAAATCTTTTATAATCATCAGGTCTGTCTGCACCGTTTTTTTGAGTCACTTTACTTCCTCCAGATTATTGATATTTTAGTGGGGTAAGAACTTATTTCGTTCTTTTAGGATCAGAACCATGTTTTTTAGGATCATCTGCTTTAAAAGCTGTTTCAGTCTCATGGTCATTTCTCATTTGTTCAATACTTGAATTTTGAATTCCCTTTTTACTCATTGGTTTCACTCCTTTACGAAAAGTGTTGAATATCAACTCTTCTTATTTTGTCTGTTGATCAGGTATTCATTCACTTTTTTCATTCGCGCTTTCGCCAATCAGGAGAGGCGTTTTCATGCCAGCGTATTATCTAATAAAAGAACGTCATTTTTGAAACCTTTTATTAGCGCATTGCGTATAGCCCGTTGGGGAAGACATCTCGATAAAAGAAATACAAAGGTTGTGAATTTATACTAACAGCACTGTGAATAAATCAAACAAGGGGGGTGAAAAAATGAAAAAAATCGCATCATATTATTTAATGACATTAGGGCTATCCAGCCTTACATTTGGTTTGTTTTTAGGGTTTTATTCTTTCGTTATGTATGGCGATATGATAATTGCATTGTTTACGGGAGCAATTGCTTTATTATACGGTTTTGTGGTGTATGGCCTTTTTGCTGTTCCGCTCCAAATGAAGTTGCAGAAAAAAGCGAGAACATTCAATGTCATGTACCTATTGATTTACAGTGTGGTTGCTTTTATCGCAGCTTTCCTGTTTTTTGTTATCAATGAACCTGCGTCAATAGCATGGACATTGCAATCGTACTTTTATTATATGTTAAGTATTGCGGCTGCAGTGATTTACTGGTTATGGGATTCTCTGATCCTTTATAAACGTACAGCTTCCGGCGGATAGGCTAATTTTTACCAATTGGAGAAATATGGAGGTTCAATAAAAATTCAGGATCTAAAAGCTTTAGGTTTCATATTTTTTTAAAAAAATCCTCCGCGGATAAAGGCGCAGTATGGGGGCATAATGAGAGCACACATTCGAACCGAATAGGTTTTCTAAGTGTTTTACGATACATACGTTCATCAAGAACATCACGTCATCAAAGGAATATAAAAACTATTGTTGTGGAACGGGCATCTTGAGTTGTTTGAGGAAAGAACATAGATGGTGGTTTATCGTTTTATCAGCGCTTATAGAACAAAGTTTTGGTGGCGGTCAATCAATACAGCTAAACAGAGGAGAGCGTGACAATGAATCTGGCTCTCCTCAGATTTGTTTTATTCACCCTGATGTTTTTCAACTAATGTGAATGTCCAATCTTTTAACATATGTTTCTGGACATATTTTTTTTCGTTTATTTCGATGTAAGGCAGGTCTGCCATGTCTCCAGCTAACTGTTTTGCTTCAGTCGTTGTTATTCCTAAAAAAGTCCAATGTAAAAGTAAATATCCCGTTCTTTTATTAGGAAGATATCATTTTGTTCATTACCTTTGGTTTGGTTCCTCTGCTTTAAGCCTTCACCGATAAAATATCCAGCCAAAGCTCAATACCAATTCCTAAAAAAACGTCCATGTGTATGCCTCCATTATGTCGATGTTATGTTATACGGGCTTGGCATACTCCGGGTTTCATTATATTTCAAACCTTTTCAATCTGTACACGGCCTGAAAAAAAGGTGGCGCCGCCGCCCATATCGGACAAGCGATCTGGGGTTAGCGCGTTTACAAGCTGTTTTTTTCCTTGTTCATCCGCCCATAATCCTTGGCTGACAACGACACCTGGCAGCACTTGTTCTCCAACTGCAGCGGTCAGCTGGCATTCTCCCCGGCTGTTCCAAATTCGTACAGGTGCCCCATCAACGATTCCGTGTTCTTCAGCATCTTTTGTGTTGATAAAGAGCTTTGGCGTCTTTTCAAGCTTGATGTGTTTTTCATTATTGGAAAATGTTGAGTTTAAGAAATTATGGTTTGGCCCCGGGACATACATAAACGGATGTTCATTATCGGTTACAAGAGGTGTATATGTCGGTAAAGCAGGGAAGCCGTCTTGTTTCATTTTTTCTGAATATAATTCTATTTTTCCGCTTGGCGTTGGAAGTTCGCCCGGAAACAGCGGCTTTTCACGTTTCGCTTTCATAAATGAATGCTTAGTAAGTGAATCGTAATCAATCTCTGCCAAATGCGGATTATCTGGATGGTCAAGCGCCTGGCGGATTAATTCTTCATCTGAATCTTTAAGCTCCTGATCTGTGAATCCCATTGCTTCAGCCATTAATCGGAACACCTCAGTGTTAGACTTGCTTTCCCCATATCTCTCAATCACCGGCTGCTGAAGCTGAATGTAATGGTGCCAGTAGGAGGTGTAAAAATCAGTATTTTCAAAAGCGGATGTTGCAGGCAGTACAATGTCCGCATATGCAGCCGTTTCCGTTAAAAACAAATCATGAACCACAGTAAACAAGTCTTCCCGCAGCAAGCCCTGTCTGACTTTGTTTGCTTCCGGCGCAACGACGGCCGGGTTCGTTCCGTAAATAAAAAGCGAGCGAATAGGCGGATCTGTTTCCAAAAGCACCTTGCCAAGCTGATTCATATTAAACGACCTCGGGGTGCGCCCTTTCAATAAGTCGGGCCGCTGCAAGGCATTTGTGTTATATTCTAAAATTCCGCTGTTATGCTTAATTGCGCCGCCCCCTGTGTGCATCCATTGGCCGGTGATCGCCGGAAGACAGGCAATCGTCCTTACAATCATCCCGCCGTTATCGTGATGCTGGGGTCCGTTTCCGATTCTGATAAAAGAAGGGGAGGTTTCCCCGTACATTTTTGCCAGTCGGTAAATATCTTCGGTACTGACACCGGTGATCGTCGATACCTTTTCAGGATCATATTGTTTCACGTGTTCACGGAGCTCTTCATAGCCAACCGTGTACTCGGACAGAAATGCTTCATCATGAAGGTTTTCTTTAAATAAAATGTGCATGATGCCAAGAGCAAGTGCACTGTCGGTTCCCGGTTTTATTGGGATAAACCAATCTGCAAGACGTCCTGTTTGATTTTTATGCACATCGATCACGACAATTTTGGCACCTTGTTTTCGCGCTTTTTGGGCGATCGTAATTTGATGCATGTTTGTGCTGACCGCATTGATTCCCCAAAAAATAAATAGTTTTGTATGAATGGTTTCCTCAGGGTCGATTCCCGCGCTTATGCCCATTGTATATTTATAGCCTTCAGATCCTGCTTTGCTGCAAATCGTCCGTTCAAGCTGGCTTGACCCCATGCGATAAAAAAAGCGGCGGTCCATTCCTTCAGCTGTCAATTTCCCCATGTTTCCGTAAAAGCTGTAAGGAAGTATGCTTTCAGCTCCCTCTTCATCAATCAGCTGTTTCCAGCGGGAGGTGATCGTATCGATTGCCTCTTCCCAAGAAATCGGTTCAAATATCGCTTGGCCTTTCGCACCTGTTCGTTTGAGCGGTGTAGTAAGCCGCTTTTTATCATATATGCGCTCCGTCATATTCCGGACTTTGTTGCATATGTTTCCGGCTGTGACAGGATGATCAGGGTCTCCTTGCACTTTTACGATTTTCCCGTCTTTTTTATGTATTAACAATCCGCACTGATCCGGGCAGTCCAGCGAGCAAACGGATTTGAAAATGCCGTTTTGTTGTGTGGCAAAAGATTTCATGGCCCAGTTCCTCTCTCTAGTTAGATATTTTGTAAGAATTATAACATTTCGGATCATAACGTCAATTCTGAAAAAAGAGATTGACATCAATCTGAGACTTCTTTATGATAAACGTATTCTTTATTCTGAAAATTACATACTCAACATTTTCTATCCAGAGAGGTGGAGGGACTGGCCCTATGAAACCTCGGCAACATTATTGTGCCAATTCCAGCAAGCGTCAGCTTGAAAGATAGGAAAGCAAGGTTTATACCGGCGTCTGCCTGTAACAGAGCGCGCCTATATATGAATCTCTTTCCATCTTCGGAAAGAGATTTTTTTTTATGAAAAATACGATGAAAAGGATGTTTTGCACCATGACGGTTTTGGTTACAGCACCGTACAACGAAGAAGGACGAAAAGAGCTAGAAAACTTGTTTGGCTCAGTTGCTTATCAATCTTGGAAGGAACAAGGCCGGGCATATCGGGAAGATGAACTCATTCAGCTGCTAAAAGCAACAAATGCGACAGGCTTGATTACTGAGCTTGATCAGGTAACAGACAGCGTATTTGCTTCTGTTCCCGAACTTTCATTTGTCGGTGTTTGCAGGGGAATGCCCTCCAATGTGGATGTGGCAGCTGCTTCAAAAAGAGGCATACCTGTTTTTTATACACCAGGGCGGAATGCACAAGCCGTTGCTGAAATGTTTATTGGAAATGTGATTACCTTTCTCCGCCATACCAGCGTCTCGAATCAATGGCTGAAGGATGGAAAGTGGGACAGGGATTACCTGCAGGCTTATGTCAAATTTAAAGGAAATGAATTATCAGGAAAAACGGTTGGCATGATTGGGTTCGGGGCGGTTGGCCAAAGGATTGCAAAACTGCTGACTGCGTTTGACTGTAAAATAAAGTATTACGATCCATACATTCAAGACGATCATCCGCTGTATGAAAAAGTATCTCTTAAAACGGTGTTTTCAGACAGTGATATCGTTTCTGTACATCTGCCTCGTACTGAGGAAACACTTGGACTTATTGATCGGAAGTTTTTTGATCTGATGAAACAGAGTGCGATTTTCGTCAATACTTCAAGAGCAGTTGTTGTAAACCGTGAAGATCTTTTATCTGTATTAAAAGAACATAAAATCAGAGGTGCGATATTAGACGTTTTTTATCATGAACCTCCAGAGGAATCAGATTATGAATTGATTTCATTGCCTAATGTTCTGGCAACACCGCATCTCGCTGGAGCAACATTTGAAGTGGAGGATCATCACGTGACGATACTGAATAAAGCCCTCAAAAAGTGGAAGGGTGAAAAAACTCTTAATATTCCGACAATGTATAACAAGGACGCACTGAAAACAGGGGGATAAGAAAGGAGGCTAACAGAATGAAAAAACAAAAAGGCTATCTCGTTTTTGATATTGGCACAGGCAATGCGAGGGTAGCGGTCATGAGTGTAACTGGCAGTGTTCTAACAGTTGAACGGGAGGACATCGTGTATTCCACAGAGACGCTTTACCCGGACAGCCGTTTTTTTTCTCCTCAGGTGCTGTGGAAGCAGGTGATGAATTTGGCAAAACGTGCGCTATCCCGTTCGCATGATATTGACATCATTGGTTTGACATCGACGAGCCAAAGACAGGGGATTGTTTTGATTGATCAAAACGGCGATCCTTTTCTCGGGCTGCCGAACATCGATAACCGCGGCCGAGAGTGGGAGGCGGGCATTCCTGATCGGGAAGAGATATACAGCCGCACAGGCCGCATGCCAACCGCACTTTTTTCTGCGCTCAAGCTTTATGGATTAAAACAGCGCCAGCCCTCTTTATGGGAAAAGACTGCAAGCTTTACAAGCATCAGTGATTGGGTGACGTACCAACTGAGCGGAATATTAACATATGAACCATCACAGGCAACAGAAACCCTGCTATTTGATGTGAAGCAAAACACTTGGTCAGAAGAGATGTGCGACATTTTCGGCTTTTCTCCATCTATCCTTCCGCCTCTTGTAAGAGCGGGAACAGCAATTGGAACGATAGCAAATGAATATGCATCCGAATTAGGCCTTTCAATAAATGCTAAGGTTATAGCAGGGGGCGGGGATACACAGCTAGCTGTCAAAAGCACCGGAGCTGGACTTGAGGACATTGTCATTGTATCAGGGACAACAACGCCAATAACCAAAATTACTGCGGATCATGGCGACACAAAACATAAAGCCTGGCTGAACTGTCATACGGATCAAGGGCATTGGCTTGTGGAAACGAATCCGGGAATTACCGGCTTGAATTATCAAAAATTAAAACAGATTTTTTATCCGAATGAAACGTACGAAGTAATGGAGGAGGAGATTTCTGCACTTGCAAAAGAAGACCATGCATGTGTAGCGGCTCTCGGCTCTTATTTATCGGCTGAAAAGAATGCGTTAACGAGAGGCGGTTTTCTTTTTGATGCCCCGCTGTCAGCACATTTAAAGAGGGCACATTTTGTACGTGCAGCGCTAGAAGAGATCGCATTTTCAATCAAATGGAACTTTGACATTTTAACAGAGGTTACTCCGTTTGAACGTGACTATGTTTGGGTGTGCGGAGGGGGATTCCAAAGCAAAGCGCTCACTCAATATATCGCGGATCTTCTTCAAAAAAAGGTCTATGTCCAAGAGGGATATCATCAGGCATCTGTCGTCGGTGCTGCAGTCATTTGCAATGAAACCTTTCAATTAACGGAGGATATGTCAGCAAATGTCCGGGTGATCGAACCGAAGGACTGTCAGATAGAATTGGCTTTATATGAGGAATGGAAGCAAACACAGCGCTTTTTTTCAGGATCAGAAAGCAAAGTATTAATTTAAGACGGCATTTCTGCTGTTTTGAGGAATCATTTAATTTTCAACTTTAATAAGGTAATACGGTAATGAATATTAGCATCTAAGGAGGAGACAGATATGTTGGATAAAATAGGAATACCGAAGCGGCTTGCCTGGGGATTTTTAGGGGTTGTTTTGTTTATGATGGGAGATGGCCTTGAACAAGGCTGGCTCAGTCCTTTTTTGATCGAAAACGGGCTCACCGTTCAGCAGTCCGCTTCCATTTTTAGTATATACGGAATTGCGCTTGCTATAGCTTCCTGGTTTTCGGGTGTATGTCTCGAAGCATTTGGCGCAAAACGGACGATGTTTATGGGGCTGTTGTTTTATGTGATCGGTACAGCTGCTTTTATCGTATTTGGATTTGAACAGCTGAACCTGCCAGTGATGTATGTGACTTACTTCGTAAAAGGGTTAGGTTACCCGCTTTTTGCTTACTCTTTCTTGACATGGATCATTTACAGAACACCGCAAAGCAAACTGAGCACTGCTGTCGGCTGGTTTTGGATAGCATATTGCCTCGGCATGTTTGTGTTCGGCGCTTGGTACTCAAGCTACGCGATCAAAGCGTTCGGTTATTTGAATACGCTTTGGAGCTCTATTTTCTGGGTATGTCTCGGTGCATTCTTTGCATTGTTTATCAATAAAGACCGTTTTGAAAAGAAGAAAAGAAAAAGATCAGAAACAGCCGAGGAGCTTTTAAAAGGGGTTACGATTTTATTTACAAATCCGCGCGTGCTTACAGGCGGAATCATCAGAATCATCAACAGCATTGGTACATATGGTTTTCCAGTCTTTTTGCCGATGCACATGGCCCAGCATGGAATTTCAACCAATGTGTGGCTGCAAATTTGGGGAACGATTTTTCTGGGGAACATTGTGTTTAACCTTATCTTTGGTATTGTCGGCGATAAATTCGGCTGGAAAAATACTGTTATTTGGTTCGGCGGAGTCGGCTGCGGCATTTTCACCGTCTTATTATACTACGCACCTGTTTTCTCCAGCGGAAATTTAGCGGTTGTCAGCGTGATCGGCTTTATTTGGGGCGGTTTGCTGGCAGGCTATGTGCCGATTGGTGCAATTGTGCCGACGGTGGCAGGAAAAGATAAAGGGGCAGCCATGTCTGTATTGAATTTGGCTGCAGGTTTATCAGCGTTTGTCGGCCCCGCACTCGCTTGGCTGTTCATCGGTCTCGTCGGTGCGCAAGGCGTCGTCTGGATCTTTGCGGTCCTTTACGTTGCGAGTGCAATCATGACGAAATGCATTCATATACCTGAAGAAAAAGCAGTAAAGGAGGATACATCTCCTCAATATGCATCTTAAGTAGAAAGCGCCCCTGCAACAGGGCGCTTTTTGTCTTTTTACATTTTCTTTTATTCCGTCATTAAGTAACTTCCACGTTTCTTTACCCATATCCCCGTTCATATCACCATCATTAGCAATTCCGGGTTTTCATTCATATTGTACCATTAACATCATATTTACCTATATTAAGAAAGGGATTGCGTATATATGGTTTCTTTAGATAAAAACAATATTTTTAATAGCAAAGCCGCAATATTTCTTGCAGCAATGAGCTATCAGACATATCCATTCTTTTTAGAAGGGAAACTTACCTTACCAGAAGGCTTTAAACTTCGATATACCATTCGTGCTTTTGCTGACGTAGAGAATCCTATGGAAGAGGTATTCGGTTTTATTGCCGAGTCACAAGATCAAATCGTTATAGCGTTTAGAGGATACGCAGCATATCCTAAGGATCTTTTAGCATCCTATGACATATTTCAAGTTCCCTATCCCTATGTTAAAAATGGCGGGAAAACGTCTCGTGGATTCACATGTCTTTATCAATCAACAAGAAACAATTTAATCAGACAAATAAATAAACTTTCTACGTCAAAAAAGCTGTTTGTTACCGGGCACAACTACGGAGGAGCTTTGGCAACGTTAGCTGCTTTAGATATTGCTGCGAACACTGGGTTTAATCATCCTTTCTTGTATACGTATGGCAGTCCGCGTATCGGTGACCCTGTCTTTGCTTCCCAATTTAACAAAGTGGTGAAAAATAGTATACGAATTGTAAATATTCATGACTCTTTTCCAACTTTCCCAGCAAAAAAGTATCCACCACCTTTTACGGAGGAAGGATTATACTATCACCATGTAAAAACAAAGTATCCAATCTCTTTTCAATTGAATAATACGCCGCGCAATGATGCGATTGCTTGTTATTTTAAATACCTTAGTAAAATGAATCCTGATTTCTCCGAAATATTATGCGATAAAAATCCAGGGTTTTGTCCCGATCCTGACATGTGTACTCCGTTTCGAGGAACATGCTAGGAATAAAAGAAAGGAGCTGCTCGGATGAATCACTCAAGCTTATATTATATGTTTAACCGTGAGGATTCGATATTGCTATCGGCCATGATCTATCAGTCATATCAACTCTTTGAAAAGGAACCGCTTGTCTTGCCAAAAGGATATAGCCTTCGATATACCATACGAGCTCTTGCTGGTGTTGAGGATCCGGAAGCTGAAGTATTTGGTTTTATTGCCGAGTCACAAGATCAGATCATTGTAATTTTTAGAGGAACCCGAACATTTAAGGACAATGAGTCGGACCAAGACTTATATCAAGTACCATATCCGTTTGTCAGAAATGCAGGAAAAACCCATCGTGGATTTACATGTCTTTATCAATCGACAAGAAATGAGCTGATCGGGGAATTAACCAAGCTTTATGCAGCAAAAAGATTATTAGTCGCAGGCCATAGTTTAGGAGGAGCTTTAGCCGTGTTAGCCGCTTTTGATATTGCGGTGAATACCCGATTTAAAAATCCTTTTGTGTATACTTATGGCAGCCCTCGAGTCGCTGACCCTGTCTTTGCGTCCCGGTTCAACCAAACGGTAAAGAATAGTATTCGTATTTTCAATATCCATGACATTATTCCCACCTTGCCGGATCAAGCATATCCGCCTCCATTTACAAAGCAAGGATTATTCTATCAGCATGTAGACAAGAAGGTAACGCTCTCTTTTCAGCTGAACAGTTTACCTGTTCGCAATCATGAGATTGTCTGTTATTTTAAAAACCTCAGCCAACAAAATCCTGCCTTTGCCAAATCATTATGTGATGAAAACCCGGGATTCTGTCCCGATACGGAATTATGCGTGCCATTTATGGGGGGATGCGGTGATAAGGCATCCGCAAATCATTCAAGCTCACAAGAATGGAACTTTGTTTCGGCTCCTACCCTGCATCCTATGAAGGTTTCTATAAATGTCAACAAGCCAGGGACAGCACCCGGCTTAATATTCGTTGCACCCTATACTGTGTTCGGCGCGACTATGATTGGGCAAACAGGTGCATTGATCATAGATCAAGCTGGTAACCCAGTATGGTTTAGACCTCTTGATAGTAGATTTACACAAAATACGGACTTTAGGGTACAATCCTACAAAGGGGAACCCGTTCTTACCATGTGGCAAGGAACAATATCTGGAACTCAGTCTAAAGATCCTAATCTCCCGGCGGGGGATCCGGAACCTGGAGCTTTTTTTCAAATCATCAATCAGAATTATAAAGTGATTAAGAAACTCACCGCCAAAAAAGGATTTACCTCTGATGTTCACGAGTTTACGATTACAAAGCAAGATACGGCTTTGTTTACTGCTGTGAAACAAGTGCCAGCGGATCTCACAATGTATGGAGGTCCGGCAGATGGGTACTTTGACAATTATTCCATTCAAGAAGTAGATCTTGAGACAGGAGAGCTTCTTTTCTTCTGGGATGTGCTTGCTCATGTTAATCCGGATGACTCGATGTTACCTGCGTCATCCGCCACAAGCGCTAACAATATTTGGGACTGTTTTCACGTGAATTCAGTTGAGGAAGGGCCGAACAATACTCTTCTAATAAGCATGCGTAACATGTGGGCGATTTATTTGGTTGATAAAACAACAGGAAAGATTGTCTGGCAGCTTGGTGGCAAAAAAAGCGATTTTACTTTTGAGCCAAATGCAACATTTTCTTGGCAACATGATGCACGTTTTAGGTCTAGAACACGGATAAGTCTATTTGATGATGCTTGTTGTGCTTCTTCAAGCTCTCCGCCTGAGGGAGAGGCTCGTGGTTTAATCCTTCAACTTGATTTCCATAACATGACTGCAAAAGCAGATCGAACTTATTATCATGATCCAGCGCTGTATGTTCCAAGTCAAGGAAATGTTCAGAAACTATCAAATGGAAATCAATTCGTTGGATGGGGACAGGAACCGTATCTTTCTGAATATAGGAGTGCTGGTAATAATAAAAAAGATCCTTCGTTGAATTTGTTATATGATATGCAGTTTCCTGGTCAAAATCTTTCTTATAGGGCGTTTAAGGATAAATGGGTAGGCTTGCCGTTTTATCCACCCAGTATTGCTGTAAATCCATTATGTGAAGATGCAGCCATTGTTTATGCATCATGGAACGGTTCAACTGAAACTGTAGCCTGGAAAGTGTTAGCTGGTCCAGCACCTAACAAATTGTCTGAGGTGGGAACGGATGCTCCCCGAACCGGATTTGAAACAGATATTCTTGTTCATTCGATTGGGCCATATTTTCAGGTGAAAGCATTGAATTCTTCTGGCCAAACCATTGGTACATCACAGATCATTCATGCGGGGCAAGAAAAAGAATAAGCCTCTTCACTATATTTTGTGATGTGTTCTATCAGGCTATTTAGCATTTACTGTTCCATACTGGAGTCGGTGCAGAGGCTGGCTGCCCCTTCTATTTTGGGCAGTCACCAAGAAGAGGAAGGGAGTGTGCATACAGATTGAGAGAATGTCGTCCGTTCATTTGCTTGATTTTAAAATAGAATATACATGTGTATCGTTTGGAATTCCATTTTGATACATGTACTGTCTTAAAACGCCTTCTTTTTGAAACCCCATTTTTAGAAGCAGACGATTTGATGCTTCATTATCGGTAAATACAACTGCGCCAATACGCGACAGTCCAAGGGCAGAAAATCCGTAAGATACGACCTTTGAAATGACTTCTGATGCAAATCCGTTTCGCCAATGCTCCGGGATGATTTCATAACCGATTTCCGCGCGCCTATGCTTTTGGGCCAGAGCGTGAAAGCCTATTGTTCCGATCAGTTCTTTAGAGTCCCGTCTTTCAATTCCCCACCGTATACCGCGTTTTTCTTGATAGAGGGCAGCAAACGTTTGAATCATTGAAATGGCCTGTTCTATAGATTCCATGTTTTCAAGCCCATAATAGCGTGTCACCTCATCGTTTGAGAAACAAGCAAAAATGGCTTCCGCATCCTGATCTGTGATTTGCCTAAGTGTAAGCCGATCGGTTTCTAATATAGGAAACATTCAACCACTCCCCGCGTTTGTGTCTATGTTTATCATATCCCTTTTATTTCCTCTTTTCTATAGTGAAATCAACCAATGCAGCAAAGGAACGAATTTGTCTTTCTAGTTGCTCTTTGTTTTTGTTGAATTGTTTCAAACGATGGCCGTTCGCGCCTGATGGGTGGGGAAAGCCGTTAAGGCAAATCAAATTCTGGAGGCTGTGCTGTCTGATCAATGTTTCACACACTGTTTCGGCCGCTTTTCCTAACGGAATGAGAAGAGCTGGTCCCGTCACATGGTTAAGCTCTGCAGGGAAGTGCCCAAAAGCATAAGTGCTTAGGATAGGAGAATGAGTGATAGTCGGTTTGTATCCGGTATAGTTTTTTTGCTGGATAAAGACAGGATATTTAATAACGGAAGTTGTATGGAGCATATGCCGTAATTCTCCAAAAAGCTTTGCGGCGCTGTGAATGCCGAAAGCTTGCGGCAGCCCGCATAAATCCAGCATGGTGATAAGGTTATGTCTCATCGATCCGGAGAAACCCGCTGCTATTTTTGTGTCTACTACCATTTGCTCAAGAGTCCCGCCTTGCCGCAGGCTTTCGGCGGCTGTTTCGTACGCTGTCTTCATCTGGGAAAAACCAGGCGTGATCCCGGCAATCACAAGCGAGGCATCCCGATTGATAAATTCATTATGAGGTGAATAGTAGATGCCAAGTTCGTTTTCTTGATGGAGACGAAATGGATCAGTAAGTAAATCGGACTTTGTAAGTGAAGAGGGAAGAGAATGTAGTTTTTCTGCGAACTCTTTTAAGCAGCTGCGGTTTATAATCATGTGTAAGCCTCCTCGAAAAATGAGATCCCATTTGTCCATTCTGATCGTAACAACGGGATCTCATTCATCCTTATCTGCTATTAAAATGTCCTGCCTGCCACACCTCTTTGACTGCTTGGGGAACTTCTTTCACTTCAGCTGCTGTCTGCTGAAACGCGTATTTTTTCATTTGGACATCATGCTGAATCTTCTTTTGTTTTTGCGTCAGCAGCTCTGCTTCTGTTTTTAATCCCTCGATTTGTTTTTGCATAGCCTGCGTAACAGAAGTGAGCTCCTTTAGTGCGGGGTCTATTTTTTTCTTGTTTTGGATCACATTAAACCCTAAAAATATGATAGAAATAGCCAATACTGCCAGGCTGATATAAACAATAACCATATGTTCACTCCTTTTTTCTTTTGTCATTACCCTGTTTCCGCTTTTTTAATCCAAAGAAATGATGATTGCACAGTTCGTTTGATTTGCGTATTGGATTTATTCTACTTATAATGTGATATCGTACATAGGTAAACAAAGAAAGGGTGCTTCAATTGCAAAGTTTACAAAATAAAACCGCTTTAATCACAGGCGGAGGCAGAGGGATCGGCCGTGCTACAGCTCTTGCTCTTGCGAAAGAAGGCGTAAATATTGGGTTAATCGGCCGGACTGCCGCTAATGTTGAAAAAGTGGCAGAAGAAGTCAAAGCGCTTGGTGTAAAAGCTGCATTTGCTGCTGCAGATGTAAAAGATGCCGAGCAGGTTAACCAAGCCGTCGCTCAAGTGAAAGAACAGCTTGGTGATATCGATATTCTCATTAATAACGCGGGAATCAGCAAATTTGGCGGTTTCTTAGATCTGTCAGCCGATGAATGGGAAAATATTATACAAGTCAACCTAATGGGTGTGTATCATGTGACTCGCGCGGTGCTTCCGGAAATGATCGAACGCAAAGCCGGAGACATCATTAATATTTCATCTACAGCGGGCCAAAGAGGAGCTGCTGTAACAAGTGCTTACAGCGCTTCTAAATTTGCCGTTCTCGGGTTAACAGAGTCTCTTATGCAAGAAGTGAGAAAACATAATATCAGAGTCAGCGCGTTAACGCCGAGCACTGTCGCTAGTGATATGTCTATCGAATTGAACTTAACAGACGGTAATCCTGAAAAAGTTATGCAGCCTGAGGATCTTGCTGAGTACATGGTGGCACAATTGAAATTAGATCCTCGTATTTTCATCAAAACAGCGGGATTATGGTCAACAAATCCTTAAAAATGAAAACCTGTCTTTCGACAGGTTTTTTTATTTGAATGAAATTCATACCGGCATATGCAAATCTGACAATCGTTTTAAATTGAAGCTGGCAGTGAATGCAGGCTATAATAGAACTAAGAAAACTATGTACCAAATGTCCAGTCGAAATTTATTTTTTCCGCTACACCTATAATCAGTAAATATGAAATGATTGGACTATCAGTCTTTAATATAAAGAAGGAAAACAATAAAAGAAAATTGAATATTTAGTACATAGTGTTGTCAGTGACAGAAGAAGGAGTGCATATGATGAAAGAAGAAAAAAGGAGTTCAACAGGCTTTTTAGTGAAACAGCGCGCATTTTTGAAGCTTTATATGATAACGATGACAGAGCAAGAGAGACTCTATGGGTTAAAGCTGCTTGAAGTACTTCGGTCTGAATTTAAAGAGATTGGTTTTAAACCAAATCATACAGAAGTATACCGGTCTTTGCATGAGCTTCTTGATGACGGGATACTAAAACAAATTAAAGTAAAAAAAGAAGGGGCTAAGCTCCAGGAAGTCGTCCTCTATCAATTTAAAGATTACGAAGCCGCCAAGCTATATAAAAAACAGCTGAAGGTAGAGCTGGATCGCTGTAAAAAACTGATTGAAAAAGCTCTCTCAGATAATTTTTAATAGAAACAAACACCCGGCGCAGCAGTGTGAACCGGGTGTTTTCTGCTTTTCATTATACATATTTGTCGAAAAGAAACAATACAAATCAATGATGACCTTCAAACTTGACATCATTTCCTCACGTGGTAACATTTTAAACGTGTGAAAATGCGAACAAAAAAGCGAACAAAGGAGATGTTACCGATCTTTGATCAAAAGAAAGTAGCCTTTATAGGAGCAGGATCTATGGCGGAAGGAATGATATCAGGTATCGTTCGTGCCAACAAAATCCCGAAACAAAACATCTGCGTTACAAACCGCAGCAATACAGAGCGATTAACTGAACTTGAACTTCAATATGGCATTAAAGGCACCTTGCCGAACCAACTATGTATTGAAGACATGGATGTGCTCATTTTGGCAATGAAGCCAAAAGACGCCGAAAACGCTCTGTCATCACTAAAATCACGTATTCAACCCCATCAATTAATATTGTCGGTCCTTGCCGGCATAACTACCTCTTTTATTGAACAATCATTGCTTAATGAACAGCCGGTTGTCAGAGTGATGCCCAACACTTCCAGTATGATTGGCGCTTCTGCAACAGCTATTGCCCTTGGCAAATATGTGTCGGAAGACCTGAAGAAGCTGGCCGAAGCATTGCTCGGATGCATGGGCGAAGTCTATACAATCCAAGAAAATCAAATGGATATATTCACCGGAATTGCAGGCAGCGGCCCCGCGTATTTTTATTATTTAATGGAATTCATTGAAAAGACAGGCGAGGAAGCGGGCCTCGATAAACAGTTATCTCGAAGCATCGGCGCACAGACACTTTTAGGTGCCGCAAAAATGCTCATGGAAACAGGAGAACATCCTGAGATCTTAAGAGATAATATCACGTCACCGAACGGAACGACAGCAGCGGGGCTGCAAGCCTTGAAAAAAAGCGGCGGCGGAGAAGCGATTTCTCAAGCAATAAAGCATGCGGCTAAGCGTTCAAAGGAAATCAGCGAAGATATCGAAAAAACTGCAGCGCCGCTATCAGGAGTGATAAAGTGACGCCTGATACAAGCATGAAAAGAGTCGTTGTGAAGATTGGAAGCAGTTCATTAACAAGCCTTCATGGAGAAATCAGCATTCGAAAATTAGAAGCGTTGGTCGACCAGGTCGTCAAACTCAAAGACGCCGGTTATGAAGTGATTTTGGTTTCCTCAGGCGCAGTGGCGGCAGGATATCGGAAGCTCGGATTTATCCAAAGGCCCGAGAAGCTTCCAGAAAAACAAGCATCAGCTTCAATCGGTCAGGGATTGCTGATGGAGGCTTATTCAAAGCTGTTCTTGGCACACGGCTATGTCGCATCCCAAATTTTAATTACGAGAAGCGATTTTTCTGATGAATATCGATACAACAATGTCAGGAATACAATGAATGTACTACTCGAGCGCGGCATTATCCCGATCATAAACGAGAATGACACAGTTACTGTCAATCGGCTCAAGTTTGGCGACAATGATACGCTCGCGGCAAAAGTCGCAGGTTTGATTGATGCAGATATGCTTGTGATTTTATCAGATATAGACGGATTATATGACGGCAATCCGCGCACTAATCCAGAAGCGAAAAGGATACAGCGGGTGAGTGAAATAACACCTGACATCGAAGCATGCGCAGGTGACACTGGGAGCATCGTTGGCACCGGCGGCATGCGCTCTAAGCTTGATGCGTTTAAAATCGTAATGGCGTCTGGCATTAAAGGTTTCCTAGGTCAGGCAGATGCTGGCGATATTTTATACCACGCCGTTCATGAACAGGCGGAAGGCACCTATTTTGAAGCAGAAGGAACGCTTCCGTTGAATCAAAAGGAGCAATGGATCGCTTTTAATTCCGGCCCGGAAGGTGAAATGATTTTATCAGATGATTGTTCACGAAAAATAACAAACGGCCAATCGAGTTTATACCTGGACGGTGTACAGAAGATTAAAGGGAAATTCAAAAGCGGTTCAGTTGTTCGGCTGATGAATTCAAAAGGGATGGAAATCGGCCTTGGAATCGTCAATTACTCTTCTGTACAGCTTCAAGAACCGGAAAAGAAAAAGGAACTGACAAACAGAGCTCTAATTGATCAAGAAGCCTTTGTTTGCCATGTGGATTTTTCTTTACCTGTAAATTAATTTGCAGAAAAAAACCCGAAGCTTCTATATAGAAGCTCGGGTTCATTTTTTTATTGATACTGCTCCAGCTTAGAGAAAAATTGAATGACAAACTCATAAAAATCATTCGCAGAAGGCGCAAGCTCTCTATTTTTCGGTTTAATGATTCCAACAGTCCGTTTTACTTGAGGGAACTCAATTGGAATTTTCACAGTAAAACGAGGTGTTGTTTCAGCAAAAGTACTTTCAGGCAGAAGGGTAACGCCCATTCCTGCGGACACTAACCCTTTGATAGCATCCAAATCCTCACCCTCCGTGGAAACGAGAGGAGCAAAGCCTGCTTGTTTGCAAGTATCAATTGCCATCTCTCTAAGTACAAATCCTTCCGGGAACAATACAAATTGGTCGTTGCGCAAATCGATTAAATGAACCGTTTTTTGTTTAGCAAGCGGATGATTTAATGGAACAAGCGCGTAAATTTTTTCAGTAAATAATATTTTTCCCGTTATGTCAGAGAAATTCGTCGGCACCGGTCCTAATAAGGCCAGATCAATATCGCGGTTTCTGACAGCTTCAATCAGAAACTTATAGGAGCCTTGGCGCAGCAAAAATTCGACGTGCGGATATTCTTCTTTAAACGCTGAAATGACAGTCGGCAAAAGCTGGCTGGCGAGGCTTGTAGGAAAGCCGATCTTTACCGTTCCGCGATGCGGGTCAAGATACTCATCAATTTGCTCTTTCGCATAATCAATGGCTTTCATCGCCGTTTTCACATGAATCAAAAATTCTTTTCCGATTGGCGTGAGTTTGATATTTCTCCCTTCACGCTCAAATAAGGTCACATTTAATTCTTCTTCAAGATTGGCAATTTGTCTGCTGATTGCTGATTGGGCCACATGCAAATGATCAGCGGCTTCTGAAACGTGTTCTCTTTCAGCCACCTCCATGAAATAACGCAGTTGGCGCAGCTCCATGTTTGTCTCACATCCATCTATCTCATTTTGAGATTCTTTTGATCTAAATTATATATTGTTTATATCGTTTTGAAAACCTACAATGATTATAGAGTTGTTAGATTTTATGACCGGTATTATCGGAAATTGATCGGGGGAGAGGAATTATGACGTACAATCAAATGCCAAAAGCTCAAGGTCTCTACCGTCCTGAATTTGAACATGATGCATGCGGAATCGGCCTATATGCACACTTAAAGGGCAAGCAGACTCACGACATTGTCAAACAAGGACTTAAGATGCTTTGCCAGCTAGATCATAGAGGAGGGCAAGGCAGTGATCCGGATACAGGAGACGGAGCCGGCTTACTGGTTCAAATCCCTGATGCTTTCTTTAGAAAAGAGTGCAAAAACATCAATCTGCCAGAAAAAGAACGTTACGGGGTAGGAATGGTCTTTTTCTCACAGAAGGAAGATGAAAGAAAAAAAATTGAAAAGCAAATCAATGCACTAATTGAACAAGAAGGCCAAGTCGTTCTTGGATGGAGAACTGCACCTGTAAATGTCGGAAAAATCGGAACAGTGGCGCAAAAAAGCTGTCCGTTTGTCCGTCAGGTATTTATTGGCGCAAGTTCTGATCTAAAGGACAATTTATCTTTTGAACGAAAATTGTATGTCATTCGTAAACAGGCTGAAAATTGGGGAGTAACGGAAGGTCTTGATTTTTATTTTGCCAGTCTTTCAAGCCAGACCATTGTTTACAAAGGCCTTTTAACACCTGAACAGGTTGATGCATTTTATTCTGATCTGCAAGACGAAGCATTCGTTTCTGCTTTTGCGCTTGTTCATTCACGCTTCAGTACCAATACATTCCCTACATGGGAAAGAGCGCATCCTAACCGCTATTTGGTTCACAACGGTGAAATTAACACCCTTCGCGGAAATATCAACTGGATGAGAGCACGTGAGCAGCAATTTGTTTCTGAAAGCTTCGGTGAGGACTTAAACAAGATTTTGCCGATTCTCAATGCTGATGGCAGTGACTCTTCCATTTTGGATAACGCATTTGAGTTTTTTGTGATGGCTGGACGCAAACCGGCACATACGGCAATGATGCTCATTCCAGAGCCTTGGACGGAAAATACGCATATGTCCAAGGAAAAAAGGGCGTTCTACGAGTACCATAGCTCCCTGATGGAGCCTTGGGACGGACCGACAGCTATTTCATTTACTGACGGTAAACAAATCGGGGCGATCCTTGACCGGAACGGTCTCCGTCCGGCCCGTTATTATGTCACAAAAGATGATTATATTATTTTCTCATCTGAAGTAGGCGTTATTGAAGTTGAACAGGAGAACGTTTTATATAAAAACCGCCTTGAGCCTGGGAAAATGCTTTTAATCGACCTGGAAGAAGGCCGTATTATCTCCGATGAGGAAGTCAAAACACAAATTGCAACTGAGTATCCGTACCAAAAATGGCTTGAAGAAGAGCTTGTACAAGTAAATCCTGATCCGGAGTCAAGAGAAGAAGAACAATTTAGTGATCTTCTTACTCGCCAGAAGGCATTCGGATACACATATGAGGATATCCAAAAGTATCTAATTCCTGTTATTAAAGAAGGCAAAGATCCCCTTGGTTCAATGGGGAATGACGCTCCGCTTGCTGTACTTTCTGACCGAGCGCAATCGCTGTTTAACTACTTTAAACAGCTGTTTGCACAAGTAACGAACCCGCCAATCGACGCGATTCGTGAGCAGCTTGTCACTTCAACGATGACTTGGCTCGGTGCGGAAGGCGATCTTCTTCATCCAAGTGAACGAAATGTTCGCCGGATTAAACTGTATACACCTGTTTTATCCAATGAACAGTTTTACGCATTGAAAACGATTGTTCATCCTGATTTAAAAAGCCAAAAAATTGATGTGCTGTTTTCAGAGGATCTTGAACGCGGTTTAAAGGACATGTTCACACAGGCAGAGAAAGCCATCAGCCAAGGCGTAAGTTTGTTAATTTTATCAGACAAAAAGATGAACGAACGACTGACACCAATTCCGCCGCTTCTGGCAGTAAGCGCACTGCACCAGCACTTAATCCGCAAAGGGCTGCGTACGAAGGTCAGCATTATTGTGGAATCGGGAGAAGCACGTGAAGTGCATCACTTTGCAGCGTTAATCGGTTATGGCGCAGATGCGATTAACCCTTATCTCGCTTATGCGACCTACAAGCAGGAAATTGATGAAGGCCGTTTGGATATCAGCTATGAAGAAGCGGTTAGCAAATATGGAAAAAGCATTACTGAGGGCGTCGTAAAAGTGATGTCCAAGATGGGAATTTCAACTGTGCAAAGCTACAGAGGCGCACAAATCTTTGAGGCGGTAGGAATCAGCCGCGATGTGATCGACCGCTATTTCACAGGTACTGCATCACAGCTAGGCGGCATCGATTTACAAACAATTGCAGAAGAGGCACAGCGCCGCCACCGGGAAGCGTATCAGGATGATTACAGCAAAACGCTTGAACCGGGAAGTGACTTCCAATGGAGAAATGGCGGAGAGCATCATGCGTTTAATCCGAAAACGATTCATACTTTGCAATGGGCGTGCCGCAGAAATGATTACAATCTGTTTAAACAGTATACAAAAGCGGCTGATGAAGAACGCATCGGATTTTTGCGGAACTTGTTCGCATTTGACGGAAACCGCAAGCCTTTGAAGTTGGAGGAGGTTGAATCCGCTGAATCGATTGTCAAACGTTTTAAAACGGGTGCGATGTCATTCGGGTCCTTGAGTAAGGAAGCGCACGAAGCTTTAGCAATCGCAATGAACCGTCTTGGAGGAAAAAGCAACAGCGGTGAAGGCGGAGAAGATCCCAAACGCTTTGTTCCAGATGAGAACGGCGATGATAGAAGAAGTGCGATCAAACAAATTGCATCTGGACGGTTTGGTGTCAAAAGCCATTACCTCGTCAATGCTGATGAGCTGCAGATTAAAATGGCTCAAGGTGCTAAGCCGGGTGAAGGCGGGCAGCTTCCTGGCAACAAGGTATATCCATGGGTTGCCGATGTCCGCGGGTCAACGCCAGGTGTCGGATTAATCTCACCTCCGCCACACCATGACATTTATTCGATTGAGGATTTAGCCCAGCTGATCCACGATTTGAAAAATGCCAACCGTGACGCAAGAATCAGCGTAAAGCTGGTGTCAAAAGCAGGTGTAGGAACAATCGCTGCAGGTGTTGCCAAAGCGACTGCAGATGTCATTGTGATCAGCGGCTATGACGGAGGTACAGGCGCTTCTCCGAAAACCAGTATTAAACATACAGGGCTTCCGTGGGAGCTTGGCCTTGCAGAAGCACATCAAACACTAATGCTGAACGGACTTCGTGACCGTGTTGTATTAGAAACAGACGGAAAGCTCATGACGGGCCGCGACGTTGTGATGGCTGCCTTGCTCGGCGCCGAAGAATTTGGTTTCGCAACGGCTCCGTTAGTTGTACTCGGCTGTGTCATGATGCGTGCCTGCCATTTGGATACATGCCCTGTCGGTGTAGCGACACAAAATCCAGAGCTTCGCAAAAAGTTCATGGGAGATCCTGACCATATTGTGAACTATATGCTGTTCATTGCCGAAGAAGTTCGTGAGTACATGGCTGCGTTAGGCTTCAAGACATTTGATGAAATGATCGGCCGCACTGATGTACTTCATGTAAGTGAACGGGCAAAGGAGCACTGGAAAGCAAGCCAGCTTGATTTGTCTACCCTTCTTTATCAGCCTGAAGGGGTGCGGACGTTCCAATCGCCGCAAAATCATAAAATTGATCAATCACTTGATATTACAACAATTCTCCCGGCCGTACAAGAAGCCATCGAATCTGGAAAAGAAGCTGATATTTCGATTGAAATCAATAATACAAATCGTGTAGCCGGAACGATAACCGGCAGTGAAATCTCAAAGCGTTACGGAGAAGAAGGTCTTCCTGAAGATACAATCAAGCTGCACTTTACCGGATCAGCCGGCCAAAGCTTTGGAGCTTTCGTTCCTAAAGGGATGACGCTTTATTTGGACGGAGACTCAAATGATTACGTCGGAAAAGGGCTTTCTGGCGGAAAAATCATCGTCAAGTCACCAGAAGGATTCAACTCTGCTTCGGATGACAATGTCATTATCGGCAACGTGGCTTTTTACGGTGCGACAAGCGGAGAAGCATATATTAACGGGCGTGCTGGTGAACGCTTTGCCGTTCGAAACAGCGGTGTGAACGTAGTTGTAGAAGGCATCGGCGACCACGGCTGTGAATACATGACTGGCGGCAGCGTTGTCGTTCTCGGTGATGTAGGCAAAAACTTTGCGGCAGGTATGTCCGGCGGAATCGCTTATGTACTGACCGAAGATGTCAAAGCGTTTAAACGCAAATGCAACCTTGAGATGATTTTATTTGAATCATTAGAGGATGAGAAAGAAATCCAGCAAATCAAAGCAATGCTTGAAAGACATACTGCGTATACAAACAGCCAAAAAGCAGAAGATCTGCTAGATCAATGGGAAGACAGTGTGAAAAAATTCGTCAAAGTCATTCCGAAAAACTATAAACAAATGCTCGCAAGCATCGAAGAGCAAAAAGCTGCAGGTTTATCAGATGAAGAAGCCATCATGTTCGCTTTTGAGGCCAACACGAAGCCAAAGCAGAATACAGCAGCATCGGGACAAAAACAAGCGGTAGTACAGTAAGGAAGGGGAGAGGAACATGGGGAAACCAACTGGATTTATGGAGATCAAACGAGAAAAACCTGCGGAGCGGGACCCTCTCACTCGCTTAAAGGATTGGAAAGAATATTCTGCTCCTTTTTCAGAAGAAGCATCGAAACGGCAAGGGGCGCGGTGTATGGATTGCGGTACACCGTTTTGCCAGATCGGTGCGGACATTAACGGATTTACATCCGGCTGTCCGATTTACAACTTAATTCCTGAATGGAATGATCTTGTCTACCGGGGCAGATGGAAGGAAGCATTGGAACGTCTGTTGAAAACAAACAACTTTCCTGAATTCACAGGGCGGGTATGTCCCGCTCCTTGTGAAGGATCATGCACTTTAGCGATTTCAGACCCGGCCGTATCAATTAAAAACATCGAGCGGACCATTATCGATAAAGGATTTGAGAACGGCTGGATTCAACCTAGAATTCCAAAAAAACGAACAGGCAAAAAAGTTGCTATCGTCGGGTCGGGCCCAGCCGGACTGGCGAGTGCTGACCAGCTGAATCAAGCGGGGCATTCTGTCACTGTTTTTGAGCGCTCAGACAGAGCGGGCGGCCTTTTAACATACGGCATTCCAAACATGAAGCTTGAGAAGGGCATTGTAGAACGCCGAATTAAATTGCTGACGCAAGAGGGAATTGATTTTGTCACGAACACAGAAATCGGTGTTGACATTACAGCTGATGAGCTAAAGGAGCAATTTGATGCTGTGATCTTATGCACAGGCGCTCAAAAACAGCGGGACCTCTTAATTGAAGGACGCGACTCAAAAGGAGTCCATTACGCAATGGACTACCTCACACTTGCAACAAAAAGCTATTTAGATTCTAATTTTAAAGACAAGCAATTCATTGATGCCAAAGGGAAAGATGTCATCGTAATCGGAGGCGGAGATACAGGAGCTGACTGTGTGGCTACCGCTCTGCGTCAAAAAGCCAAAAGCGTGCACCAATTCGGCAAACACCCGAAACTTCCGCCAGCCCGCACGAATGACAATATGTGGCCTGAACAGCCACACGTCTTTACGCTTGAATATGCATACGAGGAAGCAGAAGCAAAATTCGGAAGAGATCCGAGAGAATACTCCATTCAAACGACAAAAATGGTCGCGGATAAAAACGGAAAGCTGAAAGAGCTTCATACCATCCAAATGGAAAAAGTGAAAAATGAGCATGGAAAATACGAGTTCCGCGAGCTGCCTGGAACGGAAAAAGTATGGCCTGCTCAGCTTGTCTTTATCGCTATCGGCTTTGAAGGCACAGAACAGCCGCTGTTGAAACAGTTCGGTGTTGATTCAGTAAATAACAAAATCAGTGCAGCATATGGGGATTATCAAACAAATATCGATGGTGTATTCGCCGCAGGGGATGCAAGAAGAGGGCAAAGCTTAATCGTATGGGCGATTAATGAAGGCCGTGAAGTGGCGCGTGAAGTGGATCGATATTTGATGGGGAGTTCAGTTCTTCCGTAAATAAAGGGGATTATCATATAAGAGAAACCGGTCTGGCTGCCAGCCGGTTTCTTTTTTTATTCCATTACGATCCCGATGTTTCCAAACTGTCTGCCTTCCTGCATTCTTTTATATGCTTCACATGCTTTTTCTAAAGGATATATCCGGTCAATTACAGGCCGCAGCTTATGTTTGTCAATGAAAGCGAGCATAGCTTGAAATTCCTCACCGCTTCCCATCGAGGTTCCCAAAACATTGACCTGAGGAAAGAATAGAGAACGCACCGGAAAACTGAGATTATCCCCTGAGCTTGCCCCAAAGCTGACAATACGGCCATTTGGTTTTACATGGCGGAAGTATTCCGAAAAGAGGGCAGGTCCTATGCTGTCAAGAACAACATCCGCCTTTTTTCCCTGCAACTGCTCATCCCAATTGCTGTAGCTGTCAAATGCGTAATCAGCACCTAATTTCAGCGCCTTTTTTCTTTTCTCCTCACTGCGGGAGGTCACGCTTACTGTTGCCCCAATCGCCTTAGCCATAAATAAAGCGTAGGTTGCTACACCGCTGCCGATGCCGGGTATCAATAGATGCTCGCCTTTTTTTAATTGCCCCTTTGTAAACAGAGCCCGATATGCAGTTAAAGCGGATAAAGGTAAAACGCCCGCTTCTTCCCAAGATAAATAAGCAGGTTTTTTGATTGCATTTTGTGAAGGAATGATCACATATTCAGCAAGTGTTCCGTCCGAAGGACCTCCCAGAATCTCAGGTACAGGTGGAACATTTTCTGTCAAATTCCAGTTCAATGTCGGGAAAATGACTACTTCTGTCTGAACAGTAACATTTTTCACGCCTTCACCAATCTCTTCGATGATACCCGCGCCGTCAGAACCCAGTATCATGTGAGGATCTTGTTCAGATTTGTTTTTCATAAGAAACAAGTCACGATGATTCAGGCCTGCAGATTTTAATTTAACCTTTACCTCTCCGTATCCAGGCTTTGTTGATGGAACGTCCTGAACTGATAACCCCAGAAGACCGGCTTTTCCGTTGTGAATTACAGCTTTCATGCTGTCTGCCTCCTCATTAATTGTATTTTCATATCTTTACATATTTTACATAGCGGTTTTCTTCGAGTAAAATGAACAAATATGATAGCCAATATCACTTTTCATCATAGCAAGCAGGTGAGAGCGCGTGGAAAGCGGAGATTTAAAGATTTTTCAGGCTGTTGCTCGCGAAGGAAGCATAACGAAAGCAGCCCAAATGCTGAATTATGTTCAGTCGAATGTGACAGCCAGAGTGCATAACCTTGAGGAAGATTTGAATATCAGGCTTTTTCATCGAACGAATCGGGGAATGAAGCTGACTGCTGCAGGAGAAAATCTTTTACAATATGCAGATCAAGTATTATCGCTGTTAGACCAAGCTGAAAAATCGACCCGAATGAGCAGGCAACCAAAAGGGCCTTTGCGGATCGGATCACTGGAAACAATGGCGGTAACGCATCTGCCTGAGCATGCAGCATCCTTCCTCAGGCGTTTTCCTGAAGTGGATTTATCAGTGAACACAGCTGATACGCATCATTTGATTCAACAGGTTCTTGATCATAAAGTTGATGGCGCTTTTGTATATGGGCCGGTTGAGCACGCTGCAGTTAGACAACTCCATGTCTCCCATGATGAATTAGTTTTGATTTCATCACGAGAAGGGACGGCAGAAGACATGCTTCAGCAGCCGATGCTCTTTTTTGGGGCTGGCTGTTCTCATCGTGACAGGGTCAAAAGATTACTAGAGGAAGCAGACATACACAATCAAAAAATCATAGAGTTTGGCACATTGGAGGCTATTATAAAAGGTGTTTCCGCTGGGATGGGTACGGCGCTGCTCCCAAAGTCCGCTGTTGACTGCTCCGAGCATCGTACAAATGTATGGATTCATCAATTGCCACCAGCATATCAAGACTTAGAGATCGTCTTTATATACAGGAAAGACTTTTTTATTACGAGTGCGTTTCAGACATTTCTTGATGAGATAAACGAAATGAAAAGATGAAGATAGACGTGCATTAGCAGAATAAAGACGTTTGTCAGTTTTTATTTTAAAGATCTGCATGAAAAAACTGTACTCATTTGAAGCGAGTACAGTTTTTTAATTTATTTACGTTTTAAATTAATGCCGATCGCCGCTCCGTTTCTGCTTGAATCAGCTACACCTTTAAAGGTGCCGTTTTCATGGTCGATCGATATGCTTTGCACGTTTCCGATATCCACCGGACTTGTGCCGAATTTGTGGCCCATCCCGTTTAGCTTGCTGAGGACATCTTTAGGAATTCCGTCTTCGTAACGGTAAGAGCTCATACTGTTTGTGTAAATTCTCGGCTCTTCAACAGCTGCTTTTAATTCCATACCATATTCAATGTGGTAGAGAATGGTTTGCAAAACGGATGAAATAATTGTAGCCCCGCCAGGAGATCCAACAGTGAGGACAGGCTTGTCATCCTTAAATAAAATCGTCGGGGTCATGCTGCTTAAAGGCCGTTTGTTTGGCTGTACTTCGTTAGCTCCGCCTGGTATCGCATCAAAATCCGTTAATTCATTGTTTAGGATGACACCGTAATCAGGGACCATAATACCCGTTCCAAACAACTGTTCGATTGTTGTTGTATAAGAAACAACATTTCCCCATCGATCAGCAACTGTAAAGTGGGTTGTTTGGCCTTCTACTTTGTCTTTCGGCTGTTCAACTTGTTTATAGTTTGCTGATCCTTCTTGGTATTTCCAAGGGTCACCGGCTTTCGGTTTTTTATTCACTTGATCTAGGTTGATTAATTGCTGGCGTTCTTTAATATAATCGGGGTGAAGCAGGCCTTTGAGAGGAACATTTACAAATTCGGGATCACCTGCATAAGACGCACGGTCGGCATATGACAAATGCATCGTTTCAGCAAGCAGCTGATATTTTTCCCATGAGCGGACATCGTATTGTGAAAGGTTAAAATCATCAAGGATTTTTAGCATTTGCAATAAGAAAATACCGCCGGAGCTTGGAGGAGGAGTAGTAGCGATTTGATAGCCTTGATAGTCTCCCCAAATCGGTTCATCAATTGTAATGTCGTAATTTTCTAAATCTTTTTCTGTCATTGATCCGCCGAAATCCTGGACAGTGTCAGAAAGCGTCTTGGCGAATTTTCCTTTATAAAAAGCGTCAGTGCCTTTGGAGCGAATAAGCTTAAATGTTTTAGCCAAATCCTTTTGAATAAGGGTATCTCCTTCTTTAAGCGGTTCGCCATTTGGTAAAAATACATCTTTTGCGGCAGTCCGTGAAAGCTTTTCCTGATAATCAGAAATGGCCTCTGCCAACACCGAATCAATCGGAAAGCCTTTTTCAGCGAGTTTAATAGAAGGGGTAATTAATTGCTTCATCGAACGGGTTCCCCATTTATCCAAGGCTTCTTCCAGCCCTTTCAGAGTGCCTGGAACACCAACGGCAGTACCTTTTGTTACACGTTCAGAGAAAGGAATTGCTTTGCCGTTTTCGTCCAGAAACATATCAGGAGTTGCGCCTGCTGGAGCACGCTCACGGCTGTCGATTATCGTTGTATCCTTCGTTTTTCCGTCATACACCATCATAAAACCGCCGCCGCCAATACCTGACATCATCGGCTCTGTTACATTGAGTGCAAATTGAATGGCAACCGCTGCGTCAATAGCATTTCCTCCTTTTTTCAGCACATCAGCACCGATTTCAGAAGCAAGAGGATGTGCGGTCGCAACCATGCCGTCTTTTCCAACATCTACTTGTTTGTACTCATCGTAGCTTTTGGGCGGTTTTTTAGCTTCCGCGTGAAAAGGGACACTTCCAGCGACTAACAGAACACTAAGCAGAGCTGTTAAACAGACGTTCCACGTTCTTTTCATGTTCTCCCTCCTATATGAAGCTGTATTGTTACAATCTTAGCGTAAAAAAATTACAGCGTTTTCACAAGTGACAAATGGTATATTATATAGTGCATAATGCCGTTTTTCTGTGCAAAATTGATTATATTGATATGAGCCATGTGCTATATTAGAATCAGCATACGGATTAAGAAGGGACTGCTATATGTATTTAACGATTGAAGAAACAGCAGAATATACAAATCTTTCAGAGGATTATATTAAAAGCTTGGTGCTCGAAGGGAAAATCAGAGCCGTTCATGACGGAGAGCAATTTTTGATTTATAAAGAGCAGTTCAAAACGCATCTCGAACAGCTGGAGAATTACAAAGCACTTGTGCAGGAAATATTAAATGAACCAATCCCGGAAGATATTGATGTAAAGGATGAGGATTAGGACACAATTTGAAATTGTGTCTTTTTTTGTATATTTTTGCGGAAGCTCTAGAAAATTAGGAGTGTCAGATTTCGTTTTAAGAGGTTTTTTGATGATTAGTAGGGGGATAAGTATCCAAGAGGTTAAAAGCTTTATAAGAGGCTTTAAAGCTTATTTTATAGGGTGAAGGTTGGAAGAAGCTTTTTTAAAAGCTTATGTAACACTATGTATATTATGTTACATAAACGCCGCCGCACTTTGACATTCAACGTTTTTCAGCTATAATAGTAACATAGACCTCAAAACGTTACATAACGGTTTTTAAGGAGTTTTTTGATGCATATTGTACAGCCGATTCGCAGTCTAGAGAAAATCCAAGAAGTCAAACAGTATTTGCTTAACAAAAACAAGCGGGATTATTTTCTGTTTATTTTCGGCATCAACAGCGCGCTCCGCATTTCTGATATTCTGCCGCTGCAAGTGAAGGACGTTCAAAATAAAGATCATTTATGGGCGACTGAAAGCAAAACGAAAAAGAAAAGAAAGATTCTTATTTTAGAATCGCTGAAACAGGAAATATACGAGTATACGAAAGACATGAAGGAAAACGAATATCTTTTTAAATCAGTGCGGACCAGGAAGCCGATTTCCCGCATTCAGGCCTACAGAATTTTAAGAGAGGCCGCTGCGGCGTGCGGACTTGAGGAGATAGGGACGCATACACTCCGGAAAACGTTTGGCTATCATTTTTATCAGCGAACGAAAGACATCGCCGAGCTGCAGAGAATACTGAATCATTCATCACCATCAATTACAATGCGGTATATCGGTATTGATGAAGATACAACTAGAGCCGCATATAAGGTTTTTGGAGGGCTTTAATACAAATCGCTTGAAAATATTGATCATCAGAGCTACTATATAAATACCAAAAGCTCTAGTAGCACAGCGGATAGTGCAGCAGTTTCCTAAACTGCAGGTCGGGAGTTCGAATCTCTCCTAGAGCGTTATATTCACAAAAAGACAACAGGCACTTTTCGCCTGTTGTCTTTCTTTATGCAGACCAAATAAAAAACGCCCGCTTATCCCGGGCGTTTTTCTTATATAACTGCGTCAAATTGATTGACTTTCCATTTTTTATTTTCTTTCACAAATGTCACTTTCCGTTTTGCAGAAGGGGATCCGTCTAATGTAGGGACGGTAAATTCGTATGTGATTGTGCTGCCTTTTTTAGAGATCAGTTTAGCAGTTGATTTTTTCCAATTCAAAAGATTGTCTCCGTCACCGATTGGAACAGCAAGTTTTCCTTTTGAAACAGTGAAATGATAATCTTTAAAGCCTTTTTCGATTGCTGTTTTTGTAAAAATAGGAGTTAAGTAATTCACCGCTTTTGCTTTAGTGCCTAGATCACTGCACATGTATACATATTGAAGATTTTGATACTCGAATGTGCCTGATGGGCAAACAGCTTTTTTCACCTTCGGATTGTGGCCGCTCATGGTGTTCCAAAAATGTTCTCTAGCGGATAATGCCAACTGTAATGCTTGTTTTTGTGATAAATCGCCTGATGTATTTTTCGCAAATGCATTTGTGCTTAATGACAGAATAAGTGCAATGGTTGTTAGAAATAGAAGACATTTTTTCATTATCGCTCTCTCCTTCAAAATCTCTTTCTCTTATGTTACAAATGTTACAATAATTACGGATAGATTACAATACTTTTGCATAAATTATTTTTTATTCTTTTACTCACAAAAAATACGCCATTACTTGCTAGTTTATTCTTCATAAGCTAAAAAGATGTGTAAAATTAGAAGAATCGGGAAGGGTTTCATATGTGAAGTGATGAATAATAACATGTTACATATCCTGTTTTTGTCAAAAAATGAGGGCATGTTTAAAAACGATTTCAAATAAAGGAGTCCTTTAATATGGAAACATCACAAGAACCTCTTGTAACTCAAAAGAAAAGCAAACCATCAGTTTGGCGGTCGATGTCACTCTTTTTAGTGCCGCTTCTGCTGAGCAATGTGCTGCAATCAGTCGGCCAGCTAGTCGGGATGATGGCTGTAGGCAGATGGCTCGGTGTTGATGCAGTGGCAGCTGTATCATCCTTTTTCCCGTTATTTTTTCTTTTAATCTCATTTACGATTGGGATCGGTTCAGGAAGTTCGATTCTGATCGGACAAGCTTACGGAGCGAAAAATGAGGAACGGCTAAAGGCTGTTGTCGGGACGACGCTCACGTTTACATTTTTATTAGGCGTTGTGTTAGCCGTTATCGGCAGTATTTTCACCCTGGATATCCTTCGTTTAATGGGAACACCTGAAAATGTCATTCATGTCAGCGCTAACTATGCACGTATTTTATTTTATGCTATGCCGTTTATGTTTTTATATTTTGCATATACTACCTTTTTGCGCGGAACAGGAGATTCCAAGACACCGTTTTATACGCTGATTGTGAGCACGATTATCAACATCGCGCTTTTGCCTGTTTTAATCCTTGGCATGTTTGGTTTTCCGAAACTGGGCATATACGGCTCGGCATATGCAACTGTCATTTCCACGATTGCGACTTTTCTCGTGTTAATGGTGTATTTACGAAAGCGAAAACACCCGCTGCAATTTGATAAAACAGTGCGCCGTTATTTGAAAATGGATAAGGAACTGCTGGTTCTCCTGCTGCGTCTTGGGGTCCCAGCAAGCATCAATATGATTCTTGTCTCATTATCAGAGATAGCGGTTATTTCATTCGTCAATCATTACGGCTCTAATGCAACAGCTGCATACGGAGTGGTCAACCAGGTGGCCAGCTATGTACAGATGCCGGCCGTCAGCCTTGGTATTGCGGTTTCTATTTTCGCTGCGCAATCGATCGGAGCAAACGAGTCTGACCGCTTAAAGCAGGTCATTCGCGTTGGGATTTGGCTGAATTATATCATTGGCGGCGTACTGATCATTCTGATCTATGTTTTTTCACATCAGATTTTATCGTTATTTTTAACCGAGCAAGAGACGCTTTACATTGCGCACCGTCTTTTGATGATTACATTGTGGAGCTATTTGCTGTTTGGAAATGCCCAAATTATTTCTGCAACGATGCGGGCAAGCGGAACGGTTTTATGGCCGACCGTCATCAGTATTTTTGCAATCTGGGGAGTAGAGGTGCCTGTCGCTTTCGTCCTTTCTCACTATACAAAGCTTGAAATACTCGGCGTCTGGGTTGGTTATCCAGCTGCGTTTGCCGTCAGCTTGCTGTTGATTTATGGGTATTATCAATTCGTCTGGAAAAAGAAACAAATCACACGTCTCATCCAATAGCCTCCGAATCACACCGTTCATAAGTTTGAACGGTGTTTTTTTATTTGATAGGGGAAAATATAAAATGGAGGAAATATGGCACAGTACATTGAATTCTTATACTAGCAATGAATCAAGGAGAGGTTGAGTAAACATGGCAAACTTTATTGAGAAAATCACGTATTTGGGAACGCCGGCCATCAAAGCGGGCAACGAACATCTAGAAATGATTGTTGTCCCTGAGTGGGGGAGCAACGTCATTTCTCTCGTGGACAAAACAACAAATGTCCAGCTTTTGCGTGAACCGGAAACAGTAGAAAGTTTTCACGACACACCAACATTGTATGGCATTCCAATCCTGTTCCCGCCTAACCGCATAAGTGACGGTACATTCAGTTTCCGGGGCAGAACGTATCATTTTGATATCAACGAGAAGGATAAACACAACCATCTTCATGGGTTTCTTTACCATGAAAAGTGGAATGTCGTGACCACGAAGAAAACTGATGAAGGAGTGATTGTTGAAACAGAAATTGATCTTTCTGAGCTTCCCCATGTGCAGAATCAATTTCCTCATCATGCCGTCGTTCGGATGACATACACGATCAAGGGGAATACCCTATTTAAACATGCGACGGTCATGAACAAAGGAAAGGAAGCGTTTCCTTGGGGAATTGGTTATCATACTACATTTGTGTTTCCGGCAGAAAGCTCGTTATTCTCCCTGACAGCAGATCAGCAATGGGAGTTGGATGAACGCCTGCTGCCGACCGGGAAACTGATGGATGTACCGAATAAAGAAGCTTTGCATGAAGGAATGGATTTGCGCCACAAGCAGCTGGATGATGTCTTTTTATCTTCTTATCAGAAGAGGGGCGGAGAAAACCAGGCAGTCATTTATCATCAGCATGCACATATCAGCATTATTTATAAGGCAGATGAACAGTTTAAACATTGGGTTGTATACAATGCGGACGGAAAACAAGGGTATTTATGCCCTGAGCCTTACACATGGGTGACAAACGCTGTGAATCTTGATTTACCTTCGTCACTCACTGGTTTACAAGTGCTGGAGCCGGGAGAAGAAACGACAGCTAAAAGCAGTATCACCATTGAACTGAATCATCAATAGCCAATGATGAAGCGCAGAGAGGCGGGGAAATTAATGAAAAAAAGCATAAAGCTTTATGTTGCTGTTTTACTACTTTTCGTCGTTGCTTCGGTGCCTTATATGCATCAGGCTGCGCTTGCCGCTGAAAAACAAGATGCACTTTCCGGGCAGATCGATAAGATTTTAGCTGATCATCCTGCCCTCGAAGGCGCAATGGCCGGCATCACCGTTCGCTCTGCGGAAACAGGTGCTGTTCTATATGAACATTCAGGAGACACCCGAATGAGGCCTGCCTCTTCTCTAAAGCTTTTGACAGCGGCCGCGGCACTTTCTGTCCTTGGCGAGAACTATTCTTTTACAACCGAGGTCCGGACGGATGGAACACTGAAAGGGAAAAAGCTGAATGGTAACCTTTATTTGAAAGGGAAAGGCGATCCGACACTTTTACCATCTGATTTTGACAAAATGGCTGAGAAATTGAAACATTCCGGCGTAAAAGTAATTAAAGGCAATCTGATCGGTGATGATACGTGGCATGATGACATGCGATTATCACCTGATATGCCTTGGAGCGATGAATACACATATTATGGCGCGCCAATCTCCGCTCTAACAGCGTCTCCAAACGAAGACTATGATGCAGGCACTGTGATTGTTGAGGTCACCCCAAATCAAAAAGAAGGGGAAGAGCCTGCCGTGTCTGTCTCTCCGAAAACCGATTATATAACGATAAAGAACGATGCTAAAACGACTGCTGCCGGTTCAGAGAAAGACCTCACAATCGAAAGAGAGCATGGAACAAACACGATTACAATTGAAGGGAGCGTACCGGTTGACGCAAACAAGACAAAGGAATGGATTTCTGTCTGGGAGCCTGCCGGATATGCCTTAGATTTATTTAAGCAGTCACTAAAAAAACAAGGTATTACTGTGAAAGGGGACATCAAGATGGGTGAAGCACCTAGTTCTTCAGATGTGCTGCTCTCTCATCGCTCAATGCCTTTATCGAAACTTTTTGTGCCGTTCATGAAATTAAGTAATAACGGACATGCCGAAGTGCTCGTAAAAGAGATGGGGAAAGTGAAAAAAGGAGAAGGGAGCTGGGAAAAGGGGCTCGAAGTGTTAAACAGTACGCTTCCGGAATTTGGTGTTGATTCTAAATCACTCGTCTTAAGGGACGGATCAGGAATCTCACATATTGATGCTGTATCCTCAGATCAACTTTCACAGCTGTTATATGACATTCAGGATCAGAGTTGGTTCTCGGCTTATCTAAATTCTTTACCTGTTGCGGGCAATCCTGACAGAATGGTGGGCGGAACGCTGAGAAACCGCATGAAAGACACTCCTGCACAAGGAAAAGTAAGAGCAAAAACCGGATCGCTCAGTACGGTAAGCTCTCTATCGGGGTACGCAGAAACAAAGAGCGGAAAAAAACTTGTTTTCTCTATTCTTCTAAATGGATTGATTGATGAAGAGGATGGAAAAGATATTGAGGATCAAATCGCTGTCATTTTGGCAAATCAATAATAGCGGGAGACCTGTTTTCCAAGAGAAAACAGGTTTTTTTATGTCTGTAATAACGCTTTGTCGAACCTTCCAACAATTAGAAGAATGATGCACAAAAGAAAATTAGTCCGATTAAAAAGTAGTGTATAAGACCTTATGTAAAACAATACTTTTATCACTTTATATCCGGAAATTTGATAAAAAAAGAAACGAAAAATAAAGAAATAATACTATATTCAAAAAAATGTTATAAAAATTTAATGTTTTTTATTGTACTTTAAAAAATATCCGTTAATATAGTGCATATATGGATTATATAGTCATATAATTTCTTTTATTGTCATTTTTCTGCTTTTTTCTACATTTTCTTATCCTCTTATTATGAGAACTGGAGGGAATCCGTTGAGCGAACATACTTATTCTTTAACCCATGCCCAAAGGAGAGTGTGGTTTACCGAACTGCTGGAGCCAGATACCAGCATTTGCAATCTTACAGCTTGTGTGAAATTCAAAGGCAATATTGAGCTTGATACTCTAGAGGGAGCGCTGAATCATTCCATCTCCCGCAACGACGCCATCAGATTTCAGCTGTTAGAAGGAGAAGAGCTTGAGCCGCGATTGCACCTTACTGAATATAAATATTATCCACTTAGAATAATTGATTTTTCAAATGTTGAAATGATAGAAATAGAGCAATGGATTCAGGATCAAGCGAGCATTCCATTTAAACTGTTCAACTCGCCTCTTTATCAATTTTACCTCCTTAGAATTGACTCTCATGAAGTTTGGCTATTTGCGAAATTCCATCATATCATAATGGATGGAATCTCTTTAAATGTGATGGGAAATCAAATTATAGATCTTTATCAAAAAATGAAAAAGAAAGATCCTTTACCTGATCAGCCGGAACCTTCTTACTTGAGCTACATCGAAAAAGAGAGTCAATATCTACAATCTCCGCGGTTTGCAAAGGACCGTTTATTTTGGACGCAAACCTTTGAGCACCCGTTGGAATACCACTCGTTAGCCAACCAGACGTCCTTACAAAAACAGAGCACATCTGCATCCAGAGACACCATCATTCTTTCACCTGATCTAGAGCAAACGATTCGAATCTTCTGCGAAGAACACAAGATCAATATCATTTCCTTATTTATGGCTTCATTTTACATATGCATCAGCCGAATCACTTCTAAAAAAGATCTTGCCATTGGCACCTACTATGGCAACAGAGGGTCAAAGGCTGAAAAAGAAATGCTCGGCATGTTCGTTAGTTCTCTTCCAATCAGAATAACGGTTGATCCTGACACAGATTTTCTTTCCTTTGTCCGCACAATAGGCAGGGAACAGCTTTCTGTTATGCGTCATCAACGGTTTCCTTATAATTTGCTTGTAAATGAATTAAGAAATGAACAGAAGGATTTACACAACCTTATCGGTATATCTATGCAGTATCAGCCACTTCAGTGGCATAATGCAGATGATTTTGACTATGAAACAGCGCTTTATTTCAGCGGATACACCGCGAACGAGCTTTCAGTTCAAATACAAGAACGGATAGACAATGGAACCATTCAATTAAATTTCGACTATCAAAATACCTTGTTTTCTCTTGAGGATATTAAACGAATACAATCTCATCTGCTTACCATACTGGAAAACGCCCTTCACCATCCGCACAGCTTTATAAGAGAATTAGATATGACGAATACAAGAGAAAAGCAAAAATTGTTGTATGAGTTTAACAAGACGGAAGCTGTTTCGCCTAAAGCTTTCACCCTGCATGGGCTGTTTGAGCGACAGGCAGCTTTCACACCGGAGCGGCTGGCCATTCGCTTTTCAGGCGGTTCGCTGACATACGCTGAGCTTGATATGTACGCCAGCCAGCTGGCTGCGCACCTTGCGGCACGCGGCGTCACAAACGAAAGTATCGTCGGTGTCCTGTCTGAACGGTCACCTGACATGCTGATCGCTGTCCTTGCTGTATTGAAGGCCGGAGGGGCGTATTTGCCGCTTGATCCTGCGTATCCAAAGGAGCGGTTGAGCTACATGCTGAAAGACAGCGGGGCATCGCTCATGCTGACACAGCCGGGATGCTCCGCACCGAGCTTTTCTGGAGAGACGCTTGAAGTTGACATGACATCTCTGGCAGGCGAAAAAGCAGAAAACCATGAGTTTACTCCTGCTGACGGCGGTTCTCTCGCCTATGTCATCTATACATCGGGCTCTACCGGGCAGCCGAAAGGAGTGGCCGTTGAGCACCGTCAGGCTGTTTCCTTTCTGACCGGCATGCAGCACCAGTTTCCGCTTTCGGAAGATGACATTGTCATGGTGAAAACCTCTTTTTCCTTTGATGCGTCTGTGTGGCAGCTGTTTTGGTGGTCGCTTTCCGGTGCTTCGGCGTATCTGCTTCCGCCCGGCTGGGAGAAAGATCCGGCATTGATCGTAAAAGCCATTCATCAGGAAAACGTGACAACGGCTCATTTTATTCCGGCTATGCTGAACAGCTTTCTCGATCAAGCGGAAATCGAAAGGCTGAGTGACAGGACAAGCCTGAAGCGTGTATTCGCCGGAGGTGAACCGCTTGCGCCGCGTACAGCAGCCCGTTTTGCTTCTGTATTGCCGCAGGTATCATTAATCCATGGTTACGGGCCGACAGAAGCAACGGTAGACGCGGCATTTTACGTATTGGATCCAGAACGGGACAGGGATCGTTTGCGGATTCCGATTGGGAAGCCCGTACCCGGTGCGCGTTTGTATGTTTTAGATCCGCATTTAGCCGTACAGCCTTCCGGTGTCGCCGGCGAACTGTACATTGCCGGAGCGGGTGTTGCCAGAGGTTATTTGAATCGGCCGGCATTAACGGAGGAGCGTTTTCTTGAAGACCCGTTTTACCCGGGGGAACGCATGTACAAAACCGGGGATGTGGCGCGCTGGCTCCCTGACGGGAATGTTGAATTCCTCGGGCGCACGGATGATCAGGTAAAAATCCGCGGCTACCGGATTGAGCCGGGAGAAATTGAAGCGGCACTAAGAAGCATAGAAGGCGTAAGAGAGGCGGCTGTTACCGTACGGACAGACAGCGGGGAGCCGGAATTATGCGCTTATGTAGAAGGGCTCCAAAGAAACGAAGTGCGTGCACAGCTTGAGAGACTGTTGCCGGGCTACATGGTCCCAGCCTATATGATAGAGATGGAACAGTGGCCGGTTACGCCAAGCGGAAAGCTCGACCGAAACGCCCTGCCAGCTCCTGGCGGAGCGGCAGATGCGGAGACCTACACGGCGCCGAGAAACGTGACTGAGATGAAGCTTTCTCAGCTGTGGGAGGACGTGCTGAAAAATGGCCCTGTCGGGATTCACGACAACTTTTTTGACCGCGGGGGACATTCCTTAAAAGCAACGGCGCTTGTCTCACGGATCGCCAAAGAATTCGATGTACAGGTGCCGCTAAAAGATGTGTTTGCCCATCCGACAGTAGAAGGACTGGCTACCGTTATCCGTGAAGGAACGGACAGTCCATATGAAGCGATTAAGCCCGCTGAAAAACAGGAAACCTATCCGGTTTCCTCTGCCCAAAAGCGGATTTATGTCCTTCAGCAGCTGGAGGACGGAGGGACAGGCTACAATATGCCGGCTGTGTTAGAGCTCGAAGGGAAGCTCAACCCTGAAAGGATGGAGAGAGCTTTCAAAGAGCTGATCAAGCGCCACGAGTCGCTTCGGACCTCCTTCGAACAGGACGCAGGAGGCGATCCGGTGCAGCGCATCCATGACGAGGTGCCGTTTACGTTACAGACTACAGTTCTCGGCGAACGAACCGAACAGGAGGCCGCAGCCGCATTTATCAAACCGTTTGATCTCAGCCAAGCGCCGCTGTTCCGTGCCCAAATCGTAAAGGTATCAGATGAGCGGCACCTGTTGCTGGTTGATATGCATCACATCATTTCAGACGGTGTTTCCGTCAACATTCTGATTCGGGAATTCGGCGAGCTGTACAATAATCGGAAGCTTCCGGAACTGCGCATTCAATATAAAGATTATGCCGTATGGCAAGAAGGATTCAAAACAGGAGACGCGTACAAAACGCAGGGGGCGTACTGGCTGAAGCAGCTCGAGGACGAGCTGCCTGTGCTGGATCTTCCGGCTGATCATGCCCGCCCGCCTGTGCGAAGCTTCGCGGGTGACAAGGTCTCATTTACGCTGGATCAAGAGGTTGCATCAGGCCTTCACAAGCTGGCACGAGAAAACGGAAGCACATTGTACATGGTGCTCCTTGCGGCTTACACCGCGTTCTTGTCACGCTTAAGCGGACAGGAAGATATCATCGTCGGCTCGCCAATCGCCGGCCGGCCGCACAAGGATCTTGAGCCGATACTCGGCATGTTTGTGAACACGCTGGCGCTTCGGACACGCCCGGAGGGCGGGAAGCCATTCGTACAGTATTTGCAAGAAGTGCGTGAGACAGCATTGGAAGCCTTTGAGCACCAAGATTACCCGTTCGAAGAGCTTGTTGATAAGCTTGAATTGACACGGGATATGAGCCGGAATCCAGTGTTTGATGCGATGTTTATCCTTCAAAATGTGGAAAAACAAGACATAGATCTGAGAGAAATAAAAGTCCGGCCTGCCAATTTCGCACATCACATTTCCTTATTTGATATCACATTAATAGCTACGGAAATAAATGGATCTATTTGCTGCGAAATGGAATTTAGTACAGAAGTATTCCTAAAAGCTACGATTGAACGGTGGGCTGATCATTTTATCGAATTTCTGCATGCGGCACTTTCAACCCCTGAAACAAGCCTTGCACAAATAAACATACTTAGTGATAAAGAAAAACAAAAAATAGTTTTTGAATTTAACAAAACTCAGGTTGAATTTGCTCGAAAAGATGTTCCTTTTCATCGCATATTTGAAGCGAAAGCTGAAGAAATTCCAGAACATATAGCTGTTATTGATAACGAAACAGAGATTAGCTATCGCCTTCTAAATGAAAGAGCCAATAGTCTGGCACGAACATTGCAAAACAGAAAAGGACCGAAGCCAACTGTGGCTGTTTTAGCCAAGCGGTCCATTGATGCAATTGTTGGGGTGCTGGCAGTGATGAAAGCTGGCGGAGTGTATATCCCAATCGATTCACATTATCCAAAAGCCCGTATTGAATACATTCTTCGTGATAGCGGGGCAGATATTCTTCTTTTACAGAGAGAGTTGAAGCATTTGATTTCGAACTCGCCTGAATCTAAAATGTCTCACATCTTCCTTGACGATGAGGGCTCTTTTGAAGAAAGTAACTGCAACCTTAACTTATCTCCTGCTCCTGAAGAGCCGGTATATATCATTTATACGTCAGGAACGACGGGTGCGCCTAAAGGTGTTATTGTCACCTATCAGAACTTTACTCATGCTGCTCTTGCTTGGCGTCAAATTTATGAACTGGATCGGAAGCCTGTCAGACTGCTTCAAATCGCGAGCTTTTCATTCGATGTCTTTTCAGGAGATTTGGCGAGATCATTGACAAATGGCGGGACGCTAATCGTTTGTTCAGATGAAAAGAGGCTGGAACCTGCTGAAATATATAAAATCTTGAACTCTCAGAGAATCACGGTGATGGAGTCGACACCGGCTCTCATTATCCCGGTGATGGAGTATGTATACCGTAACCAATTCAAGCTTCCTGACTTAGACATACTGATTCTTGGTTCCGACATGGTGAAAGCTCAAGATTTCAAAACATTGACAGATCGCTTTGGCCAAAGCATGCGCATCATTAATAGCTATGGTGTCACAGAGGCAACCATTGATTCGAGTTTCTATGAAACCAGTATGGGTGGAGAGTGTACGGGAGATAACGTACCAATCGGCAGCCCGCTGCCGAATGTACACATGTACGTACTCAGCCAGACTGATCAAATTCAGCCGATTGGTGTTGCCGGCGAGCTGTGCATCGGCGGGGCAGGTGTTGCGAAAGGCTATCATCATAAACCTGACTTAACGCAAATGAAATTTACAGAAAATCCATTTGTCTCTGGAGAAAGGCTGTACAGAACCGGTGATCGAGCATGCTGGCTTCCAAACGGAACGATCCGGCTTCTTGGCCGAATGGATTATCAAGTAAAGATAAATGGATACAGAATTGAAACAGAAGAAATTGAAAGTGTTCTGCTTCAAACGGGGCTTGTCAGAGAAGCTGCTGTTGCCGTTCAGCATGATAAAAATGGACAGGCTGGTTTGGCAGCATATATTGTGCCTTCAGACGTCAATACGAATGCTCTCCGTGCTGCTTTAACAAAGGAACTGCCAGCGTATATGATTCCTGCATATCTGATTCCTTTAGAAAACATGCCGCTAACCCTAAACGGAAAGCTGGACAGAAATGCCTTGCCGGCTCCAAATAATGTGTTATCGCGTCCATATACCGCACCAGTTAACGACATACAAAAAACGATGGCGTATATATGGGAAGATGTACTGAGCATGTCACGAGTCGGCATTCACGATTCCTTTTTTGAGCTTGGCGGAGACTCAATTAAAGCATTACAAGTGGCAGCACGTCTGGCAGCTGAAGGCTGGAGCATGACAATACGCGACTTATTCCGTTATTCAACGATTCAGGAACTATGCGGACATATCACACCATTGGCATCTCAAGCGGACCAGGGACCTGCGGAAGGTGAAGCTGAACTCACCCCGATTCAGCGAAGATTTTTCGGACAGGTACATGCTTTTCACTATCATTACAACCAGTCCGTCATGCTTTTCAGTGAAAAAGGATTCAATGCTAACGCGCTTCATCTAGCGCTGCGTAAAATAACCGAGCATCATGATGCCATTCGCATGATTTTCCAACGTGACCAAAACGGCCATGTCATTCAGTTTAATCGCGGAATCAATCACAAGGATCATGAACTGTTTGGCCTTTATATTTCAGATTGGACAAAAGCATCGCTGGAAAGGGCTCATCTTGATGAAAAACTTGCCGCTGAGGAAACCGTCATTCAAAGCAAAATGAATGTAGAAAAAGGGCCTTTGCTGCAAGCAGGTTTGTTTAAAACGGCAGAAGGGGATCATTTGCTGATTGCACTTCATCATCTTGTGATAGATGGCATTTCTTGGAGAATTCTGCTTGAAGATTTAGCTGCAGCATATCAACAGGCTTTAGAAAAGAAAGAAATCCAATTACCGCCAAAAACGGATTCTTATTTATCCTACGCCGATGGTCTTACCCAAATAGCTGAAAGTAAACAATTGCTTTCAGAGAAAACGTATTGGCAAACGATTTTAGACGCTCACACTGCTTTTCTTCCTAAGGACATAGAAAATGTGCCGGACAGACTCCAAATGAACAGCGACGCAGCTGCATTTGTACTATCCGGAGACTGGACTGAAAAATTGCTGCTTGAAACCCAGCAAGCCTATGGTACTGATGCCAACGAACTTTTGCTTACGGCTTTAGGAATGGCGCTTTCTGAATGGACAGGGCATGACCAAATCGTGATCAGCACTGAGGGACACGGCAGAGAAGGGCATGTGCCAAACATTGATATTTCAAGGACCGTTGGATGGTTTACCTCCATTTATCCTATTCTGCTAGACATGGGTATTTCCGAGCCTTTCGAGGATCAGCTCGCATACCGAATTAAGACGACAAAAGATATGCTGAGAAGAGTACCGAACAAAGGAACTGGATACGGATTGTTAACACACATAGGAAAACTGCGGCATAAAGAGCCTGAGGTCAGCTTTAATTATCTCGGTCAATTTAGAGAAGAGAAGGAAGCTGAAACGTTTCAATTATCATATTACCAGCCCCGTTACGAAATAGCGGGTGAGAGAGAACGAGAGTATGAGCTGGACATCAACGCTCTCATTACGGACGGACAGCTTCAAGTAAAAGCGGTATACACCCAGGTGTTCAGCAAACACTCAATTGAGTGCTTTATGGATCGTTTTCACAGGCATCTTATCGAGACGATTGAGCATTGTTCGCAGAAAAAAGCACGCGAAAAAACATTGAGCGATTTCAGCAATAAGGAATTAACGTTGTCTGCATTATCTAGCATCGAAGATCTCGTGAAAGATCTTTAACTTTTGAAAAGGTGTGTGGAATTGATGGCACAATCGGCACAAATTCAAGATATTTATCCGTTATCGCACATGCAGGAAGGAATGCTGTTTCATTCATTAATGGATTTCAGCTCGAAAGCATATATCGAACAGACCTCGTTTACGATCACAGGGAATCTATGCGTCGACTCGTTTCAAAAGAGCTTAAACCTTCTTGTTTCTAGATATGATATTTTCAGAACGATTTTCATTAAAGAAGTACCAGATCTTACAGGTCCGCAGCAGGTAGTCTTATCAAACCGGGAATTGACAGTATATAGAGAAGATATTTCTCGCCTGGCTGATCAAGAACAGCAGACGCTGATTGATGCTTTTATGACTAAGGATCGGGAAAAAGGATTTGATTTGCAAAAAGATCCTTTAATGCGTCTTGCCCTTTTTGATAGAGGAGACAGCCAATATACATGTGTCTGGACACATCACCATATCATCATGGATGGGTGGTGTCTCGGCATTATTCTTAAAGAGTTTTTCAGCATGTATGATTCGCTCAAAAATAACTCACCTGTACAGCTTGGCAGCACGGTGCCGTACAGCCGTTATATTGAATGGCTCGGAGAACAAGATCAAGAAGAGACTGCTGCCTACTGGAGCGAATATTTGAAGGAGTACGGCAATACTGCTTCTATTCCCCGAATAAAGCGCCGCACGGCAGACGGGGATTATAAAGCCGACCAGGTCAGCTTTTCATTAGCGCAGGAAATGGTTGAGAAACTGACAGAGGCTGCCCAAAACTGGGGAGTGACATTAAACACGTTGTTTATGAGTATTTGGGGCGTGCTGCTCCATCGATATAATGCTGCAGATGATGCCGTTTTTGGCTCCGTCATTTCGGGACGCCCGTCAGCGATTGACGGGATTGAATCAATGGTCGGCTTGTTTATCAATACTGTTCCAGTGCGAATCCGATCTGCGGAAGGCATAACGTTTTCTTCGCTGGTCAAAGCCGTGCAGGAGGATATTTTATCATCTGAACAGCATGGGTATTATCCGCTTTATGAGATTCAAAACCATAGTCCATTGAAGCAAGGGTTGATCGATCATATTTTTGTTTTTGAAAATTACCCTGTACAGCTTCATCAGGCGTTAAGCGTGGAGAGTGAAAATGATGAAGGCGCTCTGAAGCTGAGTGACATTTCAATGTCGGAACAAACCAATTACGACTTTAATATCGTTATCGTTCCGGGAGAATCATTTTATATCAAATTCAGCTACAACGCAGACGTTTACGAGCGGGAGGAGATGCTGAGGATTCAGGGGCATCTAAAGCAAGCACTGGATTGCATTTTGACAAATCCCGATGTTGCCGTCAGTGACATCAATATCGTGCCGCCGGAGGAGCAACAGGTTATCCAATTGTTTAACGAAACTGAGCGTCCTTATGTGAACAAAACGATACCCCAATTGTTCGAGGAACAAGCTCACAAAACACCTGAAGCTGCTGCATTGAAAATGGGAGACGAATGCTGGACCTATCGCCAGTTACAAGTAAGAGCCAATCAGATTGCGCACGCTCTGATAGAAAAAGGCGTTGGATCTGGAGATATCGTTGCTGTAATGATGGGCCGGTCAATGGAAATGCCTGCAGCTCTGCTTGGGATTTGGAAAGCAGGCGGCGTTTATATGCCGCTTGATCCACATTTTCCAGCAGAACGTCTTTCTTTCCTGCTGAAGGACAGTCAAGCGGCTCAATTGCTGATAGAAGAAGACCTTATTTCCTTGATCCCTCCGTCCTATGAAGGAAATACGATAACGATAGAACATACAGAAAGTTACCAAACAGAAGCTCCAAATATGTCGCCAGGTGATCTAGCCTACTTGATCTATACGTCGGGAACGACGGGGCGCCCTAAAGGCGTTTTAGTTGATCATCACGGTATTGCCAATACATTGCAATGGAGACGGGAAGAGTATGGCATGGCCGAACAGGATATATCCCTCCATTTGTTTTCGTACGTGTTTGACGGCTGTGTAACGAGCTTATTTACCCCGCTTTTGTCTGGTGCGTGTGTGCTGCTGACAACAGATGACGAAGCGAAGGATGTGCTTGCCCTTAAGCGAAAAATAGCCCGTTATAAGGTCAGCCACATGATCATTGTTCCTTCCCTGTACCGGGTATTATTGGAAGTGATGACTGCTGACGATGCAAAAAGTCTTCGTATTGTGACATTTGCGGGTGAAGCGGTCACGCCTGATCTGCTTGAGTTGAGTCAAATGATTTGTCCTTCTGCTGAACTGGCAAATGAATACGGGCCCACAGAAAACAGTGTGGCAACAACAATATTGCGGCATCTGAATGAAAAAGAGAGGATCACGATCGGACACCCGATCAGAAACACAAAAGTATTTGTTTTGCACGGAAATCAAATGCAACCGATCGGCGCTTCGGGTGAACTGTGTATTTCCGGCGCGGGTCTTGCGAGAGGATACTACAAACAGCAAGAGCTGACACAGAAAGCATTCTCCGATCATCCATTCCTTGAAGGGGAGCGTTTATATCGAACAGGTGATGCAGGCCGCTTTTTGCCTGATGGAACGATTGAATATTTTGGGCGTTTTGATGATCAAGTAAAAATTAGGGGTTACCGTATTGAACTGAGAGAGATTGAAACAGTTCTTCGACAAGCACCGGGGGTAAAGGAAGCCGCGGTACTGGCCCGTGATGTTTCTGCCGAGGAAAAGGAGCTCGTTGCTTATATCGTTCCGGAAAAGGGAAACAGCCTTCCAGATTTGTATCAACATCTTGCCGGGACATTGCCGTCCTATATGATCCCAGCAAGTATTATCAACATCAGCCGGATGCCATTAACATCCAGCGGCAAGCTTGACAGGTTTGCGCTTCCTGAACCAGAAAACAATACGAGTGTCACATATATGGCGCCCCGAACCTTAATCGAAGCTGATCTCGCACATATTTGGGAAGATGTGCTGAATAAACAGCAAATCGGCATTCGTGATAATTTCTTTCAGTTAGGCGGACAGTCCTTAAAAGCGGCCGCACTGGTATCAAGAATACATAAAAAGCTTAATGTCGAGCTGCCGCTCAGTGAGGTGTTTTCTTATCCGACAGTTGAAAGCATGGCGGTCAAATTGATGAGCTTAAAAGAACACGCTTTTACACAGATTGAACCTGCGAATCAAAGAGATGTCTATCCGCTGTCTTTCTCGCAAAAACGATTATATGCTCTTCATCAGCTGGCAGATGACAGCACAGGCTACAACATGCCAGCTGTACTTGAATTACGCGGAAATCTGAATCGCCAGCGGTTGAGAAGCGTTCTCACAGAACTTGTGAATCGGCATGAAGCATTACGGACTGTTTTTGTGTTTGACAGAGACGAGCCTGTGCAGATCATTTATCCAGAGATGGCTTTTGATCTAAAAGAGCTTCAAATGGAATCAGAACAAATGCTTGAGTCTGCAATCGAGACCTTTATCAAACCGTTTGATCTATCATCCGGTCCGCTTTTTAGAGCATGTGTCATTACAATGGGCAATAATCGCGGCTTTTTGCTGCTCGATATGCACCATATTATTGCCGACGGTGTCTCGATGAGCACTCTTGTCCAAGAATTTACTGACTTATATTGCGGAAAAGAGTTGCCAGCTTTAAACCTGCATTATAAGGATTTTGCTGTTTGGCAGCAAGAGAAGCACCCGAAAGAGCTATACAAAAAGCAGGAGGCCTACTGGCTCGGTCAGCTTGGCGGGAGTCTTCCTACACTAGAATTACCGCTTGATAAAACAAGGCCGCGTCTCCCTGATTTCAGCGGTGGAACAATTGAAGTCAACATTGATAAAGACATGGCTGATGAACTGCACCGTTTAATGGCTGAAACGGGAACAACATTGTATATGATTCTTCTGGCTGTCTATTCTATTTTGTTATCTAAGCTAAGCGGGCAAGAGGATATTGTTGTCGGTTCGCCTGCTGCCGGAAGACCGCACGCTGATCTGGAGCGCGTCATCGGGATGTTCGTCAATACATTGGCGATGCGCAGCAAGCCCGAGGGCCACAAAACGTTCAGCTCCTATTTGCAGGACATTCGCCACCTGGCTCTGACCGCTTACGAGCATCAGGATTATCCTTTTGAGGAGCTGGCAGATAAGCTCGATACAAATCGAGAGGTAAATCGCAACCCGCTGTTCGATGCGATGCTTGTGCTTCAAAGCAGTGAAGATTTCCGGTTCGAAGTGCCTGGTCTGTCGATTTCGTCTGTCACTCCTAAACATGATATATCTAAATTCGATTTAACATTACACGCTGCGGAGCATCCGAGTGGAATACGCTGCCGTTTTGAATACAGCACTGCTCTTTTTGAAGAAGAAACCATTACGCAGTGGGCATCCTATTTTATTGAATTGGTGAAAGGGGTAACGGCGGATACCGAGATGAGAATTTCGGACATGCAATTGCTTCCTGCTGCAGAGCGTAGGTTGCTCCTTGAAAAAATGGGACAGTATGCGGCTTATCCGAGAAATGAAAACATAGTAAGCTTATTTGAAAAGCAAGCCGCTAAATATCCGGAGCATATCGCAGTGGTGTGCGGCCATTCTCAGCTTACGTATCGAGACCTGAATGAAAAAGCCGAGCGGGCAGCTGCTATGCTGATCAAACAAGGGGTGAGAACTGGCGATATCGTCTGTCTGATGCTGGATCGGTCACCTGATATGATCATTGGCGTTTTATCGATTTTAAAAGCTGGCGGGGCCTATTTGCCGATTGATCCTGAATATCCCAAGGAGCGTATTAGCTTTATGCTTAATGACAGCGGAGCAAAACTGCTGCTGACAGAGCGCGGTCAAAACAAACCTGCAGACTACACCGGGCATATTTTGTATATCGATGAATGTGAAAACGACTCAATTCCGGCTGATGTAAACATTCAAGAAATAGTAACAGATCAGCCCGCATACGTGATATACACATCTGGAACGACTGGCCAGCCAAAGGGAGTCATTGTCGAGCACCGCAATGTGATCAGTCTCTTGAAGCATCAAAACCTGCCTTTTGAATTTAACCATGAAGACATCTGGACGTTATTTCATTCTTATTGCTTTGATTTCTCTGTATGGGAGATGTTCGGTGCGTTATTGAACGGAAGTACATTAGTCGTGGTCTCTAAAGAAACAGCCCGTGACCCCCATGCATTCCGTTTATTGTTAAAAAAAGAGCGCGTCACTGTACTCAATCAGACCCCGACTGCTTTTTACGGCTTGATGCTTGAAGATCAAAATCATACAGATCATTTAAACATCCGCTACGTGATTTTTGGCGGCGAAGCCTTACAGCCCGGCATGCTTCAAAGCTGGAATAAAAAATATCCTCATACTGATTTGATTAATATGTACGGTATTACAGAAACAACGGTCCATGTAACATTCAAAAAATTGTCCGCAGCAGACATTGTAAAAAATAAAAGCAATATCGGACGGCCGCTTTCAACTCTGCAGGCTTATGTGATGGATGCTCATATGAATCTGCAGCCGATCGGAGTTCCAGGGGAGCTGTATATAGGCGGCGAAGGTGTGGCACGGGGATATCTCAACAGAGATGAGCTGACCGCTGACCGTTTTGTATCCAATCCTTATCTTCCGGGAGACAGATTATACCGAACAGGAGATCTTGCTAAGCGCCTGTCAAATGGCGAGCTGGAATACTTAGGCCGCATTGATGAGCAGGTGAAAGTCAGAGGGCACCGTATTGAGTTAGGCGAAATCCAAGCGGCACTTCTTCAGTATCCAATGATTAAAGAGGCGGCTGTCATTACCAGAGCAGACGAGCAAGGGCAAACAGCTATATATGCATATATGGTGATAAAAGATCAACAGGCTGCGAATATATCAGACATCCGAACTTACCTAAAAAACGCCTTGCCTGACTTTATGCTGCCTGCCCGTATGATACAAATTGACAGCATCCCGGTGACTGTTAATGGAAAGCTCGATCAGAAAGCCCTGCCAGAGCCTGAAAAACACGCTTATACAGCTGATGATATCAGTCCTAGAAATGAGATTGAAACGGTGATGGCTGAAATTTGGGAGGAGCTTCTTAATGTAGATGAGCTGGGTGTAAGCGCCAATTTCTTTGAGCTTGGCGGAGACTCTATTAAAGCGCTGCAGGTTTGTGCCAGACTGAAGCAGCGCGGATTTGAAACGACAGTACGTGAGATGTTTGAACATCAGACTCTTGGTGAACTGTCCGCCCGGGTTCGAAAAGACGTACGCGCCATTGACCAAGGCCCGGTCGAAGGCGAGATTACTTGGACACCTATCCAGCAGTGGTTTTTCTCGCAATCTCTGGAAAGCCATCATTTTAACCAGTCCGTTATGATCTACCGGGCTGAACGATTTGATGAGGCTGCGCTTAGAAAAGTACTAAAAAGCCTTGTGACTCATCATGATGCACTGAGAATCGTATGCCGGCATGAAGATGGCAGGCAGGTGCAGATAAACAGAGGAATAGATCTTTCAGATGAGGAGCTATATGCACTTGAACTGTTTGATGTAAAGGATAGCCTAACAGAAGCACGGTACACGATTGAGGAAGCAGCCAGCCGGATGCAAGAACATATTCGTTTGGAAACCGGCCCCTTACTTCACGCTGGATTGTTTAGAACCGAGAATGGTGACCATTTATTTCTGACGATTCATCACTTAGTTGTTGATGCGGTTTCCTGGCGCATTTTGTTCGAGGATTTTTCAGCTGCTTACAAACAGGCAGTCTCAGGAGAATCTATTAAACTGCCGCAAAAAACAGATTCATATTTAACGTATTCACAAAGAATAGTTGACTACTCTAAAAGCCGCCAGGTGCAGCGCGAAGCAGCGTACTGGGATGAGTGCGAGAGCCGTCACATCCAGCCTATTCCAAAAGACAATGACGCAGCATCTAACACATTCAAAGATACAGAAGTGATTGATTTTGAGCTATCTCGCCATCACACAGAATTACTACTAACGGCTGCACATAAAGCTTACAGCACGGAGATGAATGATATCCTTCTGACAGCTTTAGGTCTTGCTTTGCAGAAATGGACGGGAAATAACCAATTTAAAATCAGCATGGAGGGCCACGGAAGGGAATCATATCTTGAGGACATCGATATTAGCAGAACTGTTGGCTGGTTCACCTCTATTTATCCTGTGTGGCTTGATATGAGAGATTCCGATCATAAGGACAAAGAAGAGCGGCTGGGCCACCTTATTAAACAGACAAAAGATATGCTGCACCGTATACCGCATAAAGGCGCAGGCTACGGCGTGCTGAAATATATCAGCAAAAGATGGGGCTCTCAGAAAAACAGCCCAGAAATCAGCTTTAATTATTTAGGCCAGTTTGATCAGGATATTCAATCAAATGCCTTTGAGGTGTCTGACATCAAGCCAGGAAATGAGATCAGCCCGAACTGGGAGCGTCCTTATGCACTGGATATCAGCGGCGCCGTTTCTTCGGGGTGCCTGAACATGCACATCATCTATAACAGGGTTCAATTTGAGGAAAAAACAATCCAAACATTTTCCAGGCATTTTAAACAGACTCTGGAAAACATCATTGAGCATTGTACCGGCAAAGAAAACCGAGAGTGGAGCGCATCTGATTTCACTGATGAAGACTTAACGCTTGATGAATTGAGTGAGATCATGGGAGCCGTCAACAAACTATAGGAGAGGAGATTCACTGATGCCGCAGCAACCTGAAATACAGGATATATACCCTTTGTCATTTATGCAGGAAGGGATGCTTTTTCACTCATTGTATGATGAGCAGTCGAGAGCTTATTTTGAACAGGCTTCTTTTACGATCAATGGACAGCTTGACTTGGAGCGTTTCCAGAAAAGTATGGATGCTGTTTTTGACAGGTACGATATCTTTCGAACAGCATTCATCTATAAAAATGTAGCCAAACCTCGTCAAGTCGTGCTCAAGCAACGTCATTGCCATGTTCATGTTGAAGATATTTCTCATCTCAATGAAAAAGATAAAGAACATTGTACAGAGGCATTCAAAGAACAGGACAAATCAAAAGGCTTTGATCTCCAAACGGATGTACTGATGAGAATATCTATTTTAAAATGGGCGCCTGATCATTATGTCTGTATCTGGAGCCACCATCATATTTTAATGGATGGCTGGTGTTTAGGCATCGTCATTAAAGACTTTCTCCATATTTATCAAGCGCTTGGAAAAGGGCAATTTCCTGATTTGCCTCCCGTACAGCCGTACGGGACGTATATTAAATGGCTGATGCAGCAAGAGCGTGAAGAAGCAGCTGAGTATTGGAAAAAAAGGCTTCAGCATTTCGAAAAAGCTTCGCCTCTGCCAAAAAGAACAGATCAAATGTCGGACGGGACATTACAGCAGATCACGTTTACCATTCCTGAAAAAGAAACCTCCGAATTACAGAAAATCGCTGCAGCATGTGGTGCGACGCTTAACACTGTTTTCCAAGCTTTATGGGGAATCATGCTCCAAAAGTTCAATCGTCGCGACGATGCTGTGTTCGGATCAGTTATATCAGGCAGACCTTCTGAGCTAAAAGATGTGGAAAACATGGTCGGACTTTTTATCAATACCATTCCTATTCGAGTCCAAAGTGATTTTCTGTCTTTTTCTGACCTAGTCAGCGGAATGCAAAAGGACATGACTGAAGCAGAAGCGTATAGTTACTTCCCTTTATATGACATTCAGGCGCAGAGCGCTCTTAAACAAGAGCTGATTGATCATATTATCGTCTTTGAAAATACACCTACTCAACAAGAGATTGAAGAGCTGAATCAAGCTGGATCATTTGATTTCTCCGTGAAAGATTTTGAGATGGAAGAGGTAACTAATTATAGATGCAGTGTCAAAGTGATCCCAGGGCGTACTTTGTACGTTCGGATTCATTTTCATACAGGCGCTTATCAACCAAATATGATGTCTGAGATAAAAGATTATTTACAGCACATGATCTCTGACGTCATCTCTGATCCATCTCTTCCTGTGTCAAAGATGACATTGCTAGATGAGGACAAAACACGGAAAATCGTTTCTCAAAATAACAGGACAGTATCTGTTTCACCTGAAGCCCCAACCCTGCATGGGCTGTTTGAGCGACAGGCGGCAGTCACACCGGAGCGGCCAGCGATTCGCTTTTCAGGCGGTTCGCTGACATACGCTGAGCTTGATATGTACGCCAGCCGGCTGGCTGCTCACCTTGCGGCACGCGGCGTCACAAACGAAAGTATCGTCGGGATCCTGTCTGAACGCTCACCTGACATGCTGATCGCTGTCCTTGCTGTACTGAAGGCCGGCGGGGCGTATTTGCCGCTTGATCCTGCGTATCCAAAGGAGCGGCTGAGCTACATGCTGAAAGACAGCGGGGCATCGCTCTTGCTGACACAGCCGGGATGCTCCGCACCGAACTTTTCTGGCGAAACGCTTGAAGTGGACATGACATCTCTTGCGAGCGAAAAAGCAGAAAACCATCTGTTTACTCCTGCTGACGGCGGTTCTCTCGCCTATGTCATCTATACATCGGGGTCTACCGGGCAGCCGAAAGGAGTGGCCGTTGAGCACCGCCAGGCTGTTTCCTTTCTGACCGGCATGCAGCACCAGTTTCCGCTTTCAGAAGATGACATTGTCATGGTGAAAACCTCTTTTTCCTTTGATGCGTCTGTGTGGCAGCTGTTTTGGTGGGCTCTTTCCGGTGCTTCGGCGTATCTGCTTCCGCCCGGCTGGGAAAAAGACTCCGCATTGATCGTAAAAGCCATTCATCAGGAAAAAGTGACAACGGCTCATTTTATTCCGGCTATGCTGAATAGCTTTCTGGATCAAGCAGAAATGTTAGCGCTTGGTGACGGGACAAACCTAAAGCGTGTATTCGCCGGAGGTGAACCGCTTGCGCCGCGTACGGCAGCCCGTTTTGCTTCTGTATTGCCGCAGGTATCATTAATCCATGGCTACGGGCCGACAGAAGCAACGGTAGACGCGGCATTTTACGTGTTAGATCCAGAACGGGACAGAGACCGTTTGCGGATTCCGATTGGGAAGCCCGTACCTGGTGCGCGTTTGTATGTTTTAGATCCGCATTTAGCCGTACAGCCTTCCGGTGTCGCCGGCGAACTGTACATTGCCGGAGCGGGTGTTGCCAGAGGTTATTTGAATCGGCCGGCATTAACGGAGGAGCGTTTTCTTGAAGACCCGTTTTACCCGGGGGAACGCATGTACAAAACCGGGGATGTGGCGCGCTGGCTCCCTGACGGGAATGTTGAATTCCTCGGGCGCACGGATGATCAGGTAAAAATCCGCGGCTACCGGATTGAGCCGGGAGAGATTGAAGCGGCACTAAGAAGTATAGAAGGTGTAAGGGAGGCGGCCGTTACCGTACGGACAGACAGCGGGGAGCCAGAATTATGCGCTTATATAGAAGGGCTCCAAAGAAACAAAGTGCGGGCACAGCTTGAGAGACTGTTGCCGGGCTACATGATCCCAGCCTATATGATAGAGATGGAACAGTGGCCTGTTACGCCAAGCGGAAAGCTTGACCGAAACGCCCTGCCAGCTCCTGGCGGAGCGGCAGATGCTGAGACCTACACAGCGCCGAGAAACGTGACTGAGATGAAGCTTTCTCAGCTGTGGGAGGACGTGCTGAAAAATGGCCCTGTCGGGATTCACGACAACTTTTTTGACCGCGGGGGACATTCCTTAAAAGCAACGGCGCTTGTCTCACGGATCTCAAAAGAATTCGATGTACAGGTGCCGCTAAAAGAGGTGTTTGCCCATCCGACAGTAGAAGGGCTGGCTACCGTTATCCGTGAAGGAACGGACAGTCCATATGAAGCGATTAAGCCCGCTGAAAAACAGGAAACCTATCCGGTTTCCTCTGCCCAAAAGCGGATTTATGTCCTTCAGCAGCTGGAGGACGGAGGGACAGGCTACAATATGCCGGCTGTGTTAGAGCTCGAAGGGAAGCTCAACCCTGAAAGGATGGACAGAGCTTTCAAAGAGCTGATCAAGCGCCACGAGTCGCTTCGTACCTCCTTCGAACAGGACGCAGGAGGCGATCCGGTGCAGCGCATCCATGACGAGGTGCCGTTTACGTTACAGACTACAGTTCTCGGCGAACGAACCGAACAGGAGGCCGCAGCCGCATTTATCAAACCGTTTGATCTCAGCCAAGCGCCGCTGTTCCGTGCCCAAATCGTAAAGGTATCAGATGAGCGGCACCTGTTGCTGGTTGATATGCATCACATCATTTCAGACGGTGTTTCCGTCAACATTCTGATTCGGGAATTCGGCGAGCTGTACAATAATCGGAAGCTTCCGGCGCTGCGCATTCAATATAAAGATTATGCCGTATGGCAAGAAGGATTCAAAACAGGAGACGCGTACACAACGCAAGAGGCGTACTGGCTGAAGCAGCTCGAGGGCGAGCTGCCTGTGCTGGATCTTCCGGCTGATCATGCCCGCCCGCCGGTGCGAAGCTTCGCGGGTGACAAGGTCTTATTTACGCTGGATCAAGAGGTTGCATCAGGCCTTCACAAGCTGGCACGAGAAAACGGAAGCACACTGTACATGGTGCTCCTTGCGGCTTACACCGCGTTCTTGTCACGCTTAAGCGGACAGGAAGATATCATCGTCGGCTCGCCAATTGCCGGCCGACCGCACAAGGATCTTGAGCCGATACTCGGCATGTTTGTGAACACGCTGGCGCTTCGGATGCGCCCGGAGGGCGGGAAGCCGTTTGTACAGTATTTGCAGGAAGTGCGTGAGACAGCATTGGAAGCCTTTGAGCACCAGGATTACCCGTTCGAAGAGCTTGTTGATAAGCTTGAATTGACACGAGATATGAGCAGAAATCCGCTGTTTGACGTAATGTTTGTTCTTCAAAACATGGATCAGGAATCGTTGGAGCTGGATGAACTTTGTCTCAAACCTGCAGCAAACAATGGGCATCAAACGTCCAAATTTGATTTAACCCTATATGCCCAGGAACAGCCCCGCGGTTTGCTGATGTTCCAAATGGAGTTTAGTACTGACTTATATAAGAAAAAAACGATAGAAAAGTGGCTTCAATACTTCATCAATATGTTACTCGCCATCATCAAAGACAACAAAGCCGCTCTCGGAACAATAAATATCCTGAATGAGGATGAGACCCATTACCTTATCCACGAGCTCAATCGTACAAAAATAGATTATCCAAGAAATGAAACCATCAGCAGACTCTTTGAAATGCAGGCTGAACAAACGCCTAATGCTGTAGCAATTGTCAGCGACACCCAAGTATTCACTTACGAGGACATGAACAGCTGGGCAAATCAAATTGCCTCAGTTCTACAGATTAAGGGCGTAGGGCCTGATAGTGTTGTAGCCTTGTTGACAGGCAGAACACCAGAACTCATTGCAGGAATGCTGGGCATTCTGAAAGCTGGGGGAGCCTATCTGCCTATTGCTTCTGATCTGCCTGTTGAACGAATAGCTTATATGCTGTCAGACAGCGGGGCGGCATTACTCCTTCAATCTGAAAAAACAGAAAAACAGCTATTAGACATTGAATGTGAACAAATCATAATCGAAGATATTCAAAAGCAAGGAAAAACGAAGAACGTTGATTCTTCAGCAGGGCCACATTCACTCGCATATATCATTTATACCTCTGGATCAACCGGTAAACCAAAGGGTGTCATGATTGAGCAGCGAAGTGTCATTCGTCTTGTTAAAAACAGCAATTATATTACATTTACACCTGAAGACCGCCTTCTTATGACATCATCAATCGGTTTCGACGTTGGGTCATTTGAAATTTTCGGACCGCTGCTAAATGGTGCCGCTTTGCATCTGTCCGATCAACAAACATTTCTCGATTCCCATCAGCTTAAGAGGTACATAGAACATCAAGGAATCACAACGATTTGGCTGACATCTTCTCTATTCAATCATTTGACAGAACAAAATGAACAAACATTTTCACAGCTGAAACATTTGATTATAGGCGGAGAAGCTTTGTCGCCGAGCCACGTCAATCGAATCAGAAATGTCTGCCCTGAAGTATCTATATGGAATGGATATGGCCCTACCGAAAATACAACTTTTTCGACATGCCTTCACATTCAAAAAACATATGAACTTTCCATTCCGATCGGGCGGCCGGTTGGTAATTCCACCGCTTATATCTTAAATCAATGGGGAGTGCTGCAGCCGGTCGGAGCTGTCGGTGAACTTTGTGTCGGCGGAGATGGCGTCGCCAGAGGATATTTGGGCCGTCCTGATTTAACGAAAGAGAAATTTGTCCCACATCCATTTGCACCTGGCGATCGACTGTATCGCACAGGTGATCTGGCGCGCTGGCTTCCTGATGGCACAATTGAGTACGTTGGCCGTATTGATGATCAAGTAAAAGTCAGAGGCTATCGGGTGGAGCTGGGTGAAATCGAAACAGCACTTCGTCAAATAGACGGAGTCAAAGAAGCCGCAGTGTTAGCACGTACAGCCCAGACCGGGAGCAAAGAGCTGTTTGGCTATATCAGCGTAAAAGCAGGCACGAATGCTGAACAAGTGCGTTCTCTTCTCGCGCGTTCGCTGCCAAACTATATGATCCCGGCGTACATTATTGAAATGGAGACTCTTCCGCTCACATCAAACGGCAAATTGAACCGAAAAGCACTTCCTGAACCAAATTTCACATCTAAACAAACGTACGCTCCGCCTCGAAATGACCTTGAAGACCAACTTGCGTTGATCTGGCAGGAGGTTCTCGGCATCCAGAGGATCGGAATAGAGGATTCGTTTTTTGAATTGGGCGGAGATTCAATCAAAGCGCTTCAAGTTTCTGCACGCCTTGGGCGCTATGGGCTAAGCTTGCAGGTAAGTGATTTATTCCGTCATCCAAAGATAAAGGACTTATCACCATTTATCCGTAAGTCAGAGAGAATCATAGAGCAAGGACCCGTTCAGGGAGACGTTCCTTGGACGCCTGTTCAGCAATGGTTTTTTTCACAAGATATTGAAGAAAGACACCATTTCAATCAGTCTGTCATGCTATTCCATTCTGGACGTTTGTCTGAAAACGCCATTAGACCAGCCTTGAAAAAACTGGCGGAGCATCATGATGCGCTTCGGATGGTTTATCGCAACGATGATAGGCGATGGATTCAAAGCAACCAAGGCATTCATGAGTCACAGCTATACAGCTTAAGAACCTCTGATCTTTCACAGTCAGAAAGCGGCTGGGAGACGCAAATCAAACAAGAAGTTGCAGATCTTCAGCAAAGCATCAATTTGCAGGAAGGACCATTGTTGCACGCCGCTTTGTTTAAAACACTGACCGGAGATTACTTGTTCCTTGCGATCCATCACCTTGTCGTTGATGGTGTCTCATGGCGGATTTTGCTTGAGGATTTGTCAGCCGGATATCAACAAGCTGCTGCAGGCCAGACGATCCAGCTTCCGCCTAAAACGGATTCCTACCAGGAATACGCAAGACGCATACAGGAATATGCCCAAAGCAGTAAGCTGATTCGCGAAGAGGCGTATTGGCGAACTGTAGAAGAACAGCAAGCCGCAGAACTGCCCTATGAAATACCGCATCATGTGAACATCGACTTCAGCAAAAGGGACTCATTAAGCTTTTCACTGACTGAAGCAGACACCGCCGTCTTGCTGCAAAACGTCAATCACGCCTATGGCACAGATACACAAGATATTCTGTTAACCGCAGCATCCTTGGCGATTTGTGAATGGACAGGAGGAAGCAAGCTCCGTATCGCTATGGAAGGACACGGGAGAGAACACATTCTGCCAGAGTTAGATATAAGCAGGACGGTCGGCTGGTTTACATCCATGTACCCGGCCCTCATAAGCTTTGAAAATCATAGGGATGAGCTCGGAACCTCAGTAAAAACCGTTAAAGATACACTGGGCCGGATACCAAACAAAGGGGTAGGTTACGGTATGCTGAAATACCTTACACACCCTGAAAATAAAAGCATTACGTTTTCAAAAACACCTGAAATCAGCTTTAACTATTTGGGCCAGTTCAACGACATCGAAAGACAGGACACCTTCCGCCCATCAAGCCTTGGTAGCGGAAAGGATATCACTCATACATGGAAGCGTGAGCAAATCATCGAGATGAGTGCAATGGCAGCAGACAAAAAGCTCCATTTCAATCTTAGTTATCCGCCAGCCCGCTTTCACAGAAACACAATGGAACAGCTTATTAACAGGATTGAACACTTTTTGCTGGACATTATGAAACACTGCGCCGGTCAACAGAAAGCAGAAAAGACACTGAGCGATTTCAGCAGTCAATCATTAACGGCAGAGGACTTGGACAGCATATCCAGCTTGGTGGAAGAATTGTAGAAAATCGTGACAGGAGACATGAACATGACAAAAGCGAATTCAATTCAGGATATTTATCCGCTGTCTTACATGCAGGAAGGGATGCTTTTCCATTCCCTCCTGCAAAAAGATTCACAGGCGTATGTTGAGCAAGCTTCTTTTACAATAGAAGGAAAAGTCAACCCGCAGTTTTTTCAAAACAGCATCAACGCTCTTGTAGAAAGACATGATATTTTCAGAACGATTTTTATCAGCCAAAATGTTTCCTCCCCCCAGCAGGTTGTTCTGAGAGAACGAAATGTCATCGTACTGGAAGAAGACATTACTCATTTAAACGAGGCGGAGCAATCACAGTTTATCGAGCAATGGAAAGAAAAGGACCGGGACCGGGGGTTTCATTTGCAAAAGGATGTGCTCATGCGCATCGCTCTGATTCAAACAGGAGAGAGCCAGTACTCTTGCATTTGGACCTTTCATCATATCATGATGGACGGTTGGTGCCTCAGCATTGTGCTAAAGGAGTTTCTGCATATTTACGCATCTTATGTAAATGCATCCCCAATAACATTGGAGCCGGTCCAGCCATACGGAAAGTATATCAAATGGCTGATGGAGCAAGACAAAGAGCAGGCGGTTTCTTATTGGGACCATTATCTTTCCGGCCACGAACAGCAAACCGTGCTCCCTAAGCAGAAAAAAACAAAGGGAAAAAGCAGGCAGGAACACGTTACATTTTCATTCTCTAAGGAAGAAAGCAGCAGGCTTTCAGAGCTTGCTGCTAGAGAAGAAGTGACACTCAGTACGATTTTCCATACCATTTGGGGCATTCTGCTACAAAAATATAATAATAACGATGACGCCGTATTCGGTTCTGTCATTTCAGGAAGGCCTGCGGAAATCGAAGGCATTGAACATATGGTAGGTCTTTTCATTAATACGATGCCGGTTCGAGTGCAAGGGGCAAAAACGCCATTTCTTCAACTTATAAAAGATATGCAAAAAGACCGTCTTGCCGCTGAAGCGTACAGCTACCACCCTTTATATGAGATTCAATCCCGCTCAGCTGTTAAGCAAGGGCTGATTGATCATATTCTCGTATTTGAAAACTATCCGGTGCAGCAAGAGATTCAAATGCTGAACAAACAGGAACATGCTTCTGATCTTTTTCAGATTCATAATTTCACTGTCGCAGATGAAACCAACTACAGCTTTTATCTTATGGTGGCGCCAGGGGAAGAAATTCATATCAAAATGAACTATGATGCGGAGCGGCACGATCGGTCTTTTGTGCTTTCTGTCAAAGAGCATCTTCTGAATGCTGTATCACAAATCTTAAATAATCCGAATCTTCCACCTGAAGAAATCGATATCACGACAGATACTGAAAAGCGGCAGCTGATTGGAGAAATCACAGATCGAACACCAGTTTACGAAACCATCCATGCCATGTTTGAAAAGCAAGCGGAAAAGACACCAGATGCTCATGCTGTAATTGATCAAGCCTGCTCATTAACATACAGAGAACTGAATAAAGCGGCTAACAGATTGGCACGGCATTTACGAATGAAAGGCGTTGCGAGACAGGAACCCGTTGCGATTATGATGGATCGCTCTGCGGCGTTTATCACCGGCGTTCTTGGAATCTTAAAGGCAGGCGGCGCCATTGTTCCGGTTGATCCGCATTACCCGGCTGACAGAATCCGTTATATCCTGCATGATTGCGGCTGTTCGCATGTTGTTTCACAAGCGCATCTTTCCTCATCGTTAGAAGACAATTACATTATCACTCATCCAAAAGATATCGAAAGCAAAGTAGACGGCAGTAACATAAAGTCAGTCAACAATGCTGACGATCTGCTGTATATGATTTATACATCAGGCACAACAGGTAAACCAAAGGGTGTTCAATTTGAGCATCGAAACATGGCTAACTTGCTGAAGTTCGAATATACTCACTCCGGCATTGACTTTGAAGCAGATGTTCTGCAATTTGCGACACCTTCCTTCGACGTCTGCTATCAAGAAATATTTTCTGCGCTTCTGAAAGGCGGCACACTCCACATCGTGCCAGAAGCCATAAAAAGAGATGTGCCTCAGCTGTTTGCATTTATAAACAAGCATCAGACGAATATTGTGTTTCTCCCAACTGCTTTTATCAAAATGATTTTCAGCGAGCGAGAACTTGCGAACTCGTTTCCTGATGGCGTCAAACACCTGATCGCAGCCGGGGAACAATTAATGATTTCAGACCTTTTCCAAGATGTGTTGCGTGAACGCGGCATACACCTGCACAATCATTACGGACCTTCAGAAACTCATGTGGTATCTACGTATACCATTCATCCCGGAGACCCTATTCCTGAGCTTCCGCCAATCGGTAAACCGATAGGCTGTACTGATCTATATATTTTGAATCATCAAAAACAGCTTCAGCCATGCGGCGTACCAGGCGAACTCTATATTTCCGGCGCAAGTGTTGCCAGAGGATATGTCAATCACGATAAACTGACAAGCGACAAATTTTCATCCGATCCATTCAAGCCTGATATGATCATGTACCGGACAGGTGATTTGGCCAGACGGCTTGAAGACGGCAACATCGAATATATCGGACGGGCAGACAATCAAGTGAAAATCAGAGGTTATCGAATTGAGCCGCAAGAAATCGAAGTCACGCTAATGAATCATCCGGACATTAGTGAGGCTGCCATTCTCATCTGGCAAGATCAAAACGGTGAACATGAATTATGCGCTTACTATTGCAGTGTACAAAAGCTGAATGCAATAGATTTACGCAGTTATATGGCTAGTGAGCTCCCAGAATACATGATTCCGGCGAAATGGATATGGGTTGACAGCATACCTCTTACCCCAAACGGAAAAGTAGATCGCGCAGCACTTCCGGAGCCAGATGCTTCAATCAGCGGAAACCCATATACTGCCCCTCGAAATCTGTTAGAGGCAAAGCTTTCGCAACTATTTGAAGATGTGCTAAAGAATGGGCATATAGGCATCCAAGACAACTTTTTTGACAATGGCGGTCACTCGTTAAAAGCAACAGTGCTTATGTCACGGATCGCAAAGGAATTCCATGTGCAAGTTTCACTTAAGGACATCTTTGCTCATCCGACTGTTGAAGGATTAGCTTTAATTATTCGAGAGGCAGAACAAAATCTGTATGCAGCAATTGAACCAGCAGAAAAAAGGGATACATATCCTGTATCTTCGGCCCAAAAACGAATCTATGTGCTTCAACAGCTTGATGAGGGTGTCGCCTATAACATGCCTGCGGTCTTAGAACTGGAAGGTGCACTGGATGTCGCCAAACTGTCTACTGTATGTAAAGAACTGATCAGTCGGCATGAGCCGCTTCGAACTTCCTTTGTATCCGGAGCTGATGACGAGCCGGTTCAGCGTATCCACACCGAAGTGCCGTTTACGTTAAGTAAAGAGACCACTATCGAGGGATTTGTCCGTCCCTTTGATCTCAGCCAGGCGCCATTATTTAGAGCAGGCCTTATAGAAGTGTCAAACGAGAAGCATGTATTGCTGGTGGATATGCACCATATCATTTCAGATGGCGTATCCGTTCAGCTCCTAATCCGAGAATTTACCGATCTTTATGCAAACCGGCAGCTTAAGCCATTGCGGATCCAATATAAAGATTACGCCGTATGGCAGCAGAAATTTAAAAAGGGAGACTCGTACCAAAAGCAGGAGACTTACTGGCAGCAGCAGTTTAGCGGGGATCTTCCTATACTGGAGCTTCCAACAGATAAACGACGTCCGGCAGAACGGCAATTCATAGGCGGAAAAGTAACCTTTCAATTGGACAAAGAGATCACGGCCCGCATAAAGCGGCTCGCCCATAAAAACAGAAGCACGCTTTATATGACGCTTCTCGCTTTGTATTCAGCCTTTTTGTCTCGGTTAAGCGGTCAGGATGATATCGTGATTGGTTCACCAATCGCCGGACGGCCCCATGCCGACCTTGAAGCTGTTCTTGGGATGTTCGTCAATACACTGGCTCTCCGCACACGCCCAGCGGGTAATAAGACATTTGAGGAATTTCTGAAAGAAGTCAGACAGACGGCATTAGAAGCGTATGAGCATCAGGATTACCCGTTTGAAGAGCTTGTGGACAAACTCGGTGTGCAGCGGGAAATGAGCCGGAATCCTTTGTTTGACACAACGCTAGTCCTTCAGAATATGGAACAGCAAAAGCTAAAAATGAATGATGTACAGCTTCAGTGGAACGACTTGGAGCACCCAATATCAAAATTTGATATTTCCCTATACGTTACAGAGCATGATTCCGAGCTTTTCTGTCAGTTTGAATACAGTACAGCTTTGTTTGAGAAAGAAACCATCCAAAGGTGGGCCAGCCTTTTCACCACGCTTGTGGAACATACAGCTGCCAGCCCTGAAACAGAATTGGACGATATTCCAATCTTAACAAAAGAAGAAGAGAGAGATTTCATTGAATCATGCCAGCCGTTTGAGGAGACGGGCTATTCAATGAATCAAACGCTCCACTATGCACTCGAACAGCAGGCAGCAAAAACGCCTGATCAGGCGGCCGTTATCTTCGAAGATGGAGTGATGACCTATAAAGAATTGAACGAACAGGCTAACCGTATCGCCTGGGAGCTAATTGGACGGGGGGTAAAACCCGAAACGACTGTTGCCATTATAGGAAAGCGTTCACCTGAAATGCTGCTTGGCATTTATGGCATTCTTAAAGCTGGCGGCGCTTATCTGCCCATCGACCCGGATTATCCGGAAGAACGAATCAGCTTTCTGCTGGAGGACAGCGGTACAAACATTCTCCTGCTTCAGTCTGCCAGCCTTCATATTCCGGCATTTACAGGAGAGATTGTCTATCTCAATCAGACAAATAGCGGACTGGCACATCGTTTGTCCAATCCGAATGTGGATGTTCTCCCGCAATCTTTAGCCTATGTCATCTATACATCCGGCTCTACCGGGATGCCTAAGGGTGTTGAAATTGAACATCGATCAGCGGTGAATTTTTTGAATTCCCTACAGTCCCGCTATCAGCTAAAGCATTCAGATATGATTATGCACAAAACATCATATTCATTCGATGCTTCAATATGGGAGCTGTTTTGGTGGCCTTATGCCGGAGCTTCTGTTTATCTGCTTCCTCAGGGAGGCGAAAAAGAACCTGAAGTGATCGCGAAGGCCATAGAAGAACAAAAGATCACAGCTATGCATTTTGTGCCTTCAATGCTCCATGCATTTTTAGAACATATAAAATATCGCTCTGTACCGATTAAGACAAACAGACTCAAGCGAGTGTTTTCTGGGGGAGAACAGCTGGGGACCCATCTTGTCTCCCGATTTTACGAGTTGCTTCCAAATGTTTCAATAACCAATTCCTATGGGCCAACGGAAGCAACCGTAGAAGCTGCATTCTTTGATTGTCCGCCGCATGAAAAACTTGAACGGATCCCAATTGGAAAACCTGTTCATCATGTCAGATTATATATCCTGAATCAGAATCAGCGGATGCTGCCTGCTGGATGTATCGGCGAACTGTACATTGCCGGAGCGGGTGTTGCCAGAGGTTATTTGAATCGGCCGGCATTAACGGAGGAGCGTTTTCTTGAAGACCCGTTTTACCCGGGGGAACGCATGTACAAAACCGGGGATGTGGCGCGCTGGCTCCCTGACGGGAATGTTGAATTCCTCGGGCGCACGGATGATCAGGTGAAAATCCGCGGCTACCGGATTGAGCCGGGAGAAATTGAAGCGGCACTAATAAGCATAGAAGGTGTAAGGGAGGCGGCCGTTACCGTACGGACAGACAGCGGGGAGCCGGAATTATGCGCTTATATAGAAGGGCTCCGGAGAAACGAAGTGCGGGCACAGCTTGAAAGACTGTTGCCGGGCTACATGATCCCAGCCTATATGATAGAGATGGAACAGTGGCCGGTTACACCAAGCGGAAAGCTTGACCGAAACGCCCTGCCAGCTCCTGGCGGAGCGGCAGATGCGGAGACCTACACGGCGCCGAGAAACGTGACTGAGATGAAGCTTTCTCAGCTGTGGGAGGACGTGCTGAAAAATGGCCCTGTCGGGATTCACGACAACTTTTTTGACCGCGGGGGACATTCCTTAAAAGCAACGGCGCTTGTCTCACGGATCGCCAAAGAATTCGATGTACAGGTGCCGCTAAAAGATGTATTTGCCCATCCGACAGTAGAAGGGCTGGCGGCCGTTATCCATGAAGGAACGGACAGTCCATATAAAGCGATAAAACCGGCTGAAAAGCAGGAAACGTATCCGGTTTCCTCTGCCCAAAAGCGGATTTATGTCCTTCAGCAGCTGGAGGACGGAGGGACAGGCTACAATATGCCGGCTGTATTAGAGCTCGAAGGGAAGCTCAACCCTGAAAGGATGGACAGAGCTTTCAAAGAGCTGATCAAGCGCCACGAGTCGCTTCGGACCTCCTTCGAACAGGACGCAGGAGGCGATCCGGTTCAGCGCATCCATGACGAGGTGCCGTTTACGTTACAGACTACAGTTCTCGGCGCACGAACCGAACAGGAGGCCGCAGCCGCATTTATCAAACCGTTTGATCTCAGCCAAGCGCCGCTGTTCCGTGCCCAAATCGTAAAGGTATCAGATGAGCGGCACCTGTTGCTGGTTGATATGCATCACATCATTTCAGACGGTGTTTCCGTCAACATTCTGATTCGGGAATTCGGCGAGCTGTACAATAATCGGAAGCTTCCGGCGCTGCGCATTCAATATAAAGATTATGCCGTATGGCAAGAAGAATTTAAAACTGGAGACGCGTACAAAACGCAAGAGGCGTACTGGCTGAAGCAGCTCGAGGGCGAGCTGCCTGTGTTGGATCTCCCCGCTGATCATGCCCGCCCGCCGGTGCGAAGCTTCGCTGGTGACAAGGTCTCATTTACGCTGGATCAAGAGGTTGCATCAGGCCTTCACAAGCTGGCACGAGAAAACGGAAGCACACTGTACATGGTGCTCCTTGCGGCTTACACCGCGTTCTTGTCACGCTTAAGCGGACAGGAGGATATCATCGTCGGCTCGCCAATCGCCGGCCGGCCGCACAAGGATCTTGAGACGATACTCGGCATGTTTGTGAACACGCTGGCGCTTCGGACGCGCCCGGAGGGCGGGAAGCCGTTTGTACAGTACTTGCAGGAAGTGCGCGAGACAGCATTGGAAGCCTTTGAGCACCAGGATTACCCGTTCGAAGAACTTGTCGATAAGCTTGAATTGACACGGGATATGAGCCGGAATCCAGTGTTTGATGCGATGTTAGTTGTTCAAAATAATGATTACGAGCGATTGCATCTTCATGATTTGCAAATGAAGCCGGCACAAGTTTCTCATCTCGTTTCTAAATTCGATTTGACACTACAGGCATCTGAGGGCGACGGAAACATTCATTTCCTTTTTGAATATTCAACCGCATTGTTCGAGAAAACCACCATTGAACGCTGGGCATCGCATTTAACAAATGTACTTAGCATCATTGGTAAAAACCCGGAGGTGACACTCAACCATATCGACATCCTGACCCAAGAAGAGCGGCACCAGCTGCTTAATGAGTTTAACACCGGGCAAGCGAATCAATACGGAGTTCAAACAATCAGTCAATTGTTTGAGCAGCAAGCTGCACGAACACCAAAAGCTTCTGCACTTGTCAGCGGAGACAAAACACTGACGTATCAAGAGTTGGACGAGTGGTCCAATGGAATCGCACGTGCATTGCGCAACAGAGGTGTTAAGCCGGACACACCAGTAGGCATCATGATGCATCGTTCGTTCAGTATGATAGCAGCCATACTTGGTGTGTGGAAAGCAGGCGGCTGTTACGTTCCCATTGATCCTGAATACCCGACAGAACGCAAACGCTATATCCTTAGCGACAGCGGAACGAAACTGCTGATGACAATAAATGAAGCGGATCGGGGAGTACTTGCTGACTTTGAAGGAGAGATCTTGACGATAGAAAGCGTAGAGGCAGACGACAAATCGCCGCTGCCGCAAATGTCGTCTGCCCATCATTTGGCTTATATCATTTATACCTCTGGAACGACGGGCCGTCCAAAAGGGGTAATGGTCGAGCATAAAGGGATTGCTAACACTCTTCAGTGGCGGCGAAACGCTTATGCATTCAACGAGACAGATACCATTCTGCAGCTCTTTTCTTTCTCATTTGACGGCTTTATAACTAGTATGTTTACACCACTTTTGTCAGGTGCAAAAGCCGTTTTGCTTCATGAAGAGGAAGCGAAGGATATTCTGGCCATTAAGCATCAGCTGTCTCGTCAACGGATTACACATATGATTATTGTGCCTGTTTTATATCGAGCGCTTTTGGACGTAGTGCAGCCGGAAGATGTAAAGACGCTTAGAGTCGTCACACTGGCGGGAGAAGCGGCTGACCGCGAATTGATCGCCCGCAGCTTAGCTATATGTCCGCATACCGAACTCGCCAACGAATATGGACCGACAGAAAACAGCGTGGCGACTACCGTCATGAGACATATGGAAAAGCAGGCATACGTAAGCATCGGCCAGCCGATTGACGGAACTCAAGTGCTGATTTTAAATAGCAATCATCAGCTTCAGCCAATCGGTGTTGCGGGAGAGCTTTGTATAGCAGGAACAGGGCTTGCAAGAGGGTACGTTAATCTTCCAGAACTGACAGAGAGAGCATTCACGCAGAATCCATTTAAACCCGAAGCACGAATGTACCGAACAGGAGACGCCGCCAGATGGATGGCCGACGGTACACTCGAATATCTCGGAAGAATCGATGATCAAGTCAAAATCAGAGGATACCGTGTAGAAACGAAAGAAATTGAATCGGTCATCCGGTGTATAAAGGGTGTAAAAGACGCCGCAGTAGTTGCTCATGTAACAGCGTCAGGACAAACCGAATTAAGCGCTTATGTGGTGACAAAACCAGAGTTGAGCACAAATGCTGTACGCTCAGAATTACAAAACAAGCTGCCGGTGTTTATGCACCCTGCGTTTATTGAAAAACTGGACTCACTTCCATTGTCACCAAACGGCAAGCTGGATCGCGGAGCACTTCCAAAACCTGTTTACAACCACGAAGGTGAACGTCCATTCCTCCCGCCAGCCAGCAAAATGGAACAAATACTGGCAGATATATGGAAAGAAGTACTGGGGGCAGAAAAGATCGGAACAGCTGATTCGTTCTTTGACCTTGGCGGAGATTCAATCAAAGCGTTACAGGTATCTGCGCGGCTTCACCGGATAGGCAAGCAAATGGCAGTGAAAGATTTGTTTAGCCATCCGACCATTCAAGAATTGGCAGCTTATATCCGTGATTCAGATACAAGTTCCAGCCAAGCTGCGGTTGAGGGAGACGTACAATGGTCGCCTGTTCAAAAATGGTTTCTTTCTCAAGATATAAAAGAAAAACACCATTTTAATCAGTCCGTAATGCTGCATCGAAGCACCTCTGTACAAGAAGACGCACTGCGAAAAACGTTAAAAGCAATAACGTGTCATCATGATGCGCTGCGAATGGTGTTTACACAGAATGAACAAGGAAAGTGGGATCAATATAATCGGCCGCTCAGTCATTCGGACGACGCGTTGTACGGCCTTCAGATGATTGATTTATGCACTGATGGAAATAGAGCGTATGAGCCTATTATCAAACGCCATGTACTTGATATTCAGCAGAAAATGGATTTGAAGAATGGTCCGCTGCTGCAAGCCGGTCTTTTCCACACAATTGACGGTGATTTCTTATTTTTATCGGCTCATCACCTCGTCGTTGACGGCATCTCATGGCGGGTTCTGCTTGAAGATTTGGCTTTAGGGTATCGCCAAGCTGCAGGCGGCGGGAAAGAGATTCAGCTGCCTCCTAAAACAAGCTCATTTAAAGCGTACACGAAAAAGCTCTCTGACTACGCTGAAAGCCAGCAGCTCATGAAACAGCTCAAGTATTGGCGCGAGGCCGAAGAGTATCAAACAGAGGCATTGCCTTTTGATCACATTGATGGAACTAGAGCACACGAGGGACAACGGTCCACGATTTCGTTTACCTTAAACGAGAAAGAGACAGCAGCACTCTTAAAAGATGCCAACAGCGCATATAACACTGATACGCAGGACATGCTGCTCGCTTCTGTCATTCTTGCGCTGCGCCATTGGACCAATCAATCCGCCTTCAAACTATCATTAGAGGGCCACGGGCGAGAGGATGTATTAAAAGGAATAGATGTGAGCCGGACGATTGGATGGTTTACCGCCATTTATCCGTTATTGATTAAACTGAACGCAGACTTGCCAGATTCGGAAGAAAGCATGGTTCATGTGCTAAAAACAACAAAAGATACACTGAGACGTGTACCTGACAAAGGATTCGGCTACGGTGTCATCAAATATTTGACTCCGCCTGGCAAAAAAGACATCAATTTCACAGGTGCACCAGAAATCAGCTTTAATTATCTTGGTCAATTTGAAAGCGGCCGCACAGCTGAAGTACCTGAGGAGGACGCCTTCTCATTCTCTCCGCTGGGTGCCGGGGGTGATATCAGCACAACATGGAACCGTGAACAGCCGCTGGATATCAGTGCAATCGCTGCAGAAGGGAAAATGACTGTCAATATGACTTATGACACTACCCGTTTTCAGCACAAAACCATCGAACAGCTTAGCGAAACATGCCGTCAATTTTTATTACAGCTGATCGAACACTGCCAGAACAAAAGCGAAACAGAAAAAACGATCAGCGATTATGATGATCAAGAACTGACCGAGGATGCCCTGCAAGAGATTGCTGATATGCTCAGTTTTCACTAATGAAACCGTGAAGAAAGGTGCAGACACTATGGATACCATTAAAAAAATCAAGAACATTTATCCTCTGAGTCACATGCAGGAGGGAATGCTCTTTCATTCCTTCCTCCGTAAAGAGGAGGGGGCATACGTTGAGCAGTCGCTCTTCACCATTAAAGGAAGCCTCAGCTATAAATGGTTTCAGCGCAGCATTCAAGCCATTATCGACCGCCATGATATTTTCAGAACCGTGTTTTTGCCGCACGTCCCGCATTTGTCGGGACCTCGGCAAGTCGTGATGACAGAACGTGAATTCCATTTGTGCAGCGAAGACATTTCCCATCTGCCAACAAATGATCAGAATGAGTATATTGAACGCTTTAAAGAGAAGGACAAGCAAAAAGGCTTTGATCTGCAAAAAGACATGCTGATGCGGATTTCTCTATTCAAAACAGCTGAAGATGAGCATGTCTGTCTTTGGAGTCACCATCACATTTTAATGGACGGATGGTGCCTAGGTATTGTTATGCAGGAATTTATGCAAATTTATCAATCGATTCATGCAGGAAAACCGCTTTCATTAGACCCTGTCCGTCCGTACAGCACCTATATTTCCTGGCTGACAAACCGAGACAAAGAAAAAGCAGCGGCCTACTGGGATACCTATTTAAAAAACTACAGTACTCCATCACCTCTGCCTCGTGTGTCTGATAAAGCAACAAAAGAAGGTTATCACCGTGAAGATTTGATATTTTCATTAAATAAACCACTGACAGACAAGCTGAAAGAGACTGCAAAACAACACGGCGTCACGCTCGCTACCCTTATTCAGGCGGTCTGGGGTGTAATGCTGCAGCAATATAACCGCACAGACGACGTTGTGTTTGGCGCAGTTGTATCAGGAAGACCGTCAGAAATCCCGGGCGTGGAGCAAATGATAGGATTGTTTATCAATACCATACCGATTCGAATTAAAACACATCAAGACGAAACGTTTCACGAACTGCTCATACGCTGCCAGAAAGAAATGCTGGAAGCTGAGCCGTTTACCTGCCAGCCTTTATTTGATATTCAGGCAAACACCGCATTAAAACAGGAACTGATTGATCACATTATCGTCTTTGAAAACTATCCGTTACAGCAGAAAATCGCCGATTCCGCTGATCAAACCGATTCACCGCTGCAAATCGATCAAGTTCAAGTATCCGAGCAATCAGGATATAACTTTAATCTTGTCGTTGCTCCCGGCGAAGAGCTTGTCATCAAGTTCAGCTATAATGCATTCGTTTACGATGCTGCCTGGATCAGCTGTATCAAGAGGCAATTTACGCAAGCGCTTAGCACAGCTGCACAGCACCCTCATATGCCAATTGCTGATTTTTCTTTTCTTGATGCAACAGAAAAAGAGCAGATTGTCACACAGTTCAACAATACAAAAACGGAGTATCCAAAGAATCATACAATTATTGATTTATTTCGCGAACAAGCAGAAAAGACGCCAGACCATACCGCACTTGTGTATGGCAATATGTCTATTTCGTATAAAGAGCTTGATAAACGCTCTAATGCGCTCGCCAGAGAGTTAATTCAAAAGGGATTTCGGAAAAACGAGACAGCCGGAATATTGGCTGCACATTCTCCCGAATTCATGATCAGTGTGCTTGCCGTATTAAAAGCAGGGGGAGCATACCTCCCGCTTGATGCGGAGCTTCCGCCTGAACGAGTCAGCTTTATGCTTGAGGAAACGCAGGCAAAAATGCTGATTGTTCAAAAGGGATTGGAGCAAAACGCTGCGTTCTCAGGAACATGTATCATTTCAGATGCGCAGGGATTGATGGAAGAGAACGATATCCCTATTAATATCAGCTCCAGCCCGGATGATCTTGCGTACATCATGTATACCTCAGGATCAACAGGCCGGCCGAAAGGGGTCATGATCACGAATCGCAATGTCGTGTCCCTTGTCAGAAACAGCAATTACACGTCTGCGTCCGGTGATGACCGGTTTATTATGACTGGATCTATCAGCTTTGACGCCGTCACCTTTGAAATGTTCGGGGCACTTTTAAATGGCGCAAGCCTTCATATCATTGATAAATCGACAATGCTGACACCTGATCAGTTTGGAGCGTATTTGCTTGAAAATGACATTACAGTGCTATTTTTAACGACAGCTCTTTTTAATCAGCTGGCACAGGTACGAGCTGACATGTTTCGCGGACTCTATACGTTATATGTCGGAGGAGAAGCACTCTCTCCTGCTCTGATGAATGCTGTCAGACACGCCTGTCCAGATCTCGCGCTTCATAATATTTACGGGCCTACGGAAAACACGACTTTTTCAACCTTTTTTGAAATAAAGAGAGACTATGCGGGGCCGATTCCGATTGGAAAACCAATCAGCAATAGCACCGCTTACATCTTAGATACAAAAGGACGTCTTTTGCCAATAGGCGTTCCCGGCGAGCTTTGTGTTGGCGGTGATGGGGTCGCTAAAGGCTATTTGAACAGAGATGACCTGACAAATACTGTTTTTTCTCCTCATCCTTTCTTGCCTGGAGAAAGAATATACCGTACCGGTGATTTGGCGCGCTGGCTGCCTGATGGAAACTTAGAATACATCAGCAGAATTGACAGGCAAATGAAAATCCGCGGAAAACGAATTGAGCCTGCCGAAATAGAAGCGCGCCTGTTAGAAATGGAAGGCGTTCAAGAAGCAGCAGTGACATTGAGAGAAAAAGATGGAGAGGCGCAGCTGTACACTCATTACGTCGGTGATCACAAAAAAACAGATACGGATTTTCGCGCCGATTTGGCGCGTGTGCTTCCAGACTATATGATCCCGCAGCACTGGGTGCGTGTGGAGCGGATGCCGCTTACCGGAAACGGAAAAATAGACCGCAGCGCGCTGCCTATTCCAGAAAATAAGCCTGCCAAACGACAGAACATCATATTGCCAAGAAACTTGGTTGAAGAAGAATTGGCGAACATTTGGAAGCAAGTCCTCGGTGTTAACACAATCAGTATTGATGATGACTTCTTTGCTATTGGCGGACATTCACTAAAAGCACTGCAAGTCATACATACACTAAAACATCAGCAGAACATTGACATACCGATTGATTTCTTGTTCGAACATCCGACAATCGCTCAGCTTGCCGAAAAACTTTATTCTAAACAGCTGACAGCAGCAAATGAACAGCATGTGATCAAACTGAACCAGCACGGCGCGCAAAATCTTTTCTGCTTCCCGCCGATATCGGGATTTGGCATTTATTTTAAAGACCTTGCTTTATTGCTGAATGAGAAGGCAGCCGTATACGGGTTTCACTTTATTGAACAAGACACCCGCATTGAACAATATGTTAATTGCATGACGGACATACAGCCTGAGGGCCCATACGTTTTATTAGGCTACTCTGCAGGCGGAAACCTGGCTTTTGAAGTGGCACAGGCTATGGAGCGCAAAGGATTAGAAGTCAGCGACTTCATTATCGTGGACGCTTATCTAAAAGAACAGCCTTTGCCTATCGATACCGGTAATGACGAATCTGCAGCATATCTGCCTGAAGCAGTCAGAGAAAAGGTGATGAAGAAAAAAAGAAACTATCAGGAATATTGGGCACAATTGCTGAATGAAGGGCACATCAAAGCAAGCATTCATTTCATCGAAGCTGGAATCCATCCCGAAACCAGCAAGAATACAGGCTTAACGAAATGGGAAGGCGCCTGCGGAAACTATAGTGAGTACACGGGTTTTGGCGCTCATAAAGACATGCTGGAAGGAACATATGCTGAAAAGAATGCTGACATCATCCTCGACATTTTAGAAAAGATCACTTCAAATAAAGCAATCCCGCACAAACAATAGAGCGGATTCGCGGACAGAGGCATCTTCTGTCCGCTTCTTTTTGTATCAAAGAATGGATCGATGACACTAGGGAATGATAACATCATCCTTTTTCTTGGAGGCTTGTCATGGATCATCTATCTTTTCTTACGTTTATCATGCTGATTCTAGCCAGTTACAGGCTGACACATTTGATTGTATTCGACAAAATCACAGAATTTATCCGAAAACCTTTTATGAAAAAGAAAAGGATTGTTGATCAAAACGGGCATGTAGATGAAAAAAGCGTGCCGGCTTCTAACTTTGGATACATGCTCAACTGCTACTGGTGTGCCGGTGTTTGGTGTGCCATCTTGATCGGACTTGGCTATCTATTTTTGCCTCGTATTGCAATACCGCTGATCTTTATTTTAGCCATTGCCGGAGCACAAGCGATCCTTGAAACGGCTGTCGGTGTCGGCGTAAAACTTATTGACGTGTTAAAAAGTCTGCAAACCATGATGAATGATAAAAAGTCCTAAAAGCGGTTCACAACATGCTTTAGGACTTTTTTCGTTTATTTAGTGAGATAGACATTCTGTTAATCACCCTTTTATAGCCCGGGAATACCGTAATAGCGAATAGTGAAAGTGATGTAATGGGGGAGAAGAAACAGAATGAAGGTTTGCCAAAAGTCGATTGTCCGTTTCCTTGTCAGCTTGATCATCGGAACGTTTGTCATTTCCGTTCCGTTTATGGCCAATGCGCAGTCTGACAGGGAGCTGAGAGCCGTATGGATTGCTTCCGTATTAAATATTGATTGGCCGTCCAAAAAAGGGTTATCTGTGAAAGAGCAAAAACAGGAGTATATCAAACTGCTGGACGATGTGCAGAAAATGGGAATGAATGCCGTTATTGTTCAGATTAAACCGACGGCTGATGCCTTTTATCCGTCAGCTTACGGGCCTTGGTCGGAATACTTAACCGGTGTCCAAGGGAAGGACCCCGGCTATGATCCTCTTGCATTTATGATTGAAGAAACCCATAAACGAAATTTGGAATTTCACGCGTGGTTTAATCCTTACCGTATTACAATGAATCATACAGATCTTACTAAATTGTCTGAGGATCACCCGGCAAGAAAACATCCAGATTGGGTTGCCGCCTATGGAAACCAGCTGTATTATCATCCAGGCATTCCAGAAGCGAGAGATTTTATCGTCAAAGGCATTGAAGAAGTCGTAAAACATTATGATATCGATGCTGTTCATATGGATGATTATTTTTACCCTTATAAAATAGCGGGACAGGAATTTCCTGATCAAGCACAGTATGAACAATACGGAAAAAACGCTTTTTCTAATATCGATGACTGGCGGCGGGACAATGTGAACCAGCTTGTCAAACAAATCAACCAAACAATTAAAGCTGCAAAACCGTATGTCAAATTCGGCATCAGTCCCTTTGGAGTATGGAGAAACGCCGCAGATGACCCGACCGGATCGAATACAAAAGCAGGCGTCAGAAATTATGACGATCTATATGCAGACACAAGGCATTGGATCCAAGAAGGCGACATCGATTATATTGCTCCGCAAATTTATTGGAGTATCGGCTTTAACGCAGCGGCTTACGACGTGCTGGCTGATTGGTGGAGCAATGAAGTCAAAAATAGGCCTGTTCACTTATATATTGGCCAGGCAGCATATAAAATCAATAACAATTTTGATCCGCCTTGGTCCGATCCTGAGGAATATGTGCGGCAAATCACTTTGAACCGCCAGCTTGAACTGGTGAAAGGAAGCATGCATTTCAGCCTCAAGGACCTCAACAAAAATCCGCTTGGCATCAAAGACAGGTTCAGCACCGATCTTTACAGCAAGCCGGCACTGGTTCCGCAAATGCCTTGGCTTGACAATACCGCCCCAAAAAAACCGAAGCTTACGAAAGTCACCGAAGACAAAAACGGCAATCTTCTGCAGATTAAAGATCACCCATCAAATCAAAAAACGAAAGAAACAGCCTATTATGCGATATACAGAGCCGAAGGGAAAAAGCAGAGAACATTGCTGGCAACGCAAAGAAAAACACATGAGCAGCAAACCTTCTTAGATAACACGGCAGATCCTAACAAGAAATATACGTATTATGTCACTTCAGCAGACCGGCTTCATAACGAAAGCAAGGCTTCCAAACGAACAACAAAATAAGAAATGAGAAGGACGGCTTTCTAAGTCGTCTTTTTTTAAAAAGTGATTTTGGAGACAGGAAACGATGGTAAACCGCTGTAGGCGGTGTTTGGACATTTTCCATTATTGGAATCTGAGAAACTAGTACTAAATAAAACGAAGAGAAACACGTACAGGACGTGTTTTTCGTTTTCATTTCTAGTCTGGTTAGGTGCCACATTATTTTTTGTGCTGTTCGAAGATGCTGTGTTGACTGATCCGGCTGAAGAGGCCTTTTTGCCGAACTTTCTTCTCTTGGGAGCGGACACCGCTCTTGTTTTATGCCTTGTGTTCTTTCTCTATCAAAAACTCGATCAATCACAGTTCGCGGTGATCAAGCTAGGTATATGGGGATCAGCGGTCGGTTTATTGATTGATACGATTTCCCTTTGGAATCATCCCCTCATCCTCCCGGCTTTATCAAAGGGCCAAGTTATTGCGTTTGCGATATGGATGGTATGCGCCTACTGCATGTATTTGCTCATTCCGCTGAAATTATCACATAAAAAATGATTCAGTTTTAATTTTCAGACTTTTCTTGTCAGGGAATGATTATAGAACTCGCCTAATAGGATGTTACAAAGATGTGAAGGAGGAAACGATGTGAATTTTGAGCTGACAAAAGAACAACAAATGGTGCGTGAAATGGTAAAAGATTTTGCGAAAAAAGAAATTGCTCCTCACGCTGAACATGTAGATCAAACAGGCGAGTTCCCGATGCAAACATTCGAAAAAATGGGTGAACTCGGCCTGATGGGTATTCCATTTCCAGAAGAATACGGCGGATCTGGCGGTGATACGATTTCATATGCCTTAGCGGTTGAAGAAGTCGGCAAAGCCTGCGGCAGTACTGGATTAAGCTATGCTGCAGCGGTCTCGCTAGGCGCAAGCCCCCTTTACTACTTCGGAACAGAAGAGCAAAAACAGACGCATTTGACGCCGCTGGCTTCAGGCACAGCACTCGGATCATTCGGCCTGACGGAGCCAAATGCCGGCTCAGATGCAGGAGGCACTCAAACAAAAGCGATTTCAAATGGTGACGAGTATGTAATCAACGGCGAAAAGTGCTGGATCACTAATGCAAGCTACGCACGCACAGTTATTGTAACCGCCGTAACAGGCAAAAACAAAGACGGAAAAAACATCATCTCCGCATTAATCGTGCCAACTGACACACCAGGACTTACGATTACGAGCCCGTACGATAAAATGGGCGTCCGCGGTTCGAATACAGCGGAAATTTTGCTTGAGGATGTAAGAGTGCCTGCGGCCAACTTACTTGGCGATCCAACAAAAGGGTTTAAACAGTTTCTATATACGCTGGACGGAGGTCGAATCTCCATCGCTGCTCTTGCAGTCGGCATTGCCCAAGCGGCCCTTGATGCATCATTGGCATATGCGAAAGAACGAAAGCAGTTTGGACAGCCGATTTCTTCCTTTCAAGCGATTCAATTTAAGCTTGCTGACATGGCGATGGAAATTGATCTGGCACGGCAAATGGTGTTAAAAGCCGCCTGGCTGAAAGACCATAACCACCCGTTCACCAAAGAAGCGGCGTACGCCAAGCTATTCGCATCTGAAATGGCGACAAGAGCTTGCAATCAAGCCATTCAAATCCATGGAGGTTCAGGCTATATGAAAGAGTATGGGGTGGAACGGATGCTGCGGGACGCAAAATTAATGGAAATCGGTGAAGGCACATCTGAAATTCAGCGTCTCGTGATCGCCAGACAGCTTTTAAAATAAAAATGTAAACGCTTTCCTATCATTAAGAAAGGAGGAACAATGAATGGCTGAACTCATCCATTCCACAATCGGCAGGCTGCTGGAACAAACAGCTGATGCGTATCCCGATCGAGATGCTGTTGTGTATCCAGACCGAAATATCCGCTATACGTACGCTCAATTTGACAGCCTGTGCCGTCAAACCGCTAAAGGCCTTATGCGGATGGGGATTGGAAAAGGAGACCACGTCGCCATATGGGCTTCTAATATCCCTGAATGGCTTGCCGTCCAGTTCGCAACTGCGAAGATCGGAGCCGTGCTCGTAACCGTCAATACCAATTATCAAGCACACGAGCTAGACTACTTGTTAAAGCAATCGGATGCCGCCGCGCTTATTATCATGGATTCATACAGGGGCACTTCTTATCCAGACATCGTAAACAGTTTAATTCCAGAACTGCAAGAAGCAAAGCCCGGCCAACTGAAATCTGAACGCTATCCCTTTTTAAAAACGCTGATCTATATTGGCAATAAACGGTTGGCTGGCATGTATCATTGGGACGATACAGAGATATTGGCGAAAACAGTGACAGATGCTGAGCTTGAAGAGAGAATGAACAGCCTGGATAAAGACGATGTGATTAATATGCAATACACATCAGGAACGACAGGGTTTCCAAAAGGCGTGATGCTAACCCATTTTAATGTCATTAATAACGCTGCCAATATCGCTGAATGTATGGTTTTAACTTCTCAAGACCGCATGTGCATCCCTGTTCCGTTTTTTCACTGCTTTGGATGCGTCCTTGGGGTTTTGGCATGTGTATCCGTCGGGGCAGCCATGATACCCGTGCAAGAATTTGATCCCGTTACCGTCCTTAAAACGGTAGAAAAAGAGAGATGCACAGCGCTCCATGGTGTGCCTACCATGTTTATCGCCGAGCTGTATCATCCGGATTTTGATGCATATGATCTATCGACGCTCCGAACAGGAATCATGGCCGGCTCTCCCTGTCCAAGTGAAGTGATGAAAGCTGTGATTGAAAGAATGGGCATGAAAGACATTACGATCGCCTATGGACAAACCGAAGCCTCGCCAGTCATTACGCAAACGAGAGCAAATGATTCCTTCATAAGAAGAGTCGAAACAACCGGCCGCGCCCTGCCACATACTGAGGTGAAAATTGTAGAACCTGGGACATGTCAAGAAGTTCAAAGAGGCATGCAGGGAGAGCTGTGCACCCGCGGCTATCACGTCATGAAAGGCTATTATAAAGACAAAGAAGCGACCAGAAAAGCAATCAATCATGACGGATGGCTGTTTACCGGAGATCTTGCTGTCATGGATGAAGACGGGTACTGCCGCATCACCGGAAGATTAAAAGATATGCTCATCAGAGGCGGCGAGAACATTTATCCGCGGGAAATTGAAGAATTTTTATACCGGCATCCCGCTATTTTAGATGTACAGGTCGTTGGTGTGCCTGACGCCAAATTCGGGGAGGAAGCTGCAGCCTGGATTAAACTGAAAGACGGTAAAAGCGTTTCACCTGATGAGCTTAAAGCCTATTGCAAAGGGAAAATCGCCCGCCACAAAATTCCGCGTTATGTTATTTTTACGGATGACTATCCGATGACGGCCTCAGGCAAAATTCAAAAATATAAACTGCGAGAAAAAACGATTGAAATGTTCAACCTATCATCAAGTCAATGAGGTGAAATCATGTTTACAAAAGTACTGATCGCCAACCGCGGAGAAATTGCAATGAGAATTATCCGAACATGCAGCCGTCTCGGCATTAAAACGGTCGCTGTTTATTCAGAAGCAGACAAGGACGCGCCCCATACAAAAGCCGCTACAGAGGCATATTTGATCGGGGAATCGAGAGTCAGTGAAAGTTATTTAAATATAGAGAGAATCATAAAGACGGCGAAAAAAGCAAAAGCCGACGCGATCCACCCGGGATATGGATTGTTATCAGAAAACAGCCGGTTCGCTGAACGCTGCAAGCAAGAAAACATCGTGTTTATCGGACCTTCCCCTGATATCATCGCAAAGATGGGCAGCAAAATTGAAGCGCGAAAAGCAATGGAGGCTGCAGGTGTCCCTGTGGTGCCGGGCGTTTCTGAATCCCTCGGAGATATAGAGGCAGCCTGCCGCACCGCAAGTCAAATCGGCTATCCTGTCATGCTGAAAGCTTCAGCGGGCGGAGGCGGCATCGGAATGCAGCGTGTTGAAAATGAAGAAGCATTAAAAAAAGCGTACGAGGGAAACAAAAAGCGCGCAGCAGATTTTTTCGGTGACGGGTCGATGTATATAGAAAAAGTTATTGAACATGCGCGCCACATCGAGGTTCAGCTTTTGGCCGATCAACACGGCCATACAGTACATCTGTTTGAACGTGATTGCTCTGTTCAGAGGCGCCACCAAAAAGTCATAGAAGAAGCACCGTCTCCATTTGTAGACGATGAACTAAGAATGAAGATCGGGCAAACAGCGGTAAAAGCAGCGAAGGCAATCGGCTATACGAACGCAGGCACCATCGAATTTATAGTTGACCAGAAGCAAAATTTTTATTTCCTCGAAATGAATACGAGACTGCAAGTTGAACACCCCGTGACTGAAGAAATAACAGGCCTGGACTTAGTTGAGCAGCAGCTGCGGATTGCTGCGGGCCATACACTCACATTCTCCCAAAAAGACATCCAACGGAACGGGCATGCGATAGAGGTTCGAATATACGCGGAAGATCCAAAAACCTTCTTCCCGTCACCAGGTACAATCACTGCGTTTTCACTTCCTGACCAAAAAGGAGTCAGACACGAATGTGCGGTAGCAAAAGACAGCACCGTTACCCCTTTTTATGACCCGATGATCGCTAAGATGATTGTCAAAGGCCAAACCAGAACAGAAGCAATTGAAAAACTAGAGACAGCGCTTCGCGACTATCGTGTAGAGGGAATCAAAACAAATCTTCCGCTTCTCATACAGGCTGCGGCAACAAAGGCATTTAAAGAAGGGGATGTCACGACTGACTTTTTGAAACAACACCTATAAAGGAGGCAGTTGTCATGACGGTTAGCATACAAATGGCAGGAAACCTGTGGAAAGTCCACGTCAAAGCCGGCGACCAAATCGAAAAGGGCCAGGAGGTAGCCATTTTGGAATCGATGAAAATGGAAATCCCGATCGTTGCAGATAGAAGCGGAATCGTAAAAGAAGTCAAAAAAAATGAAGGCGACTTTGTAAATGAAGGAGACGTACTGCTCGAACTGAGCAATTCCACTCAATAATTTGGAGGAAGACCATGCCATATCCTAAAAAAGTGACAATCAAAGAAGTCGGCCCGCGTGATGGCTTACAAAACGAGCCCGTTTGGATCGCAACAGAGGATAAAATAACCTGGATCAACCAGCTTTCCCGGACAGGGCTGTCGTATATTGAAATCACATCCTTCGTTCACCCGAAATGGATTCCGGCGCTTCGAGATGCTATCGATGTAGCAAAAGGCATCGACCGAGAAAAAGGGGTAACGTACGCGGCACTTGTCCCGAATCAAAGAGGACTGGAGAATGCGCTTGAAGGAGGCATTAACGAAGCTTGCGTTTTTATGTCCGCCAGCGAGACGCACAACAGAAAAAACATCAATAAATCCACTTCTGAATCCCTTCATATACTCAAACAAGTAAACAACGACGCAAAAAAAGCAAACCTCACAACAAGAGCCTACCTCTCGACTGTTTTCGGCTGTCCGTACGAAAAAGATGTCCCCATTGAACAAGTCATTCGCCTTTCAGAAGCTCTATTTGAATTCGGGATTTCTGAACTGTCGCTTGGAGATACGATTGGAGCGGCTAATCCCGCCCAAGTGGAAACTGTACTTGAAGCTCTTTTGGCACGATTCCCGGCTAATCAAATTGCCCTGCATTTTCATGATACGAGAGGAACCGCTCTGGCCAACATGGTCACAGCACTCCAAATGGGCATCACGGTGTTCGATGGCTCGGCAGGCGGGCTTGGGGGATGCCCATATGCGCCAGGTTCATCAGGAAACGCCGCAACTGAGGATATCGTGTACATGCTTGAACAGATGGATATCAAAACAAATGTAAAGCTAGAAAAACTGCTATCTGCGGCCAAATGGATAGAAGAAAAAATGGGCAAACCGCTGCCGAGCAGAAATTTACAGGTGTTTAAATCATCTTGATAAAAGGGAGGACGCAAACAATGGGAGACTCTATTCTTTTTACTGTTAAAAATGAACATATTGCGTTGATCACCTTAAACAGGCCTCAGGCAGCAAATGCTCTTTCAGCGGAAATGCTTAGAAACCTGCAAATGATTCTTCAGGAAATTGAATTCAACTCAAACATCCGCTGTGTCATCCTCACAGGCACCGGTGAAAAAGCGTTTTGTGCAGGGGCAGACCTGAAGGAACGGATAAAACTGAAAGAAGATCAGGTTCTGGAAAGTGTATCTCTCATTCAAAGAACGGCGGCTTTACTTGATGCCTTGCCGCAGCCGGTCATAGCTGCGATAAATGGAAGCGCATTAGGCGGCGGACTAGAATTGACATTGGCATGCGACCTTCGAATCGCAACTGAATCAGCTGTGCTGGGACTTCCGGAAACAGGGTTAGCTATTATCCCGGGCGCTGGAGGGACCCAAAGGCTGCCCCGGCTGATTGGCAGAGGAAAAGCAAAAGAATTCATTTATACAGGCAGACGCGTGACCGCACACGAAGCAAAAGAAATCGGCCTTGTAGAGCATGTCACGGCTCCTTGTGACCTTATGCCAAAAGCAGAGGAACTGGCCGCAGCCATTTCTGCCAACGGACCGATCGCTGTCCGTCAGGCTAAATTTGCAATCAATAAAGGATTGGAGACAGATCTCGCTACAGGCCTTGCGATTGAACAAAAAGCGTATGAACAAACCATCCCGACAAAAGACAGGAGAGAAGGGCTTCAGGCCTTTCAAGAAAAAAGACGGGCCGTATACAAGGGAATATAAAAGGGAGGCAATGCTGATGGATTATGAAAAGGAACGAACAGAACGGGCTGAACGGATTCGAAAAGGCGGAGCGGAAAAGTATCATCAAAGCAATCGGGAAAAAGGCAAGCTCTTTGTCAGAGAGCGGCTTTCCCTTCTCTTTGACGATGACATTGAGCTAGAAGACGCTTTTTTTGCGGAATGTATGTCAGACGGGCTTCCCGCTGACGGAGTTGTAACCGCTATCGGCAAAATCGGCGGCCAAACTGTTTGCGTCATGGCGAATGATTCAACAGTGAAAGCGGGGTCATGGGGAGCTAAAACAGTTGAAAAAATCATCAGAATTCAAGAAACCGCCGAAAAATTAAACTGTCCGCTCATTTATTTAGTCGATTCGGCAGGCGCCCGAATTACCGACCAAATCAATGTCTTTCCAGGGAGACGCGGTGCAGGAAGAATTTTTTACAATCAAGTCAAATTATCGGGACGCATTCCGCAAATCTGTCTGCTTTTCGGACCATCTGCAGCAGGTGGGGCTTATATTCCGGCCTTCTGTGATATCGTCGTTATGGTAGACGGTAACGCCTCCATGTATTTAGGCTCGCCAAGGATGGCGGAAATGGTTATTGGCGAAAAAGTGTCTCTTGAAGAAATGGGTGGCGCCCGTATGCATTGCTCAATCTCCGGCTGCGGAGATATTCTTGCAGAAACTGAAGAAGAAGCCATACAGCTGGCGCGGGCTTATTTGTCTTACTTTCCGGCAAATTTTCAAGAAAAAGCGCCCATTCATAAGAATCGCCCGCCAAAACACTTCGACACTCCGCTTGCCGACGTCATTCCGCAAAATCAAAACGCACCTTTTGATATGCATGAGCTGATTGAGCGGGTCATAGATGAAGACTCATTTTTTGAGATCAAAGCCTTATTTGCACCGGAATTATTGACGGGCCTCGCACGAATCCACGGACAGCCTATCGGCATTGTTGCAAACCAGCCGAAGGTAAAAGGAGGCGTCTTATTCCACGATTCAGCAGACAAAGCGGCTAAGTTCATTACCTTATGTGACGCTTTTCATATCCCATTGCTGTTCTTAGCCGATATCCCCGGTTTTATGATTGGCACAAAAGTAGAACAGGCTGGGATTATCAGACACGGAGCGAAAATGATTTCTGCGATGTCGGAGGCAACTGTTCCAAAACTCTCTGTCATTGTCCGAAAAGCTTACGGGGCGGGGTTGTATGCAATGGCAGGGCCGGCATTTGAACCGGATTGCTGTCTAGCGCTCCCAACCGCCCAAATCGCCGTCATGGGCCCTGAGGCCGCTGTAAACGCTGTCTACGCTAAAAAAATCGCCGAGCTGCCAGAAGAAGAGAGAGCCGCATTTATCAGCAGCAAACGGGAGGAATACAAAGAGGACATCAATATCTACCGTCTGGCTTCAGAAATGATCATTGATGCTGTTATCCCAGCCAATTCGCTGCGTGATGAGCTGGCCAAACGGCTCAAGGCATACATGACAAAGGAAATGACATTTACCAATCGAAAGCATCCGGTTTATCCGGTGTAAAAGCAAGAACTTAGGAGCGCAAAAAAAGCGCTCCTTTATATATTTACAATAACAACATTATGTCAACTAATTACCATTGCATAAAACGCTTGGTTTTTTAGAATAGTAAATAAAGGCTGCCGCACCTCTAGCGGCAATTGTCAGTTTATCATAAAAAGGGGCCTACATTATGTATCATTTATATTCACATAACGACTTGGACGGAGTAGGATGCGGAATCGTAGCAAAATTGGCGTTCGGAAAAGACATAGAGGTCCGGTATAACTCTGTTAACGGCTTAAACGCACAGGTGCAGTACTTTTTAGAAAAAGCGAAGGAGAGCAACAGACAGGACGCGTTATTCATCACCGATCTCGCCGTCAATGAAGAAAACGAAGAGAGATTGAATGAGTATGTTCATGCAGGGGGCAAAGTGAAGCTCATTGACCATCATAAAACAGCCCTTCATTTGAATGAGCATGAATGGGGATTTGTCCAGGTGGAATACGATGATGGAAGGCTCACATCCGCGACATCGCTTTTATATGGCTATCTCGTTGAAAATGGCTTCATGAAACCGACAAACGCCTTAGATCAATTCACAGAGCTCGTCCGCCAATACGATACATGGGAGTGGGAGCGGTACGATCAAAAACAGGCGAAGCGGCTTAATGATCTTTTCTTTTTGCTGTCAATCGATGAATTTGAAGCAAAAATGATCCAGCGCCTTTCCACGCATGACGAATTTTTCTTCGATGATTTTGAAGAAAAACTGCTTGATTTAGAAGACGAAAAAATCGAGCGCTACCTCCGCAGAAAGAAAAGGGAAATGGTACAAACCTTTGTTCACGAACACTGTGTAGGCATCGTTCACGCTGAATCGTACCATTCAGAGCTGGGGAACAGGCTAGGGAAAGATAACCCGCACCTCGATTACATTGCGATTTTGAGCATGGGGTCAAAACGAGTCAGTCTCCGCACCATTCATGATTACATCGATGTGTCAGAAATCGCCGGCCGATATGGCGGCGGAGGGCATGCAAAAGCGTCCGGCTGTTCAATAACCGATGAAGTATACGAGTTGTTTGTAGCTGAAGCTTTCCGTATTGATCCTGTACGGCCGGATGCCTTCCGTAACATCTATAATCTAAAGGGATCTGCGAATGGATCATTATATGAAAATCGCGCACAAATGAGATTTTTTCTTTTCCCTTTAGACAACGAATGGAATATTCAAATTAACGGAGAAACCCAAGACGAAACATTCGCAGCGTTTGAAGAGGCAGAATGGTTTATTAAGAGAAATTATGCCGCATCGCTCGTGCGGGATGAAGTGTTTGTCGCATTTTTAGCGGAGAATCTGAAGCTGGCAAATCAACATCGCAAGTAAAAAAATATGCATAGGGGAGCGTCAGTCACCCCCTATGCATATCCGCTAGCTATCGTTTAAATATGGCTGTACGTTTCTTAATCACAAAATAAAGGGCTATCACGACAACAGCCAATATCATAATCGGTGTTGTATAAGTGCCCGCTATATTCTCAACATCATCCCACTGGCTTCCTAGCTGTATGCCTAAATAAACAAACAGAATAGACCATGGAATGATAGCAAGCACAGTCAGTACCACAAATTTGAGAAAAGGCATTCTGGCAATACCTGCCGGAATGGATATGGCATGTCTGACAACCGGTATAAAACGAGCCGAGAAGACAACTCCGGCGCCGTATTTCTGAAACCAGTTTTCCGACATGTCGATATGATGCTTTTTAATCAATAAATACTTCCCGTATTTGTCCAGAAATGGCCTGCCGCCATAGCGACCGATCCAGTAAATAAAGATCTGGGCAATGGTACCCCCGATAACACCCGCAATAATTGCGCCAATAAATCCAATCGTGCCTTCCGATACCATATAGCCGCCATAAGCTAATACAATCTCACTCGGAATGATTTCAATCATTAACCCAATCGCAATACCCGCATATCCCATGTTCGTCAGCCATGTTAAAATTTCGCTTATCAAACTGCCCACATTCTTCACAACCTGTCCTAATCTTTTTCACTATTATATGACTGATTGACGGGCAAGATGGTTACAATTTTTTTACCGCAGCATTTCTTTCGTTTCCCGTTTGATCACATCTTCTAAATAGGCCAAAAGCTGAGATCTCATTTCGGAACGCATTAAGCCGATTTCGGTGCTCGCTTTAAAACAGCCTAGCTTATCGCCAATGTCATATCGATTTCCTTCCAGCAGCCGGGCATGGATCGGCTCCTTACGGCAAACCTCACGAAGCGCATCTGTCAGCTGAATTTCGTTGCCCGCGCCTCTGCCAATTGTCTTCAAAACGGAGAAGATCGAAGAATTCAGCACATAACGTCCCATTACTGCGATTTCCGAAGGTGCTTCTTCAGGAGAAGGCTTTTCCACTAAATCGTTCACTTCATATACATGCCCTTGAGACCCTGATGTATTTATAATACCATATTTGCTGACATCCTCAGGGAGAACTGACTGTACACCGACAACCTCTGTGCCATAAACGTCATATACATCCATTAATTGCCGAAGAGCCGGTGTTTCAGACACCATAATATCATCACCTAAGAGAACAGCAAAAGGCTCATCTCCGATAAAATGCTCCGCACACAGCACCGCATGGCCTAATCCGAGCGGTTCTTTCTGGCGGATGTAATGAATGTTGGCCAAATCGGCAATCTGCTGCATTTCCTTAAGTGTCTCCGTCTTGCCTTTTTCCCGGAGATTGAATTCCAATTCCGCCGACCGATCAAAATGATCTTCAATCGAGCGTTTGTTTCTCCCTGTAATAATCAGTATATCTTCAATTCCTGACTCTGCGGCCTCTTCTACAATATATTGGATTGCTGGTTTGTCGACGATTGGGAGCATTTCTTTAGGCTGCGCCTTTGTCGCCGGCAGAAATCTCGTTCCTAAACCCGCTGCGGGTATAACCGCTTTTCTCACTTTTTTTCTCATTCATCTTCACTCCTGATCCTGTATGTTTTTCAGCGAATCTCCAAATACCCAGATTCGGTTTCCGATAAAATTCATCATCATTCCGCCGATAGTGGCGGCGAGCTTACTCACCAAAAGCGAGCAGCCGCAATTTTGAAACAAATAAAGCAGCAAAAAGGTGATCCCCGACGCGGCAATATTAATCATGAGAAAACGCACGACCTCTTTCCCGTCAGCCTTACGTTTCACACAAAACGTCCAATTCCGGTTCCACACATAGCTGTTGGCGATACCTGCAGTATAGGAGCAGATCTGCGCCGGCAGATAAGAGACATGACAAGCGGTAAGAAGAAAGAAGACACCAAAATCTATCAGCGTATTGCCGACGCCTACGGTGCAAAAACGGCCTAAGGTCTTTATTTTTTCTTTCAGCGTAACGGACCTCCCTTCATAAAAGATGCGAGTGGCAGTCATATTTGTTGATATGGATTACTATAGCGGACAGTGTTGAATAAACAATTAATAAAATATGAACAAAACATGAAAAAGCGGGTATACCGCTCAATAGTCTTATACTCTTGAAAAAAACAGCCGCATTGAACGGCTGTTTTTTGTGTCTGAAAACATACAAATATAAACGGAGTGTTAGCCCCATCTTATCAATGAATAAATGTATCCAGTTCCTTTGTAGAATCGAACACTAACTCCTCCAAAAGTTTCTATACACAATTTTTTTAATGATGTAGGATGTTAGATAAAGGGATATCTTGGATAATGATGTAATCTCCGTTCAATGTGATTAGTGGGAGGCCATGAACAATCCTGTCTTTTTATTTTCTGGACAATGGTCGCTAGGAATGGGGAAGTTTTTTTGAACAATTTTGAAGGAGTGGTGCGATCTCCTCGAAGAAAGGAGAGAATGGAGACACATGAAGATGAGCTTTCAGAACAACTGGGAACATTGCTAAACAGCTTCCGGCTAATTTATGCGTGCGATCTTCATGACCTGTTGTCATCAAATTCCAAAAGAAAATCCCCCATTTTAAGGAAAAAGGAGGATGTGAAGTGATGAGGAAAAAGTGTAGCGTATGTTTATGGATTCTTGTTTTACTTTTGAGCTGCTTAGCTGGGAAGTCTGCGTATGCTGCCACAGGTACTACAATTGCAAAACATATAGGGAATTCAAACCCGCTTATCGACCATCATTTGGGAGCGGATCCGGTTGCGCTGACCTATAACGGAAGAGTCTACATCTATATGTCAAGTGATGACTATGAATATAATAGCAACGGAACAATTAAAGATAATTCATTTGCCAATTTGAATAGAGTATTCATCATATCTTCAGCGGATATGGTGAACTGGACAGACCACGGAGCCATTCCGGTAGCAGGTGCCAATGGAGCTAATGGAGGCCGTGGAATTGCAAAATGGGCAGGTGCGTCATGGGCACCGTCAATCGCAGTTAAAAAAATTAATGGCAAGGATAAATTCTTCCTTTATTTCGCAAACAGCGGTGGAGGTATCGGGGTTCTCACCGCAGACAGCCCGATTGGTCCATGGACCGACCCAATCGGAAAACCGCTCGTAACGCCAAGTACGCCAGGAATGTCTGGTGTTGTATGGCTTTTTGATCCGGCAGTATTTGTAGATGATGACGGCACCGGTTACCTGTATGCCGGGGGAGGCGTTCCTGGCGGTTCAAATCCAACGCAGGGACAATGGGCCAATCCTAAAACGGCAAGGGTCATAAAATTAGGGCCTGATATGACGAGTGTTGAGGGAAGTGCATCTACAATTGATGCGCCTTTCATGTTTGAAGATTCGGAATTGCACAAGTATAACGGAACATATTATTACTCCTATTGCATTAATTTCGGCGGCACGCACCCGGCCGATAAACCCCCGGGTGAGATCGGCTACATGACCAGTTCAAATCCCATGGGTCCCTTTACATATAGAGGGCATTTCCTGAAAAATCCGGGTGCATTTTTCGGAGGTGGCGGAAACAACCATCATGCTGTTTTCAATTTTAAAAACGAGTGGTATGTGGTGTACCACGCGCAAACTGTCAGTTCCGCTCTGTTCGGGGCCGGCAAAGGATACCGTTCTCCCCATATTAATAAGCTGGTGCATAACCCAGATGGATCCATCCAAGAGGTAGCAGCAAATTATGCAGGTGTAACACAGCTTTCCAATTTGAATCCTTATAACCGGGTAGAAGCTGAAACGTTTGCTTGGAATGGACGCATTTTGACAGAGAAGTCCACAGCACCCGGCGGGCCAGTAAATAATCAGCATGTAACAAGCATTCAAAATGGAGACTGGATTGCTGTAGGAAATGCAGACTTCGGAGCGGGCGGTGCCAGGTCATTTAAAGCAAATGTAGCATCCACTTCAGGCGGGAAAATAGAAGTGCGCCTCGACAGTGCTGATGGTAAGCTTGTTGGAACTCTGAATGTGCCTTCAACAGGCGGAGCGCAAACCTGGAGAGAAATAGAAACTGCAGTAAGCGGGGCAACCGGTGTGCACAAAGTATTCTTTGTATTTACCGGAACAGGTACAGGAAACTTGTTTAATTTTGATTACTGGCAGTTTACGCAAAGATAGGACTCGTAATGGGACCGCTTAAAAACGAGGCGGGTGAAGTACGGGCCATCACCGGAACAGCCCGCCATTATGGATATGCCATACAGATTTTTTAATACCGTAAAAGACACATGACGAAGGAGAGGAATAAATGATTCCACGCATAAAAAAAACAATTTGTGTACTATTAGTATGTTTCACTATGCTGTCAGTCATGTTAGGGCCAGGCGCTACTGAAGTTTTGGCAGCCAGTGATGTAACAGTTAATGTATCTGCAGAGAAACAAGTGATTCGCGGTTTTGGAGGGATGAACCATCCGGCTTGGGCTGGGGATCTTACAGCAGCTCAAAGAGAAACTGCTTTTGGCAATGGACAGAACCAGTTAGGATTTTCAATCTTAAGAATTCATGTAGATGAAAATCGAAATAATTGGTATAAAGAGGTGGAGACTGCCAAGAGTGCGGTCAAACATGGGGCAATCGTTTTTGCATCTCCCTGGAATCCTCCAAGTGATATGGTTGAGACCTTCAATCGGAATGGTGACACATCAGCTAAGCGGCTGAAATACGATAAGTACGCCGCATACGCGCAGCATCTTAACGATTTTGTTACCTTCATGAAGAATAATGGTGTGAATCTTTACGCGATTTCGGTACAAAACGAGCCTGATTACGCTCACGAGTGGACGTGGTGGACGCCGCAAGAAATACTTCGCTTTATGAGAGAAAACGCCGGCTCAATCAATGCCCGCGTCATTGCGCCTGAGTCATTTCAATACTTGAAGAATTTGTCGGACCCGATTTTGAACGATCCGCAGGCTCTTGCCAATATGGATATTCTCGGAACTCACCTGTACGGCACACAGGTCAGCCAATTCCCTTATCCTCTTTTCAAACAAAAAGGAGCGGGGAAGGACCTTTGGATGACGGAAGTATACTATCCAAACAGTGATAACAACTCGGCGGATCGATGGCCTGAGGCATTGGATGTTTCACAGCATATTCACAATGCGATGGTAGAGGGGGACTTTCAAGCTTATGTATGGTGGTACATCCGAAGATCATATGGACCTATGAAAGAAGATGGTACGATCAGCAAACGCGGCTACAATATGGCTCATTTCTCAAAGTTTGTGCGTCCCGGCTATGTAAGGATTGATGCAACGAAAAACCCTAATGCGAACGTTTACGTGTCAGCCTATAAAGGTGACAACAAGGTCGTTATTGTTGCCATCAATAAAAGCAACACAGGAGTCAACCAAAACTTTGTTTTGCAGAATGGATCTGCTTCAAACGTATCTAGATGGATCACGAGCAGCAGCAGCAATCTACAACCTGGAACGAATCTCACTGTATCAGGCAATCATTTTTGGGCTCATCTTCCAGCTCAAAGCGTGACAACATTTGTTGTAAATCGTTAAGAGCACAAAGACACACATAAATAATAGAGTGTCTGAATTGGCGATTTTCCGATTGGGAAATCGCTTTTTTATTTTGTTGCTGAATTCCAGGAAGAAGAAAGGATGTACATAAAAACAGCAAAGCTTTAATCTTCATCTTTTCTAGTTTACATAATATATATTCTAGGAAGTAAACAAAATAAATAAATTTCTGTCTCAATATCAAAGTATACTTAAGTTAGTGAGACAGAAATTGAAATTTTACTGCTGAATGACAAATCAAAAAAATGGTGTTGTCAATCCATAATAAACGGCTTCTAAATCTTCCAGCGTCATATCGCCATATGCGCATTTGATAACAGAATCAGCAAACACATCATAGTCATAATCTGTAGAAAATCCTTGCTGCAGCTGTTTTTCGTAAACTTCGATCTGATCTTTTTGATGCTGGATGTCTTTTTCCTTACCTGGATAGTCGGGACCATTTATCATATTACTCATTTTTTTATACAGCACCATATACTGTTTCAGTATTTCATCCACAACGCAAACCTCCTATTAGATGATAAAAACGGACATCGTTACTGATGTCCGCCAAAAAAAAAGCTTAACTAATTTGGTTCTGTTCCCCAAATCAGTTTTCCTTGATCATATAATGTGATTTTTTTCGTTGTTTTAAACGTATTTGATTTGAAAAAGGAATAATCGCCGCTTTGTGCATAATTGCTCCAGTCATCATTGTGAAGACGGAGCTGAATATTCCCTGTGCTTGCTCCCGGTGCCAACGTTCCGTTTTTAAATCCAAGTTCCAGATAGGTATCTGCACCTTGCTTTGGTTTATGCAACGTCACAAACTTGTGTGTCACATTGCCGCATCCAATCTGCGCGTAGTCACAGTCAAAGTTTTGGCCTTTGTTTTTCGCTTTATACCAGTAACGGGCAGTGACATCTTTTAAATCAACCGTGGTATTGCCGTTATTTTTTATTTGAAGCTGCGGACGGATTTGGTTGCTGTTCATACTCCCATCCCCTGCTCTGTACTGTACAGAAATACCATTTTCCTGTGTGGGTTTATCTTGTGCTGGCGTTTCAGGAATGTCCTTCGTCGAATCTTTGGTGCCGAGAATGTTTTCTCTAACGAATGTTCCTGAAGCAGATAAATCTGACAACCGCCAGCCGCCTGTTTTAGATGCCCCCGGCTTTAAAGCTGAGGATGATTCCTGCTTATCAGAAAGATTCCAGTTCACCCAGCTGATGGTCTTGCTGTCGAGATATTTCAGCCATTCCCTCGATTGATCAAGGAATACACCGCCATTGCCAGACGCGTCGCTTGTTCCCCACTCTGTCACAAAAATAGGTGCTCCTTTGCTGAGTGCATAGTTTGCTTTATCCCGTAAAAACTGGCCGTGAGTACCGGCATAAAAATGAAGTGCGTACATAACGTTTGCATCTTTTAGCTGGTCATCAGCAGCATCATTTACATCCTGGCTCCATGTACCGGTTCCGACAATGATGATGTTGTCTGGATCATTTTTGCGGATAACGGAAATCACTTCTTCCGCATATGGTTTAATATCACGCTTCCAGTTCACATCACCGTTTGGTTCGTTTGCAATTTCATAAATGACGTTTGGCGTGTTTCCGTAAAGACTTGACATTTCCTTGAAGAATTCTTTTGCCTTCTCTTTATTTTGGTTTGGATTACCGTCATTTAAGATATGCCAGTCAATGATGACATATATCCCAAGCTCTTTTGCCGCTTCAACCGCTTCTTTTACTTTATTTTTCACGGACGGGTTGTCAATATAACCGCCATCTGCCGTATACATCGCTGCACGGAAAACGGTGATACCCCAATCGTCCCTCAGCCATTTTAAGCTGTCTTTATTGACATATTCTCCATACCATTGCAATCCGTGTGAACTGATCCCCTTCAGCTGTACCGCTTTACCGTCTCGGTTAACGAGCTGTGTACCTTTTATGCTAAGCTGGCCATTCTTGGCTACTGGCGTTTTTGTCCCTGCTGCTGATGCCGGCGAAGCCAACATGCCGCCCATTGTCAATAACGTAATCAATAAACACGTAATAAAAATAGAGATTGACCGTTTCATATCTGATCTTTTCCTCCTTCGCATCATTTTGGCTCTTCACTTCTTATGAGCACGAACTCATTGTAAAAATCTTTCTCATGATTGTCTATCAACCTAATTTCTTGTTTTTGGGAGGTTTAAAAGCCTGTCAATTTGCTCTATCTCCATTGAATAAGACACACATGACACATATAGAACAAAGAAAACTGGACTGAATTGGGACTTTACACGTCATTTTTCATTCGAGTCGAAAAATTAAATTTATTTCCAATAATGAAAAAGCTGCATTCAACTATTGAATGCAGCTTTGTTTTATATTTAAATTATGCTTCTTGTTTCTCATCTTCCCATGTTTCAGCGTTTTTCAGCCCTGGGATGTTTTTCGCTTTAAACACAGGATCAAGTCCTTGCTTACGTTGTTTCGCGTAATCTTTATACACTTTGTAAGCAACGTTTGACAGCAGCGTAATCACAATTAAGTTGATCAGCGCCATGATACCCATAAAGAGGTCCGCCATATCCCAAACGATTTGGAAGCCTGATAAAGATCCATACACAACCATAGCAATTACAGCGATACGGTAAATGTTCAGCCATGTTTTGCTTGTTTTAATAAATTCAATGTTTGTCTCGCCATAATAATAGTTGCCGACAACTGAACTGAATGCAAACAAGAACATTGCGACTGCGATGAAAGTCGGCGCCCAGCCTCCAATATGATGGTTAAGAGCAGCCTGTGTGACTTGGATGCCGTCGCCTTTTGGCGTTACACTGTACAGCAAAATAATAAATGCTGTGGACGTACATATGATAAATGTATCGAAAAATACGCCTAATGTTTGAATAAAGCCTTGCTTTGCCGGATGGGATACATGAGCCGTCGCAGCCGCGTTTGGTGCGCTCCCCATTCCTGCTTCGTTTGAAAAAAGTCCGCGTTGCGCACCGATAACGATGATGCCGCCTATTCCGCCGCCGACGACTTGTTCAAAACCTAAAGCATTTTTAACAATTGTAGCGATAACGCCAGGGAAAGCCGTAATATTCGTGATGACAACAAATAAAGCGATAAGAATATAAATGCCTGCCATAACCGGCACAATTAGCTGTGAAACAGCGACAACACGTTTTAAACCGCCGAAAATGATAAACGCAGTTAAAACCGCCAGAACTATGGCTACAACTATTTTATTCACATGGAATGCGCCATCCAATGCTCCAGCAATTGTATTTGTTTGAACAGCGTTAAAAATCAAGCCGAATGAGACGGTAATTAAGATTGCAAAAACGATGCCAAGCCATCTGGCACCAAGACCCTTTTGAATATAGTAAGCCGGGCCTCCGCGGAAATCCTCCCCGTCTCTCACCTTATAAAGCTGCGCTAACGTACTCTCAACAAAGCTTGAAGCCATGCCTACTGCAGCCACTACCCACATCCAAAATACAGCGCCTGGTCCGCCTGTCGCAATTGCTAAGGCTACACCAGTCAAATTCCCTGTACCGACTCGGGATGCGGCCGAAATAAAGAATGCCTGCATAGATGAAACACCTTTATTTCCTTCCGGCTTCTCCCCTACTATTCTGAACATTTCAATAAAATAACGGAATTGGATAAAACCAAAACGTATGGTAAAAAATAATCCAAGCCCTATTAAAATATAAAATAGGTATTTCCAGATGAAATCACTTGGAATATTAATCAAACTATTGAAAAAAGACTCCATATTTACCTCCCGTTTTCATCAATTCAATACGAATTCGATTTTGATGTTAGATTTTTTAACATAACGAGTTTTATTATATCACAATATGACGAATTAGGAAGTTTTTTCGAGAAGAATATTGTCGTAGCCAGATGTTACTCTGTCGACCCCTTCTCTATTATTTTCCTACGAATAAAAACATTCCTTGCAAGCTGGCTTTTAAAAAAGAGTGCCCTATTAACAATGTAATCATTTCTTCCCATTCTCTTGCCTTTCCCTTTGATTTAACACATAAATAAAGTAATAAACCCTAAACAACAAACATATCATTTAAAATATGTTTTTATTCACACCATAAACCGGGTATACATACGCTAATAAAAGAAGTTTTCTCTTTCAAAAATAAGCAAAAAGATATATACTTAACAAGGTTAAATTTATTTTTAAATTTAATAAATCACGTTTACTTTTAGGATGGATTGGGGTATTATTATAAAAATATTCAGTAATATTAAAGGAGGGGGAGATCATTTGAAAAAAGTAACGATATTGAAAGCGTCCATCTTATTCTTGGCGATTGCCAGTTTTCATTTGTTCTCAATTCCCCACGCCTTTGATATCGGCCATCATTATAAAGCCGTAGCCGACCAGCAGGAAATGCATGAGATGAAAGCCGGCCAAAATGCTGATGATGAGAAGAAATCCATCACAGGGGCATTTACGCTGACCGCTTTATGGGCAATGGCTGTTCTGCTGCTGACCGCTGAAAGCAAAAGTACGGGATACTCCCGCAGACGTCAGCGGAAAAAAAGCTTTATACTGGCCAAATTTTATCAATCGTCTTATTTCGGCAAACTTCATGTTCAACATCACCCGATTATGTAACGAAAATATGAGGAGGCTGTTAAACATGTTGTTTATCTTAAGAATGGTGATTTTAGGCTTATTTTCTTTCACAGCGCTGAATTTATTTGTATGGCAGGGGATTGAAGTCATTCATGCTGTAACAGATCTATTCACCAACCATGAAAGCTGATAAAAACAAACGAAACCCGCTCATATAGTATGAGCGGGTTTTTTATTATTGTTCTGTATGAAGGCGCCAAACAGCTGTAACCTTGCCTGATTCCTCTTCATCAAAAAAGAAAGAGCCATTGCTGTATCTGTCGTTTGTCCGCAACTCTTTTGCCTGCAGTTCTTTTCTGTCGCCTTTTTCTGTTTCTGCCACTAGTCGCTGTTCAAGACCGCAAGCGAACAGTGCTACAACTCGGTGAGGATTCTTTTTCAGTTCCCTTAGCATTACGACACCGCGTTTTGCGCGGGATGTCTTCTCGAACTCAGAAAGACTCATGCGTTTTACCGCTCCCCGCTGTGTGAACAAGACAATTGAATCAGATTGCTGAAGGATCTCACCGGAGACAACAAAGTCATCCTCTTTTAAGTTAATCCCTTTGACACCTGCCGCACGCGCGCCAACTACATTCACTTCATCTTCTCCAAACCATAGACCGTACCCTAAGTGAGTGGCCATAAAGATCTGGCTTTCCCCATTTGTTACATGTACATCAATCAGTTCATCTTCACCCTTCAGATTTAAGGCTACAAGCGCCTTAGAATAACGCTGTGCTTTATAATGGGTGAGCTCTGTCTTTTTCACCATGCCGTTTTTCGTAAAGAATAGAAGATATGCCGACGGATCAAATTCTTTTATCGGTATGGCCTTTACAATCGTTTCATCACGGTCAATAGTGATCAGATTTGAAAAATGCTGGCCCATGTCCTTCCATCTGATATCAGGCAGCTGGTGAACAGGACAATAGATGTAGCTTCCTTTGTTCGTAAAGAGCAGCAGCACGTCTGTCGTATTCATTTCAAACTGATGCAGCATCCTGTCCGTATCTTTCATTCCGAAGTCCTGACCGTTGGAAGCGGCAAATGAGCGCTGGCTCGTCCGTTTTAGGTAACCATCCTTCGTAACGGTTACATATACATCCTCAGATGCAACCATGACTTCGAGATTGATTTTAATTTCTTCAATTTTTTCTTCAATCACGGAGCGTCTCGTATCTGCATATTTCTTTTTCAGTGCTTTTAAGCTGTTTGTAATCACTTTTAGCAGTTTTTTATCATTGCTCAGAATAGATTCGAGCTCTTCAATTTTTTTACCGAGCTCTTCTGCCTCTTCCTTAAGCGCTGTAATATCTGTATTGGTTAAACGATATAGCTGCAATGACACAATGGCTTCAGCCTGAGGCTCCGTAAATTCATATTTGGCGATCAAATTGTTTTTAGCGTCACGTTTATCGCTAGAAGAACGGATTGTTGCAATCACTTCATCCAAAATAGACAAAGCTTTCATGAGCCCTTCTACGATATGATGTCTGTCTTTTGCTTTTTGAAGCTCGTAAACGGACCGGTTTGTGACAACTTCCTTTTGGTGTCCGATATATGCATCCAAAATAGACGGTAGGCTCATCAGCATCGGACGGCGGTTATGGATAGCCACCATATTGAAGTTATATGTGATCTGCAAATCAGTATTTTTATATAAGAAATTCAAAATGCCTTTGGCATCAGCTTCTTTTTTCAGTTCAATGACCACTCTCAGCCCTGTTCGATCCGTTTCATCACGAACCTCTGAGATGCCTTCAACCTTTTTATCAATACGGAACTCGTCCATTTTTTTTACAAGGTTTGCTTTATTTACTTCAAATGGAATTTCAGTAATGACAATTTGTTCTCGTCCGCCTCTGATTGTTTCAATTTCAGCCTTTCCGCGGATAATGATTTTTCCTTTTCCGGTTTCGTAAGCTTTTCTTATCCCGTCAACGCCCTGAATAATACCGCCTGTCGGAAAATCAGGCCCTTTAATGACTTCCATGAGTTCATCAACAGAGCAAGATGGCATTTGAATACGCTTAATGACAGCATCAATGACTTCTCCCAGATGATGAGGGGGAATGTCGGTCGCGTATCCTGCTGAAATACCGGTAGATCCGTTGACCAATAGGTTAGGAAACATCGCCGGGAGTACGACAGGCTCCTTGCTTGTGTCATCGAAGTTCGGCACAAATTCAACCGTGTTTTTGTCAATATCCCGAAGAAGCTCAGATGCAATCGGAGATAATCGTGCCTCTGTATAACGCATGGCTGCCGGGGGATCTCCGTCGATACTTCCATTGTTTCCATGCATTTCGATTAACACATTACGAACTTTCCAATCCTGGCTCATCCGCACCATTGCTTCATAAACCGAGCTGTCACCGTGCGGATGATAGTTACCGATGACGTTACCGACCGTTTTGGCCGCTTTTCTGAAGTTTTTATCAAACGTGTTTCCATCTGTATGCATTGCATACAGAATTCTGCGCTGTACCGGCTTTAATCCGTCTCTCGCATCGGGCAGCGCCCTGTCTTGAATAATATATTTACTGTAGCGTCCAAAACGGTCGCCGATCACCTCTTCTAATGGTAAATCATGAAATAATTCTGGCTGTGACAATCATTAAACCTCCTCAGCGACCGATAAGTTTTCATTTTCTAAAATATTGCTTTCTTCATCTAAGCCGAAAGCGACGTTTTTCTCAATCCACTTTCTGCGCGGCTCTACTTTGTCTCCCATTAACGTCGTCACACGTCTTTCTACACGTGCCGCATCGTCAATTTTGACCCTAACAAGTGTGCGGGACTCCGGATTCATCGTCGTTTCCCACAGCTGGTCTGCGTTCATCTCTCCAAGACCCTTATATCGTTGAATGGTATAGCCTTTGCCGACTTTTTTCAGGACATCACCCATCTCTTCATCAGACCATGCATATTCAATGATTTCCTTCTTCCCGCTTCCTTTACTGACCTTATATAAAGGTGGCAGCGCAATGAACACCTTGCCATGCTCAATGAGCGGTTTCATATAGCGATAGAAAAAGGTAAGAAGCAGCACTTGAATATGGGCACCGTCAGTATCGGCATCGGTCATAATGATGATTTTGTCGTAGTTGATGTCATCGATTGAGAAATCTGCCCCGACTCCCCCGCCGATCGCATGAATGATCGTATTGATCTCTTCATTTTTAAAGATATCAGCAAGCTTAGCTTTTTCTGTATTAATGACTTTACCGCGTAAAGGCAGAACCGCCTGGAATCTGCGGTCTCTTCCCTGCTTGGCTGACCCGCCTGCTGAATCTCCCTCAACGAGATACAATTCATTTTTTGCCGGGTTTCTTGAACCCGCAGGCGTCAGCTTTCCGCTTAAAGTCGCTTCTGATTTTTTTCGTTTTTTGCCGCTTCTTGCTTCTTCACGGGCTTTGCGTGCCGCTTCGCGCGCCTGGCTCGCCTTGATTGCTTTTTTGACAAGAAGCGTTGCGGTGTCCCGATTTTCCTCTAAAAAGTAAGCAAGCTGCTCTGAAACAATCGCATCCACCGCTGATCTTGCTTCACTAGTACCGAGCTTTCCTTTTGTTTGTCCCTCAAATTGAAGAAGCTCCTCAGGTATGCGGACAGAAATAATGGCTGAAAGCCCTTCCCTTATATCGGTGCCTTCAAGATTCTTATCCTTTTCTTTCAGCAAAGCCACTTTTCGCGCATATTCATTAAAAGCACGCGTCATCGCAGTTTTTGCACCTGACTCATGCGTCCCGCCGTCTTTTGTTCTGACATTGTTGACAAACGACAAAATATTTTCAGAATAACCATCGTTAAACTGGAACGCAAAGTCCACTTCTATAGAATGATGCTCACCCTCAAACGAGACCACTTCAGACAAGACGTCTTTTTCTTCATTTAAGTAAGCAACAAACGCTTCTATGCCGTTTTCATAATAAAAGACCTCATGCTGGTCATTGCGTTCATCAATCAGCTCAATTTTCAGTCCTTTTAACAAAAACGCAGACTCTCTTAAGCGCTCAGAGAGCGTTTCAAAATTATAAGTGATTGTGCTGAACATCGTTGGATCTGGCTTAAAGTGTGTAAGAGTTCCCGTCTTTTTTGTTTTGCCGATCTTTTCGAGAGATGTAACCGGTTTTCCTCCATTTTCAAATCGCTGCTGATAGACAAAACCGTCCCGCTCAATGGTAACCGTCAGCCATTCAGATAAAGCATTCACGACTGATGCACCAACCCCGTGGAGCCCACCGCTTGTCTTATAGCCGCCTTGGCCGAATTTTCCTCCGGCATGAAGCACCGTTAAAATCACTTCAGGGGTTGGTTTGCCGAGCTTATGCATTCCGGTCGGCATGCCGCGGCCTCTATCCTGTACAGAAATACTATTGTCTTTATGTATTTTGACGATTATGTGATCTCCATGGCCGGCAAGCACCTCGTCGACAGAGTTATCTACAATTTCATAAACCAAGTGGTGCAAACCCCGCGCGTCAGTAGAGCCAATATACATACCCGGCCTTTTCCTGACAGCCTCAAGGCCTTCGAGCACCTGTATGGCATCTTCGTTGTAATCAAATTGCTGTTTTCTAGCCAAACGTACAAACCCCTTTCAAAAACTAACATTGTCTTTCTCTTTTTCAGTGTTACACATCATTTGTATATAAGATATTTTTTATAAACCTCGCCTCGAGCCAGTGCTGCCTTGGACTCCTCATTATAACCAATATGTTTGCAATCGCAACATAGAGCTAACGAATCAGTTCTTCTCAAAACATCGGCTAGTGCTGTTTTTACACCATGAGAACGTATGTTTGTTTATTATATATAAAGCAGCAGACCTTCGCAAATCGAACGGCCGAAACCCAGCTGGACAAGGTATTCAAAAAAAGCTGTTCAAGCTTTATTGTATCTGTTTCACCGTAATACGCAAACAATATCTTAAAATTAAAAAGCAAAAATCCTTGAATTTACAAGGATTTTTGCAGTTCTGCACCTATTTTGTTACAGCGTGTGCCACTTTTATGCACAGATCCATGATAACCGTTCTGCCTTTTTCTTTTAGCATCTGGTATGCTTCCTCATTAACTAGCCCTTGCTGTGCCCAAAATACTGGCGCATCTGTCTCTAAAAACTCTTCCGCCACTCCAGGAAGCTGTTCTGAGCGCCGGAATACATTTACGATGTCAATCGGACCGTCTATCTCTTTTAAAGATGAAACGGCTTTGACACCTAGCGCCTCATCAATTGTAGGATTCACAGGGATAATTTCATAACCCGCGTCCTGCATTGCTTTTGAAACCATATGTGACGTTCTATCCGGACGGTCTGAAAGCCCTACTACCGCTATACGTTTGCTTCTTTGAAGAATCTCTTTAATTTCCGCTTTAGAAGGGTTTTGCATCGTGTGTCACTCCTTTTTCACTTATTTTACACGATCAAAACAGGAGAAATCAAAATATGATGCATGTTTGATTGGATTTGTAAGCAAACTTTACAAAAAAACTTATCATCAGATCATGACATCTCATGTTAAAATAAAAAGAAGGGAATTTGAAAAAGGAGAAATGTAGATGTTAATTGCTTTATTGATTATTTTGGCCTACTTGATAGGCAGCATTCCATCTGGCTTAATTGTGGGCAAGCTTGCCAAGGGAATTGATATTCGGGAGCACGGAAGCGGCAACTTAGGCGCTACCAATGCATTCCGTACATTGGGTGTAAAAGCTGGTTCGGTCGTCATAGCCGGAGATATTTTGAAAGGGACACTGGCAACTGCATTGCCTTTTCTCATGCATGTTGATATTCACCCGCTTCTTGCAGGAGTCTTTGCGGTTTTAGGCCACGTGTTTCCCATCTTCGCCAAATTTAAAGGCGGTAAAGCCGTGGCGACATCAGGAGGCGTTTTGCTATTTTACGCACCCCTGTTATTTATCACGATGGTTGCGGTATTCTTCATCTTTTTATACTTGACTAAATTTGTTTCTCTCTCATCGATGTTAACAGGGATCTATACTGTTATATATAGTTTCTTTGTCCATGATACGTATTTATTGATTGTCGTTACCCTGCTCACTATTTTTGTGATATACAGACACCGAGCGAACATTAAACGAATTATCAATAAAACAGAACCTAAAGTAAAATGGTTATAAGCTTAAAAAACTTCTCTTTTGACACAGAATAGCCTAATACGTTTATAATAGAGAAAATTCAAATGAAGAACAAAGGGGTGTTCTGTTATGAATATGACAATTAACGAAGACGCATTGAACTGGTATAAAGAAGAACTCGATTTGGAAAGCGGAGACCAGGTTCGCTTTTTCGTCCGCTATGGAGGCTGCAGCAACGTTCAAAAGGGTTTTTCTCTCGGTGTAGCGAAAGATGCCCCACAAGAGGCTGGAGTCACTGCAGAAGCTGACGGCATTACCTTCTTTATTGAAGAAAGTGATTTATGGTACTTTGATAACCACGACCTTCTCGTCAGCTATTCAGAAGACGCTGATGAACCGGTTTTTGAATACCAATAAAAAAGAACGCACATCATGTGCGTTCTTTTTTTACAAATGAAATCGTATAAGATGATCGGTTAGGTTTTCTTGTTCCAAAATATATTTTTGTGTTTCCCCCAGCAGATCAAAGTGGGGAAATTCACTTTTCTTATGGATCCATTCTTTTTTTAACCCGTACGCCGCTCCCCACTGAACCAGCTTATCAATGTCTGCACAGCCGGCTTTTGTCACGGTCTTTGCTTCTGGAAATCGGTCATCCAGCCAGTAATGTGTTAAAAATGCGATTTCTCCTCTTTTCACTGCTTGTTTCCACCGGTTAAGTTCCTCCCGTTTCACACCAAACGCCATATCCCGTTCACTTCCCTATTTTTTGGCCTTTTCATATGCTGTGTGCCAATCAGGAAAAGCTTTGCGGAATTGAATTGGCTTAAAGCTTTCTTTATCCACACAAATATGAGATGAGGTGGCTTTGATGGAAAGCTCACCGGCCGGATTATAAATGTGGTAACCATAGACGGTTTTAAATCCGTTATAGTCCTCTATCCATGTATGTACAACCGCGGTTTCTCCGTAATGAAGCGGCTTTTTATAGGAAATATTGATATCAACGACTGGGGACAGAACGCCTTTTTTTTCCATATCACTATATAAAAAGCCTAAGTCCTTAATCAAGGCCGTTCTGCCGACCTCCATCCACACAAGATAATTTGCGTGATAGACAATCCCCATTTGATCTGTTTCTGCATAACGCACTTCTATTTCTTTTTTTGATACATGCAAGATTACTCTGCTCCCTTAACGTCAATTTAGCCCCATTTTACCATAATCAAATCAGAAAGAAAAAAACCAGGTTTCCCTGGTTTTTTAAGAACGGTATCCGTTTTGTCTCGCTGCAGATTCGTCCTGTATTTCATTACGAAACGCTTCAATGCTCTGTTCGCGCCTTGCATTTTTTTCTTTGATACGCTGTTTATCTTCTCCTGAAGCAAACTCCATTGATGCTTCTGCTTCTTCTATATTTTCAATTGTATTTTGAACCATATCCTGCAATTTTTCCACATTGTCAGAACGATCATCAGGATTAGGCTGCTGATATTGATTTTGGTTCTTTGTCATTCGGATGTACCTCCTAGAAATAAACTCGAATTTTCGCTACTCGCCTTTTGTCTGCATGATAATCGGCCGCTGTCCTGAAGTATCATGCATTTTTTCCCCTTTATTGGCTTTATATTTTACAGGCTTTGTACCCAAGTGGCTTGGAGCATATTGAGGCTGACCGTTTTTCTTGTTGTTTCCCATGTTTATCCCTCCTCAACAGATAGGTTTCTCAAAAGGAGGGGTAAACATGAATACAAATTAAAGGTTATTTTTGCTTAAATCGCTGTTCAAGCTTTTCCTCAAGCTGATTTAAATACTCTGTATTGGTCATCAGCTCTTTTTTGTTTTCCATGACGAGCTCATGAAAAGAACGTTTTCTCATCTTCTTCACGCTTCTCACCTCCGCATATTCTTTTATTTTTTCCAATTCTGAAAACTTGTAAGCATATCTGAGCATAAAAAAAACTGAATCTAATCAAGATCCAGTTTTCGTTCCATTTCTTTTTTTGTCATGGTGCCAACGTGTATGTCTTGGATAACACCTTTTTCATCTAAGATATATGTCGTTGGATATGACATCACGTTATAGTCAGCATTGATCCCTTTTTTATCAATCAGAATGGGGAATGTTAAGTCATAAGTATCAGCAAACGCTCGGACCTGTTTCTCACTTTTCTCAGCTGAAGTGAAATTTACCGCAACAACCGCAAGTTTGTCGGCGTACTCTTTTTGCAGCTTTTCCATCGCAGGCATTTCCTGACGGCACGGCTTACACCAAGTTGCCCAAAAATTGAGCAGCACTTTTTTGCCTTTTGCATCCTGTAAAGAGCTTTTCTCTCCTGACAGCGTTTTCAAAGAAAAATCAGGTGCTTGTTTCCCCTCTTGAATTCCGACTTCTTTTTTGCTGTATGTTTGATATAAATTCCATCCCGTATAACCGGCAAGCATGATAAGCAGGATCCCTGCGAGCCATTTTTTCAGCATATGCCACCTCCGCAGCACATTGTGTCATAAAAAGAAGAGAAAGCGAAATGCCTTCTCTTCCTATTGATTCATCAGGACTGCTTCATTTTTTCACGAAGCACCATTTGAAGGATGCCGCCATGGCGGTAGTAATCAATTTCAACTTCACTATCAAAGCGGACGACTGCTTCAAAAGTTGTTACATTGCCGTCTTCATTGATTGCTCTTACAGTCACAAGGTCACGAGGACGAACTGTTTCATCAACATCTACCTCAATGACTTCTTTACCCGTTAAGCCGAGTGTATCCGCATTTTCACCTTGTTTAAACTGAAGCGGCAGCACACCCATGAATACAAGGTTGCTTCTGTGAATTCTTTCGAAGCTCTCTGCAATGACCGTTCTGATGCCGAGAAGGTTTGTTCCTTTTGCAGCCCAGTCACGTGAAGATCCCATACCATAGTCTTTTCCTGCTAATACAACAAGACCAGTTTTATCTTCTTTGTATTTCATGCACGCATCATAGATGGATGTTACTTCACCAGTCGGCCAGTACGTTGTAAATCCGCCTTCTGTACCCGGTGCAATTTGGTTTTTGATGCGAATGTTTGCAAATGTTCCTCTCATCATGACTTCATGGTTTCCGCGGCGGGAACCGTAGGAGTTAAAGTCACGAGGAGAAACACCTTTTTCTTGCAAGTACTTTCCGGCAGGCGTATCTTTTCCGATTGCCCCCGCAGGAGAAATATGGTCAGTTGTGACTGAATCACCGAATTTACCGACAACACGCAAACCTTTTAATGGTTCAACCTTGCCTGGCTCAACAGACATTTCTTCGAAGAATGGCGGATTTTGAATGTAAGTTGACTCGCTATCCCATTTATATAAAGCTTCATCTGTTGTTTCAATTTCGTTCCAGCGCTTGTTGTCATCAAATACTGTTTCATACTCTTTGCGGAATAGCTCTGGCGTAACAGTTTGCTTAACAAGTGCATTGATTTCGTCCATTGACGGCCAAATATCATTAAAGTATACGTTTTGACCATCCTTGCCCACACCGATTGGATCGGTTTTCAAGTTAATGTTTACCGTTCCAGCCAGCGCATATGCCACAACAAGCGGCGGTGAAGCAAGATAGTTGCCTTTAACAAGCGGGTGAATACGTCCTTCAAAGTTACGGTTTCCGGAAAGGACAGACGTAATCAGAAGATCATTTTTCGCAACCGCTTCTTCGATTTCCGGTGAAAGCGGGCCTGAGTTCCCGATACATGTTGTACAGCCGTACCCAACGAGGTTAAAGCCAAGCTCTTTCATGTATGGAAGAAGGCCTGAATTCACAAGATATCCTGTAACAACTTTAGAACCCGGTGCAAGTGACGTTTTCACGTAATTAGGCACCTTAAGCCCTAACTCAACCGCTTTTTTCGCTACCAGTCCGGCGCCGATCAGAACGTATGGGTTTGATGTATTTGTACAGCTTGTAATCGCAGCAATGGCGATCGCACCCGTTTTCATAACTGTTTCTTCGCCGTTAAGGAGTTTAAACTTAATTTCTTTATTTTCTTCCTCAGCATTTAAACCGAATCCTTGGTTACCTGCAGGGCTGACTAATTGCTTTTTAAACGTTTCCTGCATAGCAGATAGCGGGATCAAATCCTGAGGACGCTTTGGACCCGATAAGTTTGCTTCAATTTGAGACAGGTCAATTTCAACCACATCAGTAAATTGAGGGTCTTCCGCATCTGGAGTGTAGAACAAGCCATTGCTTCTGCAGTATGCTTCAACAACATCAATATGTTCAGGATCACGGCCAGTCAGACGCAGGTAGTTAAGCGCTTCTTCATCTACTGGGAAGAATCCGCATGTAGCACCGTATTCCGGAGCCATATTCGCAATTGTTGCGCGATCTGCAAGCGGCAGTTCAGCAATTCCCGGTCCGAAGAATTCAACAAATTTACCGACAACGCCTTTTTCACGCAGCACTTGTGTTACTTTTAACGCCAAGTCAGTAGCTGTTGTTCCGTTCGGAAGCTTGCCGACAAGTTTCGCGCCGATTACCTCTGGAACTGGGAAGTAAGAAGGCTGTCCAAGCATTCCCGCTTCAGCTTCAATTCCACCGACACCCCAGCCGAGAACACCGATACCGTTAATCATTGTTGTGTGTGAGTCTGTTCCGACAAGCGTATCAGGATACGTTACAAGCTCGCCGTCTTCTTCAATGGCATGGACAACACTTGCCAAGAACTCAAGGTTGACCTGGTGCACAATACCTGTTGCAGGCGGTACTGCCTGATAATTGTTAAACGCTTTCTTTGCCCAGCTTAAAAATTTGTAGCGCTCTGCATTTCTTTCGAATTCCAAGTCCATATTTACTGCTAATGCATCTTCTGTACCCGCTTTATCTACCTGTACAGAGTGGTCGATAACAAGATCAACAGGAATTTCGGGGTTGATTTTATCAGGATCTCCGCCGACAGCTGCCATTGCTTTACGCAGTGAAGCCAGATCTACTACTGCCGGAACCCCTGTGAAGTCTTGTAAAATAACACGAGACGGTTTGAACGGAACGTCGATATCCTTTAATTCGGCAGTTCCCCATTTTGCCAAATTTTCCACGTGTTCTTTTTTGATAACGAAGCCGTCAACTTGACGCAATACTGATTCTAAAAGAACTTTGATGGAATAAGGAAGCTTCGAAACCTTTCCTATACCTGAATCTTCTAACGCTTTTAAAGAGTAGTAATGATATGTTTTCCCATTTGTAGTAAACGTTTTTCTCGCTTGGAAAACGTCTTTTGCTGCAGTTTTTTGCTCGTTTGCCATTCTCCAAAATCCCCCTTCAGATCAGATCATTCTCAGATGAACATTACATTCCATCACAATTTTCTCACAATTTCATATTAAAACAAAATCATACATAAGTAAATATCAATGTTTTTATTAAATACAATAAGTTCGACTTATGAGAAAAATGTACCGGTAATTTTTACTGTTTACGCTCTCTCATATAACACAATAAAAGAAGCCATATTATGATTGAGGTGATAATGATGGTCAAAAGAAAAGCGAATCACGTCATTAACGGAATGAATGACGCAAAAAGCCAAGGCAAAGGCGCCGGCTATATTGAAAACGACCAGCTTGTACTGACTGAAGCAGAACGCCAAAATAACAAAAAAAGAAAAACCAATCAATAACACCGAACTCTTTTAAGGAGGTTCTCATTTTATGACCAATAAGAATACAAGTAAAGATATGCATAAAAACGCCCCTAAAGGACACAATCCCGGCCAACCTGAGCCTCTAAGCGGAAGCAAAAAAGTAAAGAACCGAAACCATACAAGACAAAAGCACAACTCAAGCCATGATATGTAAGAAAAGCAGACCTTAGTGTCTGTTTTTTTATGCGTTCACCCATTTATAATCCACCGCATATGATGTAAAGCAAGGTTGATATGTGGAGGAATGCTTCCATGAACCATTCAAAACGCAACGATGCGAATGATTTCGATAGTATGGATGAATGGCTTCGGCAATTTTTTGAAGACCCCTTCGCCTGGTACGACGAAACATTGCCTATTGATTTATATGAAACAAGTCAGCAGTATATTATAGAAGCGGATCTGACTTTTTTACAGCCTACACAAGTAACAGTTACCCTTTCTGGATGCGAGTTCATCTTAACAGTCAAATCGTCAGGACAGACTTTTGAAAAACAAATGATGCTTCCTTTTTATTTTAATGACAAAACCATTCAAGCCGAATGCGAAAATCAAATACTCACAGTCGCCGTCAATAAAGAAACAGAAGATGGCTCTTCTTTTTCTCTTCAATTTCCTCTCAGCTAAACATAAAAAGTCACTTTCATCCCCTATTATGAAAGTGACTTTTTTTTCCGTCCATTTATCGTCAAATACCCTCTAGTGACTCTCCCATGGCCAAATAGCAGATTCACTATACAATAGAATATGATCTACTATCTCTTTTGACTAGACGTCTATCACTTTTTTCTATTCTTTTTTTACTGTGTTCTTCTAATCTCTCTTCGTATACAATATGGTTAGAATAAGGGGGAATGATTGATGCTGGAAGGATGGTTTTTATGGTTTATTCTGTTTTGGGTGATCATGATGGTAGTCTTATTATCAATCGGCGGTTTTTTCATGTTTCGAAAGTTTTTAAAGCGTTTACCAAAAGAGGACGGCAGATCAGAGCTTGATTGGCAGGATTACTATATTGAAAACAGCAGACATTTATGGAACGATGAAAACAAACAGTTTCTAGATGAATTGACTGCGCCCGTGCCAGAGCTGTTCAGAGATGCAGCAAAAGCTAAAATCGCAGGCAAAATCGGTGAGCTTGCATTAAAAGAAAAGGTAGCAAAGATTGATCAGCAACTTATGATCAAAGGCTATATTCTCGCAACTCCTAAAAGAGACCATACCTTCTTAAAAAGGCATCTGCGGGACAAAAAAATCGATTTGGAACCTTATCAGACCCTTCTCAAATAAAAAACCTTTCCTGACAAGAGGAAAGGTTTTTTAATTCATTTGAATATTAGATGACTGCAGCTCGTTATGAAGTTTTCGATATGATAAATACATGGCGATTCTCCAAGGCACAATCATACCGAAAGCCAGAATCCAAAACATTCCGCTCAGTGCACCATAATCAATTGATGTGCTCAAGATCGATTTCATCACGATTCTGATCACCAAAAGACCGACTAATATAAAAACAAATGCTTTAGAGCGTTTCATGTAAATTTCATTATTTTTAATTTCGAACTTAGAAGTTTTGATTAGAAAAATAGAGAAAATCACACCTAAAGTGAATGCTTCCAAAAACTCTGCACCAGTTACCCAAAATACCGGAAATAAAAACATTAACGCTCCCGTACTCATAAAAATCGGCGGAAGAATGATTTTTTTTGGTGAAACAGGCTTGTCAGAGGACTTTATTCTGACCACCATCACAGCTACAGCCATTAACACAGCAATAATCGATGAAACTATAATCATCATACTTATCATTCCTTTGTTTCTCGGAGTGTTGATACTATATACTATACTCCAAAACAATAAAAAAAACCATTTTGAAAAGAAATGACTTTAATGTCCCATAACGCGGCTTACAGCTTCCAGCACTTTTGTTTCCTCAAACGGCTTAACAATAAAATCCTTTGCCCCCAGCTCAATTGCTTCCGTTACAATTCTTTGCTGGCGCATGGCGGTGCACATGATGACCTTCGCTTTAGGATCAAAGGTTAAGATATCACGAAGCGCTTTTATGCCGTTTTTCACCGGCATTGTAATATCCATTGTCACAAGGTCCGGGCGCAGTTTTTTATACAGGTCCGCTGCTTGTTCACCGTCCGCCGCTTCGCCTGCGATTATGTAATTTGCCTCTTCCAAGATCTCTCTGATTTTCACTCTCATGAACTTGGCGTCGTCTACAACTAAAACTCTTGTCATATTCCCCTCCAACAATCGATTTCCACAGATAATAGTCTTATTGTACCAAAAACAAAAGGATTAGTAGTAGTACGAAAGTAATTTACCGTCAAAAACCAGTAAAGCCTCCAAAAAGATCTGACAGCAAAATAATGATCAGGCTCATCCAATTAAAGAATAACAGCACACCAATCACAATCATCAAAACGCCGCCAGCTTTCATAATGAAAAGCTGGTTCTTCCTTATCCACTTCAGCTTTGTGATAAAAAAAGACAATAAAAGAAACGGTACCGCAAAACCGAGTACATATAACATCATGTATGGCACCGCTGAGCCCGGATTGGTGCCTGCAAGTGTGATAACAGCAGCTAATATCGGACCGGTACATGGTGTCCATCCAGCTGCAAATGCCATTCCGATTAAGACCGACCCTAAAAACCCGCTTGGTTTATGCTTAAAATGGATTCTCCGCTCTTTCATCATAGCCTCAGGCCGGAACACACCGAGTGTAATGAAACCGAACAAAATAATAAGCAACGCGCCAATTTGCCGAATCGCATCGTGATAATCCCTAAACAGGCTGCCAATAAAAGATGTTCCATAGCCTAAAGCAATAAAAATGACTGAAAAGCCAAGCAAAAAACACAAAGTATGAAACAGGCTTCTTTTCTGCAGCAGCAGCTTTTCTGTTTTTACATCGTCCATGCTGACCCCTGTAATATATGACAAAAAAGCTGGGTAAAGCGGCAGGCAGCAAGGCGAAATAAAGGATAAAAAACCCGCACCGAATGTCAAAAAATAATTCACGTCTCCCATGTCATCATCCCTTCATGATTTGACATTCCTTCAAGTTATGACAAAATCATTTCATTTTTTTAACACTTTCACTTGAAGGATTTCTATTTTCAGAAAAAACTTATATAATTTAATTTGACATTGAGACATTATACTCCTTCTCATTTGAAAATTAGTATAAATATGGATATAATATAAACATTCACTTTGAAGATCTAATGTATGAAAGGATACATCCCTGTGATTAGAGAGCATCTATTAAAAGAAATTGAAAAAAAAAGAGCAGAGCTGCTGCAAATTGTCATGGCGAACGGAATGACATCTCATATTACGATAGAGCTCAGTCAGGAGCTTGACCATCTTCTCATACAATATCAAAAGCAGCGCCTTCGAGCAGTAGCGGGTGATGAATGATTGCAAAATAAAAAACCCGTATAAGGGTTTTTTATTTTATAACCATGTTTCTCTATATCATAATCTTTACGTATTATTTCGTTTGATTATTCATGGCTTTCATCATTTGATTGATTTTCTTTTGAGAAGGTTTCATTCCCATTTGCATCATCATCATGCGTAACATTTGTTCATTAATAGGCGGATTCTTTTTCAGGTAGCTCATCATATATTTACGAGCAATAAAAAACCCGAGTGCAACACCTATGAGCAATGCAACAACGCCCACTAGGATGCCAACCCATAAAGTCATTTTATTTCCTCCTTCATGTTGTCTAGTTTAAAGTGTACTAAACCAAAAGCTATTATACAACATTTACATCTCTTTTTCTTCGGTTTTAGACAAAATTTCTTTCTTTCACCGGATTTAGCCATCCGTAACGCTTCGAATTGAAATCCATTGCTAAAAAGCAAGGGCTTACTTTTCTTAACACTTCAAAGAATATCGTTTCTGCCTCGTAATCTCCCGAAGCCACAATTTCTATCATGTGCTCCTTCATCATAAACGTCGCGTGGCCTTTTGCTTTCGGCAAAGCTATTCTATAAATATAATCCAGCTGCCTGTAATCCGTCTTGTTTAAATTCATTTTTAACCGCTGATGCATATGTAAAATCGGGATTGGTTGTGTAATATATTGAATCTGTTTCTCTGTCATTTCATACTGCTGCTTTTCAAGGCTTGTCCAATGATAGTCTTGAAACAGCTCAAACATAACCGATTCCCGGCCGAAATAGTGATTGGCAAATTCCTCTTTGATCAGGTACGTATAGTAGTGACGTTCCATCTTTTCATCCCCTTTTCCAGCAGCATTTCATTTGCTCTCTATTATACAAAAGAAGAAAAGAAAGAATTGTCTATTACTGTTAAACAGCCAATACTATTTTTGTCGGATAAACAAGAAAAAGAGGATGATTTGACTCATCCTCTTTCAAAAGCTTACTTATTGATTAATGCCTTAACTCGATTCACTACGTTCGGAACTGAGAAGCCGTATTCGTTAATGATGGTTTCACCTGGAGCAGATGCACCGAATCGGTCTATGCCGAGAACGTCACCTTCAAGCCCTGTGTATTTGCCCCATCCAAATGATGAGCCCATTTCAATTGCAAGACGTTTTTTCACATCTGCAGGAAGGACTTCGTTTTTGTATTCATCAGATTGTTTCTCAAAACGGTCCATTGAAGGCATGCTGACAACAGAAACATCGATATTTTCTTTTGCCAATTCAGCCTGCGCTTCAATTGCAAGACCTACCTCTGATCCGGAGGCAATGAGAAGAGCGTCAGGTGTTTCGTTTTTAGATTTAGAAACGACATATGCACCTTTTTCTACTCCTGCCAATGCTTCTTCAGCTGTTTGATCGATGGTAGGAAGGTTTTGACGTGTAAGCACTAGCGCTGTTGGGTGGTCAGTGCTTTGCACTGCAAGCTTCCATGCTGCTGCTGTCTCATTGCCGTCTGCTGGACGGATCAAAGAAAGGTTAGGCATCGCACGGAGTGAAGCAAGCTGTTCAACAGGCTCGTGCGTCGGACCGTCTTCACCAACCGCAATACTGTCATGTGTGAAGACATATGTCACAGGAAGGCCCATTAACGCTGCAAGGCGAATCGCAGGACGCAGGTAATCAGAGAAGACAAAGAAAGTTCCGCCGAATACACGAAGACCGCCATGAAGCGCCATACCGTTTAAGGCTGCACCCATCGCAAATTCACGTACACCAAACCAGAAGTTTTTGCCTGAGTAATCAACCGCTGTAAAATCACCGGCATTTTTAATAGTCGTTTTGTTCGATCCCGCTAGGTCAGCAGAACCTCCGACAAAGAAAGGAATTTTTTTCGCAAGTCCGTTGAGAACTTCACCGGAAGATGCACGGGATGCCAGGCTGCTTCCTTTTTCATACACAGGAACCTCTTGATCCCAGTCCTTCGGAAGCTCTCCTTTGATTGCCAGTTCAAGCTGTTCAGCAAGTTCAGGATAAACTTCTTTATATTTAGCGAATTGAGCATTCCATTCTTGTTCTTTTTTCTCACCTGATTCTTTAACAGCTGCAGCGAAATGCTCATAAACTTCTGACGGAACGTAGAAGTCTTCTTCATATGTCCACGCGTAAGCTTCTTTTGTTAATTTGCTTTCCTCTTTACCAAGCGGCGCACCGTGAACACCGGATGTACCGGCACGGTTAGGTGAACCGAATCCGATTGTAGTTTTCACTTCAATTAATGTAGGTTTCTTTTCATTTTGGCGTGCTTTTTCGATAGCCGCTGTTAATTCTTCAATATTGTTTCCATCCTCAACATAAAGAACTTCCCAATTCATTGCTTCAAAACGCTGTTTCACGTTTTCAGAGAATGAACGGTCGAGGTCTCCATCAAGAGAGATGTCATTAGAATCGTATAGTACGATCAGACGGCCAAGCTGAAGATGGCCTGCGAGTGAAGCGGCTTCAGAAGAAATACCTTCCATTAAATCACCATCACCGCAAATACTGTATGTATAATGATCGACTACGTTAAATGAATCGCGGTTGTATGTTTCCGCTAAATGGCGTTCAGCAATTGCCATACCGACTGCCATGGCAATTCCTTGGCCAAGCGGACCTGTTGTAGCATCAACACCGGCAGTATGTCCGAATTCCGGATGTCCTGGTGTTTTGCTGCCCCACTGGCGGAATCCCTTAAGATCTTCAATACTAAGATCAAACCCGCTTAAATGAAGCATGCTGTATAATAGTGCTGACCCGTGTCCAGCAGATAAAACAAAACGGTCACGGTTAAACCAGCCAGGGTTTGCCGGACTTACGTTCATAAATTTTGTCCACAGCGTGTATGCCATTGGAGCGGCTCCCATCGGCATCCCTGGGTGACCAGAATTTGCTTTTTCAATAGCGTCTATTGACAGTGTGCGAATGGTAGCAACTGATTTCTTTTCAATTGTATCCATAAAAATCCCCTTCCTTATGTGTTGTACCCTTACATCATAAATGTCTGATGACTTTTTCTCAACTGTTTCAGCTTAAATTTGAGAGAAACTTGTTGAATTTTGTCACATAAGAGTTTTGATTATAGTATATGCAAAAGAGGAATACGATATTGCCGTATTCCTCTTATATTAGTGAAGTTTGTTATTTCTTTGTTCTCTTTTTAGCTTTTCTGGTGTAACATCATTGCCTTCTGGGTCAATGATTTTCACACTTTTTAACGTGTTCTTCATAGAAGAACGAAAACCTTTCAAGTACTCTTGACGGAGCTTTTGCTGTTCGGCTTTTTCTTCTTCTGTAATAACGCCAGCTTTAGCTTTGGCAGCAAGTTCATTAATTCTGGCAATTTTCGCGTTTGAAATCATGTTAAACTCCTTTATTGCATTTTGTCTATATAGTACTAGATCAAAAAAAGTTTTACAACTGATTCACTCTGCTGTCTCTTCATTCTCTATGTATTCCTGAAAACGCCGGTGAACGGTTGCTTTAGAGACATCATAGCCAAACCCTCTTAGAGTAGCCGCGATTTCAGCAAACGTCAGTTTATTCGCTCTCAGGCGGACGATCTCAGAGATTGGCACCTCTATTTTTTCTTTTCCACTGTTCTCATGTTGGTTTTTTAAGTTTTTTTGCGGTTTAAAACCGTTTTTTACTGCACGTTTCATTCCCCGTCTGATTTTCATGTTGTGAATCTTTCGCTGATACTCTTCCACAATGCTGACGATTTCCAAGACCATTGAGTCAGCCTCCGATAACTCCAGTTCACCTCTATGAGCCGTTGTATAGACTTTCACACCTTCTCTATAAATACAATGAAGCAGTGCGATTTTTGCGTTTCCCCGTCCGAGCCTTGTCTCATCCTGAACCAAAATGACATCAATTCCAGCGTTCTTAATCTCATCAAGCAGCTCAAATACACCATCCCGATCCATTTCATATCCGCTGGCTTTTTCTGAAATCACTTTGACCACTTCCATGCCGTTCTCCGCTGCAATGGCCGTAAGCTCCTCCTCCTGCCGCTTTAATGACGTTTCCTGCTGTTCTTTATTTGTGCTTACACGGGCATAAATGAGTGCTTTCATTTTATCTCTCTTTCCTCTCTATTTTACAGTTGCTAATTCATATGCATCCTGATGCTTCTTTTTCAATGGGATCACTAACTCATCACCCGGCTGGATATCAGAGGTTTGAAGTTGATTTTTATCAGCTACCCATTCAATAAAATCATTTTTGTTTATCTTTTTTGTATCTGCTACCTGATCAGCAATTGACCAGAGTGTGTCGCCTTGCTGGACTTCTATTTTAACATACTGATTAAGCTCTTGGCCGCTGCTTGTATATGACAGCATAAGGATAACCGCGCTCAAAATCACTGTGAACAGACCGACAAAAATAATAGATTCTTTACTCATGATCATAACCTCCAACAGGAATGTTTGTTCGCATTTTTATAATTTCAGTATATACGAACAAACGTTTCTGTCAATTGTTTTTTCGAACCTATGTTTGTACTGTAAGGAAAATCATGCTATAATCTTCTTAAAATCGACGTTTTGAGGTGCGAAAAATGACGAAGCTATCAAAAAGGCAACTTGATATCCTCCGTTTTATTAAAGCAGAGGTTAAATCAAAAGGATATCCGCCTTCCGTGAGAGAGATCGGAGAGGCTGTCGGGCTTGCGTCCAGCTCTACTGTCCACGGCCATTTGGCCCGCTTGGAAACAAAAGGGCTGATCAGACGGGATCCGACAAAACCAAGAGCAATAGAAATTCTTGATGAAGAAGTAGACATTCCGCAAAGCCAGGTCGTTAATGTACCGGTCATCGGGAAAGTCACGGCGGGATCTCCTATTACAGCAGTAGAAAATATTGAAGAATATTTTCCGCTCCCAGACCGCATGGTTCCTCCAGACGAGCATGTATTTATGCTGGAGATTATGGGAGACAGTATGATAGATGCTGGTATTCTCGATAAGGACTATGTCATCGTTAAACAGCAAAACACAGCGAACAATGGGGAAATTGTAGTTGCGATGACAGAAGATGATGAAGCAACTGTAAAACGATTCTATAAAGAGGATACCCACATTCGCTTGCAGCCTGAGAACCCAACGATGGAACCTATCATTTTGCAGAATGTCAGCATTCTAGGGAAAGTGATTGGCGTGTTCAGAACCGTCCATTAATCTATTGATCTATCAGATGCATAAAATAACCCCCTCTTCCTTTACGGAGAGGGGGTTTGTTGTTCAAAAAAAGCAGGCTCGCCCTGACTTTTGGGTGCGAGCCTGAATAGGAGGAAAAAGAACATCATGTTTACACCATAATTATCCACCAAAAGATTGTTGAAGTCAAGAAATTTTCTTTCCTTTAGGAAACTTTTATCAAAATATGAACATTTAAAATATTAGACGCCATCTTCTTAAAAACGTTTCATTTTTTAGGTCGTGGAAGGATACGGTTTCATATTTCTTAAGGGGCGAAGCAATTGAAATATACTGAAAATTTAGTACATAGTTTAATTAGTTCAACATTCTGATAAAACAGCTCGCTTTCTTCATATAAAATGTAATATGTATTTCAATTTCACCTTCACCCAATCACTTGTGCAGTTCAAAAGATATGGCATCGTTGAACAAGTCGGGTAGAAACCTTCCCCAAACATAAAGTCTCCACCAACACCCTTCTTTAAATTTAACCTTATATGAAATATGGTTGTGATATCAAAAGTTTCATCATAAAAAGTGCATATGCGTTTTTTCTTGTTTGTAATATCGAAGCCTGTCTTGAAGGGTTCCGGTATGAAATTCAAATTTGTGGCCGTCAGGGTCGGTAAAATAAATTGATTTTCGATCGCGTTCATCTCGTTCTCTGCCAGGCAGAATATTGACATGAAGTCTTTTTAATTTAGCTGATACCTCCTCAAATTCATGATCTTCAATTGTAAAAGCAATATGGGTATAAGAAAGCTTAATGTCATTTCTCGGGATGTCTGGTTCTTCATTAAGCGCTAGCCAGATGCCGTTCATATCAAAATATGCAGTTGTTCTTCCCTTTACTAAAAGCTTTGCATCAAACACTTTTTGATAAAAATCAATCGATGTATCCAAATGCGAAACTGAAAATAGCAAGTGATTGATTCCTTTTATCTCCACAAATCATTCCCCCCTTGAAAGCTGATCATCCACATATACGTCTTTTTTCATAAGAAAGTTTCATACTGCTGAAAAAAATACCAGTGTAAACAAAAACGGACTGTTTAAAATAGTAACATGACCATTATGAATGGTTTTGAATTGCATTATTTATCATTTGTTTACGCCCAAGAATTTTCTTCAAAAAATAACAATTTAGGTGGTCAAATGAAACATATCATTGCGCTTGCTTCAAAGATTGCTTTCACTCTCGCCCTTTTATATGTGATTTTGGACAGAGTCTATCACGCATCCTTCTTAAGTGTGATGTTTATTGCACTTTTCTTAGGTTTTGTTTCCTATCTTTCTGGTGACATGCTCGTCTTACCCAGAACAAACAATATTACAGCTTCATTGGCTGACTTTGGCCTTTCATTCGTTATTCTTTGGGTATTTGTTTTAACCCAAACAAGAAACGATTTCTCACCATTTGGAGCAGCTCTCCTTTCCGCTGCCTGTCTTACTGTTTTTGAATACTTTTTTCATCGGTATTTACTGAAAAATGTGCTTGATGAAAATTTCCGAAATGAACTGTCAGCGAGAGATAACACGTTGCAGTATCAAACGGAAGCCGCGGACGAGCTGTTTCCCGAAACGAAAGAGAAGCATAAGGAATAGGAGGCTGTCTTATCGCCTCCTATTTTTCAGTAGCTATTTTTGAGAAAACGGAACATCACTTCTGTAAACTCATAAAACCTCTCATTTTGAGTAACAGCTCTGCTTTTTAAAGAAAAGATGCCGAACAAAGACTTTCTAAAGCCTGTGCTCATTTCTATCTGGATACTTAAACCTGTTTTTGATTTATTTGCAATGTTATTCGGACTAACGCCCGCATGCGGATGGTCCGTATTGAGCAATACAGCAGGAAAACCGGCATGCTGCAATTTCTCAACTAAATCTGCCGCTCTTACGCGATCTGTACCGCCGACTTCGATCTGCTGATCTTCTTCTGCGTACCCGTGTAATGAAATGACATATTCATGATTTCCCGTCATTTTAAGGGCCCGAGGTTCATCAAAGTGTGTGCTCGTAATGTGCAGGACTGAGTTTCCTGCCGATTTTAAGCCTTCAAATAAATACATCGAGTACTCTTTGCTGAGCTCTCTCGCTACTTCACTTGTCCCGCCTTCAATACCTCCTCCGTGAATAGCTAAAACAAGAACAGGGCTTCCGGTTTCTTTCGTAACAACGCCGTAATCAGAAGGATCTTCATTGTTTTTTAATTCCTCAAAATTCTGATATACATCTTCAGCATAAATTGAAGAAATCGGAGTAAACACCATAAAAATCAACAATAATTTTACAATTTTAATAGTTGATGGAAAACGTTTGGCTATGTTACAATCAACATGCTTCAAGGAATGGAGCAAACGGCGGAGCAGGGATACTTTGGCCGGTTTCATCTACTCCGCCTCTAAGTCCAAATCAACAGGATGTAGGTCTCTTTGAGGCTTTAGCACGAATTCTCTCGTCCTCCTTGTTAAATTTTTGTTAAATTCACAATATTATATACCATTAGCCCGGGCGCTGTTCTTCTCATTTTTGAATTTATGAAAAGTAAGCTGGCACCACCTCCCCCATTTCCATACAAAACAAAAATGCACCTGCCCTTTGGCCTGTGCACTTTTTATTTTCTCTTCATTCTTCGTTTTTTTGCTTGATTTAATTTCATGATGTTTTTTTCAATTTTTCTTATGTTTCGCCTTTGCGGGATTGTTTTCATTTCATAATAAACAGAAATAAACCCGCTTAATGTCACTGCTGCAATATAAAGGACGCGCTGTTTGATCATCCGGTCAGCGTGTCCATGATCATTCGCTTCTTTTTCCAGTCTTTCGATCACAGCTTTATCAAACAGCTGATCGACATACACTTGTTTCATTCCCACTGCAAACCCAGCAGCCAGCCAAAGAATCAGAAATAAACTGATATAAAACACCATAAACCCTTCCTTTCCTGTCTTGATGCGGCGCAGAATTTTAAAACAGTTCATCTCATTACAACTGGCAGACGAAGCTTCTTCTTTGTGTTAGGTTCTTTCAATAGGCTGGTTAATATGTGTAATGCTGTAATGAACAGTTAGAAATTTTATTCCAAACAGCCACATATGATGAACAGCGGTTAATTTGTTGTCATGTGCAGCTTCTATCAGAAAGGTTTCAGATAAAGGAAGCGGACAAGTTCCCGCTCTTGTTTGCAGATAAATTCCCTCATCCCCCGCTCTGCTTTTTCTCCGCCTGCTTGTTAAAACCAGCTTCTCCTGATGATGATATGGTTTTAAAATACCTGTCATGCTGCTGAATGGAAGCGGTAAAGAAATATTCATATACCCCTCTCCATTTGAATGATACACTGAATAAAGAGCGGTAAAAATGGTTTCGTTTTTTTCATTTGTTCTAATCCAGGCACGTACTCTTTCCCTTCCGTCTTTTTTAGAATGAACACCTCTTATCTTGCTGTACATTCTATACCAGTCAGGGTTCGTCGAAAGATGTATTTGGCCGATTCTTCTGCTGAACCATTCGTAAATAATTGCAAGCGGCCGAAACCACGTGCTCCATGTTACTTTTGCTTTAATATTGTATTCGATGGTTTGTTCATAAAACGAAAGAATGAGCGGCTCCAGTTTTTCTGGTGAAAAATCTTTTGAACGCAGGCTGCCCATATCATCCACAAGTCCGCTGTACCGAGCGTTATTTTCAGCTTGAATACTAGCTAAAAATTCTTCTCCAATCTTTCTTTTTCCGTAGATACGGCTGAATGTCTTTACACTGTCTGCATCAAAAGGTTTCGCATCCTCTATTCTCCACCCTATGAGAGCGGGCAAGATAACACCAAACGCATTGACAAAACCGTGAATCCAAATCATCTGATTGATGGTCAATGTAACTTCTTGCCGAAATACACCAAATGAATAAATCATCGAGAAAGCAATCGTTATCATTAAAACAGCGGAAGAAAGCCGAATAAGAAATGTCCCCGTCTTGGTGCGAAAAGCTGCCGTGAACACCAAAAATGCATGAAGATAAATCGCCGCCATATAAATGCTAACCGCAATGACATCAAGTGTTTTTGAATATGTGATGCCCAGTGCGATAAGAAGGGGCGAAAGCAAAATCACCCATGTTATCCAACTGTACAACATCCGATGTTTTCTAATGGTTCTGCCGAGTAAACCGTTGAAGATCGGGATCAGAAAAGCAGAATAGTGAAAGTGGACAGCAGTCAGCAAAATGATGAGAGGGCCAAATTGCATGATCTGCAAATGGGCAGCATAAGCAAAAAACCAAAATCCTCCTCCCGCCAAATAAATAAGACCGAACAAAACTGATGTCTCTTCGATTCTATGTATCTTTGTTTCCCAAAGGCGGAGGATCGCATACAATGCATTAAAAACTGTGTACATCCACCAGATAAGTGCGAAACCCCCAACCTCCGTCACTAGAGCCAGCACCGCAAAGAATGCGGCTACAGGATAGCACTGGATTAGCCCGTTTTCCATAAACTGAGCAGCACGAACCGGAGATTGACGAAAAACAAAAGGAAAAATTCCCGGCACGAAAAATAGAATGGATAACAAAACGAGTGCCTCTGCCACTGAAATATCCGGTGCTTCTGCTGCAAGAAATCCAATAAAACAAAGCGCACTGACTATGCCATTTCGTTTCATGATTCTCTCTCTTCCTCCTGAAACGTTCCCTTATAAAAGAAAAGAGTGCCAAGAATTGTATTTTGCACATGCACTTCAATGGTGAAACAATTCTTTTTTTCATCAAACGTTTCGCAAACTTCGGATGTACCGGTCAGCCATTTCGGCAGCGGGATTCTTTTTCCGCATATCAATAGCCATTGCTTTCCCGATGTGATCGTAAGAGAGCCGTCAAGAGATGCCTCGAACGTCAAAACAGACAGCAGCAGATGAGGTTTGCCGAAGAAATCAAGTATTCTATTTTCTTTCTTGTCATATATCATTATCGCGTCAAAGAAACGTTTTTTGCCTTTAAAGAAAAATGTACGATTCCATTCTATTCCTGTATGTTGCGATTTCAAAAGACAAGTTCTATTTTGTATTGTAAATGGAATGTCTTTGCCTCTTTCTGAAAAGAAGCATCTGAAAAAAACACCCAGTTTTAACAGCATTCTAACCAGAAAAGAGCCTCCGCTTATTTCTGACATCGTTCCCGTCCCGCTGAATGTTTGAGACCCGTCTAATTGGTACCGTTTCCGCAGCTTGGGATGCAGCAAATGATAGTTAATAATTGATTTTTCATAAATCGAACTCACAATGTCACTTCTTTCTCTTTCGTTTTGTGCGCCTGGCACTGGGGAGCTGCAGGCTAAGAGCGCCGCTTGCAGCAGAAAACACACTCAACAGAACCCACATGAATATTTCGGAACCTAGACAAGCAAACCCAGCAAAAATACAAGCCTGGACACCATGAATGATCCATTTTCTTTTTAAAGGAAGCAGCCACAAAATAGCTAAGCCTATCTCCGCTGTTCCTGTCAATATGCTTGTCTTAACACCTGCAAAGCCTTGATAGAACCAAAACAGGCTGAAAAACAGACACATGAACACATAGATGATAGCAGATCGAATGAAGCGCTTCGGATGTTTATTTTGCTCTACCCAAAGCCTTAATGCATCAAAGCTCCAGGCAGTCGCCCAGCCAAGCAGCGGCCGAAATAATAAACGATCGATCCATCTTCCCAGCAGTCCGTAGGTTGTTTTGTATTGGTACTGTGTTAAAAACGTCATTTTACCATTTTCTCTCTGTATATACTTCCAGTAGCCGCTTCCATGCCGAATCAGAGATAACGGATGATTAGAGCCAAAAGCCAGTGAAGAAGACCTTTCAGATGAACATTTGTTGAAAACACCGACGGTTTCTCCTGTACCTGACACCTTTAATCCAAAGCCTACCCTTGTTTCGTAAAGAAACTTCTGTTTTTCGCATGGCTGACTATTCAAATACGTAATATTTGAAAACCGGAGATCCCATTCCTTATGCAGTGATGGGTTTTGTGTATATTCCCAGAGTGTATCCAGATCAGATTTCATTTCGATTTCTACATAAATCGGTTTCTGCCTCACAGCCCCTTCTCCCTTCTATTTCAAGCAATTCCTATATTAGCATATTGGTCGATTTGAAAAGTGTATATCTCTCCAAAAAAAGTATCTTTATCCTAATAAATGCATAAAAAAGAGAAGAGAGGTTTCCTTCTCTTCCTTGGGATTCATTACTGAGTTTTAACCGTGCCGAAATGAGTAATTGTGACGTTCACACTGTATGTGATGTCGGCTTTACTGAAGGTGTCATCCCAGTTATTTTTCACCCTTTTCCATAAGTGAGGATATGTAAGTCTAAAAGATTCATCAAAACCCGCAACATCTGCTTTATAATCATGCTGAATTTTTTTTAATACCTGACCAACTATTTTCTTTACCTCGTTTTCAATAGTCGTTTCGAGACGATCTATAAACTGGGTGTCCAACGCCTCTTTTGTGTTCCAGTTTTCAACCAAATCGCCTTCTGATTCAATATCGACATGGAATGAAATATCTTTCCCTTTTACGATTGGCTGAATTCTGCTTTTGATTTTATTGATATCGTACGCTAACGTCTGTTGGCTCTTTTTATCATGACTTTTGACAACTCCGCCTTTCCCTTCTCCTCTAATCCATGTAATCCCCTCAGTTTCATATTCATTTAAGGTGCCGATCATTTTTTTCGATTTTCCGTTGATTACAGCTGCTCCGGAATACTTGACCGCTCCATTCGCCGCAACCACATTTTGCAGTAAAAAGCTGCTGCCAGAATGCAGTTTTCCAATTAGTTTCGCGAGTGTCATAGGGGGAAGAATTCTGGAAACTTTATGTTCATTTTCACCTAATCCAATCAGCCGAAATGCCGGAATTTCTCCGTTCTCTTTCAGCTGGAGAGCGTCTCTTGCTTCCCCTTTAGCAGATAAAACAAGACAGCTCAGCCTGATTTCATTATCACGAAAAAATTGATCCAGCATTTCGTCGATAGGAAATGTGTGCAGCACATCTTCACTCATGACAACAACTTTTAAATGCGGGCTAAACACTTCTCGGTCCCGTCTTAATGCAACCTCACTTCCGATCTGCTGTAATGAATCCCCTGTTTCACTTATATTAATGTACGCTTTTTGCGCTCCTTGTCCGCTACCGCCTCCCCCGCTTGTGCCCGCGCCTGCCGCTTTTTCATTAACAAATTGATAGGTCAGCGTAATGTTGTCTTTTTTCGGATAGCTCCCGCCCTCTTCTTTTAACTCTTTTTCAGTGTTCGTTTCTTTTCCTTTATCAATTGCGATAGCGAATGTGAGACCCAGATCTTCTATTTCCCGACTGCTCCAGCATCCTGTTACGCAAATCATCAGCAGACATACTATGACCATAGCAGGCAATTGACGTTTTAGTTTACTTTTCACCTCTTTTCCTCCATTTCGAAATGACTAACAGCAAAATCGGCAAAGCGCCAAATATATACAAAGCGATATGACTGACCGTATCGCCCAATATAAAGACGTCATTTTCATTTTTCGGCATGCAAGAGAGGATATATATAACAGGAAGCAGCCCAAACATACATGAAAGGGGTTTCTTTTTAAAAACTTGTGAGACTCCCAGGGAAGCTGCATAAAAAGTGATAATAAACGTGGCAAAAAGCTGCATAATCCAAATCACAAGCAGAAATGATTCAAACCGTTCAAATATTAAACCAGGTATTTCAAAACTTCTCATCAGGTCAAGCCCCGGCCATGTTCTCGTCACAACTCCCTCAACTGATAGTGCACCGATGACCATAATCATCGTAATCATATAAAAACTGGTCACAACGCCTGTCCCGATCACAACCGCTTTCACCGCATTTTTCGGCTTTTTCATAAATGCTACTAAAATGAGCATAATTTCTGAACATGTAAATGAAAGGTTCGTTGTCTTTACTCCTCTGAGAACCGGCATGATTCCATCTCCTAATACAGGGCGCAAATTGTTGATTTCAAATATGCCTAAACTCATGAGGGCTATCGTTAAAAAGATGATGACCGTAATCGGAAAAATCATTTCAAAAAGCCGTGCAATCGGATCTAGGCCTTGTGTAATTGAATAAAGCCCAATCCAAAGAACTGTCATAATGATGGCCCAAGACGGTGTCCCTTCGAGGAGAAAAAAATCCACGATTTCGGACATGACTCTGACTTCAAATGCACCGAGTGCCAGAAAATAAGTAATAAAAACAATACTGATCAGATGCCCGAGCCATTTTCCTACAATATGTCGGGAGTATTCATAAAAGGTCTCCTTAGGATACTGCTGGCTTAATTTAACTATAATCATCCCGGCTATTACCGCTAGGAACCCGCCTAATAAAACTGAAATCCATCCATCAGGAGATTGTGTTTGTTCTGTTACTGTCCGAGGGAGCGTAAGAACTCCGGCAGCAAGCATATAATTAATGATGATAATCGTTGCCTGAGCGGTTGTGATTTTACTGGTTGGGCTGAACATGAGACTTTATCACCATCCTGTCGAGTTCATCACTTCACCCGTTTTGTATTATCTGTATTCATCATTTTAGGCCGGCGCTTCATGACTAAAAGAGGCATTCTGATAACAAAGTCTTTCCAATCTTTTAAGTGATAGGGCACTGCCGGACTTGCGTATGGCACACCAAAGCTCTTTAGCTTTACGACATGGCTGCTTAGCAGCAGATAATACATAATGACTCCAAACAATCCAAACACCGCCGCACAAAACATCGCGCCAAACCGAAGCATCCGAAGTGCTATACCTGTGCTATAATGCGGGATGGCAAATGAAGAAATTGCTGTGAGCGCAACAACAATGACCATGATTGGACTGACAATCCCCGCCTGCACAGCTGCTTCCCCGATGATTAATCCGCCAACTATGCCAATTGCGGGTCCAATCGGTTTTGGCAGACGAAGCCCCGCTTCTCTTAAAATTTCGATCGCGACTTCCATAAATAAGGCTTCAATGAGGGATGGGAACGGAACACCCTGGCGCGTCCCGGAAATTGAAATCGCCAGCTTGGTCGGAATTAACCCAGGATGAAAAGAAATAAATGATATATATAAAGCGGGTGCAAATAACGTTATCATTGCTGCGATGAACCTCAGCAATCTGATGAGCGAGCTCGGGAACCACCGTTCATAATAATCTTCAGGCGATTGAAGCATCATGCTGAAAGTGACTGGAACAATCAAAGCAAACGGAGTGCCGTCAAGCAGAATAGCTACTCTTCCTTCCATTAATCCGCTTATGACGCGATCAGGACGTTCTGTACTCTGTACTTGCGGGAACGGGCTCAAATAATTATCCTCAATTAACTGTTCAACGTAGCCTGACTCCGGCAAATGATCGATCTCAATCCCTCTCACTCTTTTTCTTACTTCCTCGACTACTTTTGGATCTGCAATGTCATTCATATAAGCGATAATTAAATCCTTTTTTAATCGTGTTCCTACTTCAAATCTCTGCAATGTTAATTGATCATTTTTTCCTTGCTGTCTCAAAAGAGCTGTATTCGTACTCAACTCTTCTGTAAAGCCTGTGCGCGGCCCTCTGACAAGCGCTTCTGAAAGCGGCTCCTCGATACTTCGATTTTGTTTTTTTACAGTTCCCAGAAGAAAGGCCTGCGGTATTCCATCGATGAGAAGCGCTGTCGAACCCATGAAAACATTCAACACGATATCACTGATTTTCTCTGATTCTATGACATCACCGATTGATACGATTTGATTTTTTATCTGTTTCGAAGTTAAAATACCTTTGCCGGATTGAGAAATTTCATCGTTTACCTGATTAGGTTGATTCATGAATAACACTGATAATCCTTTATTAATCAAATCCTGATCAGACAGTCCTTCAACAAAGATCAATGCCGCTTTCACATGTAAATGAGTGATTTCAAGCTCACGGAAGTGAACGTCCCCGTTATGTCCTATTTTTCTTTTTACATGTTCTAAATCGTATCCGATGTTACCGGTTAACACATCCTGATCCTTTTCAGCTGTTGAATGATCTGATTTATGCTGCTTCTGTGTTTTGTACTGATTGCTCCGCCACCTCATCATTGCACCTTCTTATACATGAATCCAAGTAAACACTTTATAGATTGCATATGGAACGAGAAATACTACTAACGCTTGAAACCACACATTCCAGTCAGTAAGTGTTGATATCATGTTATCCATCTGTCAGTTCCCCTCTCTCTAATAGGATTATTTTTCCCGTATACCTATTTTTTATGTTCGTCTTTTTTCTCAATAAAAAAAGCATGATGAACATTTCATCATGCTTTTAAAGAAATCAACCTGACCATTTTGCATAATTAAACACAAAATGAGCCTTTTAGCAGTCTGGGATAAACTACAATTCCAGCTTGAAGCTTTCTGCCTGATCTGAAACTTCCACAGGAATCCCCATTATCGTTTTCGGTTTGGAAACGTAAACAAAGCGCATTTCTTCCTCTAATTGCTGAAACACTTTTTTACTAACTATAATTCTGGCCGGCTTCCCTGGACTGTTATCAATGGCTGCTTTGATTTTTCCAAGCATAAAAAACCTCCTGTTTTAGAAAATGGCACATTTACTATTAAAACAAAAATCGCAAAATAAATTGCCTGAACAGGAATTCCGGTTCAAACATAGCAGTTGCGGCTGAGCAAACAAGAATGAACGAAATGACAATATACACATCTCTCTCTTTTTCGTGCATGCAGAATTCTCCCATTCACAGATCAGACTGGCGACTGACACGCTGTTCAACAGCAGCTCTAGCATAATTAATGCACGCTATGGACATGATCTTATTAGTTATTATATGATTGAATTGAAAAAAACATCATATGTCAAGAGGTAAACGAAATGGCTCAAAACAACGAAAATGCATTACCGGATATTACAAAAAGCATTACCCTGAAGGCTCCCATTCAGAAAGTCTGGGAGACAGTCTCTACTTCAGAAGGCATTGCCAAGTGGTTTATGCCCAATGACTTTCAGCTCAAAGAAGGACAAGAATTTCACTTACAATCGCCGTTTGGGCCGTCCCCTTGTAAAGTTTTGGCTGTTCAAGCTCCAACTGAACTTTCTTTTGAATGGGATACAGAAGGATGGGTCGTTACCTTTCAATTAGAAGACTTGGGGGAAAAGACAGGGTTTACCCTTATTCACAGCGGCTGGAAAGAGCCGAATGAAGTGATCGGCAAAGCAAACGAGAAAAGCTCCGTCGTTCGCGGTAAGATGGATGGCGGCTGGACTGGCATTGTAAATGAACGGCTTCGTAAGGCTGTCGAAGAATAAAAAAGAGAGAGGTATCTCTCTTTTTTGTTCTTTCCCAAGGGTTATACTTCACAATTTGAGTCCATCAATCATAAAACGTAACAGTTTTAGATTTACCAGAGTAATCGGTAACAAAGAACTCGGCCTTGTTATTGCTTCCATCTACAAATTTTCCAATACTGCCAAATGTGTGGCATTCTCCGGGTGAAAAATAGTTTGCCCCTACATAATCATCAGGATTGTCACCGGGATCATCCTCATATAAGTGCAGTGAAACAGAAAAAGGAGTGCTTCCTGAAAGGCACACTCTAAAATCTCCTCCGGTCGAGTATACCGTCGGACTTGAGTAAGTATATGTGTAATTCCCCAACTTATCCCACTCTCCAGCCCCCGCAGTTCCGGCTTTTTCTGCTTGTGCCGTTAATGGAAAAACCGCAGCCAACCCCATAACAGACAAAAATCCAACTACCTTAGTGAATCTCATCAGCTACACCACTCCTCTATTTCAATGATAGCCTCAGATACGTTTGTATCATTTCCGGCAGAGCTACATAATTGATCCAGCCTGCCTCCCTGCTTCTTAGGCAGGTGGCATTGGACATTATATTCAGCAGCAGCCGTTTTATGAATCCGTCTTTGTGCTGGTTTTAAAATGTTCAAAATAAATGCATTCCCATTTGTACTGCTATCTCTTATAATTTGTTTAAAAGGTTGTACTTCAATCAGGGGGAAAAGGATATGGAATTAAGCTTCACAAAAATACTCGTTATTTTGTTTGTGGGTTTTTTAGTATTTGGGCCTGATAAACTGCCGGCGCTTGGCCGTGCAGCAGGAAAAGCCTTATCAGAATTTAAACAAGCAACAAGCGGACTGACTCAGGATATCAGAAAAAATGACTCAGAAAACAAAGAAGATAAACAAATGTAGGATAAATCGTTTGGGCCGATGAAAAATCGGCTCTTTATTTTGATTTGTTTCTGTGTCATCTGACTTTTTTTTATCATTTGGACAGCCCTTTTTTCATTCTATGATTTTAACTGTCCAAGCCGCAAAATCTACTCGCCGTATAATAAAGCGTAGTAAAAATAAAGGAGGAGTATATATGGGTTATTACAAAAAATACAAAGAAGAGTATTATACGGTCAAAAAAACGTATTATAAGAAGTATTACGAATATGATAAAAAATATTATGACCATCATGATAAAAAAGATTATGACTGTGATTACGACAAAAAATATGATGACTATGATAAAAAATATTATGATCACGATAAAAAAGACTATGATTATGTTGTAGAGTATAAAAAGCATAAAAAACACTACTAAACGCCATTCACATCTCCTCGTTTTTACTTTCCCCCGGCTATTGCCGGGTCTTTTTTGTTTGTGCACTATATGTATATTTCTGAAGCTTCCCTTTCTATGAAAACCTTGGTGACTGAATCTGAAAAAGAATAGTGAATATTTAGTACATAGTTTAGTTAGTTCATAAGTGAGCGCATTCAATTTATTGCAGTTACAAAGAAACTTTTATAAACTCTTTGAGGATCCTACATAAAAGGAGAGGTTTTTTGTATAGAAACATCGTATTTTATCTCATTTTACTTTGTCTATTTATATCAGTTGTCATGAAAAGCTTTGAGGTGATTAGAACAATAGCCAATGTTATCTGCTTTATTTTCGTATTGCTGTATTTTAAAGATGAAATGAAAACATACTCACGTAAAGCGTTAGCAATCCTAAGTATTTGTTTTCTTTTCTTAGTCGGTATCTGTGCTTTTATCATTTTACAAGGACAGACATTGATGAAACGTCACCTCTTTTTTACAGGCTGGGAAACGATAGCGGGCATTCTTTTAATAATCGTTTCTTTAAGCATTTGTACTTTTATTTTGAGGAAAATTTCAAATCGGTTAAAACGAATGTGATCTCATTCTTTCCTCTGATAAAGGTATATAGCTTTCAGATTGGCGAAGCGTTTCGACCTTACATCATTCAAAATGAAATATTTTGTCGATTTATATACGTAAATCCAGTTCCAAAATAAGGTATAATAAATGGCGAAACCACTATCAAAAGGGGGAATTTTGGTGAAAAAAGTATTGATTGCAGGTGCAGTAGGAACAGCAGTTCTTTTCGGAACCCTTTCATCAGGTATACCAGGTTTACCCGCGGCAGACGCTCAAGTCGCAAAAGCAGCATCCGAGCTGCCTAACGGAATCGGCGGCCGTGTCTACCTGAACAGTACGGGCGCCATTTTTACAGCTAAAATCACGCTTCCTGACACTGTAAAATATGATACGGTCTCTACTCCTTATATTTATTCAGGATTTAGGGCAACAAGCGGAACTGAAGCCGATATCGGGCTTCAGTACAGCAAACAATACAACGTCTGGAAGCCCCTCATGAAGGTTGGGTCCAAAAATGAAGAAACGTACATCGAAGGAAAAGACAAATTCACATACAATAAAGGCTTCCGCCCTGGAAGCACAGTCCAAATGACAATCTATAAAAATTTAAGCGGCAATACGCGCATGACCCTTTGGGGAACGAACAATGACGGCTACACCGGACGGATTATCACAGAAATTCAAGGAACCAACATCGGCACGATTTCAAAATGGAAAACCCTTGCTACCGCGGCTGTTTCGTATGGAAGCCAGCGTGATGCGATCAAAACAACCTTTTCGACATCTTTTAACAACATCACAATCGACAATAAAGCCGTCACTCCTGTGGTAGATACACAGGATTTCGCAAAGGTTTCTGTTGCAGGAAATAACGTTACGATCTCTGTTCATAAATAAACGAAGCAGCAAAAAGCCGCCAGCATTGTCTGGCGGTTTTCATTGGAGAATACTGGTCATAGTTCGTTTCTTCAGCTCTTTTGTTTAAACCTAACTTTAATAAGGGTGGAAATTGGTATGAAATATGAAAAAACAAGTCTTTTTGGAATTATTTTAGTTATTGTAGCACTTCTAATATCTATATATTTTATGTGTAATACAAATGCGTTGGTACCTGCTGGATATGATCTAGCTATTCATGGAATTGTAATATCTAGAACTGTAATGATTGCTTTTACTTTGTATTTAGTTTCAAAGTTAGGATATTTTCTTCTGAATAAAAAAGATTAACTGTAGAGTTAATCTTTTTTATGTATTATACGTGTTTGTCCTTCAATTTTTATTCATCTTCCAGATTGCTTAATGAAATTAGGATACCTGCTATCTATTCACTGCACAATAAAAAGGCAGCATTAAACCGCTACCTCAAATAAAAGCTTGTCCCCATGTTTATAGTTGATTAACTTGAAATCATCAATGGTAAAGTTATAAAAATCTTTCACTTCAGGATTGATCCATAGTTCAGGTGCTTCAAACTGTTCTCTTTCCATTTGAATTTTCAAATTGTCTATATGACGTGTGTACACATGGCAATCCCCAATGTTAAAGATATATTCACCAAGCTCATAACCAGTCACTTGAGCAATCATGCGCTGCAACACATTGTACTGGAATACATTGAATGGATTCCCCAACGCCATATCATTGCTCCGTGCTCTTACCTCGAGGTGGAGCTTACCTTGCTTCACATACCATTGAGTTTCATATACACATGGCGTTAAGGCCATTGCGTCTAAATCATCAGGATTCCACAGCATTGTAATGTGTCTGCGTGAAGACGGATTGTTTTGCAATTGATGAAGAAGATAGTCTACCTGATCCACTTTTTCTCCATTTAGATTTCTGTTTTTCTTCCCCAGCTGGAATCCATATGCATGTCCGATGGTGCCGTCTTCTTGTTTCCACTGATCCCAAATATGTACGCCCATCTTGTTTAAATCATTAACATCATTAGATTTCAGCTGCCAAATCCAGAGCAACTCTTTAATGGCTGTTTTCCAGGCAACCTTTTTTGTCGTTAAAATCGGAACCTCTGAGTTGTCGAATCTCATTTGCTTACTCATTACACTTAGAGTATGTGCCGGTGTTCCATCTGAGTCCCACTTGGTTCTTACATCAAACTCTTCGTCTGAGATTCCATTATTGATGATATCCTTTATAATTGAATTGTATTGTTTATCGAATTGCGTCATGACTATTCATATCCTTCTTTCATTTTCAGTTGCTAAGCATAATTTATTACGAATGCAATATTATCGCAAATACTAAGCACTCGCAGATAAAATGAGATTCTTATTCCAATCACTGTGTGTTTAAAGAGGAGTTAATCCCCCCTCTTTTACACCTGTATTTCTCCATAACATAGTCTGTCACATAGCTCATAGTTACCGCCAGTTTGGTACATACACCGTTGATAACATTGTTGAGGATTATAAGAAATGGTTTGATATTGCGGCACATAAAAATTCAAATAGTTAGGTGTTTGTGTATACCAAATTGGAAATTGTCTAAACACATTAAATCCTCCAATAGCTTTTTCTGATTTAATGCATTGTATTTTACCTCAATATCAATTGTCATTCGTCCATGTGCAATTGGGCTTTCTTTAAAATAAATTCTCACTAATTTCATTCATTTGATCATTAACAACTTTTTTATGATATTTGGCAGCTGTTCATTCCTTATATGATCTGTTTCTAACCGGTTTTGCTGTTTGTTGACGTCTAACTTTAAATCCTTCAGAAGCAGTATTAAAAAATCACATCATAGAGCTCTTGAATCTTAACCATAACGTTCAAATATTCTTCAATGAGAAAGTCCCTTTTTACGTATATTAATCCTCTCTATACACTTTACTATTATTTTACAGTGATTGAGTGCTTTCTCTCGCTCTTGTTTTAATAAACAGCTATCCGTTTTGTTTTTCAGAAAGTGTTTTAAACAGCCTCTTTTTACTATTCTTATTTCATTTGACCATACCATATCATTTAAACTTCATAAATTAAATTCGAATAAAATAAAGGAGGAATTTAATTGGGTTATTATAAAAAATATAAAGAAGAGTATTACACTTGGAAAAAAACATATTACAAAAAGTATTACGACAATGATAAGAAGCATTATGATTGCGACAAGTATTATGATCATGATAAAAAACATTATGATTACGACAAAAAGTATGATGACCATGATAAAAAGTATTACGATGATCACGATTATCATTACGAAAAAAAGTATCATGATGACGATGATCATTATTATGATTTTGTCGAATCATATAAAAAACATCACTAAATCTCTTAAACGTCTATTAATTCCCCGGCGACATACCGGGGGCTTTTTTATGATATTTATCGACGATACTCAGATTTTTTTGTGAAGTCTTATGTCTCATTTCATCTTATATTTTGAACTTGTCTCAAGGCTGCTGTAAATTCAATTATTAATGAACACAAGCCATTTAACTTGGTTTATTATTAGTGGCATTACTAGTTTTTAGTTGCCTTCCCCTATTTATAAAAATTTAGATAAAAGTATTTCTTTATAGAGATGCTTGTTTCATCGACAACTCAATCCTAAATGTGGTAAAATCGATAAAAATGTAAAAACTGTAAATATAATAAAAGGAGCATCTTTATGTATATAAGTATTATAATTTTAGCATCCATGCTTTTATGGGGGGCAGTTATCCACGAGCTAAGTAAACCTTCAAAAAAGCAAAGCACCAGAAAAATTGTTTCTTTGACATCTTTAGGTTCTTTATCGACTTTAGTTATTACTATTTCACTTTTTCAAAACTTCCCTTTTTAAACTTTGTTTTTAATTAAATCCTTCGTATTAAAATATTCATTTTATACATAATATTTATATGTACCTTGGCTGAAACCTCCATTGATCAATCACACAGCATGAAGACAGCCAAGGATTTATTTTGTTTACTTCGTACCTGTTGAACCGAGTCCTCCTCTATCCTCGTTTCCCAAATGCTCGACTTCAACCAATTCAACCGCCGGCATTTTCTTCATGATTCTAAACTGGCAGATACGATCACCCTTCTTAATTTCAGTATCACGCAATGCATAAGCAGGAAAGAACCAGAAATCGTTGTCTCCCTTATATGACTCATCGATAACACCCATTGAATTTGTTTGAATAACGCCAAAGTTCTTATATGTACTTGAACGAGGGACGACATGTGCTTCGTAACCTTCAGGCAGCTCCATTGCAACACCTAATGGGACAAGCTTAAATTCATCTTTTTTGATTGTTACATCTTCAGCTGCCCGAAGATCAATCCAGTCTCCCTGCTCAATTTTGCTGATTCTTGTTTGTGTTTCATCTAGATACTTGATTTTAATTTGCATTGTCATGTACTAGCTCCTTTAATTTTTATTGAGTATCATACAGTAAGGCTTGTTCTTGTGTCATTTTCATCAGTTATAAATTGAACGTCTTCAAAATCATTCTGTAAAGCATTGAAGTAAAGTTTTTCAATGATATTTTTGTTTTTACAGTAAATCGAAACGTAGCTATTATCTGCTATCAAAAGGACAAGTTCGCAATCACTGTCAGCAAACTCTTCATATGTATTGACTTGATTAACCATTTTTCCATATGGAAATGCTTTCAGTTCAACGAAAATGGTATAGTACTGATTCGTTTTTAATTGTTGCTCAAAAACTGCCCCCTCAACAATTGCGTAGTCATGAAAAAGCTCCTCATCATCGAGCTCTCCTTCTACAACAAAATAAGATTCCCCACTCGTTTGCCACCTATAATTAGCTATTTCTACCGGCTGCAGTATTCTCCATAGAAAATTTCCATATTCATTCGGTATTTGAAAACTAACTCCCCTATTCATGTATACCCCTTACTTAAACGATTTTTGTGAATACGAGTATAATTATATACTCTGATGTTAGGTTTATGGAACAAGGAATCGACTGCCTTTTCAACCGATTATCTTTTACAGAATTTCCTCAGCCCTTCTCATTTAAAAGGTTCTTCAATGTTCATAACAACGGTAAGTATTTCCTGATTAGATTTCTCGTTATCATCTACCCTTAGAAAAAAATGTCCCAAAACAAATAATCATTTTTGTAATCCTCGGTCGCCGCATCCATTAACACCCCACTTACAAGCCTCATGTATCCCGTACTTGCTATTATTCGAACATTGATAGGCACCTTCTCGTATCACATGGATTTGCTGTTGAATGATTTCAAATAAAGTTGAATAAAATAAGATCGAATCATCCAACAATTAACATTTATTCTTGCGGCAATAGGTGGTATTTACAATCCATAAGAAGGAAGGAAGCGTTGATGATAAAGCTTTGCCGAGAAGTTTGGATCGAAGTCAATCTTGATGCCGTTAAAAAGAATTTGCGAGCGATCCGCCGTCATATTCCACATAAGAGCAAAATTATGGCTGTTGTAAAAGCGAACGGTTATGGCCACGGGTCTATAGAAGTGGCACGCCATGCACTGGAACACGGGGCGAGTGAGCTCGCTGTTGCCAGTGTGGAGGAAGGAATCGTTTTACGTAAAGCTGGGATTACAGCACCTATCCTTGTGCTTGGTTTTACATCCCTTAGTTGTGTAAAGAAGTCAGCAGCTTGGAATATAACATTATCAGCATTTCAGGTTGATTGGATGAAAGAAGCAAACGAGATATTGGAAAAAGAAGCGAGTGCTAACCGGCTGGCCATTCATATTAACGTGGATACCGGCATGGGACGATTAGGTGTACGCACAAAGGAAGAACTTTTAGAAGTAGTGAAAGCCTTAAAGGCAAGTAAATTCCTCAGATGGACAGGGATTTTCACACATTTTTCGACAGCTGATGAACCGGACACCACACTCACAAAGCTGCAGCATGAAAAATTCATCAGTTTTCTCAGCTTTTTAAAAAAACAGGGGATTGAGCTGCCCACCGTGCATATGTGCAACACGGCTGCAGCTATCGCATTTCCGGAATTTAGCGCTGATATGATCCGTTTAGGTATCGGCTTATATGGTTTATATCCTTCAGCCTATATTAAACAACTAAATCTCGTTAAGCTTGAACCTGCGTTAAGTTTAAAGGCACGCATCGCTTATGTGAAAACCATGCGGACAGAACCCCGAACCGTTAGCTATGGTGCTACATACATCGCAGAACCTAATGAAGTAATTGCTACACTCCCGATTGGCTATGCTGACGGCTATTCTCGTGCCCTTTCCAATCGCGGATTTGTTCTTCATCGCGGAAAACGAGTGCCAGTGGCGGGAAGAGTAACAATGGATATGATCATGGTCAGTTTAGGAGAAAACGGTGAAGGTAAACAAGGAGAAGAAGTCGTGATTTACGGTAAGCAAAAAGGAGCCGAGATTTCCGTTGATGAAGTGGCTGAAATGCTCAATACGATTAACTATGAAGTCGTGTCTACATTAAGCCGCCGCATCCCTCGTTTTTATATAAGAGATGGCGAGATTTTTAAAGTATCAACTCCAGTATTATACGTGTAGAACATCTTAAAATGCTGAATCAAAATCCCTCTACCAGAGGGATTTTGTTTTTTCTGAAACTAAAAAAATCCCTCCTATAAGAAGAGAGATTTTCAACATATTTATAACTCAATAACTGATTGTTCAGGAGTATTATGATCGTGTCGAGAACGAAAATGCTCTTCTAATTCTTCAAGTGTACGCCCTTTTGTTTCCGGCATGAATTTGTACACAAAACCGATTGCCAATACACCTAAAGCCACAAATATAAAGAATGTAAAAGACAAACCTACAGAGCTAAGCAAGATCGGGAAAGCAAAACCGATCACAAAGTTTAATATCCAAAGGAAAAAAACACTTATCCCAGAACCAAGCCCTCTTAACCTTTGAGGGAATATTTCCGCTATGACAAGCCAAGTCACAGGTCCTACACACCCTTGCATAAAGGCAAGAAATAAAACGGTCAAAGAAAGCACTACATAAGGAAGTGCCATAGATCCATCAAGCACAATTGAGAAAATCGCAATCAATAGGAGCGCTGTAGTCGTCCCCGCCAAACCAATCAATAATATTGGACGCCGTCTCACTTTTCCGACCAGCCAAATCCCAAATATAACTGCAATAACTGATATCAGCCCATTTCCAATATTAGCGATTAAAGCCGCTTTTGTACCAAAACCAGATTCTTTAAGGATTTGTGTGCCATAATACATAATCGAGTTCACACCTGTAATTTGATTCACTATGGCAACACCGATTCCAATCCATAAAAGACGGCGCAGCCATGGTGTAGAAAAGTCCTTGAGTGATGCCTTTTCTAGTGCTGTATCTTTTTCTACCGCTTCTTGAATTTCTCTACATTCAGCTTCTGCACGTTTATCTTCTCGAATTTGTTTAAGAACTCGCAGCGCCTCACTGTTTTTGCCTTTGGTGATTAGCCATCGGGGGCTTTCTGGGACCTTAAGCATACTGGCAAATAACATGATAGCCGGAACAGCACAAATGACTAGCATGTATCTCCAAACATGTCCCGTATTTGCCATTGTTACACCGAGGATCGCATTAAAAACATATGCTAAAAATTGCCCGCCAACAATCATTAGTTCATTTTGGGTTACCATACGCCCTCTCTTTTCATGCGGTGCCATTTCTGCTAAAAAGGCCGGCACCATCGCCGAGGCTCCTCCAACAGCCAGCCCCAGTAAAAAACGAAAGGCCGCCATGATGAAAACATTAGGTGCTAACGCTGTTCCCAGTGATGCCAGGAAAAATAAAAAGGAAAGATTAAGGATCATTTTACGTCGGCCATATCGATCAGCCAATCTTCCGCATAACAACGCTCCAAATGCGGCACCTAATAAAAGAATACTCGTAACAAGCCCTTCTGTAACCGGTGTTAAATCAAGCTGATCTGGCCTTGCCATAAAAGGTAAAGCTCCATTTATAACTCCGGTGTCATATCCAAAGAGAAGCCCTCCAAAAGTTGCTGAAATCATTATTAATTTCAACCTTCGATTTCGATGTTCATTCATATCCATTTCCCCTGCCTTTATTAAGAATACTTAATAAGCTCTTTCAGTGTGGATATTGAGTCAAAACTAAAGTCATCTCTATCTTAGATTTTCGCCTCTGGATTTGTAACCGTTTACATTTTTAGCCAATAGAATAAACCTAAGCTATCAGTTGTTATGTTGTAGTAATGTTTTTGTTACATTATTGTCATTTCTCATATTATCATAATTCCAAAAGCATTTTCAGTCAATATTATTTTCAGGATTATTTATTTCCGCTATGTGATGGTGATGTTTTGATCATCTCGTTGTAAAGTTAACTATTGGCAATTTGGAGTGTTATAAGTTCCCTTGAAGTTTTCCATTCACAAAAAATGTCCATATCGTTATAATGATGATGTTTAAACGCAAAAAGAGAAAATGATAAAGAGGGAATCAATATGAAGAAGATTTTGATCAGTATGATCGCAATCGTTTTAAGTATTACTTTGGCAGCTTGCGGATCAAATCACGCAGCCAAAAACCATTCAGATTCTAATGGGACGGAGCAAGTCTCTCAAGATACTCAATCTAATAAATATAATCAGACAGAACAAAAGGCTGGCACGCCTCATTCAAAAAATCAGAAGAAATTGGTCGATGTTACATTAGATAGAGCAATAGATGGAGATACGATTAAGGTTATTTACAACGGAAAGGAAGACACAGTGCGCTACTTGCTCGTTGATACACCTGAGACGAAGAAACCAAATTCTTGTGTTCAACCATACGGTGAGGATGCGTCGAAACGAAATAAAGAATTGGTCAACAGCGGTAAGCTACAGCTGGAATTTGATAAAGGCGATCGCAGAGATAAGTATGGAAGACTGTTAGCATACGTTTATGTTGACGGCAAATCTGTTCAAGAGACATTATTGAAAGAGGGATTGGCCAGAGTAGCATATGTATATGAGCCTAACACAAAATACATAGACCAATTCAGACTAGATGAGCAAGAAGCAAAATCAGATAAACTGTCAATTTGGAGTAAGAGCGGTTATGTGACGAACAGAGGATTTAATGGCTGTGTGAAATAGAAAAACACTGTTTGTTAAAAAAAGCAGCAAACCTAGCAGAATGCAGTTTCCAAAGAATGAGAAAGAGATGATGGCGTGTCTAGTTCCATTCTGCTTATCAAGCTAAAATCATGCAACTAGCCTGTAAAATTTCCGCTGTATAGTAACAATAAAAAACACCCCTTCACGTCAATGTGAGGGGGTTATTTGTGTGTAAACATCCTTCCTATTTCATCATAAATCAAGAGATCCCTCTACCGTCGTTAGCGCGGTTTCATACATCTTACCCATTGGCACTCCTAAGCTTCCCCACTTCTTGAAGTGTTCGCTGACAGAATACGGTTCCGCTCGTTCGTTTTGTCTGCTGGACACTCCAATACTGTTTAAAGGTTGCGATACCTTATTCTCACCATCTTTTCAAAAGAAGGCAGCCATGTCATCAAAGGCCTTTGATGATGATTGATCATTAATTGTTTTTCGGTTGATCTCCGGACAATAACATCATTAGTTTTTTCGAAAGCTCTTCAAAGCTGTATTGAGATCCTTTGTGTGAGTGTAAATGTTCTTATATAAATCAAATAGTGTTTTATATTTTTGAACATTTTGCGCCTTTGGATAAAATACAGCAGCCTCACGAATGAACTGCTCTGCACATTCTTCAAGTGATTCAAACCAACCGCTTCCAAAGGCAGCCAGCATTGCAGCCCCCATAGCTGGCCCTTGTTCATTTTCTAACTTAATTACCCTCGTATTGAAAATATCAGCTTGCATTTGCAGCCACGTATCATTTTTAGCTCCCCCACCAATAGAAACAACAGTATGAACTGATTTTCCCGCTTCGCGGAATAGCTCAATTGATTCATGTAAAGAGAATGTGATACCTTCCATTATTGCCCTCAAAAAATGCTTTCTATTATGGGCTCCATCCATTCCGATCAAGCTTCCCCGAATAGAAGAATCAGCATGCGGCGTTCTTTCACCAACCAAATAAGGAGTGTATAGCAGTCCATTGGCTCCTATCGGAATAGCTTCCACCCCCTGCAATAATTGCTCAAACGATTCGTTTGGTGCAAACGTTCTTTTAAACCAGTCCAAGCTGTATCCTGCAGCGAGCGTGACGCCCATCGTATAAAAAGAATCCTTTTTTCCATGATTAAAAAAGTGGACTTTCCCTTTAAAGTCTCTTTCTTTTTCTTCTTCGTAGGAAAGTATGACTCCTGACGTCCCAATACTGCATAATGTTTTTCCGGAAGAAAGGATACCTGCTCCAATAGCGCCGCAAGCATTATCTGCTCCCCCAGCGTACACTTTTGTTTTTTCTAATAGCCCGGTCTTGGCGGCAACGTGCGGAAGCAGCGACCCTACACAATCATGAGATTCAACAAGCGGAGGACAAATATCTGCAGAAATACCAATTTGATTGCAAATATCATTGCTCCACTCCTTGCGAGTAATATGTAAAAGTAAAGTTCCTGCTGCATCGGAGTATTCGGTGTGAATGGCACCGGTCATACGGAATCGCACGTAGTCTTTCGGAAGCAAAAACACAGCAGTTTTTTTAAAAAGTTCAGGTTCATGTTCCTTTACCCATAACATTTTAGGTAATGTAAACCCTTCTAAAACACGGTTTTTTGTGATGTCAAGAAGATGATCGCCAAATTTCTCGGTCATCCTTATACATTGAGGCGTTGTTCTGGTATCATTCCAAAGAATTGCATTACGTAACACCTGACGATCTTGGTCAAGCAGTACTAATCCATGCATTTGTCCCGAATAGCTTATCCCGTCAATATCCTTGGCTTGAACATTGGATATAGAAACCAATTCAGCCAATGCTTCAATTGTTTGCTGTACCCAGTCTTCAGGATTTTGCTCACTATATCCCGCCCTCTCTTGGATGAGCGGGTACCTTTTGGACGTTTCTGCACAAACCTTGCCGTTTTGATTAACTAAAATGGTTTTAACAGCACTCGTTCCAATATCTATTCCAATGACATACTTCATTTTTTCACTCCTTGCCCTTTTAAAAAACCATTCACTCTAAATAAATCCTAATTATAGAAGTTACCCGTCATAACAACAAGCAATAGGAAAGGAATCATGACGGGTAATTCAGTGACTTGGTATTGATAGCAGGATCTGGAGCTTATCCTGTTATACTTCTAAAATGTATTGGTTCAATATCGCTTTTAATTTCTCCTGTCTTCCAGATTCGTTTTTAATTGATTTATGATTTAGCGCATATTGCTCAAGTGTGTGGAAATTAGCTCTTCCTTCTATAATTTCAAGACCAATCCCTTCAGTAAAGCTGCGGTAACGATGTTGAATCACATCTTCAAACACACGATCTTCGATTAATTTGTGGGCAACTTTCAATCCTCTTGCAAACGCATCCATCCCTGCAATATGGGCATATATTAGATCATCAGGCTCAAAAGAAGATCTTCTGACCTTCGCGTCAAAGTTTAATCCGCCGCTTCCTAGGCCGCCATTTTGCAGGATTTCGTACATTGCTAATGTCGTAGAATATAAATCCGTCGGAAATTCATCCGTGTCCCAGCCTAAAAGAGGATGACCCTGGTTTGCGTCAACAGAGCCAAGCAGACCATGTACTCTTGCCATGCGTAATTCATGTTCGAATGTATGCCCAGCTAATGTGGCATGATTGGCTTCAAGATTTAATTTAAAATGATTGTCTAAGCCATATTGCTTCAAAAAGGCAATGGTTGTTGCTGCATCTGTATCGTATTGATGGGTGGTCGGCTCTTTTGGTTTTGGCTCAATCAAAAACTGCCCTGTGTACCCGATTTCCTTCGCATAATCCACTGCCATATGCATAAATCTAGCCAAATTATCAAGCTCAAATTTTAAATCAGTATTTAACAATGTTTCATATCCTTCACGCCCGCCCCAAAATACATAGTTCTCAGCGCCAAGCTCTTTTGCTGTTTCTAACCCTTTTTTCACTTGTGCTGCAGCATACGCAAACACATCTGCATTGCAAGAAGTCGCGGCACCATGGACGAAACGGGGATTCGTAAACATGTTTGCGGTATTCCATAATAGCTTAACGCCGCTATTTCTCATGTAATCTTTAATCATGCCCACGATCATATCTAAATTTTGGTTTGTCTCTTTTAGCGTACTGCCTTCTGGTGCAATATCCCGGTCATGAAAAGCAAAGAATGGTGCATCTAGTTTTTCAAACATCTCAAATGCTGCTTCTACTCTCATCTTCGCTAGATCCATGCCTTTATAGTGATCCCATGGTCTTTGCATCGTAGCTGCTCCAAAAACGTCTGTACCATCAGCAGTAAATGTATGCCAATAGGCAATAGAAAATCGCAAATGCTCTTTCATCGTTTTTCCGCCGATTACTTCTTGAGGATTATAATATTTAAATGCTAAAGGATTAGTCGAATCTTTCCCTTCGTAAACCACTTTGTTTGCGCTTCCAAAATAGTTGGTTGAACTGGAATGAGATTGAGCCATGTGATTTCCCCCTTAAAAATAAATTCAAAACATGATCATTCAAATACAAATGCATTTTATTTCATATTGTAAGTTACCTATTAGTTTGTTGTTTAAACAAACTAACTTATTTTCATCTTATATAACCTCATCAGTATTTTCAATATTTTTTTAGTTTTTTATGAACACATTAGATATAATAAAGGGAAGATTCGCTATGTACTATGTTCATACTTAATTTAAAGATTAAACAAATGGAGTGGATGAAGTGGATATCGCTGATCAAACCTTTGTCAAAAAAGTAAATCAAAAGTTATTATTAAAAGAAATTCTTAAAAATTCACCTATTTCAAGAGCAAAATTATCTGAAATGACTGGATTAAATAAATCAACTGTTTCATCACAGGTAAACACGTTAATGAAAGAAAATCTGGTATTTGAAATAGGTCAAGGACAATCAAGTGGCGGAAGAAGACCTGTCATGCTTGTTTTTAATAAAAAGGCAGGATACTCCGTTGGAATAGATGTTGGTGTGGATTATATCAATGGCATTTTAACAGACCTTGAAGGAACGATCGTTCTTGATCAATACCGCCATTTGGAATCCAATTCTCCAGAAATAACGAAAGACATTTTGATTGATATGATTCATCACTTTATTACGCATATGCCCCAATCTCCGTACGGGCTTATTGGTATAGGTATTTGCGTGCCTGGACTCATTGATAAAGATCAAAAAATTGTTTTCACTCCGAACTCCAACTGGAGAGATATTGACTTAAAATCTTCGATACAAGAGAAGTACAATGTGCCTGTTTTTATTGAAAATGAGGCAAACGCTGGCGCATATGGAGAGAAAGTATTTGGAGCTGCAAAAAATCACGATAACATTATTTACGTAAGTATCAGCACAGGGATAGGGATCGGTGTTATTATCAACAATCATTTATATAGAGGAGTAAGCGGCTTCTCTGGAGAAATGGGACATATGACAATAGACTTTAATGGTCCTAAATGCAGTTGCGGAAACCGAGGCTGCTGGGAATTGTATGCTTCAGAGAAGGCTTTATTAAAATCTCTTCAGACCAAAGAGAAAAAACTGTCCTATCAAGATATCATAGACCTCGCCCATCTGAATGATATCGGAACCTTAAACGCATTACAGAATTTTGGATTCTATTTAGGAATAGGCCTTACCAATATTTTGAATACTTTCAACCCACAGGCCGTAATTTTAAGAAATAGCATAATTGAATCGCATCCTATGGTTTTAAATTCAATGAGAAGTGAAGTATCGTCAAGGGTTTATTCCCAATTAGGCAATAGCTATGAATTATTGCCATCTTCCTTAGGACAGAATGCGCCGGCATTAGGAATGTCCTCCATTGTGATTGATCATTTTCTGGACATGGTTACAATGTAATTTTTATGGAATGTACAGCTCATCTTTAAAGATGAGCTTTTTTATTCTAGGAATATTTCTGAAGCAATATTGATATAGGCACCTTCTCGTATGAAAAAGGAGTTCTAAAATAGAAATCTCCTTTTTCATGTGCAAATTATTTTTCTTTATAACGAAAATATCTAAAGTCGGCCGGAATATGATTACCACTGGTATCTTGGCATTGCATCCCTACAAAGGCCCCTGTGAAGAATCCTCCCCCATGGATGTAATCATCTGATAATTTTTTCGATTCCAGTGCAATGTCAATTTTGTGCCAATCTTCTTTGTTAAAAGAATAGAAATAATAATATTTGTCCTTTTCAATATTTACTCTTAAATATACATACTTTACTTCACGAGGAATAACAATTTTATTGTGTAATGGCTGTGAAAAAGAAAAGTTGTCACATATTGTTAATTCAAGAATGCGGCCAAGTTCTTCATCATGCGTGACTTGAAGAGCCGTCCAGTTCTCTGTATTGTAGTAATTCACCAATCCAGCGGCTTGTTGAAAATTTTCCGGATAAAACTCAACAGCAGTTTCGGCTTCAAAATGGAGACTTTGCCAGCGTCTGGCTACAAATGCCTGAGTAAATGTCGAGGTCAATGATTCATGACCGAATAATCGTAAATGATTTGGCGCTTGAGTCAATGAACCTAATTCATTCGTGAATGGAATCCTTAAAGTTTGAAAATTTATATTTAATGTTGAATCCTCAAATTCATCAACTTCCGGGTACGTTGCTTCAAATATTGTTTCGGGTATAGAAGGTGCATCTACCTCCAAGCTTCCTTCTTTTCCACCTACTACATAGGGCCATTCATCTTTCCAGTAAAGTTTTTGAATAGCTGTTTCTCTGCCCAAAGGACAGTATCCTCTCTGCTGAAAAATTGAATCATCGTCAGGATGAATAGGACGTCCCGTTAAATGAGCTAAATACCACTCATCTGTATGTGTTTGAACAATGGATGCATGACCACATTTTTGCAATGGATTTCCTGGGTCATGCCATGACGTTAAGATTGGATTATCGGGATGAACTTCATATGGCCCCTCAATATTTGCAGAACGGGCAATTGTAGCAGCATGTTCGTACCGTGTTCCTCCTTCTGCAGTTAATAAATAATAATAGTTCCCGATATGATAAAGGTGCGGAGCTTCTGTCAGTTTTCTATCCGTTCCTTCAAATATAACTTTTGGTTTACCGATTAATTTTTGCTCTTTATCAGAATATTCCTGTATAACAATTCCTCCAAATGAGTGCCGATCAATACGGTGATCCCATAACATATTTAATAAATACTTTTTTCCATCCTTATCATGGAACAAAGAAGCATCAAATCCCGAGCTATTTAATGTAATCGGCTCACTCCAATCACCATTAATCGTTTCACAAGTAACTAAATAATTGTGACAATCTTTCCATGCGCCATCTACTACCTTAACATCCGTATAGATAAGCCAAAACTTCCCATCACTATAGCTTAAACATGGTGCCCAAACCCCACCTGAATTTGGATTTCCTTTCATGTCTAATTGTGAAACTCTCTGTAATGGATGTGCAACTAAGTGCCAATTTACTAAATCTTTTGAGTGGTGTATCTGGACTCCCGGAAACCACTCAAATGTAGATACAGCGATATAATAATCCTCTCCTACCCTACAAATACTTGGATCGGGATTGAATCCTTTAAGTACTGGATTGGTAATCTTCATTTGGGACTCCTCCTCAGTTTATTTTCTTTTTTAAGCCTTGAAATCATCAATATGATCCAAATAAACTTTGTCTCTATTCTCTAATTCTCGAACCATGTTTTTATATTTTTTCTCATCTAAGTTATAGAAATTAATATCAATTAAAGCTAGAACAAGCAAGAACACGGGAATAATGGTTGTTGTAATTAAAATCCCCATTAATGCCGCCGGGGTTTGTGCCTGATTTGCCACATATCCAAACTTATCAAGAACCAGACCCGGAACAACTCCTCCTAAGGCCATACCAAACTTAAAGAAAAATCCGATTATAGCGTAAATGAGCCCACCCATTCTTTTCCCAGTCCTGTACTCTCCATATTCAATTGTTTCAGGAATAAGCGCCCACATATATCCCCCGGCAGTGAGACTTCCAGCAGCAGCGATTAATCGACAGACAAGTATGAGGTAAACATTACTTGGCGGAACAAACAGTAAAGCTAAGAGGCCGATAATATTCAGTAATAATGCATAGTTTAGTAATTTCTTTTTCCCCAAAAATTGATGAAGCCTTGGAATAAACGGTAAAATGACCAAAGCGGGCAAACTTCCTATCAAACCGTACCACTTCACCAAATCCTCTCTTTCTAAGTTATACGTTACGTAGTAAATGCCAACCGAATTACTGATGGAATTCACTCCAAAAATAATAATAAAGAAAATACTTAATACAACAAGTGGACGATTAACACGAAACTGCTCAAATATATCCGTAAATTTAATTTTTTCTTCGGATTTTTGAAGAGTGACCCGCTCTTTTGTGCTTTTAAAACAAAAGATTAAAAGGCACCCGCCTATCATTCCCAAAATACCCATGGTTAGTTGCCAGCCAAGAGACTCGTTGCCGGAAGTATCGCTTAAATAAGCAGCCAGTAAGGGAACAAAAAATGCAACGACAAGTCCCCCAAGATTCGCAAATAACATGCGAACAGAAGTTATACTAACCACTTCTTGATTATTTCTAGTCATTGCAGAAGTTAACGCGCCATATGGAACGTTTATCGTTGTGTATGTAAGCGACAAGCCAACATAGGTTATATAGGCATATATTAATTTCCCCATATCCGAAAAGTCTGGTGTTGTAAAACAGAGTATTGCCAGTATGACAAATGGAAAAGCTCCGAATAAAAGATACGGTCTAAAGCGTCCAAATCTGCTGTTCGTTCTGTCAACTATTGTTCCGATAAAAGGATCAGCGAGAGCGTCGATTATTCTAACCACTAAAAACATAGTACCGGCTGCTGCTGCCGATAAACCAAAAACATCTGTATAGAAGAACAAAAGATACGTAGACACTGTTGCATAAATTAAATTACAAGCAAAATCTCCAGACGCATATCCAACTTTTTCAACCATGCTAATCTTCTTTACATTTTCACTGAGCATGATTTCTCCCCTTTTCGATCCTTTAATATGGAACAGTGTGAAACGGTATAACAATTTCTCGAATTTACGGTCAGTAAACTTTTATAAAAGCGCTTTCAAAACAGTGCGAAAAAATATGGTGATCAGCAAGCAAAAAATTCATCTTTTCTCGTCATACCTTATATACCTGGAAAAGGATAAAAGCCTCATTCTTTCGTTTCTTATATTGTTTAGCTCCATTAAATCGATCCTCTTATCCTCCTTCCATCCATATTCAGTAAGACCTTATCTTGTGGACAATGAAAGTTCATCTTATTAGTTTGTTGATCGAACAAACTAACTTGATTTAATATTATAAAATCCTTTCAACTTTTTCAACATCTTTTTCAGAAAGTTTAAACAGAATGAATTAAATATTGATTTTTGAATGTTTCGTTATATTCAGTGTTTCAAATATTTGCGAATGTCATGTATCATTTAACAACGATCAGTCCGAAAACAGATTCTTGTGTAACCACATGACAAAGATGATCTATGCGAAATAAGGAATTGGTTAGTGGTAAGCTGCATTAACAGTTTGATAAAGGTGATAACAGGATGTATGGAGACTGTTATCGTAGATTTATGCTGATGGCAAACTTGGTCATGAGTAGAAAGAAAAGGAATGGCCAGAGTAGTTTATGTTAGTAAGTCCAACCCTACATACTTATATCAATACAGGAATAAATAAGAAGCAAAAATAGAGAAGCTTTCAACAGGAGTAGAAATGGCTATTTGACTGTCTGAGGATTAAAGACTGTGTTAAACACTATGATTTATCCAAACTTATTTTAATCTTAAAAATTTAATTGAGGGTGAAAACAAAAGAGAATACAGAAATTAATTCTGTATTAATTTATTCAATATGTTAATTTTACTTTGGTCTTTATGATTCTTCTTCCTTCTTCTATAGCCATCTAATAAAGACTTTTTATAAACCTTGAGGTAATCATCAATCGTTAGCAAATGATATTTCGCTCCGTCATCTTCAAAAACCTCTAGGTTATTATAGTCTACATCTGCAAATGGTTTTAAATCCTCAATGTAAGCAATGCCTATTTTGGTATTAGTTTTCTTAAATTCATGCTCATGTAAATCAACCATTTTGTATCCATGCAGTTCCATCACTTTTTTTAGTTTTCCCCACTTTTCCTCTAAAAAAATTAAAGGAATAAGGATATCAATATCTTCTGGGGAAAAGTCCAACCCAGTTACCCTTTCAAGACCTAAAGAGCCATATAATAATGGAATTATGCCTAACTCTTTATTAAACGTTTTAGCTATATTGATAAATTCATTATACAATTTCATTTTCCATCCCCGATATTTGGTAATTAATTATTTAAGATTCAACTGCCTCTTGAATTTTCATAAGTCCTTCAATACTAATACCTCAAAGGGTTATTTTTTCAATAATCCTGAAAGTCATCTGTACAATATCTAAAAAGCCTTAAATACTGAATTAAAGAAAAACATCAATATGATAATGGCTAGCACAACAACAATTTCAAAAGTATGTGAACTGCCATCTTCTTTTTCTCGTTCTTTCTTCTCCCTCATTTGCTCCCTATACTTTCTTTGTATTTCATCCTTTTTTTTATCCATCTTACTCGACCCCTTTCATCATAAAGTAAAGTCAAGCAATTCTGAAATTTCCCATCCCTTTCTGTTGACACTTAATTTAATCCAATCCTCATCATCAGCATATGGTTTTTTGAAATGGACAACTAATTGAATCATTCATTTCTCAGCCCGACCTTTAGAATCCTTCCCTAATTACGTAAAACCATTTTAACTGTTGTCCCATGGCTTGTCGAACTGAACTAGAGCCATATAAAACTTAGATTTTTTCAGTTTCTATTAAAAAAGAGTATTACATGTACTTATACTCTTCTACCCAGTCGTGATATTTTTCATAAAGTGAACGTATTCGTTTGAAATCAAGAGCTATGACTTCACATCCACGATCATCATAGATAAAGAAAATAATGTCTTTTGTAATGTTCACAAAGAAAACATCAGGGTAATCAATAGAGTAACCTCCGAATTTCGGTTTTAATGGAAAATCCTCGTTACTGGCTGCTTTAAGTAATTCAGTTACACGTAAGTCTCGAGGTTTGCATAACAAGGAAAATTGTTGCATCTCGTATTCTTCAGCTTTATTGATTTCGAAAGGGTAGGGATATGTCTTCACCAGAATTTGATTCAAATGATTTTTACACTTTAGAAACGGTTGATAGACCTTTAATTTTCTTATACATTTCTCTTTCTTGTGCTTATACATATTCGTTACGAGGAATATGTCATCATTTTGTTCAAATAATTCATTAAAAAGGATTGTTATTTGCTCATATACAACTTGGAACCTCTTAAGATTCAATTCTTCATTTTCTTTGAGTTGATAGATATTTTTCCCAAGACAAAAATGGATTCCTATGCCCCATTGATTATAGATGCTAGGAATGAATTCGAGGTTTTGAAACCTTTCCTCCATATACTTCATTATCTTCATTTAGACATTCTCACTTTAGGAATATGATCTTTTTGGAATATCAACAACTCATGCAGTTCGATGTTTTGATAGGGCCAGACTTTATCAAACAGCTCTCTCGGATACCGCTCCATTTCGTTATTATATAGCTTTCTGACAGTTGGATACTCATGATCAATATCTCTGGAAAGTTTCCGGATACTGATCTTTCTTTGGTCTATAATCGTTTTTAACTTTGATTTAATCATATTCTCACCTTTTAGTTATTTTTGATCACTTAAAATGATCATTAAGTTTATAATGGATCCTTGACCTCGCTGAATTTAATAATCCCGCTCTTCATGTTCAAATCCATAAGTACCTTTTATCCACACATCGCCGCAGCCTGGACTTTTTGTTATTTCCAACTGATCACCTTCTACTCGGTCTGCTGCACTGTAGTCCAAATAACTTCCTGTGAATTCTTTCTCGCTCCTTGATAATATCCATCAGTTAGAGCTATTCTGCTAAGTTTCATATTTAGAGTACAGTCTTTATTATTGTGTATTGTGAATTTATAACCAAGTGAGGTCAAAATTCCGGTCGATCAAAACAAAGTCTACATTTGTTTAATCCACCGTTAGCTTTGCTTCAGCATTCGGAAGAGTAAAACTTGAGACTAAGCCTAAGCAAACCAAAGTTAAACGATTAACCCTTTTCATCCCTCTCTCCCTTACCTATTTATGGCATAATCCGGTAAATAAAAGGGCTTTTTGACCGTGCATAAGGAAAAGGATTGTGATGATTTAAGCTACGCTGCTACCCTCCCAATGTTTTGCAGAAAAACCGAGTCCCAGATCCAAAATATTACGGCAAATGAGACGCTAAACAAGTATATTTCATATCCCATCAGAAAGTTTAAGGTGTTTTTTGGATCAGTAATGAAAGCGAAGAATAACCATACTAAGAAGGAAAAGAATATGTATATGAGTAAATATTTCGCGTTAAACCTTTTTGGATTGCGATTTAAGAAATATTGAACAGGTGCAGCAAAGATTAAACACTTATTAGGAAGTATGGTATGTAGCCGTCATAACCAATGCCAAAAACATAAACAACAGCAGCTGATAACGCGGACAAGACATGAACAAATATGATCCTTAAAACTTGCATGTTTATAACCTCTTTCTTAATGAATGCTTCTTAAACATTGTCTAGATCCTCCTTAAAACTACTGTTCTACTTAGAAATTAAACATCTTGGTCGCATTTCTCATTCTTCCGCCATTGAATAGTATTTCGGCGAGTTATTGCAACAGGTATTAATAGTAGAGTACCGACAATAAGCAACATAAAAAAGATCACAAACAGCGAACCTGTTCCCGGAACAATTTCTTCATAGGTAATAAAGCGCTCCTCCCCCTGCAGGACGAAGAACCGAGAATTTTCAAGAAAGGCTAGATGAAAAGCGATAGACGTCCATAAGCTTCCTGTTACAATACGGAGGAGTTGAAGGATGAATCCAAAACCCAACAATAAAACAATGTAATCTAATGTGATAGCAGATGATTCAATTCCAGCTATATATTGTAAACCACTTACAATTATTGGTGCAAGCACAAACAGGATTGGTTGTAGGAGTAAGGCCATAAAACAGTTCCAACGCTTATTTAGAGCATAGTACACCGTCCCCCGAAAAGTTAATTCCTCTGGAAAAGCTTCATAAAAGAAAGCGATAATCATATTTAAGAGCAATGCTGTCACTAAATGGACAGAGAAGTGAAATTGTGTAATTTTGATCCAGCATAATAAATGGGCGATAGCGAAACCAGACCCGGATAATACAATCACATATATTGCTCCTATTAAGGCTTTCGGAATGGCTTGCCGCCACCCAGACAGTCCTATAGAATAAAAGGGTCTACTAGACATCCGTTTAAGAAGAATGTAGAGCAACGGGACAGTTATTAATGTGACTAAACCTGCTTGGATGCCTTGCTTCAAAAGCTTGGAAGCTCCTGCTTGGCTAGCCATTGAACCGACTAAAGTAGCAAAAAACAAAGCAAATACGAATGTTCCCCAACTGAGCAAGACAGTTCCTAACCATTTATGATGATTGTCTTGTTTTCCCCTTTTGGTGAGATGAATTTGCATTTGGATACCCCTCTCACATCATTCATATTAAGCACTATAAGCCCTACTATCACTATACGTTCTATAGCTGTTATGGTTTCAATTTCCTGCATTACCCCTCTTACAATTCCACTCTTCCTCTAAAATAGCGTAATAATATTCATCCCACCATTCATTGCCTTTTGGAATACATTTTTTAAAAAAGCCTTCTCTTCTCATTCCAATCTTCTCCATAACTCGGTATGAGGGAATATTCTCAGGTTGACACGTAGCTATAATCCTATGTAAGTTCATTTCTTTAAATCCATATTCCAAGATAGCTTGGGCTGCCTCAGAAGCATACCCTTTATTTTGATAATTGGGATTAAACACCCACCCAATTTCATATGTATGTTCACCAAAATACTTATAAAAAACAATATGGCCTATAAGACAGTCTTCATCTCTTAGTATGACAGGGTATTTTTCAGCGTTATCACCTTTGTTTTTATTTACAAATGCCTTTGCATCTTCTTCAGTAAAAACCCCTTCAGGTATATACTTCATTACATTACTATCAGATGTATACTCATATACAGCTTGCCAATCTTTGAATTCAAATTCACGTATCAATAACCTTTTTGTTGTGATATGCATTAAAGTAACTCCCCTCATGTTTACTTGATCTTTATTTCGATATTAAGACAACAATAACCTCTTTAAAACTATCCTTATTCAACAATATTGCCTCTTGCTAGAACAACTCAAGGATTTCTGACTGTGAACAAGCAATGGAATATGATTCTCAAAAATAATTCCCTTACCTTTCCCTGAGGGATAATTATGAAGGAACAATATGGTAAAAAACGGAAGTTCGAGTAGTTCTGTAAAAAGAAGAGTTGTATTCTTTGGCTAATGACTTTATTAAAACAAACGATAAAGATTTTGAATCAATTGATTACACTGATGATTATGAGGTAAATCCAATGGGCGGCATTGAAATCAATGGTTGTTATCTAAATAGAAAAAAGTAATACGGGGAATTTAGGACAAAACTAAAGACGAAGTAAGATCATTTACTGTGGATGCAACTCGTAAGCCAGAGTGCGAAGATAAAATATATGAGGATTAAACAAACGTCCCCTTACAATAAGTAAGGGGATGTTTTGTTATCAACAAGATTGTTTAATTTAATTGGTATTCCTTGTTAATCTTTTTAAGATGTGAAATTTCAACTTCGTATTGACTTCCATAAACTCTGCTTATTTTTTGCACTTCTTCCTTTGATCCGAAGAAAATAACTTTAAAATCATCATTTACGTATTGAACTACAAAAAAACCATCAAAATCATGAAATGTATTTTTATTTATCGAAATAAAACCACTTGATTGAGCTGTTGTTTTTACACTAATCCGTCTGCCATCACTCACAACATCAAATCCATGCTGATTAGTTTGACGTGCCAGAGTGCCGTTGGTTTGGATTGCACAAATGAATTCACCGATTCTGCCAATTAAATGCCTCAATTCTGTAGGCTTACAGTTCAATACATTCATTTCATATCTCAGGATTTGGTTATATTCATTATAAAGGTTTACAAGTTGTTCTTTACTAATGATTTCGGCTTGATCATTTATTTGGTTATTAGTAACAGAAGCTTCTCGGAGTGATTTAACACCGTTTACCCATTTGCCTACGATAACTTCCTTATCTTCCCCTTTTGATTTTCTGAAAATAAGTCCTGTATAAAGAGAGTTTTCACCTAAGTATTTGTAAGAACTTCTATTCACATATTCAAAGAGGTGCTTATTAAAAGAAATCCCCTTATTATACCGGTTATAACAATAATCTGATAAAATAATGCTATCCGGATTAGTTCCGTATTTTTCTTGAAGGGTTTTCTTTACTTCTTGAGGTGAAACCAACTCATTGATCTTATTTTTCAAAGCATCTTTAATTTGCTCGTAAATTGTCATTATACTTCCCTCAAATAGCAGATTCTTTGGTTGTTGAAATTAGTCATAATTTTTTCTTTTGCCGAAGTGTTATTCTGAAACCAGTTTATAATACTCTTGGAGATTCGGATTTACTTCCCAATATTTCGTTCCATTAGAAGACACTAGCATATCAAACCATATCTCGAAATTAGAATTTAAGTTAATCGCATCTTCAATATCGTCAATTGAGTCTAGATATAACATATAACCTAATCCTTTTTTTGATTTGTTTGTGTCTATGACATACCTTCCATCAAAATGATATCCTATTAATAAGTATCCCTCTGGGAAATCTTGAACCTCATTATATTCAACGATTCCCTCTAAGCTAAGTATTTCAATGCCATCAAACATTTCCATCCCATTGTGTTGTAACAAAAACTCTTTAAAGTCATTAGGAAAAGTAACACCTAATTTCTTTTCTAAGCCGCTAATTTCTTGAGGAGTTGCTGGATTTTTGAAATGAAAAGTAGCATCTTCCAAGACATAGCCCCCATGATGGAACACAGGAAATGTACCATATTTAGTAACTGCTTTCTTAATACCATCTAATGTCATGTGAACTAACTTTCCTTCTTCCATAAATGCTCCTCCTCCTTAAATCACCTCACTAAATTTTACCATACAGAACATTAAGATAAATTTAAAAGGGACATAAACTGTTTATTAAGAAACAATTTTACTCATAATTAAAGCAGGATTAGTGGTGAACAAAATGTAAGTGTTATATGCTGTTTTAATTACTACCCTATCTTTTGAGCCATAAGGAAACCCAATCCTTACTGCGCTTTTCTCCTCTCCCCCATAGTTTGGATCAAGAAATACATCATTGATTTCTTTGATTGGAATTTCAATTTTGGATAGCTGCCAATTGATAATTAAGTTTTCATTTGATTTTTCAACGTTGATTCCAAGCATAAAAACATTCCCCTTTTGACTATGAATTCAGTGAAACAAACACGCTTTAAAATTTAATAAATCCAAAAAGTTATACTTACGGGAAATATGACTATAAGCAAAAGAGCCCTTTCAGGCCCTTATTTTTCTTTTACCCTTGGTATGAATTTGTTACAAACTCTTTTGCTTTATTAGCAACAGTTTCCCAAGTGGCGGCAGCATGATCAAGATCCGCAGAAAGCTTATTGATATCCTCATTCTCAAACCCTTGGGCGAGTGAATAAAATTGATTTTCTATAGAATGCCAGATGCCTTCGATTTATCCTATAAACTCCTTAGACTTTTCTGCTTGAGCTATTAAATTAACCAAGTCTATATTGATACTGTGAAGCATCCCCAAAACTTTTACTTCTAATTCTGGAATCTGTATATAATCTTCATCGCTTGGACTTTGATTTTTCTGTTTCTTGAGTAATTGACTTAAAGCTTTCCACACAGTATTGTCCTCCTATGATAGCTTCTTTAGACGTGCCTCTATGAAAATGGTCATTTAGTGATCAGCTTCACGAAATGCCTCAGCAAATGTTTCAATTCCGGTATCCTAGAAACATGGCGTTCGATAATCATCCCCACGGAAGTCCCAGCTGTGTGGACCAGTTGCAAGCATAAACATCATTACTGACCTTGTCAAAGGAATACTAAATAAAAAAAGAACCTTTATTTTACCATTGGCTTACTTTTAAAAATTTATAAATTATTATTATATTGAACAGTGTTGGTATGATGTATACAAGACCAGTTCCAAGTAGACCTATTACTGAACTAGCAATTAATAAAATGCTGAAGATTGGTTTATTATTTGTCTGGATTGAAGCAAGCATGGTTATAATTCCCGCCAAAGCACCTAAAAACCATAAGTTCCCCAAAGTGTAAGAGTCATCTATAACCGCAAACAGTTGAGCCAGTACAGAAAAAACCGCTCCTAATCCCCCGGAGAAGATAGTCAATTTTTTCATAGAAATCTCCTTTTTGAAAATTGATTTAGATTTCAACGTAATTATGGATTTATTTGGTTATGATGTCAATGATAAACATCCATCTTACTCATCTTATTATTGCTGGTAGAAGTATTGAACAATGGAACCGTCACAGAATTTGTCGAATATTTATGCGTATTGCATTCCTTAAGCATAGTATTATTTTCCTTCTTGAAAATTTAGTACATAGTCTTATCAGTGACATAAATAAAAGCGACCTGCTTTTAGCAGTGCCGCTCTATAATTTATTACCTATTAACATAAAAATCCCCTGACACCAATAGTGCCAAGGGATTGAGAGATTAATACTGAGACATATATTGTTCGCGTTCCCAAGGATGTACTTGCGTGCGGAACATATCCCATTCGATTTCTTTTGCTTCGATGAAGTGTTCGAATAGGTGCTCGCCCAGCGCTTTGACCATGACTTCGTTTGATTTGAATTCTTCTAGCGCTTCCGCAAGTGTTGCTGGAAGGTCAACGATTCCGTTTTCCATGCGCTCTTCTTTGCTCATCACATAGATGTTGCGGTCGATTGGAGCCGGCGCTTCCAGTTTGTTTTTGATTCCGTCTAATCCTGCAGCAAGCAATACGCTAAGTGCAAGGTATGGGTTTGCAGCTGGGTCTACGCTGCGTACTTCAACACGTGTGCTGATGCCGCGAGAAGCCGGGATACGGATAAGCGGGCTTCTGTTTTGCGCGCTCCATGCTACATAGCAAGGTGCTTCATAGCCAGGAACAAGACGTTTGTAAGAGTTTACTGTCGGGTTTGTTACTGCTGTAAAGCTTGTTGCGTGCTTCACGATACCTGCAATGAAGTGTTTCGCTGTTTCACTTAACTGAAGATCTGCGTTTTCGTCAAAGAATGCGTTAACACCATTTTTGAAGAGTGATAGATTGCAGTGCATACCTGAACCGTTCACACCGAACAATGGTTTTGGCATAAATGTCGCATGCAGGCCGTGTTTGCGGGCAATTGTTTTGACAACTAGTTTAAAAGTTTGGATGTCATCACAAGAGCGGACTGCTCCAGCATATTTAAAGTCGATTTCGTGCTGACCAGGTGCTACTTCGTGGTGAGACGCTTCGATTTCAAAGCCCATCTCTTCAAGCTCAAGTACGATATCGCGGCGGCAGTTTTCTCCTAAATCAGTTGGAGCTAAGTCGAAATATCCGCCTTTGTCGTTTAGTTCAAGCGTCGGCTCGCCTTTTTCGTCCAATTTGAATAAGAAGAATTCAGGCTCAGGCCCAAGGTTAAAATCACTGAATCCGAGGTCTTCCATTTCTTTCAAAATCCGTTTTAAGTTGTTTCGCGGGTCACCTTCAAAAGGTGTGCCATCCGGATTGTAAATATCACAGATGAAACGTGCTACTTTACCTTTTTCAGCTGTCCATGGGAAGATAACAAATGTATTTAGATCTGGATACAGGTACATGTCTGACTCTTCAATACGAACGAATCCCTCAATAGAAGAACCGTCAAACATGACTTTATTATCAAGCGCTTTTCCAAGCTGGCTTACAGGAATCTCAACATTCTTGATTGTTCCAAGAATGTCAGTAAATTGAAGACGGATATACTTCACGTTTTCTTCTTTTACTAATTTTTCGATATCTTCTCTAGTGTACTTTGCCATTTGGTAAAATTCCTCCTCTTAAAAGGTAAATGTATATAGCAAAACAGTTGCTAACGGATTAATGAAAGAAGCGGGACATGTCGCCTTGACGGAATGTATTCCCTCTTTGAAAACGGCCGGCTTGCATGAGCTCGTTTTTCAGGAGCTGTCTCAGTTCGTCATCGGACAGATCATGTTTCATTGGTTTTTTCGTCTTCTCGTTTTGTTTTTGTGCTGGCTCGGCTTCGGCTTTCGCCAGAATTTGTTTAATTCCTGCCATGTTTACACCTTGTTCTATCAGGTGCTTGATTTCTAACAGTTTATCTACATCATGAAATGAAAATAATCGTCTATTCCCTTCACTTCTGGCTGGAAATATCAGTCCATTTTCCTCATAATATCGAATTTGTCTTGCTGATAACTCAGTTAACTGCATGACAATTCCTATTGGAAATAAAGGCATTGAGCGGCGAATATTATCACTCATCTCAATTTCCTCCTTTTCTTAACTTAGTTTCATTATAGGTGATGTTATATTATGTGTCAATACGATGTAAGGATTCTTAACATCAAATCCAGAGAAATTTTTAAAAAATTTAAATTAATTGCTTTTCCATCAATGAATCCACTGCACTGCATATGGCATTCTTCACATGCGAATAGGTTAATCCTCCCTGAACATACGCTACATACGGCGGGCGGATAGGGCCATCAGCTGATAATTCGATGCTTGCTCCTTGAATAAACGTGCCTGCTGCCATAATGACATCATCCTCGTATCCAGGCATGTAGGCTGGATAAGGCGTCACATGAGCATTGATTGGCGATGCAAATTGAATAGCCTGGCAAAAAGCAATCATCTTTTCTCTGTCAGAAAACTCAACGGATTGTATTAAATCCGTTCTTTTCGCATCCCATTTCGGGTTTGAAGTGAAGCCGAGTTTTTCAAGGAATCTCGCTGTAAACACCGCTCCCTTTAGACTTTGAGACACAACATGAGGCGCCAAAAAGAAGCCTTGGTACATTTCTTGGAGCGAGTAAAGAGATGCCCCCGCTTCTCTGCCGATGCCGGGTGACGTCATACGGTATGAGCAAGCTTCAATCCATTTCGCTTTTCCGACGAGGTAGCCGCCTGTTTTCGCAAGGCCGCCGCCGGGATTTTTAATGAGAGATCCCGCCATCAGGTCGGCTCCGACATGGCAAGGCTCAAGCTCTTCCACAAATTCTCCGTAACAGTTGTCCACAAAGACGATCAGATTTTCATTGATTTCTTTTACAAAACGGATCATTTCTTTTATTTCACTAATTAAGAAAGAAGGGCGATTCGCATATCCTTTTGAGCGCTGAATGCCGATTACTTTTGTCTTCGGATTGATCGCAGCGGCGACTGCATCATAGTCTATCTTTCCGTCTTTCGTCAGATCAACCGCATTATAGCCGATTTGAAAATCCTTTAACGAACCAGCGTTTTCTCCACCCCTGACGCCCACAATTTCCTCGAGTGTATCATACGGCTTGCCCGTGATATAAAGGAGCTCGTCCCCCGGTCTGAGGACACCGAACAAAGCAATTGAGATGGCATGTGTGCCTGAAATGATTTGCGGCCTTACAAGCCCCGCTTCTCCGCCAAACACATCCGCATATATGCTTTCAAGCGTGTCTCTTCCGATATCATCATAGCCGTATCCAGTAGACGGCGTGAAATGAGTGTCGCTTACTTTGTGTTTTCTATAGCTTTGAAGCACTCTCCACTCATTTCGCTCGCTGATTTCTTCTATTTGTTTATGAATGCCGGCAATGTCCGCTTCCACTTCCATTGCCGTTTTCTTCAATAATTCTCCGTGTGTTAATGTGTCAAACATGTCTTTATTTTTCCTTCCTACATATACTTCTTTAATTCACCGATGATACTTTGCTCTTCTTGGACATAGCCGGATATGTCATACTGTTCATTTTCTTCATTAAAATAGAAGCGGTCTACCATCGTTTCCGATTTGATTCTGGAAAGGAGCTTCCCTTCACTTGCCGGCACATGTGCTTCAAAAGACGTTAACAGTTCTTGGCGCAAATAGCGCTGAATCGCTTCTTTAAAGGCTGCAGCGTCGTCCTCAAATTTCGCACTGACCATAATGTGATCCCTTCCGGCGGACGGTATAAAATCAGGCAGTTTTTGATCACGTTTATTGTAAGCCGTCAGCATCGGGATATCATCTGCTTCAAGCTCCTCGAGAAGCCCAAGCACTGTTTTTTCATGTCCCGCATAATCCTCATTTGAAGAATCAATTAAATGCAGGATCAAATCCGCTTCTTTTACTTCCTCAAGCGTTGAGCGGAATGCAGCAATCAATGTCGTCGGAAGATCCTGAATAAATCCTACTGTATCTGAAAGAAGAACACTGTAGCCGCTTGGCAGGACCATTTTTCTGGTCATTGGATCGAGCGTGGCAAACAGGAGGTCTTCTTCATAGCTGTCAGCACTCGTCAGGCGGTTGAACCATGTTGATTTCCCTGCGTTTGTATAGCCGACAAGCGCAATTTGAAGCACACCGTTTTTCTTTCTTCTTTCACGGTATCGGCTTCTATGGCGAATGACAGTGGAAAGCTGTGTGTTGATTTCATGAATGCGATTTCTGATATGGCGGCGGTCGGTTTCCAGTTTCGTTTCCCCGGGACCTCTTGCCCCAATTCCTCCGCCTTGCCGGGAAAGGTTGATCCCTTGTCCCGTCAGACGCGGCAGTGCATATTGCAGCTGAGCCAGCTCAATTTGAAGTTTGCCTTCTCTCGTTCTCGCCCGCTTTGCAAAAATATCTAATATCAATTGCGTGCGGTCAATCATCTTCACTTCAATTGCTGTTGCCAATGACTTCAGCTGACTTGGCGACAGTTCATCATTAAAGATGAGGAGATCAGCTTCAAGCTCTTCCACCAGTGCCTTCAGCTCTTCTACCTTCCCTTTTCCTATATATGTAGCGGCGTCAGCCCTGTTCCGTTTTTGTGTGACGCTGGTCAGTACTTTTCCGTCTGCTGTTTTCGTCAGAGATGCTAGCTCTTCCATAGAATTTTCAAAATGCTCATCCGTGATATGCGGCAGCTGACATCCGACTAAAATGGCTTTCTCCTGAATCGTTTCTTGTTCGTTCAAATGGATGTTCCTTTCTTTTGCATATTGGGCAGTAGTATTATCATACCAAACCCTGCATGTGTATACCACAAATCGATTGCTTTGAAAAGCGGAAATACGAGCAAAAAACAGACCTCTCAAAAACTGAGAGGTCTATGCAGATCCAGATGCTTCTTCTTTAATGGAAAGATCTTGGCTTTTGATGGTCATCAAGTCGCTTTTTAAGTATTGGTCTCCCATTAAAAGCCTCATGGCTTGTGCTCTGATCGATTTTTCGATCACATTTCTGACAAAACGTCCATTGCTGAATTTAATGGGGCTTGTCGTGCTTTTCACTGTCATTAAGTAATCTTTCAATTTCCATTCCGCTTCTTGACTGAGCTGGTATTCCCTTTCATCGATCATTCGTTTCGCAATCTCCATGAGCTGGGTCACAGAGTAATCCGGAAAATCAATGGAGATGGGAAATCTTGATTGGAGACCGGGATTTAACGAGAGAAAATGATCCATTTCCAGTGAATATCCGGCGAGTATCAAAATAAACTCATGCTGTTTGTCTTCCATATGCTTTACAAGTGTGTCGATCGCTTCTTTCCCAAAGTCCTTTTCGCCGCCTCTTGCCAGCGAGTAGGCTTCGTCTATAAACAAAATGCCACCTAATGACTTTTTGATTAAATCTCTCGTCTTTTGGGCGGTGTGTCCGATATACTCCCCGACCAGGTCAGCCCGCTCCGCTTCTATTAAGTGGCCTTTTGACAGGACATTCATTTCAAAGAACAGCTTGCCGATGAGCCGTGCAACCGTCGTTTTTCCCGTTCCCGGATTTCCTTTAAACATCATGTGCAGCGCTTGCTTTCCAACCTTCAAGCCTTGCTCCGCGCGTTTTTGGTTCACAAAAATCCAGGCGTATATTTCCTTGATGTTGCGTTTCATTTCCTCCATCCCAACTAATGCGCTCATCTCTTTTTCGATTTCCTTCAAAATGCCGTGCTTTGCTTCGTTTTTTTGCAATGCAGCCTGATATTCCGCCTCTGCCTCAGCATTCGTCAGCACCTGCTTTTGCCCGTTCAGAATAATGTTGATCTGTCCGTTGTTTTTATAAGTCACAGCGCGCTCCAACATCTTCACCTCTCTGTTCTCTCTATATGATATTCAAGCGGATGCCGATTGTGACAAACGCCTATCATGTGTCGAAACAATTGCTTTTTTCGGGAACAATAAGGAATCCTGCGCTTTCCCGAGAAATACTTTATTTCTTATTGTATTCACGGACATGGGGTGGACAAACCATGAGATTTTGTTTTTAATCATTTTGTCAAAGTATTATAGTGAGCTTCTTTCTCATTATTTTCTCCATTCGCCAATCCTTTTTTCATGCAACGGGCTGTTTTTTGTACGAAGCGTATTACCCGCCCTAAGATAACTGAAGTGTTTTTCTTTTTTTCGATTTATAAAGGGGTGTCTTTAATGAAAGGAGCTTTTCTCATCAATTTACGTTTCAAATGCTTGATTTAATATGAACGCAAAGCTTAAAACCAGCAGGAATCAGTGCAGGTTAACCGAACTCAAAGTACATACAAACATATGGTATATGTACATATTTCATTTCAGACCGTATCTGTTGTCGCTTCATGTTGAATTGTGCGCTTTCCCGAGAAATAATTTCCGGATGTGAAAGGGTTATTTCCTCATTTTTCAGTTGAATGATAATCGTACAAGCAGAAGCCGTGTTTTTTCATATCCTGTAATGAGGTGATGAAAAATGGTTAAAATTTTTATTGATCCTGGCCATGGCGGGTCTGATCCAGGCGCAACAGGTAATGGCCTTCAGGAAAAAACGTTAACCCTGCAAATCGCTTTAGCCTTACGTACGATATTAACTAATGAATATGAAGGCGTTTCTCTGCTGCTGAGCCGGACAAGCGACCAATATGTCAGCTTAAACGACCGGACAAATGCCGCAAATAACTGGGGAGCAGATTTCTTTTTGTCCATTCACGTTAATTCCGGGGGAGGCACAGGTTTTGAAAGCTATATTTATCCAGATGTAGGAGCCCCGACGACGACTTATCAATCGGCAATTCACTCTGAAGTGATACAAGCTGTCGACTTTGCCGATCGCGGCAAAAAAACAGCGAACTTCCACGTCCTAAGGGAGTCGGCAATGCCTGCCCTCTTGACCGAGAACGGCTTCATTGATACCGTTTCCGATGCAAATAAGCTGAAAACGAGCAGTTTTATTCAAAGCTTAGCGAGAGGACATGCAAACGGGCTGGAGCAAGCCTTTAATCTTAAAAAGACTTCCAGCTCAGGGTTATATAAGGTTCAAATCGGCGCATTTAAAGTCAAAGCGAATGCCGACTCGCTCGCAAGTAAAGCCGAAGCCAAAGGTTTTGACTCGATTGTCCTTTTAAAGGACGGATTATACAAAGTGCAGATTGGCGCATTTTCATCCAAAGACAATGCAGACACCCTCGCTGCCAGAGCGAAAAATGCCGGCTTTGACGCTATTGTGATCCTAGAATCATAGCCGAGACGGGGACGAGCGTCTCATAAAAAAACCCGGCTCCTCATCGCGAGAAACCGGGTTTTTTTATTCAAGAATATCAACAACAAACTGTGACCATGTTTCCAGACGGTTGTAGATGTCATCCTGTTTTAATTCAGAAACTTTCATCCATTTACCCGCAATTTGTTCTTTCTCCTTCACTTCCACTTGTGCGCCAGGCTTTAATTGAAGCGCAGAAAGAATACCGATATGCACTTTGCCAACACTGTTTTCATCATCATTGATCAATCCCAGTGTGACAATCGCCTGTTTATCTTCTTCATTTATTTGCAGTTCTTCCTCAAGCTCACGGTCTGTGTTCAGCTTTAAGACTTCAGCAAATGAAGCTGCCCCTTCGATGGCGTTCATATGACCGCCAAAGCCGAGAGAAAGCTTGTTGTGCAGTCGTGATTCACCGCCGCCAGCCAGCCGCTCGTAAAGAAAAACTTCATCTTCACGCTTAATGACGACATAAGGTATCGGCTGCTTGAAACGCGGATCTTCTTCTGCGTCCCCTCTTCTCATTTCACGATAGGCCGCTTCAATCTGAGCCATGATTTCGGCTACTCTGCTATCTTCACTGTACACGCCCTGGAAGGTTAAGCTTTCTTTCTTAAACACATCATCGCGCGGGGCAACTAAAATCATTTCGTCCATTTTTCCCATGGGTACTGCGTCCTCCTCATTTGAATCTTCAAGCCGAAAAGAGCAGATATTATATCTGCTCTTTTTCATCTTCAAAATAAAAGTCATCATCTTTGAGCGGCTCAACTGTCGCTTTTTTATAACCATTCCCCTTCATAGAGAAGAAGTCATGCGATTTTGTTTTTGTGTTTAATCCGTTTAATACGATCGGATTAATATCTTCCTCTTCGAAGTATGGATCAAATCCAAGATTCATCAGCGCTTTATTCGCATTATAGCGGATGAATTTCTTTACATCGTGTGAGAGTCCGACTTGATCGTACAAGTCCTCTGTATACTCAAGCTCATTTTCATATAACTGATTCAGAAGGTCAATCGCAAATTCACGAAGCTCTGCTTTTTTCTCTTCTGTCTGTTTATTATAAATTTCCTGAGCAAGGAGACCGACATACACGCCGTGAATCGCTTCGTCACGAAGGATCAGGTTAATGATCTCACCGCTTTGCATCAGTTTTCCTTGTCCGTAGAAATATAACGGATAATAGAAACCGCTGTAGAAAAGGAAACTTTCCAGATAGACGGAAGCAACCATCGCTTTGAACAGTGAAATTTCATCATCTTTTTGAATGGCTTTGTAAAGCCCGACAATCATTTGCGCTTTTTTCTGCAAATATTTATTTTGTTTAACCCATTCAAATACTTCATTAATCGTTTCAGTCGGTGCAAGGGTCATGAAAATATTAGAGTACGACTTCGCATGGACAGCGTTCTCCATCATCGCCATAAAGTTCAGCACCGCTTTCCGCTGGTGGCCGTCTACGTGTTCAGCCACGATCGGCATCCCCGTATTCCCCTGCTCTGTGTCAAGAAGCGTAAGTCCGGCCAGTACCTTCATATAAGTGTCCTGCTCATTTTTTCCGAGGTACTTCCATGTGAGGAGATCGCCGTTTAAAGCAATCTCTTCCGGAAGCCAGAACTGTTTCACGTTTTGGTTATAGAACATTTGGGTAAAATCGTCTTCATGCTTTGACCAGTTTGCTGCGTCATAAATTTTTGTCACTATAAACTCTCCTTTAATCAAACAACACAAGAAAGGCAGCTGTCTTGCCCAGTATCTTTCGTTCTTGCATAGTAAATGGTTTTAATACCTCTATGATGTGCATACAGATCGATTCGGTTTAAATCACGGGTCGTCATTGTGTCTTTTAAGAACAATGTAAAGCTGATTCCCTGATCAATGTGCTGCTGGATAGTGGCGATCATATCCACAACCTTGAACATGTCCATATCGTAGGCTTCTTTATAGAAGAACCAGTTATTAGATGCAAGCCCAGGCATTGGGTAGTACGTTTTTGAGTTGCCGTATGTTCGTTCTTCAATGCGTTCCATAATCGGCATAACAGACGCCGTACTTGATTGAACGTATGAGATAGAGCCTGTCGGCGCAATGCATAATCTGTAGCTGTGATACATACCGTGTTCAGCCACAAATGCTTTTAGCTTTTTCCAGTCCTCTGTCGTCGGGATATGCATACCTTCAAACAGATTAGCTATTTTTTCATATTTCGGTGAGAAATCAGTAGAAACGTATTTGTCAAAGTATTCACCTGTCGCATAGGTTGAGCCTTCATATTGATCAAACGTTTCGCCCTTCTCTTTTGCGATTTCCGCAGAACGCTGGATGGAGTAGAAGTTCACCATCATAAAGAACGTGTTTGCAAAATCACGCGCTTCCGGACTTTCATACGCAATGCCGTTTTGCGCAAGGTAGCCGTGAAGGTTCATAGCACCGAGGCCGATTGATTTCATCGCCTTGTTTGCCCGTCTTACAGCAGGCGCATTACGGATGTCAGTTGTTTCAGACACGTGTGTTAAAGAGTCTGTCGCAAGCTTGACTGTCTTTTCGATTGATTTATGCTCCATGACATTGAGAATGTTAAGCGAACCCAGGTTGCAGGAAATATCCAGACCGATTTCATCTTCTTCATCATAGTCTGTGTATGAAGAAACTTGAGATGCCTGCAGCACTTCAGAGCAAAGGTTAGAAAATTTGACCTTGGAAATATGGTTATTCGCATGCACTTTATTGACGTTATCTTGGAACATGATGTATGGATAGCCTGATTCAGAACGAAGCATCGCCAATTTTTCAAGCAGTTTCCGCGGGTTGATTTTTTCCTTTTTCACCCGAGGGTTGTCGACAAACTTGTCGTACATTTCGTTCATGTCCATCTCATCCATATGCTGGCCGTACTCTTTATAAATCGTGTGCGGATAGAATACATAAGCCGCTTTGTCCTCGCGTGCAAGCTCAACGAACTTATCCGGAATGACAACACCGATCGAAAGCGTTTTGACACGCACATCTTCATCCGCAGAAATCTTTTTCGTATCAAGAAAATCATTGATATCGCGGTGGAAAATGTTTAAATACGCCGCGCCGGACCCTTGTCTTTGTCCCATTTGGTCAGCGTAACGGAACGCGTTATCAAGAAGCTTCATGACGCCTACAACGCCTTTTGTCGCATTCTCAACATCTTTAATGGCTTCACCTTTCGCGCGAAGCTTGGACAGGTTAAGAGAAACCCCGCCGCCAAGCTTAGAAAGCTGCATGGAGATATCGATCGCTCTTGAAATGTCATTTAAGGAATCATTGACTTCCAGCAAGAAGCAGCTCACAAGTTCACCGCGGCGTTTTCTGCCGGCGTTCAGAAATGTCGGTGTGCTCGGCTGATATTCTTGATTGATCATCAGGTTTACATATTCTTTTGCTTTCTCAGTGTCGCCGTTAGCGAAGAACAGCGCAACAATTGAGATCCGGTCCTCATAACGCTCGAGGATTTTTTTCTTGTCATTCGTTTTCAAAGCATAGTCATTATAGAATTTAAACGCACTCATGAAGGAAGGAAAACGAAACTTCTTAGCGTAAGCTGTCTTAAACACTTCTTTAATGTCTTCAAAAGAATAAAGGCTTAAGAATTCCTCTTCGTAGTATTGATTTTCAACCAAATAATCCAGCTTCTCTTTTAAATCGTGAAAGAAGACTGTGTTTTGATTGATATAATCTACAAAATAGCTATGTACAGCCTCTTTATCCTTATCAAACTGGAATTTCCCATCTTTTTGGATCATGATTTCGTTATTTAACTGGATCCATTTTGGCACTTGATTTTGTGACAACTCTTTCTACCTCCTGAGTAAACAATTCAACGTCTTTAGATGTGCCGCTGAGTTCAAATTTGTGCAAGATCGGCACCTGATATTGTCTTGAAATGGTATCGGCGCTTTTTGCAAAGTTATCGCCCCATACTTTGTTGCCGCTCGCAGCGACTCCTAATAAGAGATGGGCGTATTTTTCGAGAAATGATTGTGTTGATGCCGGTACCTGGCCGAAGTTTGTCGTGTAGGTGACCAAAACAAACGGAGTGTCCACGTGGTCCATTTCGTCCACCTTGCGTATCTGCTGAAAGCCTGTTTTATTCACAAACCGCTGAACATTCCCTGTTTTCGAATCAAATATGATTTGTACCACGTTTTATCACGACCTATCAAAAAATATGAATCTCTCATCACTAACACTATATATAGTATACTACCCTCTAGCAAAAACACAATATATAGATTCGTTTTTATGAAAAATTCATATTTTGATCAAATCAGGCAAATGGGCAGACTCATTAGGGCCCAAAAAAGAGAGCAGAACGAGAATCATCTCTCGTCCTACTCGGGGTGTCGTTTTTTAGCCGATGTTTATCATAACATGAAAAAAAACTGCTTAGTAGTCTAGATTTTTTTTTCTTAAGCTATCACAGCATTTTTCGCTCTCTACTGTTTCTTCTATTTCAACATCCGCGCCGATCTCTTCTAAAACCGCCTTCAAAGCAGTGATAATTGACGCTTCTCTGATTAATTCTTTTCCGTTCACAATGATACTTGTTCCGTATTCATAGCAAGAATCATCTTCGCAAATTTCTTCCCAATGATTCACGATCACTTTATGCTTCATGTTTTCACCCTCTGTTTGATCTGTGTCTGTATTTAGTTTAGCGGCTGGCATCCGCTTTGTAAATTCGAATGCTTGTGAATTTTATTCAAGCTCATCATCCGCGTATTCTTTCTTCAGCTTTACCTCATTGCGGGACTCATTATACTCATAAATTTTGATATAGCCGTCCTCCATAACGCCAAAATGGTTATGTTCAAGTGGAAACGAGGTGGGCTGAGGCGTTTCATAGTCTGAATTGCCGCTGTCTGTTTCAATAATGGTATCTTGATTCCCGCACGCCCCGAACAGTAAAAAGACAGCTATCCATACAAGTGCAATCCTGATTCGTCTCAGTTCTGCTTCACTTTCAAACAAGGTCGATCACCCCCAAATTCATTTTATACATAATATACCATTTTCACTTCCGTATGTTGTTCTCATAAAAAAAGACCGTGCCTTGGCATGGTCAGCTTACACAAAAAGCTTGGAGCAAAAGTGGATGAATGTTAAAAATGGCCGCCGGGAACCCCCGGCAGCCTTTCCTCATGTCTTGACATGGCATTTTTTGATCTATTCGAGTTCAAGCTGGACGTTTTTTTGCGGCGCAAACGTTGAGATCGCATGTTTATATATAAGCTGCTGCTTACCTTCCGATTCCAACAATACGGTAAAGTTATCAAAGCCTTTCACCTGGCCCCGCAACTGAAAGCCGTTCAGCAAAAAAACAGTGACATACGTATTTTCTTTCCGGATTTGATTCAAAAACTGATCCTGAATATTAATCGGTTTCATGTTTCGTCCTCCTTGATTCTCTATATCATACAGTTTCGATTAAAGTTCGAGTTTTCCTGCTATATGTGTGAAAATTTCCTTTTTTTTCAGCTCCATATCAACAGGCGGTGTCATATCGAACCATGTGACCTGCATTTTGTTGCGAAACCACGTCAGCTGGCGTTTCGCATACCGCCTCGAGTTCTGCTTTAGCTGTTCGACAGCATCGGAAAGTGTCACAAAACCGTCAAAATATGCATACAGCTCTTTATAGCCTATCGCCTGTATTGATTGACAGTCTCTCACGTTCTTGTCGTATAAGCGTTTCACTTCCGGAAGAAGGCCTGACTGCATCATCAAATCGACCCGCTGATTAATTCTTTCGTAAAGCGTGTCTCTATCCATTGTCAAGCCAATTAACACTGCATTGTACAGAAGTTCTCGTTTTTGTTCCTTCAAATGCTGGGACATCGTTTTTCCGGACGTATGTAAAATTTCCAGTGCGCGAATGACTCTTCTTGTATTATTCGGATGAATCGCAGCTGCTGCCTCGGGATCTGCTGCAGCAAGTTTGGCATGAAGAAAGTCAGCGCCTTCCCGCTCAGCGGCCATTTGCATGCTCTCTCGAAACACGGGATCATTTGCTTCTTCCGTAAATGTATAATCGTAAAGCACAGATTGTATATAAAGCCCTGTACCGCCGACAATCATCGGAAGCTTTCCTCTATTTGCAATCTCGCTGATTTTATTTCTTACTAAGCTTTGATAATCGGCAGTAGAGAAAGAGTCTTGGGGATCTAAAATGTCAATCAGATGATGGGGCACTCCCTCCATCTCCTGTTCGGTAATTTTAGCTGTTCCAATATCCATCCCTTTATAAATCTGCATCGAATCTCCGCTGATAATTTCCGCGTTTAAGGATTTGGCTAGCTGAATACTTAAATTGGTTTTCCCCACTGCCGTCGGTCCGACTAAAATGACAACGGGCTGCTTCGTATTATTCAATATGTATCACTCTCTTTTATAAATCTCCCCCCATTATAGCATTCAACATGGACAACCACCTATCCATTTTGCCCTTTTTTTGCATCGGTAAACATCCTTCTACCAGCCGAGCGGCTCATTGCCGACAATTTCCCTTGTCTTTCCTTTCAGGGTATGACGATGCGTTTTTCTTCTGTCATCTCCGGGATCGTACACAACCCCTCCGTACTGGATCTCAATCGGCTCGTTATAGGCCAGATATGTCGTTTCTTCGATTTCATGATAATGTGTGCCATCTGCTAAGGGAATCGCCGGCCCTGAGATTCCGTAATACCGATGAAAATGGCCGTTTTCAAATGAAGTGATCCCTGTATAGTAATGTGTATGCTGATCGGTATTTGATCCGTTTGCCGGCTGAGTAAACCCTTCAATGAGATGATAATGGCCCTGTTCTCTCGTTGTTTTGACATGATAGGCATGTGCGTGGGGCGGTGCTTTTGACCAGTCAGACTGATACAGGCCCAATGTGTTCACATCCTCCTTTTTCTCGATTCGCCCAATCAAATCCGGGCAGGGTGAATACACTGCATCATCTACACTTTATTACAGGAGGAAAGAAAACATGAACGAGTTAGAGCATTTCAGCCCTGAAGATACAAGAATATTTGGAAGACCGTTCGGATTCGGGAGACCATTTGGGTTTGGAAGACCGTTCGGGTTCGGTTACGGGTTTGGAAGACCCGGATTTGGTTATGGGTTTGGCCGGCCATTCGGATTTTTTGGAGGACCGTTTATCGGCGGCCTTGCAGGCGGGCTTATAGGAAGCGCTTTATTTAATCCTTATTTTTATGGCGGATACCCCTATTATCCGTATGCCCCGTTCCCTTATTATTATTAAACGCAAAAGGCCCCTTAAAAAGGGGTCTTTTTAAGTGTGTGAAAATGAATCTCTTGACTCATACATAGGCATACACTAATATTTTTCTAGCTGAAGTTTTTTTTCTAATCTAAAAATATAGTGAGGAGAATTCATGATGTTGATAGGATATATATTCCTCACGATTGCCATATGTTCGGAATCGATAGGAGCAGCCATGCTGAAAGTATCTGATGGCTTCAAAAAGTGGAAGCCAAGTGCTTTGGTCGTTATTGGCTATTCCCTCGCCTTTTATATGCTGTCCCTGACTTTAAACCATATTCCCCTGAGCCTCTCCTATGCGACTTGGAGCGGGGCAGGCACGGTGCTGACGACAGTGATCGGAGTAAAATGGTTCAAGGAAGATCTGAATGCCAAAGGGCTTATCGGGATTCTTTTATTACTATCAGGGGTCGTGTTACTTAATTGGCCGTAAAGGAGTGATGAAGATGAGAGGATTGCTTTATTTGGCTCTCGCCATTGTATCTGAAGTGTTTGGGAGCACGATGTTGAAGCTTTCAGAAGGATTTACACAAGCCTGGCCCATTGCCGGAGTCATAGTCGGATTTCTTTCTGCTTTTACGTTTCTAAGCTTTTCTTTAAAAACAATTGACTTATCAAGCGCGTATGCAACATGGTCGGGCGTTGGTACCGCGCTTACAGCAATTGTCGGGTTTTTGCTTTTTGGCGAAACCATCAGTTTAAAAGGTGTATTCGGTCTCACGCTTGTCATTGCAGGCGTGGTCGTGCTAAATCAATCGAAAGCCCACGCTGAAGATAAAAAACAGACGGCCTGTGAGTGACCGTCTGTTTTCTTTATTCTCCACCCAGTTTCACAGAGGTTTCAAGCTGCAGCTCGACATTTCCTTGAATTGCACGCGAAATCATGCATGACGACTCCGCTTTTTTACAAAGCTTGTGCGCCAATGCGACGTCGTCTTGTGAAGCATCATGTTTAAGCACGACAGAGGGACGGTGAATGATCTTTTTGTATGTAAAGACTCCTTTTGTGACGTCGACAATGCCTTCTGACTCCATCTGTAAGTCTTCTTTTTCCAGCCCGCTTCTCTCCATCATCGCTGCAAGTGTAATAATGTAACAGGTCGCTGCCGCCCCGAGAAGCATTTCATCTGGGTTGGTCCCTTCTCCCGGGCCATCCATTTCTTTAGGAATGGAAATCGATGTGATCAGGTTTCCGCTTTCGATCGTACCGACATCATTACGGTTACCCGGCCAGTTCGCTTTTAAATAAAAATGATGATCTGCCATTGTTTTGCCTCCTTTTTTATCCTATTTCAGTCTACTGATCTTCTCTTATTTTGTCTTCTGATCTGCTTGTTACGAATACTCTTTTTCCAGGACACCTTTGATCGCACTGACATAAGCATAAAATTCACTGTTCTTTGTGTATTTTCTATTTTTATAATAAAAATCATCAAAAAATGCTTCTCTCTGCTCACGGCTGATTTCCAGCTGGATACTTAGCCCCGTTTCCCCTTGGTTATTAATGTTTTCGGCATTCAATCCAGCAAGACCGCTTTTAGACGACGCTAACTCAGCGGAAAACCCTCTCCGCTCAAGGGCTCTCACAATCATTTTCGCCCGCTTTCGGTCTGTTCCCCCTACAAGGGTATTCTTGTTCTCTCCTTTATATCCGTGAAAAGCCACCACATATTGATGCTCCTTGATTTTCTTTTTTGCCAATGGCTCATCAAAGTTGGTGCTTGTAATGTGCAGTGTTTGGTTATCATGGGACTTCAACCCTTCAAATAGGTATGTAGAGTATTCATTATTGAAATAACGCACAAGCTCACTTACTCCGCCTTCAATTCTTCCGCCATGCGGAGACATAATTAAGACTTTGCTTCCTTTTTTCTCATTATATGAAATATCGTAATCGGCTGGGCTCTCATTCTCTGCCAAGCTGCTGAAATTTGAATATGTATCTGGCTGATTTGATGGTTCTGGTTCCAATGAGTAATGAACATATCTCAAGAACAAGACAATGGCTAAGACTAATATGACATTTAGTAAAAATCTTCTCATGTTTAACTCCTTTCATAAGAATGGCGCGGTTCATTATATGAGGTTTAGCCAATAGGTTTTATCTTACCATTGTATACACAATATCATCAGTGAAAAAGTTCCCGGTTTCAAAAAATCAATTGATTGTCACGGTTATTAGCGGTTCATTTCAAATAAGAGTGAAAAAAGGTTGAGAGGAAAGACAAAAAAGGTAGGAACAACCTCACTTGGCAAATAAATGTATATAGGTTTAAGGAGGGTTTTAGTAACAGGCTGCCCGGTTGCTGAGACGGACAGCTGTTACCGGCCTGCAGAATAGAGATTTTGCTTATTTGTTCTCACAAAGTCACAGGAGAGGATAGAGTCCAATAAAAATGTTCTGATCTGTTGTTTCGAAAAACAAAATGCTTTGATTTTCGTTTTGCTTTTCTGTCTCACAATAATCGTTCTTTTACTAATCGTTCCGTCTTTCTTCATATATATAATGCTGATTGGCATTTGGCTTTCCAAAGATCGGTGCAAGTAGAAATTCATACGGTTGCTCTCCCCTTCCCAGTTTGATATGATCACATTATAATACGAACAAACGTTCTTTTTCAATCCCCAATGATTTCCTCAGCTTCTGAATCTATCGTATCTAATGCGAAAGATTCAGAAAAACAAACTCTTGTCTGTCTCTTACAGAGGACAAACAAACTTACCAAACCTATCATCTGTTCATAGAGTATACAGAGAACCTTATAATAGGAGGAAAATACATGTTTGGGTACTCTATGGTACAAATGGTGAGAGCAAATGCTCACAAGCTAGATTGGCCGTTACGGGAAACCGTATTGCAACTTTACAAGCCCTTCAAATGGACTCCTTGCTTCTTGCATAAATTTTTCGAAACCAAATTGCAAAACAGAAAAAAAATGTCAGTCATTATCGAATTTGAGGAAGGCTGTCACGAGACCGGCTTTCAAATGGCTGGAGAGGTGCTGCAAAAAGAAAAACGCAGCAAGCTAAAAAGCCGCTTCAACAAAATCAACTGCTGCAGCGCCGAGGTTACTCCTTCAGCATTACATTCCCTTCTCTCTGAATGCAGCAATATCCGTAAAGTGTATTTAAACCGCGAAGTCAAAGCGCTTTTAGACACGGCAACCGAAGCAAGCCATGCGAAGGAAGTCGTCAGAAACGGGCAAACCCTGACAGGAAAAGGTGTTACTGTCGCTGTTGTCGATACAGGAATCTACCCGCATCCTGATCTAGAAGGAAGAATTATCGGATTCGCGGACATGGTCAATCAAAAAACAGAGCCGTACGATGATAATGGTCATGGCACACACTGTGCAGGTGATGTCGCAAGCAGCGGTGCATCCTCTTCCGGTCAATACCGCGGACCTGCACCGGAAGCCAATCTCATCGGCGTAAAGGTATTAAACAAGCAGGGTTCAGGAACGTTAGCAGATATTATAGAGGGTGTTGAGTGGTGTATTCAATACAATGAGGACAACCCCGATGAACCGATTGATATTATGAGCATGTCGCTCGGGGGCGATGCCCTTAGATATGATCATGAACAGGAAGATCCGTTAGTCAGAGCGGTTGAGGAAGCGTGGAGCGCAGGGATTGTCGTCTGTGTCGCTGCCGGAAACTCAGGCCCTGATTCGCAGACCATTGCAAGCCCGGGCGTGAGCGAAAAGGTGATTACAGTAGGTGCGCTTGACGATAACAATACTGCAAGCAGCGATGATGATACTGTCGCTTCCTTCTCAAGCCGCGGCCCGACAGTATATGGGAAAGAAAAGCCCGATATTTTAGCGCCGGGTGTTAATATTATTTCCCTTCGCTCTCCGAATTCTTATATTGATAAGCTCCAAAAGTCAAGCCGTGTAGGGTCTCAGTACTTTACAATGTCAGGAACCTCGATGGCAACACCGATTTGCGCAGGAATCGCAGCTTTAATTCTTCAGCAAAACCCGGATCTTACCCCTGATGAAGTAAAAGAGCTTTTGAAAAACGGCACGGACAAATGGAAAGATGAAGATCCGAATATCTACGGAGCGGGCGCTGTCAACGCAGAAAATTCCGTTCCCGGCCAATAAACATCATCAAAAGCCGGCAATTCTCTCTCAGCAGAACTGCCGGTTTTTTCGTTTGAATATTCATAATCATAAGGTAAAATAATGGAAAATAGATGAAGGAAGTGAAGAAAGTGCCATATTATATCTGCAATACATGCGGTGTGCAACATGCACAGACTGTAGATCCGCCCAACTCGTGTCTGATTTGCGAGGATGAAAGACAGTATATTCATCCCGATGGACAAACTTGGACAACCCTTGAAGACATGCGTGAGAAAGGAAACCTTCAAAACATCCTTAAAAAGGAAGAAGAGCATCTTTACAGCATCAAAACTGAACCAGAGTTTGCGATTGGACAAACAGCCCATCTTATCCAGCATAAGGGCTTCAATGTGCTGTGGGATTGCATGACATATCTTGACCAAAAGACAATTGACCAAATCAACGAATTAGGCGGTATTCAAGCCATCGCCTTGTCTCATCCACATTATTACTCTACTCAAGTTGAGTGGGCTGAAGCGTTTCAGGCGCCGATCTATATCCATGAGGATGATAAAGAATGGGTGACAAGGCCAAGCAATCACATTCACTTCTGGTCAGGGGAAACGCTCAACGTGAAGCCGGGACTGGACCTTTACCGACTGGGCGGACATTTTAAAGGCGGTGCTGTTTTGCATTGGAGCAAGGGAAATGAAGGGAAAGGCTGTCTATTGACCGGAGATATCATTACGGTTGCGGCGGACCGAAACTGGGTCAGCTTTATGTACAGCTACCCAAACCTCATTCCCCTTCCCGCCTCCAAAGTTGAAGAAATAGCAGCCAAAGTAAAACCGCTTCAATTCAACCGGCTTTACAATGCTTTTTCTAAAGTTGTCAAAGAAAATGCCGGCGAAGCGGTCCAGCGTTCTGCCGTACGCTATATCAAGGCTCTCAACAGGGAATTGTTTCATACATAAAGAGTGAGGCGGCTCTTTTCCGTGTAAAAGATGCAGCAATTGGGAATAGTATCGTGTAGATCAAAAGGAGGAATATTGATGGCACACACGAATACACAGCTTTCTCAATGGCTGGAATCAAAAGTCGGCCAGACGCTTGATATTAGAAAAGGTGAATTGACCCATGATGAAGAGATATCAGACTTGGATCAGATTGTTCTCCACCTTCAAAAAGTGGCTATACGCAGTACGAATCATCCTGATGATTATGTTGCGAAAGAAGAGCTTGTTTTAGAAGGCGAAGGAACAACATTCACTGAGGACGGAAACGTACCGCTTCCGCAAAATGCCTATGAGATTCCTTTATTAGGTGACATTCATATTCACCAAGAAAACGAAGGATTGAAGGTCGTAACAGATCGTGCAGTATATACAATTGATATCCAGCACAGCTGACAGCCACTTTCATCAAAATAATACAGCGTAGCGCCTTTGAGCTTTCGTTCAAAGGCGCTGCTTTATATCGAGCCGTTTTTTCACTTTTTTCGTTCTTCTCCCTATTGAATGACGCCTAAGATAGATATATAGTTTTAGAGACAGGATTACATTTCAAATCATTCTGTTTTTTGTAAACTAATTCAGCAATTTGATTCATCTATTTACCCTATTAGGCGAGGAGAATGCAAATGGAAAAATTGATGTTTCATCCGCATGGTAAAGAGTTTCATCACAATCCTTTTTCAGTTTTAGGACGATTTAGAGAGGAAGAGCCCATTCACCGATTTGAATTAAAACGGTTCGGAGCCACATATCCGGCCTGGTTAATTACCCGATACGATGATTGTATGGCCTTTTTAAAAGACAATCGAATTACAAGAGACGTAAAAAATGTGCTGAACCAAGAACAAATCAAAATGCTCAACGTTAGTGAAGATATCGATTTTGTATCCGATCATATGCTGGCAAAAGACACACCTGACCATACCCGCCTGAGATCACTTGTTCATCAAGCATTTACTCCCCGAACCATTGAAAATCTGCGCGGCAGCATTGAACAAATTGCTGAACAGCTTTTAGATGAAATGGAAAAAGAAAATAAAGCGGATATCATGAAATCCTTCGCTTCCCCTTTGCCTTTTATTGTTATATCTGAATTGATGGGAATCCCAAAAGAAGATCGGTCACAGTTTCAAATCTGGACCAATGCGATGGTTGATACCTCTGAAGGTAATAGAGAGCTGACAAATCAGGCCCTTCGTGAATTTAAAGATTATATCGCTAAGTTGATCCATGACAGAAGAATAAAGCCAAAAGACGATTTAATCAGCAAACTTGTGCATGCTGAGGAAAACGGCAGCAAGTTAAGCGAAAAAGAGCTCTATTCGATGCTGTTCTTGCTCGTTGTAGCCGGCCTTGAGACGACTGTTAACTTACTCGGCTCAGGCACCCTCGCATTGCTGCAGCACAAGAAGGAATGTGAGAAGCTCAAGCAGCATCCTGAAATGATCGCTACAGCGGTTGAAGAATTGCTGCGATACACCTCACCTGTCGTTATGATGGCAAATCGGTGGGCCATCGAAGACTTTACATATAAGGGGCATTCGATCAAAAGAGGAGACATGATTTTTATAGGCATCGGATCTGCCAATCGCGACCCGAATTTTTTCGAGAACCCCGAAATATTAAATATAAACCGGTCGCCTAACAGACATATTTCTTTCGGTTTTGGCATTCATTTCTGCTTAGGAGCGCCTCTTGCCAGGCTGGAAGGCCACATTGCATTTAACGCACTTTTGAAGAGATTTCCTGATATTGAACTTGCGGTTGCACCTGATGACATTCAATGGAGAAAAAATGTCTTTTTAAGAGGATTAGAAAGTCTCCCTGTTTCACTTTCAAAATAACATTCAAAACGCCCCCTTTTAAAAGAGGGGGCGTTTGTGTTTTCTCAGCGCTTCACCAATTCATCTGTTTCTTTTTCTTCCCTCGCTTCATGTTTCTTCCGGAAAGCCTTAAGGAAATTCGCATTCACTACTCCCCTGTTTGAATAGAGCTTTTCGCAAAATTCTAACATGGCTGTTGACGCTTTCGGTTCGGTTAATATCATGAAGTGGTTGCTTGAATCGACATCCACCAGGTGGAAATGGGGAATTTGCCGCTCCCATTCCTCCCAATAGGCAGCTTGATCAAACGGTTCTTTTTCATTTGATAAAGTGAAATAAGTGTCTAAATCACCAAAGAAAGACCTGCTTTTGTTGCGGAAATAATAACATTTTACTGTCTCAGGATCAGGGAGAGGCTTAACAGTGTACGACTCCAAATCATAGGCGCGCTGTGTTTTCATCATTTGCTGAGCCTGCGCACGTATTTGCTTATCTGGTTTGTTTAGCCCTCGTTCTTTTGCCAAGTCAATCAACTCAGACAGGAATTCTTCGTCCTCTAAGCTTATGTCCACCTCTTCACGGCTGATGAGAACATCCGTAAGCTTTTCCCGTTTCGCAATCGATGCCAGCATCGTATTAATTGTTTGCAGCATTGACGTTTTCATAGAGGCCTCATTCTCTTTTGTCTCAGAACGATATGGGGAGTCAATCATCACCATGCTTTTGACAGCAAGGCCTTGGCTTTGCAGCTGGCGAGTGACTTCATATGCAATCATCCCGCCTAAGGAATATCCGCCTACATCATAAGGACCTTCAGGCTGTATGGATCGAATGATCTCTATATAATAGGAAGCCATTTGTTCAATTCCGTGCAAAGGAGCAGAATCAGTCACAGTCATGAATCCTCTGGCTTGAATGCCGTAAAAAGGGCGCTGGCTCTTTTGTGCAAATTGCTGATAGATTTCAACTCCTCCTACTCCGCCATGGAACCAAAAGACAGGGCGCCCCCGCTTGCCGTCATTTAACGGTATCAATTCCGGAAACGTGCGAGCTTGATCATTTTGTAAGGATGAATCCTCCTGTTTCTTTGCGATCAAGTCCATCATGTCCTGAACAGTATGGCATGCTTGAAGCTCCGTCAAGGCAATGAGAGGGTCCACCTTTGATTGCAATTGCTGTAATAACTGTATGCAAGAAATTGAATCAAATCCATACTGCTGCAATGGCTTATGAGGCTGCAGTTCATCCGGAGCCATCCCCAGTACATTTGCTAATATGTGATGATCGCTGCTGTTGTTGATACGCTCATCCTGTGAAACAGAAGGCGTATTCTCTACTGCTTGAAAGCCGTTCCAGCAGCTTCTCTTTTCAAATGGATAGGTTGGCAACGGTATTCTGCGGGCACCTTTTCCTTGATAAAGCTTCTCCCATGGGATTTGCACCCCTTTTGTCCAGCAAAACGCGATCTTTTCAAGGTTATTTTCAGACAACAAAGTCTCGATCACCATTTCTCTTAATGGACCATCCAGCAAGGCTTCGAGATCTGACGAGCCATTTTCTGCATTTCCGCTAAAGACAGGTACAGAACTCTTCGGCTTATCGCCTTTTTCTGCTAAGCAGGCTTGCAAGCCGATTACCAGTTCTTCTTTACTGCGGACGACGAGCGCCAGGCGGTCTTCCATTTCCTCTCGGCCGGTTTGAAGTGTATAAGCATAATCTTGTAATGACAGTTCTTGTTGTTTATTCACATAGTCAAGCTGCTGTTGAGCAATTGCTTTTAGCCTGTCTTGATTCTTTGCAGAAAGAACTACAATGTGGGCACCATTCTCACTCATACTAACCGGTGGTTTTGGTAAAGGAATATATTCTTCTAAAATGACGTGCGCATTTACGCCTCCAAAGCTATAGCTGTTGATACTTGCTTTGCGCGGAATTTTTTTGCCTGCATCGTCACTTAAATCCCTCCATTGCTGATTCTCGGCAGTCACTCGGAAACGGGTGCCCTTTAATGACACCTGGTCATTCAAAGACGAAAATCCGGATATGCCTGGTATTGTTTGATGCTTCATCGCCATGCTGACCTTCATAAGAGCAGCCATGCCTGAGACGAGTTCACCGTGTCCGATGCTCGGCTTTAAGCTGCTGATATAACATGGCGCTTCCTCCCGTACTTCCTGTGGAAGTTCCAATTCGAGTTGACTGCAGCTTGACTTTAACGCCTCTATTTCTATCGCGTCTGCCAATGGAGAGGCGATCCCATGCGCTTCTATATAGGTCACCGTTTTGGGATCAATTTGCGCTCCTTGATAAGCCTTCAGCATTGCATCCTTCATGCCGGCCGGATTTGGCGCGTGAAGTGACATTCCCCTGCCGCCATGCGATACACCTGAACCTTTAATAACCGAATAAATATGATCAGAATCTTCAATGGCTTTTTGCAATGGTTTAATGATGAGAACTCCTGCTCCTTCACTTCTGACAAAGCCATTTGCATCTGCTTGAAAGGATTTGACCTGTCCTTTCTCACTCAAATAGCCCATTGAGTCGAAGCCAATAAAGCCTTTTGGTGAAAGCAGCAAATTCACAGCCCCGACAATGGCTTGCTCACATTCGCCGTTTCGAATGGATTGTATAGCTCTGTGCAAAGCCACTAGAGCTGAGGAACAGGCAGCTTCATAATATTCACTTGGCCCTTTTACATCAAGTGCATAGGATATACGGTTTGGAATTAGGGAAGGAACTACAGCTGTATCAGTATTGCCGGCTGCGACAAATACTCCTGTCGGGCGGCTGGATACAACCTGCCCTGTTAAGCCTGCATCTTCCATCGCCTTCCATGCATGTATCAAGAGCAGAAACTCCTGTGGGTCCATATTCGCCGCTTCTTTAGGCGATATGCCAAAAAACAGGGGATCAAACTCACCTATTCCTTCTATAAAACCGCCCCATTGAAGGCTTGATTGCCCTTCCTTATCGGCTGCGGCATATTTGCGCCAGTCCCAGCGTTCTTTCGGCACTTCAGAGACACAGTTCTTTCCTTGGACAAGGTTATCCCAAAATTCCGTTACGCTGTTTGCTTTCGGAAACTGTCCCGACATGCCGATAATGGCTATGCCGTCTGCCGCGTGTTCGATTGTTTTATCCGTGTTCGTCTCGTATGCCGGAATCTGTTTCATTTGGTTTTCGATTTGAGCTGGGCGTTCTTCCTGCTGATGAGCTTCACCAAACAGCTGAGCAAAAGATGCTTCATGTTTGTCCGCAAAAAAGTCGATTAACTCTTGAATAGTCGGATATTCAAAAAACAGAGTCGGATTTAATTCGATCTTTGTCTCTGTTTCCATCTCCCTTGTCAGTGCAACCAATTGAGAAGAATCAATTCCAAAATCCATGATATGCGCTTTTGCAATTGACAATTTTGACGGATCGGCCATGTATACTGCCAGTTTATCTGTTACATAGCTTCTGATACGATCTTTCAGATTGCTGGCTTTGATGGCCTTATTTTGATTTCCTCTTTGATTCGAAATACGAAGCTGTTTAAGCGAGTAGCCCGAGTAGTGCAGCACTGTTTCTGACGACTCATTGATCACATCTACATCAAACAGCAGCATGTCACCTGTATTCTTAACCAATGTAATCAAAAGCCAGCAATCCCCTTTTATCGTTTGCTTTGTAAACTGGATATCATTGATTCCAAACGGCAGGAAGCCGCCTGTCATGTCAAACTGCTCTAAGAAACTGAGGATAGCCAAGTACGCGCTGTTTGTCATCAATGGGCTTACAGTGTAATGGTGCCCGTTTGCCAGCCCGCTTTGGGGCAGGCGAATTTTTGCCAGTATAGACTTGTGATCTCTGTAGAGATGAGTAATTGTCTTAAATAACTCTCCCCATTCAGGACCGTTTCCGGTTTTATACATCTGATCGATGTGATGAAGCTTAGTTAATGAATGCTTAACGTTCTCGATATTGACTTTTTTCGGCTCAAAAGAACCGATTCCGCATTGTCCGATTGCGGCAGGCTTCCACAAACCAGAGGACGGCTCGCGATACATGATTTGCAGTTCTATGACTTGATCTTTTTGCAGCGGCTTTGCCTGAAGTTCAATGGTCTCGCCTTGTTTGATGACAATTGGACTGGTATAACTTAATTTGCTGATACGGCCGCTGTTTTCCTCAGGGAACAGGTTAAAAAATGCTTCAATGGCCAGACTGCCATATGTGGCACCGACAAGCACCCGTTCATTGTTGAAGACGTGTCCTTGAACGTAAGGCTCATCATAAGTGAATTGATCTTGAATGACCGGCTGATTAATATTGTCTTCAACATCTGACGATTTCTCATTGATAGACGATACATCGAAATGAAATGATGTATTATGGTCAAATGCATAGTGAGGCAGATGAACCCAGCCTGTTCGGTTCCCTATATCAGCTTCTTTAAAAGCAATCGATGCCCCTTGTGCCCATTGCTCTGCTGCGTTTATTTCTCTATCCTTAGATGCTGATTCCGCACATGGCTGTAAATCGAATGATGTATAGATGCCTTGCTGGAGTGAGCTTTCTCTTGATGTTCGGAACACCTTTAGTTTTTCGATCAGCTCTTGAGTCGATGTCACTGTAAATGCAGCCCTATGCTCTAAATTATGGTTTCTCCTGTGTAAAGCCTGTACAACGGGTTCAATATCCAGAGAAGCTTCCTTCTCTAAAAACAATTGCATATTTTCTAGATAGCTAAGCAGGCTCCATTTTGTTTTGGCTGAAAAAACGGCAGTGAATTCCTGCTGGCGGGGAGCGATATGTTCTTTCTCAGGAGGCATCTCCATATATTCTTCTATAATAAGATTGGCATAGGCTCCCCCCGCTCCGAAGGAATTGATCATGCTTCTGCGCGGCAATTGTTTTCCAGTTTCAGGATCATTCAAGCGATGCCATGGCTCTGTTTGTTCCTGAAGATAGAAAGCCGTGTGCTCCAGCTTAATATTTGGATTGACAGGCATCGCGTTAATTGTCGGCACCAGCGTCCCTTTCTTCATCTGCAGCAGCACTTTTGTCAGCTGAGAAATACCGGAAGCCGCCTCTAAATGCCCCAGATTGGATTTGACAGAGCCTATCGCACAAAACTGTTTCTTGTTTGTATATTGTTGAAACGCGTTTGTTAAGGCAATTACTTCAATAGGATCGCCCAGCGCCGAACCATTTGCCGCCGATTCAATATAGCCGATAGTCTCTGGATCAATGCCCGACTGCTGAATCGACTTGACAATTAACTTTGCTTGCTGCTTGGGGTCCGGAGCTGTATACATCTGTCTTCCGCCGCTATGGTTGGCAAAACTGCTTTTGATCACAGCGTAAATATGATCCTGATCTTCCATTGCCTTCGAAAGCGGTTTTAACAGGACAGCTCCAATGCCCTCCCCGGGAATAAGCCCGTTTCCTGTGCCAAAACTTTTGCTTTGATTGCCGCTTCCCAGCAGATTGGCACGCTCCAAAGAATCATATTTAGAGAGATCGAGTGTTAAATTGACACCCCCAGCAATCGCCATTGAGCAGTTTTTCAATTTCAGGCTTTCACACGCAAGATGTATGGCGTTTAATGAACTAGAGCATGCTGAGCTGACAGCGATACTCGGTCCGGTCAGGTTAAAAAAGTGGGAAACGCGATTTGCAATGTGCCAGTCTCCCCCATTTGAGCTGAGGACTGCCTGCTCTAAAGATGGGATATTCCAAAAATACTGGTTATACATATTCCCTATAAAAACACCTACTCCGTCATCATCCCGCAATTTATCCAGCCGGGTTCGCGTATAGCCGCCGTCCTCAAACGTTTCCCAGACGGTTTCTAAACATAAACGGAGTTCAGGTGTCATTTCCATCACCCGGTTTTGCTCCACCTCAAAAAGCTGATGGTCAAATGCCTCTATATCTTGTAAAAATCCGCCATAGCGTTTCTTATTTGCCGGCTTTTTTGGATCTTTTGATAATGTTTTCAATAAAGATGTGCGCCATCTGGATTCCGGTGCCTCTGTAATACAATTGTCTCCGGCGATTAAATGCCCCCAAAGCTCTTCTAAACTGTTAGACATCGGATAGCGCCCGCTTACCCCGATTATTGCGATATCTTCTGTACTAGAATCATTAAAATGTGTTCCTTGCAAATTACTTGTCTTTTCTATTTTTAGTGGTTCGGTATTTGCTAGCTGAGTTTCCGTGACTTCCTGCTCTGTAACAAAGCGGCGTGTATGAAAAGTAAATGGCTTATTAGGATCTGTACGCTCTGGTTGAAGTGGAGCTTCATTTTTTGCAGGCTTCGTTTTTTCCTTTAACAATGCTGTCCGGAGCTTATTTTCATGCCCCTTTACTAAATATTCGACGAGTTCTTTTGTGTTGTTATGTTCAAATAAAATGGTTTTTGGAAGCTCTCCCGTCACTTTTTCTAATTCACGAATGAAATTCACCTGCAAAATCGAATCAATTCCATACTTCTCAAATGTCGTATCTTCGTGAATACGTTCTGGTGATAGTTTGATTGATTTTGCCAGCGTATGCTTCACAAATTGTGCCGTTTGTTCGATGAGAGAATCGCTTTCATGTGAATGATCGATTTCAGCATTCATTTGTATATGGCTTGGATCTTCTTCTGCCCCCGTTCTCTTCTTTTGACGGACGACTCCGTTACTTTCAGCGGCAATGATCTGCTGGCCGAGCTGATGCGATTGTTCAGCCATAAAGGAAACATAGCGAAATCCTTCACTCTCAAGCACCGTTTTCCAAGTATCCGGATACAGGCCCGGGCAGCCCGGTATGCGGAGATCAGGATCCTCATACAGCCACCAGCCCTCTAAAAGGCCGAACGTCAAATGCGAATATATATTATGATCACTAATTTCATTTAAAAGGAGCAGCCCGTTTTTTTTCAAAACTGCTTTTGCATTTCGCAATGTCTGCCGGATATTTTTTGTGGCATGAAGCACATTTGCCGCGATGACCGCGTCGTAGCCTCCCGCATCAATATGCTGTTCAGACGCCGGCTCCTCGACATTAAATCGTTTATATGTCAAATATGGATTGTCAGGACCATACTTATTTTCTGCATGCATTAAAAAAGCTTTAGACATATCTGTATAACAATATTCTTTTATATGTGTCTGCCATGCTTTCAATTTTTGAAAAACAGCCGCGCTTGTCCCGCCGGTCCCAGCTCCGATTTCTAATATTCGAATCTTCGCCTCAGGCTCTTGCTTCAGGCGTTCTTGCAGATAGGCTGTTAACGTATCTGCAAGAACATCATTAAAATAGTCTGCGACTTGATTGTTTTTATAGACCCCTTCTACTAAATCCATAGATGAATTCGGAAACAGGATATCGGTGGCTGACGCCTTGCCGGTCAGAATCTCCGGCAAGGCTTTAAGTGCTGTCTCCACCAATGTCACCATGGCTTTCATATTATTGTCTTGAAGCAGGTCAAATTTTTGTTCATTCCATTCTTTCCACAGCTCGCTCATGGTGCCTATTGAGCGTGTTGGAACATATCCGTTCTCCGTTCGCTTGAGAAATTGATGCCGTTCTAAAATCGATTGGCTTTCTTCAAACCATCTGCCATAGAAATTCTCCAATACCGGCTGGGATTTACTTTCTGTGAAAAACCCTATGGACTGTAATTGTGCGAAAAGCATTTTACAGAGAATGTCTTCTGTGTTCAGCATTGGCGCTTCCCCTCCTATAACAGTTGTTGAATCTTTGTGCTGTCACCCGGGTGATAGCTTCGCAGCTTTTGAATGGCGGAGCCGTGAGTTTCCGGGTACACTTCAATCGTTTCGTCTGTCTGTTCCGCTTCATCATTCGTTTCGTTTGCCATTTTCATCATTACTAGCTGCTTCAGCGGTCCCCCGAGCAGCAATTCCAAAGCTTCCATTGCTTCAGGGGCTTCAATTGAGCCTATGCCTGCCTGAGCCATTCTCTTTTGGTAATCCGGTGATGAAACAACACCAATGCTTCCCCAATAACTCCAATTCATCACGGCTACTGTACAAGGCCATACTTGAGAAAGCCGCTGTGCAAAAGCATCCTTAAAACTGCAGCCCGCAGCGTAATTGCTTTGTCCGGAAGCTCTTGCAAACGATTGTACGGAAGAGAAAAACAAAACAAAATCCAGTGGTTCATGCCGGAAAACTTGGGCCATTCGCACGCTTACATCAACCTTTGCAGCAAGAACGTTTCTGAAACATTCCTCACTCATATTCATCAGGCTTCGGTCTTGTAAGACAATCGCAGAATGGATGATGCCGTTGATTTCACGATGCGTTTGTTTCATTGTTTCATACGCGCGTTCTAATTCCTCTCGGTTAGCCGAATCTGCTTGAATGTAATACGGGGCTGGCCCTAGACGTGCAAGTCTGTCCAGCTTGCTTTGAATGGCTGCATCCTTTTTCCTTCTGCCAATCCAAACGATCTGCGCCTGATATGTTCTGATCATATATTCACTCCACGCCTCACCAATACCGCCAGCTCCGCCTATGACAACATAAACACCTCCGTGCTTATACTTCGTGTGCACCGGTTGATTGTTGTGTACTGGAATTAGACGAAGCTTATGCCAAATCTTGTTTCGATAGGCCCACGTATTCCCTTCTTGATCGGCAGGCAAGGAAAGGAGTTGAGATAACGGCAGGTCTTCGTATTTTTTAACATCGATCAGCTTTGTCTGCCAATTTGGATATTCTTTTGACATTGAACCGATCAGGCCGTGCACCCCGGCATCGACCGGGTCGACAATATCATGCTGATCAACATATTGTGTGTTCACCGTCACGATCGTCCAGCTTATCTCCTTCTGTCCATAGCCTAAAGAAAGCATTGCCTTAATGAGCCTATACATTTGAATGACGCCTTGATCTTGGGCTTCAATCATTTCATCGCCGACTTCGCACTCTGTCACACGAGAAGGAGACATCCACACGATGTGGTCAAACGATCCGAGTGCTTCAAGCTGGCCTGTAATTCTATGAATTGATGCGTACGGCTCAATGTACAGCTCCTTGGCAAACGGAAACTCCCTTTGAACAGCTTTTCTGCTGTTGTCATCCCCTCCGAGGATGACAACACGCTCATCAGCAGGCGAAATGCTCCTCTTCTCCAGCTGCACTCGATCCCATATCGGCGCCATAAGAAGCGCTCCGTTAAGAGTTGCTTTGGAGTTTCCTAGTGATGTCGGCCCGTCTGGCGATTGTATGCCTTCTTCCAGCAGCCTTGAGGTAATCCCCTTGATTCTTACACACACTCGGCCTTGTTCATCACACAAATCAATATCCAGTCTCTGTATTTTGTCCTCATTAGGACGAGATGTCACAGACACCCACATTTTATTTGTACACGGGCTGAATATTTCTAGCTCTTGCAGCGCAAAAGGCAGAGAAAGCTGCTCGTCACCGGAATTCAGCTTTAGCCCGATCGACGCTTGTAAAGCAGAGTCGGCCATACTTGGATGAAGAACGAATTCATTCAGTGTGTGAGTTACACCAGCAGGCAGAGAAAGCTCTGCCAAGGCTTGATTGCGGCCGATGTAAAGCCGATCTATCCCTTGAAAACCAGGTCCGTAGTCAATGCCGATCGCCTTAAACAATTCATAACACTGGTCGTGTGAGAGTGTGCTTAAACTGCATTGGTCTTGAAGCGCGCTGATATCCTGGACTGGAATGTCTCCTGCCCCACGGATTGAAGCACTGCCTTGACAATGTATCTTTCGATCATTGTGTGCAGCCTCTGTATAGACGTTAAAAGCAATCTCGCCGTCCTGCTGGGGATTTAGACTGATATCCACTTGAACAGGCTGGCCATCCGCCACAATCGGCTGCACCCACACAACATTTTTGATGTGAATAACAGATTGTTGATCTTCGGTTCTTCTCACTGCTCTTGTAACGGCAGCATGAACCATCTCAAGATATGCCACGCCCGGCATAACCGGTTTTCCCTTCACCTTATGATCGGCGAAAAAGAACTCAGCACCTGTAAAGGCCGAGCTGAAACGCTGCTCTGACAAATCAGATGTGTTGACATGTATCAATGGATGCAAAGCTGCTGATTCGACTGTTTTTAAAGCTGTTTGATGGGCGGCTGCCTCCTCTTTCGTATCCGTTATCCAGTAGCGTTCTTTCGCAAATGGATAGGTAGGGAGGCTGATGCGTTTCGGCTGTTTGCCGTCATACAGTTTACTCCAGCCTATTTCCATGCCTTTTACCCATAAATCAAGCAGTCTTTCATATATGTGAGGCTCCCAGCTATTGTTGAGCGTTTTCTGTACTTCGTCATCTGATCTCAATGTTTGTGCGATACCTTTTTCTGCTCTGCCTCTGTACATGTACTTCGCATTGGTGCCCCCTTCTATAAAGAGGTTCAGTTTTTCCAGCAAGTCCCCAGTCGAGACAGCGATGATCCCTAATCTCTCCTCCATTGCATCACGCCCCTCTTGGAGTGTATAAGCAATATCAGTGAGGTCACGAGCAGTGATAGATCGCTTGCTGATAAAGTCTGCTAATTCACGGGCTTGGTCTTTCAGACGATCTTCATCCTTTGCCGACAAAATAAAGATGCCCGGGTGCTGTGCTGTCACAGCTGATGCTGTTGCAGGATGGGTTGTTTCTTTCGGAATATATTCCTCAATGACCACGTGGGCATTGACGCCGCCTATCCCGAACGAACTGATGCCTGCGCGGCGCGGCAGCTCTCGGCCGGCTTCATCCCGAAGCGCCTGCCACTCTCTCGATTCCTGCACAATATAAAACGGGCTGTCATCCAGTCTGATATATGGATTAACAGTTTCACTGTACAGACTTTTGACAAGCGTTTTATGCTTGAGCTGCAATAACACTTTAATGACACCCGCCACACCGGCCGCAAGCGATAAGTGACCGATGTTTGTTTTCGCTGATCCAAGTCCGCAATGGCTGCCATGAACAGCCGGGTCCCCCGTTTTTTCATACAGCTCTTTAAATGCCGCTTTTAAGCCGTTGATTTCTACTGGATCGCCCAGCTCGGTTCCAGTCCCATGCGCTTCAATATAAGTTACGGTTCTTGGATCAATTCCCGCTTTTTCATATGCTGTTTTTACGACATCCGCCTGAGCTTTCGGATTAGGAGTCGTTAGAGAATTTGCGCGGCCACCGTGGTTTACCGCACTTCCTTTAATGACACCGTAAATATGATCACCGTCTCGTTCAGCCGCTGTCAGCTTTTTCAGAAAGAGAATGCCGGCACCTTCACTGACTGCGAATCCATCGGCTTTGTCAGAAAATGTTTTGCATCTTCCTTCTTTGCTCAGCGCCCCGGCCTTATCATAGGCGATATGGCCTTGCGGAGTTACGACCGTGTTGACCCCTCCCGCAATCGCCATTTCACAGTTTCCATTTTCAATGGCGCAAACCGCATGATGAATGGCGACCAAAGAGCTTGAGCACGCAGTGTCGATCGGTTCACTCGGTCCATGAATGTTCAGGAAATAACTGACTCTATTCGGTCCTGCAGAAGGACTCATATTCGCAGCCGCTGAGCCTTCGATGTCTACATTTGACAGAAGTGAACTGTACCCTGTGTTTCCTGTCCCGATGAAGATGCCCGTTTTAGTTCCTGCCAGGCTTCTCGCTGAGTGTCCCGCTTCTTCTACCGCCTTCCACGCATAGGTCATTAACAGGCGCTGCTGAGGCTCCATCTGCTCAGCCTCCAGCGGAGATATGCCGAAGAACAATGGATCAAAGTCAGCTACTTCATCAATAAAACCGCCCCATTTGACGTTTGTTTTATTCGCTTCTTTCAGAGGGTCTCCGTAATACTCCTGCCAATCCCAGCGGTCTTTTGGAACCTCTGTAATACAATCTGTGCCCGATGACAGGTTCTTCCAATATTCCTCAACGTCTTTTGCCTTTGGGAAAACGCCGCTCATTCCCACAATCGCAATAGGCTCAGGCTTGTGATCAGCTTCCTTTTGCATTGGTGTTACCGAAGGTTTTACAAAGCGGTTTTCAGTCGAAAACGTCATATTTTTTATATTCTGTTCGACAGGCTGCATCAGCACCTCAGCTTTGGCAGGCGTTTGAGCTGTAAAAGCATTTGGATATTCTTCTGACAGATACCCTGCAAATGCATAAACAGTTGCGTGCTCAAAGAAGATCGTAGGCGTAAGATCCAGCTTGTACTTCTCATTCAGTGTATTTGCGAATTCAGTTAACGTAATCGAATCAAATCCATATTGATTAAACTCCATGTCCTGGTCAATCTCTTCAGGTTTGATTTTGAGCAATTGAGAGATTGTTTGCTTTAAAACTTCTTGAATGTGATCGAACATATTCCCTTGATCCATTCTTGCTTCAGATGTCACCGGTACTTGCACTGTTTTCATTGGTACATCATCAGAAGACGGCTTTTGAGTCAGCTTTTCCCTCATCATGTCTTTGAATCCTTCCATGACGATGACTTGATCTTTGCCAAATACCAAACCTTTATACAGCGCTTGAATGCCGGTCTCGGTCCGCATTGGAGTCACACCTGTGTTTTTCAACGTCATGTTTTCAATTTCTTTATTCGCGCGCATGCCGCCTTCTTTCCAGAGCGGCCAATTGATTGACAACGTTTGTCCGTGCCTGTACATGGCGGTTACAAGCGCATTCCGATAAGCAGCATAACTGTCCATAAATGCATTAGCCATTGCATAATCGGCCTGTCCCGCACTGCCGGCAACACTTGATATTGAAGAAAAGAGGATAAAGAAATCTAACGCAAGATGCTCGGTTGCCTCATCCACATTCACAAGCCCTTTCACCTTAGGAGCGAGAACTTGTGTCAGCTCTTCATTGGTTTTGCTCATAAGATAGTTATCTTTAATCAGCCCAGCGCTGTGAATGACACCATTCAAGTCTTCGTAATCAGACGTAATGCTTGTGATAAGCTCGGAGGCTGCTTCCGTTTGTGTCACGTCAACCTGCCTGTATTCTGCGCGAGCCCCTAATTGCTGAAGTTCGTTAAGCTCCGCCTGCTGATCCGCATTCAACGCGGATCTGCCTGTCAGAATGAGCACAGGCTGTTCGGCTTGGCGAGCAATCTCTTTTGCAAAAATAAACCCAAGTCCTCCTGCGCCGCCCGTGATGAGGTATACACCTTTATCTCTCCACGGCATGCTTATTTCCCGATCATCTATTTGCATTTCATCCAGATCATTGATGTACCGTTTGCCTTTTTCATATTTGATGTGCTGATCTTCTGTGTGCCTTTTATTCTCTTTCAGTTTTTCTATTACACTTTCAACATTTTCATGTGAATCGATTTCAATCGTCTGGCCGATTAGTTTTTTATTCTCCAGGCCGGCGGTTTTAAGGAGCGCCGATAGCCCTGAGAATGAGTACTGCTTTCTTTGTGCAGAGGTAAGCAGCTGGATCAGAACATTGCCCTGAGGTCTGCTTTTGAGAAGACCCTGGACCGTCTCAAGCGCTTGTTCGGCATAATCTTGGAACCTCTCTGCAAGTCCTTCGCGGAATGACTCCAAAACGATGCATTCCGCTCCTGTCATTCTTGATTCAATGCGATCTTTTGAGAGGCCATTCATGTCGCAAAGCATGACAATGTGCCGTTCGTAATGAGGCTCAGGACTATCTTTTTTAAAATCCTTAGGCACCCATTTTTCTTCAAACATCAGGGTTGCCAGCGTTTGATCAGATTCCGCCGATCCAGAGCCGCCTTCTGCTGCTCTGAAAGATAATCCTTTCATCCGTACGCAAACATTGCCGCTCTCATCTAAAATATCAATATCGCGTTTTTGCACCTTATCAGTTGCCTTGCTGCCTTGGCTGTATCTTGCGTATACCCACATTTCTGACGAACATGCTCCGAAGACTTCAAGCTCCTGGACCGCAAAAGGCAGTGTCAGCTGGTTATCCCCGGCGCCTGTCAAAATGCTTGACGCCTGCAAAGCAGAATCCATCAGCCCAGGGTGCATTTTGTATTGGCTGAGCGTATCTGCAGCTGACGGATGCAATGACAATTTTGCCAAAACAAATTGTTCAGCTGTATAGATTTTTTTCACTCCGCGATAAGCAGGACCATATTCAAATCCAATCATTCGATAGGTGTCGTATACTTCGTTTACGCTGAAATGGCTTTCCTGACACTGTTCCCGCAGAGATTGCAAATCAACCGTCGGCAGATTTTCAGCAGGATTCAATATCGCGCTGCCTTGACTGTAGACGATTGACTGTTCGCCAGTAACGTCTGAATGACCATAGATTTCATAAGAGATCTCACCATTTTCCCCCGGTAAAAGCCTAATGTGTACTTGTTGCGGCTGATCCTCTACAACAATAGGCCGCACCCACACCGCATTCTTTAGCTTCATGGTACACGGTACACCTTGTACCTCTGCGGCCTGCTCAACAGCTGCCCGCGCCAATTCAAGATGAGCCACTCCCGGCAAAATCCGTTGGCCTTTCACAACATGATCAGCAAGGAAAAACTCTTCTCCCGTATAAATAGAGCTAAACCTTTGTTCCGAGAGATTCGATGTGTTTTGATGCATTAATGGATGCAGCACGGCTCCGCCAAGGCGGGAGGCTGCTTTATTTGCATCAATGCTGCCGCTTTTTTCAATATGATCAGAGGTCCAATAACGGTCTTTTGCGAAAGGATACGTCGGCAAGCTGATGCGCTTTGGCAGATTCTCGCCATACAATTTCGTCCAGTCTACATCAAGCCCTTTTACCCATAATTCAAGCAATTTTGCATACTTTCCCCGTTCCATCCATTTCTCGACGGCTTCTTGAATCTCTTCGTCCTCTGTCAGCATTTGGAGTGTGCCTTTATCAATCCTGCCTTTAAATACATCCTCCACACCGCTTTTCTCCGCTGCAAAGTCTTTTAACTTTTGCTGTAAATCCTCAATGGAACCGGAAATAATCCCGAGACGTTCTTCCATCGCATCCCGTCCGGCTTGCAGTGTATAAGCGATTCGGGCGAGATTTACGTCACTATATGTTTGCTTATCAAGCGCATCTGCCAGTTGCTGTGCATGTTCTTTTAGCCGCGCTTTATTTTTAGCCGATAAAACGAAGATACCCGGATGTTCCGGCGTGATGGATGGTATATTCTCATCGGATGCTTCCGGAATATATTCCTCGATAATCACGTGGGCGTTTACCCCGCCGATTCCAAATGAACTGACACCTGCCCGGCGAGGAAGCTCTTCTCCCCGTTCATTTTTCAGCGCTTTCCATTCTTCCGTTTCCCGTACGATATAGAACGGACTGTTTTTCAGCTGAATGTATGGATTCACGGTTTCGCAATGCAGACTTTTCACTAAGGTTTTATGCTTAAGCTGCAATAATATTTTAATAACTCCTGCTGCACCGGCTGCCAGCGATAAGTGGCCAATGTTTGTCTTTACAGAACCTAAACCGCAGTAAGGATTGGCTGATGTGTCTCCCTCATTTACACCCAATGCTTTAAAAGCTGATTTCAAACCGTTAATTTCAACCGGGTCTCCAAGCTCCGTCCCGGTTCCGTGGGCTTCAATGTAGGTCACGGTTTTCGGATCGATTCCCGCTTTTTGATATGCCGACTGAATAACATCAGCCTGCGCCTTCGGATTGGGAGTCGTTAAAGAGGCTGCACGGCCGCCGTGATTGATTGCACTGCCTTTTATGACTCCGTAAATGTGGTCTCCCGCTTCTTCAGCCGCTTTTAATTTTTTCAGGAACAGTATGCCGGCACCTTCCCCATGCGCAAAACCATCGGCTTGATTTGAAAACGTCTTGCATTTTCCTTCTTTGCTCAGTGCTCCCGCCTTATCAAAGCTGATATACACCTCAGGAAGGATAATCGTATTTACACCGCCGGCTAATGCCATGTCACAAGTGCCTTCCTCAATTGAAGAGATGGCATGGTGGATCGCCACTAGTGAACTTGAGCACGCTGTATCAATCGGTTCGCTCGGCCCGTGCAGATTAAGGAAATAACTGACCCGGTTCGGACCGACCGATGGGCTCGTATTGGCTGCCGCTGATCCTTCTATTGCCGAGTTCGCTTTAGATAGAAGAGAGCTGTATCCTGTATTTCCCGTTCCGATGAAGACGCCGGTCTTTGTGCCTGACAACCTTTTCGCCGAATATCCTGCATCTTCGATCGCTTTCCAGGCGTAAGTCAGCAGTAAGCGCTGCTGTGGTTCCATTTGTTCAGCTTCACGCGGGGAAATGCCAAAGAATAATGGGTCAAAATCTGCAATACCGTCAATAAAGCCGCCCCATTTCACGTTCGTTTTATTGACTTCCTTCGCCGGATCACCTTCATATTCACGCCAATCCCAGCGATCTTTCGGGATTTCCGTCATGCAGTCTTTGCCCTCTTTTAAGATGTTCCAGTACGCCTCAACGTCTTTCGCCATAGGGAAAATCCCGCTTATGCCCACAATGGCAATTGGCTCAGGCCCAGCATCACTCTGTATGGCGTTTGGCAGCATGACTTGCTGCTTTCTGCGTCTTTTAGCTTTGGCACGCACGGCTTGTTCCTGTTTCGCGGCAGGCTGAATCTGAGCCGATACAGCGCGCACAGCAAATGTCTTCGCAAATACCGATTGATATTCTTCTGACAAATGCTTGCCAAACGCATGAATCGTCGGGTGGTCAAAAAATACGGTTGGCGTCAGCTCTAACTGATAGGCGCGATTGATATGGTTGGTGAATTCAGTCATGGAGATAGAATCAAAACCATACACCGTCATCTCGGCATGATCATCAATCGTTTCAAGCTTGACCTTTAACAGCTTGGCGATCTCTCGCTTTAACATCGCCTTTACTTTATCCAGCAAACTGTCTGTATCAATGCTATTTATTTGTTCAGTCATGTGTTCTGCTTCCTTCTTTTCCATAGGTGCTGAGGCGTTTTTGGCCAGCATGTTTTGTTTTATTTTCTGCACATCGCCTTCGATCACCATTACTTGGTTTGCTTCTGAATGAAGTGCTTGATATAATGCCTGAATTCCTTTTTCTGCCCTCATAGGAACAATACCGGCAAGTTGTACAAGCCTTTTCTCAGTTTCTTGATCGACCTGCATGCCTCCATCTCTCCATAAAGGCCAGTTTACAGAAAGCGTCTTCCCATGCCGCTGGCTGAGGTCGGCAAGCCTATTTCGATAGCCTGCATACATATCCATAAATACATTGGCTGCCGCATAGTCAGACTGGCCAATGCTCCCTAAACTTCCTGAAAGAGATGAAAAGAGAATAAAGAAGTCTAAAGGCAAATCCTTGCTCGCTTCGTCTAGATAAACAAGCCCTTTTACTTTAGGCGCCAGTACATCGTGCAGATCTTTTACCTGTTTATTAACCAGGTAGCTGTCCTTGATGATTCCGGCGCTATGAAGAATACCGTTCAGACGGCCATATCTTTTTTGAATGTCGTCAATGAGCTGATAGACTTCAATTTTATTGGTAACATCTGTTTGCCGGTAGGTGATGTCAGCCCCCTTGCTATGAAGCTCTTTCAGCTTTTTGCTTTTGCTTTCGCTAAGAGGTGAGCGGCCCGCCAGAATGACTGTCGCATTTTTCGTTTGTTCCGCAATTTCCTTTGCAAAAATATGACCTAGTCCGCCGGCACCTCCTGTAATGAGATAAACGCCATTGTCTTTCCACGGTTTGCTGCCGTCTCCTTTTGCCTGTTTGATTTCACGCCAATCAGCAATATACCGTGTCCCGTTTTGATATTTGACATATGAATCGCTGCTCATTTGATTTTCTAACAGTTTGCCAGCAATGCTTTCTCCACTTTCTTCACTGCTGACTTCAATCATTTGGCCGGTTAGTTTGGCATTTTCCTGACAAGCTGTTTTCAGCAGTCCTGTCAACCCTGAAAACAATTGCTGTTCTCCCTCGGCAGAGGTCACGATCTGAACGAGAATGCCGTCTTTCGGTTTCGTACGAATGATCTCTTGTACCTTTTTAAACACTTGTTCTGTATAAGAATGGAAACGCCCATCTACTGAAGAAGGCCTTGCTTCCAGGCTGTATACATGGACATCCTCGATGGCTGCTTCAATTTGTTTTCTCGTCTCATGATCATATTCACATAGGAATACGAGATGCTCTGCATATTTTTTTGCAGCTAAGCTGTTAGCAGCCTTTTGTTCTTGCCAAACGGGCTGAAGCAATAAAGTTTCAGCGTTGATTTTTGATGGTTCGGTTTGTATATCTGCCTCCATCACTCTCGTCGAAAATCCTTTCAGCCGCACACAGATCATGCCATGCTCATCACATAGGTGAATATCGACTTTCTGTATCAAATCTCCTGGTTTGTTTTTCGAGTTGAATTGAACATAAACCCACATGTCAGAAACGCACTGACGAAAAACCTCAAGTTCCTCCAGTGCAAATGGCAGTGCTGCCTTAAAGTCTTCAGTGTCTGAAAGTTCCGCTCTGACGACATTTTGCAAATATTCAGCCGCCTGTAACGCCCCGTCCATTACACTTGGATGAAGAACATAATCGCCCAACGTATGTGCAACAGATTCTGGCAGTGATAATTTGGCAAGCAGCTGGCCGTCGCCTTTATATACGGCCTCTACACTCTTGTAACCTGGACCGTAATCGGCGCCGATCATCCCTTCATAAAACGAGGCAGCATCCATTTTGCTTTGATCACATTGTTTCTTGATCTTAGAAAGATCCAGTGCTTTTTCTCGCTTTAACTGAATCAATTCCGCTTTACCTTGGTTATATACAACTGGTTCTGCATCAGCGGATTCCGGATCACCATACATCCGATAAGCAATATGTCCGCCATCTTCATCGTAAAGTCCGATATTTACCTGAACCGGCTCACTTCCTGCTACAACCGGGCGAACCCACACGACATTTTTCAGCCTGATTCCAGTTTCATGATCCTCCAATCCGCCAATTCCTTGTTCTATAGCGGCTCTTGCCATTTCAAGCGTGACCGCCGCCGGCAAAATCGCCATGCCTTTAATGATATGCTCGGCAATAAAATACTCTTGTCCTGTGAAAATGGAGCTGAAACGCTGCTCTGACAGAACCGATGTATTATGGTGCACCAAAGGATGCAAACGAGATGGTTCAATTGTTGTGATAGCGCCGGTGCTGCTTTCAGGCCAGTATCGTTCTTCGGCAAAAGGGTATGTCGGCAAGCTGATGCGGCGTGGCTTTATATTTGGATAGAGCCTGCGCCATTCAACGTGAAAGCCATTTGCCCACATCTCGGCAAGCTTTCTCAATTCTTCTTTTGATATCCGCGATGAAGCCATATCATCTGCTTCAGCATTTCCAAGCAGCTGTTCAGCGGATGTCATTCTCGTTTTTTCTCCTTGAATACAGCCTTCTGCGAGCGGCTTTCCAGTCACAAAAGCTTCCAGCTGATGTTTCCACTCTTCCAGATCGTTCACTATAAAAACGATCCTGTTATCCATTGCTTCACGGCCGACTTGGAAGGTATATGCAATATCTCTTAAAGAGAAATGCCTTTGCTCGTCTTGACTGATATAGGACAGCATTTCCTTCGCGTATACTTGGAGCCGTTCACTATTTTTTGCTGATATAGGAATGATGTAAGGCTGATTGCCTTCGTTTTCGGCACCTGCATCAGAAATGTTTTCATATTGCTCAAATATTGCATGGGCGTTAGTTCCGCCAAGGCCGAATGAGCTCAGAGCCGCCCGATGGACACCTGCGTGTTTCTCTAACGATTTTCGTTCACGGACAACATAAAAAGGAGAGCTTTCAAACTTTATATCCGGATTCGGCTCCGTACAGTTGATGGTCGGTGCAAGTTCATTATGGTATAAACTCATCGCAACTTTAATACATCCGGCTAACCCCGCAGCTGTATCCAAATGGCCGATATTCGTTTTCACTGAACCAATTCCGCAAAATTGTGTTTTGTCGGTGTATTGCTTGTACACTTTATTTAGAGCAGACATTTCAATAGGATCGCCTAATTTCGTTCCCGTCCCGTGCGCTTCAATATAACTGACCGTTTCAGGATGGATCTTGGTTGTATCCAATACATGCTGTATCACTTCTGTTTGGCCTTTTACACTTGGCGCATAGAAGCCTGCCTTCTCTGCCCCATCATTATTGATGCCTATTCCGCGCATAATGGCATAAATATGGTCTCCGTCTTTTACGGCATCCACAGCTTTTTTCAGCAGGATGACTGCTACGCCTTCACCTCCGGCCATTCCGTCCGCCGAAGCATCGAACGCCTTCACATGCCCGTCGCTTGAAAAATTCAACCCGTTTTGGTGCACGTAGCCGATCGCTGATTGTGCGTGCAATGTTGCGCCTCCGACAAGCGCATATTGTGATTCGCCCGATGTCAGGCTTTTGTATGCTTGATATAAACCGACTAGTGATGAAGAACAGTTAGAATGAACAAAATAGCTTGGCCCTTTTAATCCGAGCTTATGTGAGATCATTGTGGGAATGGTTCCGCTTTGGGCTAAAACCCAAGAGACATAGCCATCCGGTGATTCATGTCCTTCTGTTGTCTCCTTCGGCAATAACGTTCTATATGAATTGCTGCTTGCAGACATATATACACTTGTTGCCGGAATCTCCTTAGCCACATATCCTGCATCTTCAATCGCTTTCCAGGAGTGCAGCAATAAGAGGCGAAGCTGAGGGTCCATATACTCAGCATCTTTTGGCGAGATTTGAAAGAAACCGGGATCGAATAAGTCTTTCCCTTCGATCACAGATTGCACAGGCACATAGTCAGGATGCTGTATCAATTCTTCGGGAACTCCATTTGCGCGAAGCTCTTCTTCAGAAAAGAATCGTATGCTTTCTTTGCCTTCTTTGATGTGGTTCCAGAAGTCATGATGATTTTTCGCACCCGGGAACTGGCAAGATATCCCCACAATCGCAACACTGTCGTCAAAATAAGGGGGAATCTTCTGTTTCGGGTATTTTCCATCTTTTTTGTCATCATGATCATCTTCATTTTGTGTCCCGGCTAGATCTGAGTTTTTCATCTCCAAAATGTATTCACTGATTGCACGGATCGTGGAATACTCAAACAGCTCAGTAACATGAAACTCACAATCGAATTCTTTTTTGATTCGTTCAGCCACAGCTACAGCCAGAAGCGAATCGCCGCCCGCATCGAAAAATCCGTCTTCCGGCCCAAATCCGCTGACCTTGAGCGTTTCCTCCCAAATGCGCAGCACCTGATCCTCTATTTCCGTTAATTGCAAGTGATTTGGTTTCCTTCTGTTGAACACGATCTCGCGTTTTTCTAATTCTTTACGGTTCACTTTTCCGCTGGGCGATAATGGAAGCTCATCTAAGCGGATAAAGTGTGAAGGTATCATATATTCAGGCAGACTCGATTTTAGATGAAGGCGCAAATCTTTTGGATTGGCAGAGGCATGTCCGCTTTCCTCTGTATAATAAGCAGCGAGCTGTTGATGGCCCTCAAGCTGCTTCACTACTACCGCCTGATCTAAAATGCCCGGAAATTCACTCAGCTTTGTTTCTATTGCGCCCAGCTCGACGCGAAAACCGCGTATTTTGACTTGGCTGTCAATCCGTCCCAAGTATTCTATGTTGCCGTCAGGAAGCCACCTTGCTGAATCACCCGATTTATATAGCTTCGTCCCTGGTTCAAAGGGATTATCAATAAATTTTTCAGCCGTAAGCCCCGGCTTTTTAAAGTAGCCTCTTGCCAAACCGGCTCCAGCGATGCAAATCTCACCAGGCTTTCCGATCGGGACAGGCTTCAAATGCTGGTCCACAATGTAAATTTTCGTGTTGGAGACAGGCTTTCCAATCGGTGTATGGTGACTTGCGATATCTGCTTTTCCGCATCCAAAATACGCAGCGTAAATGGAGGCTTCCGTCGGTCCGTATATATTTTCAACACGGCAGTTTGTAAAGAGCGATACCGCCTTTTTCACTAATTCTTTAGGGAAGGCTTCACCTGCAACCATCATATACTTCAGCGGACCATCCTCTGTGAATCGCTTGTTGTCTTTCGCCATTTCTAAAAAAACATGCAGCATGGCCGGCACAAAATTAATGTGAGTCACTTTATATGTTTCAATATAATCCATGCAAAGCTGCGGTGATTTCTCCCCATTAGGCGGAAGAATCACTAGACGGCCATCTCCAATAAACCATCCGAATAATTCTGAGATCGATACATCAAACACATAGTTCGTCTTCAATAAATATGCATCCTCAGCCGTTACAGGATAGTGAGATTCAAGAAAATTCAGGGTATTCATAATGCTCCGATGCTCTACCATAACCCCTTTAGGCTCTCCGGTGCTTCCCGATGTATAAATAATATAAGCGAGGTGTTCCGGTTTTACTTCCCGCTTTAAACCGCTGCTTTGCTGGTCTGTATAACCGTTTCGGCAAGCTAACTCGATATTGATCGCTTTTACATGGCTGCCAGTTAATCCGCTGATCCTATCATGAACGTTAGGTTGGGTGAGGACAATGGATGCCTGACTGTCTTTGAGCATGTACTTTAATCGTTCTTGCGGAAAACTTGGATCTAACGGCACATACGCTCCGCCAGCTTTCAGTATTCCTAAAATTCCGATGATCATATCAAACGAACGCTCTGCACAAATGCCAACGGGCTGTTCAGGTCCAACACCCTGATGTTGAAGGTAGACTGCCACAGATGTGCTTTTTTCATCTACTTCTTTATATGTAAGTGATCTGTCTTCAAACATCACAGCAACCGCATCAGGGGTTTGTTTCGCTTTTTCCTCAAACACCTCATGTATACACTTTTCATTTGCGATGTTTGTCCCTGTCGCATTCCATTGTTCCAGCAAACTAGTTTGTTCTTGATTTAATTGCAAAGAGTAAGCTTCAAGCGGCAAAGACGGGTCCTCCATCATGTGCTGCGCGAGCTTCATATAGTTCTCCATCATGCTTTCAATGGAGGACAGTTCGTACAAATCAGGGTTGTACAGAAGATGAAGCACTGTTTCATTTTCTTGCTCATATATTTCGAGCACCAGCTCAAATTCACCCTCTTGCCGAATGTCTTCAATATATTCGATGCCAAGCGTTTGATACGGTTCGAGCACTTTTTGCAAGCCTGTTGCCTGAAAAAAGTTTTGGTACAGAAAAGCTGTTTGAAAAACCGGAGAATCCGCGGCCGAGCGGTCTACATTCAGCTCTCTTACCAATGCAGGGAACGGAAACGCCGCATGATCCAGGCCGTCAGCCACTGTCAGCTGCAGTTCCCGAATAAATGCTGTTAATGGCTGAGATCCGATATTCTTGCTCCGAACAGCCATCATATTGATAAAATAACCGATTAGGGTTTCAAATCTGTCTTCTTGCCGACCCATTGTCGGAACGCCAACAATGATATCCTTTTGTTTTGTATAATGATGCAGCAACACTTTGTAAATGGAGAGAAACACAACCGATTCATTCACATGATTGGTGCGGGCAAACGATTTAATTTGATTGCTCAGGTGATGGGGGAGCAAGCTTTTATAAGCTTGCCCCTTGAATTTTCGTGCTGAAGACCGCGGACGGTCAGCAGGCAAATCAAGAACTGGCAGACTCCCAGACAACTGTTCTTTCCAGTAAGCGAGATGCTCTTCCCCTTCTCTGCCAGTCAGCATCCGTTTTTCCCAATCGACAAAATCGTAATAATCAGCTGTTAATGGCTGCTGCAAGGGCTCAATCCCATTCAGCAATTGTTGATACGCTTCGAATAGCGCCGATATCAATGTCAGCATCGACACACCATCAAATATGATATGGTGAATTGTTATAAGAACAATGCATTCTTCTAACCGATGAAAAAGGTGTGTGCGCCATAACGGACCAGCTTCCAACTGGAAAGGTTCTTTTGCTTTTTCTTTTAGAAAAGGAAAGATATCTGCTGATTTCTTTGCTGATATATCCTCTTCCACAAAATAAAGATCCTTTGATAACTGAACCGATTGAAATGGAATGCCATTTTCTTCTTGAATCACACTGGCTAAGATCGGATATTGTCTCTGTACAAACAGAAGGGCTTTCTTGAACGTCTCTGCATGTATTGGTTTGCTGAAGCGAAAGCATAAAGGAATATGATATGCACTCATCCCAGGAGACATTTTTTGAAGCATCCACAGCCCTTTTTGCCCTTCTGAAAGCGGGCTTTTCAACTGCCGCTTCATGCCTTTAAGATGTTCTTCCACCTCAGAAATGGTTAATTCTCCTGATCTGAAGGCATCGAGAATTTCTTTATGATTCATACGATTTACTCCCTTCTATGATGTTTTGCACACTCTTAAAATCCAATTTCCCTAGCGCCACCTCTTGCATTAATCCGATGATTTGCTCGTCTGTATACGTGTCCTTTATTTGATGTGCTGCTGCGCTATGATTTTGTTTTTCCGCTTTTAAGGCCAAATGGTCAGATAGAGCTTGGACTGTCTGACATTCAAGGATTTCCCGACCGGCCATCTTCAGCTGCGTGGTTTTTTCGATATGCCGCATCAATTTCCGGCCAAGAATTGAATCCATCCCATAATCCAAAAAGTTTCTTTTGAAATTGATTCGATCCTCAGATATGCCCAATTCTCGTGCTAAAAATTGAACAATGATCTTTTGAATATGGGTTTTGCCATTCGGCTCGTCAATCTCTGTTTTCATATCTTGTGAATGCTGTTTAACGGCCACTGATTGCTGGGTGCCTGACGAAACCCAATACCGCTCCCTTGCAAATGGATAACCAGGTAAAGAAACCATTCGAACGTGATCGCCATCATGAAGGAGTTCCCAAGGAATCTGATATCCTTTCACCCAGCATTCCGCGATGTTTTCCAAATTTCTTTCCTTTGCGAGAGCCTGCAGAACTGCTTCATCTTGTTCTTCTAATATCCCTTCTGTATATCCTGTATAAAGGGATCTCTGTTGGCCTGATACCCCACCATTCTTCATTGCTTCCACATATTCCTTCAATTTTCGCACCAATTGCTTCTGATTGTTTGCAACGATCGCGAGCCTTGCTTCCATGGCTTTTCTCCCAACCTGAAGCGTATATGCCATATCAGGTAAAGAAAGGTTATGATTCTGCTCCAGATACGCAATCATGCGGCAGGCAGCATCCTGAAGCCGATCGTCATTTTGGGCTGAAAGCATGATTACCTGCGGTGACCCTTGATGCCGCTGTGTGGACGGCTGATCTTCCGGAATGTATTCTTCAATGACTGCATGTGCATTGGTGCCGCTGATTCCAGTCGTGCTGATCGTTCCCATCCTCGGCTTCTGATTTTTCCTGATCCACGAACGGTTTTCTTTGCAAAGCACAAATGGGCTTTCTTTAAACGGAATATACGGGTTTTCCGATTCACAGTGATGAGTGGCCGGAATGATCTGGTTTTTCATAGCCATCAGCATACTGATTAAAGCAACCGTTCCTGACGCTGCAAATGTATGTCCGATTAAAGGTTTAATTGAGCTGATCATACAGAATTGCTTCTGCTTCGTATATTTGCTGAACACGCTCGTTAACGCTTGGACCTCAAGCGGATCACCAAGATTCGAGCCGGTACTGTGCGCCATCACATATTGAATATCGAGCGGATTGATTTCATTTTTTTCATAAATGTTTTCGATCAATTCTGCCTGGCTAAAAGGATTTGGCGCAGTAATGCCGTTGGTTTTGCCATCGTAATTCACGCCGCTGGCTTTGATGCAGCCATAAATATGATCTTTATCTTCAATTGCCTTTGATAATGGTTTCAAGAGAACAGCAGCCACCGCTTCACCTGGCACAAGACCATTGGCATCCTGGTCAAACACTTTGCATTGTCCGTTCGGAGACAGCATTTCGGCCCTTGTCAGCGCCTCAAAAGACATGTGAGAAATATTCAAGCTGACGCCGCCGGCTAAAGCCATTTCACAATCCCCCTGACGCAGAGCTGAACATGCCTGGTGAATCGCCACCAGTCCAGATGAACATGCTGCTGTCAAAGCCATATTAGGCCCTTTTAAATCCAATGTGTATGCGATTCTCGCAGACAATGTGGCGTTTTGTGTTCCGTTAATGTAATCCGTATCTCCGGTTAGATGCGCATATTCCCCTTCTTCCACACCTACATAAACACCGCAGGATTTTCCTTTTATCCGATCTCCCATATAGCCGGCGTCTTCAAACGTGTGCCATGCTTCCTCTAGAAAAATGCGCTGGCGCGGATCCATGCTTTCGGCTTCTTTAGGCGATATTTGAAAAAACAGCGGATCAAACCGGTCTATGTCCTTCAAAAATGCACCCCACCTTGGCACTGCTTTTTCTGGATCTCTGTTAGCTCTCCCCCAGTCCCGGCGTTCGCCCGGAATGTCAGAGATACACGATTTACCGTTTTTCAGATTATCCCACAGCTCATGGACCGAATCAGCTTGAGGGAACCTGCCGCTCATGCCGATAATGGCAATAGGCTCATCGTGAACCTGCCGAATGCTTTGTTTACTGGTTTCCGGTTCTGGAGCTACAGGAATTACTGCATAAGCTTCAGGGGGCTTTTGCGCCTCTGATGCATCATCCCGGTAAAATGCTTCAATCAGCTCTTTATGATCGGTTAAGAAAAAGCTGATCAATTCTTGTAAAGTTGAATAGCCGAAAAATAAAGCCGGTGTCACTTCGATGTTGAAATGCTTTGATAACACGTTCGAGAATTTAGCCAAATAGATCGAATCAAATCCGAAGTCGGCCCAATTTTTGTTCAAATTCAGCTTGTCCTTTGAAATCTTAAGCAATGTGTGAATATGCTCTTTCAAGTCGTGTTCTAAACGCTTTTCAATGCTTAGTGTTTTTACCTCATCCTTGTTTTCTTGTGCTAGAGGGGCTTGAGTGGCCGGTTCTGGAATAGCTGGTTCAGTCATTCCTAAAAATCTGCTGACACGGCTGGGCTGACCGGCTATCACGAGATGCTGAGCATCCTGCTGAGCTAGGATGTGCTCAAACATACGGATACCTTCCTCGGCTTCTAGGAAGCGTTGGCCGCTTGATTTCAGGTACATATCCGTTGTTTCCTCATCACCGATCTTCATTCCGCCATCCTTCCACACAGGCCAGTTGATGACAAACGTTTTACCGTTATGCAGCTCATTTCTGTATTGTGCGTAAGCCATCTGAAACCTATTGCCAATCGCATAATCACAACATCCAAAATCCCCTAAAACCGCAGAAGAAGAAGAAAAATAACACATAAAATCAAGGTCTTCATTTTTAAGCCATTCATCAAGCGCTATCGTGCCGTTGATTTTCGGTTCAATGATGCGCTGGAAGCTTTCGATCTTTTTGTCAAAAATAGCAGAGTCGCTCTCGATTCCGGCTGCATGAATAACACCGTTGATGGCACCGAATCGGTCTTTCCCTCTTTTTACGCAGTCTCCCATTGCGATAGGATCAGACACATCTGCTTCTGCATACATCGCTTCGCCGCCTAGATCCTTTAATTCTTTTATTTGCTTTTGCTTCTCATCATTAAAAGGCGACCTCCCTGTCAAAATCAGGTTTGCGGCATAGTTTTTGGCCAAATGCTTGGCAAATAAATAACCAAGCCCTCCTACACCGCCTGTAATCAGGTAAGTACCGCCAGACTTCAATTTGCTGTTGTCCGGTTGTATCGTTGTCTGTTCAATGTGATTTACATATCGTTTCAGATTCTGATACAAAACCGTTTGTTCAGTTGAAGCCTGTAATTCTGCCCAGACTTTACGTGTCCAATCATCCATCGATCCTTGTTCCGCGGGCTGAAAGATTCCAGTCACTTTTGTGTGCGGAAGGACAAGCCCGAGTGAACGTTCGAAGCCAATCCATGATTCCAGATAACTTCGGTCAAGACTATCTTCAAAACATCCTGCCAGCAGCAGCCGTGAAGGATGAAGCTTTGCTGCGGACATACCTTGTAATAGGTAAACAATACAGGAATGGTCCTTTATACAGCGCTTGTCTTCCATAGGCCACATATAGAGGATTGCATCTGGCTCTCCAAGTTCTTCTTTAATGCTCTGGAAGGCCTTTTCAAAAGTAACGGGTTCTTGCCGCACAATCTGGTAGCTATATTCAGACTGTTTGCTGTACACTTCGCCCTGTGATATAAAAATGACCTTAGTGTCTTGATCAACGTTTTTCAAGGCTGAAGCAAATGCGTTTTGCTTTTCTCTTTCAGTCAGAAAACAGATGAGCGTTTTGATACGTTTCGATGTGAGAGTCGCCGGCTCTTCTTTCCACACTTCTTGAAAAGTCATAACCTTGAAAGGTTCTTCTGTTTGCTGATCATGATCCTGTTCTATAGACGCCGGAGCCTTTGCCGCGCCTGGTGCCCAGTAACGTTCTTTTGCAAATGGATATGCCGGAAGACTGATCCGGACAGGCGTTTGGGTGCCGTACAGCATGCCCCAGTCGAAAGACAAGCCTTTCACCCAAAGGTCCAGCAGTTTCGTGTATTTCCCTTTGCTCATCCATGCTTCTATGATTTTTTCCGTATCCTCATCCGCTGATAAGACTGCTAACGCTTTTTTGTTATCATCGATGCGATCCAGATACAGGCTGTCTGCTTTGTTTTCGATAAAATCGTTCAGCTTTCTCTCAAGATCCTCTAGTGATTCTGCTATAAAGGCCATCCGTTCCTCCATTGCTTCACGGCCTGTTTGCAAGGTATAGGCAATCCTGATCAGGTCTGTTTCGCGGTACCTTTTTTGTTTGATGGCTGTAAGCAGCTGTTCCGCTTTTTCTTGCAAGCGTTCCATGTTTTTGGCCGACAGCACAATCAGCGTTGGAGGATGGTCTTTCGGCGTTTGCGCCCCCGTTCTTGGAATATATTCTTCCAGGATGATATGGGCATTGGACCCTCCGGCGCCAAAACTGCTCAAGCCAGCGCGCCTAGGCACCTCTTGCCCGCCAATCACCGGGCGTTTCCATTCACCAAGTTGCTGCTGAACGACAAATGGCGTATGGCTGAACTCGATGTTCGGATTCAACCGCTGAGCATGCAATGACGGTGCAATTTGGCCATATTTAAACTGAAAAAGTATTTTTGTCAGCCCTGCAATTCCGGCTGCACTTTCACAATGGCCGATATTTGATTTGCTGGAGCCGATCGCACAAAACTGTTTCTCCTGCGTATCTTTCTCAAATGCTTTTGTTAACCCCGCTATCTCAATCGGATCTCCTAATGCAGTGCCTGTTCCATGCGCCTCTAAATAACTGATGGTTCGGGCAGGAATGTCGGCGCGCTCCATTGCTTCTTTAATTACCTGTGCCTGTGCATGAGGATTTGGAACCGTGTATCCATTTGTTTTTCCTCCGCTATTAATGGCACTTGCCTTTATCACACCGTAAATATGGTCACCGTCCGCTATTGCTTGCTGCAGCGGCTTTAACACAATGGCGCCTACGCCTTCACCGTCGACAAATCCATCTGCATCATCGCCGAATGATTTACATGTATCACTAGCAGAGAGCATATTCATGACAGATAAATTCTGATAGTGAACCGGGTCGACAACTAAATTGACACCGCCGGCAATGGCACAATCACTCGATCCGCTATAAATGCTTTCCAGCGCTAAATGAATCGCTGTCAGGGAGGATGAGCAGGCTGTATCGACTGCAAGACTCGGGCCTTGGAAATTCAGTAAATAGGATATTCTGTTGGCGATAGACCAATAGCCGTAGCCGGTCGGATAATTTTTGTTCATGACTCCGGCAAAGACGCCGATTTTTCTGCTTGAACAGAGCGAGTCAGGCGTGTATCCCGCGTCTTCAATACTTGCATAAGCGGTTTGCAGAAATAATCGCTCCTGAGGGTCCATTCTTTCTGCCTCAAGCGGAGAAATCTGAAAGAATAATGGGTCAAACTTGTCCATATCCTTGATAAATCCGCCCCATTTCGTATAAATTGATCCTTCTTTTCCTTTTTCTTTATCGTAATAAGCTTTCCAATCCCAGCGATCTTTCGGAATTTCCTCAATACAATTTCTTCCTTCTTTTAGGTTGTTCCAAAAGTCTTCTGCTGTTTCCGCCTGAGGATAGCGTCCAGAAATGCCGATAATGGCAACGTCACGACTTGCAAGAGTGTTTGTCGGTGTTTCTTTCTCCCCGCTGAAGCCAAGCTTGCGATAGCGCCGTGTTCTTTTAGCGGCCTGATCAGGTTTCTGTGAGGATTGGGTTCTGCTTTCGGCCGGTGTCTGTTGTTGAACTTGACGGTCAAGACCTGTTAATTTCATCAGCGCTTCTGTTTTTGTTTTGATGAAATGATCAACTAATGCGTCAATGGTCTGGTACTCGAAAAATAAAGTGCTGCTTACATGGTCAAATTCTTTACGCAATGTATTTGTCAGCTGGACAACGACGATAGAATCAATCCCGTACTTTTCAAGCGGTTCAGCTGACTCAATTTTGCTTGCAGGAATTTTCAACGTTTCCCCGATTAGTTTTTTCATATATTCTGTGCTTTTTTCTCTTAGGAGAGCATGTTTTGATTGTCCAGCTTCCTCTGAATCTATGGTATGAATGTAGGCTGGCTCCTGATTAGATGCTTGTAAAACAACCTTCTCCGGCAAGATCACATTTTTCATCATACGTCGAACCAGCCCGTTGCTTGAGGCTGCGACGATTTGGTGACTCAGATCATGTGCCGCCTCGGCCGGGAAAAAGACAGATTCAAAGCCTTCGCTTTCAAGTGCCGCTTTCCAGCTGTCAGGATGTAAGCCTGGACAGCCGGGAATCCGCACTGCAGGATCTTCATACAGCCACCAGCCTTCCAAAAGACCAAAGGTGATGTGAGGGAACAGGCTGTTTCCCGCCATTTCATTCAGCAGCAGCATTCCGTTGTTTTTCATTACCGCTTTTGTATGCCGCAGTGTTTGACGGATATTTTTTGTTGCGTGAAGGACATTAGCGGCAATGACGACATCATAGCCTCCCGCTTCAAATTCCTGCTGATCAATCGGTTTTTCCACATCAAAAAGCTGATATGTCAGGTACGGATTTTCCGCCCCATATTCCTTTTCTGCATGCAGCAAAAATGCTTTAGACAGATCTGTATAGCAATATTCATTGATGTGCTTTTGATATGGTTTCAGTTTTTCAAAGATTCCGGCACTCGTGCCGCCTGTGCCTGCGCCTATTTCCATAATGCGAATCGATGCCTCAGGGTCGTGCTTCAGACGTTCATCCAGATAAGCTAATAATGTATCGGCAAGCACTTTATTAAAATAGTCTGCCACTTGGTTATGCTTATAAATGCCTTCCACAAGTTCCATCGAGGAATGCGGGAACATGATATCTGTTGCAGGGACTTTCCCTGTCAAAATATCCGGTAATGCTTTCAGCATGGCCTCTGCTAATACAACCATCGCCTTTGTCTCGCTGTCTTTAAGCCACTTTTCTTTTTTCGCGTTCCATTCTAGCCAAAGCAGCTCGATATCCTCTGCTTGGTCCTTCCTCACCAATGAATCTCCAACTTTCTTAAGATAGCCATGCTGCAAGAGAAATTCGCTGCTTTGCCGAATCCATTTTCCATAAAATTCACGAGTCTTATATTGTTGAAGACGTTCAACCGATAATGTATAACCATCAAACAGCCCGGCTGTTTGCAGCTGTCCTAACAACAGCCTGTAAAGAAGATCATCAAGCTCTTCATGTGTCACTCTTTGAAATCGTCCCGTAGTCGGCAGACGCTCCATCAGGCTCTCTGCATCTGCTGAAGGTTGCTCTGGATAAAGAGTGATGAATTCATTCTGATTCACGCCTTCGACTGCTACAGGCTTTGTCGTATGAATGAAAGCTGTTTGGCTGACTGGCCCAGAAAGCAGTGCTTCCAGCGCCTTCATAGCCTCCGCAGGCTCAATTAAACCTAAGCCGATTTGATTCATGAGTTGTACATAATGTTCATCCTCAGCCGCTTCACTATTCCCCCAATATCCCCAGTTCATGACTTTTACAGGGCATGCCCAGCTCTGAGAAAGCCGGTGAGCAAAAGCATCTGCAAATGTACAGCCAGAGGCATAATGGCTTTGCTTCACATTTTTGATATGGGCTACAAGCGAAGAGAAGAATAAAACAAAATCTACATTCTCCTGGCGGAACACTTGGGCCATCCGAATACTGACATCGATCTTCGCCGCCAGTCCAGCGGTGAATTCTTCCGGCTTCATTTTTTCCAGGCTTTGCTCAAATAAAACCATCGCAGAGTGAACAATCCCGTGAATATGAGGATGGCGTTTTTTCACTTGATCATAAGCCTGCTGCAATGAATGCTTATCGGCTGCATCGGCTGCAATGTAGAAAGGCTCAGGGCCAAGCGCCGAAAGTCGGTCTATTTTTGACTGGATGGCAGCATTAAGTTGACTTCGCCCAATCCAAACGATTTGCGCTTGGTAGCGGCGGATCATGTACTCACTCCACGCCTCTCCGATATACCCGGCTCCTCCGATGACCACATAGACTCCGCCTTTCCTATACAGCGTGTCGCCTGACAGTGAGTGCCGATATGGGATCAATTGCTGCTGATGCCATTGCTGATTACGATAGGCCCAAGCATGGCCAAGGCGGTCAGCTGGGAGCGAAAACATGTGATTTACCGGCCATGTGCAGCCTTTTTCAAGATCGAGAAGACGGATTTTCCAGTGTGGATATTCCTTTGCCATTGTGCCGGCAAGCCCATGAATGCTTGCATGAGCGGGTTGTACTGCTTCATGTTGCGTAACCGGCTGCGCTTGGACGGTCACAAGAGACCATTCAAGTTGTTTCTCGCCATAGCCTAATTGCAGGCATGCTTTCACAAGCTTAAATAAGTGAAGAACAGCTTCTCCTTGTCTATCACTATTCTCCAGGTCTGACGGGGCAATCCACAAGACATGGTCAATGCTTCCGTACGCTTGCAGTTTGTCCGCTATTCCCTCAATGTCATCTGCAGGCCGGATATCGATAAAGGATACTTGCGGATAATGATGCTTTATTAATGCCCGATCAGCTTCAGCAGCACCGCATAAAACAACTCGTGTACCAGCAAACGAAGCATTATCCTCCGTATCTGAAGAGACTGGTTCCCAGACAGGGATCATCATCGTATGCCCGGTCAGCTGAGAATCAGTTAATAGTTGCGGCTTTGAATGCTGCTCTCCATCAAGTGCCCGCATCGAGGCACCCTTCATTCGCACACAAACATGTCCGTTCTCATCACATAAATCAATATCATACTTTCTGACTTTGTCCTCCGCTTTACTGTCTGAACTGTATCGAATATAAGACCATATCTTCTCTGGACATGGGCTGAAAATATCAACCTCCTGTAACGCAAATGGAAGAGACAGCGTCTGAGCTTGTCCAGCGGCATTGACTGAGCTAACGATAAAACCGACTGTGGCATGGAACGCGGAATCCATCAAACTCGGGTGGAGCGCAAAATGCTGCTTGTCGTTTTTTAGAAAAGCGGGTAACGAGATTTTTGCAAGCAATTGATCTTTGCCGACATAGACTTTTTCAATCCCTTGATAGCCCTCTCCATAGTCAAGCCCAATCTTTCGAAACGCTGCATAGCATTGTTCTGACGTCACTGTGTCCAGGCTGCATTCTGTCTGTATTGATGAAAGGTTTAAAATGGAAGTGTTCGCTTCATCTGAAATGACAGCGCGGCCTTGGCAGTGTATCGTCAGGGCTTCTTCTTTATGTTCAGAGCTGCTATAAATGTCAAAGGAAATGTCCCCGTTATCCTCAGGAAAAAGGCCAATATGTATTTCTTTTGGTTCACTTTCTATCGTGATAGGACGCACCCACACAATGTCTTTAAGCGACACCACTCTTTGTTCGCCGTCCAGATCGCCTGCAGCTTTTTCCGCTGCTTCCCTTGCCATTTCTAAATAGGCAACGCCCGGCAAAATCTTCTGTCCCTGTACAACATGATCTGACAGGAAAAATTCCGTGCCTGTAAATACAGAGCTAAAGCGCTGCTCAGTAAAGTCTGATGTATTGCGGTGCACCAGCGGATGTAAGATATGATTCACAGTGCTGGTTTTCATTTCAGGAACCGGGATCCAGTAGCGCTCCCTTGCAAACGGATAGGTCGGAACACTGATTTTAAGCGGCTTGCGATCGCCGTATAGGTCGTCCCAGGTGACCCGCTGTCCTTGAACCCATGCTTTCGCCATTTCCATCATTTCACTGTCTGTTGTCAAATTGTTATTCAGCGCATTTACCGATGCTAGCCCAGCCGCCTCCTGATTCTCCTTGGCTTGTCCGGTCCAGCAGCCCTCGATCTCTTCTTCTCCATTGGCAAACGCCCGAAGTTTAGCCGTTAAATCTTTTATGTCTTTTACAATGAAGGCCGCACGCTCCTCCATTTCAACCCGTCCTGCCTGCATGGTATAAGCTAACGCTAAAAGATTGACGTCCTCGCTAAGAAAATCAAGAAGTTTAAGAGCGTAAGCCTGCAGACGATCTTTGTTTCTCGCAGACAAAGGTATCACTATTTCTTCATTTTTCGTTAAAATCGTCTCTGAATGGCTCTCTGCCGGAATATATTCTTCCAAAATAAGATGCGCATTTGATCCTGAAGCGCCAAACGAACTTAAACCGGCACGGCGGGGATATGTGACGTCCACCCCGTTTTCTGTAAAAGATGGCTGCTCCCATTCCTTTGTTTCATGCTGGACAAAAAATGGGGTTTGATCAAGCTTCAAATAAGGATTCAGCTCTTCTGAATGTAATGACGGCACCAAGGTTTTATGATGCAGCTGCAGGACAGTCTTCGTTAAGCCGCTAATGCCGGCTGCAGCTTCAGCATGGCCAATATTTGATTTCACAGAACCGATTGAACAGAATTGCTTGTCCTGCGTATTGCGGCTGAAAGCTTTTACTAACCCCTGTACTTCAATCGGATCTCCCAATGAGGTGCCAGTGCCATGGGCTTCAACATAGCTGATGGTGCGCGGATCAATTCCTGTTTTTTCTAGACATGCTTCGATTACATCAGCTTGAGCTACCGGGCTCGGTACTGTAATTCCGCTTACTTTTCCTACATGATTTATCGCACTGCCTTTGATGACAGCATAGATTCGGTCACCGTCCTGTTCAGCTTTTCGCAGCGGTTTTAGCAATACTGTGCCGACACCTTCTCCAGATACGTAGCCATCCCCGCCTTTGCCGAAAGTATGGCAATAGCCGTCACTTGAGTGCATCCCTACACTGCCATAGCTGATATATTTAGCCGGATGCAGTGACAAATTGACGCCTCCGGCAAGCGCGGCCTCGCATTCTCCATTCCGGATGCTCTCTATTGCCAGATGAACCGCAGTTAATGAGGAAGAGCAGACCGTGTCCACCGCCATGCTTGGGCCGTGGAAATTACAATAGTAAGAGACCCTGTTGGCGATTTGCGCATAATTCAGCGATAAAGGAAATGGATTGTGTTCTGATAGAGCTTCAGCCCCTATAAGGGAATAGTCCTTATGCATTACGCCGGCAAACACACCGACATGCTGTCTTTTATTTTCTCCCTGCGGTGCAGCAATTGTCTCTGGTGTATAACCCGCATCTTCAATAGCTTCCCAGCATGTCTCTAAAAATAACCGTTCCTGAGGGTCCATCATTTCCGCTTCACGCGGAGAGATTCTGAAAAATTGAGGATCAAAGCAATCAGCCTCCTCGATAAACCCGCCCCATTTCGAGAGTGGCTTGCCTGCAGGTGAATCCAGTCCATTGTTTTCTTTCCATTCCCAGCGTGAGTTTGGAATCTCTGTGATGCAGTCGGTACCCGCTTTAAGATGTTCCCAAAATTCCTGTATGTTTTTTGCCTTAGGATAGCGTCCCGCCATTCCGATAATGGCAATGTCCTCACCGATCTCTGGTGAAGAGGTAACACCATCAGGAGAATCCTTCATTGGTGAAGGAGATTGGCGGACAGCATCGTCCGCCTCTCCAATTGAATATTGATCAGCAAGATGAGCAGCTAGTTCTGCAATTGTTGTAAATTCAAACAGCAGTGTCGGAGCAAGATCCGCTCCAACCTTATCTCCAATTTCCTGAACCACGGTAAGCAATGACGGAGAATCCAAGCCTAGCTCATAGTACCCAGCGTGGATATCCATTTGTTCTGCCGGCCTTTCAAGCTGCTTAGCAAGCAGCTGACGCAAATACATTTCAAATGCGGGATAGTCCCGACTGATGTTCTGAGAGACAGCAGCTCTTTTTTCTTGAATTTCTTTTGGAGAATGAAAGGCTGACATATTCCGTACAGACTTGCCTGCAAATTGTTTCAGCTCGGCCACTTTTTGTCCTGATGAATTAAAATATTCAATCGTCATATAAGTGAGTTCTTTCTTTTGGCGCACAGATGAGGAGAGGATCCGTGCTGTACATCCTTTTTGCAATCGTTCTGAAGCAGAAAACGATTCATAATACAATGGCAGGTACATCGTTTGATCTGAGATCAGGCAGCTTGAACCTATGCCGCTGCCGTCAATAAGCGTCGGATGAAACAGAAAAGCTTCAGAATGGCGCAGGGCTTCCTGTCCAACTGCTAAATCAATTAAAGCACCCTCTTTGGTTTCATAAATCCGCCCTTTTGCCTTCATCATGCCGGTATGGACTAACTCCTGAGAACGGCATTGTTCATAGATTTCATCTAAATTCAGAATCCTGTCAGCTGTACTTTTCCACTGATTAAGGTCTATTGATTCGGCAAAAGCGGTTTGCTCATTACGATGCATGTCAGCAGTCACATATTGTCTCTTGTCAGATAGTGATTCTCCATGCTGTTTTTGTCCGTCGATGATGATGGACCATGTCCCTTCCTTTCTTTCAGACACGTGAATGGTCAGGGCAATGTCATATGACTCATCTGCGATCAAAGGGTAAAAAATGGTCAGGTTTTTTAATTCAAGCTCTTGGTATGCATAACCATGTTCCTGGAATACTTGGTAGATTAAATCTATATAAGCAAGGCCGGGTAATAACGCTTGTCCATATACCTTGTGGTTGGACATGATTGGATTATTTAATGAAATGTGCAGTTGTTCAGTTATCATTTTCCCACTCCTCTCTTATTTGAAAGTTTTCCAAAACATATCTTTAGAAGCCCCTGTGTCTGAATGCACTTTTTCCTGCACGTTTTGAGCTGATGGTTTGATTAAAACGGGCTGCCTATTTAATTCCGGCAAAGGCAGAGGTTTTCTTCTAATTGGACGAGCAACCGATTCATTCCAGGCTTCTATAATGAGATGGGCGTTCGTTCCGCCATCTGCAAAACAATTAATTGCCGCAGCCGGCGTTGTCTCCTTCCACTCGGCTTGCGATCTGCTGAAATACAAATCTGTCTTTTCTATATCAAAATACGGCATATTTTCATTACCTGACAGGAATGGAACCAATTGTCTATGCTTCAGCATTAAAGCTACTTTAATCAGGCTCGCAATCCCCTCTGCACATAATGGATGGCCGATGTTAGGTTTCACCGATCCCAGCCCTAACGGAGCCTTTGATTCAGAACGGTAAATGGACTGGATTGCCTTTAATTCAAGTAAATCTGTTACTGCCGACCCCGATCCGTTCGCTTCGAGATAGCTGATCTCTTCAGTCTTTTTGCCGCTTTTTTCAAGCGCTGACAGCATGACGTCCTTTTGTGCCTCGAGATTCGGAGATGATGGGCCAGCCGTTCTTCCATCATTATTAATTGCTGCAGCCTTAATGACTGCATATATGGAATCTCCGTCTTCAAGCGCTTGGCTGACGGTTTTGACGAGAACCATGCCCACGCCTTCTCCTAAAATGACACCGTCTGCCCGCTTATCAAAAATATGGAATGACGGTTTGTCACATAAAAGTCCGCGCTCATGAAACATTCGATGCGCATCAGCATCAAGCAAACTGACGCCGCCTACAACCGCTGCCTCAATATCTCCGCTTCGCAGAGCCTGAATGGCCATATTCAGCCCCACCAGTGCAGAGGAACAAGCGGTATCCAGGACAATACTCGGTCCCTTCAAGTCAAAAAATTGTGAGATGTTAGCCGCTAAATAGTTTTGTCCGCCAGCGACTATCGGATTTTTTGCTTTTGAAAGACTGGCCGGATCAGGCTTGTGCTGGCTGCGGCCTCCTATATAAACACCAGCCCTCATGCCTTTCACTTCTTTCTCTGTATAACCGGCGTGATACCACAGCTTCAAGCTTTCCTCCAATACAGCCAAAGCTTGAGGGTCCATCGCTCTGACATCGTTTTCGGACATCATGAAGAAATCATGATCAAATTGGTTCATTTCATCAATGAGGCCCGCGTAATTTGAGCTGGAGTTCCCGAATCGTTCAGGCGGAACAGGCGCAATCGCAGACCGTCCATCACGTATTAGTTCCCAGTATTCCTCTAGGGTTTCCGCTCCTGGGAACCTGCAACTAAGACCGATGATAGCGATGTCCTCAGCAAGAAGTGCCGTTTTTTCATGGCTTATCTGTTGCGGCCGCTGTTCTGGCACCGGCTTCTGTTTCATTGCTGATTGCGGCTTGAAAGGTGTCTGTTTCTCAGGAACAGATGGCTGTAAAACAGCTGATATGTCATATTTCGAAATGAGCCAGTGTGCAAAGGATTCTATTGTCGGGTATTCAAACAAAATTGACGGATCAATATCTCCATTTAATTGTTGGTTCATCTGCTGTACCAGCTGGGCCAATATAATCGAGTCGATTCCGTATTCTTGGAAAGGTTCATCCGTTTCAAAGTCTTCTGCAGCTATTTTCAGTTCATCTGAAAAAAGAGTTACGAGCCAGTCGACTGTTTCAGGGAACAGGTTGCGAGTGCTGGTTTGCTCTTTCGTCTCAGGATGCGAGAGAGCTTCGACAGGCATTGACGGCTGCATCAGCTTATCCGGCTTCCAAACGTTTGTATCTGGTACTGCCGGCAGCACGACAGCATACTGTCTGTCTGATAGAATCTGGTCAAGCAGCTGTAATCCCTCGTCGTTTGTCAAACTGATCAATCCAGTTTGTTCTAAAGCTTTGCTTCGCACCTCGCCTAAACCGGTCTCCTTCCAGTTTGGCCACTGAATGCTTACAATGGGACATTTATCTTGATGAGCCTCCGCAAAATAATCCATAAAAGCATTTGCCATCGCGTAATCAGCTTGTCCTGCTGCTAGTGCAGGGATGGCCGCTGATACTGATGAAAACAAGGTGAAAAACGCCAATGGTTCATCTTGAAGCAGGTCAAACAACGTTTGCAGACCTTCGACTTTCGGTTCAAGCACCTGTCCGATCTCTTCTAGTGATTTTCTGATAAAAGCCGGGTTTTGTTTGTTCACCATCCCGGCACAATGGATGACTCCGCCAATCGCCCCCATTGTTTCGTGTATTGTCTTCAGGCTCTGTTCGACAGCAACCCTGTCTGTGAGATCCAGAGACAGCACCTGAACTTGCGCACCCATGTCTTCTAGCTCTTGAACGGCTTTTATTTTCTCGGCAAGCGAGGAAATTTTTACCGAATTCCACTGGTCACGCGGTGGAAGCTCTTCACGGCCGATAAGGACCAGCCGCTTAACGCCGTATGTTTTCACAAAATGCCGCGCACACAGCAAGCCGAGACCTCTTGTCCCGCCTGTAATGAGCAGGACTTTGTCTGTTGAAAACGATACTTGCTTATGACTTAGAGCGGCTTCTGCTGGCTGCTCTGTCAAATATGCGCGATATCGCTGTCCGTTTCGATAACAGACTTCTGATTCTGTGCTCTTGGCATAATATTCAACTGCAATCAGTCTGGCCAGCTCCTCATGAGAGGCTTCGCATTCCATATCTGCATGTCTTGAAGTAAGATGGCTGTACTCACTTTGAAGCATGCGGTATAAACCGGCCCGTGAAGCACCAGACAAAATAACACCCTCATTTGCGTAGGCCTCCAGCCCCTTTGTTACACCCAAGACCGTCAAATGATGCTTGCTTGCACGTCCTTGCTCGATCAGCTTTTGGAGCCAGTTTATCCAGCCCATAGAATGCTCATGGCTCGTTCCGCACCCGATCAGATCGATTGCTCCAGCAACGTGTTCATAGTCAGCAGCAGATACCCGATCCAGCTCTTGGCTGTCAAATATACGGTATGTCGAGAAATACGTCGAAAGCTCTTCCGCTAATGCCATTGTCTCCTCATTTGCCAAAATGGCGACGGTTTGATTCGTCATTTCTGCCGGTTCAATCGGACAAGGCTGCCACTGTTTACGCAGAAAGCAGCGCTTTGGCATCAGTTCGAATTGAGGCATTGCTGTAGCAATGGTTTCGGGTTCGCCTTCTTGAGTTGGCAGCCAGTAATACTCTTCCGCGAACGGATAAGCAGGCAGGCTGATTCGGCGAGGCGTGTATTCCCCATAAAGCTTGTTCCAATCTATCTGCAGCCCTTTCACCCATAGCTCTGCTACTTTCTCCAGCCTTTTTTTCTCTATCCATGTTTGCAGCAATGCTTTGGCATCATGATCCGTTTCAAACAGCTTGATTTCGCTCTTCTTCGTTTTCACGTGAGCAGCAAATATGCTGCCGTTCGGCATTTCAGCCAAATAATCATCTAAAGCTTTGATCAGCATTTCTCTCGAATCCGCCAAAAACGCCATGCGATAATCCATTGCTTCCCGGCCCGTCTGAAGTGTGTATGCCATATCCTCCAGATCGATATCTTCATTGGAAGTTACGAAATCTTTCATTGCTTCCGCATAGGCCTTCAATTGCTTCTCTTTTTTCGCTGAAAGTACAAATAATGCTGAGCGGTGCTGCTTTGTTAATGGATCGCTCCTCTTTTCAGGCTGATATTCCTCTATCACGATATGGGCATTCGTTCCGCTATATCCGAAAGAGCTCACACATGCTCTCCGCGGTTTTCCATCACCCGTTTCCCAAGGCTTAAGCTCCGTATTTACGTATAAAGGAGAATGCTCAAATTCAAAATGCTCATTCGGTGTCGTGAAGTTCAATGTCGGCACAAGTGTTTTATGATTCATGCATAATAACACTTTTTGAACCCCGGCTACTCCTGCCGCCGCGGATGTATGGCCAATATTGCTTTTGACGGAACCGATTGCGCAAAACTGCTTTTTGTCTGTTTTTTCTTGAAATACGGTGGACAGAGCTTCTAATTCAATTGGATCGCCTTGTTTTGTTCCTGTGCCATGCATCTCGACATAACTGATACTCTCAGGATGTATGCCGTATGTTTCATATATGTCTCTTTCCAGGTCCATTTGGCTTTTTGCACTCGGTGCCGTGATTCCGTTTGTTTTCCCGTCCTGATTAATACCCGAGCCAATGATGATGCCATAAATATGGTCACGGTCCGCTTCTGCATCTTTCAGCCTTTTCAGAACCAGCGCACCCGCACCCTCGCCGGGCACAAAACCATTCGCGCCATTGTCAAATGCTTTACATTGTCCATCAGGTGAAAGCATGCCGGCCTCACACATACTGATGTAAGATTCCGGCGTCAGGTATAAGCTGACCCCGCCGACCAGCGCCATATCAATTTCTTTGTTTATAAGTGCCTGCCGCGCTAAATGTGTGCCGACCAATGAAGATGAACAAGCGGTGTCAATAGGAATCGCAGGCCCTTTTAAATTAAGAAAATATGGAATACGCGCCGCAGCGATCGCAAAGCTGTTCCCGGTGGCATTTGCTCTTGCCTGCCGGTTCAGTATGACCCCGTATTCATTGCTCATAATGCCGAGATATACACCGCATTTTTTCTCATTTAAAGTTCGGGCGTTGTACCCAGCGTCCTCAAAGGCTTTATAGCCTTCCTGCAAAAAGATTCGATGCTGCGGGTCCATCAGTTCAGCTTCTGACGGCGGAATATTAAAAAACAACGGATCAAAATGTTCAATATCATCAAGCATCCCCATTGATTTGCAATAGACTTTCCCTTTTTTGTTGAGGACAGGATCATAGTATTTGTCAACATCCCACCGTGATGTTGGAATGTCCCGAATGGCATTTCTCGCATGAACCAGGTTATCCCAGTACTCTCTTACATTACGAGCGCCCGGATATCTTCCCGACATCCCGACAATCGCTATCGCATCCTCCGGGCGGTCTTGATGAACAGGAACCGTTTTCTTCTCATGTTCTTTCTTTATTGGATGTTGAACAGGCTGAAGGGGCCGTTCTGCCGGCTTTGGATGAGATGGTGCTGCTGGCTTTTGCTGGGCTGCTTCGAAAGAGTCAGTATGCTCTATCTTTCTATCAAGATGAGTTCCAAGCTCGGACTTTAGCATTTCAGCAAAATCACGTATCGTTGGATAATCATATACCCTGGTTACCGTAAAAGACGTTCCGTATTGCTTGTTCACCGCTTTTATCCATTCGAGTCCGGTAATCGAGTCCATTCCGATATCTATGAACGCTTCGTCAATATCCACCTCGTATGGCTCCATGTATAACACGTCTGCTATGCTTTCCCTCAAGTTTTCATGCAGCGTTTCAATTGCTACAGCATATTGTCTTGATGCAGATATTTCTGCCGCTGCATATTGAATCGTTTCTTCAGCTTCCTCTTGCACTGGCTGATGATGTTCTAACGGCTGCAGAGATATATTAGCCGGTTTAGCAGCAGGTACCGCTGTTTTTTGTCTGATCGGCGTGTACGTCTCCGTTTGTTTTTTCTCCCCAGCTTGTGTGCTTAACTCGTGTGCTAAGTAAACAGCGAAATCACGTGTGGTCGGATAATCATATACCTTTGTGACATTTAGTGATGTGCCATACTGTTTATTTATTGCTTTTATCCATTCGAGCCCGGTAATCGAGTCCATACCGATATCTATGAATGCTTCGTCTGGATCAATCTCGTTTTGGTCCATGTACAGCACTTCCGCTAAGCCCGCTGTCAGTTCATCGCACAAGGCTTCCGCAGTGATCGTCTCTGTTTCTGTATCTGATGGAACACGCTCTAAACGATCCTGATTGGTCATTAAAGGCTGTAACGTAATATTGGCAGGCTTGCTGCTGGCTTCTCTGGTTACAGACGGCTTTGGAAGGACAGGCTGTACCGGAACGAATGGCTCCTCCGTTCTTTTTTCCTCAGCCATTGCATGTACGTCTATCCAATAGCGATCTCTTGCGAAAGGATAGACAGGTAAACTGATGCGCCGCGGTTTTTGATTCTGATATAGCGTGCTCCAGTCGATTCGCAAACCTCTTACCCACAGGTCTAAAACCTTCGCATATTTTCCTTTTTGCAGCCATGCCTCAATTGTTTTTGACATATCCTCATCAGCAGCAAAAGCAGCAATGGCCTCTTTGTTGCGCTTTACTTGTCCGCGATAGACATATTCACGATTTTCTGTTCCGGAGATACATTCATTCAGCTTTTCTTCAAGCTCCCGCATCGATTCCGCAACGAACGCCAGCCGTTCGTTCATCGCTTCCCGTCCGACTTGCAGTGTATAGGCAATTCGGTGTAAATCTGCTTCAGCATATGTTTGTTCACGAATGGCATGCAGCAATCGCTCCGCGCGTTTCTGAAGTCTTTCCTCATTTTTTGCTGAGAGCACAATGACAGCCGGCTGTTTCCTCGCTGGTAAACGCTCCTCCACAGGTTCCGGAGCATACTCTTCTATTAAAATATGGGCGTTCACACCTCCGGCACCAAATGAAGAGACTCCTGCGATTCTCGGTAATTCGATGTCTTTGCCATTGACACTGATGATCGGCCTCTTCCACTCTTCTAGCTCTTGCTGTACTTTAAACGGCGAGTTAAGGAAATCAATATTCGGGTTCAGCACGTTTGAATGCAGGGAAGGCGCAAGCTGCCTGTATTTCATTTGGAGCAATACCTTCGTTACTCCTGCGATACCTGCCGCACTCTCACAGTGCCCGATATTTGATTTGGCTGACCCTATTGCACAAAATTGTTTGTCATCGGTTTCTTGCGTAAACACTTTGGACAGCCCTGTGATTTCAATAGGATCACCGAGAGAGGTTCCCGTGCCGTGGGCTTCGATGTAACTGACTGTCCGCGGATCAACCTTCGCTTCCACAAACGCCTTTTTGATGACATCTGCTTGGGCATTCGGATTGGGAATTGAGTACCCGTTTGTTTTTCCCCCGTGGTTGATGGCTGTCCCCTTAATGATTCCATAAATGTGATCACCATCTTCAACTGCTTTAGACAATGGCTTCAAAAGCACTGCTCCAACGCCTTCCCCCGGCACATAGCCGTCTCCGCCCTGTCCGAAGCTTTCACATCGGCCTTTGCTGGACATAAATTTGTTCTGCCCGAGCATCAAATATTTATTTGGATGGATTGACACATTCACGCCGCCCGCGAATGCCGCCTCACACTCTCCGCGCTGCAGGCTTTGGCAGGCCAAGTGGATAGCCGTTAAAGAAGAAGAACACATGGTGTCTAAAGCAATACTCGGTCCGTGAAAATCAAAATAATAAGATACTCGGTTCGCGATGGATGATGGATTTCCCGTTAAAGCCAGAGACCTTCCCCGCACCTGCTCTTGTGCCCCGTACAGCTGATATTCTTCGTACATGACACCGACGTAAACACCGACGCTTCCGCCAAGCTCCGAATCACGCTTACGGCCGAGATGCTCCCTTGTATAGCCTGCGTCTTCCATCGTTTCATACACACACTGCAAAAATAAACGCTCTTGAGGGTCCATTAATTTTGCCTCACGCGGCGAAATATGGAAAAACTGCGGATCAAACTTGTCTACATCCTTCAAGAAGCCTCCCCACTTGCTGTAGGTTTTTCCAGGCTTGTCTTTATCTTCGTCATAATAAAGACTGTGATCCCAGCGGTCTGCAGGAATTTCAGTAATACAGTCTCGACCGTCTCTCAGGTTCTCCCACAATTCATTAATGTTGTCTGCCAGTGGATAGCGCCCTGAGATACCGATGATCGCAATTTCCTCTGTTCCCTTTTCTCTTAACTGTTGTTGCCCTTTTTCTTGCAAAGGAAAGAATCCAGACTTTCTTGGGGCAACAGAGATTTCTCTCTTTTCAGGCTCTGAATCAGTTTTTGTATTTTCCGCAGCAGAAGGTTTTCCTGTTTCAATTCCCAAGATGTCCAGCAGGTTTTCTCTGCGGGAATCAATAAAATACCGTGTTAATGAGCGAATATCCTGATATTCAAAGAACAGCGTCTTGGACAAAGAACCGAATACTTTTTCTAATTGACCTGTTATATGCATGATCATGATAGAATCGATCCCGTAATCCTCGAGAGGAGCTTCAGCATCAATCTGGCCGGCTGGCAGCTTAATCACCGAAGAAAGCACCTGTTTAAAATAGTTCTCCGCTTTTTCTCTTAGTATCTCTTCATCAGCTTCCCCGATCATGTCTGCTTTTTCTGCCTCCTGATTGAGACTGCTTTTTTTGATATTGTGAGATTGGCCTTTGCCATGTCCCGTTTCATGTAAAAATGCACGAATCCGATCAGTAACACCAGAAGCAACTAACACTTGCGGGTTTCCTGACGTCCAGCCATGATATAGCGCCTGAATCCCACGATCTGTTTCCATGGCCACCATGCCTGTTTCTCTTTTCAGCATCCTTGCAGTTTCCGCATCAATTTGCATGCCCCCGTCTTTCCACAGCGGCCAGCACACTGAAAGAGTTTTTCCGTAACGCTTGTGCAGCTCTGCTTGGCCATTACGATATTCGCTAAATGCATTCATAAATGCATTGGCCATTGCGTAATCAGCCTGTCCCGCGCTTCCTACTGCTCCGGCACCTGAGGAAAAAAGGATAAAGAAATCGAGCGGAATATCTTTCGTTGCTTCGTCAAGGTGAACCAGTCCTGTGACCTTTGGAGCAAGAACGGTTTGAACCTCTTCTTTCTTTTTCTTCATAATGAAATTATCTTTTATTAAACCGGCGCTATGAATGATGCCATCTAAGTCTCCGTAAACGTTTTGGGTTTCTTTTAATAAGGCATCAACCGCTTGTTTGTCAGCCAGATCAGCTTGTCTGTAAATCGCTTGGATGCCAAGTTTCTGTAAGGCTTGAAGCTTCTTCTTCTTCCTTTCATCAAGCGGAGAGCGTCCTGTCAGGATCACAACCGCGTCATTCGTTTGGTTCGCAATTTCAGTTGCAAAGATGAATCCAAGACCGCCTGCACCGCCTGTGATCAGATACACGCCTTTATCCTTCCATGGCATATCAGCTCTTAGGTGCTCACCAGACACTTCTTTCCACTTGCTTACAAATCGCTTCCCTTGCCAGTGGCGGATATGCGTGTCACGCGGATAGCGTCTGTTTTCCTCCAATATTTCGAATAGGTCACCAGCTGACATCCCGGTCTCTATTTCGATCAACTGTCCTGTCAGTTTTGGATTTTCCAGTTCAGCCGTTTTGAGCAATCCAGTTAAGCCGCTTAATAGCTGAGGCTCGTCCAACGCAGGCACCGCCACTTGAATGAATGTATGTCCCCCTGTTTTTGAGTGCATTAGCTGTTTGATTTCTTCAAATAACTGTATGGCATAACCTTCAAACCGTTCATCAATTGTCTCTGTATCATGCTGCAGAACTGTACAGTCAAGATGATTTTGGAGGCTTTCCATTTGTTCTCCAACATCACAGACAACGACTTTATGTGTGTCGTACTCTATGAGCTCTTTCCTCTCTGCAGCACGTTCTTCCCAAATATGTTCGAACAATAGCGTGTCAGTCGCTTCAGAAGGATCTTCTTGACCTGTTTCTAACACTCTTGCAGAATAGCCCGTCAATCGCACGCAAACCTGCCCCTCTTCATTGCATAAATCGATATCAAGCTTCTGCATACGATCCCCAGCTGTACTGCCCTCGCTATATGTGATCCGCGCCCACATAGATGCCTCGCAGCCTTTGAAGATTTGGACATCCTGTATGGCAAAAGGCAGCATTGCCTTTCTGTCTTCTAAACTCGTAGCTCCTCCCAGCCTCAAACCGATAGATGCTTGAAATGCCGAATCTATCATGCTCGGATGCAGAATATAATGGTCTTCTGTATCAGAGATTACAGGAGGCATCGTCAATTTCACTAGAACTCCGTTTTCGCCGGCATATAGGCTGTCGATCGCTCTGTGGCTGTCACCATAATGAATACCCATTTCTGTATAAGCCTCGTAGCAATCAAAAGGTGACAGCGTACGGCCATTATAGCTTGCCTTCAGTTCTTCAATGTTGATAACCGGATTTTCACCAGCCTCACAAAGCACTGCACTCCCTTGCCCATATACAATCGGCGACTCCTCTGCGCTTTCAGGGTCCCGGCAGATTTCAAATGTAATCTCACCATTCTCCTCAGGATATAGACGTACATCTATATCTTTCTGCTGTTCTGTGACGGTGAACGGCCGGACCCAGACGATATTCCGGAGCCGGAATCCTGTCGGGAACTGATCCGCAGCTGCCCTTTCCACAGCTGCCCGAACCATCTCCAATAAAGCTGCGCCAGGTAAAATGTGTTCGCCCTTTATGACATGATCCTTCAAGAAAAATTCACGTCCTGTAAACGCTGAACGGAAGCGGACACCCGATATGTCGGACACATTTTGATGCAGGAGAGGATGCAGGATGTGTCGCTCCTCCTTTAAACGATCAGTCTTTTTCTCCGCTTTCGGCACCCAATAACGCACCCTCTCAAATGGGTAAGTCGGCAGGCTGATCCGCTTTGGTTTGTTTCCGTCGTAAAGCAGCTTCCAGTCAACCACAGATCCGTTCGCCCACTGCTCCGCAATTTGATCGAGTTTTCTTTGCTCCAGCAATTTATGTACCGATTCGGCGGGACGCGATGGTTCGCTTCCTCTTGACACGCGGCCCTTCCAGCAATGCTGAATGGTTTTTTGTCCTTCTATAAAAGCCTTCAATTGGTCGCTTAATTCTTGAATTCCGGATGCTAAGAAAGAAACCCGTTCTTCCATTGGTTCACGGCCTACCTGCAATGTATACGCCAAATCTCTAATCTGAATCCCATCATGAAGAAAATCCAAGAGACGTTTTACATATACACGGAGACGTTCTTGATTACGGGCAGAAAGCGGAATAACTGCGAATATGTCAGAATCTGAGGACAAAGAAACGTCCTGCTCCGCTGCTTGAGGAATATATTCCTCAAGGATAATATGTGCGTTTGAACCAGTTGCTCCGAAGGAACTGATACCAGCCCGCCGCGGATAAGGGACCTCTTCCCCATTCTCCTTGATAACAGGCTGCTTCCACGTTTCTGTTTCATGCTGTACATAAAATGGAGACTTTTCAAAATCAACGTAAGGATTCAGTTCTTCCGAATGCAAAGAAGGCACAAGTTTTTGATGGTGAAGCTGAAGGGCAACCTTGCTTAAACCACTGATCCCCGCGGCGGATTCGGCGTGCCCAATGTTTGACTTTACAGAACCGATTGAACAGAACTGCCGATCCTGCGTATATTGGCGGAACGCTTTCACTAATCCCTGTATTTCGATCGGATCTCCTAAGGACGTGCCGGTTCCATGGGCTTCCACATAACTGATCGTCCGCGGGTCGATTCCCGTTTTCTCCAAGCATGTCTCAATCAGATCAGCTTGAGAAACAGGACTCGGCACTGAAATGCCGCTTACAGTGCCCACATGATTCACAGCACTTCCTTTAATAACTGCATAAATGCGATCTCCGTCTTCCTCCGCCTGGCGCAAAGGCTTTAATAAAACCGCGCCTATACCCTCGGCAGGCACATAACCGTCCCCATCCTTTCCAAACGTACGGCAGTGTCCGTCAGTGGAAAACATATCCCAGACCCCGTATGTCATATATTTATTCGGGTGCAAAGACAGGTTCACTCCGCCTGCTAACGCAACATCGCACTCACCGTGACGTATGCTTTCCAACGCCAAGTGCACTGCGGTCAAAGAGGATGAACATACCGTATCGACAGCCATACTCGGACCGTGGAAATTACAAAAGTAAGAAACACGGTTGGCGATTTGCGCATAGTTGAGCGAAAGAGGAAACACATTTTCTGCTGATGCTTCTTCAGCTCCAACTAATGTATAATCCTTGTGCATGACACCGGCAAATACTCCTACATGCTGCCTTTTATTTCGTCCTTTAGGCTTGGCCAACGTCTTTGGCGTATAGCCCGCATCTTCAATCGTTTCCCAGCATGTTTCTAAAAACAGCCGCTCTTGAGGGTCCATTGTCTCCGCTTCTCTTGGCGTGATTCTGAAAAATTGAGGATCGAAGCAGTCGGGATCATCAATAAATCCTCCCCATTTGGAAATGTCCTTACCCGAAGGAGATGTGATTCCTTCAAGTCGCTGCCAATCCCAGCGCGACTCAGGAATCTCGCTAACGCAGTCCTTCCCCTCTTTCAGATTGTTCCAAAATTCATGAATATTGGTTGCCTTCGGATACCTGCCCGCCAAGCCGATAATCGCAATATCGCCTGCTGCCTCAATAGGTGCAGGACGAGAAGCTTCAACAGTCTTATGGTCGTTTATGCTGTCGGAAACCCGTGCTCTTTCATTCTGGCCAAGAGAACCAGCGGCACTAAAATGCTCAGCATATTCCTCGGCAAGAAACGCTGACAGCTCCGCTATGGTGGTATGCTCAAACAGAAGAGTCGGCGAAAGACTCTCACCGATCTTATCACTGATCGTTTCTACCACCTCAAGCAAGCCCGATGAATTCAGTCCCATTTGGTAATAACCGACATGTTTTTCAACTTGTTCTACCGGCTTATTGATTTTCTCTGCGATTAATTGACTTACGAACTGTTCAGCCCCACTAAAGGAATTAACGGGAGAAGATACCATGTCAGCAGGTTTATCACGCTCAGCAGTGTCCGCTCTTGTCATCTGTGTCTCCTGTGCATCTTGATGTTTTCCGCTAATCAGCTCCGCTTCTCGCACCAGTTTGCTTGTAAAGTTTTTCAACTCAGCCACTTTTTCTCCCGACGCATTAATAAATTCAAGTGTTACATAAATCAGCTCTTTTTCCCGCCGGACGGAGGAGCGCTTAATTCTTGTCATGCAATCCGTTTGCAAAAGTGCAGAAGCTGAAAAGGATTCATAGAACAGAGGCAAATACAGCCTCTGTTCTCCTTTAAGCAAAGATGTGAGCAAATGATTGGCACCCACCCCGCTCCCGTCTATGAGAGTCGGGTGAAACATAAAGCCTTCTGCGTGAAGCATGGCTTCCGAACCGAGAGAAAGCTCAAGAAGGACGCCGTCTTCCTCTTCATAGATGCAGCCACTTGCTTTCATATATTCGCTGTGCACCAATTCCTGACGTCTGCATTGTTCATATACATCATCAAGCTGAACAACGTTCTGTGCAGATGCTTTGATTTGACTGAGATCCAGTGTTTCTTCAAATATGGCTGGGGAGTCTGCGTGCATGTCAGCCTTCATATAGAGCTTTTCTTCTGAAGCTTCTTTCCCATCACGTTTTTCAATTCCCTTGGCTGTGATTTGCCACTGTCCTTCTTTTTTCTCCGCGCATTGGATATTCAAAACAATTAATGCATCCTGTTCCGCCGTCAATGGCTGATAGATGGATAAATTCCGCAGCTGAAGCTCTGAGCAGGAGAAACCGTGTTCTCTGAATATCTGGTAGATTATATCGATATAAGCCAATCCCGGCAGGACATTTTGTCCGTAAACCACATGGTGATAAATAAACGGATTTTTTAACGATAATGTGAGTTGTTTCGTTATCTTTTTCACGTTAGACCTCCACCTCATAAGTATCCCATATGTTTGCCGCAGTCATTTTCGAAGTCTCCGCTTCCAGCTTTGGCTCGCCTGGCAAAAGCGTTCGTTTCTTTAATTGAGGAGGCGATATTGGACTGCGCTTGATGGCGTGTTTTTCATCTTTTTCCCACGCCTCTACGATGACATGGGCATTCGTCCCCCCATCGGCAAAGCAGTTAATAGCCGCAGTAGGCTGCGAATCTGTCCATTTTTCCAGGGCTCGGCTGAACGTGATGTTCGCTTTCTGTTGATCGAAATGCGCCATCTCTTTTTCACCTGATAAAAATGGGACAAAGCGGCGCTCTTTCAGCATCAGCACAACCTTAATGAAGCTGGCGATCCCTTCAGCACATAGCGGATGCCCGATGTTCGGCTTGATTGAGCCAAGAGAAAGAGGCGATGAGTGCCCAGAACGGTACACTGATTGGATCGCTTTTAGCTCAAGGAGATCGGTTACGATTGAACCTGACCCGTTTGCCTCAAGATAGCTGATGTCCTCTGGTTTTTTTCCGCTTTTGGAAAGCGCATCTTTCATGACTTCCTTTTGCGCCTCCAGATTAGGTGTTGCAGGCCCCGCCGTTCTTCCGTCATTATTGACCGAGGCCGCTTTCACAACAGCATATATGGTATCTCCGTCTTCCAGTGCCTGTTTTACCGTTTTTAGCATGACCATTCCGACGCCTTCACCTAACACAACTCCGTCAGCACGCTCATCAAACACATGGAAGGATGAATGCTTGCTTAAAATGCCGCGCCGGTCAAACAGCCTGTGAGAGGCATCTGAGCTCAGTAAGCTGACACCGCCGACTATGGCGGATTGAATATCTCCGCCACGCAGCGCCTGAATGGCCATATTCATGCCGACCAAAGCTGACGAGCATGCGGTGTCAACTACAACACTCGGGCCGCGGACATCAAAAAATTGTGAAAGATTAGCCGCTAAATAATTTTGGCCGACTGTCACGATCGGATTCTTGGCATGATCAAGGCTGTCTTCATCAGGTTTGTGCTGGCTTCTGCCTCCGATATAAACACCGACGGGCTTTCCCTTTATTTCCTCAGGCGTATAACCGGCGTGATACAAGAGTTTCAGACACTCTTCCAATACGAGTAGTGCTTGCGGATCCATCGCCCTTACGTCTTCTTCATGAAGCAAAAAGAAATCAGGATCAAAATAGCTGACGTCATCAATCACGCCGGCATAATATGGCGTCTTACAGCCCCAACGCTCTGCCGGAATCGGGCCGATTGACGAACGCCCCTCGGATAGTAACGACCAATATGACTCCAATGTATCTGCCCCAGGGAATCGGCAAGAGAGTCCGACAACGGCAATACCTTCTGCATGAGAGTCCGGTGACAAAATCGCTGGCGCCTGAATCTGAGGTGTAAGAGCTCGATCCTCCGCAGGAACAGGTGCCTCCACCTCTATTTTGTTCTCCAAAGGTGCTGATGCATCCGATATCCTGCCTCCGAATAAAGCGGACAGCCTTTCGGAATAAGAACCGATCAGCCAATCTGTGAATCTTTGAATTGTCGGGTATTCATATAGAATCGATGGATCGAGCGCTGCCTCTAATTTGCGGTTTATACGCTGGAGCACCTGTGCCAAAATGATCGAATCCACGCCATAATCCTGAAACAACCCGTCAATCTCGAAGTCTTCACGATCTATTCTCAGCTCTTCGGTAAACAGATCAATAAGCCAGGACTGTGTTTCAGATAATAATCCATCACATTTGGAAACTTCATCGGCCTCTTCAATGTCTCTGGCTGGCGGGCTCTGTAAAGCAGCTTCCTGCAAACCGCCCTCATGCGGTTTCCTCCTCTTCATCAGCAGTTCCGGCTCCCAGTTTGTTTGATTCGCCATTGCAGGGAGAACAACCGGTCCGAACATTTTCGATACAATTTGATCTAGAAAACGTAAGCCTTCTGAATTCGTAATGCTCAACAAGCCGCTGTCCCGATACGCTTGATTTGTCACTTCACCCATACCGGTTTCTTTCCAGTTCGGCCACTGAACACTGATGATCGGCGCATGTTTCTGATGTGCTTCTGCAAAATAATCCATATAGCAATTGGCCATCGCATAGTCAGCTTGTCCCGCCGAAAGCTCCGGAATAATGGCTGAAACAGAAGAAAATAAGACAAAAAACTGTAAAGGCTCGTTACACACATGGCGATATAACGTTGTAAGACCTGACACCTTAGGTTCCATCACCCGCTGGATATCATCTGAAGTTTTTCGGATAAATGCCAGCGTATCCATATCCGTCAGACCTGCACAATGAATGACACCGCCAATCTGTCCTAATGTTCGCTTGATATGTTGCAGCGTTTGCTCAACCTGAGCATCATCAGATAACGTCAGCGACAGCATCTCCACCTGTACACCCTTCGCTTCCAGCTCCCGCACTGCCTGGATTTTCTGGGCAACTGATGTGTTCGAGGTGTCAAAACGAGTCCATTCCTCTCGCGGTGGAAGCTGTTCTCGTCCGGTCAGCACCAGTTTTTTCACTCCATAGCACTCTGCAAAATGACGGGCGCATAATAGTCCGATGCCTCGTGTGCCGCCTGTAATGAGAAGCACATGATCTTTCGGGAAGACCGCGCTCTGTTCCGTGGCCTTACCTGTTTCCGGATGAGCTTTTAGAAAAGCTTGATACCGTAAACCATCCCTGTAGCAAACCTCCGCATCATAAGAATCGGAATAAAACTCATCAGCGATCAACTTCGCGAGACGGCGATGATCAGTAACCTCCTCTGCATCCATATGCCTTGATATAAGATGGCTGTACTCGCATTGGAGCATTCGATACAACCCAGCCCGTGAGGCGCCAGCCATCCGGACAGATGTGTTTTGAAACGATTCGAGCCCCTTCGTCACACAAAGCAGCCTGAGCCCCTCTTTATGCCCGAATTCAACCAGTCTTTGCACCCATTCAATCCAATCCAGCCGGCCCTCATCATCCTTACCGCATCCGATGACATCCACTAGGCCGTCAAACTCTTTCCAATCAATGTCTGACTGATCATTTTCTATCCGGCTCACATCTAATAAGAGATGATTCGGAAAATACGAAGACACTTCTGCTGCTAAATCTGCTGTCTCTTGATTGCTCAGGATGGCAACAGTTCTTGTCCCCGGCACTGCTGAGCCAATTGGACTCAAACACCATTGTTTCGTCAAAAAGCATGCAGCCCGATCTTCAATCGCATTAACCAGTTCTTTTTTGTCTCTTTCTGAATGTTCCTTTGCCGGCACCCAATAGTGATCCTTCGCAAACGGATATGAAGGGAGGCTGATCAGGCGCGGTTTGGTCTCTCCGTATAATGTGTTCCACTGGATTGAGACCCCTTTGACCCATAAATCAGCAAGTTTGGCGTATTTTCTTTTTCTGATCCAAGCATCAAGTGCCAACGCTATATCTTCATCTGCTGTAAATATAGTCTGGGTCTCTTTATTTCGATGAGACTGTCCCCGGAAAAATTCGTCTGTTTCTTCCTTACCGTCAACAAACGCCTGCAGTTTCTCTTCAAGTTCCTGCATTGTCCCCGCAACACACGCCAGACGCTCATCCATTTCTTCGCGCCCGACCTGCAGGGTGTAAGCGATGCGGTGCAACTCCTGATCTGTATATTTTTTATTGCGGATCGCCTCAAGCAATTGCAAAGCACGATCTATCAGCCTGCTTTTATTTTTAGCCGACAGCACAATCACGTTTGGCTGTCCTGTAGCCGTGTGTTCTGAATTGGCTTTTGGCATATATTCTTCAACCACAATATGCGCGTTTACTCCGCCAATCCCAAACGAACTGATTCCGGCACGGCGCGGAAGCTCGTTTCCGTCACGATCTGTGACAGACTTCCATTCCTGTTTTTCCTGAACGATGTAAAACGGACTGTCTGTCAGCTGAAGATAAGGATTAAGCGTCTCGCAATGCAGGCTTTTCACTAACGTTTTATGCTTCATTTGCAAAAGCACTTTGATCAAACCGGAAATACCGGCTGCTAGCTCTAAATGACCGATATTGCTTTTAACTGAGCCGATGCCGCAACGGTGATCCGGAACATCCGGCTGGCTCTCGCCTTTCATATTGGATAGTTCCTTAAACGCGGCTTTCAGCCCATTTATTTCAATCGGATCGCCCAATTCCGTCCCTGTTCCATGTGCTTCGATATATGTGACAGTGCTTGGATCTATGCCTGCTTGGCGATATGCACGCACCAACAAATCAGCTTGTGCTTTCGGATTAGGCGATGTCAGTGTATTGGCTCTTCCGCCGTGATTTTCCGCCGTCCCCCGAATAACGCCGTAAATATGATTTCCGTCGCGCTCGGCATCTTCCAGCTTTTTCAACATGACCATTCCGACCCCTTCGCCTCTGACATAGCCATTCGCATCGGCGGAGAAGGTTTTACACCTGCCGTCTTTGCTGAGCATCCCCGCCTTGCTGTAGCTAATATGCGCCTCCTCCGTTAAGATCGTATTCACGCCTCCAGCGATCGCCATCTCACAATCACCGTTTTGCATCGCAGTCACAGCACGGTGAATGGCTACAAGAGAACTGGAACAAGCCGTCTCTACTGGCTCGCTCGGACCATGAATATTTAAAAAATAACTCATTCTATTCGGGCCTACCGAAGGAATCATATGACCTGTAGCAGCATGGCCTTCAATTGGAAGATTCGCTCTATGGAATAGATCTTTATAACCGGTGTTTCCCGTACCGATAAAGATACCGGTCCCTGTACCCGAAAGGCTTTGCGGCGAGCAACCCGCATCTTCCAGTGCCTTCCACACGTATGTCATTAACAAGCGCTGCTGAGGGTCTACATAATCAGCTTCTCGCGGCGAAATACCAAAAAACAACGGATCAAACTCAGCGACACCGTCAATAAATCCGCCCCATTTGATGTCGGTTTTATTGACGTCAGTGTCTGGGTTTCCATAATGCTCCCGCCAATCCCATCGATCTTTTGGAACTTCTGTGATGCTGTCTTTCCCTTCTTCTAGGTTTTCCCAAAATTCATCTATATCCATAGCGCCAGGGAATCGGCCGCTGATGCCGACTATTGCAACCGGCTCAAAATCGGCAGCCTGCTTTTTGTTTCTTTCTGCTTTTGCAATAACAGGCTGTGTAAAGCGGCGCTTTCTACGTGATGTGATTTTCGGCGCTTCAGGGGATTTTGTCTGTAACTCTTCCTGCCCCTCTGGTTTTTCGCGCTCCTGAACCAGGGTGTCCTCATGTTCAGCAGTCAAATACTCAGCCAGGCTTTGGATACTTCCATATTCAAAGAAAATGGTCGGCGTTAGCTCCAACTGAAATTCTTCGTTAATCTTGTTTGTAAAGACCGTAAATGTAACGGAATCAAATCCGTATTCACTCAGCTCTGTATTGACATCAATATCTTCACTATTTACTTTTAAAATTGCACTGACCATGTTGCTTAATGATGCCTCCAGGCTGTTTAAACTGTGCAATGAGTTTGTTCTTTCATCTATGCCTTTAGCAGTAGCATCTTGATTCCATTCGCCCTGATACGCAGCAACTACATATTCAGCCAGGCTTTGGACGCTGCCATATTCAAAGAAAATGGTCGGTGTTAGCTCCAACTGAAATTTTTCGTTGATCTTGTTTGTAAAGACAGTGAATGTAACTGAGTCGAATCCGTACTCACTCAGCTCTGTGTTGACATCGATATCGTCAGTGTTTACTTTCAAAATTGCGCCAACCATTTGGATTAAGGCTGCTTCCAATTTTCTAGTTTGTCCTTGATCCTGATCCGCCTTTCTCTGATCGTTCCGCTTGGCTTTCGATCCTGCGGAAAGCAGTTTTTGCTTCATTTTCTGAAGCTGTCCTTCCATCACAAAAACTTGCGGCTTATCAGATACTATCCCTTGATAAAATGCTTTCAAGCCACTATCTGTCGGCATCGGGACCATTCCCGTGGTTTTCAGCATTCTCTTTTCATCTTCAGCGCCGACTTGCATACCGCCTTCTTCCCATAACGGCCAATTGAAGGAAATGGTGGAGCCGAATCTCTTTTTTGATGCCGCAAGAGAACGGCGGTATTCAGCAAATGCATCCATAAACGAATTGGCTGCCGCATAATCGGCTTGTCCAGCGTTTCCTAAACATCCCGAAACAGATGAGAAGAAAATGAAAAAGTCCAATGGGAAATCCTTGCTGCATTCGTCTACATGTAACAACCCGCTCACTTTTGGCTGCAACACTTCTTGAAACTCTTCATTCGTTTTATGAATGATGAAGCGATCTTTAATGCTGCCTGCACCGTGAATAATTCCATTGAGAGTGCCATATCTTTCTTTGATTTCCTCAAAAAGATGACGAGCCGCATGCTGATCACTTACATCAGCCTCTCGATAGACAACCTCCGCTCCGATGCTTCGAAGAGCCTCCAGTTCGTTTTCCTTATCCTCACTTAAAACAGATCGTCCCGTCAGCACAATAGTAGACCGGCTAGTTCGATTGGCAATTTCCTTTGCAAACAGAAGGCCTAAGCTTCCTGCTCCGCCTGTGATTAGATAAACACCTTCGTCTCTCCACGGCATGTGAAGCGTATCAGCTGAAGGAAGCACCATTTCCCTCCAGCCTTTCACAAAACGGTGTCCAGCCTCATATCGAATCTGTTTGTCAAATGGTCTCCGGCTGTCGTCTTTCAGCTTGAGGTGAAGGTCTATCATCTCTTCAGGTTTCTCAATTTCGATGATCTGAGCAGTCAGTTTGCTGAACTCTATTTCTGCTGTTTTAAACAGACCGGAAACGCCGGCAAACAATTGCTTCTCTTTTTCCAGCGGAACAATCGCTTGAATGATGATACGGCCTGCAGAAAGCTCACGGACCTTGCTTTGCAGGAGTTCAAAAATGTTCTGCGTGTAACATTGATAACGTTCAGCAATATGTCCTACAGCTTCGTTTAGAGTAATCACACGGGCATCTTTCATGTGGGAGGCAATGCTGTCTGTGACACTTCGTTCAGTTTCGAAGAGAACAATGATATGCTCCGTGTACGAAGGATCTTCGTCCTCTCGTTCTTCATTCTGTTTTTCCCACACCGGTTCAAGCATTAAGCGTTCGTGCCGTGTTGAAGGCTTTGAAGTATGAACCTCCCCTTCTAATACTCTCGTTGAAAATCCTTTGATCCTGACACATACGCTTCCACTCTCGTCAATGACATCGATATCCGCTTTCTGAACAACCCCTCCGGAGTGATCGCTGTCACTTAAGCGAGCATAAGCCCACATAGAAGAAGAACACCCTTTGATCACTTCAAGCTCCTCAAGCGCAAATGGCAAAATCAGCTTTTGATCCGTCAATTCCTGCATGATGCATATTGTTGCTGTCTGCAAGGCGGAGTCCATGATACTTGGGTGCAGCACAAACTGTTCATTCGTTCCAGAAACGATTTCTGGAAGCTGCAGCTGCACCAAAACCTCTCTGTTTCCTATATTCACATTCTTAATTCCTTGAAAGGCCGGGCCATGGAACATTCCTCTGCTTCTGCCTTCTTCGTAAAATTGATCAGGCGACATCTTTCCTTTGCCGCAGCGGCGTGACATTTCAGTGAGATCTGCGACTGGCGTTTCGGCAGCAGATGCCAGCTCCGCACTGCCTTGACTATGAATAACAGGGTCGTCCCCGTCTTCCTGTATACTGTAAATGTCAAAGGTGATTTTTCCATCTTCTTCAGGAAAGAGACTGATATCCACTTGAGCTGAATGTCTGTCAACCACAACAGGCTGAACCCAGACTGTATGATTCAATCTGATTCTGACATCTTGGCCAATTTCACTTCCTGCCGCCTGGTTTATAGCCGCGTACACCATTTCAAGGTACGCAACACCAGGAAGCACAGGCTTTCCTCTTACCACATGGTCTCTCAGGAAGAATTCGTCACCAGTGAAAACCGAACTGAATTTCTGTTCAGAAAAATCAGATGTATTCTGATGAAGCAATGGATGAATAGAGCCGATCCCTGTCTGATTTCCGGATATCTGCGCCACCGGTTTGCGGTCATCCTGCGACGGCCAGTATCGTTCCTTTGCAAATGGATAAGTCGGCAGACTCATTCTGTTTGGGCGCTCTCCCTTGTAAAGCTGCATCCAATCTATATGCGCTCCCTTGCTCCACATTTCTGCAAGCTTGTTTACTTTTCCTTTGGCCATCCACTTACGTATGAGTTCAGCGCTGTCCTCATCCTCCGTCAGCCATGAAACCTCTCTGGCATTGTGCTTACTTCCTTGAAAACAGCCTTCAATCGCTGTTTTTCCATTGATAAAATCTGTGAGCCTCTGTTTTAACTCATTTACATGATCGGCAATAAAGACAACGCGATGCTCCATCGCTTCGCGCCCCACCTGAAGGGTATACGCAAAATCAGGCAGCTGGCTGTTCTCAAGCCCTCTTCTTTCTAAATAGGCCAGAATGTCTTCTGCATACTCTTGCAGCCTCTCTTTATTTTTCGCCGAGATCGGGACGATGCAGGTTCCGTCTATCTTTCCCTTATCTGAATCCCTTTTGAATTGTTCAAAAATGGCATGGGTATTTGTCCCGCCAAGCCCAAACGAGCTAAGTGCAGCCCTATGCGTTTTGATCTCACGGCTTAACGTTTTCTTTTGATCGACGACGTAAAAAGGAGAGCTGGCTAAGTCTGTATTTGGATTCGGCTCCTTATAATTGATACTCGGTGCAAGCTCTTGATGATAAAGACTCATCACGACCTTAATGCAACCCGCAAGACCGGCGGCTGTATCTAAATGTCCGATATTGGTTTTCACCGACCCAATGCCGCAAAATTGCGTTTTATTTGTATATTGCCTGTAAACGTTTGTTAAAGCCGCCAGCTCGATCGGGTCCCCCAGCTTCGTTCCGGTCCCGTGTGCTTCTACATAGCAGATGGATTCAGGCTGTATCTTCGTTTGATTCATGACCTGTTGGACCACGTCAGCCTGTCCTTTAACGCTTGGAGCATAAAAGCCGACTTTGTCAGCGCCGTCGTTATTTACACCAATGCCTCTCAGCAAGGCATAGATATGATCCCCGTCCTTTACAGCATCAGCTGCTTTTTTCAGCAATACAACAGCAACGCCCTCACCGCCTATCATTCCGTCAGCTGAAGCGTCAAAAGCTTTAATATGTCCATCACTCGAAAAGTTCAGCCCCGGCTGATGCACATATCCGATATTTGACTCAGTATGCAGCGTTGCACCGCCAACTAAAGCATAATCAGATTCAGCCGACAGCAGGCTTTTATAGGCAGAATGCAATCCAATCAGAGATGATGAGCAGTTGGCATGAACGAAATAGCTTGGCCCTCTCAGCCCGAGCTTATGAGAAATCATTGTCGGAATCGTCCCACTCTGTGCAAGCACCCACGAAACATAGCCGTCCGGCGTCTCCAGGCTCTCTGTTGTATCTGACGGTAACAGCGCGCGATAAGAATTATTGCTTGCCGACATAAAGACACTGGTTTGTGGAATCTGTCCCGCAGCATAACCGGCATCTTCTATTGCTTTCCATGAATGAGTCAGCAGCATTCGAAGCTGAGGGTCCATAAATTCAGCGTCTTTAGGAGAGATTTGAAAGAAGCTTGGATCAAATCTGTCTTTCCCCTCAATTGAAGCTTTAGCCGGGACATAGTCGGCATTCTCCGCTATCTCCTTTGAAATGCCAAAGCGCTGAAGCTCTTCTTTATTGAAAAACGCTATGCTTTCCTTGCCGTCTCTGAGGTTCTCCCAAAATTCATCATGATTTTTTGCCCCTGGAAATTCACACGATATGCCAATAATCGCTACACTATCGTCATAATAGTCTGGGAGATCACTCATCTCGGTAGACTGATCTTCTATATGAGCTGCCGGGTCTGTCGGCATATGGTCACTTGCATCGCCCATTCGCTGTTCAGTGATGTACTGGCTGATATTTTTAATGGTTGAATACTCAAACAGGTCTGTGACAGAAAACTCACAGGATAGTTCATGTTTGATGCGATCAGCCACAGTGACCGCGAGAAGCGAATCCCCGCCCACATCGAAAAATCCGTCATCCCATTCAATGTCACTCGTTTTCAGCACTTCCTGCCAAATGGTAAAAACAGTATCCTGAATGTTCTTAGGAGAGGTCTGCCTTTGCTTTAGCTGCTCCCCTGATAAATCGATATTCTTAAGGCTGTTTCTATCTATCTTTCCGTTCGGAGTTAACGGCATATGATCAAGCTGAATAAAATAAGAAGGCACCATATAGGCAGGCAAAGCGTTTTTCACAAAATGACGCAGCTCTCTCGCTGTGAGAGAAGCATTTGCATGTTTAGCTGTATAATAGGCAGCTAGGTTATCCATATCTGCGACCACAACGCATTCCAGAATGCCGGGATGCTCACTAAGCCTGCTTTCAATATCACCAAGTTCAATACGGAATCCGCGGATTTTTACTTGATTATCGATGCGGCCTATATATTCAATTCGCCCTCCCGGAAGCCAGCGGGCCATGTCTCCCGTTCTATAAAGCTTAGACCCAGGCTCAAAAGGGTTGTCAATGAATCTCGAGTCCGTTAATTCTTCCTTTTTGTAGTAGCCCTTCGCCACACCGTCTCCTGCAATGCACAGCTCACCCGGGACACCTGCCGGCACTGGCGCGAGCTGAGAATCCGTAATATAGATTTGTGTATTGGCGATTGGCCTTCCTATCGTGGCATGAGAGCATTCATCGTTAATGCGCTGAACCGCTGACCAGATAGTTGTTTCGGTTGGCCCGAACATATTCCAGGCTTCGCTGCCCGTATCTAAGAAATATCGTTTTAATGTCTCAGGCAATGCTTCGCCTCCGCATAAAATTTTCACACTCTCTTCATTTTCCCAGCCTGAATAAAAGAGCATCTTCCACGTAGCGGGGGTTGCCTGCATCACTGTCGGTTTGATCGTGCAGATGTCCCGTTTCAGTTTTTCAACGTCTTTTGTATGCTCCGTTTGACAAATATAGCAGTGTGCGCCCTTTATTAAAGGCAAAAATAATTCCAGAGCTGCGATATCAAAACAGTAGGTTGTGACAGCAAGCATTTTATCCTCTGCCGTAAGACCTGGTGTTTCCCCCATCGAAACGAGAAAGTTTGTCAAAGCTTTATGCGGTATCATGACACCTTTTGGCTTTCCTGTGCTGCCGGATGTATAAATGACATATGCCAAGTTCTCTGGCGTGACAGTGCGTGTAAGCACTTTTCGATCAGAGGCTGTTTGAGCAATTTCATCCCAATCTTGATCTAAAAGGGCTGTTGTGACACCGTTCCAACTCAACGTATTTACTAATTCCGATGTCGTCAGTGTAATGAAAACTTCACTGTCCTCAAGCATGTATTCTAATCGTTCAGCCGGATAGGACGGGTCTAGCGGCACATAGGCTCCCCCAGCCTTGAGGATCGCTAATAAACCCACTAGCATGTCCAGCGATCGATCCACATAGATCCCCGCCAGACGGTCAGGACCCACTCCATGCGCCTGCAAATAAATGGCCAGCTGTGTGCTTTTCTCATCAAGCTCCCGATACGTCAATGTTTGACCTTCATAGCTGACAGCCGCTCTATCAGGCGTCTTTTTCGCCTGCTGCTCAAACAACTCATGAAAAGTTATATATGGATACGTTTTTCCTGTGGCGTTCCATGTTTTGAGAATCATCTGCTTCTCTGCCTCAGGTAATAAAGAATACTCTTTTAAAGGCTGAAAAGGATTCAACATCGCCTGCTCTGTTACATAAACAAAATGGTCGAACATGGCGGATATAGAAGCCGCATCAAACAGCCCAGTATTGTACTTGATGTTCAGCTCCATTTTTTCTTCTGTTTCCCACAGTTCAAATACTAATTCGTATTCGCCCTCTTGGTGAACATACTCAACGAAATCGACAGAAAAGAAGTCAGCATAGCGGCTCAGCAAGCTTTGATAGCTTCCGGATTGAAGAAAATTCTGATAGAAAAAAGCGGTTTGAAATACCGGTGAACCTGCTTGACTGCGAGGAATATTCAGATCCCTTACCATTTTTGGAAAAGGATATGCTGCATGATCAAGCCCATCCAATATCGTTAATTGCAATTTTGATATAAAGCTAGAAAAAGTGTCTGCCGGGTTCAGCTCACTCCGAATCGGGAGCATATTGAGAAAATGTCCAATGGCATCATCAAATCTTTCTTCCGGCCTCACCATGGCCGGCATGCCGACGATCTGTTCCTTTTGGCCGGCGTAACGGCCAAGCAGCATCATATAGCAGCTTAAGAATACCGTCGTGACATTTACAGAATGCTCTTTCGCAAACGTTCTGACCTGATTCATGAAGCCGCTGGACAGCCGCCTGGTGTATGTATCCTCTCTAAACTCAGAATCGACTGAACTTGCGCTGACATTAGGCAGCTGAAGATTCGGCAAAGTTCCCGATAGCTGTTTCTGCCAATATGTACGGTGCTTCACACCGTCTTTGCCAGCAAGCATGTTTTTCTCCCATGCCGCAAAATCATGATAAATAGCAGGAGAAACAGCTTTTTCCGGCTGCTGTCCTTTTAAAAGAAGCTGATAGGTATCAAACAGACTGCGTATAAATGTGACAGACGAAACTCCGTCAAAAATCAAATGGTGAATGACAACTAATAAAAAATGCTCTTGTTCAGATCTGGAAAAGCTCATGACACGCACTAACGGGCTGTTTTCTTTTACATACGGTTCCTTTACTTTCTTTCTAAGAAAAGCAGGAATATCAGACTCTTTCAAACTTGAGATATTTTCTGTCTTGATTTCAATTGAAAGTGCTGGCTCATTTTTAAGAAATGGCACTCCGTCTTTCTCTTGGATGACGTGCTTTAAGATTGGGTGCTGATTCAATACAAGGCCAAAAGCCTGCTGGAATGTTTCATGGTGAAGCCCTGACGAAAATTTAAAACAGAGAGGTACGTGATATGCACTTTTTTCGGGTGACATTTTTTGCAATGTCCATAATCCTTTTTGAACCTCAGAAAGAGGTTGAAAAGTTGCCTGACTCCTTTCCGGTTCGGTTTTATATGTGTCCGTGCCCTTTTTGTCAGCAGACGAGCTGCTGAGGTCTTCATGTTCTGATAGATAGCTGGCTAAGCGTTCAATTGTAGGATATTGATGTATCTCTCTGGCTGTTAGTTTGATATGGTAGTTTTTCTCGATCGATCGAATGAGCTTCATCATCTTGATAGAATTCACACCAAGACTTTGGATATTTGCATTTGGCTCCACCCAATCGCGGGAAACATGCAGCTCCTCAGTCAAACAGGTGAGCAGATGCTCCTGTATTTCTTCCCTTACTCTTTTCACATGGTCTGCTTGCTGCATCTCCTCATCCTGGACCGCATCGTTCATCCGATTGGGTTTATGTAGCAAGTGGTCGAACTCTCCATTTTCAAATGAAGTTTTTAGCTGGGTGCGCTGGATCTTTCCGATAGCCGTTTTTGGAATCTCTTCTTTTTGTACAGGCAGCAAATATTCCGGGGTGACTCCGATCACCTGTGAGACATGGGATTGTATGTTTCTAAGAAGCTGAGACATCTGCTCATTATTTAATTTTGCGGAAGTAACAAAGAAGATAGCCAGCTGATCTGTTGAATTCTGGCCCAGACGGACAGCGCAAGCAGCAGTATAAGAAGTTTCAATTTCAGATAATTCTTCAACTGCAGACTCAATTGCATGACTGTAATAATTAATGCCGTTAATGATAATTGCATCTTTCGTACGGCCTGTTATGGTTAAGCGCCCGTTTCGCAAAAAGCCAAGATCTCCGGTTTCAAACCAGCCGTCTTCTGTAAACACACTCTCATTCAAATCAGGCCGCTGGTAATAACCGCTAGTAACAGAAAGACCCGAGACTTGAAAACGGCCGATCTCGCCCTCTTCAACCAATTCATTATGGTCATTCACAATTCTCATAGAGAAGCCGGGGATTGGAGAGCCTATTTCAACAAAATGATCATCATCACTTGTTCCAGCCCGGGTAAATTCATGAGAAAAAATAACGCCCGATGAAGTTTCGGACATTCCCCATGCAGGTCGGATGGCGTCAGCAGGCAGTCCATGTGGTTCTAAAAGCTCAAGTATTCTGCGCCCTACCTTGGCTACCATTGCTTCACCGCCATTGAGCATGTATCGCATTGAAGACAGATCCCATTTCCTATCTTTTATTTCTTCTGCAAAATCAGTGACCAGACCAAACGCAAAATTCGGCGCCCACGTAACAGAAGCTCGGTAATGATCAATCCAATCCAGCCATTTCAACGGCTCCATTAAGATTGTTTCGCTTGAGACGTTAATTTCCTGACAGCCAAGATAAACATCCCGCAAATGCAGCATTCCGATCCCTCCGACATGGTCAAACGGCATCCAGTTAAACGTAATATCCTCTCTGGTGAAGCCTTGCATTTGAATAATACCTTTCACCATGCTCATAATGTTACGATGATTAAGCATAACTGCTTTGGGCGTTCCCGTACTGCCTGAAGTCAGCAATAAAAGCGCTAAGTCTTCAGGACTGGATTGATGCCAATCTGTGTCCGCTTCAGCGCTGAGCAGATCCTCTACAGCAATTGCCCTGAACCCTTCAAGCTCTTGTTCTTTTGCCCAATCGAGCATTTCCTGGTGCATCCCTCGGTCCGTAATCACCGCTGGCTTGTCAAGAAGCGTCCATGCGTCTTTCAGCTTTTGAGTGCCGCTGCTCGATTCAGCATACGTTGGTGGAACGGCTAATGGAGCCGGAACCACCCCTGTTAACACACACCCCCAGAACGCAGGGAGAAGCTGTGAATTGTCACCAAGCTGCAAAATCACGCTTTGTTTTGCTTTCAGGCCTGATTGGCGAAGCCCCTTCGCAATACGCAGTCCATCATCCCATAATCGTCTGTATGATTGGTAAACTTCAGTCCCATCCGGCTGCAAATAAATGATTCCCTTTGTATCCCCAAGCTCCGCCGCCGTTCTGTATAAAACTTCAGGTATTGTTGCCGGCTGCTTTTCAGATATATGTAAAGGCTCCCCATGACTGACAGAAGGATTAGCTAATATGCGGATATTATCATTATTTCTCATCACGCTGCCTCCATTTCACCTGCAAAATTTATATATATTTTCAGTTAATTACCATATAAACCTTTGATTCTACTTTTGACTTCTTCATGATGAAATGTTTTATCATGCATCATCAGTTCCTGTTCAATGACGCGCGGCAGCTGATCGCGAAGCGGGGCAACCAAATGATCTTTCAGTGTAACCAGTGAGTTTCTCGGCTTTTCCGCCAGTTCTTGCGCCAGCTCCACTGCATAATCTAACACTTCTGCACGGGGCAGCACCTTAAAAGGAACCCCTCTTTTTTCAAGATCAGCTCCGCGGTAGCTGCCCGCATTCAATAATATTTCCTGGGACAGGCTGAAACCCAGTTTTTTAGGAACGATAAAGGTAGCGCCCATTCCAGGCGTAAATCCGTATTTCATAAAATTAGCCGTATACACGCTTTCTCTGCTCAGAATGACTATGTCAGCAAAGAGCCCCATGACAAAGCCGCCTCCAATTCCATGGCCCTGCATTGCCGCAATAACTGGAATCTCACAATCCAGCGCCAGAGAATAAAGATTGTCATCAGTGAACTTGGTCAATCCCTGTTGAATTCGAAGCAGTCCTTCTTGCGTTCCTCCTGAAGCAAAATAATTATCATATCCTGTCAAAATGACCGCTTTGTATTTGGGGTTCTGCCGTATGTATTCAAACGCTTGAATTAAACCATCTGTAAGTTCTTGTGAAAACGCGTTTTTATGAGTGCGATCTTGCATCTTTACCTGAATAATGGCGGATTCAATTTCGATAAGCTCTACAACAGAATGCGTCATGATGTCCTCCTAACGGTTCTGATTGAAACGGTTACTGATCCTCCCATGGGAATTGTCCTGTTTCAACATACCTGATGATTCCCATTTGGTTTTGAGGATCAGAAAACATGTCTTGATTTGCAGTTAAAGCGGTGGCTTTCGCACGACTGACTTGATGATCAAGTGAGCTCATAAACTGTTTATAATGTGCGATTCCTTTTTTATTCAGCCTCCGCAAACGCAATAAATGCTTTCTCAGCAGCACGTCACTTTCAGCATCAAAAGCATCTATTAACCCCCATTCACTGGCTTCCTGAACGGAAATCGGCTTTGTCATAAGCGTCATATAATGCGCTTTCTGCCGGCCGATACGGCGGATCAGAAACGGTAAAACACAAGCAGGGTACAGGCCGAATAGCAGCTCAGAGAGACTGAATGACGCCGTCTGATCAGCAATGGCAATATCTGTGGCAGATACAAATCCAAGACCGCCGGCATTCACTTTTCCCCTGACATGCGAAATCGTGACATAAGGGCCGGTCTGCAATTTCATCCACAAATCATAGAGAGGCTCTTGGGAGCTTGCCTGTTTTCTGCCCCTTTTCATTTCCTGATAGATTTCTTGAAAATCCGCTCCGAAACAAAACACCTCGGGAAGCCCCTCTAAAACGACAACCGTCACCGTTGATGTTTCACATTGGTTTAACACTTGCAAGCATTCTTCTATCAGCGTGTCATTAATCGTATTATTCGCTTCAGGACGGTGAAAGGTAATATAGCAAACCGATGCTTGAAAGCGGACCTTTATCGTTTGATAGGTCACGAGATCCACCTGTACTTCCGATGAAACTCAGAAATTTCTTCTAAAAACAAGCGCGGCTTCTCTTGAGTGGACTGCATGATGCCCGGTATCATCTCAAAGTCCAGCTTTACATTGCGCGTCCCAAACCGCACCATCCCGCTCCCCTTAAACAGCAGCTCATACTCTTCCATGGAGAGCTGATACCGGCGATCCAAATGCTTCTCAATACCAAATGTTCGCTGACGCTCCTGGCCTTGCGGAGTTGTAATTCCGCTGTAAAATTCAGAACAGCAGCCGGATCCGTAGGAAAAACAGCCAATTCGTTTAGGCGTATCAAATCTCCCTTGGTCTATCGTGCTGGCCAATGCCAGAAACAAGGCTGCCCCCATAATATTTCCAACTCGTTGACAGTAGTTTAAACCTGGTTTTACCCGAGTTAAAAAATCTGGCTCAATCCCGGATGTTTTCACCTTCGCCACCTTACGCATCATTGTCCGGTGCGCACCTTTCACCATCCCGCCAAAGGGAGTATGGTAAGCAAGATATTGAAACGTGTCCTGATAATTGGCACCCGGTACACGCTTTTGATATTCCAGAAAGGTCTGTTCGCAGCAATCCAAATATGACATTAAAGACAGATCAGAATCTCCCGCTTCACTGTCGGGAATGGGGCGGCACGTGTCCATCACTTCATAGCCGTAATAACCATTTGCTCCGGGATCTATTTGAAACACCTCGGGATTTTCGCCAACTAAAACGGCCACCGCTCCCGCTCCGGCGCTCGGTTCCGCATAAGACCAATCTTCGCTTAAAGCGTCTCCGCCCTCAGCGATTAAAAAACGTGAAATATCACTGGCGATAACCAGTGCTTTGGCACCCGGAGAAGTTTGGGATAATATAAAATTCACCGCCATCTGAAATCCCGCTGTCCCTGAATAACACGCCTGTTTAACCTCAAACAAACGGCAGTTGCGGTTGAGACCTAAATATTCATGGATATATGTACTTAACGATTTCCCAAAGTCGATCCCGGATTCAGAGCAAGTGATCAGCAATTCAATCCGGTCCTTCTCTGCTTCAGATAAAGCATCAATAATCGGCTTAGCTGCATTGACTCCGAAGGTCACGGGATCTTCATAAGGCAGCGCTACCGCTTTTTCTTTCATTAATAAGTTTTCAAATCTCGCAGTATCTAAGTGTCTGTATTTGGCCAGCTCCATGACATCAAGGTATGCCGTTCCGCCAAAGACATTCATCGCTTCTATTCCGGCTGAAACCATTTATGATTCGCCTCCACATTTCTCAATGTTTTGTATACAAACCGCGGTGTTCATTCCGCCAAACCCCATGCTTAAGCTCAGCGCATTTTTGATGCGGTATGAAATCGATTTCTCATTTACCCAATGAAAGGAATCATCGATTGGATGATCCAAATTCCGGCTCGGATGCAGGGCAGATTTTTTCATTTGCAGCAAAACAGAAATAATCTCTACGATGCCCGCCGCACTAAGCCCGTGTCCGGTTATCGATTTTGTTGCATTGATATAAGCATGGGAAAGCCGGCATGCACGGAGCGCCTTTAATTCTATTTCATCTCCAATAAAAGAGCCTGTTCCATGAGGATTAATATAATCAATATCTTCTGGTAAAAGCCTGGCACGCTCCAGTGCCTTCTGGATGACATGAATCTCTCCTTCTAATGAAGGATCAGGATTCCGGTTTCCGTCCAGTTTGATTGACCAGCCAGACAATGCTGCATAAGGTTTAAGACCTCTTCGTAAAGCCGTCTCCTTTCGTTCTATTACCAATGCACCGCACGATTCTCCATAGATAAACCCGTCTCTGTTTTGATCGAAGGGACGGCACGCTTTTTCAGGTTCATCAGCATATTTGTCCGTCCCCATAGCGCCTAAAGCCCTTAGCGCCTCGCATTCCATATAAGAAAGATCCATTAAAGCACCAAGTGCAATGCAAGTATCAACTTCGCCTGACAGGACTTGCTGTATCGCATGAATGACTGCTAACTGGCCGCTGGCCGAGGCTCCTCCCACCGTATATGCTAATCCCGTGATGCCAAACTGATCTGTACATATCCCGCAAAGATCGCTGTCCATGAAAGACAGGCCATACGCCGGAGAAATAAAACCGGAGCGGTCTTGATACCTTTCATAAACTTCAAAGTTTTCTCTCTGTTGAAAATTTGACCCGCCAACAACCAGTCCGATACGTGAGGAATCTGCATCGTCCAATTCAGCCTCCTCCCAAGCCTCTGTGAGAGTTACCAATGCAGCGCGGCTGGAGAATGATGCTTTTCGCAACATTTTTTTAGAGAGTCGGTCAGGATAAGACAATGACGCAATTTCGGCTCCGATAAACCGGCTGTCTTTTTGTCTGCCTGAACGCTTCATGACATCAAAGGCATGTCTGCCGGACAGCAGCGAGGAAGCAAAGTCCTCTTTCCCTTGACCGATAGAGGCCGTAACGCCTACACCGGTCACCACCACCTCAGGCAGATTGCACTTTGTCATAAAGCACCTCAGCTAATTCACCGATGTTTTTCACCCCGGATAGCTCAATGCGAGGGATTTTTAACGATAAATCCTCTAGCACCATCGTGATAATTTCAGCTCTGTCTACAGAGTCAGCTCCTAGCTCAACTAGCTGATCTTCAGGCTCAAATCTGTGTCCGTCTAATTCAGGAAGCACCTCGCAAATATTGGTGATTAGTATTTCAAAGATTCTCTGTTTATCCATAATACGCTCTCTCCTTCGAGGGATTATTTTAATGATTTTTATAGGTATATTTTCATAATATTCAAACTTTTATTTTTATATTGTCTGTTTCATGCGACGGCTGATACATCGATTGCATCCGTTCATGAAGCAATACTGCAGTTTCTGTCATTAATTTTTTCCCGATTTCATCCACATGGCGGTTTCGCCAATTTTCTAATTGCGATCCTTTAACCCATTGATTAAAGGCTCCCAGCGCGGGACCGCAGTGAATTTGATAATCGACCTTCGAATGTTCGCTTCCGCTGATTGCCAATTTTGAGCTGTATCTGAAGTACCATCGGAAAATCAAAGCCATTTTATGCTTCGGATTTTGTTCAGCCTTCTCAATGTCTGCAGCGGGATAATGCAATGCAATATCTTTATATATGTCTTCTATACTGCGTTTAAAGTATTTCTCCTCAAGCTGGGCCAGCATCTTTGCATCCAGCTCACGTATAGACCCATATCGCTGATACAGTTCATATAACTTGTTTGCCCGTGCGGGAAAGAACACGCCTTTCTTTAGCACCTGCACTTTACTGCCTGATTCAAACATATCACCTGCAGGCGCATAGGCTGTATCTTGTACATTCATCTGCTGAAGCAAATCCTTTACTTTATCACTTGTTGCCGCCTCAACCGTACATTGATTGATTGAGCCTGTTAGAATAAAATCAGCTCCTAGCATAAAAGCCGCCATCGCTGCCTCTGGTGTTCCAATTCCTCCAGCTGCACCAACTCTTATTTTTTTCCGGTATTGATATTTTTTCATCATTTCATCTCTTAAAGATGTCATCGCCGGCATCAGGCTGTATGCTACACCGCCATCTGTATGACCGCCTGAATCAGCTTCTACACAAATATCGTCTGCCATCGGAATGCACCGCAACAACTCAGCTTCGTTCATAGTGATTTTATTTTCTCCTAAAAGCTTTTGCAGCATATTCTCAGGCGCAGGACTCAGAAATGACTCTGCAACTTCCGGCCGTGATATTTTTGCTATGAGACGATTTGAGCATATAACGTCACCATTTTGATTTCGTTTCACTCCTTTTGCGCGGTACCTTACTAATGCAGGAGTGACACTTAAAAATGCTGAAGCCTCCACAATGCTCACTTGATTCCTCAATAAAAGATCGATCATTTTTTCTTCTGATTCAGTATGTTTCATATTGTGGACCAGATTGATGCCGTAGGCTTGTCCTTCCCCTAATTCACCTTGTATAGCATGGATCGCATCTTCAACCTCTTTCAGGCTCAGACCTCCTGTGCCAAAGAACCCCATCATTCCCGCTCTTGACAGCTTTACTACCATTTCTTTCGAAGCAATGCCGCGGTACATTCCTCCTGCAAGATAAGCATATGTAAGATGATAATCTTGTTTAAATTCAGCACTTCCTAAAGATTCTGCCGTAATCCCGGCTTGAACATTGCGTTGCTCCTTTAAATGCGCACTGATCGCGGGGTTCTTTTTCGATATATATGTCAATGGTTCAGCTTCATTTTTAATCCGATGAATGAGACCGGTTAAAACAGTTCCAGGCCCAATCTCTTCAAACTCCATTTCTCCTCTTCCCATCAAGAAACGAATGCTGTCCGTCCATTTCACTGTGTTGTCCATCTGTTCAGATAATGTATCTTTTAACCGTTCCTGATGGTATGGTTCTGCATAGACATTGGAGATAACCGGGATCGCCAAAGGTGCAAACTGGAATGAGTCAATATATTGCTTAAATACCTGTTTGGCTTCATTCATATATCTGGAATGAAAAGCTCCGCTCACATTTAATGGATGAAACAGCTTTACATCCTTGGTGTTTTCAAAAACAGCCCGAGCTTTTTCAATCTCGTTTTTCGGGCCAGAAATCACAATTTGCCGGGGCGTATTTTCATTTGCCACATCAATGTCATAAAGACGGTGCTCTTCTAAAACGGCTGTAACTTGTTCCTTACTCAGGCCGATCACAGCAGCCATTCCGCCCCCTGTAATTCGTCCCATCAATTCTCCTCTTTTTTTGACGAGCCTTAATCCGGTTTCAAAATCAAATGCACCGGCTGCCATCAGCGCATTGTATTCTCCTAAGCTGTGTCCTGCCGCAAAATCAGGTTTTCTGCCGGTCTCCTCCACTCTCTTCAAGTAACTGAGTGCATTAACAACGTACAAAGCCGGCTGCGTGTATTCAGTATGATTTACATCCAGATATGATTTTTCGGTACATAGCTTCTCTATTGAATAGCCCAATATTTGATCTGCTTGATCAGTCAAATGCTGATATTGTTCAAATAGGCCTTGTCCCATCCCCTTTTGCTGGGAGCCTTGCCCTGGAAAGACATATGTAATCATCTTGTAAACTTCCTTTCTGGTGTACGGAAATACTCAACCGTATTCAGATTTTTCAGCTCCTGATGAAATGGTGTTATGATTGAGCAGCAACGGTCAGCTGAATCACCCGGAATCAGCTGTTTCACAAAAGCAGCTAAGGTGCCGGATGGCCCTAAATCGATAAACTTGCATGTATGCTGGCTTTCCAAATATCGAATCGCTTCACGAAACATCATTGGCTTTCTGACCGCATTCCAAAAGAAATTCTCGTCCATTACGTGAAGGCAGCTTCCCGTTAAGCTCGATACAATCGGTATTGACGGTTTTTGAAAAGATATTGATCTTAAAAATTCTGCATAGGCACTCTCTGCCGGATCAATAAGCGAAGAATGAAAGGCATAGGACACAGGAAGCAGCTGGCAAAGAATCTGCTTCTCCTTTAAATCCTCCATAATCCTCCTTATATGATCTTCTTCACCAGAAATGACGAAGTGCGAATCATAATTGATAGAAATGAGTTCACTATTTCCAAACAGTTGCGGATAATCATTCAGCAATTGCGGTTTGTCCAGAATGGCCAGCATTTTTCCTTTATCGCAGGAATTTTGGATGATAATAGCCTGTTCAAGTATGCAATCCAGTATATCCTCTGCGTCTGACACACCAGAAACTGCCGCTGCTGCGAATTCTCCCAGACTTGATCCCAATACGTAATCAGGATAAATTCCCCTGTCTTCCAAAACCTTATATAAGGAATACTCAATCATAAAAATGGCGGGGTGGGAAAAAAGAATACTGTCAAACGGATCTGACACACGTTTATCTTGATGGTAGATTTCTTCAACAATGGATGTGCCGATTCGCCGTGCTGCAATGGCATCCATTTTAAGCATTGATTGGCGAAACACGGCATTTTCCTTAAATAGTTCTTTCCCCATGTGATAGTATTGGGAACCTTGCCCGGAAAACATAAAAACAAGCGGTTCTTTCATGTGTATAACCTTCTTTTTTTATATTTATAACGGCTATTGGATTTCTCATTTCCATGTATGTTGTAAAGCACATAGCAGCGATTGAAATGAAATTAATAAATGGAAAAGACATATGTGAAAAAGTAAAGGAGATTCAACTTGGAAGGATTGCTATTGGTGCTCTGGATGCGGTTCATTTATGACGTGATCGTAGATGTATGTTGATATCTCAAAATTGATGTAACATGATAACAGGATCAGCAAAAAACATCGACTCTATGATTGGTGGGTGCGGTTAAAAAATGGACCATCTAGATGTGGGAGCGATGGTTTGACAGACCGGCTGACATAGTTCAAATGTCTAACTTAATTTATCAGCCTCTTTATGTAACAGTATATAAAGTTATTCAATTAGAAACAGTGTCAATCGAACGATTGAATCTTTAAAACTTTATACCTTAAATGAAAGGAAATTTGTGTTTAGACCTGATTGATGAGATACATGGCCATAGGGGCAAATGCTTTAGCGGGGCATTGCTTCCGCATCTTTCTTTATGCGATGAATTAACCCAGTTAAAACATTTCCAGGCCCTACCTCCTCAAACTCCATATGGCCTTTTTTCATTAAGTATCTTATGCTGTCAGTCCATTTCACTGAATGATTAATTTGATCAGCCAGCGTCTGTTTCATGAATTCGTATGTATACGGTTTGGCATACACATTAGAAATAACCGGGATAGACGGAGGCGAAAAATAAAAGGCATGAAGGAACTCCTCAAATTCTTCTTTTGCCTTATTCATGTATCTGGAATGAAACGCGCCGCTTACGTTTAAGGGGAGTACCATTGTAACTTCAGTCATCGTTTCAAAAAGAGATGCGGCTTTTTCAATCTCATCTTTTTTTCCTGAAATTACAATTTGATATGGGGCATTCACATTAGCGATATCAACATCATGTAAATGATATTCTTTCAGAGCCTTTGCAACCTGCTCTTCATTTAGTCCCATAACAGCTGCCATACCGCCGTTGCTTATCAGACTCATCAGCTCGCCTCTTTTTCTGACAAGCTGTAAACCTGTCTCAAAATCAAAGGCTTCAGCTGCAAATAACGCATTGTATTCACCCAAGCTGTGCCCGGCGACAAAGTCAGGTTTAACTTCTTCATCCTTGATTTTTTTCAGATAGCTTAGTGCGTTTACCACATATAATGCCGGCTGAGTAAATTGCGTTTTGTTTAAATTGGAATAAGGATTTTCCAGGCAAAGACGTTTGATTGAATATCCTAAGATCTCATCTGCCTGATCCGTCAGTTCTTTAAATTCATCGAATAGGCCGCTACCCATTCCCTGTTTCTGTGAACCCTGACCTGGAAAAACATATGTGATCATTCTCTCAAAGCCACCCTTCCGATTAGTAGATGTGTTTCACTTCTGTATGATTTTATAATAGTGATGACCGGATAAATAGTAGCATGTTCATGTTGATGGTAACCTCTGTAAATATTATCCGTCAAGTTAATTTTTCCTACAGTTTGCTCGATTGTTTTTCTGCTTTTTTCCATTGAGGAATAAAGGATCAGGAGATATAACAGAACATAAGAAAAAAGACCCGGATTACGTATAGGGCGCCATATCATGATAATACGCTTCATTTTCTTTCAAATGAGTTTTCAAAATAAATAACACCTTCTATATAATCATTTTCGAAAATAAAAATCATTTAGATATTCGAAGAAAAATAGGATAATAGATTCAGAAGGATTATTTAAAATCAAAAATACCTTTTTGGTTTTTACGAGTGCGAAATTTCACAAAATATTCTTTCTTATCAATTTGAAAGTAAATATTATGCTGATAAAGATCCTTTATCGAATGGCCGGGCGATTTGCCAAATGAGTGACCAGGATACACCCGTACATGGGGTGAAACCTCCGACTTTATTCTTTGAATACTATCAAACATCTCTTCCGCAGAGCTGCCATCATCCTCACATATGCCGCACCCTTCTGTAAACACCGTATCTCCGGTAAAAATACTCTCAGAAAACAAATAACACATTCCGCCGGCTGTATGCCCCGGTGTGAGAAGGCATTGTGCTCTTGTGTTTCCTATGCTGATTGTCTGATGATCATCTAGGCTAATTAAATTTCTGCATCGGAATTGATAATAGTCAATTTCTTTTTTTGACATATAAACTTGAGCGTTAAACATCTTCGTCAGCGGGTCTACCAGATTTACATGATCATAATGAGAGTGTGTCAATGCGACTGCCTTTAATTCCGCTTCGAGTTGAGAAAGTGTAGTGGTTATCTTACTCAATTCCCATGAGGGATCAACAACAATTGCAGATCTGCTTACAATATCTTCAATGATATAGCAATAATTCGTCCAGCCTTGATACCTTGTTTTAATTGGATGCACCTTGTAAGTAAGATTCATTTATACCATCCCTATCATGTAAAGTTCTTAAACGATGGACCAGTGTTCACCCCTTAGTCCGTCTTTCATTCCACTTTACCAAACAGCATGATTGTTTTCCATTTTTTTCAGAGATCCTTGTTCTTTGAAAATAAAAAAGCGACTCTTTTGGACGCATGCCCAACAAGAATCGCTTTTCGCACTAGTGCCTTAAGGATGTCGTTTTTGTGTCTCACGTGTATCTTCCACGCAAATTGACTCTACATGCTGCATAATGACCCGCTTGATTCGGTCTTTATTCACTCGCACAGGGTCAAGCATGGCATGTAAAGCCAAGCCGTCAACAAGCGCGTAAAGTCTCTCAGCTTCAATGTCTTTATCAGCATTCTGCTTCAGTAAATCGGATTCATCTAAATAGGCAATCAGATTCCGCATGCCGCTGAAAATCCCGTCATGACTCGCATCAAACATATCCTTTTTATGTCTGGCGTAAGCAGTAAAAGCAAACCAAACCTCCATCTCTCTAATCGTTTCTTCATTCGTTGGGACCATTTCAAGCAAAATTTGCAACACTTTTTCCTTAGGGAGCAAATCCCTCACTGCAATGTCCTTAATTCGGTCCGTCACCTTTTCTTGGACAAGTTTCATTGCAAAAGCAAGCAATTCATCCTGTGTAGAGAAATAATGGCGCAGCGCACCTAATGACAATCCTGCTTCCTTTGCAATGTTCCTGGCTGATGCTCCCTCCATCCCTCGTTCTAAAATGACGCGCCACGTTGCTTCTGCAATTTGTTTTCTTCTTTTCTCATGGTCAATTTGTTTTGGCATAGCTTTATTGTAACAAGAAAAAAATGAGAGGGCAATTTTATAATACAGTTGTGTTACAAAAACAAAGATGGTAACATATTATTTAAATAATACAACTGTATTGAAAAGAGGGGAATGGATTGAACGGTATCGCATGGATGATTGTTTTCTGTGAAATTGCGTTTTGGGTTGTCATTGTTTTGGGGCTTGCTGTACGTTACGTATTCAAACGACATACATTAGGACTGCTATTCCTTGCCTTAACTCCAGTTATCGATTTGATTTTGTTAGCGGCAACTGGTGTGGACCTTTACCGCGGAGCCTCAGCGACCGCAGCCCATGGGATTGCAGCTGTTTACATCGGTATATCGATCGCTTATGGGAAACAAATGATTCAATGGGCAGATGAAAAGTTTCAATATTATGTGACAAAAAAAGGCGCAAAACCGCTGAAACGTTTTGGAATGGACCATGCCAAGCACGGTGCGAAAGGCTGGCTAAGACATGTGCTGGCCTACTTAATTGGTGCGGGACTATTGGCAGGGATGATCTATTTTATCAATGACTCTTCCCGAACCGAGGCGTTGAGCGGCATTCTTAAACTGTGGACTGTCATTATAGGCATTGACTTTCTCATTACAGCCAGCTATTTTATTTGGCCAAAAAAAGAGAAAGCTTCGGCGAATCTCAGGAGTTAACATGATGAAAAAGGCCTTTCCCTAGTGGAAAGGCCTTTTTTGGTTTTGTTAAAATAGACTTATAGATATTTTGGGCTGATTCAAGGGTGCTGTTTGTATGAGTAAGCAGGTGAAGGGAGTGTCATACTTGAACCAAAAAGAACAGAACGAGCACTCTAAAGATTTTAACCTGAGATCAAAATTAATCGGAATTGTATCTATCACTTTTATCGCGGCCATTGCGCTTGCAGTCATCTTCGGCGGCTTTTTCTTCGGGATGAAAGGCTTATTCTCCATACTTGGCATCACATACGCTTCCAATCAAACATTAGCTTTATTTATTTTAGCCTGCTTTGCTGTAGGATTAATCATAGACCCACTCACAAAGATTATCTCTATCATTTTGGCAAAATCACTTTCATTGAAAAAGACTGCACTTTTTGCTTTTATACTGTATTTTATCAGCAATCTTATAACGATCTGTTTTGCAGATTACTTTATGCAGTCTATTTATATTCCAGATGTCTTGCTTGTTGTGATATCAGCTTTCATGGCTTTCATTGAACTTGCTTTTGATAACCAGCCTAATAGAGAAGCAGCTTAAAATGCCGATGGCAGATATGGAAAATTCATAACACCCTATATTTGGACATCACCAGTTATATAAACGAAAAAAACTCCCTGTTCACACGAACAGGGAGCAAAACACAATGTTGTAATTAAATTCTGCATTCTAAAATGATTCTTACATTCGGATCATCAAGTTCATCCAAAAAGATAATGATCTTCGGACCACATGCCATGTGCTTCCACCCCCTCACCCAAAATATACATTAATCCCAATTGTCTGTAAATGGAAATTTTGTTATACAGAGGAACCATGAAGTATAATGCGTTAACACTGCTCACACGTTTACAACCGTTTCTTATAATCTGACACTCGAAGGAGTACAAAAAAAGCATTGATCCATTCAGAGAATGGATCAATGCTTACCACCCCCGCTACATCACGCGTTTGAACATCTTTTCCATCTCATAAGTGGAATGGTGTATGATGATCGGGCGGCCGTGCGGGCATGTAAATGGGTCTGATGTGCTTCGGAGGTCGTCCAGAAGCGCTTTGATTTCGTCGTTTCTGAGGTGGCGATTTGCTTTGATGGAGCCTTTGCAGCTCATCATAATCGCCGCTTCCTCGCGAAGTTTTTTAATATCTATATTTTTGGAGTCGAGCACCTGCTGAATGATTTCTTCTATGAGCTCTGCTTCTTCTCCCTTTGGAAACCAGGCCGGGTGGCAGCGGACGATGTAACTGTTAGAGCCGAATGACTCTAAAAAGACACCGACGCTTTCGAGCTCTTGTTTGTGCTGTTCAATAATCAAAGCCTCATTTGTGGAGTAGTGGAACGTCAGCGGTACAATCATATCTTGCACCTCAGGCTCAACCTCCCCCACCTTTTCACGAAAGTACTCATATTTAATACGTTCTTGGGCGGCGTGCTGGTCGATAATATACAGGCCGTTTTCGTTTTGTGCCAATATATAAGTCCCGTGCATCTGGCCGATCGGGTACATAATCGGAACCCGCTCAGACGCTGGCTGCTGCTGTTCCTCATGGCATTCCTGCTCAAATGTTTCAGGCAGTTCTTCTGAAACATCGGACACCTCAAGGGTTTGTTCCTGATCAACGATAGGAGGAGCATCAAATTGGAGAGGAGGCAATTCTTCCTCCGCATCAACCGGCTCTTTCACGACTGAGCTGAGCTTCATTGGTGAATAAGATGGCGCATGCACTTTTTCCGGAACTTTTCTTTCCGGAGGCTTTTCATCAAAGGTTATGAACTGCTGCTCATTTTTGATAACAGGTGCCGATTTTTTCGGGAGCTGGGCACTCGGAATCAGCTGCTGCTGTTTAAATACATCTTTAATTCCGTCACGAATTAAGTCATGAAGCTCTGTTTCCTTGCTGAGCCGAACCTCAAGCTTCGATGGATGCACGTTGACATCGACTAAAATCGGATCCATCGTAATTTCTATAAAAGTAATCGGATGGCGTCCGATCGGCAGAAGCGTATGATAGCCTTCATGAACCGCTTTGACGAGCGGGAAATTTTTAATGTAACGGCCATTGACCACAGACGACATATAGTTCCTCGACGCCCGTGTAATCTCTGGGAGGGCGATATATCCCTTTACTTCAAAATCCAAGGAGCTCACATGCAGCGGAAGCATTTTTTTGGCGACAGCCGTGCCGTAAATCGCTGCCAGTACATGGCGCACATCTCCGTTTCCGTTCGTTTGAAGCAGGTTTTTCCCATGATGGCGCAAGCGGATCGATACCTCTGGATGCGCCAGAGCAATACGGTTAACCACGTCTGTAATGTTTCCAAGCTCTGTATGAACGGTTTTCATATATTTCAAACGGGCCGGTGTGTTAAAAAACAGGTTGGAAACGACAATTTCAGTTCCCTTCCTGCTTGAGGAACGCGATTCGGAAATGATGTTTCCTCCTTGGAGGACGAGCCTCGTCCCAGCTCCTTCACCAGTGCTTGTTGTAATCTCCAGATGAGAGACTGACGCGATACTCGGCAGGGCTTCTCCCCTGAAACCGAGCGTTCTCACCCTGAATAAATCATTTTCATCTTTTATTTTACTCGTTGCGTGGCGGCGGAAAGCTCGCTTGCAATCTTCATTCTCCATTCCTTCGCCGTTATCCAAGACCCGAATGGATGCAAGGCCTGCTTCCTCAATATCGATTTCAATGACTGTGCTGTCAGCGTCGATCGCATTTTCCACCAATTCTTTGACGACTGAGGCGGGCCGTTCCACAACCTCGCCCGCCGCTATTTTATTTGAAAGCTCATCTGACAGCTGGATGACTTTTGCCACATTCATCACCCCGTTTTAATGTAATTTCTTTTGCAGCTTGTACATTTCATTCATCGCTTCAAGCGGTGTCATATCCAGTATATTAAGTGATTTGAAAGCATCGATCACTTGCTTTTCTTTTTTTGAAAGCTTTGGTGTTTCAGCCGGCTTTTCCGCTTCGTCAAAAAAGGACAGCTGTGCCGGCTTTTCTTTCACCTGAGGTTTCTGCACCGGCACTTCCGGTTTGTTTCCTGAATGCTCAAGCTCTTTTAAAATATCTTGAGCGCGCGCAATCAGATCTCCCGGCAGTTCGGCAAGCTGAGCTACATGGATACCATAGCTTTTATCAGCCGCACCTTCTTTAATTTGATGAAGAAAGACAACCGTTCCGTTATATTCTTCAGCGCGAACATGAACGTTTTTCAGCTGGGGCAGCTTGTCCTCAAGAACGGTCAGCTCGTGATAGTGTGTGCTGAACAGCGTCTTGGCGCCGATATGATCGTGAACATATTCAATAATCGCCTGTGCCAGCGCCATGCCGTCATAAGTGGACGTTCCCCGCCCGATTTCATCAAACAGAATGAGGCTGTTTTTCGTCGCATTGACAATCGCATTTTTCGCTTCAAGCATTTCTACCATAAATGTACTTTGTCCGGAAATCAAATCATCTGCAGCGCCGATTCGCGTAAAAATTTGATCAAAAATCGGAAGCACCGCTTTTTTCGCGGGTACAAAGCAGCCGATTTGCGCCATAATGGAAATGAGCGCGATTTGTCTCATATACGTGCTTTTCCCTGACATGTTTGGACCTGTAATGAGAAGCATTTGTCTGTTATCGCCCATCATGCAGTTGTTCGGGACATATTCCTGGCTGTCCATGACTTTTTCAACAACCGGGTGTCTGCCTTCAATCACTTCGACTTCATCTTTAGAGAACTCCGGTTTCGTGTAGTGGCGATTTTCACTGATTGTCGCAAAGCATTGCAGTGCGTCCAGCTCGCTCATCTGTTTTGCAAGCTGCTGCAGCCGCGGAATATACTGCTTCACTTTCTCGCGCAGCTCGGTAAACAGCTCGTACTCCAGCTCACAGATGTTATTTTCCGCCTCTAAAATGAGCGCTTCTTTTTCTTTTAATTCAGGTGTAATGTAGCGCTCTGCATTGGTTAACGTCTGCTTCCGCTCATAACGCCCTTCCTCAAGCAAATGCAAATTTGCTTTTGTCACTTCAATGTAATAACCGAAAACTTTATTAAAGCCGACCTTTAAAGAGCGAATGCCTGTGTATTCCCGCTCCTGCTGTTCCAGGCGGGCAATCCAGTCTTTTCCGTTTCTGCTTGCATCACGATATTCATCAAGCTTTTGATTATAACCATCTTTAATCAGGTTCCCTTCTTTTACCGATAAAGGAGGGTTTTCGTACAGCGCTTCTTCCAGCAGTTCAAGTACATCCCCGCAAGGGTCAATGCGCTCTGCACGTTCCTTGGCCTTGTCATGAGCCAGTGAAGCAACCAGCTGTTTGATGCCAGGAACTTGCTTTAACGATTCCTTCAGCTGAATCAAATCCCGGGCATTGACATTTCCGAATGCAACGCGTCCGGCAAGGCGTTCTAAGTCATATACTTCTTTTAAACGTTCACGCAGATCTTCCCGTTCAAAGAAATGGGACATTAATGTTTCCACCATTTCTTGGCGCTCTTCGATTTGATTGACTCTGATAAGCGGCCGGTCAATCCACTGTTTAAGCAGCCGGCCTCCCATTGCCGTTTTTGTTTCATCCAGCAGCCACAAAAGGGAGCCTTTTTTATTTTTCGAACGAATCGTTTCGGTCAGCTCCAGATTACGCTTTGAGTACAAGTCAATTTTCATCGCTTCCTCAAGCTCATACACCTGCACGGGCTGAAGATGATCAAGGCTGCGCTTTTGGGTTCTTTTCAAATACGTATATAAGCGCATAAATGTTTTTGTTATATCTTCATTATTTAAGTGCTCAATGATCGTTACGTGTTCGTCTGTTTCTCCATCTTCAATTGAGATCGTTGCACCGCACCGCTCTCTCAGCTGTGCCACTGTATCGGCATCCAAGCTTCCTGAAACCACGATTTCCCGTGCGCCGACTGAATAAATTTCTGATATGACGTCTTCAAGCCGTTCAATCAAAACAGCCAAATTTTCTCCCGTTGTTAAATCAGACAGCGCAAGTCCGTATCCGTTCGAGCAGGCTGAAACAGATGCGATAAAATTATTTTCCGATTCATGGATGCCTTTGCCGTCCATTACAGTTCCGGGCGTAATCAGCTGAACCACTTCTCTTTTCACAACGCCCTTTGCGGCTTTCGGATCTTCCGTCTGTTCACAGATCGCCACTTTGTATCCTTTTTTAATAAGCTGTTCAATATACGCGGAAGCAGAATGATACGGCACACCGCACATCGGTATTTTTTCAGCCGCACCGCCATCTCTGCTCGTTAACGTAATTTCCAGCTCTTGTGACGCTTTTTTGGCGTCCTCAAAAAACATTTCATAAAAATCACCCAGGCGAAAAAATAAAAAGGCATCCTGGTGCTCTGCCTTTATTTTTAAATATTGCTGTATCATAGGCGTATAACCGGCCATTGTTTAACCCCTCACTATGTATCAACGTTTCTATTTTCCAACCTTCATTATAACATAAACAAAAAGTGATAAAAGAATGATATATCAATATAAAAAAGAGACTTGGGGGTACTGTCTCCCCTAGTCCCTTTTTTATTCTTCAGGATCTCCCACTAAAAACTCCGGGTTGATGTCTTCAAGCTCTTCATCAAGCTCATCTTCCCAATCTTCCTCGTCATCCTCTTCCCAGTCAGGATTGACCTCAACAACTACCTTTGTTTCCCCTACCACTTCCGCCAAAAATTCTCTTTCTGCCTGCACAACGATTTTATTTCCATTCGGCGAAATGGTCACTTCAAGGCAGTTTGGCTGCTGAAGCACTTTGGCAATCACTTCATGCTCATCATCTAAGTAATTATTGTCTCTGTATCTGAGTTTAATGACATCTACATATTTTACCCGTTCTGTGACAACCTCTGTCTTTGTGTTGTCCGCGTAAGAGTACCATACGTTTATATCATAATACCCTTCAATTTCTACCGTTTTTCCAATTTTTTCAGCGTCATACTTGTGGTTAATAATCCAACCACCCAAAATGCTGCTCGGTTTTTTCTCAGGCGAGATGGTGTTGGTGCATTGGGTGAATTTTCGGCCTTTCGCTACTACTGCCTTCGTAATAATTTCCCTGTATTCAGACATTCCGGCATGCCTCCTTGTTCTTCTTCGTGTTATCTTATGCTGGGCATTTGTCTAGTGTGCATTTTTATAAATAAAATATAAAAATACAAAGTTTCTGTTCCATTGTATGCAGGTGAGCCTAGAAACTTTACTTATAAGTGCGATAAAGTTTACACGCGGCTGCGCACAGAAAAACCAATTGAACATTTGGTACATAGATTATTTAGTTCATAACCCACACATAAAAAAACACGGGCCTGTAAAGGCACCGTGTTTAGAGAGAACAGCTGTTATTTGAATGCTTCACCTTTGAACCGGTTTCCCCTTTCAGCAGGTCGCCTCCGGTTGATGTGATGATTTCATTTGTGACTTGGTTGGAAATGGTGTGTGCAACGAGCTGCAATAGGTCATTTACTTCCATCTGCGAGTCTCTGAATTCCTGGATAACAGGAATCTCTTCAAGCTCTTCTTGCAGCGCGTCAATTTTTGCTTCTACTTGTTTGAGCGCTTCATGCTTTTCATAATGCTTCAGATTGACAGCCTGCTTTTGCAGGGCTTTAATCTGATTAACGATTGTGGACACTTTGTCATTCTCATTGATTTGCGCTTCAGCCCGTTTGAAAAAATCAACCTCTTCTGTTTCAGAGATCATTTTTGCAAGGTTTCGTGCCTGCTGCACAATGTCTTTTTTTGAGTAGAGCGTCATCTCATTTCACCTCGATTGCTTCTCCTACCATTTCTCCGTCAAGCGACCATGTTTTCGCTTGCTGGATTTTCACGCGGACGATTTTGCCGATGGCTTCCTTCGGCCCTTTGAAATTGACAAGCTTGCTTTTTTCAGTATAGCCGGCAAGAATATCAGGGTTATTTTTGCTTTCACCCTCAACTAATACTTCGACAACCTTGCCTTCGTATTCCTTCATTTTTTTAGCAGAAATTTCATTCACCAGTGCGTTTAGACGCTGCAGGCGTTCTTTTTTCACACGCATCGGTACATTATCTTTCATCTTAGCAGCCGGAGTGCCTTCACGCGGAGAGTAAATGAACGTATAGGCGCTGTCAAACTCCACTTCACGGTATAGAGAAAGCGTTTCTTCAAACTGTTCGTCCGTTTCATTTGGAAATCCGACGATAATGTCCGTTGTCAAAGAAGCGTTTGGCATTGCTTCTTTAATTTTTCGCACCAGCTCCATGTAACGCTCTCTGTCATATTTGCGGGCCATCAGCTTCAGAACTTCTGAGCTTCCTGATTGAACCGGAAGATGAATGTGATCAAGCAGATTTCCGCCTTTTGCCAGCACTTCAATGAGGCGGTCGTCAAAGTCGCGCGGATGACTCGTTGTAAAACGGATTCTCGGGATATCGATTTTTCTCAGTTCATCCATCAAATCACCAAGTCCGTACGTCATATCTTCAAAGTCTTTTCCATACGCGTTTACGTTTTGGCCTAACAGAGTAATTTCCTTATAGCCTTCACTTGCAAGCCTTCTCACTTCCTGAATGATATCTTCAGGGCGGCGGCTTCTTTCTTTTCCGCGTGTGTAAGGCACAATGCAATACGTACAGAATTTGTCACAGCCGTACATGATATTGACCCAGCCCTTAATTTTTCCATTTCGGACTTTCGGAAGGTTTTCAATAACGTCCCCTTCCTTAGACCAAACTTCTACAACCATTTCTTTTGAAAGGTATGCTTCTGACAAAAGCTCCGGCAGGCGATGAATGTTATGCGTTCCGAAAATCATATCGACAAACGGATGTTTTTTCAAAATACGGTTCACGACTGATTCCTCTTGGGACATACAGCCGCACACGCCTAAAATCAGATCGGGATTGTTTTTTTTCAGTGCTTTTAAGTGCCCGAGCTCACCAAACACCTTGTTTTCAGCATTTTCACGGATTGCACATGTATTTAACAAAATGACATTGGCATCGTCAACAGAGTTTGTCGCTTCGTAACCGAGCGCCATAAAGATCCCTGCCATAACCTCTGTATCGTGTTCATTCATTTGGCAGCCGTACGTACGGATATAGAACTTTCTTCCGTCTCCCAATCCTTTAAATTGTTCAGAAATTTTAAAGTCATTATGATAAGTAACGGCTTCCTTGCCTCGTTTTTTCGCGTCTTTTAAAGAAGGCGGAATGTAAACAGCTTCAAAGTACTTGCTGTAATCCTTCTCGGATTTTTTGTCCGATGGATTAACTTGTCCGCTCTCTAATTTTTGTTTTTCATTCATGTCATATTTTCTCCTTTCAAACCAAACTTCCACCCTTCAGTATAAAGGTTATTGAAGCTCTGCACAACTGGCAACCTATCATTGTACACTCATTGAGAATAATAATCAATAAGGAATCAAAAGAGGAAGAGTAAACTCTTCCTCTTGTTACAATAGCTGGAGCTCCTTTGCCGTCTTTTCGATGACATCAAGCGCCTGATCCAGTTCATCCTTGGTGTGCTCTGCTGTTATAATCGTGCGAATTCTGGCTTTTCCCTTTGCTACAGTCGGGAAAACGATACTTTGGGCAAAAACACCGCGAGAAAGGAGCTGATCTGAAAATTGCTTTGCCACACCTTCATCACCAATTAAAATAGGAAGAATCGGCGTTTCACTCTTCGTGAGAGTCAGACCCATTTTCACAAGCATTGCTTTAAAATAGGCAGTATTCTCCCACAAGCGCTCCATATGCTCCGGCTCTTCAAGCAAGACATCAATCGCTTCCATACAAGCTGCAGTGACTGCCGGCGGATGAGATGTGCTGAATAAAAATGGACGGCCTTTATGGCGCAAATAATCGATCAGCACCTTTGAACCTGCAGCGTAGCCGCCGAGCACTCCGATTGCCTTGCTTAATGTTCCGACCTGAATATGAACTCTGCCGTCAAGACCGAAGTGATTCACCGTTCCCCTGCCGTTTTCGCCAAGTACTCCGGATGCATGGGCGTCATCCACCATCACAAATGCGTCATATTTCTCAGCGAGCTCTACAATATCAGGCAGAGGAGCTATGTTGCCATCCATGGAAAATACGCCGTCTGTCACAATCAGACGCATCCGATAATTCATTGACTTTCTCAGCACCCGCTCTAAATCACTCATATTGACGTGCTGATACACCTTTTTATCCGCCTTTGTCAGTCGAATTCCGTCAATAATAGAGGCATGGTTCAATTCATCTGAGATGACAATGTCCTCTTTTGATAGAATACTTGAAAGTACGCCTTGGTTTGTTGTGAAGCCTGATTGGAATACAAGTGCCGCCTCCGTTTTTTTAAAGGCTGCCAGCTTTTTCTCAAGCTCTTGATGCATTGTAAATGTACCGGCAATCGTTCTCACTGATCCGGTGCCGGCTCCATACTGCTGAACGGCCTCCTGTGCGGCGTTGATGAGTCTAGGATGTGAAGTGAATCCGAGGTAATTATTAGAAGATAGCTGAATGACTTTTTGGTGATTCACTGTAACAGATGGGCCCTGCATAGATTCAAGCTGTTTTATGTCTTGCCATGTATGGTTTTCTTTCATACTATCAAGCTCTGCTTTTAAAAACTCAAATTCCTTCGTCATGTTTATCCCCCTTTATGGAATTAAAATTACTTTTCCGCACTGCCCGCTTCTCATCAGTTCGAAACCTTTTTCAAACTCCTCTAACGGAAACTGATGGGTAATAACAGGTTCAAGATCGATCACGTTTGAACTGATCAACTGAGACACCTGGCGCCATGTTGAAAACATTTTTCTTCCTGTGATTCCTTGGATGGTAAGCCCTTTAAATACCACTTTATTCGTCAAATCAATTGTCACCGGATGTTCCGGCAAGCTGAGAATATGAAATCTTCCGCCATTTGCAGCCATCGCAAGACCTTGGGCAATCGCTGAGGGATGACCCGACATCTCACAAACAAGATCTGCTCCTTCCCCACTCGTTAAAGCGCTTACAATTTTGAGCGGGTCTTCTTTTTCAATAGAAACAGTACAAGTCGCTCCCATTTGTTTTGCAAGCCTCAGCCTGTATTCATTCTTATCAATCGCTATCACCTGAGAAGCTCCTGCTGCTTTTGCAACCGCAACAGCCATAAGACCAATCGGTCCGCATCCAATGACTGCAGTCGTTCCTCCTGCAGGCTGGCTCTCGAGTACGGTATGAACTGCATTTCCTAAAGGCTCTTGAATGGAAGCAATCGACGGGTCCATATCAGCGGGATTTCTCCAAATATTATCAGCTGGAACTTTTACATACTCTGCAAAACAGCCTGCCGTGTCCACTCCGATTATAGCAGTATTGGTACACACATGAGATTTTCCTGTTACGCAAGGGACACATTCACCACAGACAATGTGTGTTTCCGCAGACACATACTCTCCCACTTTTACACTGCTGACATTCTCTCCCACGTCCTCTACGATGCCGCTGAACTCATGGCCGAAAACATAGGGTGTTTTGATTCTCTGACGTGCCCATTGATCCCAATTATAAATGTGGACATCCGTGCCGCATATGGAAGCGGCTTTCACTTTTATGAGGACTTCATGTTTATCAATCTCAGGAATGGGAACTTCAGTCAGCACAGCACCGAACGCCCCGTCCTTTTTCATTAGAGCTTTCATCTTTCCACTCTGCATGTACAATCCTCCTTGAAAAATTCTTGTTATATTCGGATTGTACCATGATATGGAATAAGCGTAAACAGCCCTGTCTTTTCCAGAAGGACAAAAGTATCTGTCTTGAAAAATGGGCGGAAATTTTTTTTGAAACGTTTTAGCTCATTTCTGATTTTGTATATTCGCTCATTTATGTGCTAAAAATACTATCGGGAGAAAATATCACAATAAATGAAAAACAACCTGTTTGCATTACGCAAACAGGTTGAGAATGCTTTATTTGTTTTTAGCGAGGCTCCACGATTAATTTAATCGCTGTTCTTTCTTCCCCATCGATTTGAATATCTGTAAAAGCCGGAATACAAATCAAATCAACGCCGCTAGGCGCCACAAATCCCCTGGCAATCGCCACAGCTTTTACAGCCTGGTTTAATGCACCCGCTCCGATCGCTTGAATCTCGGCAGCTCCTCGCTCTCTCAACACGCCTGCAAGCGCACCTGCCACTGAATTTGGACTCGATTTTGCTGAAACTTTTAAGATTTCCATTTCTGCTCCCCCTTAGTTTTACAATGGATAAGTGAGTGTTCATTAGAACAATCATTATTAGATGTTGCTATCCAAAAAGCCATCCCCACAATGCTTTTCAAAAATAGCGGGCTACCTTCCATTTTTACTATATTCACTAAGGAGTTGCTATATTCCTGCTTTTCTTTTTAATATTTTTATAAAATAACCATATGTTCAATTATTCAAAGAACATGTGATCATCGTTGATTAAAATACGCTCAATTTTCACGGCTTTTTTCGTTTGATCGTCAATGTCAATGACAACTCCGCTGAGCGTTGTTTTTCCTTCAGCGACAGTAAACCGGACTGGAAGGTTCGTTTTGAATCGCTTAATAATCGTCTCTCTGTCCATCCCCAGTATACCGTCATACGGGCCAGTCATTCCCACATCAGTAATATATGCCGTTCCCTTCGGCAAAATGCGGTTATCCGCTGTTTGCACATGTGTATGAGTTCCTACTACAGCCGACGCCCGTCCATCCGTGTACCAGCCAAGTGCGAGCTTTTCACTTGTCGCTTCGGCATGAAAGTCGATAAAAATGTACGGTGTTCTTTTCGCAGCTTCTGCGATCAATTCATCCGCTTTTAAAAACGGGTCATCAAGCGGCGGCAAAAACGTACGTCCCTGCAAATTAATGACTGCTAGTTCTTTGCCGTTTGCTTTCACATATGTGATCCCTTTCCCCGGTGTTCCTTCAGGAAAGTTTGCCGGGCGAACCAAGTTCGGAACGTCATCTATAAAATCAAATATTTCTTTTTTGTCCCATGTGTGGTTCCCCATTGTGATTGCATCTGCGCCGGACTGGATTAAGCTGTGATAAATTTTTTCCGTCAGGCCTTTTCCATGTGCGGCGTTTTCACCATTAATAATGGTAAAGTGAGGCTTATATTTTGTTTTTAGCTTTGGTACATATTCTTTGACCATGTCACGGCCCGGTGAACCGACAACATCTCCGATAAATAAAATTCTCATTTTGTAAATCCTTTCTTCTTGAAAATTCCTTGCTGTCAAAAAAATAAAGTGATGCTTAGCGCATCACTTTATTTTGCATACTCTACGGCTCGAGTCTCTCTGATTACTGTCACCTTAATATGACCTGGATAATCGAGCTCGTCCTCAATTCGCTTGCGGATATCTCGCGCCAGTCGATGAGCCTCAAGATCATTAATTGAATCCGGCTTCACCATAATACGCACTTCGCGTCCAGCCTGAATGGCAAATGATTTTTCAACACCTTCGTAGGACTCAGAAATTTCTTCGAGTTTTTCAAGTCTTCGAATATAATTCTCGAGCGTCTCACTTCTTGCGCCAGGTCTTGCAGCGGAAAGCGCATCTGCTGCAGCTACCAGCACAGCGATAATGGAAGTCGGCTCCTCATCCCCGTGGTGTGATGCAATACTGTTAATCACGACTGGGTGCTCTTTATATTTGGTCGCAAGCTCTACCCCGATTTCAACGTGGCTTCCTTCTACTTCATGGTCAATTGCTTTCCCGATGTCGTGAAGAAGACCCGCACGTTTAGCAAGCTTTGCGTCTTCACCAAGCTCCGATGCCATTAGACCGGCCAAGAATGCGACTTCCATGGAATGCTTAAGCACATTTTGACCGTAGCTTGTACGGAACTTTAAGCGGCCGAGAATCTTGATGAGATCTGGGTGGAGGCCGTGAACGCCAACCTCAAATGTCGTCTGCTCACCCATCTCACGAATATAGTCATCGACCTCGCGGCGAGATTTTTCAACCATTTCTTCAATCCGTGCCGGATGAATACGGCCATCCTGAACGAGTTTATCAAGAGCAATTCTGGCTGTCTCACGTCTGATCGGATCAAATCCGGAAAGAATGACAGCTTCAGGCGTATCATCAATAATCAGGTCAATTCCTGTCAGCGTTTCAAGCGTACGAATGTTACGCCCTTCCCGTCCGATGATACGTCCTTTCATCTCATCATTTGGAAGATTGACAACTGATACCGTTGTTTCGGCAACGTGGTCCGCTGCGCAGCGCTGTAAGGCGAGTGAAAGAATGTTTTTCGCTTTCTTATCCGCCTCTTCTTTCGCACGGTTTTCAGTTTCTTTTGTCATGATGGCGATGTCATGTGAAAGCTCGTTTTCAACCCGCTCAAGAATGATTTGTTTCGCTTCGTCACGAGTTAGACTCGAAATTCGTTCCAACTCAGACTGCTGCATACGAATCATCTCATCCACTTTGCTTTCCATCTCTTCAATATGTTGTTGTCGTTCATTCAGAGAATGATCTTTCTTCTCCAACATCGCTTCCCGTTTATCAATTCCCTCATGTTTGCGATCAAGGTTTTCCTCCTTTTGGAGTAAACGGTTTTCTTGTTTTTGAAGCTCATTTCGTCTTTCACGAACTTCCTGTTCAGCATCTATTCGAAGTTTGTGGATTTCATCCTTTGCTTCAAGCAGAGCTTCTTTTTTCAGTGCTTCAGCATCACGCTTCGCATCTTCAAGAATTTGCTCGGCTGCACCGCGTGCGCCCGCAATTTTCGCTTCGGCAATGGTTTTACGAACAAAGTAGCCAACAACTAAACCGAGTAGAATCAGCAAAATGGAGATGAGAACCATCATAATTGGGGTCATACTTTCACCTCCTCTTGCTATGAACTTGGTTGTTGCTTAAAAAGTGTCGGCATGTACATTGTCTAGTTTTCTCAACATACAGAACCTTCACAGGGAATGAGTGTGTTCATCGCCCTTGTCAAGTTTAAATGGTTTAACAATCATGTTAAAAAAACAAATGTTACAACTTCATTGTAAATGTGTCGGAAATACTTGTCAAGCTTGCCATCTTAACGTTTGCAGGCCAGTCTTCTTTTCACGTGCCGAATGCAATTCATCCAAAAGAAGATCGCCAATCATTCTTGATTTAGAAGCTGGTATATTTTATTGTTCACTTGGCCCAATTTAGCATTATTTTGAATGTTTGAGAACAAAATAACAATGGTTTGCCCAGATTTGCTAAAGCTGTTCAAGATATTGAAGCCCGGCATAACACCATGGTTTGAATAGCTTCCGGGAGCAACATAAAATCCCATGCCGTATGTGGAGCTGCTCCCTGGCGTAAACATCTTTTCATAGCTTTTTTGCGAATACAGTTTTCCGTCTATCAGCGCTTGGTCAAATTTGTACATATCTATAGCGCTCATATAAATATCACCCGCTCCATACAGCTGGGATAAATCAGGTATATACGGTGTAACTGTTTTGCTGCCCTCCATCTTATACCCGACGGCAGGATAAGGTTCTTTTTCATATGTTTTGTAAAAGCCTGCATGCGTCATTCCCGCAGGTTTAAAAATATGATTCTTTATGTACTGTTCATAGGGCTCACCGCTTACTTCAGCAATAATATAAGCAAGAACAGAATAGTTGGAATCCTTGTAGTCCCATACGCCCGGCTGACGTTTGATTCCCTGAAGTTCTATATCTTTTATTAAATCGTCCGGAGTAATGGCGCCGTTTCCTTCAATATGTCCGTTTATCCCCGATGTATGTGTAAGCAGATTCTTCAAAGTAATCGTTTGTCCGTTGGGAAAATGAGGTAAATACGTGCTTACCGGATCACTTGTCTGAAGTTTCCCCTTTTCCTCAAGCTGCAAAATAGCAGTTGCAATCAGCGCTTTTTGTGATGAACCGACATAAAAAGATGTCAATGGATTATTTTGAATGTAGTGTTTACGGTCAGCATAGCCAAAACCTTTATTTGTTACGATTTCTCCATTTCTGACAATCATGGCTGTTCCGCTGAAACCGATCTCTTTTAAATAATTGCTGATTTTTTGGTTTCGATCCACTGTTTTGATTTGTTCCTCTGATTTTTTGGCAGTTTTCTTTTTGACCTCTTTTTTCTGATCGGTATTTGAAACCGCTGCAGTTTCTTGAGATGGTTCGTTTTCTTCACTATTTCGATGAAGAGCATTCCAAATCGTAATGCAAACCATCACTGCTAAAAGACCAAACAACAGTTTTCCTCTTTTATTTAATTTTCTCCGTCTGCGTTTCGCAGTTCTTCTGCGGGTTGGGCTTGTCATTCATTTTTTCCTCCCAAAATAAATTCCATTTTGCACACGTTTTGTTAGACGAATAAAGCCCTAAAAAAGTTGTCAAAAAAAGCAATATTTTTATCATTTTTTTGCAAAATACAAAAAAGCTGAGTTTTTCACTCAGCCTTTTGTATCATTTGAAACTTATTTTATTTTTATTCTTCAAATTCGAGTTCTTCTTGTGTCTCTTCAGCTTGCTGCTGCACTACTCCGTTATTATCCAAGCCGTAATGTTCGCGAATTTGCTCCTGGATCATCAGCATGATATCTTTATTTTCTTTCAGGAATTGTTTTGCATTTTCACGGCCTTGGCCAAGACGCTCTTCTTCATAAGAGTACCATGAACCGCTTTTTTGCACGATATCAAGTTCAGTTCCTAGATCAATGATTTCGCCTTCTTTTGAAATGCCTTCTCCGTACATAATGTCAACCTCGGCTGTACGGAACGGCGGAGCCACCTTGTTTTTCACGACTTTGATTTTCGTTTTGTTCCCCATTACGTCGTTGCCTTGTTTCAGCTGTTCAGCACGGCGCACTTCAAGACGCACGGAAGAATAGAATTTCAACGCACGGCCGCCAGGTGTTGTTTCCGGGTTCCCGAACATAACACCGACTTTTTCACGAATTTGGTTAATGAAAATCGCGATTGTCTTCGATTTGTTAATGGCCCCTGAAAGCTTACGAAGCGCTTGAGACATTAAGCGTGCTTGTAAACCGACATGCGAATCTCCCATGTCGCCTTCAATTTCCGCTTTCGGAACGAGAGCGGCTACAGAGTCGACAACGACAATGTCAACTGCCCCGCTTCGAACCAATGCTTCCGCAATTTCAAGCGCCTGCTCGCCTGTGTCAGGCTGAGACAGTAAAAGCTCTTCGATGTTAACACCGAGCTTTTGCGCGTATACCGGATCTAACGCATGCTCCGCATCGATAAACGCGGCTTGTCCGCCCTGCTGCTGAACTTCAGCAATCGCATGAAGCGCCACAGTTGTTTTACCTGAGCTTTCAGGACCGTATACTTCAATAATCCGTCCGCGAGGATATCCGCCAATTCCCAGTGCTGTATCAAGAGCGAGGGAGCCGCTTGGTACAGTAGAAATTCTTGTATCTGTCTTTTCTCCCAGTTTCATAATGGAACCTTTGCCGAACTGTTTTTCTATTTGTTTAAGAGCCATATCTAAGGCTGCCTGACGATCACTCATTCTATTTTTTCCTCCTTTATGTTACCACTACATATACTATACCCTGTTTGAAGGGATTTGCCAAGAAAAAAGCGAACGCATATTCGGATTTTTTCTTGGCGTGATTCCTATCAAAATATCATAATGTATCAGAGAAATCATGTTTTCTTAGGAGGATAATGTGCTGAAAATATTATTTTTGCTCTAAAAGCTTTAAGATTAAATGGCAGCCGTATTTAGCGCCGCGTTTTCTGATCCCCGTTCTGGAGCCCGCAAAGTGAAACTCGTGAACCTCTTCTTTACCATTTGCGGAAATGCCGATAAACACATGCCCAGGCTCATGCCCTTCTTGAGCATCAGGTCCTGCTACACCAGTAAAGCTAATGCCGATATCGCTGCCAGTGAGTTTTTGAACACCCTTAGCCAGTTCGGATGCGCACTCCTTGCTGACCGCCCCAAAACGATCTAATGTTTCCTTCTTGACACCAAGCACATTCTGCTTCACGTCGTTTGTATAGCAAACAACGCCCCCGGCAAATAATTTTGAGGCACCGCTATGATCCGTCAGCCATTCAGAAAACAGCCCTCCGGTAAAGCTTTCTGCCGCAGAAATTGTTATGCCTTTTTCCTTACACGCTATAGATAGCTCTTTTACAAGAGAAGTATCATCGTAACCATAGAAAAATTCACCGACACGCTCTAAGATAACGGCCTCTGTTTCTTTTAACAGACGCTCTGTTTCCTTTTCATCGGCGTGTTTGGCTGTCAGACGCAGCGTCACCTCTCCATCAGCCGCCAAAGGCGCAATTGTCGGATTGGTTTGTGCATCAATAATATCTTCCAAATCGGCTTCAAGCTGAGATTCACCGATACCGAAAAAGCGAAGAACAGTTGACACAATTTTTTCATTTGAACCCATCTTTTTCAGCAGAAGAGGCTTTGCCTCGTTTTCAAACATTGGACGCAATTCGCTCGGCGGTCCAGGAAGAAGCATATAATAGCGCGATTCATGCTCTGTGAGCATTCCCGGGGCCATTCCAAAGTGATTCGCCAGCACGTCAGAGCCTTCGATCACAAGCGCCTGTTTTCGGTTATTAGGTGACATCGTGCGTTTTGTTCGTTTGAAATAGTCCTCAATGGATTGGAATGCCTCATCATTTAACACAAGCGGACGTCCCAGCGTATTTGCAATCGTTTCTTTCGTCAGATCATCTTTTGTGGGTCCAAGCCCTCCTGAAAAAATAATGAAGTCAGAGCGTTCTTCAGCAATGCGGATGACCTGCTTCAGCCGCTCCGGGTTATCTCCGACCGCTGTATGATAAAATACGTTGACCCCGATTTCAGCGAGCTGTTTGCTGATAAATTGAGCATTTGTATTGGCGATTTGGCCAAGCAGCAGCTCTGAACCGACTGCAATTATTTCTGCTTTTTTTGGAAATTCCATGACGAAGTCCTTCTTTCTTAGTTAGATGTTTTTAACGCTTCCCAGTTTTTAGAGAAATATTCCCAGCCTGAAACGACAGTAAAGAAGACGGCTACCCACAGCGCCAAGTCCGCAAACGGGAATGACACAAGTTCAAATGGAAGATTATGAAGAAGCAATGCGGATACCGCAATAATCTGTGCCCAGGTTTTGATTTTACCAAGCATGTTAGCAGCTACGACTTCTCCTGTTCCAGCCAAAACAAGCCTTAAACCTGTCACGGCAAACTCCCTGCTGATAATCACAATGACCATCCAAGCTGGAGCGAGATCAAATTGAACAAGGATAATTAACGCTGCGGATACGAGCAGTTTGTCCGCAAGCGGATCAAGAAATTTCCCGAAGTTTGTTACGAGATTTAATTTTCGGGCATAATACCCGTCCACCCAGTCTGTTGTAGATGCAATAATAAATAGAATGGCCCCCGCCAAATGTGCGACCGGGATGGATTCGTCTCCAACTTCGAGCCTGCCCCAGTCAAACGGCGCCAGCATGATAATCATGAAGATTGGGATTAATGCGATTCTAGCTAGTGTGATTTTATTTGGTAAGTTAAACATAAAGCCCCTCCAATTTCATACTCGGACGTGAAGAAAAGTCATCTGGTAATTAAGATGACTTTTCTTCCTTTTTATTTACAATCTTTATGGTTTGTGCCATCACTTTTTTCGGATCAAGTTCATATGAAAGAACCTTACCGTTGATTTTTATTTTCAGATTAGGTGCATATCCGGTGCGGATATCAACTTGTTTCTGATCAGTTATGTCTTTTTTATAGGTTTCGTCTTTTTTCAGCGTTCCTTCTTTTAAAGAGCTGCTGTTTTCATCGCGCACTCGAATCCAGGAGCTGTCTGATGCCTTCAGTTCCAGCTCGATTTTATCAGCGCCGGACACTTCATAAGTCGTTAACGATCCTTCAGTGCCAGCAGCTTTAATCTCCAGCTTCTCACTGTCATTTTCTTTTTTCTTATCTTCGTTTTCTTTCGTTTCTTTTTTAGTGTCTGTCTCTTTTTCAGAGCTGTTATTTTGATTCTCTTTCAGCGTTGAATCTTTAGGGATTTCGTACTTGCTCTCACTTTGCGTAATTGCTTTTTCTGATGCCGCATTGTGATCATCACTGTTTTTGTGATTGGCAAATTGAATGATCGCGTACACAATGGCAATCACGACAATCACGCCGAGAATAACAAGTATTGTTGGCAGCAGCTCCAGCGCCTTAGATGCTGGCTTTGGCATTTCCTTTTGAAGATTCATGCCGGAGATCTTTTCAGACACATCATCATGATACGTATTAGGGATATCTTTTTTATGCTCCTCAAACAGCTGATCCGCATCAAGCCCAACGGCTTCTGCATATTGCTTGATGAATGCCCGAACATAAAACTTCCCCGGAATAATGTCATAGTTTCCTTCCTCCAAGGCGGTTAAATACCTTTTTTGAATCTTTGTTGCCGCTTGGAGATCATCCAATGACATTGCTTTTTCCTCTCTGGCTTCTTTGAGCCGGATTCCTAGTTCAGTCACAACAAACACCTTCCAATTTTAAAAATCAAAGCTTGAAAACCCGGATTGATCAAACATTTGGGGTTCCTCGGCATGTTCATATGTAATAACCTCATCAGGGTCATTTCTCAGTTCAATAATATAATCAAAGTCATCTAGTGTATACTCTGTATTTTGAACGAATATGTCCGGATGCTCCACCACTTTTGTTGCAGGCAGCCGCATGATTTCTCGGACCAGCTGGAGATGGCGTTCTGACCCTCTTCGTGTTGACACAATTCCGTCAACGATAAAGACATTTTCAGTGCTGTATTCATCGGCAATCAGCTGGCTTCTTATCGTCTGCTTCAGCAAGGTTGATGACACAAACAGCCACCTTTTGCTCGCACACACACTAGAGGCTACAATCGATTCCGTTTTCCCGACACGCGGCATACCTCTGATTCCGATTAATTTATGGCCTTCTTTTTTGAACAATTCGGCCATAAAATCGACTAATAAGCCAAGCTCGTCCCGTTCAAAGCGGAACGTTTTCTTGTCATCGGCATCCCGTTGAATATAACGGCCGTGGCGTACGGCAAGACGGTCGCGAAGCCTCGGTTCTCTAAGCTTCGTTACTTTAATTGTTTCCATCGTTTTTAAGATTGATTCTAATCGTTTAATTTGATCTATATGGCGGCACCTGAGGAGCATTCCCCTTCTGGAAAGATCGACGCCGTTTATCGTTACGATGTTGATAGAAAGCATCCCAAGAAGAGATGAAATATCCCCGAGCAGTCCGGGGCGGTTCACTTGAATTTCATATTCAAAATACCATTCGAGCTTTGCCAAATGATATACCCCCTTCATTGTGGCAAAATTTTACCTTCCTTTATCATAAAGCATTTTTCTCTAATTAGAAAGAAGAATGTTGCTGTGATGAGGAAAACATAAAAAAGAGAGGAAAAATCCCCTCTCTTCCTAGTGAGTGCTGTTATTTTCAACAAGCTTAACCATCATATTGGCAATGGCGTGCTGTTCATCTTTTGATGCTACACTCCAAAGATCTGCCAGCACTTTTTCCTGCTCGTTCTTAGATTCCACTTCATTAGCCAAGTAGCTGCCGATTTCTGTCGCAAGATCTGTAATCGTATCCTGGCTCATACCTTTATCTTGCGCATAGTTTAGACGGTCGCCAAGGAAGTTTTTCCAGCTATCCCAGTTTTCTAATACTGACATGCTTGTTTCCTCCATTTCATGTGAAGTTACAAGATTATTGTGTCCTTCACAAAAGAAACTATACACCGAATATTTTCGGATCAGCAGTGCCAGCCGCCATTCACCGACAGAATTTGGCCGGTGATATATGACGCTTTTTTAGACAGGAGAAAAGCTGTTGCATCCGCAATTTCTTGCGGCCGGGCCAGCCGGCCGATCGGAATCTCATCAGCGATCTCTTCTTTTTCAGCCGGGGTAAATTGATTCATCATATTTGTATCAACTGCGCCCGGCGCTACGGCGTTTACTCTGATTCCGCTTGGCGCCAGCTCCTTAGCCAATCCTTTTACAAACGAATGCTGAGCTCCTTTTGCCATGCTGTACAGCACTTCACAGGATGCTCCAGTCTCTCCCCAAATCGAGCTGACAGCCACAATCGCTCCCGATTTATTCCGAATCATGCCTGGCAGAAGGTTTCTCGTCAGCATATACGGACTCGCCACATGAAGCTGAACCATTTCCTGGACTGTTGCGTTATCTACATCCGTAATCAGCCCAAAATGGCTTCTTCCACTGTTTAAAACAATCGCATCAATAGGCTGAACAATTGAACTTGTCAGCTTATCTGCTCCATCTTGCGCGGACAGATCAGCTTGTAATATCTCCGCATTTACGCCAAACATCTGACTTAGTTTTTCAGCAAGCTCCGCTGCCGCATTTTGATTTGTATTGTAATGCAGCAGCAGATTGTATCCTCTAGCTGCAAGGGTTTCGCTGATGCTTTTGCCAATGCCGCCGCTTGCTCCGGTGATTAGTGCTGTTTTGTTCATCCTCTTTCCTTCTTTCCGCAGAAAAACACCCCTCACACTGGAGGGATGTTTTGTTTATGATTTAGGAACAACCTTGCAGACAGTCAGTCTGTCTGCAGCAATTTCCTCTTGTATTACGTTCTGGACATCCTCGAGGGTAATCTGCTCGAGTACCGTTACAACGTCAAACAGACTCATATCCAAGAACGCATAACGGGTAAATTGATTGGCAATGTATTCAGGGGAATTCAGCGCTTTTAAGAATGTGCCAATCTTTTTCTTTCTGGCAAGTTCAATCTTTTCAGCAGTAATCAGTTCACCGGCGCGCAAAAGCATGCTTGAAATGTCTTCAGCCAATTGATCAGGCTCAGGCGTATCTCCGCCGATCGCCGCAAAACCGAACCCATATTCAGCAGTAAAATCAAAGCTAAACGTTTCGTCAATATATCCTTTTTCATAAAGTGATTCATACTGGGCAGAGCTTTTGCCAAAAAGAGCTTCAAGCAATAAGTTCATTGAAAGTTCATGCTTTAAGAGCTCTTTGCCTAATTTAAACGGATTTTTGGATTTCAGCCCAACAAGACATTTCGGTCCCTGCACGTTCATTTTGATCTCTTTTTCTTTTCGGAAAACCGCTTCTTGCTCTTTCACTTCTTCCCGTTTGATCTCCGGCTGATCAGTATACGGCTTTTTCCCCTGGTTTTCTCTTACCTGAGAAATAATCGCTTCAGGATCTACAGGTCCGACAATGAAAAGGAGCATGTTACTCGGGTGATAAAACGTTTCATAGCATTCATAAAGAAGGTCTTTTGTAATATGTGAAATGCTTTCCACTGTTCCCGCTATGTCAATTCTGACAGGATGCTCTTTGTACATGTTTTCAATGACCCCGAAGTAAAGCCTCCAATCAGGGTTATCGTCGTACATATTAATCTCCTGCCCGATAATCCCTTTTTCCTTTTCAACCGTTTTTTCAGTAAAATATGGGTCCTGTACGAAATCGATAAGCGTCTCTAAATTGCGTTCAACATTTGATGTGCTTGAGAAAAGGTAAGCCGTTCTTGTAAATGACGTAAACGCATTGGCAGAAGCCCCCTGTTTGCTGAAATCTTGAAAAACGTCTCCGTCCGCTTTCTCAAACAGCTTGTGCTCAAGAAAGTGCGCAATCCCGTCCGGCACGTGAACCATCTCGTTTTTACCTAAAGGGACAAACCGGTTATCTATCGAGCCGTACTTTGTTGTAAAGACCGCATATGTCTTGTTGAAGCCTTTTTTCGGCAAAACGTAAACATCAAGGCCGTTGGACATTTTTTCATGATACAACGTCTCCTGAAGCTGTTCATATTCGATTGGTTTGATCAAGATGCACCCTCCGTCCCTTTTAAGAAATAAGTCGTATCAAGCTGAATCTTTTCGCCGGCTTTAATGATATCCTCTTTTGTGACATTCTCAATATTGGCAAGAAAGTCTTCGATAGGAATCTCGACTTGAGCAGCAGCCTGCTGATATAAAAATTCAGATAAACCGTATGCTGTATCAATCGTTTCCAGCACTTGATTTCGAATGACGGCCTTTGTCTGTGCTATATCCTGCTCACTGAAATCGCCATTTTTCATTGCCTGGAATTGCTCAGCAATAATCGAAACCGCCTGTTCAAAATTTTTCACTTCAATGCCTGACATCACCATTAACAAGCCTTTAAAACTTTCTATACGGGAAGCCGCGTAGTAAGCAAGACTGGCTTTTTCCCGAACATTAATGAAAAGTTTAGAATGAGAGAATCCGCCGAACAATCCGTTAAACACTTGTAAAGCAGGATAATCCTGATCTGTATAAGTGATGCTGGTGCGGTAGCCGATATTCAGTTTTCCTTGCTTGACATCCTCTTCATCAATTACTTCTTTTGGCTGAACTTTTTCATCAGCGTGATTGTTTTCAATCGTGCCAAGAGTGCGCTCTTCTGTTTTGAAATACTTATCAATTGCCGATTGTACCTGGTTACTGTCCACATCGCCAACTACATATAAATCAAGCTGGTCTTTTTGGATAGCGCTTTGGTATGTTTCGTATAATTGCTCTGCCGTAATGTCATCGACATCGTCGATTTCACCATTGACATGAAGCGCGTAAGGCTCATTTTTGCACATTTCCTGTATCAGCCTTAAATTCGAATAGCGCATTTTATCATCATAGACGGCTTGGATTCTTTGCTTAAGCGTCCGTTTTTCTTGAGCCACATATTGTGACTGAAAAGCGTCTCCCTCCAAAGCAGGTGAAAAGACGAGTTCTGCGAGAAGCTGGAGCCCTTTCTCGAGAAGCGGCGTTTGGTCTTTTAAATATTTTTCATTCGGGATTTCAAGCCTGAACGTAATGACATGCCGCTCTCCTTTTTTCGTGAGATCAGCCGATACTGATGTGCCGTACAGCTCATCCAAATATGAACGCAATTCTGCGGTTTTCGGATGGCTTTTCGTTCCGCGAAGAAGCACATGCGGGAGCAGCGCTCTTTTGGTGACTTGGTCCTTTGTCAGCGGCGCAAGCATCTTAAAAATAAGCGAGACGGTTTTGAATTTTTCTGTTTCTACAATGTGTGCGGTTAAACCGCCGTGCTTTGATTTGAGTTCATTAACATATGACATATGGAACCTCCTTCGTTCATTTCTTAATTAGTATGTATTATGACCAATTTTCAGCATCCGCAGAAACACTCTTTCATGTAATTATAGCAACTGTAGGATTTATAAGGAAACAATAACCTCCGCATGCTGTATAGGTACAGTTGTAAACTGTGCAAGGAAGCGCAAAAAAAGACGGCTGGCTAGACCGTCCCTAAGTTTTTTTCTTCTTCTTCACTTTTTTTAGCATCTACAGTAAAGAGCACTAAAAATAAAGAAACGATGCTGCAAAACGCCGAGAGTATGAAAATAATCCAGTTTGCATTAGACATTAATGCAGCAAAAACAGGTGGACCGAGAGCTACTCCTATAAAGCGCATGCTATTGTAGAAGGAGGAAATGGTTCCGCATTGTTCACTTTCAATCCCTTCGGTTATCAATGCATCTAAAGCAGGAAGAGCCATTCCAATCCCAATCCCGCCAAAGCTTAAAAAGACAAATAAAAAATAAAAACTGTGGTTCCACCACAAGGCAATAAACGAAAGGGTTAACAGAATCATTCCTGTAACAACGCAAAATTTCATTCGGCCTTTATCTTTACCGATCTTTTTGCCAGCTATAAAAGAACTGGTTGACAAAAACAAAAGTGGGATTGCCAGTAATCCGCCTTTAGCTACTCCGTCAATAGCATACTTGTTCTCCAGCGTATCTGATAAATAAAATAATACGCCAAATAACAAAAACATAATGACACATCCGATAATGAAGACCGTATAAAGCCAGCGACCATCCTGTTTAAAGATTTTCTTCACACTCTTAATAAACTCAGAAACAGCAGGCGCATCTTCATCTTCTTCAGGCTTGGCCACCAAAAACAATACGAGCAAAAAGCTGATCAAACAGAAAAACGGAATAAACCAAAATGGTACAAACCAATACCAAGAAGCCAGTAAGGCTCCAAGTATGGGACTCAGTACCTTCCCTGACGTGTTAGCGGTTTCAATATCGCCAAGACCCGCGCTGACCTTTTCATCGTCTCCTTTAAACAGGTCGCCGATAAACGGCATGACAATCGGAGCGGCACCTGCAGAACCAATGCCTTGAAGAACCCGCCCCGCCAAGATCATAGCATAAGGATTTTTCATATAGGTCGAGGCAAAAGCAGCTACGGCTCCCCCCAATCCTGCAATGAGGAGGCATGGAAGCAATATTTTTTTTCTCCCGAAACGATCCGACAAATATCCGGCAATCGGAATGCAAATAATTGCTACTACTGAATATACAGTAATGATTAAAGATACTTGAAATGAAGTCACAGACAGCTTTTTCTCCATCATCGGAAGAACAGGAATCAGCATGGAGTTCCCGAGTGTCATCACAAGCGGGACAGAAGACAATGCAATAATATTTTTCATTCCATTTTTCTCTCTCAACATTTTCACCCATTCACTTTCTTGTCATCCCTTATATATTGCGTTAACCGGAATGAAAGTATGTACAAAGAAACATGAATCAGTGCAAATAAAAAAACAGACACATACAGGCGTCCGTTTTTAGAATCGTTTACGCAAAACATGAAATCTGAATTTATCTGCTCTAAAATAATTTAAAGAATAAAGCACCGGTTTATCGTGCTGATCGTAATGGGTTTGTTTTAACAGCAAAAGGGCTGTTTCAGGATCGCATTCAAGCACTGGAGAAATGGTATCGTGATAGCCGATCGGTTCTATATCAGTTACTGCATAGCTGATTACGGAGCCTGAATTTTTCTCAAGAAGGTCAAACATAGATTCTTGCTGATGAGAAAAAGAATTCGGCAAAATATTCATCGGAATTTTGTCTATACAATACACAATCGGCTGTCCGTCAGCTGTCCTGACTCGTTCAAGGTAAAAAAGTTCTTGCCCTTCTGCCAAATGAAATCTCTTCGTATCATCTTCAGACGGCATAAGCACTTGTGATGATAGAAAAATCGTGCCAGGGGTCATATTCGCCTGTTCTATCATCTTGGTTACACTGTTCAGCTGTTCAATGCCCGAAAGAAATAACGGCTTAGAATGGACAAAAGTGCCTACACCATGCCTTCTGATAATCACATGCTCTTCTTCCAGTATCCGCAAGGCTTCTCTTAGCGTCGCTCTGCTGACACCAAGCTTTTTGGAAAGCTCAAATTCAGAAGGCAGCTTTTCCTTCTCAGTGTAGATCCCATTTTTTATATCCTCTTTAATTCGTTCAATTACTTTCAAATACAAGTGCCGATTATCAGCTTTTGTAGACATGTTTCCCCTCCGTAAACCACTTTCGATAAAAATTATTGAACAATTGGGACAACTATATCATGTTTTGTCGAAAAAATAAATAGAAAGGTGAGCAGTTTACATAATGTTATTATTGACAACTATAGAAAGCGGAACTCCCTTCATTAAGAAGAGAGCTCATCATATTTCTCTTTTGATAATAATACTTCCCTAGGTTTGCTGCCTTCATACGGTCCGACAACACCGCGTTCCTCCATTGCGTCAATCAGGCGCGCCGCTCTCGTATAGCCGATTCTGAATCTTCTTTGCAGCATTGAAACAGATGCCGTCTGCATGCCGACGATTAATTCAACAGCTTCATCATAAAGTTCATCAGTAACCTCGGAATGAGTTTCCGTTGTCTCCTCAGGAATCATTTCTTCTTGATATTGCGCTTTCTGCTGCGTAATCACATGGTCGACGACCTTCTCCACTTCGTCATCCGACAAAAATGCTCCCTGCACACGGACAGGTTTGTTAGCCCCTACAGGTAAAAACAGCATATCGCCGCGGCCAAGAAGCTTCTCAGCGCCACCCATGTCAAGAATGGTCCTTGAATCCGTCTGTGAAGATACGCTGAACGCGATTCGTGACGGAATGTTCGCTTTGATCACCCCTGTGATAACATCCACCGACGGCCGCTGTGTCGCAATAATGAGATGGATGCCGGCAGCCCGTGCCATTTGGGACAATCTCGTAATCGAATCTTCCACATCAGATGAAGCGACCATCATGAGATCGGCAAGCTCGTCCACAATGACAACAATATAAGGCAGCTCTGGCTGTTTCGCTCCTTCTTCATTGTTGGCGCGTTTTATATAATCATTGTATCCTTCAATATTTCTTGTACCCGTATGAGAAAATAATTCGTACCGCCGCTCCATTTCATTGACAACCTTTTTCAAAGCCTGCGACGCTTTTTTCGGATCGGTTACAACAGGAGCAAGCAAATGCGGAATTCCGTTGTAGACATTTAGCTCTACCATTTTAGGATCGATCATCATCATTTTCACTTCATGCGGTTTCGCCCGCATTAAAATACTTGTAATAATGCCATTGACACAGACACTTTTCCCGCTACCGGTTGCGCCTGCGACCAAAAGGTGGGGCATCTTGTTTAACTCAGCCAATACAGCTTCACCTGAAATATTGCGGCCGAGTCCAATTAACAGCTTCGCATCCGGTCTGTCATTCAATTTAGACTCCAGCACTTCTTTCAGTGAAACCATTGCCACTTCTGCGTTTGGAACTTCAATTCCGATTGCTGATTTGCCTGGTATAGGCGCTTCGATCCTGATATCCTTCGCAGCAAGCGCAAGCGCTAAATCATCGCTTAAATTGACAATTTTGCTAACCTTCACTCCGACATCAGGATATACTTCATATTTTGTTACGGCCGGTCCGAGATGAACCTGTGTGACTTTCGCCTTTACGCCAAAGCTTTGGAATGTGCGTTCAAGCTTTCTGGCATTTTCATAAATATTCTTTTTATCAGCCTGCTGGCCGGTATGCTTCGGATCTGCCAGCAAATCCAGTGACGGCATCTCGTAATCCTTATTTTCGAGCTCTGTAAAGGTCATAGGAGGAGCAGAGACAATTTCCTGATCACCTGTCTCCGGTTGGATGTCCTGAAGCGGCTTCGACACAGGTTCGGCGCGCTTTTCTATAACTGGAGACTCTTCCTCTTCATTACGATCAGAAAAGCTTGAGATAATCGGCTCTGAATGAATAAGAGGCGATACTGTTTCATAATCCCCCTCTTCATCAGGAGGCTCCGGTTCCATTTGCTGTTTTTTGCGGGCCGGTTTTTGTTTTTTGCTCGGCGCTTTCGTTTTTTTCGATGACTGCATATTTGATTTGAAGGATTTCATATCATCAATAAATGCTAACCATTGTTCTTTTATAAAACGTCCAATCGGGCTCATCCACTTTTTTAGCGTTTCTTGTAGCGAGCGTCCTGTTACTAAAATCATTCCGATCAAAATCATGACAATTGCCATGATCTGAGAACCAGTCGACGCAAACAAAAAGTGTGAAGCCGCAAACAGCAGCGCACCGATCATCCCTCCGCCTAAATCAGGTGAAGCAGAGCTGCCATTCATGTCCATTAAAAACAATTCCCACGTATTGCGCACCACGCTTGCGGACTCAATAGACCCTTTGTGCGTCAAATTTTTAAATAGCTGCACATGAGAAAGCAGCAATATGCTTGCGATGATACAGTACAACCCGGCCTTTCGTCTCGTTAAAAGGCTTGGGGTTTTTTTCTTCCAAAACAGTGAGATTCCTAACACCAATAAACCTAACAAGCATAAAATAAACCACTCTCCAGCAAAAAAGCGGAACAAATAGATAAACGTTTGCCCGACTACCCCCAGCTGCAAGATTGCGATAATTGAAATGGCTATACACAGCAATCCGTTGAGCTCGTATTTTATATTGAGCTGTTTCGCCTGTTTTTTTCTTGATTTTCGTTTTTTCTTTGCCACACTCATCACCTTACTGCGTTAAAAAATGTAAGTTCATACATAATGAAGAAAGCAGCCGTTTACAGGCTGCGTTTTTTCTGTAGGATTCCCCTATTATAGCATATTTTGCCCTTAAAAAAGGGTTGGATTCTTATACGTTTAATTTCAGCTTTTGTCCCGGTGAAATGTCCGGATGCAGAAAATGCATTGGATTGGTGCTCATGATTTGAATGACTTCCGCTTCATTCCCTTTCATTTCGACTAGAAGCGGTACACCTTTATATTCAATTTGCTCATGTGCGCTTGTCTCTTGGTTCTGTTCTGCAAACACAATTTCCTGCGGCATCACGGTATAAAGAATCATTGAATCATCCGTCCTTCTTCTTTCCTTGCTTCATCGATGAGCTCATTCAGTTTATTGATTGCCTGTCCGACACCGCCTGCGTGATCGATCAATCCGTATTTAACTGCATCCTTACCGACCACATTTGTTCCGATATCGCGTGTTAAGTTTCCTTTTGAAAACATTAGCTCTTTAAACTTCTCTTCGGTTATATTGGAATGGCTTGTCACAAATTTAACAACTCTTTCTTGCATCTTATCCAGGTATTCAAACGTTTGCGGCACCCCGATGACCAGCCCGGTGAGCCTAACTGGATGAATCGTCATCGTTGCTGTTTCGGCGATATAGCTGTAATCACAGGATACAGCAATCGGAACGCCGATGGAATGTCCCCCGCCAAGCACGATAGAAACGGTCGGTTTCGATAAAGATGCAAGCATTTCCGCTATGGCAAGACCAGCTTCAACATCTCCTCCGACAGTATTTAATATGATCAGCAAGCCTTCAATTTTAGGATTTTGTTCAATTGCCACAATCTGCGGGATGACATGTTCATATTTTGTTGTTTTGTTTTGCGGAGGAAGCTGAACATGGCCTTCAATTTGTCCGATAATGGTCAGACAATGAATATTTGTATCTTGGGGCAGCTGCGGAAGCGTCGTTTCACCAAGCTGCTGTATTTTATTCATAATGCTGTCCTTCGCATCATTTTTTTCAGGACGCTCTTCTTCTGTGTTTTCCATACGATGATCCATCTCGCTTTCATCCTTTCCGAGTTTCTCTTTGTATTATGAACAAAGATACTTCATTCAATCCCGGCTTGAAGGACAAAAAATAAAGACCGGAGCAGCTCCGGTCTTTAGTCAGTCATTATACTTCCATAATAATTGGGATGATCATCGGTTTACGTTTCGTTTTTTCATAAAGGAATTGGTTCAAAGCATCCCGCATTGCCTGCTTCAACGTTGACCATTCGACATTTGATGTTTCAGTCGCTTCTGTCACGATGGACCGAACAAGCTCAGTAGCCTGTACGATAAGACCTTCAGACTCTCTTACATAAACAAAGCCGCGAGTGATAATTTCTGGTCCTGATACAAGATGTTTCTTTTGTTTATCAAGTGTAATGACAACGATTAAAATTCCGTCCTGTGAAAGCAAGCGGCGGTCTCTCAATACGATATTGCCGATATCACCGACACCTAAACCATCAATTAAAATATTGCCGTAAGGAACTTTATCCCCAATTTTTACGTTTTGGCCGCGGAATTCAACGACGTCGCCTTTTTCAATTAAGAAGATGTCACTGCGCTTCATGCCGGTTTCTTCAGCGATTTTTGAATGAGCTTTTTGCATTCTGTATTCGCCGTTTACAGGAATCAAATATTTTGGTTTAAGCAGGTTGATCATCAGCTTTAACTCTTCTTGTGAGCCGTGGCCTGATACATGAACACGCTTTTGGGCAAAGATGACTTGTGCACCGGCTCTCGCAAGAAGATCTACTGTTTTAGAGTAAATGAGTTCCTGCCCGGGAATCGGAGTTGACGCAATGACCACCGTATCCCCTTCTTCAATGTTCAGCTGTTTGTGAGCTTTGTTTGCCATTCTTGTCAAAGCAGCTAATGGTTCACCTTGGCTTCCGGCTGTAATAATGGCCACTTCGCGCTTCGGATATTTTTTGACATCCTGTACAGAAATAAACAATTCATCATCTGCTTCAATGTATCCTAACTTTCTCGCGAGCTGCAGGACAGATTGAAGATTTTTTCCGGCTACGGCAATCTTTCTGCCATTTTGAGCCGCTGCATGAATGACTTGCTGAATCCGGTTAATATTGGATGCGAAAACAGCAATAATCACCCGGTTCTGTGAATTATACAGCGCATCCGAAATTTCTCCGCTGACAGCCGCTTCCGAAGGGGTGTAACCCGGCCGTTCCGCATTTGCACTGTCAGAAAGCAGAGCGAGCACGCCGCTATTGCCGATCTTGGCGATCTCGCCAATGTCGCACGTCTGATTAAGTGCAGGAGTTTGGTCAAATTTGAAGTCTCCCGTGCATACAATAGATCCAAGTGATGTTTTAAAGCTCACACCTACAGAATCAGGAATGCTGTGAATCGTTCTAAAGAACGATACCTTTGTTGATTCAAATGTAATGACAGATTTTGAGTGAATTTCTCTTAAATCAGTTTTTCGGTTATGTCCGTATTGTTTTAATTTCTCTCTTAACAGTGCAAGCGTCAGTTTTGTTCCGTACACTGGAACGGACAGCTTGTTTAATAAGTAAAAAACGCCGCCGATATTTTCATCGTGCCCGTGCGTTAAAAAGATTGCCTTGACGCGGTCAGCCCGTTCAATCAAATATGATATGTCAGGAATCACTACATCAATACCGAGCATTTCGTTTTCTGGATGCATAAGGCCGGCATCAACGACAAATATGTCTGAGTCAATTTCAATGACATAAAGGTTCTTCCCAATCTCTCCGACACCGCCAAGGGCGATAATTCTAACGTTTTCTGTATTTTTCTTTTTCAAAATCTATATCCTCCTAGTCTCATACCCGTCCATCATCACTTGTTCCTATTATAACTGAAAGTAAATTTAGAAAACAAGATAAAGCAGAAGGTTTAGGGAAAACCAATATGTAAAAGAAACGGTCAAACTCAGCTGAATGTGAGAATGACCGCGTTTGTTTCACTGTATGAAATTTTCTTACAGTTCGCTGATCGTGCTGCTTAAGCTCAGACGTTCATCCTCAGTTAACGGGACTAGAGGCAGACGCACAGAACCGACATCAAGACCTCTCAGCTGAAGCGCTGTTTTGACTGGAGCAGGATTAGGCGCTTTAAACAGTTCCTTCATAATCGGCAGCAGTTTCTGATGGATCAGTGCCGCATTAGCTGTTTGCCCATTCGTATAATTTTTGATCATTTGCTGCATATCAGAGCCTGCAATATGGCTCGCCACTGATACAACTCCTCTTCCTCCAACTGAAAGAATAGGAAGCGTCAGAGCGTCATCCCCTGAATAGACATAGAAGTCTTCCGGTGTTTCTGCAATAATTTTTGTAATCGCTTCTAGGTCTCCGCTCGCTTCTTTAATCGCAACCACATTCGGAATGTCCGCAGCCAAACGAATCGTCGTTTCAGGAGCAAGAGAAGCAACCGTACGGCCAGGAACATTATAGAGCATAACCGGAAGAGATGTCTCTGCCGCAATTGCTTTAAAATGCTGGTACATTCCCTCTTGAGAAGGTTTATTGTAATACGGGGTAACAAGCATAACAGCGTCCACGCCCGCTTCCTCAGCTTTTTTTGTCAGCTTAATGGAATCTTTCGTGTTGTTGCTTCCAGTACCAGCGATAACGGGCACCCGTCCGTTTACTTCTTTTACCGTATATTCAAAAAGCGCAATTTTTTCTTCAGTTGAAAGGGTCGGAGATTCTCCAGTTGTTCCCGCTACTACTAAAGAATCCGTTCCGTTTTTCAACAAGTAATCAATCAGTGTAGACAGTTTTTGAAAGTCTACGTTCCCTTTATTGTCAAAGGGTGTAATCATCGCTGTAGACACATTTCCGAAATTCATTTTATTCACCTCATCATGATTCAATCACATTTACTTCGAAAGTTCAAACACTTCATGCAAAGCGTTTACAGCAGGAACCATATCCGCTTCATGGACGAGCACCCATATCGTCGTATGGCTGTCAGCCGACTGAAGGATCGGAATTTCTTTTTCTGAAAGAGCCGATACAATTTTGGACGTAACACCGGGAACACCCATAATGCCCGCGCCGACCGCCGATACCTTCGCGCAGTTTCTCGTCACCATTGGATCATAGCCCATATCCATTAAAATACGCTGAGCTGTTTCTGTTTTATTTCCGGCTACCGTATAGACGATTTCACTAGGTGTAATGTTAAAGAAATCGACACTGATTCCAGCGTTTGCCATAGCCTTGAACACTTCAGTCTGAACGTTATACTGGCCGATTTTCGCAGGCACTTTGAACTGCGTGACATCTTTGACATGGGCGATTCCCGTAATCAGCCTTTCAAAAACATCACTGCCGACCTTGGAAGAGTGATGTGATGTCACCAATGTACCTTTATCATTCGAATAAGTCGAACGGACGCGGATCGGAACCTTGGCCTGCATTGCGATTTCCACAGCACGTGGATGAATGACCTTGGCCCCCTGATACGCCAGGTTGCAGATTTCCGTATACGTCACAACAGGAAGCGGTTTTGCATTTTCCACCACTCTTGGGTCAGCAGTCATCACGCCTTCTACATCGGTGAAAATATCGATGTATTCCGCATCAACAGCTGCTCCGAGTGCGGCTGCAGACGTATCGCTGCCCCCTCTGCCGATTGTTGTTGTATCACCCTTTTCAGTTGCGCCCTGGAAGCCTGCGACGACTACCGCATCATGATTGGCGAGCACACTGAATAAACGCTCCGGTTTCATTTCAATGATTTTCGCATTGGTATGCTGATCATTCGTTAAAAAGCCAGCCTGAGCCCCTGTCAGCGCAGCTGCTTTCACACCGTTATCAAGCAGCATGCTTGTAAAGACGACAGAGGAAATAGTCTCTCCGCAAGATAAAAGCAAATCCTGCTCCCTAGGAGAAATCGCTGACTGATCGCCGTAAAGCAGCCCGAGCAAAGAATCTGTTGCATACGGGTCTCCTTTTCGGCCCATCGCTGAAACGACAACGACAACCTTATATCCTTCACTGATTGCTTCTTTAATATGCCCTAAAGCCAGTTTGCGGCCTTTATCATCTTTTACTGATGTTCCGCCGAACTTTTGAACAATTATCTTCACTGTTTTCACTCCAAATTATTCGGACGTAACAGAAGAGAGCAGGCTGATAGCGCCTTACTCTCTTCTATTCGTCTTTAGAAAATTCTCTCTTTTATACGAGGTTTAGTTTTTTCAGGCTTTCTGCAATTTGAACAGAGTTCCATGCCGCGCCTTTTAATAGGTTATCAGAAACAACCCATAAATGAAAACCGTTTGCTCTGTCCAAGTCTTTGCGGATGCGGCCTACAAACACATCGTTTTTGCCGACAGCATCAGCAGGCATCGGATAAAGCTGCTGGCTTGGATCATCCTGAAGTGTCACGCCCGGAGCTTCTTTCAATAGATTTTTAATATCTTCAACTGTAGCGTCATCACGGTCTATTTCGATGTAGACGGACTCTGAGTGCCCAGTTTGGATTGGCAGTCTCACACATGTAGCCGCTACTTGAAGGTCAGGCATGTGCATGATTTTTTTCGTTTCATTTATCATTTTCATTTCCTCAAACGTATAGCCGTTATCTTGGAATTTATCGATTTGCGGAATCGCGTTGAAGGCGATTTGATAGTGTTTTTTGTCACCTTTTACAGGCATGATCTCAGGCTCTATTTCTTCTTTATTTAAAATCGCCTGTGTTTGGCTGTAAAGCTCTTTTACAGCTTCATTACCCGCTCCTGATACTGCCTGGTAAGTTGATACGATGACCTTGTTTAAGCCATATGCTTTGCGGATCGGTTCAAGTGCCGCAACCATTTGGATTGTAGAGCAGTTTGGATTGGCAATAATGCCGTTGTGTTCATGCAAGTCTGCCTCATTCACTTCTGGCACAACAAGCGGTGTATTTTCATCCATGCGGAACGCACTCGTATTATCTATAACAATAGCGCCGCGTTTTACAGCTTCTGGTGCCAATGCTTGTGATACGCTTCCGCCGGCGCTGAACAAAGCAATATTTACCCCTTCAAAGCTCTCAGGAGAAGCTTCCTGAACAGTCAGCTCTTGGCCTTTAAACGTGACTTTTGTCCCCGCAGAGCGTTTTGAAGATAGCAATGTAAGTGTGTCCATTTCAAAGTTTCTGTCTTCAAGTGTTTTAAGCATTTGTTGTCCCACAGCCCCTGTCGCTCCGACAACAGCTACGTGTAAACCTCTTCCCATCTGTAAAACTCCTTCCGCCAATCAGCTTCATTGAATTGATTTGACTATGATTTTACGTTTTATTTTACCATAGAATATGCGGGTGATGACCGAATTTTTTAGTTTGGGAAAGATTTTCTGTAAATTTAGTCATTTCCCTGATAATTCTCAACTAGAATCGGCTGAAGCTGCTGGTGCATGAGTGCCTTTTCAATCGTTTGCGGAAGCAGATCCATTTTGGCTACCATTGAATTCGGTTTTTTAAATGGATCATCTTGCCCGAATGGAATAAAAAAGATATTTTTTGTTGACATGAGCCTCATTAAATTTGTTCCGTTTAAACCAAGAGCATCATTTGTCGAGATACCCAGAACGACAGGCCGATTGTTCCGGATTGTCGCTTTTGCCGCCATCAGCACCGGGCTGTCCGTCATGGCATTTGCCAGCTTGCTCATTGAATTGCCTGTTAAAGGCGCAATGACCATGCAGTCAAGGGGCAGCTTCGGCCCAAGAGGTTCTGCCTTTACAATCGAATCAATGGCCTCATATCCAGTCAGGTCTTCAATTTTTTTAACCCATTCTGCGCCCTCTCCAAATCGGGTATTTGTAGATTTTACATTAAATGTGACAACCGGACGGACTTCAGCTCCTTCGTTGACCAACTCCTCAATTTGCGGGAAAACCGCTTCATATGTGCAATGCGACCCGGTCAGCCCAAACCCGATTCTTTTTCCTTTTAATGACGACATCCTTATTTCCCCTCCTCAGCTTGTATTTCAGCCAAAAGCTTGCTCAAGACGTTTGCAAGGATTTGCCCAGCTGTTTTAGGAGCGACAATCCCTGGAAGCCCGGGAGCAAGAAGTGCTTTAATCCCTTGTTTCTCGGCATATTTAAAATCCGTTCCCCCGGGACGTGAGGCCAGATCCAATATTAAGGTTTTTGGTGTCATGCTAGAAAGTACCGTTTGATTTAAAATCATACTCGGTATGGTATTAATGCAAATATCTATATCTTTTACATGCTCTTTCAGCTCATCGGTATGAAAAGGAACGAGCCCCATTTCAGTGATACGTGCCAGATGCGCTGAACTTCTTGCCCCCACTTTTACATTCGCCCCGAGCGCGGCAAATGTACGGGCAATCGTCATCCCGGTGCGCCCCAGACCGAGAACGGCCACCTGTGATCCGTGTATCGTATAATCCGTGTGCTGAATAGCCAGCATGATCGTTCCTTCTACTGTCGGAATAGAGTTGTATATCGCAATGTCATCCCGCTCAAACAGCTTAACAAGTTTTCTTTTTGCCTGAGCTGCAATGTTTTCTAAATAGGCGTTAGAAATTCCTGAGAAAATGACACAATGTGCAGGCGTTCTGTCAAGATGGTCCTGTTTTAACACAACTTCTTCATTCGAAAATACAGTCGATACGACACCTTCTCCTGTTGTCGCGGATACTGGAAGAATGATGCTGTCTATTTGCTGAAAAGGAATTTCATCAATATTGCATTTTACTGCCCCGGTAAAACCGTGATCCAATTGGTCAAAACCGACAAGATAGATGTCAGCCTGCTGTTCAGTGAGCTTTCTTATAATTTCGAGCTGTCTTGCGTCACCGCCGATAACTGCAATTTTCAATCCGGTTAACATTCTAAACGTTCACCTTCTTTGTATATACTGGATCTCTAGTTGTTAAGCTCCCCTTCATCTTATGATCAAAAGGAAATACCGGTGAATATAAAAGATGCGCTTTTTCCATATAAAAAAACATCGGCTCCGGCAGCCGATGTTTCAGATGTTTTCTTTAGAGCCCGCTTCACAGTCAATTGGGCTATTTACTCTTGTCGAGGAGGCATTTCCTCAGGTACATCTAATATAATCATATCTGAACCGATCTTTTGAATATGGTGCCATGGGACACGAATGTCATGACCTTGCTTTCTCAAACCAAACCACTTAACTGTGGGAATGAGGAGTGCTGTAATCTGTCCATCCTGTTCATTGATTTCCAAATCGGTCTGGCCGAGCACTCCGAGCCGTTCAGCTCTTTTGATGTCTACAATTTCCTTTCCTGATAATTCACTGAGCCGCATGTCTGTCACCCCCTTGTACTATGTATGATGAAAGGGATTAAAAAATGCCTGCTCCATTATGGAGCAGGCTTTCCTTTTTAAGACGGCATATTGCCGGAAGGGCTGATAAGTGCTAATGCATAGTCTTCAGTAAACAATTGTCTGGCAAGGCCGTTAACACGCTCTAAGTTCACGGCGTTTAATTCATTGATGATTTCATCTAATGTTTTATGTTTGCCGAGCAGCAGTTCATTTTTTCCGTTTCGGCTCATTTTGCTGTTTGTGCTTTCTAAGCTCAGCATTAAGCTTCCCTTCATTTGCTCTTTGCTGTTTTCCAGTTCTTTCGAGGTAATGCCGTCACGTTTTAATGTGGCAAGGGTTTCTTGAATTGTTTCCGACAGCTGCTGAAGCTGATTTGCACCCGTTCCGCCGTAAATAGTGAGCATTCCGCTGTCCTCATATGAGCTGTGATAGCTGTAAACAGAATAAGCAAGTCCTTTATCTTCACGCACATCTTGGAACAGCCGGCTGCTCATGCTGCCTCCGAGCACATTGTTGAGGACGATTAAATCATAAATACGTTCATGGCCAACCTCTAAGCCTTTAAATCCAAGGCACAAATGAGCCTGCTCTGTTTCTTTTTTTCTCGTCAGTTTTTCCGTGTGGAACTCAGGCTTCTCAAGGCCTGTCGCTTTACCTTTTGCCTCGTATGACCCGAACCATTTTTCTACATCTTTGATAAAACTGTCAGATATATTGCCCGCTACCGAAATCACCACTCGGTCCGGCGTATAATAATCATGCATGTATTGTCTGAGAGAGTCACTGTTAAAGGAAGCAAGCGTTTCTTCCGTGCCTAGAATTGGGTAGCCTAAAGAATGATTGCCGTAAGTGGCTTTGCTCAGTAAATCATGTACAATGTCGTCCGGCGCATCTTCATACATTTTAATTTCTTCATATACTACATTTTTCTCTTTTTTCAGCTCGTTTTCATCAAACGTTGAATGAAAGAACATATCTGCTAATACGTCCAGCGCGTAATTCGCATGCTCGTCAAGCACCTTTGCATAGTAGCAGGTATATTCCTTTGAAGTAAACGCATTGACCTGGCCGCCAATACGATCAAAAGATTCTGCTATCTCGCGTGCAGATTTTGTGCTCGTCCCTTTAAAGAACATGTGCTCTAAAAAGTGAGAAATTCCGTTTATCTCCGGCGTTTCATGTCTCGACCCTGTGCCGATCCATACGCCGATCGCAACAGAACGGACTGTCGGATTATTTTCCAGCACAATTCTTACACCATTTTGACACGTATATCGTTTAATCAAATTTGTTCCTCCTATTCAAAGACAAGCTGCCTTCATCTGTTACTTCAATAGTCTTGTTTCATCCATTAGTTCAGTGACTGTTCCAAGCGCATATCCTTTGTCTTTTATCTTTGTAATCAGCGCTTCAAGACTTTCCGCCGTAGGGTCAGTCGGATGCATTAAAATCATGGCACCATTATGTATCTTGCTTAACACTCTCGTCTGAAGTACAGACGGAGCCGGCTTTTGCCAATCGATTGTATCAACTGTCCACATGACTGTTCCCATCTGTTTCTCAGCTGCAATGTCGATAACCGCTTTTCTGAAACTTCCGCTCGGCGGAGCGAACCACTTTGGCTTAACACCGATCGTTTGTTCTATTTGTTCATTAGTCTTGTCGAGCTGCTCGGAAATTCTTCCTGTAGTCAGTTTGCTCATATCCGGATGATTGTATGAATGATTTCCGATTTCATGTCCGTCTTTTGCAATCTTCTTAGCGAGCTGTTCATTTTTTCTCACCCAATTGCCTTCTAAAAAGAACGTAGCTTTAACCTGGTGCTTTTGCAGAATAGGGAGCATTTTTTCCAAATACTCATTTCCCCATGCCACATTGATTAAGAAAGCAACCATCGGCTTGTCAGGATTTCCTTTATAAATAGGCTCAGGCTGAAGTGACTCAAGATGAACACTTGGTTTTACTTGGCTGTACACCAGGTCTTTTTCCCGAAACTCGCCATTCTTTTTCATTTTTTTATATGATTGTTCAATATTGACCTTTAATCCATTGTAGCCTGGAATGCTTTTCCACACTTTATCAATTCTTGCATTCTGGGGCTTAACTTCGTACTCCGGCGCTTTTTGAAGCAATTCTTCATATAACGGGTCTTTTGACGCCGTGACAGTCACCGTATCTTTTTTCATTGCCCCTATATAATCAAGTGCATGCGGATTTTCCATCATCTCAAATGAGACAAAAAAAAGAAATAAAAAAACGGCAAACGGTACAAATTTTTTGTACATGTTCTGTCCCCCCTCACCTCACATTATGAAGGAGAAGGACAAGGTAGAACCCGCCTGCTTTTGAAAAGCTTCAAAATAAAGAAGCCGGGTCTCCCAGGCTCCTTTTATGTTTTCATTTAAGATTGTTGTTCTTCTTTTTCTTTCTCTTCACGGAGCACCGCTTTGCGGGATAAATTCACTCGTCCTTGTTTATCAATTTCAGTGACTTTGACAAGAATCTCGTCTCCGATTTTCACAACATCTTCAACTTTCCCTACGCGTTCAAGCGCAAGCTCTGAAATGTGCACCAAACCGTCTTTTCCGCTGAAAATTTCAACGAAAGCCCCGAATTTTTCAATCCGTTTCACTTTACCTAGGTAAAGTTGGCCGACTTCAACCTCTCTAACAAGGTCTTCGATGATTTTTTTCGCTTTTTGGTTGCCGCTTTCATCTGTAGAGGAAATAAAGATTGTGCCGTCCTGCTCAATATCAATTTTAACACCGGTTTCTTCGATGATCTTATTGATTTGTTTCCCGCTTGGTCCGATGACATCGCGGATTTTATCAGGATTAATGGTCATTGTTAAGATCTTAGGCGCATATCGAGAAAGCTCTTTTCTTGATTCGCTTAATGTTGCAAGCATGCTGTTGAGGATTTCCATTCTGCCCTTTTTCGCCTGCTGAAGCGCTTCTTCAAGAATCTCTCTGGAAAGTCCTTCAATTTTAATGTCCATTTGCAGGGCCGTTACGCCTTTTTCAGTTCCCGCTACTTTAAAGTCCATATCTCCGAGCGCGTCTTCCATGCCTTGGATGTCAGTCAAAACAGTGTAATGTTCGCCTGATTTGACAAGACCCATCGCAATACCAGCAACTGGCGCTTTGATCGGTACACCGGCATCCATCATTGCAAGTGTGCTTGCGCAAATGCTTGCTTGAGATGTAGAACCGTTTGATTCAAGCACTTCTGAAACAAGACGGACAGTATAAGGGAAGTCTTTTTCAGACGGAATAACTGGCTCAAGCGCACGCTCACCCAGTGCTCCGTGTCCGATTTCACGACGTCCCGGTCCGCGCATCGGTCCTGTTTCCCCAACGCTGAATTGCGGGAAGTTGTAATGATGCATAAACCGTTTTGACTCTTCGACACCTAAGCCGTCAAGGATTTGCACATCTCCCAGAGCACCTAGCGTACAAACGCTGAGGGCCTGAGTTTGTCCCCTTGTAAATAGACCTGAACCGTGCGTTCTTGGCAAGAGGCCAACCTCTGAAGAGAGCGGACGGATTTGATCGACACCGCGGCCGTCCGGTCTTACTTTCTCTTCAGTAATCAGGCGGCGAACTTCATTTTTCACAAGCTTGGATAAAATCTGCTTCACTTGCTTGATTGTGTCTTCATCATGTTCTTCATCCTCGAATTTTGCCACAACTGCGTTCTTCACTTCGTTAATGGCATCTTCACGGGCATGCTTTTCATGAACTTGGATGGCTTTCAGCAGATCCTCTTCTGCCAAAGCTTTTACTTTTTCATTAAGCTCTTCATCAATTTCAAAGAGCTTAATTTCAGATTTCTCTTTGCCGACTGCTGCAACAATTTCTTCTTGGAATGCAATCAGGCGTTTAATCTCTTCATGGCCGAACATAATGGCCTCAAGCATGATTTCCTCAGGAACTTCGTCCGCTCCCGCTTCTACCATGTTAATCGCATCTTTCGTGCCGGCAACGACAAGATTGATATCGCTTTTTTCAAGCTGATCGACTGTCGGGTTAATGATAAATTGATCATCAATGCGTCCGACAGTAACCCCTGCAATCGGTCCTTCAAACGGAATATCCGATACAGAAAGTGCAAGAGATGAACCGAACATGGCAGCCATTTCTGAAGAGCAGTTTTGGTCAACACTCATGACAATGCTGATGACTTGAACTTCATTACGGAATCCATCGGCAAACAAAGGACGGATCGGACGGTCAATTAAACGGCTGGCAAGAACCGCTTTTTCACTTGGACGTCCTTCTCTTTTAATAAATCCGCCCGGAATTTTCCCTACCGCATATAATCTTTCTTCATAGTTTACAGTAAGAGGGAAGAAATCAAGCGGTTTAGGTTCTTTTGAAGCGGTTGCTGTACTAAGTACTGCTGTATCACCGTAGCGGATCATCACAGCACCATTTGCCTGTTTGGCAAGCTGGCCGGTTTCAACGGTAAGCGTTCTTCCGGCCCAATCTATGGTAAAGACATGTTTTTCTTGTCCCATACAATTACGAACTCCTCTCTTCGTTGTGTGAAATAATCAATTACTCCTATTATGAACGAAATGAATTGAACATATCAATGTCAAAGTAGTATGTAAAAGGATTTCAATGATTTGTTATAAGAAATTTCGCTTTAATACGATAAAAAAGCGGGAATCCTCCCGCTTTTTACGATTATCGACGTAAGCCTAGTTTGTTAATTAACTCACGGTAACGAGTTACGTCTTTATTACGCAGATACGTAAGAAGATTACGACGCTTACCTACCATTTTAAGAAGACCGCGACGTGAGTGGTGGTCTTTCTTGTGAGTACGTAAATGCTCGTTCAAGTTGTTAATTGAGTCAGTTAGGATAGCGATCTGAACTTCTGGAGATCCAGTATCAGATTCGTGTGTTTTGAACTCATTGATGAGTTGGTTTTTACGCTCTTGAGTAATTGCCATCCTGTTTCACCTCCAAATCATATTTAGCCCCAGTTACCTAGCAACCGTCGGTGACTTCGGATTGCCAAGCAATGGTTTTAAGACTACGAAAACTATCATACTAAAAATCGTGCCTATATGCAAATATTTTAGAATAAAATTTGCGTGCGTTGCAAGTTATTTCCGCAAATTGCTGAAATAACGGATGGCTTCCTGCTTATCTTTCTCAATTTGCTCTGTTAATTCTTTGATGCCATTGAATTTCCGCTCGCTCCGAATCCGTTTGTACCATTCGATTTTTATAGCGGCTCCATATACCTCTTGATCGAAATCAAACAGATTGACCTCGATGGAAGGCTGTTCAGGGCGCTTTTCATAAAACGTTGGCTTATAGCCAATATTGCAAACGCCATTGTAAACTTCGCCGTTCACTTCCGCTTTTACGGCATATACACCTGTGGGCGGAACGATATAGCTGTTATTTAAACCGACATTCGCTGTCGGAAACCCGATGGTCCGCCCTCTTTTATCACCATGAATGACAATTCCTTTAATAAAATAAGGTTGTCCAAGCAAGACATTCGCCAATTCAACATCTCCGTTTTGAAGCGCGGTACGGATATACGAAGAACTGATTTTTTTATCCTGCTCCGTTAATTTTTCTACCATTGTGCACCCAGCTTTTCCGTCTAAATCATCCGGCATGGTCTTCATTGTTCCCTTGCCGTATTTGCCGTACGTAAAGTCAAAGCCTGCCACTGCGTGCTGCACATTAAGGCCGATAATATACTGGTCTATAAACTGCTTAGGAGAAAGAGAAGCAAACACTTCATTAAATTTAACGACATACAGAACTTCTGTGCCTAATTGTTCAATTTGGTTTATTTTGTCTTCAAGAGGCGTAATCAGATCCTTTGGTTCCTTATCTCTGCCCAACACGTGAGAAGGATGGGGATGAAAGGTCATCACAGCTAATGTCAGACCTTTTTCTTCGGCTATTTGCTTCGCTGTGCCGATTACCTTTTGATGCCCGAGATGAACGCCGTCAAAATAACCTAACGCCATCACTGATTTTGCCTGCTCCTCTTTTATTAAATGATGAGGATGTGTAATATGTATCGTCTTCACAGAACGGTCACCTTTTTTCTATTGTTCGCTTTTTTGCATCAATACTTTTGCCGGCTTTAACAGCCCTTTTTTTGCAGGATGAGGGAAATAGATCGCCAAGCAGGTTCCGGATTCAGTAAAGACGGCAATACGGTCTTCACTTGTCATTTCAGAAAACTGCTCGGGCGTCTCAAGCAAAGCCCCATTTTCTACTTTCTTAGCTAATGTATCACTTATGATCCATTTCGGCAAATGATTGAGCGCACGTTCAATAGGAACTGTATGCTCTTCCACGGTTCCGGATTGGGCCTGTGCTTCGAGTTCATCAAAAGTAAAGCATTCGTCGAGAGAAAAATCTCCGGATGCCGTACGGATTAAATGAGACATATGGGCCGGATATCCGAGCTTTTCTCCGATCATGACCGCCAGCGTCCTTACATAGGTCCCTTTGGAGCAAGTCACTGTAAACCGGAAGCTTGCGGTTTCTCCATGATGTTTAATCTCTGTTGTCAGGGCAATGTCTTCAATGGTTATCATACGTTTCGGACGTTCTACTTCAATCCCTGCTCTTGCGTATTCGTATAATTTTTTGCCGTTTACTTTTACAGCGGAATACATGGGCGGAATTTGTTCTTGTTTCCCCTTTAAACTGTTTAAAACCTTTTCTACATCCGCTTTATCAATGTCGTGATTGACAGGCTTTGTTTCCACCGTTTCTCCGGTTTGATCCTCTGTTGTGGTTGAAAAGCCCAATGTTATTTCTGCATCATACGTTTTAGATTTTTCAGTTAAGTATTCGACTATTTTTGTCGCTCTTCCTACACAAATCGGAAGCACGCCTGATACTTCCGGATCGAGCGTTCCTGTATGTCCTACTTTTTTTGTTTTTAACAGCTTTCGGATCTTCATGACACAGTCGTGCGATGTCATGCCAACAGGTTTATGTAAAAGGAGAACTCCGTTAACCATTTGCCTTTCACTCCTTCTTTTGAGTTTTTTTCTTATAAACGAAGAAAGAGGACAGACGATATACGCCTATCCTCTCTTTTTTTATTCAGATGGTTTCTCTGAATGTAATTCGTGAATCAGTGTTTCGATCCGATTCCCGTAATCGATTGATTCATCGAACTCAAATTCAATTTCAGGCGTTTTTCGAAGTCTGATGCGGCTGCCGATTTCGGATCGGATAAATCCTTTCGCTTTTGCCAGCCCTTTCAGCGCTTCTTCCCGTTTTTTCTCGTCACCGAGAACCGAGATATACACCTTTGCAATTTGCAAATCACCTGATACACGTACATCCGTTACTGTCAGAAAACCAATTCTCGGGTCTTTCAGCTTGCGGCTGATAATATCACCGAGTTCTTTTTTCATTTGCTCGCCGACACGGTTTGCTCTCATACTCAATTCAATCACCTCTAAGTTAAAACCACTCTGTCCTAGTGATCGTCCGTTCAATTTCAGGAAAAGAATCGATAAACGCTAGGACGCGCTGCAGTTCTTTTTCTGTTTGAACGCGAGAGGAAGAAACAGCGGCGATTCCGAAGCTGGTTCTTTGCCAGGTGTCCTGATAGCCAATCTCCGAAATCGAAACATTGAACTTGTTTTGAACCCTGGTTAAAATCCGCTTCAGAACGGCACGCTTTTCTTTTAGCGATCCTGCATCATAAATGATGCATTCACACTCCGCAAATCCGATCACGTTCTTTCAATTTCTTGCATGACAAACGCTTCTAGGATGTCACCTTCACGAATGTCATTGTATTTCTTAATTGTAATACCACATTCATAGCCTTGTGAAACTTCTTTCACATCGTCTTTAAAGCGTTTCAGAACATCTACTTCGCCTTCAAAGATGACGACGCCGTCACGAATTAAACGGAGGCCGCTGTCGCGCGTAATGGTTCCTTCAGTAACATATCCGCCGGCAATTGTACCGATTTTAGATACTTTGAATGTTTGGCGTACTTCTACTTGACCAATTACTTTTTCTTCATATTCAGGATCAAGCATACCTTTCATGGCAGCTTCAATCTCGTCGATTACTTTGTAAATGATACGGTGAAGTCGAATATCTACATTTTCAGCTTCAGCCGTACTCTTAGCATTTCCGTCCGGTCTCACATTAAACCCGATAACAATTGCATTGGAAGCAGATGCCAAGATAATGTCAGATTCAGTAATCGCACCAACGCCTGTATGGATGATTTTCACTTTAACGCCTTCTACTTCAATTTTTTGAAGCGCAGCCGTTAAAGCTTCAGCAGATCCTTGAACGTCAGCTTTTACGATGAGGTTGATGTCTTTTACATCACCTTGCTTAATTTGCTCGAATAAATCATCAAGACTGAGCTTCGCTTTATCGCTGCGCTGCTCTTCAAGCTGTTTCGAAGCACGGGCTTCACCGACAGAACGAGCTGTTTTTTCATCCTTAAAGACAAGGAATTGGTCTCCCGCTTGAGGGACATCATTCAAACCGGTAATTTCAACCGGAGTTGACGGGCCGGCAGTTTTCACACGGCGGCCAATGTCGTTGACCATTGCACGGACACGGCCAAATGTATTGCCGACTACGATCGGATCACCGACATGCAGTGTTCCAGTCTGTACGAGCAACGTCGCAACTGACCCTCTGCCTTTATCGAGTTCAGCTTCAATAACCGTTCCTTTTGCCTGACGGTTCGGATTCGCTTTCAGTTCCTCTACCTCACTGACAAGCAAAATCATTTCAACGAGCTCATCAATGCCTTTTCCAGTTAAAGCGGAAAGCGGCACAAAAATGGTTTCTCCGCCCCATGCTTCAGGGACAAGACCGTATTCCGTCAGTTCTTGCATCACACGGTCAGGGTTTGCGGATTCTTTATCTATTTTATTCACAGCTACGATGATTGGAACCTCTGCTGCTTTTGCATGGTTAATCGCTTCAACTGTTTGCGGCATGACACCGTCATCGGCAGCTACGACAAGAATCGTAATATCAGTTACTTCTGCACCGCGTGCACGCATTGTTGTAAATGCGGCGTGGCCCGGTGTATCCAAGAACGTGATTTTCTTGCCGTTCTCTTCAATTTGATAAGCGCCGATATGCTGAGTGATTCCGCCTGCTTCTCCTTCAACAACCTTTGTTTTACGGATGCTGTCAAGGAGCGTTGTTTTCCCATGGTCAACGTGGCCCATGATTGTCACGACAGGAGGACGAATTTCAAGATCCTCTTCATTATCAGGCTCTTCGTATTTTTCCAGCTCTGTTTCTTCAAGCACAATGACCTCTTCTGTTTCAACACCATATTCTGATGCAATGAGTTCGATTGTGTCTTTATCAAGCTCTTGGTTAATGGTAGCCATTACGCCAAGAAGCATCAGCTTTTTAATGAGTTCTGAAGGCTCTTTGCCAAGCTCTTCAGCAAGTGCGCCAACTGTTAAAGTGCCAGAGAATGTAATTTTCTCAGGAAGCTCTTTTTTCGGCTTTACAGGCTTTTGCTGATGTTGGTTTTTATTATTGTTGTTGTTGCGTTTATTTTTTTTGTTGTTGTTATTCTTCTTGTTTTTGTTAAATTGATTATTCTGCACGTCATTCTTCTTTCCGTCTCGAATTTTATTTGGTTGATTTCCAGCTGATTGCTGATTAACCCCTTGTGGCTGTTTGTTTTTGTTCGTTTCTGCTGGCTTTTGAGATTTAGCAGCTGCGCCGCCTTTTTTATATTTGGCATCTAGCTTTTTAATGGCCTTTTCTTCAAGCATGGCCATGTGATTATTCACTTCTAAATCCATGTTCTTCAGTGCGGTCAAAATTTCCTTACTTGAAACATTTAACGCTTTTGCATATTCGTATACTCTCATTTTAGCCATTCGTTCACCCCCAAAAATATTAATCGAGCAAGCTGATCAGCTTATTCGCAAAACCTTGGTCAGTGACGGCGACAACGACACGGGCTTCTTTACCGATAGAGCGTCCAAGAACCGCGCGACTCTCGACTTTTTTATAAGGGACTTTATAATAATTGCACTTGTCAGTTACTTTTTTTGCTGTGTTAGATGATGCATCCTCTGTAAGCAGGACAAGCTTTGCACGCGCATTCCTGATTTCTTTTATTACCAAGTCTTCGCCTGACACGACCTTACGAGCTCGATTGGCCAGACCCAGCAAGGGAAACCATTCCATTCCAGACATTTTATTTTTTCACCTTTTCCGCCAGTTCCAGCAATTCATCGAAAATCTGGTCATCGATTTGTGATTGAAATTGATTTTGCAAAGTGTTTTTCTTTTTTGCTGCTAAGATGCACTCTTTATCCAGCGTTAAATAAGCACCCCGCCCATTCTTTTTTCCGGTCGGGTCTACTGAGATTTCGCCTTCTTTCGACCGTACAACTCGGATCAGTTCCTTTTTAGGCTTCATTTCACCAGTCACTACACATTTGCGTAATGGGATCTTTTTGTGTTTATTCACCTAAAGTCACCTCTTATTCATCCGATTCAGCAGTTTCAGGCTCCGTAAAGAGCGGCTCATCATCTTCTTCAAGTTCTCTCGGATAGATTCCAAGTTCTCTTGCGTCCGTTTCGCTCTTAATATCAATCTTCCAGCCTGTCAGTTTAGCAGCTAAGCGTGCGTTTTGTCCTCTTTTTCCAATTGCCAGAGACAGCTGGTAATCAGGAACAATAACAGTTGTCGCTTTTTCTTCTTCATTAACAATGACATCAAGCACTTTGGAAGGGCTGAGCGCATTCGCGACAAATTCTACAGGATCACTGGACCAGTTGACAATGTCAATTTTTTCACCTTTTAATTCATTGACGATTGCTTGCACACGCTGGCCTTTAGGCCCTACGCATGAACCGACAGGATCAACGTCAGGATCATCTGTGCGAACAGAAATTTTTGAACGGTCGCCGGCTTCTCTGGCAACAGATTTTAGCTCGACAGTTCCATCATAAATTTCAGGCACTTCAATTTCAAACAAACGCTTTAACAGGCCTGGATGTGTTCTTGACACATAAATCTGCGGGCCCTTCGTTGTTTTTTCTACTTTTGTGATATATACCTTAATGCGGTCATGAGGTTTGTAGCTTTCATTCGGCATTTGCTCATTAACCGGCAGCAAGGCTTCTATTTTGCCTAAAGACACGTAGATAAATTTATTGTCCAGACGCTGGACGATCCCTGTCATGATGTCTTCTTCACGGTCGATAAATTCAGAATAGATCACACCGCGCTCAGCTTCGCGCACACGCTGTGTGACGACCTGCTTCGCTGTTTGAGCAGCTATGCGCCCGAAATCCTTAGGTGTAACTTCGATTTCGACGACATCGCCGACCATATATTCCGGATGGATGCCCTGTGCCTCTTCAATTGAGATTTCTAATCTCTGGTCGTATACTTCGTCAACGACATCTTTTCTTGCAAATACACGGATGGAGCCAGTTTCACGGTTTAGATCCACCCGTACATTTTGCGCTTGATTAAAATTCCGCTTATAAGCAGAAATTAACGCAGCTTCGATTGCTTCGATGATAATTTCTTTACTGATGCCTTTTTCTTTTTCAAGAATCGTGAGAGCATCTAATAATTCACTGCTCATTTAACGGTCTCCCCCCTTAAAACATTTGTATTCATTAGAATGTAACAGCTAATCTTGCATTAGCTATCTTTTCATACGGAATATTGATCCGTTTCTTTCTTGTTTTGATCGTGATCTCAACTGTCACTGTTTGTCCATCAAATTCAGCCAGTTCACCTTCAAACACTTTTACGCCGTCAATAGGCTCATACGTCTTAATGTATACGTTTTTTCCTAGTGATTTTTCGAAATCGGCTTTTTTCTTTAGCGGACGCTCAGCTCCTGGAGATGAGACTTCAAGAAAGTAATTTTGGCTGATTGGGTCTGCCTCATCAAGCTTTTCGCTTAAAGCTTCGCTTACTTTGGCACATTCCTCAATATCCACACCGTCATCGGAATCAATAAACACGCGAAGGAACCAGCTTTGGCCCTCTTTGACAAATTCAATGTCAACGAGTTCCAGCTGAAGGCTGTCTACGATTGGCTGAGCCATTTCTTGAACGGTGTCAGTCACTTTTTTGCTCATGTTCTTCCTCCTTGTGCTGTCGATCTCATATTCGTCTCGTCACTCTGCATAAAAACCCTGCTTCAAAAGAGCAGGGGCTAAAAAGTAAACGATGAACATGTCGAGACAAAATTCTCCTGTTCAATACAAAAGAGCGGGTTTCCCCACTCTTTGCCTCGGTAATCGTTAGCATTTCCAATAAAACTATACCATAACCATATTTTTATTGCAAATGGATATACGCTTACCTTCATACCTAAGCAAGTGACAGAAACTCTAATATTACGATGGCACTTTTTGCGCTTATGTATGCATAGAAGCAGAATTTCTGAGAAATTCTGCTTTCCATATTAGAACAGTGACAATTGGTTTTGATCAGGCAGTGACTCCAGACAGCCATGGCGATCTAAGTACTCTAAAATCGTTTTTGATACTTTCCCTCTCTTTTGCAAATCTTCTTTTGAGAGGAATTCGCCTTCTTCGCGAGCTTTTACAATGTTCAAAGCAGCGTTCGTCCCTAACCCTGGAATAGAGTTAAACGGCGGAATAAGACTGTTGCCGTCAATAATAAACTCTGTGGCGCTGGAGCGATATAAATCGACTTTTTGGAATGAATAGCCTCTCTCACACATCTCAAGCGCTAATTCTAAAACAGTCAGAAGGTTCTTTTCCTTCGGTGAAGCATCAAGTCCTTTAGCGTTTATATCCTCCATTACCGCTCTGATTGCTGTAGAGCCCTTGATCATTGTATCAATATCAAAGTCATCTGCACGAACGGTAAAATAAGCCGCATAATACAAAAGAGCATGATGCACTTTAAAGTAAGCAATGCGGACTGCCATTAAGACATATGCCGCGGCGTGGGCTTTCGGGAACATGTATTTAATCTTTTTACAGGAATCAATATACCAGTCTGGGACATTGTTATTTTTCATTTCTTCTTCCCATTCAGGCGTTAATCCTTTTCCTTTACGCACGAATTCCATGATTTTAAAGGCAAGGGACGGCTCAAGGCCTTGATAGATTAAATAAACCATAATGTCATCACGGCAGCCGATAACCTCACTCAGCTCACAAATATTATTGTGGATGAGCTCCTGTGCATTGCCAAGCCATACATCAGTTCCGTGAGACAAGCCTGAAATCTGAACGAGCTCAGAAAAAGTGGTCGGCTTTGTATCTTCAAGCATCTGCCGGACAAATCGGGTTCCGAATTCAGGAATTCCAAGAGTGCCCGTTTTACAGCCAATCTGTTCTTCAGTCACACCGAGTGATTCGGTTCCCTGGAAGATCTTCATCACTTCAGGATCATCCGTCGGAATTGTTTTCGGATCTATTCCGCTTAAGTCTTGAAGCATCCGAATAACAGTCGGGTCATCGTGTCCGAGAATATCAAGTTTTAACAGGTTGTCATGGATGGAGTGGAAATCAAAATGAGTCGTTTTCCACTCTGAACCTGTGGCATCTGCCGGGAACTGGATCGGTGAAAAATCATAAATATCCATATAATCCGGAACTACGATAATACCGCCAGGGTGCTGTCCAGTTGTACGTTTTACACCCGTGCATCCCTGCACGAGCCGATCTATTTCGGCACCGCGCATATGAAGATTGTTGTCTCCGGCATAGCCTTTTACATAACCGTAGGCTGTTTTTTCTGCCACCGTGCCTATTGTTCCCGCACGATATACATTGTCTTCTCCGAACAATACTTTTGTGTAATTGTGTGCTTGCGGCTGATATTCCCCTGAGAAGTTCAAATCGATATCAGGTACTTTGTCCCCTTTAAATCCTAAGAACGTTTCAAATGGAATATCATGGCCGTCTTTTTTCAAAGGCGTTCCGCAATGAGGACATGTCTTGTCAGGCAGGTCAAAACCAGAACCGACAGAACCGTCATTAAAGAACTCAGAATGCTGGCACTCAGGACAAACATAGTGCGGCGGCAGCGGGTTTACCTCAGTAATCTCAGTAAGTGTCGCAACTAATGAAGATCCTACGGAACCACGGGAACCAACGAGATACCCGTCATCTAGTGAACGTTTTACAAGTTTGTGAGAGATCAAGTAAATAACAGCAAATCCGTGGCCAATAATACTCTTTAACTCTTTTTCAATCCGCGCTTCGACAATTTCAGGCAGCTCTTCCCCGTAAATGCTTCTTGCACGCTGATAGCTCATTTCTCTGATCTCTTCATCAGCGCCTTCGATTTTCGGCGTATATAAATCATCTTTAATCGGCTTGATGTCATCAACTAAAGAAGCAACCTTTTGGGTATTGGTGACTACGATCTCCTTCGCTTTTTCTTCACCTAAGAAAGAAAAAGCTTCAAGCATTTCGTCTGTCGTTCTGAAATGCACTTTCGGCAGTTCATGCCTGTTCAGCGGATTTGCCCCGCCTTGTGAGGATATTAAAATCTTTCTGTAGATTTTATCCTCATCATTCAAGTAATGAACATTTCCCGTAGCAACAACCGGTTTATTAAGCTTTTCCCCCAGCTTCGTGATATTCGCAATAATTTCTTTCAGCGCTTTTTCATCACGGACCAGTTCAAGCTCCAGCAAGTGACGATACACTTCAGGCGGCTGAACCTCAAGGTAATCATAGAATGACGCGATATCTTCCACCTCTTCAGGCGATTTTTGCATCATTCCCTCAAAAACCTCTCCCCTGTCACAGGCAGAACCGATCAGCAGCCCTTCCCTGTATTTTTCAAGCTGAGATCTCGGAATACGCGGCACTCTGTAAAAATAATGAATATGAGAAAGTGACACAAGCTTAAATAAATTTTTAAGTCCCGTGCTGTTCACGGCAAGTAATGTTGCATGATACGGTCTTGATCTTTGATAAGCATTGGACTGACCCATATTTTCATTCAACTCATCATGGTACTGAATGCCTTTTTCAGCTGCGTCTTTCAGCATTTTCAGAAGCAAATAAGCGGTTGCCTCAGTATCATAGATCGCACGGTGATGCTGTGTGAGTTCGATATCAAACTTTTTACAAAGTGTGTTCAACCGGTGGTTCTTAAATTCCGGATAGAGAAAACGTCCAAGTTCAAGCGTATCAATGACTGGGTTTTTAGCTTTTTCGACTTCAAGAAGCTTTTTATAGGCTACATTTAAGAATCCCATATCAAAGCTTGCATTATGAGCGACAAGGATATCATCGCCAATCCATTCTCTGAAATCTCTTATTACATCTACGACATCCGGAGCGTCTTGTAGCATATCATCAGTGATCCCTGTCAGCTCTATGATTGTGGCGGAAAGCGGACGATGCGGGTTCGCAAACGCCTCAAATTTATCAATAATTTCTCCGCCTTTTACTTTTACTGCAGCCAGCTCAATAATGGTATCGTATACAGCAGACAATCCTGTCGTCTCAACGTCAAAAACAACATATGTTTCTTCTTCGAGCAGACGATGTGCGGCATTATAAGCAATTGGCACGCCATCATCCACGAGATTCGCTTCCATCCCGTAAATCATTTTAATTCCATGCTTTTTTGCCGCAGAATACGCATCAGGGAAGGATTGAACGACAGCATGGTCGGTCAAAGCGATGGCCTCATGCCCCCATTTTTTCGCCTGTTCGACAAGCTTTCCGATACCCGTAACAGCATCCATTTGGCTCATTGGGGAATGAAGATGCAATTCCACTCTTTTTTCTCCTTCAGGTGCTGAATCTTCACGGGTTTTTGCTTTTATTTCGTTTACGTCATTTGCGATCATGACAAGGTCTCTGACAAATGTATCATTTTGAATGCTTCCGCGCGCTTTTACCCACATTCCTTTTTTCAGAGACTTCATCAGTGCCGCATCTTCTTTTTCACGTGCAAACATTTTGATCAAAATACTATTTGTATAGTCTGTAATTTTGAAGATACACAGCGTGCGCCCGCTCTTCAGCTCGCGCGTCTCCACATCAAACACATAACCTTGGACCGTAATTCTCCGTTCTTCGTCCATGATGCTGTCAAGTGTCCGGATTTCCTCGTTATCTTTAATTTGATAACCGATAACAAGAGGACCAGATGGTGCTTGGTCTTCATCACTTTCTTTATCTTTCTTCTCCATTTCAATCAAGGCCTGCATAGCCCGCTCTTGGTCTTCTGCAAGCTTTTGCTCCCGAAACTTTTGAACTTCCTGCTCGGATACAAATATTTCAGCATCAAGCTGAAGATCCGGAAAGCCAAATTGACGGTAGCCTGCTTGAATCATGGAACTGTATTTGTTTTTTAGCGCAGCCGCTTCTGTATCCGTTTTGGTTTTGACAATCAGTTTATTGCCCTTCAGCTTCGGTTTTTGCTGGTTTAAAAGACTGATAATCGGCGGCGAAATGCCCTGCAGTTCTTCTATGCAGCGTGACCAGTAGTCTTGAACGATACTTTCACTGACCTCGGCATCCTGAACTTCAATTGAAGATGTCACTTTTGCTATGTGGGCAAACGATTGCGTCAGCCTCGTTGTTAATGTGTCATATATTTGAAAAGGCAGCAAAGATTTAAATTGAAAATGAAAATGCCAAGACTTAGAAGCTTTGTGAATTGTCAGCTTTTTAATCTCGCCATGTTCAAAGTATGTCATGAAGGTATCATCTGTCATATTAATCTGCTGCAGAAGAATTTGAAACTGCCTTCTGTTTACTGATAACTGTTCCATTAAGACAGTATCCCTCCCTAAAAACATCATAAGTGAAGGTACCTCAGGCAATGAGGTACCTTCTATTATTTCTATTTTAACATGTTTTTTGATAAATCGTTATGGTGATTACTGCTTGCTGATAAACGCAGATAATTCGTCTACTGAAATCTCAGTTGACTCACCAGTTTGACGAATTTTCACTTCGACGATTCCTTCGTCAGCTCGTTTTCCGACAGTGATGCGGATTGGAAGGCCGATTAAATCTGAATCAGCGAATTTTACGCCGGCACGCTCAGCACGGTCATCATAGAGCACTTCATAGCCTTCCGCTTTTAAATCGGCATACAGCTTTTCAGCAAGCTCTCTTTGCCCATCGTTTTTCATGTTCAAAGCAAGAATATGAAGATCGTACGGCGCAACGCTTTTTGGCCATATTAAGCCTTTTTCGTCGTGATGCTGTTCAGCAATAGCAGAAAGCGTTCTTGACACACCGATTCCGTAACAGCCCATCAGCATTGGCTGCGCGCGTCCGTTTTCATCTAAATATGTCGCATTCATCGCTTCTGAATAGCGTGTTCCGAGCTTAAAGACTTGTCCGACTTCGATTCCCTCAGCAAAACGGATCGTTCCCTTGCCGTCTGGTGAAGGATCACCTTCTTTAATAAAACGAAGATCAGCAAATTCTTTAATTTGCGCGTCACGATTCACATTGACATTTTTATAATGATGATCTCCTTCATTTGCCCCGGCAACAGCATTAACCATTGCTTTCACAGCTTGATCGGCATATACTTCCACATCCTGATGAATACCGACAGGGCCTACAAAGCCTGGCTCTGTTCCGAGCTGCTGAATGACCTCTTCATGTGTAGCAAGCTCTACAACTTCTGCATGAAGCAAGTTTTTCACTTTAATATCGTTAACTTCATGATCCCCTCTTACAAGCACTAAGACAAAACGGTCATCAGCTTTAAACAATACTGACTTAATGCACGCTTCAGCCGAAACCTGTAAGAACGCAGTCAGTTCTTCGATTGTTTTCACGTTAGGCGTATGAACCTTCTCTAGAGCTTTAGGCTCTTCATCTGAAGGAACTTCCTGGTGAAGAACTTCAGCCATCTCGATATTAGCCGCGTACTGTGATTCATCAGAATACGCAATCGTATCCTCTCCGATCGCAGAAAGTGCCATAAATTCGTGCGTATCCTTTCCTCCCATTGCGCCTGAATCAGCGATAACAGGTCTTACATTAATGCCGCAGCGGGCAAAAATATTAGAATAGGCCTCGTACATTTTTTGATACGTTTCATCCAGGCTCTCTGCAGATGCATGGAAAGAGTACGCATCCTTCATAATAAATTCGCGGCCTCTTAACAAACCGAAGCGAGGACGTTTTTCATCTCTGAACTTAGACTGAATTTGATAAAGAGTCAGAGGGAGACGCTTATAAGATTTAACCTCATCGCGAACAAGCGAAGTGATAACCTCTTCATGCGTTGCCCCTAAAGCAAATTCACGGCCATGACGGTCTTTTAGTCTCATCAGTTCGGGACCATACGTATACCATCTGCCTGATTCCTGCCATGTCTCTGCCTGCTGCAATGCGGGCATGAGCATTTCTACGGCATCAATTTTCTCCATTTCCTCTCGAACAATCTGCTGAATGTTTTGAATCACCTTATACGCAAGAGGCATATAGCTGTATACCCCGCTCGTATTCTGTCTGATAAATCCTGCTCTCAGAAGAAGCTGATGACTTTTTGCTTCGGCATCAGCTGGAACTTCACGGAGCGTAGGAATAAGCGTCAAGCTTTGTCTCATTTCTTCGCACCTCTGATTGATTTACTTTTCGTTTACAAAAACAGCCGCTGGATATCGTTCCATGTGACAACCAGCATAAGAAGCATTAAGAAAGCTACGCCGATAAACACAACAAATGCTTCTTTTTCCCTGTTAATCGGTTTGCCCCGAATCGCTTCAATAAATAGAAACAACAGTCTTCCTCCGTCAAGTGCCGGAATCGGAAGCAGGTTGACAATCCCAAGGTTAATGCTTAAAAACGCCGCAAACTGAAATAAGTTCACTATCCCTGTTTTCGCCACTTGGTCTGTCATGTCATATATGCCGACAGGACCTGACAGCATATCGAGTTTAAATTGGCCTGTTACTAATTTGCTCAGATTGGTTAAAATGGCTTTGGTGACATCAACTGTTGATGTCGCGCCGTAAGCAACCGCTGAGAGTACGCCTTTTTCAGTCGGCGCATAGGAACCGAAACGTCCGATTGTTTTTTTGTTCTCATCTTTAACAGCTTCCGGAGTCACCGAAATATGAAGCGTTTTGTTATCTCTTTTTACTGCAACGTCCATTTCTTTCTCCGGGTTTTCTTTTACAGCGGAGACAATGTCAGTCCAAGACCTCATTTTCTCTCCGTTAATGCTTTGGATATAATCCCCTTCTTTTAGCCCTGCTTCAGCCGCCCGTCCATTGTCTGTCAGCTGCCCGAGCATAGGTTCATTTGACGGTACGCCTTGAATCAGCCCAAGCATCACTAAAATGACGTAAGCTAAAATAAAGTTCATAATCGGCCCTGCAGCAATTGCTTTAATCCGCTGCCATACAGGTTTGGAACCAAATTGGCGATTATACGGCGCAATCTGCACTTCTTCTCCGTCTACAATAAAAAAGGATGTTTCGCTGACAGTAAAGCTGGAAAGTTCGTCCTCTTTCCCCTGTTCATAACCGGTGATCTTCATGTCATGCTCTAGATCCGCTGTTTCCACTTCAATGACTAATGCATCCGGATATTTTTCCTTTTGATTGATGATGACTTTCTCAACTTGATCTTCCTTATTAAACAGAAGCCCGACCGTGTATCCGGGTTTCACCTCAATCATTTCCGGATCTTCGCCGGCCATACGAACAAATCCGCCGACCGGAAGCAGCCTGATCGTATAAACTGTTTCATTTTTTTTGAAAGAAAAAATCTTTGGACCGAAGCCGATCGCAAATTCACGGCAGAGAATTCCCGCTCTTTGGGCTAGCAATAAATGGCCCAGTTCATGGAAGAAAACGAGCGTTCCGAAAATAATGATAAACGCTATAACTGTATTCACGAACATACCACCTTATGTGAGTATTGAATTGACGTATCCCCGGGTATCTTTGTCCACTTCTTGAATGTCCGCCAGGCTCGGTTTTTTCAGTAATTGATGGCGGGTTAGTGCCTTTTCGATACAGTCTTCAATAGCCAAAAACGGTATCTTGCCAGCTAAAAAGGCAGCGACAGCTACTTCGTTTGCCGCATTTAGCACTGTCGGCATTGTTCCTCCTATTTTACCTGATTCAAAAGCAAATTGTAAGCATCGGAACCTGTCAAAATCAGCTTTCTCAAAATGAAGGCTGCCGATTTCCCATAATTCAAGCCTTTTCGCATCTGGTAATGGCAATCGGTCAGGATAAGTGAGCGCATATTGAATGGGGACTCTCATATCCGGAGTTCCGAGCTGTGCGATCACACTTTTATCATGGAACTCAACCATTGAATGGATGATGCTCTCCTTATGTAAAACCACATCAATTTGTTCATAAGGTATATCGAAAAGCCAGTGTGCCTCGATCACCTCTAATCCCTTATTCATCATTGTAGCCGAATCAATTGTAATTTTTGCACCCATTGACCAGTTTGGATGTTTTAATGCATCTTCAACTGTTACTGATTCGAGCTCCTCCCGCGTCTTGTCCCGAAAACTTCCGCCGGATGCCGTAATGATGAGGCGTTCAATGTTTTTAGCCTGTTCGCCTTGAAGAGCTTGAAAAATGGCTGAATGCTCACTGTCAACAGGCAGTAGCGGAACATCATATTTCTTAGCATGTTCTTTTACTATATGCCCTGCAGTGACAAGAGTTTCCTTATTTGCAAGCGCAATTGTTTTTTTCTGTTCAATTGCCTTTAATGTCGGGATAAGACCGACGCTTCCAAGCAAAGCGTTGACAACAATGTCAACCTCCTCCATCACTGCTGCTTCTATCAGTCCTTCTTCTCCCAGCCCGATTTGGCATTCAAAAGAAAAAGACATTTGTTTTAATTTATGATATGTATCCAGATCACCGACAGAGACAAACTTCGGCTGAAAGACCTCAATCATTGGAACGGCCTTATCAATATTTCTGCCAAACGACATAGATACCAGCTGAAATTGGTCTTGATGTGCACGCAGTACATCAAGAGTCTGTTCGCCGATTGATCCTGTTGCTCCTAAAAGACAAATATTTTTCAAAGTTGCCACTACTCCTATTCTTATTGCTGCATGATCAGTCTCATATTCATATTAGACTTTTTTATGAAAAAAGGGCAAGCAGAAAGTACAAGAAAGGCATGACAAACAAGAAACTGTCAAAACGGTCTAATATACCGCCATGCCCGGGAAGAATATTCCCAGAATCCTTTACATCGTAATGTCTTTTCAAGGCGGATTCCACTAAATCTCCCAGTTGTCCAAAAACAGACAAAAACAGCGTGATCAACAGCAGATAGATATACGGGATCGGAAGTTGTGCAACAAGCTGAAAAATCGTCGCCAATACAAGTGCGATGACAATTCCGCCTGCAAACCCTTCCACTGTTTTATTCGGACTGATTTCAGGCCACAGTTTCTGCTTCCCAAGCGATTTACCGACAAAATAGGCACCGGAATCGGTGGACCAAATGACAACACACGCATAAAAAATGTATGTTAATCCGTATTGGTCAAGATTTCTGATTTCGATAAAATAATGAAAACACATTCCGATGTAAATTGCTGCAAGCGTAATAAACCCGACTTCATCAAAAGTAAAGGTGTTCTTGACCAACACTGTGTAAGTCAGCAATAGCAGTACCGCAAATAAAGCGATTTCCATTTTGGAAATTCCGTCGGCTTCAAAAAACGAATACTGGCTTGGCAATAAGAACATCCACAATAATAAAAGACCGATCAAACCCGGCAGTGAAACCAGCTTCAGCTTTTTCATCCGTAAAAGTTCAAAAAGCGCCACACTGCCCATAGCATAAATTAATATGGTGAACGGCAATTTCCCGACAATAACCAAAAATAAAAATACAATTGCTGCCAGAACACCTGTCAAAATTCTTTGTTTCATGTCCACCATCCTCTAAATTCCGCCAAACCTCCGGCCTCTCTGCTGAAACTCTCCTAACGCCTGCAAGAAGTGATCTTCTTTAAAGTCAGGCCACAAGACGTCAGTAAAGACAAATTCACTGTAGGCAACCTGCCATAGCATAAAATTACTCAGCCTTATCTCGCCGCTCGTTCGAATTAAAAGTTCAGGATCCTGCAAAGATTCAGTCATCAAATAAGTAGAAAAAAGCGATTCATCAATGTCTTCAATATTCAAAGAGCCTTCCTTCACTTTTTCCGCGAGTGATTTTGCAGCACTGACAATTTCAGTACGGCCTCCATAGTTAAGAGCAAAATTAAGGATCATTCCGTCGTTTTGCGCCGTGTCCTGTACAGCTTTTTCAATCGCACGTAATGTGTGCGCCGGCAAAGCCGTTTCATCCCCAATGATCCGAACCTGTACATTTTCCTCAACAAGCTCTGGAAGATACGTATTCAAAAATTCTTCCGGAAGCTTCATTAAAAAATCGACCTCCATTTTCGGTCTTTTCCAGTTTTCTGTTGAAAATGCATACAATGTCAGTACTTTGACACCTAATTCGTTTGCGAGCTTCGTGGTCCTTTTTACCACCTTCATCCCTTCATGGTGGCCTGCAATTCTGGGAAGAGAGCGTTTTTTAGCCCAACGGCCATTTCCATCCATGATAATGGCGATGTGTTCGGGAATTTCTCCCTTAAGTATGTCTTCTTTTGTATAACGTTCTAAGTTGGAAGCCGCAGTTTGCTGATTCTTCCAATTTTTGAGTATGTTGAGCATGAGATTCCTCCGTCACCCAAAAAGGTTACATTCCCTGCTGATAATCAATGTAATCAACAGTATTAACAAAAAAACCCCCTGTAAACATGAGAGGGTCTTTTCACTATTATCTATTGTACATAGTTTTTCATTAAACTTCCATGATTTCTTTTTCTTTGTCTTTTGTGACACTGTCAATTTTTGACACATATTCATCTGTCAGTTTTTGAACGTCTTCAGTGGAAGCACGCAGTTCATCCTCAGTAATGTCTCCGTTTTTCTCAAGTTTTTTGAGATCATCGTTAGCATCACGGCGAACGTTACGAACAGCTACTTTTGCTTCTTCAGCATATTTTTTTACAACTTTCACTAATTCTTTCCGTCTCTCTTCTGTTAGTGCCGGAATTGCAATTCGAATCATATTGCCGTCACTTGTTGGTGTAAGACCTAAATCAGCTTTTAAAATCGCTTTTTCGATATCACCGATTGCTGTTTTATCGTATGGCGTGATAACGAGCATACGAGCTTCAGGCACGTTAATAGAAGACAACTGATTTAAAGGTGTCTGCGCTCCGTAATATTCAACCGTTACTTTATCTAATAATGATGGATTTGCACGGCCTGCGCGTACAGTAGCCAATTCGCGCTGATAAGCAGCAATTGCTTTTTCCATTTTTTCTTTTGTTTGAGTTAATACTTCTTTTGACACGTTATTTCCCCCTCACGATCGTTCCGATTGATTCACCGATAACGGCACGTTTGATATTTCCTTCTTCCATAATAGAAAAGACGATAAGCGGAATGTCATTGTCCATGCATAAAGAGGAAGCTGTTGAATCCATGACTTCCAGGCCGTCTTTAAGAACGTCAAGATAAGAAAGTGATTCATACTTAACAGCTGATTCATCTTTTCTAGGATCAGCATTATACACACCGTCAACGTTATTTTTAGCCATTAAAATAACGTCTGCCTCAATTTCAGCAGCCCGCAGTGCAGCTGTCGTATCAGTTGAGAAATATGGGTTTCCTGTGCCCGCAGCGAAAATAACGACACGTTTTTTCTCTAAGTGGCGTATCGCTTTTCTTCTTATGTACGGTTCAGCAACTTGTCTCATTTCAATGGATGTTTGCACTCTGGACTGGATTCCGAGTGTTTCCAAGCTGTCTTGAAGAGCAAGCGAATTCATTACTGTCGCCAGCATTCCCATATAGTCAGCAGTCGCGCGGTCCATGCCCAGGTCACTTCCTGTTTTTCCGCGCCATAAGTTGCCGCCGCCTACAACAACAGCCACTTCGACTTCAAGCTCAGCGATTTCCTTCACTTGCTTTGCAATGGATTGAATGACAGTCGGGTTAATTCCATTTCCCTGTTCTCCTGCCAATGCTTCCCCGCTAAGCTTTAATACGATACGTTTGTATTTTGGTTTTTCCATGATAACCTCCAAGTGTAAACATTGCCGTTTTCTATTATGCAAGAGAAAAAAAGGTTTGTAAATATAGTTTTAAAAATAGGGAACACAAAATGTGTCCCCTATACTGCCTGAAAAGACGCGACTTAGCCGCGAAATCTTTTCACCATTATTTTTTCACTTGGTTCATTACTTCTTCAGCAAAGTTTTCTTGACGTTTTTCGATGCCTTCTCCAACTTCATAGCGGACAAAAGTTTGAACAGTAGCGTTTTTCGCTGCAATAACTTGTTTCACTTTTTCATCTGGGTTTTTAACGAACGCTTGGTCTAATAGACAAATTTCTTCGAAGAATTTGTTCAGACGGCCTTCAACCATTTTCGCTACGATGTTTTCAGGTTTGCCTTCTTGGAGGGCTTGCTGAGTTAAGATTTGACGCTCATGATTTGTTTCTTCTTCAGATACTTGATCACGAGAAATGTAACGAGGGTTAACTGCAGCAACGTGCATTGCGATATCTTTCGCAGTTTCTTCATCAGTTGTACCGTTGAGAACAGTTAATACACCGATGCGGCCGCCCATGTGAAGGTACGCACCGAATGCAGAGCTGTCGTCTTTTGTAAGAACTGTAAAGCGGCGAAGAGTGATTTTCTCACCGATTTTAGCAACTGCGCTTGTGATGTACTCTTCAACAGTTGAGCCATTTTCCATTTTTTGGCCCATTGCTTCTTCAACATCAGCTGGCGTGTTTGCAAGAAGGTGGTCAGCTAAAGTGTTAAGAAGCTCTTTAAAACCTTCGTTTTTCGCAACGAAATCAGTTTCAGAGTTTACTTCTAGGATAACGCCTTTGTTGCCGTCAGTTTTAATAAGAGTAGAACCTTCTGCTGCGATACGGTCAGCTTTTTTCGCTGCTTTTGCAATTCCTTTTTCTCTTAAAAGGTCAATTGCTTTGTCCATATCTCCGTCAGTTTCAGTTAACGCTTTTTTACAATCCATCATGCCCGCGCCAGTTTTTTCACGCAGTTCTTTTACTTGCTGTGCAGTAATTGCCATTTGTATTCCTCCTTATATGTTTAAACAAGAGTATGTATATTACACATTTTTCTTGAAAAAAGGTGATAAAAGGCAGTCCCTCTTATCACCTTTTGAATAGGTTACGCAGTTGTTGTTTCTGTTTCTGGTGCAGTTTCTTCAGCAACTTCCGCTTCTTCTTCGCCTTGCTTCGCTTCTAAGATTGCATCTGCCATTTTAGAAGTTAGAAGTTTAACAGCGCGGATAGCGTCATCGTTCGCTGGGATAACAACATCGATTTCATCTGGATCACAGTTAGTATCTACGATACCGATGATAGGGATGTTTAATTTGCGAGCTTCCGCAACAGCGATGCGCTCTTTGCGAGGATCGATGATGAATAATGCATCAGGAAGATCCTTCATATCTTTAATTCCGCCTAGGAATTTTTCAAGACGCTCTAATTCTTTTTTCAATTGAACGACTTCTTTTTTAGGAAGTACATCAAACGTACCGTTTTCTTGCATTTTTTCAATGTCTTTAAGACGTTTAATACGTTTTTGGATTGTTTCGAAGTTTGTTAATGTACCGCCCAACCAGCGTTGGTTGACATAGTACATGCCAGAGCGTTGAGCTTCTTCTTTAACAGAATCTTGAGCTTGTTTTTTTGTTCCGACGAAAAGGATTTTTCCGCCTTCAGCAGCAAGATTTTTAGTGAAGTTGTAAGCTTCCTCTACTTTTTTGACTGTTTTTTGAAGGTCAATGATGTAGATTCCGTTACGCTCCGTGAAAATGTAACGCTTCATTTTTGGGTTCCAACGGCGTGTTTGGTGACCGAAGTGAACACCAGCTTCAAGCAATTGCTTCATAGAAATGACTGACATGTTATTTCCTCCTAATATAATGGTTTTTTTCCTCCGCTTAGGTCATTTTTGTGCAGAACTGCCGCCTGCAGCACCCTCTGCATAAATCGTTAAGCGTGTGTATTTAACACCAAGACATAATATAACACAGCTTTATCCGACAATCAAGAATCCTTTACACCTTTGGAGCGAAATTTTAAAAATAGCTCGATTTCTGTCTTTCCGCTCTTCATTTTCTGGGCAATTTGACTTGCCGAATATCCCTGTTCATATAATTCTATGACCTGGTCTTCAAATGATTGGACCTCACTGTTTACGAGCTCTTCCCGACGGTCAACCTCTGTAATCAGACCTTCAATATGTTCAGGAAGATTCTCTGCCTCTTGGACTGGATCCCGCTCTTGATATGTTTCAGAGGTCTGAAGGCCTGACTTTTGGGATTCTTCATCTGATTGACTTGCAGATGAAGCTTTATTTTCTATCAGTTTCTCATTTTCTTCTTTTAATTCAAGCAGAAATGCCGCCAAGGTGTTTTCCGTCTCTTCAAGTATCTGTTTTTGCTGTTTTTCTGTTTCTTTCACTGCAGCGAGCCTCGTATACAGGATAATGACAGCGTACAGAAGAACGCCGTGGAGCATAAAGCTTAAAAGCCATAATAGTGTTGACATGTTTTTCACTCGCTAACCATGAAATTCATTATTGTATCACTTTTTCCAGCAGATTCTTTAATTTAAATAATGCCTTTGAATGGATCTGAGATATGCGGGACGTAGAAAGATTTAATACTTGTCCGATTTCTGTCAGTGTCAACTCCTCTTTGTAGAACAAACTGACAACCAGCTGTTCTTTTTCAGAGAGTTCGTGAATTTTTTCCGCAAGCTGTGCAATCAGTTCATCCTTCATAATCTTTTCTTCAGGCGGAACATTTTTGTCATCTCTGATCATGACTTGAATGTTTTCCCCGTCATCTTGATCATGGAGCTTTTCATCAATTGACAGCAGATTTGCAAAAAAACCTTCATTCATTGTTGACACGACATCCTGTACCGTCATTCCGAGTTCCTCTGCAATTTCCGCGGGCGATACATTCCGAAGATACCGCTGTTCAAGCTTTTCAATTGCTGCTTCAACCTTTTTTGTTTTTTCGCGCGAGGTTCTGGGCAGCCAATCTTCTTTACGAAGCCCGTCTATGATTGCGCCGCGAATTCTAAACGAGGCGTAGGTATCAAATTTTAAGTCCCGGCTGGGGTCAAATTTTTCAAGGGCATCATATAAACCAAGCATACCAAGGCTCATAAGATCGTCTTTATGCACTGATTTCGGCAGTCCGACAGAAATTCTGCCTACATGATATGTGACAAGCGGCATGTAACGGCGCATTAAGTCGTCACCGGCTTTAGGATCTTTCCACTCTTTCCAGCGCGTCCAAAGCACCTGATCTTCATAATTCAAGGATTGCATTGTTATCCCCCTAATACCTTAATTAAATCGTTTTTTCACCTTGTTTAACAGTTCGAATATGCAGCATGCAGGACTTCGGTTCAAATTCTATCGTCCGGCCGCTTGAGCCGCCCGTATCTTCACTAATAATAGGAATATTAAATAAAGACAGCTGTTCTTTTATCGCTAATACATTTCTCGGTCCGATCTTCATCAAATCATTTGTCGATTTAAATTTAAACATCTCTGATCCGCCGGCCAGCTTTGCTTTTAATGCAAATTTCCGGCATCCCGCTTCTATCAGCATATCAATCGTGGTCTGTACGGCGGTGTCAGCGTACTTAGCCCGGTTGAGCTCGGCAGTTTTCGATAACGTCGAATCCGGAAGCATGACATGAACAAGACCCGCCGTTTGCTTTTCTTTATCATAAAGCACCAGCCCCACACATGAGCCCAAACCAGAGGTCCGGATGGTATCCGGGAAGCGGGCGATCTTCACGTCAGCAATCCCAACCTTTATAACAACAGCCTCAGTTGTACTCATAATGATGCACCTAAGGCGACAAAGAGCTTTTCAAATGAATCATAGTCCGGCAGCATAAACATATGCGCTTTCAGCTCCTGCTGATGGCTTTGGTCAAAAATTGACGTGTCGACAACAATGGCGTGTTCTCCAACCTGACTGAGCTCCATCAGCCCTTCGCTGATCACAGCTCCGAACATGTCCAATGAGACTTCAGGAACACTTGGATAGAGCTGGAGTTTCGTCAAATCCGCCAAAGCTGTTAAATATGACCCCGCTAAAATATTGCCCAGTTCATGCAAAGCGGATGAGCTCATGTGGTCTTCACCTAAGTCCTCTATGTCAAAATCGGGGTTTCCAATCAGCTCTCTGATAAACTGCTCCGCCTGAAAAAAAGGCATTATAAAGAACATTGAACCCGTTAAATCGCCTTCCATTCTTAAAAAGATGCTGGCAACCGGGACATCGGCGCCGCCGAAAAAATCAACAAGCTCATCAAAAGACAGCAGCTTTGCAAATGGGACTTCCATATCTATCTTTCTATTTAACAGCTGGGCCATTGCAGAGGCGGAGTGGCCGGCGCCTATATTGCCGACTTCCCGCAAAATGTCCATCTGCTCTTCTTTGATTCCATTAAAAATACTCATGTCATAACCCCTTTAAGATTAAGCTTGATCGGGCACAGCGGACTGAGATGATTCTTTATCCAAAACCGCGTTCGCATCAATAATATTTAAGAGTCTGTTCTCTTGTTTCACAATCTGTTCGATCGACACATCCGTATCTTTCTGAACGCCTTCTGGAGCAGATTCTATTTCACTTTCGTGTACGGTAATCACATCATTCGCTTCATCCACAATCCAGCCGACTTCAATATCACGATAAGCAATAATGATAATTCGTGTTTCATCTGTAATTTCATACTCTGGCAAATTCAGGCGTTTTCTTAAATCAATAACCGGAGTCACCACCCCGCGTAAATTGATTACCCCGCAAATATATGGTTCGACGCCAGGTACCCTCGTTGGCTTTTGCCATTTTTCAATTGATTTCACCTGAGTGACGGAAATGGCATATTCTTTGCCATTTACCATAAAGACTATCATTTTTTCGCCTGTTTTAATTTCTGCAGTCATATGAGACACCTCCTCGAATGGTTAAATAATCAGTGCATTACAATCAATAATGAGCGCTACTTCTCCGTCTCCTAAAATAGTAGCTCCGGAAATTGCAAAGACGTTTGTTAAATAATCTCCGAGTGATTTCAGCACAACTTCCTGCTGGCCAATAAAGGAGTCCACCACAAATGCAGTAGGTTTGTCGCCTTTTTTCACGACAATGATATGGAGCTGTTCCGCATCTTTTCTTGTATCTTCTATTTTAAACTCTTCTTTTAAATAAACGACAGGGACAATATGCCCTCTAAAGTCAATCACTTCACGGTCATGCGTTTGCAAAATGTCTTTTCTGTCAATAACTGCTGTCTCAATGATTGAAGAAATCGGAATGGCAAATGTCTCTTCTTCCAACTTAATCAGCAGAACTGAAATAATAGACAAGGTAAGCGGCAGCTGGATGCTGAATAGAGAGCCTTGACCCTCGGCTGATTTCACACTGACTGAACCGCCAAGAGACTCCAGTTTGTTTTTTACAACGTCAAGTCCTACACCGCGGCCGGAAATATCAGAAATTTGGTCAGCAGTTGAGAACCCCGGAGCAAAAATCAATTCGTAAATTTGGTTGTCTTCTAAGGTTTCAGCTTCTTTTTCCGTTATGACCCCGCGCTCAAGCGCTTTTTCCAGAATTTTTTTTCGATTAAGGCCTGCGCCGTCATCCTCTACTTCGATAAAGACATGGTTGCCGCTGTGATAAGCTTTAAGCACAACTTTTCCTGATTCCGGTTTTCCCTTTTGCAAACGTGTTTCCGGCGCCTCGATACCATGGTCAATACTGTTTCTGATCAAGTGAACGAGTGGATCTCCGATTTCATCAATTACTGTACGATCCAGTTCAGTTTCCGCACCGATGATCGAGAGTTCAATTTTTTTATTCAGCTCTTTCTGAAGCTGGCGAATCATTCTCGGGAATCTGTTAAAAACAGTTTCAACCGGGACCATTCTCATATTCAGAATAATCGATTGCAAATCTCCGGAAATTCTCGTCATTCGTTCAACCGTTTCAGTCAGTTCATTATGCTCAAGCTCTTTCGCAATCTGCTCGAGACGCCCGCGGTCAATGACAAGCTCTTCAAATAAGTTCATTAAAGAATCAAGCCTGTCAATGTTGACACGAATTGTTTTAGATCCGCCGGCTGAATGCTTCGCCTGTTCATCGTTTTTAGCAGGCTGTTTTTGTTTCTCCTGCTTCGCAGGTACAGCTGCTGCTGGTGAATCTTCTTGCTTAGATTCTTCAGGCTTTTCAGCTGATGTTAAAGGAGCCCCTTGAATGACTTCAACATGCTCAATTTCCGACACGCCATTGATTAATTGTTCAATGTCTTCCGCTGATTGATGTGTTAAGAAACAAACTTGAAAGTCAGTTCCAAAATCTTCTGTTTCAAGCACTTCAGCACTTGGAATTGTTTTGGCTACTTCTCCGACTTCATTTAGTTTTTCAAACACCATATAGACACGAACTGCTTTTAACATACAGTTTTCGTTCAGAGAAATCTTGATTTCATATCGTTTGAAGCCTTGCTCCTCCGCTTCTTGTATAACTGTGCGTTCAAATTCATCATATTCCCAATCAGATGCTGAACTCTGTGCTTCTGCAGGTTCAGCGGAGGCAGCGGATTCAGCGTGCGCACCATTCACATCAAGCTTGGCACTCACTTCTGAGATATCTCTTTTACCATCCCCGCCATCAATAATAGACTGAACCATTGTTTCCAGGTGATCCAGAGCTTCAAACAAAATATCCAGCCAGTCTGAGGTGACTTCCATGTCTCCGTTTCGGATTGCATCCAGCACGTTTTCAAGCAGATGGGTAAGATGTGCTAAATCCGTGTAGCCCATCGTTGCGCTCATTCCTTTTAATGTATGGGCAGCCCTGAATATATCATGTACGAGCTGAAGATCAGTCGGGTCTTTCTCTAAAAGAAGAAGCTTTTCATTACATGTTTGTAAATGTTCTTTACTCTCATCAATAAAGACATCTAAATACTGATTCATATCCATTTGAATCACACCCTCTCTTTTTTCACACAGCTTGTGATGGATGCTGCGATATCTTCCACATGTTTAATCTCATGAATGAGACCCGCTTTAACAGCAGCTTTTGGCATCCCGTATACGACACAAGATTCTTCAGACTCCGCAATGGCTTTCACATTGCCGGCTGTTAGCATGTCCTTTAGCCCAGCAGTGCCGTCACTGCCCATTCCGGTCATGATAACCGCTACTTTTTCATAATCTGTCAGTTTCCCGACAGAACGGAATAAATAATCAGCAGATGGTTTATGACGGCTTGGTGTGTCATGGTTATCAAGCACAATCTGGAGTCCTTCGCTGTTTTTAATAACGGATATGTTTTTTCCGCCCGGTGCTATGTAAACACAGCCGTTAAGAGCTGCTTCACCATCTTTTGCTTCTTTTACCTGAATGTCAGATAAATGATTCAGCCGATCAGCCAAAGAAGCAGTAAACCCTTCAGGCATGTGCTGTACGACAACCACTGGTGCGTTCAAATCCTTAGGGAGCTTCGGTATCACCTTTTGTAACGCCCGTGGACCGCCTGTTGATGTGCCGATACACACAATTTGTCTGCCCGTGCCAGGTTTCGGTTTGCTTAATTCAGGCTTAACGACAGCACGCACAATAGGTTCGGGCCGAACTGTCTGGGAAACAGGACGTTTCCGCTTGCCGGAAAGTCCTGCCGCGACGACACGCTCAACTAATTGTTCTTTAATTTTGTATAAATCCAGAGATATTGAGCCTGATGGCTTTGTGATAAAGTCAAAGGCACCGATCTCCAAACAATTAATTGTGCATTCTTTACCTTTCTCGGTCTGGCTAGACACCATAATGACCGGCAAGTTATAAATCTCAATAATTTTGCGGAGCGTATCTGTCCCATTCATGACCGGCATTTCAACATCTAGAGTAATAACATCCGGTTTTAATAATTCAATCTTCTTAAGCGCTTCTTCTCCGTTTCTCGCAGTTCCGATTACTTCTATCTGCTTTTCTTCGGTCAGAAAATCACTTATCATTTTTCTCATAAAAGCCGAATCATCAACTACAAGCACACGAATCAAATTAAGCCCTCCTCATTAAAAAAGAAGATAATTTCTCAATAAATGTCTGTTTGTCTTCTTTGTGTCTCGTTTCTTCTCTTTCAAACAAGGCGTCCGCTAAAATACGGACTGACCGGCTGGCTTTTGCCTGAGGGCTTTTTATGAAAAAAGGAACCTGTTCGACAACCGCTTTGCTCACGATCACATCGTCAGAAACGGAACCGGCAAACTGAACCTGAACATCCAAAAACATATGAATTGTACGGGAGAGGCGGGCAAAAGCGTCAAGCCCTTCCTTTTGGTCACGGCACCGATTGACAGCCACCTTCATTGAAAGCTTATTTTCTGTCAAAACCAAGTGCTTGACAGCGCTGTATGCGTCCATAATGGCCGTCGGCTCGGGAGTTGTTATAATCAAAATATCTTCTGCTGATAAAATAAAAGGCAGTTGATCTTTTGATAAGCCTGCTCCCATGTCAAACAGCACATAATCGAACTGGCTTAATGCATGAGAAAGTTCATTGGCAAAAAACGTCCATTTTCTCTGATCGAGCTGAAACATCACATCAAGACCGGTTCCCCCTGATATATACCGCAAACCCTTTGGGCCAACGGATAATGACTGCAGCAAAGGCTTACGATCGGTTAAAACATCGATTATCGTGGCAGACGATGAATTTCCTATTAATATATCAATGTTCCCCATCCCGATATCAAGGTCGATGAGCAGCACCTTCTTACCTTTATCCTGCAGCGCAAGTGCCATATTTAAGGTAATATTGGATTTTCCGACACCGCCCTTGCCGCTGATGACAGCAAGTGTCTTCGCTTTTTGTGAATAAACCATTGGCAGAACGCGCTCACGTTTTTCCATTTTCGCCCGTAAAGTTGCTGCTTGGTCATATCTGTTCATCTGCACAGCATCCTCACAAAACCAAGTGGAGATACAGTCTGTATATCCTCAGGCACATTCTGGCCGTTAGTCATAAACCCGACACCTATTTTTGATTCTGCCAGTATATTAAATACAGAACCTAAGGAAGTCGTTTCATCTATTTTCGTAAAAATATACTGATTGACAGGGACGGATGAAAACCGTTTGACAATATGCTTCATATCTTCATATTTTGCAGTCGCGGATAAAACAAGAAATGACTGAATGCTGCTCTCAAAAGGAATCGTTTCTTTCAGTTCATCAATGTATTGCGGGTCCTTGAAGTTTCTTCCAGCTGTATCAACAAACACATGATCATACTCAGAAAATAGCTCCTTCGCCTGCTGAAATTCTTCTTTTGTATAGCAAACTTCCAGAGGAGCCTGCAGCAGTTCAGCGTATGTTTTCAACTGTTCAACAGCTGCAATACGATACGTATCTGTTGTAATAAAAGCGATTTTTTTATGTTTTTCAAGCATAGATATGGCTGCGAGTTTAGCAAGTGTAGTTGTTTTACCAGCCCCTGTTGAACCAAAGAGAACGATATATTTTGAATGAATTGGCTCCTGCCACTTGTCTGCTGCGGGCAGCATATCGCATAGTATTTCCTGAAGTTTGCCGACAACATTTTCTTCAGTCAAGCCGCCTGCTTCAACAGAGAAGCGAAGCAATTTTTTCAGAGTGTTCGTTTTCGTAGACTCTTTGATCCCTGTTTCTTGCAAAAGCTTTTCTGCTTTTCGCAGCGGCTCAGGAAGTACAGATTGATATGCTGAAAAATCACCTAGCTCCTGTTGCGCCGGAATTTGAGGGGGATATGTTCTCTCCTCTATTTTCGGACTGCTGACCGGAGTTTTTAATGTTTGTTTCGGTTCAGCTGCCTTCTGAGGCGTTTTTTTCTCAAGAAAGTCCTGATCCAATACGGCGATTACTTCAACAGCAGGCTTGTTGACGAGGCCAAACCATTTTCGCTTTTTAATTTTTTTCGAATTTAATATGACCGCTTCATTACCTAACTCTTTTCTGATGAGAAGTGCCGCTTCTTGCATTGAAGCAGCAGTAAATTTTTTTATTTTCATTAAATATCCACCACTCCAATGCTTTGTACCTCAACATTCGCCTCAAGTTCGTTATAAGAGAGTACCGGAAGATCAGGGAAGTACCGTTCCAGAAGCTGCTTCACATACATTCTGACAGGCGGCGAGCAAAGAAGAATCGCGGTTTCCTGACGTAATGAGAGCTGTTCAGCTTCTTTGGCGACAGAGCGCACTATACTTTCTGAAATATCTGGTTCAAGTGATAAATAGTTCCCGTGTTCCGTCTGCTGCACACCGTCTGCTATTGCTTTTTCTACACGGCCCGAACAAGTAACAACCTTCAACACTTCATTTTCTTTGGCAAACTGGGCTGTAATTTGTTTAGCAAGCGCTTGTCTTGTATACTCTGTCAAGAGATCAGAATCTGTTGTTAATTTCCCATAGTCAGCAAGTGTTTCAAAAATCGTTACTAAGTTTCGAATTGAAACTTTTTCTTTTAAAAGCTTAGCAAGCACTTTCTGAATTTCACCGACAGACAATGGATTCGGCGTAACCTCTTCAACCAGGACTGGATACGATTCTTTCAAGTGATCGATCAGCTGTTTTGTCTCCTGCCTTCCGATCAATTCGTGGGCATGCTGCTTAATTTTCTCCGTAATATGCGTTGAAACGACTGATGCAGGATCAACTACTGTATAACCAAGCATGTCGGCTTCATCCTTTACCGCTTCGCTAATCCATTTAGCCGGCAGTCCGAATGAAGGCTCCACTGTTTCAATCCCTTCAATGAGATCGTCCTCAGGAGTAGGCGACATCGCTAAATAATGATCAAGCAACAGCTCGCCTTTTGCTACCTCGTTTCCTTTAATTTTCAATCGGTATTCATTAGGCTGCAACGCTATATTATCTCTGATTCGCACGACAGGAATGACAAGCCCGAGTTCCAAAGCCAACTGACGGCGTATCATAACAATTCGGTCTAATAAATCACCGCCTTGATTGGCATCAGCAAGCGGTATCAGGCCATATCCAAACTCAAATTCTATCGGATCTATATGCAGAAGCTGAACAACACTTTCAGGGCTTTTAAGCTCGTCCACCTCAGCCTCTTCCTCAAGAATCTCATCCACTTCTTCTTTTTCCTTACCTGATTTAGATAGTGTATATGCGCCAAAAGCAAGCAATCCCGCAAGCGGCCCCGTCAGAAGGATGCCGATCGGAGTGAAAATACCTAAAAGCATGATCGTAGCTGCTGCGACGTATAAAAGCTTTGGATACGCAAACAGCTGGCCTGTAATGTCATGCCCTAAGTTTCCTTCAGATGCAGCTCTTGTGACCACAATACCCGTAGCCGTAGAAATTAACAGTGCCGGGATTTGCGAAACAATTCCATCCCCTACAGTCAGCATCGTAAAGTGTGAAGCAGCTTCTTGAATGGACATGCCCTGCTGAAGCATTCCGATCACGATTCCGAAAATAATATTGATCATCACAATGATGATTCCGGCAATGGCGTCACCTTTTACAAATTTACTGGCACCGTCCATTGCTCCATAAAAGTCTGCTTCTCTTGCCACTTTTTCGCGGCGATGCTTCGCTTCCTGTTCGGTAATCATCCCTGCGTTTAAATCAGCATCAATACTCATCTGCTTCCCCGGCATTGCGTCCAGCGTAAACCTTGCTGCAACCTCGGAAACACGTTCAGCACCTTTTGTAATGACGATAAACTGAATAATAATAAGGATGATAAATACAACGAGTCCAACTAATACATTTCCGCCGACAACGAAATTTCCGAAAGTCTCGACGACTTTACCTCCTTCACCGTGTGAAAGAATTGAACGGGTAGTTGAGACGTTCAAGCCCAAACGAAATAGGGTCAAAAGCAGCAACAGTGACGGAAAAATCGAAAACTGAAGCGCTTCCTGCATATTCATTGTGGTGAGAAGCACGATCAACGCAAGAGAAATATTAATAATGATCAAAATACTTAACAGCCATGGAGGAAATGGAATCACCAGCATCGCCACAATGAGGACAACACTTATTAAAACGGATAAATCTCTTGTTGACATGCTGTTTTTTCTCTCCTTTTAAATCGAAAAATTCAATATACTTTTTGTTTTGTTTTATATACGTAAGCCAGAATTTCTGCTAAAACTTTAAAAAATTCTTCCGGCACTGCCTGGTCAATTTCCACCTGATCATATAACGCACGGGCAAGCGGTCTGTTTTCTACCATCATGACATCATGCTCTTTAGCAATTTTCCTGATTTTTAACGCAAGGTGGTCGACGCCTTTTGCAACAATATAAGGTGCGTCCATTTTTTCTTCATCATATTTCAAAGCAATCGCATAGTGAGTCGGGTTTGTGATAATGACATCTGCTTTTGGAACTTCCTGCATCATCCGCCTCATCGCCATTTCCCGCTGTCTTTGTTTAATTTTAGACTTGATAATCGGGTCTCCTTCAGATTTTTTGTACTCATCTTTTATATCTTGTTTTGACATTTTGATATTTTTCTCATAGTCAAATCTCTGATATAAATAGTCGAGACCAGCAAGAATCAACAATGCACCTGCACCGCTTAGTCCCATCCACAAAGTGAGTTTTGAAACGAAAGAAAGTGCCTCTTCGGGTGTCAGGAGAGGAAGCCGGAGAATTTCTCCATAATGTAGCCAAAGCACAGCAAAAGCCGCAAAACCAACGACTACGATTTTCAAAATTGATTTAATCAGCTCTACAATCGCCCTCATACTGTATATTCGTTTAAAGCCTTTGATCGGATCCAGTTTTTCAAGCTTAGGCTGTATCACTTCAGCAGAAAATAAGAACCCAACCTGCATATAGTTGCTTACGACTCCTGCAACAAGAGCAACAAGCAAGATCGGTGCGAGTATCATGCCCATATCCTTTAATAAGCTGACAAACAATGTATGCACATTTGATTCTGAGAGCTTCATTGTGAGCGATTCGGTATAAAATGTTTCTATGAATGACAGCAGCCTGTCTCTCATATACGGACCAATTGCAATAAGCGAAAGGAATATTACCAGTAAAGAAACGGCGGTATTGACATCCGAGCTTTTGGCTACCTGCCCTTTTTTTCGCGTATCCTTCCGTTTTTTCGGAGTGGCTTTTTCTGTCTTCTCTCCCGCAAAAAACTGCAGGTCAACTCTAAGCTTCATTAAGAAACACCGACCAATGCTAAAAGATTCCGCATCGTTTCAATCGTTAAACTGAAAACATTCCGGACAACGACGAAGATAACGGACATACATACAATGAGCATAATGAAACTGACAGCGATCTTTAAAGGCAGACCGACCACAAATACATTTAACTGCGGAACAGTTCGAGCCACGATACCTAATGCTAAATCAACTAGAAACAAACTGGCCACAACCGGCGCTGACATTTGAAAAGCGATAATAAACATTGCATTAAAGCTTTTCGCAATAAAATAGGCAAACTTTTCATCGCCGAAATTCGGAAATGCCTGATCAACTGAAATATACTGAAAGCTGTAGTAAATACCATCCAGCAACAAATGGTGGGCATTGACACTCAGCATAAACAAAAGTGCCATCGTATAGATAAACTGGCCAATCAACGGACTTTGTGCACCGGTTTGCGGATCAATAACGTTTGCTATTGAAAATCCCATTTGAAAATCAATAAACGAGCCGGCAATCTGCACTGCGGCAATCATCATATAAGCAATTAAACCCAGACATAGGCCGACCAAAGCTTCTTTAAACGCCAAAAGCATATAGTGCTCATCTATCTCCAAAGAGGGCGGTTTATCAATGGTGCTGAAACAAATGACCGCAAGAAAAAAAGCAAAACCTATGCGATGAACAGCTGGCACATTTCGATGTCCAAATAGCGGAATCGTTACAAAAAAAGCAGAGATTCTAATAAAAACCAATAAAAAAGCAGGAAATAAGTCAATAATTGAATTCATCTCTACATTACCCTGCAAAACGATTTAAATTAGAAAACAGCTCTGTTGTAAATGAAAGAATCGTCGACAGCATCCACGGACCAAAAAAAATGAGAGCCAGGAGAACCGCCACGATTTTCGGAATAAACGCCAAAGTCTGTTCCTGGATTTGAGTTGTCGCCTGAAATATGCTGACAATTAAACCGACCAGTAAAGCAATAGCCAATAATGGCCCGCTGATCATCAGCGTTACGTATACGGCTTTTTCCGCCATAGAAATTACAAATTCTGAACTCACGTTTAGCACCTACCCTAAAAGCTCTGAAGCAAAGATTTCACAATTAAATACCAGCCGTCTACCAAAACAAAAAGTAATATTTTAAAGGGCAGAGAAATCATAACTGGAGGCAGCATCATCATTCCCATTGACATCAAGACGCTCGCCACTACCATATCTATAATTAAAAAAGGGATAAAAATCATAAAACCTATTTGAAATGCTGTTTTAAGCTCCGATATGGCAAAAGCCGGAACCATTGTTGTTAACGGAATATCCTTTAATGATTCAGGTTTATCCATTTTCGCGTAATTCATAAACAGCGCCAGATCCTTCTGCCTTGTGTGTTTACTCATAAATTCTTTAATCGGTTCCTCAGCTTTCGTATACGCTTCATCCAAGCTGATTTTGTTGTCCATTAATGGGGTCAGCGCTTCTTTATTAATTTCTGAAAAAGTAGGAGCCATAATAAAAAATGTTAAAAACAGCGCAAGCCCGATTAGAACCTGGTTTGGGGGCATAGATTGCGTCGCAAGTGAAGTTCTGACAAATGACAGAACAATGACGATGCGAGTAAAACAAGTCATAAGAATCAATATTCCAGGCGCCACTGAAAATACAGTTAACAATAATAGTAATTTAACAGTCGAACTTACGTTTTCCGGATCGCTTGAACTGAAAATATTTATAAACTCATTCATGATGACGTGGGCCTTTCTTCTTTCCTTCAGAACGGTTTTGTTTTAACTCTTCAAGTTGCTCTTTTAATGCTTTTGAAAATGAAGGCAGTTTTTGCTGCGGCTGATGTTCAGAACTCTTAAGCGGCTTCACAAACTTTTGCCACTCTATTTTGCTTGACATTGCCTCTTCATGCTGACTGAGAATGACTTCAATCTCTTTTTCATCCTCAATTTCTTTCAGCAGCTGGATCGTCTCTCCTACACCGACGACGAGCACACTTTTCCCGACCTTGATCAATTGTATGGATCTGTTCTGGCCGACCGATGTGCCGCCAATATTTTCAACATATTGAAAAGGCTTTAGGAGCCGATTTCTTTTGTTCATGAGCTTAACCAGCCCGTAAATCAGCACGATAACAAACAGTAAAGCGAAAATCATCTTTACAAAATCAAAAGCTGAGACAGAAGGAGCAGCCGCTCCCTCCGTCTCATCAGCAGTTTTTGTTGTTTTTTCTTTCTTTTGCTCTGATTGATCTGCAGTTTTTTCATCTTTCTTTTGAAACCATTCGTTTACAGTTGAATTATCAGAGTCTGCCGCGGCAGCAGCAATCGGATGTACACTAAATAAAACGAAAAAACAAATAAAAACGATAAAATATTGACTCTTTTTCAACAGTCGTACACCCTTTAACTTAATGTTTTGTTGATTGCTTCAAGCACACGGTCAGCCTGGAAAGGTTTCACAATGAAATCCTTAGCGCCGGCCTGAATGGCATCAATAACCATTGATTGCTGTCCCATAGCAGAACACATGATGATTCTTGCCTGCGCATCAATTTGTTTAATTTCTTTTAATGCTGTAATACCATCCATTTCTGGCATCGTGATATCCATAGTAACAAGGTCAGGTGAATGCTCTTTATATTTCTCTACCGCTTGTGCTCCATTTTCAGCTTCCGCCACAACTTCAAAACCATTTTTAACCAAAATATCTTTAATCATCATTCGCATAAATGCTGCGTCATCTACAATTAAAATTCTATGTGCCATAATCTATCTCTCTCCTTGTGTTTCGTTATTTTAAATTATTAATGCGCTCTGCCTGGCTTAAAATGTCAGTGACTCTCACTCCGAAGTTTTCTTCAATGACAACGACCTCGCCTTTGGCAACGATACGCTGATTAACTAAAATATCTACAGGCTCACCGGCTAATTTATCAAGCTCGATAATACTTCCGGCAGAAAGCTCTAAAATCTCTTTTACGCTTCTCTTCGTTCTGCCAAGCTCAACAGTAATCGAAAGCGGGATATCCAAAAGCATATCCAGATTATGAATAGGGGCTTGTACAGCTTCGTTTGGATCAAACGCTGAAAATTCCACCGGTGAAACCTGAACTGGCGCTGCTTTTTTTGCTGTTCCCTGCCTTTTTGGCGGCGGCTGCTGTTGCTTCGGTTCAATACGCGGCTCTGGCGTCACAGGCTCTTTCGGCTGTTCGTATGTAACTTCAGGCTGCACCGTTTCTTCTTCCTCTGCACTTTCTGAGTTCATAAGGCTTGAAATTAAATCTTTCGCAAATGTCAATGGGTAAAGCTGCATAATGCTAGAGTCTATTAATTCTCCCACCTTTAAGTTGAAAGAAACTTTCACCAGCATTTCATCATCAGGAATACGGTCTGTACCCTTTTCTTCAGTAACATCCAGCAATTCAACCCGAGGAGGCGAAATATCAATTTTTTTACTGAATACAGTAGACATTGATGTGGCAGCCGATCCCATCATTTGGTTCATTGCTTCTTGAACCGCACTTAAATGGATTTCACCCAGTGAAGGGTCCGCACCTTTTCCGTCTCCCCCGATCATTAAATCAGCAATGATCGCCGCGTCACTTTGTTCCACGACTAACAGGTTGCTTCCGCTGAAGCCCTCCGTATAATTCACTTCAATCGCTACATACGGTTCAGGAAACGCATCGCTGATTTTACTTCTTGGAATGACCGTTACGCTTGGAGTCGTAATATCGACCTTTTGATTTAAAAGCGTTGACAGTGCTGTCGCAGAACTGCCGAATGAAATATTACCGATTTCACCGATCGCATCACGCTCCATTTCCGATAAGTCATCTACTTCCGGAACCTCTGGCTCATCAAGCGTGCTGCCAGTACCGTTAAGAAGCGCGTCAATCTCATCTTGAGATAATCTATTATTCTCCATCTTGTTCACCTCTTATGTCGTGATCTAAAATTTGCACTGCCTGTTTTCGATTCACCCGGCCGGCTTGTCCTAAAAATTTCGGCTTATCTCCGACCAATACAGTAAGAGGATCCGTGACTGATTTGTCCAAAGTTATGCAGTCTCCGACTTCTAAACTTAAAAACTCTTCTATCGTCAGTTCAGATGTGCCGAGCTCGGCCACGACAGGTATTTGTGCTGTCATGATACGTTTTTCAAGCGACTTTGTTTCCTCAGGCTTTGGCTCATTTCGGTCTGATTGCATCCAATAGTGGACTGAAAGCTTCGGTATGAGCGGCTCGAGTACAATATGCGGGATACAGAGATTAATGACACCGCTGATTTCACCAATTTGAGTATTGAGCGAGATCACCACGACTGTTTCATTAGGAGATACCATCTGAACAAATTGCGGATTCACTTCAAACTCAGTCATTTCCGGTTCAATATCAGCAATTGACTGCCAAGCTTCTTTATAATTACCCAGTGCATTTTCAAATAAATTAGAAATGATTTTTGTTTCAATTTCTGTCAAACTGTCAACCTTGTTATGACTGATTCCAATCCCGCCCATGACTCGATCCATCATCGTATAAGCTATCGTGGGGTTGACCTCCATCATAATTCTTCCTTCCATCGGATGAACATCAAATAGATTCAGAATCGTCATGTTTGGAATCGATCTGATAAATTCCTCATACGGGACCTGGTCAACAGAACTGACAGATATGTGAATATAGGTTCTGAGCTGAGCAGAAAAATGAGTGGTAAGAAGTCTTGCAAAATTGTCATGAATTCTCGTTAAACTGCGGATCTGATCCTTAGAAAACCGCAGCGCACGTTTGAAATCATAAACCTTGACTTTCTTCTCTTTTTCTTCTTTTTTCAGCTCTTCAGCGTCCATTTCACCAGTTGATATTGCAGAGAGCAGTGCATCTATTTCATTTTGGGAGAGAACTTCTCCTGACATTTTCCTCACCTCCGTATTCTGTCAAATTATGCTTTATTGCAGATTAAAGGAGGTAATATACACTTTTTCTACTTTTCCTTCTTGGAGGTAGCTATTTATTTTATCTTTTAGTTCCTTCTTAAAGGTTTCTTTTCCCTTGTCTCCCTCAATCTGATCAGCATTCGTATCAGCCAGCAGTGATATAACAGCGTCTTTCACTTGGAAATCACGTTTCTCAAGTTCTTCTTTTGATTTATCAGAATCAGTTTCAAGTTTAATAGCAAGACGGATAATGTTATCAGACTTTAAATTTGTTGTGATCTCTTCTACATCAACAGAAGACGCAACGATTTCATCAATACTTTTTTTCGCTTCACTTTTTTCGGACTTTCCGCCTAAAACAAAATAAGCCGCCGCCCCGAGAGCACCAATTACGATAAGAATAATTAGTAATATGATCATTAACTTTTTCTTCATTCCGGTTCCTCTATTCCTTGATCCATTGCAAATATTTGTATTTTTCGGTAGAAAGCTGCGATCTTTTCCAGAACAGCTTCTTCATCTTCTTTTACTACAAACTTCTTACCATTTGACAGAGTAATTGTAGTATCCGGAAAACATTCAATCTGTTCAATAAATAGCGCATTCAGTGTAAAGGGCTGCCCGTTCAAACGGGTTACTTTAATCATAAAACAGCGGAGAAGCGATTACTCGCCTCCCCTCCCTCCTTAACGTTTAAGGTTAACCAGTTCTTGAAGGATTTCATCAGATGTTGTAATAATTTTTGAGTTTGATTGGAATCCGCGCTGGGCTACGATCATTTCAGTAAATTCGTCAGTTAAATCGACGTTAGACATTTCGAGAAATCCTGATTTAAGAGCACCAGTTCCGCCGTCACCAGGCTGGTTCGCTGCACTGGCCGTTCCAGAGTTTAAAGATTCACGGTATAGGTTGCTTCCAATTTTATCCAATCCATCACTGTTGGCAAAAGTAACAATCCCGATTTGTCCCCCGTCTTGTGTTTTCCCCTCAGCATCAACAATTGACACCTTTCCATCAGAACCAATGCTAAAGCTTTGAGCATCAGTAGGAATTTTAATTGTTCCCCCATTCATATTTAACACATGGTAGCCATCACCTGTAACCAGAGTTCCGGTATTATCTAAATAGAAGTTCCCTGCTCTTGTATAAGCTGTCCCGTCACCTGTATCAATTCGGAAGTAACCGTCGCCGTCAATTGCTAAATCAAGTGTTCTTCCTGTACTTTGTGTCGCGCTTGTTGAATGAATTGTATCAATTGTGCCAGATGATGAACCTAAACCGATTTGCTTAGAGTTTGTTCCGCCGATTGTTGCACCAGCAGCAGAACCGCCGGCAATCGTTTGGCTTACCATATCTTTAAAGGTCACACGGCTCTTTTTGAATCCTACTGTATTTACGTTGGCAATGTTGTTACCGATTACGTCAAGCTTTGTTTGAAAGTTCTTCATACCGCTGATTCCAGAATAAAGTGAACGTAACATAATATATTCCCCCAGATGTTTTTATTTAGATGATTGTCCCACAGACATGACATTCGCAGGACTGATCTCGGTCCCATCATCAAGAACGAGATAATAATTTCCTTTAAAATGTTTAACAGAGCTTACTGTGCCTGTTTTATCTGTTGCACTTTTACCATCAGTCCAAGATACTTCTTTTCCCATCCAATCAACATACGTTGTAAACGGATCTTGGTTTTCAACGAATTGAGTCATTGTCGTATTCAGATTCATCATTTGCTCCAAGCTTGAAAAAGTCGCCATCTGGCTGATAAATTCTTTATCGTCAATCGGGTTAAGCGGATCTTGGTTTTGAACTTGAGTCATTAATATTTTTAAAAACTCGTCTTTCCCCAAGCTGCTGTTGTTCGTCGACACAGTGTTCGTTTTTTCAGGCAGTTTATATTCTGAACTTATAGAAGTCATTCTTCTTCCTCCATTTCAACCATCGACACTTCATCGAGCAGATCGCCAAAATCATTTGATTGCTTTTTCTGTCTTTGCTGTCTCTGCCCCTCTTGCTGCTGTTTCTGTTCATCAGCAAGCTGGCCGTATATCGGCTGATCCCCGCTTTGGACCGGAAGAGTAAAACGGTCAATTTGGACGGCCATATTCGGCAATGATTGCTTCAGCTGAGGAAGATGCTGTTCAAGCAATTCTTTTGCTGATTGGCTAGATGCTATGATTTTACTCTGAAACATTCCATTTTCATTTGTCAGCTTGATTGTGACAAATCCTAAATGTTCAGGGTTCAGCCGAATAGTGAAACTTCCCGTCGATCTGCCGAAAGGCGTATATTTCATCTGCTTCCACGCATTAATCACTTGATCAGCCACCGTTTTTGTTTCGGCATTTGGTATATCAGATGACATCTGCTGCAGATCAAGTGTTTGAACTCCTCCTATGCTCCGATGCCCCGAAAACAGCATTTGGAGTCCTGATTTACTATCTACAGGCTGAATACTTCCAGAAACATCCGGTGCATTTTTGCTGGTTGAACTCTGCGAAAGCGGTGTGAGAACACGCTTCCCAAAGTCTTGTGATGATTCGGATGATTTCGATAACAAGAAGGCTTTCAGCTGGCTTTCAGCTAGACTCCATTCTTTGGTCCCTTTTTGAGGAAGCATAGACATTTGGTCCATTAAGCTTTGAAAACTTTTCAGCTCTGACGCTGTCATGGAGTAAAGTTTTGAACTTGACTCAGCTTTAGTGAATATTTGCTGTTTAAGATCCTGAATGAGTTGTTGAGATACACCCTTTTTTTCTAATGCAGATAGGAATTGATCTCCATTTTGGTAAATGGCATGAGCTTCATTGCCATTCCCGCGATCAGTCAGCTTATTCCCTTCTACGAGCTGGCTAATGAACATCTGGATATAGATAAGCTCTTTAGCAGGCTCGGATACTTCATTTTCCTTATTTGATTGCTCTGTATCAGTCTTCAGTGCTCCATTAATGTCAGAAGCAGAATCATTGGCACTCAGAGCCGTTTTAGCTTTTGAAAAGATTTTCTCCGTTTCTGTGAGCAATTGATCCGTCCCGCCTGACATTTTTGATTCAACTGCTTGCAAAAGATTTTGCAACATTTGCAGAGCATTCGCATCCAATTGCTTCCCTGTCAGTTTGCTTAATGTTTGCAAAAGATCCGCATTTTGTTTGTCTTGATCTTCAGGACTAGCATTTAGCCATTCACCGATCTTTTTAAGCGCATCTGCTAAAAGCTGATCTTCAGAATTAGGAGTTCCCTTTCCTTGTTCTGAAAGTTCCTTCAATCCAGCCTCAGACATAAGCCAGTTTTGAAAAACTCCCTGGCTACTTTTCATGTTTTTAGCGGCAGAACCCGTTGTGGTTTGCAGCAAAGGTCCGGCTAATTCAAGCAGCTTCACCTTTCATTCCCCCTATTCTTGGCTGGCAGCAATTTTTTCTGTATAGGTTGCTGCTTGCTCAGGAGTCATTTTCGCCAATATGTCAGCAAGCTGCTTTTTGCTTAGGCCATTCAATATTTTCAGTGCTTCTTGCTCCTTTAATTGGGCAATAATTTTAGCAGCCTTTCCGCTGTCCATGCTTTTGTACACACTGATCACTTTGTCATTTTCAGAAGAAGCTTTCGAGTCTGCTGATCCTTCAGTATGATCTTCTGATGACTTTTTTTGATCCTCAGCCGTCTTTTCAAGTGAACGGATCTTTTGATTGAGCCTATCGATTTCTGATTTACTTGTTTCTAAATCTTTATTCAATATACTGATTTCACTTTTTTGATCCTTAATGGTCTTTTCCAGAGCTGCCGTATTACTGCTATCCTTACTTGATGCTGCGCCTTTTTTATTTTCGGTTTCAGGGACCAATTCTTTAAGAACCGGCGTTTTTGCCGCAGCATCCTGTATCGGCTTTAAGACATTGATACCAGCAGCCCAAAGAACAATCCCCCCTGCGATTAATAGAAACATCAGCGGGAGGATAATGATAAGCAAAACCGAACGGAACTTACCTGATTCTTTCTTTTTGCCGGACATTACATTCGCTCCTAATGGCCTTGAATCATAAACTGCTTAATCGAAATATCGTCCATTTCTTTCATTTCTGCAGCTTTATCTTCAAGAGCAAACATTTTAAACTGTTTTTCACGCATTTTTTCAAACTTTTTCACTTCAATGTTTTTCTCTGTCAAAATTTCTTGTTTTTGATTCATTTGATTTCTTTTCATAATGACAAGCTTTTGATAGTGATAGATCGTATTATCAAGATTTGAGACAAATTGTTGGTAGTGCCTCATTTCTTGTACACTCATGCCGCTTTTTAATTTCTTTTCCTTATTTTGTTCCAGCAATTCCTTTTTGCTCATATTCTCATATAATTTTTCAGCAACGTTTTCAAATTCAGAAACTGATTGCTGATATTCGGATAAGGATTGGTCTTTTTCATTTTCTTTTAGTTCCAGCAGCTTTTGGAATCTAAATTGATAAGCCACGTTTATTCCTCATTTCCTGTCAAACTAGTTAATGCAGCAACGCTTTCTTCCAATAAAGCCAGTTCGTCTGTTCCCTGCTTTAAAAATTGAATAAGCTGCGGATAAAATTGTATCGCTTCATCAATTTCTCTGGATGATCCTCTTTTGTAAGCTCCGATATTAATGAGATCTTCCGAATTTTGATATGTCGATAAAAGTTCACGGAATTTATTTGCCGCATCCAGATGCTGTTTTGTTGAAATGTTTGACATCACCCTGCTGATGCTTTTTAGTACGTTAACTGCAGGAAACTGGCCTTTATTGGCAAGCGCCCTGTCCAACACAATATGTCCGTCTAAAATTCCGCGTACAGTATCGGCAATCGGCTCATTCATGTCATCCCCGTCTACCAACACTGTATAAAATGCCGTAATGGTTCCATGCTCGTTTGCACCTGTTCGTTCTAGTAAACGAGGTAAAATAGCGAACACTGAAGGTGTATAACCTTTTGTCGTCGGAGGCTCTCCTGCAGCCAGTCCAATCTCTCGCTGCGCCATTGCCACCCTTGTAACAGAATCCATCATAAACATGACATTTTGGCCTTTATCTCGGAAATACTCGGCAATTGCAGTCGCTGTATATGCCGCTTTCAACCTCATTAATGCTGGCTGGTCTGAGGTGGCAACGACTACAATCGATCGTTTCAGCCCCTCTTTCCCCAGATCTTTTTCAATAAACTCCCGAACCTCTCGTCCGCGTTCTCCGACAAGTGCAATGACGTTTAAGTCAGCCTCTGTCTGCTTGGCGATCATCCCCATTAAGGTGCTTTTTCCGACACCGCTTCCTGCAAAAATTCCAATCCGCTGGCCTTTACCGACTGTCAGCAAGCTGTCAATTGATCTGACTCCAACACCCATCTTTTCACGGATAGGCGGCCGTTTCATCGGGTTGGGCGGTGATTGCTCCGTTGATACAGGCGAAAGCCCTTTCGGCAGAAGTTTTCCGTCAAGCGGTTCTCCAAAAGCATCGATGACTTGTCCAATCAGTCCGGTTCCAACTTTAACCCGAAGTGATTCTCCAGTAGCTTCTACAATGCTGCCAGGTGCAATGCTCGCAGCCTCTAAATAAGGCATAAGCAAAATATTTTCTTCCTGGAAGCCGACTACCTCAGCTTTAATGACTTTCCCAGATTGTCCTTTTGCATAAATCAGGCACACGTCGCCAATTGAGCTTGCTGGCCCTTTTGATTCAATCATCAGGCCGATTACCCGTTTGACTTTTCCGTACCGTTTATACGAGTCTGTCATTTCTATACAATCTATCAGACTCTGTGTCTTCATTCAGCTGCACCTGCTTCCAGCGCTGTCAGAAGTTTATCTTTCAATTGCATCAATTGTGTGTCAACACTCGCATCTACCCTGCCAAAAGGAGTTTCAATATAACAGGTTCCTTTTTGAGCTTTTTCATCAGCATATATGCCAAGCCGACATTCTTTATAAAGAAGCTGCTGGATTTCATCTTTTTGCTGAAAGATTGTCTCATAGTAATATGGATCAACATAAATTGATATATCGTCATATTCCTTCACTTCGTTTATAACCTGTTGTACAAGCAGGAGGAAAGCCTCTTTATCATCAGACTTTTGCTGCCAAACTTTTTTTGCTAGGGCAACGGCAAGCTCAACGATTTCTTCATTAGCGTCTTCAAGCTTGTCCTCAACAGCTTTTCTGGACATTTCAGTTATACTGTTTGCTTGGCCGATCAGTTCTGCATACTGTTTCATTGCCTCAGCTTTGCCCAGCGCTACTCCTTGTTCAAAGCCCTCGGCTTTTGCTTCTTCAATAAGCTTCTGTTTTTCAGCCGCCCAATCGTTTTTCTCCTGTTCAATTTGACGGCGAATATTTTCTATATGACTGTTTGCCTGCTCAGAAATCCGGTCAGCTTCCTCTTTCACTCGGGCCATAAGCGCCTCCGGGTTCTCTTCAGCCTGCAAAAGGTGAGAATGATCAATACGCACCTCTTGTATAGAAAGTTTTCTTTTTTCCTTTTGTGGAGAAATAGATGATTCTTGTTTAATGATATTAGACAATAATATCATCCCCTCCGCCTCTTGCTATTACAATTTCACCGGCTTCTTCAAGCTTTCTGACGATGCTTACAATTCTTGATTGAGCTTCTTCTACATCTTTCAAACGTACAGGGCCCATAAATTCCATTTCTTCTTTGAAGGTTTCAACCATACGCTGTGACATATTGTTGAACACAATTTCTTTGACTTCCTCGCTTGCAACCTTTAATGAAAGGAGCAAATCGTCGTTCTCAACATCGCGAATGACTCTCTGAATTGCACGGTTATCAAGTGTGACAATATCTTCGAAGACAAACATCCGCTTTTTAATCTCTTCAGCAAGATCGGGATCCTGAATTTCCAATGAATCCAAGATCGTCTTCTCTGTCCCTCTGTCTACCCCGTTTAACACTTCCACAACAGCTTCAATTCCGCCTGTTTGTGTATAATCCTGAGTAAATGCAGAAGATAATTTTTGTTCCAGAATCCGTTCTACCTCGTTAATTATTTCTGGAGACGTTCTATCCATGACCGCGATTCTTCTCGCAACCTCAGCCTGCACTTCAGGGTTCAGCTCGGATAAAATTTGCCCGGCCTGCACTGGATCTAAATAAGACAAGATTAACGCCATCGTCTGCGGATGCTCTTGCTGGATAAAATTCAAAATTTGTTCTGGCTCCGCTTTTCTGGCAAAATCAAATGGTTTAACCTGCAAAGAAGAAGTCAGCCTGTTTAGAATGTTCTCCGCCTTATCCTCTCCAAGCGCCTTTTCCAGAACTTGTCTTGCATAGCTTAAACCGCCTTGAGAAATATAATCTTGCGCAATGGCTATATTATGAAATTCTTCTATGATTTCATCCTTTTTTTGATGATCGACGCTTCGAACACCTGATATTTCCAGAGTAAGCCTTTCAATTTCTTCATCGGTTAAGTGCTTATAGACAGAAGCTGACACATCTAACCCCAAGGAAATCATGAGAATGGCTGCTTTTTGTTTTCCTGTAAGCTTATCTTGATCACGTCTCGCCATTTCTAATTCCTCCTAATCCTCGGCCAGCCAGCTTCTCAGCAGTTTTGCAAAATCTTCCGGCTTGTCTTTCGCCATCTTTTCAAGCTGTTTTCGTCTGACTGATTCCGCTGTTTCATTTTCCTCTTCGTTGATATCAGGCAAATTGATTGGTTCTTGAGGAACCTCATACTCATATTCCTCAAATTCATCCTCTTGCGCCCGTTTCTTTCTGATAAGCATAATGATCAGAACAATGATCGCTGCGATTAAAACACCGCCTACAATATATGCCCACAGCGGGATACCTGAGGATTTTTCCGTATTTGTATCCAAATTGACTTTTCCGTCGAATGGCTGTACGGAGACAACAATCTTATTATTGATATCAGCATCAGATAAATTCTGGTTTTGCGTTTCATCTTTATCCAAAGATGTTCTGACTACAGTTGAAAGGATTTTTTGTATATCATCTTGTCTTTCAGTTGATAGCGACGCTGTGTTTTTGGCATCAGGCGGCTCTACCATTACTTGAATCCCTAAATCTCTGACCTTATAAGGACTTTCAGCGATTTCTTTATGAATTCGGTTAACCTCGTAATTGATTTTGTTGCTGTTTTTTTCGTAGTTCCCGCTTTCGGTATTTTCACCGTCAGCCTTATAATTTGTAACATCTTCCTCGCCGGTTCCGGCAGTTCCGCCGTTGGCTGCACCGTCGCCCTGATATGTTTCAGATACCTTTTCAGCGCTGACTGCAATGCCTTCCATGTTTTCTTTATCCACAGGTTCGACAATGTCTTCTGTCCGATTTTCTTTTGTGAAATCAATGTCTGCTGTAACGGAGACAACGACTTTATCTTGGCCCATCATCGTACCAAGAAGTGACTGTACATGTTTTTGAATGTCTTTTTCAACTTGAGACTTAATTCCTTGCTGAGAAGAATAACTATCCGCGTAGGACCCTGCATCGCTGTCTGATTTGTCGTAGTATGTAGAATTTTGATCCATGATGACGATGTTATCTTCTTTTAGATTCGGCACGCTTTTAGATACCAGATGATATAATCCGTTGATCTGGCTTTGATCAAGTGTATAACCCGGTTGAATCTGCAAAACGATTGATGCAGATGCTGCAGATTGCTCTTCACCGACAAACACCGCGTCTTTCGGGAGATTAATCATTACTTTTGAACTTTTAATACCGTCCATTTCATTGATCAAGTTTGACAGTTCTGTCTGTGTAGCTTTTACTTTCACCATATCAAACTCATTGTCTGTCAAACCAAAGCCGGCATTCTGTCCAAAAAATGAATAATCAATTGATCCGGTTTTAGGAAGTCCTTCTGCAGCCATCTGCACTTTCAAAGAATCAACCTGATCCTCCGGAACACTAATCACTGTACCGCCATTCGAAAGTTCGTTTGGCACTTTTTTTGCATCCAATTCTTCTTTGATTTGTCCTGCTTCTTCGGCAGACAAATCTTTGTACAGCGGCGCCATTTTAGAATTTGAAGCAAAAACACTAATAATAATTCCAATAATAATAATTGCCGCTAAAGCACTAACCATTAAAATCTTTTGTAATTTAGATCTATTTTTCCAAAACTCACTCGTTTTGTTTTTCATTTGCATTAGAGTACGATTCATGTTAACCCCCGGTCATTCCACTCTTTCTCTAAATCGTCAGACCCCCTACATTTGCATTCTCATAATCTCCTGATAAGCTTCCACAGCTTTATTGCGGAACTCTGTTGCTGCAGTTAGAGAGATGCTAGCTTTTTGAGCAGCGATCATGACCTCATCAAGATTTACATCTTTTCCTGCAGCCAAGGCATTAGTCATGTTGTCAGAAGCTACTTGGGACTCATTTAACGAACTAATAGAGTTTTTTAAAAGCTCCGAAAAGCTTGTTTGATTTGAAGAATCTGTTTTTTGGCTATTGTTTACTTGATTTGTTGCATTTTGAGTGTTTTGAGTATTTTGAACCTGAAAAGGAGAAATTGCATTAATCACATTCATTCACCTACTTTCCGATTTCTAACGCCTTCATCAGCATTCCCTTTGTGGCATTCATCGCCGTGACATTCGCCTCGTATGATCTAGTGCTGCTGACAAGATCAACCATTTCCTTTAATGGATCAACATTAGGCTTTTGTACATATCCTTCAGCGTTTGCATCAGGGTCTGTCGGATCATAGACAAGATTAAAATCCGAATCATCCTCCGTAATTTTTGAAACCTTCACACCGTTTCCAGCATTCCCGCTTCCGCTCATTTGAGAATTGAGAATGGAAGAGAACGATTCACCTTTTGACTGAAGGGAAACCATTTTTCTTCTGTAAGGCACCCACTCTCCATTCACCTGCTTAGCTCTTGTCGTATCCATATTGGCTAAGTTAGATGATACAACGTCCATTCTGACTCGCTGAGCTGTTAAAGCCGATGCTGAAACATTTAAGCTATGAAAAGCTGTCATCATTTTCCTCCTGTTAATACGGTCTTCAGCGAATTAAATTTACCGTTCATTCTTTCAACCAAAGCTTGATAGTTGATTTGATTTTGCGCCAATTCTGTCATCTCTTTGTCAACATCAACATTGTTTCCGTTTTGCTGATACGATGTATCTCCGCTCGCAACAATTGAATAATTCGAATCAGTATCAGAAAAATCAACATGACGATAGTCTGTTTTTATCGCTTCAAGACGCGAGGATTCTTGATCTAATAAATTTTGGAAAGAGACTTTTTTTGCCTTATAGTTCGGTGTATCTATATTGGCGATATTATTAGTTATGACTTTTTGCTTAATATCCGCTCTACTCAAGGCATTTTCAAGATTTTGTATCGTTCCAGAAAATAAGCTCAAATCCACTTACCTCCATTTCAGTTTTTTTCACCCTCAATATCCTTGTCGAGAATTGTAAAACTATATGCTTATTGTAAGAAATAACAGGCATAAAGTCTATGAAGTTCGTGTAAAAAAATGTCCTCACAATTATCTATTTTGCAACTAGGTATAAAGTCCTAGATTGTTAGAACTACATTTCTCGCCTTGATATAAGCCTGAAAATAACAGAATTTCTGTTTTTTCTCCTTTCTTTTCGGCATTTTTGAAACTTTTTGAAGAAAAATGCAAAATTTATTAAAAGTATTACATAGAAAGACTTTCAACCCAGGAAATAAAGCTTATTGATTTCCTTTATTTGAAATAAAAAAAGAACCCTCAAAAAGGGTTCTTTTTGTGATTAATGAGATTTTAGATTTTCTAATTCAATTAGGAATTTGTTGTTTAGTACCTTGATATAAGTACCTTTCATTCCTAATGATCTAGACTCGATAACACCGGCGCTCTCCAGCTTTCTGAGTGCGTTCACAATAACAGAACGGGTAATGCCGACACGGTCAGCAATTTTACTTGCAACAAGAAGACCTTCATTTCCGTCAAGCTCCTCAAAAATGTGCTCAATTGCTTCAAGCTCACTGTAAGAAAGCGAGCTGATAGCCATTTGTACGACAGCTTTGCTTCTTGCTTCCTCTTCAATTTCTTCTGCTTTTTCTCTTAGGATTTCCATTCCGACAACTGTTGCGCCGTATTCAGCTAGAATTAAGTCATCGTCATTGAATTGATCTTGTAAACGCGAAAGAATAAGTGTTCCTAATCTTTCCCCGCCTCCGATGATCGGCACAATTGTTGTTAAACCAGCTTGAAACAGGTCTCTGTTCTCAACAGGGAAAGCAGTATATTCACTATTAATATCCAAGTTAGAAGATGTTTCAGGGACATTAAACAGATTTTTCGTATATTCTTCAGGGAATTGACGATCCTCAAGCATTTTTTTCATACGATCATTTTCAATTTGCTGGTTAATAGAATACCCAAGGAGTTTCCCTCTGCGGCTTACAACGAAAATATTGGAATCAATTACATCCCGCAGCGTCTCCGCCATTTCCTTGAAGTTTACCGGTTTCCCTGCCGCAGCTTGCAGCATGGAGTTAATAATTCTTGTTTTTTGTAATAAAGCCATGATAAATAATCCTCCTAAACATTCCTCATATTAAATTTTTCACAATATAAATTGACTTAAATCTTTGTTTTTGGCTATCGTTCCGAGCTTTTCTTCGACATACTGTGGTGTAATCGTTATTTTCTCCATCGTTACATCTGGAGCTTCAAACGACAAATCTTCTAATAGGCGTTCAAGTATTGTATGAAGGCGTCTCGCACCGATATTATCTGTGTCCTGGTTCACATGATAAGCAACTTCAGCAATCTTATGAATAGCTTCGTCAGAAAATTCAAGAGATATACCTTCTGTCTGCAATAATGCCTGATATTGTTTCAGCAGCGCATTATCCGGCTCAACCAAAATTCTCACGAAGTCGTCTACCGTGAGTTTGTTCAGTTCTACACGAATCGGGAAACGCCCCTGCAGCTCAGGAATCAAATCAGACGGTTTGGCCATATGAAACGCTCCTGCTGCAATAAATAATACATGGTCTGTTTTTACAGAACCATATTTTGTGACAACGGTTGAGCCCTCAACAATCGGCAGGATATCCCGCTGAACGCCTTCTCTTGAAACATCGGCAGAAGAAGATGCACCGCCGTTCTTTGCGATTTTATCAATCTCATCGATAAAGATAATCCCGCTCTCTTCTGCTCTCTGAACAGCTTCCTGGCTGACTTCATCCATATCGATGAGTTTGCTTGCTTCTTCATTCGTCAGGACTTTTCTGGCTTCTCTGACTGTCATTTTGCGCCGTTTCTTTTTCTTTGGCATTAATCCGCTCAGCGCATCCTGCATGTTCATACCCATCTGCTCCATACCCGAGCCCTGCAGCATGTCAAACATAGAAGGCTGCTGCTCTTCGACTTCTACTGTTACATAGTAGTCTTCGAGCTCTCCTAAAGCCAGCTGATGTGCCATTCGTTTTCTTTTTTCTTCGATGTTTGCTTCTTCCTGGCTCTCCGCCTCATCTTCACCATTCGGCTGGCTGCCTCCAAAAAACATTTCAAACGGATTTTTAACGCCAGATTGTTTTTTCTTCCCGGGAACTAACAGACGAACAATGCGTTTGTTTGCATTTTCTTCTGCCTGTTCCTTTACTTCATTCATTTTCTCTTCTTTTATAAGCCGAACAGAAGTCTCCACAAGATCTCTGACCATTGATTCAACATCTCTGCCTACATAGCCGACTTCGGTAAATTTAGTAGCTTCAATTTTGATAAATGGCGCACCTGAAAGCTTAGCGATTCGTCTGGCAATTTCAGTTTTCCCGACGCCGGTAGGACCCATCATTAAAATGTTTTTCGGAACGACCTCGTCCTTCAGCTTTTCATCCAGAAGACTTCTTCTATAGCGGTTTCTTAATGCCACGGCGACAGCTTTTTTCGCATTTTGCTGACCGACAATATATTGGTCTAACCGATCTACAATCTGTCTAGGAGTTAACGGTTTTTTTTCCATGCGCCTCAAGTCCTTTCTATTCAAGCTCTTCCAGTATGATTTGATCGTTCGTGTAAACACAAATTTCGCCTGCTGTTTCTAACGCGGCTCTGGCAATCTCACTTGCAGACATGCTTTCACCGGCATGCTTTTTCAGTGCTCTTCCCGCTGCCAAAGCGTAATTGCCTCCTGATCCAATCGCGAGAATGCCGTCATCTGGTTCGATCACCTCGCCTGTTCCCGATACGAGAAGCAAAGTATCCTGATTCATAACAATCAGCATGGCTTCGAGCTTTCTTAGCACTTTATCACTGCGCCATTCCTTCGCAAGCTCAACAGCCGCCCGTTTTAAGTTGCCGTTATATTCTTCAAGCTTAGCTTCAAACTTTTCGAATAAAGTGAAAGCGTCTGCAACAGATCCCGCAAAGCCAGCAAGAACTTTGCCGTTAAACAGTTTTCTCACTTTCCGTGCCGTGTGTTTCATGACAACAGCCTGACCAAATGTTACTTGGCCGTCTCCGGACATAGCGCTTCGTCCTTTATGCTGTACGGCAAATATTGTGGTCGCATGAAAAGATGACATAAAGGGCCTCCTTTAATTTTTCTTAAATGCTCTTGGATGGTGAGACATATATGTGTTTCTCAACATTTCCTTCGAAACGTGCGTGTATATCTGTGTAGAAGACAGATTGGAATGCCCGAGCAGTTCTTGAACGCTTCTCAAATCCGCTCCTTCATTTAACAGATGCGTGGCGAACGTATGTCGAAGCATATGCGGATGGATATGTAAAGTGCTTGACGCTTTTTGAACAAGCCCGCTTAAAATATGTCTGATGCCACGGGCTGTAAGCGGTCCGCCTCTTTGATTTACGAATAATAGATCATGAGGTTCTTTTGCCTTCATCAGCAAGCACTGTCTTCCGCTATTCATGTATACCTTCAACGCTTCGCGGGCATAAGACCCAAAGGGGATATAGCGCTGCTTCTTGCCTTTACCGTGAACAAGCACAGTGTCCATAAATAAATCAACGTCGTTAATAGTTATGGAACAGCATTCACTGACCCTCATTCCAGTGGCATAGAGCAGCTCTAACAGAGCTTGATCCCTCATTCCGGCCGGCTGGCTTATATCTGAAACTTCAAACAGCTCCTCAAGCTCTTTTTGATATAGAAACTTCGGTATCCGTTTCTCCTGTTTTGGCAGATGAACAAGCTGAAACGGATTTTCTTCAATAAGCTTTTCCCGCATCAGAAACTTATAAAAGCTTCTTAATGCAGATATCTTTTTGCTTATTGTTCTTCTCGATAAACCTTTTTCATAGGCTTCTGTCAAAAAAATCCTAGTATCTTGATATGCAGCTTCTTCAAATCCATTTATACCTTGAACGCGCAGGAAAGTCTCGAATTCTTCAATTGAATCCACATAATTCACAATAGTATATTGTGAATAATTTTTTTCAATTTGTAAATATTCAACGAATAACTTTACGAAATTCTTAACATTCTCCATGCCTAATACCTCCCCAGGAAGGGCTTTTAAATGGTATCACAAATCGCGCTCAGGTTGCAATCAATACCTATATTGTTTTCGAAATTGTTTGAATTGTTTCAATCGCACGGTTCGCGTATTGTTCATTTCGTTCTTTTTTATTTTTAATTTTAACTGGCAATTCTTTCAAAAGCCCAAAGTTTGCATTCATCGGCTGGAAGTTCTTCTGGTTTGTTGTTGTAATATAATGTGCCATACTGCCAATTGCTGTTTCCTGAGGGAAGATCACAAGCTCTTCTCCCAATACAAGCTTCGCCGCATTAATGCCTGCTACAAGTCCTGAGGCAGCTGATTCCACATATCCTTCTACTCCCGTCATTTGGCCTGCAAAGAACAGATCACTGCGGTTTTTAAATTGATAAGTCGGCTTTAACAGGCTTGGAGAGTTAATAAATGTGTTTCTGTGCATCACGCCATATCTGACGATTTCTACATTTTCAAGTCCTGGAATCAACTTGAGAACTTCCTTTTGGTCTCCCCATTTTAAATGAGTCTGGAATCCTACAATATTATAAAGTGTTCCCGCAGCATCATCCTGTCTGAGCTGAACGACGGCATAAGGGCGTTTTCCTGTAACAGGATGCTCTAGACCAACCGGTTTCATCGGACCGAAAAGCATTGTTTTCTTACCCCGTTTTGCCATAACTTCAATCGGCATGCAGCCTTCAAAGAAAATCTCTTTTTCAAATTCTTTTAACGGCACTGTTTCTGCTGATGTTAATGCTTCATGAAAACGGTCAAACTCTTCTTCTGTCATCGGGCAGTTCAAATATGCTGCTTCACCTTTATCATAACGGGATTTTAGGTACACTTTATCCATATCAAGGCTGTCTTTTTCTACAATTGGCGCCGCTGCGTCATAAAAATATAAATAGTCCTCTCCAGTCAGCTCCTTCAGCTGGGCAGACAGCGATTCAGATGTTAACGGACCCGTTGCGATGATAGTAGGGCCTTCAGGAATTTCAGTCACTTCTTCATTAATAACGGTTACGTTTGGATGATTTTTCACCCGATTTGTCACACTTGCGGCAAATTCATGACGGTCTACTGCAAGAGCGCCCCCGGCAGGCACCGAACATTCGTCAGCCGCAGCGATAATGGCTGAATCAAGCGCACGCATTTCTTCCTTTAATACACCGACAGCGTTAGCAAGTGTATTAGAGCGAAGAGAGTTGCTGCAGACAAGCTCAGCAAATTTATCTGTATGGTGCGCAGGCGTTTGTTTAACTGGCCGCATTTCATACAATTTGACTTGAATCCCACGTTTGGCAAGCTGCCATGCTGCTTCACTTCCTGCGAGTCCGGCTCCGATTACATTCACTGTTTGTTGGTTCATCTTTCACATCTCCTAGTTTATTATTCAAGGCCTTCTTTTAACACACAAAGAAGGTGAGCAAGACCCTGCTCACCGCTACTTCTGTGGTTCTTCCTTATAATCGCATTCCACGCATTGGACTTGTATGCCTTTTTTGAGTTTTTTCTCGACGAGCATTTTTCCGCATTTCGGGCATTTTCGTTCAATTGGTTTGTCCCATGATACGAATTCACAGTCCGGATAACGGTCACAGCCGTAAAACACCCGTTTCTTTTTCGATTTTCGCTCAACAATGTTTCCTTCTCCGCAGCTCGGGCACTTCACACCGATTTGTTTCACAATCGGTTTCGTGTTCCGGCAGTCAGGGAAGTTGGAGCAAGCTAAGAATTTACCGTACCGTCCCATTTTATATACCATTGGAGAACTGCACAATTCACAATCCTCTCCAGCATACTCTGGTTCAATCTCAACTTCCTTCATTTCCGATTCGGCTTTTTTGACGCGTTTTTCAAAATCGGTGTAGAAATTATCGATAATCTTGACCCATTCGGTATTTCCTTCTTCAACATGATCAAGATCTCTCTCCATTTTAGCTGTAAACTCAACGTTAATGATCTCAGGGAAAAACTCCATGATCAAGTCAAGAACGATCTGACCTAATTCAGTCGGAACGAAACGTTTATTATCCAATGCCACGTAGCCGCGCCGCTGAATAGTATCAAGTGTCGGAGCATATGTGGATGGACGGCCGATACCGCGTTCTTCAAGGGTTTTAACAAGCCGGGCCTCAGTATATCGCGGAGGCGGCTGGGTAAAATGCTGCTCAGGTTCTATATCTTTTGATAATACCGTGTCGCCTTCTTGTAAGTCAGGCAGCATCCGGTCTTTTTCTTCCATTTGATCGTCTTTTCCTTCAACATACACCTTCATAAACCCGGAAAACTTGACTTTACTTCCATTTGCACGAAATGTCAAACCGTTGTTTGTCAGGTCGACACTCATTGTATCGAGAATAGCCGGTGCCATTTGGCTGGCAACAAAACGCTCCCAAATTAATTTATACAGTCTCATTTGGTCTCTGCCGAGGACTGCTTTTAATTCACTTGGTTTTCTAAGAACTGATGTCGGCCGAATTGCTTCGTGGGCATCCTGGGCATTTTCATTCTTTTTCGCAGGCTTCCGTTTTCCGCCTAGGAACTCTTTTCCATATGTCTGATCAATAAATGCAGCTGCTTCATCAACAGCCGTATTTGAAATACGGGTTGAATCCGTTCTCATATACGTGATCAGACCAACCGTTCCTTCTCTTCCTAAATCAATTCCTTCATATAATTGCTGTGCAATCATCATCGTTTTCTTCGCTCTGAAATTGAGCTTGCGAGCCGCTTCCTGCTGCAGGGTAGAAGTGGTAAAAGGCAAAGCAGGATTACGTTTGCGTTCCTTTTTGGTTACTTTTTCAACTGTATATTGATTCCCTTTGAGCTGAGAAAGAATCTCTTTTACATCAGCTTCACTATTTAAAGGAAGTTTTTTGCCGTTTTTCCCGAAAAAGCTCGCTTCAAAGGTTTCTTGACCTTTTAAGAACGTACCGTCAATTGTCCAATATTCCTCAGGCTTAAAGTCGTTAATCTCTTTTTCACGGTCAATAATCAAACGGAGGGCAACGGATTGCACGCGTCCTGCGCTAAGCCCTTTTTTGACTTTTTTCCATAAGATTGGACTGATTTTATATCCGACAAGCCTGTCTAAAATACGTCTCGCTTGCTGTGCATCCACTAAATCCATATTGATCATGCGGGGATGCTTAAACGATTCCTTAATAGCGTCTTTTGTAATTTCGTTAAACACCACACGGCAGTCTGAGTTGAGATCTAAATCAAGACTGTGTGCCAAATGCCATGCAATCGCTTCCCCTTCTCTGTCGGGGTCGGCTGCGAGATACACTTTTTTGGCTTTTTTCGCAGCCGTTTTCAGCTCTTTTAATACCGGGCCTTTACCTCGAATGGTAATATATTTCGGTTCAAAATTCTGTTCTATGTCAACTCCCATTTGACTTTTTGGAAGATCCCGGACATGTCCCATTGATGCTTTTACTTTATATTTTTTACCTAAGTAACGTTCAATCGTTTTCGCCTTAGCGGGCGATTCCACGATGACTAGATAATCAGACATTTTCATCCCCCTCAAGAGGTGTTCTCTCTCTTTTCAAGATATTTCAATTTTATTTTTGCAGCTGTCTTTATTTGGCTTTCAACATTTCATTCTTTATCATGAACGTCATTAATTAAATAGAAAACAATATGCAACTTTAAATCCTCACTATTATTAAATATTACAATACCGTTTGTCAAACGATAATTCAAAAGGGTTCCGTATATTGAACGTTTCTCTCAGGAAGTTCCTCGAAAATATCCTCTGCTGACCATATGGCTTTAGCCCCCTGCTGGATCAGTTTTATAGGACCTCCGGCGTAAGGGTCAAACAATGAACCGGGTACGGCAAATACCTCTCTCCCTTGTTCCAATGCTTGATAGGCAGTAATCAGCGAACCGCTTTTTTCTTTGCCCTGAACGACAATAACGCCTTCACTTAGTCCGCTGATAATACGGTTTCTCATAGGGAAATGCCATTTTTGGGGTTTAGTTTCAGGTGGGTGCTCTGACAGCAGGATATGGTGTTTAGCCATGTGATCTGCTAACTGAAGGTTTTCTCGGGGATAAATGTGTTGAAATCCGCCTGCAATGACGCCAATTGTCCGCCCCTTCGCCTTAATACTTGCAGCATGGGACATTCCGTCTATCCCAGACGCCAGTCCGCTGACAATCACCCAACCTTTACGACAGATCTCTTTTGTAAGATGATTGACAACTTGTTTCCCATAAGCTGTTGGATTTCTTGTGCCTACAATTCCAATTTTTCTCCCTTTCGAAAGAAGAGTCATGTCACCTTTTGCAAACAGTACGGCAGGGGGATCATAAATGCTTTTAAGCCAGAAAGGATATTGCTTTGAAGAAATAGGGATGGTGTTAATGCCTTGCTCACGATAAGCAGCAAGTACACGCGGGAGCTTTGGATAAAATTGTTCTATTTCGTTTTTTAATGCAGCTGCTTTTATTTGATCACGAGTAACCGTTTGTAACACGGGTGATGTCAGCGACATAGACGGATCGGCTTTCCACCATTTTAATAGAAGGGATGGGGATAATAATTGATTGATTCTGCAAATCGTTAGGCAGACAGCGGCCTGATCCAATAGATTGACCTCCTTTTGTTAGAAAAAGCAGGAACAGCCTTGACGGCTGTCCCTTTTTTATTAATGCGTTTTACAAGTTTCGAACAAGTTCTTCTCTTTCAGCACCTTGATTAAGGTTTCACCCATGACAGAAGGTGTCTCTGCAACTTCGATTCCGCATGCATTAAGGGTTTTGATTTTTTCATCAGCTGTCCCTTTCCCGCCGGAAATAATGGCGCCTGCATGCCCCATGCGCTTCCCAGGAGGTGCTGTTTTACCGCCAATAAAACCGACTACCGGTTTTGTCATGTTGGCTTTTACCCACTCTGCCGCTTCCTCTTCGGCCGTACCGCCGATTTCGCCAATCATGATGACTGCGTGTGTGTCAGGATCTTCGTTAAACGCTTTTAAAACGTCAATAAAGTTTGTTCCATTTACAGGGTCGCCGCCGATTCCAACAGCTGTAGATTGCCCTACACCCGCTTCTGAGAGCTGGTGCACCGCTTCGTATGTTAATGTTCCTGAACGTGATACAACGCCTACATGACCCTTTTTATGGATGTATCCGGGCATAATGCCGATTTTACATTCTTCAGGCGTAATGACACCAGGACAGTTCGGCCCTATCAGTCTCGTTTTCTTGCCTTCCATGAAGCGTTTGACCTTCACCATATCCAAAACCGGGATATGTTCTGTGATACAAATCACGAGATCAAGCTCCGCATCTACCGCTTCCATAATCGCATCAGCTGCAAACGGTGCGGGCACATATATAACAGACGCGTTAGCGCCGGTTGTTTGAACTGCTTCAGCCACTGTATTAAATACAGGAACACCTTCCGCTTCTGTTCCGCCTTTTCCAGGTGTTACACCGCCAACGATATTTGTGCCGTATTCAAGCATCTGCTTCGTATGAAATAAAGCGGTAGAACCTGTAATCCCTTGCACAATAACTCTTGTATCTTTATTAATGAAAACACTCATTATTTGGTCCCCTGCCTTTCATTCTTTCTTAAACTAAGGATACGATTTTCTGCGCGCCGTCAGCCATTGATTCCGCAGATGTAATGTTTAATCCTGATTCACTAAGGATTTTCTTCCCTAGATCCACGTTTGTGCCTTCAAGACGGACGACAAGCGGCAATGTCAAACCAACTTGTCTAGTCGCTTCAACAACCCCTTCTGCGATGACATCACATTTCATAATGCCGCCGAAAATGTTGACAAAAATCCCTTTAACGTTTTGATCAGAAAGAATGATTTTAAATGCTTCCGTGACTTTTTCAGCGGTTGCACCGCCGCCCACATCAAGGAAGTTGGCCGGTTCTCCTCCATAATGCTTGATAATATCCATCGTGGACATTGCAAGCCCCGCGCCGTTTACCATACAGCCGATATTTCCATCAAGGGAAATGTAGCTTAGATCATATTTGGACGCTTCAATTTCTTTCGGATCTTCTTCATCCAAATCTCTGTATTCCATAATGTCCTTTTGTCGGTACAACGCATTGCTGTCAAAATTCAATTTTGCATCAAGCGCCATCACATTTCCGTCGCCGGTAACAACAAGCGGATTGATTTCGGCGATTGAGCAGTCTTTCTCAACAAACGCTTTATATAGTCCAAGCATAAATTTAGCAGCTTTTCCCACGAGCTCTTTTGGAATATTAATAGCGAATGCAATTTCTCTGGCTTGATAGCCTTGAAGGCCAACAGCCGGATCAATGACAGCTTTTTTGATTTTTTCCGGTGTTTTCTCCGCAACCTCTTCAATTTCCGTTCCGCCTTCTTCAGAAGCCATCAAAACGATTCTTGAAGTGGCGCGGTCAAGCACTAGACCGATGTAATATTCTTTTTTAATATCGCAGCCTTCTTCAATAAGTAAGCGTTTTATTACTTGGCCGTCCGGACCCGTCTGATGTGTAACTAGGGTCTTCCCTAATAGTTCTTCGGCATACGCTTTTACTTCGTCTAATGATTTTGCTATTTTTACCCCACCAGCTTTGCCTCGACCGCCAGCATGAATTTGAGCCTTTACGACATAAACCGAGCTGGATAAGCTCTTTGCACTCTCAACTGCTTCTTCTGCTGTAAAAGCCACTTTACCTTCAGGAACAGATACCCCATATTTTCTGAGGACTTCTTTTCCCTGGTACTCATGGATATTCATTTCCCATCCTCCTAACTTATGTAACAAAACTAAAATAGACTGCGCTTTCATTCTATAATAATACTGGAAGAATTGTCTACAGTTCGATGCAAAATCTTTTAATCCTTCTAAACATTCAAACTTTTACTTTATTAAAAACATAAATTTCAAAGGAGGATGGGGAATATTTTAGCTATTTTTTGTTTTTTACGCTTTCGTCCAATTTGTAAATGAATGAAAAAATCTCGGCTACCGTTTCATAAAGAGCTTCAGGAATTTGATCATCTACCGTCAAATGGCGCATTAATTCGACAAGGGTCCGATCTTCTTGAATCGGGACCCCTGCTTTTTTCGCTTCTTTGATAATGTTGTCAGCTACATGGCCCTTCCCTGTGGCAATCACTCTCGGCGCCTTGTCTTTTTGTTCGTCATAATGGAGAGCAACAGCTTTTCTGATCGGTGTCTGCTCTTTCATATTTTCACATCCACTTCCTGATCACTGATACTTGTTATATATTGATCGATTGAAGCCTTTTCTTCGGTGTGAACCCTTTTTTTAGCGTTTACCCCTGAAAGGCTGTACCCCATTTCCTTTAGCCCCTGTTTAAGCGCGGGCACCATCGGATCGATCGCAGCCTGCAGCTCGAAATCAGTCTCTATTGTAATGGTCATGACTTTTTGCTGTACCAAGCAATCAACGACGGTTTCTTTTAGTGTATCAAGCTGCAGCAAAAACAAAAGACGGCAATGGGAAGGATCAAGCTTTCCATCCGCTTCTTTCTTTCCTTTAAACAGAACAGTCATGTCCTGAACCCCTGACTTCGAAAACATCGGAAATGACATTACAATTTGGCTGTATGATGGATGGTCCTGCTGCATGAAAAGCTGGCCATTTAATTTATGAAAAAGCTGATCGGCTTCTTGTTTGACTGGTTCGGCTACCTCATGCGATGCTCTTAAGGCAGAAAGAGCCAGCTTGATGGATTGCATTTCGCCAGATGTGACTGCGCTTCCTTGTTCAAACGCTTTAATGAACCCAACCTCGTCCCTTGCGCCGATTGCCGTTTTCACTTTGGATAAGAAAGAAAGAACATCTGCCTTATCCGCCAAATGGGGTGCTGTCTGCTGAACAGCCTTTAAAAAGACTTCGGCTTCCTGGTCTGTGACTTGTGCCGCCTGTAAAACAGCTGAAGCTGCAAGTGACTTACTATCACCCGATGAAGCAGCCGCTTTAATCCAATTTGCTGCTTCTTTCACAATTTGGAGACTGTTTTTTTCAGCAGATTCCGTCAGCTTCACGAGCAGCTGGCGGGCTTCTTTAATTGGAATGTCTGCTGCTGTTTTAACAGGCTCTTCTTGTATGCTTCCCTGTTCTGCTGTGTGATTTGCAATCGGCAGGCTGGCTTTTCCGGGGGAGCCAGCTGGTGTGCTAAGCTCCCTGCTTCCAGCTGTATTCGTCGGAGAAGGTGCTTTCGTATTGTCGGTTAAAGAAATAAGCTTATCAATCAGCCGTTCTGCATGGACATCGATTTCACTATTTAAAAGCACCTTAACTGCTTCCTTTAGCTTTGACATCATTTGGCTCTGCTGAGGGTTTTGGTCGATTGCCTGTAGCAGCTGGGATACGTGCTGATGCAACGGAACAGGCGATTTCACAGCGTGAACACCATTCAAAATCTCGGAGTGAATGGGAAGATCACGCTTTAAAGCGAAGAGAACCGTTTCAACTGCTTTTTTTGTGTCTTGCGAAGGCAGCGTGTCCATCCAGCGGACAGCTGTTTTGATATCATTTTCTGTTACGGGTGTTTTGCTTTTCAGCATCGCTCCTGTCATCATGAGAGCTGCGTTTGACGTCTTCACTGAAATAGCATTTAAAAGTTTGCCAGCTGCATCCTGAATGGTTTTAGGATTTTGATCAAAGCTTTGAACGACCTGAAGACGGCCTGTTTGCTCTGCCGTTTTTTTTTCGTAGGAAAACCAATAGTATGCCTGAGGACGAAGCTGAGTTTCAAGTTTTCCCTGAACAGTTTGATTGCCGACTTGGATCAGGGCATGCTGATCTCCTAGTAAACGAAGCACTTTTCCTAAGAGGAGACGCTTCTCCCCGTTTAGCGCTTCGTTTACTTTTGATGTTTCCTGCGGGACGGCTGTACGCCCGAAAAGCTGCTGCAGCGCCTTTTGCACATCATTTCGTATGTTCATTTTAAAAAGGTGCCTCCTTGTCCATGGTGATTTATCTGAAAGATTGAACAGGAGCGAAAGTTTTGCGGTGCAATTCAGTTGGGCCGTATGCAGCGAGAGCTTCCAAATGTTCTTTTGTCCCATAGCCTTTATTTTTTTCAAAGCCGTACATGGGATACGTTTCGGCATAAGCGCTCATCATTCGGTCCCTCGTCACTTTTGCGATACACGCACCTGCCGCAATAGACACGCTTTTGGCATCGCCTTTTATAATTGACGCCTGAGCCGTGTCGAGCGGAAGTGTCATTGCGTCAACAAGCAAATAATCAGGTGTATCCGACAAATCCTGTATCGCTCTCACCATTGCCATTTTTGAAGCTTCATATATATTGATCTCATCAATCACAGTAGCTTCTACAATTCCTATCCCGACCGCCAGTGCTTCCTTCATAATAAGCTCGTAATATTCCTCGCGTTTTTTCTCTGAAAGCTTTTTGGAGTCTGTCAGCCCAAGTATTTCACATTCCTCTGGAAGGATGACTGCGCTGGCGACAACTGGTCCTGCCAATGGCCCCCGGCCGACCTCGTCAACACCTGCAATCAAGCGAAATCCTTTGTTTCTTGCCAGCCTTTCATAGGAAGTCATATTCACCCATTGTTCTTTCAGCGCTTTTTCTTTCGCTTGCTTTTTAAGCCATTGCTCTACAAGCGTTTGAACGCTTTTTCTCGGGTCGTTTTCGCATTGGGCAATAAATGGGTCTTGTGCATCCTTCACTTCCTGCAAACGGTCTTTAATGTCCTTTACGGTTAATGTATTCACTTTCTCTTCTCCCTTACTATATGTATCGGTTCAGCCAAGAAAAAATAAAGACCCGCATTTCTGCGCGCCTTTACATCGTCGGCTGTTCAAATGACAGCCTGCCGAACTTTTCAGTGCGAATATCGCGAATGATGACTTCAGTCGTCTTATCGTAGTTAATGAGCCCACCGCTCATGAGACAGCCCCGCTTTTCACCTATTGCATCAAACAGCTCAGCAATGTCCTCTGGGATCTCCTCAAGGCCATAACGCTCTTTAAGCCGTTCTGGGTAATGTTCTTCGAGAAAACGAAGACCAAACACGGCCACGTCCTGCAAATTGATAATCGAGTCTTTAATAGCCCCAGTGACTGCAAGTCTCAAACCGACAAGCTCATCCTCAAATTTAGGCCACAAAATCCCCGGTGTATCTAATAGCTCTAATTCTTTCCCAACTTTGACCCACTGTTGAGAAGTCGTAATGCCAGGTCTGTCTCCCGTTTTTGCTATGTTTTTCTTTGCAAGCCGGTTGATGAGCGTTGATTTTCCGACGTTTGGAATGCCGATAATCAAAGCGCGAATCGCTCTCGGTTTCACACCTTTCGCACGCATCCGGTCAAATTTTTCTTGGAGAATCTCTTTTGATGCAGGCACAATTTGATTTAACCCTTGTCCATTTACAGAATTAATAGACAGAGAGCGGATCCCCTGGTTCTCAAAGTGCTCTTTCCACTGCTGTGTAACTGCCGCATCTGCTTTGTCAGCCTTGTTTAACAGCATAATTCGCGGCTTGTTTTTTAGAATATCTTCAATCATTGGGTTTCTTGATGACATTGGAATTCTGGCATCTACCAATTCATATACGATATCGATTAATTTTAATTTTTCGGTTACTTCCCTTCTTGCTTTTGCCATATGGCCCGGGAACCATTGAATTGTCATGTGACACGAACACCGCCTTTATCTTCAGTATGCATGATTCATTGTTGTCCTTTATGTATTTTACGATGCCTGTCCGGCATTTTCAAATTCTGTATAAAAAAAGAGCTTGTTACAGGTAACAAGCTCTTTTCGTTCGTTATCATTATCGTCTGATCTCTTTAATACGAGCCGCTTTTCCGCGAAGTTCACGCAGGTAGTAAAGTTTAGCACGGCGTACTTTACCGTAACGTACAACTTCGATTTTCGCGATTTTTGGTGTGTGTACTGGGAAAGTACGTTCAACGCCAACACCGTAAGAAATCTTACGAACTGTGAACGTTTCGCTGATTCCACCACCACGACGCTTAATCACAACACCTTCAAAGATCTGGATACGCTCACGGTTACCCTCAACAACTTTAACGTGTACACGTAAAGTGTCACCAGGACGGAACGCAGGAAGATCAGTACGAAGCTGTTCTTTTGTGATATCTTCAATTAGTTTTTGCATCGTTTTCAACTCCTTCCAACAGATGCTCTTGGCCACAAAAACCGGCACAGCGGAACATCGTTTTCAAGCTTGCAGCGGATAAGCCCGCTTAAGCCACAAGTAGTATCTTATCACAATTTCATAGCCTATGCAATAAAATCTATTCTTTTTCCCATTCAGAAATCCACTTTCTTTGCTGCTCTGTAAGCGGGTAGTCTTTCAACAGATCCGGACGTCTTAGGTAGGTCCTTCTGATCGATTCTTTATTCCGCCATTCTTCAATTTTTGCATGGTTTCCTGACAAGAGTGTTTCAGGCACTTTTAAACCTTTGTAATCTGCCGGTCTTGTATAATGCGGGTGCTCTAAAAGTCCGGTGCTGAAGGAATCCTCAATATGGGAAGCCTCTTTACCCAGTACACCCGGAAGCAGTCTGACCACACTGTCTGCGATCATCATTGCAGGGAGCTCACCGCCCGTCAGAACAAAGTCGCCAATTGATATTTCATCCGTTACCAAGTGCTCGCGAATGCGTTCATCATAGCCTTCATAGTGGCCGCAAATGAACAGCAAATGCTCTTCCTTAGCTAATTGCTCGGCTTTTTTTTGGGTAAAACGCTCACCTTGCGGGCATACGAGGATAATACGCGGAGCAGCGGCTGCCTTTGATGTCAGGTCCTCGACCGCGTCAAAAACAGGCTGGGGCTTGAGAACCATGCCTGCCCCTCCGCCATAAGGATAATCATCAACAGTATTGTGCTTGTTATCAGAGTACTCCCGGAAATTTACGACTTGAAACTGCACCGCATCTTTTTCCTGGGCTTTTTGAAGAATCGATGAGCCGAGCACGCCTTCAAACATTTCGGGAAACAGCGTCAAAAAGTCGATTTTCATTCGTCTATTAACCCTTCCATCAGTTCAATCTCAATTTTCTTTTCCCTGACATCGATATGTTTGACCACTGATTCAATGTAAGGAATGAGTGCGTCTTTTTTTCCTTTTCTTCCGATGACCCAAACGTCATTGGCTCCAGGCGTCAAAATTTCTTTGACCTTTCCGATGAGTTCGCCTTCTTCAGTAAATACTTCACACCCAATAATTTCGTGGAAATAAAATTCACCCTCATTCAGCTCTCCTAATTCTTCTTCAGGAACTTTAATGATTGCGTTTTTCAGCTCTTCTACTTCATTTAGGTTTTGTCTTTCTTTAAACTGCAGGAGATGAAATTGCTTATGCAGTCTATGTGTGTTTACCGTTACCTCCACTGGTTCGTTACGGCCGTCCATAAACAAATACAGCGTGTTTCCCGGCTTGTATCGTTCTTCGGCAAAATCTGTTTTTGAAATCACCCGCACTTCGCCTTTGATTCCGTGGGTATTTACGATTTTGCCTACATTAAACCATCGCTTTGTCATATGATCACCTCTGGCGAATTTCAATTACTTTTCCGTCTTTTATGACGATGGTGTTCGCTGCTGTTTTCTCATGCCAGTCATCCCCGGCTTCAATCGTCAGCAGCGCATCGACTTCCTTTTCTTTCAACTCACTGCCAAGCGGCAATGTATGTACTTGAGCAATTTGAAAATCGATGATTTTCATATCATCTTTTCGCTTTTCTATTGCCTTTTTAAATTGTTCTATCATATCAGGGTTTTGCTGTTCTTTCTCATGTTTTCTAAGCTGAAAATAGAGCTGGCTGCATTCTCGTTCAAGCATTTGTTTCTTTTCGGCAAAAGAAGCTAAAAGCTTTTCTTTACTGCGCTCGGTTAAGACTTGCATAACGGCTACACGGTGAATAATTTGCATCGCACCAAGCTCCCCGCTTTTAAAACTTTTACTCGCCCAGGCTTTTCTATTTTGCCTAAGCTTCTATCAGTTTACCCTTTTTTTGCGTGTAAAAAAAGGGGAGGTGCCGGCCCTCTCCCTTTTAGTCAAATATTTCAAATTGAACTTTCTTAGAAGACTGTGCGCCAGCTGCAAATACAGCTGTTCGAATCGCTTTTGCAGTCCGGCCTTGCTTTCCGATAACTTTACCGGTATCTGACTTATGGACAGATAAGCGCAACGCAATCTTTTGATCGGTTTCTTCTCTTATGACGCGAATGTCATCTGGATGATCAACAAGCGGCGTCACAATGTGGACAATCAAATCTTCCAAGTGTTGATCAGTCATTACTTGCCTTGTTTAGCGTTGTGGAATTTTTCCATGATTCCTTGGCTAGAGAACAAGTTGCGAACTGTATCAGATGGTTTCGCTCCAGTTTGAAGCCATTTAAGAGCAAGCTCTTCGTCAATTTTTACTTCCGCTGGTTTTGCAACCGGGTTGTAAGTTCCGACTGTTTCGATGAAACGGCCGTCACGTGGTGAACGAGAATCTGCTACAACAATACGATAGAAAGGAGATTTTTTTGCTCCCATACGTTTTAAACGAATTTTTACTGCCATTTTACTAGCACCTCCGAAAATATTTCAACAAGATAGTATATTAACAATGATAAAAGTGTTTGTAAAGTGTTTTTTCTTAACAACGGTTTTATCATGTATAACCGATTACATAAAAGGTAGCTTAAACCCTTTTTTCTTGCCTTTTGACATGTTTGTCATCTGCTTCATCATTTTTTTCATTTCATCAAACTGCTTAAGCAGACGGTTGACTTCCTGTACGGATGTCCCGCTTCCTTTCGCAATCCGCTTCCGCCGGCTGGCATTGATGATATCCGGCTGTTCTTTTTCAAGAGCAGTCATTGATTTAATGATTGCTTCCACATGATTCAGCTGTTTTTCATCAACTTGGATGTTTTTCAGGCCTTTCATTTTACCTGCACCCGGCATCATTTGCAGAAGCTCATCAAGCGGCCCCATGTTTCTGACTTGCCCGAGCTGCTCCAGAAAATCGTCCAATGTGAAGCTCATCGTTCTCATTTTTTGTTCCAGCTCTTTGGCTTTGTCTTCATCAACGCTGGCCTGTGCTTTTTCAATCAATGTCAGCACGTCGCCCATGCCGAGAATCCTTGATGCCATGCGTTCAGGGTGGAACGGCTCTAACGCATCAAGCTTTTCGCCCAAACCTGCGAACTTAATTGGCGTGTTTGTGACAGCGCGAATAGAAAGCGCAGCCCCGCCGCGTGTGTCTCCATCCAGCTTAGTTAACACAACACCGGTTAAACCGAGCTGTTCATTAAAGCTTTTGGCAACATTCACAGCGTCCTGACCGGTCATTGAATCGACAACCAGGAAAATTTCTTCCGGATTCGCGATTTCTTTGACGTTGGTCAGTTCATCCATCAGTTCATGGTCGATATGCAAGCGGCCTGCCGTATCCAAAATGACATAGTCATAATGTTCTTCCTTGGCTTTCTCAATAGCCTGTTTAGCTATTTCTACAGGACTGACCTGATCGCCAAGAGAAAAAACAGGCATATCAAGCTGTTTGCCGAGTGTTTCCAGCTGCTTAATTGCGGCTGGGCGGTAAATATCGGCAGCAACCAGCATCGGTTTGCGATTATGCTTTTTGCGCAGCAGATTCGCAAGCTTACCGCTTGTTGTCGTTTTACCGGCACCTTGGAGACCGACCATCATAATAACAGTCGGCGGCCTTTTTGCGACGGCGATTTTGCTCTCTTCGCCGCCCATCAGCTCAGTCAGTTCCTCTTTAACAACTTTAATGACCTGCTGGCCGGGCGTCAGACTTTTCATGACGTCTTGGCCTACAGCGCGTTCACTTACTTTTTTGACAAAATCTTTGACTACTTTAAAGTTAACGTCAGCCTCAAGCAGCGCAAGACGAACCTCACGCATCATATCTTTTACATCTTGTTCGCTGACTTTCCCTTTTCCGCGGATTTTAGAAATCGTCTGCTGCAGTCGGTCGGCTAATCCTTCAAATGCCATAGTTTGCCGCCTCCTAATCTAATTTCTCAAGCGCTTCAATCAGAGCTGTAATTTCTTCCTCTTCTTTTGAACCGGAAGCAAGCTCCTTCAGCTTATTAAACATCTCTTTACGCTCCTGAAACTTTTTCAAAAGGAGCAGCTTTTCTTCATATTGTTCAAGCATCGCTTCTGTTCGTTTGATGTTATCATAAACAGCTTGTCTTGAAACCTCATATTCTTCGGCTATTTCGCCTAGGGAGAAATCGTCCAAATAATAAAGCGACATATAGCTCTTCTGTTTTGACGTCAACAACGACTGATAAAAATCAAACAGATAATTCATTCTCGTTGTCTTTTCGAGTGACATTTGAGCTCTCCCCTTTGTTAAGTCAAATCCCTTTACGATAACTTAGTTTACACGGTTTTATTGACACTGTCAAGTTTTTATCTTGTCAAAGCGACGATTAACCTTTTCCAAAATACGCTAAATATCATCCAATTTATTCCGATATTGTATATGAACCCTATTTTAAGGAGGATTTTTATGAAAAAAATCGGTTTATTGTTTATGTTGTGTCTGGCAGCCCTGTTTACAATAGGTTTCCCGGCACAGCAAGCAGACGCTGCTGAGGCACCTTATAAGGCCTCAATCACAAATATCAGCACAGATGGAGGGGTATACGGTAAAATCAATTACGGGCAAGGTCAATATTGGCGAGTCAAGTACAATATTACAGTAAGCGGCAAATTACTCGGCCAAAACGGACAGCCAGTGCCAAACGCGCCCGTAAGATTTGAAGCGGACACGAAGGTCGGAAACACAACACAAACTGCTTCAGGAACAACTGATGCAAACGGAACATTTGAGGTTCCAATGTATTTGGGGCCAGCTGCTGGTTACTATACGTATTACACATCTGTTTCCGTTCATTACTATGACATCATCCCATTCAGAGTTTTTTCTGGTGAGTCAAGACTGGTATCCACTGATAACAGCCTTTATCATTTCGCCTATCAAGTAAGAAGATAAAAAAGAAAAAGGCCCCAAGATGTTGGGGCCTTTTTCTTAATCGTCGGCTTTTTCCACTAAATCTGAAAAGAGTCCGTACACATAGGATTCTGGATCAAATTCCTGAAGGTCATCAACTTTTTCTCCTAAACCGACTAGTTTAACCGGGATGTGAAGCTCGTTGCGAATCGCAAGGACGATACCGCCTTTTGCCGTACCGTCAAGCTTCGTTAAAGCAATGCCGGTAACATTTGTTGCTTTAGAGAATTCTTTTGCCTGAGCCATTGCATTTTGGCCGGTCGTGGCATCAAGGGCAAGCAGCACCTCATGCGGAGCTTCAGGAACTTCTCTTTCGATAACACGTTTTACTTTTTCAAGCTCTTTCATGAGATTTACTTTGTTTTGGAGACGCCCTGCCGTATCACAAATTAATACATCGGCATTTCTTGCTTTCGCAGCATGAACAGCATCGTAGATGACAGCTGCCGGATCGCTTCCGGCCGTCTGCTTAATGACAGGCACTCCTGTACGCTCTCCCCATACTTCCAGCTGTTCAATGGCTCCCGCTCTGAAAGTGTCTCCGGCGGCAAGTACGACAGATTTTCCTTCTTGTTTCATTTTATGAGCAAGCTTTCCGATCGTTGTTGTTTTCCCGACACCGTTTACACCTACCAGAAGGATTACGTTTAAACGCCCATCCTGGATGTTCAGTTCTGAAATTTGCTCATCTCCGCTGTTATAAATCTCGACCAGTTTCTCAGAAATCACTGACTGGACTTCCTTTGGATCTTGAATATTTCTGCGTTTGACTTCTTTTTTCAGCTCATCTATTAATTCCATAACGGTTGTAAAACCGACATCCGCGCTGATAAGAACCTCTTCAAGCTCTTCGAAGAAATCCTCATCCACTTTACGGTAACGGGATACAAGATCATTCACTTTGTTTTGAAAGGAGTTTCTTGTTTTTTCAAGGCCATCCTTAAACTTTTCAGATACGGAATCTGTCTGTTTTGTGATTTTCTCTTTTAATTTTTTAAAAAAGCTCATCTTTTAACCTCTTTCCTCGTTACTGAACGAATTCTTTTGTTTCTTCCAGCTTAACGGAGATTACCTTGGAAACACCGGATTCCTGCATGGTTACGCCATAAAGCACATCCGCTTCCTCCATCGTTCCTTTTCTGTGGGTAATCACAATAAACTGGGTATCACTGCTGTATTTTTTTAAATACTGCGCAAACCGGAACACATTCGCTTCGTCGAGCGCAGCCTCTACTTCGTCAAGGACGCAAAACGGCACTGGACGAACCTTTAGGATTGAGAATAAGAGCGCTATAGCAGTAAGCGCACGCTCTCCGCCTGACAGGAGGTTTAAGTTTTGCAGCTTTTTCCCCGGCGGCTGAGCGATAATCTCGACTCCTGAATGAAGCAGATCGTTAGGATCGGTGAGCCTCAGTTCAGCTCGCCCTCCTCCGAATAAGGAGCGAAAAACTTGATCAAAGTGTGAGCGGATTTGAACGAATGTGTCGTTAAAGCGCTTCGTCATTTCTTCATCCATTTCTTCAATCACTTGGAACAAGGTATTTTTCGCTTCTGTTAAATCTTCTTTTTGTTCCGACAGAAACTTGTACCGTTCGTTGACCCTCTCAAACTCATCTATGCTTCCGAGGTTCACGGTACCCAGCTCTTCAATTGCGAGTTTAATCAGCTTCACGCGCTTTCTGGCTTCCTCTGGATCAGTTTCAAGCTGATATTTCTCTTTTGCCCCCTCAAAGGACAAGCTGTATTCCTCCCGTAAATATTGGAGTAAATTATCAAGCTCGACTTCCATTCGTCCGAGTTTGACTTCTTCGTCTTTTAAGAGCGTTGTTTTTTGTTTATACAGGCGTTTCATTTCTTTCAGCTCACGCTCATACGTATCAAGCCCATGCTGAAGCTTGATGCGCTGATCGCGCCTTAATGCAATCAGTTCGATCGTTTTCGTTTTGTCACTCAATTTATGTTTTGCTGCTTCTTCCAGCTTTTCTTCGCCGCTGGTGCTAGATGACATCTCTGACGTTAAGAAGCTTAAGTCTTCTTTTGCTTCTTTTAACGCAATCTCTGTTTCAGTGAGCTCTTTCTTTAATCTGGCAAGGTTGTCCTCTTCCCCCTTGCATGCCTGCTCTTTTTTGGCCGCAGCGATCTTCAGCTCAGTAAGCTCGTTGGAAAGAGACTCTTTCGTTGAGGATTGCGTTTGTTTTTGTTTTGTCAGTTTGTCTATGTCCTCTTCAAGCTGTTTCATCTTTTCAGATACGGCAGAGAGCTCTTCTTCAAGCTTGCGTTTGCGCGCTTTTTTCTCTTCATCGCTTTCTGACAGAGCAGATTTTTCTTGGTCATAGAGCTCTAAATGGGTATTGATATTTTTCTCGGCAACTTGAAGTTCGTACAGCTGGCCTTTCACATCCTGCTGCTTTAACCTTAAGCCTTCCCCGGTTTCTCTTAAGTCAGCCAGTTTTTTCTCCATATCCTGAATGGATTGTTTAAGGGTTTTGACCTCTTGTTCAAGCAGAGCTGTTTTCTCTTCCATTTCAGCGAGCCGTTTCGTCACATCTTCTAGCTCCCGGCTTCTTCCGAGGAGGGAGTTATTTTTCTTTTTAACCGCGCCGCCCGTCATTGAACCACCGGGGTTCACAACATCTCCCTCAAGGGTTACGATGCGGTACCGGTGCCCGAGAAGCTTCGCAAGCTCGTTTGCACCCTTTAAGTCCTCTGTGATCAGAACGGTTCCAAGAAGATTCTGGATGACGCTTCGATACGCAGGATCAAATGTGACAAGTTCACTTGCAACCCCGAGAAATGATGAATGCCGGGCGGCTGTTTCCGCGTCACGGCTTTGAAGCTGGCGGTCTCTAATAACAGAAAGAGGCAGAAACGTCGCCCGGCCGAAGGAATTCTGCTTTAAATATTGAATCGCTTTTCGGGCAGATTGTTCATCGTCGGTCACGACGTGTTGAGCAGAAGCGCCGAGCGCTATTTCAATGGCCGTTTCATACTTCTGTTCTGTAGAAATCAGCTCAAGAACCGCTCCGCGAATTCCGCCAAGGCGCTCTTTCGCTTTTAGCACTTCTTTAACACCTTGATAAAAGCCGGAGAAATCTCCCTGCATCGTCTCAAGCATGTCCTTTTTTGATCTCGCTTGCTGAACGTATTGGTATGCCTGATACAGAGCGGATTCATTTTTTTCGTATTGGCGCTTTTTCTGCTCATATTTTGTCTGCATATCACGATATGCACCGACTTGACTGTGAATCTCCTGCTCAATTCGGGCAAATTCCGTTTCACATGCGGCTTTACGCGCAGAAATATCACGCCGTTCCTGCAGGTGCTTTTCATTGTTGTCCGCGAGTCTCTGCAATGTGACAGCGGATTGGGACATCTGGTCATCAAGAAGCTGGAGTTCGTTGCGTATCGAAGCCTGGCTGTTTAACAGCTCAAAATAATCACTTTTCAGCTGCTCGATTTTCTCTTCGACATTTTCATTGTGAAGACTGAGAGCCTGCTGTTTTTCTTTTACTTGCGCCCTTAACTGCTTCACCTCAGCCTGAAGCGTTTCGAAGACAGCTTCCTGCTTCGAAAGCTCTTCTTTCAGAACCGTTTCTTTTTGCTGGAACTGAACGATGGCTTCTTCAAGCTGTTCTTGGTTTTGCACAGCGTTTTTCTTTCGTTCTTTCAGGACTTCTTTACGGCCTTCAAGCTTTTCCAGCTCTTCACTAGTTACCAGTAAAACTTGCTGGAGCTCATCTACTGACTCATCAAGCGCTTGTATTTTGTCCCTTGTATCCTCAATCTTTGCTTCTTTCGCAGAAATAGCAGACGATTCAGCAAGCTCTTCTTCTTTTGCCATCTGCACTTTCTCTTTAAGAGTCGACCATTTACCATGCAGCTCTTCGATATCATAGGCAGTCAGCGCAATTTCAACATGCTCCAGCTCTTTCTTTTTCTCAAGGTAGTCTTTCGCTATTGAAGCTTGAATTTTAAGAGGTTCAACCTGCCCTTCAAGCTCATGTAATATATCTTCTACCCGATTTAGATTGTCCTGTGTCTCAAACAGTTTATTTTCTGCTTTTTTCTTTCTCGTTTTATATTTAAGCACCCCGGCCGCTTCTTCAAAGATACTGCGGCGATCCTCCGCTTTACTGCTCAGGATCTCTTCCACTTTCCCTTGGCTGATAATAGAAAATGCTTCTTTACCAAGCCCAGAGTCCATAAATAAATCAATAATATCTTTCAAGCGGCATGGCTGATTGTTAATCAGAAACTCACTCTCACCTGATCTGTACACACGTCTTGTGACACTCACCTCGTGGAAGTCAATTGGCAAGAAATGATCATCATTATCAAGAGTAAGCGTAACTTCAGCTAGATTTAATCGCTTTCTTGAATCACTCCCGGCAAAAATGATGTCTTCCATTTTTCCGCCGCGAAGAGAGCGTGCCGATTGTTCGCCGAGAACCCAGCGAATGGCATCCGTGATGTTGCTTTTTCCGCTTCCGTTCGGCCCGACAACTGCTGTCACGCCTTTAACGAAGTCTACGGAAATCCGTTCTGCAAATGATTTAAATCCTATAACGTCTAAACGTTTGAGGAACATAGCGATCCTCCTTATGTAATAAGTATTTCAATTCTATCATAAACATTGGTCAAATAAGACGGCATACATACTGAAATCCCCCTGAGTCATAAGGGGGATTTTATTGTTTCGTATGGTGTTTTTGCAATTTAGCTAAAGCTTCCTGAGCAGCGTGCTGTTCGGCTTCTTTCTTTGAACGGCCGTTTCCGACTCCGAGTGGTTCACCTTTTAGAGATACGATGGCTTCAAATTCACGGTTGTGCGCAGGTCCTTTTTCGTTGGAGATTTTATACTCCAGAGAGCCTTTGCCGTCCCGCTGCACGTATTCCTGCAGCTGGCTTTTGAAATCCATCACATGAGAAAAAGCACCATCGTTAATTTTAGGGAACACATAAACTTTTAAGAAACTTTCGACCGGCTCTAATCCTTGGTCAAGGTACAAGGCTCCGATAAATGCCTCAAAAACATCCGCCAATAGAGCAGGACGCTTTCTTCCGCCTGTCATTTCCTCGCCTTTACCCAACAGGACAAGATCGCCGAATGACAGCTCGTGAGCCAATGAAACGAGAGACGGTTCGCAAACAATTGCGGCTCTCAATTTCGTCAAATCTCCTTCACTCATAGCCGGGTATTTGGCAAATAAGAATCTGGAGATCGTCAGTTCCAAAACAGCGTCACCTAAAAATTCAAGCCTTTCATTATCTTCATACGGCTTTTTCCGATGCTCATTCACATAAGATGAATGTGTAAATGCTTGATACAAAAGCTTTTCATTTTGAAAGTGAACCGAAATCCGTTCTTGAAACTCTTTAAATTGTTCTACTTTTTTATAGAACTTTTTTTTATCTTTATAATGTGAGTGTTTTGACATAGTAACCTCCATAGGCACATCAGGTTCACCGCGCTTCTCTGACTAAACCGGATACAGCGCGCGTAAAAGCGGCATGCTGTAATAACTGCACGAATAAAGGGCTAAAGCCCCGCGTTTCGGCGGGACTTTTAGCATCAGCTTATTGCTGGTTTTGTATGTAGTTCACAGCGTCGCCGACTGTTGCAATCTTTTCAGCATCTTCGTCAGAAATCTCCATATCAAACTCGTCTTCAAGTTCCATAACAAGCTCAACTACATCTAGGGAATCAGCACCTAAGTCTTCCTTGAAAGAAGCTTCAAGTTTGACGTCTGCTTCATCAACGCCAAGGCGATCTACGATGATTTTCGTTACACGCTCTAATGTGTCTGCCATAGCAATTCACCTCCCCTCAAGTATTATAGTGGATTCGTTTTTAAAAAACTAGAGAAACTACGATGAAATTTTCGAGAAAAAACTTACATCACCATTCCGCCGTCAATATGAAGCGTTTGGCCTGTCATATAACGGGCTCCCTCTGAAGCTAGGAACGTGACAACACTGCTGACATCGCTAGGTTCACCAAAGCGCGCGAGCGGAATTTGTTTCAGCATTTCGTCTTGAACGTCTTTTGCAAGTTTATCTGTCATATCAGTTGAGATAAATCCTGGCGCTATTGCGTTTACCGTAATATTTCGGCTGGCGAGCTCTTTAGCAGAAGATTTGGTTAAACCGATGACGCCGGCTTTTGCAGCCACGTAGTTGGCTTGTCCAGGGTTTCCGCTGACGCCGACGATAGACGATACGTTAATAATGCGGCCTGAACGCTGTTTCATCATTTGTCTTGTAACAGCTTTTGTGCAGTTGAAAACACCCTTCAGGTTAATGTTAATGACGTCATCCCATTCGTCTTCTTTCATTCTCATGATGAGATTGTCTCTTGTAATTCCCGCATTATTAACCAGAATGTCAATCGTAGAAAAAACAGACAATGTTTCTTTTATCATGTTTTGTACATCTTCGGGATTTGATACATCCGCTTTTACAGCAATTGCTTTTCTGCCCATTGATTTGATTTCATCTACCACTTCATTTGCTTTCGCTTCATTGCCGGAGTAGTTCACGACAACATTTGCTCCGCTTTTTGCCAGATCAAGGGCGATTGAGCGGCCGATTCCGCGGGATGCGCCAGTGACAATAGCCGTTTTATCATTAAGCATTATCATTCTCCTCCTTAAGCGTTTGAATTGCCAGCTCGATCGTTTCCGGATCTGATACAGCAATTGTTTTTAACCGTCTATTCACTTTTTTCACAAGGCCTGAAAGCACTTTTCCGGGACCGATTTCAATAAAAGTCGTAACACCCTCTGCGATCAGCTTGTTAATGCTTTCCTCAAAACGAATCGGAGAGTAAAGCTGCTCAATAAGTTTTTCTTTGATATCTGCTTTTTCAGTCATCACGTCAGCAGAAACATTTGAGATGACCGGAACGTCAGCGTCTTTTATGTCACAGGCGTCCAATACCTCTTTCAGCTTTTCAGCAGCCGGTTTCATCAGTTCAGAATGGAACGGACCGCTTACTTCAAGCGGAATTGCGCGTTTTGCGCCGTTTTCTTTTGCCAGTTCAGATGCAAGCTCAACCCCTTTAGCTGTTCCGGAAATGACGATTTGGCCAGGACAGTTGAGATTCGCAAGCTGTACAAGGTTGCCTTCCTCTGTGACTTTATCGGTTACTTGCTTTAATGCTTCAGCATCCATGCCGAGAATCGCAGCCATTGCTCCTTCGCCAGCCGGCACCGCTTCATTCATAAACTCTCCGCGCTTTCTGACGGTATAAACAGCATCTTTGAAAGACAGAGCGCCAGCCGCAACCAGTGCAGAATATTCACCAAGGCTGTGTCCTGCTGTGAAATCAGGTGTAATGCCAGATTCTTTAAATTTCTCAAGAACAGCGATGCTTGTCGTAAGCAAAGCAGGCTGCGCATTGTATGTAAGTGTTAATTCTTCAGCATCCCCCTCAAAAATAAGCGAGCTGAGTTTTGTTTCCAACGTTTCATCGGCTTCATCAAACAGACGTTTTGCAGCAGGCACCTGCTCATAAAGCTCTTTTCCCATGCCGATAAATTGTGATCCCTGACCCGGGAATAAAAATGCAATCTTACTCATGATGTAAAAACCTCCAGACTACTCATCTGTTTTTTCTTCTTTCACTTCTTCCTGAATGAGCGCAGCCACATTTTGGCTGACCATCTCTCTTGCTTGCCGAATCGCATGGAATACAGCATTTGAATCTGAAGAGCCGTGCGCCTTGATCACAGGCGCTTTTAAGCCAAAAAGACTTGCTCCGCCATAATTCGAATACTCCATTTTCATTTTCATTTCTTTCAATTTTGGTTTCAGCACAGCTGCTGCAAGCTTGGATGTCAAAGTAGACGTCATTACGTCTCTCATCATTTTAAAAATTGACAACGCAGAGCCTTCCAGCGTTTTGAGTGTAACATTCCCGGTAAAGCCGTCTGTTACTACAACATCCGCCACATCATCTAAAAGGTCTCGCGCTTCCACGTTTCCGATAAAATTGATGTTTGCTGTTTCTTTTAAAATTTGGAACGTCTGCTTCGTCAGTTCGTTTCCTTTTTTATCTTCTGTTCCGACATTTAAAAGTCCGACTCTCGGTGAAGTGACACCGCGCACTTGCTGAGAATAAACAGAACCCATGATGGCATATTGAACGAGGTGCTCCGGTTTGGCATCGACATTGGCGCCGACATCAAGGAGAAGAAATCCGTCTCCCGAAACAGTCGGAAGTGTCGGGGCAAGCGCCGGACGGTCAATTCCTTTAATTCTTCCGACAATAAAGAGACCGGCTGTCATTAATGCACCGGTATTTCCTGCTGAAATGCATGCGTCAGCTCTGTTTTCCGCAACCTCCTGCGCCATAAGAACCATAGATGAGTTCTTTTTTCTTCGCACGGCACGGACAGGTTCATCCGTAGGCTCAATCACTTCATCTGCGTGCAGCACCGTGATGCGATCTGATGTAGTTGTTAAATGTGATTCTATCGTTGTTTTGTCACCGACAAGTGTGATATGGAGATCATCAAATGCCTCTATACCTTTTATAACTCCGTCAATAACAGCTTTGGGAGCGTGGTCTCCTCCCATTGCATCTACAGCTATTCTCATGCATGCTCCACCTTTATGAATGTTTTGAACGATACATGTCAAAGCGTCCAGAAAAAACAATTTCTTCGCCAACGTAGCTGTTCACTTCGACAACCGTTCTTCCTTTTTCTTTTTCGACAGCCGTCACTTTCGCTTTTGCTACGACACGTTCACCCTGCTTTACCTGTCTTGTAAAGCGGATGTCTGCACTTGCAGTCAGCGCCAGCTCGTCATCAATGACTGCAACGGCCAAAGAATTCGCCTGTGCAAATAAATGGTGTCCTCTCGCAATCTGATTCCGGCTGAACACGTGCTCTTGTTTTATTTCTAAAATGGATATCGCCTGATCATCCAGCTCAAGGTCAATAATTTCTCCGATAACTTCATCAAGTGACAGGGACTTCACTTCGTCCTCAAGTGTTTTCTCTGCCACGTTCTTAATTCTTTCTCTCAGTTCAGGTATGGAAAGCTCTAAGCGGTCCAAACGTATCGTCTGGATGCTCACCCCGAATTTACCCGCTAGTTCTTCATCTGTAATAAAGGGGGTTGCTTGAATCGTCTGCTGAAGTAATTCCTGGCGTTCTCTCTTATTTCTTCTCATATCTAAACACCATCCGGACAATTAAGACTAGGTACTAATAGTAGTATATAATTTCATAGATTGGAATGCAACGATTGTTTCTGGCTGAACACCAAAAACTTCTGATACTCAGCTTAATTTTTCCCCGTCCATTACTCCGCTCTTCAGCAATTCATCTCTTAACACAGCGTATTCCGGCTCCTTCCAGAACGCGTCAGAAGCCACAAGATTCGCAGCATCCTGCCTTGCCGTTTCAAGCGCTCTGTAATCATGAACCATGTCCGCCACTTTAAATTCCGGCATTCCGCTTTGTTTTTTCCCGAAGAAATCACCGGGACCTCTCAGTTCCAGATCCTTTTCAGACAGCTCGAAACCGTCATTGGTTTCCGACATGATCCTCATCCGTTCTTTCCCTGTTTCTGATTTTGGATCAGCCATCAGAATACAGAAAGATTGATGCTCACCCCGTCCAACACGGCCGCGCAGCTGGTGAAGCTGTGATAGCCCGAAACGGTCGGCGTCATAAATCACCATAATCGTTGCATTCGGAACATTCACGCCAACCTCCACAACAGTGGTTGATACGAGAATTTGACAGTGATTTGCGCTGAATTCTCTCATGACCTGGTCTTTTTCATCGGAATGCAGCTTTCCATGCATAAAGCCGACATTCCATTTTCCCCGAAAAATATCAGAAAGCATATTGTACACGTCAATGGCGTTTTGCACATCAAGCTTGTCTGATTCTTCAATCAGCGGACAGATGATATAAGCCTGCCTGCCTTGCTTTAATTCTTTTTCGACAAATGCCAATATACGATCCAGCATGTCATGTTTTACCCAATAGGTTTCGATTCTCTTTCGTCCAGCCGGCATCTCATCGATGACAGATACATCCATTTCACCGAACACTGTGATCGCTAACGTTCTTGGGATTGGAGTGGCTGTCATAAAGAGAACATCGGGATCCTGCCCTTTGTTCCGAAGCTTTTTGCGCTGCTCAACTCCAAATCTGTGCTGTTCATCAGTAATAACGAGACTCAGCGCCTTAAACTCCACCTCGTCTTGGATTAAAGCGTGGGTTCCTACAAGAATATCAATCTCACCCGCCGCAAGACGCTCAAGCAGTTCTTTTCGCCGCTTCCCTTTAACAGAGCTTGTCAAAAGAGCAACGCTGACGTCCCATTTTTCAAATAGCGAAACGAGCGAATCAGCATGCTGCTCGGCCAGAATTTCTGTCGGCACCATGAGCGCTCCTTGGTATCCGGATAGGAACGCGGCATACAGTGCAATGGCGGCGACTGCCGTTTTTCCTGATCCAACGTCCCCTTGAAGAAGACGGTTCATTCTGTATGGAGAAGACATGTCTGCTGTTATTTCGCGAAGAACGCGTGACTGGGCGTTTGTGAGGGGAAACGGGAGGCTTTTGATAAATCTCATGAGTTCTTCATTTGAAAAACGCTGCCGTATCCCTTGTGTCTGCTCTCTTTCCGCCTTTCGGAACGCCTGCATTTTCAACTGAAACAACAAAAATTCTTCATAAACAAACCGCCGTCTGGCAAGCTTTAATGCTTCCCTTGTTTCAGGCTGGTGCATTGCTTTTAACGCTTGATAATAGTCAGGCAGTTTATAGCTTTTTCTTAGCTTTTCCGGAAGAGGATCAGGAAGTGAGTCTGCATATTGGGTCAGCGCCTGCTGAATAAAGCGCCTCATCATTTTGACGGTAACATTTTCTTTCACAGAATACACTGGTTCAATGCTTTTGTCTTCTTGATGCGGCCCGTTTTTCAACTCCTGAACAGAGATGGTTTGGCGGTGCTTGTCCCATTTACCTGAAACCGTCACCACAGAGCCGAGCGAAAGCTTCTTCTTCAAATAAGGCCGGTTAAAACATACGGCTGTGATTAAATAGTGGCCGACCAGAAGCCTGAATGTCAGCCTGTTTCGTTTTTTTCCGTAATAGGTAAGAGAAGGCTCTGAATGAACCTTCCCTTCGACTGTGACTCTTTCATCATGCTTTACTTCTTCTAAATCCCTCAGCTCGTAGTCATCATAGCGATAAGGGAAATAATTCAGAAGATCAGAAATGTCATAAATACCGAGTTCGTGTAATGTTTTTTCTGTTTCCGGCCCAATACCCTTAATGTTAGCTATACTAGTTTGCTGATGTTGTTTCACGTGAACCTAGCGCTCCTCCGAAAATTTTTTTCTCTAATTCTCTTCCTGTCGGTGTTGCCGCTAAACCGCCCTGGCCTGTTTCTCTAAGTGCAGTTGGCATCGTTTGGCCTATTTTATACATGGCATCGATAACCTCATCACATGGAATACGGCTTGTAATGCCCGCCAATGCCATATCAGCGGCAATCATCGCATTTGACGCGCCCATCGCATTCCGTTTCACGCAAGGCACCTCAACAAGCCCTGCAACAGGGTCGCACACGAGGCCTAGCATATTTTTTAATGTAATGGCCATGGCTTCCGCGCTTTGTTCGGGTGTTCCTCCTGCCATTTCAACAATAGCCGCAGCCGCCATGCCTGAAGCTGATCCAACCTCTGCCTGACATCCTCCGGCGGCGCCGGAAATGCTTGCGTTATTGGCCACGACAAATCCGAAAGCCCCGGCTGTAAACAAAAAGCGGATCATTTGTTCTCTTGTTGGATTCAGCTTTTCTTTTACAGCAAATAACGTACCGGGCACCACACCGGCAGAACCTGCAGTCGGTGTCGCACAGATGGTTCCCATGGCTGCATTTACTTCATTTGTTGCAACGGCTTTCGATACAGCATCTAAAATCAGCGGGCCAGACAGGCTTTTTCCTGATCGAATATAGGCCTGCAATTTAACGGCATCTCCGCCTGTTAAGCCCGTTTGGCTCGTAACTCCCTCGAGTCCTTTCTGAACCGCCGCTTCCATAACAGACAGGTTATGATCCATCTGCTGAAAAATGTCCTCTTTTGTTTTTTCTGTTACTTCCATCTCTTGAGCTATCATCACATCAGAGATCAATATTTGTTTTTCTTTAGTAATCTCAATTAATTCTTTTACATTACGAAACATAACTGGCTCCTCCTGACCCTTTTCGCTAGTCAGCAATCTTTGTCACTTGAATAATATTCGGCAGCTTCGACAGCTCGTCGAGAATGTGGTCGTCAATATTTTGATCGACCTCTATTGTCATCAGCGCAAGCTGGCCGATATCTTTCCGGGCTACTTCCATATGTCCTACGTTGATTGAAAATTTCGCCAGAACATTGGCAACACCGGCAATTGTGCCAAACTTGTCATTATGAACAACTAATATGGCCGGATGATTTCCTGACAGCCGGAGCTCAAAACCATTCAATTCTGTGATTTCAATCTTTCCTCCGCCAATCGAAATACCCGTCAGTTCCAGCTCACCCTTTTCATCAGAAATGGTGATTTTTGCTGTGTTCGGGTGGACCGGGACTGCGTCTTCTACCCGAAACTCTATATCAATTCCTTTAGCTTCTGCAATTTGTATAGCGGTTTTAATCCGTTCATCGAATGTATCAAAATCAAGCAATCCGCCGATAATCGCGACATCTGTGCCGTGGCCCTTATACGTTTCCGCAAACGAGCCGTAAAAAGATACAATGATGCGCTCAGGCTCTCTGCCAAATAAACTTCTGGCCACTCTCCCGATTCTAGCAGCTCCCGCTGTATGAGAGCTGGACGGACCGATCATAACCGGGCCGATAATATCAAAAACGCTTCTGTATTTCATGCTATTCCTCCTTATGAACCAGAGCTTATTAGCGCTTTGCTTCTAGACTAATTGATCAGATATAAAATGGCAAGCGGGCGCGTTACAGCGCTGCCGCACTTAAAAGCAGACATAAGAATAGAAGGGCAAATTGCCCTTCTATTCTGCTGAAACTATATACGAATACAGAGGCTGTTTCCCATTGTGGATCTCAACCTCAATCTCCTCGTACTTTTCACTGAGAAACGCTTCAAGCTGCTCAGCTTCTTCCTGAGACGCATCCTCACCATATAGAATGGTCACGATTTCATCATCTTCTCCGATCATTTCTGACAGCAGCATTTTCGCGGCTGACAGCTGATTTTCAGAAGTGCCGATAATCGTTCCATTCAGAATGCCCATAAAGTCGCCTTTTTTAATATCTTTACCGTCAATATGAGTATCTCTGACTGAGAACGTCACCTGTCCGCTTTTTACTTGCTGAATGGCGCTTAGCATATTGGCCTCGTTCGCTTCAGCTTCTTGATCCGGGTTAAAAGCCAGCAGGGCTGACATCCCTTGCGGAACCGTTTTAGCAGGAATGACAAAAACCTGTTCATCCACTACGCTGGCCGCTTGGTTAGCAGCCATGATAATGTTGGAGTTGTTAGGCAGGATAAATACCGTATCTGCATTTACAGACTTCACGGCATCAACAATATCCTCAGTGCTTGGGTTCATGGTCTGGCCGCCTTCAATCACAACAGAAGCGCCAATGCTTTTGAATAGGTCTGAAATTCCTTCTCCCATCGCCACAGTCACAATGCCATACGGCTGTTTTGCCGGCGGTATTTCGTTGTCTGCAGGTTTGCTTTCTTGACTGATGATAGAGGTATGCTGTTCTCTCATATTTTCTATTTTTATTTTGATCAATTCACCGTAATGCTGGGCGTAGTTTAACACGTTTCCCGGCTCTTCAGCATGAATATGAACCTTCGCCAGCGATTCATCCGCAATCACAAGCAGAGAATCTCCGAACTGGCTGAGGTCTTGCCTGAACGTGCCTTCGTCGAACTCTCTTTTTGTCTGATCAAGCCTAACCATCACTTCGGTACAGAATCCAAATTCAATATCTTCGGTATTCATCATGCTTTGCGCGCTCTTGTGATGCTCTGCGCTGACCATGTCGTCAAGTGACGGAAGAACTGCTTTCTGAGGTACAGTTTCACCTTTTAATGAAGCAAGGAAACCTTCATACACACAGAGCAGGCCTTTGCCCCCGCTATCGACAACTCCTACTTCCTTTAGGACAGGTAGCAATTCAGGGGTGCGGTTTAAAGACGCCTCTGCTTCTTCTGTCACTGCAATCATCAGCGCAGTGATATCGGTTTCTTTTTCTGCTAAGATCATCGCTTTTTTTGCAGCGTCTTTTGCAACTGTTAAAATGGTGCCCTCTACAGGTTTCATGACAGCTTTATACGCCATGTCTACACCTGCTTGCAGCGCAGCGGCAAACTCAAGTGCATTAATTTCTTTTTTCGTTTCAATGCTTTTGCTAAATCCGCGGAACAATTGGGATAGGATAACTCCTGAATTTCCGCGTGCTCCCATGAGCAGCCCTTTAGATAACGCGGAACCCACCTTCCCGATATCATCCGTATCCATTTGTTCAACTTCTCTTGCTCCGGAAGTCATCGACAGGTTCATATTTGTTCCCGTATCACCGTCCGGCACCGGAAACACGTTCAGTGCATCAACTGCACTGGCGTTTTGAGACAGATTCTGCGCTCCCGCAAGAATCATCTCGGCAAAGGTTCTGCCGTTTAATGTTCTGATAGACAATCCTACTCCTCCTAACTACGGGTTCGTCACTCGTACGCCTTGGACATAAATATTGACAGAGTCCACTGCCAGTCCGATGGTTTGATTTACTGTGTACTTTACTTTTGTTTGGACATTATGTGCCACTTCAGAAATTTTCGTGCCGTAGCTGACAATGATATACATGTCGATATGTATCTGTTCTCCTTCTTGGCGAACTTGGACACCCCTGCTGAAATTCTCTTTCCGAAGGATTTCAGTCAGTCCGTCTTTAATCTGGTTTTTAGAGGCCATGCCGACAATGCCGTAACAGTCAACCGCCGCGCCTCCTGCAACCATCGCGATGACTTCATTAGATATATCAATCTGTCCGTACTTCGTTCTTAATTCAATGGACACACTAGTTCCTCCTTCGAATGCATAGAGTTACAGCTATTCTACTATATGGTTTCCATTATGAAAAGACCAGGCAATAATCGCTGGCCGTACCTCTACATATACTATAGCGCTGCTGTTTCCGCAAGATGTCAAGTGAATTTTCTTGAAAGATGATGAAACAATAGTTGCAAACGTTTTTTAGCTGTGGTAAATTATTTAAAGTATCCATATCGAAAGCATCTAAGATTATATGAATGTTAAAAAGTAGATGTTTTGTGCAAGTGAGGAGGGAAACAAATGGCACGTAAATGCGTTATCACAGGTAAAAAAACAACAGCTGGGAATAACCGTTCTCACGCAATGAACGCTTCTAAGCGCACTTGGGGCGCGAATCTTCAAAAGGTTCGTATCCTTGTGAACGGAAAACCTAAAAAAGTATATGTATCTGCTCGAGCTTTGAAATCCGGTAAAGTTGAGCGTGTATAACAAAATGAACGCCTGCCCCGATATGTGGCAGGCGTTTTTATGTGGTGAAAGAGGGCTTTGAACCCCTGGGCATTAATCTTTTCTAAATGAGCCCAGCATCGCCCGGACAATTCCTCCTAAAAACTTCGGCAATTTAATGGTGTAAAATTTCATTTTTGTCCCCTCCTATAACGTCCCGTAACCGCCTTGTTCATTGTTTTCAGCAATTGAATGAAAGCACATGCTTAATCCGTGCTTCTTATCATTATTAATATGCCTTTTGCAAACGAAAAAGTACCTCGTGAATGAATGAGTTCGTTACTAATACATAGTGTTGAACCGAGCGTAATATGACAATTATTTAGAGGATATTTAAAACCGGTCAGGGTCAGCTCATGTATGTCTTCGGAAAACGGTATGAAGGAGATATATCGCTTATTTTCATCCTTCTCAATATCATATTCACCAGGAGGGAACATTTGAATATGATTTTGTTTGTCTATCAGCCTAATTTTTATGTTCGTTTTTACACCTCTATACAGTAGCTGAATGTTTCCTAAAAAATGATCAGCTCTGCCGCCTGTAATGCCGAAAATCTGAATAATATCCGGCTGCTTTTCCAGCGCCCAATCAAGGGCGAGGTCTAAATCTGTTTGATCTTTTTCTGCTTGATACACATGAAGGGCGGGAGCGGCTTTTTCTATTCGCCGGCGTTCTTGCTCCGTTATGCTGTCAAAATCTCCGAAGGCTTCAACAGGAATGATCCCGGCATCTAAGAGAGTGACGGTGCCTTTGTCAACACCGATCCAAAGCGTGTGTTCATCCGTATAGCCGGTTAGATCGGGAATGAGATTTTTCGGGCCTCCCGCAACGATATTAATTGTTTTCATCTCTGATTCCTTTCTCTTCATACAGGAAAAAGAGCTTAGGCTATTGTATGCCCAGCTCTTTTCTAAAGCTGCTTATTTACTTCCTCTGATTTCAGAAATTGCTTTTTTGCGGTCAGACTGGCCATAAACAGCTGAACCGGCAACGAGTAAATTTGCGCCCGCTTCAATGACGAGCGGAGCGGTTTCTTTGTTGACGCCGCCGTCTACTTCAATGAACAGATCTTTTTTTCCTTTTTCATCCGCCATTCGCTTAACCTCTTTTATTTTAGGAAGGACTGAATGAATAAATTTCTGCCCGCCGAAGCCCGGGTTCACCGTCATTAAAAGAACAAGATCAAGATCGTCGAAAACATGTTCGATGACTTGTACAGGGGTATGCGGGTTTAGAACTACTCCGGCCTTCACTCCTTGCTCTTTAATGAGCTGGATGGTACGGTGCAGGTGCGGACATGCCTCAGCATGCACAGACAGGATATCTGCGCCTGCTTTCGCAAAAGCCGGGATATAACGATCCGGCTCTTCTATCATTAAATGGACATCAAGCGGCAGATCCGTTACCGGCCGGACCGCTTCTACAATCAGCGGACCGATTGTGATATTCGGGACAAAATGGCCGTCCATAACATCAATATGAATACAATCGGCTCCGCCTTTTTCTACATCTTTAATCTCATTGCCTAAAGCGGCAAAATCAGCGGAAAGAATAGATGGTGCAACCTTTATCATTATGCTAATACCTCGGCTTTCTGTCTTTAATCTCCGTCATAAATTCAACATAATGGTCATAGCGATACTGCTTTAATTCCCCGTCTTCAACAGCTTGTTTCACCGCACATTTCGGCTCTTTCAGATGTAAACAGCCTCTAAATTTGCATGAAGCGCTTTTTTCTCTGATATCAGGGAAGGTATAGCCCAGCTCTTCTTCCTCAATGTCTGTAAATTCAAGCGAGCTGAATCCCGGTGTATCTGCAACCAAACCTCCGGACGTGTGAATCAGCTCCACGTGGCGGGTTGTGTGTTTCCCGCGGCCCAAATGCTCGGAAATCTCGTTTGTTCTTAATCCGAGCTCCGGACTGATCGCGTTGAGAAGCGAGGATTTCCCAACACCGGACTGACCGGCAAATACCGTTGTTTTATCCTGAAAATGCGGGATGATGTCCGCTAAACTATCTTGGTCCTTAGAGGAGGTAAGGTATACGTCATAACCAATATTCCGATAGTCTTCTGCATAGGCTTGTATCGTATCTTCTGTATCTTGATCTTCAATCAGATCCATTTTAGTAATGCATATAATCGGCTGAATATCATTGGCCTCAACGAGAACCAGGAAGCGGTCGAGCAATGCCGTGCTGAAAGAAGGCTGAACCGCTGAGAAAACAAGGACCGCTTGATCAACGTTGCAAATTGGCGGCCTGATAAGCTCGTTGGTTCTTTCTTTAATTTCCATTAGATATCCTTCTTTGTCATTTTCAGCTTGATACACAACGTAATCACCGACAAGAGGGGTAATTTTGTTTTTTCTGAAAATGCCTCTTCCTCTGCATTGTATTACTTTATCTGAATCCTCTGATTCATCCAGTACATAGTAAAAGCCGCTTAGCGCCTTAATAATTTTGCCCTCAGGCATATTTTCCCTCCTTGTTATTCATCTTTCGGATACTCAATGGTTTTGTAGCTGACAACTTTATTGTTTACCATTACTTGATAGTACCCTTTTTGGCCGGGTTCAATCTTTAGTTCGATCGTTCGTTCAGTCGGCTCTTTTATCTTAAATTCTTCGTAAGTGTCAGAGATGCTGTGATCCGCATCGTCAACTGCGATTTGCACTTGAAGCTCGTCCCCTTCATTTTCTGGTTCGTAGGGGATCTTGACCTTTTCTTTCACTGTTTTCGCAGGTTTTTTCTCTGGTCCGAGAGAGAATGTCACTTCAACTTCGTTTCCCGGCTTTACTGCCGTACCTGCTGCTGGTTTTTGTTTGACAACCTGTCCTTCTGGAACATCATCTGAGTATGCTTCTTTTTCTACAAGCTTCAATCCGTTGTCTTCCAGATATCCAGACGCTGCTTCTTTACTGTAGGTTTTCAAGTCTCTAAGCGTAATATCTTCGGGTCCGATACTGACTGTAAGTTTGACTTGATCTTCACTCGGGACAAGCTCAGTCCCTGCTGAAGGATTTTGGTCAATGACAGTGCCCGCATTTTTCTCGTCATTCACTTCATTTACTGTTACATGTTTAAACCCTTGGTCCTTCAACGCTTTTTTTGCCTGGTCGACCGTTTGGCCTGTCACATCACCGATCTCCGTTTTTGCTTTTCCGGTGCTCTTATAAAGGGTGACCGTGGCGCCTTCTTTGACCGTGGTATCCGCTTTAGGATCCGTTTTTACCATCAGGCCCTCTTCAATTTTTTCATCTGAGATTTCTAACACCTCGGAATCAACCTGTAAACCTTCTTTTCCCAAGAGCCCTGCGGCTTTTTCGTATTCCATTCCGGAGACATCAGGTATTTTGACATCCTTAGGCATGAAAAGCGACGGAAAAACAGTGACAGCAAGAATTCCAGCTGTGATAAAAACGAGGCATATCGTGAGCAAAACCCACGGCCACTTTTTTCTTTTGCCGTTCTTCTTTGTTTTGTTTTCTTGTGCGGTTGTCACTTCAGCTTCTTTTTCGCCAGCAGCTTTAGCGAGTTCTTCATCTTTAATGATAGGTATCGCTTTTGTCATTTCTTCATCTTCTTGAATCGTAAATCTCTTTTCATTGAGTCTGTCGGCATCAAAAGCTGTTTTTATGTCTGCTTCCATGTCTTCAGCCGTTTCGTAGCGATGAAAAGGATCTTTGGCAGTTGCCTTGAGTATGATGTTTTCAACGCTTTGGGGGACCGATGGATTCCACCTTTTTGCCGAAGGAGTTTCCGCTTGAAGATGCTTCAAGGCGATGCTGACTGCTGACTCTCCATCAAACGGAATACGGCCGGTTAAAAGCTCAAATAGAACGATTCCAAGCGCATAAATATCCGATTTTTTTGTGGCTAAGCCGCCCCGGGCCTGTTCAGGTGATAAGTAATGGACCGAGCCCAGAACTGAATTGGTATGGGTGATTGTGGTCGAACTTAGTGCCGTCGCAATTCCAAAATCCGTTACTTTGATATTTCCCATATGATCAATCAAAATGTTATGCGGCTTGATGTCTCTGTGAACAATCTGGTTTTGATGGGCATGAGCGATGGCTGAGACAATTTGCTCCATGATGTTCAGCGCTTCTTTAGGGTGAAGCGGCCCATTTGCTGTTATGTATTCTTTAAGCGTCATGCCTTCAACATATTCCATGACAATATAATAAATATCATCTTCCTCGCCCAAATCGTAAATGCTAACAATATTCGGGTGATCAAGGCTTGATGCGGATTGGGCTTCTCTGCGGAAACGCCTGATAAATTCATTGTCATTTGCATAGTCAAACCGCAGGATTTTAATTGCGACTTCACGGTCTAGAATGATATCCTCAGCTAAATACACGTTGGCCATTCCCCCGCCGCCTATAACGCGGAGAATTTGGTAACGCCCGCTGATCCGCTTGCCGATTAGCACTGATCTTCACCCTCTTCAACTTGTAAAGCAAGCTCAAGCAAAACTGCTGTTATGTTGTCTTCTCCGCCATTCTGATTGGCTTTGTCCACAAGCAGGTTTACTTTTTCCTGAGGAGCTGAATCGCTTTGCAGGATGTCTTTTAACTCAGTGCCTTCCACTTTATTCGTCAGTCCGTCAGAACATAGAAGCAGTTTGTCTCCGGGTTCTATATCAAAGGAACGGGTGTCAATACTGACTGACTGGTCTGTTCCAAGCGCCTTCGTCAACACATTTTTTCGCGGATGATGTTCAGCGTCTTCTCTGGAAATCTCTCCAGTGCGAACCAGTTCATTTACAAGCGAATGGTCTTCTGTCACTTGAACGAAATCATCGTCCTGAAGCAAATAGCATCTGCTGTCTCCGATATGGGCAACAGAAACCGTTTTCCCCGTAAAAAGCGCACATACAATCGTCGTCCCCATGCCTTGGCATTCTTCGTGGGCTTGAGCGTGATCGTATATTTTGCTGTTTACCGAAAGAATCTGTTCAATGAGCCATTTTTCACATTCCGAGGGCGCAGTTGGAATCGTCTCTGCTTCATTCCATTTCTCCCCCATGGCTTTCACAGCCATCTTGCTCGCAACATCTCCAGCAAGATGGCCGCCCATGCCATCAGCGACAACCGCTAATATAAATTCATCTTTCCCCTTGAATATCCCCGCATCATCTTCATTATGCTGGCGGATTTTTCCTGTATCTGTTTTTAAGGCTGTTAACAACCCTCATCACCTCGTCTCGTCTTGACGCTCCTTCGCGCGAAGCTGACCGCAGGCTGCGTCAATGTCATGTCCTTGCTCTCTTCGGATTGTGACATTTACTCCGCGGGATTTCAGCGTTTTTTCAAAAGCAAAAATCTGATCACGCGGTGTGCGCACATAGTCCCGTTCAGGCACGTAGTTTACCGGAATCAAGTTCACGTGGCATTTGACTCCTTCCAGCAAGTCGGCAAGCTCTTCGGCGTGTTCCACCTGGTCGTTTACGCCTCCGAACAGCCCGTATTCAAAGCTGATGCGGCGTCCCGTTTTATTAATATAATATTTAACGGCTTCCATTAGATCAGGCAGTTTATATGCTCTGTTAATCGGCATCAAACGGCTTCTGATTTCTGTGTTCGGCGCGTGCAGAGAAATTGCAAAGTTAATCTGCATTTGCTGATCAGCAAATTCGTAAATTTTCGGGATGATCCCACTCGTAGAGACCGTAATATGGCGAGCACCGATATTCAGGCCCTTGTCATGGTTAATGATTTTCAAGAAAGCGAGCATTTCGTTAAAGTTATCAAAAGGTTCGCCGATTCCCATGATCACGACAGAGCTGACGCGTTCATCCGTTTCATCAAGAGCTTTTTGCACTTTGACTACTTGAGCGACAATTTCCCCTGCTTCAAGGTTTCGTTTTAAGCCTCCAAGCGTTGACGCGCAGAATGTGCAGCCAATACGGCAGCCGACTTGTGTCGTTACACATACAGAATTGCCATACTCGTGTCTCATTAAAACGGTTTCGATGGTATAACCGTCATGAAGCTCAAACAAAAACTTCATCGTACCGTCTTGAGAGGTTTGTTTAACAGCCGTTTTCAGCGTTGTTAACACAAAGTGAGTGTTTAATTTCTCACGCAGATCCTTTGAGAGGTTTGTCATATCTTCAAAAGAAGATACGCGTTTTTCATATAGCCATTCAAAGATCTGGGCTGCACGGAACGGTTTCTCTCCATTGTCTGTCAGCCATTGTTTGATTTCATCTAATTCAAAAGAATAAATAGACGGACGCTCTGTCCGCAATTCTTTTCTTACTTTTGTTTTATTAAGTTCTGCCATTGCTTATCCCTTCTTTCTCATGCTGCAAATAAAGAAACCATCTGTTCCGAAATAATGAGGAAGGATTTGAAGCCTTCCATCCCGAACAAAGGGTCTCACCTTTTCAGGCAGCCGCTTTTCAAGAGACAAATCGGGTTCAAAATCAGGATGTTCTTGTATAAACGCATGTATTACTTCATCATTTTCTGTCCGGTCCATTGTACACGTACTGTAGACAAGAGTGCCACCTTTTTTTACTAATGGTGCGATTTCCCTCAAGATCGACAGCTGGATTTCAGCTAGACGGGCGCTGTCGTCAGGTTTTTTCGTGTATTTCATGTCCGGCTTTCTTCTGATAACACCGAAACCTGAGCACGGGGCATCGACCAATATTCGGTCAAACTGTTCGTTTTCAAACGTTTCCCCCGCTTTTCTAGCATCCATTGTTTCCGCATGAATGATTGTCAGGCCAAGCCGATCTGCCGCTTCTTTGATCAGCTTCACTTTATGTTTGTGAAGATCAAGCGACGTAACGCTCCCCTTGTTCTTCATTAATTCTGCGATATGAGCCGACTTTCCGCCAGGCGCCGCACACGCGTCAAGCACTGTTTCATCTGACTTAGGATCAAGGGCGCGGGCGACGAGCATGGAGCTCTCATCCTGGATAGAAACTTCGCCGTTTTGGAAGAAATGAGTTCCGGCAATTGTTCCCTTTAAGAGCTTCACAGCATCTTCAGCGAGGTCGCCTTTTTCAACTTCGATTCCCTCAGCAGCCATTTGGTCAAGCAGCTCAGCTCTGTCTGCTTTCATTTGATTGACACGCAGCGTCTGTTTCGGCGGAATGAGATGGATGCGGCAAATCTTTTCCGCAGCTTCAAATCCATACGCATCCGCCCACTCTTTCACAAGCCATTCCGGATGGCTTGTTTCTGTCGCCAGCCGGCGGACAGGATCTTCGATCGCGTCAAAGGATGGAACACCTTCGCGCTGAATAGAACGGAGCACGCCGTTGACAAATGAAGCAATGCCTTTGTGTCCGCGGATTTTAGCAATCTCAACCGCTTCATGAATGGCTGCCCTGTCTGGAATCTTCTCCAAATACTCCATTTGATATAAGGATAGGCGAAGAAGCTGAATCACCCACGGCTTTACCTTTTGAGGCTTATTGATAAACGGTTTAAGCATATAATCAAGCGCGATCTTATTTTGTAATGTACCATAGACAAGTTCAGTCAAAAGCCCTCTGTCCTGATCACTCAGTTCATTTGATTTAATGACCGATTTCAGCAGCAGGTTGCTGTATGCCTGGTTTTGTTCTAATTTGATCAGCGCCTCAAGGGCGATGTCACGAACACTAGTTTTTTTCATTGTTTACTCCTAACACATCACCGGCTTCAACATGAGCGCCTCGCACAAAGTCTTCGCCTTTCATTCGTTTTTTGCCTGCCGGCTGGAGTTCGGTTAATAACAGAGCCGTCTCGTTACCTGTGGCAACGATAATCCCTTCCTTTTCAACCGCAACGACTGTGCCTGGCTCAGCTTTGGTTGGTGCGGGTGTTTTTTTCGATTCCCACACTTTCAAGTTTTGTCCGTTTAGAGTCGTATAAGCAACAGGCCATGGATTTAAGCCGCGGATCTGGTTGTAAAGCTCTTCGCCCGTTCTGGACCAGTCGAGCAGCTCTTGCTCTCTTTTGATATTAGGCGCGTACGTCGCTTTCTCTTCATCCTGCTTTTCAGGTGATATGCTTCCGGCAATGACGTTTGGAACCGTTTCAGACAATAGCTTCGCGCCAGCAACGCTTAATTTATCGTGCAGTGTTCCGACATTGTCGGTTTCTTCAATGTCCACTTCCACTTTTGAGATCATATCGCCCGCATCCAATTTTTCCACCATATACATAATGGTAACCCCAGTTTTCTTCTTTCCCTGCAGAATGGAATAATGGATCGGAGCACCGCCGCGCAGTTCCGGCAAAAGGGATGCGTGAACGTTAATGCAGCCGTATTTTGGACTGTCGAGAAGCTCTTTAGGCAAAATTTGTCCGAATGCCGCCGTTACAATCAGGTCAGGCTTTAATGCCAGCACTTTCTCAATTTCTTCTGTCAATCTGACTTTTTCCGGCTGAAGAACCGGGATGCCGTGACGCAATGCCTCTTCCTTGACCGGAGGAGGTGTCATGACTTTTTTTCTGCCCTTCGGACGGTCCGGCTGTGTGACGACCCCCACTACTTCATATCCGTCCTCAATCAGGGTTCTTAAAACAGGAACTGAAAAATCCGGCGTTCCCATAAATACGATTCTCGTCATCAAATCATCCTTCCATATCCGCTAGTTCATCTTCTGTATAGTATTTACTTATTTTAGATGTAAACAACACACCGTCTAAGTGGTCCATTTCATGCTGCACGGCTCTTGCTAAAAAGCCTCGCGCTTCCAGAATGAACGGTTTTCCCTGACGGTTAAACGCACGCACTTTGACATAATCGGCACGTGTGACATCACCATAGACGCCAGGAAAGCTCAAGCATCCTTCAATTCCGGTTTGCTCGCCGCTTTTTTCTAAAATTTCAGGATTAACGAGATCAATTCTCCCTCTGTCATCCCCGATATCTACGACGGCCGCTCTTTTTAAAATGCCGATTTGCGGCGCTGCCAGTCCGACACCATCCATTTCAAGCATGGTGTCGTACATATCATCAAGCAGTTTTTTTAGCTTTTTATCAAAAACAGTCACGGTTTCCGCAGGTGTTTCCAAAACCTCCGCAGGATGTGTGACGACCTTTTTTACTGCCAATTTGTTACCCTCCAAGACGTGAGATCTTACATCATCATATAAGGATTCATATCAATTGAAATCATTACATGTTTTTGTTCAATTTCGCGTTTATAATGTTCCAGTATCTTCTTCAATAAAGCGGATAACTGGGTTTCCTGTTTGTATTTTATCACGCATTGATAGCGATATCTATCTTTGATCCTGGCTATCGGCGACGCGCTTGGTCCGAGAATTTTCGTGTCAGCTCCGCAGTTTGCTTTCAAAAAATGAGCGATCTTTTCAGCTGTAACCGCTGCTTTCGCCACTTCCTCATGAGAAACAGTCACAAGAGCCAAATAGTAGTATGGCGGATAGGATTGCTCTCTCCTGTGCGCCATTTCATGCTGATAGAACGTTTCATAATCGTGTGTTTTCGTCAGCTGGATACTGTAATGAGACGGTGTATACGTTTGAATGATGACATGGCCGGGCTTTTCATGCCTGCCTGCCCGGCCGCTGACTTGCGTTAACAGCTGAAATGTTTTTTCAGCCGATCTGAAATCAGGAATATGAAGTGTTGTATCAGCACTTAACACTCCGACAAGCGTGACATTCGGAAAATCAAGCCCTTTCGCGATCATTTGCGTTCCGAGAAGAATATCCGCTTTTCCTTCTCCGAAAGCTGACAGTAATTTTTCATGGGCGCCTTTCCGTGATGTCGTGTCAACATCCATCCGAATCACCCTCGCACTTGGCAGCACTTTTGTCAGCTCTTCCTCCACTCGCTGTGTTCCCGTTCCGAAAAAGCGGATATGCTCGCTTGCGCATTCAGGACAAGTGTGCGGAACAGGCTCTTCATGTCCGCAATAATGGCATTTCAGCCTTTGGCCGTAACGATGATACGTCATGGAAATGTCGCAGTGCGGGCATTGCGGGACATAGCCGCAATCCCTGCACATCACAAAGGAAGAATAGCCCCTCTTATTTAAAAACAGCACCGCCTGCTCACCCTTGGCAATCGTTTCTTCAAGCTTTTCCATCAATTCAACTGAAAACATCGAGCGATTGCCGTTTCTAAGCTCCTCTCTCATATCGACAAGCGAAACCTCGGGCATCACCCGATGGTTAACACGGTGCTTCAGTGAAAGAAGCTCGTATACGCCCTTTTGCGCTCTAGCATATGATTCTAATGTCGGCGTAGCACTCCCTAATACAACCGGGCAGCTGTGATGCTCAGCCCGCTTGATTGCCACCTCTTTCGCATGATAGCGCGGCATTTCTTCCTGTTTATAGGAAGACTCGTGCTCTTCATCGATGATTATCATTCCGAGATTTTCAAACGGAGCAAAAATGGCGGATCTGGCACCGACGACAAGCCGTACTTCCTTCCGGTGGATTTTACGCCACTCGTCATATTTTTCTCCTGTGGATAAACCGCTGTGCATGACTGCCACCTGGGAGCCGAAGCGGCCCTTGAAGCGGTTGACCATTTGCGGCGTCAGCGATATTTCCGGTACGAGGACGATGGCTTCTTTTCCTTTCGCCAGTACTTTTTCAATTGATTGCAGATAAATTTCCGTTTTTCCGCTTCCTGTCACGCCGTGAAGGAGGAACACTTTATGCTCATCGCTGTCCAATGTCTCGCGTATGGGCTCGAAGGCAGCCCTCTGTTCGTCTGTCAGCGGCAGGGGCTCTGTTTTTTTGAACATTTTGTCCTGATAGGGATCTCTGTAAACCTCTTCATAGCTTTCCTTCAAAAGCCCTTTTTGGATAAGGGTTTTGATGGTTGCAGAGCTCGTGTCCGTTTTTTTGCACAATTCCGCCGCAGGAATTTTCACACCTTCCGGCTCAGAGATGAGAAAGTGAAGAATCGCCTGCTGTTTTGCTGCTTGGCGGGACAATCCCTCAGCCTGCTTAGCAAGCTCTTCTTTACTCGCATTTGCCTGAATATGCCTGACCATTTTTTTATTGGTTTTTTGCGCGACTTTATACGTCACGTCAATGTCCCCTTTTTGAACATGCCTTTGAATCAGTTTCAGCGTCTCATGATCGGGTATATCTGAATACAGCAGCGTCTTTGTTTCAGAAAACAGCCGTTCCACTTGCGGCGGAAGATCGGCTCCGTGTGCAATTTTTAATTCTTTTTCATATTTCGCCTTTAAGGCGGCAGGCAGCATTGCTTGAAGCGCCGTTATTTTAAAAGACAGCGTTTTGTCTGACAGCCATGATGACAGAATCATAAGCTCCTCTGTCAGAACAGGTGTAAGATCTAATAAATCCTCTACTTCCTTGACAGATTTTCCCGATAGGTCAGATGCTTCTTTGACTGCTGTCACAAACCCTTGAATCTTACGGGGGCCAAACGGAACAATGACCCGCATCCCCGTTTTGATCATGCCCTTCAGATGGTCTGGGATTTTATAATCAAAAGGCCTGTCTATATTTTTGGTGCTGACATCAACGATGACTTCTGCAAAATTCATGAGCGCTCTCCGGTTTGTTTTGAGAGGGCTGCGATCTCCTGAAGGATTTCAAAAGAAACATCGAGCTTAGACATAATCGGGAGTTCGCGTTTATGCCCGTCTTTGAAAAAGATTGTCACGATATTCGTATCAGCACCAAAACCGGCCCCATTTGCTTTCACATCATTTGCCACAATCAAATCAAGGTTTTTAGCGGCGAGCTTTTTACGTGCATAGTGTTCAATGTCTTGTGTTTCGGCGGCAAATCCGACCAAAATCTGCTCTTTCTTTTTCTCGCCCAATTCTTTCAAAATATCGACTGTTCTTTTCAGTTCTAAGGTCATGCCGCCGTCTTGTTTTTTCATTTTATGGTCAAATACTGTTTTCGGCGTAAAATCGGCTACCGCAGCTGTTTTAATGACTATATCGCTTGCGTCATACACAGAGAGCACAGCTTCGCGCATATCCGCAGCCGATTGAACAGGGATAAACTCAGCAAGGCCTTTAGGCTGATCAAGTGAAACAGGCCCAGAAATTAAGGTTACCCGTGCGCCGAGCTGAACAGCAGCCTCCGCTAGTGCGTAGCCCATTTTGCCCGTCGATTTATTGGTAAAAAACCGGACAGGATCAATCGCTTCCCGCGTTGGGCCGGCTGTAATGACCACATGCTTGCCTTCTAAAGGAGCGGATGTTTCTTCAGCAAAATGTTTTTCGGCCAGCTTTACGATGTTTTCCGGCTCTTCCAATCTGCCTTTTCCTACGTAACCGCATGCTAAATAGCCCTCACTTGGCTCAATAAAACGATAACCGTCCTGATAAAGAACAGAAATGTTTCGTTTGACTGCCGGGTGGTCATACATATGAACGTTCATCGCCGGCGCGATCCAAACGGGAGCCGTTGCTGCCAACAATGTTGTCGTCAGCATATCATCAGCGATGCCGTTTGCCAGTTTTCCAATCACATTAGCCGTAGCCGGCGCTACGATAATCAAGTCGGCCCAGTCTGCAGCATCAATATGAGAAATAACGCTTGGATTTTGTTCTTTAAATGTATCTGTATAGACTTCGTGGCGGCTCAATGCCTGAAATGTCAGCGGTGAAACGAATCGGCAAGCGGATTCAGTCATAATCACTTTGACATTTGCCCCTGCCTGAACCAGCTTGCTCGTTAACGCACAGGCTTTATAAACAGCGATGCCTCCGCTCACGCAAAGTAACACATTTCGATTGTTTAGCAATGAATTCTCCCCCTCTGCACTTTACAAAACCGCACGGAAAAAAATAACAACCTACATGTGATATAGGTTGCTACTTGTGCTACTATTCGCGGTCTTCCTTTTCAAACGAAAGCAGGCCTGCATCAATTTCTTCTAAAGCTTTGCCTACATATTTGTGTGAAATCGTATGTTCAATCATTTGGTCTTTTTTGATTTGCATTTCACGTGCGCGTCTCGCAGAAACAGTCACCAGCGTATATTTTGAATCTAATTTATTCATTAAAGAATCAATTGACGGATCTAACATTGATTATTCAACCTCCAGCATTTTCTTATATCTTGGTGCAACGCGTTCACGCTTCAAATGTTCAGCAAGAACGATTGCTTTGATTTTATCGCAAGCCGTTTCGACATTATCGTTTTCAACGACATAGTCATAAGCATCCATCATTTCGATCTCAGCTTTTGCGGCTTTCATTCGATTTTCAATCAGAGCGTCTGTTTCTGTGCCTCGTGTCACGATTCTGTTTTTCAGTTCAGAAAGGCTTGGAGGCGCAAGGAAAATAAACAGGCCTTCCGGGAAAGCATTTCTCACTTGAAGAGCCCCTTGAACTTCAATTTCTAAAAAGACGTCTTTTCCATCTTGAAGCGTCTGTTCAACATAATCGACTGGCGTGCCGTAATAATTGCCGACATACTCTGCCCATTCAAGCAGCTTGTTGTCCGCAATCATTTGTTCGAATTCGTCTCTTGTTTTGAAAAAATAATCGACTCCGTTCACTTCGCCCTCTCTTGGACTTCTTGTGGTTACTGAAATCGAATATTCAAATTTTGTGTCTTCCTGCGAAAAGATCGCTTGTCGAACCGTTCCTTTACCAACTCCTGAGGGACCTGAGAGAACGATTAATAACCCTCTTTCTTTCATGCGGCAATTACCCCTGCCCTTCATCCATAATTTCTTCTTTAACAGAAAGTCTGTGTGCAACTGTCTCAGGCTGGACGGCAGATAAGATAATGTGATCACTATCCATGACGACAACTGCACGGGTTCTTCGTCCGTATGTAGCGTCAATTAGCATTCCGCGGTCTCTTGCATCCTGAATCATCCGTTTGATTGGCGCAGACTCCGGGCTGACAATCGAAATCATCCGATTGGCGGAGATGATATTGCCAAATCCGATATTAATCAGTTTAATCGTCATCTTCTACGTTCCCCCTGTAAAATAGACGTCTCTAGTTTAGCCTAGTAAGACCGTCTGTAAACAATACGCACAGTCACTATTCTATATTTTGCACTTGTTCTTTTATTTTTTCAATAGAACTTTTCATTTCAACGACAAGCTTTGTGATCTGATGATCATTTGCTTTTGAGCCGATCGTATTTGCTTCCCGATTGAGCTCCTGAACAAGAAAGTCGAGTTTGCGCCCGACAGCTCCGCCACTAGCTAATATATCACGAAACTGGGCGAAGTGGCTCTTCAGCCTTGTAATCTCTTCAGTGATATCAGAGCGGTCTGCAAAAATAGCGCATTCTGTTACAAGCCGGCTCTCGTCTAATACGTCTTCAGTCCATTCTTTGATTCTGGCGTACAGCCGTTCCCGGTAACGAGATACGACATCTGCAGCCAGCAATTCAGTTTCTCTCACCAGCTCTTCAAGCTGATCAATATGCATCAGGCAGTCTTTCGCTAAGAGCAGCCCCTCTTTTTCACGCATTTCACAGAGACCTTTTACCGCTTCTTCTGCAGCATCGATGATCAACGCCTCCAGCTTGTCATTTTGCGTCTGTTCTTCATGAATCTGGACGACATGATCAAGCTTAAAGAAATCCATTACATCGGGCTCTGCAGACAATTGATACCGCTTCTTCATATCTCTCGCGGCTGCGACAAACTCATCGAGCAGCGGCCAATCAATTTCAAGCCTTTTCTCAACAAGCATATCGCTGTCAACAGATACGAAAAGCTCAATTCTTCCGCGCTGAATATGCTGCAGAATGGTCTGTTTCAGCTTATCTTCAAAATATAGCAAAGGCCTTGGCAAACGAGCGTTCACTTCTTTAAATCTGTAGTTCACAGATTTAAGTTCAACGCTTACAGAGAGATCGTCTTGTGTTTTGCTTGCACTGCCGAAGCCTGTCATACTTCGTATCATTTTAAAACACCCAATTCTTCCCTGTTCTCATAATAAAAGGGCAATAGACACGCTATTACCCCTAAGATTATATCATATGAATTTATTTTTTTCTTGTTAAAAGTGACCCCGCCAGCAAAAAAGTAGGGATGGCGGACATACCGATGACGAGCATCCAGTCCCCCGGCGTGATGGCTACAGTATGGAAAATCGGCTGAAGCGGCGGATAGTAGATTACTACAAGCATCAGCAAAATGGATGACAATACCGCGCCGATTAAATACAGGTTTTGAAACGGATTTCTAGAGAAAACAGAAGTTTCGCTGCGGCAGTCAAACACGTGAATAAGCTGAGCGAGCACCAATGTGGCAAACGCGATCGTCTGGGCATAAGCTAAGTTTTCCGGATTGCGGTGGTACACAATGATAAACGCTAAAATAGTGGCAACTCCGATTAAAAATCCTCTGGAAACGACCTTCCATCCTAGCTTGCGGGCAAATACCCCTTCTTTCGGATGACGGGGCTTGCGCTTCATGACGTCTCCTTCGGGCTGATCCATGCCGAGCGCCATTGCCGGCAATCCGTCCGTCACCAAGTTGACCCACAAAATCTGAATCGGAACGAGCGGTAAAGGAAGGGCGAGCAGCATCGCAAACAGCATGACAAGGATTTCTCCGACGTTAGACGCCAGCAGGTATCTGATAAACTTCCTGATATTTTCGTAGATGTTCCTGCCTTCTTTTATCGCCGATTTAATCGTCGCAAAATTATCATCCACGAGAACAAGAGATGATGCTTCTTTGGCCACATCTGTCCCGGTAATGCCCATAGAGACGCCGATATCAGCTTGTTTAATGGCAGGAGCATCATTGACGCCGTCTCCCGTCATCGCCACAATATGCCCGTTCTCCTGATAGGCTTTTACGATTTTTAGTTTATGTTCAGGGGAAACGCGGGCAAATACATACACATCCTCCACCACATGAGAAAGCTCTTCTTGAGAAAGTTCATTCAGCATCTTGCCGTCCATGATTTTGCCGCTTTTCGGAAGGAGGCGCAAGTCTTTCGCTATCGCTTTAGCGGTTTCTACATGATCACCTGTAATCATAACGGTCTTAATTCCTGCTTCACGGCATTCTTTTATCGCCTGCCTGACTTCCGGCCGCGGGGGATCAATGATACCTGAAAGGCCAAGCATGGTCAGATCTTTTTCCGCCTGCTCCATTGACGGTGTTTCGCCTGCTTTTATCGGCCTGTAGGCGACCGCTATCGTTCTGAGCGCCTGTGATGCCAAATGTCTTAATACCGCCTCTGTTTCTGCTTTTCTTTCATTTGAAAAAAGAGCCGCTGAGCCGTCATAATAAATACGGGAAGATCGCTGCATCAGTACATCCGGTGCACCTTTTGTAATGATATAGCGCTTTCTGTCTTGATCCTCTACGATGACAGTCATCATTTTCCGTGCAGAATCAAACGGAAATTCTTCGACCACCCGGTAGTTTGATTCAACAAACTCCTTTGAAAAACCGCCTTTTCTTGCCGCGGTGAGCAGCGCTCCCTCTGTCGGATCTCCGTCAAGCACATATTCGCCGTCTCTTTTCTCAATATTGGAGTTGTTACAAAGCGCTCCGAACAGAAGCATCTGCTGAAGCGGCTTATGTTCATTGACACTGATCTCTTTTTCGTTTAGTGTGAAGCTTCCTTTCGGTTCATAGCCGGCCCCTGCCACTCTCCATGTTTTCCCTCCGGACCAGACATGTGTCACCGTCATTTTGTTTTGGGTCATTGTCCCTGTTTTATCTGAACAAATGATAGACGCACACCCAAGCGTTTCAACAGCAGGAAGCTTTCTAACAATGGATTTTTGTTTAATCATCCTCTGTACACCAAGCGAAAGCGCCACTGTCACAATCGCCGGCAGCCCCTCCGGAATAGCGGCTACCGCTAACGAGACACCTGCTAAAAACATACTGTACAGATCATGACCCTGAATAACACCGACAGCAACGACAAGTACGGTCAGAAGCAATGCAACAACAATCAAAATCTTCCCGAGCTGCTCCAGTCTTCTTTGCAGCGGGGTTGACAATGTCCCTGCTGATTCAAGCATGTCGGCAATTTTCCCCATAGCCGTATTCATTCCTGTCCCGACGACAACCCCCACACCGCTGCCGCGGGTCACAATCGTACCCATAAATGCCATATTGGTAATATCGCCAAGTGAAACATCCGGTTTTTTCAATTTATCAGCATGCTTCACAACCGGGATTGATTCCCCGGTTAGCGCTGATTCTTCTATTTCAAGGCTTCTCGCTTCAAAAATTCGAACGTCTGCGCCAATTCTGTCCCCGCTCGTAAATTTCACAATATCACCCGGCACCAGTTCCTTAGAAGGAATCTTTGTCCAGCTTCCTTCCCTGAGTGCCATGACGTGCGGTGTTGAAAGCTCTTTTAAAGCCTGAAGAGATTGCTCAGCACGCCTTTCTTGAAAGAAACCGAGTATGCCATTCACAAACACAATCGCAATAATCGCAACCGCATCTACATATTCACCAAGAAAACCTGAGATTAACGTTGCCGCCAGAAGCACAAGCACCATAAAATCTTTGAACTGCGCGAAAAACAAGAGAAGCGCTGAAGTTTTTTTCCCTTCTTGCAGCTCGTTTGGTCCATGCTTGTCAAGGCGTTTTTTTACCTCTTTTTCTGTTAATCCTTGTTTCATGGACGTATTGGTTGCCTCTAGTAAATCTGTTTGTCCCATTTCATGAAACTTCATTCCGCTCGTCCACTCCCCTGCTCTCTTATAGAGATATCACTCTATAAGCATGCTTATTCTGACTCGTCCCATTTCATGCTATAATTATCGAATGCAGGAAGAATGAGAGGGTGTATTGCATATGTCGTTTGATGGCATGTTTACATACGGAATGACACACGAACTTAACGAGAAAATAATGGGCGGACGAATTACAAAAATCCATCAGCCATATAAGCACGATGTGATTTTCCACATCCGTGCCAAGGGAAAAAACCAAAAACTATTATTATCGGCACATCCGAGCTATTCACGGGTGCATATCACGGCACAAGCTTATGAAAATCCAAGCGAACCGCCAATGTTTTGCATGTTGCTGAGAAAGCATATCGAAGGCGGATTCATTGAGAAAATTGAACAAGCGGACTTAGACCGCATTATGATTTTTCATATCAAAAGCCGAAACGAAATTGGCGATGAAACCGTACGAAAGCTTTATGTAGAAATTATGGGCCGCCACAGCAATATCATTTTGACTGACGCAGCAGAAAATGTGATCATCGACGGACTTAAGCATTTATCACCGTCAATGAACAGCTACCGTACAGTACTGCCCGGCCAAGATTATAAGCTTCCGCCTGCTCAGGACAAAATATCGCCTCTTGAGGCGTCAGAAGATGATATTTTGCGTCACCTCAGCTTTCAAGAAGGAAGGCTTGATAAACAAATTGTCGACCACTTTTCAGGCGTGTCTCCGCTTTTCGCCAAAGAAGCGGTTCACAGAGCAGGCCTTGCCAACAAAGTCACACTGCCAAAAGCGTTGCTGGCACTGTTTGCCGAAGTGAAAGAGCACCGTTTCATTCCCAACATTACGACTGTAAACGGAAAGGAATATTTTTATTTACTGGAGCTGACTCATCTAAAGGGCGAAGCGCGCCGTTTTGATTCATTAAGCGAACTGCTCGACCGTTTTTATTTCGGAAAAGCTGAACGAGACCGGGTCAAGCAACAGGCTCAGGATCTTGAGCGTTTTGTTGTGAACGAACGGAAGAAGAATGCCAACAAAATCAAAAAATTAGAGAAAACCCTGGAGTATTCGGAAAACGCGAAGGAATTTCAGCTTTACGGAGAGCTTTTAACCGCTAATTTATATATGCTGAAAAAAGGTGATAAACAGGCTGAGGTCATCAATTATTATGATGAAGAAAGCCCGACAATCACGATTCCTTTAAACCCGAACAAAACGCCTTCTGAAAACGCACAGGCCTATTTCACGAAGTATCAGAAAGCGAAAAATTCGGTCGCAGTTGTCGAGGAGCAAATCAGGCTGGCACAGGAAGAGATCGAATATTTTGATCAGCTGATTCAGCAGCTTTCGTCCGCTTCTCCCCGGGATATCAGCGAAATCAGGGAAGAGCTTGTTGAGGGCAAATATTTACGCCCTAAGCAGCAAAAAGGCCAGAAAAAGCAAAAACCGCACAATCCGGTGTTAGAAACATATGAATCCACCTCAGGGTTGACAATTTTAGTGGGTAAGAACAATCGTCAAAATGAATATTTAACGACAAGAGTGGCGGCCAGAGACGATATCTGGCTTCACACGAAGGACATTCCAGGCTCCCACGTTGTGATCAGAAGCAGCGAACCGGATGAGCAAACAATCATGGAAGCCGCGACAATTGCAGCTTATTTTTCAAAAGCTAAAGATTCAAGTTCAGTGCCTGTAGATTATACAAAAATCAGACATGTCAAAAAACCAAACGGCGCGAAACCCGGTTTCGTCACCTATGACAGCCAGCATACCGTCTTTGTCACGCCTGATGCTGATACTGTCATCAAGCTCAAAAAAAGCTGAGCCGCATAAAGAAAAGCCAGAGCATTTGTATGCTCTGGCTTATTTCTTTCTTCTCACCTGATAAAGCCTGTTCACTTCAGCAACAAAATCGCCGTCAATCAGCTTATCCACGTTTTCAGCAAGCTCTTTCGTGTGCTTTGGACTGGCTCCGCTAGTAGAAACAGACACAGTGACATGCCCTCTTTTTACGATTTTCGGCATATATACATTGCCAAGCTCAGCGTCACTGACACAATTGACAAGCTGAAAAGGCGAAGCGGATTGGGCAATTTCTTTGTTCACTGCCGCATTATCCGTCGCAGCAATAATGAAGAAAGCATTGAGATAATCTTCTTTTTCAATTGTCCGTTTTTCCCATTTGATACGCCGCTCTTCTGCCATTTGCTTGATTTCCGGTTCCACATCCGGACTGACAAGCGTTATATCAGCTCCCTCAGAAATCACCGTTTTCAGCCTTCTGAGAGCGATGCTTCCGCCCCCCGCAATCACAACCTTCTTCTTTTCCAGGCTAATGTGCAGCGGAAGCATATGAACCTCCATCAAAATCAAATTGTCCCTCAGAATTTGCCGCAGTTTCTCTCACACGGTTCAAAAATGCGTTTTTCACATGAGGATGAAAACCGATATAGGAAGAGAGGTAGACGTTCGGATTATGGGCTTTTAATTTCTGAACCTCTCGTTCGATTTCATTCATCAGCATACCCGTAAAAAGCAAATATGGAACGATAAAGGTTGTTATGCCGTCATCTTTTTTAAGTTCTGAAAAAACCTCTTTGTAATTAGGGCCGCATGCTGTCAAAAAGCACGGAATGACTTCCTTGACTGGAATCATTTCCTGAAGAAGATTAGCAATACCGGTTACGTCTCTTTTGACATCTGGATCTGAACTTCCCCTTCCGATGAGTACCACTCTGGCATTTTCATATGGAACACCTATGTCTTTCATTCGGTGATATACAGCCTTGACTACTTCTTCGTCAATCCCGATCGGCTTTCCGTATGAAATGCGGACTGACGGATATCGGGATGCAACACGGGCAATTTCTTCCGGAATATCATGTTTTGCATGCGCAGCTGTTAAAAGAAGCAGAGGCACCACTGTGATATGAGTGGCGCCTTGCTTCACACATGCTTCAAATCCTGTCTCAATTGTCGGCTCCTGAAGCTCTAAAAAGCTGATTTCTTGTACTGGCACAGAGATGTGGGCCTTGCATCCTTCCAAAAAGGCTGCGGCTTCTTGCTGTGCTTTTTTGACCCGGCTGCCGTGGCCGACATATAAAATTGCTTGTTTCATTTTTACAACGCCTCGCTTAAATCTTGTTTTTTCAGTTCAGATTCAAACCATTCCAGCTTATAGTGATAATTTACAACATTTCCAATGACAATTAAACTCGGATTTGTAATGTTTTCTTTTACCACTGTTTCTGAAAGGGTGTCAACTGTACAAAAAACAGATTTTTGCTTGTCCGTTGTTCCCCAATGAATAAAGGCTGCCGGCGTAGAACCGTCCCGGCCGTTTTCAAGGAGTTTTCTTTCAATCTGCTGCACGTTTTTGATACCCATATAGATGACAAGTGTATCAATTCCTGTAGCCAGCGCTTTCCACTTTTCCTCAAAATTTTCTTCTTTTTTATAATGACCCGTTACAAAAGCGACGTTAGAGCCCGCCTCCCGATGAGTAACAGGAATCCCGGCATAAGCGGCTGCCGCGATTCCAGACGTAATGCCGGGGATGATTTCAAACGGAATTCCATTTTCAGAGAGGCATTCCGCTTCTTCCCCTCCTCTGCCGAACACAAAAGGGTCTCCGCCTTTCAGTCTGACAACCATTTTCCCTTTTTGCGCATACTTCACAAGAAATCGATTGATGGTTTCCTGCTTCATCGTATGAAAATCTGGAAGCTTCCCGCAGTAGATCAGGTCTGCTTGCTCTTTGGCATATTGTAAAATCTCTTTATTTACTAATCTGTCATATAAGATGACATCAGCTTTTTCAATGGCTTTCAGCGCTTTAATTGTCAGCAGATCAGGGTCACCAGGACCCGCTCCTACAATATATACTTTCCCCATCGTATTTCCCCCGATCTATTCGAGTTCTTCCAGAGCATTCGCTGTGATGATGTTCTCGCTTGCATTCCGGCATCTGAGAAGAACGCAGCAGATCATATTCAGCTCAATTTTTGTTTAACAAACTCGATCAGCTGATTTTTACACGCTTCACGGTCATGCTGTCCTGAATCAAGAACGAGCTCTGGAGCTTCCGGTTCTTCATAAGGAGAATCAATTCCTGTAAAAAACGGAATCTCGCCGTTTCTTGCTTTTTTGTAAAGCCCTTTCGGATCTCTTTGTTCACAAATATCAAGGTCGCATTTAATGTAGACTTCATTAAATTCGCCCGCTTCCACAAGCTCGCGAACCTGTTGTCTGTCCTCGCGGAAAGGAGAGATAAAAGCAGTAATCACAATGGTTCCCTGCTGAACAAAAAGCTTTGCCACCTCTCCGATTCGGCGGATGTTTTCTTTTCGGTCTTCATCAGAAAAACCAAGATCCTTATTTAAGCCGTGACGGATATTATCCCCGTCCAGCACAATCACTTGGTAGCCTTGCTCAAACAATTCTCTCGCAGCGGCGTTGGCAATCGTTGATTTGCCTGAGCCGCTTAACCCTGTCAGCCAGAGAATGGAGCTTTTATGCTTGTTTTTTTGCTGGTACTCTTCTTTTGTGATAGAGGCTTCATGCCATACAATATCGCGATTTGTCACTGCCAGTCCTCCTTAAGATACGCCTACTTCTTCTTTTTTCTTCATCCCTTTGATTAACACTTCTACGACTTCTTTTCGACTGAATTCAGCAGGCGGCAGCACACCGTCTCTCAGCATACCTCTTACCTTAGTGCCTGATAAAATGACGTGATGCTCTCTGCCATGAGGGCATGTTTTCGCTGTTCCCATATTTCCGCATTTTTTACAGAAGAAGCTGTGCTCAAATTTCAGCGGCGTAATCCCGAGTTCTTCAGGTTTAAATGTGTCAAACAGCTCCTGTGCTTCGTATGTTCCGTAATAGTCACCTACACCTGCATGATCACGGCCGACGATGAAATGTGTGCAGCCGTAGTTCTTTCTGACAAGCGCATGGAAAATTGCTTCTCTCGGGCCTGCATAACGCATCGCCGCTAAAAAGACACCAAGGAAAACGCGATCTTTCGGGTAATAATGATCAAGAAGCACTTGGTAGCTTTCCATCCGTACATCAGCTGGAATGTCATCAGATTTTGTTTCACCTACTAACGGATTCAAGAACAAGCCGTCTACTGTTTCAAGAGCCGTTTTTTGAATGTATTCATGCGCTCTGTGAACAGGGTTTCTTGTTTGGAAACCGACAATGGTTTCCCAGCCTTTTTCCGCAAACTGGCGTCTCGTTTCTAACGGTTCAAATGTAAATTCAGGGAACTGTTTTGAAGCTTTTTTAATCAACGTAATCGGCCCGCCGACATATGTATTGCCGCGGCTGAACAGCTTTTTAACACCAGGATGCTCCTGTTCATCTGTTTTGTACACATTGACAGCTTCTTTTTGTTTGTCAGGCACATACAGGTCTTCGATTTGGATAACGCCGTATGTTTCTCCTTCATACGTTAACTTTACCGTTTCACCAAGTGACAGTTCCGCTGCTTTTTGCGCATCGACCGGAAGCGTGATCGGAAGAGACCAGACAACGCCGGAAGAAAGACGCATGTTTTCGACTACAGATACGTAATCTTTTTCATTAAAGAAACCTTCAATCGGGCTGTATGCACCGATACCGATCAATTCCAAATCCGCAAAAGAAATTAAATCAAGTTCAATTTCTTTTTGAATGCCGCTCACATCATATGATTCATCTACTCTGTTTACTAATGTTCCTCCGTGTGGTGCTAAGCTCATAATATCCATCTCCTCCTAGTTAACTTATAAAATTACTCAGATTAATGATCAGATTCCCCCGCCTTGTTCGTGGACTGAGCGTCTCTCTTTACGAATGGCCTTTGTCAGGCTGATGGCACCGCCCGCCGCTAAAAGCACACTTACCATGATAAAGATCGAATAATAATCTGCTTTTAAAAACAAGGATACAAGCAGATAAGAAATCGATAAAGATAAAAACGGCGATACGATCCATACCTTCAGCATCGTTTGAACAACTTGTTTATGGAACACGTTCGGACCGTTTTTTGCCATGCCTATTCCGATAATAGACGATGACGTGACTTGCGCCAAGGGTACCGGCATCCCAAATACAGAACTGATGATCACAAGTCCTGCTCCTGTACCGGATAAGAGAATGCCTTCCCCTTTGGAGAATCTCGTAATTTTCTTCCCGTTTGTTTCTAGCACACGCCGGCCTAATAACAGTGCGCCAAGAGCAACAAAAGCTCCTCCATACAAGGTTCCTTTTCCGACATCAAGCACATCGGCAGCTACTAACGGGCCAACAGCATTCGCCACGTTATTCATGCCGGCAGAGAATGCTTCGAAAAATCCGGCAACTAACAAAACAATGCCGAGGATTTTTTGTTTTTTAGAAGATTTTACTTCAATCTTAAAATAACGAAACAGCTTAGATACGAAATAGGTGAAGCCGAAAGCGAACAGCGGGACAAAAACCCAAAATGACACAATGATCAGAAGATTGTTCACAAACAATACTTTATAAGCCACTCCCACGCCGACAACCGCGCCGACTGTTACTTCACTTGTCGACAAAGGAATGCCGAGCAGATTAGCAGTAAAGAGCGACAGGGCAGCAGCTCCAATAATGATGCAAACAATCGTCAGTGTAATCGTCTGCTCAGGAATAATGCCGGAGCTGATTGTTTTTACAACCTCGCCTCCGCCAATGACCGCCCCGGCAAAGACACCGACTGCGCATAGGATCAAAGCGTAGGTTTTCTTTTTGATGGCTCCGGAGCCGTAAGCAACCCCCATCGAAGCTGCAGCACCGCTTGCACCAATATTCATCGCGAAAAACAAGCTAAATAAAATAGCGGCTAATTCCATTTTGCAGCTCCTTATTCATGCAGTCCGCATTCTGTTTTCGCCATACCATTCCATCTGCCTGAGCGCAAATCCTCTGCTGTAAAAGCGGGAGCAGTGCAAGGCGCACATCCAATACTTGGATATCCTTGGTCATGAAGCGGATTGTAGTCCAGTTCATTCCGGGATGTGTATCTCCAAATGTCTTTCCAAGTCCAATGGATAAGCGGGCAAACTTTTACTGACTTGAATTTTTCATCTTTGTTTAAGAAATTCGTATTGGCACGGCTTGGCCCTTGATCACGGCGCAGGCCGGAAAGCCAGGCTGGATGTCCTGAAAGCGTCTCTCTTAAAGGAACAACCTTTCTAAGATAGCAGCACTGATTCGGCTCTCTTTCCCACAGTTTGTCACCATGTTCTTCGGCTTGTTCCTCAAGGGTGAGATCTGGTTTTTTCAGGATGATATTAAGACCCGGATAACGCTCTTTCACTCGTTCAATTGTTTCATAGGTTTCTTTAAAATGAAGTCCTGTATCAAGAAACACAATCTCTGCGTCTTTTTTCACTTTATAAATTAAGTCAATCAGAACGATTCCCTCAATTCCGAAACTGCAGGCATAAACAAGCTGATCGCCGTAATGGCCGTATGCCCATTTTAAAACTGACAGCGCTCCTTTATAAGGATCGTCTTCCGGAAATGTAATCGTTGGTTCTTCCCAATTATCATACGTTAACATTTCTTCTTTCCTCCTTTCGGAGACAAACAAACAGTAGCTTTCTGCCGGTTGTCTTTTCCCATGTAATGTGATTCGCGGCTGCTGATATACAGATAGCCTTTTTACCTCTTAAAATAAAAAACTTTCAATCCGGCGGAAAGAAAGACAGGAACAGCATGTAGCCCTTATCTTTCAAAATGGAATTCATTTTGCTGGAAGTAGCACCTTACAAACTTTGCAGGTTGCCGGGCTTCATAGGTCCAGTCCCTCAGCCGCTCTTGATAAGTTTTTAGATTTGTAGTAAATTTTAGCACAATTCTAACATAAGTCAACCCGACTTTTTTTATAGGATTAATAAAAAAACAGGCCTCACAGCCTGTTTTCAAGTACATCAAGGCTTTGAAGCCTCTTTATATCATTTGAATTTATTTTTTATTTTTTAAACCAATCTTTTGACTCGGGATTTCGTTTCCATGTTTGCAGCTTTTTTAGATCATCTGAATGAATATTTCCGTTTTCAAGCGCGACCTCTGTGAGCGTATCATAATCAGTTAATGAGTAGTATGGCAGTTCTGCCTTTGCGAAGGCTTCCTCCGCTTTAGGAAGTCCGTACGTAAAGATTGAGACGACACCAAGCACTTCACAGCCGGCCGCTTGTAAAGCTGCACAAGCTTCAAGCACACTGCCTCCTGTGGAAATTAAGTCTTCAATGACAACTGTTTTTTGCCCTTCTTGCACAGCTCCCTCAATCTGATTGCCTTTTCCGTGCGCCTTCGGCTTGCTCCTCACATAACACATCGGAAGATTCAAACGGTCAGCCGCTAAAGCAGCATGAGGAATACCGGCGGTTGCTGTTCCCGCAATCATTTCAGCTTCAGGAAAATGCTCTTTGACAAGGTTGCTGATACCTGAAGCAACATCGTTTCTGACCTCTGGGAAAGATAGCGTAAGGCGGTTGTCACAGTAGATTGGAGATAAAATGCCGCTTGCCCATGTGAACGGCTCGTTCGGGCGTAAAAATACAGCTTGGATGTCTAATAGATGTTTTGCGATGATTTGTTTCAAGATTTGATTCCCTCCCATTCAAGTCTGACAGCCTTATAGGCTTTTACCGGGTCTTCCGCTCTTGTAATCGAGCGTCCTACTACAATCGCTGATGAACCTTTCTCTCTTGCAATAGCAGGCGTCGCTACGCGGACTTGGTCATTCGCAGCGTCCTCAGACATTCTGATCCCCGGAGTGACAGTCAGAAATGAAGGCGACACCGCTTGGTAAATGGCTTTTGCTTCATGAACAGAGCAGACCACTCCATCCAGTCCGCTTTCTTCCGCCTGTTTGCTGTAGTGCACAACCGTATCAATCAGAGATTTTTCGATCAGCAGTTCATCTTTCATGATTTGTTCAGATGTGCTTGTCAGCTGGGTTACCGCGATAAGTGACGGACGTTTTTTTCCGGCCGGCGTACCTTCTTCTAAGCCTTCGAGAGCTGCCTGCATCATTTTTTTGCCCCCGGCAGCATGAACATTGACGAGGTCTACGCCAAGACTGGCAAGGCGCTTCATCGCTTTGTTTACAGTAGTCGGGATGTCATGGAGCTTTAGATCTAAAAACAGCTCGCAGTTTCTTTCTTTTAATTGTTTCACGATCGATGGTCCTTCTTGATAAAAAAGCTCCATTCCAACCTTTACAAATAACGGTTCTTGCTGAAAAGACGCTAAGAACGCAAGTGTTTCTTCAGCTGATGCAAAATCAAGCGCGATGATGGGCAGGTTGTTTTTCATGATTCCAGCTCCTTCCGATGCATTCTTCAATTGATTGATAGCCGTATTGGCGCAAAACAGATGGGAGCTGTTCAATAATCTCTGGACAGGCAAAAGGATTCACAAAGTTTGCTGTTCCGACAGCGACTGCGCTTGCTCCCGCGAGAAGAAATTCCAGGGCATCTTCAGCAGTCTGCACGCCTCCCATTCCGATAATCGGGATGTTGACCGCCTGGCTGACTTCATACACCATGCGAATGGCAACCGGCTTCACAGCAGGGCCGGAAAGCCCCCCTGTTTTATTCGCTAATATCGGTTTGCCAGTTTTTAAATCAAGTCTCATGCCGATTAGTGTGTTGATCATCGTAAGACCGTCCGCTCCCGCTTCCTCGATCGCTAATGCAATTTCTGTGATATTAGCCACGTTCGGGGATAGCTTCACATAAACGGGCACATCCGAAACCTCTTTCACCGCTTTTGTCAAATCGGCAGCCATTTCAGGATTCGTGCCAAAAGCGATTCCGCCTGTTTTCACATTCGGGCAGGAAATATTCAATTCAAGTGCATGGACATTAGGCGCTTTGCTGATATGTTCTGCGACTTCAACATAATCATCGACTTGAGAACCTGCGACATTGGCAATGATCGGTGTATCAAACTGCTCAAGCCACGGCAGCTCATTATGCAACACACTATCCAGCCCCGGATTTTGGAGACCGATCGCATTGAGCATTCCAGCACCAGTCTCAGCTACCCGCGGCGTCGGATTCCCAAAGCGTGGCTCCTTTGTCGTAGCCTTAATCATGATGGCTCCAAGACAAGACAAATCATAAAAACGTGAAAATTCTTTTCCAAAACCGAAGCAGCCTGATGCAGGAATGATTGGGTTTTTCAAATCAAGTCCCGGCAATTTCACCTCTAGCATTACAGCGCCACCTCCTGAGCTTTAAATACAGGCCCGTCGAGACATACTTTTACATAGGACGTCTCACTTTCGTTTGTATGGCACACACACGCGAAGCATGCGCCGATTCCGCAGCCCATTCGTTCCTCCATGGACAGATATACTTCTTTATGAGCATATTCCTGTTTTAACGCCTTGAGCATCGGTGTCGGCCCGCAGCTGAGGAGGATATCAAACTCTAGATTTTTCCGTTTAATCACATCTGTGACAAATCCGGTTTCCCCGTAGCTTCCGTCAGCTGTTGCCACATACGTGTCTCCGTACTGCCGGCATTCTTCCTCGTAAAATACATCCTTTGCCGATTGGAATCCTAAAACGTGGATGACATTTACCCCTTTTTCAATCAAGCGTTTCGACAGCTCTTGGAGAGGCGGCACACCTACTCCGCCTCCTACCAGCAAAGCCGTCTTTCCGGGTTGAACTTCATTAACAGGAAAGCCATTTCCCAAAGGCCCGAGGACATCCACAAGTTCTCCCTGCTGCTTCAGTGACAAGAGTCTTGTCCCTTCACCATCTACCCGATAAATGATGGTGACTTCATTTTTTTCAAAGTTGACGTCTGCGATGCTGATCGGCCTTCTCAAAAGAGGCGTAACCGCTTCGCTCACTTTAAGATGAAGGAACTGTCCAGGGGTTGTAAACCCTTGGACAAGCTCCCCTTTCAGAACCATTTGAAACACCCGGTCTGCAATTTGCTGGTTAGAACATACTGTCAAATACGCTTTTTTCATATAGTGACTGCCGCCTCCTGATTTGTGTTGACTGCCGGCATTTGATCAGCACGGAATGTCATGCTTTCCAGCACTCGCAATATCGCCTCTGCCGTATCTAAAGATGTTAGGCAGGCAACACCATTTTCTACTGATTCACGTCTGATTCTAAATCCGTCTCTTGCCGGCTGCTTTCCTTTTGTCAGCGTATTGATGACAAACTGCGCTTCTCCGTTTCTGATGACGTCAAGCAAGTTCGGGCCATCCTGACCGATTTTTCCGACGACCTTCGCTGGAATGGAAGCTTCTTTCAGGTAGCCTGCCGTTCCTTCCGTCGCTAAAATGTTGTAGCCGATCGCGTGGAACCGCTTAGCAATGGCAAGCCCTTCTTCTTTGTCCTTATCAGCTACTGTTAAAAGCACGGAACCGTAGTTCGGGATTTGAATACCTGAAGCAATCAAGGCTTTGTAGAGCGCCTTTTCAAGTGTCGAATCTTTCCCCATGACTTCACCTGTTGATTTCATTTCAGGCCCTAACGTAATGTCCACTCTTCTCAGCTTGGCAAAGGAGAAGACCGGCGCTTTTACAAATACACCTTGCTGTTCAGGCTGAAGGCCCTCTGTATAGCCAAACGCAGCCAGCTTTTGACCAAGAATGATTTTTGTTGCGAGATTCGCCATCGGGATACCCGTAATTTTGCTTAAAAACGGTACGGTTCTGCTTGATCTCGGATTCACTTCTAGCACGTACACCTCGCCTTGCGACAGGACGAATTGAATATTGAGCAAACCGACAATATTCAGCCCTTTAGCCAATGCGATCGTGTATTGTTCAATTTTTTTCTTAATGTCCTCTGTGAGAGACTGAGGCGGATAAACAGCGATCGAGTCTCCGGAGTGAACGCCCGCACGTTCAATGTGCTCCATAATTCCCGGAATGACGACTGTTTCACCGTCGGATACTGCATCGACTTCAATTTCTTTTCCAGTCAAGTATCTATCAATTAATACAGGGTGCTGCGGATTGATTTTGACTGCATTTTTCATGTAATGAAGCAGCTCCTCTTCATGGTACACAATCTCCATCGCCCGGCCGCCAAGTACATAGGAAGGACGCACCAGTACCGGATAACCGATATCACTTGCGATGCTTACCGCCTGATCAACTGATGTCGCTGTTTTGCCAAGCGGCTGAGGAACACCAAGTTCTCCAAGCGCTTGTTCAAATTTATCCCGGTCTTCCGCACGGTCTAAATCTTCTAATGAAGTTCCAAGGATTTTCACTCCGCGTGCAGAAAGCTCGTCAGCAAGGTTAATCGCAGTTTGTCCGCCAAATTGTACGACAACGCCCATTGGCTGTTCGAGGTCAATGATGTGCATAACATCTTCAATCGTAAGCGGTTCAAAATACAGCTTGTCTGAGATGCTGAAGTCTGTTGAAACGGTTTCCGGGTTGTTGTTGACAATAATGGCTTCATAGCCTGCTTGTTTAATTGCCCATACAGAGTGAACCGTCGCATAGTCGAACTCGACACCCTGACCGATTCGAATCGGACCCGAACCAAGCACCATCACACTTTTCTTATCTGTAACGACAGATTCATTTTCTTCTTCGTATGTGCTATAGAAGTATGGCGTTTCTGACTCGAATTCCGCCGCACATGTATCTACCATTTTGAATACCGGCGCAATCCCCGCTTGTTTTCTCAAGCTGTAAAGCTCGGATTCTTTCATTTTCCACTCGCGGCTAATGTACTGATCAGAGAAGCCGAATTCTTTTGCCCGTCTCAGCACATCTGTATCGCCCGCATTCGCCTTCAATTCTTTTTCAAACTGTACGATTCCGAACAGCTTATGCAAGAAGAAAACATCGATAGCGGAAAATTCATGGAGGTCTTCTACCGTGTAGCCTCTTCTGTACGCTTCAGCTAAGTAGAATAAGCGTTCATCACCGGCCTTTTTAATTCGCTTTTCAAGAAGCTCATCTGAAATGTCAGCGGCATCCTTCAATTCAAGATGATACACATCCGCTTCCAGTGAACGCACAGCCTTCAGCAATGACTCTTCAAGCGTGCGGCCGATCGCCATGACCTCACCAGTCGCTTTCATTTGCGTGCCGAGCTTTCTGTTTGCTGATTCAAACTTATCAAACGGCCAGCGCGGAATTTTGGATACGACATAGTCAAGAGCAGGTTCAAATGCTGCATATGTTTTTCCTGTCACCGGGTTCATCATTTCATCTAATGAAAGTCCGACTGCAATTTTAGCAGCGAGCTTTGCAATCGGGTACCCCGTTGCTTTTGATGCAAGGGCAGATGAACGGCTGACACGCGGATTTACTTCAATAATGTAATATTGGAAGCTGTCTGGATCTAAGGCGAGCTGGACATTACATCCGCCTTCGATCCCAAGCGCGCGAATCAGTTTTAACGATACATTCCGCAAGAGCTGATATTCGCGATCGCTGAGCGTTTGGCTCGGCGCAACAACAATACTGTCTCCAGTATGGATTCCAACTGGATCAATGTTTTCCATGTTACAAACGACAATGGCGTGATCCTGGCTATCTCTCATGACTTCATACTCGATTTCTTTATAGCCGGCGATGCTTTTTTCAAGCAGACATTGGTGTACCGGGCTTAATTTCAAGCCGTTCTCAACGATTTCTTTTAGCTCTGTTTCATTCGAGCAGATGCCTCCGCCTGTTCCGCCTAATGTATATGCCGGGCGGACAATGACAGGGAATCCAATTTGACTGACGAATTTTTCTGCTTCTTCAAGGGAGTGGATAATCTCACTTTCAGGCACCGGTTCATTCAGTTCATTCATTAATGTTCTGAACAAGTCACGGTCTTCAGCTTGCTGAATCGCAGACAGTTTCGTGCCAAGCACTTCGACGCCGCATTCTGCCAAAACGCCTCTTTCAGAAAGCTCAACCGCAAGATTCAAACCGGTTTGGCCTCCGAGTGTAGGAAGAATGGCATCCGGGCGCTCTTTTCTGATGATTCGTGTCAGGAATTCAGGTGTGAGCGGTTCGATGTAAACCCGGTCAGCCATTTCTGTATCTGTCATGATCGTGGCAGGGTTTGAGTTGACAAGGATGACTTCATAGCCTTCTTCTTTCAAAGCAAGACAGGCTTGTGTTCCCGCATAGTCAAATTCTGCTGCTTGGCCGATGATGATCGGTCCAGATCCGATTACTAAAATTTTGTTAATGTCTACGCGTTTTGGCATACCGCTTCCCCTTCTTTCTCTGTTGTTTCGATCAATTCGATGAATCTGTCAAATAGATGGTTGGCATCCTCAGGACCAGGTGAGGCTTCGGGATGATATTGAACCGTAAATGCCGGCAATGTTTTATGCTTCAGCCCTTCAATCGTATCGTCGTTAATTGCGATATGCGTCACTTCCAGTTCTGTTTTACTGATAGACGAAACTGTATATCCATGGTTTTGAGATGTTAAGGCAACTTTTCCTGTAGCCAGCTCTTTTACCGGGTGGTTTGAGCCCCTGTGTCCGAATTTCATTTTTTCAGTATTCGCCCCGCACGCCAGCGCGAATAATTGGTGGCCAAGACATATTCCGAATAATGGCACTTTTCCAAGAACACCTTTAATCATTTCAATCGCTTCAGGCACATCCTTCGGGTCTCCAGGTCCGTTAGAAAGCATGATACCGTCCGGTTTCAGCTGAAGCACCTCTTCCGCTGTAATGTTGTAAGGCACAACGATGACGTCACATTTCCGTTTGTTCAGCTCTCTTAGAATTCCGTGTTTCATGCCGAAGTCAACCAAGACGATGCGTTTGCCTCTTCCCGGGCTCGGATATGCTGTTTTGGCTGATACTTGGGATACTTGATTTCTTGGCAATTCCGTTTCGTTCAGTCTTTTCAGCACTGCTTCGATATCTTCATCAGATGAAGCGAATGTTCCTTTTAGCGCGCCTGCCGTGCGGATCATTCTTGTCAGCTTCCTTGTATCAATCCCCTGGAGTCCGGGAATGTTTTTTATTTTTAAATACTCGTCTAAGGTGTATGCTGAACGCCAGTTGGAAGGCAGCTCACATAATTCTTTGATGATCAGCCCTTTCACAAAAGGGGTAATGGATTCAAAATCATCACGGTTAATGCCGTAATTTCCGATAAGCGGGTATGTTAATGTTACGATCTGTCCGCAGTAAGAAGGGTCAGATAAAATTTCCTGATAGCCTGTCATCCCAGTATTAAAAACGACTTCTCCCATGTTGTGTTCTAAGCTTCCGAAGGCTTCTCCCTCGAATACCGCTCCGTTTTCCAATACTAATCGTCTCTTCATTTGACAAGTCTCCCCTCTTCATAAGCAAGCTTCCCTGCCGCAATTGTAGCGACCGGCCAGCCGGTGCAGCTGATGCCGTTGAATGGTGTATTTTTTCCTTTTGATAAAAATGTCTCTTTGTCTATAACTGCTTCTTTTTCTAAATCGATTAACGTAATGTCCGCAGCTTGCCCCGTTTGTAATGTTCCATATGGAAGACCGAACGCTTCGCATGGCTTGATTGTCATGTAGTCAATCAACTGCTTCAGCGACCATTTGCCATTTTTGACAAAGTGTGTGTAAAGAAGCGGGAATGCTGTTTCTAAGCCGACAATTCCGAATGGCGCCAGTTTCATTTCTGTGTTTTTCTCTTCTTCCGTATGCGGTGCATGGTCTGTTGCGATAAAATCAATTGTTCCGTCTAAAAGACCTTCAATTAAAGCAGCTCTGTCTTCTGCGCTGCGGAGCGGAGGATTCATTTTATAGTTTGTGTCCAACCCCGGGATGTTCTCATCACAAAGCAGCAAATGATGCGGCGACACTTCTGCTGTCACTCTGATTCCCGCTTTTTTCGCATCGCGTACAACCCTGACAGATTCTTTCGTGCTGATATGGCATACATGATAATGGCAGTTTGCCGCCTCAGCCAGCAGCACATCGCGGGCAATATGAACCGATTCACACACAGAAGGTATGCCGTTGAGCCCGTTCGCTTTGGAGAATGTCCCCTCATGTACGCTTCCTCCGTAAATTAAGGAGTTGTCCTCGCAATGTGCAACAATCGCTTTGTCAATTGCGGCTGCCCGTTTCATCGCTTCATACATCATTCCTGCTGTCTGTATACCAACGCCGTCATCTGTAAAAGCAAATGCCCCGGCTTCTTTTAACGCTTCAAAGTTTGTCATTTCATCGCCGATTTGTCTGATCGTAATGGATGCATATGGAAGAACTCTGACGCATGATGTTTCTTTAATTCTGTTTTGCACCCATTCCATTTGCTCCTTTGTATCAGGAACCGGCCGCGTATTCGGCATTGCTGCTACTGTAGTGTAGCCGCCGCGTGCCGCCGCTTTGGCCCCGGTTTCAATAGTTTCTTTTTTCTCTCCGCCCGGCTCTCTGAAATGCACGTGGAGATCAACAAACCCAGGTGAAACGAGCAAACCTTTCGCATCAATTACCGTTTCATTATCCGTTGCATCAAGCTTGCCGATTGCGGTGATGGTTTCTCCAGTCACTCGGATATCCGCTTCTGTTTTTTCACCATTTTCGTTTAGTATCCAGCCGTTTTTAATGAGATATGACATATGCTGCTTCTCCTCTTTTCACATTGGTTTGTAAGGCACGCTGTATCACTGCCATTCTGATAAATACGCCATTTTGCATTTGCTTGAAGATTCTTGATTTTTTGCTTTCTACTAAGCTGTCATCAATCTCCACTCCTCTGTTTACCGGAGCAGGATGCATGATGATCGCATGCTGCTTCATACGCTCAGCCCGTTCTACGGTCAAGCCGTATTTGTTTAAATAGCCTTCCTGGCTGACAGCGGACTGATGTCGTTCATTTTGAATGCGCAGCAGCATGACGACATCGGAAGACTCAACTGCTTCATCCATTGAGACATACGTGCCGAATGTATTTTCTTCATCCTGCCATGCCGAAGGGCCGGAAAATAGGACTCGGGCACCCAATCTTGTCAACACTTCCGAATTTGACCTTGCCACTCTGCTATGCTTGATGTCACCGTGAATGGAGACGGTAAGCCCTTTGAACGTATTGAACTCTTCATAAATCGTCATTAAATCAAGCAGTGATTGTGTCGGATGCTGGCCGCATCCGTCTCCCGCATTCAGAATCGGAATGTTCACCTGGCTGACAAGCTCTTCATAATACTCATCCTCACTGTGCCTGATGACGCAGACGTCCACACCGATTGATTCGAGCGTCCGGATCGTGTCATATAAGGTTTCGCCTTTTTGCACGCTTGTGCTTGTTCCATCAAGGTTGAGCACATTCATGCCCAGCTTTTTTTCTGCGACCTCAAAGCTGAACCGCGTTCTCGTGCTCGGTTCGAAAAACAGGTTTGCGGCAAACTTTCCTGTAAGCTGATTGTCTGTTTTTCCGCTTTTGAGATCTTGTGCTGTTTGAAGCAAATCTTTGATTTCCTCAGTGCTGAGTTCACTCATCGTCGTTAAATGCTTCATGTTCTTTCCCCTCTCTTTTCAACTTAAGGCTGAAAAAAACCCCGGTCTAAGATAGACTCGGGGTATGGTTAAATAGAGGGCAGCATTGAAGCTTCCTTCTCTTCATAACCCTTCCAAGCCTCTCTGGACTTTCATTAAAAGGTTTTAGATATGATGTTGTTCAGATGTGTCTGCCTGCTCTTCCTTCGCCTGCGGAAGAATCAGGTTTAAGATGACACCGACAATTGCGGCAAGCGCCATTCCTGACACTTGGAATCCGCCTTGAGATACTTGGATAAAAGCGCCTCCTACACCGATGACAAGGATTACTGATGTAATAATGAGGTTTCTGTTGTTTTCATAATCAATTTTGTTGTCAATCAGCATTCTCAGGCCGCTTGAAGCAATGATTCCGAACAGCAGGAAGGAGACGCCTCCCATGACCGCTGACGGCACTGAACTGATCAGCGCTGAAATTTTGCCGATAAAGCCGAAGCAACAGGCAATCACTGCCGCTCCTCCGATGACAAAGACGCTGAATACTCTTGTGATGGCCAGCACGCCAATGTTTTCTCCGTAAGTCGTTGTCGGAGGGCCGCCGATCAGAGAAGCAAGAATTGTCGCCACGCTGTCACCCATAATGGAGCGATGCAGTCCCGGCTTTTTAATGAAGTCTTGTCCGACAACCTTGCTCAGCACCATTTGGTGGCCGATATGCTCTGACATTGTGACAAATGCGACAGGAACCATTGCGGCTGCGATGCCGAGTGTAACTGACGGTGAATAATCTTTGAACGGAATGATAAATTCAGGCACTGCAAACCATTTCGCGTCAAGCACCGGCTGGAAGTTGACAATCCCTTGAGTAAGGGCGAACAAGTATCCGCCGATGATTCCGATCAGAACCGGAATCAGGCTTAAAAATCCTCGTAAGAAAATCGCACAAATAATCGTAATTGCCAGCGTAACTCCTGCGACACTAAAGTGCTTTAAGCTGTAGACCAACTCACTCGCGTTCGGATCAGCATACATCGCCATGTTTACCGCAGTGCTTGCCAGTCCCAGCCCGATGACGATAATAACAGGCCCTACGACTACAGGCGGGAGAATCTTCATCAGCCATCCTGTTCCAAGCTGCCTGATCAATAAGGCAATCAGCCCGTACACCAGCCCTGCAAGAAACGCTCCAACCATTGCCGCTCCCGGCCCGCCGGTCGCTTTTACCAGAATGATCGGAGAAATAAAGGCGAAGGATGAACCGAGATACGCCGGAATTTGCCCTTTCGTAATAAGAAGGTACGCCAGTGTTCCGATGCCGCTTGTCACCAACGCCACAGCAGGACTCATTCCGACGAGCTTCGGAACCAAAATGGTTGAGCCAAACATGGCAAACAAATGCTGAAGGCTGAATGAAACCCAAGAGAAAGGTGTCGGGACATCCCTGACCCCTAAATTTACTTTTTTCTTACTCATGATGATTTCCCCCTGATTGTTGACTTTCATTTTAGGATGACTCAATGACTGTATAAAAAAACCTCTTTGCTTTTTTACGCAAAGAGGCATACAAAGACCTGCCGAATACTTTTTGGGCCTTTGTTGTGCACCTCTTTGCAACCTCTCTGGATTGCCCTTAAAAAGGTGATCTATTATTCGTTTTCATAAATGGCGACGAGATCGTTTTGGTCTACCTCATCAAGCTGAACCATAACCTTTTCAGACTTTGATGTCGGGATGTTTTTCCCGATATAATCCGCTCGGATCGGCAGCTCCCGGTGTCCTCTGTCCACAAGCACTGCAAGCTGAATGGAGGAAGGTCTGCCTACATCAACAAGCGCATCCATTCCTGCTCTGACTGTTCTTCCGGTATACAGAACATCATCAACGAGAATGACTTTTTGATCTGTAATATCTACCGGAATATCTGCACCTTTTACAAGCGGTTCATCGTTGCTCGTTTTTTTAGAAAGATCGTCTCTGTAAAGAGTAATATCAATTTCACCGACTGTAACAGGATTTCCCTCAATCTGTTCAATGCGTTCCGCAAGGCGTTTTGCCAGGTAAATCCCTCTTGTCTTAATGCCGACAAGAATGCAGTTATTCATTCCTTTATTGCGTTCGATCATTTCGTGAGCAATCCTGGTCAGCGCCCGTCTGATTGCCTGTTCGTCGAGAATGACAGCTTTTTGATTCAATGTGTGACACCTCACAGTTCATATAGAAGAAAAAACCCCTCCTGCCAGAGCATAGAGGGGTTTTAGGACAAGGTGCGCGCCTGTACACGCATCCCGTCTATCCGTTATCCTTCTCAGTCTCTCTGGACTGTTTTAAAGAATCTATTCAGCTTCGTTTATTATTTCAGAAAAGAAACCCTCTGTCAACCGTTTTTTCTGAGGTTTTCGATTAATTCTGCCATATCCTCAGGAAGCGGCGCTTCAAATTCGACATATTCTCCTGTTCGTGGATGGTCAAAACCTAAAACTCCCGCGTGAAGCGCTTGGCCATTAAAGTCGATTGTTTTTCTTGGGCCGTATTTCGGATCGCCTGCTAATGGGAATCCGATATATTTCATATGAACACGAATTTGATGCGTTCTCCCAGTTTCAAGCTGGCATTCCACTAACGTAAAATCCTGAAAACGCTCTAGTACATGAAAATGAGTGACGGCGTTTTTGCCATCACGTATCACAGTCATGCTTTGACGGTCTTTCTTATCTCGTCCGATCGGCGCGTCAATTGTGCCGTCATCGTGAGAAATAAGCCCGTGGACAACGGCCGTATATTTTCGCGTGACCGTTTTGTTAACCAATTGGTTTACGAGTGACTCGTGTGCCATATCATTTTTCGCCACCATTAATAAACCGGACGTGTCCTTATCGATTCTGTGAACAATACCCGGACGCATCACGCCATTTATACCGGAAAGGTCTGTGCAATGAGCCATAAGGCCGTTTACAAGTGTGCCCGTAAGATGCCCGGGTGCTGGGTGAACAACCATTCCGCGAGGTTTGTTGACGACCAGCACATCCTGGTCCTCATAATAAATATCGAGATCCATAGGCTCTGCCAGAACGTCGAGCGCTTCCGGTTCGGGTACAGTGACGGTCACCTGATCACCCGGCTGAATTTTATAATTCGCTTTCACCGCGCTTCCGTTCACGACAACCTGTCCGTCTTTTACCCATTGCTGAACCTGGGTTCTTGACCAATCATTCTCAGTCGATGCCAAAAATTTATCAATCCGCTCACTTTTTTGTTCTTCTGAAGCGGTTATATCAATTTGATTCATGCTATTGCTCCTTTTTCTTTTTCCCGCTGTCCAACAGCATTTGTATAAATAAAAGCATTACGCCGACACATAATGAAGAGTCCGCGATGTTAAATATCGGGTAATTGTAATTGACAATAATAACATGGATAAAATCCACAACTTCCTGTCTGACAGCCCGATCGATAAAGTTGCCGATGGCACCGCCAAGCATAAGTCCGAGGGCAACGCCAAGAAGCCTTTGTCCTTTTGTATAACGCTGTATGTAATAAACAATACCAATAATAACAGCGGTTGTTATGAGGTAGAAAAACCACATCTGACCCGCTAATATCCCCCATGCAGCACCCGTATTGCGATGGGAGGTGATATAGAATACCTGATCAATGATCGGAATGCTTTGGCCAAGTTCCATGTTCTTAACAACTAGCCATTTTGTCAATTGATCGGCTGCAATAATAAGTAGTGCAATCATATAATACAGCACAAACGTTCCTCCAGTTTACGGTTACTTTAATCCATTATGCATTTTATCAATAAAAAGCACTGGAGTAAAGAAATATCAGGCATATTAACCGGCCAGACACTGTTATTCATACAGTGCCTGACCATATTCGATATCCGTTGATTTCCATATCGGAAGCGTTTTTTTCTCAAATTGGACAGAATAAAGAAAATCGTTTGCTGTTCGGGCCGTCGGCAGCACTGCCAGCTTTGAAAGAGGAATGGGAGCCCCGGTTTCTTCACAGTATCCGAATGTGCCGTTTTCGATTTTGGACAATGCAAGGAGAACGTCTTGAAGCTCTTCTTTAATATGATAGATCAGAGTTGCTTTTTGTTTATGATTGATTGCTGCTTGCGGGCTTGTAGAAACCTGAAAGCAAGAATACTCAAATAATCTCGACTGTAATTCTTCTTTCATCAGAAGAAGTTCCGTATAAATTGCGGTCAGTTGATCATTCATTCTTCACAACTCCTGCTCTTAACGTAGTACCTTTATTGTTGCCTATGAATGATGATCTAAAGCCCATAAGATTTTTCCTGCCGTTCTAAAGGATGTCACTCTTGGCACAAAAAAAGCCCGGCTTTTACGCCGGGCCCTTTTCATTATTTTTGATAGTATTTTTCAACGATTTCAGCGTTGCGTAATGAAAGTGTAGGATATTTCGGATTTGCCCCTACATCTTTTGAAATCACACGAGATCTCTCACACATTTCGCCTTCCGCTTTCTCGACAGCGATTTTACCCGTCGCAAAGCTTTGCGCATCGTTCGGCGCTTCATTTTCTTCGCTGATTGTCAGTTCAGACACAATAAACAGCTGAGAAAGGTTTTCTTTTATGGAAGCCAAGAGCTCCTTGTTTTCTTTGTTTGGATACAATTTCAGGTTTGCTTCCAAAGATTTACCGATAATTTTTTCATTTCTCGCAGTTTCTAATGCTTTCAACACGTCATCACGAAGAGCCATAAAGCGGTCAAATTTTTCTTCAGTCACTTCACTGTTTGGAACCGCGATTGTTTCCGGCATATCGGTCAGCTGAACGCTCTGCTCTTCAACAAATGTTAAATGAGACCACAATTCGTCTGCCGTATGTGGAAGGATAGGCGCTGAAAGCTTCACTAATGCAAGAAGCGTTTCATAGAATACTGTCTGCATGCTGCGTCTATCCGGATGATCCGCATGCTCGATGTAGACAATATCCTTTGCAAAATCAAGGTAGAATGAGCTCAATTCGATTGTGCAGAAATTATGAATGCTGTGATACACAACCGCAAATTCGTACTCATCATACGCTTTTTTCACTTTATCAATCAGCTTGTTCAGCTTAATCAGCATATACTGATCCACTTCACGAAGATCTTCGACAGCCACCGCATTTGTTTTTGGATCAAAATCGAAAAGGTTGCCGTGAAGGAAACGGAACGTGTTGCGGATTTTACGATATACTTCCGCAACCTGCTTTAGAATGGCGTCAGACACGCGAACGTCCGCCTGATAATCCACTGAAGATACCCATAATCTTAAGATGTCGGCACCAAGCTGTTTCATGACTTTAGCCGGAACAACAACGTTACCGATTGATTTACTCATCTTGCGTCCTTCTCCATCCAGTGCGAACCCATGGCTGAGCACACCTTTATACGGCGCTTTCCCTGTTACGGCTACTGCTGTAGAAAGAGAAGAGTTAAACCAGCCGCGATATTGGTCAGATCCCTCTAGGTATAAATCAGCCGGGCGTACGAGGTCATCACGTTCTTCAAGCACTGCTTGATGTGAAGAGCCTGAATCAAACCAAACATCCATGATATCCTGTTCTTTTGTAAATGTGCCGTTCGGGCTGCCAGGATGCGTAAAGCCTTCCGGAAGAAGATCCTTTGCTTCTTTTTCAAACCAAATGTTTGATCCGTGCTGTCTGAACAATTCAGAAACATGTTCAATGGTTTCATCTGTAATAATCGGTTCTCCGTTTTCAGCGTAAAATACCGGAATCGGCACACCCCACGCACGCTGTCTCGAAATACACCAGTCTCCGCGGTCCCGAACCATGTTGTGCAAACGCTGCTCGCCCCATTCAGGAACCCATTTGGTTTCTTTAATGGCATCCAGCAGGTCTGATCTGAAATCTTTAATAGACGCAAACCATTGCGCTGTCGCTCTGAAAATGGTTGGTTTTTTTGTTCTCCAATCATGCGGATAAGAGTGAGTAATGAATTCAAGCTTCACAAGTGCGCCTTTTTCTTCAAGCTGCTGTGTGATCGCTTTGTTTGCATCATCATAGAACATGCCTTCAAAGCCAGGAGCTTCGCTTGTCATTACACCTTTTTCATCGACCGGGCAAAGCACATCTAAACCGTATTTTTGGCCGATGATAAAGTCATCTTCCCCATGTCCTGGCGCTGTATGAACACAGCCTGTTCCGGCATCAGTTGTTACGTGTTCACCAAGCATAACGAGAGAGTCTCTGCCATATAGCGGGTGTTCAGCGATAATGTTCTCAAGATCTTTCCCTTTGACCGTTCTTGTCACTTCATACTGATCAAATCCGCATGCCGATGCAACATTTTCGACTAAGGCACTTGCTACGACAAAGCGGTCTTCACCTACTGCAATCACGCTGTACTCAAGATCAGGGTGCACTGAGATTCCGAGGTTCGCCGGAATTGTCCAAGGCGTTGTTGTCCAAATGATGATGCGCTCGCCGTTTTCAAGAACGCCTTTTCCGTCTTTTACACCAAAAGCGACGTAAATAGATGCTGAACGTTTATCTTGATATTCGATCTCGGCTTCAGCCAGAGCAGACTCACTTGAAGGTGACCAGTTAACCGGTTTAAGGCCTTTGTAAATGTAGCCTCGTTTTGCCATTTCACCAAATACGCGGATTTGCTGCGCTTCGTATTCCGGTTTTAATGTCACATATGGGTTTTCCCAGTCACCGCGGACACCAAGACGTTTGAATTGCTCACGCTGTCCCTCGATTTGCTTCCAAGCGTACTCTTCGCATAGTTTGCGGAATTCCGCTACTGACATTTCTTTGCGGTTGACCTTTTTGTTTTTTGTCAGAGCTGTTTCAATTGGCAATCCGTGTGTATCCCAGCCCGGCACATACGGTGCGTTGTAGCCGCTCATTGATTTATAACGGACAATGAAGTCTTTCAAAATCTTGTTAAGCGCATGGCCCATATGGATGTCGCCGTTTGCATACGGAGGTCCGTCATGTAAAACAAATTTCGGGCGGTCTTTCGTCCGTTCCTGAACAAGACGATAGATATCCTCTTCCTCCCATTTTTTTTGAATGTCAGGCTCACGGTTTGGCAAATTTCCACGCATCGGGAAATCTGTTTTCGGCATTAAGAGCGTGTCTTTAAAATCCATTTTCATTCCTCCACTGCATTTTTTCAGAAAATAAAAAAAGCCCTCTCATCCCATAAGGGACGAGAAAGCTTATCTCGCGGTACCACCCTTTTAGAAAAAGCAAGCATACACTTTTTCCTCTTGAGCATCGTAACGTGATGAACGTCCTAACCTACTGTGAGTTCAGCAAGGAAACTAAAGGGCTGATCTACATGATTCCGGCCATCCCGGACTCTCACCATCTCCGGGTCGCTATGAAGGCCTGAAGGAAACATGACTGTCCCTTTCAACCGTTTTTTCATCTGAATTTATGAACGTATTATATTCGACAAGCTAAGAAAATGTCAAGATAATCAGAGAATTTATTCCTTTTCCTCAAATACAGCGTCGACTTCATACTCAAGGAGATGATCCCAATCGTCATTTTTCAGAAGATCAAGCTGAGCTTCAATCAGCATTTGGAAACGTGTTCTAAACACTTTAGACTGTTTTTTCAGCTCTTCAATTTCCATTGCAATTTTTCTTGATTTTGATAACGATTCGTTGATAATGCGATCAGCGTTTTTCTCCGCTTCCCGAACGATCAGCTTTGCTTCTTTTTGAGAATTGCGTTTTACGTCTTCAGCCGCTTCTTGAGCAACTAAAATTGATTTATTCAATGTTTCCTCAATATTGGCAAAGTGTCCGATTCTTTCATCTAGTTCATTGACTTTCGCTTCAAGCTCAGTTTTCTTGCGGAGAACAATTTCGTAATCTTTTCTGACTTGGGCTAGGAATTCATTTACTTCATCTTCATCATATCCGCGAAAACTTTTTGTAAACGTCTTGTTGTGAATATCATTTGGCGTTAATGGCATGATGCCACCTCCATTTTTACATTTCAGTACGGTTATCTAGTTCACATTATAAAACAAATTTCGCACAGATGGAGAAAAAAACTGAAAAACCGACTATTTTTGTCGTTCAAACGTAACTCTCCATTTGTCTTTTTTGGTTTTCCCTTCGATTTTTGTTAAGCTGCACCGGCCAAAACCTCTGATTGACAGCATGTCCCCTTCCGCGACTATGTATGAAGGATCTTCAACCACCTTCCAGTTCACTTTCACAAGGCCGTTTTTCACAAGCGTCTGTGATTTCTGGCGGGATTGCCTGCTCATAGAGGCGCAGACGGCGTCAAGCCTTAAAGAAGAAACCGTGTCATCTCTTATTTCGACATCAACTGCTGGAATGTTAAGGTCTGACAAGTCAATTTTCTCTAGGCTGACCGCCGCTTTGCCTGCTTGGGTCAGCTGTGCAGCCACAAAATCAGCGGTATCGGCTGAGACAATCAATTGCACTGCTGTCTCAGAAAACACGATGTCACCGAATTTTTGCCGCTTTAATCCTATGCCCATTAATGCACCAAGCAGAGAACGATGATCTACTGAGACAAACTTGTCAGCATAACGGACGTTAAACGCCTGCAATTCAAAATCCGATTCTTCCGGAGTAATGTACTCTGGATACAGAATCGCCCGTTTTCGCTCCGCTCTGTCATAGCCGCCGGAAAAAGCAAGCCCGACATCAGCCTGTCCCGTAACAGCAGAGAGGATGACCTGCTCTCGGGGATCTAAAAAGTCGGTCAGCTTCATCCGGTACTGCTCCTGGACAATTCTTTTCCATTCGAGCGCCTGATCAATAAAGGCCCGCTCGTCTTTTCTGAAGTGCTGATATATATCGCTCATCGTCTTTCCCTTCTATGTAAAGAGGCTTGGCTGCTGCCAAGCCCCTATCAAACTGTCACATTAAAACGCAATCATGCGATAAAGTCCCCACAAGCCGGTTGTCGCAAACCGAAGCACAAGTATTGCTACGATTGGTGAAATATCCAGCATTGCAATCGGAGGGATGATTTTTCTGAATGGTTCGAGATATGGTTCACAAATCGAAGCTAAAAAACGTCCGACTGCTGTTTCCCTCGTACTCGGCACCCATGACATAAAAATATATATGATCAGGGCAAATGAGTATATTGTGATTAATAAGCTTAAAACCGAAAAAACTTGATAAAGGATCATCTCGCTTTACCACCTCTGATGTTCGTCTTCAGATATGAGCTCAGAAATTGTGCCTGATACATCTACGTTGTCAGGCGTGCAGAGGAAAATATCTGAGCCGATTCTTTGAATATCGCCGCCAATGGCATAAACGGTTCCGCTTAAAAAGTCAACAATCCGCTTCGCCTGGTCATGCTGTATCCGCTGAAGATTGACGACAACTGCCCGCCGGTTCTTCAAATGGTCGGCTATTTCCTGCGCCTCCGCATAAACGCGCGGCTCACTCAACACCACTTTAGAGGATTTCTGAACACTTTGCAAGCTCACTACATTCTGTTTGCCCGAAGGTTTATTCCCCGTATAAGCCGGCTTTTCTTTTTGCTCATGCTCCTCATGAGATTCCCGCTCTGTCTCAATATATTCATATTCGTATTCTTCATCTTCCATTGAGAAAAAGTTTTTCAGTTTATTTTTCATACTCATTGCTGTACACCCCCTGTTTCATTTCCGACTAACGATGAGCCGATTCTAATATAAGTAGCTCCTTCTTCAATTGCAATTTCAAAATCATTTGACATGCCCATCGACAGTTCAGTACACGGAGCGTTCGGCTGGTTCAGTTTCTGAACCTGGTCACGGAGTTCTCTCAGCGACCTGAAACAGCTTCTGATCTGATCTTGATCATCAGTCAGCGGAGCCATTGTCATCAGCCCGGCAACAAGGATATGTTCGAAACCGGAAAGCTCCTGTATGAATGGAATGACTTCTTCTTTTTTCATGCCGTGTTTAGAAGGCTCAAGAGAGGTATTGACCTGCACAAAGCATCGTACAGTACCTTCAGCCCGTTTTTCAATTTCTTTCGCTAATGAGAGCCGGTCTAGGGAATGGATATAGGAAACCGCATTGACGACAGATTTTGCTTTTCTTGATTGCAAACTGCCGATAAAATGCCATTCCGGATTACCTTTCATCAATTCCTGTTTGCGGAGCAGTTCCGCATCCCGATTCTCTCCGAGGCAGGTGATGCCAGCATCTACTGCCTCCTGTGCTCTTTCAGGTGATACATATTTTGTGACTGCAATAACCGTAACTTCATCGGAGCTGCGGCCCGATCTGTTACATGCTTCGTTTATTCGTTCGTTTATATGTCGTAAATTATCAACAACACGCAAGATCTTTTATGCCTCCTTCATTCCGATAAAGGACATCATCCGTCCAGTTTTCCCCTGATCGCGGCGATGAGAATAGAAAAGAGACGGCTCGCTTTCCGTGCATAAACCGCTGACAGAAATTTGTTCACTTGCCAAACCGCTGTCCATCAGTATAAGACGGTTCAGCTCTTTCAGATCAAGCTGATATTGTGCCTTTGCCGTCTGATTGGCGGCAAGGTCTGCTGAAACCGGCAATGCACGAACAGCATCCATGACGCGGTCGTCTACCGTATAGCATGCTCCGCTGATAGACGGGCCAATAACAGCGTAAATATCTGAGAGATTTGAACCTTCCTTCTCAGTCCATTGCTTCACCATTTCTCTGCCAATCTGTTTGACGGTGCCTTTCCACCCGGCATGGGCGACTCCGACAAGCGACTTAACCGGATCATAAAAGAAAAGAGGCACACAATCAGCAAAGCATAATGCTAAAAATACATTTTTTTCATTTGTATAGAGCCCGTCCGTTGCTTTTAGAGCCGTGTGATACTCACGGGCGCCTTTTCCCCTATCCCTCTGCGTCACTTTCTGAACGCGATTATCATGTGTCTGATCAGCGAATACCCAAGACTGCAAATCAGTATTAAACATATCGGCAATATATTCACGATTTTTAACTACATCTGCATCTTTGTCATGAACGTGCAATCCTGTATTTAACGATTCAAAAGGCTTTTGGCTGACACCGCCGTTTTTTGTCGTAAATCCGGCAATGACCTCTTTGTTGTTTTGATTCGTTTGAGCCCAGTCTTGTATCATGAGTGTCGAGGGTGTGGTAAGACTGAATGGGTGATATGTATTCATGATGATCCAACCTTTCGACAAACATTTAAAAAAGCGGAATTTCCCACTTATTTTACCACATCTTACTGCATTCGTTGAGCGCCGATTTGCATATTTCTAAATGAAATGTGCCGGAAGAATCGAGACTTCCGGCATTTGCCAATCTGCGGCAGACAAGCAGGTTTATGCATGCGGTTCACTTAATCGGACTAAGATTACATCTTCCCCGATTTTTACTATATTTCGCCATGGAATGACCAATTCCTCTTCTTTTCCAAAAAATCCGAGAACTTTCCCATTTCCTCCGAGTATGATCGCCTGAATTTTTCCAGTGGTCACATTGATATCAATATCACCAATACTCCCCAGCTTTTTTCCGTTTGAGACATTGACGACATCCTTTACCTGAAATTCTGAAATGCTGATCATTCCATCACGTCCTTTTTCCGTCCTTTTGTTCAAGTATATGAACGGGCAGGCTGAACCTTGTCAGCAAGAAGAAATTTTCATGTCATTGTTCTTTTTTCCGGCTGCACCAGCTGATGATAATATCGAGTATAATTTTTGTATACTCTACTAGCTGCTCAATCGATACCTTCTCGTTCACAGAGTGTGCATTGTGCAGATCTCCAGGACCGTATATTACGCATGGAATACCGGCATCATACAGCCATCCGCCATCTGTAACTGATTGAGAAACGTCAATAATTGGACACTCCCGTTTCACTTTCTCATGAGAGGCAGTTAGCGCTAAGACGCCTGGGTGGCCAGGGTCAACTTCCAATGCCGGAAAAATTTCTCCTCTGTCTTCTATCATAGATGAGCCTCCCCACTTGAATACAGGGCGGTTTTCCCTAAGCCAAATATCACTGTCACTCAGCCGATTGACGTAATCTTCTATTTCCGCTGCCACTTGGTCATGGGTTTCATTCGGATAAAAATGGACTGTGATCCACAGCCGGCATTCGTCCGCTATAAAAGCCGCATGTCTGCCGCCTTCTATAACTGCCGGGTTAATCGTATTTGTGCCTGGTTTAAAACCGGGATAACTTTTCATAATAGACCAGTGGCGCTCAAGTTCACCGAGCCCCGCAATGATTTTTGCCATTTTTTCAATTGCGCTTGCTCCGAATGTTCCTCCGCCTGCGTGAATCATATTCCGTCTCGTTCCATCATGAAATGTTTGACTGCTTTTGATTTCGATCCAGCCTGTAATGACACCCCCTTGGCCTTGAATATGCATATCGCTCGTATCCGCGACAATTGCAAAATCAGCGTGGTAGCCCCTCTTGCAGCATTCAAGTGTGCCGGCTTCTCCAACTTCCTCCCCAATAACCGATTGCAGAATCAGATCACCTGGAAGTTCAATGCCTGCTTCACGAATCAATTTGACAGCAAACAACACACACGCCATTCCGCCCTTCATATCGGAAGCGCCCCGCCCGATTAAGAGACCGTTTTTTTCAATTGGATGAAATGGATCATGCTCCCATTCTTCATCCTCTTTTACCTCTGCCACATCTACATGGCCATTGATAATCAGGCTATAATAATCTGCTGAATCTGTTCCTTTTAGCTTCCCTACAACATTGGGATCTCCAGGGTACACATCCCATTTGTCGATCGAGAATCCCAATTCATTTAAATATCCCGCAATCCAAGACTGAATGCCCTCTGTATTTCTTGCAGGCGGAGCAGGTGTTTGATAAGAAATCAGCGTTTTCGCAAGCTGAATAAGCTCCTCCTTATGTTCTTCCACTTTTTTTTGCAAAGAGTCTATTTGTTGATCCAATGTAAATCCGCTCCTATTCTTTAAAATCAAAAAAGCCGTTTCAAATGTGATGAAACGGCTTAATAAAAACAAACGGAGTCCGATGTACTCCGCTTTTCACCGCTTCCCTCCGCTGGCATGATCCAGATCAGGTCAAAAGGGTTGAGACAAAGTCTCTCTCAGCTTCGCAAAGCACCCCTAGGATGAATCTATATATGTTTGTCAGGCATTCGTTATCGGCTCAGCTCTTGTTAAAAACGGCCGATCCTGATTCCATAATACATGGATTGGCGTATCAAAAAAAGCGGAAAGTACTTGATCAGTAAGCATTTCCTTTATTTCTCCGGATCCAAAGACCTCTCCCTGTTTTAATAAAAGGGCTTTATCAAAGACAGGCAGAATTTCTTCAGCATGATGAGTCACATAAAGGATAGATGGTGCATTTTCTTTGTTTGCAATGTATGTAATCGTATCTAACAACTTTTCCCGGGCAATAAAATCCAGCCCTGTGACTGGTTCATCCAGTATCAGCAACTCCGGATCGGCCATTAGTGCTCTAGCAATCAACGCTCTTTGTTTTTCCCCTTGAGAAAGGGTTTCATAGCGGCGATCGGCATATTCAATTGCTCCCAAGTCCTCTAACAAACCAATCGCTTTTTCCCTGGTTTCCTTACTTGGCGTTTCATATAACCCAATCGAAGCGTAAGCTCCGCTCAAAGCAATTTCAAAGGCTGAATCTGCCGGATACAATTTTTGCTGAAGAGCTGCTGAGACGAGGCCAATTTTACGTCTGAGCTTTTCCCCAAGCTCTGTTTTGCCAAATTCATGGCCAAGCACCTGCATCTCGCCTGATGTTGGAAAATAATATGAGCAAAGCATATTTAACAGCGCTGTCTTCCCGGCGCCATTTAGGCCGTAAAGCACCCAATTTTCCTTTTCTTCCACCTTCCAATGAATATCTCTCAGTATCCATTTCCCATTCCGTTTTAGTGAGACATTGTCAAGCTGCAAAATCATCGTGGTCCTCCTCTTTATTGCCTTTTATAATTGTTTTAATTTTCATAAAACTTTGTACGAACTAGGATACCTTACTTTTTCCAAAACGTAAACCATCCGTAATCAATAGAAAAGCCTTTAAAACAACATCGTTTTAAAGGCTTTTCATTATTGATGAATATTTTTATTCATTTGTTTGATAGCCGCTTTTTCAAGTCTGGACACCTGCGCCTGAGAAATTCCGATTTCCTCGGCGACTTCCATTTGGGTTTTCCCTTGGAAGAATCGCTTTCTCAAAATCATTTTTTCCCTATCATTCAGCCTTCTCATGCCCTCTTTTAAAGCCAGCTCTTCAATCCATTGTGAATCTGTGTTACGCTCATCACTGATTTGGTCCATCACATAGATCGGGTCTCCGCCGTCGTTATAGATCGGTTCAAATAGAGAAACCGGATCCTGGATGGCATCAAGCGCAAATACAATTTCCTCATGCGGTACTTCAAGAACTTTTGCGATGTCTTCTGCAGTCGGCTCCTTGCTTGTCTCACTGATTAACCGCTCTCTTACCTGAAGCGCCTTGTAAGCGATGTCCCGGAGTGATCTTGAGACACGGATCGGGTTATTATCGCGTAAATACCTGCGGATCTCTCCGATAATCATAGGTACAGCGTATGTTGAAAACTTAACATTGTGGCTTAGGTCAAAATTATCAATGGATTTCATTAGTCCGATGCAGCCGACTTGAAATAAGTCATCAACATACTCCCCTCTGTTATTAAATCGTTGAATGACACTTAAGACAAGACGCAAGTTCCCGTTTACAAGCTTTTCTCTTGCTGAATCATCGCCTTCATCCTGCAGCTGCCTAAACAGCTTTCTCATCTCTTCATTCTTGAGTACTGGTAATTTGGAGGTATCCACCCCGCAGATTTCGACTTTATTTCTCGACACTTTTTTCCCTCCCTACAGGAGCTGCTGTACAACGTTAAGTATCTCCTTGGGTGGGAAAAATATGCACTGCACTCAGACCGAAAAACTGTCGAAATCAGGAAATCCCTGTAAAATCAAGGGGTTCTAACCATAAAATTTTTTACACCATTTTGTTGAACTCTTTTCTCAACCTTTTTATAATTCTTTTCTCAAGCCGCGAAATATAAGACTGAGAAATCCCCATCATATCCGCTACATCCTTTTGGGTTTTTTCTTCTTCACCGACAAGCCCAAACCGCAGCTCCATGATTTGCTTTTCTCTCTCATTAAGCTGTTCAAGCGCTTTTTTCAAAAGCTTTTTATCGACGTTAGCTTCTATGTCTTTAGTGATGATGTCATCGTCAGTGCCGAGCACATCAGAAAGCAAAAGCTCATTGCCGTCCCAATCAATATTAAGCGGTTCATCAAAGGAAACCTCTGAACGGATTTTGTTATTTCTTCTTAAATACATCAGGATTTCATTTTCTATACACCGGGAGGCATAGGTAGCAAGCTTGATTTTCTTTTCTGGATTGAATGTATTCACAGCTTTGATTAGACCGATGGTACCGATGCTGATTAAATCCTCTATATTAATTCCCGTATTTTCAAATTTACGGGCGATATATACGACCAGACGCAAATTGCGTTCAATTAGAATGGCGCGCGCCGCCTGATCGCCGTTTGGGAGCTTCATTAACAAAACCTGCTCCTCATCTTTAGATAATGGAGGCGGCAGGGCTTCACTCCCGCCTATGTAATAGACTTCATCACTTTTCAGCCCAAGTTTCATCAGCAGCTTATACCAGAGGTGCGTCAACCGTAATTTCAGTTTTTTCATCTTCCTCTCCCTTCTAAATGTCACGCCGTTTGAGTATGATAAGTAACGGACATTTGCGAACATTATGAAACGTGTTTGACAGCCTTGCCCGAAAGCATTTTCGGATGAATAATCGCGTCAAACTCTCCATCTGCCGACAGCTTTGTTGTGCTGATACCGATTAAACATTTATCTGCAGAAATCATTTCTTCTTTTGTCATAATCGTTACGTGATCCGGTTTAACGCATAATAAAAATTGATTTTGCTGACCAACTCCCCTGTATGGAATCAACCTCATTTTATCTAAAAAGCGAAAGGAATCATCGAGCTGTTCGATGGCTTCCAATGGGTCTGTGTTTCGAATGATCATCGTTTCGGCTGTTCCGAAAATCGGCTCCAATTTATCAATGTAAATGATCATTACCGGTGTTTTTGTAAGAGGATCGTACAGCTGATTACCGGAATCAATCAGGCCTCTGACATGAAGTGTTTGGCTGCCCAAATCTGCCTGCACGCTGACTCGTTCCTCATATTGAATGTTTTTTGTTTCAATATCTTCAATTCTTCTTTTAGAAAAAAACCATAATGCTGGAAAGCCACCAACAATAAACAACCAGCTGATCGGGTCTCCAAACCCTGTTTGATTGGTAATCATGACACCGTTTTGAACAATAGAATTTGACTGCAGCAAAGAATGGGCTCCTATAATTCCTCCCCCCATTAAAAAAGTGGCAAAATAAAAGGAAAACAAATTTTGAAAGAAAAACCGAAATCTTTTAAAGCCAAATGTCACCACCACAATCACAACTGAAAAAGCTAGCTTCCCAGCCGGATGTTCAACAATCGGCGAAAAAGGAGTAAACATCAAAAGGACAATACTGGAACCGATGAACGCTCCGCCTACCAGTCTTCTTTTTTTTACATGCCTTTTTAAAATAAATGCCGTGAGCAAAAGCAAAAGTGCATCAAAACAAAAGTTTAACAGCCAAATGACATCTAAATAGATTTTCACATCTGACTCCTTTCTTTCTTGCCTCACGCTGTTCCCCTGCTTGCTTCATAAGTATAAAGCAAGCTCTGTGGGAAAGTCTGTCAATTAATGTTGAGAGGAAAATACAATTTTTCAGGGAAATCTGCTTAATTTGTCGAGGAAGTGTAATGAGAGGATATAAAAAAGCTGCCAATGACGGCAGCTTTTTTCCACTTAATTTTCTGTGTTGATATTAAGTTTTCCATTCGCAGTTTTTCTAGTTTCATTTCCATAATCATCTCGTACGATCACTTCTACTTTTGCTCCTTTTGCTTTAATAGAAGAAGTGGCTGTCCAATAGCCTTCATATCTCCCCGGAGAAATTTCTCTTAACGGGAGCTCGGTGGCGTTTTGCACACTCGCTCTTGCATTCGTCAGCGGCATACGAATGATAAACGTTGCATCTAAATCCTCAGCGCTTGAGAAAGCGATTTTCACAGATTCACCGGCTTTTAAGTTTTTATCCTCTCCCGGAATTAAGCCGGAAATGACAGGCTTATCAAAATTGACATCAATGACAGCCTTTTTCGTCGTTTTGTTGCCTGCTAAGTCTGTAGCAATCACCTTGATTTCATTGCTTCCATTCTCCAAAAGAATCCGGGCTGAGTATGAACCATCGGTTATTGTTGCTTTTTTGCCATTCACCTTGACGTCTTTCAGATTGTCATCGGATACAGCCCCTTTGACAGTCAGCGTTTCTTTATTTGTTTTCCCGCCATCCTTTGGAGTGTCCAGCGTTAACTCAGGCTTTTCTTGATCAAGCGTGACCGTGATTGGGCTGGAGGCATCTGTTGTTCCGTTGTCAGTTGATGCAGTTGCCGTCAGCTCATTTTCACCCTTGTTGAGTATGATGCCTGCATGGAACGTGCCATCCGCAGCAGCTTTCGTTTCTCCTGCTTCTTTCTCTCCATTATAAATGTGTACCCTTGTACCAGGAGAAGCTTTTCCTTTTACAGTGACGCTTTCCTTATTTGTGTATGATTTGTCTGTCGGTGAAGTAATCTCAGGTACAGCAGCTTCGTAATCAACTAATGCGCGAATCATATAGTTGCCGTCTGCTTTGTCACCCGGCTCCCATTGTCCACCTATATACTGCCAGTTGCGGCCGGAATTCTTGCCGGTTTCATCCATTGCCAGTCCAGGTGAATACGGGTCAGGTTTCGACTGGATATATACGAGATAAAAGTCTTTATCGACCATAATCCCTTTTGAACTGAGATCTACCTTAGTCCACTCGCCATTGCGAAGAGCTTCAGCGTTAAATGGCCCGGCAATTTTCTTGCCCGGTGCTCCGTCTTTTCCTGTGGCATCGTATACCTCAACCTTAAACTCTGTGCCGCCCGGATCTGGGAACTCTGTATCCCAGAATCTAAACAGCCCTCCTGTAAGCATGCCTTTGTCCTTGCCGTCAGCGAGCGTCATTTTTACCGCCCATCCGTTACCGGCAGCAAAATAGGAATTGGCATTCTCCGCTGTTCCGTCATCATATGCAATTTCACCCGGATAACCGACGAAAGGCTTCAATGCAGTTTCTTTTGTAACATCACCTTTTAACTCAACGGAAAATTCATCACTGTAATAACCCGGTGCAGCGACTTTAATCGTATAAGCGCCTTCATAGGCCTCCAGCGTATATTCACCTTTGTCGTTTGTCATAGCCGGTTCCACCGCAGCATCCTCTACAACATAAACGGAAGCGCCTGTTACCGGCTCTCCTGTCGTTTTATTGATGACCGTGCCTTTTAATGTGCCCTTCTTCATCTCTTCTAACGTAAAATTAGCTTGTGTCGTCTGATCCGTCTTTAAAGATACTTTTTGTGTTTTCGACTGATAACCATATGCTTCTGCCATAAGCGTATAGTCTCCCGCTTTGTGCTTCAGCGTGTACTGCCCTGTGGATTGATCTGAATATGTTGATTTTCCTGTTTCCACTACACTGACTTGTGCCTTGAGCGGCAAAACTTGAGGCTGTATAGCCTTGTTCTGATGTTTTACCGCTGTGTTTGCAGATGGCTTAGCCTTTTTCGGATTTACTGGCTTTTTCTTTTGCTTTCCAGACGGCTTTTCGACGCCCAGCTTATTCTTTTTGACTGTTTTTCCGGCTGATTTGTCAGAAAGCACTACATCATCAATGTACCAGCCCTCTTTGTTAATACTTTCATCTGATTGAAGGTTAAACATCACTTGAATGTTTTGGCCTTTATAAGCCGATAAATCAATTTCTTCGTCCGTCCAGCTTGATGTCTTTCCGTTATAGACACCAGCCTGCTCCCAATTCTTTTCACCTTCCGGAAGAACAAAAACGTAGCCGTAATCAAAATCATCCTCTAAATTGTGCCAGCTTTTAAATTGAAGGAACAAACTTCCTGAATCAGGTACTTTAACAGGAGGCATAACAAGGTTCATGTTTGCTGAGTTGGCATAATTTCCTGTCAAATTCGTTCCATATACTTTTTCTCCGGATGCTGCTGTATTTGGGCCAGTTGACGGAACTCCCCATTCCCAGTTATTATTTGTTCCGCTCGCAACCCAGCCGCCGGGTGCAGTTTCAAAGTCCTGCTTATATCCCGCCGTGATGCTTGGTTTCACTGTTACATCGTATATGTCAGACGAAACGACATGACCGCCAAAATCGTGAATCATCCACTTATAGCTTAGTTTAGTTCCTTTTATATCTGGGATCTCTGCCTGATACGTTCCTTTTAGATGATCACCGCTGATTCGTTTAGCCGTTATTTCTGTCCATTCACCTTGATCAAGCTTGTAGGACAGCTTTACAGATGTCACACTCACATTGTCTTCAGCTGTCAAAGTCAGTGGCAGGCTGCCGCCTTCATAAGCTTCAGTTACTTTCTCATGCTGATAGACAGGAGGCTCTTGGTCATCCCCTTCTACAGAAACTTGTCCTTCCGCTTTCCCTAAACCATCTGTAACAGCGGATACAGCATCAAAAGCATTCACCAGACCATGGCCATATCCGTTATTCGGTGAATCAGGAAATGTTGAATCCGTGAGCGGTTCAGCCGTGCTGGTTAATATATCCTCCATCTCATCAACAGAAAGTGAGGCATTCGCCTGTTTTAGCAGTGCAGCAACAGCGGATACATGCGGCCCTGCCATTGATGTGCCGTCCCAACCATCCTCATATGTCTGACCGGGAACGGATGAACGAATATTAACGCCCGGTGCAGATATTTCCGGCTTTATTTCATCATATGGAGATGGCCCTTGAAGAGAAAAGTCAGCGAGCTTTTTATTGATATCAGTCGCTCCAGTTGCAAACGATTCTGGATAGTTTGCCGGATTTGCGATAGAACCAGGCCCGCCGGGAATAAAGAGATCCGTATTCCCCGCTGAAAACTCTGGGAAAATATCGGCCGCACGCCAGGCATTGACCATGTCTCTGTACCATTCATCAAGTCCAGAACCCCCTCCCCATGAGTTATTGACAACATCAGGAGCCATTTCCGGGTGGGGATTTCCTTCCGCGTCCTTTGGTGCTAAAACCCATTCACCAGCTTCCAAAATGTCAGCATCAGTGCCGCCATCTTCAGAGAACGCTTTAACAGCAATCCATTTTGCGCCAGGCGCTACACCGATTTGATTTGTTCCATCAGGTTCAGAGCCCACCATCGTGCCTGTCACATGGGTTCCATGAGCCAAATCATCATAAGGGCTTGCCTCGCCTGCTACGGCATCATACCAGTTCATTTCATTTTCAGGCTCATTAGGATTTTCCAGATTATATCCGCGATATTTCTCTTTTAATGCCGGATGATTCCATTCCACCCCGGTATCAATGGACGCAACAACCGTGCCAGTTCCATCATATCCAAGTGCCCAAGCTTTTGGAGCTTCGATTTGGTCTACATTCCATTCCACACCGTCAGTTGCTTTAACAGCTTTCTGTGCTTTTTTCATATTAAATGGGGAGGATGACTTAAAAAGCTGCCGTTTCTCATTAGGAAGCACCTTTTCCACTTCGGGAAACTGCGCCACTTTTTCCATAACCTCTTTTGAGGCATGAACAGCAATCCCGTTCACCACATAATAAGAATGAATTTGGTCTGCATTTCCTTTATCTTTCTGGGTGTTCAAGTATTTTAGGACATCTTGCTGGGATTCATCGGCTGTGACTTTTAAAGCTGACACAACAGCAGAACGCTTTTGATATTCCGTCTTAGCGACAGACAGCTTCTTCGATTTCGCTTTTTTAACAGCCGCTTTTGCCGCTTTTTCTGTGTTAGCCTGATCTTTAAATTTAATCAGAAAAGTCGTCTTTTCTTTCTTTTTAAAGCTTTTCTTTAATGAACTCGAAATCTTGTTTTGAATGGATTCCGCAGATTGAAGCTCCTTTTTAACAGAAGGTGAGGTGACTTTACTGCTTGCCCCGGCTGCTCCCGGAAACAGCAGTGAACTGATGACAACTGTACTTAAAACAGAGCTGATGAGTCTGTTTTTCGTTTTTTTCTTCATTTTCATCCCCCTTTTTCAACATGCTTTTTAAAAAAAGTGTCGTCCCTCCTTTTAATAATGAATGGTTTGTCAGAACATCGCTGTATATTAACTGTAGACAATCTGAATTACAGATATTGTCGTTTCATGTCATTCATTTTCCATATATATGAAAACGATAAAAATGTCACAAAAATAAATAGGTCTAATTATCTGTTTTGTTACTAAGCGAAGGAAGCAATAGGGAAAAAGACTTTATAAGAAGGAAAGTGTGAAAAGAAAAACAAAAAAAGGACAAAATCGAAAACGATTTTGTCCTTTACATTAGCCGCGTTTATTACGGTTTCTTAAGAATGTCGGGATGTCAAGCGTATCATCAGCCGGCTGTGAAGTATGACGGCTTACTGTGTTCTGCTGCTGAGGCTCCTCACGTTTTTGCTCACGCTTCGGAACACTTTGATTGTGTGTTTTGATGCTTTGATTTAAGCTTGGACGCTGAGGCTTCGTCACGTCCTTCTCTTGTTCGATAAAGCCCGTTGCAATCACTGTCACCACAATCTCATCTTTTAGATTTTCATTAATAACAGAACCGAAAATCATGTTTACGTCTTGATCAGACGCCGAAGCGACAATGTCTGCTGCTTCTTGAACCTCATATAGGCTGAGGTTTGTTCCTCCAGTGATGTTCATGAGGACGCCTTGCGCACCGTCAATGGCCGCTTCAAGAAGCGGGCTGGAAATTGCTTTTTTTGCTGCCTCTGCCGCGCGATTTTCCCCAGTAGCAATACCGATACCCATCAAAGCAGATCCTTTGTTTGACATGATTGTTTTCACATCAGCAAAGTCAAGGTTGATAAGACCAGGTGTAGCAATCAAGTCAGAAATACCTTGAACCCCTTGGCGAAGTACGTTATCCGCTTCACGGAATGCTTCAAGCATCGGTGTGTTTTTATCAACAATTTCAAGGATACGGTCGTTCGGGATCACGATCAGTGTATCCACCGCTTCTTTCATTGCCGAGATTCCGCCTGCAGCCTGAAGCTGTCTTTTGCGTCCTTCGAAGGTAAACGGTCTTGTCACAACGCCGACAGTTAATGCGCCTAAGTCTTTCGCGATTTGTGCGATAACCGGTGCGGCACCTGTTCCTGTTCCGCCGCCCATACCAGCTGTCACGAATACCATGTCAGCACCTTTAAGTGCTTCTTCAATCTGCTCTTTGCTTTCTTCAGCGGCTTTTTTCCCGACCTCTGGATTCGCACCTGCTCCCAATCCTCTAGTCAGCTTTGCGCCGATTTGCATTTTCACTTCTGCTTTTGACAGGTTAAGAGCTTGAGCGTCCGTGTTTACCGCGATATACTCTACTCCTTGCACTTCATTTTCAATCATTCGGTTAACGGCGTTGTTTCCGCCGCCTCCTACTCCGATTACTTTAATTGATGCTAAGCCGTCTATGTTTGTTTCGAACTCCAACATGCTAAATCCTCCTAATCTGCCGAATGACTATCTATCTATTCCCAAAACATGCTTAATAGTTTTTTCATTTTGCTCTGTTTATTATGTTCGGCTTGTGTTTTTTGTTTTCCTTTTGGCCGCTGCTGCACCTCATTTTGGTGATGATGCTGCTCTTGTTCCTCAGATGATGAGACTGCGATTTCCTGTATCGCTTCTTCAGGCATCTTAAAGCCTATTTTTCTGCCTTGGATTCTTGCATTCCGGCAGGCGAATTGGATCAGGCCCACTCCCGTCATATATTGAGGATCTCTTACACCGATATAATTCGGGCTTGCCACTCTGACATTGTTTTGCAGCACATCCTGTGCCAAAGACATGACACCCGGCATAGCTGCTTGTCCTCCTGTCAGCACGAAGCCTCCCGGCAGATCGGTAATTCCCATACTGCGAAGCTCTTCTGAAACAATTTCAAGAATTTCTTCTACTCTCGCTTCAATGATATTCGCTGCTTCTTGCTGTGTAAATGTTTGTTTTTGATTGGTGCCTATAACGGTTACCTCAAATATTTCATCTTCCGAGGCTTCGTCATAGTAGGCATGTCCAAATTGCTTTTTCACGCGTTCTGCTTCTTCTGTTGACGTTCTCAATCCGATGGAGATATCTTTGGTGATATTTTCGCCTCCGAGAGGAATGACACGGGTAGAAGTGAGATGTCCGTTCTGGAATACGGCAATGGTTGTTGACCCTCCCCCTATATCAATGAGAGCCACACCAAGGTTTTTCTCGTCCTTTGATAATGCAGCAGAACCGGCTGCCAGCGGCTGAAGGCAAATATCAGTTATTTCAATACCAGCTCTTTCAACGCAGCGGAGTAAGTTATGTAAGATTGTTTTTGAACCGGTGATCAAGGTGCCCTCTACTTCTAAACGCACACCCAGCATTTTTTTCGGGTCGGTAATTTCATCTCTTCCATCTACGATAAACTGTTTAGGAATGACGTCAACAATCAGCTGTTCGTGCGGTACTGAAACAACCTGTGCCGCCTCCATGACACGGCGTACATCTTCAACCTGAATTTCTTTATTTTCACTGGAAACTGCTACAACACCGTTTGTATCTTGAATATTGATATAATTTCCATTAACGCCGACAATAGCTTTTCTAAGCGGAAAACCTACCATTCTTTCAGCTTGGTCAAACGCTTTTCTTATAGAATGAACGGTCTCATCTATATCAACGATTGAGCCTTTTTTCAACCCTTCAGACGGTACATTTCCCACACCGATAATATTAAGGGAATCATCTGTCATTTCTCCGACGATCACTTTTGTATTGGACGTACCGATGTCAAGACTGACGTAAAGTTCATTGTTGTTCATTCTATGGCACCTCCTCACATTTCGATCATTTCTATTCTATTATTTGCGGAACAACAATACAATGAATGTGGCTTTACAAGTGTGTAACAAAAAATAACAACAGAATATTTTTATGTGTTTTTCACATTTTATGTTTATTGAAAATATTCGTTATATCCTATGTATATCCTCTTTTATATCACATTTTTTTTATTTTTTTTAGAAAGAGTCCACTTTGTTAGTAGATTTCTTCTGATAACGGCTATATTCTGAAATAATCTGACTCCGAATGCGAATATACCTGCTAAATACAAGTCTACACCAAGATGGACTCCCAGAAAAGCTAAACTTATTGCCAATATAATATTAAAAAAGAAACCGGAAACAAATACCATTTCATCATATGTACCTTGTAAATGCGCCCTGATTCCGCCGATTAATGTATCAAGTGCGGCAAGCACCGCAAGCGATAAATAGTTTGAGTATTCACTCGGTATCGTTAAGTTTGTCATTAGTCCAATCGCTATTCCGAGCACCAGTCCCAACACGGGCAGCCACATGACAATTCTCCTCCTTTTCAGTCTTTAAGCAGTTTCAGCTGTTGTACGTCCAGTGGTCTGTCATATGCTTTTAATGTTAGTTTGCTTTCAGATTTACCGGCTTTTAATGCTAAATTTTCAGATGCAAAAAGATCCTCAAGGCCTGACCCCTTCACTCTGCTGTGTAACATGTCCGGATCTTTGGCAAGCACTTTTACTGTTAAAGGATAATCGTCAAGGGCGTATCCGTCTATTTTTGTAGTGCCGTTTATATCTCTGATGACTGTATGATTCACAACTCTTCGCTCGTTAATCGAGATATGCTCTGCACCGTATGAGTTGAGTTCATTAATCAGCTTTTTCAGCAAATCCGGAGGCGGATTTTCGACCGGCTCTCCTGTTAAGCTTTCAGAAAAAAGCGGGGAAATCGTAATGACAATTCCGCTACCTGTTATATCGGTCATGCCGGCTGTTTTTTTTAAGGATTGCAAGGTATTATTTAGCGCGGTTTCTTTTGTCATTTCTTTCGTTTGCGAATAGCTATTCAGAAGTTTGTCATATTTGTTTATTTCAGACAGCAGCTTTTCCTGCTTCTTCTGCTCTGATGTCAGCTCTTCCCTAATATCCCACATATCTCTTGTATCCCGGACTTTGGGGTGCTTTAACGAATTAAACTGAACAGATATCATCAGGCCGAAGATGACCATAAGCACACTGATGCTTATGAAGGAACGCTTTATTTTCAATCTATTTCACCCGCTTTTTCAGTCATTCCTTCGTTTTCAGAATCGGTTTCATTTGTACGTTTTTCTCTTTTTCTGCCGACACAGAAATATGATCCATTGACAGCTGATCAATTAGGCCTCCAGCGATATTTAACGAGGGCAGCAGGACATCTGGATCTCCAATAGCGGATACCGTAAATGGAGCGGGATGCTGCACCCCGTCTACCGTTACCACAGGACCATTGCATTTGATATACGAATCATGCGTCAAACGCTGTCCATTAACGGCGACAGCTGCCGCTCCTGAGATATACATTTCGTTTACTACTTGGAAGATATGGCTTTCGTGAACGATGTAACTATTCACATTCTCCCCTTCCGGTATGTATGACGCATCTTCCAATGTCACCTCAACGCCTTCTCCCTGCACACCGACTTCCCCAATATACATCCTGTATTTTTCTGTATCTTCGAGGACATTATAGTATTCCGACTTCTCTTTCTTCAGCTTATTTTCCGCCTGGCGGACTTTGTTTTGCTTTTGATATAATTCTTTTTCAAGCTTCTTATTTTCTTTCTCTTGTTTCAGAAGTTCATCTCTCAGCGCATATTCTTTTTTCCACTCTTCCGTCTCAGCCGCGCTTTTGTTGTTTTCTTTTGTCATTTGAAAAGAAAATGAAATCAAAAAGCCTGCGATAAGCATAATCAAGGAAAGAAGGACTGCTGATTTGCCCCTCAATTTTCATCTTCCTTTTTAGCAGCCTTATCGTTTTTCCCAAACTCTTCAAAATAGGTGGCAACTTCTAAATGAATGATTCCTTTTTTATTGCTGCTTAGCTGAGAAATGATAGAAGGATACGTCTTCATTCGGTCTGCAAACGTTTTAATAGATGCAGTGACAACATAACCGTCGTTCATGTACAACTTAATACGGTTTTCATCCATTTTTACAGGCGTATAATAAATCTCTGAAATCGACTGTTTTAACGAATTTGACAACGCATCGAGCTGCTTGGCCATTTGAGACCGCTTCTTCGCGTTTGTCCAATTCACTAAAATCGGTCCGGCATCATCCGGCGTTACTTCGTTTGGCAGAACTGAGCCGTTTTCAAGCACTTCATAGTACACATCGTCTTTTTCTAAATAAGCAATCGCTTTATATTCTTCGATTGCAATGTTGATTTTATTAGGAAGCGATTTGCTGATCTCCACTTTTTTCACTAATTTATTTTGCTGAATCTTCTTTTCTGTTTTTTGCTTGTCCAAACTCCAAAACTCAGTATCTCCGCTGTTAATATCGGAAAGGTCGATAATTTCCTTTTTTGATACATTTTCATTCCCTGTAACAGAGATTGTTGATACTTTACTGATTGGTGTTTGCAGGTACACAATGATCAGCACCATAATAAAAAAGAGCATAATAAATGAAATGAGACGGCGGTTTGCCTTTTGTTTCCTCTGCTCTTTAATTTTAGGGATCCGCTCTTCAATGTTAACGATTTTTTCTCGGTCTTGACCCGGGTTCATTGCCTGTTCACCTCATTCAAATGAAACAGCTGTTAAAAGTCTGTCTATTCCAAAACAAACGGCATACTATGATGCCGTTTGTCGTTTGCTTACAGTATATCATATGAACAGCTTCAGTCAGAACTTGAATCAGCGATTTCCGCCGATGATTTCAACCTCTGTGTGCATATCAATCTCGTATTTTTCACGGATTGTCTTTTTCACATGGTCAATGAGATCAAGCACATCTTTTGCTGATGCTCCTCCCGCATTGACGATGAAGTTTCCGTGCATCTCCGATATCTTTGCACCGCCGATTTGATATCCTTTCAAGCCTGCTTTTTCTACAAGGCTCCCGGCATGATTCGGAAGCGGATTTCTGAATATGCTTCCCGCACAAGGGCTTGAATACGGCTGTGTATTTTTTCTATAGTCTTTATTGCTTTGCATTCGCTGAACGATTGATTCCTTATCCTTCTGCTCCAGCTGCAAAACAGCTTCAAGGCAAACGCCCGGGCGTTTCTTTTGCAGTACAGATGTCCTGTAGCTGAAATCCATCTGCTCATTTGTCAGCCACTCAATCGTTCCGTCTTCAAACAAAATATGCGCTTTGACGAGGATCTCGCTCATATCAGAACCGTGAGCGCCGGCATTCATATAAACCGCTCCGCCGACTGATCCTGGAATGCCGGCAGCAAATTCCAAACCGGACAGGCCTTTTTTGCTCAATGATGTAGCAAGGCGGACCACTGAATAACCGCCTCCGACTGTTACTTGCTCCCCTTCAAGCTCCAAATGGTCAAGACCCGCACCCAGCTTGATCACTACGCCTCTAATTCCTTCATCTAAAACAAGAAGATTTGATCCGCGGCCGATGACTGTCCACTTCACATCATATTTTTTAATCACGTCCATGATGTCTTTAACAGCATCTACACTGCTTGGAATGACCAATACATCCGCAGGTCCGCCGATTTTCATCGTTGTATGATTCGCGAGCGGTTCATTTGCAAGAACCTTGCCGACTTCGCGTTCTTTTAATTCCTGTATCACTTTCTCCATCGTAAACCTCCGCATTCCATTTGCTTTTCTACTATTTTTTTAATTCCTCGAGTACGCTGTATAAACGGGCAGCCGCGTCAGGAACACCGAGTGACTTTGTTCGTTCGCTCATTTCCTTTAACGTTTGCTCATTCAGTACAATCCGGTCTAGCGCTTCAATCAGCTTCTCCCCGCTGAGCTCTGTTTCTTTCAGTACAATCGCCGCATCATGCTGGCCAAGAGATCTCGCATTGACCTCCTGGTGATTCGCTGTCACATATGGACTTGGGATCAGAACACTTGGGATTCCGAGAGCAGTAATTTCGGCAATCGTTGTCGCACCGGCTCTGGCCACAATGACATCAATGGCCTTTAAATACTCAGGCATTTGATGAAGAAACGGCTTTGTGACCATATTATCAGCGGCACCCTTGCTTTTCAGCTCATTCATTACTTTTTCATAGTGAACTTCACCGGTGATATACAGCACTTGATAGTCTCTTGTTTTCAGCGCATCCTGCATGTCAATGACAGCGCGGTTAATCGGTGCAGCGCCTCGGCTTCCGCCGAAAATTAAGACCGTTTTTTTGTCTTCAGAAAGCCCAAATTCAGCCAATGATCGTCCCGTCTTTATTGAGACGACTTCAGAGGCTCTCGGGTTTCCCGTAAATACAACTTTCTCGCTAGGAAAATGTGATTTCGCTTCTTCAAAACAAATCGCTACTTTATTAACATATTTTGAAAGAAACTTATTCGTGATGCCCGGCAGGCTGTTTTGTTCGTGGACAATAGTCGGAATTCCCATTTTCGCAGCGGCATAGACAACCGGCCCACATACATAACCGCCCGTTCCAATTACGGCATCGGGCTTAAATTCCGCTAAATACGATTTACTCTTTTTGACGCCCTTCAGAAAACGCATCACAGTCTTGACATTTTCAAATGACAATTTTCTTTTAAATCCTGTAATTTCAATTGAACGAAACGGTATATTCTCCCGCTCAACAATTTTTTTCTCCAGCCCGTTTTCTGTTCCGATGTATAAAAATTCCACATTAGGATGACGTCTTTGCACTTCTTTAATAAAAGCAAGAGCAGGATAAATATGTCCCCCTGTACCGCCTCCGCTTATTGCAATTCGCATTTCTTTTTTCCCCCAGTCTAAGTTTCTCTATAACATAACGATAACCCTGTTTTGTTGGACAGGGTTATCGCATCAATTGTTTCCAAGCTTCATGTTAGACAGGAGGCTTGGAAATACATTCGTTAATACCTCGAGTAGCGGCTTACATTCAGCAGCACACCAACTGCCATCAGCATTAGAGTCAATGAAGAGCCTCCGTAGCTCAGAAACGGGAGCGTGATGCCTGTTACAGGAATCAGGCCCGTGACTACGCCGATATTTATCATGACTTGAATGGCAATCATTGAAATAATGCCGACTGCGACAAAGCTTCCGTACAGATCAGGCGCACCAAGCGCAATTCTGATTCCTCTCCACAGCAGGACGCTGAAGAGGAGCAAAATAAGTGTTCCCCCGATAAAGCCCAGCTCCTCTGACAAGATGGCGAAAATAAAGTCTGTTTGCGGCTCAGGCAGATAAAAGAACTTCTGTCTGCTTTGTCCGAGCCCCATTCCGAACAACCCGCCGGGCCCCACTGCATAAAGCGATTGAATGATCTGAAATCCGCTTCCGAGCGGGTCTTCCCATGGATTTAAGTATGAGGTAATCCGCTTTATCCGATATGGAGCCGATAGTACGAGCCCGACAAATCCGCTGAGGCCGATCAGCCCGAGAAAGACGAAATGGGCGATCCGTGCGCCGGCTACAAAAATCATGACAATACAAGTTCCGACCATAACTGTCCCCGTTCCGAGGTCAGGCTGGCACATGATAATCAAAAATGCTGAAAACACGATGCCAAGTGCAGGGACGAACCCCCGTCTGAACGATGTGATGTTTTTTTGTTTTTCAGAGAGAAATTTAGCAAGGAATGCAATCATCGCAAGCTTCATAAACTCTGAAGGCTGTATGCTGAATGCTCCGACTCCGATCCAGCTTCTTGAACCGTTCCGCACCATTCCGACGCCCGGTATCAAAACAAGCACCAGAAGGAAAAAGCAGATAACCATCAGCAATTTGGACCATGTCCTCCAAGTCCAATAATCAACATTCATGATAAAAAACATAGCAATGACGCCGATTCCCGCAAACAAAAGCTGCCGTTTCGCGAAAAAGAATGAGTCGTCAAATTTATAATCCGCCCATACCGCACTCGCACTGTACACCATAATTAATCCGATTGTTAATAATAATAACGTAATGATGACCAATAACAAATCAGGCGATGTTTTTTTAGTAGTCAAAGCAATCGACACCCCAAGCTTAAAGTCATTAGGGCTGCCGATTTACTTCAAGACAAGCCCTTACTTAAGCATATGCACGGCATCTATAAACATGTCACCGCGTTCTTCAAATGTTTTGAATTGATCCCAGCTCGCACACGCGGGTGACAGCAGGATGACATCTCCTTCATTTGAGAGCGCGAACGCCGCAGATACTGCTTGTTCAACATTATCGACACGTTTGACATGTTGTATTCCCAGTTCATTGCCGAGTTTCTCGAGTTTTGGCGCCGTCTGGCCAAATGTAAGCACTGCTTTGACATGCTTCATATAAGGTTTCAAGTCATCAAAACCATTTCCGCGATCCAGTCCGCCCGCAAGCAGAATGACCGGCTTATCAAAAGCTGAAAGCGCCTTGCTTGTCGCCAGAATGTTTGTTGCTTTACTGTCGTTATAAAATTTGCGGCCATTCACAGTTGTGACATATTGGAGGCGGTGCTTCACACCAGTAAAGCTTGTCAGCACCTTTTTAACCGCCTCATTGGATGCTCCTGCCGTTTTCACAACTGCAATAGCTGCTAAAATGTTCTCCAGGTTATGAGCACCGGGCAGTACAACCTCTTCCAGAGGAAGAATGGCTTCGCCGTTAAACATAATCATACTGTCTTTTACATATGCGCCCTGTTCAAGCGTTTTGCTGACTGAAAATGGGACGATTTCGGCTTTTCCGGCTTCAGCAAGACGCACGACGGTTTCATCATCCTGGTTGACAATAGCTTTATCTGAAGCAGTCTGATGAAGGTACACTTTCTGTTTCGCTTTTTCATAGTTTTCGCGCGTATGGTGATAATCCAGATGGGCGTCAAATACATTTAAAATCAGGCTGATTTCCGGTCTGAAAGCGTGTGTTCCCATCAGCTGAAACGAAGACAGTTCAGTAACGATCCATTCATCTCCATCAGCATGATAGGCAACCTCACTTGCGACTGTGCCGATGTTTCCGGCAATCAGTGCTTTTTGCGAGCCAGCTTTGAGCATTTCGTAAATTAGCGTTGTCGTGGTCGTTTTACCGTTCGATCCGGTAATCCCAATAAACTTGGCGCTGGTCAGGTAGTAAGCGAGCTCAATTTCCGTCCAAACCGGAATGCCTCGTTTCTCCGCTTCCTGAACCATAATATTTTCATAAGGAATTCCCGGGTTTTTGATCAGAATCGTGATTTGATGCTGATCGAACAGAGAAACTGGATGCTCTCCGCAAACAACTTCGATTCCTTTTTCAGAAAGCTTTTGTGCCGGTTCATTTTCTTCAAAAGGCTTTTGGTCATTGACTGCAACATAAATGCCTTTTTCATGAAGAATGGAGGCCGCCGCATATCCGCTTTTCGCAAGCCCAAGGATTAAAAAATGCTGTTTCTGTAAAAATTGATCATTTTCCACTTATAACCACACCTCGATGTAAATTCCTAAAACGGCAAGCAAAAGTCCCGCAGCCCAAAACGTCACGACTACTCTCCATTCAGACCAGCCGACAAGCTCATAATGGTGATGAAGCGGACTCATTTTAAAGATTCGTTTACCTGTCGTTTTAAAGCTGATGACCTGCAAAATAACAGATAATGTCTCGATAACGAATACACCGCCGATGATAACCAGCAGGATCTCTAATTTCGTTAAAATGGCAATGGTAACGATTGCTCCTCCCAATGCAAGCGATCCCGTATCTCCCATAAAAACTTTGGCCGGATGAGCATTAAATACAAGGAAGCCCAGAACTGCACCGACAACGGCAACTGAGAAAATCGCTACGTCATATTGAGACTGATTCCATGCCAGAATGGCAAAGGCGCCAAAGGCAATCGCCGCAGTACCGGATAATAACCCGTCAAGGCCGTCAGTCAGGTTAACTGCGTTTGATCCGCCGACAAGCATAAAGAGCACAAGGATAAAGTAAGCCCAGCCAAGATCAAATGATAAGTCAGTTCCAGGAATGCGAATATCCGTCGCAAAATTGTAGTAATGATACACGGCGTAAAATACAACTGCAATAATAATTTGTCCGATCAGCTTTTGCTTTGATGTCAATCCAAGATTGCGCTTCATGACAACCTTGATGTAATCATCTAAAAAGCCAAGCAAACCGTAGCCTAGCGTAACAAACAGAAGCAGCACCATTTCGGGGCTTATTTCTGAAAACTTCTGTGTCATAACAATTGTTGTCACTATGATAGAAAGTATGATCATGACCCCGCCCATTGTCGGTGTCCCTGATTTTTTCTGATGTGATTTCGGTCCTTCTTCTCTAATACTCTGGCCGAATTTTAACCTTCTTAAAAACGGAATAAGAATCGGAGAGAGCAGAACACTAATTAAAAACCCCATTAAAATTGTAAACAGAATGACTTGCTCAAGCATTGTCCTTTTCTCCTCCTGTTTCTTTCAAACGACATACGTAGTTATCATATTCATGATTTTTTCCCATATGAAAAATCTTTTCAAGCTCCATTATTCAGTAACATCTCTTTCCTATGAATTCGTCTTATTCTTATTGAGTTCAACAATGGCTCTCGCCGCTACTTCAGCATCATCAAAATCGAAAGTTTCATTTCCGATCTGCTGATAGGTTTCATGTCCTTTTCCAGCAATGAGGACAACGTCGCCTTTTTTGGCATTGGCAATTGCGAAAAAGATCGCCTGCTCGCGGTTTGCAATACTGTGATAGTATGCGTTCTCTACTCCGGCTTCCATATCTCTTAAAATCGCGCGAGGATCTTCGCTTCTCGGGTTATCTGACGTGAAAATCGGCTCGTCAGCCAGCTCCACAGCAATTTTAGCCATTTTCGGGCGCTTCGTCTTATCTCTGTCTCCTCCGCAGCCGACAACGACAAATAGCTTTCCTTCCGTCATGTCTCTGCATGTCTCCAGCACATTTTCAAGGCTGTCCGGTGTGTGCGCGTAGTCTACAATGACAGGAAACTCCTGCTGCTGATTGACCAATTCAAAACGGCCTCTTACACCATGCAATTCTTCAACAGCCTCAGTGATGATTTCAAACGGTATGCCTGCTGCAATACATGTCGCAACAGCGGCCAGCACGTTATACACATTAAATTGTCCGACGAGAGACATCGTGATGTGCTTCGTGCCTTTGTTTGTCACGAGATCAAAGCTTGTGCCCTGTGCAGTGATACTGATGTTCTTCGCCATCACATCAGCATCGTTTTTAATTCCGTATGTAGAGATATGCGCAGCTGTTACCTTTTCAAAATAAGCGCTCGCCTCATCGTCAGCATTCAGGACGGCACGCTTTGGATGTTCATGGTTGAAAGCCCCGCCAAGTTGGGAAAAGAGCAAGCTTTTTGCATGCCGGTACTCATCCATCGTTTTATGATAGTCCAGATGGTCCTGTGTTAAATTCGTAAACACGGCAATATCATAATCACAGCCATGGACGCGTCCTAAAGACAAAGCGTGGGAAGAAACCTCCATGATTGCAGTGTCAACATGCTTGTCATTCATTTTCTTAAACGTTTTCTGCAGCGTGACGCTTTCCGGAGTCGTGTTTTTAACAGGAAGTGTTTCGTCTCCGATTTTCATGTACATTGTACCGATCAAGCCTGTGCGTTTTCCCGCTTTTTTCAGAATCTCATCGACCATGTGGGTCGTTGATGTTTTGCCGTTTGTCCCTGTTATCCCAATCAGCTGAAGCTTCTTCGTCGGCTGTCCGTAAAACGCATCAGACAAAACGCTGAGCGCGCGAAGTGACTGCCGGACAATAATAACAGGAACATTCACATCGACCTCTCTTTCTGCCACAATAGCCGCTGCACCGTTTTCTACTGCTTTTTGCGCAAAATCGTGGCCATCCACCGTATACCCTTTTACACATACAAAAAGACTCCCTTTCTTTACTTCCCTGGAGTCCATCTCAATTGAAGTTATTTCAGGGTCTTGTGAGTCGTTTACAGAAGGTTCGGTTGTTAAGTATGTAAGCAGCTTTGTAAGTTTCATCGTATCAAACCTCTCAACATTCTAATTCGTTCTTTTTATCATTGAAGTCACATCAAATGATGTGGTAATGATTTTAAGCATACAGTTCATATTTTAGCGTAAATAAAAGGATACATCCAGCTAATCTTGAAAGATATCAGCATTTTTTCTGCAATAAAAGAATAGGCAGCCCGAATCAATCGGCTGCCTCCTTTTCATCTTCTTCAGTCAAATACACGCGTATCTTTGAGCCTTCTTTTACTTTCGTTCCGGCAGCTGGCGATTGTTTAACGATTTTGCTCCCTTTCCCGGAAGCATCCACATTGAGATTCACCAATAGTGACTCAAGATCTGAGACAGACATCCCTACAACATTCGGAACTTCTATTGTTTTTGTGTCGTTCCATTGGTATTTTTTCTCGATTTGATTTTTCCGGGGCTTCACACCAAGTTCCGGCAGACTGTCTCTCATAATATTTCCGACAATAGGCGCTGCCACCGTTCCGCCAAACTGAATCGTGCCTTTCGGGTTATCCACCGCAACGTAGACGACTAGACTCGGATCATCAGCTGGCGCGAAACCGATAAATGATACAATATGGTTGTTTTCAAGATATTTTCCATCTTTAACCTTTTGTGCAGTTCCCGTTTTTCCTCCGACACGATATCCTTCTACAAATGCATTGCGGCCGGTTCCTTCTGCGACGACGCTTTCTAGAGCATAGCGGATTTGTTTGGATGTTTCCTCAGAAATGACTTGTTTCTTTGCGATTGGTGATTGTTTTTTGACCGTTTTCTTCGTAACAGGATCGATCCATTCCTTTGCAATATAAGGTGTGTAGAGCGTTCCTCCGTTTACAGCGGCGGATACTGCTGCAACCTGCTGAATCGGCGTGACGGATACTCCCTGTCCGAAAGCCGTAGTTGCTTGCTCCACCGGGCCCACTCTCTCAAGCGGGAATAAGATGCCTGTTCCCTCGCCTTGGAGATCAATCCCCGTTTTTTGTCCAAAACCAAAGTCTTTGATATATTTGAAAAGCTTTTCCTTTCCTAAGCGCTCGCCTAATTCAACAAACCCCGGGTTGCAGGAGTTCTGCACAACTTCCAGATACGTCTGCAGCCCGTGCCCGCCTCTTTTCCAGCACCGCAGTCTCGCTCCGTCCACTTCAGCATGCCCTTTATCATAAAATTGATCCCGTTTCAAATTTACTTTTTGCTCTTCAAGGGCTGCTGCAAGTGTAATAATTTTAAAGGTAGATCCCGGTTCATACGTGCTCCATACTGGCAGATTTCGATTGTAGACGGACGGATCAACAGATTGGTAATCAGCAGGGTCGAAGTCAGGCCTGCTAGACATCCCCAAAATTTCTCCGTTTTTCGGATTCATGGCTACGGCAATCATGCCGTCCGGATGATATTTAGCCTCAGCGTTATCAAGCTCTCTTTCCATTATCGTCTGGACCTTTGAATCAACCGTCAGCTTCATATCAAGCCCATCCTTAGGCGGCGTATAGTCATCCGCTTCATCAGGCATCTTCTTCCCCTTGGCATCTGTATAAAACTTAACAGAACCTTTTTCCCCTTTTAAATCATCGTCGTAATAGGCTTCAAGTCCAAGGAGTCCTTGGTTGTCAATTCCTGCAAATCCAAGCACATGAGATAAAAAGCTGCCGAACGGGTAATGACGGATACTGTCCTCCGCAACATACACACCTTTTAAATCAAGCGCTTTGATTTCTTTCGCCTTCTCATTTGAAATTTTTCTCCCTTCAGGAGTGATCTTTTCGATTGACGCTTTTTTTGTCACATGTTTATATACTTTTTCTTCTGACATATTGAGCACCGCCGCAAGCTGCTTGCTCGTTTTCATCGGATTCTGAACTTGGCGCGGCACGACGAATACGGTCGGCGCACTTTTATTTGTTGCGAGCTTCACACCGTTCCGATCCAGAATCTCGCCTCTCTCCGGCTCAAACGGCAAGTTACGGCTCCAGGAATCTTTCGCCAGCGAAGTCAGTTTTTCGCCCATCACAAACTGAACATACCCCAGCCTTGTATCAATGATCAGAAACACGATCACTCCAAAAAGCAAAACAAATAATAAACGTTTTCTAACCGTTACATTCGAGACGCGCAAGAGACCGTTCACTCCTTATTTAGGCTTGTTTCATTTTATGCCTGAAATTGGACAGGTAGAACGATGCTCCTCTGAAGGCATAAAAAAAGAAAGCCTGCATAACGCAAGCTTTCTTTTTAATCAGGATTTTTAAACTTAACCTTGATTACGGTTTTGTCTTTGATTTCTTTGTCTTTCTTAACACTTTGGCTGACAGCGTAGCCTTGCCCGTTTACTTCAATATGAATTCCCGCGAGCTCGCCGTATTGAAGAACCTCTCTTCTCGACCACCCTGTCATATCAGGCATTTTGATTTTGCCGCCCGTTTTCAGGAAGACCTTTTGATTGGTGAGAACTTCCTCATCCGCTTTCGGATACTGTTCTTTTACAGCGACATCACTGCCGATGACAATTGGTGTGAGATTCTCCTCTTTTGCTTTCTTTTGAGCAGCAGCTACCGTTTGATCTGTTAAATCAGGCATTGTCTGCGCTTTTGTTTCTTCCTTATCTGAGTCAGATTTTTCAGTTGGTTCAATGTTCAGGTAGTGCAGGCTGTTTTTCATTGTCGGGTTGAAGATTTCTGATACCGGATCTGAACTGCTTTGTCCTGCTTTGAGTTGCGGCTGCTGTACAGCAACATAAATTAAAAGCTCAGGATCATCTTTTGGTGCCATACCCATAAACGAAAAGATATAGTCATCTGTTCCGTCTAGATATCCGCCTTTACCGGCTATTTGCGCAGTACCTGTTTTCCCGGCAACATCAAATCCTTCGATTTTATAGGCTTGCCCTGTTCCGATTTTCGACGTAACAACTTCTCCCAATATATCCCGCACCTTTTTCGCTGTGCTTGCAGAAATTGGGGTTCCGGCTGATTCTGGCTTATTTTGATAGATGGTTTTATCTTTATCGGGATCAACGATATGGTCAATCACATAAGGTTTCATCATTTTGCCGTCATTCGCAATTGCCGTTGCGGCCTGAAGCTGCTGAATTGGTGTGACTGCAGACGCTTGTCCGTATGCGGTTGACGCCTTATCAAATTCATATTTAAAGTTGATTTTGCTAGAGACTTCTCCTGGCAAATCAATACCTGTTTTTTGATAAAAATTGAATTTGTGTAAATATTGATTAAGACGGTCATATCCCAGCTTTTCTTTCGCCAGTTTCGCAAATGCAACATTTGACGATCTAAGGACGCCGTCATGATAGGTTGTCGGCCCCCAGCCTATACCTCTATTATGGTCCCTGACAGGTTCCCCGCCAACTTCAAACGTACCTGATTTATATTTTTCGTTCGCATTAAACACGTTTTCCTGCATCGCAGCAGCGAGTGTAAATATCTTCATCGTTGATCCGGGTTCATACGCATATGAAATCAAATCATTATAGTAGTTTGTCACATCCCGCTTGTTCGGATCAAAGCTTGGTCGCTGTCCCATGGCAAGGACTTTGCCTGTTTTCGGATCGACAACTGCGGCCATGATTTTTTTCGGATTATACTTTTGCGCTACTTTTGTCATGCTGTCTTCCAAAAAGGTTTGAATTTTCTGGTCAATGGTTAAATATACATTGTCACCATTTTTTGGCGCTGTAATTTTATTTTTGCTGTTCGGGAGCTCCCAGCCGGATTTGTCGCTTTCATATGTCACATATCCGTCGCGCTCCTTCAAATACTTATCCAGCACTTTTTCTAATCCCATCGCGCCGGAAATTTCATTTGTGTCTTGATCAACCTCGGCATAGCCGATTAAATTGGATGCGAAAATACCATTTGGATAGTAGCGTTTTGTATCCCGCAAAAATGAAATGCCCGGGAGTTTCAGCTTTTCGATTTTTTGCTTTTGTGAATACGTAATATCCCGGCCAGCTGATCCAAACTCGACTTGTTTTGCATTTTTATTTAAGATATCAAGGATGTCGGCCTTGTCCAAGTTTATCACTTTAGACAATGCTTCTGCCGTTTTTTCTTTGTTTACAACATGCTGAGGATGCTTGACATCAGTGGTCATTTTTTTATCGAGAATCGCAATCAGTTTATACGTCGCTGTGTCCTCTGCAATGACTTTTCCTTTTCGGTCTAAAATCGAGCCGCGGCTCGCTTCGATGGTCCGTTTCTTTTCATGCTGCTCTGTCGCTTTTGTCGCAAGCACTTCGCCATTCGCTTTTCCGGTTATTTGAATATATGCCATTCTCCCCAGGATGACAAAGAAAAAGAGAGCGAAACAAATACTTAGAATCGCTGCTCCTCTATTCATAAATTTATTCTTTTTTGGCATTTGAATCATTCCTGTATGTTTTTCACTTTTTTATCTTTTAAATTCAAGCCGTTCTTTTTCGCAATGTCCATAATGCGCTGCGGTTTGCTTAAATCAGCAACGCTTTTTTCGAGGTCACCAATTTGCTTATTTTCGGATGAAATTTGCTCCTCAAGCTTTTGCACCTCAATATTGGTTTGATATGCTGCATACGCCTTCGATACGATCAAAAGCGATACGCTGAGCACCGCCGCAGCAAAGAGGACAAGAAGCACTTTTTCTCCGAGAGTAATGGAAGCCCTTTTCTTGACAATCACTTTTTTCTCAGGACTGATCGCATGCCGCTGCTGTTTCTCTGGTTGGTAAGCTAAATTGCTCATAGGCTGATGACCTCCTTTTAATTTTGCGTTCGCGTTTCGTTATTTTCTTTTTTCAGCAATCCGAAGCTTGGCAGAACGAGCCCGGTTGTTCTCTTCAAGCTCTTCTTGAGATGCCGTAATCGGTTTTCGTGTGATGAGCTTCAGCTCCGGTTCAAACTCTTCCGGTATAACAGGAAGCCCCGGAGGAAGTTCCGGAAGCGACGACTTTTCTTTAAAAGTGGTTTTGCAAATTCTGTCTTCTAGCGAGTGGAAGGTAATGACCGATACCCTGCCCCCTGGCTTCAGAACCTCAATTGCCTGCTCCAAAGCTTCTTCAAACACCCTAAGTTCATCGTTTACGGCAATTCTGATTGCCTGAAACACGCGTTTAGCGGGATGTCCGCCGCTCCTTCTCGCTGGAGCGGGAATCGCGTCTTTTATTAGATCGACCAGTTGGCCCGTAGTTTGAATAGGAGACTTCATTCTTGCCTCCTCAATTTTTCTGGCGATCTGTTTACTGAACTTCTCTTCTCCGTATTTAAAGAAAATACGGACGAGATCCTCATAGCGCCACTCATTAACGACTTCTTTCGCCGAAAGCGTAGCCGACTGGTCCATCCTCATGTCCAACGGTGCGTCATGATGGTAACTGAATCCGCGCTCCGGTGTATCCAGCTGCGGAGAGGACACCCCTAAATCAAATAAAATGCCGTCTACTTCTGTAATGCCTTGTTCATTCAAACATTCTTTTAAATACCTGAAATTGCTTTTAATCAGAATGAGCTGTCCTTTATAATCGGACAACACTTCTTTAGCATGCTGTAATGCCGTATCATCTTGGTCAAAAGCGATTAAACGCCCCTTCTCGGATAACTGCTGCAATAAGTATGTACTATGCCCAGCTCCGCCGAGTGTGCAGTCTACATATGTACCGTCTGGTTTAATATTAAGTCCGTCTACGGTTTCACGAAGAAGTACTGTCTTGTGTTGAAACATATTGTGTTGGTCCCACCTTTTATCAGGATGAATTGAAATTGTTTTTAGAGTGTTATACACGAAGAATCATTATATATCAAACCCAATCATGTTTTCAGCAATTTCAGCAAATGAATCTTCTTGCTCTTCTGTGTATTGTTCCCAAATTACTTTACTCCACAATTCAATTCGATTAGAAACCCCGATAACAACACATTCTTTTTCCAGTTTGGCGTAATTCAATAGAGATGATGCGATATTTACCCTGCCTTGCTTGTCCAGTTCGCATTCAGTCGCCCCTGAAAAGAAGAAACGGGTAAACGCGCGGGCATCTTTCTTTGTGAGAGGAAGAGCTTTTAGTTTTTCTTCAATTTGTTTCCATTCGTGCATAGGGTAGCCGAAGAGACATTGGTCAAGTCCTCTAGTCAGCACAAATTGCTCACCTAGGCCTTCTCTGAATTTAGCGGGTACGATCATGCGGCCTTTCGCATCGATGGTATGCTGATATTCACCCATAAACATGATCTCTTGCCCCACTTTCTCTCCTTAACTCACCACTATTCACCACTTCGCTCCACAACTTCATTTTACACTGTTTACCCATAAAAAAAAACCCTGAACTAGTCAGGGTTCTTTAAAACTTTATTTCAAAGTTTGACAACTTGATGTTGATTTTGAAAAGAAAATGGCAGATTCTTGAATGTCGTGAAGAATTTTGGACCGTACCTGTTCAAATAATACATGATATTCCAAATCCGTTCTTGCGGCGCAAGAAGCGGCTTAATGCTATTTTGAATTCTTTCATAATCCTTCAAGACGTAGCCTTCTTTTTCTTCAATTCGCTTCATCACCGTGCGCTCTAAGAATTGAAGCTGATCCTGTATAAAAGCGGCATTTTTCAGGAGTAAAGGTTCCAAGCTTTGATCAGCCTTTAACGCCTCCTGCCGGACCGTTTTGTGAATCGCTTCAATTTGGCTTTTCGCCTGATCCATCACCGCCGTAAACTCTTCCGGAATCTGGCGCTCGAAGTATGTCTCTCTTTGATTCTCCGTTCCGCGCTCAATCGCGTCTTGTAATGAGATATTCCGTTCAACCAGTTTTTTCTCAATATGCCGCTCAAGTATCGTAATGTTCAGCCTTGGCATGACAGGAGGCATTTTGAAGCCCATCACCGCAAATGCCTGTTTGAGCTCGCCCCAATAATTGATTTCCCCAGGCCCTGCAATAAATGCTAAAGTCGGAATGAGAAATTCCTGCATTAACGGTCTCGTTACAACATTGTTGCTGAAACGCTCTGGATGTTCTTCCATATGTGTATGAAGTTCATCCCTCGTCCATCCTAGATCAAGCTCTTTGATGACAAATCGGCCGTTGTCTTTTTCAATTAAAAAACGCTCTTCTTCGTATTCATAAAACAGATTCGCCTGCTCTTTTCCGGACTCGATAATCGGTTTGTAGCCTGCTTGACGCATGAAGGCCTGCTGATCTGATACAGCGCGGGCGAGTTCATCATTTTCTCGAAGAATCTTTTGGAACATGGCCGTTTCCAGCTTTTTAATCCCCGGATCTCCAGAATTTAATAAAACTAAGCCCTCTTCTTGGAACAAATCCGCGATCAGCAGCTCAAAGAAGTCAGTAAACGTAACAGATTCCCTTAAACATCGTTTCACATTGTCGAGAAGTGTATTCGTATGGTCTGTTTCTTCAAAAGCGGCAAAAACATCATCTATCCACGCGGCACACTTTTCCTGATCAAGCGATGTACTCGCTGCTGATGATTTCTTCCAATACGACTGAGGCAGCTTTTTTTTCACAGGCCCATTCTCTTCAGATGTGTGAACAAAATTAATCTCATCCAAATCGTGGTCTTCTCCAGCCACCCAGAAGATTGGTATGACAGGCACTTGCAGTTCCTTTTCTTGTTGCTTTGCTAAAACAATGATTGAAATGATTTTATGTATGGTGTAAAGCGGTCCTGTTAAAAGTCCTGCCTGCTGTCCGCCGACTACAGCGGCACTTGACGGGTCCTTCAGCTTCTCAATAGCAGACTGCATCGCACTTGAACCGAATTTATTATGGTAAGAGGTTAAGTACGCCGCCAATTCCTCTCTTGCGAAAAACCGGGAAGATAAGTCTTCCAGTCTTTCTCGCCACATGTCCTTATGATGAATACTGTAATCAAAAAAAGAAGACATTTCTTCTTTGCCATCTATATAGTGCTGTACAAACACATTCTGATTTTTGATGGAAAGTTCAGTTAGCTGCATCTTCTAGAACTTCCTTTCTCCAATAAATAGTTAGTGATCCGAAATGAGTATAGCATGTTACCGAAAAAGCTCAAAAGACTTTGTTTGTATTTCGCTCCAATGCTTTGATGCTGCCATATAAAAACTCTAGGTGGACGGCATCAAGACCTTGAAGACTTGCTTCCTTCAATAAGTATCCGATAATGGCGTCAGCTTCCGTCTGCCGGCCTCCAATGACGTCAACCAACATGGATGAACGATTCTCTTTCGTTTGCCCACAAACGGCCTGAACCCGCTCCCAAGCCTTTTCTTCGTTTTCAAGTTTTAAAATGCGGCATGCCTCCTGAAATACCAGCTTCATAAAAGCCAGATAAGCTGGCGTTGTCAGCAGTTCTCCATTTTTCACCTGCAATAACGCAGTTAAAGGATTAATACACGCATTTACAATCAGCTTGCCCGTCAGCAGACGGTACCAATCCGTCTCATAATAAATCGGAAAATCCGAATGGTTATGCTGAAACATGATGTTCAGCCGGTCTGGTTCAGCATCGTCGAACGCGCTCCATTTTATCGCACCTAGGCCTGTATGATCAACAGCTGTATCCGATTTTCTTACAGCTCCGTGCTCAACGATTCCAACATAAATGGAATGGCCAACGTGCCAGTCTTTTAGGTCGTGGATATGCCCCATGCCGTTTTGCAAAAATAATATATTCGTCTTCCCGATTCGTTCAAGCGACGAAAAAACAGATTGAAGCTGATGCTGCTTCACTGTCACGACAAGCAGGTCAAAGTCCGAATTGATACTCGTGTCCGCACTGCAATCAGCCCTGAATTCCTCCCCGCCTTTATAAAGCCGGATTCCTTCAGACTGAATGGCCGCAGCCTGTTCTTGCCGCCTCGTCACAACAGTCACGTCGTGATAAAGTGACAAATAATAGGCGCATAAAAGACCGACGGAGCCTCCGCCGATAATTCCAATTTTCATGATGTCACACCCAATTTAGCATTTACGTATTATCATAGCAGAAGTAAGAAGAAATTACTTCTCAAAGATCCCATGTGCTTAAAATTAAAGTTTAAATATTTGGATTTTTTAAATAAAGCGTTTACAATATATGTAGAAACAACAAAGGGGGAGATTTGTTTGACAAAGGTAGAACGTCTGCTTATCAACTATAAAACGCTGGAAGAATTCAAGAAATTCAAAGAATACGGCATTCAGGAGCTTTCAATGCTTGAAGAACTTCAGGATAATATTATTGAAAATGACAGCACCTCGCCTTTTTACGGGATTTATTTTGGCGATAAACTTGTAGCACGAATGAGTCTGTATCAAGTTAACGGCAAATCGAATCCCTATTTTGACAACCGCCAGGATTATTTGGAGCTGTGGAAGCTTGAGGTTCTTCCGGGCTACCAGAACAGGGGATACGGGAGAGCCTTGGTTGAATTTGCAAAATCATTCAAAATGCCCATCCGGACAAATCCGAGAATGAAATCAGCGGAATTTTGGAACAAAATGAACTTTAAAACTGTTAAGTATGATATGGCGAGGGACAAAGGGGAAAACCCGCTCATCTGGCATCCTGATATGGATCACGAAATGACACCAGGAGAGTCTGCATAGAAATCAAAACAACCGGCCTATTCTTACTATAGGGCCGGTTCATTTCAGGCGTTTCTTTATGTTTCTTGAGCCGCTTTTTTCATTCTTCCGTCTTCCTTCGAAACAACCATTTTTCTGGCCCGATCCATGATATCGATCAGTGCCTTGTAATCCTCTTCTGTCATCTCTAGCTGATTCCGCAATGTCTGATTTTCACTCCGCAAATCCTCAAGCTCTTTTTGCAGCGATTGGATTTGCTCCTTCAATTTTTCCCTTTCAAGCTGAAATTCTTGTGCAGACGGTGCTTCTTTGAATTGTTCGAGAAATTGGATGACATCCTGAATGGACAAATCTCGTTTTCCTTCCGACGATGCCGAGGCAGTCTGCTTCATGGAATTCGGCATATTGACCGAATGAACGCCGATTTGCTTTCTCAGTTCTTTCCTTTGCTTTTTTGCAAGCTCTATACCTGACTGGTATTGTTTTCTCACATACGAGTTCCACCTGAAACCACAGGCTGCCGCGGTTCTGGTCAGCGCCCTTCCAACCTCCTCAAAGGCTGAAAGCTGTGTTCCTCCCTCTCGAATATGACGAAGCACCACTTCTGCCAGCAGCAAATCCTCATCCTGAGTCCAAGCATCTTGTCTTGTAATGGTCAAATTCAATCTCCCTCCATGTCAGCTTATTTATCTCATACATATGCCGGTAATAGATTAGATAGACTATTTGCACTCACAAATTTTCCGCAAGCTGACAGGAAGAGAAAAAGAAAAAGCGCAGGGCTTTCACCCCGCGCTTTTCTTATTAGTTACTTTTTACATTTATGTCTTTGCCGTTGTATGATCCGCATGCTTTGCATACACGGTGAGACAACTTCATCTCTCCGCATGACGGACATTCTGTCATACCAGGTACATTAAGTTTGAAATGTGTACGGCGCAATCTTTTCTTCATTTTAGAAGTTCTTCTAAAAGGTACAGCCATTATTCCCACCTCCTTAAAGAGTTAAGATTCATCATCTTGTTTTAAGAGCTTTTCGAGGGCTGCAAGTCTCGGATCAACTTGATTCTTCTTGTCTTCTTCCGAAATGACTTGCCAATCCTTTCCTTCTTGAGGAGCAGCTCCTTTTTCTTGTTCAGATTCACAAAAGATTTGCATAGGGATTTCTAAAAGAATTTCTTCTTTCACGATCGGAGTTAAGTCGATAGTATCGTCCTCAACAATATGAACGTCATCATCTTCTATATCATCCGTGTGATGAAATATAAACAGTTCTTTTGTTGAAATTTCAAATGGATACGGGACATCAACGAGTGTTCTTGAGCATGGCAAAATCATTTCGCCTGAAATTGTAAAATCAAACGAAACCTGTTTGGATTTGATATCCGCTCTGCCCTTCACCCGGACGGGAGAAATGCGGCGAATGTCAGAATTCAGCTTTGTCAGCTCATTTAACTCAACTGTTTCATCAAACTCAAAACTTTGTTTTGGCATTTGATGCAGCTGATAAATCGTCCATTTCATTTGTATCACCTCAGGAAAGCAACAAACATGATTATAGCTTTTAAGATTGTTTTTGTCAATATTTTTTCTTTACAGCATAATGCTGCCATTGAAGTATCGTTGACAGCGGAATATGCTATGCATACACTTAAAACAAAAATAAGGCGTAAGAGTTTTCATTTGCAAATGTACCATACGTTTTTAAACATAGCAAGAAAGGCGGAAAAAATATGAAAGCTGTCGGATTGGTGGTTGAATATAATCCCTTTCATAACGGTCACCTTTATCATGCCCAAACAGCAAAGCTGCAAACCGGATGTGACACGGCTGTCGCGGTCATGAGCGGACATTTTTTACAGCGCGGGGAACCCGCTGTTGTATCAAAATGGGCCCGAACAAAAATGGCGCTGCAAAGCGGAGTTGATCTTGTCATTGAGCTGCCTTATCTTTATGCCGTGCAAAAAGCAGACATTTTTGCACGCGGCAGTGTTTCCATCCTGAACGAACTTGAATGTGAGGCGCTGTTTTTCGGGAGTGAAAATGGGGATATCAAGCCTTTTTTAGAAACAGCACAGCTTATTGATGAGCATAAACATATATTGAATGACCGAATTAAAGAAGAACTTAAAAAGGGGGCCAGTTACCCAGCAGCGGCGGCTATCGCCTTCAGCTCCATTTTGCATACTGAAAGTGCACTTGACTTGTCAAAACCAAATAACATTTTGGGATACCAGTATGTGACCTCGATTCTAACCGGGGGATATCCTATGAAACCTTATACTACGGCACGAATCTCTTCGGACTATCATGATGCCGATCTCCCTGAAGGCGAAAACCATATAGCAAGTGCCACAAGCATTAGAAAAGCGATGATTGGCCAGAATCTCGAAGCCTGCCTTCGTTTTCTCCCTGCTGCATCTGCACGTGAATTAGCAGCTTACCGCAAATCTTTCGGATTGTGGCATACACCTGAAAGCTACTTTTCTTACTTAAAATACAGCCTTTCAACTGTAACGGCACGGGAATTACAGCAAGTATACGAGGTGGAGGAAGGTTTAGAGCACAGAATTATTCGTTCGATCAGAAAATCCAGCTCCTATCAGGAATTTATGGAACTGCTGAAAACAAAACGCTATACGTGGACAAGGCTCCAGCGGATGAATACACACATTTTAACCAGAACAAAAAAACAGGATATGCAAAAGCTGCTTGACAACGATAAGGCGCCGTATATCAGGCTTCTCGGCATGACGAAAAAAGGACAGGCTTATTTATCCGAAAAGAAAAAAGCACTGTCTGTTCCGCTTGTCAGCAAACTGTCCTCTTTCTCCCATCCAGCTCTCGATCTGGACGTAAAAGCAAGCAGGATTTACAGCCTGCCGATAGAAGAGCCGCTGAGAACTGAGTTTGACCTACAGGAATACGGACATGCACCGATTCGATATGACGAAGATGAACAACACTTTTTAAATGTATAGAAAAAGCACCTGAGAATCAGGTGCTTTTCGCTTTCAGCTTATTCAAATAATCAATCGCATCCTGCATGGTATCAACAGGCACAATCTTCATATTTGAATCAATATCTTTTGCTGTTTTTACTGCGTTCTTATAATCGGAATTGCTGGCGCCGTTTTGATTTGGCGCGAAGAAAATGTCTTTTCCGGCTTTGTCTGCGGCGACGACTTTTTGATCAATGCCGCCGATCGGGCCTACTTTTCCGTCAACATCAATCGTACCTGTTCCCGCAATATCGTAGCCTTTTGTTTCGTCTGGTTTTGTCAGCTGATTATAGATTTCAAGGGACATCATTAACCCTGCTGACGGGCCGCCAATATTTTCGATTTCAAAATCAATATCAGGCTCTACCTTCACGTTTCTGTCTGTATAAAGCGAAACTCCGATTCCTGCCCGATCCGGCTCATCAGGAAATTGTTTTAACGTAAGGGTGACACGCTTTTCTTTTTCTTCTCTTTCGATCTTTAACGTGACTTTATCTCCCGCTTTTTTGCTGCTGATATAATCAATCAGCTTTTCAGCAGACTGATAGTTTTTGCCGTCTGCGCTGATGATTTTATCACCGACTTCTATTTTCCCTTTTGCCGGCATGTTTTCTACAACTGAGCTTGCGTATATGCCGTTAAAGGAATAGCTGACTTTTTTTCCTGCCTTTTGATAGGCGGCTATAACCGCATTTTCTTGCGAGCTTTTCATCATTTGGAGCTGTCTTTTCATATACTCCTTATCTGATTCGCCTTCCTCCTTAATGCTCTCATCAGGAACAATTTCATAATAAGGGTGCATCTTTGCCCACACATATGTAAATGGATTAGCCGGTCCCACTTTAACAGTCATTAAGGACAGACTTCCTTTTTCCGGGTAGCCTCCCTCCACTTTTATCAATGAAGCAAGCTCTGTCGCTTCTCCCGGTTTTGTAATATAGTATGGAAGTTTTATAAATGATAAAACGGCGATCAGTATGAGGATGACGAGCATCCAGCTAAAATGTTTTTTACGTAGCAAATTATGAGCCCTCCCAATTCTCTATTTCTTTTCTTATCTTGCTGATCATTCGGTTTGTCGCCTCTTCGCCTGCCGATATCATTTCTTCAATATTGGCAAACGAGCTTGAGCTGTATGTTTCAAGGGAAGGGCGAATCATGATATCTGCGGCAATTGTTTGATGCCGCACTAATTCATTTTGCAGTATATCCATACTTTGCATAATCACATCAAAAATATGCACTGCTGTTTCAGTTTTTCGAACCCTGGAAACATCCGAAGCGATGATAATATCAGCTCCCATGTCTTTCACAACAGAAACCGGAATTCGATCGACGACCGCGCCGTCTACAAGAAGGCGTCCATCCAGCCGCTGCGGAATAAAGATACCCGGGATACTGATGCTGGCCCTCACTGCATCTGACACTGATCCTTTTCGGAACACAACCTTTTCTCCCGTCTGTAAATCACACGCAACAATGCCCAGCGGGATTTGGAGCTCTTCAATCGGTTTTCCGAATGTATAAGCATGCACAAGCTGTCTGACGCGGTCACCTTTTAAAAAACCGAGCTTCGGCACCGTATAATCAGCATAAAGCCTTCGTTTAAAGGCTTTGGCTACTTTTTTCATCGTTGCCACGTCATGTCCGGCGGCATAAAAACTGCCCACCAAAGCGCCCATGCTGCTTCCTGCAATCATATCCACTTCAATTTGGTGCTTATGTAAACTGGAAAGCACACCGAGATGAGCAAGCCCTCTGGCCCCTCCCGATCCTAACGCTAACCCGATTTTAGGTTTGGCCAAAGCGTTAACCTCCTGCCTGAATTCCCTGTATACCGAATTCTATGGTCTAAACTGAACCCCTATGCTCGTATATTAGTACAAAGAATCAAGAGGACAGGTACTGCTTGGCCGTTTTACATCATACATTATTTTATCATGATATACATGTCATTGGGCATTTTTAGCATCGGGGAGGTAAGAATGAACTTGTCGAAGATTAATACACTTTTGATTGCCTCATTTTTTATTTTTTTAACAGCGACTGTCATCTCACATCCACAGGCCTCATTCGAAGCCTCTAAAACCGGGCTGTCTATGTGGTGGGAGGTTGTGTTTCCGTCATTGCTGCCATTTTTTATTCTGTCCGAACTCTTAATCGGCTTTGGCATTGTGCGGTTTGTCGGTGTTTTGCTTGAGCCTTTTATGCGGCCGATCTTTCGCGTGCCGGGTGTCGGCGGCTTCGTTCTTGCTATGGGAATGGCATCAGGAAACCCAGCGGGCGCAAAACTCACTGCCCGTCTGCGGCAGGAAAATCAGATTTCAAGAGTAGAGGCAGAACGGCTCGCGTCGTTTACCAATTCTTCAAACCCGCTCTTTATTTTCGGCGCTGTTGCCGTCGGTTTCTTTCAAAACGCATCACTAGGCATTTTATTAGCTTCTGCACACTATTTGGGGAATCTTGCCGTCGGTTTAACAATGCGCTCCTATGGCCGCAAGGAAGAGCAGCATCTCAGAAGAAAGAAAACGATACCTTTCCCTTCAGTCAAAGATGCTTTACACGCTCTTCATACCGCCAGACTTGCAGAAAAACGGCCCTTAGGTAAAATTTTAGGCGACGCCGTGACGTCTTCTGTTCAAACGCTTCTTATGGTAGGCGGCTTTATTATTTTATTTTCTGTCTTCAATCGGCTGTTGTCAGTGGTCCAGCTGACTGATGTTTTGTCTGTTTTCACAAAAGGAGCACTGACTTTGTTTCAGCTTCCGACTCAATTGGACATTCCGCTTTTATCAGGGATGTTTGAAATTACATTAGGCAGCAAGCTTGTCAGCGAGACAGATGTTTCTCTTCTGCAAAAAGCCATTATCGTCAGCTTTATTCTTGGGTTTAGCGGCTTTTCCGTACAAGCTCAGGTGGCAGGTATTTTATCGGAAACCGACATTAGATTTAAACCATTCTTTATCGCACGTTTGCTGCAGGGCGTTTATGCCGCTGTCTTCGTCATGCTTTTATGGAAACCTCTTTACACGGCATGGCATGATCCATATCAGTATGTATTTAAATCTCTTAACAGCAGTGACATGCCAACTGCCTTTATAAATGGCTGGAATCTGCTTGTGCAGATCGGACCTGCTGTCACACTATGCGCGCTGTTTACGTACATTATCATTTTTTCTTACAGACTGACAAACGGAACAAAAAAAGGATGAGTCAAAACCCTCATCCTTGTCTGAATTTTTGCTGAAGCGCCAGCTCTACTTCCGGCGGTACAAACTCTGATACCGAGCCGTTGTATCTCGCCACTTCTTTTACGATGCTTGAACTTAGAAACGAATATTGATTGTTTGTCATCATAAAAAATGTCTCGATGGATTCATCAAGCACACGGTTTACTGACGTCCCCTGCATCTCGTATTCAAAATCAGATACAGCTCTCAAGCCTCTTAAAATCGCTTTCGCATTTTTTCTTTTTGCATAATCAATTAACAGGCCTTGCGATGTTTCAACTGTTATGTTCGGAATGTCTTTTGTCACTTCTCTCAGAAGCTCACACCGTTCTTCCACACTGAACAAAGGCTTTTTTGAAGAATTATTCAGCACACATACATACACTTGTTCAAAAATATGCGCCCCGCGTTTGATGATGTCCAGATGCCCGTAGGTCACCGGATCAAAACTGCCGGGACAGACAGCTATACTCGCCACCTCACTACCCCCTCTTTTTATAAATCGCCACACCTGTTAACCCATAGGTTTCTTTTCTTGTCATCACAAGATCTCCTACGGTTTCGGGAAGCTCGACCTCTCTGTCATGCTCAGCGACGATAAAGCCGTCTTCTTCCAGCATTTGATATTCGTCAATCAGCGTTAAAAGTGCTTTCAGCTTTTGTTCCTTATACGGCGGATCGAGAAAAATTCCGCGAAAGCCGGTTTCTCTTTTAGCAGCAGCGTGCAAAGCACGTTCCGCATCATTGCGGTATACCTGTGCATGTTTTGTAAGCTCCAGCGTTTTCAAATTAGATTTTACTGTTTGAATCGCTTTAAAATCACGGTCAACGAATATACAATGCTCAAACCCGCGTGAAAGCGCTTCGATTCCAAGACCTCCGCTCCCTGCGAATAAGTCAAGTCCCCTGCCCCCGTCAAAATAAGGGCCGATCATATTGAAAATGGATTCCTTCACTTTGTCGGTTGTCGGTCTTGTTGATGTTCCGGGTACAGCCTTTAGTGAACGGCCTTTTTTTGATCCAGAAATTACTCTCATGTTCCACACCACTTTTTCTAAAAGCTATTTTGTTTCTTTATTCGGCCGGACGCCGCTATGTACATAGAAAAAAATCAATCCTATCTTAACATAAAGCATTCTTCCAAACAATGAACGCTAATCTTGATAAACAGGTGTATAGGCAGCATGATCCTTGTCCATACTATAAGCAACAGCATCTAGAGGATGTTGTTGCCAACCGCGGAGAAGACTTACGTTTCCCCATAAGTTCTTCCTCCGGTTTCTCCTCTCCCTTTGCCTTCTCCTTAACATATTAAGGAATAGAAGGACCCCGCAGATGCCTGCGGGGATTTTTTTATAGCTATATGCCGATTTTATAATCGTATTCTTTTGCCTTATCAAGCTTTGACTCGAATTCCAATTTTAAAAACGGTTTATAAGAAGGCTCCACTTTTTTCACAAATGAGTAAGACGCAATCTTGTCCATTGTTTTTTCAATTTGGTTCATATCACAGTACAGTACGACATATTTTAATCGTTTTGATACATAGTGCACATTCCCGAACTTCCTCAGCATTTTGCTCTGCTTTAGGGAGTGCAGATACACAACCATGCCCTGGCGCCTATTCTCCAATACAATCACCTGCCTGTTTTCTCTTATATGTAAAAGACGAGACGGCCAGTCTCGTCAGGACACTTTACATCCGCAGCTTCCGCCTGAACCGCAACCGCCTCCGCATGAAGACAAACCGTCAAAATAAGGGTTCCCAGTCGGAACTTTCACATGCTCCGAAACAGCTGTCCCAATCTCAACGCTGACCTCATCAAGAATGGACTGGAGCTCATTTTCAGCTCTCTTGAAGTCAGCCACCTTATCGTTCAGGTCCAGCTCACGTTTGATCTCCCTCATTTTCCGGGATATTTCTCTATAGTCAGGATGATATTTGCCAAAACGCTGTACATCCTCATACTGCTCTTTTATTTTGATAAAAGAACGAATAATCCGACCTGCCTCTTCATCTTCCTGGAGACGCTTGTAACAATTGCGGTAGTTCTCAGCCGTCTCCGACTGCAGAATCATCTCGGCAAGCTGCTGAGCTTCACTTTGAAGCCGCACGGATTCCATCGTCGCATACATAACATGCACCTCCAGTTGTTAGTTTACCATGAAACCAGCCAATTGGAAAATGCTTAACCGCAGCCGTATACAAAACCTTATGTCCGCATGAAAAAAGACCCTTTTTCGGGGCCTTTTAATCTTTTGTCCGCATCGCTTGAAACATTTGCATCATCATTTGCGCCATTTGAATCCCGTTCGTAAACTGATTCACCCGATGCGGAATGGTTTTTTCATAAAAATTCATCATTTCAAGCTGAAAGGAGGACAGATCATCCGGTTTTCTTGAAAGCCTGCGGTACCATATCGGCTGTTCTCTGATGAATCGTTTCCGTTCTTCGTTTGCTAAAATATATTCCTGAACCTCTTTGCGCATATGAGCTCCCCTTTTTTAATCCTTTCGAAAAGAAAAAGGATGCTGTCCAGAGCCTGGCTGAGAATGCTTCTGTCCGCTTCCGGAAAATGTATTAAGAAGGCTTTGCAACGATGAGATCGACTGGCTCATTTTATTGATTTGTTCGTTCATTTGATTGACATCCATCTTTTTCACCGCTGTCACCATTTTCGAGACAAAATCATTTTTTTGCGGTGTTTCAGGCACAGCTTCAGAAGCTTCTTCCGGTTCCCGATATGGATCCCAAATCGGGTCGCTCTCCCCGAAGAGGACCCAATTTTCATATACGTCCTGCCAGCTTCTTTGTTCTTTGCGCACTTCTTTTATCAGCTTGGGATGCTTTTTGACGAATTGTTTAAAGTCATTGATTGAATGATTGGCATGTTGATTCGCCACAATCCTCACCCCCTCCGAAAATCGTTACCTACTACAATGTATCGTTTTGTCGGGCATTGTGTTCGCCTATATTCATTCCCAAATGAATTTTTAGCGATAGCCCTATACACTGGTGAAAAAGCCTGACTGAAGGGATGGGAAACGGCCTTATCTGTAAGCTATCAGCACATTCATTCAGACCAGCTTGTATGGTAATAGAAAAAGCCGGGAACCATTCGTCCGCGGCTTTCATTACCATCGCTTAATAAAATTTTGGGTGTAATATTTCCGGTCTACTCCGACACCAAGATGCGTATAATCTGAATTCAGAAGCGCTTTTCGATGGCCTTCGCTATTCAGCCAGCCTTCTACGGCAGCCGGACCGTCCACATAATTGTATGCGATATTTTCTCCCGCTTGCTGAAAGTCAACATGCCCTTCTTCTAAGCGGTCTTTCAGCGAGCCGTATTTTTTAGAGACATGGGAGAAATAATTATTTTCCTTCATATCCTCACTATGCCCAAATGCCACTTCCGCCGTTGGCTGATCCCACTCAAGCTTCGCAAGTCCATGTTTAACGCGTATGACATTCGTCAAATCAAGGATTTGCTTTTCGCTCGTTGTTTGGATCTTTTTCCATTTCTCATCTGAAACGGCTTTCGGTTTAATTAATTCCCCGCGGTACACTACCTCATAAGGTCTTTGCTTTACAAAGGTCTGCGCATCAAACGCCCTGATGCTGGATAGCTTCCCCTCAAATTTGTCCATATACAGCTGGACATACATCTTTCCTACCTTTACAGTCGGTCTTGTATTGATATCTTCTTCAGAAAATTCAAACCGATAGGAATTTCCTTTATACTCTACATTCACAAATGGTGCCACCTGGGTGGTCTTGAATACTTCGCCAGTTGATTCTCCAATTTTGAAAGGCTTGGCGTTAATATCATTACCCGACGCAAATAATGTGACCACTTTATTGTTTAATACCCCGATTTGGATATATTGATCCTTACCTTGATTGTATACCCACCAATCGTAATCATAAGCCGAAGGGTCAATACGTTCAGGTTCCCCAAGCTTTTTCGTTACTTCATCGGCGTGCTTGCCCATGAAGGACAATAACCCTGAAGTCGGCATATGTATTCGTTTGCCGCTTTGCGCTTCCTCATTCGACACCTGAGGCTCGCTGTCATTTGATTTCTTTTCAGGAACAGATCCATATTGAATAAACAGAACGTAAGTTCCGCAGATAATCAAAAGGATAACCATTGCTCTCAATATATTTTTCAATCTATCACCCCCGTGGCGATTCACAATCTTTTGCTTACATCCCATTACAATACAGCCTATTTAACATGTCAAAGATTTATGTGTTAATGAAAAAAGCCTTCTTCTCTATTATCACCTTCGGAAATATCCGATAAGGCGCTGCCGGCACGTTCATTCGTTTGCTCAGATAAAGAAAGATCACCAAGCGTGACAATTCCAGTCAATTTTTTATTTTTTGTAACTGGTATCCTTCTGAGCTGATGCGATGCCATCAAATGAAGAACCTCATCGACTGAAGCATCTTCCTCCACACTGACAGGTTTTTCGGTCATCGCGTCAGTGATTTTTTGCGAGTTCGGTTTTTTGATGGCGATTCCTCTTAATACGAGATCGCGGTCGGTTACGATGCCGACCAATGTTTCCCCGTCCTCATCAACTACCGGAATCGCTCCTACATTTGCGTCCTTCATCTTTACTGCAGCTTCATATACATTATCTAATACCGTGCAATATTGCAAGTCGGCTGTCATCAGATCTTTTATTTTTGTCATCCGTTTAACCTCCTTTAGTCTAGTGCTATTGTCGTCAAAATTTAATTTTTACATACTTTCAAAAGAAGAAGATTCATTGAAAGTTTAACGCTTTCATACTATGATTGTCAGGAAAGGTAATTTTTATAAGGAGGGGTCAGTGTTGAAGTTTACTGAAAGCGGACTTGAAGGGGTTAAGGCTGAGCTCAGCTGGCTAGACGACTTAATGGAAAGCAAAGGTCTCATTAGAGCGGGTCAATGGGATTACGAGAGAGTCACCTATGACAAGAAGTTTTCGACGATTGAGGGTACGTTTTACCTGCGGATACAAGGTATTGCGGCAGAAGGCGATGTCGGAAGCGGGCGCGCCGTGATTCAATTAATGTCCCCTCTCCTAGGAAAGCATTACTACCCTCATGGAGTAGAATATGGAGAAACGGAAGAGTTTCCCGTACAGGTTGTGACAAAAAGCAAGGCACTGATTCAGGACATAGCCAACATGTTAAAAACAGTTCAAATGTAACGAAAAGGTACAGCATATTTCGCTGTACCTTTTATGATATCGTCTGCTGAATATACGGCGGCTCCTCCTGCCCGTCCTTTTCCCTTTCTTTCTTCACCCATTGGAAAAAAATAACGGCCAAAAAAGTACCGTACACAATTTCCTGAATGATTTTCATCATGACTGCTCCGAGCTGCTGATCCTCTAACAAAGGCAGTGTATTCAACATCTCTGGCCCTGTTAATGGGACCTGCCCCATCATATCCGCTGGCACGCAAAGCCTCATTGCCTCAGCCCATAAAGCCGGATCTGTATAGGTGGCGTATAACGGTGCACCGCTGAACATGATCAAGGCGCAAGCAGGTGTGAGCAGCATACCGTCCGCCATAATATAACCCAGCTTCATCAAGCCGCTGAGCTGCCGTAGACGCTCAACCTTATGAACAAGCGGCCACCACATGAAGAACGCAAGCACAAAGATAAGCCAAGTGATTAATGTATGGTAAAACGGATCTGTTTTGACAGTATCAAATATAAGCGGTACATGATATAAAGAAAAAATGCCGTTAAACAAAAGCAAAGCAATTAAAGGCGTCGTAAAAAAGGAAAAAACCGGTTTGATTGAAGGCCTGAAAATGATTTTTTCCCAGAGCCATGCAGGAATCCCCGCGATTAACAGCGGCGGGACAACCAAATACAGGACGGCCATCTGCACCATATGTGCGCTGAACATAATATGTCCGAGCAGATCAACCGGGCTTCCCTCGGCTGCATATAAAAACAGCATCGCCGACAGAAAGCACACCATCTCTTTACCAGTTATTCGATTTGGCTTTGAAGACATTCGCCTATAAAAATAGAGATAAAGCGCCGTAATGCCTAACAGGATACAAAAAAGATAAGGGCTCCACATCGCGCGAAACCCGAATATCTCCAACTGATTCATTTCTTCACCTCCGGCGGCTGTTTCAAATTACCACCATATAATTGTCACAAACGCAAGCACAGTGATAAACGCGACAAACACCCCTGAATACAAAAACAGTGCCGGCGCCTCATGCCCTTTCTGATTCATATGCATGAAATAATACAGCTGAAAGATGACTTGAATTGCAGCTAGCAAAATAATGAAAGGAATCGTAAACCAGCTGCCGACACCGTCCGTGGCCACAGTCAGAAATGCAACAATCGTAAGACCGATCATTAAACCAAAAGACAGGACTTGATATTTCATCTCCCGGGCATGCTTTTTTTTCTTAAATTCAAGGTCGCTATTAATATGCCCTCTGCTTTTTTTATCGACCATGTTTATCCCACCATCCCCATTAAATATACAACGGTAAAGATGAAGACCCACACGACATCAATAAAGTGCCAATAAAGGCTGGCAACGTAAAACTTAGGCGCCGTATACAGATTCAGCCCTCTCTTGGCATTGCGGATCATAAGCGTGCTGATCCACATAAGCCCAAATGCCACGTGGGCGCCGTGCGTACCGACAAGCGTGTAAAACGCAGAACCAAGGGCAGAGCTTGTGATGGTAAAGCCAAATTCATGGGTGTAATGCTTGAACTCATAGATTTCCAGTCCTAAAAAGCCCGCCCCCAATAAAATCGTAATTCCCAGCCAAAGCTGCATCTTGCCGAAGGAAAAGTTCTTCATGTGGTACATCGCGTACACACTCGTTAAACTGCTCGTTAATAGAAGCATTGTGGCAATGAATACAAGTGTCACATCGAACATTTCCGTCGTAGGCGGATCACCGGCATTTGAATTCCGGAGCGCAAGAAACGTGGCGAAGAGAGACGCAAACAGAACAGTCTCTCCGCCAAGAAAAAGCCAAAAGCCTAAAAATTTATTTTTCCCTTCCAGGGTTACTTTTTCGGGAGATGCTGGAAAGGTTTCTGCGGTGAATTTTTCTTGAACTTGCATTATGCCTTCACCCCTTTATCATCGTTCGGCAGTTCCTCTTTATGAATATGATAGCCGTGATCATCAATTACTGAACGAAGCAGCATCGTAATAAATGTGATGCCGAGCCCGATAAAGATCACCGGCAGACCCCAAGCGTAATCACTTCTGTACAGCAGCCCGAACGCTGCGACAAAAAGGCCGAAAGAAATGATGAGCGGCAGGATTGAGCCGTTTGGCATATGAATATCATCAACCGGTTCCGCCGGCGTCATTGATTTGTGCCCTGCCTGCTTCTCAATCCAAAGCGGATCAAGTCCTCTGACAAAAGGAAGCTGTTTAAAGTTATACTCCGGCGGCGGTGAAGAAACGGTCCACTCCAGCGTACGTCCGTCATGCCATGGATCAGCACCTACATATTCACCTTTTACCGATGTCCATATAACATTGACCAGCAGAAGAATAACAGCTGCCGCCATAAAAAACGCCCCGATTGTACTGATCAAGTTGCCGGTTTCCAGACCCTGTCCTGGCAAAAACGTATAAACCCGGCGCGGCATCCCCATTAAGCCGACAAAATGCTGAATGAAAAACGTGAGGTGAAAGCCGATAAAAAACAATACAAATGAAATTTTCCCCATCGTTTCATGCAGAATTTTACCGAACATTTTCGGCCACCAGAAATGAACACCGGCTAAAAGGCCGAATACAACGCCACCAATAATGACGTAGTGGAAGTGCGCAACCACAAAATACGTATCATGAAACTGATAATCAGCCGCAGCAGCTGCCAGCATGACTCCCGTCACACCGCCGAGCACAAAGGATGGAATAAATGAGACAGCATACAGCATAGCGGTTGTATACTTCACATTTCCTCCCCAAATCGTCAACAGCCAGTTAAAAATCTTAATCCCGGTCGGAATCGCGATAGCCATTGTTGCAACCGCAAAAATCGCATTTGCAATTGGGCCGAGACCAGTCGTGAACATGTGGTGCACCCAAACCATAAAGCCCAGAAAGCCGATGAGCACGATTGCAAAAACCATTGAAGAATAGCCAAACAAACGCTTTCTGGCGAACACAGGGATGACCTCAGAAAAAATACCGAATGCAGGCAAAATTAGGATATAAACCTCCGGGTGGCCAAAAATCCAAAATAAATGTTCCCAAATGACCGTATTTCCGCCAAGCTCCGGATTAAAGAAATTGGTTCCGAACAGCCGATCCAGCATCATGAGAGCCAATCCAACCGTAAGCGGCGGAAACGCGAACAAAATCAATGCCGAGGCCACAAATGTCGTCCATGTAAACAAAGGCAGCCTCATATACGTCATGCCCGGAGCCCTCATGTTGATAATCGTGGCCAAAAAGTTAATCCCGGCTATCAGCGTCCCGAGCCCCGATATTTGGAGTCCGAGGACGAAAAAGTCTATGCCGTGCCCTTTAGAATGAAGCGAAAGTGAGGCATATGATGTCCAGCCCGCATCTGGCGCTCCGCCCAAAAACCAGCTTAGATTTAAGAAAATGCCCCCGAAAAAGAAGAGCCAAAAACCAAGCGCGTTTAAAAATGGAAACGAAACGTCCCGAGCCCCGATCTGCAAAGGCACAACCGCATTCATCAAGGCAAATAAGAGCGGCATCGCAGCCAGAAAGATCATCGTCGTTCCGTGCATAGTCATTACTTCATTGTACGCTTGAGCACTGAGAAACGCATTTTCCGGCTTTGCAAGCTGAATTCTGATAAACATCGCTTCAATTCCCCCGACAAGAAAGAAGAATCCCCCTGCCACTAAATAAAGAATCGCGATTTTTTTATGGTCCACCGTCGTCAAATAATCCCAAAGCATAGATCCGCGCGTCCGCTTTTCTGTAAGCGCATTCAACATATGTGACCTCCCCCAATATCTCCCTTTCTTCCCTACTTGCTTTCCGCTTTTAAGCCTTTTAAGTATTCATAAAGCGCATCTGTTTCGCTGTCTGAGAGCTTTGGATATGTGCCTGTCATTTTGTTCCCCGGCTTTATACTGTCAGGGTCCTTCAGCCAAGCCTTCACATTTTCTTTGTTGGCCTCTTTCACCCCTGCCACTTTTGTCCTTTCACCGAAGGTCGCCAAGTTAGGTGCCGTTCTAGCGGCTTCTGCACGCTTATCATTCGGCTCTACCGCATGGCAGCTCAGGCAGTTTTTCTCTTTAAACAGTTCTTCACCCTGCTTAGCCAAATCGCTCTCTGCTGTAGACTTATAGTTCTTCATTTCTTTTGTCCAGCCCTGAAATTCTTTTGCAGACATCGTCTTCACCTTAAAATCCATCAGCGCATGTGAAGGGCCGCAAAGCTCTGCACACTTCCCAAAAAACATATCTCCTGCCTCTTTGCTTCGTTTTGAATCAAATGTCAGGAAGAACTTATTTTCATTATCCGTATTCGTATCAAGTTTTCCTCCAACTGAAGGAATCCAGAAGGAATGTTTTACATCAGAGGCTTTTAAATTAAAATATACACGCTGATCTGTCGGTACAATCAGCTCCTGGCTTGTGATAATGCCGTAATCAGGGTACTCAAACTCCCACCAGTATAAATTTGCCCTAACATTGACTACAAGAGCATCCTCAGCTTTGCGGCCTTTTTTATCCATTGGTGATGTGTCCGCTAGCTCCAGCGTATATAATACAACAGGAATCACAAGAATAATGAGCAGCAAAATCGGGATCACGGTCCATGTGATTTCTAAAAATTTATTCCCCTCTACCTGTTTCGGTATCGTGTTCTCACCGACCCGTGATCTTCTGAATCTCACAATCACATAAAAGAAGATAACAGATACTACTGCAACAACAACAACCATAATCAATGTGCTGAGCACTGTCAGGTCATACTGTTTATCAGCCACCTCGCCAGCAGGCTTGAGCGTGGATAAAAAAGGTTTTCCACATCCGCTTAATAGAAGCGGCACTAAGGCTAATAATAAAATAAGACGCCAATGCTTTACCATTTCACCCAACCCCTTTTCTGGTCAATACAAAGGCGGAAAGCGGATCGAAATCTATCGCCATCCAACCTATCACCAATAAAGCACTTACATTTCCTCTTCTCTTAAATTATGAGTTTTTTTACTCAAAATGCCATCTATGTATAAAAGTAAAGCCGCCTGATTAAACAAGAGGTCAAGGCGGCATTTACTAGTTGTCATCGTTTATTTTGAAGCGATAAAACAAGCATCATATCTATTTTTTAGAAAAGCGTCAAGACAACCATGGCAACGAAATAGATTGTCATGTAGTTAAGCGAGTAAACGAACATTTGTGTTGCCCACTTCATGATATTCTTGGAGCGGAATCCCATTAAGCCAAGAATCAGCCAGCCGATATTTAACAGCAAGCCGAGAATCACAATCGGAAGACCCAGGCTACCAAGGAAAAACGGAAGCGGCATCAGGCACGCAACCCACACAATAATTTGTCTTTTTGTCACTTCAAATCCGTATACGACAGGAAGCATCGGAATATTTGCAGCTCTGTAATCCTCTGTTTTCTTAATAGCCAATGCTAAGAAGTGAGGAATCTGCCAAATAAATAAAATCATGAATAACACCCATGCTACGACACCGATATTCCCTTCCACTGCCGTCCATCCAATAAGCGGCGGCACTGCACCGGAAACGCTTCCTACTACTGTGTTAATCGTATAGCGGCGTTTCGTCCACATTGTGTACAATACAACATACGTAAAGACTCCGATAAAACCGATAACAGCAGCCATGACAGTTGTCATCAGCAGCATGATCAATCCTAAAGCAACCAGCAAAATTCCAGACCATAACGCCTGACTCGGCTGAATTTTACCCGTAACCGTCGGTCTTACTTTCGTACGCTCCATAAGATGGTCAATGTCCCGGTCATACCAGTTATTGATCGCGCAGGAGCCCGCAATAATCAGTGAAGACCCGATTAACGTAAGAAGAACGGTGTTTATATTGCCTAAAAAACTCAAACCGGAAATATGCAGTGCAAGCCACATTCCAGTGAAAGTCGTGATGAGGTTAGAATTGACGATCCCTATTTTAATAAGGGACAGAAAATCTTTCCATGCCGTTGTTTCTTCAATTTGTCCGTCTATAGCTGTATCATTTAAGATTCTGGAGTTAGCCATAACGTAAACCTCCCTTACAAACCTAACGCAGGAGAATAAAATAACCTGCAACTCTATCATACAAGATAACATCTTGTAAAAAAACATCCTATTAAATATTAAACGACAAACAGGAATTTATTTGTGAACTTTTTATGAATTTTACCAAAGATGAAGGCAATCTCCAAATCGGCATTGCGTTTACCTTATTTCTATCAGACCCGGCATGAATAATCAAGTGTACATTTTCCAGAAGCCGTCATTCTATTATATTTTTGTGAACAAAAGGCTCTGGGAATTGCCACAAAACACATATTCGCTTACACTTGGAACGTATATAAAATTGCAGCAGTATGTTGAGAAGGTGAATATTGTATGAATAAAGCATTAAAAGCTCTCGGTGTTCTGACGACATTTGTCATGCTAATTGTTTTAATCGGGGGTGCCCTCGTTACAAAAACAGGTTCCGGCCAAGGATGCGGCAGACAGTGGCCGCTGTGTCACGGCCGTTTTTTCCCTGAACTGAATCCGGCTTCAATTATTGAATGGAGCCACCGATTCGCAAGCGGAATCTCTATTATCCTTGTGCTAAGCCTTGCGTTTTGGTCATGGAGAAAAATCACGCCGATTTTCCGTGAAACAACGTTTCTCGCGATCATGTCAATTATCTTTTTATTTCTTCAGGCATTGCTTGGCGCATTGGCTGTCGTATTCGGTTCGAACGCGCTGATTATGGCGCTTCACTTCGGCATCTCATTAATTTCTTTTGCTTCAGTGCTTATTTTGACATTGCTCATATTTGAAGCTGATAAATCAGTCAGAACACTGGTTAAGCCGCTTCAAATCGGCAAAAAGATGCAATTTCACATGATAGGAATTTTAATATATTCCTATATCGTTGTGTATACAGGCGCATATGTAAGACACACTGAATCAAGCCTGGCATGTCCTGATGTGCCGCTGTGCAGCCCGCTGAACAATGGACTTCCGACCCAATTCCATGAATGGGTGCAAATGGGCCACAGAGCAGCAGCCTTACTGTTATTTGTATGGATTATTGTTGCCGCTGTTCATGCTATTATCTCCTATAAAGATCAAAAACAGATCTTTTGGGGATGGATCTCATGTCTTATTTTCATTACATTACAGGCACTGTCCGGGATTATGATCGTATACTCTGAACTGGCTCTGGGCTTTGCACTTGCCCACTCGTTCTTTATTGCCTGTCTGTTTGGCGTTCTATGCTACTTCTTATTATTGATTGCTCGTTTCCGTTATGAATCCAGGCAATCATAAGGACTCAAGACCAAAGCCTTAGGCGGCTTTGGTCTTTTTTATGTCTTGTTTTTTGGCGCTTTATGCGTTTCAATCGCCAGCCTTCGCCGAACTTGATGATCAGTGAGCGGCTCACTTCGGTCTGTCCCCTTTCTCATCGTGATTATAGAAATTTCATATGGATCTATAGCTCGCGAACATAAGTATTAAAGCCTTTTAAATCAGATAGTGCTTAAAGAAATATGCACGGCATACTACAAAGCATCTAAAATATTGGCTGTATAAGCCTCTTTTTATTTTGGGCTTGTGACAGTACTCTATAATCTCTGAAGTCCCCTTATATCTCTTCTAACCATCTGTTTCACTCCACATTTTCTATATAAAAAACAAGAGTGTATATCATTGATATACACTCTTTGTTTTTTATGCTTTTTCAATTTCAAGGAGCAGATCTCCCGTTTGGATCGGCTCACCATTTTTCACATGAACCTGCTTGATTGTTCCTGAGAAAGGCGCCTGAACCGTTGTTTCCATTTTCATCGCTTCATTAATCATCAAATGATCACCTTTATTGACTTTTGTGCCTGCTTCAGCCAATACCTTAATAACTGTTCCAGGCATGGAAGCTGCGATGTGGCTTGGATTTGTCCGGTCTGCTTTCAGCCTTTCCTGAACGGAAGACTTAATGCTTTCATCTTTAATGACTACTTCACGCGGCTGCCCGTTGAGTTCGAAATAAACGACGCGGGTGGCATCAGGCTGAGGCTCACCGATTGAAATCAGCTTAACGATCAGCGTTTTGCCGCGCTCAATTTCAACTTCTATCTCTTCACCTAATGTCATACCGTAGAAGAATGTCGGTGTATCTAATACCGAGATGTCTCCATAGCTTTCTGTCGTTTTCACATAATCAGTGAAGACTTTAGGATAAAGGGCATATGCCACAGCATCCTGATCTGAAATTTCCAAGTTATGCTGCTCTTTAAATTCCTGTTTGATCGCTTCAAATGACACCGGCTCAAGCAGTTCGCCCGGTCTGACTGTAATCGGCTCCTGCCCTTTTAAGATCAGCTTTTGCAGTTTTTCTGGGAATCCGCCATGAGGCTGGCCGATATTTCCTTTAAAAAGCTCCACGACAGAATCAGGGAAATCTAAAGATTCACCTTTTTCGTAAACGTCTTTTTCAGTCAGATTGTTTTGCACCATGTAGAGTGCCATATCTCCGACTACTTTTGAGGAAGGCGTTACCTTGACGATGTCACCGAACATATCGTTCACGCGTCTGTACATTTCCTTGACTTCGTTCCAGCGGTCGCCAAGGCCTACTCCCTTGGCTTGCTGCTGCAGGTTGCTGTATTGGCCCCCTGGCATTTCGTGTTCATAAATTTCAGTATGCGGAGACTTCATTCCGCTTTCAAATTCACTATAATATTTACGCACCGACTCCCAATATTGGGACAGCAATTCAACGCCTTGGACATTCATTTCCGGACGGCGGTCGTTGCCTTCCATCGCATGATAAAATCCGCTCGCGCTAGGCTGTGACGTTAATCCCGCCATTGAGCTGACCGCCACGTCTATGATATCAACGCCGGCTTCAACAGCTTTCGCATACATATAAATACCGTTTCCGCTCGTATCATGCGTATGAAGGTGAACCGGAATGTCGATCGTTTCTTTCAACGCAGAAACGAGCTCATATGCAGCCTGCGGTTTTAACAGCCCTGCCATATCTTTAATCCCGAGAATATGGGCTCCGGCCGCCTCAAGCTCCTTCGCCATCGATGTATAATATGCAAGGTCGTACTTCGTCCGGTTCTTGTCAAGGATATCTCCCGTATAACAAATCGCAGCTTCTGCCACTTTGCCGGTATCCCTAACAGCATCAATGGCTAACGTCATCCCTTTTACCCAGTTTAAGCTGTCGAAAATACGAAACACATCAATACCGGATTGAGCTGATTGCTTCACAAATTCTTTAATCACATTGTCCGGATAATTCGTATAGCCGACCGCATTTGATGAGCGTAGCAGCATCTGGAATAAGGTATTCGGCACTTCTTTGCGAAGATCTTCCAAACGCTTCCACGGATCTTCTTTCAGGAATCGGTAGGCTACATCGAAGGTCGCGCCTCCCCACATTTCCATACTGAATAGTTCAGGCCATAACGCAGCCGTCGGATTTGCGATTTTTTTCAAATCATGCGATCTGATTCTAGTTGCCAATAACGATTGGTGGGCATCCCTGAATGTCGTATCAGTTAAAAGGACAGATTTCTGCTCCTTAACCCAATTTGCAAGCCCTTCTGCACCTTTTTCATCGAGAATTTGCTTTGTTCCTCTGGCAGGCTGCTGATCAACGTCTACCTTTACGCTTAACGGTTTGTCAAACGCCGGTTTTTCTTTTTTCCCGATTCCAGGGAAGCCGTTTACTGTCACATTGCCGATGTAAGTGAGCATTTTCGTTCCGCGGTCTTTTTGTTTAGGGAATTTAAATAATTCAGGCGTTGTATCAATGAAAGACGTATCATATTGCCCTGTCAGGAACTTCTCATGTTTTGCAACGTTCTCAAGGAACGGAATGTTCGTTTTTATGCCTCTGATTCTAAACTCCTGAAGGTTTCGCACCATTTTGGCAGCTGCCTGTTCAAACGTTAAAGCCCAAGTTGAAAGCTTAACGAGAAGTGAATCATAGTATGGTGTGATCACGGCGCCCTGGAAGCTGTTTCCGGTATCAAGACGGACACCAAAACCGCCGCCTGAGCGGTAAGCCATGATTTTTCCTGTATCAGGCAAGAAATCATTTTGCGGATCCTCAGTCGTAACCCGTGACTGAATGGCATAGCCGATTGTAAAAATGTCCTTTTGCTCAGGAATATTTACTTTTTTGCTGTGAAGGCTGTGCCCTTGGGCAACAAGGATCTGAGTTTGAACAATATCGACACCAGTAATCATTTCTGTTATCGTGTGTTCAACTTGTACGCGAGGATTTACTTCAATAAAGTAGAACTCGTTGTTTGCAACAAGGAATTCGACCGTCCCCGCATTTATATAGTTTACATTTTTAGCAAGCGCAACTGCCGCCTCACAAATTTGATCCCTTAATTCAGGTGACAGCGAGACACTCGGCGCCACTTCAATGACCTTTTGATGGCGTCTTTGAACGGAACAATCCCTCTCAAAAAGATGGACGACATTTCCCTGCTTGTCTCCAATGACCTGAACCTCAATATGTTTCGGATTCTCAATTAATTTTTCTACATAAACTTCATCATTGCCAAAGGCTGCTTTCGCCTCTGATTTAGCACGCTCATATGCTTCTTTGACTTCACTTTCAGATCTGACAATCCGCATACCGCGGCCGCCGCCGCCAAGCGAGGCTTTAATGATGATCGGATAACCGTTAGCTTGTCCAAATTGTTCGACGGCTTCAAGCGTTTCGGCAGGACCGTCGCTTCCCGGAATCACGGGGATTCCCGCTTTTTCTGCCTGCTCACGCGCTTTTACCTTGTCACCAAACATATCGAGATGCTCGGATTTTGGCCCTATGAATACGATGCCTTCTTCTTCACATCGTCTCGCAAAATGAATATTTTCAGATAAGAAACCGTATCCCGGATGAATTGCATCGACTTTGTTTCTTTTCGCAATATCAATGATACCTTCAATATCCAGGTAAGCATCAATCGGTTTTTTCCCTTCACCGACCAAGTATGCTTCATCCGCTTTGTACCGATGGTAGGAACCGGAATCTTCTTTTGAATAGACCGCAACTGTACGAATATTCAACTCGGTACACGCCCGGAATATTCGGATTGCAATTTCTCCCCTGTTTGCTACTAATACTTTTTGTATCGATTGCTGAGACAAACTTTTCTCCCCCTTACCCGAATGGAATATAATCTATCATAGCGGAATATCCTTCCCCTGTACACACTTGTTTTTTACTGATAAACAGTTTTTTTGAGCTGTTTCTTTTTCATTCCCTTCGGAGCCAAGGGCTCTTTCTTTTTCTTATTCTCTGAATATTTCACAAACATGCTGATATTCGCTAATATCCCCATACTCCCCAGCAGCAGCACCAAAGAAGAGCCCCCGTAACTGATAAATGGCAGCGTAACCCCTGTAATCGGAATTAATCCGCTGACACCGCCAAGGTTAATAAACGATTGTATGGCAATCATGCTTGAAATGCCGATCGCCAGAAGACTTCCAAACGGGTCCTCGCATTTTCTGGCAATATAAAAACCTTTTATGACGACAAAACCCAATAAGAAAATCACAAACAATACCCCAAAAATGCCGAGCTCTTCAGCAATGACAGCCATAATAAAGTCAGTGTGTGATTCAGGCAGATATCCGTATTTTTGGATACTTTCACCGAGCCCCAGGCCGAAAATGCCGCCTGAGCTGATCGCATAATAAGAATTGATCACTTGCAAACCTGATGAATTTGCATACTTAAATGGGTCTTCAAGACTCTCAAAACGCGCCAAACGGCCTTTAGTTAAAATTTGATCCTGATTTAAATAGAGAATCGGGCTGACTAAAATGAAAACAATTCCGCCGAGCAAAAGCAGCCTCACCAGCGTCTTTCCGCTGAAGCCGGAGCACAAGATCATGCACGTCGCAATTAACCCTATAATCATGGCTGTACCGAAATCTGGCTGCATGGCAATTAACCCGCAAATTATAAGCGTCATGACTACCGGAGGGGCTACTCCCGTTAACAGATGGTCGATATAACTTTGTTTTTTTGCATATACGGCTGCAAGGTATAAAATCACGACCAGTTTCACAAACTCCCCCGGCTGAATACTCATTCCGCCGATTTTAAACCAGCTCTGCGCGTTTCCGGCAACATGCCCGAAAACAAACAGTGAGATAAGCGCAAGAACAGATACAAGCAGTATCCCCTTCTGAAACTTTTGATGGGCCAGTGCTTTATAAGGAAACAACGCCATGAGAATAAATAGAGCGCCACCCGCAATTAAAGCAAACAGCTGCCGCATGAAGAAAAAATTACTGCTTACTCCATACCGGGAGACAGCCGTAATCATGCTTGAGCTGTATACCATCACTAAACCGAATCCGCATAATAAAACGATTGCGAATATCAGTGAGTAATCATAAGATTTTAGCATTTTTTTTAACATAACATCCTCTTCCCTGCTTCTAACTTCCATTATCTATGGTTTTTATGTATTTATCTTTTTTATTTTACTACAATTTATCAAACGAGACGAAGAATCTCTATACGATTCGGAAGGAATGTGTAAAAAAAGACCGTCTTTTATGAGATGAGAGAAAAATAGCGGTTATAAAAAAACCCAAACTGTTAATAAGTTTGAGTTTTATCATTTATTTAGCTGTAAACGCGTCATGTAAAGCAGACAATTCGCGTTCCAATGTGTATAAAAGGTCTTTACCGTCTTTTTCATCAACCAATCCCAGGCGGACAGCAAAATCGATTTCCCTCGAAAGCCCGAACATTTGAGTATCTAAAACCTCTTCATATAGAGGACATTGAGGCATCGTTAAGTTATCCATTTGTACTCGGATCAGCTTCAAAATCTTCTCAGCGTCAACTTTTAAGAGTTCAAAAGCTTTTTGCCGATGGTCAACTATCATCTCTGAAGCCAAAAGTATCCCTCCGTTCCCCAGGCGAGTACCTAATTCTTCTATTTATCATAAAGGGTATCAACAGAAAATGCAAGAGGATTTAAGCATATGACATAAATTAAAAAATACTCAGCCTGTACATCTCAGACATTATTTCCAAAAGCTTTACACCTGCAATGCTGTTCCCTTTTTCGTCTAATGCGGGGCCGAATATGCCGATCCCGAAATCGTAAGGCGAAATGCCCATAATCCCGCCGGATACGCCGCTTTTCGCAGGAATTCCGACCTTAATTGCGAATTCCCCGCTTGCATTATACATTCCGCACGTCACCATAAATGTTTTGCAAATTCTAGCGACATCTTTTGAGATGACTTGCTCCCCAGTCTCTGGATGTCTGCCGTTCAATGCAAATACAGATCCGATTTTCGCTAAATCCAAGCTGTTCATCTCAATCGCGCATTGCTTCGTGTATAAATCCATTACTGCCTCTACATCATCTTCAAAAATGCCGTACTGCTTCATATAATAACACATCGCCCGATTAATCATTGAAGTGCTGTATTCAGATTCAGCCACTTCCCGGCAGTATGTAATCTCTTGGTTGTTTGTCAGCCTTCTGATAAAAGAAAGCAAATAATCAAGTCTCTCTTTCACCGTTCTTCCTCTTATCAGACTTGTCACTACCAATGCCCCTGCATTAATCATAGGGTTTAACGGCTTGCTCGGATTCACCGTTTCGAGCTTTATAATTGAATTAAACGGATCACCGGTCGGCTCCTGTCCAACATAACTGAAGACCTTATCTTTGCCGTATTCCATTAATACCAAAGCAAGGGAAAGGACTTTCGATATACTTTGAAGCGTAAATGTTTTTTCTACGTCACCTGCTGACAGACAAACATTATTGGAATAATAAATCGCCACTGACAGGTCGTGTTTATCAGCTTTTGCCAAGGCGGGAATATAGCTGGCTACCTCCCCCTTGTCCGTTACTTTTTTCGCCTTTTTCACTAAGGCTTCAAGCTCATCATTATGCCGGCATACCATGCAAACACCCTCGTTCCCTCAGCATTTCAATACACATAATTTGTACACAAAGTGACAATTCATGCGAAAACTTTTATAATTTTGAGAGAAGGGGGTCATATCATGAGCGTTATCCAAGTAAAAGGCAATGTTACATATCCAATTACCATTGATCCAAGCGTATGGATTTTTGATGATCGCAAATTTTCGTTTGACCGCAAAGGGGACAGTCAAGACACATATTTACAATCAGCCGGGGATGAATCAGACCTTGATCCGGAACGCGTCATCAGAGAGGGGCGAATCGCGCCGCCTACATTAAAGACGGAAAAGCAATATGAGAAGCAAAAACTGATGAACGGCAGTTTCGCAATGAGACTTGGGACTGTCCTGAAAAATGCTGAGCCGAACATCTCTGCGACACAATGTGTATTTGTCACAAGTTCGGGAAAGGCCGCCGTTTCTCTGGAAACCGCTCTGAACAGTATTGTCCATTTCAGTGAGGCAGGCAAGCCGATTCAAGAAGGCGGCCCCGTGCATATTTACTTTGAAGACCCGGTTCATCACAAACAGCCGATTACCGATTTAAAAGAGATCGAAATCATTTAATGTTACAGCAAATCAGCTGCGAGCTGGGCGAGACCTGATCTCTCACCTTTTAACAGCTTCACGCTGCCTGAGATGGGTTGTCCTTTAAACCGCTCAACCACATAGGCCAAACCATTGTTCAGACTGTCTAAATATGGGTGATCAATTTGTTCAGGGTCACCCATTAAGACAATTTTACTGCCTTCACCGACTCTCGTCAGCAAAGTTTTCACCTCATGCCTGGTCAAATTTTGCGCTTCATCAATGATAATAAATTGATCTGGAATGCTTCTCCCTCTGATATAAGTCAGCGCCTCTACCTGAATTGAGCCAATTCCCGCCAAAATAGCATCAAGCTCCCCTGGTTTTTTCGCATTAAACAGAAACTCTAAGTTGTCAAAAATCGGCTGCATCCAAGGCTTTAGCTTTTCCTCTTTTTCGCCTGGCAAATACCCGATGTCCTTGCCAACAGGAACAATCGGCCTTGCGACGACCAGCTTTTTGTATATTCCCAAGTCTTCTGTCTGTAATAGCCCTGCCGCCAAAGCTAAGAGCGTTTTGCCGGTTCCCGCTTTGCCGATCAGGGTGACAAGCGGAATATCTTCCCGCAGCAAAAGCTCTAATGCCATTGTCTGCTGTACATTTTTCGGCCTGATTCCCCATATATGTTCATCATCAAATACGAGTCTTTTTAATACCGTTCCGGTTTTATCTGCAATTCCGACTGCCGAGGAGGATCCTCCTAGCTCATCCTTCATTAAAGCAAACTGATTCGGATAAAACGCATGCTGTTTCACATCGTTTACTGAAATTTGATTTTTTCCGTAAAAAGAGCTGAACAGCTGCTGGCTGATATATAAATCTTTATAGCCGCTGTACATTTCATCATTGTCCACAACCCGGTCATTCAAGAAATCTTCAGCAAGCAGTCCGATTGCGTCGGCTTTAACCCTGACCAGTACATCCTTACTGACGAGGATAACCGGCCTGCCATTTTCCTTGGTTTCTTCCTCGAGGCTTAAGTTTTTCGCAACGGCTAATATGCGATTATCGTTCGTCTTTTCAATAAAGATCTCTTGCAGCTGGTGAAACGAACGATGATTCAGTTCAATTCTCAGTGTGCCGCCGGTGTCAAGCGGTACATGCTCATGCAGCCTGCCCTTTTGTCTTAGCGCATCGATTAGCTTAGATACGTGCCTTGCATTCCTCCCAACTTCGTCCATATACCGTTTTTTTGAATCAACCTCTTCTAAAACGACAGCAGGGATGACAACCTCATTTTCTTCAAAAGAAAATATCGCGTTAGGATCCTGTAATAACACATTCGTATCTAACACATAAATTTTACTCAAGTCTCAGCCTCCTGATATAAGGGTCAAAGTTCTTCCTGCTTCTCTTTTGATGAAAAAGGTGAATGCCTGCTAAAATATATGTTTTTGTGCATAAAGATAGAAGGTTAATTCAACAATAAAATTAATGAAAGCATTTTAAGGAGGGAACCCGCAAGTGCGAATTCTTTTCATTATCATACAGCTGACACTTATCCTGTCCGCTTGTGCCTATCAACAAGGAAAACAGGGTCAGAATGTTGAAAAAGAATCAACAAGACAGCAGGAGACTAAACCGATTCACGTAAAGGACACAACTCAAGAAACAAAAGACAATGGAACAAGAACCGATATTGCCAAGCATCTTGTCAGCGTTGCTGAAAAAAACCCCGACGTCAAGGATGCAACAGCCGTTGTGCTGGGAGGCTATGCTGTTGTTGGGATTGATGTCGATGATACTTTGGACAGAAGCAAAGTGGAAACCATTAAATATTCTGTAGCTCAGGCGCTAAAGAATGATCGATATGGCGCAAACGCAGTGGTCATTGCTGATCCCGATACGGTCAGCCGCCTTCGTGAAATGAGCAGAGAAATCAGCGAGGGCCATCCGGTAACAGGCATACTGGATGAATTAGCTGCAATTGTCGGCCGAGTGCTTCCCGAAGTGCCTAACGACGTGATTGACAATGAAGACGAACCGCAAACAAAGCAGCAAAATGACCAATTAAATAGAAAACAGCAGCAGGAAATGGAGAAGGAGCAAAACGATCAATCTGATCATCATATGAAAAAGAACAACAATGACTAAGCTATAGCCTTGCGCTTTAGCTTTTTCTTATTTTGGACAGCTTCTGATCCGTGCTATAATACATGTTAGTGAAAGAGGTGATATGATGAGGGTCAAATGTTCTATTTGCGATAAAATTGAAACAATTGATGATGATACCCTGATCGCGAAACGGCTTCGAAACCGCCCGATCCATACATATATGTGCCAGGAATGCCACGATCGGATTGCCAAAAAAACAGAGGAACGGCTGAAAACGGGAAAATTTACTTTTCACCCGGGACAGCAGAAAAAAGAAAAAGTCAAAAAATAAAGCGGCCGCTTAACCATACAGAACACAAAAAAGACTCAGCTTTCAGCTGAGTCTTTTATGATTTTGCAGACTGTCCTTTTTTCGACTGATACAGCCGGATTTTGTAAATGATTAAAATCAGCGCAGCGACGACCAATCCTTCTGCCACGGGCAAAAACACCCCTAAAAAAGTCAAAACAGTGCAGCCCAAAGCCAAAAATACATACACCACTGCAGATTTTAATACAGGAAGCCGTTTAGCAAATCCAAGCTTAAATACAATAACGGCCAACACAAAAATCGTGCCGTACAGCAGCCACATGCCTGCCGCAGGCTGCCGGTCTACTTGATATAAAGCGGCGAAGAACGACAGACGTTCGCTTACGTCATTCAAAAAGATTCCCTCCCCTGTAAACGTACGGGTTCTATCTTTTCAAATTCTGCACGAGATTAAGACAATCCTGCTGTTTTTTTCTTTTTAGCTGCTTTTTCACGTTCGTTCTTATTGAGGATCTTCTTTCTTAAACGGATGGATTCAGGTGTTACTTCACAATATTCATCTTCGTTTAAGTACTCTAGAGACTCCTCAAGAGACATGATGCGCGCTTTTTTAATTGTAGTTGTCTGATCCTTTGTCGCAGAACGGACGTTTGTTTGCTGTTTCATTTTGCTGACGTTAACAACAAGGTCATTGTCACGGTTATGCTCTCCAACGATCATTCCTTCGTATACTTCAGTACCCGGCTCAACGAAGATGACACCGCGGTCTTCAATTCCTTGAATACCGTATGATGTTGCTTTTCCGTTTTCCATTGACACAAGTACACCTTGACGGCGTCCGCCGACTTGGCCCGCCTGCATCGGCTGGTAGCTGTCAAACGTATGGTTCAAAATACCGAATCCGCGTGTTAATGATAGGAATTCTGTAGAGTAACCGATCAATCCGCGGGAAGGAACTGTAAAGATGAGACGGACTTGGCCGTTTCCGTTGTTGATCATATCAACCATTTCGCCTTTGCGGGCACCCATTGATTCCATGACAGAGCCAGTATGCTCTTCAGGAACATCAATTTGCACACGTTCAACAGGCTCACAGCGTACGCCGTCGATTTCTTTGATAATAACTTCAGGTTTTGACACTTGAAGCTCATAGCCCTCACGACGCATATTTTCAATTAAAATTGACAAGTGCAGCTCACCGCGTCCTGAAACAACCCAAGCATCAGGAGAAGCTGTTGGCTCAACACGCAAGCTCACATCCGTCTGAAGCTGTGATTGAAGACGCTCTTCGATTTTGCGGGCCGTTACATATTTGCCTTCACGGCCTGCAAACGGACTGTTATTCACGACAAATGTCATTTGAAGTGTCGGCTCATCAATGCGAAGCACCGGAAGCGGATCTTGATGGTCTACAGGACATACTGTTTCACCAACGTTGATATCTTCCATCCCGGAAACCGCAACGAGGTCTCCCGCTTTTGCTTCTTCAATTTCCACACGCTTTAAGCCTTGGAAACCAAAAATCTTTGTAACACGGAATGACTTTGCCGTTCCGTCAAGCTTCATAAGAGAAACCTGCTGTCCGACTTTCATTGTGCCGCGGAATACGCGTCCGATTCCGATACGGCCTACATAGTCGTTGTAGTCAAGAAGGGCAACTTGGAATTGAAGCGGCTCCTCTGCATTATCAACAGGTGCCGGGACATGCTTAATAATGGTTTCATATAAAGCTTCCATGTTTTCATCCTGTTGTTTCGGATCAAGACTCGCTGTTCCATTAATCGCGGAAGCATATACCACTGGGAACTCGAGCTGCTCTTCATTAGCATCAAGCTCAATGAACAGATCCAGAACTTCATCGATAACTTCCTCTGGACGAGCAAAGTCACGGTCAATTTTGTTTACAACAACAACAGGGTTCAGGTTTTGCTCAAGAGCTTTTTTCAGAACAAAACGAGTTTGAGGCATACAGCCTTCATATGCGTCAACGACAAGCACTACGCCGTCAACCATTTTCATAATCCGTTCTACTTCTCCCCCAAAGTCTGCGTGTCCAGGGGTGTCCAAAATATTGATACGTGTATCTTTATAGTTAATCGCAGTATTTTTCGCCAATATTGTAATGCCGCGTTCGCGTTCAAGATCATTAGAGTCCATTGCGCGTTCAGCAACCTGTTCGTTGGCACGGAACGTACCAGCCTGATGTAAAAGCTGATCGACTAGAGTCGTTTTCCCATGGTCAACGTGGGCAATAATCGCGATGTTGCGAAGATCATTTCGAAGTTTCACTTTTTCATCTCCTAAAAAAATTAGATAACTTTCATATTATATCACACATCCTCTTTAAAAGCGTCACGTTTTTCTGTAAACTTAATATAAGACGTAAAAGGGGATGGAATTTATGAAAAAAATGAATTGGCTTTTACTATTATTTGCATTTGCAGCGGTTTTCAGCATTATGCTGATCGGCGTCTTTATCGCTGAAAAAAGCCCTGCAGGCATTATCGCCAGCATTGTACTTGTTTGCGCTGTCATGGGCGGCGGATTTACATTAAAAAAGAAAATGCGCGAACAAGGCTTGCTTGATTAAAAGCATTGCCCCACCGGCGACATTGTAATCAAAAAACACCGCAAAGAAAGCGGTGTTTTTCATTTCTTAAGCCTTATCTCCCCTGTTTCTTAGTCAGGAAGATGCAAAACAGCCTTCATACATAGACAATCGTTCTAACGATCACACGTGCAGCCTTCAAAAAGTAGTTCGGCAACGATACACATAAAATACCATAGCGCCTATTCCTCCACCGGAAACTACTCCCTATAATGGAATTTGTAGCACAATTCATAAAAGGGAGAGAAGAAACATGAAGAAAACATTTGTAAAAAAAGCTATGTTAACGACTGCCGCAATGACATCAGCTGCTCTATTAACGTTCGGTCCTGATGCAGCCAGCGCAAAAACACTGGTTGATAACACTGCTGTTCAACTCCAGCATCAGGCGAGCACTAACGAAGATCTCAATACATTCATTGATATATTAAATCAATGTATATACGAACAAGACGGTGTATATTATTTTGACAGCGAAAAAGCTGTCGAGTTAGGAATGACAAAAGAAGAGGCTCAGGTAATTGCTACACTCTGGGAATCGACATCAGAATTTTTCAGCATTGTTTCACAATGTGTGTATCTCGAGGATGGAAATTACAAATTTGATACAGAAAAAGCAGTTGAACTTGGCTTCACAGAAAAAGAAGCACTTGCACTTGAACAATTTTTCTCCGCTGTTTCTCTCAAGATTCACATTCTTCAAGCAGCCATTGTGCTACAAGATGATGTGTACAGCTATGATAAAGACGCAGCGCTACAAGCAGGTGCAACGCCACTGCAAGCTGACGTTTATGAAAAACTCTTCAGTGCCATGTCACAAGAACAGCTTGCCGCTATTTACGATATGATTCATCCCCAGGCTTAATGTGAAAAAGCGCTTGCCGGAATCGGACAAGCGCTTTTTTTATATCAGCAATTTGATGATCAGCATCATGGCAACCGCCGCTCCAAACCAGCAGGCAGCTTTCATGATAAGTAATCCATAGTACCTCTGTTTAAAACGCAGTTCTTCTTCCGGCAGATAAGTCTCCTCAACGGCCTGTTCGCTTTCCAATTCAAATGGCTCAGCCATCGTGTCATACATGTCTCTGCAGCTGCTGCACATTTTTAAATGCTCTTCTATAACGTGTTCCGTTTCTCTTTTACAATCACCTTCAAGATACAGAGGAAGCAGGTCTCTTACTAGAAAGCAGGTCATATCCGCTCCTCCTCTCTACTTTTCGTCATGTTTTTCTTAAGTTCTAATCTAGCCCGGTGCAATGTGGTTTTCACCTTAGAAAGACTCCATCCTAATATCTCAGCGATTTCTTCATAAGAAAGCTCTTGGAATTCTCTTAAAATCAAAACGGATTGATGCTGATCTTTTAACTTCAGGAGCTCCTGCCGCAGTGTTTCGCTTTTCACCGTCCGTGACAGATACTGTTCAGGCTGCTCATAAGTTGTTTGCGTTACCCCTTCATTTTTGCTGATATCAGTAAATTGGTATTTGACATCCCTGCGGTACCAATTGATAAAGGTATGATGCGCAATGGTGTAGAGCCATGTTCTGATGGAAGAATGCCCCCTAAACGAAGCCAGACCGTTAAGAGCTTTCACAAACGTGTCTTGCGCTAAGTCCTTGGCTGTTTCAAGATGATGAGTCCTTCTGAATAAATAATTTAAAATTTCTTGATAATACTGCCGATACAAGTCCTCAATGGAATCCCTATGCTTCATTAAAAGTAAAACCACACCGTCATCCAAATGGCCAATAAAATGAAACAGATATACATGGAAGACAGGTATACTTTCATATATCTGATTTGGCTTTCTTCTTCAGCACCGGGACTTCTCTTTAAACAAGTTTTACTCTTTAAGTCTTCCGCATTCTTTTGAAATAGGGATTCATGCTGTTTCATCCATTCCATTGATTCATCCTCTAGCTCTCCTTCTTTATACAGGTCGTATAAGTCTACAAAAACAGATTCTTTTTCTTTATGATTCATAAAGACTTTTCACCTCTTGTGTTTCTCCATCCACTACATAGGCATCATGGCGATTTGAACCAAACGGCTGAATAATGATCAGCCATGCATAATGCCGTTCATCCTCTCTTTGAACGATAATCGGACGCATACGCTTTTTGTAAATAACATCCTGATATAGAGAAGCTACCTTTTCGTAAGCCAATGTTCCATTACGATACGTATAGGGGAATGACTGATCAGGTGTATCGCTGTATACATAAACGTTTAGCTGACCTTGATCTTCAAAAAACTCATATGTTTTAGAAGAATCAGTATACATCACCATGTCACTCTGACTGCTTTTTTTCTTCATTTCTGATACATCAGCATCGAAGACCGTTAATACCTGCCGCTGCAGCCGGCTGTTAGTCAGTGAAATTTCCTTTTTCATTGGAATCGAGAGACTGTGTAAACTACCGGATTCTCCATCAAACTCCAATACAATTCCATCTTTTGTTTCAACTCTCACCATGCTTCCGAGCAGGCTGTCGCTTTCAATATCAGTGATCTGATAAGGCTGTTTTGATATGTTCAGCGCTGTAAACATTTGTTCCACTTTGTCGTGAATGTTTTGTTCTGTTATATGAACATGCAGAAGAGAGTCAAGCTGATAAATCGAAGGATCTTCACTAAACCCCATTAAGGTTTCCTTTTCCCAATAAAATACCGCGCCATCATCAGCATGATCTTTTTTATGAAGTTGATTTTTCAGGTAAATACGTACGACTGTCTGGCCGTCTTCTTGAGATACCTTTGTTTCGATATGATCCTTATGTAACACACGTCCGTGTCGCTCAAGGAAAGCGATGGACTTTCGCTTGTACTCCTGATTCGTTAGCTTTTTCCCATGCGCTTTTTGTAAGTATTCATAATTACGAATCAGCTGCGATACTTCATCTACCTCAGCTTTATAACTCTTGCTTTCAAATGAGTAGAAATAATGCACATCCATGTTTGTATCGTGCAAATAAAGTGTTTCATCCGTAGGAAAAAATGACTTTAGTATCTGTTCCGCTTTTTCTGATGAAATGTGCTCCCCGACATAATTGAATGAATCATGGACATTTATCGGTTTTGATACAGCGAAAGCAGCCGTTCCTATGTTATATATCGGATTTAACAGCAGGACAAAAAACACCATGACAGCCATCGTCACCCACTTATTCACACGCACATAAACCTTTCCTGACTTTTGGAACAGATGATAGCTCATCAAAAATCCCGCCATTGCCAAATAAATCGTATATGGCATTACTGCACCATAATCTTTTGAGATTTGATTGGGATATGGCGCAAGCAGCAAGACAAGCAGTCCGATAATCAGCGTATAAAATAAGCCTAGTAAAATCTTATTTGTTCTCCAATACAGCTTGAAAAACACAACATTCAACACAATAGAAAGAGTAATAATGAAAAACAGAAACACGAATGCAACTGGCTCGACTCCATCCGGATTTTCCTTCCAATACGTAAAGAAACTGAATATCATTTGTACGATTGGCAAACTGACAACGGCAAGGTCGAACGTATAAAACTTACCCTTTCCGCCATGATCACGCGGCATCAACATATAGTGAAAAGCCGTCAGCAGCACATATCCGTATAACAAAAAATGCAGCAGCGGCAACAGTTCTTTTCCGTCCTCTCTTAAGTAAGCGCTGGTGAAGTTTGTTGATTGCACCTGGTGAATAAGTTCAACAGACACTCCCGCCAGCAGCACAATCCGCAACATAACACCCGCCAAGAACATTGTGCGCTGCAGGTTTATTTTGGGATGATGCACCAAAAGATATAAGCCCGCCAGAACAACAATTGACCATTGAATCAGCAGGGTGCTTTGTCTGCTTAATATAAAATAACGTTCGAAATGCAATACATAATGACTGAATAACTCCAACACGAACAACAATCCTTTACTTCTTATTAAGGCCTCATTCGGTTAGACAGCGGACTTTTCAAAAAGTTTCAAGTTGAAACAAAAATATCTCATCTTCCCCTTGATATGTAAAAAACATAACTCTTGAGTGAACCGTCACATGACACTTGACTCATCTTGATATTATTCAACAAAAACAAACACAGGACAATACTATCAATTTTGTCTAGTTATGTTAGTTTTTGTTGAGTATTCCAGAATGCTAGTTTAATATAACAATATAAAGTTTTCAGTATTTTCAAAAAGGGGGATTTATTGTGGGTTTAGGTAAGAAATTGTCTGTTGCTGTCGCTGCTTCGTTTATGAGTTTATCAATCAGCCTTCCTGGTGTTCAGGCTGCTGAAGGTCATCAGCTTAAAGAGAATCAAACAAATTTCCTCTCCAAAAACGCGATTGCGCAATCAGAACTCTCTGCACCAAATGACAAGGCTGTCAAGCAGTTTTTGAAAAAGAACAGCAACATTTTTAAAGGTGACCCTTCCAAAAGGCTGAAGCTTGTTGAAAGCACGACTGATGCCCTTGGATACAAGCACTTTCGATATGCGCCTGTCGTTAACGGAGTGCCAATTAAAGATTCGCAAGTGATCGTTCACGTCGATAAATCCGATAATGTCTATGCGGTCAATGGTGAATTACACAATCAATCTGCTGCAAAAACAGATAACAGCCAAAAAGTCTCTTCTGAAAAAGCTCTGGCACTCGCTTTCAAAGCTATCGGCAAATCACCAGACGCTGTTTCTAACGGAGCGGCCAAAAACAGCAATAAAGCCGAATTGAAAGCGATAGAAACAAAGGACGGCAGCTATCGTCTTGCTTACGACGTGACGATTCGCTATGTCGAGCCTGAACCTGCAAACTGGGAAGTCTTAGTTGACGCTGAAACAGGCAGCATTTTAAAACAGCAAAATAAAGTAGAACATGCCGCCGCCACTGGAAGCGGAACAACTCTAAAGGGCGCAACTGTTCCTTTGAACATCTCTTATGAAGGCGGAAAATATGTTCTAAGAGATCTTTCAAAACCAACAGGCACCCAAATCATCACATATGATTTGCAAAACAGACAAAGCCGCCTTCCGGGCACGCTTGTCTCAAGCACAACGAAAACATTTACATCTTCATCACAGCGGGCAGCCGTTGACGCACACTATAACCTCGGTAAAGTGTACGATTATTTTTATTCAAACTTTAAACGAAACAGCTATGATAACAGAGGCAGTAAAATCGTTTCTTCCGTTCACTACGGCACTCAATACAATAACGCTGCATGGACAGGAGACCAGATGATTTACGGTGATGGCGACGGTTCATTCTTCTCTCCGCTTTCCGGCTCATTAGATGTGACAGCGCATGAAATGACACATGGCGTCACCCAAGAAACAGCCAACTTGATTTATGAAAATCAGCCAGGTGCATTAAACGAGTCTTTCTCTGACGTATTCGGGTATTTTAACGATACAGAAGACTGGGACATCGGTGAAGACATTACGGTCAGCCAGCCTGCTCTTCGCAGCCTGTCCAACCCTACAAAATACAACCAGCCTGACAATTACGCCAATTACAGAAACCTTCCAAACACAGATGAAGGCGATTATGGCGGTGTACACACAAACAGCGGAATTCCAAACAAAGCCGCTTACAACACCATCACAAAACTTGGTGTATCTAAATCACAGCAAATCTATTACCGTGCGTTAACAACGTACCTCACGCCTTCTTCCACGTTCAAAGATGCCAAGGCAGCTCTCATTCAGTCTGCCCGTGACCTCTACGGCTCAACTGATGCCGCTAAAGTTGAAGCAGCCTGGAATGCTGTTGGATTGTAATATTAGGAAAAGCCTGAGATCCCTCAGGCTTTTTTGTTACATATCTTGATTTCTCTCTTCAGCAGAGACAACGAAAAGATGCTGTCATGAGACAGCAACCGCTTCTGATTTGCAAAAAGAGGGATGCAGCCGCAAGTGCGCATTTTATAAAAGCTAATGATTCAGTCCACATAATTGATAGACGAATTCTGCTACAGGTCACGTGGCTATGTGAAGGATCGCGCGTCCAGTTAAGAGCAAAAACATTGACAAAAAAATTTATTTATGCTAAAATTTACTATTAATATATTTGTATGTATAATAAGATTCTCCTGGCCAGGGGAATCTTATTTTTTGTGGAGGATCATTTCATGAGGAAAAATGAGTCCAGCTTAACGTCTCTAATTTCAGCTTTTGCCCGTGCATATCACAGCCGATATGACACACCTCTTATTTTTGATGATTTTATCGCAAAAGATCTCATTAACGAAAAAGAGTTTATCGACATCAGTAAAAATATGATTCAAGGAATATCGTTTTTCAACAAAGAGATCGCCGAACGTCTTCAAAATGATCCTGAAAAAATATTAAAATGGGTTGCACAAATCCAGCTGTCTCCAACGCCCCTAGCACGTGCTTCTTATTGTGAAAAAGTCTTGCACAACGAATTAATCCTGGGGGCAAAACAGTATGTCATTCTTGGAGCGGGACTGGATACTTTCTGCTTTCGGCATCCAGAATTAGAAAACAGCTTACAGGTTTTCGAGGTTGATCATCCGGCCACACAGCAATTGAAAAAAAATAAGCTGAAGGATGCAAATCTGACAATTCCGGGTCATCTTCATTTTGTTCCTATGGATTTCACCAAAACGTTTTCGTATGATCCTCTCTTAGATGAAGGATTTAAAAACACAAAAACATTCTTCAGCCTTCTCGGAGTGTCTTATTATGTAACACGGGAAGAAAATGCAAGCTTGATCAGCAATTTATTTTCTCATGTCCCGCCTGGAAGCTCTATTGTTTTTGATTATGCGGACGAAACACTTTTTACAGCAAAAGGGACGTCGAATCGAGTTGAACATATGGTGAAGATGGCTGCCGCAAGCGGGGAACCGATGAAATCATGTTTCACTTATCAAGAGATTGAACATCTGTTAGAGTCATCTGGTTTACTGATCTATGAACATCTATCACCAGACGACATCAATGACCTTTTCTTTAGTAATCGAAAAGACAATTTGTCAGCGTTTGAAACGATTCATTATATTCATGCGGTAAAAAAATAATTTTCAAATCATCAGAAGCCTCTCAATGTTTGAGAGGCTTTTTATTGAACCCGCATGCAGCAAATAAGCTGCCATTATCATACGGCAGCTTCTGCTAAAGGCTTCACCAAGATCATAAATGATTTGCCTTTCTCATCTTTTTCCGTTTTCAGCTGTTCAAAGCCGCATTGGCTTAAAAACAGTATCCATTCCCTGCGCTCAATGGGAACTCCCGCAAACATCGCTTTATGTTTCGCTCTAAGCAATTTGCTGATCTGTTCAATGATCATCTTCGCATGTCCCTTTTTTTCTTCAGCCGGGTCAATCAGGACCGTTCCGAGCCACGGCTTACCGTTTGAAGGAGACCACTCGAGATGGTAGCTGACGGCAACAGGCATACCGTCTTTTTCCCATACAAGCCATGAACCGTTGTACATGGAGTAGGAAATGATATAGTCTTCTGCATCTTTATCTCCAAACTCCTCCTCTTTCCATACAGGATGAGCCTCCGCGAGCTTTTCTAACAAGCTGAGATCATCCTGCTCAAATGGCCTACTTCCGAGCATGAAGATACTCTTCAAATATCGTTTTATGTATAGATGGGTTTCCGGCTAGCACACTGTGGTTTTCTAAAAAGGTAAACGGCTCTCCTTCAATGGTCGTATAGGTACCTCCTACTTCATTTAACAGCACACAGCCGGCTGCGTAGTCCCATGGCGCAAGCCGCATCGTGATGTAAGCATCTATTCTTCCTGCCGCGACATTTGCCAGCTCTAAAGCGGCAGAACCGTAGGAGCGTGTGCCTCTGACTCTTTTCACAAGTGGCGCTAACACACTTTGATCAATTCTTCTGTTTTCCGTTACCCATGTTGCATTAATGGCAAGAATCGCTTCTTCAATGACGGTTTCTTTTAATGGAGCCAGCTTCGTTTCATTCATATAAGCTCCTCTGCCGCTAAATGCGTGATACAACTCATCGTGCACCACATCATAAATTAAACCGATTTTACCTTCACCGTTTTCAAAAATCCCAATGGAAATCGCAAAATTTCTTTGCTGGTGCACAAAATTCATCGTCCCATCAATCGGATCAATAATCCATACGACTCCCTCAAGTGAGTGGATTTTGTCTCCTTGCCCCTCTTCACCGAGTATCCGATGTCCCGGAAATGTTTCTTGAATTCGATCAATGAAAAACTTTTCGGTTTCTTTGTCAATATTGGTGACTAAATCATTCGGATTTGATTTCGTTTCAATTGTCAGGCTTTCATGCATGGATTGTGTAATTCTCGCGCCTGCTTCTCTTATCCATTTCTTTGCAATCTCATCGATTTCCGTCCAATTTGTCATTCGTTCGTACCTCTCTTCTATGTAGACCTTTTATTTTATAGGATACTGATAACGGCAATGAAAAAGCAAGGAAAATGAAAAATATCCCTTCTCACGTAAAAACGAACCATTCATGCGGTTCGTTTTCACTATCGCTTTTTTACCCGTTAAGACGAATCCATTCTTTTCTAAGTCGCTCAAGTTTGTTTTTGCTTTGTTCAATCTGCTCTTCATTTTCTTTCTGCATTGCTTCATATAGGGTTGCCAATTCATAATCAACCTCTAGTCTCCAGACAGCAACACGATTGTTTTTCTCTTCCTTAAATCCCTCTTTTACAACTTGCCTCATTGTCTTTCGCCCCTTCCAGAGATCATTTGTTTGTAAAAAAGCATCCCATTTTGCCATTCAACAATGATTACTTCTTATATCGTATGATTGTTCTATTTACGCGCAACATGATTCTGAAAATTGTGTGTTTACCTACTCGTTTATTACCACATTTCTCCTTACTTCAAACGCGCTCAATCTTTTTGAAGCTCGTATGAACTGTGATAAAATATGTATACTTAGCATGAAGGAGGAAAATCATGACACAAATGCGTTTCACTGAAGAAGACTTTAACACATTTACAATAGAAGGCTTAGACGCGCGCATGGAAGTATTAAAAGAGACGGTCCGTCCGAAGCTTACAGCTCTAGGCGAACATTTTGCCCCAACTTTATCAGCTTTAACCGGAGATGAAATGTTTCCGCATGTGGCAAAGCACGCAAGAAGATCCGTCAATCCCCCGGCTGACAGCTGGGTGGCGTTCGCAAACAGCAAAAGAGGCTATAAAAAACTGCCGCATTTCCAAATTGGTTTATGGGAAAGCCACGTCTTTGTATGGTTCGCGATTATTTATGAATCCCCTATCAAAGAAGAATACGGCAAATTGCTTGAAGTGAACCAAGAAACCATTACGAAAAATATCCCTGACAGCTTCGTTTGGTCTGCAGATCACACAAAACCGGGAGTACATAAACAGTCTGAAATGGACAAGGAACAGCTGAAGACACTGTTTGAGCGTTTGCAGACTGTAAAGAAAGCCGAGCTGTTATGCGGCATCCAGCTCCAAAAAGAAGAAGTGCTGAATATGAATAACCAGGAATTCCTTCAGCGTATCGACGATGCCTTTAAACAGCTTGCTTTTCTGTACCGTCTCACCCAAAAAGTAACACAAGCATAAAAAAGAGCCGGGATATCCCCCGGCTCTTTTTCTTACATCTTAATCTTCGCGTGATCAGATTCTCTCGCCTGTTTGACCGTGCGATAAGGAGAATATGTACTTTGTTCCTCAAACTCGCCGCATAGCTTTTTTTCTTCGGCCTTCCCCGGTACAATTTCCTTGAAACGGCGGTAAGCTTTAAGCAGTTCTTCACGATCCGCCCCTTTTTCATATGCAAGCTCAACCTGCTGGAAAAATGCAATCACATCCACTGCTTCTTCGGTTGTCCAATCTTCATTCATCGGATATTGATACTCCATTTTCTTCACTCCTTGTAGATTTACTTCCCTTAAGAGAAAGCATCTTCATTTGATCATAAATTGTTCTTTACATTCTTTCAAGTTCATAATATAATTCATTTGTTTTACGTCTAAAAAACGGTTGAGAAACTGATTTTAATACACACTATTATGCATAGGTATGATTACAAAGGTGGGAAAACAATTGTCGCAACATGAAACACCCTTATACACAGGACTGAAAAAGCATGCAAGCAGACAGCCTGTTCAATTCCACATTCCCGGCCATAAAAAAGGGGCAGGAATGGACCCAGAATTCAGACAATTTATCGGTGAAAACGCGTTAAGCATAGATTTGATTAATATTGAACCATTAGACGATCTGCACGCGCCAAAAGGCATTATTAAACAAGCACAAGATCTGGCTGCTGAAGCATTTGGCGCGGATCATACATTTTTTTCTGTTCAAGGAACAAGCGGCGCCATTATGACAATGGTAATGGCTGTTTGCGGACCTGGCGATAAAATTATTATTCCAAGAAATGTTCATAAATCAATTATGACAGCTATTGTATTTTCCGGAGCGGTTCCAATTTTTATTCATCCTGAAATTGACAATGAGTTGGGCATCTCCCACGGCATTACACTTGAATCTGCTAAACGGGCGCTTACCGAACATCCGGATGCAAAAGGGCTTCTCGTCATCAACCCGACATATTTCGGTGTTGCAGCCGACTTAAAAAGCATCGTAGAACTCGCTCATTCGTTCAATGTGCCGGTACTTGTTGATGAAGCACACGGCGTTCACATTCATTTTCACGATGAATTGCCGCTTTCAGCTATGCAGGCAGGAGCAGACATAGCAGCGACAAGTGTCCACAAACTGGGCGGATCACTGACACAAAGCTCTATTTTAAACATGAGAGAAGGCCTTGTATCTAAAGACAGAGTGCAATCCATCCTGAGCATGCTGACAACTACGTCAACTTCTTACTTGCTTCTCGCTTCTTTGGATGTTGCCAGAAAACGCCTTGCAACAGAAGGCCACCAGCTTGCTGAGGAAACACTAAAGCTTGCCAATCAGACGAGAGATCGCCTCAACCAGATTGAAGGCATTTATTGTGTCGGTTCTGAGATTCTTGGTTCGAAAGCAGCTTACAGCTATGATCCGACAAAATTGATTATCTCTGTGAAAAGTCTTGGCCTGACAGGACATGACGTGGAAAAATGGCTTCGTGAATCCTTTAATATTGAGGTGGAGCTTTCTGATCTGTACAATATTTTGTGTATTTTCACTCCTGGTGACAGCCAAAATGATGCAGACCGGCTTGTAGAGGCTTTAACTGAGATCGCACAGCAAATGTCAGAACAAGATGTAACACATCAGCAAACTGAGGTTCTGCTTCCAGAAATACCTTTATTGGCAATGACTCCGCGTGATGCTTTTTATGCAAATACGGAAGTCATCCCATTAAAAGAAGCATCCGGACGGATTATTGCTGAATTTGTCATGGTATATCCGCCTGGTATTCCAATCTTCATTCCAGGAGAAATTATTACAGAAGAAAACATCAGCTACATTTTTAAAAACCTTGACGCAGGCCTCCCTGTTCAAGGACCTGAGGACTCGACTTTACATATGATCCGGGTCATCAAAGAACAAAAAGCAATTCAATAAAAAATAAAAAGCATGCGGCTTTAAGCCGCATGCTTTTTTTACTCTTCATCAACAGGACATTGACATTGTCCGCAGCATGTTCCGTATAATGTTGTCACTTTCTCATCTTCAAAGTAATGAATGGCTTCGTTGCAATCTTGGCAAACAATCGTACCCATCTCTTATTCCCCATTTCTTTGAAATTTGAAAACGCTTAATTTCTTTTGTTGTTATTATATTAATATGTCACATTTAAAATGTCAACAATAAACTGTATAACACATTTAATTTTAGATCATCATATAGACCGTGCTTTTCCATTTTCCCTCATACAATATCTTCTTCATACAGAAGCTTTACTCGATATATATGCCACAGCACATAATGTAATTTCACGTTTTCTTGAACTTTCATCCAAGAATGCAGCAAAAAATTCAATATACCCCAGGTTGCTATTTTAAACGATTGATATAATATGTAATCTCACTTTAAAAACGGTTTCAATTATATAACAATTAGGTAACAAGAAGCAGATTAAGCCGCCTCTCGTGATAAACTAAAGCTAGTTAACTACTGTTTATACAGAGGAGAAGATAGATGCGATATCGCGCGGTATTCCCCATGCTGATAATAGTATTTGCTTTATCGGGCTGTACGCTTTCCACCATCAATCCGATGAAAAAAAGCCGGATTGACAACATTCATCATACACAAATCCTGTTTTTTTCTGATGAGAACCAAATAGACCAGGAAGCGCCTTATTACGATGCACTGCTTGATTTAGAAAAAGATTATCCCGAGCAAATAGATAAAATGAAGGTCTATGATAAAAAAGAAGGCTGGGAAGATGAGATTGAAACTGTCCCTACCCTTATGGTTGTTGATCAGCGCCATGTCGTGGTGAAAATCGAGGGATGTGTGAAAAAGAAAGAAGACATCATTAAACCATTACAGCATGTGCTGTCAAAATAAAAAAACAGCCCCGCTTTGAGCGAGGGCTGTTTTTGATATGAAAATTATTTTACGATGTGAATTGGACTTCCGATTGCCACTTCAGCAGCTTCCATTGTGATTTCGCCCAATGTTGGGTGAGCGTGAATTGTCATCGCGATATCTTCAGCAGTCATGCCGCCTTCAATCGCTAAGCTTAATTCAGAAATCATATCAGAAGCACTTGCTCCGGCGATTTGTGCACCGATCACAAGACCGTCCTCTTTACGAGTGATCAGCTTCATGAAGCCGTCTGTTTCGTTAAGAGAAAGCGCGCGGCCGTTTGCGGCAAATGGGAATTTAGCAGCAACAATGTCAAGACCTTCTTCTTTCGCCTGTGCTTCAGTGTAACCAACTGATGCAAGTTCAGGCTCAGAGAAAACAACCGCAGGAATACCAAGGTAATCGATTTCTGCAGGCTCTCCAGCGATAGCTTCTGCTGCGATTTTACCTTCGTAAGATGCTTTATGAGCAAGCGGCGGTCCTTCGATGATATCACCGATTGCATAAATGTTAGGTACGTTTGTGCGGCACTGTTTGTCAGTTTTCACGATACCGCGGTCCGTCATTTCGATACCGACTTGCTCAAGACCAAGCTCATCAGTGTTTGGACGGCGTCCTACTGTAATCAATACGTAATCAGCATCAACAGTTTTTTCTTCGCCTTTTACTTCGAAAGTAACTGTTACGCCGTCTGGTCTTTCTTCAACGCCTTTAGCCATCGCGTTTGTATGGATTTCAACGTTGCCTTTTTTCTTCAGTCTGCGTGTAACGAGAGAACTCATTTGTTTTTCGAAGCCAGGAAGAATTTCATCTCCGCCTTCAAGAATAACAAGTTCAGTACCGAAGTTAGCATACGCAGTTCCAAGTTCAGTTCCGATGTATCCGCCGCCGATAACAACGAGCTTTTTAGGAATTTCTTTAAGAGCCAAAGCACCAGTTGAATTCAGCACACGCTCACTATATTTGAAGTTTGGCAATTCGATAGGACGAGATCCAGTAGCAATGATTGCGTTTTTGAACGTGTATGTTTGAGCAGAGTTCTCATCCATCACACGAACTGAATTGCTGTCTACAAAGTAAGCTTCACCTTTTACAACATCTACTTTGTTGCCTTTAAGAAGACCTGCTACACCGCCAGTAAGCTTGTTGACAACAGAAGCTTTCCATTCTTGAACTTTTGTGAAATCAACTGTTACATTCTCAGCAGTGATTCCCATGTCATCAGAATGTTTTGCATTCTCATAACGGTGACCTGCATTGATCAGCGCTTTTGAAGGGATACATCCAACGTTCAGACAAACGCCTCCAAGAGTTGCTTTTTCAACGACTGTTACTTTTTGTCCAAGCTGTGCAGCGCGGATGGCAGCTACATAGCCGCCAGGTCCCGCACCAATTACAAGAGTATCTGTTTCAATAGGGAAATCTCCTACTACCATAACATTACGCCTCCATTAAAATTAATTGTGGATCGTTCAGTAAACGCTTGATGTGATTTAATGCATTTTGCGCAGTTGCTCCGTCGATCATACGGTGGTCGAAGCTGAGAGAAAGAGCTAAGACTGGAGCTGCTACGATTTCGCCATCACGAACAATCGCTTTTTCTGCAATGCGTCCGATACCAAGAATCGCAACTTCTGGATGGTTGATAACCGGAGTGAACCATTGTCCGCCGGCAGAACCGATGTTTGTAATTGTGCAAGATGCGCCTTTCATTTCAGCTGGAGCAAGCTTGCCTTCACGAGCTTTTGTTGCAAGGCCATTGATTTCATCAGAAATTTCAAAGACAGATTTACGATCTGCATTTTTCACAACCGGTACAAGCAAGCCTTTTTCAGTGTCAGCAGCGATACCGATGTTGAAGTAATGTTTTTGGATGACTTCATCTGTTTTATCGTCAATTGACGTGTTTAAAACAGGGAATTTTTTCAGTGCAGATGTAAGAGCTTTTACAACGTAAGGCAAGTAAGTCAGCTTGATTCCTTGATCAGCAGCAACCTGTTTGAACTGTTTACGATGTGCAACAAGGTTTGTTACGTCCACTTCGTCCATTAACGTTACGTGAGGAGCAGTGTGTTTAGAGTTAACCATCGCTTTTGCAATTGCTTTACGGATACCGCTCATTTTTTCGCGTGTTTCTGGGAATTCGCCCTCTGGAGCTGGTGCAGCAGCCGGTTTAGCAGCTGTTTCTTGTGGTGCAGCTGTTTCTTGCGGTGCAGCTTCTTGCGCTCCTCCGTTTACAAAGCTGTCGATATCTTCTTTTACAACACGTCCGTTGTTGCCTGAACCAGTAACCTTACGGATGTCTACACCTTTTTCACGTGCATATTTACGTACGGAAGGCATAGCGATCACGCGTTTGTTCGGGTCAACTTCAGCTTGATCCTGCTGTCCTGCGCCAGTAGCTTTTGCAGGCTCTTGAGCTTGCTCTTCTTTCGCAACGTCTTGTCCAGCTTCTGCAGTTGACTGAACTTGTGCTTCAGTTTTCGCATCGTCAGACTCGTCGCTGCCTTTAAATTGAAGATCTTCGTAACCAGGTGCATCAAACGTAATAATCGTTTGTCCAACAGTTGCAACCGTTCCCTCTTCAACTTTTAATTCTAATACTTTTCCTTTAACAGGTGAAGGAATTTCTACTACTGCTTTATCATTTTGGACTTCAGCCAGTACATCATCTTCGTCTACCTCGTCGTTAGGCTTGACAAACCATTTTACGATTTCGCCTTCGTGGATACCTTCCCCGATATCTGGAAGTTTAAATTCAAATGCCACAGTTCTCGACCTCCTAGTTTGATTAAGCAATTTTAAAGTTTACATCGTAAGCATTGAAAACAGATATATAATAGAGGGAAAACGTTCATCTTCCCTCTCGATTATGCAGTTTGATTAAAATTCAAGCACTTTTCTTGCTGTTTCAAGAACGTCTTTATGGTTTGGAAGCCATACGCTCTCCGCTTGAGAGAAAGGAAATACTGTATCTGGCGCTGCAACGCGAAGTACAGGTGCTTCCAAGCTCAGGATCGCACGGTCATTAATTTCTGCTACTACGTTTGCAGCAATACCGGCTTGTTTTTGTGCCTCTTGAACGACAATCGCGCGTCCTGTTTTTTCTACAGAGGCGATAATTGTATCGATATCAAGTGGGCTTACTGTACGAAGGTCGACAACTTCAGCAGAAATGCCGTCTTTTTCAAGCTCATCAGCAGCTTTTAATGATTCATGAACCATTGCGCCGTAAGTGATGATTGAAAGATCAGTACCTTCACGTTTCACGTCAGCTTTTCCAAGCTCAATTGTGTATTCTTCTTCAGGAACTTCCTGACGGAAAGAACGGTAAAGCTTCATATGCTCTAAGAAGACAACAGGATCATTGTCTCTGATCGCAGAAATTAAAAGTCCTTTGGCATCGTAAGGAGTTGATGGAATAACAACTTTGATACCAGGCTGTTGTGCAACAAGACCTTCCAAGCTGTCAGCGTGAAGTTCAGGAGTATGAACACCGCCGCCGAATGGAGAACGAATTGTTACAGGTGAAGTCCAGCGTCCGCCAGAACGGTAGCGCATACGAGCCATTTGGCCAGAAACTGAATCCATTACTTCATAAACAAATCCGAAGAATTGGATTTCCATTACCGGACGGAAGCCGTTTAAGCCTAAACCAAGGGCAAGACCGCCGATACCAGATTCAGCAAGTGGCGTGTCAAACACACGGTCTTCACCGAATTCTTTTTGCAATCCTTCTGTCGCACGGAATACGCCGCCGTTTACACCAACGTCTTCTCCGAAAACTAAGACATTTTCGTCATTTTTCAGTTCTGTGCGTAACGCATCCGTGATTGCTTGAATCATTGTCATTTGCGCCATGGCTTACTTCGACTCCTTCTGTGTATAAATTTCAAATTGCTCCTCAAGGTTGTGAGGCATTTTTTCGTACATGATTTTCATTAAATCAGTTACTTTTTGCTTCGGTTCATCATCAGCTTTTTTGATCGCTTGCTTAATTTCTTCTTTCGCATCCTCAATCACTTTTGCTTCTTCTTCTTCAGACCATAAGCCTTTGTTTTCAAGGAACGCACGGAAACGTACAAGCGGATCTTTTTGTTCCCACTCATTTTCGATTTCTTTTGTACGATATTTAGTAGGATCGTCACCAGCCATTGTGTGCGGGCCATAACGGAATGTAAGTGTTTCAATTAGTGTTGGACCTTCGCCGTTGATTGCGCGCTCGCGTGCTTCAGCAGTTGCTGCGTATACAGCAAGCGGATCCATTCCGTCTACTTGTACGCCGACAATACCGGCAGCTACAGCTTTTTGTGCAATTGTTTCAGCTGCAGATTGTTTTTCAACAGGAGTTGAAATCGCGTAACGGTTGTTTTGCACCACGAAGATTGCAGGTGCTTTATAAGCTCCGGCAAAGTTAATTCCTTCGTAGAAGTCCCCTTGAGAAGCTCCGCCGTCACCAGTGTAAGTGATTGCGACAGCTTTCTTACCGCGTTTTTTAAGACCTAGCGCAACACCGGCAGTTTGAATGTATTGAGCACCGATAATGATTTGTGGAGAAAGGGCATTCACATCATCAGGCATTTGGTTTCCTCTGAAATGTCCGCGAGAGAAAAGAAACGCTTGATATAATGGAAGGCCGTGCCAAATTAACTGAGGCACATCACGGTATCCAGGAAGAACAAAGTCTTCTTTTTCAAGCGCGAAATGCGTTGCAATCTGAGAAGCTTCTTGACCCGCAGTAGGAGCGTAAAATCCGAGACGTCCTTGACGGTTTAATGAGATAGAGCGTTGGTCAAGCACACGCGTAAATACCATGCGGCGCATTAGCTCTTTTAATTGATCATCAGTTAAATCAGGCATCGCCGCTTCATTCACGACTTCTCCCTTTTCATTTAAAATTTGGAACGTTTCGAACTGCTTTTTAATGGCATCAAATTGCTTCTTACTGTCAACGATAGCTTTTTTCGTTTTTGCAGCCATACTAAGTCACCTCTTCCTTTCTTTTAAACAGTCATTAGACGTGCATTCCTTTTATACATACAAACTTAGGGTACCCTAAAGTATCAGCAGTAAGTCGTATTATATTTTAGCCGATCCCCAGTTTGCCAAAACCTTTTATGTAGGATAGTTACACTCTGCTTTGAACTGTATTATTTCGAAGTTGTAAAAAACTAATACAACACCGCTTAACATGGATTAGTTTACACCAAATAAAGAAGAACCGTCAATCGTTTTCATCGCTGATTTTCAATAAATGTATTCGCTTTACATTTTCATCAAAAAAACAGATGCCAACCGCACCCGAAACTGTACTAGTATACCTTACTATGCTGTACTACAATAGAAATGAAAATTTTGAACGAAATCCGAATCGCATTTCATTCAAAAAAAGAGCTGATCGAGTCAGCTCTTTTTCACACGATAGCCTGCAGCATCATATAAATCTTCCCGGGCTTTATTATATTTTTCGGTTTGTTCATTAAATTCTCCGCTATATTTAAGGATCTTTTCATAAGAAGCATTGACTTTATCGATCTGCTGATCCAGATCATCTCTTGTCAAATCTTTGTCTTTCAGCTGCATATACAGTTTTTTATTAAGCTCAAGCGTTTTTTTATACTCTTTATACATACTGCCATATGATGTATATCTTTTCTCCATATGGTTTGCTGCGGCATCGGCCTTTTCTTTTATGTCTTTTTCCTTAATATGTTCCGCTGACGTTTTTGCTTCCTCAAATTCTGTTTCCGATTTTTTCATGCTGTCATTTTCAAGCTTTAGGTGTTCTTCGCGCTTGCTGACATTTTCAAGCGCCTTATTAGATAAAGCAACAATTTTTTTATAATCATCCATATTGAGCTTCATAACACTATCGTAAAGCTGATTTTCTTTGGCCTCTAATTCTTTGAGTGTGTTTTGTTCTTCTTGAAACGGCTTTTCCGATTCCGCGGCTTTTTCTAATGAATGATGAACTGAATCAACCGGGTCCTGTACCATGCATCCTGTTAATATCAGTGCCATGGCACAAAAAGCTCCGATCTTGATTCCAGGCCGCCGTTTTATAGCGTCTTTCACGTTAAATCCCCCAATCTTGACAATTTCTACTATAGAATCCATGGGGACATTTGGCAATAGCCGTGCTGTATAAATGCAATACTGAAATTAAATCAAAAAAGTGAAAAATCAGGACAGATGACCATACAACTTTTTTGTTTTTACATAGGTTATATTAGACGCTATGCCTACTTATAAAGGCTCTGGCGTAATTAAAAGAGGAGGTTATGTAATATGTATGGATATGGTTACGGCGGAGGCTGCTGCAGTTATGGTGGTTACGGATATGGTGGCTGCGGATATGGCTACGGCCGCACCTTTGCGCTAATCGTTGTTTTATTCATTCTGTTAATCATTGTCGGAGCTGCTTATTTAGGTGGAGGCTGTTGCTAACCACACAGCATGAAATTGACCAGCCATATACGGCTGGTCATTCGTTTCGTTGCACCTTTGTGAAGAAATCCGATATAATTTACATATTAAGCTTTAGGAGTGAAGTTTCTTGATTACTATGGAAAACATCGTACGTGACGGCCATCCAGCCCTCAGAGAGACTGCCGAACCTGTTGAGCTGCCTCCAACTGATGCAGAAAAACAGCAGCTGGCCGACATGATCGAATTTGTTAAAAACAGCCAAAATCCAGAATTAGCCGAAAAATACAAGCTGCGCCCTGGCGTAGGACTCGCAGCTCCTCAAATTAATATCAAAAAACGAATGATCGCCGTTCATGCGGAAGATGCTTCCGGTAAATTATACAGCTATGCTCTGTTTAATCCTAAGATCGTCAGCCATTCAGTTGAAAAAAGCTACTTAACAAGCGGCGAGGGCTGCCTCTCTGTGGATGAAGCGATTCCCGGTTATGTTCCCCGCTATTCTCGCATCAGAGTAAAAGGAACAACACTAGAAGGCGAAAATATTGATATTCGTTTAAAAGGATTTCCGGCTATTGTGTTTCAGCATGAGATCGATCATTTGAACGGCGTTATGTTCTATGATCATATTGATAAGGAAAATCCTTTCAAAGAACCTGAAAATGCAATCGCAATTGAGCGCTAAAAGAGAAAACGGCTGGCACAATGCCAGCCGTTTCTTTATTTTAAAAGGCCCAATTCTTTGACAGCGTATGCAATTCCATCCTCGTCCACCGGTTTTGTTACAAAGTCCGCGATTTCTTTCAGTTCGGGAACAGCATTTCCCATAGCAACGCCTGTCCCAACGTATTCAATCATTTGCAAATCATTTAATCCGTCGCCGAAAGCATATGTATCGCCGATATCAAACGGAAGACGCTCAATCACTTTTTTGATTCCTTCTGCCTTCGAACCTCCGTGCGGCAGAACATCAGTCGATAGCTCATGCCAGCGAACTAGATCAAACTCAGGAAAAGCGGCATAAGCTTTTTCTTCTTCATCCTGACAAAATAAAAGAAGCTGAAAAATTTCTTTTCCTTCATAAAAAAGGTCATCGGTCTCTGGATAATCTGTTTTAAGGCTGCCGATTCCCTCGAGAACATGGGGGTGATCCGCAACAGTCGCTTTCATCGTGTCCTCAGCCATAAACACAACAGGATGCTTGCCTTCATCCGCCTGCTTTAATAATCGCCTGATTGCATTTTCAGGCAGCGGATTTTTATAAATCACTTGATTTTCAAAGACAACAAACTGTCCATTGTAGGAAATAAATGAGTGGATGCCCAGCTCCTCCAAAATCGGCTTAACCAAAAATGGAGACCGGCCGCTGGCAATAAACACATGATGCCCTTGGCGCTGAAGCTCCGCCACGGTTTTTCTCGTACTTTCCGGTATATTCTTATCATGATCATATATTGTGCCGTCAATATCAAAAAAGATTAATTTAGAATCCATCGCAACTTCCCCTTTATCGTCTTGGTCTGCAATTCCCACCCTCATCATACAAAAAGATTGTCATTCAGCAAACAATTTCGTTCAAAAATCATATTAAATTCCATTAATAACCACGAAAAGTCTTCCTCAATCTCCGTATACTATTTGTATAAAAGAACTCTGGGACAAATTTTTCATTAAAGGAGGGACTGGCTAATGCTGCGTAAATTAAGAAAGAAACTCAGAAGACAATGGAACGGAATGCTCCGTAAGAAAGCAATTGCCTGACAAGGGATCTTTCACTTTTTGAGAGATCCTTATTTTGCTCAAGGCTTTCCTTATATTCCGTTTTCGAATATAATAGAATGAGCGAGTCTAACATACGGCATTTAAGGAGAGATTTGGAATGATTTATAAGGTATTTTATCAAGAGAAGGCTGACGAAGTACCTGTTCGGGAAAAGACAGATTCACTTTATATTGAAGGCGTATCTGAGCGTGACGTCAGAACAAAGCTGAAAGAAAAGAAATTTAATATTGAGTTTATTACACCTGTTGATGGTGCATTCTTAGAATATGAACAACAGAGCGAAAATTTTAAAGTATTGGAGTTATGAGCGGTATGAAATTTGTAAAAAATGATCAGACTGCTGTTTTCGCCCTCGGAGGTTTGGGCGAAATCGGTAAAAATACGTACGCGGTGCAATTCCAGGATGAAATTGTACTGATTGATGCGGGGATCAAGTTTCCCGAGGACGAACTGCTCGGAATTGACTACGTCATCCCTGATTATACGTATTTAGTCAAAAACGAAGATAAAATTAAAGGGCTTTTTATCACCCACGGGCACGAAGACCACATCGGCGGTATTCCATACCTGCTCAGACAAGTGAATATTCCTGTATACGGCGGAAAACTCGCGATCGGCTTACTTCGGAATAAACTTGAAGAGCATGGATTATTGAGACAGACGAAACTGAACATTATCGGCGAGGATGATATTGTAAAGTTCCGCAAAACGGCTGTGTCATTCTTCAGAACAACACACAGTATTCCGGATTCCTACGGCATTGTTGTAAAAACGCCGCCCGGAAACATCGTACATACTGGGGATTTCAAATTCGACTTTACTCCAGTCGGCGAGCCGGCAAACTTAACGAAAATGGCCGAAATCGGTAAAGAAGGCGTTTTGTGCCTTCTTTCAGACAGCACAAACAGTGAAAATCCGGAGTTTACCATGTCTGAGCGCCGTGTAGGAGAAAGCATTCATGACATTTTCCGCAAGGTGGACGGCCGAATTATCTTCGCCACATTTGCGTCGAATATTCACCGCTTGCAGCAGGTAATTGAAGCTGCTGTACAAAATGGAAGAAAAGTTGCCGTATTTGGACGCAGTATGGAATCGGCTATCGAAATTGGACAGACACTCGGTTATATTAACTGTCCTAAAAATACGTTTATTGAGCATAACGAAATCAATCGTATGCCTGCTAATAAAGTAACAATTTTATGTACAGGAAGCCAAGGGGAACCAATGGCGGCGTTATCAAGAATTGCAAACGGCACACACCGCCAAATTTCAATCAATCCTGGGGATACAGTCGTATTTTCTTCATCCCCTATCCCAGGCAACACAATCAGCGTGAGTCGAACAATCAACCAGCTGTATCGTGCGGGTGCTGAGGTTATTCACGGCCCTCTTAACGATATCCATACATCCGGTCACGGCGGACAGGAAGAACAGAAGCTGATGCTTCGTTTAATCAAGCCTAAATTCTTCATGCCGATTCACGGTGAGTACAGAATGCAAAAGATGCATGTCAAACTTGCAACAGATTGTGGCATCCCAGAGGAAAACTGCTTTATCATGGATAATGGTGAAGTATTAGCACTTAAAGGCGATGAGGCTTCAGTTGCAGGAAAAATCCCGTCCGGTTCAGTGTACATTGACGGAAGCGGTATCGGTGATATTGGCAATATCGTACTTCGTGATCGCAGAATTCTCTCTGAAGAAGGACTTGTCATCGTTGTTGTCAGCATTGACATGGACGACTTCAAGATTTCAGCGGGTCCAGATTTGATTTCCAGAGGATTTGTGTACATGAGAGAATCTGGCGACTTGATCAACGACGCTCAAGAGCTCATTTCAAATCACTTACAAAAAGTAATGGAACGAAAAACGACTCAATGGTCTGAAATCAAAAACGAGATTACAGACACTCTTGCGCCTTTCTTGTACGAAAAAACAAAGCGCCGTCCAATGATCCTGCCGATCATTATGGAGGTTTAAAAAAAGAGGCACTCCCTAAGGGAGTGCCTCTTTTTATTGCAGTGATATGTGTTGAAATGATTTTACATCGAATAATCCCGTAGTCGTCATTTTAATATCAGGAATGACAGGCAAAGCTAAAAACGACAATGTCAAAAATGGATTAAATCCGCCTGTGAAACCGATTAACGGCAATTTATCATGAAGCGTCAGCAAGCTTTGATTCACTTGCTCTGCAGATTGGTCGGATAATAACCCTGCAATCGGCAACGGTACTGAATGGAGCTCTTCCCCATTTTTTATAATCGTTAATCCTCCGCCAATTTCCTGCAGCTTATTAACTGCCGCCGCGATATCCTCATCATTCGTTCCGACAGCAATAATATTATGGGAGTCGTGTGAAATGGTTGTGGCAATCGCTCCGCTCTTGAATCCAAAACCTTTCACAACACCAAGTCCGGTTTCTTTCAATCCTTTATGCCGCTCGACAACTGCAATCTTTAACAAATCAAACTCAGTGTCAGGCTCAAATTCGCGGGCATCAGGAGCCGGAACTTGTACTAATCTTGTTTCAAGCTGATTTGGTATGATTTGAATGACATTGATTTGCTGCTCTGAATCGATTGGCATATGAAAATCCTGTTTGTTAAGAGGAGCAGCAAGCTTAACAGAATCAAGCAGTGCCTGATCTGGTGCTGCAGTTGAAGCATGATCCTGATAGACCGCTTTGCTGTCTTCAGCAACAGTCTGCCCTTTTACCATCGTCATTGTGACAGTGACATTTTCCAGATCAGATACAAAGAGCAAATCAGCGTCAAAACCCGGGGCAATCGCTCCCTTTGTATCTAATCCGTAGCACTCGGCCGCATTGAGGCTTCCTAATTGATAGGCTAAAAACGGATCAAGTCCGGCTTGAATCGCCATTTTCACCTGATGGTTTACACTTCCCTCTGACAATAAATCATCCACATGCTTATCATCCGTACAGAAAAAGAACCGACGTGCGTTCTTTTCATTTACCGCCGGCAGCACATTGAGCGTGTTTTTGGCGACTGATCCTTCACGCATCATGACATACATGCCTCTTCTGATACGATCAAGGGCTTCTTCCTTCGATGTTACTTCATGGTCGTTTAAGACAAAGGCGGTTCTGTAAATGTTAATGAGGTCTGTTGATAAACCAGCTAAATGACCGTCTATCCGTTTTCCTGCCACACGGGCATCGAGCAGTTTCTGAACCATGTCTTCTTCAGCCTGCTGAACCGACACATAATCCATAACTTCAGCCAGCCCTAATACTTCTTCTTCTTCTTCATAAAAAGGCTTGAGATCGGCAGCTTTGAGAATTGCGCCTGATCGCTCAAAACTTGCGGCAGGCACACTGGAAGGAAGCATAAAATGGATATTCAGCGGTGTATGCCGAGCTTGTTCAAGCATAAACACAATCCCTTTTTCACCAGACACATTCGCGATCTCATGCGGATCTGTAACGACCGTCGTCACGCCATGAGGCAACACTGCTTTAGCGAACTCAATCGGTGTAACCATTGATGACTCAATATGTACATGTCCATCAATAAAACCCGGAACAATCATTTGTCCCTCTGCATCAATGGTATTTTCGCCTTCATACTCACCGAGGCCTACAATAACTCCATCTGTAATCGCAATATCTTCATATATCCATTCTTGATTATATACGTCCATGATTTTTCCGTTCTTAATGACGATATCAGCTTTTTGTCTTTTGGCCGAAGCATTCAGCCTATTGACTAGCGCTTCTTTATTCAAATAGGCCCCTCCTCTTTTTTATTATATGGTACAATATGCTATCGGAACGCCTGTGCTTAGTCAATGAAATTTTAAGAACTTGACGCTCAGTTCATTAAAGTTGTTATATTCTGATAATATGAAAAACCGCCCTTTGAGGACGGCTTATTTGACTGCTATTTTGTATGAAGAACTCTTTTTTCGAAACGGGAGATGTCTGTAACTGATCCAATAACAATGAGTATATCTTCTTGGTGGATGACTTCGGTTGCAAGCGGTGATACGATGACTTCCTTGCCCCTTTTTATGGCTACGATGTTAATACCGTATTTCGCGCGAATATCTAAATCGAGAAGTGTATTTCCAGCCAGGCGGCTGTTAGCTACGATTTCAACAAGACTATGCTCTTCAGACAGCTCCAAATAGTCAAGTACATTGTTGGACACGATATTATGCGCAATTCGTTTTGCCATATCGCGTTCCGGGTGGACGATGTGATCCGCGCCAATTTTAGACAGCACTTTTTCGTGATAATCGTTCTGCGCTTTAACTGTAATCGTATGGACGCCAAGTTCTTTCAGAATGAGTGTCGTTAAAATACTCGCTTGAATATTTTCCCCGATTGCTACAATAACGTGGTCAAAATTTCGCAGGCCTAAATTTTTCAGGACAGATTCGTCTGTCGAATCACCGATAACTGCGTGAGATGCAATCTTGGCATACTCGTTGACTTTATCTTCATCGATATCCATTGCCATAACCTCGACGCCTTCTTCGCTTAATGCTTTGCAAATACTGCCACCAAAACGGCCCAGCCCAATTACCGCAAATTCTTTTTTCATCGTGGTGCTCCTTTATACGACATGATATTGATCAAATTTTATCATATTCTTTTGTTACAGTGTTATCCTTTTGGCAGCGAATTCATATACCGCTTGAGCTTTTCAGTAAACTCAGGCGACAAATACAGCTCCGCTCCGCGTTCGATTTCAATCTGATAGTGCTGAGGCGGGGCAATTTCCGCTTCTTTTTGGAGGACGAGAAAGGTTAAGCAGTCTTTGTAGTGCCTTCCGCCAGCTTCAACGTCTACAAATGCCGGCCGATACGTAAGAGATTCGACACCCTCCCTTTTATATAGATAGGAGAGAGCAGAATAAGGAATACGGTATAAAACGCCTTCTGTTGTTCCTCCGTCTTCCAACATGTCCGCTCTTGAACCGTCATCCCTTTTTAGCGTGAAGCAAGTTGTGTATCCTTTTAAAACAGCTCTTCCTACTGGATCTTGAAAATAGTGATCGACTCCCGCTTTTTGAAAGCGGGCATTATCCATGCATGATCCATAGGCAAAATAATAAATGGGATTTTTCGATTTGCTGATCATCTGATGTTCTTTCCAGTCGCCGCTGCTTATTTTCGTAAAGCCGGCAAACCCGTCTTTGTTCATAAAATAAATAAGCGCATTTTTAATCCCGACATCCGTTTCTACAAACACCGTTTGTTTATGATATCCTTGAAAAAATTGATCGAGGTTATGTATACACAATTCATCTGCTTCATATACTTCGCCGTATATATAGCCTTCACCATTAAAAACAGCTGTGGGCCCCTCTTTTGCAGCAAACAAACTTCCCTTTGTTCTCGCCTGCTCATTGATACATGCCGATTGTGCCAGCAAATGATGGTTTTTTTCATGCTTTCTTAATGTCCCGTATACAAACAGAAGCGAGTTCACTTTATTTTTCTCCTCTCAGCTGTCTGATTTTAAAGGCAAAACCACTTGAAAGACGCTGCCTTTTCCAGCTTCACTTTCGATTTTCAATTCCCCGTCATGTTCCTTCAGGATTCTCAAACAAATGGGAAGTCCCAGTCCAGTGCCCTTTTCTTTTGTTGAATAAAAAGGTTTGCCAATCTGCTTCAGCTTTTCCTGCGGCATGCCGTTTCCTTCATCCTTTACGCTTATCACTGCATGAGAGGCGGTTTTAGCAGTTGAAATGGTGACGACACCGCCCTTTGGCATTGCCTCAATTCCATTTTTAATGATGTTGATAAAGACCTGCTTCAGCTGATTTTCGTCTCCATTAATCATACAGCCATCTGTCTCTTTGAAATTTTTCTCTATGACGATATTGGACAGAATGGCATTGGTATCAAGCAATGTCGTGACTTGTTTCAAGATCTCATTAAGCTGGTGTGTTTTAAATGTGATTGCCTGCGGTTTTGCAAGCAGCAGCAGCTCGCTGAGCACTAAATCGATTCTTTTAATCTCTGAAAAGATGATGTCAAAATAGTCTTTTCTGTCCGGATATTGTGTTTTCATAATCTGGAGGAAACCGCTGACAGATGTTAAAGGGTTTCTGACCTCATGAGCAATACCTGCGGCAAGTTCACTTGTGATTGATAGTTTCTGGGATTCCCTCGCCAGCCGTTCATTAATCTCAATGAGCTCATCTTCAGCCTCTTTCCGCTCAGTGATATCTGACATTGTACCCAGGCTGCCTGTAAATTGGTCATCCCGGTCATAGTAAAGTTTATAATGAACTTCTCCCCAAAAAATCGTGCCGTTTTTTGTCACGTATTTTGCCGTAAACATGCCAGAAGACGCTTTGTTTTGGATTTGGGTGTTAATGTGGTCGGCTACGTGCTTTTCTTTTATGAAGTAATCGTTATACATTGTTCCCATACATTCACTGATTGAAAACCCGGTTATAGATGCCCACGCTTGGTTTAAATATGTAATTTCGCCTTTTGCATTCGTTTGAAATACGATTTCCTGCAAATTATCCATGATGCGGTTTTTTTCTTCAGAAAGCTGTTTATACTTCCATTCGTTATCCTTCATTTTCTTAACCAGCTGCTGTTTCTCATCAATATAATAAGCCAACATCCAGACACTTACCAGCGTGACTGCAGTATACACAATATCAACAGGCCAATTAATCGGGTTTTTGCCTATAAAATAAAATAAATAATCCCAAAACATTATAAAAATCATTGCCAAAATGATGGAAATGATACGAGCTTGATATTTTCTCATATGACCACCTGCCGCTTGTGTTTCTCTACTTATTGTACCATTCTTCGACAAATAATTGAGTAAAATATGTAAAGTATCCCAAATCATTCATTACCAAATATCTTGATGTCTTATCTTAGGCGGCGGTAATCAAAAATTGATACGCAAAAAAGGCGGAGATGATATCGCTCCGCCTTTTTTAGCATAATTTTATTCTTTTAAAGCGGCTTGAATTTCTTCGAGAAGCAGCTGTGCACCCTCAGGGCTTAGCGTAATTTTACCGTTGCCGTATTCTTTATTTTCTGAAGTGATTTCTCCAGTCATTAAACAAACGCCATGAGGTTTGTACTTTTTCAAGATAATTTTATCTCCGTCAACAAAAAACTCAATGCTGTCTTTTATGGCAATATCCAATGCCCGTCTCAACTCAATCGGCATGACAATGCGGCCTAATTCATCTACTTTTCTCACAACACCTATTGATTTCATAAAAACCCTTCTTCCTTTAAATGTTTCTTTTCTCATGTAATGTTTTAAGGATGTACCTCAATATATCGTAGACGAATGAAACTTTGAAAAAGTTTCCCGCTTTCTATAAGAATTACAAGATATTTTTTCCATAAAACCGAAAAATGTATTACTTCTGTTACACAGTTCCTTGATTTTTTACAAAAACATTTCTTTACCGACACACACCCCCAAAAATCGCAGTATTTCTGAGAAACTTTAAATGTAGAATCATATTAAATTAGGATAAAGATTGGGTGAAAACATGTTTCAATCAACTGAAATCGGGATTGACTTAGGAACAGCTAATATACTTGTTTACAGCAAAAATAAAGGGATTATCCTAAATGAACCATCTGTTGTCGCAGTGGATACGACGACAAAAGCAGTGCTTGCAATCGGAGCTGACGCGAAAAACATGATCGGTAAAACACCAGGAAAAATTGTCGCTGTCAGACCGATGAAAGATGGCGTGATCGCAGACTATGATATGACAACTGACCTGCTAAAGCACATTATGAAAAAAGCCGCAAAAAGCATCGGCATGTCGTTCAGAAAACCGAACGTAGTCGTTTGCACACCATCAGGCTCAACAGCAGTAGAACGCCGCGCCATCAGTGATGCGGTGAAAAATTGCGGCGCGAAAAACGTTCATTTAATCGAAGAGCCAGTTGCAGCCGCCATCGGAGCGGATTTACCGGTTGATGAGCCGGTTGCCAATGTGGTAGTAGATATCGGCGGAGGGACGACAGAGGTCGCTATTATTTCCTTCGGTGGCGTTGTTTCCTGCCATTCTATCAGGATCGGCGGAGACCAGCTTGATGAGGATATCGTTTCTTTCGTCCGTAAAAAATACAATTTGCTGATCGGCGAACGCACAGCTGAGCAGGTAAAAATGGAAATTGGCCATGCTCTGATTGAACATATACCAGAGGCAATGGAAATTCGGGGACGTGACCTCGTGACAGGTCTTCCAAAAACCATTATGCTTCAATCCAACGAAATTCAAGATGCAATGCGTGAATCCCTCCTGCATATTCTTGAAGCCATCAGAGCGACACTTGAGGACTGTCCGCCTGAATTGAGCGGAGATATTGTTGATCGCGGCGTTATTTTAACAGGCGGCGGCGCGCTCCTTAATGGAATTAAAGAATGGCTCACAGAAGAGATTGTCGTGCCTGTACACGTGGCGCAAAACCCGCTTGAATCTGTAGCAATCGGCACAGGCCGTTCTTTAGAAGTGATTGATAAGCTGCAAAAGGCAATTAAATAGTCTTTACCCGCAAAATTCTCACACGCGGCAAATTTCTTGCTTCTTTTTTCCTCACTTCCTTCATATTGTGGGAAATGGAGAAACGTTAAGGAGGAAACAGATGCTAAGAGATTTAGGAAGAAGAGTAGCGATCGCAGCCATTTTAAGCGGAATTATTCTTGGAGGCATGAGCATTTCTTTGGCAAATATGCCCCATTCGCCTGCAGGCGGCACTGTAAAACTGAATCATCCATAATATTGAAAAACCCAAGACGTGTCGTTTTGGGTTTTTCACTTTGGGCTCCTTCTTTCCTTTATAGGATCATATTTGATATGATGAGAAAAAAGCTTGGAGGAATGATTCATGGATTCATTTTCACAGAAATTAAATACATATGCACAGCTGGCGGTAGAAGTCGGCGTTAATGTCCAAAAAGGCCAGTATGTAGTCGTAAATGCTTCAACAGACGTCCGGGATTTTGTCCGTTTAATTGTAAAACATGCATATGAAAAGGGCGCAAAAAACGTCACCGTGAATTGGCAGGATGACGAAGTCGCCAAATTAAAATACGAACTTGCGCCGTTTGAAGCATTTGAAGAATATCCTGAATGGGAAGCAAAAGGCAGAGAAGAGCTTGCCAAAAATGGAGCTGCTTTCATTTCTGTTGTGTCGTCAAACCCAGACTTGCTAAAAGGTATAGATTCCAAACGGATTGCGGCATTCCAAAAAGCAGCAGGCAAAGCATTACATACATACAGACAATATATTCAATCAGACAAAGTCAGCTGGACTGTCGTAGGTGCGGCATCAGCAGGCTGGGCTCACAAGGTGTTTCCTGGCAAATCAGAGGAGGAAGCGATCCACCTTCTGTGGGAAGAAATTTTTAAAGCGACGCGCGTAAATGAAGACAACCCGGTTCAGGCGTGGATCAATCATGACCAGAATCTTCATGAAAAAGTTGACCATTTGAACGAGAGACATTACGCTGCCTTACATTATCAAGCTGAAGGAACTGATTTAACAATTAAGCTGCCTAGGAAGCATGTTTGGGCAGGTGCGGGAAGCGTGAATGAAAGCGGCCATGAGTTTATGGCCAATATGCCGACAGAAGAAGTGTTCACGCTGCCGCAAAAAGACGGGGTTGACGGAGTGGTATCAAGCACAAAACCATTAAGCTACGGCGGAAATATTATTGAAAATTTCACCCTGACGTTTGAAAATGGCCGTATAGTCGACATTAAAGCTGAAAAAGGTGAGGATATTTTAAAAGAACTGGTGGAAACAGATGAAGGTTCTCACTATTTAGGTGAAGTGGCACTTGTTCCTTACGATTCACCTATATCACAATCAAACATTCTTTTCTATAACACGCTGTTTGATGAAAACGCGTCAAATCATTTGGCGATCGGAAGCGCCTATGCCTTTAATATTGAAGGCGGAAAGCAGATGTCTCGTGAAGAGCTTGTCAAAGAAGGCCTAAATGAAAGCATTACACACGTGGACTTTATGATCGGTTCTAAGGATATGAATATTGACGGAATTACGGCAGACGGGAAAAGAGAGCCTATCTTCAGAAACGGAAATTGGGCTTTTTAAGTAAATAAAAGGAGGCTTTTCCGCCTCCTTTTTTTATTTTTCTGCTTCATACATTTGCAGATTCGCATAAACGGTTTCTAATACTGGTGCAGCGAGAGATAAACGTTTTGCTTTTTCAAGCAAAAATCCATGCAGGTGGTCTCCTTCAGTCGTTTGGCCGTTTTCCATATCCCGAAGCATGGAGGACTTCATATGGTAAGACATGCTGGTCATCGTACGAAAGCTCTCTTCCTCAAGATCCGGATCAGCCGGAACACCTTCTTTTCGTAAAACAGCGCAAATTTCCCCAATAAGAGTTTGGGCCGTGTGACGTCCGGCTTCTGTGGCGAGGATTGGGCCAAGCGGTCGTTGAAATAACGTTGTGATCCCCGCTTGCGCTGCAATAAAGAGATACTTTTTCCAAATGTCCTTCTCGATATGCCCGCTAATGATGACTTCAGCCTTCACACCTGAAAATGCCTCTTCAAGCGCTCTTATCCGCTCCGTACGCTCGCCGTTCCATTCTCCAAATACAAAACGATGCGATGCGCTCGTATGATGAATTTCTCCTTTGTTGTCTAAAGCACTTTCTATAAAACACAGGCCGCCCAGCACCTGTTCTTTTGAAAATGCCGCAAATAGCTGCTCATAGTGGCGGTACCCATTTAAAAAAGGGATAATGACAGATTCCTGATGGATAAATGGTTTGACATCCTCTATCACTTGACCAAGCGAGTATGCTTTAGAAGCAATGATAACGACATCAAATTGCCCTGTTTCTCCGGCACTGATTAGTTCGGGCTGAAATGATACATTCCCTTTTTCACTATGGATGACAAGCCCGGTTTTTTTAAGCTGCTCAGCTCGTTTTTGGCGCACGAGAAATGTCACATCATTTCCTTTCTCCGAAAGCCGTCCGCCAATATACCCACCTACTCCACCTGCTCCGACAACCAAAAATTTCATGTTGTGATCTCCTTTCATATTTAGGTATCAAAAAAAGCAGAGAAATCTCTGCTTTTTTATTCCGCGTATAGTTCAGTCAATTTTTTCTGCACATCAGCATTTTCAAGGAACTCGTCATAGCTCATTTGCTTATCGACGATGCCGTTAGGTGTAATTTCTATAATTCTGTTGGCAATGGTCTGCACAAACTGATGGTCATGGGAAGTAAACAGCATAGCGCCTTTAAAGCTGATTAAGCCGTTATTGAGCGCTGTAATGGACTCCAGGTCTAAATGGTTAGTCGGCTCATCCAAAATTAAAATATTGGCGCCAGAAAGCATCGCTTTCGACAGCATACAGCGGACCTTTTCTCCCCCGGAAAGTACATTTGCTTTTTTGTGGACTTCTTCTCCAGAGAACAGCATGCGTCCTAAGAAACCGCGTAAAAAGCTCTCACTTTGGTCGTGCGGAGAATATTGGCGAAGCCAGTCTACAAGGTTCAGATCACTGCCTTCGAAATATTCGCTGTTGTCTTTTGGAAAATACGCTTGAGATGTGGTAACACCCCATTTAAACGTTCCGCTGTCAGCTTCCATTTCCCCGGAAATGATTTTAAACAGCGTAGTAACAGCAAGTTCATTTCGGCCTGTGAAAGCAATTTTATCTTCTCGATTCATAATAAAGCTGACATTGTCAAGCACCTTTACGCCATCGATTGTTTTTGTTAAGCCTTCCACGCGAAGAACATCATTTCCGATTTCCCGTTCCGGCGTGAAGTTAACATAAGGATAGCGGCGGGAAGACGGTTTAATATCATCCAGCGTGATTTTTTCGAGAAGTTTCTTTCTTGATGTAGCCTGCTTAGATTTAGACGCATTGGCGCTGAATCTAGCGACAAACTCTTGAAGCTGTTTAATCTGCTCTTCTTTTTTCTTGTTCGCTTCTTGAGAAAGCTTTAACGCCAGTTGGCTTGACTCGTACCAGAAATCATAGTTTCCGACATAGATTTGAATTTTGTTAAAATCAAGGTCGGCAATGTGCGTACATACTTTATTTAAGAAGTGACGGTCATGGGATACGACAATAACTGTGTTTTCAAAGTTAATCAGAAACTCTTCAAGCCACTGGATTGCCTGAAGGTCCAAGTGGTTCGTCGGCTCATCGAGGAGCAGAACATCCGGCTTGCCGAATAATGCCTGTGCCAAGAGAACTTTTACCTTCTCCGAACCGCCGAGGTCTGCCATCTTTTTTGTGTGCAGATCTTCTGAGATACCAAGGCCTTTTAACAGGATCGCAGCTTCACTTTCCGCTTCCCAACCGTTCAGTTCCGCGAATTCACCTTCTAGCTCAGCAGCACGAATCCCATCCTCATCTGAGAAATCAGGCTTCATGTAAATAGCGTCTTTCTCCTGCATGACTTCATACAGGCGTTTGTGGCCCATAATGACCACTTTCAGCACTTCATACTCTTCGTACTCAAAATGGTTCTGCTTCAAGACGGCAAGACGCTCGCCAGGACTCATATGCACGTCGCCTGTCTGAGGCTCGATTTCGCCTGACAGCACCTTTAGAAACGTTGATTTACCGGCACCGTTTGCACCAATTAACCCATAGCAGTTGCCTGGGGTAAATTTAATATTAACATCTTCAAATAACTTGCGATCCGCAAACCGCAAGCTTACATTATTTACAGCAATCATTTATTATCCTCCATCATGTCTATCATCAATAAAAGTATACCATGAATGCAGGGCAAGAGAAATGATTCCCTGATAAAACAGAGAGAAAACACTTATACACCTAAACCAGCCAGCTGTGTTACAATTAAAGAGAGAGAATGCATCCGCTCGGAAAATTACACACTCTCATGGAGGAACACGTTGAGGCTTTTAACACTTACTGAATATTGCTTACTGATCTTTTTTACGGGCTTTTACCTTGCCGTAACAGGCTTTACCGCCAAAGATATCGGCTTATATATAGGCATAGCCCTTATTTACATATTTTCGCACATCTTTTCTAAACGGCTTTTAGAAAAGCGCGGAAAAGAGAACAAACAGGTTCACCTTTTCTTCAGTGTGCTAGCTATTATCGGTTCAGTGTTCATCACGGTTTTATGCATTGCATTGGTCGCTTCTTTTTCAAAATAAAAACGCCTGCTGTCCTAGGCCAGCAAGGCGTTTTTATTTTGTTTGACGCATTTCGTTAAACGGGAAAAAGACAAACTTCGATGTGCCGACAATTCGATCTTCCGCGATCAGTCCCAGCCCGTTTCGGCTGTCCATAGAATTCAGCCGGTTATCTCCCATGACAAAGTATTTGCCTTTCGGAACCTTAACCGGTCCAAAGTCTCCTGTCAGACTGACACCAAGTTTTTCTGCTTCCTTCTTGTTTTTAGACAAGTAAGGCTCGGCTACTTTTTTACCGTTTATATAAAGCGTGTCATCCTTCATTTGAACGGTTTCTCCAGGCTTTCCGATCAATCTTTTTACATAATGGATTTTAGAAGTTTCACCGTTGATAATAACGATATCTCCGCGCTTCAGCTCGCCGATATAGTTGACTGTTTTATTCACAAACAGCCTTTCTCCGTCATGTAATGTGGGATACATAGATGAACCTTCAACTAAATACGGTTCAAACAAAAAGTGACGGATCAGGAGAGCCAGCAGAACAGCGATGACAATCGCTTTACCCCATTCCAGGTACGTATTGGTTTTTTTCTTCGCCGTTTTCTCAGTATTCGTATTTTTTTCCTCGGTCAAAGTGTTTCCTCCTAGACAATTGCTATGTCAGTTGTTTCTCTTCTTTTACTTTATCATAAAAAAGAATAAAATACATAACTTAACCGCGCTCCCTGCCGGCCGGATAAGAAAAAGCGTCCTTTCGAACCAAGGACGCTTTTTTTCTTATTTTTCTGTAACAGGTTTTTTGACGATACCGAGGATAATTGCCATCACGACAGCACCGATCACGATACTTAAAAGGTAAAGCATCGGATGGTTTGTAATGAAAGCTACGAATACTCCTCCATGAGGCGCCGGAAGCGTTACTCGGAAGAATTCAGTTAATCCGCCGGCAACAGCTGCACCGACTACAGCAGCTGGTATGACGCGAAGCGGATCAGCCGCAGCAAATGGGATCGCTCCCTCTGTTACGAAAGCAGCTCCCATGAAATAGCATGTAATACCAGCTTCACGGTCACGCTGAGTGAATTTGTTTCTGAAAATGGTTGTTGCAAGTGCGATACCAAGCGGAGGAACCATACCGCCGGCCATGATTGCTGCATGAGGCGCATAGTTGCCTGCATCGATCATGGCGATACCGAACGTAAAGGCTGCTTTATTAAGCGGGCCACCCATATCGATCGCCATCATGCCGCCCAAGATAATACCCATTAACACAAGGTTTCCAGTACCAAGGCTTTCAAGCCAGTTTGTTAAGAAATTCATAAATGCCGCTACAGGTGTATTGACGACAAATTGCATTAATACGCCAGTGATAAAAATACCGAACAGCGGGTAAATCAAAACAGGTTTTAATCCATCAAGTGACTGAGGGATAAACGTAAATACTTTTTTCAGTAAAATCACGACATAACCGGCAAGGAATCCGGCAATTAAGCCGCCTAAGAATCCAGCATTCGCTTGAGTAGCCATAAATCCGCCGACCATACCAGGCGCAAAACCAGGACGATCTGCAATACTCATCGCAATGAAACCGGCCAGAACTGCAACAATCAGTTTTAATGCATTGTCGCCGCCGATAAAGTTTAATGCTGCTGCAAACGTGTTGTAGCTAGGATCATTCGGATCAGCAGAGTGAATTCCCCAGAAGAATGAAATCGCAACGAGAATACCGCCGCCGACTACGAACGGAAGCATGTTGCTGACACCGCTCATCAGGTGCTTATAAAACGTGTTTCCGATACCGCTTCCAGACTTGCCTTTCGCTTCTTCATCATCGTTTGAAGCTGCTGAACCGCCGCCGCTGCCTTGATAAATCGGCGCATCTTGATTCATCGCTTTTTCGATAAGCTCTTGCGGACGTCTGATACCCGCCGTTACAGGAACTTGAAGTACGCGCTTGCCTTTAAAACGTTCCATTTCAACCTGCTTGTCCGCTGCGACAATGATTGCAGGTGCATCTTCGATTTCTTGGGCAGTGAGCTTGTGCTTAATGCCGCTTGACCCATTTGTTTCGACCTTAATTTCCACACCAAGCTCTTTCGCTTTTTCTTTAAGGGCATCCGCAGCCATGAATGTATGGGCAATACCTGTCGGACATGCAGTAACCGCTAAAATTTTTCCTTTTCCGGCAGGTGCTGGTGCCGCTTCTTCTTCCTCTTCGTCATCATCTTTATCGTGCTGATTAATAATGTCGATGATGGCATCTTCAGACTCAGCTTCAAGGAGCTGCTTACGGATTTCTTCACGCATTAACAGCGTTGAAAGTCTTGACAATGCTTCAAGGTGAGTGTTGTTTGCGCCTTCAGTCGCCGCGATCATGAACACTAAGTGAGCCGGCTGGCCGTCTAATGATTCATAATCGACGCCGTCTTTTGAACGTCCGAACGCGATCGCCGGGTTGATAACGCTTGCCGTTTTCGCATGGGGAATAGCGATTCCTTCACCGATACCCGTGGAGCTTTGGCTTTCGCGATTTAAAATGGCTTCTTTATAGGCTTGTCGGTCATTTAACTTTCCTGCCTTATCAAGAACAGTGACCATTTCGTCAATAACATTTTCTTTTTCTTTGCTCTCAATATTAAGCTTTATCGTATGCTTCGTTAAAAGCTCAGTTATTTTCACTTGTGTTTCCTCCTCTATAGACGTGTGACCTTAACTTCAGGAAGAAGCTGCTGGACAAATTCTTCTGTTCCAAGTTCTTCAGAGAACGCGGTAGCACTGCCTGAAGTAACTCCTAAGCGGAATGCTTCTTCAAGCGGCAGCTGTTTGGAAATTCCGGCAAGGAAACCTGCAACAACGGAATCCCCTGCTCCGACTGAGTTTACCAATTTCCCCTTTGGCACGTTAGCAAAATAAACAGCTTCGTTCGTAAACAGAAGCGCTCCGTCTCCGGCCATTGATACGATTACATGTTCAGCGCCTTGTTCTACAAGCTTTTTCCCATAAGGAACGGCTTCCTCAACAGATGTAATGGCCGTGCCGAACATTTCTCCAAGCTCATGATGATTTGGCTTCATCAAAAATGGTTTCATTTCTGTTGCTTTCAAAAGAGCCTCGCCTGAGATATCCAGAACAACTCGTGCGTTCTGCTGTTTGCAGGCCTCTGCGATTTTTTCATAAGTATCGTGAGGGAGTGAAGATGGAATGCTTCCTGCAAGAACGACGATATCTCCCTCTTGCAAAGATTGGAACTGTTCTAAAAAGGCTTTGAAATCTTCATCCGAAATTGTCGGTCCCTGCCCGTTAATTTCAGTTTCATCACCAGTTTTCAGCTTTACATTGATACGGGTATCCCCTTTCACTTCAGAAAAAGCTGTTTCCAGGTTTTCTTCCCGTAAAAATGTTTTGATATATTCTCCGGTAAATCCGCCGACGAATCCGAGCGCTTTAGACGCCACATGGTGTCTTTTCAGCAGTCTCGATACGTTGATGCCTTTGCCCCCTGGATACTTGGTATCATACGAAGAACGGTTCAGGCCTCCTACAGAAAAATCTTCAACGTGAACTATATAATCGACAGATGGATTAAGTGTTACAGTGTAAATCATGGTTTCACTACCTTTACGACAGTTTTTTCTTGGTAATTATCGAATGTAAGCTCTTCAGCGTCAGTCGTAATGATTGTTGCGTCGCCTATTCCGGCGAATGCCGAAAATGAAATTTCTCCGAACTTCGAAGGGTCTGCTAAGACGTAAGCGTGTTTTGCCTGTTTGATCGCTTTCTGTTTTAAAAGGGCCTCATCAGGGTCCGGCGTTGTAAATCCAGCCTCTGTATGGACACCGTTTGTCCCCAGAAAACTCTTGTCAAATCTGTACTGGTCCATGGCAATCAATGAAGCGCCTCCAATAATCGCGCCCGTTCTGTGCTTTACGTATCCTCCAAGCAGATAAAAAGAAATTTCTTTCCTTATTAATGCATCGATATGCATTACCCCGTTTGTGACAACGACAATATCTTTGGTTTTATCCATAAAATCAATCATGTGCAATGTCGTCGTGCCTGCATCAAGGTAAATGCAATCCCCTTCTTCTAAAAGAGAAGCTGCTTTTTCAGCAATCTTCAGTTTATCGTGAAGGTTTTTGGATGATTTTTCAAGCATATCGGGTTCAAGTCTGATATCGGAAAGCTTGGCCGCTCCACCATGAACGCGCTTTAAAAAACCGCGTTCTTCAAGTGTCGATAAATCTCTTCTGATTGTTGATTCAGAAGCATTAGTCAGATTTATAAGCTCTTGAATCTTTACCACATCATGCTTTTCTATTTGATCAATAATCAATTGATGCCGTTCAGGAGTTAGCATGCTTCACCTCCTAATGAAAACGTATTCATTTTGAATACAATTTCATTGTAAACGCTATTTTCGGTTTAGGCAACTAAAATCATTCAAATTCATTCAATAACTATCAAAATCTTTCACGTTTCTCCATATTAACGTATGTCTATAGGGTTTGTAAACTGTAAATTCGACAAAAATAAGGACAATTGTACGACATTTTCTTCTTATTTTAATGAAAAAAGTCTTTTATATTCATAGTAGAAATCACTAAACATAAAAAAACCTCATGCATGTTGCATGAGGCTACTCATAACGCAGCGCTTCAATGGGATCAAGCTTTGCAGCTTTATTTGCAGGTAGCATGCCGAAAATAACACCAATGAGCATACTGAACAGCACGCCCCCGCATACAACCTGCCAGGATATGAGTGACGGCCAGCCCGCAATGGCTGAAACAAGCGCGGCCCCTCCGTATCCAATACCAATCCCGACCAGACCGCCAATTAGCGTCAATACGACTGACTCAATTAAAAACTGAGTCAGAATCTGTCCCCTCGTCGCACCGAGGGATTTTCTGATTCCAATTTCCCGTGTCCGTTCTGTGACTGATACGAGCATGATATTCATGACACCGATTCCGCCGACCAAAAGGGAAATACCTGCAATTGAGCCGATAATCGTCGTCATAATTGCCGTTACCTTGCCAATTCCAGCCGCAATCTCTTCCATGTTCATCACTTGATACGAATCCTCTGTGCCATGATTGTCATTTACCAGCTGTGCTGCTTCTTTTCCTGCCGATTTTATGTCGTCTGCTGATTCGACCTGCAATGATACGTTACTGAAATCACTTGTGCCAAAAGAGGATTTCATCATATTAAATGGCACATACATTTCACTTAAACCGAAAGAAAGCAAGCCTGTTTCTTTTTTCAGCACACCGATAATTTCAACGGGCTGTCCGTTTATCCAGACAACTTCACCTAAAGGGGAGGTTTTATCGAACAGTTCTTCAGCCATCTTTTGAGAGATGATTCCGGCTCTATTCCCCGCGAGAAAGTCATTGTCGGTAAATGTTCTGCCGCTTTCGATTTCTAAAGAATTGACATTCATGTATCCATCATTTATTCCGTTAACCGTAGCATCGGTTTCTTCTTCGTGATAACGCGCTTTCATACTTTCAGAAGTCGAAGCAACGACTTGTTTAATGCCTTCTATTCCTTTTAAACCTTTAATATCGTTTTCTGTAAACGTAGATTCAGCTGCGGCGTTCGGGTTGCTTGCAAGCTCCTCGTCGCTAGGCATATAGTACAGCTCCACAGTATTTCCCGGGCCGCTGATCGACTGCTTCAGCATTTGCTCGCCGCCCTGTCCTACCGCAACGACAACAATGACAGAGCCTACACCAATGATAATGCCGAGCATCGTTAAGATCGAACGCATTTTATGGGCAAGGACAGAGCTTAGAGCCATTCTGATGTTTTCTAACAGGCTCATTCTCCCACACTCCTTTGTCCGGAGCTGGCAGGAACAATGTTTCCGTCACGCACCATGACGATCCGATTCGTGCAATCTGCTACTTCAGGCTCGTGAGTAACCAGAACGATTGTCGTTCCCTCGGCATTTAATGCTGTAAACTGATCCATAATCGCCTCGCTTGTTTTCGTATCCAGGGCGCCGGTCGGTTCATCAGCTAAAATCAATTTCGGCTCATTCACGATCGCCCTCGCAATCGCCACCCGCTGCTTCTGCCCGCCCGACAGCTCGTTGGGCATGTGGAGCATTCGATCGGCTAACCCGACCTTTTCCAATGCTCTCTCAGCCCGCTCTTGACGTTCCTTTTTGCCTATCCCGGAATAAATCATCGGCAGCTCGACATTTTTTTTTGCGTTCAGCCGCGGAAGAAGCTGAAATTGCTGAAATACAAAACCGATGGACCGGTTACGGACTGCCGCCAGTTCTTTATCTTTATATGAAGAAATGTCTTCGCCGTCCAATTGATATGTACCGGAAGTCGGCCGATCAAGACAGCCGATAATATTCATGATCGTCGATTTTCCTGATCCTGACGGCCCCATAATCGAGACATATTCACCTTGATGAATGTCCAAATCAATAGAATGGAGAACATCAAACGTTTCCTTTCCGATCTGGTAGCTTTTTCGCACATTAGAAAGCTGAATCATTTAAGATTTCACTTCCATTCCGTCAGTCACCTGATCAGATGGATTCAAAATGACTTGATCATCTTGGGTAAGCCCCTCTTTAATTTCTGTCAGGTCATCTGTCACTTCGCCGATTTTGACATCAACTCGCTTTGCTTTTCCGTCTTTTACTGTATACACATAATATTGGTCATCTTCTTTTTTGACTGCCTTTGAAGGAAGCGTATTTGCTTTCCGTTTATCTGTTTCAATATTCATGATAAATTTAAAGCCTGGCTTTCCTTCTGGAAGATTTCCTTTTATTTTCACTTGAAGCGGGTATTGGACCGCCTGTTCTGTTCCTTGTGCCGCAGCGCTCTCCTGCTGATCCGGAACAAGCCCGACTGCGGAAACCGTGCCTTTCCATGTTTTACCCTGTATTACATCTGAAGTGAGTGTGACCTTCTGGCCTTTTTTGACTTTCAATGTATCGTATTCAGACAATTTCCCTGAGACGACAAGGTCTTTTGGGTTGCCGATATGTATGACAGGCTCTTGAATATCTGACTTTTTGGATGCCGCCTCTTGGTTGACAGAAATAACGGTGCCTTCAATTTCGCTTTTCACTTCAAGATCTGATACCCGGTTGGCAAGTGACTGTCGCTGAAGCTCGGTTTGTTTTAATTCGATCTCCGCTGTTTTTTTCTGCATTTGAAGCTCTGTTCGTTCAGATTCGATTTGTTTTTCTGCTTCTTTCTTTCCTACCTGTTTTTCCAGTTCTCTTTCTTTGCTGTCTAAGGCTTTTAACTTTTCTTGAATTTGGTCAATTTGAAGCCGATTGGATTCAGACGTTAACTGGTTCTGTTCTTTTTCCAGGCTCAGCTGCTCATTTGTATAGGTGACTAAAGGCGTGCCCTTTTTAACTTTATCGCCTTCCTTTACTTTAATGTCTTCTAATGTCCCTTTATCAGCTTCATAAAAGACATACTGTTCATTTGAAAATTTTAGCGTGCCAGGAACCATAACCGTTGATGAGATTTCATTTTCTTCAACGCTCCCCGCCTGTATCTCCTTGCCGGCGCTGCCGCTTGTTGGAGCGGCAGACCGGTATATATTGATTCCAACAAAAAGAGCGACTATAACTGCGATTCCAATTCCGATCCAGACTTTTTTCATGAGCTTATGCACCCGCCACAGAATTGATTAAACCTGAAAAAAGCGAAAATACAACTAAAATTCCGAATAGAATGATTGCTGAAATCCACCCGGCTTTTTTGGAGATGCCTCCCGTTTTGTGAAGTCCGATTGCTAATAATACAAAGCTCCAGATGCTGAAAATTTCAAAGGTATTTAACACGCTGGCAAGAGCCCCGTCAGATGGGATAATCCCTGCCAGTGACGTCGTGCTGTAAAGAGGATTCACGTCAGTCGTAAAAGCAACGATTCCATTAACCAATAATCCGAGACTGCTAATTAAAGAGACAAACAGACCGAGAGAAAGCATTTTTTTATATGTCGTAACTCCGCCTGATATTTTTACACAGAGCCAATAAATAAGAGGGGCAATAAATAATGCTGCGATACCGCCGATAATAGCGCCTGCCATTCCGCCAAATTTGGTTATTGTTGCGACAGTTTCCATTTGTTCAGCAGATAGCCCTTGCGTATCCTGGCTTTTCAAAAGCTCACTATAATCCGTACCGAGTGATTGTAGCACGGCACCGACGATGATAATTGCTGCAACAATCAAAAGCGGTCCCCATACAGCCGGCCTTTCTCTTATTCTTTCAAATTGAACGGACGGACTTGTGATTACTCCGAAAAGTGAAGGCTTTTCAGTCGCCGTTCCGCTGTTTTTTTCTACATTCGTTTCCATTTCAAAACCTCCTTGAGAATATCTAACAAATAGTACGGGAAGGATATCAAAAAGTTTCATGTTTTTCTAATAAATTTCCAAAAACCTTCAATATTGAAGGCTTTTCATATTATTCTATCGCTGTGCTGTATTGCGCTTTCACAAGCCCGGCATAAATGCCTCCTTTAGCGAGCAGCTGATCATGGTTCCCTTCTTCTATTTTCCTGCCGTGATCAAGAACAATGATGCGGTCGGCGTCGCGGATCGTAGACAATCTGTGAGCGATCATCACTGCTGTACGCCCTTTCAGAAGCGTTTTTAACGCTTGCTGAATTTTTACTTCTGTCTCTGTATCAATGCTTGCCGTTGCTTCGTCAAGGATGATAATAGCCGGATCGGCGAGCAATGCTCTTGCAAATGAAATGAGCTGACGCTGACCGGCAGACAGTACGCTGCCCCTTTCCTCTACCTCTGTTGCGTATCCTTCCGCTAAATCGGAAATAAACTCATCCGCTCCGACCGCTTGGGACGCTTTCATCACCTCTTCATCCGAAGCATTTGGCCTTCCAAAACGAATATTTTCCATGATGGTCCCAGAGAAAATAAATGTATCTTGCAGGACAATGCTGATTTGAGAGCGCAGACTGGCAAGGGAAAGATCCTTAATCGGTATACCGTCTATTTTAATGGTGCCTCCGGTCGCATCATAAAAACGGCTGATTAAATTGGCAATCGTCGTCTTCCCGCTCCCTGTATGCCCGACAAGCGCAAGCGTCGAGCCCGCCGGAATAGAGAAAGAAACGGCGTAAAGGGCTTTTCGTTTTTCATCATACGAAAATTCAACCTCTTCAAAACTGATCTCCCCATTTATCTTTTCATTATGAATGGCATTGGGCTTCTCCTTGACATTTGGCTGTTCGTCCAGAAACTCAAAAATCCGTTCTGATGATGCCATCCCCATTAACAGCTGATTATAGACCTGACCCAGTCTCGAAATAGGTTCCCAAAACATTCCCAGATAGAAAGCAAAAGAAACGAAGACGCCAATCGTAATGGTTTCATTCATGATGAGTGTGGCTCCATACCAAATCAAGACAGCCGTCCCAATCGCATTCGTCATTTCTACAAGCGGACGGAACATGGCATTTTTTCTAGTTGCTTCCCGCCATGATTCGTAGTTCTCCTGATTGACACCGTCAAAATACGCCATGTTTTCTTCTTCCTGCGTAAATGCCTGTGTGACCCGGATGCCCTGAATGCTTTCGTTTAGATGAGAGTTGAGCTTCGATTGCTTTAGCCGTACCGTTTGCCAGGATCGGCGTATTTTTTTTCTGAGACTTGTTGAAATAAAAAACATAATCGGCAATGTCACCATGATGGCTATAGTCAGCTCAGGGCTCAGCGTAAACAAAATAATAATCACGCCGGCCAGAAGCAGCAAGTCGGTCAACAAATTGATGACTCCGCTTGTAAAGAGCTCCTGAAGAGAGTTAATATCATTCATGATCCTGACTAAGATCGATCCCGCCGACCGCTGATCAAAAAATCGATGGGATAAGCGCTGCACATGGGTAAATAAATGCTGTCGCAAATCGTAAATGACATGCTGGCCAAGCTGATTCATCCACCTGATTCTTAACACATTGGCGGCGTAATTGAGGACATATAAACCGCTAATAATAAAAATGAGCTGAATCAGCAGCTCCGAGTTTCTCCCTGTAATCGCTTGATCAAGAACATAAACGCCGATCAAAATGGGGATCACAAGCTTCACAGCAGTGCCAATCAATACAGTGAGAAAAGAAAGCGGCAAAATTGTTTTTCGATATGGTTTGACATAGCTCAGCAGCCGCCACATTTGAGCCCAGTTAAACGGCTTTTCAATGATTTCATCTGAAGAGTAATAGAAACGCTCTAAAACCCCCTGTTTTTTCGCTTGTTTCATTTGGCCCCTCCCTATCCGACCTCATGCGGCTCATTAATCATTTTGACATCACGGTATTGCAAATCGTAAATCTTTTTATAGTAGCCGCCTTTTTCAAGAAGCTCATGATGTGTTCCCCTTTCACGAATGCGTCCTTTATTAAAAACGAGAATTTCATCAGCGTGTTTCAGTGAAGAAATGCGGTGAGCGACGATAAAGGTTGTGCGGTTTTTCATGACTTCTTTTAAGGCAAGCTGTATGCTGTGCTCCGTTTGCATATCTACTGCGCTTGTGGCATCATCCAATATTAAAATGCTCGGGTTCAAGCAGATGGCTCTCGCAATGGCAATACGCTGTTTCTGCCCGCCGGAAAGCCCCATTCCCCTCTCTCCCAGCATGGTGTCATACCCATCAGGAAGCTCCATAATAAAGTTATGAGCCTGCGCCCTTTTTGCCGCTTCGATGACGTCTTCCATTGAGGCATCCGGCCGCCCATACGAAATATTTGATCTAATCGTAGATGAAAACAGGAAGGATTCTTGAAGTACGACCCCGATATTGGAGCGAAGGGTTTTTAACGAATAATCTGTGATGGGTTTGTGATCAATGGTAATCATTCCGCCAACAGGACTGTAAAATCTGGTGAGAAGCTGTGTCACTGAGCTTTTGCCTGAACCTGTCGGGCCCAACAGTCCGATTACCTTCCCGCTGTTTGCCTCAAAGCTTACATTGCACAGCGCGTTTGTTTGTTCTTTTCCGTATGCAAGAGAAACATTTTTGAAATGGACATCTCCGGTTAATTTTTGTTTATGCAAAGCATGAGGATGATCTGTAATGTCTTCTTCTTTTTCCAGAATGTCGAGCAGGCGTTCCCCTGACGCTTTTGCTTGAGAGAACATATTGATGACAAAACCTAAGTTCATAATGGGCCACATCATATAATTGACAAGGCTGAAGAAAGCAACAAGCTCGCCGGGATTGAGCTGATTTTGCATAACCAAGTAACCGCCGTATGAGAGAAGAGCTACAATACAAATGTTACCAATGAACTCCATTAAAGGGAAATACGCAGACCAAATGGATGATGTTTGTAAATACTGCGCCCTGTATTCTGCATTGGCTTTATTGAAAGTGCTGATCTGAAAATCTTCCCTGGAAAGAGATTTAACCGTATTAATGCCGCTGATATTTTCCTGAACTTTTGTATTGAGTTTCGCAAACGATTTGCGGATGCCTCTGAAGGCGGGATGGACTCTTTTGTCAAACCGGTATACCGCAACCGCGAGAAATGGCAGAACAGCTATTGTCACAAGCGTGAGAGGAACAGAATAGTAAAACATAACCGACAGGCTGATGGCTACCAGCAGGCCGAAGCGAATGAGCTCAGCGAGACCGTATGATAAGAAAAAACGAAGCCCTTCAACATCAGCAGTCAGCCTGGACATCAAATCTCCTGTTTTCGCGTTATCATAGTAAGAAAAAGAAAGCCGCTGCAGTTTTTCATACAGACCATTTCTCAGCCGATAAACGGATTTGATCCCGAACATATCACCTAAATACTGATGAAAAAAGGTAGCCATTCCTTTCAAAACCATTACCGCAATAAATCCTAAGCTGACCCACGCCGCAAGCTGATACTGCCGTCCCAGTACGATCTCATCAATCGTAATTTGCAGGATAATCGGATAAACGACAGTAATTGCAGTCATCAAAAGCATGGCTAGAAGCGACCACATAAACACTTTTCTGTACGGCCAATAATACATTTTTAATCTTTTAAATGTCTCCATATCCAGCACCTTTCCAACATTTATCATCTTCACTATATCGATACCCGAAATAAATTTCTATTATTTTTCAAAATTTCAGTCTAATTATGGAGTGAGTCTCTTACTTTATAGGGAGTAACATATGTAGAATAAACGCTTACAGAAAATCATTGTATGCTGAGGATACTTGGGGATATGCCAATGAAATACAGAAAAACCGGACGGCTGAAATGCCGTCCGGTTTTCATCCCCCGCTGACCGGCGGTATGATGGCTACCGTGTCACCCGAAGATACAGAGGTATTTTCTTTTACATAGCTTTCGTTAACGGCAATCATAGCCGTATCAATAGATTCAAGACCGTATTGTTCTTTTAGACTCGCTTTTATTTCATCTGTGGTTGCTTGTTCCATATCTATTTCTATTGCTTGTGTACCGGCCTGTTCAGCAAGCCCTGCAAATAAAAGAATTTTAATCATGCTGCTCTCCCTCGCTTAGGTCTGGTTTTCCGTTCGGATAAGCTGTCGTTTCTAGCTGGTCGCCGATCCATTGCTCACCGTCTTCCCAAATTTCTTTTTTCCAAATCGGCACAATCTGTTTAATGCGTTCAATCGCATACTCATTGGCTTCATATGCGGCTTTTCGATGGGGAGAAGATACAGCAATCACTACCGCTGCTTCACCGATATCGAGCACACCTATACGGTGCGTGATCGCAGCTGAGGCACCTTCCCATTTTTCTTCGATTTCAGCGCCGATTTGAGCAAGCATTTGCACGGCCATCGGTTCATATGCCTCATATTCAAGCCGAACCGTTCTTTTTCCGTTTGTCCATTCCCGAACCGTACCAATAAATGTCGTAATGGCTCCTGCTTCCCGTTTCTCCACTTTTTTAATGATGTCTTCAGTATTAATGGGTGTTTTCGTAATCTCAAACCGTTCCATTATGCAGATTCCCCCTTCAGCTGTGAAAGCACAAAATCCACGGCAACCGGATCATCCGCATGAAAAACGGGTAATCCCTGATGCTCTGTCATATGCTCTTTTTTTCTATAGATGATGGCGATTATATTTACTGCTTGCAGCGCTTCCAGATCTTCCTTTTCACTTAGGATAACCACTTTAGGATAAGGGGCTTTTTTAAAGCCTTCAATCAGAAGACAGTCTGTTTCGAGAAATTGGTATAACTCGACCAGCCGTGCCAAATCCCAATTGCGGCGGGCAGTCAGCTGTAACACACCAGCACCTTCTACCGCTGTTACATCAGCACCTGCCGCCTTGTAACGGTCCGTGTCTTTTCCTTCCGTGAGCGTTTGCGGTTCACCGCCGTGACCATGGTGCTTCAGGCAGCCCAAATGGACTCCCTGTTCAGAGGCTTTTTCAAGAATGCGCTCAATAAACGTTGTTTTCCCGCTGTTTTGAAATCCTACAACTTGGACGATCGGGAAAGGACGGACCAAGGCCATTCACTTCCATTCTCTTCTCTGATGAGCAGCACTTGAACCGTTCTGCCAGATTCGTAGCCTCGCGTGCCGCCCGGCAGGATAATAAATGCATTGGCATCTGCAAGTGATGTGACAGAGCTCGACTTATCTAAGCCAACGGGTGTCGCCAACAGCTTCCCTTCCTGATGGTGCACGAGCGCACGAACAAATCGGGTAAATGGGTTCGGCTTCGGAAAATCCTTGGTCAAAACAGCTTCCGCACAAATTGAATGCGGTGTTTCATTGAGCAGCCATGTCTGGATTATCGGTTTGACAAACAGTTCAAAACCGACATAGCATGCCGACGGATTACCAGAAAGGCCAAACAGCAGCATATCATTTGCATGCGCCACCGTTGTCACGCTGCCCGGGCGCATGGCAACTTTATTAAACAGCACGTCCGCTCCGAGTTTTTCATAGATCGCAGGCAAAAAGTCAAAGTCACCGACTGACACACCGCCAGTTGTGATCAGGAAATCCACTTTTTTCATCGCTTCTTTAACTGCAGCAAAGCTTTTATCCAGTTCATCAGAGATTTTCCCTAAATAAAGCGGTGTTGCGCCTGCTTCTATCGCTTGCGCATATACCATACTCGCATTGCTGTTGCGGATTTTTCCCGGTTCCAGCGGATCACTGACATTCAGCAATTCGGTACCGGTTGCGATAATCCCGACTACAGGCTTTCTCACGACAGGCACAGATGCGTATCCGAATGTTGCCAAAAGAGCCGTCACTCCTGGTGTCACCCGGGTGCCCTTTGTCAGTAAAACACTCCCTTTTTGAGCGTCCTCACCTGTTTTTGAAATATTATCCCCCGTCTGAAAGCGGCGTTTTAAAGACATAAATGACTTCCCATTCTCCTCAAAGGTTTGAGTCAATTCAATCATGACGACTGCATCTGCCCCTTCAGGGATTTGCGCGCCAGTCATAATCCGCACGGCCTGAAACGGGCCAAGTTCTTTTTCAGATACTGCTCCTGCTCCAATATGGTCAATAACTTCAAACCGAACTGGGTTTTCACGTGAAGCTTCTGCCGTATCGCACGCTCTGACAGCAAAACCATCGTATGGCGAACGGTCAAACGCAGGGACGTGGTGATCCGCAGTTATATCTTCGGCTAAAAACCGATGAAGGCTGTCTTCAAGCGCCACCCATTCTGTTTCACCTTGTTTTTGAAAATGGCAGACACGCCGAACTGCCTCGTCTACCGGTATCGGTGTTCTTTTCTCCAGCATTCTGACCCCTCCTGTTGTTACAGTCCAATCACTCTTGCCAACACGGAGTTGGCTTCTTTCACATCATTTGTTCCATGCACCAGTGCCCGTCCGTCATTGAAAATGACAATTCTGAAATCCTCGTAAAAAATATGCAGCAAAAACGCATTAGCCTCGACCTTGCCGATTGTTTTCAGCCGCTTAATGAGCTCCTGTTTCGGGATTCTTTTTAATGATTCTGACCTTACCTGCACTGTATCACGGCCGCATAGTACAGCAGCTTTTGGTGTGTTCCAATCCTGAAGATAAGGATATACCGCATTTGCTCCGCAAGATGGGCATTCCTCACGGCGTACATGATTAACGTTAATCTTCATATGCGAATTGTTCCAGACATCAAATGTCACAAAACCCCGCTGTATTGCTTCTTTTTGGCCGGTTAACAGCTTTAATGCCTCAGCCTGCTGATATGCTGAAACGATATGCACAGCAGGCGGAATAATGCCGGCAGTATCACACGTCGCCCCGCCGACAGGAATTTGCTCAAACAAACAAGACAGACAAGGGGTTTCTCCGGGAATGACCGTCATGAACATTCCCTGGCTGCTTACACAGGCGCCATAGACCCAAGGTGTCTTTGTTTTCTGGGCAAGATCGTTTATCAGCATGCGGGTTTCAAAATTATCTGTCGCGTCGATCACGACATCTGCTTTTTCAATCAGCGGCTCAAGCGTTTCGGCTGTTCCTTCGGTAACATACGCCTCAATATGTATCTCGCTGTTAATCGCTGATAGATGCTCTTTGGCAGCCATGGCTTTCGGCATGCGGAGTTTGGCATCGCTTTCTGTATAAAGCTGCTGCCTTTGAAGATTGCTCCACTCCACATAGTCACGGTCAATAATGGTAATCGTACCGACTCCCGCTCTCGAAAGCCCTTCAGCTCCTGCGGTGCCGAGCGCTCCCGCTCCGACAATCAGCACATGGCTGTCTGCCAGTCTTTTCTGGCCCTCTTCCCCAATTTGCTTAAATCTGATTTGCCGTGAATAACGTTCCTCCATCAAACCTGTTCTCCTTATCTTTTATGTCATCTTATCATGTTATTGCCCCGTCAGTCCCGCTTGAGGGAGTTCGATTTTTCTTCCAAACAGCTAAAATCATCACGTGTATTAATGTTGATAAACTCTGCCGGGTTTGCTCCGATATTTTCAGCCTGTACGTAACAAACCGAAATTCTGCCTAATAAATCTGATATTCTCAACCTCTTCTCAGAAAGCTGATCATATAGAACTGGCATGATACGTTTGTGGTAAATCGCAATCAATGGCTGCACTTGTCCGTCTGAAATTGGGACTACCGCGTCCGCACCGGCAGTCATCAGACGTTTGAGCTCCAGCATCGTCCTTCTTTGTATCAGCGGTGTGTCACAGGAAAGAACAGTACAAAGATCACCGTCTGTCTTTTTAAAAGCGGTATATATACCAGCCAATGGCCCCATGCCTTGAAATGGCTCAGCATCTTGATACACTTCATTTTCACCATTTTCTTGAAATCTATCAATAAATTCGGGACGGCTGATGATAACCGTTTGTTCTCCAAGTGCCTCTTTAGCGCATTCGTAAAGCATCCTGCCCTTCCATTTGACAAACGCCTTCGGTTCTCCAAAGCGACGTGAGGCTCCCCCTGCCAGCAGTACGTTTACATGCTTCATATCATCTCACCTCTAGTTTCGTTAAAAGCATAGCAAAAGCAAAGGCTCAACGCTACTGCTTGTCTGTTTATTAAAGAGGAATAGCTGTTCAGTATTTGCATATTGTAGTGTTAACATCATGAGGGAGATGGTTCGAATGAAAAGATCAGGTCCTTTTTTCCACGACGTGTCTCAGGAGAACCTTTATTTAAAATCCGAGCTTTCAAGGTGCCATAAGCTGATTGCTGAACTTGAAGCAAGCTACTTTCATCAGAAAAATAACAAACTGCTCAAAGAAAATACCGATATGAAAGAAAAACTCCAGCAGCTGTCTGCCGAATTAACACATATGTCAACAAAAGAAAAACATGCCTCCCACACCAGCCAAACCCTGCACCAAATAAGAGCTGAACTGCTTGATAAAATCGTTGTTTTGCAGGAGCTTCTATCTGCTGAAACCTATAAACGCAGAGCCGAAATCGAAGAAAAACATAAACTTCATATTGCGAAAGTCAAAATCGAAGAAGAAAATAAAAATCTTCATAAACGGATCAGCGAACTTCAAGCCTCGATTGAGCAGGAACAAAATGCACTGCTTCAGGCAAAACAGCAAGCCGAATTGATAAAAGCCGAAAACGGGCGTCTAAAAAAGCAAATGGTAGAAAAAGAATATCAGCTAAAACATATTAAAATAGAAGTTGATCATATGAAAGATCGAATCATAGAAACGAAAGAAAGACTGCTAGACATTGAAAAAACGAAAGAAAAATTATTTCACGAAACTATTATATCGTATAAACGGCAGCTTGATGAAAGCGATGCCTGGATTGCTTCTCATTTTGCCGATATTGATGGCGGCACGAAACAAAAAGAAAAAACGGAAGAAGAAGCTCCAGCGGTCTACGCGCAGCCAAATCATGTAGAGACTATCCTTGAAGACGTCACCAAACAGATACATGTGCTTCAAAAACAGCTTGCCCACGCCCAATCATCAGACCAGGCCAAGAGCCATACAATCGAAGAGCTGAAAAACAGAGCCGCTGAAGAAAAGCCTTATCAAAAGTGGGTGTATAAGCTTAATCTTGAAAAAGAAAACAAACCTTCACAGAAAAAACCTCAATAAAAAAACTGCTTGAGCGATGCCAAGCAGTTTTTCTTTATATTTATTCATTTGCTGATTCTGCAGATTCGATTTCACCCTCTAAAATGTACTGCCCGCGATATGGCTTTTTCACTTCCGGGTACATTTTAATTAAGCTTTGCATAAACGTTGTCATATTAGGGATTTCAAGACCGCTTTCTTTTTCAATCTCTTTTTGAAGCTCCGAGCTCTTAATCGCCGCGTTGTGGCGTTTTAATGTTTTAATAGCAGCTTCACGCAGCTTAGCTGCTTTTGATCCCGGTCTTGCCGTTCCTCTTCTTCTTCGTGTTGTTCCGTCTGGTATACCGGCAGGAAGAGAGGAAATAGATTGAAGCTGAGGCTGAACAGACTGCTGCTGTGATTGCGGCTGATAGCTTCTGATTTCCTGAGCCGCAAGCTCAGCGAGAACCGGCAGAGAGTCAGGTTTTTTTTCAGAACGGAAATCCTTTTTGATTTCGGAAGGGCTTCCATTTCTGTCCAGCTCTCTTAATTTTGCGTATATTTTATCACGTTCAATTTGATATTCACGAATGACTTTCACTTCAGCTTCATTTAATTGTTCTAACCGCAAGCGCAAAGCTTCTCTTTCATTAAACATTCCTCAATGTACCCCCTATCAAAATTAACATCTTTAATTAAGATATTAGATTACAAAAGTAATTTTATCAACTATTATTTTAGCATTTTACTATTATATTTACTCTATGAAAAATTCCTTATTTTCTGAAAATGTTTTATTTTTCAAAAGAGTCCTTTATTCTCAAGGGATTAAGGGGCTTTCTAGTTTATTTGGTATAATGTTGAAAATATATATTTTACTTACTTCTTTAAAGAAATTTAGTGTAATATCTACAATTTTCGAGTTATGAGATATGAGATTTATCTAAAATTGAGGAAAAACATCAAAAATTAGCTGTGTTTTTTAGCGTATCAATCAAACAAATCATCAATTCCTATACCCAAATTTGGAAAAATAAGCTTCTTACTCTTCTTCCATTGCTTTTTGCACAAATAAAAAACCTGATGAGGTCAGGTTTTTAGGAAATACTATTTAGTCAGATACCTATTCCGTTTCAGCCAGAACGCGGTTCACACGTTTTTCAAGCATTTTCATACCGCTCCCGCCGGCTTGGAAGTGACGGAGCTGTCCTGTTTTATCAAACACATAATACGCAGGTACATATTCATTTTCAAATGCATCGGTTAAAGCATGGTCACTGTCAACAAAAATCGGCTGAGTGATATCGTGTTCAGCAGCTGTTTCTTTAATTTTACCAAGGTCAAGATCATCTTCGGAACGAGGCATATGCACAGCTACAACATTCAGCTGATCTTTATATTTATCACGAAATTCATTCACTTGCGGCATCGCTTCTTTGCACAAGTGGCAGCTGATGGACCAGAAATGAATAAGCGTCGGCTTTTCCCCAATCAATTGCTCTCTCGTCACTTCACCATTAAACCAAGCTTTTTCTCCCGTCAATTCCGGCATGGGCTGACGTAATTTCATTGCTTTTCCCTCCTATTTAACAGAAAGGCCTAACGAATATGCTAGACCGCTTTTCGTTCTTGGAAAGAATTAAAGTGTTTTTTGGCCTGGTTTCCAGTTAGCCGGACAGAGTCCGCCAGTTTGCAGCGCCTGGAGAACACGAAGCGTTTCATCAACATCACGTCCAATGTTGTTATGGAAAACAGTTTGGTATTGGAGCTCCCCTTCAGGATTAATAATAAACAATCCGCGCAAAGCCACACCTTCTTCTTCGATTAAAACGCCATATTCCCGGGATACCTCATGGTTTGTATCAGCAGCAAGCGGGTATTTCAGCTGGCCAAGACCGTTTTCTTTGCGGTCTGTATTGATCCAAGCTAAATGAGTATGGATGGTATCAGTTGAAACCCCGATGACTTCTGCATCAAGATCTTCGAACTCGTCATAGCGGTCGGACATTGCTGTAATTTCTGTCGGACAAACAAAAGTAAAGTCCATTGGATAGAAGAACAGCACTGTCCATTTGTCGTTTTTCATGTTTTCCTCAAGACTTACTTTGCCGAATTCTTTGCTTGCAAGGACTGCTTCCATTTCAAAACGAGGAGCTTGTTTACCTACCATACGTTCTGCCATATGTATCCCTCCAATTTATTGTTTGGCTTAAAAGTCGAAATAGCTTGAAAATAAAGGGTTATTAACCATTTTTAGTTATATTGCAATGCCATTATATAAAAGTAGATTTCCTGAGTCAATTTTTAACAAATCATGCATGTCTTTGGCTTCGACATTTTTGAATAAAACGTTTAACATGGTCATGTACAGGGTAACTAGCCTCAATGTGCAGCCATCAATTAGAAAAGGAGCTCAACATGGACTTTATTAAACAATATGATTGGGCGGGACTAATTACAAATGCCGGTGTTCTGCTCATTAAACTCGCCATTATGATATTGCTCTATTTTATCGTTCGATCATTAGGCATGAAAATCATTAAACATCTGTTTGCAAAATTCGAGGAGCAGAATAGCTTGTCTATAGGACGTGCACATACGCTCCGAAGCCTGACTCTTAACATATTTGCTTATACTTTGATTTTTATATTCTTCGTCATGGTTCTAGATTTGTTTCATTATGATCCAAGCGCTCTTTTAGCGGGGGCAGGAATCGTCGGCCTGGCTGTCGGATTTGGCGCCCAAGGGCTTGTCAGTGACATCGTGACAGGTTTTTTTATTTTGCTTGAGAAACAATTGGATGTCGGAGACTATATTACCGTTTCCACCTTTGACGGAATTGTCGAGCAGGTTGGCTTAAGAACAACTCAAATCCGCAGCTTTGACGGAACATTGCATTACATCCCCAACAGAAACATCACAAACGTGAGTAATCATTCTCGTGGTACCATGCAGGCTCTTGTTGACATTAAAGTGCCGGCTGAAAGAAACATTGATGAAATGATTCATATTTTACAGCAGGTTTGTGATGAGACGGCAGCGGCTCTTCCACAAATAAAAGAAGGCCCAAATGTCATCGGGATTCAAGAACTGGGGACTTCTGAAATTGTGATCAGGGTCATTGCCAAAACAGAAAATATGGAACAGTGGCGAGTCGAACGAGTGTTGAGAAAAGAAATAAAGAACGCGTTCGACCGCGCTTTCCCTAAAGAAACAGAATAAATAAAAGAACCGAAGCTTTTTGCTTCGGTTTTTATATTACTGAATTCTGCTTTCAACTTCGCTGCAAATTTCTTCAGCCGTCATCCCGGAAGCTGTAATGACAGGTGCTTGTGTTACCGTATCGGCTATCCCTTGCACATTATTATCAAGACCTGTTACGACACAGCAGTCACAGCCTTGAGCATCAGCAGGGCTTTTCATCATTACAACGTCATATCCTTTTTCTTTTAAAGCAGCTTCTACATCTGATAACGATTGTTCAATTCCAATTTTTTTAGCCATTTTTGAACACCTCCGTTTACTAGAGTGCTCATTTTATGGAATTTTATTCTTTCATTTGTGCTTAATTGGCATAAACAGAAAAATAACCTGTCATGACATTAACCGCTGTTTCTATCGCATTTTCATCGGGATTCAGCTTAGCGTGATGAAGCCCATGTTCAGAATCAGCGCCGAGCCAGAACATGAAGCCGGGATATTTTTTCAGCATATAGCCAAAATCCTCCCCAGTCATTGCTTCTTTTGCTTCAATTACTGTCGCCAGTTGATGTTCAGCAACAAAAGACATAAATTCTTCTGTTAATCCGCTCGTATTGTAAACTTGGTGATAGACAGACGGATATGTCACTTTTCCTTTGCAGCGGAATCCGATTTCGATTCCTTTCACCACATCTTCAATCCGTTCCTTTACCTGTTTCATCGATTTTTCAGAAAGCGTGCGGATTGTGCCTTCCAGGTGGGCCGTTTCCGCAATGATATTTTGTGCCGAGCCTCCGGTAATGGTACCAACTGTAATAACAGCACTGTCTAGCGGATCTGTGTTTCTAGAGATAATCGTTTGCAGCTGAGTGACAAGTGTACTTGCCGCTACAACCATATCCTCAGCCAAATGCGGATATGCCGCATGTCCCCCTCTGCCTTCCAGATCGATGACTAGCTCTGATGTATTCGCAAATAGAAGGCCGCTTTTTGTCGCAATGGTGCCTACCGGAAGCTCTGGAGCAATATGAAGCGCAGTGATGAAATCAGGCTGCCACTTTTTTAATACATCGCTCTCAAGCATTGGTTCCGCACCGCCAGGCCCTTCCTCTGCCGGCTGAAATAGAAAAAGCAAATCATGTTTGACTGGGTGGTGAACAAAATGATCAATAATGCCGAGTGCAATCGTCATATGCAAATCGTGACCGCAGGCGTGCATGTTGCCGTGATGCTCTGATGCGAATGGAAGACCAGTTTGCTCTTCTATAGAAAGCGCATCGATATCCGCTCTGTACGCCAGCATTTTTTCCGGCGCCGTCCCGTTCACTTTTACAAAAAGCCCTGTTCGCCATTTCTCAATTTCAATTCTGTCTTGCGGATATTGTTCCAAGACATTTAATAAATACTGCTGGGTTTTGAACTCCTGAAATCCAAGCTCCGGTATACGATGCAGATCTCTGCGAATTGCGATGAGCTCCTCTTTCTTCATTTCTATTCCTCCTGCCTATACGAATAAGGCGTGGATATATTATCCACGCCTTTTTTATCAAACTTTTCCTTACAGCTGGCGTAATTCCTGCTTGATTTCAGTTTTGCCTTTTGTTTTTTCATCAATGTCTTTGATTTTTTTAGCTGGTGTGCCTGCAACGACAGTGTATGGCTCAACGTCGTTTACCACGATCGCTCCCGCAGCAACAACAGCTCCTTTACCTACTGTTACGCCTTCAAGCACAACAGCATTTGCGCCGATTACGACGTCGTCTTCAATCACAACCGGTTTAGCGGATGGCGGCTCAATAACGCCCGCAAGTACAGAACCCGCGCCGATATGGCAGTTTTTTCCGACAGTAGCTCGTCCGCCAAGCACAACGTTCATATCAATCATTGTGCCTTCGCCGATGACTGAACCGATATTAATAGAAGCACCCATCATGATGACTGCGTTATCACCAATTTCAACTTGGTCGCGGATGATCGCGCCCGGTTCGATACGCGCTTTGATGTTTTTAAGATCAAGCATTGGGATCGCAGAATTGCGGCGGTCATTTTCAACCACATAGTCTTCGATTTTGCTTTGGTTTTCTTCGATTGCTGTTTGGATTTCGCTCCACTCACCGAAAACGACACCAGTGTTTCCGTTGATAAAAGCTTTCGCAGATTCGCCGAAATTGATTCCTTCCAGCTCACCTTTCACGTAAACCTTTACAGGTGTAGATTTTGTACTATTTTGAATAAATGAAATAATTTCATTTGCGTCCATCATTTTCATATGTATAGTCCTCCTCCTGATTTTCTACCTCATTACTGTATCAAAGGAAAGATACAAAGACAAGAAAAAAAGGAACAGCCGTTTTAGCAGTTCCCAGTGAGTGATCAGACAGCGCACCCGCTTTTCTTTGCGAATTGTCTCCCGAAGTTTATTAATTCTTCCTTTTCTTCACCTTCTGGATTATTTTCGATTTTTACCGAAGGCAGCACAATGTCTCCACCGCGTTCTTTTATTTTTGCCTCTAGCGTATCAACCGCTCCGCAGAAAAATTCATATGCTGTATCACCGGAACCGAATACAGCGCATGTTTTGCCGGAAAAATCAATCTCATCCATGTCTTCAGCCAGATCTAAAAATTCATCAGGCAGATCTCCGTCTCCCCATGTGTAGGTCCCCATTATGATATGGTCATAATCGGTAAACAGCTGGGCATCATCAATATCCATTGCTTCGAAACGGTCTACTTCTGCTTCCGCCTCCTGAAGCCCCTTTTCAATCAAATCTGCCATTGCTTCAGTATTGCCTGACATTGTTGCATAAACGAGCAAAATCTTCGCCAATTCCTTGTTCCTCCTCTAATGAATCATTGCTGAAACTTCGTACGGCTGGACAAATTTACATTCATACAAGCCTGCGCAAAAGAAATTCTCTTTCTGATTGGCCACTCTCCATCCATGCCCCTTAATGGTATCGAACCATTTTAACGATCGGGCTTCGAGATCAGCCTGGTAAATTCTCGAAAAACCATTTTCATCTTGTGTTGTAGTGACATATATAATGCCATCATCCTCTGAAAGATCAAGAAATGATTCTTCTATTCTAATCATGCTGGATTGAATGATGAATTCTTCACCATTCAAAAGATTCCGTACAGTGACAGCACCGTGCTTTCCTTTCACAGAACCCATCGCCGCCACCAGCCAATTTTCATTGAACACGAGCATGGATGCCGTCATCCGGTTTTTTTCTTTTTTGACAATTTGGACATTGTCACGCTTAATGTCGTAAGCCCAAATGCCGCCAAAATATTCGTGTATTTGCGTGCCGATAAAAAGATTGCCCCCGTGAAGGCATAGCGACCGGATAACAGGGGGATTATGAAATTCGGCAAAAGGTTTGGCAACGCGCCATGAGACACCAAAATCATCCGATACATAAATACAATGCTTACCGTGGGCGCAGACAAACCCGTTGTTTCTGCCGGTAATCGCCCACACTGTTGCATTTGTCGGAAAGCTCGACATCGTCCAGGTTTTCCCTTCATCAGCCGAACGAATGACTGTTCCCTTTTCACCGACGCCAAATAAGTAAGGCCCTATGTAGCTGATACAGTGTATCTTACTTTTCAAACGAAAAAGCTTTCTCCAGCCCTGCTCCAAAGAATAATGAAAAATGCCTTCTCTTTGTACCGCCACAAAATATCCAGAAAACGCCGATGCCGTAACAGCAGTTGCTCCTTTATGAAACATGGCTTTTTTCCTTGTTCATATAATCTGCCCATGCAAGAAAACCTCTCGCAAACGCTCGGCAGCTTTCCACATCTTCATCTGTTTCAGGCGCTAATTCAATTTTTAGTGTTTCCTGGTAAACAGCAGCTCCCGCCTCTTGCAGCATGGCATTGAACAAATTCACCGCTTCGCAAAACTTTGGATAAGAATAATCGCCAGACCCGAAGCAGGCTGTTTTTAAACCATTAAGCTGAAGCTGTTTGACCTCTTCGAAAAAATCCTCCGCTTCGTAGGGCAAATCGCCGTCCCCCCATGTATAGGTGCCAATCAGTACGTAATCATAGGAGGTTAAACAAGACACATCCACATCATCTATCTCGACACAATCGATATCCAACTCATATTCCTGAAGCGTATCTTTTATTATGAAGGCAATGTCTTCTGTATTTCCTGACATGCTGGCATATGTAATCAAGGCTTTAGCCATGTTATCACCCCATTAATTGATAATGATTTTCAATATCATATGTATCACTTTAAATGATAATGATTTTCATTGTCAACAGATAAATAAAAAAAAGACAGCACCTCGCTGTCTTTAAAATGGATTTTCCTGATCCAGCATATCCTTTATCACTTGTACAAAAGCTTGAACTTGTTTCAGTTCAAAGGCAGGCTCATAGCCTAATAACCATGTATCCCGACCGATCGGATGCCCTTTCATGTCTAAAAGAGGCATTTTATTCACTTTATCTTCATTTTGAAGGGTAACAGACGGCAAAATAGCATAACCGATTCCGTGCAACGCCATCTGTTTGCACGTTTCAATCTGATCAACCAATATCGTCTGTTTCGGCGACGTTTTAAATTTTTGGTGCCACCAGTGCTGAATTTCCTGAAAATAAGTGCTGTCACTTTTAAACTGGATAAACGGCCGTTCTGTATGGGCAATATCTTCGATGCAGGAAATTTCAGTATCCACTAAATACAGATGATCTGTCATTAAGTAATCTTTGCGCCCCTTCCACTCAGGGTTGCCTCTTATAATGCCGATATGAACCTGATCCTCATACAAGCTTTTCAGCATTTCGCTGCTCCACCCGGTTATGAGGGAGATCTTTGCATTCGGATACTTTTCCACATACGTCTTCAGGACTTTAGGGAGCCAATGCTGACCGATTATGGAGGCGACGGCAAGCTTCAATGTGCCGTGAATTTCACCTTCAAGCTCGTCAATATTTTCTCTTATTCTTTCCTGCTCTAATGTCACATCATTCGCAAACTGAATGATTTTCTCACCGGCGGGCGTTACCGTTAATCCTTTTTGGGATCTTAAAAAGATTTTTGTTCCCCACGCCTTTTCAATGGTTTGTAAGCGCTGAGATAAAGCCGGCTGAGATACAAAAAGCCGTTCTGCCGCCTTTCTCATATTTAATTCCTCAGCTAAAACTACGAGCATATGAAGCTCTTGAAGCTGCATGTCGTCCTCCTTTTTGTTATCAATAAGTTTTTCTTATCTCCCATTCTAATAAAATCTTAGTTTCTTATTCAAGCCCTATTCTCGTTTAAATTATGTATGCGCTTTCTTTTTCGCTCTGGCTATAATAAAAATAGGCCGTACAGCCTACTTATTCAACGAGCGTATATGCTTATTCAATTCCTTTAAAACGACTCTTCTCGTAAAAATTCCTTCAAATACCTGCTCGTCATTTTCAACACAGACAAATCCGTTATTAATGACCATGCCGAATCCCTTCATAATCGGATCATTGATATGAAGGCGCGGAATGTCGGTCAGCATGACTTCCTCAACAGTGATTTGGTCAAGCTTTTCAAACTCAATTCGCTCAAGTCCAAAAATACTGTTCATGATCATATTTGTCCCGATTAAGCCATGTAAACGATAGGAAGGATCCAGAACCGGGATGGCTGTGTATCCGGTTTTTGTCAATACTAATAATGCGTGCTCAAGGTTATTTCCGACTTGCACGTGCGCTACTTTGTCCGCCTCAATCATAAATTGTCCGACTGTTGCCTCAAGAAGTTTATCTGATTGTAAGCTTATCATGTTTTCGACCCCTTTTCATTTTCATCATCAATACATTCCCTATATTGCAATAATATAAACTTTATCAGTATTTGTCGAAAAGTTTCCTTTCAATAAAAAAGATACTCTTTGTGGAGTATCAATTATAGGGTGTCCCATTAATTTTCAAATCGAAATCGGTCGTATAGCGTTACAAGTTTTTTGTAGGTGGTTCCGTCAACGTTTTTGGTCCCTGTCTCTATATCGTTGATCTCACTGCTTAATAGCTCGATGGCATACTCATGGTTGATCAGGATATTCAGCAGAAGTTTTTGTTCTTCTTCTGTAAATCGTTCACCGATAAGACTCATTCGCAATCAGGCCCCCTGTTTTATACTGAATACCTCTGAAAGCAAGACAACTTACTTTCAGCTCTACCGCTAGAATAAGTAATCAGATAACAAACGTCAACCGCATAATTCGACATTTACCTTGGCTTTTTCAGCCAAATTATTTTGTGAAACGATTTGCATAGCTGAAGGCAGTGTATGAATCCGGCTTTATTTTGGCCTCAATCCCCATGGAGGTAATACGTCCAGTCATTTCTTGGATCAGATCTTTTGTAAGCCCTTTTTTCCCAATATCCAAGTGAACTTCAAAGGTAAGATCCGCCCCCTCACCGGTAAAGGGCAGGAGCAGATCGGTAATATCCATTAAGTGTCCATCAAGAATATGAGCGGCCGTTTCTTGGCTGTACGCCGTTTCTAACGAAATCTTCTCCCGAAGGCTATGTATGGGTCTGTCGACTGTATGATTTTTCAAGCAGCCCCAAGCTCCCTTGCCTGTACGATGCAAATGCAATGCGGTAATAAACTTTGTGTAATCGCGGTAAACCTGTGAATCGGTTCCGATCGATAACACATAAGAAGAACGGGGGTCCTTTTGAACAAAGGCTTTTAGCCGTTCCATCACATCTTGAAAGGTCATCTGTGCTTCTGAAAGATTATAAAACAGAAAAGAATCAGCCATCACGACACTCCTTTTCAAGGATTTACAACCATGAAACAAGTATGTTCCTTACCGTTTATTTCGATTACTTTTGCAAAGGCGGAAGCTTGTTCCCCCTATTTTAGGAATCTTACTGAAGAAGTTCAAAGATTTCGATGGAAACCATGTCGATATTATCAAACGGATATGTGTTAGGTTTTTCACCTTTTTGGAAAACCGTCAGTTCAAACGTTTGATTTTTTTCGAAATATTTAACACTGCATATTTTCTCACCATTCACTTCGAAATAACGCTGCATTGGCTCGTTAGCCGCTTCCGCTGTTTCTTGCAGACTTTGCAGCCGTGTGATGATACCCATTAATTGTGACATTCTAAAAAAAGACTCCTTTCAAAAAGCAACTTCAAATCAACAAGTATTTATTATAATACAAGTTCTATTGAGCATCATACCATAAAGTCGGACAGGATGGCATTTTCACTGCTGAATTTAAGCAAAGAAAAAAAGTGAAAAAAACTATTTTTCTTTAGTTTGAGGCTTTTTTTGAATGTCATGCACACAATTATAATTTTTTTCGAATCTTTGGCAGCATTAAGAATGCCTTTTTGCAATTTTGTCAAAACCTTCTTTTGAATTTTATGGTGAAGTCCCGCGTGGCCATAATCAATGGGAGTCATGCTGGATAGAGGTAAACAACGGAACTGAAATAAATAATCATTTCAGAACGAATTTTCCTCCTTACCCGTGCAGCAGTGTCAGGGGTGTTCAGCACTGAATGTTTCTCCCCGTGTTAAACATTTACCACTAGTTAGGTTTATTGTTTCATTGGATTGTCCTATGCTTTGACAAATAAAAAACTTGGCGGGGGTAGCGCCAAGTTTTTCGGATCTTGATCTGATAGAGGGGTTGGGGAACAGAGAGTAGCTTCTCTCTACAATTAAATGATAATGATTCTCAGTATCAATGTCAATCGTTTTTTGATATTTTTTTCAATTCATAAAAAAAACGGCCTTTCAGCCGTTAAATCAGTCCGTCCTGCTCATATAAATAAGAATAAGGCAAGTCTATAAATAAATACATCTGATCATCCATCGGATATGAAAACGTTCTGATCATTTCACCTGTTTCCAAATCACTGTACAGATCACTGAAAAAACCTTTCCTGAGATTTCTCATTCTCATAATGTTCTCCAGAAAATAAGGGCGCCAGCTCCAGTTCTTTTCCGCATATTCCGGCTGATAAATCCATTCTCCATCTTGCTTAAACACATTTCCCGTCAGCTGATCGCCTTCTTCATCACACATGTAAATCCTGAAGCTGCAATCTGTCAGCTCTTCCGCCAGCTTTTTAATAAAGTCATCATCAGAAGACAGATTGTTTTTTCTCAAAGAGGTCACAGCCTGATGCACTCGTTTGTAAAACTGTTCAGAGTGCTCATAGACGGTCTCCAGTTTCTTTTTCTCATGTGTGATAAATTGGTGAAATTCAGTTTTAAGTCTTTGTTTCAATACATCTCTCTCTAGAAACGTTTCAGATGGAGACACCAAGTAATAGCCCTGAAAATAACGGCCTCCGTTTCTCCAGGCGTACTGAAGCTGGAAGTTCGCCTCAATGTCTTCATACAATAGCGCCGCACCGATTTTTCTTGCTAATAAAGATATGCTGTACAGCACATGCTCATATGACGGTGACGGCTGTGACACTTTCAGCGCCTGCAAATCGATTTTTAACAGATCTGGTGAGAGCAGCGCGATTCTGTCCAAGTTGCTGCTTTCTTTTCCGATGTTGTCAACTGCGATTTTAATTCCGTATGTACGATAGTATGCAAGCATATGGTAGAGCTGCTCAATATCCCCTTCAAAATTGTGCTCTGTAATTTCAAGAACAAAACGATGTAGTTCGATTCCCTTCGCTTCATATTCTTTCAGAAGCTCCAAAAAGCTTTCACCATGATCCAGCATCAGCAGATTGGCATCCTGATTCATAAAAATCAGCAGATCAGAATCCGCCTCTAAAAAGCGGTCAAGAGCCTGGCGGATAATTCTGTTATCAACCTCTAGTTTATATTCTTCGGGTATCCCCGCATCTAAAAAGAAGGGCCCGAGACTTTGGATTTCTGAATCTGCCAAAATTCGTCCAAGCACCTCATATCCGACAACCTTCTGCTCCTCGGCACTGAAAATCGCCTGGTAATATGGAAGGACATCATCAATGTTCGTTAAAATATCAAGTGGATCCAACATGTTATCACCTGCTTCTCTATCTTTGTCTGATTATACCACATTGAATCCAAAGATTAATATTCTTTAAAACGGATAAGGATTCAGCCATTGCCCCCCGTCCATTGTGATACAATCCCCGTTTATATAGGATGCTTCATCAGAAAGCAAAAACGCTGCCAAAGCGGCGATTTCCTCCGGTGTGCCCAATCGGCCGAGCGGCACACTGTTCATCGTGCGGGCCATCGCTTTTTCCGATTCAAATAGCTTCTCCGCACCGCCTGTTCGTTCAATCGGTCCGGGGGCTATCGCGTTTGTGCGAATGCCGTATTTGCTCCCCCATTCAACGGCCAGCGTTCTTGTCAGTGACAATACCCCCGCTTTGGCTGCAGCGGAATGAACGACCCCCGCTCCCGCTCCCCAAGCGTACGTGGCTGCCATATTTAAAATGACACCCTGCTGCTTCTGGTCAATCCAATGCCTTGCCGCTGCTTGGCTGCAAAAAAATGTGCCGTTTAAAACAATCTCAATAACGGCTTTCCATCCATTGGGCGTCAGCTTTTCTGCCGGACAAATAAAGTTTCCGGCCGCGTTGTTAATCAGCGCGTCAAGCCGGCCAAAGGCTTTTACCGCTTCTTTAATCATGTCTGAAGCGGCGGAATCGGAACGGACATCCATTTGAAAACAAGCGACCTGTCCCTCAAAGGTCTGAATTTCTTTTTTTGTTTCCTCAAGTGCCTCATGGTTCCTCCCTGTCACCATAACGTGCCACCCTAATTCAGCCTGTTTTTTTGCCATCGCTTTTCCCATGCCGCTTGACCCGCCGGTAATAATTACCGCCTTTTTTTCCATGTTTATCCCTCCTATTATGAATGAGTATTCATTCAATAATATTCTATCATTATATCCCTGCCTCTGTCAGCACATGCTCATATGAGATTTTTATCAGATACAGATGATATAATAGAAAAACTCTATTAAAGGTTGGTTTGAAATGAAAAAGATGTCCAGAAGACAATTTCTAAAAGGAATGTTCGGCGCTCTTGCTGCCGGGGCTTTAACGGCCGGCGGGGGATATGGCTATGCCAGGTATCTCGAGCCGCATATGATCGAGACAACCGAACACACAATAAAAAGCTCTCTCATCCCGCACGGATTTGACGGTTTTAAAATCGTGCAGTTCAGCGATGCACACTTGAGTGATTACTTTACTCTCGAAGATTTAAAAACTGTCATTCTTACCATTAATGAATCTAAACCTGATCTCATTGTTTTTACAGGTGATATTATCGATAATCCTGATACGTACCAGCACCACCAGGCAGTCATTCCATTATTGAGAAAGCTTAATGCTCCCTTCGGCAAGCTTTGTATTTACGGCAATCATGATCACGGAGGCTATGGAACTGCCGTTTACAAAAGCCTGATGACGGCCGGAGGTTTCACGGTATATCGCAATGGCTATCAAACATTGTCACTCGCAGATGGCAGCAAAATCGAGATTGCTTCGCTTGATGACTTAATGCTGGGAAACCCAGATTATGAAGGCACCCTTTCAAGGCTGAGCGACAGACTTTTTTCCATTCTTCTCGTCCATGAACCTGATGCGGCCTTGAAAACAACAGATTATCCCGTGAACCTTCAGCTTTCCGGCCATACACACGGCGGCCAGATTCAGCTGCCTTTTTACGGACCGATTATTACGCCTCCATATGGAAAAGTCTACACAGAGGGAATGTATCAAACGGGCAGCACTCATATTTACGTAAACCGAGGCCTCGGGATGACCAGGCTGCCTTTGCGGTTTCTGGCCAAGCCTGAAATCACTGTCTTCACCTTAAAAAGCACAAATTAATGTAGCAGGATGGGCTCCTCATCAATACTTATAAGTAAAAAAGGAGGAGGAGGAAACTGCTTACGTACCAGGTGAAGCAAGGTGATACACTGAACAGCATCGCGGCTGATTTCAGAATCAGCACGGCTGCATTACTCCAGGCTAATCCGTCACTGCAGGCAGGGCTCACCGCGGGACAGTCCATAGTCATCCCCGGACTGCCGGACCCTTATACAATTCCGTATCATATCGCAGTCTCAATCGGAGCAAAGACCCTTACGCTGTTCCTAAATAATCGGGTAATGAAAACCTATCCCATCGCCGTTGGTAAAATACTAACGCAAACGCCTACTGGCGAGTTTTACATTATTAACCGCCAGCGCAATCCCGGCGGCCCATTTGGCGCTTATTGGCTGAGCCTTTCAAAGCAGCACTACGGAATACATGGGACGAATAATCCCGCTTCGATTGGTAAGGCTGTTTCTAAAGGCTGCATTCGCATGCATAACAAAGACGTGATCGAACTTGCTTCAATTGTGCCAAACGGAACGAGAGTCACGATTAACCGGTAATGTTTTCTTATTTGTTTCAAAAACAGGCGGTTTATAATATGATAAAGTGGGACCTTTAGGGTAAGGAGCGTTTTTATGGATATATTTAAAAATCGTAATTTTGTTCGTCTATTTTTCGCAGCACTCGCTTCTCAAATGGGCACGACAGTAGGCAACATGGCCTTTGCTTTTTTTTTGCTGGACCGATTCAGCAGCCAGCCTTCATATACGACCTTGGCGGAGCTGATGTATTCTCTTCCGACCATATTTGTATTTCTGATCGTGGGAGTCGTCGCGGACCGGTTTGACAGAAAAAAGGTGGCAGAAAATTGTGATTGGATCAGAGCAGGCCTGACTGTCGTGCTTTTTTTCACTTTATTTACCGGCAATATTCCTCTTGTTTTTTGTATCTTATTTATCAGAAGCGCTGTAACAAAGTTTTTCTTTCCGGCAGAAAACAGTTTGGTACAAGCCATTCTGCCGAAGGAGCATTATGCGAAAGCGGCAGGACTTAATCAGATGCTTTTTAGCATTTTTATGGTGTTTGGGGTCGGTATAGGCGCGTTTATGTACAACACCATCGGTATTGAAGGCGCCATTATTCTTGATTTTGTCAGCTTTATCATTTCCGGGCTGCTGATCCGCAGCTGCCGGATTCCAAAAGAAGCCCGACAGCCGAACGGTGCATTCAGCTGGAGAAAGACTTCTGTTAAGGATTCAATAAATGACTTTAGAGAAGGCATCCTATATATTTTAAAAAACAAATTGCTGGCATCTCTTATTTTCGGCTTCTTCATTTTTGGATTTGTCAACGGAGGATTCGCCGTATTGCCGATGTTTACAATGAAATATGGATTGGCGCCTGACCGTTATGAGTGGCATACGTCTGTATTTACGATCGCACTCGGGTTTGGGCTGCTGGCGGGCAGCGTAATCGGCACGATCATCTCTAAAAAAGTGAAGCCGCACTTTTTAATGTCGATACCGATTTTCATTGCAGGTTTGCTGATCTTCGTCCTCGGCTACACCAATATTTTATGGGTGTATTACGCGGCAGCTTTTGCACTGGGAATGTGCATCGGACCGATCAACATTGCAATCGGAGGGTGGATGCCCAAAATTGTTCATCCAAAACTGATGGGACGTGTAAGCGGCATGCAGGACCCTTTTATGATGTTTGCACAGTCTTTGACACTCGGCTTAGTTGCGCTGTTATTCCCTAAGTTCGTTTCAAACATTGATTATCTTTATTACGGCATGGGTGTTATCATCCTGATCGTTTTTATTTTTTATTTTATTGCACTGCCAAAATACAGTGCCCAGGCTGTGGAAGTGAATGTTCAGGAAGCATTTCAAGAACAGCCGAAAAAGAAGGCAAGATCTGTATAATGCAGGTTAAAAATGCGCTTTTTTTCTTAGAAAAAAGCGCATTTTTACATTCAATATTTGCATTTCAACTTTAAAAAAGTATAATCTAAACATATAGAAATTGATAAGAGCAAAGGAGAGAAATAATGGACGACCATGCATATACGAAAGATCTGCAGCCAACCGTAGAAAATCTTTCAAAAGCAGTTTACACTGTGAACCGCCATGCAAAAACCGCCCCCAACCCTAAATACCTATATCTGCTGAAAAAACGGGCTTTGCAAAAGCTTGTCAAAGAAGGTAAAGGAAAGAAAATAGGGCTTCATTTTTCAAAAAATCCAAGGTTCAGCCAACAGCAATCGGACGTGCTTATCTCAATCGGAGACTACTATTTTCACATGCCTCCAACTAAAGAAGACTTCGAACATCTTCCGCATTTAGGTACACTTAATCAATCGTACCGAAATCCTAAAGCTCAAATGTCTTTAACAAAAGCGAAACACCTATTGCAAGAATATGTCGGCATGAAAGAAAAGCCGCTAGTGCCAAATCGCCAGCAGCCAGCTTACCATAAACCGGTCTTTAAAAAACTTGGCGAGAGTTACTTTTAAAATAAAAACAGCCGTGCCTCTTTCTGGCAACGGCTGTTTTTATTTATTCAATAACATACGTATCCACTTTTTTAATCAAATCACTAATCTCAGGCTTGCTGATTTGCTCATCTGCGCCTACAACTTCGCCGCGGTGACGCAGATCATCCGTAATTAACGATGAGAAAATCATAACCGGCACATCTGAGCTTTTCGGATTTTCCTTCAGCAGCTTTGTGAGCCTGTGTCCGTCCATTTTTGGCATTTCAATATCAGTGATGATCATATCAATCTGTTCTGATAAATCAGTTTCGTTTTCAGCAAGGTTCATAATGTATTCATATGCCTCTTTTCCATTTTCAAACGAAGCGATATTGTTGTACCCTGCTTCTTTTAGTTCATCCTGCAAGAGGCGCATCAAAAGCGGTGAGTCCTCTACAATGATTAGCTTTTTATCAGTTCTTCTTTCATCGAAGCCCTCGGTATGCATATTATACGTGTCAACACCTGAATCTGATTCAATGTCATAAATAATTTTTTCATAGTCAGGCAAAAAGATCATCAGGTCTTCGAGCTTAATAATCCCGGTAAGGTGCCGCTCCATTCCTTGATTTAACGATGTCGGCTTTTCAATCGCTTCCCAGGATACTCTGTGAATTTGAGAAACAGAGCCGACATGAAAAACAATTTTCCGTTTATTAAATTCAGTCACGATATATTTCTCATCTTTTGATCCTTCAGGCTCTACTCCAAAAAATGAGAAGAGACTGATCACAGGGAGGATTTCTCCTCTGAGTTTAATCATTCCTTCTACATGCTGATGGGAGTGAGGCACTGATGTCACCTCGACAGGCTGAATAATTTCTCTTACCTTCATGACGTTAATTCCGAAAGCATTTTCACCCACGCCAAACTTCACAATTTCTAATTCATTTGTACCAGAATCCAATAAAATTTCGTATTGTTGTAACGACAATTCAATCCCTCGCTATTCGCATTCAGTATTGTACTGTATATATCGGCGTAATTTGTAAAAAGTGAATGGCAGCTCTTCAAAATCGAATTCCGAAGGCAACAAGCCGCGTTCCTCAAAAAAGAAACTTTTTTCCTAATAACCATTGACTTTCCAACTAACAGTGATAAAATAGTCAAGGATTTTTCCAAAGAAGGGTGTAAATAATGGGTACCTTAGTAATATTTAAAGAAAACGAAATGACTGTTTTAGAGGATATCAGTGAAGAAACTTACCTGAATATGAAGAAAGAATCAGCTGACCTTCAAGAAGAGCATCCTCCGTATCTGATTTGGCACGAAGACCTTCATTTTGATTATGGCTATTAATGAAATTGGCACATATAAACAATAATAGAACATGATACAATAAAGACAATCAAATCGCTGGTTGTCTTCTTTTTTTCTGAAAAGAAAGGTATGTTTAGAAAAAAGGCGCATACAATCGAAATATATCAGTTAAAAAGGTGACAAATGATCAGCTAGTGGTAAAATAGGATAAACTCATTATATTTGTTAAGGTGATGAATTATGGAACATTTGCTGAATCCGAAAGCAAGAGAGATCGAAATTTCAGGAATACGCAAATTCTCGAATCTTGTAGCCCAACACGAAGACGTCATTTCACTTACAATCGGCCAGCCTGATTTTTTCACACCGCATCATGTGAAAGCTGCCGCAAAAAAAGCCATTGATGAAAACGTGACGTCATATACTCCGAATGCCGGCTACCTGGAGCTGAGACAAGCTGTGCAGCTTTATATGAAGAAAAAAGCGGATTTCAACTATGATGCTGAATCTGAAATTATCATCACAACAGGCGCAAGCCAAGCCATTGATGCTGCATTCCGGACGATTTTATCTCCCGGTGATGAAGTCATTATGCCAGGGCCTATTTATCCGGGCTATGAACCTATTATCAATTTGTGCGGGGCCAAGCCTGTCATTGTTGATACTACGTCACACGGCTTTAAGCTTACCGCCCGGCTGATTGAAGATGCTCTGACACCCAACACCAAGTGTGTCGTGCTTCCTTATCCGTCAAACCCTACCGGCGTGACTTTATCTGAAGAAGAACTGAAAAGCATCGCAGCCCTTTTAAAAGGCAGAAATGTCTTCGTATTGTCCGATGAAATATACAGTGAATTAACATATGACAGACCGCATTACTCCATCGCAAACCATTTGCGGGATCAAACAATTGTCATTAACGGCTTGTCAAAATCCCACAGCATGACTGGTTGGAGAATTGGATTTTTATTTGCACCGAAAGACATTGCAAAGCACATTTTAAAGGTTCATCAATACAATGTGTCATGTGCCTCATCCATTTCTCAAAAAGCCGCGCTTGAAGCTGTCACAAACGGCTTTGACGACGCATTGATTATGAGAGAACAATACAAAAAACGTCTCGACTATGTTTATGACCGTCTTGTTTCCATGGGACTTGACGTAGTTAAACCGTCCGGTGCGTTTTATATCTTCCCTTCTATTAAATCATTTGGAATGACTTCATTTGATTTTAGTATGGCTCTTTTGGAAGACGCTGGCGTGGCACTCGTGCCGGGTAGCTCGTTCTCATCATATGGTGAAGGATATGTAAGATTGTCTTTTGCGTACTCGCTGGACACACTGAGAGAAGGCCTGGACCGTTTAGAATTATTTGTATTAAAAAAACGTGAAGCAATGCAGACGATAAACAACGGCGTTTAAGCCGTTGTTTTATTTTTTTGGAAATGAAATTTTAAACGCTGTGCCTTTTTCAGGATGGCTGTCCACATGTATAACTCCCTGATGGTTTTCAATGATATTAAATGTCACCATTAATCCAAGCCCCGTACCTTTTTCTTTTGTTGTTAAAAATGGCTCTCCAATCCGGTTTAGTACCTTTTCAGGTATACCTTCCCCTTCGTCTTTGACAGTAACATGAACAGAATGCTCATCTTCGGTTATGATAATGTCTACTGTTCCCCCATCAGGCATTGATTCAACTGCATTTTTGATTAAATTAATGAATACCTGCTTTAATTGGTTTTGATCCCCGTTTATATAAATGCTGTCTTTTTCATAACTTGTTCTGATAAAAATGCCATTTAAATTCGCCTGCGTTTCTAACAGGGCTGAAACCTCACCAATTAATTTTTTCAAGTTCAAATATTCTTTGACAGCATTTTGCTGAGGTTTCGCCAGCATGAGCAGTTCACTGAGTATTAATTCGATACGACTGAGTTCAGAAAACACAATATCAAAGTAATGTTCGTTGCCTTCCATTGTCGGTTTCATCAGCTGTAAAAATCCTTTGATCGCTGTAAGAGGGTTGCGGATCTCATGGGCGATTCCCGCCGCGAGCTGCCCTGCGATTGATAATTTTTCCGATTTCAGCATCAATTCTTCTGTTTGTTTTCTCTCTGAGATGTCCCGAAGAATGACCTGGACGGCCGCTTCACCAAAAAAGGTCGTCGGAATGCAGACCATCTCCGTATAGATGACCCTGTTCTGAAAGGTGAACCAGGATTGCTTGACAATTTCAGATTCTGTTTTTTGCTCGGCAATGTTTTGGATTCTCTCTTTTACATCCTCGTGATCGCAAGGATGCAGCTGATCGTATATGTTTTTGCCAATTAAATCCTCATATGTAGCCGCTTCAAACAGGGAAATTCCAGACTCATTCATAAATACCCATTTTCCATTGTGAATCACCGCAATGGTATCAATGGAATTTTGAATCAGCAGCTGATATCGTTCACGGCTTTTTTGCAGGATGGTTTGGAATTTCTTCCTTGAAGAGATATCGATCAGCAGCAGCAGCTCAGCCTGCTGGTTTTTGTAGACGGTCGGGGATGCTTTCACTTCTAAATGAACAGGTGTGCCATCAAGCCTTTTCCACGTCTGTTCAATCATTCCGACTTCCATTCCTTTTTGCATTCGTATAATCCTGTTTTTCACGATATCATGATATTCTTCTTCAATAAATTCATAGGACCATTTACCAATAATAGCATCCTTGCTTTTTGCTCCCAGCATTGAGAGCATCGCGCTGTTTACATAGACGATCTTGCCTTTGACACTGATGCATAGCGGACTCGGGAGATTTTCAACCAACCGTTCATAATCATCCGTTATATATGTAGTCGATTCCGGGCTTGCAGGTTCGATTTCATGTTTTTCGCAGTTTAGGGATTGATGGCCTGTTTCTTCTTCAAGAACCTTCATTTTCAAAATGATTTCCCGTTCTGTCCGCTCAGCTCTTGTCGTAACAATTTCTACCGCAGCCTCCACCCACACAATCGTATGATCTTTTTTAATAAAACGAAAGGTGCACGGCATCAGATGATGTTCATTATAAAAATAGCTTTCAACCAAAAATTGGTCTTCCTCATGCAGAAACGTTTTGAGGAATGATCCGATCATCTCTCCTTGGAGATAGCCCAAATGCAGTTTGGAGTTGGCAGATATATAAATGATGCGTCCATTAGAGGCCAAGACTGCATGAATATCGGTTTTTGTTTGAAGTGGTTTAACATGCTGCGTATCCTGTTCCACAGAATCCCTCCTTTGCATGATCATCGTGTTTCGACATATACAGATTGACTTTTACCTAGTATGATTCGCTAGAAAATGAGTATTCTCCTTCTATTCTTATGGTGAACGTCAATTTTTGAATAAAAGAAAGGGCACACAATCTTTTCGTTGTGCACCCTGTTTTTTATTTTTTACTGTGTTTTTTTTCGAGCTCTGCGTAGGCGTGGATAGCTCTTTTGGCAATGAGTTTGTTGATCGGGTCGTGGTCGTTCGCTACAGAAGGAACAACAACACTGAAAGCCACTTTTGGATTTTTTGACGGATAATAGCCGACAAATGTTAGATTGTACGTGCTTTTTCCCCACCAATTACGATTTGTTCCGTAATAAAATGTTTGAGCAGTTCCTGTTTTTCCGGAAACATCCTCTGCAAACGTATTTCTAGCTGTTCCCGAAGTGGTAACTAGCTTCATTCCAGTCTTCACCTGCTGAATGTCACTTTCTGAGTTGTTAATTTTGTTGAGAATGTTTGGCTTTCTTTGTTCAATGGTCTTCCCAAGGCCTTCTTTTTTGCTGGGCTCATGAACACTTGTAACAATTCTTGGCTGAATGCGGTACCCCCCATTGGCAATTGATGAGATGTACTGAGCCATTTGAAGCGGTGTATATGTATCGTATTGTCCAATGGCCAAGTCTAAAATTAACCCCCCTACCGCATCAGGTGTAGTTTGCATACCGGCTGATTCCTGCGGCAGATCGATACCTGTCTTTACTCCCAGGCCAAATTGGCTGTAGTAATTTCTCATTTTGTTTAAATCCTTCTGGTCAGCAGGAAGAGGTCCATGCGGCTTGTATGTGACACCGGCAATGTGCATGGCGACATTAAACATGTATACGTTTGAGCTTTTTTGCAATGCCGTTAATTCATTAATAGTTCCCATATTCATATAGGACTTCTTAGGCTTATTACCGTTTCCTGCAAAATACAGTGGCATGTCAACAAAATATTTATAATGCGGGATCCCGTCCTGATAGCCGGCTAGCACGGTGGCCCCCTTTACTGCTGATCCCATTTCATATTGGGTGGTAAATGCCCCTATCGCATAATCTTCAATTTTGTTGGTTTTTAAATCTATCTTTTTCCCTGCCATTGATAAAATATCGCCGTTATTCGGGTCCATCATTACGGCAAAGGCTCTGTCAAGCATGTAATTTCCGCGTGCACGGCTGTTTCTTACTTCTTCTTCAATAATCTTTTCTACCTTTGCCTGAAGCTCCATGTCAAAAGAAAGCTGAAGATCGTATCCCCTGCTGCCCTTATCAATGGTTTTTTGGCTGACGACATTTCCTTTATTATCTTCTACGTATTCCACTTTTTCTTTGTGCGAATTTAAATATTCTTCATATTGATACTCTAAATAACTTTTTCCCACCCTGTCATTATTCGCATAGCCTCTTGTTAAGTAGAAATCTTTCCGGTCGCTCAGCAGGCCCTGATCAGGTGTCGTGACGCCCCCGAAAACAGAATAAAGGGTTTTGTCATAAGGATATTTTCGTGTCCAATCGTTTACGATATCGATTCCCGGAAGTTCTTCTAAATGCTCAGAAACAATGGAAATTTCATCATATGTTAAGTCATTTTTTGGTCTTTGCGAGGAGTTTTTCTTCTCATCAAGCAGCGCTCCGTTTTTTCCATTGCTATTGCTCTTATTTGGATTCATTGCCTTTACGATTTGAGGTTCGTAAGCATTTCCGCTTGAAAACCTTGTATATATCGCAGCAGTTTCCATTTCTTCGTCATCTTGCTGAATAGCCTTTAATTCTTGATCCGGAACACGCTCTATTTGAAGCTTGTAAGCCTGGTCTCCTTTCAGATTGCTTTCTGATTCCTTAAGCAGAGCGGCGGTTTTTTTCGGATGAGCTGCGATCCAGTAATCACGAAGATCCCTTTCCTTCAAAAATTCAGTATCAATATGAATGAAAGAAGCAAGCCGCTTCGCTGTTTTGATTTTATCTTCTGTTTTTGTGCTAGATGTTGATACATACACAATTTCTGGAACGCTCTGGTTGTCGACAGCAACTTTCTGGTTTCTGTCGTACATCTTCCCGCGAGGCGCAGGATAGTAAGCTGTTTTTGCATTTGATTTCTCAGCGTCTTCTTCATGCTGTTCGCCTTCAACAATTTGAACAACCCCGAGCTTAAAAATTAATGCAGTGAATAGAACAAAGACAGCTAGGAAAAAAAGGTTCATTCTGATTGCTCTGTTTCCTTTGCTCTTTTTCTTTGGTTCACGTCCTATTTCAGTCACTTCTGGTTACCCCTCTCAAATCATTCAATATATTTACATATACTGAGATTAATTGTAACACCTTTGTAATAGTTGTTACAGCGAAAAGGAGTAAAAAAAGCTGTCAATATAAAAACACATTAAAATATAACTAACAGTTCAAAAAAAAGGAAGCTATGTAACGGTACGATAAAATCATATATACCGCTGATTCCCTTATTCTTAGTGATTCAACGGATTTACTTTACGAAAATGACAATCTCTATTTGTCAAAGGAAAGTGCTGGAACCTTTATGACAAAAAAGCTATGTTATGATTTTTCTGTAGAAACAAACAACTCTAGGAGGTTACGAACTAATGAAGAAAGCATTTATTTTATCTGCTGCCGCTGCGGTTGGATTATTCACATTCGGGGGCGTACAGCAAGCATCAGCGAAAGAACTCTCCTGCCAGCCTGTGGTTACAGTAAAAACGGGGAACACAGTACAAAACATGTCACTTAACGATGCAGTGAAAAAGCTGCATATTAACACAAATATCAAAACGTTAAACGCTGCAAACGAAAAAGAGATGAAGCAGCTTCTTCAAAAACATGCGAAGCAATCTAACGTGAAAGTTCAGGATGTTCAAAAGACAGAAACGGCAAAACCTGCACAAAAGACTACTGAAAAAGCAGCTGCTGATCAAAACACTGCTTCTAAAGCACCCGCAACTGCTGAAAAAACAAACACAACAACATCTGCACCTTCATCTGTAAGTGCATATGAGAAAAAAGTTGTTGAACTTACAAATGCAGAAAGACAAAAACAAGGCTTAAAACCGCTTCAAATTGATGAAACGTTAAGCAAATCCGCACGCGCAAAATCTCAGGATATGAAAGACAAAAACTATTTTGATCACCAAAGCCCAACTTACGGCTCACCGTTTGATATGATGAAATCTTTCGGAATCAGCTACAAAACAGCAGGTGAAAACATTGCGAAGGGCCAAAAGACACCTGAAGAAGTAGTAAAAGCTTGGATGAACAGTGAAGGACACAGAAAAAACATTCTAAACCCTAACTTTACTCACATCGGTGTTGGCTACGTTGAGTCTGGAAGCATCTGGACACAACAATTCATCGGAAAATAATAAAAAAAGATTGCCTGTTTCGTACAGGCAATCTTTTTTTATTTCACCCAAAGCTTATATATACTCTGTGTTCCGCTGTTTTCTTCACCTTGAGCAGCTAGCTTGTCATATAAGGATTTTGCGAGCGACAAGCCTGGCATTTCTTCCCCCATTAATTCTGCTTCCTCTAGTGCAATTCCCATATCCTTAATAAAATGCTTCACATAAAAACCCGGTTCAAAGTTGCCTTGCAGCATACGGGGAGCAAGATTTGACAATGACCAGCTTCCGGCTGCGCCCGTTGTGATGCTTTTCAGAACATTTTCCGGCTCTAGGCCTGATTTTTGGGCATAAGCCATCGCTTCAGCAACACCGATCATACCGGCTGCAATTGCAATCTGATTGCACATCTTGGTATGCTGTCCGCTTCCAGCCGGTCCTTGATACTGAATATTCTCTCCCATTAAAGAGAAAATCGGCATGCAGGCTTCAAAAGCTTCTTTTTCTCCACCGACCATAATCGCGAGTGTTCCGTTTTGTGCACCGACGTCTCCACCGGAAACAGGAGCGTCTAAAGCGAACAATGCTTTTTCTTTGGCCGCTTCAGCAATCTTCTTCGCAAGCGAAGGCTTAGATGTCGTCATATCAATAAGATATGCGCCTTCTTTTGCGTTTTCAATAATTCCATTGCTTTCAAAATACACTTCCTCAACATCACTGGGATAGCCGACCATTGTGATGATAACATCCGCTTCTTTCGAAAGATCTTTGACCGTATCTTTCCAGATCGCGCCTTTTTGAAGTATGCTTTCTGCTTTTTCTTTTGTCCGGGTGTACACCAAAACAGGGTGGCCGTCATTCAGAATATGTGATGCCATGCTCTTTCCCATCACTCCAAGACCGATAAAACCAATTGTTTTTTTCAAGGTCATTCCTCCCAGATGTTTCGTTTAGATTTTAGTTAAAATTTATCATTTTTCCTTCATTTTCTAGACTACCATATCTATTCATCTTATAAAACAAAAAAACCCCAAAACAAATGATGTTTGGGGATGTAATTGGATTACAATGTGAATTTTGCAATTGTGTTCATAAGCTCTTGGCTTGCATGTTTTAGTGTTTCCGTTGAGTGTTTGACTTTATCAAGGGTGACAAGCTGTTCATCGGTTGATGCGTTCACTTCCTCTGCTGCGGCAGCTGATTCCTGTGATATGGCTGAAATGCTTTGAATAGCTTCAGATATCGCAAGCTGTTCTTCACTCATTCTTTGAATTTCCGCGTAAATGTGATCAATACCTTGTACCAGTGACTGCATTTCTGCAGTTATCGTATTTAATACCTCTCCAGTTTCGTGAATGGCACTATTTTGTTCATCATTCATTCTGCTTGCCTCAACCATTGCGTGAGAGGCCTCTTTTGTCTCAAGCTGGATAAGCTTCACAGTCTCGCTGATATGCTTTGTAGAAAGGGCTGATTGCTCAGCTAACTTCCGCACTTCATCGGCTACGACGGCAAAACCGCGCCCGCTTTCTCCGGCTCTGGCTGCCTCAATACTGGCATTTAAGGCAAGCAAGTTGGTTTGATCAGATATGTTTGAAATCGCTGTAACAACTTCTTCAATATTCTTAGTTTGATTTTCCAAATCCAGCAGCATCGTTTCAACCTTTTTCGTTTCCATATTGGCTTCGTTTGATTTCATCAGCAGCTGGCCGAGCGCGTCAAGTCCTTTATAGCTTGCATCCTCGGACGATTTTGAGCGTTCTTTAATTCCGCCTGCCTCCTCAGCGATTTGCCTGATTTTCGTTGACAGGCTTTCCGATTTTTCATTAATGGTTTCAACTTCAGAAGCCTGTTCCGATGCCCCTGCGGCTACTTCTTCAATCGCTTTTGCAATTTGTCCGCTTGTTTCATTAGTTTCGGCAGCGACAGCCGTTAGTTGTTCAGAGGTGTCAGATACTTTCCCTGAAGAGAGTCTCACTTGCTCAACCATTTCCTTCATATTTTCAACCATCAGATTGAAATCTCTTGTTAAAATACCGACTTCATCCTTAGATTTTGATTCCGCGCGCACTGTTAAATCGCCTGCGGAAACAGCTTTCGTTTTTACGATCAGCTGCTGTATCGGACCGGTTATCGTTTTGGCCAGGAAGTAGCTGAGAATAATTGTTATGATAAGCGCAATCAATGATATCCAAAGATTTGCCCGATTCATTTTATCTGAAATCCACATTAATTGATCGGTATCAAACTGCGTTCCGACCTTCCAGCCCGTTTCGCCAATCGTTTGGTACACAACCATTTTCCCATTCACATCTTGTATCCCTTGTTTCTCGGATGCGATGGTTTGCAGTGTTTGATCCTTTGATATATTTTTTCCTTGATTTGACGGATGGGCTAAAAGATTGCCGCTCGCATCAGCTAAAAAGGCAAATCCTTTGTAAGGCACCTTTTGTTTATTGACCATACTCTGGATAGCAGAGAGTTTCAAGTCATAGCTGGCAACCCCTATCACTTTTTGCCCGTCTAAGATCGCTTTCGATGCAGTAACAATCATGTCTCCTGTCACGACATCTTTATAAGGTTCCGTCCAAACAACTTGATCCGGGGTTTCAGCTGCAAGCTTATACCATGGTCTTGATGTTGGATCGTAATCCTCAGCGAAATCCGCTTTTGGATATGTAAACATTTCTTTTTTTGCGGTGCCTATGTAAGCCATCGCAACATAATCATCGTTGTCTTTGATTTGCTTAATGTCATCGTGAAACAGCCGAGCAGCTTCTTTACTTGGTTTCGTTACAAATGTATGCGTTAATTCCCCATTAGCCAATCTTGATAACGAAATGGCATAACTCTTTAATTGCAATTCAATATTTTGTTCAAGTGACTGCGTCACGTTTTGAGTTGTATTTTTCCCATCCTCTGTAATCATCGGTTTTAGCGTCAAATAAGAAGACAGCATTAAAAGAACAACTGTGATGATTAACATAATCGAAACAAAAACAGCAATCTTCATGTGAAGTTTTTTAAACAAACCAATCCCCTCCTAATTTCTATATCGGCCCTTTCGTTTGAAAAATGAATAATCAAAAAATAAATTATAAGAAAATCGGAATATATTTACTGAAAATTCAATCTTCGTTATAATGAAACAACATAAGGAGAGTGATGATCATACTAAAACAAATGTATGTGCATGACGGCAGAAAATTTGAGGCTCTGACCTTAGAAACTACACTGAGACTGACATCGAGAGGCTGATTTCTCTTCAAGAAGAATGTTTCCCTCCTCCGTTTCCCCAGGAATTGCTGTGGTCAGAGGACCAGCTTGCCAGCCATATCAAAACCTTTCCGGAAGGCGCTTTATGCGCGCTCATCAATGGCAGAATTATCGGTTCCATGACTGCTCTTATTGTACAATTTGAGCCTGATTCTCCTGATCATACATGGGCACAAGCAACTGACAACGGATCGATTAAAAATCATGAACCTCATGGAAATACTTTATATGTAGTGGATATTTCTGTTTCTCCTCATTATCGAAAGCTTGGAATCGGAAAATGGCTGATGAATACGATGTATGAGCTGACTGTTGATAAAAGACTGGAACGCCTTCTCGGCGGCGGCCGCATTCCTTTGTATCATAAATACGCACACGAGATCAGCGCTGTTCAGTACGTTGAAGATGTGATGGAAGGCAGGAAAAACGACCCTGTGCTGTCCTTTCTCCTCCGTTGCGGGCGTTCACCTATTCGTGTAGTCAGCAATTATTTGGAGGATAAAGCATCATTGAATTACGGCGTTTTGATGGAATGGAAAAATCCTTTTTATAAAAAGAGAGCTGTTGATCACAACAGCCCGTTTAAGTGAAATATTCAATTTTCGCGTTAGGGAAAAAGGTATCAATATAGGATTCAAGTGCTTCTCGAAGTGTATGCTCTTCATCTTTCTGGTAAATATATTTTCCGATCCCGTAACGGCCCCATTTATAACGGCGCTTTTCTTCATCTAATTCGAGCTTCGTCTTCGGATAATTTTTCTCTATCACTCGTTTGGCCGGTTTTGTAAAACGGTGTTGAATTAATTCAAACGTTATGTCATGTCTAACATCCTGCGGCAAAGCAGCATCAAGCTTTTCAAACAGATGTCTGTATCCTTCTTCCCAGCCTTCATGAATATAAATCGGAGCAACAATAAAGCCTAGCGGGTAGCCTGCTTTTGCAACTTTTACTGCCGCCTCTATCCGCTTATCAAGAGGTGAAGTTCCCGGCTCAAAGTTTTTAATCACATAGTCGGCATTAATACTGAATCTGAATCTCGTTTTCCCGTTATGCTTTGCGTCTAATAGGTGATCGACATGATGAAATTTCGTTACAAATCGGAGCTTTCCGAGATCACTTTGGCCAAAATGTTCAATGGCGCGCTTCAGCGTGTGTGTCAGATGATCAATTCCTACAATGTCTGACGTACATGATGCTTCGAACCTTGTGAACTCTGGTGCGCGCTCCTTCATATACTTATCTGCCTGATCCAAAATCTCTTCGACGTTTACATAAGTTCTGATATACGGCTTTGATCCCATGGTTGTTTGCAGGTAGCAGTAATGACAATGCCCCATACAGCCTGTTGCAAACGGAATGGCATATTCAGCCGAGGGTTTGGATGAATCAAACTTTAATGTTTTCCGGACACCGATAACTAAAGTTGATTTCGCATTGCGATATTGCTGAAGATGATTTTTCCCAGGAATATTACGCACCTGATTGTGGGATGTTGTTTCTCTGATTTCAATGCCCATATTCTCAAATTTTTCTTGTAATTCTTGGCCTAGTGGGTATTCCAGCGCCCTCGGTTCTATATATACAAGCTGCGGAACAAATGGGTTCTGCATGATGCCACATCCTTTTCCTTTACTAACGTTACTTTTCTCACTAGGCGGAAAGGATATGAGTTGTAATGATTTCCTTGTTACTCATACGGATCAATATCAAAGAGTTCTTTGTAAAGCGATTTAGCTTCTTCATAGCTTGCAAACACAGCATCGTCCTCTGCGAACGGATGATAGGTTTCATAAATAAACAGGGAAAGCTCGCCTTCATGGTATGGATGGTGCACAATTTCGGCTTCCTTTATGTGGGCTACATTGGCGGCGTGCGGATTTCTGTAGATCACATAAACAGTATCTCCTGCGTTAAATTGGTTTGACATACTATCCCTCCTAGCCATGTTATTGTGTCCTTCTATACCCTTACTTATGAAAAAAACCAGACAGGCCGGAGGCCGTCTGGTTTTTGTACATTACTTGAATGTTTCTTTTACGAACGCGACAACTTCTTCTGTCGTGCTCATAGATAAGATTTTCTCTTTGAATGACTCAGCTTCTTGTTTAGACAATTTGCTGATCTGTGTTCTTGCCGGAAGAATAGACGTTGCGCTCATTGAGAACTCATCTAAGCCTAAGCCGAGAAGGATTGGAATCGCAATCTCGTCTCCTGCCATTTCTCCGCACATGCCAACCCATTTTCCTTCTTTGTGTGCTGCTTCAATTACGAGTGTAATTAAGCGAAGGATTGCCGGGTTGTATGGCTGATACAGGTAAGATACACGTTCATTCATACGGTCAGCTGCCATTGTGTATTGGATCAAATCGTTTGTTCCGATACTGAAGAAATCAACCTCTTTAGCAAACTGATCAGCGATGACTGCAGTTGACGGAATCTCAACCATCATTCCGACTTCAATATCGTCAGATACAGCCTGTCCCGCTTTTACGAGCTTTTCTTTCTCTTCAAGAAGGATCGCTTTTGCTTCTTTGAATTCGTTAACTGTCGCAATCATAGGGAACATGATTTTCAAGTTTCCGTATGTACTTGCACGAAGCAGCGCGCGAAGCTGTGTTCTGAAGATTTCTTGCTCTTCAAGGCAAAGACGAATCGCTCTATATCCCAGGAACGGGTTCATTTCTTTAGGAAGCTGCAGGTAAGGAAGCTCTTTGTCTCCGCCGATATCAAGTGTCCGCACGACGACTGATTTTCCTTCCATACGCTCAAGAACCGTTTTGTAAGCATCAAACTGCTCATCTTCTGTAGGCAGCTGATCTCTTCCCATGTAAAGGAATTCTGTACGGTAAAGGCCAACTGCTTCTCCGCCGTTTTCAAGAACACCTTTTACATCATCAGGAGTACCGATGTTCGCTGCAAGCTCTACATGATGTCCATCTTTTGAGACAGTCGGTTCATTGACAAGCTTCGCCCACTCAGCTTTTTGAGCCAAATAAGCATTATGTTTTTCTTCATACTCTTTTAAAGTTTCCGCAGATGGGTCAATAATGACATCGCCATTGATACCGTCAACGATAACAGTCACGCCGTTTTGGATCGTGCCTGTAGCCGCTTTCGTTCCAACAACTGCTGGAATCTCAAGAGAACGTGCCATGATGGCAGAGTGAGATGTGCGTCCGCCGATATCAGTAGTGAATCCTTTTACGAACTCACGGTTTAATTGAGCTGTGTCAGACGGTGTTAAGTCTTCAGCTACAATAATAACCTCTTCTGAGATCATGCTTGGGTTTGGAATTTCGACGCCAAGCAGGTGGCCGGTTACGCGTTTTGTTACATCGCGGATATCTGCCGCACGCTCTTTCATATATTCGTTGTCCATAGATTCAAACATGGTAACGAACATAGAAGACGTTTCTTTTAAAGCGAATTCAGCGTTCACTGAATCAGTGCTGATTTTTTCTTTCACAGGGTTCAGAAGCTCAGGGTCACTGAGAACTAAAAGGTGAGCAGAAAAAATATCAGCTTTATCCTGACCCAGTTCTTTCAAAGCGTGCTCTTTGATTTTTTCGAGCTCTTCTTTTGAACGTGCAATCGCTTCATCAAAACGGCTTACTTCCGCTTCAGAATCAGAGATGTTTTTCTTTTCAACCGTTAAATCTGGCTCTTCAAGCCGGTATGCTTTTGCAATCGCGATGCCGGCTGAAGCACCAATCCCTTTTAATTCTTGCATTACTCGCCGAGTCCTTCGCTTTTCATTGTTTCTTCTAAAGCGTTAAGAGCATCGTTTTCGTCAGCTCCGGAAGCAGAGATTGTGATCTCAGCGCCTTTAGCGATACCTAAAGACATAACACCCATAATAGATTTAAGGTTAACTGTTTTGCCGTTATATTCTAAATTAACGTCAGCGTCGTATTTGCTAGCAGTTTGTACAAGAACTGTCGCAGGACGAGCATGGATTCCAGAATCTGCAGTTACTTTAAATGTTTTTTGTGCCATTTTTATCATTCTCCTTTTAACTTAAAGCTTAATTACTTCACAATATTATATCATACAACCGTACTTGTCATCTGACAAGCACGGCGTACTAACACCCTTATTTTTCAATCTTCACAATATCTTCTTGTTCTCTGTTGACTGAACCGCTTGCTTTAATGCTGACTGTTTCTCCTTCAGCAAGGTTTGTAAATACAATCGGTGTCATGAGAGATGGTACATTCGGTTTGACTGCATCCAGATCAACTTCAAGAAGTTTTTGTCCAGGCTCAACGCGGTCTCCTTCTGATACGAAAGACGTAAATCCTTCGCCCTTCAGGCTGACGGTATCAATACCAAAGTGGATTAAAATTTCTCTTCCGCCGTCGGATTGCAGGCCGATCGCATGTTTCGTCGGGAACACATTGAGAATTTTTCCGCGAACCGGTGATACGACAATTCCTTCAGAAGGGAGAATCGCAAAACCGTCACCCATCATTTTTCCTGAGAAGACTTGGTCAGGAACATCCGTAATCGGGTGAATTTCCCCGGTAATCGGAGAAACGAAAACTTCCTCGCCGATTTCATTTTGCAGCGGTTCTGCAATCACTTCCTCAACCTGCTGGCCTACTTCCTCTTGAGCAGATGTTTTCGGTTCAGGTCTAGGCTTGCGTCCCGCAATAATGTCTTGCATTTGCGTTTTTAACCCGTCAGAACGCGGTCCGAAAATAGCCTGAATGTTGTTGCCGACTTCCAGCACTCCGGAAGCGCCAAGCTGTTTCAGACGGTCTTTATCAACCTTTTTCTGATCGTTTACAGTCACACGCAGACGAGTGATACAAGCATCAAGGTGTTTGATGTTTTCCTGGTCACCCATTGCCTGCAGAATCTCATAAGGAAGATCCCCTGCTTCACCTGTTTTCCCAGGTGCTGCTGTTTCTTCCGCAGCATCCTCGCGTCCAGGTGTTTTCAGATTAAATTTGCGGATGGCAAATCGGAATCCGAAGTAGTAAATGACAGCTAACCCTAAGCCGACAGGGATGACAAGCCACCATGCCGTCCGGTTCGGTAAAATACCGAATAGGAAGTAGTCAATTAAACCACCGGAGAATGTCATACCAATCTTAACATTCAACAGCTGCATGACCATGAATGAAAGTCCCGCAAACAAACAGTGAATCGCAAACAGGACTGGAGCAACGAATAAGAAAGAAAATTCCAATGGCTCTGTGATCCCCGTTAAGAAGGATGTCAAGGCCGCTGAACCCATAATACCTGCAACGAGTTTTTTGTTTTGCGGTTTTGCTTCATGATAAATGGCAAGCGCCGCAGCAGGCAGACCGAACATCATAAATGGATATTTACCTGTCATGAACGTACCTGCCGTTAACTGTACGCCGTCTTTAATCTGCGCCATAAAGATACGCTGATCCCCGCGGATGATTTCTCCTGCTGCACTCTTATAGCTGAAGAATTCATACCAGAACGGCGAATAGAAAATGTGGTGCAATCCGAATGGGATAAGCGAACGTTCAATCACCCCGAAGATAAATGCAGCAAGGGTTGGATTCGCTTCCACTAATCCTGTTGAAAAGGCATTCAATCCATGCTGGATCGGAGGCCAGATCACTAACATAATAAGACCCAGAATCAGTGCAGAAATTGACGTAACAATTGGAACGAAACGTTTACCCGCAAAGAAACCAAGGTATTGCGGCAGTTCAATTGTGTAAAATCTGTTAAACAATAATGCAGCTAACACACCGACGATAATACCGCCGAACACCCCTGTCGCCAAGGTAGGTATACCAAGCATGTTTACATATGCAGGATGGTTTTCCGTAAAGAACTTGGCTCTTTCAACTGAATCCGAAGGAATGGTTCCGTTTGCAAGAAGAACCGCACTCATGGATACATTCATTACAAGATAACCGATAATTGCTGCAATCCCTGCAACTCCATCACCATTGGCAAGCCCGATGGCTACACCTACTGCGAAAAGAAGCGGAAGGTTATCGAAAACAATCTGCCCAGCGCTTTCCATCACACCTGCTACAAGCTGAACATTGTCATTGCTCAAGAAATGCAGGACCTGAATCATGTCCTTATTTTGCATCGCATTCCCGATCGCAAGCAAAATACCCGCAGCCGGAAGGATCGCAACTGGAAGCATAAGCGCACGCCCAATTTTTTGAAGAACGCCGAATAATGCTTTAAACATAAGAATTGACCTCCTCTTTTTACTAGTCTGACCTTACAGCTAAAAATCATGACAACGAATTCACAGGCGTAAGTCTTCCAGTTTAACCGTTTACATTTGCCCTTTTACACAACAAAAAGGCATGAGCAAAATTGGGTGCGCAAAAGAACGAGAATGAACTTCCCGTTTTTTTCCCTCAATCACTCATGCCTGATCGAATCAGTAACACGTTATAAGGATAAACTGAATTTATGAAATTTTATTGGTTAATCGGTACAGATGAAGCGTCAGATAAACCGCTTCCGCCTCATGAACTGGTTTCTTCAATGTTTGCTGCAAGATTTTAATCAATTTCCAAGCTGTATTGTAGCATAGCGGATATTCATTTTTCAATAACAACATTAATTTTTCTGGTTCTTTAGTCGGTTCTTCTTTTTTAATTCTTTCTATTGTAAATCTGATATGCCTGATCAGCCGCAAATAGTTGACACTTTCCTTATTTACTTTCATTTGAAATGAGTCTTCAATCACCTCGACAAGCTGCGCCATGAGCTGAGAGTGCTGATTGACCTCGGACAGCGGACGGTTTGTCAACGCTGAATGGATATGCAGAGCGATAAAACCAATCTCCCCTTCCGGAAGGCAGATTCCCGCTTTTTCATTGATCATATCTATGACTTCTTTGGCAATTTGGTACTCCTCAGGATATAGTGACTGAGTCTCCATTAAAAATGGATTTTTCATATCAAAGCCCTGCTGCTGCCTTTTGATCGCAAATGCGATATGGTCTGTCAACGCAATGTGAATATGTTCATTTAATGAGTGATTAGTCCTATTGCTTATGTGATAGATGACATCGTTTGAAATATCAACGAGGTTTTCATCAACATAGTCAAGGAGCTTTTTAAACTGTTTTTGTTCCTTCTCGTCTTTTAAAATGAACATTTTATCGTAGCCTTTATCTTCAATGACATCATCTTGTTTTTTTCCGAAACCAATACCTTTTCCGATTAAAACGACTTCGCTGTATTTATGATGAGAAGCAATTAATACGTTATTATTCAGTACCTTTTTCACTGTGAAGGACCCATTCACGATCCTCAGCTCCTTTGTCATTCAATACCTCATATCGTACATAACGAACGGAATGCACGTCAAACCTTTTTTCAATGCATTCACTAAACAGTCGATCTTTCGATGAGACGGTAATCCAGAACTTTCCTTTCAATCGGCTGCCCTTGAATTCTTTTTTCCAGTATGGCAAATGCCTGCTTTCCCATTTCCCTTGTCTGAATATCGATCGTTGTGATTCCAAGCGCTTGGCTGATTTCGTGGTTATCAACGCTTAAAATTGCAAGCTCATCCGGTACTGACACCCGCTGGTTCTTTGCTTCAAGAAAAAGCCCTGCTGAGACTTGGTCATTGGCAACAAAAATAGCCGTCGGCTTTTCCTTCCACGTTTTCCATTTATGAAAAAGCGCCTTCCCATCATTGATTGTAATCGCTTTCTCAACTACCCAGCCTTCACGAAATGCCTCACCGATCTCTTCCAATGCCTCTTTATAGGCTTTGATTCGAAAATGGCTGTTCATGCCTTTTTTTCTTGCCAAACAGATGGCTATTTTTTTGTGCCCTTTGGCAATTAAATAGTCCAAGCCGTTCCGAAATGCTTCTTGGTGAGGAATGCTGATGGTTGGGAAGCGGGCATTATCTGAATTCTGGCAAAGCAAAATCGGGCCCTCCCATTCCATGAGTTTCTCATCAGCAAGCGCCTTTGAGCAAAAAATCAGGCCGTCAACCTGGCGCTGCTTTAATTGGGACAGCGCAAAGATTTCTTTTTGTACCTCATAGTTTGTTTGGAATAAAGAGAGGTGAACCCCGGATTCCGCGGCTGCGTCGGCTATTCCTGCAATCAGCTCTGCAAAATATGGCAGATTAACCGTCGGCAAGACAACACCAATCATGTTTGAAAATCCTTTCGACAAATGTACAGCGTGAATATTTCTCGTGTACTCCAATGATTCCATTGCCTCAAACACTCTTTTTCGTTTGTCTTCACTGACGTATGGATGATTGTTTATGACTCGGGAAACCGTTGTAACAGAGACACCGGCTTTTTCTGCAATGTCTTTAATATTAGCCATAGATTCCCTTCTTTCTAAATCCCCTTGATCTGGAATGCGTTTCATACAATATGATATGGACGTACCAGATATCTTTTTGTGTTTTAAGCTGAAAGGAGAAGATCACATGGGTTTCTTCATTTTAATTGGGTTATGTCTCACTGTTCTCGGTGGCAGCTGTCTTGCTGTAAAACCTCTCAACCAAAAACATGAAATTAAACCCTTTCGAACATTTGATGATTTTTTTATTTAATGCAGATAAAAAAGGACGATGTCGAGAACAAAGTCCTTTTTTATTTCTATTACGGCAGTATGATTAATTCCTTTGGATATTGGGTCAGAGCAACTGCTCCGTCCTTTGTTACGTGAACGTCATCCTCAATGCGCACGCCGCCGATCTCAGGCACATAAATCCCCGGTTCGATCGTGTAGACCATGCCTTCCTGCAGCAGTGTATCGTTGGCCTGGCTCATTGATGGATACTCATGGACAGAAATTCCGAGTCCATGCCCAAGCCGGTGAGGAAAATAATCACCGTATCCCGCTTTTTCAATGATTCCGCGGGCAGTTAAATCCAGATCTCCGATTCTCACACCGGGTTTGCTTGCCTCAATCGCGGCTTTTTCCGCTTGAAGCACAGTCTCGTAAATGGCCTCCTGCTTCGGATTGATGGTTTTGTATGCAAACGTTCTTGTAATATCAGAGCAATAGCCATCAAGAATAACACCGAGATCAAATAAAACAAAATCACCTTTTTTCAACGTGGCTGTACCAGGATTTCCATGAGGCTGGCCAGATTTTTCTCCGAATAAAACCATTGTAGAGAAAGACATGCCCTGAATTCCTTTTTTCTTCAGCTCATACTCAATTTGAGCGAGCACTTCCACTTCACTGATGCCTTCACGCAAAGCGGCTGTGCCGACTTCAACACCGTAATCTGCAAGCTTTGCCGCCTCTTTCAGCAAACGAATCTCATTGTCATCTTTAATCAGGCGAAATTGATTGAGTGTTTCTTCTGCTGAAACAAATTGAGCCCCGCCAGTCGCATGCTTCAGCTGTTCTGCACGTGATAGCGAGATTGAATCCTTTTCTACCGCAAGCGTATGTATGCTTATATTTCGCTTTTTCAAGGCCTTCTCTATCAGCTCCCACGGATTTTCGTGATCCGCATAGCCAATGATTTCATGATTCCAGCCTGCGTTGCGGGCCTGTCCTGCTTCCATTCCTGGACAAACAAAGAAAGGCTCCTCTTCTTGAAAAATAAATAACCCCATTAATCTTTCATGCGGCTCTGTGTAAAAACCGGTTAAGTAAAAAACATTTTCTTTTGTATGAATAAATGCGGCAGTATGCCCCGCTTCCTTCAGCCATGAAGAGACGCGTTGTATTCTATTCACTTCTTGTTCCTCCCTGCCATTTGCAATGCATTGTTCTGTCTTCCATTGTAACAGGTTTTACCGGTGTTTGCCTTTCACGACGCCTTCATTTTCTAATGCATTTTATTTCCTGCTCCTCTTCCTGTATACTGACAGTAACGTTCAATCGCAGGGGGGTTGTTCCGTTTGCTGATGAATTTTTTCAGACGAAAAGCAGTTATGCTCTTAACGGTTTTGGGAATTTCCGCTCCTTTTATCGGGATGAAGATGGTGGGCTTTTATTATTACAGCTCTATCATAGGCTGTGCAGCGGGTTTCCTTTGCTGCATCCTCGCTCTCATCCTGGTTATGAAAAGATCTGATAAAGACAAAAATGAAGGGAAAGCTTGATACATAAAAAACCAGCAGCCTGATTAGGGCTGCTGGTTTTATTTTAGGAGTCTTAAACCGTTTAGTATGACCAAAATCGTGCTGCCCTCATGACCAATCACGCCAAATGGCAATTCCATCACCTGCAAAAAGTTTGCACAAATCAGCAGGCAGATTACAGCTAGAGAAAACACGATATTTTGTTTGATGATCCTGTTCATTTTCCGAGACAAGCGGCACATGTTTACGAGCTTTTTCAAATCGTTTTTCATGAGGACCATATCAGCGGTCTCAAGTGCTACATCTGTTCCGCCGCCCATCGCAATGCCGACATCCGCCGCTTTGAGTGCCGGCGCATCATTGATTCCGTCACCCACCATTGCAATCGTTCCGAATTCTTCTTTTAACCGTTTGATTTCATTCACTTTTTGGTCAGGCAGGCATTCTGCTACGACAGTTGTCATGCCGGCTTCCTTGGCAATCGCTTGAGCCGTGTCTTCGTGATCTCCTGTCAGCATGGCCGTTTTAATCCCAAGTCGGTTCAGTTCTTCCATGACCTCTTTTGCTTCAGGCCTGATTTGGTCCTTCAGTGCGATACAGCCTGCTATTTGATCATCCTTTTTCACAAATACAATTGTATGACCGCTTTGAATGACATCTGATGCTGTTTGTTTCAAAAATTGTGCTGCCATTTCCTCGCCGATAAAACCTGCTTTACCGACCTTCCATTTCGCACCCGACACTTCTGCCATAACGCCAAACCCTGAGGTTTCTTCTATAGATATGTAGCCGGACTGATTCACGCCGCGGCTTTCAGCGTACGCCGTTATGGCTTGGGCGAGCGGATGGCTTGATTGCGTTTCGATGGCATAGACAGCCTCAAGAACTTCCGCTTCACTGAATCCTTCAGCTATTCTGATCGTCTCTACGGCAGGCTGGCCTTTTGTTACAGTGCCGGTTTTATCAAAGGCGATCATTTGCACTGAGCCCAGCTGTTCAAGAAAGACGCTTCCTTTCACAAGCATACCGTTGCGGGCGCCATTTGAAATCAGGGACAGCGCCGCCGGCATAATAGAGGCGACAAGCGCACAAGGTGACGCGACAACCATAAACACCATTGCGCGGTAGAAGGTTTCACTCCAGCTCCAGCCCAGCGCAAAGTGCGGGACGAATAAAAGGAGCGCCACCGCAATTAGCACACCTTTCACATAAGCATTTTCAAATCGTTCGATGAAAGCCTGCGCGGGTGAAACACTATTTTGCGCTGATTCAACCAGTTTGATAATTTTTCTGAATAACGAATCTTCATTTGCTTTCGTGACACGGACAGTCAAGGAGCCATTGCGATTCACCGTTCCTGTGAATACAGTGTCGCCTGTGTTTTTTTCTACAGGCATTGATTCACCTGTTAAAGCCGACTCGTCAAGACTTGTCGAGCCCGATTCAATGATACCGTCTGCCGCTACGCGTTCTCCAGGTTTGATCACAATCATATCACCGGCCTGCAAGTCTGAAACCGGAACTCTTTTGGTTTCACCATTGACCATCAATGTCGCTTCTTCAGGCTCAAGCTGCATTAAAGACGTTAAATCTCTGCTGCTTTTATTCATCGTGTATGTTTCTAAAGCTCCGCTTAAGGAAAAAATAAATATTAAAATAGCACCCTCTGCCCAGTATCCGATCAAGGCGGAACCAACGGCAGCGAAAATCATTAAAAGTTCTACATTCAGCGTTTTGGATTCGAGTGTTTCTTCGATTCCTTCCTTTGCTTTAGCAAATCCGCCGATCACAAAAGCCAGCAAGAAAAGTATTATGGATAATACCTGATATCCGGATAAGAGCCAGCCTGCCAAAATAAGAGCCCCTGATACAAGTGCTGCAATAAGCTCCGCGTGCTGTGCCCAGTTTTTTTCCCTTTTGTCTGTTCTCAATGGCTCGTGCGGGTCGCGTTGAACGATAACTTGTTCATTCATATCGAATTCTCCTCTCTAATTGAGAACGTAAATCATCTTCATTTCTCTTATAAAAACAAAATCGCTGCCCAAAAGGCAGCTTTATCGTCAGTTATTTCTTGATGTCTTCCTTTATTATAGCACGCACGATGAGAATTTCAATTATAATTATTTTAATTTCTTTTTGATAATAATTATCATTAATGTTTATTCACTTCTTCTCTATATGAAAAAAGCTGAGAGTCTATACTCTCAGCTATTCTTCCGTCCATTCCTTCAGTTGTTCCGCTGTCATCGGGCCAATTTTTGTTTTTTCAATTTCTCCCTTTTCATTCAGCAAAAATGATGTTGGGATCGTGATGATATGATACTCCTTCATCAATTCCCCTTTTGAGTCAAGGACAATTGGAAACGTCAGCTTGTTTGCTTTAATAAAGTCTTCAACGACTTGCTGATTTTGTTCCGAATTCACTAAATTCACCGTTACCAGCTTTACACTGTCGGATGGATGGGCATCATAAAACGATTGAAACTGTGGAAGCTCCTTTTTGCAGGGCGGACACCATGACGTCCAAAAATGGAGAATTGTTTTTTGCCCTTTATTCGGAATCGAGATGTCCTCCCCTTCTATCGTTTTCATAAGAAAAACAGCGGGAACAGCAGGCTGTTTTTCCTCAGCTTGTGCTGCACCTGGAAACCATGCAATCAACCCTAATAACATAATGTATATAGTAAGCAAGCGCTTCGTCAACATGGAATCTTCCTTTCATGCTTTTCAATTAGCTTGCCCCTGCTGTTCCTTTATCATCCTTCAATTCGCGGCGTTCTGGTCCCTCCCGTAAGAAATACGGATACCTTCAATGCTTTGCAGATCGTGGCATAGTGCAGGCTCGTCAAAAGAATCATGCCAGTGTTCATTCCAAGGATAATCCCGAGCATTTGCAGATTCTCCATTGATCCCAGTACATACATCATACTTAGCGCAACGATATGGCTCCATACATTGTGATAAAAAGCCTCTTTCACAAAACCCATCCCGATTAAGCACGCCTGCAGCGGCATGACAAACAGATGAAAGAGAAAGTAAGGCCACAACAGCTGCAAGTAATACTGCGCTTCAGGAGAGTGAAAAAACAAATGCGTGAGAGGTCCCGCAAACTGGAACATGACCCAGACGGCAGGTATACCGTAACCTAATGTAATGAAAATCGACTGCTTCAGCCTTTTTAACACGATGTCATACTGAGAAAGCGCATAAGCTTCCGAAATACTCGGTATCATGACGACCATTAACGAATGGGCAATAAAAGCAGGGAACGACCCTATCGTCACAGCCACTCCTGCCAGCATTCCGTATTGATCGATCGCCGCTGTCCCGGCAACGCCCGCAGCCAAAAGAGCTCCTTTTACTAAAAAGGGTTCAATTGCATTGACAACCGCATGAAAAATACGCAGTCCTGTTGTAGGAATTGAAACAGCAAGCAGTCTTTTCCTTACATCCTTTCCGCGCAAATGAATGTGCTGCTGGCCGGATAACGCCCGCCTTGCCATGATAAATTGTGAATATAAGTAAACAAGCACGACCACATCACTCACGACTAGAACAAACAAGGAAACCAGCACAGCCATGTCCAATTCAAATGAGTACCATTGAAAAAAGAGGAATAAGCACAAGAGCTGGATGATTTTTTTCAGCACATTGGCGATTGCGATCTTCCCCATTTTCTGCACACCCATAAAGTAGCCCCTGGCGATTGAGGTAAAGGCGACAACAGGAATTAAGCCGATGACAATCCCTTTAATAAACGGGTGGTATGTATCAAATACCGGAATAAACGGAAGCGCAATACTAGCGGCGACAGTAGAAAAAGCAGTAAATATGGCTGTCATTCTGAAAGCGTGCCTCAGCATGCTTTCATGAAGCTTAGGATTTGACTCGGCAATGAATTTAGAAATGGATATCGGCAGTTCCAGGCTCGCGATGACAATAATTAAAAAGATCGTGGGCAAAATACTCATGTAAAGCCCCATCCCATGCTCGCCAAGCTCCCGTGCCAAAATCATATTGACGACAAATTCAAGGCATTCAGCGAAAAAGGCGGCAATGGATAAAAGAATGATCCCTTTCACAAATCGATTCATGGTGTCTCTCCTTGTCTCTTGTACTACCAACATCATATGAGACAAGTTCAAAAATTATTTTATTTTTACTCTTTATATGAAAAAAAGCACAGCTGAGACAAATTGTCTCTTCTATGCTTAGACGGCAAAAACGTGTCTGCCGATTTTTTCTACGATTTTTCTTGAACGAATCCAATTATCTGACGCTGTTTTCGGATTATAAAAGAATATGGCATCTGTTTCTCTATTTTTTGAGGACAGCGCTTCTTCGGCAGCTTCAATCGATTCTTTATCAGGCTTTTGGTTAATGCTCCCGTTTGCGACCGGTTCAAAGGCGTTTTTCTGATAAATAACTCCTCTTATCGTATCAGGAAAACCTTTTTTCTCCGTTCTGTTCAGTACAACGCTTGCTACAGCAACCTTGCCTTTATATGATTCTCCTTTGGCCTCTGCGTGAACGAGACGGGACAGCAACTCTTTTTCAGACTGTGTATATGTTTCTTTCTCATCATTTGTTTTGTCGGGTTTATCTTTCTCTTTCTTTTCAGTGTGTGCTGATAGCTTAATCGGTTTTATTTTCTTGTCCTTATCAGCAGACAGTGAAGGGAAAGATTCATTCGTATTTCGATCTATATGTGTAAGCCATTTCGCTTCTTCATGTTTTGTCTTCTTTGCGCTCAGTAGTGAAGCTTGTGTATGCTCAATTTTGGCTGCAGGCATGAAACAAAGAAGAAAAACAGCCAGAGCAGTGAATTTCGTTGTCATACAGTTTCCTCCTTAAAGTGCTCCAAAAAACACTTCATAACCTTAACAAGAGATCAATTCATTTTCACGGAAAAAGATTTTCCAACTCTCCCAAGGAGGTATCAGGATGGAATAAAGAGGATGACTCACTGCTTAATGGCAAAAAAACAGTCTGAAATTCTATAAATATTGTCAAATTAAAACATGTTTATCCATCTTTGGCACTTTACATTTTATTTACACCTGTTACAGACATCTGTAATAAAAGGCTTGTATTCTGTCATATATGATAAAAAGGCTTCTCACGTATGAGAAACCTTCAGCTTCTTGGCTGTTCTAAGTATTGAAAGATAACATCTCCGCCTTGCTGGGCAATTCCTCGGAAATGTTTAAAATCATCTTGTTTAGATAACACGGCCCTGAAATCAAGAAAATGCTCTTTCTGGACTCTCAGTTCGTTTATGGCGCCGGTGCGCAGCTGTTCAATCATTTCTGTTATTTCTTCGGGACGCAACGAAAATCCCCCCTTTTCTTTCTATTGACGAAAATCAATATATCATCTTTATAGCGACAGAACAATTCATAAGGGAGATAAAACTCCTTATCGCTTTACTTCTCAATGAAAATACTGCAAAATACTTTCAAAAGGCATTATTATGTTTAAAGGAGAGGAAGCTTGTGAAAATCGCTAAGGTTGGGAATGTCATTGAATTTAAAAACGGATTAACCGGTGTTGTTGAAAAAGTAAATGAGAATTCTGTTATCGTTGATGTGACGATCATGGATAACTATCGGGATCTTGAGTTAGATTCATTGACAGTTGTTAATCATAAAAATTATAAGATCATCAGAGACTCCTATTAAAACCTCCTTATTTCCACATTTATTCAAAAACTGCAAGACGGACAATTTAACACCTTACATATGAAATTCGCTTTCTCAAAAGCTGCCGGCCGGCAGCTTTTTTACATAAAAAACACCGATCATGAATCGGCGTTTTTGTCTATTTCCGTTATTTCTATATAGAACTCGCTGACGGCCCCTGGTTCGTACAGGTTGGTCAATGATGTTGAATAATTTGTCATTTCCCCCCGGAAGGCAAGATCGCGTTCCGGAACCTCGACATTAAACGTTTTTTCATACAACAGGACAGCGATATCATGGTAAGTCTCACTCGTAACGTTTAAGGTAAATGCAATTTTTCGCTTCGGCTCGCTCTCCTCTTGATATGCAGCCATTTCTAACGTTACATTGTTTAACCGCAATGTCTTCACTTCATATCACTCCTTTATAGTCCATGCATCTTAGCATACCTTAGCGAATGTTTACAATGAATCTGTTCTTAACGGTTATATGAACCAATTCATTCGAAAAGACACCTTTACAAACATACGTTCGTTAAATTATAATAAAACAGACGAGCTGCCATCCAGCATCCCGTCTTTTCATTAGAAAGCGGCGAGTGGAATTCCCCCCGGATTCGCTCGTCTTTTTTATGTAAAAACCGCCTCATTTCTAAGGAGAAACTATATGGTCGATTATCAACAAGTCATGTTTCACCATGCGTACCTTGGCGCCTTGAATTTCCCCATCCTTTAATGAGAGCGGTCAATCAATTCTCATCATGTTTTTTTAGATAAACCAGCATCCATTCAGGAAGTATATGAGTGTATGTTTTTAAAGTTCTAGTTATTCGTGCGCTTCCATATCGATCCTGAACAATTCTGAATGAAATGCTATAATCCTGCTATCAAGTAGCATGTGTATGACTTAAATCATGGAAGCAGAATAAATTCAACATATCCGTAAAATGCGTACTATAACATAAGTTTGAATGTGTATTTCAAGCCCAATGTAATGCCTCGTATAGAACATTTCGGGAGAAGGGCCTATGGAATGCCCTCACTGTTTTACCCGCACCCGTAATAAACTCCTTTCAGTATGTCCATTTAGAGATTCATTGCAATTATCTTCGAATTTTGTTCTGAACTATAAATCATTATATATTTTTAAACACTGTATTCCAGACTGACACATCTTCTTTTCCAAGACTCCAACTGCCAAGACCTTTCAGATTATATTTTTGAGCGAGTTTTATTTTTGCTCTGAGTGACTGTTCATTTTCAAACCATAATGTATATGTTCCCGAAGGCAACGGCCCCTTGTTATTGTGATTGACAGTAAAAATAGCTTTTGGAGATTGACTCTTGGTGTCAAAAATAATTGTCCCGCTATGCCTATTTACTAAGGAGTCAACAAGGTAAAGGGGAATGGCTTGAGAGGCAGATTGGCCTTCCATCCAGCAGCGGCCATAGAATGGCAATCCTAAAACTAGTTTTTGAGGAGAGATTTTTTGGGTCAGAACATATTGAATGGACTTTTCCACCCATCCTACACTTGCGGTAGGCCCAGCAAGGCGGCTTTCATCATAGGCCATAACCATAAGATAATCTGCATATTTAGCTAAATACTCGTAATCATATGATCCGTGCCAGCCCTTCGTCCAGCCAAAAGGATTTGCCGCCACTGCAACTGATACTTCTTTATGTCTAGGAATACTTTTCCTTACTAATCTAATAAAATCTGTAAATAGATTCCGATCTTTTTCTGTAAGGTTTTCTATATCGATATTAACTCCGTCCAAATCCAGTTCTTCTATTGCATGAGAAATTTGTTTAGCTAAAAGAACTCGGTTCATTAATGCAAATCGTCCCAATTCCTGATCCCAATGATTGCTTAGAAAAGGAACTACTTTTAATTTTCTTCTATGAAGAGCTTTAATCACATCGGGATTAGCTGAACGGAGAAGTAATGATCCATCTTTTCTGATATAGAAAAAATCAGGAGACACAACATTTAATACTCCGTTCGTTTGATCAACGTGTTGAATAAAATCCCATCCTAATCCAGAATAGAAATAGCTCATTTGAAACATCTCATAACCCCTTCATCCCCAAAAATATCAAGTTCCCCACAAATAAAAAAATGAGGATTGTCATTTCAATTTGATTCGTTTCCGAAACCTCAAAGATTACCTTTCTCTTATCTTTATAATTTGTCCAGGATAAATTCTGTCTGAAGAAAGCTTATTAAGATTCATAAGTTGTTGTACCGGAATTTTAAAGGATTTGGCAATCGTCCATAATGTATCACCGGATTCCACATGATACACTTCGTATGTTACGGGAAATTCCATATAACGAGGCGTTCTTTTTACTTTATTCGCTTGATTTCTTATTTTAGGTATTTTCCCCTTCATTCATATTACTCTCCTTTAGAATAATTTGTTATTAATATTTCTAAACCGTTTCTCTCTAATCTTAATGATTTGTCCAGCATATATTTGATCTGATTTGAAATGATTAAGCTCCATGAGTTGCTGCAGGGAAACATTATACTTCCTGGAAATTATTGATAATGTTTCACCGGGAGTAACATGATGGATCACGTATTTTTCTTTAAGAACATCTACATAATGAATGGTTTCCCCTAAGTTTCTTATAATTCCTCTGCTTTTTAGCACCTCAAGCATTCTCTCGGCTCTATGCCGATAGGAATCATTCTTTACAGCCTTTTTACCGTTTATCTGAATCTTTTTTCTCTCGCTATCATGATTCAAATAGTATTTAACCTTTTCCAATGTTTCTTTTGGGGAGGAAGAAACGATGAGATCGCGGCCAGGTTTGAATTTACCTCGAACTGCTGGTGTATCCGATGTCAATAAAAACCCCCCGGAACCAAGAATCTCATAGGTGCGTTGCGTAAGTTGGCTTTCACAGTTTTGCAAACCGATAACGACTTTTGCTGAACTGTAAACTTTATATGCTTCAGTATAATCAAGGTATCCATGGATCCAATTGGGGGGAATTTCTCTTCCTATATATTTACTCATTTTTTCCCAGTTTCTCCCCCAAAAATCAATGCGAATACCCTTCCGTATAAGAGGACGAATAAGCGTTTTTAAAGAGGACGAACGGAACACTTCCGGATGTTCTTCAAGAAAATTAGGGTAAGCATTAGCCACCACTGCTATATCACAACTGTATTTTGCTAATGGTTTAATCTGGTGATGTATACTTTCGTGAAATGCAAAGTCTAAGTGAGCTGCTTTAATCCCCATGCTTTCATAAGTTTTACACAGAGAAGGCGTAACCGTGAAAACAAAATCTGGTTTCATCTTCTTAATTAACGGGATAGTAAAGTTTTGAGTGTGCAGCGGGTCTTCAGTTGCCCAATAAACGAGAGGGATATTCACCTTTTTAGTAGCGTTGCGAATCCAGGCCTGCTTTTCCCTTGAATGCTCTGGTGTCCATCCCATAGATACTATTAGATCTGGTTTAAATTCGTCTATCATTTCAGTGATATTTTCCCGACTTACAGGACCGGAAATCATTACGGTATGTCCTGCTTCCCTAAACCCATTCGGTAAACCATAGAGCCACATGGGATGACTCTCAAGGAAAAGAATTTTCACACATTTCCATCCTCTCTTTCACTTTTTAATGTCTACTTTATTGGTATGTATATGTAATATAACTTGTCGCGGTACTAGTCTATAAAAAAACGTTCAGGTGTGAGATCACGTGATAGCTTGTGTGGGATGCCCTACAAAAAAAGAAAGCAACCTACAACATATTTTCCTATGTGGTTATTCAGGACATAAGGATTCCTTTAAATATTTTCAAAAGTATTGGAATACAAGGACAGGGATATTATTTTTTATTAAAAGTCAAGATCCCCCGTTACTTTAAGTACATTTATTCACAGTGTAATCTTTTTTACAGGTCATTTAGTGGTAGCCCCAGGAAAATGCGAATTTACAACGTTAAGCAAATTCAAACATAAAAAAGTCGAATTCCCTGTCCTTTAAGGAAAACGACTTTTTTATACGACTTCTTCAAGTAAGATTCCCATCAACCTTTTTTGGGGACTATTTGTAATCTCTGCGCAGGGAAATTATACCTGTGCTAGCCCGCCATCTACGAACAATTCAACACCCGTCAAGTAACTGCTTTCGTCTGAAGCAAGGAAAGATACAGCGTTTGCTACTTCTTCAGGTGTCCCAACTTTTCCAGCTGGAACAGTATTTCTGCTATTTTCCAGTACCTCTTCAAGTGCATCACCAAAAAGCTCATCGTAGGCAGGTGTAAGAATACCTCCTGGACTAACCACATTTACACGGATTTCAGTACCTTTTAGGTCAAGAATCCAGTTGCGAACTAGTGCTCTTAATGCTGCTTTAGATGCTCCATATACACTAAACGCTGGGTTGCCAATTGATCCAGCAGTAGAGCCCGTTACAATAATAGAACCTACTTTGTCTGGGAATAGTGATAATGCTTTTTGAACAGTAAAGATGGTTCCTTTAACGTTAATGTCGAACGTTCTATCAACCTGCTCTTCAGTAATTTCACCTAATGGAAGGAAGTTGCCGATGCCTGCATTAGCAAAAAGAATGTCCAACTTACCTTTTTCCTGCTTTATAATGTCATATAGTTTGTCTAAGTCTTCAAGCTTAGAAATATCACCTTGAACACCGGTTACGTTCTTGCCAATTTGGTCAACAGCTTTATCAAGTTCGTTTTGTCTACGTCCCGTGATATAAACATATGCACCTTCGTTTACAAATTTTTGTGCTGTAGCAAGACCAATCCCACTTGTTCCACCCGTTACAAGCGCTATTTTACCTTCAAATTTACCCATACTTAACACTCCTTTAGAATTAATTTTATTTTATGTCTAGTACCTTTAAGTACTTGAAGAACAACTTTCAAGATATAGTATCCTTCAGTAAGCACATTATCGGAAGTACCCACTTTTTTGTGATATAGTAACTAAAAAGTAATAAATGTGGAATGGAGAGCTTTAGACATGAAAAAATTTAGTTGTGGGTTTGAAGTGACAAAGGAAGTTATTGGCGGAAAATGGAAAGGCCTTGTATTATACTTTTTAATGAATGGACCAAAGAGAACGAGTGAATTAAAGCGCATTATCCCAAATATAACTCAGAAAATGCTGATTCAAACACTTAGAGAGCTTGAAGCCAGTGGACTTGTGAGCAGAAAGATGTATAATCAAGTACCGCCGAAGGTTGAATATTCATCCACTGAACTTGGAGAATCTCTTAAACCTATCTTGCAGGAGCTCTGTCAATGGGGAGGCCATTATGCGGAGCAAGAGTATGCAGAAGGTGAATATGAAATTGTACAACCAGAACAACTAAGTTAGGATTGATGTAGCTGCTGAAGTAAATGCTAAACAACTTCAATATCATCACCTAACAGATGAAGAACAGTCAGAAATAAATGAGATATTCAATTTTGAAAGTGAAGTTCTAATAAGAAGTGTCATCGACTATATTCAGGAGAACTTTGATGAAATTCAAAAAAGAGCTGTTTCAAATGTTAAAGAGAAGGTTCAGAAACTTAGCCAAAAAATAAATGAAGATATTGATAATAATATTTAATGCCTATGATCTCTAGATAGGCATTTTTTCTTTCGGATAAAAAAGAAAAGACGTACAAATTGTACGCCTTAATCTGCTTCTGTACTATCAATTTTTCACTGCATAAAAGTCACGGTTCAGGTTGCACCTCAGGTCACACTTTTTAATACAATTCCCATGAGTAGAGCCATTTTCAGGTGTGACTTTTCCCACTTTTATTGAGCTTAGTGCGGGTCACACTTCGCTGTGACCAGGTCACATTTCCGCTGAAAATTAGCGCTGAATGTTCGGATTTTACTGTGACTCCACTTCGTTTCACACTCCGTATCACACAACGGAATAATTAACGATTATCAATTGTCTCCGGATACAAATCATGGTTCATCATACGGTATTCGGCCATTTTCTCATACTTCGTGCCAGGCTTTCCGTAGTTTGTGTACGGGTCAATGGAAATTCCGCCTCTTGGCGTGAATTTGCCCCATACTTCAATGTAGCGCGGGTCCATTAATTCAATCAAGTCATTCATGATGATATTCATGCAGTCCTCGTGGAAGTCACCATGGTTTCTGAAGCTGAATAGATACAGCTTTAATGATTTGCTTTCAACCATTTTTTCATCAGGAATGTAGCTGATGTAGATTGTCGCAAAGTCAGGCTGGCCTGTTTTAGGACATAAAGATGTGAATTCCGGGCAATTGAATTTTACAAAGTAATCACGGTTTACATGTTTATTCGGGAAGGATTCCAGCACGTCCGGTGCATATTCGAACAAATAATTTGTACCTTGATTGCCTAGCAATGTTACACCTTCTAATTCTGATTCTTTTCTTGTCGTCATGTTCATCTTCCTTTCTATTATACTCCGCGTTTGTTGCCCCATAACAGGGTGTGCAGCTGCGGGAGCACTCTGACGAGATTCAGCTCCGCATCGACAGCTACCTTATCAACAAGCGCTTCATATTTTCCAAGCAAATGTGCAATCAGTGACTGATCATCTGTCGTATGCACGTCATCATTTCCGACTTGTAAATAAAACGGGATTCCCGGATACCGCTTGTGCACAGTTTTGGCAAATTCCAGATCTTCATCATTAAAGATGACAACCTTCAAGCTGACAGCATGCTGTCTATCATTCTCTTGAAGTAAAGTTAAAATGTGGTCAAGCTTTTGAAAGTTCGTTACCATTTTTGAGCTTGGCGGTTTTGGAGAAATTGTCAGGTCATCAATCAGCGTAAACCAATCCTGATAAACGGTCCCTTGAGTTTCAAGCGCTGCACGGATGTTATTTTCCTTCAGCAGTTCAATAAAAGCATCCAGCTGTTTTAACAGAGCCGGGTTGCCGCCTGAGATCGTCACATGAGAAAACGCATCTCCCCCAATGTCCTTAAGCTCCGCAAAAATCTCCTCCGCCGTCATCCAGCGAATATCTTTTTTAGCAGACCCGTCCCAAGTGAAAGCGGAGTCACACCAGCTGCAGGAATAATCGCAGCCGGCTGTCCGGACGAACATCGTTTTCTGTCCGATCACCATGCCTTCTCCTTGAATCGTCGGGCCGAAAATTTCTAATACAGGAATTCCTTTAGCCATTCAAACCACCCTTTTTCGGACGGTAGACACAGTAGCTTGTCGGTGTTTCACGGACAAACACCTGTACACAAGTCGGCTTATTCTCCAAAGTGTCTAAATAAGCCTGTACGTTGTCATAAATCGTTTTCGCCACGACTTCAGTTGTCGGCAGCGAATACCGGTCGTCCTGAGAAAAATCTTCATGATCATTTAATAGCGTGTGATCATAGTTTCCGTGCACCAGTTTTTTGAGTACGCTGAAATTGACAAGAAAGCCTGAATCGTCAAGTTCGTCGCCGGCAACGGTTATATTTACGGTATACGTATGCCCGTGAACCCTGCTGCACGCTCCCGCACTTTCCCGAGGGATAAAATGAGCGGCTGAGATATGCATGTCCTTATTCAGTTCAAACGAATAAGGATGCTGGGCCTGCGGATAAATTTGAGATAACAATTTATGCACGCTCTCCTTTCATCACCATATATTCTTCATAACCTTTTGAACGAAGGTGACATGCCGGACATTCGCCGCAGCCGTCTGCGATGATGCCGTTATAGCATGTCAGCGTGTTGTTTTTCACAAAATCCAGCGCGCCAAGCTCATCTGCAAGCTTCCACGTTTCCGCCTTATTGAGCCACATGAGAGGCGTGTGGATCACAAACGGCTTCTCCATCGCCAGATTTACCGTTACATTGCAAGATTTCACGAATTCATCACGGCAATCAGGGTAACCGCTGAAGTCTGTCTCGCAAACTCCTGTAATAATGTGGCGCGCGCCAATTTGGTAAGCCAGGATAGAGGCAAAGGATAAGAATACCAAATTGCGGCCTGGAACGAATGTGGATGGCAGTTCGCCGTCTTTTACTTCTATCTCAATATCATTTCTAGTCAGGGCATTCGGTGCAAGCTGATTTAAAAGTGACATATCAAGCAAATGATTTTTCACACCAAGCTTTTCCGCAATGGATTTTGCCACTTCAATTTCCTGCGAATGTCGCTGATTATAATGAAAAGTCACCGTTTCGACTTCTTCGAATTCTTTTAAGGCCCACAGTAAGCATGTTGTGCTGTCTTGGCCGCCGCTAAATACGACAATTGCTTTTTCTTTTTTCATGATTCCTCTCCTTCTCCGCAATAAAAACGTCGGCGAGAGACATCGCTACAGCTAATTCACGCAAAAAAACACCTTTTTTCGGAAGGTGCTCTAGAAAAACATAAAAAAGGCCGTATCCAAGGATACAGCTCGTCCTTAGTTTTTTATAGAGGGTGTAGCTAGAACCTCTCCCGCATATCTCACGGATTTTCTTCAATTTTTTCACTTCTGCTATCTTACCATAATGTTGTTTTTCTTGACAATAAAAAAGTCAGTCCCCGGTTCCTAGATCAATTATCGCTCTATAGTGACGGTTCGTTTCATTATATATATTTATAAACTGCGCCGCCGAGGAGCTTTTTTGCAAAGCAAAGCGCCTATGAAGGCCAGGCTCACATAGCCAAACAAGGGATAAATCGTTGAAATAAGCCTGCCGTACCCTATTTGGCTCGTAATATAAGCCGTGATCATAATGGCCGCAAAGATATATTTGCTTTTCACTGGAAGAAAGCTTTGCACTTGTTTTTCTAATCCATATAGATTACCAATAACTGATGTGAACACTTCTCCGAAAATAATGAGTAAATAAATCAAATGGACAGATCGTGCAAAGAGATAAACCACTTGTGCCATCGGTATATCATACAAAAATACATCCGGAAGAGTTGACAAAGACAGAAAACTCGCGGACAGCACAATCGTCAGCATCGTGCCTCCGATTAAAGCGCCTTTTTTTATCACTTTCTCCGATGACATTTCATTCGCCAGCGGAACCAAAACCGCTTGGGCAAGCGATAAATTCAAAGCCCCGTAAGAAACAGCTGATAACAGCCAATCCCAGCGATGCGGCCAGACCCACTGAGCTGCGTTTCGTGATTCGCTGAATATAAAAGAGTCGGCCACTACAATCATTGAAAAGAGGATTAAAAGGGGAACAACAAACACATTGACACCGAAAATGCCTTTTACTCCTCTAGTCATCACAATTAAGCTCAGACCGATTGTAATAAGCATCCCAATCTGAGCGGACATCCCCAATTGTTCCTCAAAAAGCGCCCCTGCTCCTGAAAGCATGACAGATGTAACTCCGAGGAGAACAAACAGCATAAATACATTGATAATTCGCCCAGCCGCCGCCCCGAACAAAAAGATGTTCATTTCTTGATATGACTTGGCATTGATTCGCTTTGAAATGATCATCAGCTTGGCGCCCAGAAACGTAAACATTCCGCCGCTGACGAGAATGCCGAATAAACCGAACCAGCCGAACTTCAGAAAAAACTCAACAATTTCTCTGCCAGTCGCAAATCCAGCTCCGACTACTGTGCCGACATACACAAAAGCAAGCTGACTTGCAGACCCTTTTGATTGTTCCATTTCTCCCCTCCGAACGAACCGCAGTTTTGTCCATAGATGCCTTTTTATAACCTATGAGACAAGTTCCTTGAAAAGACGAAGAAAACATGTTTTACTTTGTAACAAATTAAAAAATGTTGTGCAAAAGGCTTGAAAGTCAAAGATGGTCAGAGTATACTATTAATCAAAGTTGGTCAAACAAACCGGCCTCTTTTAAAAACCAATTGGTCAAAGATAGTCAAATATTCAGTCTGCTTTGAGCATATTGGTTTGAAAGCCGTTAAGTTTGCCGTATACTAATAGTCAAAGAAGGTCAAATCCAATAGACCTTTTTATTCACTTTCATTGGTCAAAGAAGATCAAATTATTAAGGAGGTTTTGGCAAATGCGTTGTCAACATTGTCATCAAAACGAGGCGACGATTCGCCTTAACATGCAAATAAATTCCGTTCATAAACAGATGGTTCTTTGTGAAACTTGCTATAACGAACTGACCCGTAAACCTTCAATGAGTATGGGTCCTCAATCTTTCGGATTTCCGTTTGAACAGGCATTCCAGCCGAAAGAAAAGAGCGCAGCAAAACAAAGCGGAAAAAAAGGGCTGCTTGATGAGCTGGCTCAAAATATTACAAACGGTGCTAAAGCCGGTCTCATTGATCCCGTCATCGGCCGTGATGATGAAGTGGCGCGAGTGATCGAAATTCTAAACCGCCGGAACAAAAACAATCCGGTTCTTATTGGTGAGCCGGGTGTAGGGAAAACTGCCATCGCTGAAGGGCTCGCTTTAAAAATTGCTGAAGGTGATGTTCCAAACAAACTGAAAAACAAAGAGCTATATTTGCTTGATGTTGCATCCCTTGTTGCAAACACAGGGATCAGAGGCCAATTTGAGGAGAGAATGAAACAGCTGATCACTGAGCTGAAGGAACGAAAAAATGTCATTCTGTTCATTGATGAAATTCACCTTCTCGTTGGCGCAGGCTCTGCAGAAGGATCAATGGACGCCGGCAACATTCTCAAACCGGCCCTAGCCAGAGGCGAACTGCAAGTCATTGGCGCGACAACACTGAAAGAATATCGTCAAATCGAAAAAGATGCCGCGCTGGAAAGACGTTTTCAGCCTGTCATGGTGCAGGAGCCTTCAATTGAACAGGCTATCCTCATTCTGCAAGGGATTAAAGACAAATACGAGGCGTACCATGGCGTAACATTCAGTGATGAAGCAATCAAAGCGTGTGTCACTTTATCATCCCGCTACATTCAGGACAGACACCTGCCGGATAAAGCAATTGATTTATTAGATGAAGCAGGTTCAAAAGCCAACCTGTTAATTGATGAACTGAATGATGAGGATGCCGCTGAACGCTTAACTGCAATTGAAGCCGAAAAAACAAAAGCCCTGGAAGAAGAAAATTACGAACTGGCTGCAAAACTCCGTGATGAAGAACTCGCATTGGAGAAAAAACTGAACAGCTCCTCCGCTCATACTGCTGTCACTGTGGAAGCTGAGCACATTCAGGAAATTGTTGAACAAAAAACAGGCATCCCTGTCGGCAAACTGCAGGCAGACGAACAAACGAAAATGAAAGAACTCGAAGCAAAACTTCATGAACGCGTGATTGGACAAGCAGCCGCTGTTCAAAAAGTGGCAAAGGCGGTAAGACGAAGCCGCGCCGGTTTAAAATCCAAAAACAGACCAGTCGGCTCCTTCCTCTTCGTCGGTCCTACCGGCGTAGGGAAAACAGAGCTTTCTAAAACACTGGCAGATGAATTATTCGGCACAAAAGACGCTATTATCCGACTCGATATGAGCGAATACATGGAGAAACACGCCGTATCTAAAATTATCGGTTCACCGCCTGGATATGTCGGCCATGAGGAAGCTGGACAATTAACTGAGAAAGTGCGCCGCAATCCTTACAGTATTGTGTTGCTGGATGAGATTGAAAAAGCACACCCAGACGTTCAGCATATGTTCCTGCAAATTATGGAAGATGGCCGTCTGACAGACAGCCAAGGCAGAACCGTAAGCTTCAAAGACACTGTGATCATCATGACAAGTAATGCGGGTGCTGGGGAGAAACAAACGAAAGTCGGTTTCCAATCAGATGACAGTGTCATCGAAGAACAAACATTGATTGATTCACTGAGCATGTTCTTTAAACCTGAGTTCCTCAACCGTTTTGACAGCATTATTGAGTTCCGCTCATTGGAAAAAGAACATCTTGTCAAAATCGTCAGCCTTCTTCTTGGAGAACTTGAAGAAACATTGGCTGAACGGGGCATTAGCTTGAATGTGACAGATGAAGCGAAAGAAAAAATCGCTGAGCTGGGCTACCACCCTTCATTCGGTGCACGTCCGCTTAGAAGAACCATCCAAGAATGGGTTGAGGATGAAATGACCGATCTGCTGCTTGATAATGGCGAGATCACAAGTTTTCACGTGATTTTAGAAGATGATAAAATCAAAGTGCGAGCGAAATAACAATCAGCGGTTTCCTTTTAGGAAGCCGCTTTTTTTATGCTTTCATACTCTTGACTTAGAAAATACCGTCCCTTCCCCTGAAGCGCTATTTCCCTTCATCCTTTACACTTTTTTTAAGGAGGGATGGAACATGTTTATATACAGTGAATATGTATTTCTACTATTATATGAATACCATCTGAAGGACAGCTTACAAGAAAGCTGCTAATTTCAGTAGACACCCGGGCTTTTCAATTTTGGAGAGCCCGTTTTTGTTTATTTCTCCCTTCTATGCCTCTTCCTTGAATATTTCATGAACAAATTCACAATGTCCCTAAAGTTCCGGGCACCAAAACCGATATTAACCATAGACAAGCTAGTAAAAAAGGATTTGGTGAAAAACTATGGATAAAACTTCGTTAATCGGTATTATTCTTGCTTTTGTGGCATTGAGCGTCGGGATGGTTCTGAAAGGCGTCAGTTTCAGCGCCCTTGCAAACCCCGCTGCCATTTTAATTATTATCGCTGGGACAATCTCAGCAGTCGTTATTGCGTTCCCAACAAAAGAAATTAAAAAAGTGCCTGCGCTGTTTCGAGTGTTATTTAAGGAAAATAAACAGCTCACAATAGAGGAACTCATTCCTATGTTCTCTGAATGGGCTCAGCTTGCACGCCGCGAAGGTCTGCTTGCTTTAGAAGCAAGCATTGAGGATGTAGATGATGCTTTCTTGAAAAACGGGCTCAGCATGGCTGTTGACGGGCAAAGCGCAGAATTTATCAGAGATATTATGACAGAGGAAGTCGAAGCAATGGAGGACAGACACCAAGCCGGGGCCGCTATTTTTACACAAGCAGGAACGTACGCTCCGACACTTGGAGTACTCGGCGCTGTAATCGGGCTGATTGCCGCTCTCTCTCATATGGACAATACAGATGAGCTTGGACACGCCATCAGTGCCGCCTTTGTTGCCACACTTCTCGGTATCTTTACAGGGTATGTGTTATGGCATCCTTTCGCAAATAAATTAAAACGAAAATCAAAACAAGAAGTAAAACTGCGTGAGGTCATGATTGAAGGTGTTTTATCCGTTTTAGAAGGACAGGCACCGAAAGTCATCGAACAAAAGCTTTTAATGTATCTTCCTGCGAAGGACCGCTTGAAATTTGCAGAACAAGGAGAGGCGCAAAATGGCGAGAAAAAAGAAGAAGAAGCATGAGGACGAGCACGTTGATGAATCATGGCTCGTTCCTTACGCCGACATCCTTACTCTTCTCCTGGCATTGTTTATTGTGCTGTACGCGAGCAGCTCGATTGACGCAGCTAAGTTTCAAATGCTCTCAAAATCATTTAATGAAGTTTTTACAGGCGGCACCGGTGTACTGGACTACTCCAGTGTCACTCCTCCTGAAAACGAGTCAGACGGCATCGATGAAGTGAAAAAGGAAAAAGAAGAGAAAGAGAAAAACAAGAAAGAAAAAGAAAAAGCAGCTGATCAAGAAGAACTTGAAAATGTGAAGAGCCAGGTGGAAAAGTTCATCAAAGATAAAAAGCTGGAACATCAGCTGGAGACGAAGATGACTAGTGAAGGCCTTCTGATTACGATTAAAGACAGCATCTTCTTTGATTCTGGAAAAGCGACCATCCGTAAGGAAGATGTGCCGCTTGCAAAAGAGATTTCAAATCTTCTTGTGATTAACCCGCCAAGAAATATCATTATCAGCGGACATACTGATAATATGCCAATTAAAAATTCTGAATTCCAATCAAACTGGCATTTAAGCGTCATGAGAGCGGTAAACTTTATGGGGCTCCTGATTGAAAACCCCAAGCTCGATGCAAAAGTGTTCAGCGCCAAGGGTTATGGCGAGTATAAACCGGTGGCTTCCAATAAAACTGCGGAAGGCCGAAGCAAAAACCGGCGGGTTGAAGTTCTCATTTTGCCGAGAGGCGCAGCGGAAACAAATGAAAAATAGCAAAAAAGGAAGCCTTGTGACATATCAGGCTTCCTTTTTTTACTTATTATGAAACTGTTTTGCGTTTAATCCTACTCTTTTTAACATTTCGGTGCACATCTCTACCTCTTCTTCGCTTAATACGCTGATCATTTCATCAATTTCAGCAGCGTGATCAGGGAAAATATCATTCAAAAGACCGATGCCTTTTTCAGTAATTTGCGCAAATGTCACTCGTCTGTCTGTAGGAGACGCTTTCCGAATGAGAAGTTCTTTTTGCTCCAGCTTATCTACAACGTATGTGATGCTCCCGCTAGCCAAGAGAATTTTATCTCCTATCTGCTGCAGCGGCTGATCGCCTTTATGGTACAAAAGCTCTAGCACAGCAAATTCAGTCGGATTCAGCCCATGCTTATGAATATGCTTATTCATATGATCGTTAATAGACCGATACGCGCGCGACAGCACGATAAATAACTTCAGTGATTTTTCTGTCATGTCTCAATCATCCTTTTAGAAACCGTTACAGAGAAACATTAATAAACAAAGACCAAAATGTCAATAAAAATCTTTCCAATATTTCTCTTCTTTTTTAAAATGTAAGCTTGCCAACACCTTTTTCTAATTTTTTTGGTTATTTTTTCTTATTAAAGAAGAAGAAACAATGATATAATACCTCTAATCAGGTGTATGTTGGAGCGATGCAAATTGAAAATACTAAAAGGCGCCTGCGGGAGAGTCAAACTTTATATCATACTGGTCGTGATTCCGGCAATCGTCATCAGCTTTTTCGTATATGAAAAAGAAAAAGATACAATAGCTGCAGAACATAAACAAGAAGCAAGTGTCCTGCTAAACCTTCACCGCAACAAAATCAATTATTTAATCGGAGAAACAATGGCGAGAATGACCTCCTTGTCCATCGCCATTGACAGACCGGTTGATATAAAGAAAATGCAGTCAATTTTGGAAAAGACCTTTGATTCAGAGCCGAGATTTTCCGGTCTCTATTTTCTCAATGCCAAAGGAGACGTCACCGCAAGCACAACCGAATTAAAAACGAATGTAAACCTGGCCGACAGATCTTTTTTTACAAAAGCAAAGGAAACTAAAAAGACAGTCATTTCAGATAGTTATTCGAGCAGAATTACTGGTCAGCCAATTTTCACAATTTGTGTCCCTGTTTTGGACTCAAAACGTAATGTGACAGATTATCTTGTCGCAGCTATTCAAATTGATTATTTGAAAAATCTCATTAACTTACTAAGCCCTGATGTTTATATTGAAGTTGTGAACCAAGACGGGAAAATGATTTTTGCGAGCGGACAAGCCTCTCATGCAGAGGATCAGAAACCTGTCAGCGGATATCTGGATGATATCAGCTGGAATATGAAAGTCTATCCGAACCCAGTCACAATAGAAGAACTGTCGAAAAGCCTTGTGCTTCCGCTTTCATGTATTATTGTTCTGCTGAATATCCTTTTTATTCTCGTGCTGTATTATTTGCTGAAGCGGCAGACCCAGCTGGAGCGCTCAGAAAACGAGGCGCAAAAATTAGAGCTGATCGGGACGCTTGCTGCCAGCACAGCCCATGAAATCCGTAACCCCCTCACCGGGATAAGCGGCTTTATTCAGCTGTTGCAAAAGAAATATAAAGGTGAGGAAGATCAGCTTTACTTCTCCATTATCGAACAGGAGATAAAGCGCATCAATCAAATAGTGAGTGAGTTTCTTGTTCTCGGCAAGCCGACAGCTGAAAAATGGGAGCTGAACTCACTTCAGGACATTATCGGAGAAATTATGCCAATCATTTATTCTGAGGGCAATCTATACAATGTTGAAGTCGAATTACAGTATTTAACCGAGCAGCCCTTACTCGTAAAATGTACAAAAGATCATATTAAACAAGTGATTTTAAATGTAGCAAAAAATGGCCTCGAGTCAATGCCTGAAGGAGGCAAACTGACGATCTCCCTGGGAGCTTTAGATAAAAAAGCCATAATCAAAGTTGTGGATAACGGTGAAGGGATTTCTCAGGAAATGCTGGATCACATCTTCCTTCCCTTTGTTACTTCTAAAGAAAAAGGAACCGGTCTCGGCCTTGTTGTTTGTAAACGGATCGTGCTGATGTACGGAGGCTCTATTCATATTGAAAGTGAAGTGCGAAGAGGCACAGAGGTGACAATCACCCTCCCTGTATCCGCTTCATAACCCCCCTGACCATGTCAGGAGGGTTTTTTATCTTCGTGATCGGGTATTGCCATTCGATTTGCTTGCTGGTCTTCCAGAAAAAAGGATTTTGATGAAACGCAACAGCATTTTCAAAAGCAAAAAAAACATAAAAAATACTAAAAAACCCTTTATACCTTCCGTGGCATCTAAAAACTCCATATTCCCTCTCCCCGTCACCTTTTGCTGAATCTCAATCGCAAATACGATGACAATGATGACTGTAACGGTATAGATAAAGGACAAGGCTGTCATACTCCATTTAGAAAGCCATGTAAACACAGCGTGAGTGACGCCGAAAAAGAATATGCCAAAAATGCCGATCACCCAAAAATGCATTTCTTTGTCAGTTAAATAAATGCCAAATATTCCGCATAAGGAAATAAAAGCATCATGAAATTGATTGACCATTTCGGTAATGAGAATCGCCAGTTCCTTCATTAGTTCCCTCTTTCATATGAATTTTTTCCAGAAAAAAAGAGCGCTTCCGAAAAGCTCTCTCTTTATATATGCATCTGATAGGCCGCTATTTATTTGCATCATATGCTGGCATAACATCTCTGCGGGGCCACAAGCCTAATTTCTTTACAAGGCCTTGAATCCCTTGGGAATGTTCGTTTTCGTGCATAAGCTGGTGATATTCATTTATTAAACAATCCAGCTCCTGACTGTGCCTGATCGTGTCATGCCCTGTAAATCCCTGCTTTCTAGCGGCATCTATCATTAACTTTCTTTTTTCATCAATAGACACCAACAATCTTTCTTGTTCAGAAGAACCGCCCATTCACTTCACCCCTCGCCGCTAAGAAATAGGAAACAAGTTTGATTGGGTTATTGTGCATTATTACAGATTATACTTTATTTGTAAACATATTTTCATTAAATAAGTTAATTTTTCAGGTATAATAGATATATTGATAGGATTAGAAGAACAATACCCAGGTGAAGAATATCTTAAACACGCCGCCAGGCAGGAGGTATGCCCAATGAAGAAAAAGAAAGCAATTATGCTCGGAGCGGCAGGCGGAAAAGCAATTTTGAAGAGGAAAAACCGAAAAAAATGTATTCAGCACATCACTACTTTTTTTCAGATGCTTCGCGATTGGCGAAATGGCGACTACCCTCGTTCACAGGTTAAAACACTTTTGCTGTTAACTGCCGCAATCCTGTATATCGTCATGCCGCTCGATATCATTCCAGACGTAATCCTCGGTCTTGGATTCATTGACGATGCAGCTGTTTTAGGTTTGATTTGGACACTGATTAAAAAAGAACTGTCACAGTATGAAAAGTGGCGTTTGCAATAAATATAAAAAGCCCCGTTCGATGAACGGGGCTTTCTCATGCTTATTGATTCACGCTGTCTTTTTCATAAATAGGAACCCAGCCTTCAGTTGTGACAAAAATTCTCACCGCGACAACTTTGCGGTCCTCCTGAAGCGTGAAGTAATGGCGGATATTTTCAGGCACGGAGATTAAATCTCCAGGGTTTAAACGGACATCAAAAAACGTGCCGTCCTTGCCTTGAATGACAAAAATACCGTGTCCGCTTACAATAAAACGAACCTCATCGTCTGTATGGTGATGCTCTCTTTTAAAGTTTTCAAGCAGTTCATCAAGTTTCGGATTGCTGTCTGACAATGAAATAACATCCTGTGCTTTATAGCCGCGGCGGGTTGAGATATCTTTAATTTCAGTTTCGAAGGTATCAAGAATTTGCTGTTTTTCTTCTTCTGTCAGGTCATATTTCTCTGAGAGATGTTCCGGAAGCTTCGTGATATCCCATTGCTCATAAATAACCTCTTGACTGTCCAGAAAGCTTGCCACTTCCTCTTGATTTTCAATCGTTGTATTTGCCTCATCATGAATTCGAATTGTAGCCATTTCAATTCCTCCTTTTATTTAACCAGCTGATGCTGGAGTGTTTTCAATTTCAAATGGTAGCTGAACAAAAATTCATACGCTTCAAGCACTCTTTTTGCCTCAAATGCTGTTTTCCCCCAAGCCGTAATACCATGATTTCGGATCAGAACAGCTCCTGAATCTTCTGAAATCTCTTCCGCAAACAGTGCCGCAAGCGTCGGGATATGTGCCGGATTTTCTATAATCGGAACGGTCACTTCTGCGTTCTCTTCCCACAAGCCGAGTGCTTTTATAATTTCCTGGCCTTTGAATGTGATTTTCTTTTGGTCTCCGTATAACTCTGAAATCACATTATTGTTTACCGTATGGACATGCAGGCAGCATCCGGCATTGGTTTTATTGTACAAATGTGTATGCAAAAGCGTTTCTGCTGACGGTTTCAGAGAATGCCCGCTTTCAGCAGGCTCTCCGTTTTGATCGACCAGCAGAAAATCTTCAACCGTCTCTTTGCGTTTATCTTTTCCGCTTGCAGTGACGAGAAATGTTAAAGGCTCATCTGTAACCTTAATTGACAAATTGCCGCTAGTCGCTGGAAACCAATCTCTCTCTGCCAATTCCCGTTTTACTTCAGCGAGCTCTCGCCAGCGTTCTTGTTTTGCAGCCATTCCTGTACCTCCTTTACATTCTCAAATTCCTTTCTGATCTCATAAAAATCTTGATACGGAAGATGATTGAGGTTCTGCTCCCGGCATTCGTTTAATAAATAATCCCTTGCAAAGCATAGGTCAGACAGCTTTGCTGCCTCCACATCTGTAACCGAATCACCGATCATGATGATATATTGGTTCGGTTCAGAAAGTTCATGGATGACCGACGGCTTACAGCACCCGCATTGATTGCTGCATGTGCCCTTGCAGGAATGAGGCCAGTCAATATGGATATAGTCATTGTCAAATGAAGCATGGTTGCAATAAATGCGGTCTTTCTCCACAATGCCTTCAAGCAAAGGATATACAAAGAAGTCCATTCCACCGCTTATGACATAAAACGGAATCTCGTGCTCATTGATAAATGCTACAAATTCCCGAAAGCCTTCCCTGATTTTTGCATCTTCCAATACAAAACTTGTAATCTCTTCTTTTAAACGGCTGGGCAGAAGGCCGAACATCCGCCCGACACCTTCCTTGATCGATAGCGTTTTGGAAAGTACGCCGTCTTTTAATGCCACCCACTCTGGGGGAGCAAATGTTTTCATGATATTTATAATGTTGTCGTTCATCGTGATTGTTCCGTCAAAATCACAAATAACAAAAGGTTTTCGAGTCGTCATACGGCTTCAACCTTTCCCCATTTATCTAGCGCAAGCTTAAGATCCTTGCATTGTTCGGCTTTTTCATCAATCGGCTGGGCCTCTAGGACCGCATCAATAATGGCTCTGAACGCTCGCCCCCCGCCTTGGGCACCGTTCGGATGTCCATGTACGCCTCCTCCGGCGTTAATAATGTGGTCTATGCCGAAATCACGCATTAATAGCGGAACCATGCCGGGATGAATGCCTGCTGACGGAACCGCAAATGTTTGGTTAAAAGCATCCTCTCTCACACATTCTTCATGGATCGCCAGTGCGTCTGCTCTTGGAAGCGCAACCGAACCATATGGAGACGGAAAGAGGCTGAAGTCAGCACCGCAATATCGATTTAATTTTCCGAGTAAAAGAGCGTGAGAAAAACCGTAAAACGGAGAAGACGTAAACGCTCCGCTCACTGCTGGATGCGCCATAATCGGAACTGGGATTTCAGGATCTTCTGCTAGGCCTTGCATAACGTCCAAGCCGTAAGCAAAGACATTAAACAAAAGCGCATCCGCTCCCAGCTCGGCGGCGCGTCTCGCTTTGTCTTTCAGATCAGCCGTACGTCCAGTCAAATTCACCGCATACAGCGTTTTATGTCCGGTTTGCTCATACGTTTCTTTCAATATTTGCTTTCCTTCTGCAATTCTTGTTTCAAAAGGCGCTAGACCTGTCTCAAAGAAAATTTCATCGTCTTTAATCAAGTCAACTCCGCCAAGCGCTTGCTGCCGGAGCTGTTCTTTAATATCACTCAGGTCCCTTCCGATTACGCCTTTAAATATGCTCATTAACAGCGGTCTCTCAAACTCTCCCAGCAGCTTTCGGATGCCGTATACGCCAAACTTCGGTCCCGGCAGTGCACGCTTAAATGCTTCAGAGAAGTGAAGATCGATTAATTTGATTTTTCCGTCCAGGGACAGCTTGCCAAACACTGTTGTCAGCAAAGCCGGAATATCCTGAGAGAAATTGATTTCAGGATAGGCAATTGTGATGACCGCTTGTTTTTCTGATGCAGGAGTTCCCTCTCTCTCCTCAACTTTTATCACACGCCCCTTGTGCTTTTGCATTTGCTCCTGTTTTACAAGGGGCAGATCAGTCCAGGAGCCTACTGTCAATCCTGTTGCGATTTGTTCTGCTTTCTTCTCTGTATCGGCTCCCGGTTCGGTCAGGAGATATGTCGCTAATAACTCACTCATGCCAGAGCTCCTTTCATTTTCATCCATATCAAAAAACCTCTTCAAACTGCAATCGCGTCTAAAGAGGTTTCGTTTCTCGTCCGAATCTTATCTCTCAGCCGCTAGCTGCAAGAATTAGCACCGTGCTTTATAAGTCGGTTGCCGGGCTTCATCGGGCTCGTCCCTCTGCCTGCTCTTGATAAGAAAATATAGATTTTATAAATTATTTTGAATTATCCCATCGTTATAAGGTCTTGTCAATGCTTTTTTGGGTAAACAGGTTCAGTTTGCCAATTCGATAAGCGGCTTCCTTAAGTCTTTCTTCACTTGTTAAAAGTCCGACTCTGACGTAGCCCTCGCCATATTCACCGAAGCCGTTTCCAGCCGCAACCGCCACATTCGCTTTTTCCAGCAAAAGATCTGAGAACTGCTCAGAAGTATAGCCTTCAGGCACAGGCAGCCATGCAAAAAAAGAACCTGCGGGAGCTGTTACATCCCAGCCGATTTCCCGGCATGCCGTGATCCAAGCGTTTCGCCTGCTCTCATATCTGGCATTTTGCTCTGCCACACACGTCTGATCGGCTAACAGTGCCTCTGCTGCAGCCTCCTGAGTCGCTCTGAAAAGACTGACAAACATATGGTCTTGATAAAGATTGATCGCTTCAATGACCGAAGCGTTTCCGACGGCAAAGCCAACCCGCCATCCTGCCATATTATACGTTTTTGACAGCGTGTAAATTTCAATTCCGATATCCTTCGCACCTTCAGTCTGCAAAAAGCTTAAAGGCTTGCAGCCGTCAAATCCTACAGCGCCGTAAGCAAAATCGTGAACGACGCAGATTCCGTTTTCAGCCGCAAAACGCACGGTATCTTCAAAGAACTCGGAAGTAGCAACAGCTCCAGTCGGATTATTCGGATAATTCAAATACATCAATTTCGCCTGTTCCCTTACTTCAGCGGTTATGCTGCTGTAATCAGGGAGAAACGCCCTGTCCTTTACGAGCGGCATCATTTCCATCTTTGCTTTTGCAAGTGTGACACCCGACCAGTAATCAGGATAACCCGGATCGGGAACTAAAATCGTATCACCGGGATTCAACAAGCATTGCGGGAGCTCGACTAGACCCGCTTTTCCGCCGAATAATACAGCGACTTCGGTTTCCGGATCCAGATCAATGCCGTATTCTCTTTTGTAAAATGCAGCAGCCGCTGACTTCAGACGGTATGAGCCGCGAAAAGAAGAATATTTATGATTCTCAGGATCAGCAACAGCTCGTTTCATCTCCTCAACAATATGTTCAGGAGTCGGCTGATCTGGATTTCCCTGTCCTAGATTGATAACGTCATGTCCTTCTGCGAGCTTTCGGTTCACTTTCTGCACCAGAGAAGCGAAGAATTGTTTAGGCAATTCCTTCAATACATGAGACTGTTCAAATTTCATCTATTCTCACCTTCTAAAAAAATCTTGAAATGATAGTCCATCATCATATATGGTTAAATGAAAAAAGTAAAGAAAAATTTGGGGTGTTAAAAAGATGAAATGGACGGTATCTTGTCTTCAATTTGATATTTCATACGGCAAAACTTCGGAAAATATAAAAAAAGCTGAATTTTTCATCGAAAAAGAAAGCAAACATGCTGATGTTCTTGTTCTGCCTGAATTATGGACGACCGGATATGATCTGGCCAATCTTGATGAACTCGCTGATGAAGACGGCCGCTCCGCTCAGAGCTGGCTGAAGAAAACGGCAAAAAAACATGGTGTTCATATTGTCGCCGGATCGGTCGCTGTCAGGAAGAATTCTGATGTTTATAATACAATGTACATCGCGGATAAGGAAGGGCAAATCATTAAAGAGTACAGAAAAGCCCATCTTTTTCAGCTGATGGATGAGCATCTGTATTTATCAGCCGGTTCCGAAGACGGATACTTTGAGCTTGACGGCGTCAAAAGCTCAGGATTGATCTGTTACGATATCCGTTTTCCGGAATGGATCAGAAAACATACGACAAAAGGCGCCAACGTGCTGTTTATTTCTGCGGAATGGCCTCTTCCCCGCCTTGATCATTGGAAAAGCCTGCTTATTGCGCGGGCCATTGAAAACCAATGCTTTGTCGCAGCCTGCAATTGTACCGGTTCAAATCCGGATAATGAATTTGCAGGACATAGCCTGATTATTGATCCATGGGGACGTGTACTTGCTGAAGGCGGCCGGGAAGAAGGCATAGTCCGAGCGGAAATCGACCTTCAAGAAAGCGCAGAAGTTCGGGAGAGCATTCCTGTTTTCAATGATATCAGAAAAGATTTATATTAAAAAATATATTGACAACTAACTAAATTACCTGTTACCATGTTCATCAACTGATAAATTAGAATTGTCAAACAAGTGAATATATTCTCTTATCGAGAGTTGGGCGAGGGATTTGGCCTTTTGACCCCAACAGCAACCGACCGTAATTCCATTGTGAAATGGGGCGCATCTTTTTCGCGCCGAGACGCTGGTCTCTTAAGGCACGGTGCTAATTCCATTCAGATCTGATCTGAGAGATAAGAGAGGCGGACATAGATGTTAAGCCTCCTTCTCTCTGAGAAGGAGGCTTTTTTACGGCTACATATTAAGTGATTACATAATTGGAGGTTATGATGATGGGAGTCACAAAAACACCTTTATACGAAACGTTAAATGAAAGCTCCGCTGTGGCGTTGGCGGTGAAGCTTGGCCTTTTTCCAAGCAAAAGCACGCTGACATGCCAGGAGATCGGAGACGGCAACTTAAATTACGTTTTTCATATTTATGATCAAGAACATGACAGAGCATTGATCATTAAACAGGCGGTTCCGTATGCAAAAGTGGTGGGAGAAAGCTGGCCGCTGACAATCGACCGTGCAAGAATCGAAAGCAGCGCTCTCATCCGTCAGGGCGAGCATGTGCCTCACCTGGTTCCAAGAGTGTTTTATTCTGATACGGAAATGGCGGTTACCGTCATGGAGGATCTCTCTCACCTCAAGATCGCAAGAAAAGGACTCATTGAGGGTGAAAACTATCCTCATCTGTCGCAGCACATCGGTGAATTTTTAGGAAAAACACTTTTCTACTCATCAGATTACGCGCTTGAACCTAAGGTGAAAAAACAGCTTGTTAAACAGTTTACAAATCCAGAGCTATGCGACATTACGGAAAGACTTGTTTTTACAGATCCTTTCTTCGACCATGACACAAATGATTTTGAAGAAGAGCTTCGTCCTTTTGTCGAAAAGCTTTGGAATAATGACAGCGTTAAAATCGAAGCCGCTAAGCTGAAAAAGTCATTTTTAACGTCTGCAGAAACGTTGATTCATGGTGATTTGCATACAGGAAGCATTTTCGCAAGTGAGCACGAAACAAAGGTGATTGATCCTGAGTTTGCTTTTTACGGACCGATCGGCTTTGATGTAGGGCAATTTATCGCCAACTTATTTTTGAACGCACTCAGCCGTGACGGGGCTGACAGAGAGCCGTTATATGAACATGTCAAAAAGGTCTGGGAAACGTTTGAAGAGACGTTTAGTGAATCCTGGCAGAAGGACAGTCTGAATGTTTACGCCAACATCGACGGTTACCTCACTGATACGCTCAGCCATATTTTTGAAGAAGCAATCGGATTTGCGGGCTGTGAGCTGATACGACGCACGATCGGCCTTGCCCATGTAGCTGACCTGGATACGATCGTGCCGTTTGATAAACGAATCGGCAGAAAACGCTTGGCGCTCGAAACCGGCACAGCCTTTATCGAAAAACGTTCGGAATTCAAAACGATAACAGATGTTATTGAATTATTTAAGTTACTTGTAAAGGAATGATCTATTCATGACCCATTCATTTGCTGTTCCACGTTCTGTTGAATGGAAAGAAACAGCTATTACCATTTTAAATCAGCAAAAGCTTCCTGATGAGACGGAATATTTGGAGCTGACGACGAAAGAGGATGTATTTGATGCGATTGTCACGCTCAAAGTAAGGGGCGCTCCGGCGATCGGCATTACGGCTGCCTTCGGACTGGCGCTTGCTGCCAAAAACATTGAAACAGATAATGTCACGGAATTCCGCCGCAGACTGGAAGACATCAAACAATATTTAAACAGCTCACGGCCTACCGCCATTAATTTGTCATGGGCGCTTGAGAGACTGAGTCATTCGGTCGAAAACGCGATTTCCGTAAATGAAGCAAAAACAAACCTTGTCCATGAAGCCATTCAGATTCAGGTCGAGGATGAGGAAACGTGCCGGTTGATCGGCCAAAACGCCCTGCAGCTTTTCAAAAAAGGCGACAGGATCATGACAATCTGCAATGCCGGCTCAATCGCGACAAGCCGCTATGGAACGGCGCTAGCTCCGTTTTACTTGGCCAAACAAAAAGATTTGGGATTACACATTTATGCCTGTGAAACAAGGCCTGTCCTGCAAGGTTCACGCCTTACTGCTTGGGAGCTGATGCAGGGGGGCATTGATGTTACTCTGATCACAGACAGCATGGCCGCCCATACGATGAAGGAAAAACAAATTTCCGCTGTTATCGTCGGAGCCGACCGAATTGCAAAGAACGGTGATACGGCAAATAAAATCGGCACATACGGTCTTGCTATTTTAGCAAACGCCTTTGATATTCCGTTTTTTGTCGCTGCACCTTTATCTACCTTTGATACAAAGGTCAAATGCGGCGCTGATATCCCGATAGAGGAACGAGATCCCGAGGAAGTCAGGCAGATTTCCGGAGTTCGGACCGCTCCATCCAATGTGCCTGTCTTTAATCCCGCTTTCGACATTACACCTCATGATCTCATTTCAGGAATCATCACAGAAAAAGGGATTATGACCGGAAACTATGAAGAAGAGATTGAACAGCTGTTTAGAGGAGAAAAGGTGCATTAAAAAACCGCTGGACTTTGCTCATTTGGAGCCGAGTCAGCGGTTTTTTTGTTTCTTTTTGTTAACATTGATGATTTCATCTTTTTGAGCGCTTGATAAGATATGCAGTTTCACAAACAGTTCGGCAAAAACAGCAAGTTTCTCAGAGCGGCTCGGCTTCAATTGCTTTGTCCTCCTTTTTCACCAGACCAACTTTTTTAACTTAATAAAATGATATGTCGGCCGTGAAAAAAAGGGAACGTGCCATATGTTTTATTTTTCTTTATAGGAGATTCGCTCGATGTTTAGCAAAAATGCTTTGATCTCCGTTTTGCTTCCGGCGTATCCTGTTAACGCACTGTTTTTGCCGATCACTCTGTGGCACGGGACAAAAATCGGCAGGTCGTTCCGTTTATTAGCCTGTCCGACAGCGCGCACCGCTTTCGGACTGCCGACCGCAGCGGCAATATCTGCATAGCTTCGGGATTCACCATATGGAATCCTCTCCAGCGCCTTCCACACTTTTTGCTGAAAAGGAGTGCCCTTTTGGCTGAGCGGCAGGGAGAATGTCTTCCTTTCGCCTGCGAAATATTCTTGAAGCTGTTGTTTCGCTTCTGCAAGATTAGATGTTTCCTTGTGCTCAGTATTCTGAACCGTTTCTTTCCAATCCACCCAATCTTCCTGACTGAGAAATAGACGAGTGATCCGGTCATCCTCTTCGGCAATGATAAGTTCACCGAGCGGCGTTTCGGCTGTCGTATAGTAGTTCATTCATCATTCCTTCTTTCTTCAGCATTCTGTCTGACAGGAAGCGTAATATGGAAAACGGTGCCCTTCCCTTCTTCACTTTCTACCATAATTTCGCCTTGATGTTCTTCAATAATTTTATAGCTTACCATAAGCCCAAGTCCAGTTCCCCGTTCCTTTGTCGTATAAAACGGTTCACCAAGTCGCTTTAATTTATCTTCTGTCATTCCGATTCCCTCGTCTTTTAAGGAGATTAGAACATGATCTTGATCCAATGCCTTTATCGTTACAAAAATATTTCCGCCGTCAGGCATCACTTCGATGGCGTTTTTTAATATATTGATAAAAACCTGTTTCAGCTGATTCGGTTCACAGTAAATCGGGGGAATGTCGTCAATTAAATCAAGTTGCATTTGTACATTGCTGAGATTGGCTTGCGCATTTAGAAGGTCTATCGTGTCCCTCATAATTTGGGTAACATGTTTTTCCTCATACATAATGGCTTGGGGCTTAGCTAAAATCAAGAATTCGGTGATGATGGATTCGATGCGCTTTAGTTCTGAGGTGATCACGTTGAAGTAAAGGGCGTAGTCTCCCTCGACACTCCCTTTCAGAAGCTGAATGAAGCCTTTAAGAGCAGTCATCGGATTTCTGATTTCATGAGCAATGCCGGCTGCGAGTTCGCCGACAACATGAAGGGTATCTGATTTGCGCAGGCGTTCCTCCAATTCTTTTCGCTCTGTTACGTCTTTAAAGATAGCCAAGTTCATATTTTGAATAATATTCCGTTTAAATGAGAATTCGAGTTTTCTGTTATCACCGCTGCTCAGCAAAAATGGAATTTCGTTGTCCATTTCATCAAAATTAATCTGCCTTGCCGGTGATGCCAGATTTTCTATTTCATAAGCAGAAATAATATCTAACAAGCTGTGCTGTTTTATCTCTTCATGTGACAGTCCCAAAATATGGCTTGCTAACGGGTTGGCGTCAATGATCCTGTATTGATTGTCGAACAATACATTGCCGTCCATTGAGCCGTTGAACACTTTTCTGAATTTCAGCTCGCTTTCCCGAAGCTCCTTTTCCATCCGCTTTCTATCGCTTACATTTCTTAAGATCGTCAAATGCTGATTTTCAAGGATTGTCCGTTTTGAAGTAAATTCAAGCTCTTTGAATTGGCCGTTCCCCATTTGAAACAGCAGCTCTTCTCTGATCTCTCCGTATTTTGCGTATTTCCTCTTCGTTATGCTGTATTTCTGCTGCGAGTCAACGAGAAAATCACACAGCTTTCTTTTCAACAGCAAATTCATCGGCAGCTCAAAAATTTTACAGGCTGATTGATTCGCTTTTACGATTCTTCCGTCATTCGACCAGATGATGATGGCGTCCATTGCATTTTCAAAGATTTCTCTGAAGCGCTCCTCACTTTTAAAGAGCTGTAGCTCCATAGACCGCTTCTCTGTGATATCCCTCATAATGGACATATAAAAACCGCTGATGATGTTTGATGTAATCGTGAATTCAAATAGTTTTTGAACTCCTGAACGAAGCTTGACAGGCAGCTCCCCCTTCGCTTTTCCCTTGCGGTTGAGCGCCTTCCAGATATTGTCGAAATCTTTTCGTGAGCCGCTGTCTATGAACTCATACAACGATAAATGAGACAGCTCATTATGATTGATTTCAAAGCTTTTACAAAAGGACAAATTGGCATCAATAAAACCGCCATCTTTATCAAACAGGACGATTCCGTCAACTGCTCTGTCAAACAAGTCCTTAAAAAGCTGTTCATTCATAGAGAATTCCCGCTCCAGAATCTTCTTAGAAGATATGTCCCTCATGACAACAAAAAAGAAATCCTCGCCAATACCTCTTTTGGCCAGAAACTCTATGTATTTTGTTGCCCCGCAATCAAGCCTGATCGGAACCTCCTTCCACAGAAAGCCTTTTTTAAAAAACTTCTTTACGGAAAGATTCAGTTCATCCTTTGGGATTGAAAACAAAAAATCCAAAACAGAACGCTTTTTCAAATCTTCCGAGTCAACTTGAAGCATCCTTTCTGTTGCTTCATTTGCCTGAACAATCCGCATTTCGTTATCACAAATAAAAATAGCATCGAGCGTATTGTTGACAATCACTTGATGCTGATTCAATTCCTTTTTCAGTCGCGCGTTTTCTTCTTTGAGGCGATTCAGTTCCTCTCGCAGCTCCGAGTTTGTCTGGACACCAAGAGTTTCCATGCATGTACACTCCTTCTTCAAAACCTATCCCTCAATATTTCTACAAAATGCGGGAACTTCCTTCATTTGCCCTATAAATTTCAGAAAATTTCAGCGCCATTACATTACGAAGACATTTTCTACGATCCTTACCATCACTTTACATCGACCTAACAATCAGCATTTTTTTAGATTCCTTTTTCATCTTTTATTTTAAAATATGTACCAGCAGGGAATAATCTCTTAGTGACTGATGAAAGAGAAGGTGATGCTATGAGTAAATCGCGGGACAGTTATTTCGATAACGCAAAATTTTTATTGATATTCCTTGTTGTATTCGGTCATATCCTTCGTTCCTTTATTAATGATAATCATTTTATGCTCTACCTCTACAAGTTCATTTACACATTCCATATGCCTGCATTTATTCTTGTATCCGGTTATTTCGCGAAAGGCTTTAAACGGGCGGGATATGTAAAAAAGCTGGCGGTCAAGCTGATTATTCCGTATTTGATTTTCCAAATCATTTATTCCGTCTTTTATTACATTATGCAAGATGAAAGCATGGCAAATGTGAACCCGATTGATCCGCAATGGTCGTTATGGTTTCTTGTAAGCTTATTCTTTTGGAACCTGCTCCTATATCCTTTTTCAAAGCTTTCAAAGCAGTGGGCGCTGTTTGTCAGCTGCGGAATCGCCGTGCTGATCGGTTATCTGGACTTTGTCAGCAGCACGCTGAGCTTGTCACGGACATTCGTATTCTTACCGATGTTCCTTGTCGGTTTTTATTTAAATAAACATCATTTTGATTTATTGAGATCAAAACGCGGCAAACAAATTGCGCTCGGAGTGCTTGCCGCAGTATTCGTCATCTGCTGGGGCATCGATTTTGACTATTCTTTTCTGTTCGGTTCAAAACCGTATTCTTCATTTGGAGACGTTACCCTGGTAAGCGGACTATCCCGAATCGGCTGGTATGTACTCGCCTTTGGGGCAACCTTCAGCTTTTTAGCGCTTGTTCCGCAAAAACGGTATTTCTTTACCAAATGGGGAACCCGGACATTTTACGTGTATCTGCTTCACGGGTTTATTATTAAGACATTACGACAGGTCGGGCTTGAGGATTGGCTTACTGACTATCAAAGCTTAGTGATCCTCTTGCTTTTAACAGCAGCCCTGACATCAGTCCTCTCCAGCAACTTTGTTAAGACAGTCGCTCAGCCCTTCATTGAGCTGAGGATGACCAGCTTATTGCAATTTGTCAGAGGAACGGGCAAAAATGCTTATTTAAAATAGAAAAAGCACCTCTTAAGCGGACGCCGCCTAAGAGGTCTTTTTTATTGTTGTTTTTTATTTTTGTTTTTTTCTTTTTTCTTTTCAGGCTTGGTGACTTCCAGCGTTTCGATGATCTTCCCGGCATTGTAATCCCCAAGTTCACTTGAGAACTCTTCCTCCAGCACCTTTTTATTCATAGGCTTTTTATGATTTTGCATGTCTCTGCTATGACGGTTTTTCTTCACAATTACATGCCTCCCTGCTGGCCCTGTTTGGAATTGCGGTTTGCCCCTCTAAAATTGGGGTCGTCATGATATTGTGTCTTATATGAATTGGGGTCCATGCTCTCGGTAGGTGTATTGTTATTTTTAATGGCTTCATTCACTTCAGCTTTACGCTTCATACGAATCCTCCTCGCCAGTTTTCAGACATTTTAAGATGCAGGAGCGTAAATTGCACCTGTCGTAGTTAGGTTCTCCAACTGAACAGGAGGCACACATCTTTTTTTTTGGCAATCAAAAAACACCGCAAAATATGCGGTGTTTTGCCTATCCGATAATCACTCTTTCTTTCGGATAGTGATAATTCGCTTCAATTTCCTTTCTTCCGATCAGATACAGGAAGGTCAGGATGCCGATTCGCCCGATAAACATGACAATCATAATGACGCATTTTCCAACACTGCTCAAATCTGCCGTAATTCCAAGCGACAGGCCGGTTGTACCGAATGCCGAGCACACTTCAAACAAAAGCTCCAGCAGAGAATGTTTTTCTGTAATGGTCAGAATGAGTGTCGCGCCAAAAACGAGCAGGATCGCCATCATCGTGACAACAAGCGACTTCATCAAGTCAGCAGGGTGAAGCTCCCGTTTGAATACCTTTACGGCCTTATTGCCGCGGGCAAAATGAAACAGCGCAAGAAGGTTCAAAGCAAAAGTCGTTGTCCGTATGCCTCCCCCGACTGAGCTTGGCGACGCTCCGATAAACATCAGCGCACAAATAAAAAAGAGTGTGGAATCTGATAATTGGCTGATATCGATTGTTGCAAGTCCCCCGCTTCGGGTTGCCGTTGATTGAAACAGGGACAAAAACAAAATATCATGCCATGATTTTCCTGCGAACGCATGGTTTGCTTCCAGGGCAAAGATGCCAATGGCTCCAAACAAGACAAGTGAGCCGAACGTAATCGTCGTGATCTTTGTAAAAAGCGTAAATGGATAACGCCGATGCTTTGAAAACAGGAAATCCTTTACTTCAACAAGCACGGGAAATCCAATCGCTCCAAATATAATTAAAAGCATTGTAATAAACTGCACAAAGTAATCGTGGCGAAATGGAATCATCGAATTACCGGTAATATCAAATCCGCCGTTTGTCGTTGCACTGATACTGGCAAAAAATCCGTGTAAATAGGCTTCCTGATAGGAGTCATAGTAGGTTAAGAAATATGTGCCGAGTATCAGCCCGCCAAAAAATTCAATCCACAAGATCAGAAACAGTACCTGCTTCATCAGATTGACAATTCCTGAAAACTGGGATTGGTTTTGATCAACCATAATCAGCTTCCGTTCTTTCAGCCCGATTCGTTTTCCCATGATCAGCCAAATGAACGTTCCGAGCGTCATAATTCCGATTCCGCCAAATTGCAGAACAAATGCTAATATAAAAATCCCTATTGTGCTGAATGTATCAGCTGTATCAACAACTGTCAGTCCCGTTACACTGACTGAACTGACAGCTGTAAAAAGCGCATCAATAAACGTCCAATCCGCCCCCGGTTTATGGGCCGCTGGCAAACTCAGCAATATAACGGCCACAGTAACTGCAAGAAAATAATATAATGCGATCAGCTGGGCCGGTGACAAGGCCTGTATCAATTTTCCAAACTTTAATCTCATGTAAAATCCTTCTGCCTCTCTTTTTAAGTACGGTAATTATTCTAAAGATATTAGGTCCATTTTTAAAGGCTTTTACGAAACATTTTCTTAACTTGCTTATTTTTTTATGATTTTAGTCAATGGATAAAATAAAAAACCTCTGAGAATTCTCTCAGAGGAACAATGTGTTTGTATTATTTAGCTTCCAGCCGTCTGATTCGCTCATCTAAATCAGGGTGAGTAGAGAAAAGTGAAGAGCGCTTCTTGCCATTAATCTTTAACGTTTGGACAGCTGTCTGATCGTCTTCCATAATCCGGGAAGAATAGCTTTTAAGCGTCCGTAGCGCATGAATCATCTTGTCCTTGCCGGCAAGATCCGCTCCTCCTCTGTCAGCATGGAATTCACGATGGCGTGAATACGCAAACACAACCAGGCTGCCAAGTATCGAAAAGACAATCTGAAAAATAATCATTGCAATAAAATGAACGATCGGCGCTAGATCTTCTTTGACAAAACGGCTTGCTATCCAAGCGGCGATACGCGATAAAAAGACGACAAAGGTATTAACGATACCTTGCAAAAGCGTCATTGTTACCATATCACCATTTGTGATATGCGCGACCTCGTGGGCAAGCACACCTTCAACCGCTGCGTCATCCATCTGCTCCAGCAGCCCTGACGATACTGCGACAAGTGAACGGCGTTTTGACGGTCCAGTCGCAAACGCGTTTACTTCAGGTGAACGGTAAATCCCGACTTCCGGCATTTTCGTTAAACCGGCAGAGCGGCTTAATCTGTGAACACGATCAACCAATTGCTGTTCCTCATAGCTGAGCGAGTGTTTTTTCGGATTCAGCACTCTGACGCCCATCATCGTCTTTGCCATCCATCTGGACATCGCAAGAGACGTAAAGGAACCGACAAACCCAACGACTAAACTGAACACAAGAAGCGCCATTGGATCGATACCGCCATCAGCTGTAAAGTACGTCCCGACTCCTGTAACAGAGCTTAAAACAGACAAAACGATCCCGATTGTTGTAAGCACCAAAATATTCGTTAGAATAAACAGAAAAATTCTTTTCGCCATAACAACCTCCGTTATTTTAAGTTCAAAAGAACCCGTATATTTAAATTATAAAACATCCATTTGAAAATGCAAGGAATTCGACGTATGATGTTAATGTAATTTGCTGACGCTTGAACTTTGAATTTATACATAGACCTATATCCGCGTCAAATTGTTTAAAGAGGTGAACAATGAACATTTTTAAACTCTCTCGAACCGATATGGTGCGGCTGCTCTATTCCCTAAAAGGACAAGGAGAACATAGCCCGCTCGACATTCTCGTCCAATCAGCGAACATGTCAGCAGAAAAAGCAGCCAATCATCTAGAAATTCCTGAATTTCTTACAAGATACGAACGAAAAAAACAGAAAAAAGAATACGGTCTTTCTACAAATGAAATCGTAGAGCTTGGCAACTTATGCGAGCTAACTTCGTTAAAGTCAACCGCGATTCAAAACTGGGTAAAGCGTGATATCAAAGATCTGATCGGACACCCTGAGCTGGGCAAAAAATACTCAGTTGAACAGGCAGTTATTCTTTTAATTGTACGTGATTTAAAATCCATTTATGACTTTGAACACATACGGGCTATTTTAAAAGTGGCCTTTAACACAATCTCAGACAGATCTGATGATGTCATCAGCCCGATTGCTTATTATGAAAGCTGCGCATATGTGCTTGATGCCATCCATCACCAAGATACTCCTTCTATGAAAGAATCCAATCTACAGGAGATCGCCGAACAGGAGACAGAGCGTCTCCGTCACCGTTTTGAAGAACTGAATGACGGCCAATGGCTTAAAATCAGACAAATTATCGCCATTACAGTTCTCTCCATTTTGACGTTCCATATTCAGGCAACCGCACATAAAATGACAGCAGACATTCTATAGTCTGCGTCACCCCGGCTCAGAGGCCGGGGTTTTATTTTTCTCCACAACAATTGCCAGCATAAATAAACCCCGTATATTTCAAACTAAATACGCGTTAAGAATTTCTTTATCGAAAAAGGAGATGAAAAAGATGGCGAGCAGAAATAAACTCGTTGTTCCAGGGGTGGAGCAGGCACTAGACCAATTTAAACTCGAAGTGGCTCAAGAATTCGGTGTGAACCTTGGTTCTGATACAGTCGCACGCGCTAACGGCTCTGTAGGCGGAGAAATGACAAAGCGGCTGGTACAGCAGGCACAATCACAATTAAATGGCACAACTAAATAAATTCAGGTCTTTATTCGCCGGGGGCACTCGGCGAATCTTCATTTTGAGCTGAATGATTATCACTGCTGTAGCCGTTTGGATTACGTCGGTCTGAAGCGTTATCCCTTCTGGACGAAGAACGGTTCTTGCCTTGTTCACCATTGTTCCAGTCCCTGTGATATTGGCTTTGACCCTTGTCAGCGCCGTTATTTTCATTTCCTTTATCTTGAGGATCTTGTATTGGGGTTTGCTCATGGTCCCCATCTTTTTCGGTATTTGTATTTTCATCTGATTCCTTTATTTTTTTATCTTTGTCACTATCATCAATCTGGTCATCCGCTTTATCTTCTTTCTGGTCTCCGGAATCCGCATCATTCAGCTGTTCATTATCTCCTTGCTTGCTGTCCTGGGTGTCAGTTTGATCGGTGTTTTCATCCTCATTTTCATCACTCTTTTGATCCTCTTCCCCGGATGGTTTGCTGGAGTCATCTTTTAAATCTTTATTGTCATTCTTTTCATTTGATTTGATGTAGCTGCCTGTTGAGACGCCTTCTTTCTTCGCTTTTTCCCTCGTTTGCATATCTGACTCGAGAGATTCCATGCGGTATGTCGTTTTATATTTTTCAGTCACATCATTCAGCTGTTTTTTCACAGCCTTTTTATATGTATTGTCTTCTGTGTTTTCATAAACAGTGGAAATCAATATTTCTTTCGATTTCTTTACATACCCGTGTTCACTGCAGTCGGTTATAATATCGTCAATCACCTTTTTAAAATCAGTCTTCTCCCAATCATCTATATCATTCACGACTTTCTGTCCCTCATCGTTTAGAGGCGTCAGTTCAATCACTTCATAATCGCTGTTTAACGCCATTTCGACGCTTGGATTGATATCGATTGTCATATACGCATAGGCCTTATTATTAGAAAAAACGGGGAGAACTATAAAAATAAAGAGCATAATAGCAGTCATCGTAAAAATCCCCATTTTGAAAGGGCGCAGTTTAAAAAAATCAAAAAAGCTGGCCCTTCTGCCCATGCGTGTTTCACTCGGAAGCATGATTTCTTCACCGATTTCATAGCTGTGTCGATCATTTTTGGCTTTTAAAAATTGTCCGTCAGGGGTCAGCAACGTGACGAATTTTTTATTTTTCTCTACTATAATCCCTCTTCTCATGAGTGCAGCACCCCTTTAAGATAATCTTTTAAATAAATATAATCACCCGTAATGATAATACACATCGCAATAATATATTTTCTGTTTCTCTCAATCGTTTTTCGGCTTACAGAGACAAGCTGTTCAAGCTGTTTGACCGGAAGCTGCTTCTTTGTATACAGGATAGCGGCCAATTCTTCATGTTCCACAAGCGTCATTGCCACCTTTATGGCGTTTTGCCTTGCATCCGTGTGCTTTGGAGAATTTTCAAGCAGTTCTTTAAACGATAAACCATAATCCTTGAGCTGCTTTTGAAAATAGAGGATTTCCTCCCGCCTCTGCTCCTGTTCAATCTGACGGCGGTATTCATCAATGGAAAGCTCGGCTTCAATCAGGCTTTGTGATGACTCCTGATCGTCTCCTTCCTGTAAATCGATATTTATATTTTGTGCGCTTCTGGCTTCTTTTCTAATGTAATCAATGACTTTTCTTTTTATAATAAGCTCAGCAAATGCGAGCAGAGAATTTCCTTTTTCAGGTGAATATTTTTCTATAGCTTCATTAAACGCGATCAGTCCAATACTGAACTCATCGTCTTTTTCATCTATATATCGTTTACAAACGGATGAAACCGTCTTTGCGATAAATGGCTTATATTGCTGTATTAATTCATTTTGCAGATCTTTATTGCCTTTTTGTATACTCTCAACAGCTTTTTCAAGTGTTTGCTTCTTTTTTCCCAATTTAAACAAAAGGCTAAGCACTGGTTTCACCTCAGTTCCTCCCTATAACTACTCATTAATGATAGCTAATTTGATAGGGATTCGCAAAGGAGAAAAAGAAATATTGATTTCCAATGTCTCAATTATGACAAACCATTCTGACGTCCTATACATGATTTCGTGCCTTTCTAAAGAATTAAGGGGGTTTTATGCGTGTTTTTTGTAACAAAGATGTTATAAAAATGTTATTTTATTTCGCTTATGAAAACGCTTCAAACACAAAAAGACTCTGCTTTTAAGCAGAGTCTTTCAGATTACGCCCGTTCACGGGTGCTGTTTTTTTGTTCGTTTTGTGCGCCCTCCGGCTGTTTTTTCCCACCTGACATAAACCAGCCGCAAACCGCGATTGCTGCTAAGACACCCCAGAATATCAGCTTCCATGTTCCAGAATGAATAAAGTGCTCAGAAACAACCGCTATGTCGCGATGGGCAAGCGTATATAAAGCAAGCTTCACTCCGACCCAGCCGACAATCACAAAGGCTGCTGTTTCTAGGCTTGGACGTTCCTTTAATAACTTCACAAACATGGAAGCCGCAAACCGCATGATCACCAGTCCGATGATACCGCCGGCCAAAATGACGAGAAATTGTCCTCCGTCAAGTCCGCCGATCTTCGGGAGTGATGTCCCAGGAAGTGTAACCGCCAGCGCTACTGCTGCTAAGATGGAATCAACAGCAAACGCGATATCTGCCAGCTCAACTTTTAAAACAGTCGGCCAAAAACCGCTTTGCTTCGTCTCTTTATGTGTATCTTCTTTCTTAAATACATATCTTTTCAATAAGTGGCTTGCTGAGATATACAGCAAATAAATCGCGCCAATCGCTTGAACCTGCCATACGTTGACCAAAAATGAAATGGCGAATAAAGAGCCAAATCGCAGAACAAAAGCCCCTGCCAATCCATAAAATAACGCTTTTTTTCTTTTTTCCTCCGGCAAATGTTTTACCATTACCGCCATAACCAGCGCGTTATCGGCGGCTAAAATCCCTTCCAGCCCGATCAAGACGAGAAGAACCCAACCATACTCTAATAATAATGCTGCATCCATAAATGATACCCTCCCAAAAAAGTTGTTTTCTTTCTCTTCATCCGATCTTATGCCGGCCGGACATGCAAAAAAGACCTTTGCCGACATAAGGCAAAGGTCTTGCTAGACATGAATTCAGGCATGCCAACAAAGCCGATGGATACAATCCATGAAATGACGACTTTGTTTCCGGAGTACATTCCGGACGCTACTCCCCTTTGGGATTTCAAGAAATATGATTTTATACGTCAATGATATGCGCAGCGCAATGATTTGTCAACGTTTATTTTTTAAAAATACAGATAATTGTTCGGAATGCGTGCGTTTCTTCCTCTTTTTCATCAGTAAGTAGAGCAGGAACAGCGCCAAAATCGCTATCCCGATCGGAAGCATATATTGATCAAGAATAGAGCCGACTTCCTTCCAATTTTCACCGAGCTTCACACCGAGATAAACATATACAAATGTAATCGGAAGCATAGCAATGAATGTATAAAGCGAAAACACCCAAACATTCATTTTTGCAATTCCGCACGGTATGGAAATCAATGTCCTGATGCCAGGCAAGAAACGGCCGCTAAACGCGACAAAGCCCCCATGTTTTTTGAAAAATTTATCTGACTTATCAAGCGCTTCAGGTTTAATAAAGAGATACTTTCCAAAACGTTCAAGAAACGGCCTTCCTCCGTACCGGCCTATCCAATACAGCGTAAGCGGACCGGCCACTCCCCCAAGCGATCCTGCCAAAACAACGCCGGCAAGTGTCATATCGCCTTTAGATACCCAATAGCCCGCAAGCGGCAAGACGACTTCGGCCGGGATAAACTCAATACTGAGCGCTAGAAATATTCCAAAATAAGATAAGCTTTTAAATGCTTCAATCCATGACATAACCAGCTCTTCGATAGCCACCAACTCCCTTGTTTCATGTTTATGTATCATACATTTTTGTTTTTTCGGAAAACATCAAGATGATTTTAACACATTTTTCACGGTCAGTTGAACTAAAAATAGATCTCCCTCGTATTTCTATCGTTTTGAAGGCTGAAACTCTGCGGTTAAGCAGCCGATAATAAAGAGAGTCAACAAGACTGGAACACACGATACGGGGGGAATCTCCATTTGGAAATACACGTTACATATAATACGACGCTCATATGTTTATCTATTCTAATTGCCTGTACCGCCTCGTATATTTCCCTTGAACTTTCAAGGAAAGTCACCATCAATACAGGCTTAAAAAGTAAAATTTGGCTGATCGGCGGCTCACTTATTATGGGATTCGGTATTTGGTCAATGCATTTTGTAGGGATGATGGCCGTCCATATGGAAATGCCGATGGAATATGAATTCATGCCTTTAATGGCAGCCATTGGCGCATCTGTTTCGGGATCATTTGTGTCATTATATTTTGTCAGCCGGCACATTCTTACATATTACAGACTGCTTACCGGATCAGTTGTGCTTGGCGCATCTATTGCTTCTATGCACTATATCGGAATGTCTGCCATTTCCCGGGTAATGATTATTTACGAACCGATTTTATTTACAGTTTCAATTATCATTGCGATTGCAGCCTCTTTCGTCTCGTTAAAAATATTCTTTGACTTGGCCGTGAAAAAACATTCTGAGCATCTTATATTCTATAAAGTCGTCAGTTCAATTGTAATGGGTATTGGGATTTCGGGCATGCACTACACAGGGATGCTTGCGGCAACTTTCCATAAGAACATGGCTCCGCCCGGAAGCCATATGGAGGTGCAAACGTTTCATTGGTCAATTTTTGTTACTTTAATTATTTTTTGTATCCAAACGTTATTGTTATTCAGTTCCCATGCAGATCGAAAGTTTATTAAACAGAGCGAACGCATAAAGGATAACGAACAGCGATTTCAGTCTTTAATCGTCCACAATATTGATGCAATCTTTATTTTATCATTAGAAGGAGACATAATATCTTCCAATCACGCTGGTGAGGAAATGATCAGCAAATTTGGCTTCAGCATGCATGACTGGAGGAATTATACATCACAGAAGATTAAGCGCCTTTTTGAGCAAGTTAAAAAAGATAAACAAGCGATGAACAGCGATAGCGATCTTATCACTGAAAAAGGCCAGTTCCACTTAAATATTACGCTTATACCTGTTGAGGTCAATCAGGAACTAGACAGCATTTATGTCATTTGCAAAGACATGACGAAGCAGTACAAAGCAGAAAAAGAAATCCATAGAATGGCTCATTATGATTCACTTACAGACTTACCTAACAGAAGGCATGCCATCTCTCATCTAACAAAGGTGCTGAATCGCGAGCATTCCTTGCATTATAACACCGTTGTATTCTTTCTCGACTTAAACCGGTTTAAAGTGATTAACGATGCATTAGGGCATAATGTCGGTGATCAACTGCTTCAGTTTGCAGCTAAACGCCTGTCATCTGTAGTCCCTGATAACGGATTTATCGCCCGTCTTGGCGGTGATGAATTTATTATTATATTAACAGATGCCAATACAGGAACAGGCGAAGCAGATATTTTAGCAAGAAAAATTATCCAAAAATTCAAAAAACCTTTCAAAATTCAAGATCACACCCTTGTCACATCTGTCAGTATCGGGATTGCGATATCTCCAAAAGACGGGACTGATGGCCTTGAATTGATGAAAAAGGCTGATATGGCGATGTATGCGGCTAAAGAACGAAACAAAAGCAAATACAGATACTATTCTTTTTCAATCGGCAACAAAGAAACCGTCAAGCTTAACCAAGAGATGGTACTCAGAGAAGCAATCGAAAACGATAGATTTGTCTTGCATTATCAGCCGCAATTCAGCGTAAAAAAACAAAAAATGACAGGAGCAGAAGCACTGATACGCCTTGTGACACCAGACGGGCAACTGCGTCCGCCCGGAGAATTCATCGGTGTCGCAGAAGAAACGGGACTTATTATTGATATCGGAAAGTGGATTATAGATGAAGCATGCAAGCAGGCAAGGATTTGGCACGACAAAGGCTATGATCTTTCTGTCGCCATTAATATTTCCGCCAGACAGTTCCAATCCGAAGATCTGATTCCCTTCATCAAGGATACGCTTAATAAATACCAGCTTCCTCCGCAGCTTCTTGAAGCGGAGGTGACGGAAAGCATGACAATGGACAATCTCGATCACTCCAAAAAGGTTTTGTCATCCCTAACAGAATTAGGAATCAGAATCAGTATTGACGATTTCGGTACTGGTCACAGTTCCCTTAGCTATTTGAAGGACTTCCCGATTCACAGGCTGAAGATTGACAAATCATTTATTGACGATATTCAGACCCATCCTAAATCAGAGCAAATTACCGGAGCTATTATTGCCATGGGGCATCAGCTGTCTTTGCAGGTGATTGCCGAAGGTGTGGAAAATGCAGCTCAAAAGCAGCTTCTTTTTGAAAAAGGCTGCGACCATTTGCAGGGCTTCTTTTTCAGCAGGCCAATACCTCCGGAACAATTCGAACAATTCATTATTGAACAGCCGTCGCAATAACAGCGCCGGCTTTTTTTCACCCATAAGTTACTACACATGAATCGTACTCCTTCTCTTCACACTAAAGAAAAAAAGGGGTTTATCGATATGCATACAATGTGGAAGGGATCGATCAGCTTCGGATTAGTAAACATCCCCATCAAGCTATATGCGGCCACAGAAGATAAAGATATTAAACTGCGCAGCCTCCATAAAGAGGATCACGCACCAATCAAATACGAGAAAGTTTGCACAAATTGCGAAAAAACTCTTAGTCCTGATGAAATTGTGAAGGGATATGAATATGTAAAAGGAAAATATGTAGTGCTGACGGACGAAGATTTAAAAAGCTTAAAACAGGAGCATGAGGAGAAAGCAGTTGAGATTGTTGACTTTGTTCAGCTTCAGGAAATTGATCCGATTTATTTTAACCGCTCCTACTTTGTCGGCCCCGGGGATAATGGGACGAAGGCCTATACCCTGCTGCGTGAGGCGCTGCGCTCAACCGGAAAGATCGGTATCGCTAATATGACAATCAGGTCAAAGCAGCAGCTGGCGATTCTCCGTGTTTATGAAAATTGTATCGTCATGGAGTCTATTCATTATCCCGATGAGGTCAGAAGCGCCGCTCATGTCCCAGGTGTACCTGATCAATCGAATGTAAACGATAAGGAACTGCAAACTGCTATCACATTAATAGATGAACTGACTGCTGAGTTTGAGCCTGAGAAATATGAAGACACGTACCGACAGGCGCTGCTGCAAAGAGTCAACGACAAGCTAGAAAATAAAGAAACGGCTGTCACTCCTGATAAAGCGCCACCTCGTGAAGATGTCATTGACCTGGTAAGCGCTCTGCAAGCCAGCATCGACAGAACCAGAAGGCCGAACCGGGAGACACCGGCTGCCGCACCTGCACAAGCCGCTGAACCGAAAGGAGCCGGAGATAAAAAACAAAAAACAACTAGAAAAAAAGCCTCCGGCACATCATAGCGCATGGCGTTTACCATGCAGCCGGTTTTAACTTCGTCACCGCCAATCGGAGCAGAATGGCGTTACGAAGTAAAATATGATGGGTACCGCTGTATTCTCCGCATCCATTCTTCAGGTGTGACCTTAACCAGCAGAAATGGTGTGGAGCTCAGCAGCACCTTCCCTGAAATCACACAATTCGCCAAAACTGCCTTTCAGCACCTAGAAAAAGAGCATCCGCTGACACTTGACGGTGAAATCGTATGTTTGGTGAATCCCTGTCGTGCAGATTTTGAACACCTTCAAGTGCGGGGGCGTTTGAAAAGGCCAGACAAGATTCAGGAATCGGCAAACGCGCGGCCGTGCTGCTTTCTCGCCTTTGATTTGTTAGAGCGAAGCGGAGAAGATGTAACGCTTCTTTCGTATTTGGACCGCAAAAAATCGCTGCGTGAACTCATATCCGCAGCAAAGCTTCCTGCATCTCCAGATCCTTACGCAAAAGAAACCATTCAATCCATTCCCTGTTATGATCATTTTGATCAACTCTGGGAGATGGTAATAAAATATGACGGAGAAGGAATTGTAGCGAAGAAAACAAACAGCAAATGGCTTGAAAAGAAGCGGTCGTCCGATTGGCTCAAATATAAAAACTTTAAACAAGCTTATGTTTGCATAACAGGGTTCAACCCTAACAACGGGTTTCTGACGGTATCGGTGTTAAAAAACGGAATATTGACACCGATTGCCTCTGTCTCGCACGGAATGCGCGATGAGGAAAAAAGCGCTATACGCGAGATTATGGAACAGCACGGACATCAAACACCCTCAGGCGAGTTTAAGCTTGAACCTTCGATTTGTGCAGCTGTTCAATACTTAACAATTCTCCATGGCACATTAAGAGAGGTATCGTTTATCGGTTTCGAATTCCAAATGGACTGGACCGAATGCACGTATGCGCAAGTCATACGACACTCCAAACCGGTTCACCCAAAACTCCAGTTCACAAGCCTGGATAAAATCATATTTGAAAAGAATAAAAAAACAAAAGAAGATTTTATTCAGTATATGATTGAAGTCAGTGACTACCTGCTCCCATTTCTGAAAAACCGGGCTGTCACCGTCATCCGCTATCCGCATGGATCTAGGAGCGAATCATTTTTCCAAAAAAACAAGCCGGACTATGCGCCGGATTTTGTTCAGTCCTTCTATGATGGAAGCCATGAACATATTGTCTGTGAGGATATGTCTACATTGTTATGGCTTTGCAACCAGCTTGCTTTGGAGTTTCACGTTCCTTTTCAAACCATTAAAAGCAGGCGTCCGGCTGAGATTGTCATTGATTTAGACCCGCCTTCGCGAGATGACTTTCTTATGGCCGTGCAGGCCGCAAATGAACTGAAGCGGCTGTTGGATTCCTTTGGCATCACATCGTACCCGAAGCTGTCCGGCAACAAAGGCATCCAGCTTTATATTCCCTTGTCTCCCGAGGCATTTACGTATGAAGAAACACGCCAATTTACGCAGCTAATCGCAGAGTACTGCACCAATGCATTTCCCGAGCTCTTTACCACTGAACGCTTGATTAAAAACAGACACGGCAAATTGTATCTTGATTATTTGCAGCATGCAGAAGGAAAAACGATTATCTGTCCCTATTCGACGAGAGGAAATGAGCTTGGGACTGTTGCAGCCCCGCTCTACTGGCATGAGGTGCAATCATCTTTAACACCCGCTCTGTTTACAATTGATACGGTCATCGATCGAATTAAGAAGCAGGGCTGCCCATTTTTTGATTTTTACCGCAACCCGCAAGACGAACCGCTTAGCGCTATATTGCATCAGTTGAAGAAAAAGAGCTGACTAATGAAGTCAGCTCTTTCCGTGTTTAACTGTACTTTTTTTCTAACCGCTCTTTTTCCTGGCGCTGAAGCGGGCTCAGCTGTTCATTATACAAATCAATATCAATCGCGTATTTCGGCCGTCTTTTCACTTCAGAAAAAATCGTTCCAATATACTCTCCGATGATTCCAATTCCCATCAATTGCAGCCCGCCCAAAAACCAAATGGATATGATAAGAGACGCCCAGCCTGCATTCGTATGGCCGAGCAGCTTTTGAATAAACGCACCAATCCCTGCCACAGCGCTGAGGAAAAACAAAACAAACCCTAAAAGCGTAAAGAATCGAATTGGTGCGACACTGAATGAAGTAATCCCGTTAAAAGCGAAGGATAGCATCTTTTTCAGCGGATATTTCGTTTTGCCGGCAAAGCGTTCCTTGCGGTCATACAAAACTTCGGCCGATTTAAAGCCGATCATGGGGACAATACCTCTTAAAAACAGATTCGCTTCCGGATAACGCTCGAGCTCTTCGAGGGACCTTTTATTCATTAAACGAAAATCAGCATGATTATAAATTAATTTAATCCCAAGCTTATTCATGAGACGATAAAACCCTAACGCGGTCGTGCGCTTGAAAAAGGTATCGGTTTTTCTGCTCCGGCGTACACCGTAAACGATCTCGCAGCCCTCATGATATTTCAGCATAAAATCCCGGATCACAGAGATGTCGTCCTGAAGATCAGCATCGATCGAAATGACGCAGTCTGACCTATTCTTCGCTTTATGCAGTCCGGCTAAAAGCGCTTTTTGGTGGCCGACATTGCAGGCTAATTTTAAGCCGGTAACCTTCTTGTTTCTTATGCTCTCCATAGCAATTAAAGCCCAAGTGCGGTCTTTGCTGCCATCATCGACAAACAGAATTTTACTGTCTTCAGCAATTAATTTTTCTTCAATTAAATCATCTACAACCTCTGTCAGCTGACAGCTTGTTTCTTGAAACACTTCCTCTTCATTGAAACACGGAACGACGATGGTTAATACTGGCTGTGACTGTTTCAATCGATATCCTCCTTATCTTGTTTCATATAAATAAATGCGCCAGGCGGAATCTTTATGGTCAAACGTCTTTACGAGCGCGAGATGGTTTTGTTCAGCATTCATGATCGGAACTGAAGAAAAAATGTACCGTCCGCCCATTTTTTTAAATACATCTGTATTTAATTGAAGGTTGTTGATCGTTTTCTTCGAGTTCTTTTTGAAATCATATCGTTTACCGAGTTCATCGACAAAAAGGTAGCAGCGGCTGCCCCATTCATCAAAGTATTGTTTCAGCCGAGAATTTTTTTCCAGCTCTTTTTCGATGATTTTCCTAAATTCATATTTATATGAGAGCGGATACAGATTGTTATACGTATCTAACGTATAAAACCCGTTATATTGGGCGATAGACGGATGCAGTCCGATGCTCGCCACCCTGTACGAATCCTGCGGACGTCCGATATATTCCTTAATCTCTTTGAATTGCTCCGATGCATAAAACTCCTTGAATGTCGGCGCGTTGTAATGAACGCCATACGTATATTCTTCATTAAAAGGCGCCAACACCATCAGCTGTGCAGCGACTGCGGCGTACACAAGCCATTTCCATCCTTTCCCCATCCGCCAAATGAGATATAAAGCAAGCGCAAAGCTCACGTATATAACAAGCGGCCGAAGAAAATGAAAACGGGCAAAATTAAATTCAGCTAAAAAGGCAAATTTCTGCTTTGGAACAGCCCAAATTTTGTTGAACCAAAACGCATACCATAATGACAATCCATAATTAAGCACACATAAAAACAGATAAACATTTTCTGGCTTTGTCCGATTTCGTTTGAACAGCAGAGCAGCAAATACGACCAGCAGGATCGGAAGGATGACAACGGTATGAACGGTCATCACATGATTATGGCCATAGACAAAGTTTTTTACGGATAGCCGAAGAGAATGCCAAACGTCATGCCTCGATGAGATAAATTCGATACGATGCATCGGTGCGTGTTCAAACAGCATCGAATAGACAAGCCGATATTCAACGAAAAGATAGATACTCGTCATAAATGCAATACTGCCTAAGAACATCAAATTCCATCTTCTTTTTTTAATGGCATCATACAGCCAAAAACACGCCATCCCTGCCAGGAAAAAGAAGAAGCCTAGAACAAAGCTTGAGTATAGAGGGAGCAAGCCCAGCGTCAGCCACTCTCTCCATGAGATATCCCCTTTTCGGATATTTAAAAAAGCCCACAGTGCCAAAGGGTACCCAAGCGTACTCAGCATTCCCGAAGGCCAGAACGGTGTTAAGGCAAATGCAAGCGATACGCCAATTCGGATGAAAGCCGCTTTTGGTTCCGGGATTATATGTTTCTTCAGCAGCACATACATTCCAAAAAAAGCGACAACTCTTGTAACCGTCTGGCTTATTGCATAGGCGGTCATGGAAGAAAAGAAAGCATGGAGCCAAACAATTCCGCTCCACTCGGTGCCAAAGGCATCCCGGGGCAGCCCGTTAATGATTTGCGGAATGGCAGCGTCAACCTTGCCGACGATTTCTCCGCTATCGGCCAGAACCTTGTACCAAGCGATGTTGGAATCTAAATTATCGTGGACCCGGATATGGGCATCTTCCTTTAAAATAAAAAGCGGGGATACATACAATAAAAGAAGAAATAATGCGATCCAGAGATAATATGTTTCTTTTTTTTGTTGTCTCATCAATCGTAACATTGCTTACACATCCATTTGTTATTCTGACTCCGTCGGCATGTTCTGCCTCATGTGTCAAAATTTATTATCCCTTTTCCCTTCCAAATCATTCATCATATGACAATCCGTTTTTCAACCTGTCTCTACCCATTAATTCCCGCTATCCATAGGGCTTGATCACTTACTATACTGATAGAAGGGAGGGGATATACTTTGTTTACAATCTTACTTTCATTGGCCATACTCGTATTTGTGCCATTTCTATATAAAGCGAACCGCAATACAAAAGATGTGAAAGTCAACACCATTTCAATCGACCAAAAAGACGGCCTTCCAACCAGAAAAAAATTAAATATCCTTCATTTATCAGATCTTCACTTGGAAAACATTTCAGTCTCACCTGAGGAGCTGTATCATTTAACAAAAGATCAGCCTGTGGACATCATTGCTCTTACCGGGGATTTTCTTGATCGGAAACGTAATATTCCGAAGCTGGCAGGTTACTTGAACGCCTTGCAAAAGCTAAAGCCTGCATATGGAATGTACGCGGTGTTCGGTAACCACGATTATGTATTGAAAGAAGAGGACTTTCAGAGATTGAAGCGAGTTTTAGAGGAAAACGGCTGTATCACGCTGCAAAATGAACATGTTCGAATCGAGACGGCTGCAGGGCCAGTCAATATTATTGGCATTGATGATTACAGTACGAATCGGAGTAATATCAACGGCTCTTATCAAAGTCTGGAAAATGGCTATCATCTTGTCTTAACACATGACCCAAATATTATTCTGGATATGAAGGATGTTCATTATGATTACCTGCTGTCAGGGCATTTTCACGGCGGGCAAATTCACTGGCCAAAACCGTATCATTTGGTGAAAATGGGAAAGCTCGTGCGAATGAACATGATTAAAGGCCTTCATTATCATCACGATAAACCATTTTATATCAGCGAGGGCTTGGGACAAACCGGCGTAAATATCCGTGTCGGAAGCCGTCCTGAAGTGACATTTCATCAGATTTAATCAAAAAAGACTGTGCTGACCGAGGCATCAGTCTTTTTTTTGATAGGTTTTCTGCAGCTTTTCTTTTGAGATAAACAAATAGGATGAATTCGGTAAATGCCGCAAGCTCACAGGCTTTGAAGTCAAATATAAAATCGGCACATGGGACACTTTTTTAAAACATCTGTAAAAAGGATTCACCGGGGTGATCACATCAAAGCCGAGCCTTTCCACACCTTTGTCAAGCATTGTAATCCCAATGATTCCTTTGATTTTCTCGCTTTTTTTATGATTGTTAATATAGTCAAGAAGAAGCGGCATCGATTGATATACTTTCTGATAAATAATGATTCCCTTTCTGACTGCGCTCTCAATGCTTTGCAGTTCTCTTATCAGCTTAATATTGTGCAGATGAATTTTAACGAGCACATCATTTTTTCTAATATGCGTTCCATCGCTCAGTATGACATGATGTCCTTTATACTTCGTCAGCCTGACTCGAAAAACGCTTTTTTGATCGTTGTCAATCAAGCTTAGCCTTGAAAAAAAGAAATAAATCGGATCAACCATTCTCCAAATGGAAAGGAAACAGGTTTTCATCTTTTCACCTTCCTTGTGATCAAAGACACCCTTATATTTTGTGAACGTTCTCCTCAAAATATAGTTGCCATATTTTTTAAGGAGGACTGTCATGAAAAACATTCTCATTTTTCCTTTTTTAAGCATTTCCACCGGCCATCATCATGTGGCTGATGCATTGCAGGCTGAATTAGAGTCTCAAGGGCTGGCAGCTGAAAAGATTGATATCTTTTCACATTCGTATAGGCGGTTAGAAAAATTGTCCTCCGTGGCTTATTTAAAATGGATTCAATATTTCCCGAAAACGTACAGCGGCATTTACAGGCTCCTCGCCTGCGGAGAATTTCAGCATGACAAACGCTATTTCATGTACGAATGGCTGTTCACACAGCAAATGAGGCACATTCTCCAAGAAAAACAGCCTGATATCGCCTTCTGCACACATGCGCTGCCTTCTTATCTGCTGAACCGATTAAAGCCTGAATATCCGAATCTGACGGTTGTGAATGTATACACTGATTTTTTCGTAAATCAATTATGGGGACGGAAGAACATTGATTACCATTTTGTTCCGAGCACGGAAGTAAAGAAGCAGCTAATATCAGAGGGGATCGATCAGAACAACATATACTTGACCGGTATTCCAGTTCACCGAAATTTTGAAATGGAATCAGCAGATACCTTGCAGCACCACCCGCCATATACCATCATCATCACAGGGGGCAGTATGGGGGTCGGTGGGATTTTAAAATGGGTGCAGGAACTGTCGCCAGGCGGAAAGATCTTATACAAAATATTATGCGGCAGAAACGAAAAGCTCTACTCCTATGTCAAAAGTTTACACCACCCCTTGATTGAGGCGATTCCTTACCTTCACAGCAAAGCAGAGATGAACCGTTTGTACGAACAGGCGACAGGCATCATGACTAAACCCGGAGGCGTGACCATCAGTGAATGCTTACAGAAACGGCTTCCGGTATTTATTTATCATGCACTGCCGGGACAGGAGGAAATGAATTTAAACCTCCTACATGAAAGGAAGCTCGTCACAGATATGAGAAACTGGGACATGCAGAAAGCAGAAGAGTATATCGCGGCATTTTTTCAATCGAACGAACAGAGGAAGGAGTATAAAAAACACGTCAATGGATACCTTGGCGAAATGTCTGATAGGAAGATTGAAGATGTTTTAAAAAGAATCATATGGAATCAAAAAAACACTCTCCTGAAATAGAGAGTGTAGAATAGTTAACGAAACAGCAAATGCTGGCTGTGTATGCCTGCTTTCTTGAGCAGGACGATCAGCTGGTCCTGTTCATCAGGCGAAAGACCTGAAAACGCTCTCGCAATACGCAGTGCATGAATCGGATAAATTTTATCCAAATACTCATTTCCTTTGTCAGTTAAATGTGCGTAAACAGAGCGTTTATCTTTCGGGTCCTGCTCCCTAACTAAAAACCCGTTTCTTTCTAGTTTGTCAATAACATATGTGACGTTTCCGCTTACAAGCAGAAGTCTCGACCCAATTTGCTGTAATTTTTGCGGGCCTCTTGTGTACAGGAGCTCCAGTACAGCAAATTCAGTGGGATTAAAACCGTGCTCTTTGCTATCACGGATACTATGTTCGGACACACTTTTGAAAGCCCTTGCAAAAACTCTGTACAAATTCATCGCACGCTCAACTTCTTCTTCGTTAAACGATAATCTCATCATATCTACCTCGTATATAGGATTTTTATAAAAAAATAATGAAAACCCTTACATATAATAAGAGTTCAGTCCCTTACTATACGTATTCGCTATAATTCGAGAAATTCCTTCTAAAAGCAAAAAAATCCTTATACATTATCTTGTATAAGGATAATTTTTATGATTTGTAATGCTTCGAAAGAAATAAGCATATTCTTTCCGAAGCTCAGAAATCGTCATTTTGTTCATGACCTCTTTATTATAAACCCCAATCTGATAGAGTTTTTCAGAATAATGGCTTCGTTCTTTTTCTAAAGCGGATTTCAATAAATTACTCATAGCGTCCTCCTTCATTTTGAGGTATCCTATACAAAAGATACTCTTTTTAAATGAACGTGGTATGAATCTAATGTAAAGAATTTATGTTTACGAAGATTTTCGGTATTGTCCGTTTTGAACCGATCTTAATAATTGAAAAGCCTGTTCTCCGGCAAGCTGCATAAACGTCTCCAGCATTTCATCACGCCTGATATCCAACTCTATAATTTCTTTTGCCAGTGAGACCGCTTTTTCTTCCTCCATGATTATCCTTCCTCCTCGTTTGATTCGTTACATAAAGGATAAAACGCGCTTGGGTGTTACGCATTATTCTTGTTAATTTTTCTTCCGTATTTTTTCAAAAATCTTCTATTTGATGTTAGAAAATATGACAAGCGTCAGGTTTTTTCTCTTTGTTTTTTATATACTATTATCAAAAGACATCCAGGGGTGGAAAAATGACCACAGAAGATCATTCTTATAAAGACAAAAAAGTGATTTCAATCGGAATTGTGAGTGAATTGACAGGATTGTCCGTAAGACAGATCAGGTATTATGAGGAACGAAAGCTCATTTACCCGCAGCGTTCTTCAAGGGGGACAAGAAAATACTCCTTTGCCGATGTGGAGCGGCTGATGGATATCGCCAATAAGCGTGAAGACGGCGTACAGACGGCAGAGATTTTAAAGGATATGCGCAAAAAAGAACAGATGTTAAAAAACGATCCGCAAGTGCGGAAAAAAATGCTGGAGGGGCAGCTTAATGCTCACTTTCGGTACAAAAACCGTTAAATAATAAAAGTCCGGCTCGCAGTTGAGACGGACTTTTTACGTTTATAATGAGTGAATGAATGCAGTGGCAATGCCAAAGTAGATTAATAAAGATAAAATATCGTTTAACGTTGTAATCAGCGGTCCAGAAGCAATCGCCGGGTCTACTTTCAGTTTGTGCAAAATAATAGGGATAATCGTTCCTGACATCGTGCCGATGATTAAGGTTAAGAACAGTGAAGAGGCGACAACAAATCCCAAAAGCGCATTCCCCTGCCATATGATAGAAACAATCGCAATCAGCACAGAACAAACCGCTCCGATAAAAATACTTGTTCTGAACTCCCGGAAGATCAGGCGCACAATCGTTTTTTTGTTCATTTCTTCTTTAGACAAACCTCTGATAACAACCGCGAGAGATTGTGTTCCCGTATTTCCTGTCATCCCTGACACCATCGGCATGAAAAACGCAAGCGCGACAACCTGCTTCAGCGCGTCTTCAAAATAGCTGATAATGCTTCCTGAAATCAGTCCGATAAACAAGAGTAAAATCAGCCATGGCAGGCGCCGGTATGCCGCCACGTAAGCTTTTGTGTCAAAGGTGATGTCTTTACCGGAAGCGGCAAATTTTTCGTAATCCTCATCAGCTTCCCGAATAACGACGTCGATAATATCATCGACCGTCACAATGCCGACAAGCACGTTGTTTTCTTCTACAACCGGTATTGCCAAAAAATCGTAACGTTCAATCAGGCGGGCAACTTCTTCCTGGTCCTGAAGAGCATCTGCTGATATGACGCGGGTAAACATTAAATCCTGCACCTTTTCTTCAGGTTCACCCAGAATCAAATCGCGGTAGGAAAGAACCCCAACCAGCTGTTTGCTTTCATTAATAACATATAAGTAGTTGATCGATTCAGCTATTTCAGCGAAGCTTTTCAGTTTGACGACCGCGTCTTTTACCGTGTAATGCTGAGGAATCCACACATACCGGTTTGTCATCATGCGTCCCGCTGAATCAGCCGGGTAATTCATCAAGAGCTGTACAGCTTTTGATTCTGACGCTTCCATGCTGGACAAAAGCTGTTCCTTCAGTTCTTCGTCCATTTCTTCAAGCAATTGAGCGAGGTCATCGTTGTCCATTTTGTTCATCGCCAGTGTTGCTTTTGTTTTTCCGACTTTATTTAAGACGACAAGCTGAAATTCGCGTTCCAGCTCCCCGATCATATCAGTGATATCGTCTACAGTTAAATAAGATAAATAGCGGGCGCGGTGTTTTTCCGGCATTTCTTTAAAAATAAATGCCATGTCATAGGGCTGAAGCTCATCAATAACACTTCTAAAATCCCTGATTTTCCCGTCTCGCAGTAAAATAATGATGCGTAAAATGAGTTCGTCATAGGTCATGTTTTGAACCATCGGGACTCGTACCTCCTCTACGGAGACGTGCCGGCCTCGCCAGAAGGTGCGGCAGTTCGTCTCCTCATCGTGTAATCAATTGTCTTGCTGTCATAGTATATGGGTACTTCTTCAGATTGACTCGAATGGGGAGAATCCATACTCCGCACCTCCTTTGATTGGTTTCGTTTTAAAGGCATAAAAAAAGCCTTCGGGATTGAAGGTGAAAGAAGCACGGCAAAAAAAGCGTGCGGGCGCCTTCAATCGTAGAGCTTTAGCACTGTATGGCATAGGACAAGCATCCAGCTGCATTAAAAATCACCTTATGTCGATGATTTCTGTTGACCCATTGGCGTCTTTGGACATTTTTGGGCAGCAGCGTATCTCCATACAGGAGCCTCACCTAACGAAGTTCCTAATTGAATTGACACACTGAGATTACAGAAAAAAACAAGCTGTGTCAACTCAAAAAAGTAATAAATGCGCTTACATCACAATTACGGAACAAAACAAGGGCCTAAGCCCTTATTCTGTTGTTTGTGTCTCGTCATCTTCAGAAAGCAAATGATACGTTTCATGAAGAAATAAGGCGTACTCTCCTTCCTTCGTCGGATGAGGGACATATTCAGCCTGATTGATGTATTGCTCCTCTTTCTTTTCCATGCGTTTCGCCTCCTTTTCTACTTAGATTGTCCAAAAGAAGGTTTCTTATCATGAAAAACCCCCGCTGCAGCGGGGGTTTTGATTAGTCATCTATCTCCTGTTTGATAATGCGTCCATCTTTTGCGGAAATTTCAAATTCTGTCTCAGTTCCTTGTTTCGTTTGGATTTCCATTTCATAGATGTAAGCACCGTCATCTTCGTCAAGCTTACTTTCTGTTACGGTTCCACCTGTTTGCTTTAAAGCAATTTCTTCAGCTTCTTCTTTGGTTATGGCGACTTGTTCTGCTTTCTCCTTTAACGGGTCATTAAGCGCTTGTTTTGTATGAATATCTACATAAACGTCGTAGTCTTCACCTTCTTTTTCAATCTCCACTTCATAGACTTCTTTACCGTTGTAAAGGTCTCTGTCAATGTCTTCTACTGTGCCGTCAACAACTGTTTTAGCAATTGCTTCTGCTTCTTGTTCAGTGAGTGCATCCGTCTTAGAAGAAGCCTGTCTGTTTTCATTGTTTTCTTTGGCAAACGCGTTGTAGCTGAATCCTCCGGCCGCTAGGCACCCTGCTAAAAGACCGACCATCCATTTTTTCTTGAGCATTTGTGAGTCCTCCTTTGTTTTGTATGAGTACAGTTTACACACTCAACATGAAAGGAAAACGAGAGCAAGATGAGAATTTGATGAGAAACCGTCAGTCTTCATACACAATGTTAGCTACCTTTCCTGTGTAGGCATTGATTTTCACTGTCGCTTCCTTATTATCAGGAAGATCAACGTCCACTTCAAAGATGAGAGTGCCCTCACTTTCTTCGAGATCTGCGTCATCCGCTGTTCCGCCCGTTTTTCGCTCTGCAATTGTTTTGGCTTCTTTTTTCGTAATCGGCGTTTTTTGTTGATCTTTGCTGCTGATTTGATCGGCAGACAAGACTGTTTTTGCCTGCATGTCTACCTTCACTTCGTATGTTTTTCCATCTTCTTTTTGTATGGTATAAGTGGCAACTCGACTTTGTCGTGTTTGTTTTTTGACCGTTCCCGGCACCCGCTCAAGCGCGAGATGCTCGGCTTCTTTTTCTGTCATGGCAGATGGATTCACTGCTTTTACTCTATTCATTGAAAGAATGTCAGCCGATATTGCGTCTGCTTTTACAAAGTAAGTTCCCTTTTGATTTTCAAGCGTTATATCATATGTTTTTTTATCCTTTGATTGTGTTGCTTTCGTGACCTTGCCTTCATAAGAGGCTTCGACTTTTTTTACGACAGTCTCCTTTGACAATACGTTCTCATGGGTTTGCCGAATGATGAGAAACGTACAGATGATGACAACTAAAATGGCTACTGCAGCAAAAGATACTGTTTTTATTGTTTTAGTCATCGGCCTCCCCCATTCTGTTCGCTGAATTGCATGGTGACAGCTGTTCCTCGTCCCGGCTTGCTTTTGACAGACAGCTCAATGCCATGCTCATCGGCGATTTGCTTGGCAATGGAAAGGCCTAAACCCGTTCCGCCTGTTTTTCTGTTTCGTGCCTCATCTGCCCGGTAGAACCGTTCGAACAAATGCGGGATATGCTCCTCAGGTATTCCGATGCCTTCATCCCTCACTGATAGAAACGGCCGTCCATTCCTCGTTCCGGCTGACATCTCAATAGGCTTTTCACTATACTTTATTGCATTATCAAGCAAAATGGTCAACAGCTGCTTGATGCGTTCTTCATCAGCCTTTACAAGCAGGCTCTCTTTATCTGTTTCAAGCAATATGTCACGCTGATAAACGGACTGGAGCGTTTGCATAACCGCCCGCGCCGCTTCAATCAGATCGATTGTTTTCAGATCAAGCTCAAGCTCTTGATGACTTTTGGCCAGCGCCAAAAGCTGATTGGTCAGTTTTTTCATATGCACCGCTTCTGAGTGAATGGCTTCTATCGACTCCTCAAGCACCTCCGGCTTTTTTGCACCCCACCGCTTCATCAGGCTGCTGTAGCTTTCTATAATGGTGAGCGGCGTTTTCAATTCGTGTGAAGCATCTTGAACAAATTGCTGCTGTTTATCATAGTGCTCCTTCAGCATCATTGCCATTTCATTAAATGTCAGCCCCATTTGATACAATTCATCGTTGGACTGTCCTTCTAAAGAAATCGTTTTAAATTCTTTGTCTCGCTGTATGTCTTTCATTGTGATCATTAATCGTCTGATCGGATTGATGATTCGGCGGGCTAGCAAGCTGCCTGCAAAAAAAGAAGCAATGCAGACAGCAGCACTTGCAGCGATTAAGATGATTTTCAACAGAAACAGACTCTCTTCTGTGTTCTCAAGCCTTTCAACCAGCTGAAGAGAAACCACTTGTCCATCGGTCCAAATCACCGGAACAGCAGCCTCGGCAAACAGCTTGCCGTCATGTTTCCTCACATCTGCCGTTTCTCCGCTATGAAAAGAGAGAGGAAAATCTTTATAGGCTTTTTCTTTTGTGATCGTCATAACGGCTTTTTGATCACCATTCACTACACGCACCATGCCATTTGCCGGAAGATAGGCCTGCAGCATATCCTGCAAAGCCACTCCTTCTGTTTCAGCGGCACGCAGCGCTTCGGCAATGTTATCCGTCTCATCAGCAAGCCGGGATGCATCCTTTGATGTCAGCGCAGACGAAAAAATGAGATAGACTGCGGTATGCACCAAAATTAATAAAATCAACAGTGATATTGATGTGTATAGATGAATCTTGGTCTTCAGCTTCATCGTTTACCCCTTAATGGCATAGCCGACCCCGCGTATCGTATGGATCAGCTGTTTTTCGTAAGGATAGTCCAGTTTTTTTCTGATGTATCTTATGTAGACGTCCACGACATTTGTATCACCGATATAATCAAATCCCCATACCGAGCTTAGAATTTGCTCCCGTGTCAGCACTTGCTGCGGATGCTTTAGCATATAGACGAGTAGATCAAATTCCCGCGGCGTTAATTCCACCTCTTTGTCTCCGCGTCTCACTTCACGGGTTTTTTCGTTCACCCGCAAATCGTCATATGTAAGAAAGGTGCCGATATCTTCCGTTTTTGTTCCATTTTGCCGCAGCGCCGCCCTGATTCTCGCAAGCAATTCCTCGATTTCAAACGGCTTGGTGACATAGTCATTTGCACCGATGTCCAGACCTGTTACCTTATCAGGAATACTGTCTCGCGCCGTTAATAATATGACCGGTGTCTGCGGATCCGTTTTTCTCAAGCGGCGCAGTACTTCCAGTCCGCTAAGCCCCGGAAGCATGACATCAAGAAGCACCAAGGAATACCCGCCTTTCGCTGCCGCATCCAGACCTTCTGTGCCATTGTGTTTGATGGTGACGCTGTATCCTTCATATTCCAATTCAAGCTGAAGAACCCTGGCGATTTTTTCTTCATCTTCCACAATTAATATGTATCCTTTTTCCAAATTTGATCATCCTCTCCCGTCCCTATATGAAAAAAATGATTTCGTTGTTTACAAAATGATTCTTATCATCTATTATGATGTCAAAATAAAAAATTGTATACGGAAAGCACTAGGGGTGCTGTTTTGGCTGAGATAAAGCGCGGAAGAAACGCGCTTTGATCCCTTATGACCCGATCTGGATAATACCAGCGTGGGGAAGTGCAGGTTGACCGAATGGTGTATTTTTTTGTGCGCTTAATCGATCTATGACTGCATATTCCCTTAGGATATGCAGTTTTTTATTTTACCAAAAAAACAGGAGGTCGGAGAAATGGAGCATATTTGCGGTACAAGCAGAAGCGCCGGTTTTCGCTTCTCTTTATATCCGATGACGGATGATTTTATCAGTGTGATCAAGTCTGCGCTGAAAAAAACAGATACATCCAATGTATGGACGAAAACCGACCATATCAGCACGGTTTTACGCGGATCAATTGATCATGTATTCGATGCTGCAAAAGCCATTTACCTTTATGCAGCGAACAGCGAACAACACATCGTCATGAACGGCACGTTTTCCATTGGATGCCCGGGTGACACACAGGGGGATACATATCTTTCCAAAGGTGATAAGCGTGTCAATGAAGATGCTGTCCGAGGCTTGAAGGCGGAAGCGCCGTGCCAATTTGCCCTTTATCCAATGAACGAGCCGGATTATATGGGATTGATTATGGAGGCTGTCGACATTGCAAAAGCCCAAGGCACTTTCGTACAGGGTGTCCATTACGCGAGCGAGCTTGACGGGGATGCGCATGACGTATTCAGCACATTGGAGGCCGTTTTCCGCATGGCTGAGCAGCAAACAAACCACATCACCATGACTGTGAATCTTTCGGCTAACAGTCCATCAAGAAAAAACAGAAAGCAGGGATAACATGAAAAGCTGGAAAGTAAAAGAAATTGTCATCATGTCCGTTATCAGTATCGTATTTGCCGTTGTTTATTTATTATTTACACATTTCGGAAACGTGCTTGCAGGTATGTTTGGACCAATCGCCTATGAACCGATTTACGGCATTTGGTTTATCGTTTCTGTGATCGCCGCGTACATGATTCGAAAACCGGGTGCGGCGCTCGTTTCTGAAATCATTGCCGCTCTCGTTGAGTGCCTGCTGGGAAATCCGTCTGGCCCGATGGTCATCGTCATTGGCATTGTTCAAGGGCTCGGGGCTGAGGCTGTATTTCTTGCAACACGCTGGAAAGCATACTCTCTCCCTGTCCTTATGCTGGCCGGTATGGGGTCTTCAGTAGCCAGCTTTATCTATGATCTCTTTGTTTCTGGCTATGCAGCCTATTCACCAGGTTATCTGCTCATTATGCTTGTGATCCGTCTCATTTCCGGCGCGCTTTTGGCAGGGCTTCTCGGAAAAGCTGTCAGCGACTCTCTCGCTTATACAGGTGTGTTAAACGGAATGGCACTCGGAAAGGAACTGAAAAAGAAACGGAAGCGGGCGTCAGAACATGCAAGCCTTTGATGAGCTTCTGACGGTTGAGCAGCTCAGCTTCTCTTATGAAGAAGACGAGAAACCGGTTTTTCAAGACATTTCGTTTGAGCTTCAAAAAGGAGAATGTGTTTTATTATTAGGACCGAGCGGATGCGGTAAAAGCTCGCTCGCCCTTTGTTTAAACGGTCTATATCCGGAGGCTTGCGACGGCATTCAGTCCGGACATGTCTTTCTATTTCAAAAGCCGGTCACAGATGCTGAGACCTCCGAAACGATTGCTCAGCATGCCGGGGTCGTTTTTCAGGATCCTGATCAGCAGTTCTGCATGCTGACGGTGGAGGACGAAATTGCGTTCGGGCTGGAAAATCTGCAAATTCCAAAAGAAGAAATGACAGAGAAAATCAACGCCGTATTAGAAAAATTACGCATTACCCATTTAAAAGAAAAAACGATCTCAACCCTTTCAGGAGGACAAAAGCAGAAAGTGGCTCTCGCCTGTATTTTGGCGATGGAGCCTGAGCTTATTATTTTAGATGAGCCGACCTCTCTTTTAGACCCTTTCTCAGCGCGGGAGTTCGTTCATCTGATGAAGGATCTTCAGCGGGAAAAAGGTTTCAGCCTCCTCGTCATTGAGCACCAGCTTGATGAATGGGCGGCTTGGATTGAGAGAACGATCGCGCTTGACAAATCAGGCAAAAAAGCGCTGGATGGCCTGACGAAAAATCTATTTCAACACGAAGCGGAGACACTAAAGAAATTGGGCATCGCCATTCCAAAGGTCTGTCATCTGCAGGAAAAGCTGAGTATGCCGTTTACTTTATCAAAAGAAATGCTGTTCAAAGAGCCTATTCCCGCCGGGCATGCCAAAAAGAAGGAAGCTCCTTCTGGGGAGAGTGTGCTTGAAGTCAGCAGCCTTTCGTTCGCGAGAGGACAGCAGACGATTTTCAAAGACATCAGCTTTTCGTTGCGCGGAGGCTCTTTAACGGCGCTTGTCGGTCCGAACGGCACTGGAAAATCGACGCTCTTATCAGTTCTGGCCCGTCTCATGAAACCGCAAAGCGGCAAAATCCTTCTTTATGACCAGCCGCTGCAGAAATATAAAGAAAAAGAATTGCGTAAACGGATGGGATTTGTTTTTCAAAACCCTGAGCATCAATTCGTCACCGATACGGTGTATGACGAGCTTCTGTTCGGCCAGAAAGCAAATGCTGAAACTGAGAAAAAAGCGCAACACCTGCTGCAGCGTTTTGGTCTTGAGCATTTGGCTGATCATCATCCGTTTGCGATCAGCCAAGGGCAAAAACGGCGACTGAGCGTAGCTACTATGCTCATGCATGACGTAAAGGTTTTATTATTAGACGAACCAACCTTTGGCCAGGATGCCCGCACGGCGGCTGAATGCATGGAAATGATTCAGCGTATCAAGGCAGAGGGAACCGCTGTCCTTATGATTACACACGATATGGAGCTAGTCTCTTCGTATGCTGACAGCGTGCTTGTGCTTCACGATACGGGCCTGGCCTTTGACGGATCTCCAGCGCAGTTGTTTTCTCAAGAAACAGGGCTTGTCCAAAAAGCAAAGCTCACCCTTCCCCTTCTATATGAATGGATGGCATATCAAGAGGAGGTGCGTGATGAAGCAGCCGTTACATCTCATTAATCCGACTGTGAAAGCGGCGGCGGTTTTTTGTTGTTTCGTCATGCTGTCATTTATTTACAACCCTTACACTCCGGCATGTTTTTATATCATCATTGTTGCGGGCGTTTTACTGGCGGCCGGAATCCCATTGAAAAAATGGTTGTTGTTTACGATTCCGTTTTTGATTTTAGCATTCGGGTGCGTGTGGACAGCCGCAGTTTTTGGAAAGGTGCCGACAACACCGGATAATTTTTTGTTTCAAGCAGGCCCTATCTCAATTAACAGCGATAATGTGTCTGTCGGCATCTCCCTTGGGTTTCGTATTTTATGCTTTTCCGCCTTATCGATGATGTTTGTTTTTACAACCGATCCGATTTTATTTATGCTGAGCCTTGTCCAGCAGTGCAGGCTCTCACCAAAGCTCGCGTACGGTGTCATTGCAGGCTTTCGCTTTCTTCCGCTGTTAAAGGATGAGATCCAGCTGATTCAGCAGGCTCATAAAATCAGAGGAGGAGCGGCGGAGAGCGGGTTCATTAATAAAATCAGTGCATTAAAACGATATACCATACCGCTATTGGCAAGCGCTATCAGAAAAGCGGAACGGACAGCGCTTGCGATGGAATCGAAAGGTTTTACAGGAAGCAGAAACCGGACATACTACAGGACATTGAGCGTGAATCGGCGCGACTGGGTGTTCTTTTGCCTCGTCCTCATATTATTCGCGGGATCCTTTCTCGTATCTTTATGTTTCGCATCATAAAAAATCCGCTATCACAGATAGCGGATTTTTTTATTGATGATAGTTTAATGCTTGGGCAAGGTTGGTTTTAATGGTAATATTCGAAAAGTCAATCCCCAGCTGTACAGCAGTTTGCGCAATTTCAGGCCTGATTCCTGACAGGGTTGACCGGACACCGATCAGATTAAGCGCCTCAATCAATTTAAAGATCTGGTGCGCCACCATCGTATCCACCACAACAACACCTGACAGATCGATTAACAGATGCTCCACACGTCTTTTCGCACAAGCTTGAAGCGTGTTTTCCAGAATAAACTTCGCCCGTTCGGTATCAATGTCACCGACAAGCGGCAGCAGAGCTGTTGATTTGCTCAGGGTAATGACAGGTGAGCTTAATTCCAATATCATTTCTCTTTGGGCGTTTAATTGCTGCTTGGCATTCATTTCAGCGTGATCAACGAATGTATAAATGGTGAAATCAAATACTTTTACAATCAAATCTGCCCATTTTTGCTTCTCTCCCGGTTCAAACGCTGATTCATTTTCTTCTGCGAACTTCTCAAAATACTTCGTATATAATCTCCTGTTTCTCATAAACTCCCGAATGACATACTGAACCGGTGTGTCGAGATGTTTTTGATCGTTGGTCAGCTCAATGACCCACTCTTGAAACTCTTCGAGAAATTGTTTTTCCGGTAAAACATACATGTAATTCAGATGCCGGTAAAATTCTCTGTCCTGCTCTTTCAATTCTTCCGTTACTGTTGCATTATGTAGGGCGTAAAGCGAATTCGGATCACTTTCCTCCATCGTTTCAATCCATTCCTCGGCCATTTGTTCCACATGCTCTGAAAAAAATGCATATAATTTTTCATTCAGTTTCATGACACTGCTCCTTTCCCCAACACTATTATAACTTGACTTACAGTTGAATCCCAGTCATACACGCCGAAGCCATCCAATATTTTGAAAATTACTAATTCTTTGGTGTGTATCCTATTTTTTCAAAATGCTTCAAATGGCTCTGTCCGAGCGCTTGTTTTTTTCATATAATATGAGGCAACACCCTTGAATCCACTTGCAAGCATAAAAAAGGAGGGCTTTTTTATGAATGGTGAAATCCGCTTGATCCCGTATGTGACGAATGAGCAGATCATGGATGTAAACGAGCTTCCTGAGGGCATTAAAGTGATTAAGGCGCCAGAAATGTGGGCAAAAGGGGTAAAAGGCAAAAATATTAAAGTTGCTGTATTAGACACGGGCTGCGACACAAGCCACCCTGATTTAAAAAATCAAATCATCGGCGGAAAGAACTTCACGGATGACGACGGCGGCAAGGAAGATGCGATTTCCGACTACAACGGACACGGCACACACGTCGCCGGAACGATTGCAGCTAATGATTCAAACGGAGGCATTGCCGGAGTCGCGCCTGAGGCAAGCCTATTGATTGTGAAGGTTCTTGGCGGCGAGAACGGCAGCGGACAATACGAATGGATAATCAACGGCATCAACTACGCGGTGGAACAGAAAGTCGACATCATCTCAATGTCCCTTGGAGGGCCAAGCGATGTGCCAGAGCTGGAAGAAGCAGTGAAAAACGCAGTCAAAAACGGAGTGCTTGTCGTTTGTGCAGCGGGAAATGAAGGTGACGGCGACGAACGCACAGAAGAGCTTTCCTACCCCGCAGCTTATAACGAAGTCATTGCAGTTGGATCTGTTTCAGTAGCGCGAGAATTATCAGAATTTTCTAACGCGAATAAAGAGATTGACCTTGTGGCACCAGGAGAAAACATCTTATCCACCCTTCCCAACAAGAAGTACGGTAAGCTGACCGGCACTTCAATGGCTGCCCCTCATGTCAGCGGTGCGCTTGCTTTAATCAAAAGCTATGAAGAAGAATCATTTCAAAGAAAGCTTTCTGAATCTGAGGTTTTCGCACAGCTAATCCGCAGGACACTTCCTCTTGATATTGCAAAAACGCTGGCAGGCAATGGATTCCTGTATTTAACAGCTCCTGATGAGCTCGCAGAAAAAGCAGAGCAATCACATTTGTTGACCCTATAAGATTATTTTTCTTATATAATATACACCACATCATGTAAATAAAAATTTCAAATTCTATGTTGACAATGAATTTGAATTACTGTTAAGATTACCAACAAATGATTCAACTTTTCAAAAAATTAATAACATTTTCTCTTATCGAGAGTTGGGCGAGGGATTGGCCTTTTGACCCCAACAGCAACCGACCGTAATACCATTGTGAAATGGGGCGCACTGCTTTTCGCGCCGAGACTGATGTCTCATAAGGCACGGTGCTAATTCCATCAGATTGTGTCTGAGAGATGAGAGAGGCAGTGTTTTACGTAGAAAAGCCTCTTTCTCTCATGGGAAAGAGGCTTTTTGTTGTGAGAAAACCTCTTAGCAGCCTGTATCCGCGGGTGAAAGAGAGTGTTTTACATATAAAGGAGGAGAAACAATGACAACCATCAAAACATCGAATTTAGGATTTCCGAGAATCGGACTGAACCGGGAATGGAAAAAAGCACTTGAAGCGTATTGGAAAGGCAGTACTGATAAAGATACGTTTTTGAAGCAAATCGACGAACTATTTTTATCCGCAGTAAAAACACAAATTGACCAGCAGATTGATGTTGTGCCTGTTTCTGATTTCACACAGTATGACCATGTACTCGACACAGCAGTCAGCTTCAACTGGATCCCGAAACGGTTCAGACATTTGACTGACGCTACCGATACATACTTCGCTATCGCCCGCGGAATCAAAGACGCTGTATCTAGTGAAATGACAAAATGGTTTAATACAAATTACCATTACATCGTTCCGGAATATGACGAGAGCATTGAGTTCCGTCTGACAAGAAACAAACAACTCGAAGATTATCGCCGGATCAAACAGGAGTACGGTGTGGAAACAAAGCCTGTGATTGTCGGCCCTTATACGTTCGTTACGCTTGCTAAAGGCTATGAACCGTCTGAAGCAAAAGCGATCCAAAAACGCCTTGTGCCATTATATGTACAGCTTTTGAAAGAGCTTGAAGAAGAAGGCGTAAAATGGGTTCAAATCGATGAGCCGGCGCTCGTTACCGCCTCTAGTGAAGATGTCCGCGGCGCAAAAGAATTATTTGAAAGCATTACAAGTGAGCTTTCATCCTTGAATGTGCTTTTGCAGACGTATTTTGATTCTGTTGATGCTTATGAAGAGCTGATCTCTTACCCGGTTCAGGGAATTGGCCTTGATTTCGTTCACGACAAAGGCAGAAACCTGGAACAGCTTAAAACACATGGCTTTCCGACAGACAAAGTGCTGGCAGCCGGCGTTATCGACGGACGCAACATTTGGAAAGCGGACCTTGAAGAGCGTCTCGATGCCGTTCTTGATATTCTCAGCATTGCAAAAGTTGATGAACTGTGGATTCAGCCTTCCAGCAGCCTGCTGCATGTTCCAGTAGCGAAACACCCTGATGAGCATTTGGAAAAAGACCTATTGAACGGATTATCCTACGCAAAAGAGAAGCTGGCCGAGCTGACAGCTTTGAAAGAAGGTTTAGTATCAGGAAAAGCGGCGATCAGCGAAGAGATTCAGCAGGCTAAGGCTGATATCCAGGCGCTTAAACAGTTTGCAACAGGCGCCAATTCTGAACAAAAGAAAGAGCTTGAGCAATTAACTGATAAAGACTTCAAGCGTCCGATTCCGTTTGAAGAACGTTTAGCCCTGCAAAATGAATCTCTCGGCCTTCCGCTTTTGCCGACGACAACGATCGGCAGCTTCCCGCAGTCTGCTGAAGTGCGGAGCGCACGCCAAAAATGGCGGAAAGCTGAGTGGTCCGATGAACAGTATCAAAACTTTATCAATGCGGAAACAAAAAGATGGATTGATATTCAGGAAGAATTGGAGCTTGATGTCCTTGTTCACGGCGAATTTGAACGGACAGACATGGTCGAATACTTCGGTGAAAAGCTGGCCGGTTTCGCCTTCACTAAATATGCCTGGGTTCAATCATACGGCTCACGCTGTGTCCGCCCGCCAGTCATTTACGGAGATGTTGAATTTATTGAACCGATGACAGTGAAAGACACAGTCTACGCACAGTCATTGACTTCCAAGCATGTAAAAGGAATGCTGACGGGCCCGGTTACAATCTTAAACTGGTCTTTCCCTCGAAACGATATCTCGAGGAAAGAAATCGCCTTCCAAATCGGGCTTGCCCTTCGCAAAGAAGTTAAAGCGCTTGAAGACGCAGGCATTCAAATCATTCAAGTCGATGAACCGGCGCTGCGCGAAGGCCTTCCATTGAAAACCCGCGATTGGGATGAGTATTTGACTTGGGCGGCAGAAGCATTCAGATTAACCACTTCTTCCGTGAAAAACGAGACACAAATTCATACACATATGTGTTACAGCAACTTCGAAGATATCGTTGATACAATCAATGATCTTGATGCCGATGTGATTACAATCGAACATAGCAGAAGCCACGGAGGATTTTTAGATTACTTAAAAAACCACCCGTATTTGAAAGGGCTTGGCCTTGGTGTATATGACATTCACAGCCCTCGTGTGCCGTCAACTGAAGAAATGTACAATATTATCGTTGATGCGCTTGCCGTCTGTCCGACTGACCGCTTCTGGGTAAATCCAGACTGCGGATTGAAAACAAGACAGCAGGAAGAAACGGTTGCAGCATTGAAAAACATGGTTGAAGCTGCAAAACAGGCAAGAGCACAGCAGACACAGCTAGTATAATTTGAAAAAACCATCTGCATTTGGCAGATGGTTTTTTTCTATAATACAGCAACAATCAGTTTCTTATTTTAGCAAATCTCCCAAATACTTTGTTTATTTTGCACTTTTTTAAGAATGTTCTTTGCATTCTTTTCGGCTATACTAATAACACTCTATTGACAGGAGGGATTGGGATGAATCATGAAACGTTCTTAAAACGGGCTGTCACTCTCGCATGTGAAGGAGTGAATGCAGGAATCGGCGGGCCTTTTGGAGCCGTTATCGTGAAAGACGGAGCCATTATTGCAGAAGGACAGAACAACGTCACAACAAGCAATGATCCGACTGCCCACGCGGAAGTCACAGCTATTCGAAAAGCCTGTAAGGTGCTAGGAGCATACCAGCTTGATGACTGCATTTTGTATACGAGCTGTGAACCATGCCCAATGTGCTTGGGCGCCATCTACTGGGCCCGGCCTAAAGCCGTTTTCTATGCAGCTGAGCACACAGACGCTGCCGAAGCCGGGTTTGATGATTCATTCATTTATAAAGAAATTGATAAACCTGCTGAAGAAAGAACGATCCCCTTTTATCAAGTGACTCTGACAGAGCATTTATCACCGTTTCAAGCATGGCGGAACTTCGCCAATAAGAAAGAATATTAAAAGGATCAGGCATGTGCGGCCTGATCCTTGTTATTTCTCCAAGTAGCCGCTATGCCCTGTGCAAATACAAAACAGCATATACGCGCAATTCAGCACGGCAGACACCGTGCCAGCCACCCGCTTCATCTGTAACTTTTGGTTTAAAGGCATGCTTCAAACGCTTCTCTGACGTTTTATCATAAATCTGTGCCCGCCCCGCATGTCCGACACCAAAAAACATCCTGAGAATCCTCAGGATGCCGGTCATTATTTTAATTCTAGTTTTACATCAACATTTCCTCTGGTTGCCTTTGAGTAAGGACAGAATTCATGAGCGGCGTTGACAAGCTCTTGTGCCTTTTCCCGATCTAAATCTTTCGTGTTCACAACAAGTGTGACACCGATTTTAAACCCGCCGTCGCTCTCATCCTTCATGAGGCTGACCTGCCCTTCAATCTCCGAATCAATTTCGATATTCTGCTCTTTGGCTACGTGTTCGAGCGCGCCGCCGAAGCATGCAGCATACCCTGCCGCAAAGAGCTGTTCCGGATTTGTGCCGGTTTGTCCTTCTTTTTTGGCATTTGGCATGACAATATCAAAATCAAGAACACCGTCATCTGATGTAATATGTCCTGCTCGTCCGCCTCGCGCGGTTACTTTTGCTGTAAATAGTGCCATATTTCCCAACCTCCTTATTTATATCTAGTTGTTATATTTCCCTTTCTGATCTTTTTAAACATGCTATGTTTGCCGAGAATAGGAAAAGTGAGGTTTTTCAGATACAATAGAATCGAATGACAAAAAAGAGTTGGTGAACAAAATGGAAAATAAATTTGATCATATGAAATTGGAGAATCAGCTTTGTTTTTTGCTATATGCGAGTTCGCGGGAAATGACAAAGCAATACAAGCCGCTGCTTGATAAGCTGAATATAACATACCCTCAATATTTGGCTTTGCTTTTGTTATGGGAACATGAAACGCTTACTGTCAAAAAAATGGGCGAACAGCTGTATTTAGATTCAGGGACGCTCACTCCGATGCTTAAACGAATGGAACATCAGGGTTTGATTACGAGAAAAAGATCTGAAGAGGATGAGCGGTCCGTGTTGATCAGCCTGACAGAGGACGGAGCGTTATTAAAGGATAAAGCGGTTGACATCCCAGAAACAATTCTGGGGCTCTCAAAGCAGTCTGGAGAGGATCTCAAACAGTTAAAATCCGCTCTATATACATTGCTGGAAACACTCCATCAAAAAAATTGAGGATGCCTTGTACAAGGCATCCTCTTTTTATTTATTCAGCAACTTCAAGTGTCACATCAATATTTCCGGAGGTTGCTTTTGAATACGGGCAGACGCCGTGCGCTTTTTTCACAAGCGCCTCCAATTCTGATGCACTGACTCCTTCTCCTTTTACTTGCAGCGTCACACCAAGCTTGTAGCCCTGGTCCGCTTCATCCTTTAACAGGCTTACATTCGCTGTAACCTCTGTCTCTACTTTTACTCGTTCTGTTCTTGCGACAAGCTGCAGGGCGCTGTCAAAGCAAGCTGCATAACCTGCTGCAAACAGCTGCTCTGGATTTGTCGCTTTTTCTAATTTCTTGGCTCTCGGTGTCCCCGGCATTGCGACATCAAGCTCAAGAACGCGGTCTGATGAAATGACCTTTCCTTCTCTTCCTCCTACCGCTGAAACAGTTGCTGTAAATAATGGCTGACTCATTTTTCATTCCCCCAATATATTTTATACAATCAAATTGTACACAATTAAATTTGAAATGTCAATTTTTCGCGTATAAAAAAGCTTATCTCGTTACGAGATAAGCTTTTTTATTGAACATTGCCCTGCTATTCACGGATTTGCCCAGTTCCTTTAATGATGTATTTTGTAGAAGTCAGTGCAGGAAGCCCCATTGGCCCTCTTGCATGAAGCTTTTGCGTGCTGATGCCGATTTCGGCTCCGTAGCCGAATTCAAAGCCATCAGTAAAACGGGTTGACGCGTTATGATAAACAGCGGCAGCATCGACAGCCATTTGAAAATAAGCCGCGTTTTTGTCATTTTCAGTTAATATCGCTTCAGAATGATTGGTGCCGTATTGTTGGATATGCTTCACAGCTTCTTGGACGTTCTCAACAGTCTTTACACTGAGGACAGGCGCTAAAAATTCAGTTTCCCAATCTTCTTTTGATGCTTGTTTACTTGAAGGGTGAAGTTCACACACCAATTCATCACCGCGAATTTCAACTCCCGCGTTTTCCAGCTGGTCCAGCAATTCTTTCCCGTGCTGTCTTGCCCAAGCCTTGTGAATCAGCAATGATTCAATCGCGTTGCATACGGAAGGGCGTTGCGTTTTGGCATTTACGACAACCTTTTCTGCCATTTGCGGTTTGGCTGTTTCGTCAATGAATATGTGGCAGTTTCCTGCTCCCGTTTCTAATACAGGAACTGTTGATTCTCTCACAACGAGATCAATCAGTTTCTTGCCTCCGCGCGGAATCAATACGTCTAAGCCATCATTTAACGTAAAGAGCTCTTTTGCTGTCTCTCTGCTTGTATCCTCAATCAGCTGCACAGCGTGAATCGGAAGCGCTGATTGCTCAAGTGCTCTGTGAATGACACTGACGAGCGCTTTGTTGCTGTGGATGGCTGAGGAGCTTCCCCGCAGCACAACCGCGTTCCCTGTCTTCAGGCAAAGGGTAGCCGCATCAACTGTGACGTTTGGCCTCGCCTCATAAATCATTCCTACGACACCGAGCGGCACACGGATTTTTTCAATAAACAGGCCGTTTTCTTTTTCAATCGTTTCAAGAGAGTCGCCGATTGGGTCCGCTAAGTCGATTAAGAGCTCCACCGCGTCCGCGATATCGCGTATACGTTTCTCATCCAATGTGAGACGGTCAATGATGTCCGGTGTTAAACCATTCTCTTTTCCGTTCACAATGTCTTTTGCATTCTCCGCCAAGAGAAAATCCAGTTCTTTGCGGAGTCCGTTTGCAATGAGGCTGAGCGCCTCATCCTTCTCGGCTGTTGTTTTCATGATCATTTCGGCTGCTGCTTCTTTCGCCAGCTTCGCTTTTACAGAAACTTCACTCATTTTTCCGCCTCCTAGTCTTTTACATTGACCCAGTCATTCCTATGAATAACCTCAAACGTTTTCTCAAAATCAAGTTCGTCACTGCGTTTGCCTTTAGCCTCCATAATCTCCTCGGAGGAGTAATGAGTTTGGCCTTTGCCGATCACGCCGCCCGGTCCCCTGACTTCCACAACCGCCCCTTTCGGAAAGCTTCCGTTCACACCCACAACGCCAGCGGGCAAAAGGCTGCTTCCATTATGGATCATCGCCTCCTCGGCACCCGCATCAATGATAATTTCTCCCGATATCGGCGAGTGGAACTGAATCCACTGCCTTGTGTTGTTAACCGAAGATAGTTCTTTGTCTCCGATATAAGTGCCGTCTCCCCTGCCGTCCAAAATGTCCGCAAGTTTTTGCTCTCCGCTGCCTGTTCCAATGAATACTTTCACTCCCAGAGACAGCGCGGTTTGTGCGGCTAACAGCTTTGATTTCATTCCGCCGGTGCCGACCTTTGATCCAGCTGAACCTGCATATCCAAGCAATTCAGGCGTGATCTCCGGCAAATAATCAAATCGTTTCGCCTCAGGATTTTCATTTGGATTGGCATCATACAGTCCGTTAATGTCGGTGAGAATCATGAGCTGGTCCGCGTGAATCAATCCGCTGACTAACGCAGAAAGCATATCATTATCTCCGAATGTCAATTCTTCAACAGATGTAGAATCGTTCTCGTTGATAATCGGAATGACGCCGCGTTCCAATAATTCCATTATCGTAGCATACGCGTTTCGGTACCGTTCTCTTTTCGAAAAATCATTTCTCGTTAAAAGGATTTGTCCCGGAGTTAATGAGTATTGTTTAAATTGATTCATATATTGCTGCATTAACAGTGTTTGTCCGACCGCGGCCGCCGCCTGTTTTCCTTTGATGGTAACGGGACGGGACGGATAACCGAGGCTGGAAAACCCCGCCGCTACGGCACCCGAGGTAATCAGAATCATTTCATGCCCCGCTTTTTTTAACACGGAAATCGCCTGAACATGCTCTCTGATTTTTGCCTCATCAATGCTTCCTTTGCTATTCGTGAGCGAACTACTTCCTATTTTCACTACTATTCTTTGTTTTTTCATTTATTCTCCTCCGCGGCTCTTCTACAATAAAAAAACCCATTTCATCCTGATTCATAAGGACGAAATGGGTTTCCGTGGTACCACCTTGATTGAACGCGCTTGTGCACGCTCCGCTCTCCTGTAACGCCAGGTTATGCGCCTAGGTTTTCCCCCTAGGACTCCAAGGCAGGTTCGGCAGGTTTCATGCGGCAAAATGTTTCAGCGATTCATTTTGCTCTCTGTCACAGAAAGGTCTGCTTACTAATCCTCTTCAACGCTCAATGATTTTTTTATATTATGCAAAGAAAAAAGACACTTGTCAAGGTTTTTTGTCATCAAAAATAGCCCGCATTGCGCGGGCCTCTTGCAGTCTAGTTAAAGACGATTGTTTTATTTTCATGAACGATGACACGGTCTTCCAAATGCCATTTCACAGCACGGGCAAGCACGCTGCGCTCAATTGTTCTTCCGATGTTTTTCAGCGCTTCCGCATTATCGCGGTGGTCCACACGCTCAATATCCTGTTCAATGATCGGCCCTTCATCAAGATCGTTTGTCACATAATGAGATGTCGCACCGATCAGTTTCACGCCGCGCTCGTAGGCCCGTTTGTACGGATTCGCACCGATAAAAGCTGGCAGGAATGAATGGTGGATATTGATGATGCGATTCGGATGAGCCGAAACAAAATCAGGAGTTAGAATCTGCATATAGCGTGCGAGCACGATGACATCAACATCGTACTGCTCCAGCAGTTCAAGCTGCTTCTTTTCGACTTCCGCTCTGATGTCTTTGTTCGCTTTCATATAGTGGAATGGAATGTTCAGGCGCTCAACCAGCTCTCTCGCTTCCTCATGGTTACTGATGACAACAGCGATCTCCGCCATCAGGTTGCCGGTTTGCCATTCCCAAATCAGCTCATGCAGGCAATGGAGCTCCTTTGAAACGAAAATGGCGACACGCTTCAGTTCGCTCGCCAAAGTTAAGCTCCATGTCATGTCGAATTTATCCGCTACAGAGGCAAACGCCGCCTGAAGTGATGTTTTTTTCTCACGAATGCCTGCGCAGTCGAATTCGATTCTCAGGAAGAACCGGCCGCCTTCAGGGTCTGTCGTATATTGATTTGATTCTATAATATTGGCACCGTGTTCAAATAAAAACGCGGAAACTGCAGAGACGATACCCGGCTGATCGGGGCAGCTGACCAAGAGCCGCCCTTTATCCTCATTTCCGTCACGGTATTCGTCCAACCGCTGAGTCATATATGATTTCATGAATAATCCCTCTTATCTTTGTAAGTCTAAACTATTTATCCATTATACTGAAGATTTGATAAAAATCAATTTATGACAGAATTTTTAAACCAACTGCTGAGCATAAAATCAACGCGATAAAGAAGATCCGTTTGGCGTCTTTCTGCTCCTTGTAAAAGAGGATGCCGATAAGCGCCCCGCCGGCGGTGCCAATTCCTGTCCAGACCGCGTAAGCCGTTCCCATCGGAATGGTTTCCATTGCGTACGACAGCAAGGAAAATGAAGCGGCAAAACCAACAATGATCAACAGCACCCATTTCACGCTTTTTTCTTTCGCATATTGATTCATAAGGGCCACGCCGGCCATTTCTAAACAGCCCGCGCACAGTAAACTGATCCAGTGCAGCATTATGCCTCGCCTCCTTTTTCCTCTGTCTCATCCTGTGTCACAAGCTTCAACCCGATTACACCGATTAAGAGCACGCCAATTAACAATAGCTTCGGCCATCCAACCGGTTCATGAAAGAGAACGATTTCACTAAGTACTGTTCCCGCTGTGCCGAGCCCGGTAAAGACGGCATACACGGTACCAACAGGCAGACTGTGAGTCGCCTTCATTAGAAGGTAAAAGCTGAATATGATGCCGATGGCAGTGCCGCTCCATGTTAAGGCTGAGTCAGCGTGCTTTAAGCCTATCACCCAAACAACCTCGAAAACAGCGGCAAGCACGACCAATCCCCATTTCATTTTGAGTCATTCCTTTCTATCTATTAAGATTCTCCGAAAACAAAAAAACCCCGGACAGTCGTCTCACATGAGATTGACTCTCCCGGGCTTTTTTCCCTCCGTGTGCATACACGCTTCTATTTACGCGTATGTGTTTTCTCTCGGACCAGTCCATGTCAATTGACATGCGGAACCCTAGAAAACTTTACATGATATCATGATACTAAACTCAGCTCTATCTTTCAATTGTAAGATTTTCTTTCATATACCGCGATCGGTTTATTCCATTTTCTGATCGTTTTGCTGTAATGCATGCCGATTTTCTCCGCTACCCGTATGGACGCTTTGTTACCCGGATCAATCAAAGCCGCCATTTTGCCGAACTGCCGCTCGTTAAAGCCATAGTCCAGACAGGCCCGAGCCGCTTCTTGCGCATAGCCGTTCCCCCAGTGGCGGCGGGCAAACATATAGCCAATTTCCATTACGGTTTGATTTTCGATCTGCTGGGGAACGATGCCGCATTGCCCCAAAAACTCCCCTGTCCGCTTATCTTCGGCGATCCACAGACTAACGCCGTACCCTTTTTCATTTCGTTGGTTCCAATTGACCCACTCGCGGGTTTGCCTCTTATCTTTTAAACCGGAATAATATGTCATGACGTCAGGATCATTAAAAAGCAGCCCAAACAAAGTGGCTTGATCCCGATCTTCCATACAGCGCAAACGAATTCGATCAGTCACAAGCTTCGTTTTAGCGTTCATACTTCGCCACATCCTGCTTCCATTCTTTTTTGAGAGCTTCAATATGTGCCTGATGATAGCGGTTATGATCTGCCATATGCCAAATTCCCCATCGTATCGTCGCGGTGTCACCTTCGAAAGAAAGCGGCTGGTTCAAAGCATTTTCAGTTAAAGTGAAGCATACCGATTTCAGCTCGTCTACTACATGCTGATGTCTTTTCAGGAGTTCATCTAAGTCTGGCTGATTCACCGGTTCAGGCAGCCGTCCGCTTTCATCTGTCATCGGGCCGTATGCCTGTTCAATATGATTCGGTATCCGATTTTCCCTAATGCGCCAGACCCATCTGATATCAACATTTGTGATATGGTGCAAAAGCTGAGCCGTGCTGTTTTTTGTTTGGCAGCGCCCCTTATAGTAAAGTTCACTGTGTGTCATATGGCTTACGATGGAAGCCAGACGGAGACTGTTTTCTTCCACTGCGGAATACAGCAAACTGACCGTTGGCGCCATGTCGTTTCTTATGGATAAGTCATTCATGTTCAGTTCCCCTCCTAACTAGGTACATTTGACACCAAACAAAAATTCCCTTTAAAAAAGAAAAAAGCTCTCATTACAAGAGAGAGCCATCTTAATTGTTATTTCCCGGTTTATATAAGTAAGGATCATGCTGCTGTTCATTAGCGGTATTTAAATCAAGAGATATATCACCGCGTGCATTCATCGTGCCAAGGGTAATCGAAGACAGCAGTTTGGGGCTGTACCCTTTTTCCTCAAGCTTCTCAAACAGCCAGGATCGGTTTTTTTGGAGATATTTCAAATTATGATCAAGGATTTCGCCATCCAGTATGAGCGGAATCGGGATAAAATTCCGTTCAGCTTCCATATTCAAATCCCGCACCTGCACCGCTCTCGCTTCCTCTTTCGGGATGACGCTTACTTCTCCCGTTTCTTCAATGATAGCAAGATCAATGTCAGCCGGGTCGGCATAGCCCTTTTCCCTCAGCTTTCCGAGCAGCTCATTAACAGTCAGCCTTTCTTTACGAAGGCCGCGTTCATCAATATCCCCGTTTCGGATTAGGACAGTCGGGCTCACGACTAGGAGCCATCGCCATTTATTAGATAAAGAGAGCTTGCTCATGATAAGATAAAGCACCAAAAAAGCACCCGCATAATAAATTGACATCGGCAGCTTGGATGTAAGGATCGGCTCACTGATAATGGTTCCGATTGCGAAGGTCAAAAGCAGGTCAAAATTGTTCATTTGTGACACAGCTTTTTTACCGGCAAGCCGAAACAAAATATATGCAATCGAAAATACGATAACTGGCTTCAGTAAAAATACCCATACCATCCATAACACCGATCTTTACCTCCATCCGCTGGTCATATTGAGCCTATTGTGCCCCGTGGCAGGCCCTCTATGCATCAGTGTCTAGGCGAACGTGCATATCGCCTGAACATAACATAATAGAAAGTGACACCGATTGGAGGCGCAATACGCAATATGAAAAATCAGAAGTCGAATGCCCTTTGGCCCTTTGATCTGCCATTGGCTCCCCAACCCGCGGGCTACCAGCAGCAAACAATCGACAGGCTGGCCGGTTTGGAGCTAAGGATGGAGCAACTAATTAGAGCGATTGAGGTAAACAATGAATTGCTGAGAACAATGCAAGAACAGCAAAACCGTGTATGCACAAATGGCGGCGGGTCTGTGATTGTCCGGATGTAGAAACCGGCGTTTGTCTACCTTCTTTAATCTCAATAAAAAACTCTTCTCTGAAAGGAGAAGAGTTTCATGTATGTGTTCAAACGGACTGCGCCAAACTTAATTGCGGACCGAATAGCTCGTAATGGATAGACTCCGTCGCTGATCCGAGCTCTGATACAAGCTTATGCATTGCCGTAATAAACGACGGTGAACCGCAAATATAGTAATCCGCATCTGTGTTGGCAATCAGTTCTTTGAGGAATTGCTGATCAATCTGTCCTTCATGAAAATGCAGATTACCTGCACGGTCTTCCTCTGTCGGCTCGCGATACACAAATGCTGTTTTAACAGCAGAATGTTTTGCTGCTTCTTCTACCTCATGGCGTAATGCATGATATTCACTGTTTTTCGCCGCATGAATGAACAGAATTTGCCGTTCAGGCTGTTTGGAAACAGATGTTTTCAGCATGCTGATCATTGGTGTAATGCCAACTCCGGCACTGATCAAAACGAGATCTTTTTGTGATGCAGGATCTAAAATAAAGTCCCCTGCCGGTGCGCTGATCTCTATTGAATCTCCCTCCTGCAGCCCATCGTGTAAGTAGGAAGACACGACACCATCCTTCTTCACGGAAATTCGATAATAGTCTTTTCCCGGCATATCAGACAGGCTGTACTGGCGGATATGCGTATATTCAGAATCAGGAATCCGCACTTTGATGCTGATATATTGCCCTGCTTGGAATTCAGGTAACGGCTTGCCGTCTTCCGTTTTCAAATAGAAGGATGTAATTTCTTTGCTTTCCCGCTCTTTTTTTGCGATAACGAATGGCTTATACTCCTTCCAGCCGCCGGCTTGCTCTTCAGCCTGTTCATACATGTCTTTTTCAATTCCGATGAACGCGTCAGCAATGACTCCGTACGCTTTTTCCCATGCCTGCATAATGTCAGGAGTTGCAGCGTCTCCCAATACATCTTTAATCGCAATCAGCAAATATTTACCGACGATTGGGTAGTGCTCAGGCTTAATTCCGATACTGCGGTGCTTGTGGCCGATTTGTTTGACAACCGGAATGATGTTTCCTAATTGGTCAATGTTTGCCGCAGCTGCAATAACGGCATTTGCCAGTGCAGTTCGCTGTGTTTTTTTCTTTTGGTTTGTTTGATTAAAAATGTTCAAAAGCTCTGGATGGTCTTGAAACATCCGATCGTAAAAACGGCCAGTGATTGTTTCTCCATGCTGTTGCAATACGGGTACAGTGCTTTTAATAATTTCGATTGTTTTGTTATCTAACATTTTATAAACAATCCTTTCGAAAAGATGTATTTAAAATATATCTTTAAAATACATGATCTTACGAATAAAAGATATATCTAAAATGAATCTTTAATAAAGTTGTCACAAAATTATCAATTTAACATGACATTTGTTGCTTTTTTATAGAATCCCCTAGCAAAAACGGACTAACCATTGTAATAATCACCATTGAAAAGTACAAAAAAACCCAAAACAACTTATGTTTTGGGTTTAACGTTCACCAAGGCTTATCAGTTCCGAGCGCATTTGCAAGCGCCTGGCTGTGTTTCTTGCGGTTCTTACGTTCATTAGCACGCTGTACAGCTGTATTATGCAGCATGATTTCTTCTTCTGTTTCCGGTACAACCCTCGGTACAGGCACCGGCTTGCCATTTGAATCTAATGCGACAAATGTCAAAAAGGATGTGGCAGCGAGTTCCCGTTCGCCAGTCATCAAATGCTCCTTAATAACTTTCACAAATACTTCCATGGAAGATGTGCCGACCCATGTCACATACGACTCTAGGCAGACAGAATCCTTTTGCCCGATCGGCTTTAAAAAATCTACAGAATCCATTGAAGCTGTTACCGTTTCACGTCTGCAATGGCGCGCCGCTGAAATAGAGGCAATGTCGTCTATGTAGCTCATTAATTTTCCGCCAAACAGCGTATTATGGTTGTTCGTGTCAAGCGGGAACACCCTGCTGGTTTTCACAACCTTTGACTCTTTACAAAATCTTGTTTCCGGTGTTTCCATACCTTTCTCCCCTTTGATGTCTGATCTTTTAGCTAAATGCACTTATATTCTCCTATTAAACAATATTCTCTTCCATTTGTCTAAAATTTAAAATGGTTTAATGATTTTCATGATGAGGGAATAATAAATGTATTCTTCACACTTTAGGAGGAAAAACAAATGGACGTATCTATCCCGAAATCTCAGCACAAAACGGTATGCCGAACGGAATACGGCACACTTCAGAAAGTGATCTTATGCAAACCTGAGCACATGAGCATAAAAGATGTTATAAACGAAACACAAAAACATTTTGAAGATGACAATATTCATGTAAAAACCGCTAACGACCAGCACAGTCGCTTAGTGGAGGCACTTAGGTCACACAACGTTGAGGTCGTCCTTTTGCCCGTTCGCGACGGACTCCCAGAACAGGTTTTTACTAGGGACATAGGATTTGTCATCGGAGAAAAAGCCTTTTTGTCAAGCATGACTGAACCGATTCGCCAAGGAGAAGAAGCCGTTATAAAAGATTTTTTTCACAGCCAAGGTATCTCTTACACCCGCATGCTTGATACGAGTATTGAAGGCGGAGACGTCATTATCGATGATGACATTGTCTATGTCGGAATCAGCCAGCGCACCGACATTTCAGCTATCGGCCAGCTGGAAGAGGCACTTCCTGAATATACGATCGTTCCAGTGAAGCTTCATGAAAAATTTTTGCATTTGGACTGCGTATTTAACATTATATCTGAAAGCGAAGCGTTAATTTATCCACAGGCCATTGAGCCAGATGCAGCCGATATGCTGGCAAAACGTTATGATCTTATTGAGGTGCCCGAGGACGAACAATTTACGCTTGGCACCAACGTCCTTTCAATCGAAAAAAAAACGATCATCAGTCTCCCTGGCAACCGCCATGTCAATCAACAGCTATCGAATAGAGGCTATCACATTATCGAAATTGACCTGTCAGAAATTATTAAATCAGGCGGCTCCTTCAGGTGCTGCACAATGCCGCTGATTCGAGGCGAATGAAGAATCTTCCCCTTTTTCATGTTTTGAACAGCTTATTTTATCAAGATACGTTAATATAGAGGTGACATCATTTTTAAGGGGGAAATCGCATGACAAAATACATAGGATATGTGGGAACATATACAAAAGGCGGAAGCGAAGGAATTTATTCATTTGAGCTTGATACTGAGAAAAAAGCACTCAGCGAGCCAAAGCTGGCCGCTAAGCTGGGCAACCCGACATATGTGGCGCCGAACAAAAACAACACCATCCTTTATTCCATCGAAAAAGCAGACGGCCAAGGCGGAGTTGCTGCCTATCAAATCGATAAAAACAGCGGCGAATTGACATTTCTGAATCATCAGTTAATTGATGGCCCTTCGCCATGCCACGTAAGCGTTGATGATCAAAATCAATTCGTACTGACTGCCAATTATCACAGCGGGAAGGTACACGTTTTTCCGGTTCAGGAAGACGGCAGCTTGCAATCACCTGTTTCAGAGGCCGCTCACACAGGAAAAGGGCCGCACGAAAGACAAGAAAAACCGCATACACACTACGCGGGGTTCACACCTGAACACAATTATGTGGTAGCGGTTGATTTAGGTATAGATAAGCTCTACACCTATAAGCTTAAAGACGGTGTGTTGACTGAATCCGGAAGCCATTCCTTCGCTCCCGGTGCAGGACCTCGCCATATCGCTTTTCATCCGAAAGAAAAATACGCTTATGTCATGACAGAATTAAGCAATGAAGTGATTGCGCTTGAATACAACCCGACAGCCGGCGAATTTAGAGAAATCCAAGTCGTTTCTGCCATCCCTGATGATTTTACAGATAACAGCCAGGGAAGCGCAATACATGTCACGCAGGACGGACGTTTTGTTTATGTCGCAAACCGCGGCCATGACAGTATCGCCGTATTTGAAGTGAATCAATATTCAGGAGAGCTGGCTTTCGTAGAAAGAGTGTCGACAGAAGGAAACTGGCCTCGTGACTTTGTATTTGACCCAACGGAAGAGTTCCTCGTTGCTTCAAATGAAGAAACAGGCAACCTTGTCTTGTTTGAAAGAGACAAAGAAACCGGCCGATTGACACTCCTCCCATCAACGGTTTCTGTCCCTTACCCGGTTTGTGTAAAGTTTTTACATCAAGTATAATCAAATGGAGTGGCTCTAGTAAAAAGGAGCCACTCTTTTTATTTTTATCTCACTTTTTCCTTCGTTTCAGCATTTCGATACAAATGGCAAGCGACAAAACGGCCGGGTTCGATTTCTTGAAGCTGGGGACGAGATTCTCCACATTCAGACATCGCCTCAGGACAGCGGGTCCGAAACACGCAGCCGCTTGGCGGATTGACCGGGCTCGGCAACTCTCCTTTTAAGAGAATACGCTCACGCTTGTCCTCCAATTCAGGATCTGGAATCGGAATCGAGGACAAAAGCGCCTTTGTATAGGGATGGAGCGGTTCACGATACAAGGTGCCGCTCTCTGTAATTTCCATCATGTGCCCTAAGTACATAACACCGATCCTGTCACTGATATGCTTCACCATCGAAAGATCATGGGCAATGAATAAAAACGTAAGCCCTTTCTCTTTTTGAAGCCGCTTCAGCAGGTTGACCACCTGCGCTTGAACAGAGACATCAAGTGCAGAAATCGGTTCGTCCGCCACGATAAATTCAGGATTCAGCGACAGTGCTCTCGCAATCCCGATCCTCTGCCTTTGCCCGCCGCTGAATTCATGCGGATAACGGCTGCTAAAATCAGGATGAAGCCCAACTGCCTCAAGCAGCTCGTCCACGACGAGAAGCCGCGCTTTATGAGTATTGTAGAGATTGTGAATCTCCATCGGCTCCAAAATAATTTCTCGAACGGTCATGCGCGGGTTAAGTGAAGCATAAGGGTCCTGAAAAATCATCTGCAGTTTGCGGTTGAAGGCAAACTGCTCTTTTTCACTCAGTGCATGAAGATTTGTGCCGCGGTATGTCACGCTTCCTTCTGTCGGCTGATAAAGGCGCATCAGCACTCTCCCCAAGGTTGATTTCCCGCACCCTGATTCCCCGACTAGCCCGAACGTTTCTCCTTCACGAATCTGAAAGGTGACCCCGTCGACGGCTTTGACTGTCCGCTTTTTCCCTGCGTCAAAATGCATTTTTAGCTGGCTGACCTCTAACAAAGGCAGTGGCGTCATTTGTCTCCCTCCTTATTCTGAAAAACAGCGGCGCACCGCACAAAGTTCTTTTTCATAGATTGTGTCTTTTAATGTAAGGATTTCGATTGATTTTCCTGTCTTTGGAGAATGAAGCATTTTCCCGCCGCCTACATACAGACCGACGTGATGAATCGCTCCTTTTCCTTCCTCATAAGCAAAAAACAGCAGGTCACCAGCCTTCATATCATCAAGCAGGACATACTCCCCCGCCTTAGCCTGATCTCCCGCATCGCGGGGGATGCTGTATCCATTCGCCTTAAATATACTGTACATAAATCCGGAGCAATCAAACCCAAACCCGCTGATCCCTCCCCATAGGTAGGGAAGGCCAAGGAAAAACGCACCCGTTTGAATGATGTCTTCAGCAGTCCCTTTCTGTTTGCTGACAGGCACTGCATCACTTTGCTTCACAAACCTTTCTCCCAAAACAGTCGAAACCTTAAAATATCCGTTTTCTTTTGCAATGAAGGGGAGAACCGTCAAAAAGCTTAATTCGATCTCCTTTTCCCCATTGCTTCTGTACAAAAAGGCAGCAGGTTTGCTGATCATCACATCGTGTTGTGTATGGATGGGCTTTGTTTTTTCCAGCTGGTTCTTTTTCATCCAGCCTGGGTATCCGCGCGGATCCTTTCGGGATGACTGGCTAGGCACGATCACAGAAACCCATTCCCCCTGTTCCGCCGTCACAAGTACCTTTTCGCCAAAGAGAACCTGAGTTTGGATTACATTGTCTGTACATAATCCAAGCCGTTCATCATACGTCATGCGCTCCAGCCAGTCTCTGATCCTTACAGTCGGTTGAAGCATGAATTGATCAGACGGACGCGGTGAATCAGGCGCTGTCCAGATGTTGGCCACTGCTGATATGACAGTGTGCATCATTGCTCTTTTCCCCCTTTCAAAAGCGCAGCCCCGGTGATTCCGAGGCCCGGTTTGCCAGGCATCGAAATCGTGCTGCCGCTATATGTTATGCCGCCTTTGAATACATCTGTTTTCAGCATCAGCGGCGCGTCAAAATCAAAGCGTGTGATGTTTCTCTTACTTGCCGCAAAATGCGCCGCGGCCGTAATGCCCAGCTTCGTTTCGATCATGCTGCCGACCATACACTCCACCCCGCAGGCCTCCGCCATGGCATTAATTTTCTCTGCTCCGCTGATGCCGCCCGCTTTCATCAATTTAATATTGATCAAGTCTGCGCTCCGTGTTTGCAGAACTTCGAACGCCTGGCGCGGTGTGAAAACACTTTCATCAGCCATAATCGGCGTATCTGTCGCATCTGTCACCTTTTTAAGCCCAGCGAGATCGTCTTTATGGACAGGCTGCTCGACAAGCTCAATGCCTAGACCCGCATCCTCCATTTTCCGAATGGCAGTTACCGCTTCCTTCGGCCTCCACCCCTGATTAGCGTCTAAACGCAGTTTCACAGCTGATCCGACACGTTTTCTGATTTCCTGGATACGGGCGATATCTGTTGCAATATCATCTTTTCCGACCTTTATTTTCAGCGTTTGAAAGCCTTGTTTGAGATAATTCTCGGCATCAGCTGCCATCTCTTCAGGTGAGTTGACACTGACGGTATAATCTGTTTCCAGCGTATCTCGATATCCGCCAAGCATTTGATAAAGCGGCAGCCCGCACATCTGCGCCCAGCCGTCGTACAGCGCCATTTCTACAGCAGCCTTCGCGCTCATATTTCCTGTAAGAAGATGCTGGATGTCGTGCAGAATGGCCTCATAGCCCACCAGGCTTTTTCCAAGCAATGCCGGCTTCAACACATGGTGGATGGCACTTTCAATGCTATCCATGCTGTCTCCTGTAATCACTAACGTCGGGGGTGCTTCTCCCCATCCGACTGCACCGCTGTCATAAGTAATCCTTACTATGACTGATTCAGCCGTATACACAGTGCGAAGCGCGGTTTTAAACGGCTTTGTCAGTGGGACAGCGATTCGGCTTGTTTCGATTCGAATGATTTTCATGTCTTCAGCGCTCCTTCTGAAACGCCTGCCTCTATTACGACTGTTTTTTCTGCTGTATTCATAGCAGCTTTCGCACCAATCGGAACGGCAATACTTGGCGAGCAGTGGCCGATTTTAAATCCTCTCAGAGCAGGCCTGCCCGCAGAAATAATATAGTCTTCCAGCACCTGCTCAAGCGAGAGAGACTTCTCTCGCTTCACCGGGACACAATTGTGAAAATCACAAACTAGAATTCCGGCCGCGTCCGTCAGCTTCCCCGCCATTTTCAGCTGATTCAGCATTCGGTCGATTTGATAAGGCTCCTCGTCAATATCTTCAATAAACAGAAGCTTTCCTCTCGTATCAATTTCAAATGGCGTGCCCAGTGTAGACGTCAGCAAAGACAGATTCCCCCCGACAAGCTCGCCTTCCGCTTTTCCAGGAACAAGCTCGGTCAGCGGAGAAAGCTCTTCTGTATAGGTGAATTCCGTCTCCTGGAAGAGCTGCTTATATGACGCTTTTGTCAGCGGGTGAACGTCGTCAAGGCCTATATCCGTGCTGAGCATCGGGCCATGGAAAGTGACAAGACCTGTGTTTTGATGAATGGCAGTATGTAAAAACGTAATATCGCTGTATCCCCAAAAGATTTTAGGGTGTTTGCGGATCAAGCTGAAATCAATGCCCGCGGCGATACGTCCTGTCCCAAAACCCCCGCATGCGCACAACACTGCTTTTACCTCCTCGTCTCTGAACATCTCATGGAGATCCGCCAGCCGCTCATCATCCTGTCCCGCTAAATAGCCGTGCTGGTTTTTCAGCGCCTTGCCCAACTTCACCTGAAGACCGAGCTCTTCTAAAAATAATAGCGCGGTGTCAAGCTTTTTTTGATCCGGCGGACTTGCGGGCGCGATCACTCCGACTGTATCACCCTTTTTCAGCGCTTTCGGCTTGTAATTCAACGAAAACACTCCTTTCATTTGCTCTGCACCCTACGTATACGTGCAAGAAAGAGAAAAAATACCGCTCCTTCGCATAAAGAAGCAGTATTTCCTCAATCACCGCCATCAGTTTTTATCTGCCCATTTTAAGTCGATATAGCCGACAGGGTGACGGACAATTCCCTTTACTTGTTCATTTTGCAGGTGAACCTGATTATAAAAATAAACCGGGATGATCGGCGCTTCATTGATGAGCAGCTCTTCAGCTTGATGCATAAGAGAGAACCGTGCTTTTTCATCGGCTTCATTTTTCGCCTGTTTGATCAGCTGATCGTATTCTTTATTGGCCCAGCCTGTGCGGTTCATCGAATTTCCCGTTTGAAAGGCTTCCAGAAAACTGATAGGGTCCGCGTAATCAGGCAAAAATGAGCTTTGAGAGAATTGGAATTTCAGCGCTTTTTGATCCTCTAAAAATACGTTCCATTCCATATTGGCCAGCTTCACATCGACTCCAAGGCTATTTTTCAATTTTTGCTGAATAGCTTCGGCAATCTTTTTATGCTCCGGCTTTGTGCTGTAAGTAAGCGTGATCGCAGGAAGCTTATTATAGTTTTCTTCCTTCATGCCCTTTTCGAGCAGCTGCTTCGCTTTGCTTTCGTTAGGCTTGATCAGGTCTCCGCCTGCTTCACGGAAATCTTTGCCGTCAGGCTGCGTAAATCCAGGCGATACAAAGGCGCGCGCCGGTTTTTCATTATTTTTCGTGACGTACTTTACAATTTCCTCTTGATCCACAGCCATCGCAAAGGCTTTTCTGATGTTTTCATTTTGAAACGGCTCCATGTTGACATTAAATCGATAGAAATAGAGACCCGCCTGGTCAACAATATTGACGTTATCCTGATCCATCAGCTGGTCGCTTAACTCTGCAGGGACATAAGCGGTATCAAGTTCCCCTGATTGAAACATCTGATAATCTGTATTTCTGTCACTGACCATCGCCCATTTCACCTTATCAAGCTTCACGGTATCTTTATCCCAATACGTGTCGCTTTTCTCCATAGTGATGCTGTCATCATGCTTCCATTCCGTCAGCTTAAACGGGCCGTTTCCGACAAATGTATCCGCCTCAGCAAACCACTTTGGATTGTCTTTATCGACCTTTTCATTTACCGGAAAATACGCAGGATTGGACACAACGCTCAGAAAATATTTTTGCGGTGCTTCCAGTGTAACTTCAAGGGTTCGATCATCCTTTGCCGTCACCTTCACATCGTCTTTTTTCCCTTTCCCGCTGTTATATGCTTCGCCGCCTTCAATAAAATAACCTAGGAATGCCGATGAAGCGCCTTTTTTCGGATCAAGCATTCGCTTCCACGCGTATTCGAAGTCTCCGGCTGTTACAGGATCTCCGTTTGTCCATTTCGCATTTTCCCGAATCGTAAATGTGTAAGTTTTTTTATCTTTCGAAACAGACCATTTCTCCGCCATTGCCGGCTCGGGCTCATGATCTTTGCCAAGACGCGTCAGCCCCTCCATGATGTTATTTAACGGCTGCCATGACACATTATTAAAGCCGATCGGCGGATCGAATGAAGTCGGTTCATTTTCATTATTTACATACAGCACCTTTTCTCCGCTGGTTTTTGCCTTATCATGACTGCCTTCTTTTCCGGCCTGTTCATTTGCTGTGCACCCAATCAGCGCAAACGAAAGTCCTAATGCAAGACCCATGCCCCATAGCTTTTTCACTCGTTTCATCCTCTTCCCCCTTTTCATGTTCAATCCTTCGCATCTCCTGACAGCACCGCATGCTCTGCTCGTTGATCCTGCAGCCAGCAGTTGACGGTGTGCGAGTCAGATCTGATCGTCTGGCCCGGGTACACCCTGTCACACACAACCATCCTGTTCGGACAGCGGGCGGCAAACGGGCAGCCCGGCGGAGGCGAAAATAAATCCGGCGGCGTTCCGTCGATCGGGATCAGCTCCGCGCCATCTAAATCCAGCCGCGGGACAGAAGCCAGCAGTCCTTTTGTATAAGGGTGCTGCGGCTGATAAAAAATATCTTTTCTCGTGCCGATTTCCGCGATTTTCCCGGCATACATGACTGCGACTCTGTCAGCTACCTGGGCAACGACCCCTAAATCATGTGTAATCAGGATGACAGACACATTCGTTTTTCTCTGAATCTCTTTAAACAGCTCTAAAATCTGTGCCTGAATGGTTACATCCAGGGCGGTGGTCGGTTCATCCGCAATTAAGATGTCAGGCTCGCAAATCAGCGCCATCGCAATGACAATCCGCTGTCTCATGCCGCCGCTGAATTGGTGGGGATATTGCTTTAGGCGCTCTTCGGGATCTGGAATACCAACCAATGACAGCATGGAAAGCACCTCTTTCCGTGCCGCTTTTTTGCTCATTTTTTTGTGGCGCAATAGCGCTTCCCCCAGCTGGTCGCCGACAGTCAGCGTAGGGTTTAACGCCGTCATCGGGTCTTGAAAAATCATAGAAATGTCGGCTCCCCTTATACCTCTCATTTCTTTGTCAGAGAGACGGCAAAGGTCTTTGTTTTTAAATAGAATGCTGCCGTCTGTCACCTTCGCCGAATAAGGCGGAAGCAGGCCCATGATGCTTTGGGAGGTAACGCTTTTGCCGCAGCCGGATTCGCCGACGATCGCAAAGGTTTCTCCTTTATACAAATCAAAGCTCACCCCTCTGACCGCCTGAACCGTCCCGCCGTAAGTCGTAAAAGACACGTGCAGATTTTGGACTGACAGAACTTTTTCCATACAGCTACCTCCTCAGCTTAGGGTCAAGCGCATCCTGCAATCCGTCCCCCAGCACATTAAACGCGTACATCGTCAGAGATATGAAAAAGGCCGGAAAAAACAGGCGCCACCAATGCCCAGATAAAATCGTGGGCAGGCCGTCATTCGCCATCACGCCCCAACTTGCAAACGGAGCCTGTATGCCGAGGCCGAGAAAGCTTAAAAATGATTCTGCGAATATGGCGGCAGGTACGGTTAATGTCATTTGTACGATGATCGCTCCCATAGTATTCGGCAGCAAATTCTTCCGGATGATGCGAAAGGTTTTCGCGCCAAAGGTTTTCGAGGCGAGTACATATTCATAATTTTTAATCTGAAGCACCTGGCCTCTTACAATTCTCGCCATGCCGACCCACCCGGTCACAGTCAGCGCCACAATAATCGTGCCCAGTCCCGGTCCCATGAGCACCATCAGCAAAATGACAACAAGCAGGTACGGCAGTCCGTACAGCACTTCGATAATCCTCATCATAATGCTGTCAATCCTGCCGCCTTTATAGCCGGCAACGCCTCCGTAAATGACACCAATCAAAAAATCAATCAGTGCTGCCATCACGCCGACAAACAACGAGATTCTCGCGCCATACCATGTTCGGGTAAACACATCCCGGCCGAGTTCATCGGTGCCGAACCAATGATCGGCTGAGGGCGGAAGATTTTGTTCTGTCAGTGATTGGCGTACGACACTATGAGGCGATAAAAAGGGCCCGATAACTGCCATGACAAAAAGAAATAAAAGAATAAAGAGTCCGGCCATCGCTAATTTATTTTTTTTCAGCCTCCTCCAGGCATCCTGCGTGTATGACAAACTCGGCCGCTTGACCGAATCTGCTTCCCGATTTTTTTCCTGATTCGAGACAAACCACTCATCAGGCACCTGATTGTGCTGTTCTGGCTGGCGTTCATCCGTTTGTACAGGGAGATTCACACGCTTCACCCTTTCTTATGCAGTTTAATGCGCGGGTCTAAGAGACCGTAGGCCAAATCGACCAAAAACAGCATGATAATCAGAATGACGCTGTAAAAAACGGTCGTTCCCATAATCACGGGATAGTCCCGCTGATTAATGCTTTCAACAAAATATTTTCCCATTCCCGGAATGGCAAAGATTTTTTCAATGACAAAGCTTCCTGTTAAGATGCTGGCGACGAGTGTGCCCAGGACGGTAATGACGGGCATGAGTGCATTTCTGAGTGCGTGTTTTACGATAATTTTGAATGGAGAAAGCCCTTTTGCTTTTGCTGTGCGGATATAATCCTGTGTCAGAACTTCGACCATGCTCGACCGTGTCAGCCTGGCAATGATCGCCATTGGCCCTACAGCAAGCGCTGCGGTCGGAAGCACCATATGAATCGGGCTTGTCCATGTCGCAGCGGGAAATAGTTTGAGATTGACAGCAAATTGCTGAATGAGCAATGTTGCCAGAATAAAATTCGGGATGGAGATGCCGAGTACTGCAAGACTCATCGCGGCATAGTCCAAAAAGCCATTGCGGCGGAGTGCAGCAATTACGCCCAGCACCAGCCCAGAAATCACAGCAATGACAATCGCTGTCATCCCAAGCTCAAAGGAAACGGGAAATCCGCGTTCCAGCATATCATTTACACTGTCCGACGGTTTTTTAATTGAAGGTCCGAAATCGAATGTAATGATGGATTTTAAGTAGAAAATGTATTGGAAAATGAGAGGATCGTCTAAGTGATAGTAGGCTTCGAGATTTTTTTGAACGGCTTCATTTGTGCCTCTCTCCTCGTTAAAAGGAGATCCGGGAATGACCTTCATGAGAACAAAAGTCAGGGTGGTAATCACCAAAATCGTAGCTGCCATTGCCCAAAAACGCTTTATCATGTATCGCGCCAAAGCCTAAAACACCCCTTTAGCAGAATGATGTCCGCATCGCAAGCTCAGTCATGACAAGCATCGCCTGATAGGCTTCAAGCATGTCCTTCGCCTGAAATTGAACGGTTGTAGTTCCCGTCTTGATTTCCGTTCCCGGCATCAGATTCGCCCATTCTGCTTGGCCATAATTGGCGAATTCAATGCTCAGAACCGGCCTGTCAGGCGGTGTGAGCGGCTTGACTTTGTCCTTGTTTTGCAGGGCAAACGCAGTTTTTTCTGTCAACAGCCGTCCGGCTTTCGCAGGCGACAAGCACTTCACTGCGGATCTTGAAATGGTTTGTTTGACTGCGGCTGTTGTCACGTTCGGGATAAGCTCTTCCGCTTCCTTTGCCGCCCGGTCATCCCCGGCTACCATTAATACCGGGACACCATAATAACCGGCAACGTATGCATTTAATCCAAGCTCACCGACAGGCCGATCGTTTATGTAAAAATGACGGACGCCGAAAATCATGCTGTGTGACATGACACCGGGGGTCGAGGCTCTCGCATGATAACCGAGAAACAAAGCGCCTGTAAACGTATCATCCAGTCCCTCCACCATTGAAAATGGTTTGACGTCACCAGAAATCAAGTCTGCTTCAGGGTGAAGCTTTTCAACCATCAGATTATTCATCTTCGAATGACTGTCATTGACCAGCACCTCGGTACACCCGCTGTTAAACGCTTCAGCAATACAGTAGTTTGCTTCTTCAGTCATGATAAGCCGTCCGCGTTCATAATTCCGCTTGCCGGAATCCACAAAGGTATCGTCCGGAAGACCCGAAATACCTTCCATATCTACTGACATGTACAATTTCATAACGCTCCTCCTTTTTTACTAAATTATGAATATTCTAACAGATTATATTAAAAAAAGAGGAAAAATGCAATATAACTGGGAAAAATCTCAATCATTCAGTGATAAAAAAAGAATCCTCTTTCAAGGATTCATGTCTGTTTACCAACCTGTTCTGTAAGCAGTTCATATTTTTTCAGGGTTCTTTCAAACACCTCATCAAAAACGTCCGGCACAGAGGCGCGTATCACCTCAGCTCCCTCTCCCGTTATTCCGCCTTTGGTTGCGACACGTTCCAGCGTCTCCTCGAAAGACATATTTTTTTCGATCAGCACCTTGCCAGTTCCGTATAGCGAATGAATCAGAAAATCAAAGGCTTCTTCTTTGGACAGGCTGCTGTTTCTGACGGCAGACAGTGCCAGCTCTTCAAAGATTGCAGCTATGAATCCCGGTGCCGAGCTCGTTAAATTGCTGGCCGCATCTAAATTCGATTCTTTGATTTCTCGTACACGGCTGAAAACCGATAACAATTCATTCAGACGTTCTTTTTTCTCTGCAGCCAGTGCTTCACTGTGAACGACAAGTGAGATGCCAGCTTCTGCTTCGGACGTAATGGCAGGAATAACACGTGAGATACCGGCTTCTGTTTCTGCCTCCAAAAGACGCAGCGGCACACCGGCAGCTATGGATACGATGTGAGTATTTCTGTTCACATACGGGTGCAGACGACGCATTATTTCGATGACATGGAGCGGCGGGACGCATATCAAAATCAATTGGCACGTATTTGCCCAATTCTCCAACGGATCAGCCGATACGTTTGGATAATCTGACATGAGTGCCCGCAGCCGCTCCCCCTTCGTTCTCGTCTCAATAAATAGCTCATTCTCTTTTATTTGTTCATGTTTCAACAGCTGTCTGGCGATCATATCCGCCATGCTGCCATATCCAATCAATCCAATCTGTTCCATCGACTCAGTCCTTTCATATACAATATGAAGTGTACCGTTTTCCGCACTTTTTCACAATTTCCCATAATCTTTTCATTTTTATCCCACAGTTATTGTTTATGATAAACTCAAGTCATAAACCTATCAATATAAATAGACATGTGAAAATAGAGAAACGGAGTGAACATGATGGATAACTATCGTGATGAAAACAGAACGAAAGGTAATGAGAATGAGGTCTTTTTAACGAAAGAGAACGATCAGAGCGCCTCCTACTCGGCCCGCAATGTCATTCATGATCAGGAGAAGAAAAAACGAGGATTCGGATGGTTCAGACCGTTGCTTGGCGGAGTGATCGGCGGCAGTCTTGCCCTTGGCATTTACACGTTTACACCGCTTGGCGACCATGATTCTCAGGACACTGCAAAACAATCATCCAGCCAGCAGCAAACGCAATCTGTTACAGCAACAAGCACCTCCTCTGAATCTAAAAAAAGCTCATCAAGCTCAAGCAGCTCATCTGCATTCAAGAGCGAGGACTCTTCTAAAATCTCAGATATGGTAGAAGACCTTTCACCAGCGATTGTCGGTATTACAAATCTTCAGGCACAATCAAACAGCTCTTTGTTCGGCTCTAGTTCTTCTGATTCCAGTGAAGATACAGAAAGCGGTTCAGGGTCAGGTGTCATTTTCAAAAAAGAGAATGGCAAGGCTTATATCATTACAAATAACCACGTCGTAGAAGGGGCATCATCACTGAAGGTATCTTTATATGACGGCACTGAGGTTACTGCAAAGCTGGTAGGCAGTGACTCGTTAACTGATTTAGCCGTCCTCCAAATCAGTGATGACCACGTCACAAAAGTGGCAAACTTCGGTGATTCATCTGATCTCAGAACAGGCGAGACCGTTATTGCGATTGGGGATCCGCTTGGAAAAGATCTGTCCCGCACAGTAACACAAGGAATTGTAAGCGGCGTGGACAGAACGGTTTCAATGTCTACATCAGCCGGCGAAACGAGCATTAACGTCATTCAGACAGACGCAGCAATTAATCCAGGTAACAGCGGCGGTCCTTTGTTAAATACAGACGGCAAAATTGTCGGCATTAACAGTATGAAAATCAGTGAGGATGATGTTGAGGGTATCGGATTCGCCATTCCAAGCAATGACGTAAAACCGATTGCTGAAGAATTGCTGTCTAAAGGACAAATTGAACGTCCATATATCGGTGTCAGCATGCTTGATCTGGAACAAGTGCCGCAAAATTACCAAGAAGGCACACTCGGCCTGTTCGGCAGCCAGCTGAATAAAGGTGTTTACATCCGTGAGGTCGCTTCAGGCTCTCCTGCTGAAAAGGCCGGATTAAAAGCAGAGGATATTATCATCGGCCTAAAAGGTAAAGAAATTGATACAGGCAGTGAATTGCGCAATATCTTATATAAAGACGCAAAGATCGGTGATACCGTTGAAGTGAAAATTCTCCGAAACGGCAAAGAAATGACGAAAAAAATTAAACTGGATCAAAAAGAAGAGAAAACTTCGTAAGACATAATGCCTCAGGCCGCAAAAGCGGTCTGAGGCTTTTTATTAGATAAAAGACCTAATTGTTCTATGAAACTTTCAGACGAGATATCCGTATATCATACAGATTGACATCACTCTCATCAGATGCTAGAAACATCGTTTGCTAGGAGGCATGAACATGAAAACCGTAGGACTGAGTATGATCTGCGCAGGATTGGCTTTTCTTTTGCTGAGCTTTCTTCTCTCTGAATCGACGTTGACGTGGGGAATTGTATTGGGTACCAGTATTCTATTAAACATAACTGGTACGGCTCTAATCATGCGTTTCTTAAAAGCCCCCCAATCTAACAGCTGACATGCAGCAAAGCCGATGACGAAATCTTTAAGTTTTGCTGTTTTTATTTCGGCATGACTGAACCGCAGTACAAGCTCACAATCTCTTCTTTACCCAATTTCCATATATCTATTAGCATCTTTTGCTTTAGATCGGGCTCAGAGCATAAAAACTCCCTGTCCATTACGGACAGGGGGTTTGAGGTTATGACATATGCTGGTCTCTATAGAGTCTTTTATTTTCAATTCCATACGATTTTTGGACAATGTAAAGCGGCCTGTCTTTGGCTTCATCGTAGATTCTGCCGATATATTCGCCGATCACGCCCAAAATCAGAAGGACAATGCCGCTGAACAGGAGCTGGATCACAATAAGTGATGACCAGCCGGTAATCGTGCTGTCTGTGAATAGTTTCAGATACAGCACGATAAACATATACAGAAATCCAGCACCTGACATTAAAATCCCCGCATAGCTTGCCAGCTTCAGCGGTTTATGTGAAAATGTCGTGATGCCGTCCATTGACAGCTTCAGCATTTTCTTGAGCGGGTACTTCGTTTCTCCGGCGAGCCTTTCATCACGTACATACTCGACCGCTGTCTGTTTGAAACCCACCCAGCTGACTAGCCCTCTGACAAATGGATTTTTTTCTTTTAATCTTTTCATTTCATCACAGACTTTTCTGTCCATGAGACGAAAATCCCCCGTATCAATCGGGATATCAATATCTGTCATACCGCTGAGAAGCCGGTAAAACATAGCCGCGGTTTGTTTTTTGAAAAAGGTTTCCCCTTTTCGTTTAGTCCGCACGGCGTACACGACCTCGTAGCCTTCCTTCCACTTTTCAATCATATCTAAAATCAGTTCAGGAGGGTCCTGCAAATCGGCGTCAATGACGACGATTGCATTCCCCTGTGCATAATCCATACCCGCCGTAATGGCGATCTGGTGTCCAAAATTCCTTGAAAAATCAATAATTTTCACTCTCGGATCGATCAGGCTATGCTCTCTTAAAATCTCAATACTGCGGTCTTTGCTGCCATCGTTGACAAAAAGCAGCTCGTAGTTTTCCTTCGTTTGATCCATGACCTCTTTTAAGCGCTGATAGGTTTCATGAATGACAAGCTCTTCATTATACACAGGTACAACAATTGAATATTGAATATGTCTGCTCATGTTTTTGCCTCCTATTCATCAGCATGTAGTTCGTATAATGTTGCTGACTGATTCATTCCGCCAGGTCCGCCCATTTTGCCGTTTTCACCTGAAGCCTTGCTGCTTGATGTATCAGCCGAATCAGTATTTTCTGTTTTTTGATCAGAACTTGATTGCCATTTTTCTGATGCTACTTCTTTTCCATTTTTCTCAACCCATTCAACAATGTCATTGTTTCCGCCTCTTCCCATTCCAGAAGCCAAGAAGTATTTCACTTTTCCTTCTTTTACAAGTTTTTTGAATTGAGTCAGTGTGATCGCCGGGTCAGAACCGCTGTATCCGCCAATAGCCATGACAGCTTTTTTCGTTTTAATGATATATGGTGCCGCTGTGTTCGAATCGGTTGTGGCGAATAGGTATTCAGCTCCGGAGTTATTCTCCTCTAGATATTTGATCAGTTTTTCATTTACAGTCGCATCAGACATTCCCATGCCTTTTCCGCTCATTGATGCGAGCTGAGGGCCTGTTTCAGGCAGTGAGCTGTTGCCTCCGTACAGAAGTGGCGTACTTGCCCAATAAATCGGCATCACCAGCAATGCGAGGAGAGCTGCAAGTGAAACATAATAACTGAACGGTTTTTGGCGCTGTTTAAACAGCAGCAAAGCAATCGCTGACAACACGCCGATAACACCTACCCCGATACTCCATCCAACACCGATTTGATCGTTGTAGTTTCTGAGAATAAACAATTCAAATCCAGTTGTCGCAATAATTGCTCCCGGCAAAAGCCATGCTTTCCAGCCTGTCTGATTGCGATACAGATGAACAAGGGCAACCCATCCCGCACCGACAAGAGCCGCAATCGGCGGTGCCAGCATGATGAGATAATAATGATGGAAAAATTCTGCGACACTGAAGAATCCGGCAATCGGTACAAGCCACGCAATCCAGAACACCGTTTCCTTCTGCTCTACAGATAATCTTCTTCTTTCTCTTGCGCCAGCGATCAGTAAGCCTGCGATTCCAAATATCGCAAATGGCAGAAGCCAGCTGATTTGATCAGATAACTCTTGTTGGAAAAGCCGCAGTGGACCAGGTGTTCCCGTTCCAAACATCCCTGAACCTGATTGCATTTTCGAACCGGTTCCTGTACCGCCTTTCCCTCCGTCTCCGCCGGGTCCGCCTTGGCCGCCATCTCCGCCGCTTGGAGGGCCTCCTTGACCGCCGCTTGGCATTTGGCCATTGGATGGAGGCGCCGCCATATTGCCATTTGAGGATTTACCATCGCTTGATGAGCTGTTGCTTGATGACTGATTAGGCGGTGCTTGAGTGTTATCAGAAGAAGACATTTCTTTTGAAGCGTCTTTGTTTGGCGCACCCTGGCCGCCGCCTGAATTTTGGCCTGTCAGCCGCTGGATTCCGTTATAGCCGAAAGCCAATTCCAAAACAGAGTTGGTTTGGCTGCTTCCGATATAAGGCCGCTTGCTTGCAGGGATATTGTCAACAATGAGCGGCCACGATAACGAAACGGCTGCTAATACGGCTAACGCACTTACCAATGAAACGATTTTTTTCTTGATTGTGGCGTTTGCCGCAATCAGATAGAACAATAAGAAAGCCGGTAAAATCATGTAAGCCTGCAGCATTTTTGTATTAAATCCTACTCCAACAACGAAAAATGCTGCTAACAGCCAGATCAGCTTTCCTTTTCTGATCGCTTTAAAGAGAAGCCATGTAGCAAGCAATAAGAAAAATACCAGTAATGCATCAACATTGTTTGTACGTGCTACAGCTACAGCAATCGGTGTACATGCCATGATGAAAGAGGCAATTCTTGCTGCTGTCTTACCGAATGTCGGTTTTATTAACAGATACATTAAAAGGACAGAACCTACACCAGCAAGTGCCTGAGGCAGGATGACGCTCCAGCCGTGCATACCGAATATAAGTGCGCTGATGGTTTGTATCTGGAACGTAATAGGCGGTTTATCAACCGTTATAAACCCCGCCGCGTCGAATGAGGCATAGAAAAAATTATGAAAGCTTTGCATCATACTTGTGACTGCAGCGGTGTAATAAGGATTCACCGTATCATCATTCCAGATGTTATAGATATTTAAGAATGCAGATGCGAGCAAAATAAGGATGAGGAAAATATCCAGCTCGCGTTTTTTCTTTTCCACGTGTTTTTCACTCCTTTTGGCTAACTTGGAAATAGTGTAACAAGCAAATATGAATAAACTATTAATAAACAAAGACAATATTTTTGCCGAGGCCATTTCATGCCAATCATCCTATATACAGCTGGTTTCAAGCCCTTTCTCCAAATCGTAATCGGCGATGCGTTTTCCCAAAATAAAAAAGCCCTCCGGCGCGCCGGAAGGCAAATGAATCACAATTTATTGGATCGGTTTCAATTTCGCTTCAATTTCTGCTCTTCGATGCTCTAGATATGGCGGAAGAGCAATCGTTTGGCCAAGCTCATCAAGATTTTCATCTACCATAAAGCCCGGTCCGTCTGTTGATAACTCGAACAAAATGCCGTTCGGTTCTCTGAAATACAGCGCCTTGAAATAGTAACGCTCAACTATGCCTGAATTGCTAAAGCCTTCCCGGCTGATGATCCGGTGCCACCCGGCAAGTTCTTCTTCATCTCTTACCCGAAATGCGACGTGGTGAACACTCCCTTTGCCTTGACGCTCGCGCGGAAGATCGTTTCTTTCTATTAAATGGATTTCCGTTGCAGCACCGCCTTCTCCTGATTCCAGAATAACGGCGGTTCCTTGCCCTTCGACTGATTCACGGCTGATTTCTGTAAATCCAAGAATATTCGTCAATACGTGTAAAGTTGGTTCAGCATATGGCACAGTCAGTTCAACCGGCCCTAACCCGCGAAACGAAAATTCTTCCGGAATGCCGCTCTGTTTAACAGGCAGGCCATATCCTTTTCCTTCCTCATCAGCAGTCAGCACAAGTCGCTGCCCTTCATGATCTTGAAATGCCAATATGTCACGTCCGGCTCTTTTGGAGATGCCGCTGTGCGTTACTTGCTGCTCTTCAAAACGTTCTTTCCAGTAATGCAGGGCTTCTGTGCTTGGAACGCGCAATCCAATAGAAGAAATACTGTTTGTTCCCGCATGAAACGGTGCAATGCGGGGAATCTCGAAAAACGTCAGCTCAGTTCCCGGGTTTGCCACTTCATCTCCGTAGAACAGATGGTACATGGTCGGTTCATCCTGATTGACGGATTTTTTGACGAGCTTTAATCCTAATACTTTCTTATAGAAATCCAAGTTTTTTTGTGCGTCGGCCGTTAATGCCGATACGTGGTGAATGCCGTTAACTTTCATACGCTGTCCCTCCAGGTTATTTTATCTCGATTTCGAGATATCATATCATAGTTGTATATTTATTGTTCTAATAACAAAGTATTTTATTCGCATGAGAAAGTCAACATATCAGCTTCACCGAAAGTTCGTTCACTTTCTGAATTCTCATCTCCCCTCTGTACCGGCTAAAATCCTAATACAGAAAACACGAACTTTACAAATAAAAATCATGAAGTTTATTCGTTTATAGATTGTTAAAACAGGTGTTTCCACAGTTTTATCTGCTGTACACAAAGCAAATTTCGAAAATCAGAAAATTTATTTTATTTCACTTTTCTAAAATAGGGTTTACAATATGAAAAAATAGATTCTTCAACATGAAGCTTCAACATCATAGGAGGTTAAGGACATGCATTCTGAAGACAACGGTTTAAAAAAAGAGATAGGCCTCTTGTTTGCCCTTACTCTTGTCATCGGAACCATTATCGGTTCTGGTGTTTTTATGAAGCCCGGCGCTGTGCTTGCTTATTCAGGTGATTCAAAAATGGCGCTTTTCGCCTGGCTATTAGGCGGTATTTTAACACTGGCGGGCGGTTTGACAATCGCGGAAATCGGAACGCAGATTCCAAAAACCGGCGGGCTTTATACGTACCTTGAAGAAGTGTACGGCGAGTTTTGGGGATTTTTGTGCGGCTGGGTGCAGATTATCATTTACGGCCCGGCGATTATTGGCGCGCTGGGTTTATATTTTGGATCTTTAATGGCGAATCTTTTCGGCTGGGGATCTGGACTATCAAAAGTCATTGGAATTATAGCAGTTCTCTTTTTATGCGTCATTAATATTATCGGTACAAAATACGGCGGTTTTGTCCAAACGCTGACAACGATCGGAAAACTGATTCCGATTGCCTGCATCATCATCTTTGGCCTTTGGAAAGGCGATCAGCACATCTTCACAGCAGTAAACGAAAGCATTTCCGATATGAACTTCGGGGCGGCTATTTTAGCTACGTTGTTTGCTTATGACGGATGGATTCTCCTTGCCGCTCTCGGCGGAGAAATGAAAAATCCCGAAAAGCTGCTTCCACGCGCTATGACGGGCGGATTATTAATTGTAACGGCGATCTATATTTTCATTAATTTTGCATTGCTTCACATCCTGTCAGCGAACGAAATTGTCACGCTTGGTGAAAATGCGACAAGCACCGCTGCAACCATGCTGTTCGGTTCAATTGGCGGAAAGCTGATCAGTGTAGGGATTATCGTCAGCATCTTTGGGTGCTTAAATGGAAAGGTGCTTTCTTTCCCGCGTGTTTCATTTGCAATGGCGGAACGCAAACAGCTTCCATTTGCTGAAAAACTGTCACATGTACACCCGTCGTTCCGCACACCATGGATTGCGATTTCTTTTCAAATTGCTTTGGCTTTGATTATGATGCTGATCAGCAACCCTGATAAGCTCTCAGAAATCTCCATTTTCATGATCTACATTTTTTATGTGATGGCCTTTTTTGCAGTGTTTATTCTCCGCAAGCGAGCAGAGGGAAAAAAGCGCGCCTACAGTGTTCCGCTTTATCCATTTATGCCAATTCTGGCAATCGCGGGCTCCTTCTTTGTGTTAGGCAGCACACTCATTACAGATACAATGAGCTGCGGATTATCCATCCTCATCGGCCTTGCCGGACTGCCTGTTTATTACGGGATGAAAAAACGAAAAGCAAGCTGATAAAACGGTTCCCTTGTTTAGGGAACCGTTTTTTGGTGAAACAGAAGATAAAAGTTGACAGGAAAAACACAACTTTTGATATACTTTTTACGTTAAGCAGAAAGTTTTTGCAAACTTGGGTCGTTTTTTTAAAGCGAAGTAGGTCAAAATAAGGAGACACGATTTATCAAAAAAGTCAAGATACGTTTTTTTCGACTTTACCTGTTTTTTTTCGACAAAAGGCTATATAATAATTTGATGTGTGCATTGTTCATTCAAACTATGGAGGGTTTTTAATGATAAGAAGAAAAAAAGATAAGTTCTCACTCCTTTTAACAGAAATTGCAAAGAACATAGACGAAACTGCAGAATATTTTGTGAATTTTAAGGTCACTAACCAAACGACTCTTAAAGAATTTGCAGATACGTTAAAGGAATATGAAACAAAAGGTGACAATCATGTTCATGTCATGATTAAAGAGCTTAACAAAGCGTTCATCACTCCTATTGAGCGCGAAGATATCCTTCAGCTGACAAACAGCTTGGATGATGTGCTTGACGGAATCGAACATTTCTCTGCCATGATGGAGATTTTCTCAATTACTTCATCAGACGAGCATATTGATAAATTCAGCGGATATATCAGAGAATGTGCGAAAGAGATTTTGATTACGATCGAGCTGCTGGCAGAAAATCGCTTAAAGGATATTCAGCCTCACGCAATCAAAATTAAAGAGTATGAGCACAGTTGTGACAACTTGCACAGAAAATCATTAAAGAATCTTTTCGGAAATGAAACAGATCCAATCAAAGTCATTCAATATCGTGAAATATACGAAACGCTTGAAGAAATCGCCGACTCTTGTCAAAGTGTTGCCAATAATCTTGAAACCATCATTATGAAAAACGCGTAACGAGGGGTAAAAATGGATATTCTATTAATATTAACGATACTAATAGTCATTTGTGCTCTGGCGTTTGATTTCATCAACGGGTTTCATGATACGGCAAACGCAATTGCGACTTCGGTATCAACAAAAGCGTTAAAACCGCGCCATGCCATTATATTGGCTGCTGTGATGAACTTTGTCGGAGCAATGACGTTTACAGGTGTTGCCAAAACCATTACGAAAGACATCGTAGATCCTTATACGCTGGAAAATGGCTCTGTTGTCATTTTGGCTGCGCTACTCGCTGCAATTGCCTGGAACCTTATCACATGGTACTACGGTATCCCAAGCAGCTCATCCCATGCCATCATCGGCGCTATTGCCGGTGCAGCCATTGCGGCAGCCGGATTTGCAGCGTTAAACTATAAGGGCTTCATTAAAATCATTGAAGCACTGATTCTATCACCAATTATTGCCTTTGTCCTTGGTTTTATTCTTTATAGCATCGTTAAGCTGATTTTCAAAGACAGCAACTTGGCGAAAACGAATAAGCAATTCCGCAGAGTGCAGATTGTAACAGCTGCCCTGCAATCGTATACACACGGAACAAACGATGCGCAAAAAGCAATGGGAATTATCACAATGGCTCTCATCACAGCGAATTTACATACTTCTGCTAATGATATTCCTACCTGGGTGCAATTCGCCTGCGCGACAGCCATGGGTCTCGGAACATCAATCGGCGGCTGGAAAATCATCAAAACCGTTGGCGGAAAGATCATGAAAATCCGTCCGGTAAACGGTGTTTCCGCTGACTTAACCGGAGCAGCCATTATTTTCGGCGCCACGTTTATTCATTTGCCGGTCAGTACAACCCACGTCATTTCTTCATCAATTCTTGGCGTCGGTGCGTCCCACCGGGTAAAAGGCGTAAACTGGGGTACGGCCAAGCGAATGCTCATTACATGGGTCATCACGCTTCCGATTTCAGCGACACTTGGTGCCATCGCCTACTTTATTTTAAATATGATATTTTAATGTCACACCGCTTCTGTCAAAGGAGCGGTTTTTTTGATGGAACAGGAAAACCATCCGGATCTCTCGAATACAATAAGCAGAACCTATTTCAGATGTGAGGGATTCGAATATGGTTTTATTCTTTCAGATCATGGTCTGGTGCATCATGGCCGGACTGGGGTTATACGTATATGCCACGTGGCGTTTCGAAGCGAAGGTCAAAGAAAAAATGTCCGCCATCCGGAAAACTTGGTATTTGCTGTTTGTTCTGGGCGCTATGGTATACTGGACATATGAGCCCACTTCCCTATTTACCCACTGGAAACGGTATCTCATTGTCGCAGTCAGTTTTGCTTTGATTGATGCTTTTATCTTCTTAAGTGCATACGTCAAAAAACTGGCCGGCAGCGAGCTTGAAACAGACACAAGAGAAATTCTTGAAGAAAACAACGAAATGCTCCACATGTATCTCAATCGGCTGAAAACATACCAATACCTATTGAAAAACGAACCGATCCATGTTTATTATGGAAGTATAGATGCTTATGCTGAAGGTATTGATAAGCTGCTGAAAACCTATGCTGATAAAATGAACTTAACGGCTTCTCTTTGCCACTATTCGACACAGGCTGATAAAGACCGGTTAACCGAGCATATGGATGATCCGGCAGATGTACAAACACGGCTCGATCGAAAGGATGTTTATTACGACCAATACGGAAAAGTGGTTCTCATCCCTTTTACCATCGAGACACAGAACTATGTCATCAAGCTGACGTCTGACAGCATTGTCACGGAATTTGATTATTTGCTATTTACGTCATTAACGAGCATATATGATTTGGTGCTGCCAATTGAGGAGGAAGGTGAAGGATAATGGAACGTGCGTTTCAAAACAGATGCGAGCCCAGAGCGGCGAAGCCGTTTAAAATCCTGAAAAAACGTTCAACCACCAGTGTCGCAAGCTATCAAGTCAGTCCGCATACAGCAAGAATCTTCAAAGAAAACGAACGGCTGATTGACGAGTATAAACGAAAAAAAGCATGATCACACTAAAAGGACAAGGGAAAACAGCTCTTGTCCTTATTCCTTTTCTTAAAGGGTGACATATAATAAATACAAACAGAGGATAATGTCAGGTGATACAGTGAAAAAATTGGTGAGGCGTGTGAAGTTTGTTGATTACGGAAGGTTTGGGCTTTCCGGGTACTCGCTTCGGGTGAGGGAGCGCAGTGCTGGAATTATAAAAAAGTTGAAGAAGAAAAAATAAATCCCGGAGCGGCTCCGGGATTTTTATGGTCTTTGATCAGCTTAATTGCGCTGCGATCTTCTCTTTCGTCGCAGGCCCGTAGATACCGTCAGCAGTTAGACCGTTAACAGACTGAAAACGGGCAACTGCGTCAGCTGTTTTCGGTCCGTAAACGCCGTCAATTCCGTTGTTAACAGCGCCTTTATCAGGGTAAAAATACAGAGCCGCAAGTGCTCGTTGCACCTGAAAGACGTGTTCTCCTGATGTATAAGGTGTTGTCAATTGAATGATACCATCAGGGAGCGGATAGAGCTCGGGTTTTTCAGCAGCCGATGGAGCACTTACAATTAATACTTGACCAACGCGAATAAGATTCGGGTCTTCGATATTGTTCCACTCTTGCAGCTGAGCAACCGTAACACCAAATGCTCTCGCTATAGATGTAAGTGTGTCGCCCTGTTTCACGACGTAAGTTTGGCTGCCGCCTCCCCCAATTCCTGCTTTGAACGAATCCCACGTATCTAACAATTTTCGCGGACATTCCTTCCCTGACCAATACTTATGAGGGACGACATTGGCGAGACTGATATTATGTTCAGCCATTAATGTTTTGATGAGCCACTGGGCATTTGCTGTTGCTTTTGCAAAATCGCCATCGGCATTTTCGCAAATTTCAATTCCAATAGAAGCCCGGTTGCCGCTGCCATTTCCGTCTCCCGCATGCCAGCCGTTTTCATTTAAAGGCAGATGCTGATAAATTTCTGTATCATCAACTGTAAAATGCCAGCTTGTCGTCGTATCAGGATTTTTCAAATAGCGGGCATGCGCTGCAGCATCTGCTCCTACTGCGGTATTCGCTGTGTTGTGCACCGTAATGTAAAGCGGCGTCATTGCGTAGCCTGGACGGTTATTTGCGCCAACCGGAATAAAGTCTTGAATAATGTTAACCATTTTCATCTCTCCTTATTTCGTCAGATTATTGTCCCTTAACAAGTCGCGCTGTTTTTTCCCTTTTTCTGTTACATAGTTGTTTTTAAACCAAGCGGCAAGTGTCGTTCCAATTGTAAATGCGATGGAACCGGCTGAATAAAGAGCGTCAGCGAGCTGATTGACCTGCTCCTCCTGAATGTCCAATGGTGATTTGCCGAGCATCAGCATGGTCTGGTTGATTAAAGCAATTAAAAGAAGCACCGTCCTGATGACCGTGCCCTTGTCAAACGTGTTCATAAAAATCCCCCTTTAATGCTGCAGCAGGCTGTACATAATGGCGATGGCTCCGCCAATGATGCCTGTAGACACTGCTGTAATGATGGCACCTGTGATGGTGCGTTTAATCCACGTGGTGTTTTCTTCAATTTTGTTTAATTTTTCGTTCAGCGTCATGATTTGCTGGTCTTGCCGGTCAGACACGCGTTCTAATGCGGAAACCCTCTGCTCAAGTGCTTTGTGCTCGCCTTTCATGTCTGCTAAATCCTGCTGAAACACATTCACGTCTGCCTCTTGCTGCATCTCTCACTCCTCCTTCACATGCAGATCACCTCCCTTCCGAGGGCCGAGACTATTATGAAACCGCGGTCCCTTTTACCGAAAGAGTACCGCCGGTGATACTGATAATCTCCATGATGATCTCCTTAAACCCTTTAATATCAAAGGCCCATGCCTCAGCTTTTCCTAATGTACTGGAGGCAGTGGTAGCATCATCAGTTTTCACGCCTCTGATCGGCAGTTTCTGTCCTGACACCGATTTGCCCCAAAATTTGACTTCGCTCATTTCTGCTGTGCCGTAGACTTCAACGAGTAAATGCGCGGCACCGTCAACAGGTAAAGCAGCCCCCTCGCTGGCGGACTCTGCATTTTCATGAAAGACAAAGTCAAATGTTTTGCGAGCCTCGACTTTCAGCCGTCCATCGTGTGTTTGATTCTCCGCAAAGTCAATCTGTAAAGGCGTTTTTTCATTGACACGCACATCCATCTCACCCGCACCGACTGATTGGTATAATACAAACTCAGATTGCTGAAGATTCCCGTTCACATAGCGGAAACGGTAATAGCGTTTAGAAAGATATACCCAGTCCGTCGCTGTCAGGACGCCTGCTGCGACATTAACTGCTGCTGTCGTTGTCCAAACATTGTTGTTGTCGCTTTCTTCTATAAAGAGCGTACCTTCACGATCTGCATACGCCCAGCCCTTCACTTTCGAAATCAGAACTGCGCCAAGCCTGTCCTGCCCGAGCTGACTGTATGCCTCAGTCGCCTTTAAAGCAGCATTTGTTAAAATCTCCGCTACGCCTGACAAATTCGAAACAGGTGTCACAAAATCATTTTTTCCTCCTCGATAGGGCTTTACAGCGCCGGCTTTTCCAGCCTTATCGAGAGGAAATTCATATTGATACTTCACCATCTTCATCCTCCTTTGATCTAAAAACAGGCAAAATAAAAAAGCCTTACATGGCTTTACCGGTAATTTCTTTATACTGGTCAGCTGTGATCAGCTTTTTGTTCACACCCTCTGCCAGATCCTCAATTGAACAGTCTTCATATTCTAAAGCCTGTTTCACCATATCCGTTGTCGCCCACTCATAATAGAGGGCAAGCACCCAATAATTCATTCAGCATAATCTCCTTTCAAGGAAAGTAATGATAGCTTTATATCTGACAACTCGTTCCCTAATGTTTTGTTCAGCTCTTCAAGCTGCTTGCGTGCCAGCTTTTCCTGTGACAATTCTTGAGCGAGAAGCTCCACCTGATCAGGCGGCTCGTACGGCGGATTTTTTTGCAGCTCTTCCCACCAGGTTTCGAGTTCTGCCTGAGTCGGCAACGGCGCCCGGAGATTCCATTTCTCAATGTATGAACCGTTCCCGTCATTACGCAATTCAAAATCCTTTCTCGATACTGCGTTTGGATACTTGTACATAATGGCATCATATAAGATCATAAAGGTACCTCCTAAACTCTCGGGTAATTTCTTCCGCCAAGCTCCAGAACATCAAAATAATTGAGAGCTCCATTCGAATCTGTAACATATCGTGTTACATCCCCGGAATAACCAACATAAACATAAATTTCAACATAATCTCCTGCATCAAGCGGAACTGTAACAGATCCAGTAACAGTTGCATTAAACTCATTATCACTGTTATTGGAAGGGGTAGGCATTCTAAATTGATTCATTAATTTATACTTTGTGCCGTTTACATAAACATATAATTCAAAATTGGAGTATCGCTCAGTATTTTCTATATATAAACTAGCACTGACTAAATGCATTCCTGCATGACTGGCTACAAACCTATTGTTTTTTGTATCAAACAATTTATGGCTATCTTTTATAATACGGTTATATTTAATTTTGTTATTTTCTCCTTTAATAAGAGCTTGACGCCCAGTAGTCCCAATATTAGCGTGAGCAAACCCTGATATCTTTTGCCACGCAGTCCAGCCGGAACCACTCCACCAGTGACGAACCCACGTTCCAGTACTATCAATATAACTATTTGATTCATTTCCTGTACCGTAAAAATATTGAGTAAATCTAAAATCACTGTATTTCTCATTTTTTACAATTCCATAACCAAGTGGATAACCTGTAGTATTTCCTTGACCAATATCCATTAGTGTTAACCCTGGAGGATATTCATTCCCCCCAGTTCTTGCGTCTTGTATTGCATTAGAGCCTGTAAGAACTGTTAATTTATTATTCGTATAATTAGAGTCAACATAGTTTTTAGCATCAGCTAGCGCTTTATCTGCTTTGGTTTGAGCACTTACCTCAGTCTCGATCTTATTCCAGCCTTTAAACACGCCGTCTGTATGGATCGTTGCCGTCCAAAAGGTTCCGTCATAACTTCTAGAGGCCAAAATTGTTTTTCGTCCGCCTCCCTCTGTTTCGATAACATCATAGTTATACCATGATCCATCTCCTGAAACAGGATTATTTGTTATGACGTTCCCTAATGCATAGTAAAAGCCAGAGGGTAGTGTTAACAAGTCAGTCCCATCTGGGATTTTAGTTCGGCAGCCTTGAGTATCTGTTAATCTATATAGTTGTGCATTATTCCATTTGTCCTTATCGGATGTTGTTACGTGGATATCTGTTTTATTGGCATGTGCATCTACTTTGATCTGTGAGCCTTCAACCGATTCGATCTCACGCCAAGATGTCCAAACGTCTGAGTTAGCCACTTTATTCCTCATGAATTTCCTTCGGCCAGTTGATATTGTGTCACTACTGCTATAAGACGTGTATTCTTGATATGCATACGTGCTGAAATTATAAACCATTAAATAACCATTGTTATTAACAGGAGCATTTAATGTTGTTGTCGCACCACTCATGTAATAGAATCCAGTTTCGATGACAGTATTGAAATCTGCATCTTCACAGTACTTTGCGAGACCGTTATCCTGAGTTATTTTAAAGAGCTGTGAGTCGTTCCACTTGTCTTTATCTGATTTTGTTACGTGGATATCTGTTTTATTAGCATGTGCATCTATTTTCTTTTGAGACCCCTCTGTAGTTTCTGATTCAATCCATGCTGTCCATGTTGTAGAATCGTTTTTTCTTATTCTAAAAAATGACTGCTCTCCCTTAATTCCGTCATAAGCTATTTGAACAAGTGTGTTTTTATAGCTCATCACAAGGAGAAAACACTGATTTAGGCCCGGACCGTTCAAGCCGTCATTGTATATTAAGTACATACCAGTATCGGTTAAATCATTATAATCAGTAATTTCGGTCACACTCTTGTAAAAGACCCTTCCATCATCACCTGATATCTTACTTAACTGAGCGTTGTTCCACTTTGACCTTTCAGCAGCAGTAATGTGAATCGTACCGTCATTCACATGCTTGTCAAAATCCTTCTTCGCCGCCTGCTGCACATTATCCACATTCCCCAGCCCGATTTGCGCCTTTGTTGTGTTGTGGGGGTTGTTCATGTCGTTTTTGTGGGCGGCCAGGTCTGTGTGGGCGTCTTTTATGCCTTTTTCCCAGCGGTTGACGTCATCTTCGTTGATGGGATCATCCGGAAGCCAGTCTGTTTTTTCTTCGTATGCCATGTTTACACCACCTCAAAGGTAAATCTGAAATCGAGTGTTCTGTTTTCGCTGACGTCCAGGTCAGTCTTTCTCTCTGTGATCACATTGCCCAGCTCGTCAAAAATTTGTACCGTTTCGATATGCTTGATGTCTTCCTCACGTTTTGTCAGAACGGTGACTGTCGCACCGTCAATGGCGAGCTCTACTATTTCTGTTTTTTGGCCGTTGAGCAGCACGTGATCGATTCTGCTTTTTAGATCAGCCGCTGTGCGTTCTCTGTATATGGTTGAAATCAAGTTAAGACCACCTCATTATTGTTAAGAGTGACAGAATAACCGACCTTGAGCTCACTGGCTGTTCGGTATCTGCGGTGATTCAGGATGACTGTGTCTTTGATTTGCAGCGTCTCGTTCAATCCGCCTCTGAGCGTATACGCCAAATGAGCGGGCTTCATGTTTTCTATCGCTTCGATCAGCTCATTCATGTGCTGGAGGTCATCAACATTGATATCGACGTTAAAGCGGTATTCGCCGGGAATCAGGCGGACCTGTGCAGACGGGTTTTTCAAGAAACGGTTTACCGCCTGCTCAATGGCCCTGTATGTGATTGGCGGGATGTTCGACATTTTGGAAATGAGCCGCAATCGTCTGATCTCATCAGTGTCGCCTGATTCCCGCGGGACGTTTAAAATCTTTTCCCAGCGGCTGAGCCCCCATGTCGCCGTCGGTACGAATAACTGATCCGTCAGATCAAATATGCTGTCATTTTGTTTATCAAACTCAGGCGCTTCCGCTTTCAGCAGCTCAGCCATTTCTTTAAGGCTGGTGAGAAACGGCGGCAGATAAGCTGTCATGTCATCTTGTTTGCTCAATGATCTTCACCTGCCCAAGCTTAGGAATTTCCACGTTGCTCAGCACCAGATTTTCAGACGTGCCGTTGATTTGAATATTGGAGTAGTCACTGACTGACGGTGAATTATAGACGATATTGTTAATTTGAGAAAGGCGGATGACGTTATCTTCAAACGCCATTTTCTTAAAGAGATTTAAAACGCCTTCCTCAATTTCTGACTTCACTTCATCAATTGAGTGATTGATCTCAGGCAGCACTTCGGCAGAAATCTCAACTTCTTTCCAGACCGCGCTTTCCACTGTGACAACGGCTCCGATTGGCGCCTGTCCCTCTCCCTGTCCTGGTTCAGGGTCGATATAATCTTTCACTTTTTGAATTAAAATTTGAGAAGCGGGCTCAAGATTCGCATTCGTGACGACAATTTTGACCGTGCCTTCACCGTTCCAAAGCGGGAAGATCTTTGCCTTTCCCACACCGTCCACTTCTTCAGCCCACTCTTTATAATGCATTTTATTGGCACTGACGGCCTCACGCCGAACCCTTGTAAAATACCGTTCTCGCAAGCTGTCATCTCCCTCTTCCTCGCGTCCCGGAATCAGGATTTCTTTGACAATGGCCGTTTCTAAACCGGGAATGGTATCCAATGACAATAAATTGCGTCCGGTCAGATTGGCGTTTCCTGCTTCACCAGGTGTTTCACAGATGAGCGTCCCATCTGCCGTATATTGAAAATAAAGATTATCCACGTAAAAGCGGGAGCCGACAGGAATAGTAACTCCAGATGTAAACTCTCCCGCTCTGACCGCCTTTGTCGCGGCAGTTCTTTCAATTCCCGCTTCCGCTGCACGCCTGTCTAAAAATTCGCCTTGTGCGGTATCAGAAAAAACGAGCTCAAGCACAGTATCCAGCCATATATAAGACTTCGCAAGCTCGGCCGCCGCCGGGGCTAACGCATTATAAATGACGCTGCCTTCTCTTGTGTCAATATCTGCGGAAATGCTGTTCAGCATACGCTCCATAATATTTTCAAAGGTCTGATCTTCAAACATCTTCGCCAATCACCTCCTCAATCTCAAGCGTTCCTTCATCCGTCTCCACCACGAAGGACACATGAAACGCGTCGCCTTGTTTTTCAATCTCAAAATCTGTTACAGCCGATATCCGGTCATCATAAACCAGCGCCTCTTCTATCAGTCTCGGAATCTCCATCTTTTTATACGCATCAGTCGTCTCATGATCTGTCAGCACGTCCTGAAGCTCGTTTCCGACATTATGGCTGTATATGGAATACGCATAGCGTTCTGTCTGTAAGGCGATATACACGAACTGCCTGATCGCTTCAATCCCGGTAATCAGCTCATTCGTAATTCTTCCGTTTTCAAAATCTATTTTGTACGTTTGCGAGGTTTCAATGATTTCGCTCTCATCTTCAATATCTTCAAACTCCACTTCTGGTGTCAGGGCCATGATGCCCACTCCTTTTACATGCTAAATAAAAACCCCTTCGTACTGAAGCGGTTTTGTCTATACCTTATCTAAAATAAAAAACGATTGCCCGCCAGTCAGAGCCGCGGTCATGACGCGATCCCCCGGCTCGAGTGCATCGTCTCCTCCGGACTGCATTCGTTTTGGGATAATGATGGCGTCTTCCGGTATAATCAGTTTGCTGTTTTCTTTTAATTTGATTTCCACAGGAGAAACCGAAACGACTTCAGCCGGGAGCAGTTCTACCGGAGACTCAGCGTCAACTGCGCCGACTGCCAAATGTTTTATAGCCTCACTTAATCTCATCAGGAAACTCCTTCCGGCATCGTATTCTTTTCGACAACATCGATCGTCATCGTATGTTTCGTTCCTTTAAATTCATGCCGGTCCGTATCTACCCAATAGGTTTTCTTGATGCCGGCCTCCGGAATCGAAATATAGACAGGCAAGCCGCTCTGCACTTCTGGGATGCCCACTGCCTGAATATTTTTCAGTTCTTTTTTCACGCCCTTTTTTTCAGCAAGGCGTACATCTGCCCGCTGCTGAAGCTGTGCCTGGTTGATGTCATCTGTGACCGTTTCCGTATATTGAAGCACACCGTATTTATTTAAGCCTGAACTGTCCTTGGCAGAGGCTTTATATGTCTTATTGTCCTTCTGCCGGCGAAGTACCACCCGAGTAGCAGTGTCGTTTATAGAAGTGCTGTATTGGTAGCCCGTGATATTGACGCCCGTTTCAAGCACCCATACCTCTGACGGATCTGGCCAAGCGCGCAGGCCGAGCTTTCCTTTTTCCGAATACAGCTGGTAATGTCGTCCTGTCTGGCTTTTCGTCTGTTTCAGCGCTTTTAATATGATGTCATACAATGTCGTATCATTTTTAATGACAAGACTTTTGATCGTATGGCCTGTGTTTGCGATCGAGGTTGTCGGTATCTGGAAGTCACTCGCAATCCTTCTGATGATCTGGTCGGCCCGCTGATTGGAAAACACGTACATATCCTGGTTTTTGACCAGGTACTGCAGCATGTCATAAGCGCTGAAGGCAAGCGTATGCTCGTCCGGGGTTCTTGCAAAAACAATGCCCCGAAACAGCTCTTTTCCCTTCCATTTAAACAAGACCGTATCTCCTTCTGAGACACTGTAATACGTCTGGTCGCCCTGCTTGGTGACGATGGTTGCTTCAATGGAACGCGGCGCCTGATAACGATGGCCTTCAAGCGATACGCTTTCTGCAACCAGCTCAAGCCACTCTGTGTCTTTAATGACGAACAGTTCTATCATCATACATCACCTGTTTCATTGCGGTATCTTTAATTTTTGGCCGGGAAAAATCCAGTGGCCCGGCTGCCTGATGTTCCGTTTGCTTCGTTTGATCATTGCTGTTTTATTGGCGTTCCAAATTTTGCGCCATTGGGTGCTGTTCCCGTAAAATCTGCCTGCAATGTCCCATAGCGTGTCTCCCTTTTTGACCGTGTACGTCTTCGGCGCAGCCTTCGACGGACGTTTTGCCTTTGTTTTTTTCTTCTGCTTGATTTTCCGCGGGGAAGCGGTTTTGTATTCTTTTAATTGAATATCAAAGGAACGATCACCTATATCCTGCTGGCCTTCGCTATAGGAAAAACCTTCAATACTGCATGTTAAATTCACTTTAGTTCCCGTAATCAAAAACTGAACCGGTTTTTTGGCCTTCATCCATTTTTCAATTTTTGTTATCGCATTTTCCGGCGACGGGAAGTTTTGATATTCTGCTATCGGACTGTATTTCTTCGGAAAAAAAGAAGAGAACGAAATTTCTTTCGCTCCCTGCTCGTCAATAAATGTAAGGTCACCGAACTTGGCTACTTTAACCGTCTCATTCTGAACTGTATTTGAAATACTCAGCTGGTCGGGAAGAACGGGGAGCCGCAGCTTGTCCTTCCCTTGTGAAATCCAAAATTCATATACGGATTTAGTCAAATGCAACGACTCCCTTCGTTCCAATATTGATATCCTTTTGCAGTTCATCTATAAGCGCCTGCTTGATCTTCGCCGCTAGGCTTTCGGCGTCTTGTCCATTATGGAAGTGCTGGTCACCGTTAAATTGAATATAAATCTCTTTTGATCCAGAAACCGCTGCAGTCGGCCGGCTAGCCGAGGTAACAGCTGAAACTTGTCCTGAAGAAAGCTCAGACTGCTGGGATTGAGACGGATCTGTCACTTCCATACCAAGAGCCTGTGCCGCTCTCTGAAGAAGGTAGCGACCGCGGATGCCCCGTTCCTCTGGGATGATCCATTCCCGCTTGTTTCCTTCACCGACACGGGCAATTTGTTCTTTCGTGATCAGCCCGCCGTTTGCATAACCGACATAAGGACCGCCACGTTTCAGGCTTTTAATGCCAGGGACATTATCAATTGAGCCGTATCTGCTTTTGATATAGCCGATCGCGGCAGCAGCGTTGTGAATCGGATTTCTAATGTTACCCATGCCCGGTGCTTTATGAGCATTAAATGTGGTCGGAACTGTCTGCATGAGTCCTTGTGATGGATTTCCCGCCTTCGCGTTGCTATCCCACAGGTTAATAGAGTTCGGGTTGCCCCCTGATTCATACTGTGCAATCGTCATTAATCCCGAGAGCCAGCTCAATGGTGTTTTTGTGGCCATCATTGCAGCCATAAGCCACTGCTTCACATTTCCACCTACTGCACCCATTCCGGAATAAGCAGCTGCCAGTGATCCAGCTTGCTTTTCAGCATATTTTTTCACATCGACAGAATCCAGACCTTTTACAACACCAACGGAGGCAAAACGCCCTAAGCTCATCATGACACGAGAAGGTGAATGGATATCTAATTCTTCACGGAAAGCCTGCTCCACTCTCTTGGCCATATCCTTTGCTGCTTGTTTTACTTCACTGGATTTAGAATTCATGCCTGTCACAAAGTTTCCAATCAAACCGGAGCCCCAGCTGTTCGATGTGTCTTTTGAACGCAGGAACGGTTTGTCAACATGTGTACTCACATACTGTGCAGTCCCTGTTTGGGTTGAATTTTGTCCTTGCGCAAAGCCTTTGACCGTTCCTGTGCCCCATGAAGACGATTTGCTCACAGTGGCTTGGAACGGCGTTTTAACTTTTGATTGCAAAAAGCCGTCTGTTCCGGTTGCAGTGCCGCTTTGGCCCTTGGCATACCCACTTACCATTTGTTTACCGTAATTTGGTGAAGCAGAAATCATTTGTGTAAATGGTGTATTGATGTTTTTCTTTTTCCAGTCTTCCATTTTGACCGGCTGATCGCTGATGCCTTTACCAAAGCCTTCTGAAAATTGCTGTCCGAGTGTGGACGCTTGGCCTGTAAGATTTGCAGTGTTCATTACTGGGGAGGCTGTGCCTGATAGAGGACTGACAGCTGCTCCTCCTGAAACAGATGCTGGACTTCCGCCAGAAGACGAAGCTGCGCCCATGTCGTCTACAACTTGCATACCCAGCTTAGACGCCGCTTGTGAAAGAAGCATCTTCCCCCGGCCTCGGTTGTTATCAACCGGGATAACGAATTCCTTGCCGGCTTCACCGATCCACGAGATGGTTGGTTTGGTGATGTAGCCGCCTGTGGCGTTCTGATCTAGTGCTTGTTGAAAAACAGTCATATTATTATTTGATGGAGATTGAGCAAAAATGTTATTAGTAGTTGGTTTGGAACTAGTTTTTTTCTCTTTCGAATCCTTTTTGATTGGTTTTTTCTTGAGGTGAGTAACTTCTTCCCCCCTGTGTATTACTTTTGCAACGAAACCACCAACTGAATCTTTTAAATCGAATAGCCATTGAAATTTCTCAGCAATTTTCTCTGATACTTTAACCAATGGATCTTTCACATGTTCATTAAACCAAGTTTCAATTCCATCCCATGCATCCTCAAAAAATTTCCTTGCATCATCGAATTTTTCTTTTATTGAAGTTTTAATATCTTCTACTTTTCTGACGATCGGGTTCCATACATTATCATAAAACCAATTCGATACTCCTGTCCAAATATTGGAAATTATTGTCCATGCATCATTGATCTTACTCCAAATCCATGTTGCCGCAGTGGTTACGGCTTCACTTACAGGATTCCACACATTGTCCATAAACCATGTTGAAACAGTAGACCATATGCCTGAAATAACCGTCCAGGCGTTGCACAATCCAGTCCATATCGTTGTAGCAACATTAGTAACTGCTCCGCTTATTGGATCCCACACGTTATCCTTAAACCACGGGTAGACAATGTTCCATACTGCCAATATGCCATCCCATGCATAGGCAAACAATCCTACTATAAAATTAATTACAGGTACAGCAACATTATATATAGGTGTAAACACATACTGGTCAAACCAAGTTGAAACTTTACTCCATGTATCTTCAATCCAAGTAATAGCCCCATTGGCAGTATCAGAAATGGAGTTCCATTTTCCACTCCACCACTCTTTGTTAAATAGTGAATTGCTTATGCTCTCCTTTAACTTAGAAGTATCAAACATCTTACCAATGTTCTTACCTGCTTCTTCGCCGCCGATTCCGCCTACTAACCCGCCGCCAATTCCGCCGATTGCCCCGCCGATTGCTGTACCTTCCGGACCAACGAAAGATCCAATCGTTGCACCAGCTTCCGCTCCGGCTGTTGCACCAGCTTCCGCTCCGGCAATACGTCCTCCAATTGAACCAACCTTTTCGCCAGCATTATCTTTATTGATTCCAGCTAAATCAAACACTGCTAAAGCAGATCCTACGTATGGAACAGCCTTTCCCATTCCTCTGAACGCTTTTCCTGGTTTGGATGAATCCTTCCCTAGCGATTTTAAGCCTCCAAGCCAGTTCTTTAACTTGGAACCCGAGGTCCTAGGTGCACTTTCAGCAGGTGTGCCGCTTTGGCGTCTTCTTATCACCTCTCCAGGAACCTTGAGTGTTCTGTTTGGAGCCTTTGTGGGACTTTTCTTTTTTCTATAGGTTTTTTTATTTTTAGTGCTCGGATTGAGGCCGCCGCCTTCACAGCAGTCACAGCAACAATTTCCTCCTGTATTACGGTTAAGGACTTTTTTATCTGTGTCAGAATTTTCACCAGAATCGTCCTTTTTTTGTGGTCCTAGAATTTTATCAATGATCTTATCAAACACATCATTTTTCAGCTTTTCTATCAATCTCTCTTTGAAACGATCCAAAAAAGCTTTGCCTATTTCATTGAGTGTATCTTTAATCCAAGGCCAAGCTGATTTTGTCCACCAATCCTTCAGCCAACCTTTTATTTTTCCGACCCATCCAGGTTTTTGATCTGAGCTTTTATCAGAGCCTTTATCTGAGGATTTGTCTGATTCTTTCTTAGAAGTTTCTTTGTTAATCGGGCTTTCTTTTTTATTGATTTTGTCTGATATTTTTGTCTTAACAACCACTTTTACATAATAGGTTTTTTCAAATTTCCTTAAAAGGGCTGTTAATCGATTAACTGTTTTGGTGATTTCATCGATGACTTTTAGTTTTACTGTATATCCGCTTTTCAAATTTTTCTTAATATAACCGATAATCCTTTTAACTGTAGAAGTAACCTTGTCATCTGGAATCAAAAGGAATGATAGCTTTTGATTAGAAAGCATCTTCTTTATTTTTTTATACGCAGCTGCTGTCCGGTCTACCAAAGAGATAGTCAGCTTCGTTTCTTTCGGCAGCCGTTTAAGTTTTCTTTCAATTGCATCAAGCTTTGAAGTGACTTGGTCATCAAGTACAACTTTAATTTCAAGCGATTTCGCGAATTTCAAAATGATATAGTCGTTTATTTTTCTCAGCCGGTAAAATGCCTGATCTTCCGCTCTGATACTGATTTTGATTTGCCGATTAATGGTTTTGACTTTTTTTTCGACCTCTTGGAATCCTTTATGTATCCGTTTTAGTTTTTTAGATACCTTGTCTTCGAGATCAAAACGGGCTGTTAATTTTGCGATATTAGTTCCCTCCTCTCCTTGATTCTTTTTCTAATAGATCTAGCTTATAACCTATCAACCCAAATAAAAGAGCTTTAAAATGTTTTGGTGCTTCATATAATTCAAGAAGTTGGGATGGCGAGTAATGAAGCTCATGCATTGCATAGTACAAATACACAGCTTCCTTATCGCCATCCTTTACTAGTTTTTTGCTTCTTCTTCTAGATCTTCAAGATCATCTTCAAAACCATTGATTTCAATTGCTTTATTCAGCCAGTTCGCATACTCTCCCCCAACAGATAATACACGTTTGGCAACTTCTACCGGATCCGCAGTTTTGTATGCTTCCCTTAAATCTTTTGAACGAAAATCAGGATAAATAGTAGATTCGATGGCAATTCTCGCATAAAAGCGCTGGGAGTCTAAATCTTTGACACGGCCGCGGCCTTTCACATTTTTAAATGTGGTGTTTTCTTTCTCTAATTCATCAATCCGTTCAGTAGTAATTGGTTTTAAAATAAACGGAATGACATTCCCTTTTTTATCAACAAAACGCTTTGAGATCGGCACTTTGATTTCCTCAGCTTCAATTGTTTTTCCCGGCATAAAAAAGGAAAGATCATATACGTTTTCGTTCTTCTCGCTCATGTAAAAAACTCCCTTGTCTATTGTTTGGTTTCATCTTTAAAAAACAGACCTTTCTGAGAAAGGTCTGCGTATGGGCTGATTCAGCTTTGATTAAAACGTGTCAGATAGCTTTTCAGGGACGTCGAAGTCTTCGAATGTAAATGGAACTTCTTCCTCTAACGCTTCTGAATCGACATCAAGGCTTGCGATTTTGGCAGAGTCAAAGTTGACGTCGTACAGCGTGACTCGCTCTGTGCCCCGGCCGGAGGATTGATCATCCAGCACAGCTTGGAGCGTGAAATAAGGGTCGCTGCCTTTTTTGACATAGTCCATCATCAATAGCACGAATTTTGATGTGACTTTGTAGAACGTTGCGGTCCCTGTTCCATTTGCCCCTGTTGTTTTATGGCCTGTCATGCGGCGGCCCATAATGTTGACTTCGGATTTGTTTTTCTCAACGTTTGCTTCAAATGTTTTGATGTGCGCCATTTCCTCACCATCGAGAAATAAGCGGCCTTCTTTTCCTGAGATTGTGTTTTGTGCTTTTAATGCCATATTAGTTTACCTCCACATTAAAGTAGAATTTTTCTGCTGCGTCGACAGGCTGTACAGCCAGGTCAATCAAGAAGCCGTCACGATCTTCATTCATTGAAATTGTGATATCTTCATCGGAATCAAAGCCAGTGATGCCGCCTGCATCCTGAAGTGTTGTCATGTATTGCGTGATCATCGTTTTTACATACTGCAGTCCGTCTTCAGATGCCGGGATATCGCTTCCGCTGCCTTTTCTTGATTTAATTAAGGCTTTCAGCTCGCGTGTTAAATCATTATTCACAGCATCCAGGACACGAACGATTTTGTTCTTCGCAAATTTCTTGTTTTTCTCAGCTGTGAACGTCACGAGTGAGTTAATGTCCTTTTCTACGCTGACGGATTTATCACGGGCGTCGAATGTGAATAAAAATTCACCTTTGCCCAGACGTTCAACAATCGTATCGTGGTCAAGTCGGTGTAACACATCAACTGCGCCTTCGTACTCTACAAATGTGAGTGATTGGTTAAAGGTTGCTCCTGCACTCGCTCCAGCTACCCAAGCTGTTGCTTTGTCGGGTGTAACTTCCGTGCCATCTTCAAGCAGCACACCCTCTGTTACGTTGATGATGCCTTCATAATCACCAGCATAATTGGCTGTGACGCCTTGCACTTTTTGTCCTTGGCCGTCGCGAAGGCGTTTAATGAAAGCAGCAAATGTCGCCTTCAACTGGTCACCTTCTGCAACAGGCAGTGCAATCACATCAAAGCTCTCCGTTTCAGCCGCGGCTAAGAAATCTGTATAGTCAGAGTTGACAGGGGCTTTATCCGTACCGCCAGATAAACGGATTCCCGCGGATGCATTCAGCGTCTCAGCTGCAGTGTCTCCTTCTGATCCAGTGAGAGGAATCGTTGAAGAAAGATCGCCTGTCCCGGTAAAAGTGACATAGCCGTTAGCTGTTAATTCTTCAGCCTTTTTGACAGTCTGTTTATCAACCTCTGATTCGTCCATATATGTTGTCACATCGAAAGAATCAGCATCCAGCACATTTTGATTGATGCGGATGATAATGTCATTACCTTTTGTTCCGCCATATACTGCAGTTGCTTTGACGCCTTCAGCAATATCAGCAGACGCTCGGACACCTTCGGTTAGACGGTACATCAATACCGTTTTCGCATTTTTCTTCGCTTCACGCAGCAGCAATAAAGACGGGTCATCAATGCTGAGGCCCACTTTTTTGTTTAGGTCTTCAACGCTGGAAATGGAGACGAACGTTTTCGCTTCGCCCCAGCTTGATGCGACCGGAAGCGCGACTGTTCCCCGTTCACTGAGTGATACCCGCTCCTGTGCCGTCGTTTTAAAGTTAAAATAAATGCCTGCACGTTCTTTTTCTTTGCCTGTTGTAAATGTTCCGCCATTCATGATGACATGACCTCCTTGGTTAGAAATGTTTGAATCAATTGGTTGGCTTCTGATTTCGTCATACGTGGTTGATCCACGCCAAATAAAGCCCCCTGAAGAATATCCGGCTTAACGCCGAACAGTTCCTTCGCGTGCTTAATCAAATCCGCTGTATCAAATAGAGCTTCCCGGCTCTTTGTATGTACAGCCTTCTTCTGTTGTTTGTCCTTTGACACCGTTTATTTCACCCCGCTGTTCATGTCGATATCCTGTAAGACAGGCTGTTCTGTTTTGTGATAATAATATCGGCTGCTCCACCTGATCACCATGGCCGCCTCGCCCCTGTCTCCTACCCTTGTCTCGATTTGGGAGATGCGAACCATATCCCCCGTCTTCTCGCCGGATTCACTCAGCAGCGGAATCATATTTCTCGCTTCTCTTATGGCATCCGCGAGCCTGTCCGCTTCATCCAGCGCCTGAACGGAGTCCAGATGAAACAGTTTTACATTGAGACTGTAGTTTTTTTTAAATGTGGAGAGCGTATCTGTTTCCTCGAAAACAGATGGTGGCGGGACATATAACGACGGCACCTGAAAGTGATCAGGAAGCTCGCGTTCATAAATGGGAACAGACCACCGGCTGTACAAAAACGCCATGATCGATCCTGTTTCACTGTTCATCCTGCTCCTCCTTTACAGCTTCTTCAGCCACTGGCGCAGTTTGCTTTCCAGCGATTTTTCAAACAGCTGTTCATATAAAAGCAGTGCATGATCCCAGTAGCCCGTGCCCGGTATCCATTTTCTCTTGAGCGCCATTCCCGTTGAAGCAGCTGGATCATAAATAAACCGTGAGCCTTGAAAACGCCCCGGCACCCATCTCACATCTTGTTTTGACGTCCAATGGCCGTCATTAAGAAATGAGGCGTAATCAAGCTGTGTCCCCACCTCAAGCGAAAGCCCGCCGCTTTGCACAATCCAGAGATTGTCCTCTGCGCCTTTCTCAAAGGAACTGAGCAGTTTTTCTGTATCAATCGTTTGTGTGCTGATGAGTTCAGATTGGACGATCTCCAGAAAATCTTGCCCGCACTCCTCAAGCCACCGGGACGCCTGTCTGGAAAAACCGCCTGAAGCCGCTTCTTTTAATGCCGTGTTCAGCTGTTTCAATCCCGCTATTTTCATAGGCTTTCATCCCTGACTGCGACGACCTCCCAATGATGATGCCTGATCCTTTTCGGCAGCTTTAATATATATTTACGATTCTCCCAAATGATTTTATCGTTCACGCGGATGTCCGCTGACAACGGAAAATGGACGAGAAAGCTATGATATACAGTTTGATCCGGCTCCTCCTGAATCAGCTGCTGCGTTTTTTCGGTAAAATAACAAGGGACATCTTGTTCATCGGGTGTATCCGGATATGAAATCACCGGCTGCAGCCTGTCTGCCGGAATCCCAAATCGGCCTGCAGACGGCGCTTGCGCTGCTTCATGATAAATGTCGCAGCGGTGAATGAGCATCTGCTTGTAGCTCATAAAGATCTCACCTTCAGTCTGGAGGATTCAGGGGCGTAGCCCGGCGTGATAAACTCCTCGAGCAAATGATATACCTCTGGCCGCTGAATCCCGCCTTCTCCGGAAACCGTGTAGGAATAATCCCCCATTTTCTCAGACTGATAGCTTGATGAGGCAGATTCATCGCTGTTGACAAGCGCAAAATACTGGGCAAGCTTTACTAAAGCCAACTTCACCTTACCGGGCAGCGGATCATACAAGCTGTTTTCAAAGCGGTGGCCCGTGATGAGAGCCGCTTCTGCTTCCGCCTCGATGATATCCTGCGCCAGCAGCTCTTCCGGCCTGTTTTTCACCCGATCATAGACCGAATAGGAGGCTACGTCAGTCGGTTTAATGAGCATGAGCTGACCACCTCGTTTCTATTATTCTTTTACGTTAATTAATTTCGCGCAGGCATCCTCTTCCTCGAACTTGCTGTCCAGCTTGGCCGTTAAGACAATAATGAATTTACGGGAGCGAATGTCTTTGTCGACCTCAATTCGGATATTGCGGGAGAAGCCGAGAATGATATTTTTCGGATGTGTGAGAATGATATCAGAAGCGTCATATTGCGCGTCTCCCTCACCGACTGTGTACGGCTGAATATTGGATACCCCTTTGACCGGTACGCCGAATGCTGTTGACAAGCCGCCCTGAACAGCCTGGTCCCCAAGGTTTGTCTGGCGGTCTGCCACGCGGTCCTTCCATTCAACTTCTAAGCCGTGAGACGTATAGAATCTGAATTCCTGAGGGATGCGCAAATATTTCGGCGGAACTGCCTTTAAGCCTTTCTTGAATGTCGCTCTGGACAATTCTTCACCGTTCATGTCAACGATATGGGAAACCGCCTGTTTGCGGATGCCGTCCAGCTGTGCCAGATACGGATCAGCTGATGCTGTATCACCGTTAACGATCAGCTCTTCAATATCAACTGCTGCGCGCTCTGCTAAAATTTGCATGATCGTCTGCTGCAGGCCGTCTTTTTCAATATTGTTTTCAAGTGTGTCATACGTAATGTTAATTTCCGCAATGACTTCCTTCGTGTTCAGCTGGACCGTGCTTGTCGTTGGAACTGTCAGCTCGTCGTTTGACAGTGCTTTTCCTTCTTGCGCAGCCCGCAGAATACGCTGGCCGAAGCCGATTTTTTCAAATTTTTGCGAATCGTTTTCCATTTGAATCACGCGGGATTCACTGAAAATGGTCGGCGTGTTTTGCACCATGCGGATAAAAGCCGATGCTTGCGCAGGGTTCATAAGCCCGCCGCTTTTTAAAGCAGAAAGCGACATTTCCGCTTTCCGAATGATCTCTTGATTTCTCAATTGATTTCCTCCTCCTTGACTGGTTTTACAGCAGTCCGCTCCAGATTGATTTTTTGACTTGCTCTGTATTGCCGCCCGTATCGTCCGCTGTCTGCTTAGACGCGCCTCGCGCTTTTTCCAAAGCCTCGATGCGTTCGATCAGCGGGGCAAGCATGTCTTCAACGAGCTTTTTCAGACGCTCGTCATCACCCGTCTGCTCCGGCTTTTCCTCCGTGTCTGTGTTTTTTTCAATCCGCTCAAGCCGTTTGAGCAGAGGGTAAAGCGCATGCTCGAATGATTCTTTCATGTCTTCTTTTCTCATTTCTTCAGTCTCCTTCCCTGTTTTGTCAGCAAGCATTTGCTTGAATACACTGAAGAATCCCGCTTTTTCAACCGGTTCTTCCTCATATACATCTGCAGTGCCCGCCATGCTGTAGCCAGTGATGATTCCAGCCTTGATCTGTTCCCACACCTCGTCTGACGCTCTTGTCACGAGCACCCATGAGCCCTTTGTAATCCGCTTTGACCCGATCATAAAATCATCGGGCGCCACATAGGACTCGACCACGACGCCGGTTCCGCCCTCAAAGCTGTGATTGATATCAATCTCCCGTGCCTCCGCGAGAAAACCGTGCGCCGCTTTTTCAATTTCCTCGGCGGTCATAAAATCGCCGTGGGCATCAGGAACATCAGGCTCATACACGATTCCGTACACGAGCTTTTGTTCATCCTGCTCACTTTTTGTAAACAGCCGAACCTTTTTTTCAAATGACGGAGGTTCGGCTGACTTCGTAAAGAAAAATTCTGTCTGGTTAGCCGCCTTGTCTACATAACTGACAAAGCTGATTTTGGCATTTCTTAATTCTCGCGCCACCTGCTTGATTCACCTCCCTTCAGGACGTTTTGATATCTTCGATGCTTTCTTTCAACTCCTGCATGAGCGCAGTCAGGTTTGTCTTTTCCGCATCCTGTCCTGCAGGCCGTTTATAAATGTCCTCCGGCCACTCCTCAAGTGTTTTTCCAAGCACCCGTCCGGCAAGGTCGCGTAAATCATTCGGCGAGACTGCTCCGGCTGTAATAAAAGGACCGAGCACCTTCGCAATCTCAAGCGGATCACGAAAGTCTGGTCCTTTTAATGTCAGCCTGACGTCATGGATATTCAGCTCCGGCAAAAGCAGCGTGTTCAGTTTATTCACGAGCGTTTTTCGCTCCGGCTGAAAAACCTGCTCCTCCGTAATTTTTCTAGCAGTATCAGCTGTCGCCCGGTTATATTCCTGGGCCTCGCCTGTATACAGCGGCGGGAGACGGAACGCGGAACGCAGCTTATTTCTGCTTTTTTCATCGTATTCAAGAAACAGGGCGTCGTTTTGGAGAATTTCCGCCAAGGATTTGATTTCCACGGAAACCGGCGTAATATCCTCGCCTCCGTGGAGATCCTTTTCTTTTGCGATTCCTTCTGCTTCGATCAGGAGAAATTTATGGGCGTTTTCCACGCCTTCAAGATCATTCATGTATTCCTGCAGTTCCCGGTAAGAAGCTTCAGACAGCATCCCGTTTTCCACTGTAATCGCAGCGGGGACGTGACGCCCCTGCTTAAAATACATAAAATTGAGCTCTTCTGCTTTTCGGGCTCCATATAAATTGACAATATTGCCGATCCAGCGGGGTACACCGTATACGCCGCTTCCGATTTTGAGGTGAATGGCTTCATTTGCTTGATACTTCTCTGCCAATGTGTTTACATATTCACCTGTACGCATATCCATTTTTCGCGGATCGCCGTATTCTTTAAAAAATACTTTCTTTCCATTAATCATCTGCACATATTTTCGGAAGCGTTTTTGCCTTTTGATCCTTTTCATTTTCCCGTTTTCTTCATATATAAATGAGACCTCAACAGGCTCGCCAGCTCCGCATACACGCATATATTTCACATCTAAATATTCGATGCCGGCAGGTTTTCCCGCCCCGTCGCGAAGCACTTCCATAAATCCGTTGCCTGTTTTTTCTCTGTCTTCGATGGCATAGCCTAAAATCATTTCAGCTGATTCATCAAAGTGAAGACATTTATAAAAGGCTTCGAGTCTGGCCCAGTCTTTTTCCGCTCTTTTCTTTTTTGCCTGATCGACATCACTTGCGTTGACATCAAATGTGTACTCAACATCGAATCCAAAGCCTGTAATATTCACTCTGTACGCATCAATGCATTGCTGAAGAATGGTCGAGTATTCGGCAATGGTTTTGAGCTCGATGATATTGTAGGGCGGAGCGATAATGTCCTCTCCGTACAGCTCAGAAAAGTCATCTTCATAGATTTGCTTTGTCTGAGGAGCGGCGGCATTGGCTTTAAATACAGTTGCTCTGACTGTTTGATTGTGCATGATTTATGACCTCCTCCTTTCTCGGTTCGGCCGGATTCGTTTGTGTGCTGTCTCTTTCATATCAGCAACCTCATAATCATCAAGCGCATACCAAATGGCAGAAAGCGTATGCGGGTCAATCGTGAATTCATCCTCAATCAGAGCTCCGTTTTTATCTTTGGCATACGTAAGTGTCTTGAGCTCATAGATGACATTTTCACAGCGGTCCGAACAGAAGATTTTTTTGAACCGTTTTACCTTTTTGGTATATTGAAGCCTGGAGCCGGGAAACTTTCTGGCTCCAACCATCCGAAAGCCCTGCTGGCGGAAATATTGAATGCTTTTCGGCTCAGCCGAGTCGGCTTTGATCAATTCCTGTGTCTCAATAAACTCACGCAGCTCCTCAGCCGTCCTGTCATCTGTCATTTTGTTTTGATAATACTCCCAATAAATGTAGAGGTATTTTTTTTCAGTATCTACAGCAAGCCGGACGACAGCATTATAGGATTCCTCGAACCCAAAATCCATGCCTGTACGAAAGATTGGCTTGCTGATGGCTGCGATACATTTTTTCACTTGATCATGCGGGAGTACCTCGAACTGCGGCAGCACCCTGATCCCATTGACGCCGAATCGGCCTTTTCGGGCAATCTGGTACAGGTCAGGATCATACTCCTTAAGTCCGTCAAGCTGTTTCACATAGCTTTCCGGGAGAAAAAGATTGTCGTTAGCGGTGGAATGATGGTAATACGTATCTCCCTTCACAATTGTCCGCTTTTCGTAAAGTTCGCTGTCATCCAGCACAAACCGTTTCTTGCGTTCATCCCGAAAAAAATGCCTGTACGTCCAATTGGAGGTGCCGACGGGATTGGTGGTACAGATCATATGAAGCTTCAGCTCAGGATGGCGAAGACGTCCGATTAACTCCTTGAACCCCTCATACTTCACCTCTGAGCACTCTTCAATCCATATTAATGAAATGTTATGAACCGATTTTAATTTTGCCGGATTGTCCATTCCTTTGAACATGATCCGGCTGCCATTGTGAAATCGCAGCTGCAGCGGGGAAGAAAGAGATGCCACGGCCTTTGTGAGACCGAGCTCTTCGATCACCTCTTGAAACAAGGCGAAGGTCGAATCCCGATGGGTATCGAACACCTCCCGGATCACAAGGGCCGTCCGTTTTTCCTTCAGCAGCTTTAGCACGATTTTCAATGCGGTATGATAGCTTTTGGATGAGCCGTAGCCGCCGACAAGAAACTGGTACGTCTGCTCCCAATTGAACACGTAATCTTCGAAATGTGGGTTGATTTCTTTTACAATCATGACTTGCGCTCTTTTCGTTTGATCATAATTTCAATCGGCTCTTGGCTGTCATCTGTTTTCTCCGCTTTTTGTTTGGCAAGCTTCAATTTCTCATTTTCTATTTTTTGCTTAAATTGATCTGGAAACAAATCAAAATATAAGGATAGCTTCTCAAGCGCCTTCATTTTATCTGCAAGCTTGATGGCAATGCCTTCTTTGCCAAGCTTTGCTTCCGTTACAATGGTGCCGTCAACGAGCCCGGAGTCTTTGACATCGACAAAGCTGATTTCCTTCATAATCGGGTTATCATCTTCATCAAACAGCGGACCTGATTTCCCGACAGCCTGAACCTCTTTTTTTCCGAAGGTCACATAGTCCGTAATATCCGCAAACGCGATCTTGATATAAACCTGCAGCACATCCATCGCTTCAATAAACATCTCATTGACCATTTCTTTTTTAATGCGTCTGATTTCAGCAGCGACCTTTTCGTTTTTTAAGAGCCGGCTGCCCGTCACATGAGCGCTGTCCGGAGAATAGCCCGCTTTGATTGCTGACTGTGTGGCATTGAAGCTTTTGACGTAATACAGGCAAAACAGCCGCTGGCGTTCATTTAATTCATCGTTGTCTATAGGGCGCTGTTTTTGTTCGTTTTTGGACGCAGAAAACAGGGCCTCTTTCCATTTGTCTTGTTTTTTCCAGATGCCGATTGTTTTCGGGGAAACACCGATTGTGTCCGCGATCGCCCGATTTGTGATCTTTCCTTGATGTTGTTGATAGATTGCTAATGCTTGTTCGCGAAGTTGTGTTTTCATGCTACGGCATCACCGCCACCTCCAGCATGGTTGTTTATTCATAAAAGCGGCTGATCATGCCAGCCGCTTATGTGTCATGCTCTATTCACTTATAGGTGGCAAACGTATGACAAGCTTTCAGGCAAGTGATCGATTCATGTCTTCCTGCTGTCTTTGCATCTTTAAACTCGCCCGTTTAATCGTCGTTTGCACTGTCGATTTTTTCACGCCGAGAAGATCGGCGATCCGTTCATAAGAAAAACATTCTACCTTATGCAGCAAAAACATTTCCTTTTCTCTGTCCGTTAACAGGGCTAATGCTTCTCGAATTCTATCTCTGTCTTCTTCTGATACCTGTCCGTCCGGCTCAAACATCATAGCGCTGGAAAATGATTCGATGATTCTCGGGTCCTTGATCATCAGCCGCTGGTAAGCATCACGCCGGTCAATCGCCCGTCTGATGCCGGGCTGCCTTCCTTTTTCAAGCCATTCTGTTACATATTCAAGATCAGTAATCATATTTCTGATGATTTTTTTATCCTTCAGCTCTTCAGCTGAGAGCACGGATTCATCTGCCTCAGCGAGCGGTTTATATTGTATTCTTGTTTGTTTGAGCGTGCGTTTATATTCAAATAGTAAGTCTTGCATTCTATGATCCTCCTCATTTTTGGCAAATAAAAAACGGACACCAATCAACGCACAAATGCTGTGCAATTGATCAGTGTCCGCAGGCTTTCCGTCTTGGACGTATTCTGTTTTCGCTTTAATTTAATTTGTAGCCGATTTCAAATTCCACACGGGCAAGATCGCCCTTTCTTGTTTCGACGAGCGTTTTTCCATGCTCCGGCGCTTCTGTGATCCATGCTTCTTGCTTGATGCCGTCCACAATAATGACACGGATTTTCCCGTCCTCCAGCTGGCTCTTAAGCGTGACGGAATCGATATGCAGCAGTTTTTTCGGATGAATCATGTTTTATTTCCTCCCCTTTTCGGTGCAGCGCTTGCTTCAGCTTTTTCTAATAGCTGAATGATACGCTCCTTTGAATGAATAGAATTCCCTTTCAGAAAATCAAGTGCTGCTTTAGACGCTTCCAGCAATTCAGGCGCAGCGGCCATCAAAGAGGCATTGCTTTTTTGCGAATAAGAGCTGAGGTCAAATACAGCGGCAATCAGCCGTCCGTTTGAATATGGGAATCTTTCTTTTTCTTCTTCACTGTAAGCTGAATAAATATAGATCGGTTTCGTATCCCCGCACGGGACAGCACGCCATGGCGCAGGGCTTTTTTCTGCCTGTTTTGTCTTTGCCAACACTTTCACTTCCCGTCGTCCTTATACCATTGTTCAATATTTTTTTCTGTTCGCTTTGCCCGAAACAGCAAAGTGATTAGAGCAGTCAGCTGTTTAATCATAGATATTCAGCCTCGCTTTTCCCGCTGTCAGCATTTGCTCCAGCTTTTGAATGACAGGCGTTAAATCAGTGCCGGACCGGCAGTTCGGACATGGATGAAAAACGACTCCAATACCGGTATGTTCCACAATGACTTTCTTTGTTTGACAAAGCTTACACATTATCTGACGCCCTCCAATCTGTGGTTAAGCTCGTAGGCTGCTCCTTTGATAATCACTAAATAGTCACTGCACATCTCATAGATTCTCGTGCCGAGCGCTTCATCAACCCGTACAAGTGCTTCAATAGTCAGCTCGCTCGAAAGCAAAATCGGTTTATGATTTAAGTAGCGATAGTTGAGTACCGAATACATTTGCTCTAATTGCCAATCTGTAGCGCGGGGTTTGCCGTTAACCGGTTTAAACAGATCATCAATGAACAGCACATCCGCCTGCTTCATCCGGTTCAGCTTCGCTTCTAATAGGGCAAAATCATTTTTCAGATCAGTAAAGCCTTCCACGAACGGAAAATAAATGACAGGCACATAGCATGTTCTCATTAATTCGTTGGCTGCGGCGGTCAAAAGGTGTGTTTTCCCTGATCCGGGCTGTCCTAAAAGGGCAATGCTGTTTTTTCGGCAATCCTTGATTTGTTCATAATCGGCAACATACTCTTTTGTACACTCAAATGCGTCTTTTATGGCCTGCGGCTTTCCCTCCGTGCGGAATTCCTTGAAGCCGAGCTGTCTGAAAGCGTGGGTAATCTCACTTGCACCCAGCAGCCGCTTCACTTTTCGTTCTGCCATGCAGCTGCACATCGTCCAGACTTCCAGGCCATTCTGCCTGACGAGATAACCTCCCTGATCCTTGCAGCGCAGGCAATCATACCTGCTTGCGTCTGATTCGGCCGGTTTGTCCGCCAGTAATGGACGTCTCCCTCTTCTCAGCTCGTCCAAAATCTGTTCGATTGTTCGTTTTGTCATGTTTTTTCATCCTCTCATGCTGAATTGCGGCATTCTTTTTGGCTTGCTGCGCGAAAAATCGATCTTCAATGAATTTCGAGCAGTAGCGAAAAGCCTTGATTGTTTCAGAAGCGGCGGTCCGCCGGTTTTCAAAAGCCTGAAAGCATTCTTCAAGCCATTTGATTGTTTGCGTGACAGGAACGCCGATGGCAACAATGCGGGCGATGGCTTGATAATCTCTTGAGGAAGGATACACGGTGCGTCCTTCTTGAGCCGACCGTAATTGTGTAAACCGCTTCGCAATGTGATCCACTGCATCATCAGCAGCAGTATATTTGTTTGTTTTATCTATATCTGTACGGTCGTTTGTGTCCGGTGTCTGCGGCGAAAATGGCCGTTCTTTTAGACTCCCGTGTACAGTATTGTCCGATCTGAAGCTGAATTTTTTGGAATGCTTGACCGAAATCATCAGTCCGTATGGCGCACGGACGGCCTTTATGTAATCATGGTTTTCGAGAAGCTCCAGCCATCTTCTGACGGTTTTTTCACTTACGCCGAAGACTGCCGCCATTTCTCTCGCTTTTAACGGCTTATGGCCGAGTACGATGCCCCAGCTTACCCCGTCTTTTTCGATTTCTTTTGTTGTTGAGCTGATAAACCAGAGAAACAGCCATAGCGCCGGGCCAATTTTGTCATAATGTTCTGAATTCAATAACCCTGAATACGTCGGAAAAGGATAGCTTTTATCGTTTTTCATTGGACGACGCTTCTCCCTTTAACATCATGTATGCTTGAAACTGCTCTTGCGTTTCAAAGTGGAACACCGGAAGGCCGCATGCCGTAAACGAAATGGTGCCGCCGGATTGTCCGAGATGGCGCTGATCTATGGGATTTTCACTAAAAACAATTTGGATTGGATACATGTGATCACTCTCCTGATCTTTTTTTGATACATTTTGTATCAGCTGTTACCAAGTATAAACGATACATTCTGTATCATCAAGTTATTTTTGATACTTTTTTTATCATAACTTTATTTTGATACATATTGTATCTATAATCATAAGTAACGTAGGGAGATTAAAAAAGAGAGGTCATAGTATGATAGGCGGCAGATTGAAGAGTCTCAGAGGGAAAAGGACACAGGAAGAAATCGCATCACACATCGGTGTGTCACGGGCACGATATTCCCACTATGAAAATGGGCGAAGCGAACCTGATTACGACACACTCCAAAAGCTGGCTGATTACTTTCAAGTAACGACTGATTACTTATTAACGGGGAAAGACAAAAAATCCGATAACGATATGTTCTCAGATCCGGACCTGCAGCTTGCATACCGCGATATGCAGGATTTTTCCCCAGAAAGCAAACAGCAGGCCATCGAATTTATCAACTATTTAAAAGAAAAAGAGAAAAACCGCAAACCGAAAAATAAATAAATCGTTCTCTGTTCTCTAAAACATATAAAAAGTAGACCGATATAAAGAAAAAAGTGTTTATTTTTAAAAGAAAAGGGAAAGATTTCTACACTACTTTCCAGTCCTATACGGGCTTTTCTTTCTCGCTAAAAACAGAACAAACGTTCGAAAGGGAGTATTCAATTGGGCGATTACTTATCACATCTGGAGGAATACGTTAAAAATTTATACGGCCGGCTGGGCATCACATCCCCTCATCACATTGACATGCTGAAAATCGCAAAGGATCTGGATATTTGGGTGCATTTTGAGGATATGGGGAGCATGATGGTGAAATACGACGGCATGTACAGTATCGTATTGAACCAAAAAAAGTCACGGGAAGAGCAATGGGAGGATTTTGGCCATGAGCTGTGCCACGTGTTAAAGCATGCAGGCAATCATTTTCAGATGAACAAGCTCTTCAGAGAGCTTCAAGAATTCCAGGCAAATCAATTTATGTACCACTTCTGTGTGCCAACCTTTATGCTGTTGCAGATGGAACTGCCGCAATGGAGAAGCCAGGCACTCGCCACAATTTCGGCGGTATTCCGGGTAACAAAGGAATTTGCTGATAAAAGGCTTGACATGTTTGAACGGCGTAAAGCAGGTATTCAATTTCAGAAGCGGCTCGCTTATTTATTATCTCACAAGCGGCCACATGCGTACGAGGAAGGCGATCAACAGCACTTGCAGGTCGCTGAGGAAAAAGCGTTATATCATATTGGCAAAAACATCTGATCAAATAAGGGCTGAGGATATATTCCTCAGCCCAGAAGAGAACCTAACATTTCGACATTGGGGGAACTGTATTATGCAGCCACATGGGCGCCGGTTTAAGATGAGGCGCAGATGCGAACGCAATCGGAGCCGGGATATACCTGAATTCACCCCGGCCGTCAAAGGCTTCCCCATGTGCCCATCTTCCTTGTGAGCTTTCATCCCCCCTGGAAAAGTTAAACAGGTCATAGGAGACTTCCTGTTTTTCGAGCTCACGCGGAAACGTCGTCGGGACGACAATATCCCGTTCTCTTTCCTCCAGCTCTTTAATGGCCGCATACCACATATTTTGATGATAGGTATCCCTTGCAATCAAAAATGACAGCATATCTCTTACCCCTGGATCATCGGTCATGGCATAAAGCCGTGTCACCTGAAGGCGTCCTTGGGCCTCCGCATTTAAGTTAGCGCGAAAATCGGCCAGCAAGTTTCCGCTTGAGATAATGTATTTTGCATTCCACGGATAGCCCTCACTATCTGATGCCATCGCCCCCAATCCGGACACAATCGCGTGCTGAGGATTCATCCCTGACATGACTGCTGCAATAGCGGGATTGCTTTTATAAGCATCCTCCTGTACATCCGCGGGTGCATTGTCCAGAAGTCTGGAAATCATCGTTGCCAGCATTTCTACGTGCCCAATCTCTTCGGTCCCCACATCATATAACAAATCTCTATACTTAGTATCCGCCCTGCAGTTAAACCCTTGAAACAAATACTGCATCATGACGCTAATTTCACCGAATTGGCCGCCGAGCACCTCTTGAAGTTTTTTCGCATAAACCGGATCAGGATGAGCTGGCTTTGCTTGATATTGAAGCTCTTTTATATGATAAAACATGAATCATTCCTCCCCACACTTTCGCACAACCCCAGCGTATGAAGGAATAGGCCGACCGTGCAGGTCCCGTCTAGTTTTATTTATAAAAGCCAAGCTTGACGGCTTCCACATATCGATCAAACAAATCGTTTTGTATGTAGCTTTTATCACGGCACCCAAAATTGCGGAATAGCGCATTTCGCTGTGCCGTGCTTACCTCCAATTGCAGTCCCATTTCTCTTTTCGTCCGATTGACAATATTGTTTGGGTGTACACCTGCCAGGCGGTCTTTCTCATTGGTGAGCTCGGCGCTAAAACCCGCTTCATTCAGACGCTCACAAATGAGCTTGGCTTTTTTACGATCCGCCCCCCCGACCAATGTATGCGGGATTTTCGGATCATAATACCCGTGAAACGCTAATGCGTAATGGTGGTCATTCACTTTTTCTAAAGCCAGCGGCTCATCAAAACGAATGCTAGTGAGATGCAAGGAACGGTTGTTTCGCTGCTTTAGACCCTCAAACAAATAGATGGAACATCGATCCGAAAATGCCCGTACCAGTTCACTGACGCCAGGCTCAATTCTGCCGCCGTGAGGACCGAGGACGATAAGCTCACTTCCGTTTTTCTCCTCATAAATAATCCGGTACTCCGACTCAGAAGCAGAAAGGGCTGCAAAGCTGTCATACATATCTTCCATTTTGAACGCCCCCTTTACCAGTCAGCACCAGTTTACTCTACTCATCTATGAATGAAAACCTTTTTTATAGTATGATTTGATAGAATACGCAGAGGAGGTATATGATGGGGTTTATTGATGGATTACTCGGCAATGCGTCAACACTGTCAACGGCTGCTGTAAAAGAAGAGCTTGCTCATATTTTACTTGAGGGTGAGAAGGTTGAAGCCGCGTTTAAGCTGGTTCGCGATTTGATTGTCTTCACTGACAAGCGGCTTATTCTTGTGGACAAGCAGGGGATCACAGGCAAGAAAACGGAGTTTCAATCGATTCCGTACAAAAGCATTTCCAGATTCAGCGTGGAAACGGCCGGCCGCTTTGACCTCGATTCAGAGCTGAAAATTTGGATTTCCGGCGCAGAGCTCCCTGCCGTCTCAAAGCAGTTTAAAAAAGATGAGAGCATTTATGATATTCAAAAGGTGCTTGCCGCAGTTTGTATGTAAGGCAAAAAGACGGAAGCTTCACAGCTTCCGTCTTTTCATTTACAGCTTTTCCTCCAGCTTCGCTTTCGTTTTCGGACCGTAAATCCCATCAGCCGTTAAACCGCTGACAGACTGAAAACGTTTCACTGCATTTGCTGTTTTCGGGCCATAAACGCCGTCAACGCCGTGATTTTTCGCTCCTTTATCAGGATAAAAATAAAGAGCGGCTAAAGCGGTCTGCACCTGCTTTACTTTTGTCCCTTTCGTCAGCGGGCTTGTCACTTTGATCACGCCGGATGGGAGCGGATATGAGGATGCGGCATGGCTTTTAGAAGCAGATGCCGTCTGAGGCAGTTTGATCACTTGTCCGACTTTAATGTAATTCGGGTCAGTGATATGATTGATGCTTTGCAGCGTTTTCACACTGACTCCGTGTGATGCGGCAATCCCTGACAATATGTCGCCTTTTTTCACATGATATTCAGACGCTGAAGAAGAGACTGCAGCTTTTTTAGCTGATACGCCCCCGTTTAATTCCTTTTCAATTGCCGCCTTCACTTGATCCCAGCGCCCCTCTGATAAAATGCGGTGCGGGCAATACTTTCCGTTCCAGTCCTGGTGCTTTCTCACCCGATCGATGCCCCAGCCGCGCTCCTTCAAAAGCTGTGCTACAAATGAAATCGCCAAGGCTTCAGCTGCCTCATACTTCGGGCCTCCCGATTTGCTGTAGCAAATCTCAACACCGATTGATTTGCGGTTTCCCGGACCGTTTGTGCCGTCACCTGTGTGCCAGGCGTTTCGGTTAAGCGGCAGACCTTGAATCACCTCTTGATCATCGACCGCAAAATGAAAGCTTGTCGAGCTTGTGTTCCCGATCATATAGCTGATTTCATTGGCCGCTGATGCATCGTTTGCCGTGTTGTGAATGGTAATGTATTCAGCGGACATTGCATTAGGACACTTCAACGCGTATTTCGCCTCAGAAACCAAATTTTTCTTTACTGGAATGCTCACCTATCATCTCTCCTTTTCTTTTTTCATAAATAGGTGGCATTCGTAGGACGAAAAGCTCATATCATCTATCACTGCAATATGGATAAATGTGTTAAACTGAAGTTCACGGAGGGTCTGAATATGTATACATATTTAATGCTGACAATGAGAACGGAGAAATTTAATCAGGAGCATGTGGCTGGGCACTATGAATTTCTGGATCGTTTACAGGCAGAAAAACGTTTAAAAATGTTTGGGCCATTCAGCGACGCCACAGGCGGAGCGTATGTCATCGAAGCAGATTCACTGGAAGAGGCAGCGGAAATCGGCCATGCGGATCCGCTGGTGGCAAGTGGATCTTCTGAGCTGACGATAAAAGAATGGAAGCTGAAGAAATAAAAAAGACCCCTAAGGGTCTTTTTTTATGCATCATGTTTGATTGCGTGCCGCAATATGAAATGTTTTCCCTTCTGTGTTTGCTGTTTCACCTGCATGAACCATCACCTGAGTAAAGCTGAACCCGACCGCAACGAGCAACAAACCTGACATCCATTTAGATTTCATATAAACAATCTCCTCTCTGGATTTGTTTTTGTGCGTGCACCATTTTCTCATAAAATGAAAGTGCTTTTTCGGGCTGTCCGTTTTCTATATAGAATTGGGCAGCATCATGCGCCAGCTCTTCAATATAAGGATACAGCATATGTTCTTCAAGAAATTGAAAGGTGTGTGAGACCGATTCTGTGTCAATGTTTTTTCCGTATAACGCATGTAAAAATTGAAAAAGCTCCACAAATAATTCATCACTGTATTGACGGGCGATTTCCAATCCTTCACGATACTTTTTTTGCGCTTCGGCGTCATTTTTTTGTTTATACAGAACTTGTGTTAAAGAGTAGATAGAATGCGGAAGATTATCGAACTTTTCCGACTTGCAAATAGAAACAGATTTCTCAAAGTATTCGGCTGCCTTTTGCAGTTCACCCATTTTCTCATAGCAGTTTCCGAGATTATATAGGGCAGAACTGATCAAGCGGGGATTGCCTTCTTTCTTTGCAAGATCTAAAGCCAGTTCTAAGTGGGGCAATGCTCTTTCTGGATACTGCATATCATCATAATTACCTGCAATAACGAATTCACATTGGATTCTGCGGACGGTGTACGTTTCATACATTTGGTATGTTTCTAATGCCTGAACGGCGTAGCTCATCGAAACATAGGTTTGTTTTAAATTGTAAAAAATCTCAGCCATTTTAAAAGCAAACTCTGCTTTCTCAATATCATCCGAGACGAGGGCAAGATTCTTTTCTGCCCGTTTATAATACATCATGGCACTGACAAACATCTTCTGCTTAAATTCATACATTCCTCGAAAAAAGTTAAAGTAATATTCGAGAAGCCCTGTCAGCTTGTACTGATTCCCTTCGATGTCTTCTAACAATTCTGAAAACTCTAGCTGCGACGTGTCCTCTCCAAAAGGCTTAATGTAATCCAGCATGACACGGTGCCTGAACTCCATTAAAGAATAATACAGCAGCAAATCTTGGTCTTCTTCCATATCCTCAATTTCTCTTTCTACTTCGAGCTTGACCCGTTCGGCTTCAGCGACGTGGAACTGCCGGATATGAGTATACCATTCATTAATTTTAAGCCCGACATAAGAGGACGGAATCGTCTGCTTCATCCTCAATTAATCCCCCCTTTTTGAATTACCCGAGATATGTAATATTTTATCATATTTACAAGAAAAAGAAGAACGCAAAATAACCGCAATTGTCGAATTTCGGCTAACCGCAACAAAAAAGCACGGGGTTTTCAAACACCCGTGCTTTCTTTTAGTGAAAACCGACTTTGTTTCTTTCCATCCAGCTTCCCCGCTGGCTTTTTCTTTGCTCTCCTGTCATGTCTTTCACCATGGTTTCAATATGGTGATCCCCTTCTTGGTGCCATTGAAGAGCTGAAGATACATATAATTCTCCCAGCTGTGCAAAGGAAAAGCCTTCTGTAAGTTTTGCGGCGTTTTTTATTTCTCCTTCACTCAAAAAGATGCCAAAGCCTCTCATTTTCATATATTCCAGCCGCAGCTCTTCATCCGGAAGCCCGATTTCATAGGCACGGTCAAATCGCCCTGCACGATTCATCAAACCTGGATCGATCTCTTCGGGATAGTTTGTCGTACCGATGAGAAATAGCCCCTCTTTTGATGTCGCGCCGTCCAGCGTATTGAGAAAAAAGGACCGCACATCTTCCGGCATCGAATCTATATCCTCGATGACCAGAACTGCAGGAGCGAGGCGTCTCGCTGCCTGAAAGACTTCTTCTATTGTCTCGCTCGACGTAAATTCAGTAATTTGCCAATAAGCAACAGGTGCATCGATACTGCCTGCGATCGACTTCACTAACGTCGTCTTTCCGTTTCCAGGAGGTCCATATAACAGAATGCCGCGCTTGTAAGGGATGTCATATGTTTGATAAAACGATTTATCACTATGAAAAAACTGATCAATTGATCTGTATATCTCTTTTTTCAATAGCGGATTCATGATGACTTGACGCCGCTGAACCTCTCTGACAATGGCTTCCTGCTCTCTTGAAGTCCCTCCATCTCCATCCGTAAACACGGTCACTTTTCGCTTGCTTTTTTCCAAAAGACGCGGTCTGACTCCCTCCAGAAATGCACGCATCTTTTCATCGTTAACCGCAAACAGACAATCAAAACTCATAATGCTCCCATCTTGAAAATATGGAATTCTGGCAAAAGCAACTCCCTTTTCAGGATACGCGTATACACTGTTTCTTATAGACTTATGGACGGTATAATCCGGTTCTTTCTCATCTTCATCGTAAGCAAAGGTTTTCTTTTCAAGCTTTTCAAATATATATGCCACATGCTCAGGCTCCAATGAACCGCTGCGGACATCTTCTACAAGAAGCTCCCAGTATTCCGTATTTGGATCATCACTGGCATAGAGCTCATAGAATACACCGTATTGATCATAAAGCGTTTCTTCAATCCGTGTGATAAGGTAACCGAAAGTGCCGTAGCCCGCCGCAGCTCTTTCATTCTCTTTTTCTTCGTACTGATAAATGAAAGGTATGTTAGTCATGTTTATACTCCATTTCATGTTTTGTGAACGTTATATATACGATTGACATAGCATTTTGTTTCATCCCACAGCATATTACTTGTGAATTCGTAACCGTTGATATAGGATTTCATTGCACCATTTATTTTTACATATGGAGGAGATCATAATGAGCCAATCCAATCAAATTGTCAGCCATTTTTTATCCCATCGAAACGTGACCAATGAGCTTGCCGAAAAAATCAGCAAAGACCATTACAGCTACAAACCGGCAGAAACATCAATGTCAGCAGAAGAGCTGGTCAAACACATTCTTACGTCTTTCCACTTGTTCGCAAATGTCATTAAGGAAGGCAATGCCTCACCATTTCAAAACAAGCAGGAAGAAACAGAAACAGATCTCAATGTTCTGGCAAAAACATATACAGAAAAAACGGCCGCTATCCTTGAACAGCTGACTGAAGAGCAGCTGGACAGAGAAATTGATCTGACATCCGCTTTCGGCAGAAAAGTCACAGGCCGCGCGCTGCTTCAGCTTGCAATGGAGCATGAAATTCACCATAAAGGCAACCTGTTCGTGTATGTGCGGGAAATGGGCCACACTGAGCTTCCTTTCTATCAGCAGCGCATGTAGCGTAAACAAGAAAAAAGATACCTGTTAAGAGGTATCTTTTTTTTGTGCCTTTAGTACTTCTCGATTTCGTCCAGACACTCATTATAGGGCAAATGAATAGAGATATTGAGCATACCAAAATTTCAAGCAGCTAACGTGCAAAAATTCAAAAAATTTAATTGATTAACGCGTCCTAATCATATATAATCTGATAAAAATAGTCGGGTTTTCAGGAGGCCTTTATCATGAGTGTAAGCATCATATTGATGGGTTTGTTTGTCGGAGCCTTAGTCGGATTGACGGGAGTGGGTGGAGCGGCCTTATTAACTCCCCTTTTAATTGTGCTTGGAATTAATCCTTCCATCGCGGTCGGTACAGATCTTGTATATAACTCGATCACAAAGCTGTTTGGCGTTGCCTCCCATTGGCGGCAGAAAACGATTAACTTTAAATTGGTAAAATACTTAGCCATCGGCAGTATTCCGAGTGCTTCGCTAGCCATTGGCATATTGCATTTGTTCCCCGCCTTTCACCAGCATCAGGAAGAAATTATTAAGCACGCTCTAGGATATGTGTTAACGCTGGTTGCCATTTCAATCATCGTTCGTTTGTTTTTGGATAGAAAACTTCGCCCCAACCGCTGGCAGCTGATGCCGCTTGAAGATAAGAGGGCGCTGACGATTCTTATTGGTGTGGTGTTTGGGTTTATCGTCGGATTAACATCAATCGGTTCCGGCTCATTATTTGCAATCGCTATGATTTACTTATTTAACATGAAAGCGTCACAGATTGTCGGAACCGATATCGCGCATGCATTTCTTCTTGTTACGGCAGCAGGCATTTTGAACGCAAGCTTCGGAAGCGTGGATTACATGCTGGCAGCTAATCTGCTCATTGGTTCAATTCCCGGCGTGCTGATCGGAAGCCATCTTTCGCCTCGATTCTCCCCGCGTCCACTGCAATTTATTATGGCGTCCATTATTTTAGTCAGCGGTTTAAAATTGATTTAATGAAGAAGGCTATCCGCGCTTGAAGGATAGCCTTTTCTTATTATAGCGTCACACCCGATTTAAAAATGGCGAGTTCTCTGAAATCATTTTTTTCATGGTTCACAAGCTGGCCGCTTGCCACCTCTATCATATAGTGGATAAACTCACGCAGCACATATTCCTCATGAACATCATCCTCTGCTAAAAGGCCTGCGTTAAAATCAATCCAATGCGGCTTCGCCTCATACAGCTCGGTGTTTGTCGCTACTTTCACCGTCGGGACAAAGGTGCCAAACGGCGTGCCTCTTCCCGTTGTAAAGAGGACAATTTGGCAGCCGGCAGCCGCCAATGCGGAGGAGGCGATCAAATCATTGCCCGGCGCGCTCAAAAGCGTCAGCCCTCTTGTCTTGAGCACTTCCCCGTATTTCAAGACATCCGTGACAGGAGAAATCCCCGCTTTTTGCGTACAGCCCAGCGATTTATCCTCAAGTGTAGAAATGCCGCCCGCTTTGTTGCCCGGTGAAGGATTTTCGTACACCGGCTGATCATGTTTGATAAAATATTGTTTAAAATCATTGATTAATTGGACTATCTTATGAAACACTTCTTCATTGGCAGCCCGCTGCATCAGGATGGTTTCTGCGCCGAACATTTCCGGAACTTCCGTCAGCACCGTGCTCCCTCCCTGTGCAATGAGATAATCTGAGAAACGTCCAAGCAGCGGGTTTGCGGTTATGCCGGAAAAACCGTCCGAACCTCCGCATTTCAGCCCGATCTTCAGTTCAGACAGCGGAATGTCTTCTCTCTTATCTCCTTTGGCCGCTTCATGAATTTCCTTCAGCAAAGCAACGCCTGCCTCCATTTCGTCGGTCACCGACTGGGATTCCAGAAACTTCACCCGCTCCAGGTTCACATCTTGCAGTGCTTCCTTCATTCTTGCCAGCTCATTGTTTTCACAGCCAAGCCCTAACACCAAGACGCCGCCGGCATTTGGATGGCGAATGGCATTCAGCAGGATTTGCTTCGTATTTTCATGATCGTCGCCAAGCTGCGAGCATCCGTATTGATGCTTTAACACCAGTACGTTATCAAATGGAGCGATATCCCCTGTTTCTCTGACAAAACGCTGCAGCATTTTTTCTGCTATTCCATTGACACAGCCGACAGTTGGGACAATCCACAATTCATTCCGTACACCCGCATCTCCGTTTTCTCTTCTAAAACCTTTAAACGTCCGGTTCTCATTAGAATACGGATTTTCATCAAATCTCGGTGTATAGCTGTATGATTGGATATCAGACAGGTTTGTTTTCGTATTATGGACATGAATATGCTCTCCGATCGAGATATCTTGTGATGCATGACCGATTGGAAACCCGTACTTGATGATGCTGTCATTTTCTTTAATAGGCTGCAATGCAATCTTGTGGCCTCTTTTTATATCATCCTTTACTTCAACCGACACACCGTCCGCATGCAGCCTCTCTCCCTTTTGGATATCCCGCAGTGCAAGAAGGACATTATCTTGCTTATGAATCTTTATAAACGACTTCAACGTACCTCTCCCCCTTGTATGCAGTATTGTTCAAGAGCCCGCTGCATGCCCAGCTCATGAATATGATTCAAGTAAACAGCGACTCTATCAGTCAGCTTCGGTATCTCATTGAGATCTGCCCCCCACAGCCGCTGTTCGCCTAACACTCTTGATGCAATCCGAAGCATGTCGCCATCCTCCTGACACCAAACCTCTTTGAAAAATTGAAGCACTGCCGGATCATCCTGCAATGTCTCATTATTATGATAAAAATACAGAAGAGCGCTGAAAGAAAACACCAAGCGTTCAGGAAGCTGTCCCTTTTGTTCAGAATATTCCTTAAGAGTCGGCAGGTTTCTCGTTTTGAATTTGGAAATGGCGTTCAATGCAATGCTTTCCAGGTAATGCTTAATATACGGGTTTTTAAAACGGTTCAGCACATCGTCAGCATACTGAGAAAGACCTTCCATTTTTAAAACAGGAAGAATTTCGTCATCAATCAGCTCTCTTATAAATCGCCCCACTTCCGGATGCTCGACTGCATCCCTAACAGTCTTCAAGCCGTATAATAAAGCCACTGGCGTCATTGCTGTATGAGCGCCATTTAAAATTCTTACTTTTTTAGTCCGGTATGGGGTGAGGTCGCTGACGATCTTTGTATGCAGCCCTGCAACCGCAAAGGGAAGTTCTTTTCCAATCCAATCAGGCCCCTCGATAACCCATAAATAATATTGCTCTCCCACAACTATCAAATCATCCTGATAGCCAAGATCTGCCGTGATCTCCTCGATGCTGTCTACAGGAAAACCCGGGACAATCCGATCTACTAAACTATTACAAAACGTATTGGCCTCATGAACCCACTGTGTAAAACCTTCCTCCAGCTTCCACAGATGTGCATAATGAAGAACCGTTTCCTTCAGCTTTTCACCGTTCTTCTCGATCAGTTCACATGGGAGTAGGACACACCCTTTTGTCTGATCTCCTTTAAAAGCCTGATAGCGGAAGTAGAGAAATGCAGTTAATTTCCCAGGGAATGTTTTTTGCGGCCTATCCTCTAAACGATCTTTTTCATCACATACAATCCCAGCCTCAGTGGTGTTGGAGATAATAAACCGAAGCCTTTCGCTTGATGCCAATTCTTTGTATGCTTCATAATCAGAAAACAGGTCAATTCCCCGGCTGATTGAGTTGATAATCATATGCTCGTTTACCGCTTCTCCGTCTTTCATTCCTTGTAAAAAAAGCGTATATAACCCATCTTGCTGATTTAATCGTTTGATTTTTTCTGAACCCCTTGGCTGAACAACCGCCACACTCCCATTAAAATCAGTGTGTTGATTCAATTGATCAATCTGCCAATCGATAAATCCCCGAAGAAAGTTTCCTTCTCCGAATTGGAGAATTTTTTCTGGATACTGAGTATAGTGATCGTACACATTTTTATTCAGCTTCTGCACCCTTATTGCCTCCCTCTTTTTATGCACACGTTAACATTTTTCTGTATAAAGAATGCCCGCTGAAAAACGGGACATCACGTCGTCAATCGCCTGACTGAATCACGCACCATAAATTCTGTGTTTTCCAAGATTTTTTCTGCTTTTGATTCGGGCTTGCTGATCAGAGACAAGAGTTTTTGCGCGCCAAGCACGCTGATTTTCTCCACTGGGCGCTTTACTGTTGAAAGCCTTGGCGTGATGTACTGTGAAAAACCAATATCATCAAACCCGATCACCGAAATATCATCAGGGACGCGCAGGCCCTTTGCGAATATCGCATTCATCGCTCCGATTGCCATGTCATCATTCGAACAAAAAACAGCGGTTGGAGGATTCGGCAGTGCCAGCAGCCGCTCCATCGCTTGAAAGCCGCTTTCCATATCGTACTGTCCTTTGACACTGTATTCATGCTTGATCGGAATATGATGTTGAATCAGTGCGGATAAGTACCCTTCCTTTCGCTGCTGGGAGGATTTAAAGCCTTCGATCCCCTCGATGATGGCGATGTCTTGATGTCCGGACTGAATGAAGTATTCTACAGCTTCTTGAGAGCCTTCCTTGTCATTGGACAAAATATTCGTGATGGTACGATCATCAATATCACGATTCAGCACGACAAGCGGAATGTTTTTTTCGCGAATATGGTAAATAAAAGAATTATCAATGTCACTTTGGCTCATTAAAATGATGCCGTCATATCTCATCGGTGTAACGGAGTCATAGTTTTTCAGATCATCAATGCCGCGCACATACAGATTGTAATCCTCACTTATGGCTTGATTGACGCCTTTGATAGTGTCTGCAAAGAAGCTGTGTGAGGTTCCGTTTGTAATGCTTGTAAAGAATAGCCCGATCGTATGCGACTTTTGCATCGCCAGACTTTTCGCATTTACATTTGGTGTATAGTTGAGCTGCTCTGCTAGCTCTAATATTTTTTTCTTCGTATGTTCTTTGATGTAAGGGCTGTTGTTGAGTGCTCTGGAAACAGTAGTGTGGGATACGTTTGCGAGTTTTGCGATATCTTTTATGGTTACCATCTAATTCCCTTCCTTATCATACCGGCTGCGATTATTTACTGTATATTGTATCATCAAACATACCGCCTCTCCCACTATATTTCCAGATTAATAAGACACAGGATTCTCAGCTTCTGTTCCCGCTGGCTTACCAATGATTGGACGGACAAAACGAATCACAGCAAGTGAAGCGAAGACAGCCAGCCCACCGGCAAGCAAAAATGCTCCAGAAAACGTGCCTGTTTGGTCAACAATAAATCCGGTTAAAGCCGGGCCGATAATTCCTGCCGTGTTGGCGAGGAAATGCATGAAGCCGCCAACAGAACCGACATTGTTTTGATCAACCACATCTTGAATGACAGCCCAATAGATAGCACCGGTCAAATAAAGAAAGAACACTGACAGAGCGACAAGAGTGACAGCCCCCGCAGTCGTTGCCACAAGCCCGGCAAAACCAATCAGGACAGCTGATGAAAACAAACACGTGACAAGCACAACCTTGCGCGAGAACAGCACACCTTTTCGGGCCGTTTTTTTGTACACATAGTCAGAAACAAATCCCCCCGCAGCCAGCCCGATAAATCCTAAAATCCACGGTATGACCGTGATGACACTCATCGATTCAACACTTAATCCCCGCTCGTCGACAAGATAGCTCGGAAACCATGTCAAAAAGAAGAAGAGGATGTAGTTGTAAGCGAAAAAAGCGAACGCCGTGAACAGGACCGTTTTTTGCTTCAGGTAAAAGGTGAGCGGAATTTTTTCTCCGGGAGACGTTTCTGCTTTTATTGCCGGTGCTTCCTTGATCGTCTCTTGCGGCTTTTCTTTGACAAACTTGAACCAGAGCACTGCCCATATCAATCCAATAATCATAATGAGAACGAAGGATACCTTCCAGCTGAACGCCACTGCGATCATGCCGACTATCGGGCCGGAAATGGCTCCCCCGAGGGGCGTGCCGCTGTTGGTTACACCGATAACGGACGCCCGCTGGGTCGGCGGGAACCAGTTGTTCACCATCTTGTTGATGGTCGCCGAAAGCGGGCCTTCTCCCATTCCGAAGAGAATGCGTATAATCAGCAGGCTGACAAAGCCAAAAGCGAGGGCGACTGCTCCGCTAAACAGCGACCAAACAACCATCGCGACAAACAAGGTCAGCTTTGCCCCATAGCGGTCGGATGCCACGCCCCCAAGAAAATTAAAAATGGCATAACCTATCGAAAAACTGCTGAAAATCAAGCCCATTTGCGTGGCAGACAATGTGAGATCATCCTGAATAAAAGGAGCTGCAATGGAAAGCGCCGAGCGATCCAGGTAATTAATCACCCCTGCCAGGAACAAAAAAAGGATAACGGGAAGCTTATCTTTTGAAAACATCTCAACCTCACCCCTATGTTGGTTCAGTTTCTGTTGCACCGCTTTCGTTACACACCTGAATAAGCCATAAATCCTCCATCGACAGGAACGGTGATCCCAGTGACAAAACCGGAATAGGATTCATCCGCCAGCCAAAGGAGCGTACCGAGCAAATCCTCCGGTTTTCCGAAGCGCTTCATCGGTGTTCCCGCAATAATTTTGTGAGATCGGCTGGTGAACGTTCCGTCTTGGTTGATCAGCAGATCATGATTTTGTTTTGTCAGAAAGAAGCCTGGGGCAATCGCATTGACCCGCAGCCCGGTTTCGGCAAAATGAACAGCCATCCACATCGTAAAATTATTAATGGATGCTTTCGCGGCACTGTATGCCGGAACCTTCGTCATAGGTGAATAAGCACTCATCGAAGAAAGATTGATAATCGCGGGTGAATCTGCCTTCAGCAGTTCTTTTCCAAACACTTGCGAGGCCAGAAACGCACCGGTGAAGTTGGTGGAGAATACAGTTAGAAAGCCCCTCTCATCCATATCAAAAAAGGATTGGCCTTCTCCCGCTTCTTCATATGTCTCCACATCGGTTATCGCGGCAGGATGATTGCCGCCAGCCCCGTTAATTAACAGATCAACAGCGCCAAATTTGCCAAGGATGTCTTCCTTTGCCCGCTCCAGTGACATCCTGTCCAGCACATCCGCAGCAACAGCGCACGCTGTGCCGCCAGCCGCCGTTATCTCCTTCACGACCGCTTGGCCTTTTTCAGCCGTCCGATTCAAAATCGCCACCTTCATGCCATGACGGGCTAGCTCCCGGGCCATCGCAGAGCAAAGCACGCCGCTGCCGCCAGTGATGACAGCCGTTTTACCTGCCAGGTTCTCATGCAGCGGGATCATACGCCCACCTCTTTTTTTGCCATTGCTTCATAGGCGTCCCACAGCCCGTTCAAATACATGATGCCAAGTGCCCGATCGTATAAGCCATATCCCGGGCGGCATTGCTCGCCCCAAAGATGGCGCCCATGATCCGGTCTGACATATCCTTCGTAATCCTGCTTATGCAGTTCTTCCATCACGCCTTGAATGTTGATCGAACCATCCTTTGTTAAATGAGATGTTTCAATAAAATCGCCATTCTCATAAATTTTCACATTGCGAATATGTGAAAATGGAGCGATGCCGGCATACGTTTTAGCGATCTCCACCATGTCGTTAGCGGGATTGGCTCCCATTGAACCTGTACAAAGGGTGATACAATTAGACGGTGAATCTGATATCGCCCGCAGTTTCTTATAGCTTGCCTCTCCTGTGATAATGCGCGGCAGTCCGAAAATCGGCCACGGCGGGTCATCCGGATGAATGGCCATTTGAACACCATAGGCCTCAGCAACAGGAAGAATTTCCTGCAAAAAGAATGATAAATTGTCCCATAACTTTTCTTCATCGACCGTTCTGTAGGCAGCAAAAAGCTCTTTGATCCGAGCCAATTTTTCGGGCTCCCACCCCGGCAGCGTCATGTCGGATGCTTCCTCCACCGTCCGAATCAGCTCTTGAGGATCAAGGCTTTCCACCTTGGCCTTTTCAAAAAACAGAGCGGTCGATCCATCTTCTAGCGGCCGGAACATGTCCGTGCGTGTCCAGTCAAAAACCGGCATAAAATTATAGCAGATCACTTTCACGCCAAACCCGGCAAGGTTGCGGATCGTTTGCTTGTAGTTTTCAATATACCGGCCGCGTTCTTCATTCCCAAGTTTAATCGCTTCGTGAACATTCACGCTTTCTACAACTTCAGCATGAAAACCATAGGATTGAATATATTCGGTCTCGGCTCTGATTTCTTCTTTTTCCCACACGTCGCCGACAGGCTTTTGATGGAGAGCCCAAACGATGCCTTTGACTCCGGGAATTTGCTTCACGTGTTCAAGTGTGACTGTATCGTTGCCTCGCCCATACCATCGGAATGTCATATTCATGCTCGCACCTCCGGATTCAGTCATTTAATCAAACGTGATGACGGCTTTCCGCACCTGATCTGGATGCTCCTTAATAAACTGAAATGCATGATGAACGTCATCAACTGAAAATGTATGGGTCACCAGCCCGTTATGCACTAACTGGCCTCTATTCAAAAGCTCTACCACTTTTGGAAACTGATTGGTCTGCAATCGGGATCCGGTTATCGTGACTTCTTTTTTTGTAATCGGCAGCTGAGAAATCTGAGCCGCTCTTTCATCAAATCCAAGCACAACCACATGTCCCGCCGGTGACACGGCCTCAATTGAAAGCGCAAATGTCTCCGGCAGGCAAACAGCATCAATGACCACGTTTGCTCCTTCATTCCCAGTCCATTCAAGGACCCGCTTGGCAACATGTTCTGCTTGGACATTTACAACAGCATCGGCGCCGTTTTCTTTCGCAAATGCCAGCCGCTCGTCGTTCAAGTCAGTCATCATGACAGCAGCGCCCGCCAGCTTTGCCATTTTCAACACACAGATCCCGATGGGCCCCGCTCCCTGGATCAGGACGGTATCACCTTTTTCCACCTGGCCTCTCCACACTGCCTGGGCGCCTATCGTATAAGGCTCGGCCATGACTGCTTCCTCCCAAGGCAAGTCCTTTGAGACCGCGTGAAGCTGCCTTTCCGGAAGCACAATATATTCCCGCATGCCTCCGTCCTCATGTACGCCAAATACAGAAAGCTTGGCGCAAACATTCGGCCGCCCTTTGCGGCAGGCATAGCACGATCCGCAATAAGAAATCGGCTCAATTACCACATGATCACCGGGTTTTAGGCTCTGTACTTTCGCACCAACTTCCTCCACTTGTCCCGTTACCTCGTGTCCGATGACTCTCGGGAGGGTAGCAAGCGGATTCGTTCCATGATAAATGTGCATGTCTGAACCGCAAATGCCGACTCGCTTGACTTTCACGAGCACTTCATCATCCTTTGAAAGAACTGGCTTCTTCACCACCGCTGTCACCAGATCATACGCTTTTCGCACTTGAACCGCTTTCATTTTTCTCACCTGCTTTTTAAGAATTCATACACGCTCCGGGCGATAGAAATTCCTTTTTCCTTATTTCTTTCTTCAAGCAGCTGCTCGATCTCGCCGGGCACATACACTCTTTCGAATCCAACAGCCGGCGGTGATTGCTGCAGTTCATCAATCATGTCATCCATCTGCTCTAAAAACGTATCCCAGTCAGTAAAAAAGGCTGGATTGATCGCGCAAACGTAATGCCCCAGCTTTCTTTTTTGATCAAGGCCGCTGTACATTTTGGCAATATGAGGACCAAAAGCCGCGCCCGCCAGCAATCCGGAAAACACATCCACTACAATCGATAGTCCATAGCCTTTCGGGCCGCCGAATGTTGAAAGTGAGACGACCTTGTCAGGATCAGTTACTGCTTCTCCGTTTTCATCGACTCCCCATCCTTCAGGAATTTCATTGCCCTCTTCACGGGCCTGCAGAATCTTCCCAAAAGCCACTTTGGATGTCGCCATATCTAGGATAAACGGTTTTTTATGCTTAGCCGGAACACCGTAAGCAATCGGATTTGTCCCTAAAAAAGGAGTCCTCCCCCCAAACGGGACAACGATACTGTCTGTATGCGTCATTGCCATTCCGATCAGCTTTTTGTCAGCCGCTTTTTGCACAAAATAGCTTAGCGCTCCGCAATGGCTGCTGTTTACGGCCGTGACCATGCCGACTCCGTTTTTCTTCGCCATGTCAATTGCATGGTCCATCGCCATGTCGCAATTCACATGACCGAAACCATCGTCTCCGTCAAGCACCCCGGTCACAGGCCCCGTTTCTTTAAAAACAGGCTGTGCCCCAAGATTGATCCCTCCCGCTAAAAGCCTGTTCACATAGTGTTCTGTGCGCAGCACGCCATGCGAATGTACATTGCGCAAATCAGCGTGCACGAGAACATCTGCTACTTTTTCAGCATCTCGTTCATTCAAACCGGCACCGGCCAGCTTTTGTCGAACGAGTTCCTTTGCTTCTTCAGATGCAATTGTTATCGTTTTCAAGCAAGTGCCTCCTTCCTTTTCAGTTTTTTGGGCACTCTCCTAGCGAAACCCCTACAAACACATTTTATTTACAAATTATTTTAAATATTCTCTATATTATATTGTCAGCTCTTTTGATGAAGATCCTGAACGATCTGAGCATGCTGCTTGTCTGTGAGTTTATAAAGAAAGCCGATAATGATCATCGCTAATGCCAAAGCAATTGCCGGATACAGAAGAAGCAGCGCTTTGATGCCAATCAGCGCCTGTGCTGTCTGGACTGCATTCGGCACATAGCCGATTATCCCCAAACCGATCCCCGAGAGAAAGCCAGACAAAGATTGAGCAAGCTTTCTTGAGAAATTGAAAAGTGAATATGTCGTTGCTTCCTTCCGTTCACCGGATTTCCATTCGCCATAGTCGATAATATCGGAGACAAGAGCCCACGTGATGCCATTTGGGATACTGATTCCGATAAAGGCGATACTGGCGAGAATTGTAAACACATAAACGTTAGATGGAAGCATAAAGTTGATCAGATCCGCGGCCACACTGATGCCGAAGCCGATCATTGCTGTTCGTTTCTTTCCAAACATCTTGACGAGCTTTGGTAGGAATACGACGCCCAAAAAGGAAGAACCAATAATGATGAAGTTCATATAAGCCATTAATTCAACATTGCCCAAGTTATATTGTGCGAAATAGACGAGCATGGCGGATTTAATGTTGTATGCGGAAATTGAAAAAATCGTCATCAGGACAAGGGTTAACAGCGGTTTATTTGTAATAAATGTTTTGACGACAGATGAGAGTGTTAATTTTTCTTTTGGTGCTTCCGATATGACAATGCGCTCTTTGCAGTTGCGGTAGCAAATATAAAACCAAAACACACCGAGCGCGGCGAACAAGCCCATGACCACTGGGTAGCCGACCTTCGGATTATCAAACTTGACGAGCAGCGGCATCACGGCCACACTTGTGATAAACAAGGCGCCAAGTGATCCGATTTGGCGGAACGTTGAAATGGAGGTCCGGTCCTCAGAATTTTGAGTCATCGCTGCCCCTAATGAGCCGTACGGAATATTCACAAACGAATAGCCGATGCCCCAAATCATATAGGATGCATATGCATATATCAGTTTTCCGGTCGTTGATACATTGGGAGACAGAAAAATAAGAACAGTAAGCACCGCAAGCACGATGCTGCCGATTAATAGATAAGGCCTGAATTTCCCCCGTTTGCCGATGTTTTTGCGATAATCGATTGATGAGCCGACAATTGGATCTGTTATCGCTGCAAACAGCTTACTGACTAAAAAAATGCCGCCGGCCATCGCAGCGGGGATTCCCGCTACATCAGTGAAATACTTCAATAAATAAATCTGGCCGAGATCAAACATAAAACCGTTGCCAAAATCACCAAAGCCATAGGACATTTTCTCTTTCAATGAAAGCCTTTTTTCCGTTTCGACCGACACAACCTTATTTGCCAGTTCAGTTCGCATGTTCCACCTCTGTGTCTTAAGAATTTTCGGATAGTGATCCGCTCAGCGATGCTGAGCGGACACTTTGTTACACGTTTGCTTTCTCTTCTTGAAATTGAAAGTAGTGTTTCGCATTGTCATAGCAAATCCCCTGAACGATGCTTCCCAGAAGCTCCATATCGCGTGGCACTTCGCCGTTTTCCACCCATTCTCCAATCAAATTGCAGACGATCCGCCTGAAATATTCGTGACGCGTATACGAAAGAAAGCTTCTGGAATCGGTGAGCATGCCGATAAAACGGCTGAAAAGGCCAACGTTTGATAACGCTTTCATTTGGTCGAGCATCCCGTCTTTAGTATCGTTAAACCACCAGGCTGTGCCGAATTGTATTTTTCCCGGGGTAATACCGTCCTGAAAACTGTTGATCATGCTGGCGATGACATAGTTATCATTTGGGTTCAATGAATATAAAATCGTTTTCGGCAGCTGGTTCTTCATCTCAACTGAGTTCAGCAGCTTGTATAAAGGCTTAGCAATTTCTTCATCGTTCATTGAATCATAGCCTGTATCAGGTCCGAGCCTTTTCATCATTTTTGTATTCGTGTTTCTTAAAGCGTTGATATGAAACTGCATCGCCCAATCGAGCTCCGCATACAAACCGCAAAGAAACTGAAGCGTATGTGTCTTAAATTTCTTCTCATCTTCATAAGAAACCTCTGTTCCTTGTAATCTGTCAGAAAAAATCCGTCCAGCTTCTTCTTTTGTTGTTTCGGCAAATACCATTGAATCTATCGCGTGATCAGAAACTCTGCCGCCGGCTGAGTGGAAGAATCGCACTCGTTTTTCCAACGCCTTTAAAAACTCATCATAGGTTGTAATCGATATGGCGGCGGCATCTTCAAGCGCCTGCACCCACTCAGGAAAGCCTTCACGATTGATCTCAAGTCCTTTATCCGGCCGAAATCCAGGCAGCACGCTGACAGGAAAGTCTTTGTCTTCTCTTAATAATAGATGGTATTCAAGAGAATCAACAGGGTCATCTGTGGTGCACACAACCTTTACATTTGATTTCACAATTAAATCCCTTGCCCCGAAGCCTTCTCCTTTGAGCAGTTCATTTGTCCGTTTCCATATAGCCGGCCCGGACTTCTCGTTTAAAATCTCATAAATGCCAAAAAAACGCTGTAATTCTAAGTGAGTCCAGTTGTAGAGTGGATTGCCGATCGCCATCGGCACGGTTTTCGCCCAAGCCATAAATTTCTCCTCATCAGGCGCATCTCCAGTGATGTATGTCTCCTCAATTCCATTGGCTCTCATGATGCGCCATTTATAATGGTCACCATACAGCCAGGCTTCCGTGATGTTTTGAAATGTCTTATTTTCATAGATTTCTTTCGGACTTAAGTGGCAGTGGTAATCAATAATTGGCATGTCTTTCGCATAATTATGATAGAGGCTGACAGCGGTTTCATTTTTCAATAAAAAGTTTTCGCCCATGAAGGGTTCCATGTTCTCACCGTCTTTCATTCTATTTCAAAATGTTAACGTTAACATTTTGATTTGGTTTTATTTTACCTTTATATTCCTCTGGGATCAATCTCTTTTTTGAAAATGAAATGTTAACGCTGTCATAAACATAAAAAAAGACATTGCCAGAAAGCACTCAGAAAGGAATGCTTTTGGCAATGCCAGATTCATTAAAAGGATTAGTAAGCCAGGCTGAAAAGTCCTTTAATATGTGTCAAATATCGTACATTACTTGCTTCTTTCATCAAGGAAGCAGGAAGACCTTTAAGCGGTGTAGAATTAGCACCAATGATGGCAACCGCGTCTTTGCGTCCAAGGCTTGCAAGTGTACCAGAGTTTACTGGCTTGAATGTTTCAAGCGTTTTGCCTTCCAGGTAAGCGAATAGGTTGTAACCGATCAGCTCACCCATTTGCCATGCGATTTGTGCAGTTGGCGGGTATGGACGGCCGTCTGGACCGAAGTAAACTGCGCTGTCTCCAGCAACGAATACATCTTCATGAGATGTAGATTGCAGGAAGTCATTTACAGTCGCGCGTCCGCGGTTCACTTCTAGACCTGATTCACCGACTAATGGGTTACCTTGTACGCCGCCAGTCCAAACAAATGTGTTGGCAACAACTTTAGATCCGTCTTTCAGATCAATTACGTTTCCTTCTACATTTGTAACAGGAAGACCTGTTAAGAACTCAACGCCGCGTTTTTCAAGGCTTGCAGTCGCACGTTCGATAAGATCATCCGGAAGAACAGGAAGGATTTTCGGACCTGCTTCAACAAGTTTCAATTTGATTTCTTTATGGTCTACACCGTATTTTTTCGCAAGGTTCGGCATAATGTCAGCAAGCTCACCAACAAGCTCAACACCTGTTAAGCCGCCGCCGCCGATAAGGATTGTTGCATCTGCTTCGTTTTTCGTTTTAGAGTACTCGCGCACACGATCTTCAACATGCTGGAAGACTTTGTTCGCATCAGCAGCAGATTTCAATACCATGCTGTTTTCTTCAAGACCTGGGATGCCGAAGTAAGCCGTTACAGAACCAAGACCTACAACAAGCGCATCGTAAGTTAATGTAGAACCGTCAGCAAGCGCAACTTCTTTTTTATCAACAGAGAAAGAGCTTACTTCCGCAATTTTAAGATCAATGTCTTTGCCTTTGAAAAGTTTTTCTAATGGCATTGCAACCGCTTTTTCAGACACGTTGCCTGCAGCAAGGCGGTGTAATTCCGTAATGATTTGGTGAGTAGGGTATTTGTTTACCACTGTCACGCGTGCTTGTTCTTTTGTGTAATGTTTGCGAACTGTTAGAGCAGAAAGAACTCCGCCATAACCAGCGCCTAGAATGACAATATGTTTTGACATCGTATATCCTCCGTCCTTTATATCAATTTGAATCTGAGATTATTTTTGGTTTTCGCGTTCGTTCATGACTTCAAGGTAGCTGTTAGCAAAACGGAACAGCTTTTGAGCTTGAGGATCTTTCAGCATGCGAAGAAGGCCGAAAAGTCCAATTGTTTCGTTGCTTGCTTCCGCGCGGTCTTTTGCTTCGATCGCAGTCGCAGCTACTTCTTTCGCTGTTTCTTTTACAGGCTCAAGAATTTCAGTGATCGCACCGACTGTGTCGCTTTTTAACACTTCGTCAGTCGCTACAGACTGAGCGAAATCATAAGACTTCGTTAAAATATTCACTAACTCAGTCAGCTTCGGAAGCTGGTCAACTAAAACAGTCAATGATTCTTGAACTTCTGGCTTTAATAGCTGATCAATAAGATCTTGCTGGCTTTGGCTGACAGACGCATTTGTTTGATCGATTGTTTCTGGCATATCCAATTCTCCTTTACTATAAGCAGTTTGCTGATTTTTTTGGAAAGGGTAGTGCCTCTCCCTGTCTCACGCTTTTAAGGCATAAGAATAAGGATTGTGAATTCGTGCACAATCATTTACAAAAATAAATGTTTACTACCCAGTTTTTCATCTTGCCATATTCAGTATTATTTTTATCTAAAAATAAACAATTGAATAAGTCAAAATCCTTTACTCTCTCTGAAAATAGCAAACACAAAAAACTCCAATTCGATTACCTTCTATATGATAACACTTTTTGAACAAAATTTGAACGTGAATTGCTTCGATTATGAAATTAATTTATATGGAGCTCATGTCATATCGTTTCTGCGGCACTAGTTATTGACAATCCAGCAATTTCTCCCCTTCACTTTACCCATATTTCCAATAGAGGCTCTCTTTTTCCTGTGATCGGATCATTCGCCGGCAACGCCGCCTGCTTAATCTGTTTGAGCGCTTCCTCCCGCTCATTCGGTTTCCCCGTCTTTATATCATACTGAACGCCACCGGGATAGGCGCCAAGGACAGTAAAATCGGGGCTTGAGTTGAGCTTTTTATGTCCGACTCCGGCTGGAATCACGACTGCGTCGCCTGATTTGAAAGGGATGGCAGCCCCTTTTTCTCCCCCAAACTGAATCACAGCCTCTCCCCTAAGGGCAATCAGGACTTCATGCGTATTGCTGTGATAATGATGGTATGGAAAAACACTCCCTGACCAGCTGTTTGACCAGCCATGCCGGATGACGATCCGCTCTGCCAGTCCGGTGTCCTTAAGCGCGTTTTGATACACCACGAGCGGAAAATCAGGGTGATTCGGAATCCTGCCGTCATCCGGAAAGAAGTATGTCTGTGTCTCTTTTTCCATTAATTACACCTCCCTTTTTTGTCTTCCACACATAGCGGTTCGCAAAACATGATGTTTTTCTCATGATTCCATTGATCTGCATGATACCGAATAGTATAGTATAAAAAAATAATGCCAGAATGAGGGATATCATGAAAGCTATCGTTATCGGAATATTGGCTTCACTCTTTTTCGCCGTTACCTTTATCTTAAACAGAGCGATGGAGTTATCAGGAGGCAGCTGGCTTTGGAGCTCTTCGCTGCGCTTTATTTTTATGGTGCCGTTTTTATGTTTGATTGTCATCATGAGAGGGACATTCACGCCTCTCTTACTAGAGATGAGGAAAAAGCCGTTTTATTGGATCAAATGGAGCTTCGTCGGCTTCGTGCTTTTTTACGCGCCGATTACATTTGCGGCTGCATACGGTCCGGGGTGGCTCATAGCCGGAACCTGGCAAATTACAATTGTAGCCGGGGTGCTCTTATCTCCTTTGTTTTATGTCAAACAAGATATGCCGGGCGGTCCGCAGCTCGTTCGCCAAAAGATTCCCCTGGTTTCACTTGGCACTTCCATGATCATCCTGATTGGAGCGGCTCTGATTCAGCTTCAGCATGCAGAATCGCTTTCTGGGAGGATGCTGCTTTTCAGTGTGCTGCCGGTTGTCATTGCGGCTTTTGCCTATCCGTTAGGAAACAGAAGAATGCTCGAAGAATACGGAGGCCGGCTTGATACATTTCAGCGCGTGCTTGGAATGACATTGGCAAGCCTTCCATTCTGGCTTATATTAGCAGCTTACGGCTGGTGGTCAGATGGCCTTCCAACAGCAAGTCAAACCGTTCAATCCTTTATCGTTGCCGTCAGCTCAGGCATCATTGCGACGGTTTTATTTTTCTGGGCCACTGATATGGTAAGAGACAATCCGCAAAAACTCGCAGCTGTTGAAGCCACTCAAGCCGGTGAAGTGATTTTCGCGCTGCTTGGTGAAATTGTTCTGCTGTCAGGCGTTTTCCCATCTCTTTTATCATTTGCCGGTTTGTTCATTATAATAGCGGGGATGATGTTACATACCTTCGCTTCACAGCCGAGAAAACCGAAAAAGAAAGCACAGTCAAATCTGACTGCGTAGCATCTGCAGGAGAATGGGTGAAAGCCTGTTCTCCTTTATTTGTGCTACCAAAAGGAATCTGTTTCACGTTATAGTTAAATATAATGTCAGCCTACTTATATTGAAAGGTGATTATTGTAATGGAAGCAAACGATCAAACACAAAACATACCAGCCATCTCCTTCAGATCAGTCAGAAAAAGCTATAAACAAGATGGACAAACCTATGATGTGCTGCAGGATGTCACCGGAGACATTCAACAGGGCGCAATCGTAGCCGTTTTAGGTCCTTCCGGCTCAGGCAAAAGCACCCTCCTTTCTATGTGTAATTTAATGAGAACGCCTGACAGCGGCGAAGTCAACATATACGGAAAGGAAGTCAGAGAATGGAATGTCAATGAGCTGAGGCGAACGGCAGCCCTCGCGTTTCAATCGGCTCCCGTGCTCGACGGGACAGTGCGTGACAATTTAAGTCTTGTACAAAGGCTGCATCAATCCCAGCTGTACTCTCCTGAAAAGCTGGCTTCGCTTGCAGGGCTGCCGCCAGAGTTGTTAGACAGAAGCGCCAGAGACTTATCGGGCGGGCAGCGGCAAAGACTGTCACTGGCCAGAACGCTCTCAAATCCTTCCTCCATTCTATTGTTGGACGAAATCACATCGGCCTTGGACCCGGTTTCTGCTCTTGAGATTGAAGAACTGATCAAACGTCAGCATCAAGAGAAAAAATGGACAGTCATGTGGGTCACTCATAATATGGAGCAGGCAAAACGAATAGCCGATACCATTTGGTTTATGGCAGATGGCCGGCTGCTTGAAATCGCTGAAACCGACACATTTTTCTCCGCTCCGCAGCATGAAGCAGCGAAAGAATTTTTGAAGGGAGGCACTCGGTAATGGATTACCTTTCTCTCTCTTTAACGATGATCTTTGTTTTGATCGCCTTGTTTTTATCAAAATCCTTTAAAGCCGGTGTAGAAAAAGACATGATCATCGCCACCATCCGGGCCGCGGTGCAGCTGCTTATCATCGGTTATGTTTTGTCGCTGATTTTTCGCGGAGACCACCCTGTTTTTATCCTGCTGATGGTGCTGTTAATGCTCGCGGTGGCGGCGCAAAATGTCATCAAGCGAAAGAAAAATACTATCGGTTCGTTTTGGAGGGTGTTTGCCGCGTTAGCAATCGTAGAAATTGTGACGCAGGGAATTCTGCTGTCTCTTCATATCATTCCGCTTACGGCACGATATGTCATTCCGATCAGCGGGATGGTCATCGGAAATTCGATGGTGCTCTCAAGTTTGTTTCTAAACCGGCTTAACTCAGAAGTCGGCGTTCGCAAAGAAGAAATTCAATTAATATTGTCACTTGGCGGCACACCGAAGCAATCCATACAGCGCATTCTTACCTCAGCGATGAAAATGAGTATGATCCCGACGCTCGAAAGCCAGAAAACACTGGGTCTTGTCCAGCTTCCCGGCATGATGACTGGCCAGATTCTAGCCGGCGCGGACCCGATTCAGGCAGTACGCTTTCAACTCTTAATCGTGTTTACAACGATGGCCTCAGCCGCGCTGACTTGTGTAATCTTAAGCGTGCTGACATACCCATCATTATTCACCGTTCATCAGCAGCTGAAGCAGAATGAATGACAGACAAAAGCCGCTTTCCGAGGGAAAAGCGGCTTTTTGTACTTGTTATTCCTTTTCTTCATAATACTTGGCCAGCTCAACAATCATCGCACCCATCCGCTCAATCTCTGGCGCAAGCAGTCTCGTAATGCCCTCTTCCCGCAGTGCTTCAGCAGTCACTTTTCCGACAGCAGCTGCGATGGCGCGTTCTTCGAATACCTTCTTCACTTCATTGATATAACCTCGCCCCTTAGCAAAATCAAACAGGGAACGAACCTGAATGGCCGTTGTAAAACAAACGGCATCAATCTCACCGTTCATCAGCTCTCGGCATAACCGCTCCACCGTTTCCTCCTCCGGCGGGATGTGCTGATAAGGCAGAATCGGCAGGACAGACGCGCCTTTTTCTTCAAGAAATGCCATGAGAGCCGGCGCTTTTTCGCCATGAAGCTGTACCATGACTGTTTTTCCTGAAAAGTCGTGAGGCTCCAAAGAACGGATTAAGCCTCTTGTTGTCCCGTCTTCATCCGAAGCTTCCGGTGTGATCCCAAGCTTTTTCAGCGCAGACAGCGTTTTGTATCCCCGGCATGCCGCTTTCGCTTGGCGAATGGCCTGCAGAAACTCATCTTTCAGTCCAATTTTCTCTGCCATATCGACAAGAGTCTCCAACCCGATGCCTGTCGTGAAAATGACCCAGTCAGCTTTCTCTTCCGCAAACGTCCGCAAATCCGGCTCCACCTGCTTCTCTGCTAAGTAAACCGTGCCTTGGAGAGGCCGGATGACAGGTATTCCGCCCTGTTTTTCAATGATTGTACTAATTTCTTCCGTTTTTCGTGAGCCACCGATTGCCACGCGTTTTCCAAGTAACCCTTTTCCCATACCCGTTTCCTCTCCTCTTTGCATAGGCTTTTTATGTATATAAGCTTAATAAAGCTATTTTGGCGCAAACCAAGGGAGAAATCAAGATAAACCCAAACCTCTAAAATCCATTGAATACGCCGGAAGCTTGCTGTAAGATAAACAGCAGACACGTCTTGTAACGGAGGATCGACATGGAAACAAAAAAAGAAGAATATGAAACAAAAGGCTACGATACATCGATCGTTTACGAATTCAATGAATATCCGGACGCCCGCAGCGGGCGCTGCGACAACTGTGATTACACACTGTTCAAAAGCTCTGTAAAAGGCGGAAAATTTCTTAGAGAATGCCGGAGATGCGGGATGAAAAAAAATATTTAAACAAAAAACCGAAATCAAATTGATTTCGGTTTTTATGTTTTTACTGCGGGACAGCAGATTTTTTCATAAACGCTTCAATCTCAGCTGCCGCACGCTCCGCTCCGCCAGCTTCTTTTACATCCTTTTGCATATTCTTGACGCGGCTGAGCAGCTCTTGATCACTGGATACAGCCTGAACCGCTTCCTGCAGGCTGGAAACAGTCACTTCCTCTTTCGGCAAATAAACGCCAAGGCCTAATTCATCAACCCGATTTGCAGTGAGCTCTTGCTCATACATTTGCGGAATGACGACAAGCGGCACACCTGCGTTCATCGCTTCCATCGTACTGTTCATCCCGCCATGAGAGATGAACAAATCAGCTTTCTCTAACACCTCAAGCTGCGGCACACTTTGGCGAATGGTAAAGTTAGCAGGAATATCCTCCAAGCTTTCTGGATCAATCGTTTTCCCAACCGACATGATCACTTGCCATGAAGAATCCCGAAATGCCTTGATGCACATCTTGTAAAATTCCGGCCATGCGTTAAACGCCGTACCCAAAGAAATCAGCATAAGCGGGCGATCATCCTTGTCAATCAACAGGCTATCTTTCTCCTTCCGTTCTCCGAGAGAGGGGCCGACAAAACAGAAACGGTCATCGAACGTCTCATGCTGAATCTGAAAAGACTTCGGCATAAAGACAATATTTAATGCTTCCGGCACAGCTAACTGTTCAAATGAAACAGCCGGCAACTTCTCTTGCTCCAAGTAGGCTTTAAATTCAGCCTCTGCTTCTCTTATTTTTTTCAGCATGTCTTCATTTCCTAACTGAAAGGATTCATTTTGGGCATATGACGAACAGAGCTTAATGACCGGAACATTAAGCTTTTCAGCAAACAATTTACCAGCCAGCGCAACAAAGTCATAGATGATCAGATCAGGCTGATCATCCTTATATAACTCCTCAAGCTGCGGCAGAATGCTGAGTGATTCTTTCAAAAGGCTGAGGGGCGCGTCATTCTTTTCCATCATCTCCCTGATTTGCTTAGGATCAATATTCAAGGATGTATGATAGAGTAATGCTTCTCCACCGGCTTGCTGAACAGCGGGCGCAAACTCCTCAGTCGTCGCGTACGTGACACGGTGCCCTTTCTCACAAAGCTTCTCTACTAAAGCAAGCGTAGGATTGACATGTCCGTACGCCGGGATATTGATCATCGAAATATGGTACTTTTTCATGAATCTCCAGTCTCCTTATCTATTACATTTTCACACGGAAGCTCTTTAATCCGTATATCACACTGTTTTCAATCGGAGTGATACTGACGCACTCCATATGAGGAAAAGCAGAAATCAAAGACGTTAACGCGATATTTGCTTCAAGACGGGCAAGCGGAGCCCCAAGGCAAAAATGGATGCCATGGCCAAACGCAATATGCGGGTTGGGATGGCGGCGGATATCAAACATGTGCGACCTGTCAAACTTCGCTTCATCACGATTTGCCGATGCCACAAACGCCAAAACCATATCACCTTCTTTAATCAGGTGCCCCCCGATCTTCGTATCCCGCTTGGCAATGCGCCTCAAAACCGGGGCCGGCGCTCTGAAACGCAAGGCTTCCTCCACTGCCTGAGGCATCAGTTCAGGATGGCTGCGCAGTTCCTCGTAAACGCCTGGCGTTTCTAATATGCTGTACATCGCATTTGAAATCAGGTTTGTAGTGGTTTCATTTCCGGCCACCAGCAGCAGCGTGCAAAACGGAATCAGCTCTTCACCGGACAGCTTCTCGCCTGTTTCTTCCGCTTCCACTAAAATAGAAATAATATCCTGTGCCGGTTTGTTTCGCTTTTCTTCTATGATGCCGGCAAAAAACGCGGCCAGTTCTTCCTCACACTTATCTCGTTCTTCCAAAAAGGCTTTTTCAGCTTCTTCACTTTTATCCTTCGGTGTACTGACCAGAAGATCAGACCATGCTTTAAACTGATCCATATGCGCTGAAGGCACTCCCAGCAGCTCAGATATCACAATAACCGGAAGCGGATATGAAAAATCGTGAACAAGGTCAAACTCACTGCGCCCCTGAAATTTTTGAATCAGTCCATCTGTGATTTCTTGAATTCTCGGTTCCCATTGCTTCATCACGCGCGGAGTGAAGGCTTTATTCACGACTGAACGGATTTTTGTATGCTTCGGCGGGTCCATGTTAATGATGGAATTTCCAATAGAGCTTGTCTGCTGCGGCATGTAACTGGAAAACAGCTCTTTATCCCCAACAACTTTTTTGACATCATCATAAAGAAAAACGCTCCACACTTGGTTTTCTTCATCAAAGGAAACAGGCGCATCCTTTCTCATCGATTCGTACCATGGAAACGGATGATACGCATCCTGTTTGTTTTTCCCATTGAGCAGCGCTCGCTGCAAGGCTTGCCGGCGGTTTAACACATTCATGTACGGTCACTCCCCTTGAAAGAATTCAGCAATTAATGTTCCACTTCACCTCCCGCTTTCGAAAAAGAGAGGGACTACCACAAATAATTAAATTGATAACAGCAGGCAGGCGATCACGATGTTCGATGCAGGCATCATATATTCCCCCTCGAATTTCGTTCATCTTACCATAATCTTTCAATTTTTTTCTATTCTGCACTGCTGTTTTGGCTCACAACGTGACCTTAGGCATAAGCACGCAAATCCAATATGGATTCAATTGCACCGCTCCGCTCAAAAAACGTCTCTGTTTTCAACCAAATGCACTAACTCCAAAAATGACTTTCCCATTATGTAAAATAATTTGGTTCTATGATTAAATAGAAGGTAAAAGGTGAAGGAGAGAACAACGTGGCAGCACAGACTGATTACAAAAAACAAGTTGTCGGAATCCTACTTTCACTTGCATTCGTACTCTTTGTGTTCTCTTTTTCTGAGAGACATGAAAAACCGCTTGTTGAGGGAAAAAAACAGGAAAACTGGCATACTGTCGTCGACAAAGCCTCTGTCAAAATTTATGGCAGCCGATTAGTTGAAGAAAACAAATTAAAGCAAAAACTCGGCCATAAACAAGCCGATTCTATTTTGACCCTTCTGAAACTCGCCAACGAAAAACACATTACATTATAAAAAAGAAAGAGCCCATAGGCTCTTTCTTTTTTAGTCAAATATCGTTTTCTTGTCCGGATGGCGCAAAAAGTCAAACAGCATGCTAAGCTGTGAGGGTGTGTTTCGTTTAGGAGAAAGCGGCGGGAGTCTGTCTTCCGGAAAAAAAGCGGCATGATTCGTCTCGATCCCTGTTTCCCCCTGCCCGCCCGTCATGCTGCATGCGATGAAGATTTTATAATAGTGATAAGGCTGAGGGGGATGAGAGTGTTTATGGCTGTCTAGCACGGCCAGCAATCGAGACGGCTCTGTATCGTACCCCGACTCTTCTTTGATTTCCTTGACAACGTTTTCAGCCGGCGATAAACCAATCTCGCAAAATCCGCCCGGCAGCGACCACAGCTCATCATGCTTCTCCCGGACAAGCAAAATCTGATTCTCTCTGAATACAGCGCCGCGAACATCCGCTTTCGGTGTTGGATAGCCCTTCTCGCCTTGCCATAAATCAGTGATAACTTCAATGTCCTTCTCCGAGTAATCCGCCATCATTTCCGCGCTAAGCTTCATTAGCTCTTCGTACCTCTCCCTGTCGTACACATCCTTGGAAAAAGCAAGCCCCGCTTGGGCGATCGCCCGAATCCGCTGTGCCCGTTCCAGCCATTTGGTTTGCACTTTTATCACTCATCCTTTCAAGTCAAGTTTCGCTATAAAAAATGCACGTTTTCCACAGCTGAAAAACGTGCAACTGTAAATTAGCTTCTAATCTAACTTCACCAAGTAATCAATATCGTCCTTTACTCTCTCTTCTGTATTACTGCTATTTGTATCAGCTAAAAACGGATTATATACCAGTGTGTAATGTTTCTGTTCTCCTTTAGGGATGACATAACTGAGTACACCTGTAACCTTTTTCCCCGATACTAGTGTTCCTCCCATAAGGATTCTGCCCTTCTCTTCTATAGAAAAAACAGGCCGCACTGATTGATCATTCTTATCTCTTAAATCAAACCCGATAAAATTGTAGCTTATTGAATCTTCCCCTATATTTTCCATCGTTACTTCTATAATAAGCCGTTCCTCATCATCTTTTATTGTTTTTGTCTCCTCATTTACAGCTCCGCCAACATTCATATATTCACCTTTTTGCACTCTATCAACTTTATTCACTGTAAAATTCGTATGTCCTGCTTTAAATGTTTCTCCTATTTTATGTATTTGATCATCTTTTTTGGTCTTCGGCTCACCGCCTTTTTTCAATTCCTTATCAAGTTCCTTTTCAAGCTCTTCTTGCGATTTTTTCTCTTTCGGTTTTTCCTTCTCTGACGCATCGCTCGATTGGCTGCACGCAGAAAGCGCTAACCCGATCGTCAAGACAAATAATAGTAATAAGACTTTTTTCATGATTGTTCCCCCATCTAAAGTAATCGATTTCTATTATAATCAGATTTTTCCTTTTCTTAACAGGTAAGAAAGTAACGATTATTTCTATCTCATTCATCACAATCTTACTTCTTCCTAGTATTTGAATATTTTTTACTAGTCCATTAGACCTTTTCATCAAAAAACCCGAGCTGGCTGAAGCCGCTCGGGTGGGAGGTCAATCTCGCTTATTCATTCCTCTTTTCTCTCGAGGTTCCTGATGATGTTTTTGGTGTTCCGGAGGCTGCGTCGTGCGTTCCAGCTCCTTTGTATCTTGTCCCATTCCTTTTAAAAAGGAAAAGAGCAGTGTAATTGATTTGTTGATTTCCGGGTCTTTTAGCGATCGGATAATATCAAAATAACCTGTCTTTTCTTCACTGTTTTTCTGCTCTACAGCGCTTGCCACACCCGCATTCACTTTCAAAATGAGAGGCTCCAGCTGCTTCACGTCCAGCATGCCGAGTGTTCCAAACAGAAGAAGCAGATTTTTCAGCGTATTGGCTGTTTCCTCTGTATCTGCCTTTTTCACCAGGATATCAAGAACTTTATCCCCTTGACCAAAAAGGCCGCGGAGCAACGGCAGGACACCGCGCTCGTTCATATGGCCCAGCATATGCAATGTTTCGAGAATCGCTTCTTTGTGGTCAATTAGAGCATCTTCAATTTCCCGCAAATCACGCTTTCGCTGATCCTCTTCTGTTACCTCGATTTTTTGGATTCGTTTAATCGCTTTAGCCATTATGGCCCATCCCCCTTTTCACAGCGTCACCAGGGAAAATATAATCCTTCCGCGCCCATTTTTTATGAACCTGCACACCGATTTGCGGCTGCGGATTGCCGTTGCGGTGGTTGATCTTAGGCAGCGGGCTGATTCCGTCGTGCTTCAAAATTTCCATCTTGGCCGATGTTTCTTTGTAAGCAGGCGTATCGGTATCCTTATCGGCATGGCTGCCTGTTAACAGGTTGATCGCCGCTTCCCCTGAATCGTTCATTGGCAGATATACTTCCTTCCCTTTGACTCGATCAGTAATCAGGCACTTCACTTTGACATTTCCGAAAGGCGATGTGAGTCTGACGAGGGTTCCGTCCTGAATCCCTCGTTCTGCCGCAAGCTCAGGAGAAATTTCTAAGAACACTTCCGGTGTTTTCTCCGAAATCCCTTTTGATTTGTAAGTCAGGTTCCCTTCGTGGAAGTGCTCCAAGAGCCGCCCATTGTTGACATGGATATCATATTCCTCACCGAATTCCTTAGGCTCTGTCCACTGGACAGGGTAGAGAATGGCCTTGCCGTCTGGGAAAGGGAAGCGCTCTGTAAAGAGTAAAGGCGAATCCTTTCCATCAGCGTTTACAGGCCATTGCAGGGAATTATAGCCCTCAAGACGTTCATAGGTGACACCGGCATAAATCGGCGACAGCTTGGCTGCTTCCTCCATAATGTCTGCAGGATGCTCATAGAGCCAGCCGGCGCCAAGCTTATTGGCAACCTCCATAATAATCTGCCATTCCGGCTTTGATTCACCCAGCGGTTCAAATACCTGATACAAACGCTGAATCCGGCGTTCTGTGTTTGTAAACGTTCCTTCTTTTTCAAGGCTCGGGCTCGCAGGAAGAACCACATCAGCAAACTCCGCTGTACGTGAAAGGAAAATGTCCTGCACCACAAAGAAATCAAGCTTTTCATATGCAGCGTGTACATGATTGATATTGGAGTCGACAAGGCCCATTTCTTCACCTTTTACATACATCGCTTTCAACTGTCCGGAATGGATTTTTTCAATCATTTCGTGGTTGGTCATACCCGGCTCCTTCGGCAGCGGTACGCCCCATGCCCGCTCGTATTTTTGGCGGACTTGTTCGTCCGTCACTTTTTCATAGCCCGGTAGTCTGTCAGGCATACTCCCAAAGTCACTTGCTCCCTGCACGTTGTTATGGCCGCGCAATGGGTAAGAACCTGCTCCCGGTTTTCCGTAGTTCCCTGTCACAAGCAGCAGATTAGAGATCGCCGTGCTCGTGTCGCTTCCTCCAATATGCTGTGTCACGCCCATCGCCCACAATGCGCACACACTGTCAGCTTGCCCGATCATCTCTGCCATTTGGATAAGGGTTTCTTGATCAATCCCGGTTTTCTCCTCAGCATATTCAAGTGTGTACGGCGCGAGGCTTTTTACATATTCATGCCGTCCGTTCACTCTTTCTCTCAAAAATCGTTCATCGGCCTTGCCGTTTTCTATTAAATATTTGGCGATCGCATTCAGCCAGACGATATCCGATCCGGCACGCGGCTGGACAAATAAATCGGAGCGTTCTGCCATTTCGTGTTTTCTGATATCCGCGACGATCACTTTCTGCCCTCTTAGCTTATGAGCCCGTTTAATGCGAGTGGATAAGACTGGATGCGACTCAGACGTGTTCGAACCGATAATCAAAACAAGGTCCGCTTGCGCGATATCTGTAATTGATCCTGAATCACCGCCATAGCCGACTGTCCGGAACAGGCCGGCAGTCGCAGGAGATTGGCAATAGCGGGAGCAGTTATCCACATTATTTGTGCCAATGACCCCTCTGGCCAGCTTTTGCATAAGATAGGATTCTTCATTTGTACATTTAGAAGATGTAATAAAAGCGAGAGAATCCGGACCAAACGCCTCTTTTAATTCCGTGAACTTGCTGGCGACCAGCGATAACGCCTCCTCCCACTCTGCTTCACGGAAATGGTCACCTTCACGGATCAGCGGCTTTGTCAGGCGTTCTTCGCTGTTAACGAAATCCCAGCCGAACTTGCCTTTCACACAAGTAGAAATGCCGTTGGCTGGCGCTTCCTCCTGTGGCTCTACTTTCAGAATGTCTCTGCCCTTTGTCCAGACATCAAAGCTGCAGCCGACGCCGCAATACGTGCAGACGGTTTTCGTTTTTTTGATTCGTTCATCGCGCATGGCCGATTCCATATCAGAAATCGCGAGAATCGAGCCGTAGCCTGTCTCTACGCCTTTCGTGATCTCAATCATCGGTCGCAGCGTTTCGTTATTGATGCCTGTTAAATATCCGGCTTCCCCTTCCATTCCTTTTTCCATCATCGCGTTGCACGGACAGACCGTTGAACAATGGCCGCATGACACACATGACGACTCATTGATCGGCACGTCGTTATCCCAAATGACGCGCGGGCGTTTCCGCTCCCAGTCAATGGTCAGCGTTTCAGTTACCTGAACGTCCTGGCATGCCTCAACACAGCGTCCGCACAAAATACATTGATCTGGATCATAACGATAAAACGGATGGGATTCATCCTTATGGTATGGCTTGTGATCAAACGGAATGCTTTGGTGATTGATTTTCATTTCCTTCACCGTATTATGTATTTCGCATCCCCCATTGTTGTAATCGCAAACTGTACAATAAAGCTCATGATTATATAAAATCTTGTCCATCCCGATGACCTGCGCTTTTTTCACGTCAGGTGAGAGCGTATCAATGATATCCCCATCCTTTAATTCAGCGGAGCACGACCTCTTCAGCTCACCATTGATGCTGACGATGCACGTATCACATGTCTCAATCGGCCCTAAGCTTGGATGATAGCAAACTTGCGGCACTTCAATCGAGCTGTTATTCAAAAGCTGCAGCACCGTCTGTTCCTCGGACGCTTCCATTTCAACGCCGTTTATTGTGATTTTTTTCTTGCCAGGCATCTCCATTCCCCTTTCTTGCTTTATATACCGAATTACCTATTTCAGTTCCCTTACAACAACTCAATAAAACATACAAAGCGCACTCACATGTTTTATTGCACTAACACCGGGAAACGGAATGGTAGATCAATTAGGAGGGATTAACATGAAAAAGACAATGTCTGCTATAACCGCGGCAGCAGCAGTAACAAGCTGTTTTACCGGCTTTGGGGCTGCGTCCTTTTCAGCACCGGCAAAGGCCGCAGCTCAAACAAACACACTCTCAGAAAACACGAATCAATCAGCCGCCGAGCTCGTCAAAAACCTCTATAACACCGCCTATAAAGGGGAAATGCCTCAGCAGGCGCAAGGCCTTACCATTAACAAAAGCACAAAAGGGGATGTCCACGCTGCGTTTGGGGAACCGGAAAGACCAGTCGGGGGAGACAATCGATTTGATTTATATCACTGGAATATGGGACAGCCGGGCTACGGATTTTCCTATCATAAAGACATGACAATTTCAGAAATCCGCTACTTTGGAACCGGTGTGGAACGTCAGCTGAATTTAGGCCGAGTTACGCCGGAAGTGCTGCAGAAGCAATTAGGACCAGCAAATCGGGTGTTAACCGTCCCGTTTACCGATGAAATCGATTATGTATATGATACAGGCCGCTATGAACTCCATTTTGTAATAGACACGGATCAGACAGCCGACCATGTAAACCTAAAAGCAAAATAAACACCCTACGCGGCTATTCAGCCGCTTTTTTAGTGGACAAATAAAAGCTATATTCCTTACAATACAGGGAGATGAAAAAGAGACGGGGTATCAATTCGCAATGAAGCGAAATCGTTGGATATATGCAGTTTTCACCGTACTGATCATTGGGCTGGGGCTTGGATCCAGAGCATTCTCCAGTGTTCTTCCTGATACTCTCAATACTTATCTGGGAGACTCGTTGTGGGCCGCCATGATCTTTACGGGATGCGGATTTCTATTTCGGAAGCTGAAGACAATGATAACGGGCATTATCAGTCTTTCTTTCTGTTTTGTCATTGAATTCAGCCAGCTCTATCATGCCGAATGGATCGACCAGATTAGGGATACTTCTCTTGGCGGGCTTGTACTGGGGTACGGTTTTTTATGGAGCGATATCGAAGCATATACAATCGGAATTGCCGCCTGTGCCGCCATAGAACTGCTGGTTTTGGGAATCAAAAAGCGCCGCTGTATGTGACGCTTTTTTCATGTAGAAAACAGCCCGCATTGAGAAAGAATGGTCTTCGCATCCAAACGTGTGGCCTCGCTTATCGTGATATGATGTTGATTCATAAATGACTGAACGGCATGATAGCCAACTGCATAACCCGCAAAAGCCGATAAATCTGCAGGCTTAAAGCCTTGGTCGTTAGCAATTGGATCACCAAACATATAACGGCTGACTTCCGAAACTCCTTTCACATCCAACACCTCATTAATCACATCAATGGAATATTGCAAATCCTCATGATCAAAACGAGTTACCCAAGGGCCCAATCGTTCCGTACCAAACAGCTCTCTGGCGAATGATTCCGCCAATCCTTCAATCACAAGATAATCCCCGACACTTACAGAGCCATGATGAAAATCTATATACGAAAACCGCACATTATGATGAAACTCATGAGCAATAATGGAAGGAATCCTTGGCAGGTTATAACTGTTCGGATTAATCCATACATGAATAAAGCCCGGTATCCCGCCAAACCCGCAGTAGCCTTTTTGCAGCTGAAGCTTATTTGGATCAGCGATATAAAGGCCGAATTTGATCTCCTTTGCATTCACCCGCAGCTGTTCGCGCTCAGCAAAAAATATGCATTGCCGAAGTGCAGATTCAGCTGTCTCTGAAACATGTGATTCTTTCAGTATTTGTAGTGCTTTCTGGCCGCTTTCAGCATCACGGACATCCAAATAGCCCAGCATTTTCGCAGCCATGATCACATCATAGCCGTTTGGCTCCTTCGCTTTCAGCGGAACTTGGATGGCGGTCCACATCTTTTCAAACGGCCTCATCATCGTATACCGAAATACATCTTCTCTTTTCTGTTCTTCCATTGAAAACAGCTTTTCGTATTGCTCAAAGGTCTTTTCCATTACTAGATTCATCCTGATTCCCTCCTTGTCAAAAACATACGGTATGCTCTAGCGTAAGGGTCAACAAGAGAAATTAAGCCATTTTTCACTGTAAAATCATACAAACCCGCCGATAGGTAAGGCATAGGAGGTGGAACCATGGATATTCCTGCTTTATCGGTTGCGATGCATCAAGCATCCCTTGCCCAGAATGTAAATATTGCTTTAACGAAAAAAATGCTGGACACCGCCCAGCAAAATGCCGATCAAACCTTAAAGATGATTCAACATCCAACTCTCGGACAAACCATTGATGTAAAAGCATAACCTCATACCAGAGGCGGCCAAGAACTCCATCCTCCCGGCCGCCTTTATTGTTCACAAAAAAGCATGCATGTTTTGATTGTTCCTCCATATGATTTATTGTTTGCCATATTAAGGAGGTCATAAATTGAAAAGACTGTTTATGAAGGCTTCATTGGTGTTATTCGCAGTAGTATTTGTTTTTGCCGTCAAAGGTGCACCCGCCAAGGCGGAAACCCATGCCTACGATGGAAAAAGCCCTTATTACAATGATTGTGCGTCCAGCGGCTCTACAAAAAAATCCTCAAACTTAGTGAATGCCAGCAATCAAGTCATCGGAGTAGTCGAGCTTAAATTCAGCAGTACATGTAAAACGGCTTGGGCAAAAATCACGATGAATAATACATTGACGTCTGGCTATGAAGCAAATGCGGAGATTACCCGGAACACAGACGGAAAAAGATATAATTGTGATTCTGCAGGCGGCAATGGAAAAGCGGTGGCCGGCCAAAAGTCTTGCTATACACCGATGGTATATGATTTAGATCCAAGGACTTCTTACGCTTTCGGCAAGTATTCAGGACCAAACTTAAATGTTTGGGCCACCACAGGCTCTTATTAAATAGAAAAAAGGCTGTCCGTACGGACAGCCTTTTCTAATTTATTTCGCTTCTCTTTGTTTTTTAACCTCTTCAAGCTGAGAAACTGTCACCAATTGATAGCCTTGATCGGTGAGCTTTTTTATAATTTCATCGGCCGCATCAGCAGAGGTGCGGTAAATATCGTGAATCAAAATGGTTCTTCCATCTCCCGCCTGATTCATGACACGGTCAACAATTGTTTTTTTGTTACGGTCTTTCCAATCTTCCGGGTCAACATCCCATAACGCAACATCCATTTTCATTTGACTCCGCAGTTCATCATTAATGCCGCCGTATGGGGGTCTTACAAGCGTCGGACGATATCCGCTTATTTTTTCAATGATGTCTTGCGTATCATTGATCTGCTTTAACGCTTCTTTCACTGAAAGCCTTGTGAGAAGCGGATGGCTCCATGAATGGTTCCCCACCTCATTTCCTTCTTTCAGCATTCTTATTAGCGTTTCCGGATAATATTGAACTCTGCTCCCCAAAACAAAAAACGTGGCATGACCCTTATATTTCTTCAAGGAGTCTAGAATCTGATTTGTTGTCGCAGGATTCGGGCCGTCGTCGAAAGTAAGCGCAATGACTTTTTGATTTGGATCAACTGTTTCCTCTTTGGGTAAAGAAATCACTTCATGCTTCGGCTTTTGTTCTTTGATTTTATTTTTATTTTTTGCTTTATCAATATATTGTTCTTTCAGAATGTCTTTCAAAAGACTTTTCTTAATGGCAATCGATTGCTCTCCAAGATAGCCTGCTGCAACCTGATATGTGTCAAAGTAAAGTTCGATATAATCCTCCTTGATGGCAAAGCGGCTGAAATTTTCTTTTTTCGGAGCCGTCCCTTCCTTTAACAGTGCATCGTCCGCGGCAATGTCCTTATTCTTTTTCAGCTCGTGATAAGCGATTAACGAAAGCTTATGTAAGTAGTCAGCGTCCTCTTTGAAAATATCATCAATGGAAAGAAACGCTTGTTTACTAAAATCATAGTTAAACGTTTTTTTCACGGTTTGCCCGTGTGCCCCGCCGATGTATTTATATTCATTAAATATAATCGCCACTGTCTGTTTGGCATAATGGACAATTTTATAATCAACATTTAATTCGTTGCGTTTTGTCGTATGCTCTTGGTCAACGTCTTTTGTTTCCTTTTGAAATTGACGAACCTCTTTTTCTGCGAATCTTTTTAATGCCGAATCCATTTTTTCATTTTTGAAAACGGGATAGTTAACCGCGTAATTAAAAGTTTTCCCGTCATTCACAAGCGTTGCGATCTCAACATTCCCATATTGAGAATCAGTTCTTACTTTATTCATGACCGTTTCTTTTTTCAATGAATGATTATGGAAAAAGCCGATAAGGCCCACCACACATACAACTGCTATTAATACATGAAACCATTTGATTCTTTTTGCCAACAACAAAAACTCCTTCTTTCGTAGCCATTTCGATTTACTCTTCATCAGTTGGAACTGTATCTATTTAGAAATGTTTTTGTAACATTGTAGTAACATTTATTTCACATTTGTAATACTATGAGATTTAGAAGTTCATGTCAATCCTTTTTAAGGAATTTCATCATAAAAAAAACCGAATTTCATGAATGTACATACACCCAACTTAAGCATCAGGAATATGGTAAAAGGAATAAAAAAAGCTAGGGAGGTTTTCCTCTTGGATTACCCTTTGAATGAACAGTCATTTGAACAAATTACCCCTTATGATGAAAGACAGCCTTATTATTATCCGCGTCCGAGACCGCCATTTTATCCGCCTTATTATTATCCAAGACCGTATTATCCGTTCTACCCGTTTTATCCGCGCCCGCCTTATTACTACCCGCGCCCGCGACCGCCTTACTACCCTTGGCACGGTTACGGCGGCGGTTATGGCGGAGGATATGGCGGAGGTTACGGTTACTAGTCGCCGCATATCAAAATGGGGGCAGTCCAGCTCCCCATTTTTTTGTTTTAAAAATGACAATATCATGACAAATATAGGAAATAATTGTGATTCCGTCCCCCTCTTGTTACGATAACAAAAGCATGCAGTTTTGGGGGAGGCGTCTATTTTTGGAGAATACAAGAGATTCTGCAGCCATATCTGAAACAAAATACATAAAAGCTTCGAACCGGGTAACCATTTACGATTTTATCAAACTTGCAAAACCCGGCATTATCATATCAAACTCGATAGCAGCCTTCGGCGGATTTTGGATCGCGTTTGCAAGCGCAGAAAAAACGTTAACCGGCTTGGCTTTTTTGATGACAATGGTAACAGCAATGTTGGGAACCGCGTTTGTGATGGCTTCCGGCACTGTCTATAACAACTATTTTGATCGGCATATGGACGCAAAAATGGCACGCACTCGCAGCAGGGCCTCGGTCACAGGGAAAATGCCGCCAGCCATGATCTTAACATATGGCTCTGTTTTAGGAATCGCAGGTCTTGCCATGCTTTATTCCCTCAATCCATTAACGGCCTTTCTCGGACTGGCCGCCTTTATTTTTTATGCGATTATCTATACGGTATGGGTGAAACGAACGTCTGTGTGGAGCACATTTGTCGGGAGCTTCCCAGGAGCTGCGCCGCCATTGATGGGGTATTGTGCCGTAACCGGTGACCTCAGTATGACAGCAGTGCTGTTGTACACGATTATGTTTCTGTGGCAGCCGCCGCATTTTTGGGCGATTGGGATAAGACGCAAAGAGGAATATCGCGCTGCTGGCGTTCCGCTCTTGCCAGTAGTCAAAGGCAATCATTTAACAAAAATAAAAATGATGCAATATATTGCCGTCCTGGTGCCGGTCACGCTATTATTTCCTTTCTCTCTAGGCACCGGCCATATAAGCCCATTTTATTTCTTAGCCGCCTTGGTTCTCGGAGGCATATGGATCAAAAAAAGCATCAAAGGATTCAAAACAGACGATGACGTGAAGTGGGCAAAGGATATGTTTGTCTACTCGCTTATTTATTTTTGCTTGCTGTTCTTCATCATGATGATCGATTCATTTATGATGTTTCTGATCAGATGATGCAAAAAGAGCCACACATTAATGTGACTCTTTTTTGTTTGGAAAAACAGCATCTAATAGAAATGTCATGGCAAAAAACACAACCATGCAAATCAAAAATCGTATAATCTCACTCAAAATCCAGCTATCAGCTATGCGCATACCATCGGTTTCTCGGAGGGTTGCGCATATTGAAAAAATCATGAGTATGTTTTTTAGGGTTTCTTTGTTCATAAAATACCATCGCTTTCTCGATAGAATGACTTAAAGGCAATGAGATAAGTCATCAAGATATAAAATATGTCGCATCGTTGCATGTTTTGATTGAAAGAAATCATTGTTTTTTTGCCAGCCAATTGTAAAGCTCAGGCAAACAGATGAAAACCGTTTCAGTGAAAAAGCAGATCTAATCGAATGCTTCTATACTCTCTCCACAAATAAAAAATGCTAAGAAATACATTTGTTTCTCTAATCTATAAACCCGCACTCTTTTTCCATCATCAGGTATTATAAGCCAAAAACAAACAAAAAAATAGACTTGCGTTTGAGTTGTATGGAAGTGAAATTGCAAGAATAACCCATAGGGTGGTAATATATTGTTTGATTTTCCCATATTCATAGATTTGGAGGTCATACAAAAGTGAAGGGAATATTTTTAGTTGTTCAGCTTGGATTTTCTATTATGGTATTTCTGTTTTTAGCTGCTGTTAATTGGTATCAAGGAAGCGAGCTTGTTTCAGATCGATTTGATTGGAACTATACTGCTAAACTCTCAAAACTGCTAAATGGAATTGATGCCGTCAGCAGCCCCAAACAAATTTCACAGCTTATTTTTTCATCTACTCCGCTAAACACTACCCTGTTATGAGTGCGTTAATGATCATCTCCTTCTTATATGTTCTGGCCGCTCTTTTTTTACTTATATACTCAGTCAAATGCAATAAGCAAGAGATTCATTTGGACTGCTGACCCGGTGAAATTCGTTTTTATAGCCCCTTAACTCTTCAAGATGTTCCTGTGTTTAGTGAGGCAGACCTTAACATAGGTTTTCGGAACTTCTCGCTCCATTTTACGTATACCTTAATAGGAGGGATCAAACGATGAAAGAATATGAATTCGTAAGAGTTGAGCTGAGTACGATGAGAAGAAGGCCTAAAGAAGACTACCAGCAAATCATCCATGATTATGCGAAAAGAGGCTGGAGATTTGTTCAGATTTTCGCTCCCAGTATAGATGGGTATGGGGCAGCTGCTTATTTTGAAATCATATTTGAAAGGGATGCGGAAAAAGCTTAATCGATATGACTAAGCTTTTTTGTTTCCCCCTATATCTGCATCTATACAATTTCTGCAAATGCGGCATCACATGATTTGGCTAAATCTTGTGGCGCCAACTTTAGCTGCATACCGATTTTCCCTGCACTGACAATGATAAAATCAAGCGTTTCTGCAGATGCATCAATATAGGTCGGGAACAATTTTTTCATGCCAATTGGCGAGCAGCCGCCGCGAAGATAGCCAGTTACCGCTAACAGCTCCTTCATTGCAATCATTTCTATTTTCTTTTCCCCTGTCACCTTTGCTGCCTTTTTTACATCTAACTCTTCTGCAACGGGTACAACAAAGACATAATAATGATTTGTTCCTGCTGCTGCAACCAACGTTTTATATACATATTTCAAAGGATAACCGATTTTTTCCGCAACAGAGATGCCATCTACCGGCTGGCCGTCTGTTTTATACCCTAATACCTCATAAGAGATGTTCTGCTGTTCTATCAGACGAACCGCATTTGTTTTTGCCATTTTTTTCGCCATTGTTTTCACCCACTATCAAAATGATGTATGTCTAACTTCTTGCAGTAATATGTAAATTCTATCATCCTAACCTGCATTTTCAAGGTTACTAGCATTGAATCAACGAAAGGACAAATTGATTTCCTTGGACGCCTATAGCCCATTATTAGTCTACATGGAACAAAACAGGAATGAACAAATAACTCCCACATACAATTTGTATGAATGGAAAATAAAGGAGTGGTTGCTTTGTATCATTACTTTTATGGCCCTGCGTTAATTCCTTACTTTTCACATACTCATAACCCTCAAAGAAGTCCAGACTTTTCAGAAAGACAGCGAAGAAGAGAAATCACATTGACTGTAGATGGCTTTGTCCCCCCATCTTCCACCGAAGATCTTGGAGACGGCTTTTATTCTTACGCATGGACGAACCAACAGGTCATCAACCCAGGTGAATACTTAGTTTGTCATCTTGAAGGAAGAGATATCAACGTGATAAATGGTGGGTTCACTCCGCGCGATACTGCTCCATTGTATGCGGTAGCAAGCTTTCCAAGACGAAGAAACCAATGGGTCATTATCATTCATAATCCTGTGCAAACCCAAAGAGCCATATCGCTTTATTTGATTGCGAAAAGGTAGCACAACATGTTATCAGAAACCCTGCATTCAGGAACAGAAAAACGGGTAGGGACACATTAACATCAGCATTTTCCTACCCGTTTTTGGTCTGGGCAAACTCTCACCTGTCACTCTTTCAATCCCCCTCAATTTTTTCATCTTTCTCTACTGCCAAGGTACCAGAGAAAATTGTTATATGTTATCATTATTCCCAGTAAAAAGAAAAGAGGATTAGATATATGGTTCTCCTTGAAACGAATCGATTACGTTTAAAAACGATTGATATTCCCCTTCTTGACGCCGCGTCTAAACTAGATCATCAGGCTATCAAAGACTTAGGTTATGAAACAAATGGTGAATGGCCAAATTCTGATTTTTTTGAAGCGATACCTTATTTCCGCGAGATTTTAGTCAAAAACAATGGAACAAAAGGATTTGATTCATGGATTATTGTAAAGAAGGACAGTCATGAAATTGTTGGGGGAACTGGATTTTTAGGTGACCCAGACGAAAATGGCATGATTGAAATCGGTTTTGCAACAAATAAAAGTCATCGCCGCAAAGGTTATTGTGTGGAAGCCGCCCAAAAACTAATAAACTGGGCATTAAGCCAAGAAACAGTAAACCGGATCACCGCAAGATGCGAACATGATAATCTAGGCTCACAAAAAACCTTGGAGAAGTTAGGGTTTATATTGAATCATAAATCAGCGGATTATAAACATTGGATATATGTTACAAAGTAGAGTCCTTAATTACAAAAGCAGGCACTGCGCCTGCTTTTGTTTGGATTATTTACCTCTGTGCTTCTTTTTCGCTTTTTGCTTTTTGAGCATATACCTTTGCTCTTTTACATGTTCTCGCTGTTCTTTCATTATTTGTTTTTTCTTTTGCTTTCTTGCTTCAAGCTCTAGCTTTATCGCCTCTTGAGCTTTAGAAGCTACTCCGGCGTTTTTCAACTCTTTTGAAACCTGGCGCTGCAATCTTTTTGGATTGATCTTTTTTTGACGTCTGCCTTGTAAACGAACTCCTTCCTGCTCAGCTTGGGCCAACATATTCAGGAGTTGGTTATGAACAAACTCTAATACTTCAGAATCCCTCGGCTCTTTGCCAAAAAGATGCCGAAAGGCTCTTAGCTTTCCATTGTCCACAACTTCAACAACGCCTACCCAAAACTGATCATCGTAGTAAATCGTTAATTTCATAACGATTCCCTCCTCATAAAAGATATTAAAGAATGATGGACATCCCGAGGAGGGGAAGGTTACTGACATTCTCAATCATGCATCCGGACTACCAACCGAATCGTGTTTTTTCATTCTTTACCATATACAGAAAAGAGTGTAACATTTCTTCTCCAACTATTAAACTCTTATTTTATTTAGATCATTGCTGCAGAATAGGCGTCTTCACTCGCAAATTTATTTCTCAAGCCCTGCCATGTTACAGATGGGAGACGATACATTCTGCATATCCTTCGAGTTTAAATTCTCCAAGACCGTAAGGCAGCAACATATGATCTCCTTTTTTGAAAGGATAGACATACTCACCAGAGATCATACGGCCCTCCCCTTCAATCACACTGATAAGAAGGAATGGTTTTTGCTGCTTTAAGCTTGCTGATCCTGATAAGTTCCATTTCCCTACCGAAAAGTAAGCGCATTCAACCAATGTCGTTGTAAGCAAATCCTCAATTTGTTCATGGTGAACTGTATGCCGTTCTGGAATAGACGGGACCTCTATCACTTCGATGCTCTTTTTCAGATGAAGCTCGCGCAGCTTGCCTTCTGCATCTTTTCGGTCATAATCATATAATCTGTAGGTTGTGTCTGAGTTCTGCTGCGTCTCCAAAGCAAGAATTCCTTTTCCAATCGCATGAACAGTACCGCTTGCCACATAGAAAAAATCCCCCGGCTTTACCTTTACACGGCGCAAGAGCTCATCCCATTCTCCACGCTCTATCATGGTAGTTAGTTCTTCCTTTGTTGTTGCATTGTGGCCATAAATAATCTCGGCATCTTTTTGGCAATCAATAATGTACCAGCATTCTGTTTTTCCAAGCTCACCGTTTTCATGTATGTTGGCATATTCATCATTCGGATGCACCTGAACAGATAAGTCCTGGTCAGCATCTAATATTTTTGTAAGCAGAGGGAAACGGTCCCCTTCAAGCTGTCCGAATAAATGTCTGTGATGTTCCCATAATTCGCTGAGCGTGAACCCCTTATACATTCCGTTTTGAACAACGCTTTGACCATTTTGATGCGCGGCAAAAGCCCAGCACTCCCCTGTTCGTTGTGACGGAATGGTATAGCCAAAATCAGCTAAAGCGGTCCCGCCCCAAATTCTTTCTTTGAAAATAGGCTTGAAAAATAACGGTTCAATCGTCATGAAAATCCCCCGCTTTATTCGATTTCTTCTAGCAGCTTGTAGGCTTCTTCTGTTGTTTGCACGGAGAGCAGCCGCTCCCTATAATTGTCATCCATTAGCTTTCGAGATAGCATCTGCAGTATTTTGAGATGCTGGTTTCCCCCGCTCTCTTTCGGTACAGCAATCATAAAGATTAATTTAGCTTCTGATCCATCCAGGCTATTCCAATCAACGCCTGATCGTTTGATCCCAAAGGCAACACTCGGCTCCCTGACCGCCTCAGACTTTCCGTGCGGAATCGCGATATTCATGCCAATCGCCGTTGTTCCCTGTTGTTCACGATTCAAAATGGCTTGTTTAAACCCGCTCTCTGAAAGCAGCGCACCTCTTCGGGACAATTTCTGAATCAATTCATCTATGATGTCATCCCTCGTTTCCCCCGATAAATTTGGTTCAATTAATTCCGGGCTGATTATGTCTGTCAGTTTTTTAAATTCCGACATCTCAGCTTTTTGGCTTTGAATTGGCTGCTTTATTTCATTTGCTGCCGCAGCTTCACTTGGCGCGGAGGGCGGTGCAGTTTCACTGAGCACAGGAGACGCCGTAATATCCTTTTTTAGTACATTGACGAACAGAGCAGTGACAAGAGATCCTGCAATCACAGCAATAAAAAACATCAAGACATGATCAACTGCGCCAAGCACTGCAACGATAGGTCCGCCGTGCGCCACTCTGTCTCCCACATTGCCAATCATGGCTATCACAGAACCTGTCATTGAGCCTGCCATAATACTTGGAATAACGCGCAGAGGGTCCTGCGCCGCAAATGGAATCGCTCCTTCAGTAATGCCGAAGAGACCCATCGTAAATGCCGCTTTCCCCATTTCTCTTTGAGATGCCTCGAATTTTCTTTTTCCTAAAAACGTCGCAATGCCAAGGCCAATCGGGGGGATACAAATGGCGACAGCAATTGGTCCCATAATTTCATAATTTCCTTCTCCAATCATTGCCGATCCAAACAGAAACGCCACCTTATTTACGGGACCGCCCATATCAAATGAGATCATCGCCCCTAAAATCAATGCCAGAAGGATCGAACTCGACCCTTTCATCCCCGCCAGCCAAACTGTTAAAGAGGCGAAAATTTGAGCTACAGGCGCGCCGATCAAAAACACAAACGCTAAACCTACAATCAGTGATGCAAACACCGGAATAATAATAATCGGCATAATCGGCTGGATTGCTTTTGGAACTTTTAATTTTTTGATCCAAAGTGCCGCGTATCCAGCCAAAAACCCGGCAATAATCCCCCCGAGGAATCCGGCGCCGCTTGCGCTGTCATAAAAACTTCCAGTCGCCGCAATATAACCGCCGATCATCCCTGGCACAAGTCCCGGTTTATCAGCGATGCTATAGGCGATATAGCCGGCTAAAATCGGAATCATAAATGAAAATGAAGCACTGCCGATCTGTTCAATCGTTTTCCAGAAGGAATCATCCGGAATAACTAAGCCTTTAGGTGTTTTCTCCCCTCCAAGCGTTAATGCAACCGCTATCAATAATCCGCCGACAACAATGAAAGGAACCATAAATGAAACGCCGTTCATTAAATGACGGTAAATTGGATTTTGTTTCTTCTCCTGATGATTACCGGATTCCGATTTTAAAGCGGAACGATAGACCGGTATATCCCCGTTAAGAGCTTTTTGAATCAATTCTTCCGGTTTGCGGATGCCGTCCTGTACCCCCACAGACAGCAGTTTTTTGCCTATAAACCGGTCTTTGTTTACCGAGCGGTCTGCAGCAATAATGATTGCGTCCGCTTCGTGAATTTCCTCTTCGGTTAGCTTATTTTCAACACCAATCCCTCCCTGGGTCTCAACTTTGATGCTAACGCCCAGTCTGTCAGCAGCTTTTTGCAGATTTTCCGCTGCCATATACGTATGGGCGATTCCATTCGGACAAGATGTAATCGCTAACAGTTTCATAGGAAACCTCCTTTAAAGTGTGAATAATAAGATCTTGTCTCAACTGTATACTGAAATCAGCTCATTAAAATCGCTTTTTTTACCATAGGTTCCGGTAATAAAGGCATTTTTCCCTATAACAAAAAAAAGCAAGGAATAATCCCTGCTTTAATAATCCAAATGAGATAAAAATGTCATGACATTGGCTTCTTTCGTCAGCTTCTGGACGAAGGCCGGCTGCTCGCTAAGATATGAAAGCTCGCTAAACAGCTGCTTTGTCATGGTTTGATCCTCGTGTTTGACAGCCAGCATAAAAACGAGCGAAACTTTTTCATTTCCCCATTCAAGCGGCTCCTTTAATGTGGCAATCGCGATTGCTGATTGTTTAATAAATTTAGCGTTTGCATGAGGAATGGCAATGCCTGACCCAATATTTGTCGCCGACATTTTTTCCCTCATCACCGCATGAACCGCATAGTCCTTATCAACATAGCCTTTCTCAAACAAAGCTGTCGCCAGCTGTTCGATTAACTTGTAGCGATGCTCCGCCTCCTGCTGCAAAAAAACCAAAAAAGGAGTCGTATTGTTCAGCATCTGAAACGTTTTTTGTTTTTGGCGGTGTGATTCGCCCAACTGACGTATAAACGCACTTAATTTCTTCTCTTCGCCAGGCTCTAAAAGCGGAGACACAACAATATGGGGAACCGTTATATTCTCCAGCGCAATGGTGGATATGACAAGATCAATATCCTCATGCTTTTTGATATAATCCTTTAAATCGGCCTTTGCAATACAAGCCATTACAGCGATTTGGTGATATTTCCGTTCAATTTTTGTCCGCAGCAATTGTGACATCCCAATCCCCATGTGGCAGACGATAACCGCCTTTTTATGTGTCTCGCTGCTGCCCTGCATCCGTTCGATCGCTGCCTGAAAATGCAATGTCAAATATGCTGCCTCTTCCTCAGGAATTTGAAGATCAAAAGTTTGATTGATGTCTTCCAAAACATCAATGATGAGGTGGAACAAATAAGGGTACATCTTTTTGATGTCATTGAGCATAGGATTTGCTACAGAAAGGTCGTAGCTCAGCCGTTGCAGCACAGTATTGAGATGAATGTTCAAACCATTGATCAAATCCTGATCCTTATGAAAATCCATCATTTTCAGCTCTGAAACACGATTGATTAAATGCCCTACAACCTTAGGAAGCACAGCATTTTCAAGGTTCTCTTCTGTCTGCAATGGATAACGAACTTTACCGCCCAATATATGTAATGTTAAGTACACGGCTTCTTCTTCTGGGAAGCGGATTGCAAAAACCGGTTCAAGCCGCTGTAAACAAGCAAATGTCCATTGATATTCTTTCTTCTTTTTTACTGCCGCCATTTCTTTTGGGGACAATGAAATCGGCTGCTTCATTTTGATGCGGCGGACCATTAACAATGTATGCAGCAGCAAACTTTCAAACGTTTCGTCTGTGAAATAGAGGGAATGCTTTTTTTGCAATGATTTGATTTCTTTCGTCACAAAGTCTACTTCATAATGTAAAAACTTACTTTTAATAAATTGGCTGGTAAACGCTGTATTGTGGATCAAATCAGATATTCTTGCCAATGCCTTTCTTTTATTTCTTTCGTTCCCTTCAACCTTTAATCCAAGCCGCTGCCTAGAAACCAGTGTGAGATCAAAACGCTTCAGCCACTCTTCTACTGCGTATAAATCCTTTTTAATGGAAGATCGATTGACAAAATGCCGAGCGGCAATGTCTTTTGCGGAAACAGGCTTCGGATTCATTAATAAGTCATAAGCAATGTGCAGCATTCTTTCTTCATCGCTCCGCTGCCTAGAAGAAAAATGTTCAGTATGTAATTGTTGGCTTAGCCAGGTCCTTTCCTGTTCTTCTATATGTAAATAAACGCCCAACCCTGGTTTTCGAATAAGCTGTGCATGAGAATGCTCATTGAGATAATCCTCAATCACTTTCAAATCATTCCGGATTGTTTTTTCAGAACACTGTACCCTATCTGCGAAATCTTGCACAACTAAATAGTCATCAGGTTCAGATAACAACAGATACAAAATCTCTTTTTGTCTTGTATTTATGTATTCCATCTGTTTTTCTATCCTTCCTGTCAGTATCTACTTGAGCAAATTGATAGTATAAGTCTACTATATAAGAAACCGTTTACATTATAAAATAAAATCATAGAGACAAAAGTTTCGTTTTTTACCGAAACATCCGGAAAAAAGCGATTTTTATATTCTTTGAGTTTGCTATGTAATGTATATTCAGCAGAAATTCATAAAAATACTCCAATTCTTCACCTATTTAGAACGAAGATTTTCTAATGTATGAGTACGAAAGTAAGAACATGATGAAGAAAAATGATTTGGTATCTTCAGGGATAAAGTGCAGGTAACAAAATTCCCACACGCTCAACAAACTAGTACCCATCAAATGTGTGCTATTAACATTTTAAGGATGGCCATTCTCTCTCAGCAATTTTCCATCATAAATACAAACTCTGTGCAGGGCACACAATATTCTTAGCTCAAATCAATTGATCGTTCACATATTATTAACAATTATTTACAAGGAAAATAATTACTTTTATTGAATTGTTATAGTGCAAGACAAAAAACTTTAAAGGAGTGTTTCAAAATGAATTTCAAAAAAACGGTTGTTTCTGCTTTATCGATTTCTGCGTTAGCTCTGTCGGTCAGCGGGGTAGCTTCAGCTCATGAAATAAACTCCACACCTACTGAGGTAAAGAACATTTCTATTTCACCTACACATGTTATCAAAATTCAAGACTATGATTTACCTCTAAAAGTTGGAGAAACCTATTCTGTTAAAAATAATTCAGCTACTCGTTATTGGACTGATAACCAAAAAGTTGCTGAAGTCGATCAAAATGGTTTAGTGACGGCTAAATCAAAAGGGAAAGCCACGATTACTTTGTTTAAAGGTACTGCAGTATTCGGAAAAGTATATGTAACGGTTTATTAATCTTTATCCGCCAGATTTTCTGGATGCAAAACATGCATGAATAAAATAAGGTCCCCCTCTAAAAAGAGAAGGGACCTTATTTTCGCTTCAAGTTTAGATTTAGTTTTGGGAATACATCATACATTGGTGTATATTGTGTTTCAGTAGCTTAGCCCCGAATAAATCCACCTTCTGAATGAATAATTTGTCCAGTTATCCATTCAGCCTCATCACTTGCAAGAAAAGCAATCATTCGTGCTGCATCATCTGGTGTGCCAATACGCCCCATTGGAAATTTAGGTGAAAGAAAATTTCTTATTTCATCTGTCATCCATGTAGAATCTGTTGGACCTGGGTTTACGGCGTTAACAGTGATGCCCAATGGTGCAAGTTCTTGTGATAACGACCTAGTAAATGCAGAAATAGCTCCTTTAGTTGCTGCATACGCTAACTCCCCAGGCAAAGGACCTAAATCCTGCCCTGATGTCATATTGATGATTCTTCCTGATATTAAATTAGATTTTTTAAACCGACGGGCGAATTCAACACAAAGAAGAAAATTCGATCTCATATTAACCGCATAATGCTCATCAAGTGATTTAGCATCTAACGATACATAATTATCACTTGCGGAATGAGCTGCATTATTAATAAGGATGGAAGGATATCCTAATTTATCTGAAATTTTTTCATGTATTGTGAATGCAGCATGTGCATCTGATAAATCAATTTTCATTGCCTCACAGCGGACACCCATACGTAAAATTTCTTGTTGAAATTCTTCTATCCAGGCCGCATCAGAATTCCAGTGAGTAAAGAAGATATGTATACCCTGTGAGGCTAACTTACGACAAATAGCCGTACCAATATCCCCTTGACTGCTTGCTCCTGTAATTAGTGCAATTTTTTCTTGAGAATGACTCATTATTTTAACCTCCAATTTATACGGAGTATCTCCATTATGATGGTAACAAGCTATCCAAAGAATATAATCCATTAAATCAAACAGAGCTGACTTTGAATACATTTTAAAATCAGCTTTAAAAAACATTTTCGTCTCAAAAAATATTAAATAGAAAAAATAAGAGTTGGACAACAATTTACTACTTAGTCACAAGTGGCTGATACTAAGTCATTGAATGTCTCTTTTTAAAGAGCCTTTCAATCATTCACATTGCTTTTCATTAACCATTCTACTTCCGTTAATTCTTGTTTTTGAACGTCTATTGTGTGTTTTTTCGTGAAATGGGTTTTCACAGCTTCTTCGTTTTCCCAAATCTCCCAAAGCATTATTTTACGTTCTGATGGCTCAAGCGGATAAGCATGGAATGTAATACAACCCTCTTCTTTGTTCGTTTCTTCCTCAAGTTTTTTGAATTCCTTCATTATCTCACTAAGGTCTTTATCACTGATGATTTTTAAACATGCCGTTATGTAATGCATCGAAATTCCCCCTCCTATCATTTTATGGCTTTTCATTATAACATTTTCTTGAAAAATAAATATAACTGCGACATTAAGGCAGCGATTGATCGAGTTAATCAATCGCTGTATGTAAAGGATTTAAAAATTGAAATCAAATAAAAAACCTTCATTTTATAGGAAGGTTTAAAAGTTATTTTATCAAGTTTGTGAAATATGTTTGGTATTGTTTCACTGTAAAGTCTGTAGCGAAACCACGTACTAAAACAAATGACAAGCCCCGCCAGGATAAGCTTAATCTCTATTTAAAAGTTATACAGTCATTCTCACCTTTGAATTTGTGTTTGAGTTTCAACCATTTTTTGATGATAGAGGTTTCAAATTCTTTTGAGTTTGCATAAGCAGGTGCAGTCCCAAAGGCAATGTCTTCAACATAAAAATCGTTACTTTTTTCTAAGTATTCTATGGTTTGATTAACTCCATGTTGATCCACCGCACGAATCATCTTAATAACATTCATTGATATTAATACCAACTTCTGACGATGGTAAATGCGGATTCACAGGACACCACTAATATATCTTTCTAACGTTTAACCGAAAAAACCGCAATTTGCTTGCGGTCTATATTATTACGTTTATGTTTTTTGCCCATTCCCATCTGTTTCTGGCTTCAATAGTTTAGTTAGAGTTATCCCAGATACCCAAGTCAGAATATAGCCACTCAAGACAGTGTAGGGCGCAATTTCATTTATGAGAGATTTAGAGAAGATGAAATATAAGACAAAAAAGATAACTGCCGCTCCGCTTAAAACGTAAAATGCTTTTTTGTTTTTAACAGTTAATCGTTTCGATTGTGTGATCTTATTAAAAAGCAATGGGCTTCCAGTGTAAATGCCGAAGAAAAATGTAACAATAATAGACCACAACAAACCAACAATCGAAAAATAATCCTGATGAAAAAAACCATCAAAAGACCATCTACTTAAAAAAATAAAGCCAAGTAAATAAACAAATGATAATATAACCTTGACCAATTACATCCCTCCCCTTCATTCAATATACACCCGCCAAAAGATTGTTTAAATGGGCAAGCATCATTTACCTTTTAATGGTAAAATTACCTCTAAAAAAATCATTGACAAAACGGCTAAGTATGCAATTTCCAATTCTGATTACACGTTTGTAAAGTATGGTGGCAACCGCCACGGTCATATGGAATTACATTCACACCAAAGGGAAACTGTTACACACATCTCGTTTCTATTAAGTAAAAGAGCCCTCCTGATAGTTAAATAGAGTAAGAGTCATAACAGTTATTTGCTTTTGTTCTTCAAAATATTGAGACCTCGTTACCTCTGCGTATTCGTTTAATCGGTTTCCCTTTCCGAACATCATCCATAAAAAAACGCCTCCTATTCCGGTTTAATAGAATAAGAACGTTCAAACATGGTAACGGTCACCGCTACCCTGCATTCCTAATACGCCTAAGTCAACGCAATAAAAAATGGCTATAAACATTGATATAACGCCTCTAACCGCCGTGTATGATTCCGACTGGGTTCGAACCAGCGACCTCTACCCTGTCAAGGTAGTGATTATCTTCTGAGCTATTAGTTTTATTCCTGACAAATACTTATCCATCAAGGGGTTGCAAAATTGATGTCTGATCTCTTCTGAATAAAAATTTTAATTGTTGGCAAGTTTGGGCAACAACTCGCCAACAATTTCTTAGCTATAAAAATTGAACCTAAAAAGGATTAATAAATTATGTGGAAATAGATAATAACAAATACAGTGGAAACTTTTCTATGAAGTAAACAAAGAGGTTTAATTAATTTTAAATTTAGAACTTATCAAGAGTATTCGCTAACTTTATTGAATTTTCAGTCACCATTCTATTTAAGCCTTTTCCATAGGAAAGTGTCGGACATTGATGCTGATGGTAATGTTCACATCCGTAAAATGCTGAGCGATTCTTATTATTTAGTCTTAGATGGAGTCTTCCCCCACAGTTTTCACATACTATGTATCTATCTAAAAATTCATCAGCAAATTGATTTACCCCCAATACAACACCGGTCACTTTTTTTACACCTGCATTATATAACGTTTTTGCACATTCTAACATTGTCGCACCGGTTGTGAAGACGTCATCAATTATTACAACATGTTCTAAAGGTTCCATTAAATCAGCTTTAAATTGATTTCTGACATTGATAAACCTTTGTTCTTTGCCGAGATTTTTGTGAGTTGGGTAATTATTAATACAAATTAAATTAGACGATAAATCTTCGAATCCTAATTCAATTGATAGCATCTTAACTATAGGAGCAAGCCTATCCGCTTTTTCTGGTCTGCTTGGTACTCTTGTTATTCCACTTACAAGATTCTGTTCATTAATAAATTGAATAATCGGTTTATAGATTGATTTAAATAAATTATTTTGTGAGGTTTCACTCTTACTTTTAGTTATTCTTTTCGATAATTGAATAGATTCATATAAAGAGTGCTTAGGTCCAAAATATCTTCCTGCTGAAATCATTTCAACACTTGTTTGTTCAGATTGGGCAAAAAATCTAAACACATATCCTGAATTACTTAAAGGTTTATATTGTGTGATGTATGTTGTTACTATTTCAGAGAAATAACCGGTAGTTAAGTTGAATAATTGTGGAATTTTTTCTATTTCTTCCACTTTTAAATCCGGTAAATGCCCAATATCCTCATATAATATATGAGGATTTTTATTGTACAAAACTGTACCAATAGGCAAGTTAATAGCAGGCTTCAACTGTTGATGACTTTTTGAAACAACTAACATTTGATATGATTCAAATCCAGTAAGATCCATTGCACTTTCAATTATCTTTTGAGGGCCAAATATCTTATCTTGAAATGTTTCCTTTAACACTAGACTTTGAGGTGGAATTTTTTGCTCTAAAACTTCTTCACATTGTATAAATACCATACTCTTTCCCATATCATTTAATTGTTTATAAAGGTAACTAATTTCTTCGTCTGTAAATGCATCTAAATAAAGCAAAAGGCATTGTAAATCATTCGTCTTTAGAAACATATTTTACCGTTACCTCACTTATGTTTACTGGTGACTCTTCTGGCTCAGTTTTATAGTTTTGAAAAATTGCATTATTATTAGAAGCTAATTGAGACAAAAGATCATTGATTGTCGAAAACTTAAAAGCACCTCTCTTTGCAATATATTTATTTGGCCATTTCAACCTGTCATCATCAATTGCACTTTGAGGAATAAAGACTAAGCGACCTTGTTTTAAGGCGTAATCAGCTTGAATTAATGATCCACTCGTTTCTCCAGCTTCAATTATTACAGTTGCAAGGGACAAGCCACTCATTACTGCATTTCTCATTGGAAAATTCCATCTTTGTACAGACATCGAAGGTGCAAATTGGGAAATAACCAAACCTGTTTCTTCAATTTGCTTTTGGATCTTTATATTTTCTTTTGGATAATACTTATTTAGAGGTGTTCCAATAACAGCTATCGTAGGATTCCCCATACCTAAAGCCCCTAAATGGGCATTAGCGTCAATTCCTTTAGCTAAACCTGAAGCAACTACAATACGATTCAAACCTAATTTTTCAGCTAGTTTTCTCGCTCTTAAAGCGCCACTTTCCGTAGGGTTTCTCGTTCCAACAACTGAGATTGCATTGAATTTTAATAAATTTGGATTACCTCTCATAAATAAGAACATTGGAGCTTGATCAGTTTTGGCAAGAAGTGAAGGATACATATCTGTTCCTATTTTTACTATTATATCATCTTTTTGTAAGGTATCAAATCCTCTTTTAACCTTATCTGCTTCAAACTCGATGTCGTTTTTTAGGAAACCTGTGACTTCTGATAATTTATCACTAATACTGTGAATATCCTGAGTTAAATCTATTTCTGTTTCTAAATGATTATATATAGGATCACACTTTTTCACTTTATTCTTAAATAGAGCTAACAAGGTAAAATAACAAATAGCATCATTCACTACTTCTTTACTGTTTACTTCTTCAATGTTGTTAATAGTCTTGTTGCTTCCATATGTTTTTTCGATTTCAAATTTTCTTTCATATAACTCTTCTTTTAAGAATAACGATCCTGCTCTAGAAGATTTTATAGGTGAAATTTTTCCAGATTGAGTTAACTGATGGAGCCTTTGTGTACTTATATCTAAGTATTCAGCTGCTTCTTTAGTTAAGAGAATTTCTTTGGAAATGAATTCTTTTAATTCATTTATATTCTCAAATTTAATCATAGTAGACCTCCCATTATGTATAATGGAATTTTACACAAGTTCTTGATAATTATCAAGATGATTATCATCAAGAACCGATATGAATTTTTTAATACCTCTGCTATTTTTGTTAACGTACTTGCTACCTTATATTAGCCAAAAAAAGTTCAAATACCTCGAACAATCTAGGTCAATGTACTTAGAACGAAATATTCATTTCATTCTTTCGATTCACATATTAGTCTCTTTCTTCATTCTTCCATGGTAATATCTTGTTAACGAATTCCAATGAAAGGATATGAACATGAAAGTATTTGAAGCTAAAACGTTGCTTTCTGAAGCAGATAAACGTGCAAAAGAATACAAGGAATTAAGAAGTCAGATGGTCAATCTAAAAAAAGCCTTCAAATCTGTAGCTGATTTAGATGACAGTGAGTTTTCCGGCAAAGGCGCCGACAACATTAAAGCATTTTATCAAGACCATGCAGGTGTAGCTGACAATTGGATTGACTTACTTGATATGAAAATTGCTTTCTTGACAAGCATTTCAGGCACTTTAGAGGACGCTAGCTTGTCTGACGCATACATAGAAGAATCCTTCTTAGAACATGAATTGGCTAACGCCTACACAAAATCAAAATCTATTATGTCTGAACAAAAGAAAGCCATAAAAGATATCTTAAATGATATCGACGATATCCTTCCGCTTGATCTATTTTCAACTGAGGACTTTAAAGACGAACTCGCCGATGCGGAGGACAAACGCAAAAAAACAGTCGATAAACTAGGCAGCGTGGACGAAGCACTTGTTACTGAATATGCCCAATCAGAGCCAAACGAGCAATTCATCAAGAAGGACTTTCAAAAGCTTGAGGAATCCACTGGCAAGGGTAAGAATGCTACACCCATCCATTACAATGCCAAGGCGTACCGTGACAGTGACATACATAAGAAAAAAGGCGATATTGAGAAACAAACTGAAGCTTATTTGAAGATCAAGAAAGACGAAGCGAAAGAACGAGAAATCAAAGAGCTAAAGAAGAAACTAGCTGACAGAGTTACGGACCCGGATGAATACTTAGAAATTGCCAAGAAAGTCGGCTATGAGAACCTTACCCCTGAACAGCTTGAATTTGTTTCATTTCTTGAACAGCGTAAAGCTTTCATGGATAACGGAAAAGAAGTGTTGCAAATCATAGGTGATGGCGCCAAGGGTGCGATTGTTGGTATATACGATCTTGCCAAGGATACCGGTGAAGGAGCCATTCAATTCGGATGGAATATCGGTTGGACAATTGACAACTTAAACAAGGAGCCTCAAAAAGTGCTGGATACCGTTTTGGAATACGACTATCAAGCTGCCTTTCAAAGTATGGTTGACACATTGAAGGATAATTGGGATAAAAAAATGATTCACGGGGATGCATATACACGGATGCACTATGTTACTTATTTGGGCGGAAGTCTTCTGTTATTGAAAGGTGGAAAGTCATCTGTCTCAACAGGCTCGAAGGATCTTGCTAAAGTTGGGAAAGCAGCTAGTGAAAAGATTAAGAATGGCAATCCATCTGTCAAACCTTATGTTAATCGATATACTCCTGCATTAGAAGGGATTCTACAAGACGCCGGGAATACTATTAACGTTAAAAATACGCCGCTCCTAAAAAGAATAGCCGATTCCACTAAAGATAGTGTATTCTTTAAATCAATCAATGGTAAGTCATCAAACAACAAGACAGTTAAAAAAGGCCTTTCCAAAAAATCAAGAGAAGTCGCGCTTCCAAAGGTAGATACATATGAACAAGCTAGAAATGAGGCGCTAAATCTAATTGGTGATTTAGGAATAGATTCAAAACCTTTTATAGGTACTTTATCTAAAAGCGCAGGCTTTGGTAAAGTTACTGGCCGAATGTCTGGAGATAATAAAGTCCTTTGGAGATTAGATTATGACCCCGAAAAGGGACCTCATATAAATGTTGAGGATTATAGAAATGGAAAAGGAGATAAGGCAAAGAAATATTATATACCTTTTAACGGAAACGAAGATACTTATAAATCCCTTTTAAAACATTTAAATAAATAGGAAGTGTTAATATGACTTTATACGAAGAATGTCTAGAAGCTCTTGGAGATAACAAAGAAGTCCTCACTATTTCTGAGACACGCAAATATCATGAACAACTTGGCGAAAGCTTCCCCTTCACATCATGGGGAAGAATTAAATGGGATGAAGTAACTACTCACAGATCTATTGATTATGCTGAAGATATCGACGAATGGTTAATTGAGAATAAAATAGATGACAAAAATGTTATTCTCCTCTGGGCTTATGGTGATTATCCAGCTGTAAAAACCAGCTTAGACAACGCTTTAAACGTAATTGATGATGTAACTGCTGTAGGTTCAGATACTTTCATGTTCAGCGAATCTGGTTATGTTATTGAATTTTTCCATGATGGAGATGTAACAATAGGAAAAGCAAGCTGAAAATAATAGCCCTTCTTAGTTAAGAGGACCAATATGAACTTAGAGAAAAAAATGGAAGCTATATTAATTAAAAGAAAAGAACTTAATCTTAATGATGACTATGAAATTCAAAAGAGTTGGGATGAAATAATTGAAGTACTCTCAGAAAATGAGGAAAATTCAATTAGCTATCTAGAAAATTGTAATAAAGAAGATTTATATTGGATCAGTGAAGTATTTGAAGATTTAGCTGAAAGTTTGCAAAGTAAAGAACTTATTAATTGTTTAAGAAAATTAGATGAAAAGTACCCTGATTTAGAAATGACAAATGATATTGATATAGCAGAAAGTTATATAGAATAAGATACGTACCATCTCTCAGATTTAAAGTTACCAGTTTCTTGGTGGTGATAAGTAATGATAGAAATCGAAGTTTCTGATTCTGTATTTGGATTCCTTGGCGGTTATTTTCATCAGGATATTGATTCTCCAGAATCAGCACTGGACGAATACTAGAAGAGATTCCAAAAGAAGAGCAAGAAACTGATATAGTTGCATTGAAAGATTTTATTAACAGCGATTATTCGGATGAAGAAAAGAATGATTTTATCGATGAAGCTGCTGACGGAGTGGACGTTCTTAGTTACGGCGTATCTCCAATCATATGGCTCGAACAAGTTATTCAAAAAATCGAAAAGAATATTGAAACTTTAACCTAGCATAGAAACAGAGCTGATTTTGAATTCACTTCAAAATCAGCTTAAAAAAACTTCCGTCCCCAACTCGATGAATGATGACAAAATCAATAAATAGGCAAAATAAAAAACCCTTGCTACGCAAGGGTTTAAGCTATGATTCCGACTGGGCTCGAACCAGCGACCTCTACCCTGTCAAGGTAGCGCTCTCCCAGCTGAGCTACGGAATCATGATATGTATGTGTTGCTGGGTATGTTGTTGTCTTTCTGACAAGTTCTATTATATAACCTTCCCTTCTATTCGTCAACTGCTTTTTTAGAAAAACTTTTTTTGAACTTGCTGTTCCGTTCCCCGGCTATTATAATATGTCTTAATTTTCTAACAATAGAGGTGATGGGGTTTTGCATTCTTTGATTTCTTCTGATGATGCATGGGTATTGTGGGGGTTTATTGCGGTGTGGGCGGCAGTGAGTATCGGGCTGGAGCAGCGCTTTAAGTGGGCTTCTGCTGTGTCGGGCGCTATTATCGCCCTTGCAGGTGCTATGGTGTTTACAAATGTAGGAGTGCTTCCTGTTGAGTCGCCCGTGTATGACACTGTGTGGTCTTATGTGGTACCGCTGGCGATACCACTTTTATTGTTTCAGATCAATGTTAGGCAAATTTTTAAGGAAAGCAGGCGTTTGCTGTTTATTTTTCTGATTAGCTCCGCTGGCACTGTCCTTGGGAGCATTCTAGCTTTTTTTCTTCTCAAACAGCATATTCCTTATCTCGATAAAATCGGCGGGATGATCAGCGCCTCTTATATCGGCGGCGGGGTCAACTTTGCGGCGATGGCGGCAAAATTTGAGACGCCTGGTGAATATGTGTCGGCTACCGTTGTGGCTAATAATTTTATGATGGCGCTTTTGTTTTTTATTTTAATCAGCATTCCTGCACTCAAATGGTTTCAGCGGCATTATGCCATGCCGTTTGAAGAGAAGGTAAAAGCCGATGAAAACAGCGGAAACAGTGCTGAAAGCTATTGGAAACGGAAGGATATTTCCTTAAAGGATATCGCTTTTAATGCCGGTGCCGCTTTCGCGCTTGTTGCGGTTAGTATGAAGGTTTCCGGTTATTTTAAAAGCATTTTTTCTCATCCCCTGCTGACCGGTACGCTTGGCGATCAGTACCTGGTGCTTACGTCTTTAACTGTTCTTATCATTTTTCTTTTCCCGCGTTTTTTTGAAAGGCTCAATGGATCTCAGGAACTTGGAACCTTTTTGATTTATTTGTTTTTTGTGGTGATCGGCATTCCTGCAGATCTCCGCTTAATCGTCACGAATGCGCCTCTTATTCTATTATTCGTGTTTATCATTGCGATCAGCAATTTAGCAGTTTCCTTAGCTGCCGGAAAATTGTTCCGCGTGCGGCTTGAAGAAATTCTGCTCGCCGTCAACGCTACTGTCGGGGGACCGACGACTGCGGCTGCGATGGCAATTGCCAAGGGATGGCGGGAGCTTGTCGCCCCGATCATGCTTGTCGGTACGCTCGGCTACTTAATCGGCAACTATGTTGGCACTTTTATTGGAAATTGGTTTTCTTCCTTCTTATAAAAAGGATATTTGCATTTCCCTGAGAATAATGTAAGAGGAATGCTGACATGAGAACGGAGAGATCACTGTATGTTAAAAGGAAAAACCATTTATGTTAGACCTTTAGAAGGAAAGGATGCCGAAGAAAATTTGCGGCTGCAAAGCGAAAATCGGGATTTTTTCGAACAGTTTTCTATGATACGCGCAGACGATTACTATACGGTTGAGGGGCAAAGAAAACGAATAACCGAGTATCAGGAAAGACTTGAGAAAGATGAAGAATATCATTTTGGCATCTTTACAGCGTCAGACGATAGATTAATCGGGACGGTTTCGCTCTTTCAAATCATCCGTGGCGCGCTGCAAACTGCGTTCATCGGGTATTTTTTAGACAAAGCCCATAATGGAAAGGGCATTATGACAGAGGCAGTCAGATTGGTTGTTGATTATGCGTTCCACGAATTGAAACTGCATCGGATTGAAGCCGGTGTGATGCCCCGTAATCTCGGGTCCATGCGTGTTTTAGAAAAAGCGGGATTTCATAAAGAAGGCATCGCCCGAAAAAATGTAAAAATTAATGGCGTTTGGGAGGATCATCAAGTCCTCGCGATTCTGAATCCTGATGACGAACAATAATAAAAGAAGCCGGGCCATCCCCGGCTTCTTTTTTAACGAACCGCAACTGGAGCAATTTCTTTCATCGCTTGTTCGAAATCGTGTTCTAAATCGTCTGCATGTTCGACGCCCACACTCAGACGGAGCAGGCCATCAGTGATACCGCGTTTTTCACGCTCTTCCTTAGGCATTGCCGCGTGAGACATCGTTGCCGGATAGGACAAAATCGATTCCACGGCGCCAAGGCTGACAGCGAAGACTGGAAGTGACACATTCTCGACTAACTTCTTAACGGCCTCTTTGCTTTCAAGCTCAAAAGATAGCACGGCGCCCGCTCCCGTTGACTGGCTTTTATGGGTTTCAGCGCCGGGATGATCAGCCAGTCCCGGATAATACACGCGCTTGACCGCCGGGTGCTTCTGGAAAAATTCCGCAAGCCGCTGCGCTGTTTGGCTCGCTTTTTCTAAACGGACCTGCAACGTTTTTAAGCCGCGCAGCACGAGCCAGCAATCTTGCACGCCAAGGACGGCGCCGAACGCGTTTTGCAGCTTATACAGCTGCTTCCCAAGCTCTTCATCTTTGACAGCAGCTAAACCTGAGAGCACATCGCTGTGTCCGCTTAAGAATTTTGTCGCGCTGTGAAGTACAATATCCACGCCGAGATCAAGCGGACGCTGCAGTGCCGGTGTCATGAATGTATTGTCCAGAAAGGTCAGACAGCCGTTTTCTTTTGCAAGCTGAACAATCGCTTTAATATCTGTAATCCCAAGTGTCGGATTTGATGGCGTCTCCATATAAATGACCTTTGTGTTCGGCTTGATGCTCCGCGCCACTTCATTACGATCCGTCATGTCCACAAACGTATGCTCAATGCCAAACCGGGTCAGCACCTCTGTCACCATACGGAAGGTTCCGCCGTATACATCTTCGGTCACAAGAACGTGATCACCCTGTGACAGCAGTAAAAATGCTGTTGAGATAGCAGCCATGCCTGAACTGAAAGCAAATCCTCTTGTTCCGCCTTCCAATGCGGCAATTGTTTCTTCGAGAGCTGTTCTTGTCGGCGTGCCAGAGCGGCTGTAATCATATGCCCCGAACTCTTCAAATGAAGGTTGGTGAAAAGTCGAGGCGTGCTGAATCGGTACACTGACCGCCCCGGTTCCGCCGTCTGTTTTAAATGGATTGTGCACGAGCTGGGTTTCCAGCGTCCAATTGTGTTTACTCAAATGAAACAGCTCCCTCTTTGACCTGAAATAATGCCTGTTTTAGATCCTCTTTTAAATCTTCCGCATGTTCAATACCGACAGAAAAGCGCAGCAACCGATTGCACACCCCGTTTGCGATTCGGATCTCTTCAGGAATATCCATGTGCGTCTGGGTCGCAGGGTATGTAATAAAGCTTTCCACCCCGCCGAGGCTTTCTGCAAAACAAATGGTCTTCAGTGCTTTTAAAAACGGATTGACCCATTCTTCTTTTTGCAGACGGAAGGACAGCATGCCGCCTTTTCCGGGATACAGCACATCCGAAATTTCTTCCTGCTCTTCTAAAAAAGCCGCAAGCTCCTGCGCGTTTGCCTGATGCTGACGCATTCTAAGGCTCAGCGTCTTCATTCCTCTCATCAGAAGCCACGAATCAAATGGCGGCAGGACGGCGCCGATCGCATTTTGATGCTGAAACATTTCCTCTCCGAGCTGCTCATCCTTCACCACGACAAGTCCAGCAAGCAGATCGTTATGCCCGCCTAAATACTTGGTTGCGCTGTGAATGACAATGTCAGCTCCCAGCTCTAGCGGCCTCTGCAAGACCGGTGTATAAAATGTATTATCTACGATCAGCAGAAGACCGTGCTCCTTTGTCATCCGGGCAATATGTTCAATGTCCGCCTCCTGCATGAGGGGGTTTGTCGGCGTTTCCACAAACACCGCTTTTGTATTCGGCGTAATCTTAGAGCGTAAACAGTCCTCATCGCTGAAATCATCATAATGAAAAGTCAATCCGTATTTTTTCCATTCATTTTCAAATAAACGGTACGTGCCGCCATATAGGTCCGATGAAACGATCAGTTCATCTCCGCTTTTAAACAGCGCCATAATCGTTTGGATAGCAGCCATTCCCGAACTAAAAGCAAGCCCTCTCGCGCCGTTTTCTAAGTTAGCGATGGCGTCCTCAACAAGCTGGCGTGTCGGATTTTTTGTGCGGACATAATCAAATCCGGTAGATTCTCCGATCCCTCTGTGGCGGTATGCTGTTGATAAATAGATAGGAGCACTCACTGTTCCCGTGACTTCATCGCTACGGTTCCCAATTTGAGCTAATTTCGTTTCAACGTGCTGTGACATATAGCTGACACCTTCCCTTTTCAAAATAAAAACCCCTTCTTCATAAGAAGAAGGGGTTTAACGCTTCTTCTTATCTTCCAAGCATAAAAAACGCTTGCTGGATTTAGCACCTTGGCGCTTTGCACATGCAAAACAAGCCGGTTGCTGAGGTTTCTAAGGGCCAGTCCCTCCACCTCTCACGATAAGAAATATCGATTTAAATTTTCTGATTGTTTTATATTAGCGCAATTCACAGTTTATTTCAACACTTTTTTCTTCGTGTGCCGAACCGTTTAAAGAGAGAAATTTCTAATAATTCATGGTACAATAATTGAAAATGCAAGAAAGTATAGTGATGTCCTGGAGGAATGTTTTTATGGCACCGAAAAACGGCACAGTGCAAGAAAAGAAATTCTTTTCAAAAGAGCTTAACGAGGAAATGACCTTGCTTGTTTATCTGCCGTCCAACTACTCCCCGCTTTATAAATACCATGTCATTATCGCGCAGGACGGCCACGATTATTTCAGGCTGGGGAGAATCGGCAGACAGGTTGAGGAATTGCTGTCGAAACGCGAAATAGACCGGAGCATTATTATCGGTGTTCCTTATAAGGATGTAAAAGAGCGCAGAAACACCTATCATCCGGAGGGTTCAAAATTTTCGGCTTATAAACGGTTCATCGCCCATGAGCTCGTTCCTTTTGCAGATGATGAGTATCCAACCTATCAGATCGGTTACGGCCGAACGCTGATCGGTGATTCGCTCGGAGCAACCGTGTCACTTATGACAGCACTTGATTATCCGAATATGTTTGGCAACATCATCATGCAGTCTCCCTATGTTGACAAACACGTACTAGAAGCCGTAAAACAGTCAGACGATATCAAACACCTCTCTATTTATCACCAAATCGGAACAAAAGAAACTGACGTCCACACGACAGACGGGAACATTCTGGACTTTACAGAACCGAACCGGGAGCTGAAACAGCTGCTGGAGAAAAAGCTTTCCGATTATGATTTCGAGCCATTTGACGGAGACCACAAATGGACATACTGGCAGCCGCTCATCACCCCGGCGCTGAAAAAAATGCTTTAACACTCTATCATACTTTATTTCCAGGAGGGACATAATATGAAATACGGAATCGTTTTATTTCCATCAAAAAAGCTCCAAGACCTTGCAAACTCTTACAGAAAGCGCTATGACCCAAGCTACTCTCTAATCCCGCCTCATTTGACGCTGAGAGCATCCTTTGAATGCGCGGAGGAGAAAGCGGATCAGCTCGTATCACATTTAAGAAACATCGCAAAAGAGTCCCACCCACTCGTTCTCAAAATGACAAAATACAGCTCATTTGCGCCTGTCAATAATGTCATTTACATCAAAGCAGAACCGACGGAAGAGTTAAAAACACTCAATGAAAAGCTATACACCGGTGTGTTGGCAGGAGAACAGGAATATAATTTCGTTCCGCATGTGACGGTCGGCCAAAATCTTTCCGACGATGAGCATTCAGATGTGCTGGGACAATTAAAAATGCAGGAAGTGTCGCATGAAGAAATCGTTGACCGTTTCCACTTGCTTTACCAGTTGGAAAACGGATCGTGGACAGTATATGAAACCTTCTTGCTAGGCAGAGGAGAATAATGTTTGAAAGCAGTTATCGCAAAAAATGAAGAACAACTGAAAGATGCATTCTATGTAAGAGAAGAAGTCTTTGTCAAAGAACAAAACGTGCCTGCTGAAGAAGAAATTGACGAACTTGAAAATGAGTCAGAGCATATCGTCGTGTATGACGGTGAAAAGCCTGTCGGTGCCGGAAGATGGCGTATGAAGGACGGCTACGGCAAGTTAGAGCGGATTTGCGTACTGAAAAGCCACCGTTCAGCCGGTGTCGGCGGCATCATTATGAAAGCGCTCGAAAAAGCCGCGGCAGACGGAGGCGCTTCCGGTTTCATTTTAAACGCGCAAACACAGGCTGTGCCGTTTTACAAGAAACACGGGTATCGCGTGCTTTCTGAAAAAGAATTCCTCGATGCCGGCATCCCCCACTTACAAATGATGAAGGACTGAACGCATCCGGATCTTTTTGAGATCCGGATTTTTTCCGCATATAAAAAACCGTTCTCTCGTATGAACGGTTTTTTATACATATCGATTAATATATGTGCCCATTCCTTTTTCTCGCAATCTCTTATAAAGAGAGCGCTTACGTTTCATCTCGTTTACCTTTCTTTCAGCGGCCGTTTGATTCTCCTGCTGCTTTTCCAGTTCTTTGTATACCCGCTGAAACGGGACATAGCTGATTTTTTCGGTTCCGGCATAATCCTGCTTATGCCCAATCGTTCTATTAGCATATTGAGCGTATTGCTGGTTCTGAATTTGACCTGCATATATCATACAATACCCACCCCTCTGCTGTCTCTTTTCCCTTAAACTTACTTTTTGAAACACATTTCTTTTGATATGATAGTCATTGTCTGTAATGAACACCTTTTGATTGGGAGGACCCCTTTTTGAAATGCGCCCGACTGAATGATAGAATCATACATTTACATACATATTCGAGAGAACATTATCAATTCCTCTTTGAAGAGGGAATAAAAGGACATTTATTTTGTTCCCATTGCGGAAAGCCCGTTTTGTTACGGCTTAACATCGCCGATCCGCCAGAGTTTATCCATCGCCAGCCAGGCGATTTTCCGGCATGTGAGGAGGCGTGCGAACCGAAGCCCTCTAAAGAGGAAAAAAAAGAAGACGATCAGGAATCTGGTGTCATTCGTTTACCCAAGGGAAAAGCGATCGCCGCTGACCCGTCCCCAGCTGTTACGGAATGGCACCGTCCTAGAAGCATTAAACCAGGAACACCATTTGTGCCAAAAACAATAGAACCCGATACGAGCCTTTTTCCGTCTGTCGGTTTAAACACGGATCAGCTGAAAGCTGTCACGGAAACAGAGGGCCCGCTGCTCGTGCTTGCAGGTGCGGGGAGCGGAAAAACACGGGTGCTGACAGCCCGTGCCGCCCACATGATCGAACACTTAGGCATACCGCCTGAAAATATGCTGCTTGTCACCTTTACAACAAAAGCTGTCGCTGAAATGAAAGAGCGTATGGCCAACCAGTACGGATTACAGCCGGCAAAAGTCAGAAGACTTGTGACAGGAACATTCCACAGTCTGTTTTATAAGATCTTGTATCACTCTAATTCTGCTAAATGGAACGGTGAGCATCTGCTGAAAATGGAGTGGCAGCGGGAACAATATATCAAAAAAGCACTCTATGAAGAAGGCATCGATGAGAAAGAATTCCCAGTTGACCAAGCTCTGCAGCAGATCGGTTTTTGGAAAAACACTTATGTCCCAAATGAACGCATCCCTCTAAAAGATGAGTGGGAAAAACAAGTTTATCGTTTATATGAACATTATGAACGCCAGAAAAAAGAACACAGCCAATTTGATTTTGATGACATGGCTTCAGCCTGCTATGAATTGTTTATCGAGCGGCCTGACCTTCTGGAACAATATCAATCTCGGTTTACGTATATCTTAATTGATGAGTTTCAGGACATTAATCCGGTTCAATACAAAATCATGCAAATGCTCGCCAGTCCGGAGCAAAACCTGTGCTGTGTCGGAGACGATGACCAGTCCATCTACGCGTTTCGCGGAAGCAATCCGTCTTTCATTCTTGATTTTCAAAAGGATTATCCGGGAGCGAAGACGATCTATTTAACTGCGAACTACAGGTCTACGCACCCGATCGTCTCTAGTGCTGATATCGTTGTGAAAAAGAACAAAAACAGATATGCCAAAACGCTTGAAGCGGCCCGCGATGACATTCAGGCCCCTGTGCTGTTTTATCCTTATGATGAAGAGGAAGAAGCCACAATGGTCGTTTCCGATATCAAAGAAAAAATTCAAAATGGAGCCAGTCCAGAAGACTTTGCGGTTCTTTACCGCACAAACAGCGGAGGCCGTGCTATATATGAAAGGCTTCATCAATCGTCAATTCCGTATACAGCTGACCGCGGCGTCCAATCGTTTTACAGCAGACGGATCGTCCGCCAGATTCTCGCCTACTTGTATGCCAGCCAAAATGAGGATGACACCGAGGCGATTAAACATTTGCTTCCCGCCTTGTTTTTAAAACAGTCCGCTTTGAATACGCTGAAGGCGCTCTCGATCACAGAGGACTGTACCATGATCAAAGCGCTGGCCAAATTGCCTGATCTGAAGCCATTCCAGCTGGACAAAATCAAGAAAATCGCACCGTTTTTTGCAAGCCTCCGCACGATGAAGCCCGTAGAAGCCATCACCTTTGCAGAAGGAAAAATGGGCTTCTCCGAGTATTTAAAAAAGCGGGGCAATGAGGGCAACAAGCTGGAAAAAGGTTCCGATGACCTGCGCGACATCAAGGTTGTCGCCAAGAAGTTCAAAACGATTCCTGACTTTCTTGCCCACGTAGACCATATGAGGGCCGCTGAGAAAAACAGAACGGATGAACATGGCGTTCAGCTGATGACCATTCACCGGTCAAAAGGCCTTGAATTCAAAACAGTCTACGTGTTAGGCACTGTAGACGGCTCGATTCCGCACGATTTCTCATTAGAAACGGCAAGAAAAGGAGACGAGGCCGCTCTTGAGGAGGAAAGACGTCTTTTATATGTAGCCATGACCCGGGCGAAACAGCATTTATACTTGTCTTGCCCCGCTAACAGGCGCGGCAAAACAGCCAACCGCTCAAGATTTTTGTATCCCCTTCTACAAAAAGCAAGACAGCCCTTGCATCATTAACAGCCCGGCAGATTACTGCCGGGTTTTTACTGTAAAAAAAGGCCCGCTGCAGTGAGTCAGCCAGGCCATCCACTTATTTATTATCCATCATTTTAGAAATCGTGCCAAAATCAAGCTTTTCTTTTCCGCTTGTAATAGATTCCACAATTTTATCTTCTAATTCTTTTGGCACGCGTCTGTTTGCCATCTGCGCTACGCGGTTAATCACACTGCGCACTGTATTTTCATCTTTAAAATTAGCGTTTTGGAGTGATCCGGCAAGATTCATTACATCCTGCATCTTCACACCTGTTTTCTTTTCGATGTTCTTAAAAAATTGATTATCCATAATGCGCCTCCTTTTGGCGGAGTAATACGGTATTGTATGAATGCACATAATACAATGTGCTTTTCCAACATTTTTAAAAATAAACACAAGGCAAGGAAGCACGGGTTATAACCCGTACTTCCTCAATACATCTTAAAAGAAAGATGCACCTACGATGATGAGGAGAATGAATAATACGACCAACAAAACAAATGTTGAACCATAGCCGCCGCCGTAACCGCCAGCATAACCGCCATAACAGCCGCCGTAGCCGCCGCCGAATCCGTATCCAAAGCCCATAGATAAGCACCTCCTTTACTCTCTATACACTATGTGAGCTGCTTGGATCGGCTTGGATATTCGCATAGGGCGTTTGCGGATTTATGATTGATCATATTGAGCTTGATGTTTCTTAAGTAAGGCCTCCGTTTTTTCAGCCAGCTCTTCAATCTCATCTTCAAATTCCAGACCGGCTTTATCAAATGCATCCAAGTCTTTTCTGATGCGACCCATCGTGTCTTCATACTCTTTTTGCTTTTGTTCGTGTGGTTCATATCTTCCTTCTATCCATTTTTCAAACTCATTCACTTTTATCCCCCCGCTTATGATATATGCTGAGCGAGGCCGCTCCGTTAAAAAACAAAAAACCGGAGTTCTCCGGTTTCTTTGCCAGGCTATTGAGGCTTTTTCTTTTTATTTCCGCACCCGCAGCCTTTCTTTTTTATCTTTTTTGATTGATACGATGAATCTGTATATGGAGATTTTTGGGAAGGTTTATTATGTTGGTTCATTTTGTCCCCTTCCTTTCCTTATGTCATATATGCTACTTTATGCTGATACTAGTGAAAAGTTGCTGGTGGTAACGCCTCATTCTTGCAGCCATTTTGATACGAGCGTTTCTATGATGCCGGCAAGGCCGGCGATCGCCAAAAGTAAAATCAGCCACTGCGCCGCTTGCGGGATCAACGCTTGGCATAAAATCAAAAAGCCGGCGCACCACACGCCTGTGCACCAATAGCAGCTCAGCAATTCACCAATAAACGCCCTGACACCGGTTCCCTTAATCACGATATACGTTTCAATATTCCCGTCTGCATCCTTTTCCTCCTTCTCTTCATGAAACAGGCTGCGAAGCGGTGCCATAATCGTGTCAAACACCAGCAGGCGGGCGAGCCGAAAGACCGCAAGCGAAAGAAGAGCAATTGTCATCCCATTAATAACCACTTGTTCACTCCTTTGCCAATCATGATCCCTTCACATATATGCCAAAACCCTATTCTTCATGAATTGTATCTTGTCCGGCGCAAAATTGGTTATTTTTATTATTCCGCTCTGCACCCCATTTGCATTATATAGAGTATGGATAAGAAAGGAGTGAAGGTTATGTCATTTGAAGAAAAAGTTGAATCCCTGCACCCTGATATATTTGAGCAATTATCGAGCGAATTCGAACAGCAGATCGAAGTCATTGATTGCGAAAATATCACAATAGATACGTCACATATAACATCTGCCCTTTCTATACAAGCCTTAGTTACAACATTGATTATCCTGGCGACACAGCTCGTCATCGCCGACGAGGACTTGGCTGACTCTGTAGCTAGTGAAATCCTTATTCTCGACAGCTCCCAAATCAAAAAAAGAACCATCATTAAAATTATCAACAGCCGAAACATCAAGATTACTTTATCTGCCGACGAAATAATAACCTTTGTACAAATCTTGCTTCAGGTGTTAAACAGCATTCTCAATGAACTTGACGTCCTTTAACCCTTTCTTTTTCACAAACTTAAAAGTCGAGGTGAAAACAAATGTCAGATAACGATAAATTCAAAGAAGAGCTTGCAAAGCTTCCGGAAGCTGATCCAATGACGAAAATGCTGGTCCAAAATATATTTTCTAAACATGGCGTCACAAAAGACAAAATGAAAGAAGTATCAGACGAAGAAAAAGAAATGCTCTTGAATCTGGTAAAAGACTTGCAAGCTAAATCACAAGCTTTAATAGATAGCCAAAAGAAGAAAAAAGAAGAAACAGCCGTGCAAGAGCAAAAGAACGCAAAACCGCTAAGCCGCAGAGAGCAATTAATCGAACAGCTCAGACAAAGACGGCAAAACAATAACAATTCAAATTAATCATAAAAATAGGGCGCTTCATCAAGATATATGACTCAGTCAAAGTAAGAGGCTCGCTCATTTAATAACAGTAAAAGAAAAGGAGGAATAGATATGGAAAGCAGACCATACTCTTGGGTTGCACTTGATCCTGACTGCGACCATCCGTTAGACGAAAAAGAAAAAGATAAAAAAGAAGAAAGAAAATGTCATTGTGATGTTTGCTGTAATGGCAATGGTTTTTTTGGCAATGACAATGCCTTCATTGACCAAAATCTGGCTCAGGCAAATCTCAACAAACAAGTTTCCGATGAAACAATTATTATTAGAGACTCTTGTGACATCAACGTTTCATCTACAGACGTTCAAGCCGTAACATCAGTTTTAACAGCGCTTAATTCCGCTACCATAGTATTAACTCTCACATCCATTGCAGACGGCGTAATTGCCGAATTAGTCGCACAAGATTTATTGCAGATTGCAGCTAATAAACAAGTAAATCGCCAAAAACTTCTCATCGAATGCTCCCGCGGCGTAAATGTTACAACAGTAGATGCCGATATTGCAACAGTTGTCTCTACAGCAGTAAACCTCCTAGTCGCCGTCTTAACAATCACACTCGTTCTCTAGAACCTAAAAGCAGAGCTAAAAACGCTCTGCTTTTTCTTATTTTCCAAGCATATGATGAATATATAGACGTTCACCCACACCAAGTGGGGCACGGGTACATATGTTGTTAAGGACTAAAGTCAAATACCCTATAAAGAAGGAGCTGAAATCAATGAGCTGCGGAAAAACCCATGGCCGGCATGAGAACTGTGTATGCGATGCAGTGGAAAAGATTTTAGCAGAGCAGGAGGCAGTTGAGGAACAGTGTCCGACTGGCTGCTATACAAACCTTTTGAATCCGACAATTGCAGGTAAAGACACAATTCCGTTTCTCTTGTTTGATAAAAAAGGCGGATTGTTCTCCACATTCGGAAACGTGGGGGGATTTGTGGATGATATGCAATGCTTTGAATCCATTTTCTTCCGCGTTGAAAAATTATGCGATTGCTGCGCAACACTGTCTATTTTACGCCCTGTCGATGTTAAAGGCGATACCTTAAGTGTTTGCCACCCTTGTGACCCGGATTTCTTCGGGCTAGAAAAAACAGATTTCTGCATAGAAGTGGATCTCGGATGCTTCTGTGCGATTCAGTGCCTGTCACCAGAGCTAGTTGACAGAACATCGCCTCATAAAGATAAAAAGCATCATCACAATGGATAATCACTTGTAAAGAGGAATCCCCTTCCAAACTCTATTACAGGTGCAAATCATTCAGCTGCTTCCAGCGTGAGGCAGCTGACTCTCCATCATTTCGCCAGTCTCAAATTTATAAGGCAGGAGGGATAATATGAGCCAGAAAACATCAAGCTGCGTGCGTGAAGCTGTAGAAAATATTGAAGATCTGCAAAACGCTGTTGAAGAAGACTGCCCGACCGGCTGCCACTCTAAGCTTTTATCTGTAAGCCATTCGTTAGGCGACACAGTGCCTTTTGCAATATTTACATCAAAATCAACGCCATTAGTCGCCTTCGGAAATGTCGGCGAACTCGATAACGGCCCTTGCTTTAATACAGTATTTTTCAGGGTCGAAAGAGTGCATGGAAGCTGCGCAACACTGTCATTATTAATCGCATTTGACGAACACAAACACATTTTGGACTTCACCGATAAAGATACGGTGTGTGAAGTGTTCCGACTCGAAAAAACGAACTACTGTATTGAAGTTGACTTAGACTGCTTCTGCGCAATCAACTGCTTAAATCCTCGATTAATTAATCGTACACATCATCAGCATTAATCATAAGCTGGAAAAGCTTGCAAGCCTGCAGGCTTTTCTCTATGTAAAAAAGCTGTCCGGCAACATCAGCCGGGCAGCTTTTTTCTTTTTCGTTAAAAACCGAGCGGGTGCAAAGAGGTAATATCATCAATTGCCAGTTCGGTTGGGGCTCCGTTTCCGGTTGTTCGAAGCAGGACGGAATCATTTCTTCTTCCGACAATCACGCCCCTGTACGTTCTTCCATTGGCTTCAATCAAACAAAGCGCTCTCGGCATGTTATGAGGTAGCTTTGTTAAAAAATCAATTTTTTCGTGGATCGTCATCTTGCTCATCGGTTTTTTCACTTTTCGTGCCGGCGGTGCTTTTTCCTCCGCTTTATCAGCACTATGGACAGCTTCCGGTTCTTTCTCAGGCTTCCGGGCCTCAAGTGCAGGCTCTTCCTTTTTTTCTGCTTTCGGGGGCTCGTGTTCGACGGTTTCTTCTACGGCCTGCGGCTCTGCTTTCTGTTCCTCTTGGCTTTTTATGTTCTCTGGCTCTCTCACCTCTTGTATTTGCTGACTCACTGGTTCGGCTGCAGGCTTTTGGTCTTCTTGCAGGACATCCTGTGCCACAGCTTCCTCCTGCTGCTTCTCATGGTAAGCCGGCTTTTCCTCAGCTTTTGGCGGAGCGGGTTTGTCGGCCTTTCTTTTGATGACAATCTCCTGCATGGATGATCTTGTAGTTTCTGCATAATCCGGCTGAACAATATACATGAGCGGTTTTTTATCCGCGTTTCTTTTCTTATTAGACATCTTCATCCCTCCGATTGTGTCATATTCTATCTATATGACAGAAAGCTGAAAATCAGAAGAAATAAAAAAGCAATCCCTATTCGGGATTGCTTGAAATAGATCCTGCTTAGCGGGCAGTGATATGGAAACCTGAATCAACGTGAAGATTTTCACCTGTAATCCCGCGGGACATATCGCTGAACAAGAACGCAGCTGTATCGCCCACTTCTTCAGGTGTTGTCGTGCGGCGAAGCGGTGCACGCTCTTCGATGTCTTTTAAGATAGAGTTGAAATCGCTGATGCCTTTAGCAGATAATGTTCTGATCGGGCCGGCAGAAATGCTGTTAACGCGGATATTTTCTTTTCCTAAGTCAGCAGCTAAATATTTCACACTTGCATCAAGAGAAGCTTTTGCTACACCCATGACGTTGTAGTTTGGCATCACAAGCTCTCCGCCAAGGTACGTCAAAGTGACAATGCTTCCGCCTTCAGTCATCATCGGACGTGCCGCTTTGACAACAGCAGTCAGAGAATATGAGCTGATGTTATGAGCCAAAAGGAAGCCGTCACGATTTGTGTTTAAGTATTCGCCGACAAGCTCTTCCTTGTTGGCAAACGCGATACAATGCGCGATACCGTGGATTACACCGACCTGCTCCTTAATGCTTGCGAAGCAAGTTTCGATTTCTGCGTCGTTTGTAACATCGCAAGGGAGGATGATGGAATCGTTGCGGTCTAATGTTCCAGCAAGCTCGTGAACGGATTTCTCCAGGCGTTCACCAGCGTATGTGAAAATCAAACGTGCACCCGCTTCATGTAAAGAACGCGCAATGCCCCAGGCGATGCTGCGTTTGTTGGCTACCCCCATCACAACAATGTTGCGGCCTTCAAGTGAAAAATTCATATGTATAAAGCCTCCTATATTTAATAAAGACATAGTATTAGTACCTGATCTTAATTCCTATCATATCATAACCTTGTCCAGATGAAAAGCGCATACCGTAGCAAACGCAAAAGAGATCACCATCAGCTGGTGATCTCATCGGCTTGTATTTAAGCTGTTTCGTTTAAAAGCGAAATGGTTTGTCGGCCCGTGTCCCGATCCGATGCCGAGCGTATTTTCCACCGCTTCACGGACAAAGTTGGCCGCAACCTCAAATGCCTGATGGATGCTGTCTCCTTTAGCCGTTTGGGCCGTTAAAGCCGCAGCAAAGGTGCAGCCTGTGCCATGCGTATGCTTCGTATTGATATAAGGATGGGTGATTTGCATAAACATGCTGCCATCAAAAAGAAGGTCAGTAATGTGATTGTCCTCAGGCTGGTGCCCGCCTTTGATAATGACATGCTGCGCACCCATCTTGACAAGCTGCTCCGCTGCTTTTTTCCGGTCATCCAGCGAGCTGATTGTCATTCCTGTCAGCGTTTCTGCTTCCGGGACATTCGGCGTAATCGCGTAGCTTCTTGGAATGAGCAACTCCTTTAAGGTGGCAACTGACTCATCACGCAGCAAGGATGCCCCGCCCTTTGCGATCATAACCGGATCAACAATTACACGATTGAATCCGTACTCGTCAATTTTTCTTGCCACTTCTTCAATCATGTCGGCATTCCAGAGCATTCCCGTTTTGACTGCATCCGGTCTCAAATCCTCAGCAACAGCGTCAATTTGCTGTCTCAACGCCTCTACAGTCAGCGGATGCACCCCATGAACGCCAAGCGTATTTTGAGCGGTTACCGCTGTAATCGCAGACATTCCGAATACATCAAGCTCTTGAAAGGTTTTAATATCAGCCTGTATCCCTGCGCCGCCGCCTGAATCTGATCCGGCGATTGTCAATGCTTTATATATACTCATTACACTACACTCCTTTTATTACCCGATCCATTTATGATAAATGGATTTTGCCCGGGCAATATCATTTGTTCCATGGATCAAAGCTCTGCCGTCCCGGAACAGCACCATTTTCATATCATCCGAGCGGCAGGAAATTAAATACGGGTTCGCAGCTACTTCAAGCCCGGCCTGCCTCAGCTGACCGGCAAGCGCTTCAAGATCCGCTTCTTTCGTAATAGATGATCTGATCTGCACCGTGTTCCTGCCGCACAATACAGCCGCTTTTGTTTGATTTTCATATGACAAAAACGGAAAATCCTTTGTGCCGCAGCTTGGGCATGCGTCATGTTTGAGACTGGCCGCTCTCACTTCTGACCGCTCGTTTTTCCACAAATCAAAGGAGCGCAGCACAGGCTCGCACTCCTCTCCCGTCAGCAGCTTCAGTGCATCTGTTACCTGAAAGACTGCTACCTGCAAAACAGCCGGACTGATGATGCCGGCTGTGTCACATGTTGCTCCGCCAACCGGAAGTGTATCGAGCAAGCAATGCAGGCAAGGAGTAGAACCCGGCACCACGGTAAAGGTGAGGCCGTAGCTCCCTACACAGGCACCGTAAAGAAAAGGAATCCCTTCCTTTACCGCAGCATCATTTACGATCAGGCGGGTTTCAAAATTATCAGCCGCATCCACAATAATCGATGCATCCCTAATCAGCTCGAAGATATTTTCTGCTGTCACATCCATGACAAGGCCGGTCACATCAACATCGCTGTTAATCGAACGGAGACGGCGCTCCGCAGCGGCTGCTTTCGGCATTTCTTTTTTGACATCATCTTCTGTATAAAGTTGCTGGCGCTGGAGGTTGCTCCATTCAACATAATCTCTGTCGGCAATTTTCACAGAGCCGACTCCCGCTCTCACCAGCATTTCTGCACTGGCTGTTCCGAGCGCGCCGGCGCCGATAATCACGGCGCGCGCTTCTTTCAATTTTTTCTGGCCAAATGGGCCGATCGGAGCAAACAGCTCCTGCCTTGAATACCTGCCCGTCATACAGGAAGACCTTCTCCCGGACTGCTTGCCGTTCCGTATTGCTTAAGCGGGATGCGGCCCGCCTCATAAGAAAGGCGTCCTGCTTCCACTGCGAGCTTCATAGCACGAGCCATTTTCACAGGATCGTCAGCGCCAGATACAGCCGTATTGAGCAGTACGCCATCCGCTCCAAGCTCCATTGCGTATGCCGCATCTTTAGGCGAGCCGATTCCCGCATCCACGATGACCGGCACTTTCGCCTGTTCAATAATAAACGACAGATTCAAAGGATTTAAGATTCCTTGTCCTGATCCAATCGGAGATGCACCCGGCATGATGGCATGAACGCCGAGCTCTTCCAGCTTTCTCGCCAGCACAACGTCATCCGACGTGTACGGGAGCACAATAAAGCCTTCTTCAAGAAGCTGTTCAGACGCTTTTAATGTCTCAACAGGGTCAGGCAGCAAGGAACGGCTGCATCCGATGACTTCAACTTTAATCATGTCACAAAGGCCTGACGCTTTCGCCAGCCTTGCAATCCGAACCGCTTCTTCAGCAGTACTGGCGCCCGCTGTATTCGGCAAAAGCGTATATTTGGATAAATCAAGCTGTTCCAAAAAATTCGGCTGAGATGCTTCAAAGATGTTCATTCTCCTTACAGCAAATGTTAAAATATCAGACTCAGAAACAGCTACTGCTTCCTTTTGAATGTCAAACGATGGGTATTTCCCCGTGCCCAGCAGCAATCTTGATTGAAATGATTTTCCGCCAATTGTTAACATGCTCATCCGCCTCCTACAAAATGGACAATTTCAATGACATCACGATCACAAAGCTCAACCTCGTGATAGCGTTCTTTCCCGATTATTTCTTTATTTCTTTCCACGATAACGATTTTATTTTCAAGCTGATACGACGCCAGCAGGTCTTGAATTGTACCTGTGTCTTTTTCCCACTTCACGTCTTTACCGTTCAGCTGTAGCATCATATCTGAACCGCCTCCTTGCGATCAATTCGGAATGCGTGCAGCCAGTCTTGGTTGATCTCTTTATTCATGATGAGATCACTGATCAAAGCGCCCGTTGCGGGAGCAAGCAGGATCCCGTTTCTGAAATGGCCTGCCGCAAATAAAATACGGCTGTCCTCAGGATGTCTGCCGATGTACGGTTTTCCATCCTTTGTTCCCGGACGGAGTCCCGCCCAAAAACGATCCACCTTCATATTCTGTATAGCCGGCAGCATCGTTTTTGCTTTTTTCATAACCGATTCCAATCCGCCAAGATCCGGTGTTTCACTCCAGTCCCCCGGCTTCATTGTCGCGCCGACAACCAGTCTTCCGCTTTTTCTCGGTACGATATAGCAGTGATCATGGTAAAGCGTTTTTGTCAGCGGGATATCATCATTCCAAACGGACAGGCACTCCCCTTTTACAGGGAGAAAAGCATTGTTCAGTCCAAGCTGTTTAAAAAACATTCCGCTCCACACCCCGCTGGCAACGACAACATGATTAGCCCATACGTCTCCGCTAGGGGTCTTGATGGACAGGGCTTCACCGTCACGTTCGACATGCAGGACGGGCGTATGCTCAAAAATCTCCGCTCCAAGCATTTTTGCTGCTTTCACATATGCCTTGCAAACAAAATAAGGCTCCACATGCACATCATCCTGAATAAAAGATGCACCAAAGATGTCACCAGACGCATACGGCTCTTTTTCTAACACCTCTTCTTTTGAATACCAGCTGACAGAGTCCAAATCGTCCATCTGTCTCAGCTGCAGCACATCTTCTTCAGAAAATGCAAGCTTAAACATACCGCCGTTATGCTGCATGATATCCACACCGGATAATGCATAGAGCTCTTCTCCAAGACCTTTGTACAGACGCTGGCTGTGCATAGCGAAATCAAAAAACGCGTCACGTTCCTCGCATTCGGCATGGGCGCCCAGCATTCCAGCAGCGGCACTTGTCGTTCTGCCGCCCATTGTTCCGCTTTCAAACAATGCGGTGTTTTTGTTTTCCTTTGCCAAATAATAAGCAATTGCGGAACCGATAATTCCGCCTCCAATCACCACTGCTTCATAATGCCTTTTCATAGCGCATCTCCTTTAGCTTGCGGGAATATCGTCTGGCTGCTTCCAAAGGTTCAGCGGAAGAGAAAATTCCTGACATAACAGCAATGCCGTCTGCCCCTGCTTGTTTTACGTCTCTTAACCTGTCCGGCGTCATCCCCCCGATGGCTATAACCGGGATGGAAATCCGCTGTTTGATATCTGACAGCAAAGATACTCCTCTGCCTTCAAGACCCTTTTTGCAATCCGTTTCAAACACATGGCCGAACAGCACGTAGTCCGCGTCTTCCTTTTCTGCTTGAACCGCTTCCTCCAGTGAATGCACCGATCTCCCGATATGAAGGTGTGGAAATCTGGCTCTGACCTGCTTCGGTGAAAAGCTGCCGCTTGGCAGCTGCACGCGGTGAATAGTAGAGAAAAGCGCAATATCCACGCGCCCGTTCATCATCAGTTTTCGTTTATCTATACCGCCTTCAAAAATAAGCTCGAGCAGTTTCAAAATATCCGCCGCCGATTTTGAACGTTCCCGAATATGAATAAAATCAACTTCATTCTGAATCGTAATGATGATTCTCGCTAGCTCTTCTACCGGCTTGCTGTCATCCGTTATGGCGTGAAGCTCCACATTCCTCCACCTCTTTTATGGCGCTGTCAGACCAGCCTTCTTTTCGATAGGCCATTCCCCAAAATTGATATTCATAGTAGCTGGAGATGACAAAATTCTCTTTCATCTTGGCACGTACTTCCTCCGTGCTGTTTTCCGCCAGCTCATCAAAGCGGTTGATTTGCTCCTCGACCTGTTGTCTAAACCAATCACCGCCATATGTGCCAATCCACTTCTGATAAATTGGATGCCCCGGATCACAATGCAGCAATTTCTCACCAACCTCGTAATAGAGCCAATAGCATGGCAGCAGGGCCGCTAAGATTTCAGCGAAATTCCCGCTCAAAACCGAACGGTACATATGGGATGTATAAGAGTACGCAGTAGGAGACGGCTTAAACGCCTTACGCTCTTCCTCGCTGATTTCTAACAGCTCGGCAAACTCCCGATGAAGCGCCATTTCCGCCTCATATGTACCTTGGGCATGGCTTGCCATCCGCCCCGTTGTATAAAGATCCTTCGCATAAGCGGCGCCAAATGACTGCACCTTTGCAAAATGCGTTAAATAATAGGAATCCTGAAGTACGTAGTATTTAAAACGGTCAATCGGAAGCGTTCCGTCACCGATTCCTTGAACGAACGGATGGACAAAGCTCCCCTCCCACCATTCTGCGGCTGCACTGCGGCATTCTTCTGAAAACTTCACAAATCATTCCCCCTCTGAAAATAAAAAAACCACTTTCCCGCAAGGAAAAGTGGTTTGGAATTGGCATAGTAAAATAACACAAATACCGCTCCACTTCCCTACGCAGGTCTGAACCTGTTCAAGTTATGAGGGTCTAAAAGTCACACTTTTATCTCAGCCCTTATGAAGGACACCCCTAGTGGTTAAACGAATACATATTGAATTGTTCTGCACCTCTATATTAACACGAATCCTTATTTGGTCAAGATTTATCCTTCCAATGTTTTCTTAAGATCCGTTACGTACCCCCGAGATCCGGTGACAATTAAACGGTCTCCAAGTTTCAGCCTCGTATCCCCATGAGGAACGATGCTGTCCACACCTCTGAAGATCCTGACAAAGATGACGTCACCTGTTAAAGGGAATTCCCGTAAAATGACACCATCATATTTACTGTTCTCCATATTAATTTGATACAGCGAAGACTCTTGGTTCGTGAGCAGCTTCATGACGCCAGGCGCTTCAATCAGTGCGCGAAGCAGCGTTTTTGTCGACAGCAGAATAGAAAAGATGCTGATTCCCTGCTCCTTCAGAGCTGCTTCATGCTCCGGTGATCCTACGCTTGCAATGACTCTTTCTGTACCTTTTTCTTTTGCAAGTAATGCAATGTCTGCATTCATATCTTCATTTCCTGTCGCCACAACGAGGATATCCGTTTCAAAAATGCCGAGTGATTCAAGCGTCTCGTGTTCATAGTCAGAAATTGTTTCAACAGCAAACACTGATTCTGACAGCTTTTCCTCCGCATTCTCTTGGTAGACGTGTACAACACGCACGTCATACTCTTCCGCTGGCAATTCGAGTGTGACAGGCAAAGTCATTTGATTGGCGCCAATGAACGTAATCGTCTTTTTCTCCTCCGGCTGCTCTTCCCGTTTGTATAATTTTTTAAAACAGATCGGCGTAAAAATACTTGCAATGACGGCTACTAAAATTAGCGCTCCTGACATATTTGCACTGATCACGTGAAGCTGCTGCCCGATTGTTGCAGCGGCAATCACGAGCGAAAGCGTTGATGTCAGCAGGAAACCAGACGCGAAAATGGTTCGGTTATCATACCACTTCTTTAAGTACATGACAGGAATGATTTTGCTGACTAACAGCGCCAGCAGCAGGAGCGGAATCATGATTAAAATTGTTTTATCCTGGAAAAGAGTCCAAATATCAAGCTTCACACCGACCATCACGAAGAAAATCGGTATTAAGAACCCATAACCGAATGAGTCCAGCTGCTGAACAAGTTCTTTGTTTGGCGAAAGCAGGGAAACAAGAACCCCCGCTAAGAAAGCGCCGAGAATATTTTCCGCCCCAAGTGATTCAGACAGGGCAACGAGTACGATGATTAACGTAAAAATGGCACGCGTCCCGATCTGGATCGTCCCTTTTGACATGGATTGAACAAAAGAGCGATGTTTGAAGACCCGGCCGAAAAAGTAAAGCACCACTCCGGCCGCAAACAGAATCATCAGGAGCCACATGTTTCCGCTGTCCTCTCCGTATAAAGAAGAAAAAACAGCAAGAAGAATCATCGTGGCCAAATCAGCAATAACAGCAACAAGCAAAATAATCTGCCCGATATTCGAATTCATGATCCGTTCTTCTTTTAATGTTGGAACGACAACGCCTAATGAAATCGTTGAAATAATCAGGGTCATCAAAAATGCATTTTGGATAAATCCGGCCAAGACGAACCCATAGGACAAGAGCAATGATAAAATAAAAATACCGACAAAAATAACAGATGCCGCAGCAAACGTATTCGGCGCTTCCTTGCCATTCGGCAGGAACTGCTTTTTCTTTCCTTTCTCAAACGACGAAAAATCAATTTCAAGCCCGCTTAAAAACATTAAAAAGATAAATCCGAGCATAGAGAGTGTCTGGAGCCAGGTGTCACCCTCCACAACTAAATTAAGGCCGCTTTTCCCAATTATCAGCCCCATAATGATTTCAGCAACAACAACCGGGATGCTGAGTTTAAACCGATGCAAAAGGATGGGTGTCAAAAATGCAACGATAAGTACAACAACTAAAGATGCGACAGATGTATGCGCCATAATCAGAACCTCCTTTTTAAGTCAGGGTTATGCCAGTTCTCACTCAGAGAACAAAACCTCATTTTTAAAAAACATAACGCGATTTTAACAAGGGTGATGATGAAAAATAAAGTGATAAGGTCTTAATCCTGTTTAGAAAATGATTCTTCTATAATTTGCACATAAAAGCTTGTGATGACTCGCAACACTTTGCTTCATAATAAATAAAACAATCGGTAAGGAGGATGCTGCATGGCTTACGATATCATCAGCGATATTCATGGCTGCTATGACGAAATGACTGCATTAATCCAAAAGCTTGGCTATACAATCAAAAATGGAGTACCTGTCCATGAAGAAGGCAGGGTGCTTGTTTTTGCCGGAGATTTAACTGACAGAGGGCCCAAATCGATAGAGGTCATCCGATTTGTAGCCGGCGCTTACGAAAAAGGCGCTGTGCGTTATGTCCCGGGAAACCATTGCAATAAATTATATCGTTACTTAAAAGGAAATCCGGTAAAAGTGATGCATGGTCTCGAAACAACAGCGGCAGAGCTTGAGGAACTTTCCAAAGATGAGAAAAAATCAGTCAGCGAACAGTTTATGAAGCTGTACGAAACAGCGCCGCTTTACGACATCTTACATAATGGAGAATTAGTTGTCGCCCATGCTGGCATAAGAGCTGACGATATCGGCAAATATACCCGCAGAGTGAAGGACTTTGTGCTTTACGGTGACGTGACGGGTGAAACATATCCGGACGGCAGACCCATCAGGCGTGATTGGGCGGCAGCCTATAACGGAAAGGCTTGGGTGGTATACGGTCATACACCTGTGAAAGAGCCTCGGAAGGTCAATCGCACCATCAACATTGATACAGGCTGCGTGTTCGGAAATCAACTGACAGGCTTTCGCTTTCCAGAAATAGAAACCGTCTCTGTTCCAAGCTCCCTGCCTTACGACGAATCAAGATTTCGCCCCATATAAAAAAGGAGAGAATCAATGATTCTCTCCTTTTATCAGTTTTCTCATGTCCTGAGGCAGTGGAGCATGAAACGTCATGTTCTCCTGTGTCAGCGGATGGATAAACGAAAGATGCTCGCTGTGCAGAGCCTGCCGGCCAATTTCCTGTCTCGTTCCGCCGTACAGTGTATCGCCGCACAACGGGTGCCCGAGATAACTCATATGAACACGAATTTGATGGGTTCGTCCAGTCTCAAGCTGCAACGTCACCGAGGTCATATCGTCATTTGCACATGTGACGTAAAAATGCGTAACAGCCTTCTGGCCGTCTGGCGTTACCGTCCGTTCAATAATACTGTCAGGATGTCTGCCAATCGGAGCATCGACTGTTCCCTCCATCTGTGCCATCCGCCCGTGAACCACTGCCGCATACCGGCGTTTCACAAGGCCGTTTTTTTGCGCAGACGATAAAATGGAGTGGGCAAATCGATGCTTGGCAACAAGCATGACACCTGATGTATCCCGGTCTAGCCGGGTGACAAGATGTACTGTCGCCCTCACTCCGGTTGTTTGATAATGATCAATAATTCCATTGGCAATGCTGCCGGAGGGGTGCTCTCTCGAAGGGATTGATGACACATACGGCTGCTTGTTTATCACAAGCACATGTTCATCCTCATAAAGGATATCGAGCGGAACAGGCTCTGCCAGCAGCGTCTCGCTCACCTGTTCCTCAGGAAACTTCACGATAAGAAGATCTCCCTCTTTCAAAACGTATTTGACCGTCACATGCTCACCGTTAATCTGCAGGTCTCCCCCGCCAAACTTAATATCGGTCAGCAGACGTTTCGAAATTCCCAGTTCACCGGCATATTCTTTTACAGTCATCCCGTCCTCAGCGGAAGTAATGTTCTTTCTGATAAAAAAATGCTCCACGATATGTCCTCTTTCTATTCACCTTTTCCAATAAACGAATCCTGGACTCTTTTCCAAAATGGAAACGGACGGAATCTCGCAAACCGCACTTTTTCGGATGCAACTTGGCAGCGGATCGACTTTACATCCTTATGGAGAAGGGTTAAATGGTCAATCGTCACTTGAAAGTCAACTTCGTTTCTCGGCTTAATCATGCAATCATGATGGGATGGGAGAAGCAGAGGTGACCCGACCGTACGGAACACGCGGTTATTAATTGAAGCCATTTCCGCAAGCTGGATCGCCCTGATAGACGGATGGATAATCGCTCCGCCCAGCGCCTTATTGTAGGCTGTGCTGCCTGATGGAGTTGACAGGCAGAGGCCATCGCCCCGGAAGGTTTCAAAGAGCTGCCCTTTGATTTCCACATCAGCAACAAGGCTTCCTTCGATGCTTTTAATCGTACATTCATTCAAAGCTAAGTATCTTTCTTCCCGCTCGTTTTCGTGATAGGTCACAATGACTTCGAGAAGCGGATATTCGACTGTATGATACGGCGTTTTCGCGATGGCAAGAACAAGTTTTTCAATTTCATGAGGAACCCAGTCGGCATAAAAACCCAGATGACCTGTGTGAACGCCGACAAATGCTGTTTTGTCCAAGCGGTCGCTGTATCTGTGAAAAGCATACAAAAGCGTTCCGTCGCCTCCGACTGAAATAACGATTTCCGGTTCATTTTCATCCAGTTCCATATCAAAATCCAATAAATACGCCTGTATTTTGCTTTTCAGCGTATCAGAAACTTGATCTCCTTTTGATGATACGGCAAATTTCATGCTCTTCTTCCCCTTTACCTATTGTTGCTCGCTTCCTTTTTTCTTTCTTGAAAAGGCAGCTTGAGCTTCCTGTACTTCACCCCTGATCTCCGACATCTCTTCATCAAGCCGGGAAGCCGCTTCAGAAGCGCGCTGAAGCCTTAGTTTTACTTTTTCAGGAATGTTTCCGCTGTATTTATAATTCAATGAATGTTCAATGGTCGCCCAAAAATTCATCGCCAGTGTACGGATCTGTATTTCTACGAGAACATGCTTTTCTCCGGATACCGTCTGCAAAGGGTACAGCACAACAAGATGGTATGATCGGTATCCGCTCTCTTTATGTTCCGCAATATAATCCCTCTGATCCACAACGGTGAAATCTTTTCTGGCAAAAAGCATCTCTTTTACGATTTGGATGTCATCGACAAATTGGCACATGATTCTAAGGCCAGCAATGTCCTGCATGGTTTCAATTTCATGCAGCGGTATGCTTTTCCGTCTCGCTTTTTCAAGTATGCTCGCCACAGGCTTGACGCGTCCGGTCACAAATTCGATCGGTGAATGGTCGTCCTCGTATTCATATAGTGTGCGGATCCCCTTGAGCTTCACTTTCAACTCTTCGACAGCCTGGCGGTACGGCACTAAAAAACGCTCCCATTGTTTGTCATCCATCATACATCCCCCAATTCCGAACCAGTTTCTATAAAAACACGCGTTTCACTTTTTCTTCCATTTCTTCTCCATAGTTTGCATTATCTTTTATATTTTCTAAAAGATATTCCAGCTCCTCATGCAGGCCTGCCAGTTCAATTGTTTGGTCTCCTGCCTCTAAAACAACCGGTATTTTTTGTGCATGGGCCTGCTTCAGTTCCGGCCATACATGTTCCTTTATAATGACATATTCAAAAGAATCAGCTAATTCAAGTATGTATACAAAAGCAAAGTGGTCAGAATCAACAAGCATTTGACCTGACGGCTTGCGTTCCGCTTCGTTTCCTTCTGTCTGACAGGCAAGGCGAAGCTGATCATCCGATAATGTTGCATTCAAAATTTCGATTCTGTTTTGCATAATGCTCTCCTTTTTTAAACAAAGTACAGATTCATTTTATCATATCGAGCTCGATATTGATAAACCTAACATCTAAAGAGATAATAGTAAAAATAAGATTTACAGGGCGGAAAGGAAGAGCATCATGAGCCAAGAGATTGAAATCGAATTTAAAAACATGCTGACCAAACAAGAATTCAAAAACATAGCATCGGCACTCCAGCTGACAGAAAAAGATTTTACAGATCAAAAGAATCATTATTTTGATACAGACAGCTTCGCGCTGAAACAAAAACATGCTGCGCTTCGTATCCGCAGAAAAAACGGAAAGTATGTCCTTACATTAAAGGAGCCGGCTGATGTGGGGCTTCTGGAAACGCACCAGCAGCTTTCAGAGGTATCAGATCTCGCTGGATTTTCAGTTCCCGAGGGCCCTGTGAAGGACCAGCTGCACAAGCTTCAGATCGATACGGATGCCATTCAATACTTTGGATCTTTAGCAACAAACCGTGCGGAAAAAGAAACAGAAAAAGGCTTAATAGTTTTAGACCACAGCCGATATTTAAATAAAGAGGACTATGAAATTGAATTTGAGGCGGCGGATTGGCATGAGGGCAGACAAGCCTTCGAAAAGCTGCTTCAGCAATTCAGCATTCCTCAGCGCGAAACCAAAAATAAAATTCTGCGTTTTTATGAAGAAAAACGAAAGTCTATATAAGGTGGAATGACATCGTGAATGTAACGAATTGGGCAGCATTACTTCAGCTTCAGGCATTACAGTCCATATCTAATGCACGCAGCAGCACGGACACTCAGAATACGGAAAGCCCGCTTTCAAGTTTCAGTTCTTTGCTCAGCCAATATACAAACGGTCTGACATCTCAGCAATCAGCACCTTCTTCATCGCCAAGCCCGCTCAGCATGCTGAACAGCGCGAATACAACAGCGCCGTCACTGCTTTCAGCGTATGGGCTTAACTCATATACGAGCAGCAATTCAGGTTCAATCACAAAAGCGGCAGAAAGCACTAAAACAGCTGCTGCAGATTCAGCTTCAAACAAACATGAAGCAAATCAGATCAGTTCGGGAGACTTTTCTATTGACAGTGCGATTAAAAAAGCCGCTGATAAATATGGCGTTGATGAAAAACTGATCCGCGCCGTCATCAAACAGGAATCAGGCTTTAATGCAAAAGCGGTCAGCGGAGCAGGTGCGATGGGCCTCATGCAGCTGATGCCGTCAACAGCAAGCTCACTTGGCGTTTCCAATCCGCTTGATCCGCAGCAAAATGTGGAGGGCGGAACGAGATATTTAAAACAAATGCTGGATAAATACGACGGCAATGTGTCTATGGCATTAGCGGCTTACAACGCCGGACCGGGGAATGTTGACCGATACGGAGGCATTCCTCCTTTCCAAGAAACGCAAAACTATGTAAAAAAAATAACTTCAGCTTATTACGCGTAACCAGAGGTGCTCTTTCCCTCTGGTTTTTTTGCGAAGTGAAATCTTACGCATTCCTGATTTTTATGTGATATGATATGAAATACAAACCCCGGCTGTCAGCCGAAATGAGTCATCAAACGCATAAAAGGCAGTTTGTTTGTAGAAATGATGCCTTGTTGCTAAAATAAATCTAGATGAAACAATGAAATACAGAAAATTACTTTTTGCAATAGGATTTATGATTCCTATTAGCCATATTTAAAGGAGTAGTCAACATGGGACAATCGTTTAACGCACCTTATGAAGCGATTGGAGAGGAACTTCTATCGCAACTTGTTGATACTTTTTATGAGCGTGTCGCGTCTCATCCTTTGCTGAAGCCGATTTTTCCAAGCGATTTGACAGAAACCGCCAGGAAACAGAAGCAATTCTTAACTCAGTATTTAGGCGGGCCTCCTCTTTATACTGAGGAACACGGCCATCCTATGCTCAGAGCAAGGCATCTTCCCTTTCCAATTACAAACGAGAGAGCTGATGCGTGGCTCAGCTGTATGAAGGACGCAATGGACCATGTAGGGCTGGAGGGCGAAATTCGTGAGTTTTTGTTTGGCCGGCTGGAGTTGACAGCAAGGCATATGGTGAATCAAACGGAAGCGGAGGATCGATCATCTTGACAAACTATCAGCATGAGCTATACTTCGCCCATTGCCACGGTCATCCAAAAAAACCGCTTGAAATTTATATGTTTGTAGACCCTTTATGTCCTGAATGCTGGTCCTTAGAGCCCGTCATCAAAAAGCTGAAAATCAGATACGGACGTTTTTTCACCTTACGCATTATCGCTTCCGCAAGCCTTACCGCTTTAAATAAAAAGCGAAAAAAGCATCTTCTCGCAGAAGCATGGGAAAAGATCGCGAGCCGCTCTGGCATGTCATGTGACGGCAATGTCTGGTTCGAACAGGAACAGCCGCTTTCATCGCCTTATATGGCTGCTCTCGCTTTTAAAGCAGCCGAATTGCAAGGACGAAAAGCCGGCATGCAATTTCTCAGAAATATGCAGGAGAGCCTATTTGTTTCAAAGAAAAATATTACGGATGAAAACGTGCTTTTGGAGATTGCTGAAAATACCAGTCTCGATCTTGAAGAATTCAAAAAAGATCTGCATTCTCAAAGCGCGGTCAAGGCGCTTCAATGTGACATGAAAATTGCTGCTGAGATGGATGTTTCTGTTAATCCGACACTGACGTTTTTTAATACGCAGCATGAGGATGAAGGGCTTAAAGTTCCTGGCAGCTACTCATATGATGTATATGAAGAAATTTTATTTGAGATGCTTGGCGACGAGCCGAAGCCGTCGGAAACACCGCCTTTAGAATGTTTTATTGAATATTTCCGCTTCGTTGCTTCGAAGGAAATTGCTCTTGTATATGACCTGAGCCTTGAAGAGGTAGAAAAAGAAATGAAAAAACTGGCGTTTGCTAAAAAGGTTGCCAAAGTAGAAGCCAAACACGGAATGTTTTGGAAGTCTCTCAGCACTTATTCTGATGAATATCAATCATGTGAAAAATAGCCGCAGGCGTGCATATGCTTGAGGCTGTTTTTTTATGCCATAACCAAACGTACGTTCCATTTTTAGCACTAAAGAAACCGCGCCGGGATAAGCGCGGTTTCATATGTCTTAACGACAACAAAGGGGATGGGAGAAATTTTTCACGGTCAAACAAAGGGGTAATGTTTGTTTGTGATCAATTTCACATCCTTATGATAACAAAAGATGTCGACTTTTGACAACCTCTATGCTTAATGTTCATATTTTTGTCACAAAACATAACGAAGTGCATTCACTCATATCCTTATAAGGAAAAAGGACGAGGAGGACCGCCATGATGTCTACTTTGATCTCAATTGTGTGCATTGCCGTTTTTTTCTGCTTGAATATCTTAGGCATGATGCATATGCTGCCGCTTTATATTACCTCTCCTCTGCTGTTTCTGTCTATTTTGTTTACCCTCTACCGCTTGAATCACCGGAAAACCTTTAAAGGGTTTTAAAAAAGCCTGTGCGTCATTTCCGCACAGGCTTACTTTTTTAAGACTGCTTGACTTTCATCAGCAGCTCTTCCATTTCATCAAGTTTTTCTTCAAACATTTTGCACGCGGCTTCGATTGGCTCTGGGGACGTCATATCAACACCCGCTTTTTTCAAGACATCAATCGGGTATTGTGAGCTTCCTGCTTTCAGGAATTCAATATAACGGTCAACCGCCGGCTTTCCTTCCTTCAAAATCTGGCTGCTTAATGCTTGGGCAGCGCTGTACCCTGTCGCATACTGATACACATAGTAATTGTAATAGAAGTGCGGAATACGCGACCATTCAAGGCCGATTTCCTTATCAATCACCATGCCGTCTCCAAAATACTTTTTATTCAGGTCGTAATAGACATTTGTCAGAAGCTCAGGTGTAAGCGGCTCGCCTTCTTGAGCCTTTGTATGGATCAGATGTTCAAATTCAGCGAACATCGTTTGTCTGAAGACCGTTCCCCTGAAGCCCTCAAGCATATGGTTGAGAATATATAAGCGCTGTTTTTCATCCTCTAAATTGTTCAGCAAATATTCGCCAAGGAGCGCTTCATTTGTCGTAGAGGCAACTTCCGCGACAAAGATACTGTAATTGCCGTATGGATAAGGCTGGTGCTTTCTCGTATAGTAGCTGTGTACGGAATGTCCAAACTCGTGCACGAGCGTAAAGAGATTATTGACGTTATTATGCCAGTTCATCAAAATATACGGATTCGTGCCGTAAGCTCCTGATGAATAAGCCCCATTGCGTTTGCCTTTATTTTCGTAAACGTCCACCCAGCGGTTTTCCAGTCCTTCTTTTAGGATAGAGGCATATTCTTCCCCTAAAGGTGCAAGGCCTTTCAGCATGTAATCTTTGGCTTCCTCGTATGTCACCTTCATCCCAGCATCTTTCACAAGCGGTGTATACAGGTCATAGATATGCACTTCATCAAGCTCAAGCACTTTCTTTCTTAGCGCAATATAGCGGTGCAGGAGCGGCAAATGCTTATTAATCGTCTTAACAAGGTTATCGTATACTTCCTCAGGAATACTGTTGTTAGAAAGCGCAGCCTCACGCGCGGACTTGTACTTTTTCACTCTCGCGTAGAAGTTGTCCTTTTTCACAGTGCCGCTTAGCGTCGTGGCCATTGTGTTTTTATATTGTCCGTACGTTTTATACACTGCGTCAAACGCATTTTTGCGGACTTCACGGTTTTCACTTTCCAAGAAATTAATAAAGTTGCCGTGAGTGATCTGTTTCTCATTCCCATCTTCGTCTTTAATGGACGGAAACGTTATATCTGCGTTATTTAACACGCTGAATGTATTTGAAGATGACCCCAGTACCTCGGAGGCTTCAGCAAGCAGTGCCTCTTCCTTCTCGCTCAGCACATGCGGACGTTCCTTTGTAATCTCCTCAATCGCATGAGAGTACAGCTTTAATTCTTCTTTTTCAAGAATGAACTGCTGCAGTTTGTCTTCTTCTATGGATAAAATCTCCGGAACCAAATAAGCTGTCGCGCTTGCGGCCTGTGTATACAGGTTTCCCGCCTTGTCATTCAGCCCCTGGTAAAAGGAGTTCCCAGTATCCTGGTCAGAGCGCATATGCGCATATGTGTACAGCCTACCCAGCCGCTCCATCACTTTATCTTGATACGTAAGAGCCTCGTATAAATGATCAGCTGAATCTGCCAGCTTTCCTTTATACTTAGATAAATTCGGAATTAATTCTTTTACAGCTTGAAATTCTTTATTCCAGGCCTCATCACTAGGAAAAATATCCTCAAGTCTCCATGTGTCTTCTGCCTTTACCTCACTTCTGTCAGGCAGTTGGTTTGCTTTTTTTTCCTCAGCCATGGTGATCCCCCTCGTCTTCTTTGATTCAAGCCAATTGAAAAAACAGCTGTTTCTCAATAAACTTGTGTTGTGAATATCTTCCGGTTTTTCACTGCCTTTTGTCAAATCATATGCAGTAATGAAGAGAACGAATGCCAAAAAAGCAGTAAAAACACGAAAAACCTTTCCTTTTGTGCCTTTCACAGCCTGCCCACCACCTTTGTCTTAGGGTGAGCCAAATAAGACAAACTCATTCTATAAAACAGCTGCGGTCTCTTTCTATGAGATCCTGCATGGAGTGTATGCCACCTGCAGGCTGATTCAGCACATATACTTCTTTCTGAGTCTCCCTTAAAAATCCCTTCTTGCACAAAAAATCAATATACTGTTTAACCGCTTCTGAAAGACACTCTTCGCTGCATTCGAACCTGAGTGCAATGTTCTTATTATGAATGTGCAGTTTGCACTGCTGCAAAACGGCTGAAAAACGAATTGGCGCACGTTTACCTCCAAGATCCGTCATAAACAAATAAAGAAACCCCTGCCACACAAAAACCGGACTCTTAAAAACTGCCCCTTTTCTAACAGGAACAAACACTTCAGTCGGCAGAAAAGAAAAAGGCGTCTGCCGCTTCTCATAAAACAGCAGCCTAAGGCGATTTGTTTCCTTTGAATTAAACCGATGGGGTTTATGGCGAAAACGGTGAATCGCTTTCGTCCAGCCTGAATATTGAATTGAGGGTTTCGGTTCAGTGAAAAAAAGATCGCCTGCACCTGCCCGATGGATAGGGATCGTTTGGACTGAGGAATAAGAATGGTTTGTGTAGAATGGAATGATGTGGCTGAGCCGGAGAAAAGAACGCCTTTCAGGACAATAACATATCAGCTCTCTGTATGGACTTGCATTGATAAAATGCCAATGAAAAGCTGAAAGCTGATAAAAGGACGAAGCAGTCCGTTTTAAGCGGCTGTATCCCATAATCCACTGCGGGATGATTCCTTCTTGTTTGAAGCCCTCTGTCCGCTTTTGAAAGACATCTGGAGCGATAGTGGCGCATTGATATTCAACAGCAAGCATATGCTCCTTGATTCTTGCCATGACGTCCGGTCTTTGGTTGATTGTCCTTATATACGGCTCCAATATTGGTGAAGCCCGTTGTGTTTTCAGCCATACATACAGCTGTCTTTTTCCTTCTAAGTGGTAGGCGCTTTCCGGTTCGATGTCTATGGAGCAGGATTTGTTCTGTTTATGGGCAAAATGCGGCGCTTTTTGAAGTCCGAGCTTCACAGCTAGCTCTCCCCCGCATACCGGACAGAAGAACCGTCTCTGCTTTAATTTCTGGTTTTGCTGAGCGCCTAGAAGGTGAAACATTTGGCCGTCTTCAGTCACAGCACTAAACAATTGTCATCTCTCCTTTCCAGATGAAGTATACTTTCTGGAAAAGATGATCAACTCCTGTTCGCTGTATTTTCCGCTTGTCTATATGTTTTTGATTTTTCACATCTCTAAAATGGCATTTTCGTGCATAAAAAAAACCGATTTCCGGAAGGAAATCGGTTTGCTATGATGCAAAGTGTTTTTTTATCGTTTCTAGAGCATGCTCTGAAATAATCAGCTTGCCGTACTCTTCAAGACGGTGTATGCTGATTGAGGATTCATTTGCGTACTCCAGCAGGATGCTTAGCTGATTTTCAACCTCTTCATCAGTCATATTGCAAAAATCTACATATAAATAATATCGGTTCTCAAACGAATATAAAGTCGTTTTGCTTCCGTTAACGTTCAAATTAGATAGAGAAATAACATCCTCAAAATCGCCAAATCGCAAGACAAATTGAAGCTTTTGCTCCTTCTCTTCCTGATTGACGGCTTGCTCTTCTTTCTGGAAATCATCCAGCAAGGCGTCAAGATCCTCAGATGCTGGTTCTTGCTTTTTATCCTCAGGAATCGGCAGTTCGAGCTTTTGTCCGTCTTTGGAAAGCTGGGCTTTTGTGACGATGATTTCTAATCCTTTGTCCAGTGCCTGAACTTGAATCCAAAGTGGGCCTTCAACAGCGAATTCCTCTTCTTCATGAACTTCATCCATGACTTCCCAGAAAAGTTCTTCACTGCGCTCACGGTTATACCAAATTTCTTCTCTGTCAAAACCGCGATCTTCAATATCTCCGTAAGACATATAAAATTTTACTGTATGCTCGTTAATTCTTTCAATTTCCATTTGCCAACCTTCCCTTCTATATAAGATGTTGAAGGGACATCTAAGCTCCCGATTAATTGTACTTTACTACACTTTACCCATTCCGTCCACATCTTAACCTTAACCAAGGCCAGTGTGAATTCCTTTGTATTTCTATTTTATGATAAAACAGTCACAAAAGAAATAAAAATGCACCTTTGCCTAAAAAACGGCAGTTCAGGCGGCTGATATCATAAAATACAACCTGTCTCATATAGTAGTAGTACAAGCGAAGGACTGAAAGCGAGGTGCCGCTTCATGGAGCATGACTATCTGATTTCTCTGCTTGTCATTGTTGGGATTGACCTGATCCTCGGCGGAGATAACGCGGTTGTTATTGCCATGGCCAGCAGACATTTGCCGGACAAGCAAAGACAGCAAGCCATTATTCTCGGAACATTTATTGCCGTTGCCATGAGAATCGGATTAACAAGTGCAGCTGTATATCTTTTGAACATTCCGTTCTTGCAGTGCGCCGGCGGAATTTTCCTGCTGTATTTAGGATATCAGCTGCTGATTGAAAAAAAAGACACGAAGCACATTAAAAGCAGCACCTCCCTGTGGAGAGCGATACGAACGATTGTGCTTGCAGATCTCTTTATGTCGCTGGACAACGTCATCGCAGTTGCGGGAGCATCACATGGTGAGTTTTCTCTCGTTGTTATAGGTTTGTGTGTATCGGTTCCGGTTATTATTTGGGGCAGCAAACTCATCCATATTGCACTAGAGAAAATACCGCTTCTGATTTACGCGGGAAGCGGGCTGCTTGCTTATACTGGCGGAGAAATGATTGTCAGAGACAAAAAGCTGTCGCTTTTTATGGCGCAGCACGGCACAGTCGAAACGCTCCTCCCCATTTTGACGGTTGCGTTTGTCATCCTTGCGAGCATTTATTACCAGCAGGTTGAAAAATAAAAGAAGGCTGATCACTCAGCCTTCTTTTGATGATACGATCTATTAGTTTGCCAAACGCTGTGCTTCTCTTAATTGGAAAGAGCGAACTTTTCTTGGCAGGAAACGTCTGATTTCGTCTTCGTTATATCCGACCTGCAAACGTTTTTCGTCAATGATGATCGGACGGCGAAGCAAACCTGGATGCTCGTTGATCAAGCGGTACAAATCTTGCAGCGGCATAGATTCAACGTTCACATTCAGTTTTTGGAATACTTTTGAACGGGTTGAGATGATTTCATCTGTTCCATCCTCAGTCATTCGAAGAATTTGTTTTATTTCATCAATTGATAAAGGTTCAGAGAAAATGTTTCTTTCTACAAATGGAATATCGTGCTCCTCGAGCCACGCTCTCGCCTTTCTGCATGAAGTACAGCTTGGTGATGTGTATAGTGTAACCATTCATCTTCACTCCTCTAATTAGTAGGATGAACATCTATTTTATTCTTAAATTGAAATTACTCTAAAAAAGGAATCTTTACAGGTATTATACTATAAAAAAGTAAGTGTGAACAGTATCCTAAGAAAAAAATGTGTCAATCCAGCAAATTTTTAATGTTCATGATATGTTCTAATTCTCAATTAGCTTAACTGATCGAAAATATTTTTTTGTTTTTCTTCATCAATGAGTTTCAGGACTTCATCCGTTTTTTCGTACGATTCTCCGTACCATTTCTCGTCTTTATAAGTATGAATGTTTTCATATGTCTGTTTCATGGCTTCAAGAATTTCTTCTTCTGATTCTGTTTTTGGTGACCAGTACAGAATCTCCATCTTGTTTACTTCATTCGTAGCCAATGACCGGCGCCGGTACCCAATTGACTGAGCATGCTTGAAATGCTCTCTTTGATAAAACCTCAGGCGTTTTTCTGTATCAGTATCATCTTCATCCACAGGTTCCACCTCGAGCAATATGGGCTTATTTTTCTTTTTCAGCTTCGCGATCAATTTGCCGCCAAGCCCCTGCCCTCTTGCATCCTTAGACACATACAGATAATCAACGAAGATAAAAGAATCGAACTCCGCAAACATTAAAATATGATGTTTGCCTTCATCTTTATGATAAATATCGCTTCGCTCTTTCAGAAGAGCTTCCATATGCGCTTTTGATTTCATTTCTTCAATTGGAAAGTACTCGCTAAGCTTTTCATACCAGTTCATTGATTTGCTCCTTATGAGTTCGTTGTCTTCATACTTTTAGATATACCCCATTTCTTCTTGTTTAAACAGCCTTACATCTATAAAGACGTGCGAACTTCCGCCATGGTTTCATTTTTTTTCAGCAAAAACGGAGCCAGCTGCTCCGTTCATTTTGAAGTGTATCTCATTGAACTCGGTTTTCCCGCCTGTAATGAATCAGGCGGGGCTGCGCCAGTGCAATCAGAAATGTCATGATATATAATGCAGCAGCCGCGATAAAAGCTATTTTCGCACCAGCAGCATCAGCCACTAGCCCCATAATGGAGTAGGTGACGCCTGACCAAGGAGTCAAAATCGCATTTTTTGCAGCCATGATTCCGATTCGTTTCTGCTCGGGAATAACCTCCTGCAGCATGGTTTCCTGGCAAATATCACGCACCTGATAAAAAGGCCCCATTGCAGCACAAGCCAGAGCGCATAAAAATGGGACTGGAGAAAATGAAAACAAAAGGGTCAGCGCCGACATTACAAGCGAGCTGAACATAATGGCATAGCCCATATTCCGCTCAAAAAAAGAAGAAAAACGAATGGCAATCACACTGCCGACAATTGCGCCTATAAAATAGGAAGCGTTAAACATCCCCCACCACACCTCTGTTTCATGCAAAACAGCCGCAGTAAATGCGAGGAGAATAGCAGATGACCATACGGAACCCGCCAAAGCTTCTATCACGTCCATTACAGTAATGTCTCTTACAATAGGGATGATCATTAAATCCTTCCATATACTTCTGACAGATGCTGTTTCAGCAGTTCCTGCAGCCTCTTCTTCATTTACATGCAGCACACTGATGGAAGCTCCCGATAGAACTAACAGGCAAATGGCAGCGCCGACAACGAGTTCAAAAGGGACGGCGTACGTCAGAAGGCCTCCAAGGCCCCAGCCTGCTGTTAAGAACAATTGATTCGAGAGGGAGATCACACCATTCGCTTTTACATATTGCTTCTTTGGAACAATAATCGGCAGCAGCGCAAATCTTGCCGGCTGAAAAAAAGCGCCCGCGAAGGAAAAACAAAACACAAACAGCAGCGTAATCCAAAAGAATGCCTGTCCGTGATGAGTGACGCTGTATGCCATCAGGATTGTAAAGACCGCTCTCAGCAGATTCGCTCCCGCAAGCACCTTTTTAAAACCGAGAATGCGAAGCACCGGAGAGACGCAAAAGCTTGCTGCTATACTCGCAAACGACATGAACGATAAAATAAGGCCTGCCAAAAAAACGGAGTCAGTCATTTGATAGACCCGGACCATTAAAACGATTGTGACGAGGACTCCTGCTAAAGATTGAAAAGATTGAGACAGCAATAGCGCAAAAACATTTTTGTTATGCAGAAATTGAATCGTATTTCGCCTCCGCTTTTTCCTCTAATTGTAAATGATATCATTCTCACTTTCTATGAGGACGCAAAAAAATCCTTCAAGAGATTCTCTTGAAGGATTGATGAATCATGAAAAAGCTTTAAATTCGGCTTCCGTGCACATCACAAAATGTCCCGGTTTGACTTCACGGAATTCCATCGTTTCCCCATCCTTTAATTGATGGACAGACGGATCATATTTCTGGCGAACGCGATTTCTCTCATAGTCTGGATCTGGAAGCGGAATCGCAGAAAGCAATGATTTTGTATACGGGTGAAGCGGATTCTCATACAGCTCATCTGCCGGCGCAAGCTCAACCAGTTTCCCGAAATACATGACTCCAATGCGGTCACTGATGTATTTGACCATCGATAAATCGTGGGCAATAAACAGGTATGTGAGCCCTTTTTCTTTTTGCAGTTCTTTCATTAAATTCACGACCTGCGCTTGAATAGATACATCCAAAGCGGAAATCGGCTCATCCGCGATAATGAATTCCGGATCAACAGCAAGCGCTCTGGCAATCCCGATTCTTTGGCGCTGGCCGCCGGAAAATTCATGAGGATAGCGGTTCGCGTGTTCCTTGTTTAATCCCACTGTTTCCAATAGTTCATGAACTCGCTGCATCCGCTCTTTTTTCGTTTTTGCCAGCTTATGAATATCAAGGCCTTCAGCAATAATATCAGCAACTGTCATTCTCGGATTCAGGGATGCATATGGGTCTTGGAAAATCATCTGCATTTTGCGGTTGAATTCCAGCAGCTTTTTCCGCGATTTTCTCCCGTGCACATTTTCGCCGTTGAACAGCACCTCACCATCGGTTGCTTCGTACAGCCGGATAATGCTTCGGCCTGTTGTCGATTTACCGCAGCCTGATTCACCAACCAGCCCTAATGTTTCACCTTTATAGATATCAAATGATAAATCATCTACAGCCTTAACCGTTCCCCTCGGCGTGACAAAGTGCTGTTTTAAATGTTTGATTTCTAATAGTTTTTCAGTCAATTCATTCACCTTCTCTCACTAAGACAGGTTTTTCATACGTATTTGCCAGTTTACGCATTTTCGCTTTTACCGCTTCAGGCGGCTCTACCTTTGGCGCATCAGGATGAAGCAGCCACGATTTGACATAATGAGTATCGGATACCTTAAACATTGGCGGCTCCTGTTCAAAATCGATTTTCATCGCATAAGAGCTCCGCAGGGCAAAAGCATCTCCTTTTGGCGGGTTTGTCAAATCAGGCGGCGTGCCCGGAATTGCAGTCAGCTCTTCCTCTCCTGAACTTTCCAGTGTCGGCATGGATGCAAGAAGCCCCCAAGTGTACGGATGTCTCGGATCGTAGAAGATTTCGTCTACCGTACCGGTTTCTACAATCTGTCCCGCGTACATGACAGCGACCCGGTCAGCAACGTTAGCCACAACACCAAGATCGTGTGTGATAAAGATGATGGACGTGTCAATTTTCTTTTGCAAATCCTTCATTAATTCCAAAATTTGCGCTTGAATCGTTACATCAAGAGCAGTTGTCGGCTCATCGGCGATCAGAAGTTTCGGATTCGCTGCAAGCGCCATGGCAATGACAACCCTCTGTCTCATCCCGCCTGAAAATTCATGCGGAAATTGGTTCACCCGCTTTTCCGGCATTGGGATACCGACTAATTCCAGCAGTTCAACCGCGCGTTTTTTAGCCGCTTCCTTCGAGATCTTTTCGTGTTTAAAAAGCACTTCCGTAATTTGTTTACCGACCTTCATCGTTGGATTTAAAGAGGTCATCGGATCTTGGAATATCATGCCGATCTCTTTTCCCCGGACATTTTGCATTTCTTTTTCGGACAGCGGCACCAGATCCTTTCCTTCAAACAGGATCTCACCGCGTTTGAAATAACCCGGAGGCATTGGAATCAGCTTCATAATCGCTTGAGAGGTTACACTTTTTCCGGAACCTGATTCTCCAACAATGGCCAGCGTCTCCCCTTTATCCAGATGGAAATTCACTCCGCGGATCGCCTGGACCTCTCCGCCATATGTTTTAAATGAAATTGCTAAATCTTTTACTTCTAATAGGCGTGTCACCCGTATCACTCCCTTATTTACGTAACTTAGGATCCAATGCGTCTCTTAATCCGTCGCCGACAACGTTAAAACCAAACATTGTAATGCAGATAAATCCGGCAGGGAAGAATAAACGCCACGGATAATAGGTCAATGCAGGCAATCCGTCAGAAGCCATCGTTCCCCAGCTTGCCAGCGGAGCCGGAACACCAAGTCCCAAATAGCTTAAAAAGGCTTCTGTGAAAATTGCAGTAGGAACTGTCAGTGTCATCGTGACCAAAATAGAACCCATTGCGTTTGGCACGATATGTTTAAACAGAAGACGGGATGTTTTTGCACCCAGTGTCTGTGAAGCAAGCACATACTCCTGATTCTTCAGCTGCAGCACTTGTCCGCGCACGATTCTGGCCATATTAATCCAGCCTGTAATCGTCATGGCAATAATAATCGTAAATAGACCTTTCGGAAGAACAACCATCAGTAAGATAACCATTAATAATGAAGGAACTGCCCAAAGGATATCAGCGATACGCATCATGATTTCGTCCGTTCTGCCTCCGCGGAAGCCTGAAATGCTCCCCCAAATAACACCGATCAGCAAATCAAGAACAGCGGCTGCAACACCGATAAAGATTGAGATTCGCGCCCCTACCCATGTACGGACGAAAATGTCCCGTCCAAGATCATCTGTTCCGAACCAGTGATCTTTTGAAGGCGGCTTATCCGCATTTAAGAGATTAGTAGTTGAATAATCATACCTTGAGAACATCGGCGCAAAAATTGCCATAAGGATAATAAGTACGATAATGATAAGCCCGACCATTGCAAGCTTATTGCTGCGGAAGCGAAGCATCGCATCTTTCCAGAGGGAAAGGCTCTTTTTACTTATTTTTTCTGCATCGCCGGCATTCGCTGCGGCTGGTTCAAACATGTTTTTTGGAATGTTCTGCATGGCCTAGGCTCCTTTCTTTGCTTTGGAAAGCTTGATTCTTGGATCAATAATGCCGTATAACACATCTACGATTAATACACACAATAGCAGGATGACACTGAAGAACACCGTTACACCCATAATGACCGTATAATCACGGTTTGTAATACTGTTGACGAAGTGTGCACCAAGCCCCGGGATCCCAAAAATGGTTTCAATAATGAAGCTCCCCGTTAAGACCTGTGCGGCCATCGGGCCCATATATGTAACAACCGGCAAAAGTGCGTTTCGAATGGCGTGCCGCACTGTAACCGCTGGGCGGGACAGCCCTTTCGCTTTCGCTGTGCGGATATAATCACTGTTTAACACTTCGATCATGCTTGAACGGGAAAGTCTGGCAATAAACGCCATCGGCATGGAAGCAAGTGCGATTGAAGGCAAAAAGGTGTATGCCCAGGAATCCCACCCCGCGACCGGAAACAGCCCAAGCTTCATGGAGAACACATATTGCAGAACAGCCGCCATGATAAAGCTCGGAACCGAAATACCAAATATCGTTAAAATCGCGACGGTATAATCCTGCCACTTATTATGGTAAAGGGCTGCAATGACCCCAAACAATACACCTAACGCTAAAGCGAGGAGAATAGCTTCTGCTCCAAGAGTAAATGAAACGGGGAAACCTGAACTGATCAGGTCGTTAACACTCTGACCTTTATATTTAAATGACGGTCCGAAATCCCACATTGCAACTGATTTCAAATAACTGACATATTGTACAAACAGCGGCTTGTCCAAGCCATAATGCGCATTTAAATTTGCTTCAATTTCAGGCGGAAGCTTTTTCTCACCTGAAAATGGCCCGCCCGGTGCTGCTTGCATTAAGAAGAATGTCACAGTTACAATCACAAATAGTGTGATAATCATATAGACTAAGCGTCTTCCGATATATTTTAGCAAGGGGGAACACCTCCATGGTTTTTACATTTTTATACTCCATCAGTAAGAAAGGTATATGGGGCTTTTCTCCCCATATACCTTGAGGTCTTTTATTTTCAGACGTAGCCTTATTTAAAATATGCGTTTCTGAAATAAACCTCACCAGTACCTGGCATGATAACACCTTTTAGGTTTTCATCCTGTACCCAAGTATCAGTATAGAAATAGATTGGGGCAACCGGCATTTCATCAATGAAAATACCTTCTGCTTTTTTCAGCAGCTCTGCACGTTTTGTTTTATCTGTTTCAGTTTGTGACTGATTCAGAAGCTTTTTGAATTCTGGATTTTCCCAGCCTGTATCGTTATTTCCTCCGTTTTTGTCACGGAACAATTCAAGGAAGTTGATAGGATCATTGAAGTCGCCGAGCCAGCCCATACGGCCGATTTGATAATCTTGGCTGTGGAGCTTATCAATATAGACATTCCACTCTGAGTTATCAAGCTCAACATCAACGCCTAAATTTTTCTTCCACATTTCTTGTACTGCTTGAGCGATTTTCGCGTGTGCGTCATCAGTGTTGTAAGACAATTTGATTTTTGGCAAATCAGATGCCTTGCTTAAGCCCATTTCTTTTAGGCCTTTATCAAGGTATTCTTTTGCTGTTTTGACATCATTGTCTTTGAAGTATCCTTCCTTGTTATCCTCAAATCCCTTCATTGTAGGCGGCACTGCAGCCATTGCCGGGATTTGCTCTCCTTGCGTAACGTTTTTAACAATCGACTGACGGTCAAGCGAATATGTTAAAGCTTTACGGATATTTACGTTGTCTAATGGCTTAGCTTCAGTGTTGAATTTGTACCAATACACACCTGCAATCGGCTCAACATGTAAAGAACCGTCTTTTTTCAAGGTCGGCAGGGATTCTGTCGGAAGCTGTCCGAGCGGCATACCGGCCCAATCAAGTTCGCCAGCTTGGAATTTTTTTAGTTCCGTATTGTTATTGTTGATCATAACCATATCGATTTTCTTCAGTTTGACTTTGTCTTTATCCCAATACTGGTCATTTTTTTCGAGAGTAATAGAGCCGCTGTGTTTCCATGCCGTCATTTTGAACGGCCCGTTTGATACATAATCATCTCCGGCATTTGTATTCCACTTTTTATTTTTCTCTGCAATTTTCTTATTGATCGGCATATACGTATAGAACGCAGTTAATTCAGTGAAATATGGAGTCGGGTTATTTAATTCAACCTTCAGCGTTTTGTCATTCACAGCTTTTACTGCCACATCGTCTAGGCTGCCTTTTCCGGTATTGGCCGCTTCAGCACCTTTTATGTAGTAGAGCTGGTAAGCGTATTGTGATTCGTTATTAGGGTCAAGCGCCCATTTCCAAGCATATTCAAAATCTTGTGCAGTTACAGGGTCTCCATTAGACCATTTCACACCATCACGAATGGTAAATGTATATGTCTTTCCGTCCTTGCTCGTTTCAATCTTAGAAGCCATGCCTTCTTCAGGCTCACCATCTGCATTGATACGTGTCAATCCTTCAAAAGTCTGACGGATAACACCGCCTGATACTGAATCATTTGCCAATCCCGGATGTAAGGAGAACGGCTCAGTTTTAATATTAATGTTAAGTGTCGTCTTTCCTTTACTGTCCTTTTTCCCTTCACCGTTTGATCCGCTGCCGCCAAAGCCGCACGCGCTCAGCACGAGAGTGAAAATGAGCATCAACGTGACAATCGACCAACGTTTTTTCATATTCGCAAACCCCCTAATAATAATTTTCAGCTCCTTACGGCTAAATCCTCAGAAATATCAGACAAATGAACCTGAGTTTCCACAACTTTTATTCTGTTCCGTCTTTTCTGATTATTTTTGTAAAAAAGCTGTAACAATAGAGTGAACAAGTTCATTATAATGAAACAAATAATTTATTGCAATATTATTTTATCAATTTAAAATATTTAAACTTCGTTAGTTTTTCTTCCATGAACATAATATCCTTCTACCATTTAAAGCATAAATTGATTAAAAACTTTTTCATGTGTTTTCTGCCCATATTGCTTTTTACATATAATATCTGCCTGTTTTTACGCTGATAGCAGTTATCATTTAAGGATTTTACAGCACTCGTGTTATTTATATTATTACAATTTTACTGGAAAAAAGAATGTTTTTTCATGATGACAATTGGTTATAATTGATTTATAATGAAGCAATCAAAAGAAAAGCTTGCTATGAAAAAGAGTAGTACACGTTTCACCTGTTTGAAGAGAGTCTGCGGTGCTGGGAGCAGATAACGGGCAATGTGGAATGGACTTTGGAGCAGCTGACCGAACTGGAAAAAAGTAGGCTCAGCCGGAGCAGTCTCCGTTACAAACGTCAGAGTGATTCCATTTTAATGGAATAATCAGGGTGGTACCACGGTTCATTCGTCCCTTTTTTACAGGGGAAGAATGAGCCTTTTTTATTATGTTTTAAGAAATGAGGTTGATGTTTTCATGAAACAAACGATTTTTTCAGGTATTCAGCCAAGCGGCTCAGTGACGCTCGGCAACTATATCGGTGCAATGAAGCAGTTTGTCGAACTGCAGCATGATTATAACAGCTATTTTTGCATCGTCGATCAGCATGCGATAACTGTTCCTCAAGACCGGCTTGAGCTTAGAAAGAATATCCGCAATCTCGCGGCGCTTTACTTAGCTGTCGGACTTGATCCAGAAAAAGCAACATTGTTTATTCAGTCAGAGGTCCCCGCGCATGCGCAGGCCGGATGGATGATGCAGTGTGTCGCCTATATCGGCGAGCTTGAGCGGATGACTCAATTTAAGGACAAATCCAAAGGCAATGAAGCTGTCGTCTCCGGCCTGTTAACATATCCGCCGCTGATGGCCGCTGATATTCTGCTATACGGAACGGATCTTGTACCTGTCGGCGAGGATCAAAAGCAGCACCTTGAGCTGACGCGGAATCTTGCAGAACGCTTCAACAAAAAATACAACGACATCTTTACGATTCCGGAAGTGAAAATTCCAAAAGTCGGTGCACGTATCATGTCTCTGAATGATCCGCTGAAGAAAATGAGCAAATCTGATCCGAATCAGAAAGCTTATATTACATTGCTGGATGAGCCGAAGCAGCTTGAAAAGAAAATCAAAAGCGCTGTAACGGATTCTGAAGGCATTGTGAAATTTGATAAGGAAAACAAACCGGGCGTTTCAAACCTTCTTACAATTTATTCAATCCTCGGCAATACGACAATTGAAGAGCTTGAAGCAAAGTACGAAGGAAAAGGCTACGGCGAGTTTAAAGGTGATTTGGCAGAAGTCGTGGTGAACGCATTAAAACCGATCCAGGACCGCTATTATGAGCTCATAGAATCTGAAGAATTAGACCGGATTCTTGATGAAGGCGCGGAACGAGCGAACCGGACAGCAAACAAAATGCTGAAAAAAATGGAGAATGCCATGGGTCTTGGAAGAAAAAGACGCTAATCAAAAAACCGCTCTTTGCAAAGAGCGGTTTTTTTTAGTTGACCTTTGATTCGTTTTCCATTTCCCATAGCTTTTCGAAAAAAGGCTGTCCTTTTATTAGGTTTTCGCAAAAAGCTAGGTGCTTGTCCGACCAGCCTTCAATTGTTTCGTTATACAGCATGTCCCAAATCTCTTCAAAGCTCATCCTTTTGATTTGTTCATACATATGCGGATTCCACTCTGTGTACCAGTAGCCGATTTCCGCCCGGTTTTTCAGCCCTTTCAATTGGTCAAGCGCCATAAACATCAGCTGCTTGATTTGCCGTTCTTTTCTTGTCAGTCCTCTGACATGTTCTGGTGCTAATGATAAGATGTGATATTCCTTAGAGGATTCCAGCTTCTTTGGCTCAAATTCATATGCTTCAGGCTCTACATCTTTTACCATTTCATAAACGAGCTGCTCCTGTCTTGGGATCAGACGGCTTTTTCTGACAGGGATCGTGTAGCCGATCGTGTCGACAGCTAAAATGCCGATTCCGTCTGTTACGACAAAACAATACTCAAGCTTTGTCCGCTCATGATTTTTCCGAATGTACGATTTCTGATGTACGTCTTCAAGCAAACCTTCCGGAAGCTCTGACAAATCGTTTTCTATGTAATGAAACAGTACTGACGGCACCCTTAACAGCGGCACCTGATCCAAAAGCTCAACCGTATCTTCCTTGCGCCATTCGTGAAAGTGGCATACATTGTAGCCATTTTCTTCCCCTTCAAACCAATTGACCCACACATCATGAAGAAATAACATCTCTAACCCCTCACTTTTATAAAAACTGTTGTCCACAGTATAGGCAAGGGATAGAGAAATTATTCCAAAGAGATTGAGGAAATCTGGAATCACTGGGTTTATGTAAGAATCATAAAAAGCAGATCTCTTTGTATATTTTCTGACAAAAGAAGATCTGCTTTTTTCTGATTTGGTGATATTTTATCACAGATATGATATTCATTTTTATTTAATATTTTTCGGGTCAAGCGCATCCCGCAGGCCATCACCGACAAAGTTGAAGCATAAAACGGTCATTAAAATAAATAGCCCGGGAAATAACGGGTACCACCATGCTTGAATCATTACTGTGAAATTCTGTGCGTCTTGAAGCATGTTCCCCCAGCTAGCGATTGGCGGCTGGATTCCAAAGCCCAAGTAGCTTAGCGCCGATTCAGCTAGAATAACAGACCCTACTTTCAACGTAGCTGACACGATAATCGGCCCTAACGCATTGGGCAGGATATGAGAAAAAATAATTTTGTGCGTTTTTGTTCCAATTGTTTTAGCAGCAAGAACATATTCCCTTGAACGGAGCGACAAGAATTCTCCCCTTACTAATCGTGCTGTTGTGGTCCATCCTGTGAGACAGAAAATTAAAATCAGTTTGTCCACACCCGGCTTGAAGATGGTGACCAGCGTGATCAACAAGAAAATATCAGGAATGGATAACACAATGTCAACTACACGCATAATGACAGCATCCACTATTCCTCTGAAATATCCAGCTAATGCTCCTAAAACCGTTCCGATCAAAATCGAACCGACTACGGACGCAAATCCAACCAATAAAGAGACACGCGCTCCATATAGGATCCGGCTGAAAATATCACGTCCAAATTTATCCGTTCCCATCAGATGTTCAAGGCCCGGCGCCTTATATTTATCAAGCAGGCTTTGCTGCTCTTGGGGATAAGGTGCAATTAAAGGGGCGAAAACAGCAGACATAATAATGATAAAAAGAATAACGGCACCTAAAATGGCCAGTTTGTTTTTCGAGAATTTTTCCCAGAAAATCTTTGTCATTGTTTCTGGCTTTTTCGAAATATTTTCTTTCAGCCTGATCTCCGGCGAGGGAGTTGTTTGCAGCTCTGACATCTCTGTTTCCCTCCTTTTAATATTCGATCCGCGGATCAACAATCGCGTAAAGGATGTCTGCAATGAGGTTTCCGACAACGACAAGAACCGCCGAGATCACAGTCATTGCCATGATAACCGGATAATCGCGCTGGAATGCTGAATCGACAAACAGCTTTCCTAATCCCGGCCAAGTGAAAATCTGCTCTACGACAACCGCTCCGCCAATAAAGGAAGGAATCATTAAGCCGAAAATCGTAATAACAGGCAATAGTGCATTCCGCAAGCCGTGCTTAAATAATACTCGATTCTCTTTGAAACCTTTTGATCTGGCAGTCCGGATATAATCTTGATTTAAAACATCAAGCATATTGGATCTTGTATATCTCGTTAAGCCTGCCATATCAGCTGTCGCCAGCACAAAAGCGGGTAAAAGCAAATGATGAATCCGGTCTACTATACTGAAATCTGAGTTAAGGGTGGCGACTCCCCCGGTTGGAAACCAGCCGAGATTCACGGCAAACACCATGATTAAAATCAAACCGAACCAAAAATTCGGGATTGCCAAACCGATAAATGAAGTAAATGTAATGCCGTAGTCCAGCTTCGAATAAGGTTTTTTTGCAGAAATTACCCCGAATGGGATGGAAATGATCAGCGCCAAAATTGTTGACACCAGCATCAAGAGGAGTGTGTTGGGCAGCCGTGCTAAAATCAGTTCTGAAACAGGCGTCCCTTTTCTGATGATGGATGTGCCGAAATCGCCTTGAACCATATTGCCCAGCCATTTTAAATATTGAACATACTCAGGGTCATTGAGACCGTACTTTTCAATAAACTGAGCCCTGTCTGCCTGGCTGATCGTAGGATCCATCATAAGTGTCATCGGGTCCCCTGGAGCGGCTTTCATAATAATGAAAGACAAAATTGTAATTCCCAAAAGAATAGGAATCGAAGATAACGTTCTTCGAATAATATATGTAACCATATTCTTGTCCCCTTCGTTGTTCTTTTTCAAATTCAAAGGGGAAGGAAACGCACTCCCTCCCCTGCAAGGGAAAATTATTGGGCAAGCCACCATTTTTCAATTTGGTACAACTCGCGTTTTGGATGATACACATAACCCTCTAAGTTAGCCGGCATCGCCATATGGTTGTTCGGATAGTAAAGGAAGGTATACGGCTGATCTTCAGCAAGTTTTTGGTAAATCTTTTCGTAAGCTTTTGAGTATTCGTTACGGTCACTGATTGATTTTGCATCTTTGAGAAGCTTATCAACTTCAGGGTTTTTGTACCACATGTTATTTAAGCCTTTTTCAGACTGGCTAGAATGGAAGATATCGTAATGGTCTGGGAACGTTGATAAACTCCATCCTAAAACCATTGCGTCATAGTCCCAATTAGGTGGATTTGTCTGTTCTACTAATGCACTCCACTCAACGATTTGCGGCGTTACCTTAATCCCGACTTTCTTCAATTGTTCTTGAACAACAACTGCAATGTCTTCACGAACTTTATTTCCTTGATTCGTTTTCAGTGTAAACTCGAATTTTTTACCGTCTTTATCGAGGATGCCGTCACCGTCAGTATCTTCCCAGCCGGCTTCTTTCAACATCTTCTTAGCTTTTTTGACGTTGTATTCAAATTTAGGAACCTCTATATCTTTCGGATAGTTCCATGAAACCGGGCTTTCAGGGATATAAGCGACCTTCCCGTCCCCATCTAATACGGTTTGCACCATTGTTTCACGGTCTAAAGCTGTCGTAAGCGCCTGGCGCACTTTTTTGTCTTTAAACAGCTCATTTTTCTCATTCCAGCCGATATACGTATAGCTTAACGCTAAATCTGTTACGACTTTGACATTATTAAACGATTCAGCTGTCTTATAGTCAGTTGACGGCACGTTAAAGAAATCAATATCTCCGGCCTGAAGCTGGGCAACTGCTGCATTGGCGTCAGGAATGATTTTATACGTGACACTGTCTAAATACGGACGGCCGTCATAGTAGTCATCATTAGCAACAAGCTTCACGTATTGTCCGTCTTTCCATTCTTTAAATTTGAAAGGCCCCGAGCCGATTGGATTTTTTCTATTAAATTCGTTATCTTCAAGCTCTGCAACCGGTACATCTTTTAAAATGTGCTCAGGCAGAATCCCGTAGCTGTCTAACGTATTGTTATAGAAGTTAGGGTCTTTGTATTTCAGCGTAAATAAAACCTCATAATCTCCCTTTTTCTCTACTGATTTCAGCATTTCAAAGTTAGAGCCGCGCTCTCCTTTGTAATCCTTGTTAAGCGGAATGCTGTACGTAAAGACGACATCATCGGCAGTAAGCTCTTCTCCGTCATGGAACTTAACGCCTTTTTTGATTTTTACGTCATATTTCAATCCGCCATCCAGCTCTTTCACACTTTCCGCCAGTGACATTTTGACATTTAAGTTTTCATCGGTTTTCGTTAAAAAGCTGTAAATCATTTGTTCAATATCTGTACTTGATTCATCTGTTGAATATAATGAGTTGAAAAGTGTTGGCGCTCCGATTGAACCAACAACCAAATCCCCGCCTTGCTGCGGTTTGCCTGCTGATTTTTTCTCGCTGCTGTTGCTCGATTTTGATCCCGAGCAGGCTGATAAAAAGATGGCCAGAACCATCAATACACTTAGCATCATCAGTGCGGTTTTCCGTCTTTTCATTAGATATTCCCCCTCTTGAAATGTTCGTTCTTCTCAGCTGTTGTTTATGTAGTGTGCATACCCCCTCTCAAGCTGTGCGGGCAACATTAGCTATAAAGGTGACAAGCCACAAAGTGGCTGGGAGCAGCTTCTTTAAATTCTGGTATTTGTTCCTTGCATATCGGTTTTGCAACAGGACATCTTGTGTGGAATACGCAGCCTTTTGGCGGGTTGGCCGGACTAGGCAGTTCTCCCTTCAGGACAATGCGTTCACGTTTGACAGATCCTCTTTTTCTTGTAACCGGAACGGAGGATAAAAGCGCTTGGGTATATGGGTGAAGCGGGTTGTCATAAAGCTCATGCTTGCCGGTCAGTTCCATCATTTTGCCAAGATACATTACTCCGACTCTGTCGCTGATATGGCGTACGACACTCAGATCATGAGAGATAAATAGATACGTAAGATTAAATTCTTCCTGTAATTCCTCCATCAAGTTAATCACTTGGGCCTGAATGGATACATCAAGTGCGGAAACCGGCTCATCTGCAATGATCAGCTCTGGATTCAAAGTAAGTGCTCTGGCAATGCCGATCCGCTGGCGCTGGCCGCCGGAAAACTCATGGGGATAACGGCTTGCAAACGACGGGTGAAGCCCTACTCTTGCAAGCAGCTCTTCAACTTTTTCGTTTCGTTCACGCATGGTATACATGTTGTGCGTATTAAACGGCTCCTTTATGATGGAACGCAGGGTCTTTCTCGGGTTTAACGAAGCAAATGGATCTTGGAAAACCATTTGAATATTTTTGCGGACACTCTTCCGCAGCTTCTCCTCTGACAGATTGGAAATATCCTGCCCTTTAAAAAGAATTTGGCCCTCTGTCGGTTTGTACAGTCTGATCATCGTTCTGCCGGCAGTCGATTTTCCGCAGCCCGACTCTCCAACGATTCCGAGTGTTTCTCCTTTTTTTAATGAAAATGAAACACCATCCACCGCTTTTACATCACCGACTTTTCTTTGAAAAAGGCCTGACCGGATCGGAAAGTATTTTTTTACGTCACGAAGCTCTAAGATTGTTTCTTGATTAGCTGCTGTCATGATTGTTCGGCACCCTCTTCCTCATATAAAAAGCATCTCACCGTTCTTCCGCTTTTGTGTGTCAAAAGCGAAGGCTGATTTGTCCAGCACTTATCCATAGCTTTCGGGCACCTTGGGGCAAAACGGCACCCCGGCGGCAGATTATCCGGTGTAGGCACACTGCCTTTAATCGCATTTAATTTATCAATCTCTCCATCTATAACAGGAATTGACGTAAGCAGGCCTTCTGTATACGGATGAAGCGGTTCTAAAAATAAGTCATCAACAGTGGCGTTTTCTACGACTTGTCCGCAGTACATGACAATCACTCTATCGGCAGCTTCAGACACGACACCTAAGTCGTGTGTGATGAGAAGAATCGATGTATTGAACTTCTGACAGAGATCTTTCATGAGCTCCAGCACCTGGGCTTGTATTGTCACGTCCAGCGCTGTCGTTGGTTCATCAGCAATGAGCAGTTTAGGATTACAGCTCAGTGCGATGGCAATCATCACCCTCTGTCTCATACCGCCGGACAGCCGATGCGGGTACTCCTTCATAATTTGCTCCGCCCGGGAGAAACCGACCATCTGCAAGAGTTCAACAGCTCGTTGACGGGCTTCTTTTTTCTTCATGTTTTTATGGTAAATCAGCACTTCGGTAATTTGTTCTCCGATTGTTAACACCGGATTAAGGGAGGTCATTGGTTCCTGAAAGATCATGGATACTTCGTTACCGCGGATTTTGCAATAATCGTTTTCAGTGAATGAGGTGAGGTCTTTGTCTTCGAGTTTAATAGAGCCGTCCATGATTTTTCCGCCTGAGCTTTGGACGAGGCCCATAATTGATAAAGAAGTAATGCTTTTTCCGGAGCCCGATTCACCTACAAGCGCGACGGTTTCGCCTTTGCTGATGTGAAAATCGACTCCGTCAACCGCAGGGATCGGCTCCTTTTTCCTGAAAAAATATGTCTTTAAATTATTCACTTCTAAAAGTGTGCTCATGCTAGCTCCCCTTTCCCCCCTCTTGTTGTCAAACGTTTTCAAGAGAAAGCAATCCCCTTATTCAGAAATAATAAATAATATTGAATTATCGAAAAATTTTATAGTTGTATATTATTACAATCATTTTGCAAAATCAAGAATTTTTTAGGATAATTGTAATATTATTAATGAAATTCCATTATTTTATCCTTTTAAAGCATTGCATCCAAAAAGGTCTCAGCAGAAATGGACAGCCCGTCTGCGGCGCTTACCTTGCTGGCAGTTAAATATTTTTTTACAATATTGAATCCAACTGCGTATCCAAGCATTTTTGGCTGATATCCTTTGCCGAATAACAGCTGGGGAAATAATCGATTATCCCGTTTGATATCCCGATGGGGCGCAATCTTTTTTTCATATAAAGCCTGAAGCTGCTCCGGTGTATACCAAGTCGTCCACTCAGCCGTTTGACTTCGGCCGAACCTCTCATAAACAGCATATTCCGCCAGCCCTTCCATGATGATTGTATCAAGTAATGTGACATCCTTTTCCTCTTTTGTCAGATGACCTAACCGGCAAACGTGATGATACTCATGCGTCATAAGGGCAGATACCGACCCAAAATCTAAATCTGACGAAAGAAAAAGAAACATTTTGTCTTGAAAGGCGAGTCCTGATTTTGATCCGAATTCTAAACGGATTCTCCTGTTTCGTTCATCAACCGGCAGCGTGACAATTGGTACATCAGGACCTTGCCATTTGTTTTTGAGGTACTGTTCTTCCTTTTGGATATGTCCGTAAAAACCTTTTTCCTTCAGCTTGGAAACCGTCTGAATACCCTCTTTTATGTTTTTAAACATCCCATGATGCTGAAGATGCCCCAGAATGCCCTTCCAGTTCTTTTTCTCCGCACCTGAAAAAAGCGGGATAATATAATGCGCCAAATCATCTATTGAATCAGCCTTCCTGAGCCAGCTATATGTTTGTTCTACACTCATGTGATCGCCTCCTCTTTTAATCCTATGCACACAAAAAAAACCGGCTACCCTTTAAGGGCAGCCGGTTTGGCTTGATTATGATTGATATTTCTTAAAGATTAATGTTGCGTTGTGTCCGCCGAATCCTAATGAGTTGCTGAGAACATAATTAAGTTCCTGTCTGCGGGCTTCATCAGGCACATAATCCAAATCACATTCTTCGTCAGGTGTTTGAATATTGATTGTCGGCGGAATCACGCCTTCTTTAATGGCAAGGATAGAGAAAATGGCTTCAATACCGCCGGCTGCTCCTAAGAGGTGGCCTGTCATCGATTTTGTAGAGCTTACCGCAAGTTTATGCGCATGCTCGCCAAAAACAGTCTTAATCGCCATTGTTTCATATTTGTCGTTGTAATACGTGCTTGTCCCGTGAGCATTGATGTAATCAATTTCCTCAGGTGCAATGCCTGCATCTTTAATGGCTTCTTGCATCGCTCTCGCTCCGCCTTCGCCGTCTTGGGCCGGCGCTGTGATATGATAAGCGTCTCCGGTTGAGCCGTAGCCGACAATTTCTCCGTAAATTTTAGCGCCGCGGGCCAGGGCATGCTCAAGTTCTTCAAGAACGATAATCCCTGCACCTTCCCCCATGACAAAGCCATCACGGTTTTTATCGAACGGGCGGCTCGCTGTTTTCGGATCTGGATTAGTAGACAGCGCTTTGTTAGCACTAAAGCCGGCGAATGACATTCTTGTCAGCGGCGCTTCTGTTCCGCCTGTGACCATCACGTCTGCATCACCGCGCTGAATAACCTTAAACGCGTCACCGATGGAGTTCGTTCCTGTAGCACATGCTGTAACCGTACAAGAGTTCACCCCTTTTGCTCCTAATGCAATAGAAATCTGGCCTGTCGCCATGTCAGGAATCATCATTGGCACGAAAAACGGGCTTACCCGTCTTGGGCCTTTTGTTAAGAAGATTTCAAATTGAGACTCTAGTGTTTCAAGTCCTCCGATACCGGAGCCTACCCAAACACCGACTCTCGGCGCGATCTCATCGGTAATGTTAAGATCTGCATCTTCAACCGCCATTTTCGCAGCCACAACCGCATATTGTGTAAAGCGGTCCATTTTTCTGGCTTCTTTTTTATCCATATAATCTTCAACATTAAAATCTTTTAATTCAGCGGCAACTTTTGCCGGATATTCTTCAGCGTCAACACGAGTGATCGGACCGATTCCGGACACACCGTTGATTGCGTTATTCCAACTTGTATCGACGTCGTTGCCAAGTGGAGATAATGCTCCAAGTCCTGTAACAACTACTCTTTTTTTAGTCATCTTGTGTGCACCTCACCTTTTTTTATCGGCCCCAGCGGATTGCAATGGCGCCCCATGTTAGTCCTCCGCCGAACCCTACCATAACGACCACATCGCCGTCTTTGATTTTACCGGCTTCCAATTCTTCTACAAGAGAGATCGGAATGGATGCGGCAGAAGTATTTCCATATTTATGAACAGTTTTAGACATCTTTTCGACAGGAAGCTCTAAACGCTCGCGAGCAGCTTCCATGATACGGATGTTCGCCTGATGCGGAATCAAAAAGTCGACATCCTCTTTTGAAAGTCCGGCTTTTTCAATGACATTTACGCATGATTCTCCCATTTGGCGGACTGCAAATTTGAAAACTTCTCGTCCATTCATGATTGTATGTCGTTTTTCATTCAGATACAAGTGCTGACCGCCTGTGCCGTCGGCTCCTAGTTCAAATGAAAGGATTCCTCTGTCATCACTGACTGGCCCGACTACCGCAGCGCCTGCTCCGTCTCCAAACAGAACGGCTGTATTGCGGTCTTCCCAGTCGGTAATGCTTGAGAGCTTCTCTACACCGACAACTAGAACATGCTTGTAGGTTCCGGATTCAATAAATTGTTTACCGGTTACAACTCCGTACATGAAGCCCGCACAAGCCGCGCTGATATCCATAGCACACGCTTTCTTCGCGCCGAGCTGTTCTTGAATCATACAAGAGACCGTAGGAAATGACTGATCAGGTGTAACAGTTGCAACCAAGATCATATCCAGATCCTCAGCAGCCACTTCAGCTTGTTCTAGCGCATTTTTCGCTGCTGCAACAGCCATATGTGATGAAAACACATCATCTGCTGCGATTCTTCTTTCTTCTATTCCTGTTCTTGTACGAATCCACTCGTCAGAAGTTTCAACCATTTTTTCAAGATCATGATTTGTTAAAACCTTCTCAGGAATGTAACGTCCAACACCAAGTATTCCAGCTTTCATTAGGGAAGACTCCTTTATATCTTAAATTTAGAAGATCAATCAGGTTGTGATCAATTATTAGTATCAGGTACTAATTCTATCCTATTTTTTTTCACATGGCAATATATTCGTCTAAACTATCAGTTCATCTTACTCATAGAGTATGGTATATGGAAAGGAGGCGTATGCAGTTGGATGTGTTTTCAAGAATGATGTTCGGCGATGCAGCAAAACCAACAGAAGAGAAGGAGGAGGAACAGCAAGAGGAAGTTTCTCAGGTTTCTCAGACAAACGACGAAGAGACGATTAATTACATGCATATTATGGACCAAATCGGTTCAATTATGAACTCTCTTGATCAAATCAAGCCCGCTTTAAAGGAGCTTGCGCCCATGCTCTCCGCTATTAAAAAGAAAATCATGTGAAAAGCCACTTTCAAAAAAGTGGCTTCTTCTTATTCTGTTTCAGATTTAGCGTCAGACTTGCCAAGCTCATAAGCTTCCGCCATTACCGTTGTAAATAGATTCATAAACGGCTGGATGGCCTCCATTGAGAGCTCAATGCCTGATTTCTCAAGCTGTTCTTTCGCTTCAGGGAGATATTTCATGGCAATTTGCAAGAATTCAAGTGATTTTTCGTGCTGCATGTGACGTCACTCCATTATTCGTTTTTTGGCAGCTCGCCTGTTTTGTTGTATGTTTTGATCAGCTTGGCGATTCTTTGCTGAAAGTCTTTGTCGACGAGCGGGCTGAATGTTCCCATCTCAACGACTCCCGTATTCAGGTCGTAGTAATGATCGCCGCCCTCAAGGGTGCCTTTATTAAATTGTTCAGCAATGATTTCATAGGCCTTGTCCACATTTTGCACCGTGCTGGTTAATACGGTATTCTCGCCCAGATCCGATTGATCTGTGACGTAGCCAATGGCATAAAGACCGTCTTTTTTGATTTGCTGAATAACAGGAACATTATACCCGTCTCCGGCGGGATACACAACATCCGCGCCTTCGTTCTTCATTTTCTGATAAAGCTTTACTGCTGTTGTATCATCATCCCAATGATCCGTATATTTCGTATTTACCTCTATATCCGGATTTTCATACTTGGCCCCTTTGATAAAACCATCAACCTCAGGCTGCCACGTAAAGGAGGCAATTACACCGACCTGATTCGTTTTCGACATATGGGCAGCAGTCATTCCTCCAAAAAAGCCCATTGCTTCCCCGCTAAAATGGACACTCGTTACATTATCAGCTTTCGCTTTCGCATTGGAAATGACGAATTCCATATCTGGATAATCTTCGCCGACCAAGTTAAACACCTCAGCATATTCACTCCCATGACCGTAGAGCAGATTGACGCCCCTCTTATGAAAATCCTCAATCGCATTTATGATATCTTCTTCTGTTTTAACGCCTTCTTTATAATAGACGTCCACATTGTATTTGGATTGTATATTCAGTAATCCTTTATACCCTTTTGTGCCCCATACGAGGTCATTAATCGTATCAGGAAAGAGCATGCCGACCTTCTCAATTTTTCCTTTGAACGGAGTTTGTCCACATCCACTCAATAAAAGGAGGACAGAAAAGATCATGACAAGCCTTGTGATCAAGTCATGTTCAACTCCTTTTGACAAGCTATAACATGTATTATTTTTATACGTTTATTGTATCTAGAAAACTCGAAACATGGAAGGTTTTTCTTAATATTTGTCGAAAATTGATGAAAATTGTCTTTTCCACTCGATAATTTTTGTTTTTGCTTCTTCTTTTGAGGTTTTCTCTGTGACTTGCAATTCAAAAAGCTGATCTTTGCTATGACGGCTTGGTTCTAACAGGAATCTCAGCAACTCGTCAGCCACGTCGTTTGTGTAATAGCCGTCTTCCTCTGTTTCTTCTTTCCATGGCCCGTACATTTTCGGCAGGATCACGGTTTTTTCCGAGCCTGTTTTTTCACGTTTTTCCCATTCTTTTCGGTCTTCTTCATATACTAAAATATAAGGAGAATCACATTGGTCTAAAGGCAAAAAACTTCCAAACTGGATACAAATTGTATCATAATTTTGATCTCCAATGTGTTCAAGCTGGCGAAAGAGTTCATTTCTCCCAAGCCACATGAGTCTTTCTTCTAAGTACATTTGTCTCATTTTATCTTCTGTTTCCGCCAGAACAACGTCAACATGTATGCCTTCATCCATCATTCGTTCACATAATGAAAGGCCGAAAAATTCGTCCGCACCTACAATCAGCGTTGATTCCATTGCATCTGCCGCCCTTCCGGTTTTTCATTTCCCAAAACAAAACAGCCTCCGCAAAAGAGAAGGCTGTTGTCATTATATTCTCTATAATTCTTTTTCATGACTATGAAAGAATTTGCAAATTGATGCATAAATTCTGCTTGGATGCTCAAATAAATGAAATGTCATGTCGACCGGTGAGCCTTGCTTTTGCTGTTTTTCCTTGAAAACTTCCGCATGTACGCTGTAGGGATATGGAGCTCCGGTCATACGCTGCCATATATGAACCGGTACGCCGCTCGGGTAGCTTTGAATTGTTTTATAACGAAGCGCTTCCGCTTCTTTTTCAGAAATTCCGTAGCTTTTCGAAACTTCTTTCAAAAATTGCTTATAGAAAAATTTATTTTCTTTTTCCGATTCATAATGTGCCTGAAGATCGAGACAAGGATTCAACATTGCGGCTGAGCGGATATGATCCGGGGAAAAACGAAGCAGTTCATCGGCCACGAGAGCACCCATGCCTTCTGCTAAAATATGAATCTTCGGATTGAGGATTTCCTGCTTCAGCACAGAATGTATCAGCTGTTTGGCATAGGTGACTGCTTTTTCCGCCCCCCAATGCCTTCCGAACAGATTGCTGTTAAAAAGAGTATATCCTTCATTCATCAACATGCTCAGAAGCTGATTTCTGCCATAATGCTGCTGCCAAAAGCTTGAATCATGTCCGACAAAGTGGGTTCTGTCCCCCAAGATAAAGATGCCGAAGCCGTTCGGGCGATAGGGCAGATGAATGACATTATGCTCCGTTCCCAGTTGAAAGTATCTTTCCGTTATTCCCATCGCTTGCCCGCCTCCTTTCACACTTCATCTCACGCTATCTTATGTAAATAGAAAAGAAACGAATAAGGTAAAGTCCTAGCCTTTTACATTTTTGGCTATTATACTGATTGACGTTTTTATATTTTACCATTAAAGTGTGACGAATCAGACTCTTTTGTCACCTCACTTTCTGCTAAAATTGGATTCCCCCTTCGCTTTTTGTATGGTATGATAACTTTTAGAATAGAATGAGAAGGACGAGGTGGAAACGTGCGATATATTATTGCCTTTATTTGGACGTTCCTTTTATCACATATGGCATGCTACTTGGTTGCAAGCATGAACAGCGTTACGTATAATTTCAAAACATCATCTGTCATTGCTGTTGTACTGTATGTCTTAATCATTGTTTTAGCAGAAATCATGCCTATGAACAAAAATGCAAGCCAGCATTAAAAAGCCAAAAACCCAAAACATTTATTGTTTTGGGTTTTTTAGTGGTCACGGCTTTCTTTTGTAGGTCCACAGCCGGTTGTGGTTTGATGTTTCGGGGAACATTTCCCCTGCTGACAGATGGACCTTTTGAGGGTTTTTAACCATGCTCCCTGTCTCGCCGATTTCTACGTAGACACCGTTATTAGGCGCTTTCTGTCCGGGCCGGAATTGGTGCTGCTGTCCCACTGTTTTTCCTCCTTTTCCTTTTTGCTGTAGTATGCGCCTAAGCGGCTGTGAATATGTTGCCATCAAAAAAACTGCTGAGTTTGGCTCAGCAGTTTTTTGATGATTCCCCTTTATATAAAATGGCCTTCAGCAGTGCTTTTTGCACATGAAGACGGTTTTCGGCCTGCTGGAACACTGCAGAGTTCGGCCCGTCAATAATCTCCGCAGTCACTTCTTCCTCACGATGCGCAGGGAGACAATGTAAAAATGTATAGTCAGGCTTGGCATGGCTGACAAGCGCCGCATTTACCTGATAAGGCGCAAAGACAGCAAGACGTTCTTGCTCCTCCGCTTCCTGCCCCATGCTTGTAAACACATCAGAATAAATTACGTCCGCGTCTTTTACAGCTTCAATCGGATCATCTGTCAGCGTGATAGAAGATCCGGATTGAAGTGCATATGTTTTTGCCGCTTCAGCTGCTTCATCTAACACTTCATATCCCTTTGGCGAAGCGATCGAGATATCACAGCCCATTTTCGCGCAGCCGATCATCAAGGAGTGCGCCACGTTATTTCCGTCACCGATGTATGCGACTTTTACGCCTTTAAGCTTCCCTTTTATCTCCTTAATCGTCAAGAGATCCGCCAGCGCCTGGCATGGGTGGTATTTATCGGTAAGTCCATTGATCACCGGAATGTCAGCTTCTTTGGCAAGTTCCTCCACCTTTTCATGTTCAAAGGTCCGGATCATGATGGCATCCACATAGCCTGACAGCACTTTTGCCGTATCAGCGACAGTCTCACCGCGCCCCAGCTGCAGATCTTTCTGGCTTAGAAAGAGGGCGTTCCCGCCGAGCTGCGCCATGCCCGCTTCAAATGAAACACGGGTCCGCGTTGATGATTTTTCAAAAATCATCGCCAAGGTTTTGCCATGGAATATAGGCTGAATTTTGTTTTGTTTCAGCTCACCGGCTTCTGCGAGCAAGGCGTTTATATCCTCTTCACTAAGGTCCTTTAACGTTAATAAATCTTTTCCGTATAAACTGGTTTGCGTCACTGTGTGCATGTTGCCACTTCCTTTTTATAGAGGTCTTTGAGAGATACAGGCTGCGGATGGCCTGAACCGCTTTGTAAAAACGCCCGCACAGTTTCTTCTTCTGTAAAGACGGGGATGCCGTGCGTCATGGCTTCCAAACGTTCTTTGCGTGCTTCTTCAGAACCGCTCAGATTGATGTGGAGCGATTTCCCTTCCTGTTCCATCCAAGAGGCAAATGCCCCTTCATGAACGGTAAAACCTGCGTTTTCTGCTAACTCCTGCACATCTTCCGGAACGTTTTGCAAATAAATGCTTCCTTTTTGACTCCAGACTCTTGTATAGATTTTTTTCAAGGCGCTGTTAGAATCATATGCGACACACATGCCTTCTCCCGTTGATTTCATTTCCGGCCCAAGCTTGATATCCACATCCTGGATCGCATGAGAAGAAAAAACAGGGAACTTCACGGCAACTCCATGATGATTTTGAACTGCCGGATTTAGATCTTTTAAGGACGCTCCCGCCAGCAGTCGTGTGGCGAGCGGAATCATCGGAACGCCCATTACTTTGCTGACGACAGGAACCGTGCGGCTCGCTCTCGGATTCACTTCAAGAACGAGTATGTTTCCATTGTCGATCACAAATTGAATGTTCATGATGCCTTTAAATGAAAGTTTTCGGGCAATTTTTTGTGCCGCATCTTTCATGCCCTGCTGCAGCCCGCTCGTGATGGACGGCCCGGGAAGAATGGCAAAGCTGTCCCCTGAATGGACACCTGCCCGTTCAATATGCTCGGTATATGTCGGGATAAAGACATCCTCGCCGTCGGAAATCAAATCAATTTCGACTTCCTTTCCAGACACATACTGATCAATCAAAATCGGATATGGCATGCTGTCCTCATCATTCAGCAGCTGAGAAAGCTGGGCTTGCGAGTCAACAATGATCATGCCCATTCCGCCGATAACGTAAGATGGGCGGATTAACACCGGATAGCCGATCTCACTCGCTTTTGAAGCGGCTTCTTCTTTTGTATAAGCAATTTCTCCTTTTGCGTGCTTCAATCCCAGCTCGTCAAGAAGCTGATAGAATTGATCCCGATCCTCTAACACGTCGAGCGTTTGAAATGATGTGCCAAGAAGAGTAATGCCGGCTTTTTCGAGCGCTTCAGCAGCATTGATTGCAGTTTGGCCGCCGAATTGCACAATTGCAAAATCAATATTTTCCTGCTCCGCCACGTTTACAATATGCTCCGTTGTCATTGGTTCAAAATACAGGCGGTCCGCAATTTCATAATCGGTGCTGACCGTTTCCGGGTTATTGTTAATCATGATGGTTTCGAATCCAAGCTCTTGCAGTGTCAGCACACCGTGAACAGCACTGTAATCAAATTCAACGCCTTGGCCGATCCGAATCGGGCCTGATCCGATAATGAGCGCGCGTTTTTTCTCTTTGCGGCTGATGTCTCCATCGGTTTCTCCGAAATATGTGGAGTAAAAATAGTTTGTTTTCGCATCAAACTCTGCCGCGCATGTATCTACGATTTTAAAGGAAGGCGTAATGCCCATCTCCTTGCGAAGCGCGCGCACCTCTTCCTCTGTTTTGCCGATCAGTGAGGCAATCGTTGCGTCTGAGAATCCCTTTTCCTTTGCTTTCTTCAATAATTCAAAAGAGAGATCGCTCCCTGCTTCCATCAGGCGGTTTTCCAATTTGATGATGTTGTCAAAGGTATGAAGGAAAAACGGATCAATTTTTGTTTTTTCATGGATGTCATCAATCGAGACGCTGCGGCTCAACAGCTCCATGACAACGAAAAATCTGCGGTCATCCGGAGTGATTGCCAAATCCCATAGCGTACCAATTGACAACCCGCTGAGCTCTGGAAGGTGTGTCCCGATATTTTTTAATTCAAGCGACGCGGCTGCCTTTTGTATCGCTGCTTCTAAATTCCGTTCAATCGCCATCACTTCACCGGTGGCTTTCATTTTTGTGCCAAGCTTGCGGTCTGCGTTTTTGAATTTATCAAACGGCCAGCGCGGAAATTTGACGATCACATAGTCCAGTGCCGGTTCAAAGCTTGCGTAAGTCGACCCTGTGAGCGGATTTTTCAGCTCGTCAAGGGTGTATCCGACTGCCAGTTTCGCGGCCATCTTCGCAATCGGATAACCGGTCGCTTTAGACGCGAGAGCCGATGACCGGCTTACACGCGGATTCACTTCAATGACGTAATATTGCTTGCTGAATGGATCAAGCGCGAATTGAATGTTGCAGCCGCCTACAACATCAAGTGCTGAGATGATCGTCAGACTTGCTGTCCGCAGCATTTGATAGTCTTCGTCTGTCAATGTTTGTGACGGCGCCACAACAATAGAGTCACCTGTATGCACGCCGACCGGATCGATATTTTCCATATTGCAGACGGTAATGCATGTGTTATTGCTGTCACGCATGACTTCATATTCAATTTCTTTAAAGCCGGCAATGCTTTTTTCGACAAGGCATTGATTGATCGGGCTTGCTAATAGCGCCTGCTTAATCATAGCTGTAAAGGCTTCTTTATCAGGGGCGATTCCTCCGCCCTTTCCGCCTAATGTGTAAGCCGGTCTGATAATAACAGGAAAACCGATGGATTCCGCAAAATGGAGGGCATCGGCCTCGTTATCAACAATTTCACTCTCCGGCACGGGCTGTTTTAATTCATTCATTAACGAACGGAATTTTTCCCGGTCTTCTCCTTTTTGTATCGTTTCAACGGATGTGCCGAGGAGTTTGACGCCGTGCTCTTTTAAAACACCCGTTTCTTCAAGCTCCACCGCTAAATTCAATGCGGTCTGACCGCCTAAATTGGCAAGAAGCCCATCAGGCCGTTCTTTCTTAATGATGGCTGTCAGGCTTTCTGCTGTCAGAGGTTCAAAATAAATTTCATCAGCGAAGGCTTCATCGGTCATAATTGTCGCCGGATTGCTGTTGACGAGAATCACCCGGTAGCCCTCCTCCTTCAGCGCGATGCACCCTTGAGTGCCTGAATAATCAAATTCTGCCGCCTGCCCGATAATGATCGGGCCTGAGCCGATTACTAATATGCTTGAAATACTGGTGTCTTTAGGCATGCGCAATTTCTCTCCTTGCTGGTATCACATTCTTTAAATAATCATCAAAAATCCATTCGCTTTCCGCAGGTCCGGGATGGGCTTCCGGGTGGAATTGAACACTCATGACAGGCAGTTTTTTATGGGCAAGCCCTTCAACTGACGTATCATTGACATGATGAAACCTGATCGTGAGCTCTTCTTCATTAATCGACTGTTCATCAACCACATAGCTGTGGTTTTGGCTTGTCATAAAGACCCGTTTCGTCTCACGGTCGATGACCGGATGATTAGCTCCCCTGTGTCCGAATGGCAGCTTAAAAGTATTCCCTCCGAACGCGAGCGCGATCAGCTGATGTCCGAGACAAATGCCGAGAGTCGGAAAGCGGCTGATGATGCTTTTGATCTTTCCTAAATATGGCTGGATTGCTTTCGGATCTCCAGGTCCGTTCGATAGCACAATGCCATCGGGTTTGATGTTGTATACGGCCTCCATTTGCTGGTATGGCACCACGGTAACCTTGCAGCCTCGTTTGACAAGTGATGATGCGATTGACTTTTTATAGCCAAAATCAATGAGAGCGATATGTTTATTCCCGTCGCCGAATGTGCTGATTTCCTGGGCGGAAGCCTGCTCTGCCACATTCTCTGGTTGAAGAGCAATCTCAGCTCCTTCTTTAGAGGCTGTGACTGTCGCACCCATCGTCCCGTTTGCCCGGATTTTCTTCACGACAGCCCTCGTATCAACATGGGTTAACAGCGGAATATTCCATTTCTGTAGATACTCCTTGAGGCTGTATACCGCTTCATAATGAGAAAAGTGATCACACGCCTCATAGACAACCGCGGCTTTTACTTGCGGTTTCTTGCTTTCAAAATCCTTTTCATTTATGCCGTAGTTGCCAATCAGCGGGTAGGTAAATACAATAATCTGTCCCTTATATGATGGATCTGTCAGCACTTCCTGGTAGCCTGTCATTCCTGTGAAAAAAACAGCTTCTCCCGTGCAGTTTTCATGACCGTCCAGCTCGCCGCTGAACGATGTCCCATCTTCTAACACTAAATAACCTTCCATCTAACAGCCCACCTCTTGATGAATAATTAATTATAAAAATGAATTTTTATGCCTTTATATCGAAAAAAAATCACTGGTTTACAGCGGAATGATGAGCGATTGCCTGTTTCAGCTTGCTGACGGCTTCTGCTATTTCATCCTTAGTCACGGTGAGCGGCGGCAGCAGCCGAATCACGTTCGGGCCGGCCGGCAATACAAGCAAGCCTAATGTCTGCAATTCAGCAATAATGTCAGCAACCGGGCCATCACACTCAATTCCAAGCATTAATCCTTTACCTCGGATTTGTTTAACAAAAGGGCTCTTTAGCTCTGCCTCAAGCTGTTCTTTTAAAAACGCCCCTTTGTCAGCAGCCTCTTGCAAAAAGTCAGGCTGGAATACAATTTGCAATGTGGCATTCACAGCAGCCATCGCCAGCATGTTTCCTCCGAAAGTCGTTCCGTGAGAACCAGGGGTAAACGCTTCTCCAAGCTGTTTCTTTCCGATGACAGCGCCGACCGGAAAGCCGTTTCCCAATCCTTTGGCGACTGTGATGATATCCGGTGAGAGTCCGAAGTGCTCATATGCGAAGCCTTTTCCCGTCCGTCCGATGCCGGTCTGGATTTCATCAATGATGAGAAGGGCTTGCTTTTCCTTGCAAAACGACTGTACGGCTGATAAAAATTCAGCACTCGCCGGATTGACTCCTCCTTCTCCCTGCACTGTTTCAAGCATCACCGCGGCAATATCGCCTTCCTCCCCAAGAGCTTTAAAAGCAGAAGGATCATTGTATGGCAGGTAGTGAAAGCCTTCAAGCATCGGGCCGAAGCCTGTTTTGATTTTATCCTGTCCGGTCGCAGCCATCCCTGCATACGTGCGGCCATGGAACGACTGAAGAAAAGTGATGATTTTTGTTTTTCCAGTTGCTTTTCGGGCAAGCTTTATCGCACCTTCATTCGCCTCCGCGCCGCTGTTGCAGAAAAAGACAAGATCTCCTGCACTATGCGCTGCCAGCTTCTGCGCCGCTTGCTCTTGGAGACTGTTTTGAAACAGGTTTGATACGTGCCATACGCTGTCAAGCTGTTTTTTGACTGCCTCTGTCACCGCTTCATGGCAGTGTCCTAGATTTGATACCGCAATCCCCTGAATGAAATCAAGGTACGTTTTGCCGTTTTGATCCTCAACGTACGTTCCTTTTGCTTTTTTGAGGTCAATATCCCAACGGCCGTAGGTTTGAAACAAGCTGCTCATGAAACAGCCTCCTTTGCTTTGACGATTTTTGTCCCTTGAAAGGTTTGTTCTGCGAAGAATGATCCTTTTCCGTTTACGATCATGACTTCAGACACCTGATCTGATAAAGCTGACAAGGCTGAATTGACCTTCGGGATCATCCCTCCTGTGATCACTTCCTGCTTGATCAGCATCTGAATCTCCTTAGGGGTCAGGACGTTCAGACGCTGCTTTTCCTTCATGATTCCATCGACATCCGTGACGAACATAAGCTTATCGGCTTCAAGCGCTCCGGCGACTGCTGAAGCAGCCAGATCAGCATTTACATTCAGCGTTTTACAGTCGCTTGTCATAGACAGCGGCGCAATAACGGGGATGATGCCATTTTCCATCAGCGCGTTCACCATGGACGCATCGACTTTTTTGATTTCTCCCACTTCTCCGTATGTTTCCGGATCTAGATAATCAGCCTCCAAAAGACCGCCATCCTTACCAGAAATGCCCGCGGCTCGCAGTCCGTGTTTGGCAAGCTCAGCAACGAAAAATTTATTGACAGAACCGGATAAAACCATTTCCGCTACTTCCAGCACCGGCTTCGTTGTTTTCCTCTGTCCGCCCGAAAACTCTGTCTTGATATTTAACCGTTTCAGCATATTTGTGATTTCCGGTCCCCCGCCATGTACGATCGCCAGCTTCCAGCCTGACGCCATCAGCTCTTTCAGATTTTGAAAAAATTCTTCCGACAGCTCACGGATTACACTTCCCCCGCATTTAAAAACGATTGTCTTCTTCATTTCGCTCCCCTTATTACGTGCGATAGCTCGCGTTAATTTTGATATAGTCATAGGTCAGGTCACAGCCCCACGCTCTCCCGTTTCCGTCCCCTTCATCCATCTTGATGACAATGGTGATTTCATCTCCTTCAAGGTATTCCTTAGCGAGAGATTCAGAGAATGGCTGAGGTTCGTTATTCTTAAACAGGCATTGGCCGCCAAGATAAACCTCTACTTCTTCTGCCGTCACCTGTGCTGCGGAGTGTCCGATGGCTCCGATGATCCGCCCCCAGTTGGCATCTGTTCCGTATACTGCCGTTTTTACAAGATTTGAGCCGACAATCTTTTTGGCAATGACGTTTGCATCAAGATTGTTTTTCGCTCCCTGTACTTGGGCTTCAATTAGTTTTGTCGCGCCTTCTCCGTCTCTGGCAATCTCTTTAGCCAGATCCTCACAAGTGAGCAAGAGCGCTTTTTTAAAGACCGGCCAGTCTGGATGGTCTTCTGTCAGGCACTCGTTTTCAGCGCAGCCATTCGCCATAACTAATACCATGTCGTTCGTGGATGTTTCTCCGTCAACTGTGATTTGGTTAAATGAAACGTCAGTGATTTCCCGAAGCGCCTTTTGCAGCGCTTTTTCTTCAATTGCCGCGTCAGTTGTCACAAATCCCAGCATCGTGGCCATGTTCGGGTGTATCATCCCTGAGCCTTTGGCCGCTCCGCCGATCGTGACTGTTTTGCCGCCGATTGCCAGTTCATAGCACGTCTGCTTGATCACCGTATCAGTTGTTAAAATCGCTTCCTCAAAATCGCCTGATCCCGCAGGTGTTTCTTTCAGCAGCTCGATCCCCGCGTGGATTTTTTCCATGTCTAAATGCTCGCCGATGACACCCGTTGATGAAACAGCGACAAGCTCCGGCTCAATGCCAAGCTGTGAAGCAAAGCTCTCCCGCATTGTGTATGCGTCCTTTAGGCCTTGTTCTCCCGTGCAGGCATTGGCAATGGCACTGTTGACGATGACGGCTTTCAGTGTCGGTCCGTGCTTTAAGCTGTCTTGTGTCACTTTGATCGGAGCAGCCTGAAAGTGGCTTTGGGTATAAACTGCTGCGCTCACAGCCGGTGTCTCGCTGATAATGACGCCGAGGTCTTTTTTCGAGTAGCGCAGCCCGCAATGCACACCCTTTGCCTGAAACCCTTTTGGCGAGGATACATCCCCTGTTACTTTTACAATTTGATCTTCACTTAACTGAATCATGGTTCGATTCTCTCCCGTTCTATGGATAAATTGGCGTGATAGTGAGTCCAGTTTCTTCATTCCAGCCATTCATCAAATTAAAGTTTTGCACTGCCTGACCGGCGGCACCCTTCATTAAATTATCGATTACCGAGACGATCGTGACTCTGTTCGTTCTCTCATCGAGGGTCACGGCGATATCACAGAAATTGCTGCCGTACACTTCTTTCGTTTGCGGGTACTGACCTTTTGGCCTCACTCTCACAAAATATGAATCTTGGTAAAATTCCGAATATAAATCATGCAGGTCATCTGCGGATAGATCACAGGTTAATCTGGTATACATCGTCGCCATGATGCCCCTTGTCATCGGAACCAAGTGAGCCGAAAATGTAATGGGCCCGAGGCCTGGCTGCCATTCATTCAGCGCCTGCTCAATTTCCGGCGTGTGCTGATGTTCATTGACTTTGTAAATTTTAAAATTGCCGTTCAGCTCAGAAAAATGGGTTCCCATGGATGCTTTTCTTCCCGCTCCGGAAACACCCGTCTTCGCGTCAACGATAACGAAAGATTCATCGAGCAGTTTCTTTTGAGCCAATGGCGCGAGGCCAAGCAAAACAGCTGTTGGAAAACAGCCTGGATTGGCAATGAGTTTCGCCTGTTGAATTTGCAGTTGATTCAGTTCTGCCAGACCGTATACCGCCTCTTGAATCACCGCCTTCGGTGCCGCTGTCCGTTTATACCATTTTTCATATTCAGCCGATTCTTGTATCCTCAGATCACCTGACAGATCAATAACCGGAATTCCCGCGTCTGCCAGCTTTGGAGTCAATTCACTTGATACTCCGGGCGGCGCAGCGAGAAACATGATATCTATTTCGTGTTTGATCGTATTCATATCAATCGGCTTCAGCTGCTGATCCGCTAAGCCGGTAAGATGAGGATAACCCTCGCTATAGACATTCCCTTCTCCGCTGGATGAATAAAGTATGCATTCCTCTGCATGAGGATGATGCGAAAGAATCCTGACAAGTTCGGTGCCTCCATATCCTGTAGCACCTACAATTCCTATTTTCAAAACAAGTTCACCCTCTTGGTCTTTGTGAAATTATTTAACATTATAACATGAATAAAAATTAATTCAATCGTATATTTAATATTTTTATTCATTTATAAATTTTCTGTTCAATGGAAATTCCGCTCAAAAAAATCAGCACGACTCCAGCACAAAAACGTTGATGCGGTGCCGCATTTCAGCCGCATAAAAAAACAGGCTGACCGCGTCAGCCTGTTTTCATCATCATCAATCCACTCAAAAAATATAGAATAGAGCTTGCATAAAAAATCATTTGCACTGTGAAAAAGTCAGCGAGAAAGCCCCCGAGCATAATGGCTGCTGCTGAAAAGACAGCTGTCCAAAAATGGTAATTCCCAATCTTCTTTCCACGCTCTCCGCTGTCTGTAAAATTAGCGATCAGCACTTTTTCTCCATGCTTTTGCATCGCTCCAAAGAGCCCTAACAGCACTTGGACGATATACACTTGAACGACGCTTCCGATATGCGGGACATATAAAAGCAGAACAGCCATCCCCCACGAGTTCAGAAGCAGAAAATAACGGCTGTCAAACCTTTCAGACAGCCGTCCGAGGAGCGGGTAAATGAGCGCTCCGCTCAACCCGAACAATCCGTAGGAAAAACCGAACTGTGTGTAGCTTGAGCCGATATTTTTCACAAACAGAATATAAAACGGAAAGATTAAGCTGCTTGCGAAAAACACGCTGCTTTGTGATAATGTCAGCCATTTTAATTTGTTTTTCCCCATTATTTATACCTCTGATAAAAGTAATTCATAAAGCGCTCATCCGGGTCATAGGTTCGTTTTTTCTGAAAAAACGCTTCACTTTCCGGATATGCCTGTCTCATTTGCTCTTTTGTCTGGTAGGTCATATAAGGCAGATAATAGCTGCCGCCGTGCTTGATGGCAACGTCTGTCATGCGCCTGATGATTCGGGCAGTATCTGCCTGGTCTTCTTTTGAAAAGCCCTCGTTTATTAATAGCACGAGCGAAAACATATCGTCCTTCGCATAGGAAAGGTCGGCCTTTTCATTTTTCTGCACGTAGCGGATCGTAATGTTCAGCAGGTTCAGATCTTCGTCCGACAGCGTTTGTCTCAGGTCATCAATATAGGACCCATACTCCTTCACGGGCACAAAGTATTCTTGCAAAACATCTGTGTTGTCATTGTTTTCATACTCAAGAAACTTTGATTCGGACCGCATGACGTTATTGCGTGAAATCTCTGTGCCGTTTTGGCTCAGAAAATAGGATTGCTGTGTGTTCCACAGCCAATTCCTGCCCCATTCATACTGTCTTGACAAACCGAGTGCAAACTTTGTGGCTCCCGTATACTCATCTTCTTTGAGATCGCTGTATGATGGCAGTTGATCCTGATGATCAGCCAATACGTAATTTGTGACATACATGTCTTTCAGAAATCCTTTTTTCGCTGTTGAAATTCGCGCCAGATGCATTCGGACATCTGGATTTCCTTTTACATGCTTTGAAAAATAGTCTGAGTATGTGCTGTAATTCATTTTTTCTGTCTTCATGACATACAGCTCATCATCTGTCAGCTCAAGCGTTACATCAAGAATCACGCCAAAAAGGCCGTACCCTCCGATGACCGCCGTAAACAAATCATCTTTTGGAGTGACAGTGATAATCGTCCCGTCAGCTTTTAAAAGCCGAAATGATTTGACTGTATCAATCAGCGAGCCGTAGCGAATATCACGTCCGTGTGCATTTGCGCTGAGAGATCCGCCGATTGTAAAAATGTTTTGTGACTGCATGACTTTTACCGCGAGTCCGTATGGATTCACGTATTTCTGGATATCATTCCACGTTGCACCGCTTTGCACCCTGATGGTTTTCTTCTCTTGATCGAGTGACAGGATTTTGTTGTAGCCCGTCATGTCGAGAACGATGCCGTCCTCATAATATGTATGGCCGCCCATGGAGTGCTGGGCCCCGGCGATTGAAATTTTTATGTTTTTTCGATTTGCCTCTTTGACTGTGTCAATGAGCGTTTCCTCTTCCTGCCCTTTCACTGTCTGCTTTATTTTTACAGGCATCAGGCGGCTGACATCCGTCATCTCGCTTGTGTCTGTTTTTTGCTCTGGGTTCACAGAGTACGCAAACAGGGCCGCATACGCGCCAGTACAAAGCGCGAATGCAAGCAATTTCTTTTTCATAGTGCTCTCCCTGCTGTTTTTTATGACCATTATACCATGACTGCGTCCTCATTTTTCCAAATTATCTTCTTGCCCGTTTTTCGGCACGGCGGTCGGCGACGATAAAGCAGGCGTGAATCGCGCCCGGCAGCCAAAAGATACAGGTCAATATGAGATTCAGCAAGGCCTGAAACGGTTTTCCCGAAAACAAAACAGCAAGCGGCGGGCATAAAACTGCCAGCAGGTACATCATTCCCTTTCACTCCTTTCAGCTGTAAAAAAGGACAGCCTCACATATCAGGCTGTCCTTTTTTGTTTTATTGAATGCCAAGCGCAATTTTTGCGTATCTGGACATTTTATCCCTAGTCCAAGGCGGATTCCATACAATGTGAACCTCTGTGTCTTTCACTTCAGGAAGGTCCGCTAATGCTTTTTTCACCTCATCCACGATAATCGGCGCTAAAGGGCATCCCATTGATGTTAGCGTCATGGTGATGTGCGTCAAGCCATCTTCATCCATATCAACGTCATATACCAAGCCGAGGTTCACGATATCAACGCCAAGCTCAGGATCGACAACCTGTTCCAGGGCGCCCATGATGTTTTCTTTTAATGCTTCTTCCACGTTCCCTCACTCCTTTTTTCTACAGTATAACGTAAATTCAGCTCTTGTTAATAACTTAGTGCTTTATAAGTACGTTTCAAACCATTCAATCGTTTTTAACACAGCTGCCCGCGGGACTTTATGGTCAGCGTTTTCATCTCCGATAAATTGCAGGCGTTCCGGCTGCTCGCTGTAATGGGATTTGATCGTGTCATAAAATTTCCGGGTCGGCGCGTAAGGCACAACCTTATCTTTTGCGCCGTGCCAAAATAAAAGCGGGCGCTGTTGCAGTTTCTCCGGCTGAAGGCTGAGATCCCGCAATTCGAGACGTTTCATCAGCTGCTGCACCTTCTCTTCCGGCACATCGATTTCAATGCCCTGAGATTGAATATGGTCAATCTGCTGCTGAAACAGCTCCACGTAATTCGGGCTTCCCATCAGGCTGACGCCGGCTTTTATCCAATCATATGCAGTCAAAGCGCCAAGCGTTGTGATGCCGCCCATTGACGTGCCTGCGAGACCGATGCGGCCGCCGTCTATCAGGCCCTCTTTTTCAAAATGGTTTTTAAGTACGCCGATCTCTTCAATCTCGTTTAGGACGATATCCCAAAAATGCCCCGCCAGCTCTTCGACAGCCATTTCTTCTCCCCGTACCCCATGGTGCAAAGCCTCCGGCAGAACGGCTCTAAAACCCTTCTCCGCAAGCAGATAAGCAATATGAAGGTTGTGTTCCTTCGCGCTTGTAAAACCATGTATAAAGATCACGAGAGGAACAGCGCGGTGCCTGTTCTCTTCCTTTACAATATGTAAAAACGGAATACCGGAAACGGTTTGATTCTCAATTTGTATCACAATGTGCCCCTCCTTAGGATAACCATAATCATAAGTGTAACATGTAGACAATAAAGATGGTAAAAAGCTACACTGTAAGTAAGGAAAAACAAGCAAAATCTAAGGTTAAAGGAGCTTTTCATGGAGACAAAACCCTATTTAATCGCATTAGATTTAGATGGAACATTATTAAAGGATGATAAAACCATATCTGAAAACACCCTTCAGACGATACAGCGTCTAAAAGATGACGGGCATTATGTCTGCATCTCAACAGGCCGTCCGTATCGTTCAAGTTCCATGTACTACCAGCAGATGGAGCTGACAACGCCAATTGTCAATTTTAACGGAGCATTTGTCCATCACCCGCAAGACGACAGCTGGGGACGGTATCATACGTCACTGCCGCTTGATGTTGTCAAACAGCTCGTGGATATCAGCGAAAGCTACAACGTACATAACGTGCTTGCTGAAGTGATTGACGACGTATACTTTCATTACCATGATGAGCACCTGATAGATGCCTTTAATATGAACACAACAAATGTAACGGTCGGAGACTTGCGGGAAAATCTTGGTGAAGATGTGACTTCTGTACTCATACATGCAAAAGAAGAGGATGTGCCGGCAATACGCTCATATTTATCGGATGTGCATGCCGAGGTAATCGACCATAGAAGATGGGCCGCACCGTGGCATGTCATTGAAATTATCAAAAGCGGCATGAATAAAGCGGTCGGCCTGCAGAAAATCAGCGATTATTACGGCGTGCCGAGGGAGCGGATCATTGCTTTCGGGGATGAGGATAACGATTTGGAAATGCTTGAATTTGCAGGCTGTGGCGTTGCAATGGGAAATGGAATTGACGCGGTCAAGCAGATTGCCAACCGAACAACGGCTACAAATGAAGAGGACGGCGTTGCAAGGTTTTTGAAAGAATATTTCTCACTTTAAAGAAGGTCCGTATTAATTTTTCCCACTCATAAACCTTACTTTGCCCCACCATACTATTGAAGACGACTCATCTCGTCAAAGTATGGAAGGGGGCAGTCTCAAAATGGGTAAACGAAGCAAATCCAGAAGGTTTATTCAGCAGGGTAAAGACTCCATCGGGCTACACGCCGCAAGATTTCCATATCGGTCTACTTTAGAAGAAGCTCACCAGCATGCCGCGGCACGAGACTCGGCCGAAAGCCAGGTTGAATATTAAATGAGAAATGAACTGTTTCAGCAGGCAAAATCATTTGTTCAACAGGCGGTCATGGTGACAAACGGCTTTGAGGAAGGCGATCAGGAGCAAGCGATTCTGAGAGCCAAAAATGCTGTATCTTCTGCGTATGCCAATTCGACAGATGCGGAACGTCAACAGCTGCATCAATTTCAAAATCAGCTGGACAAACTCCAATAAAAAAAGGCTATGGCGACTCGCCATAGCCTCTTATTTGACTTCAAACTGCTGAACAGCCTGAACCTGCTTGAGATTTTCCGCCCTGCCCTTAAATGTCACCTTTACCTCATAGGTTCCGGGCTCAGGGACTTCCTTCCACACATCAGAGAAATCATATGTTTCTCCAGATTCAAGCGTCAGGTTTTGAAAAGCCTGCGTAAACATTTTGTCTTTCGAATAACGGTATCTTTCTTTGTGCTCAGAATCATACACGACAAGTTCAAATTTTTGCCCTGTGCTGAATTGAAACTCAATAGCACGTTCGCTTTGGTTCTTCAGCGACATGTTAAACTTGATTTGTTCAGGCTCCTGAATTGCGTCAATAGATAAAACAACCTCTTGATTCTCCATTTCGCCTGATACCTCCTTATCGGGTTCTGTCTGCTCATCTTTCCCGCAGCCTATCAAAAGCAGCACGGGGAGGAGCATCACAAGCAGCCGTTTCACGACTTCCACCTGCTTTCGTCAGTCTTTTCTAAAGAAACCAAAAATCCCTGTCGTTTGAACAATGTTCGTAAATGCTTTCGGATCAACTTCTTTGACGATCTTTTCTAAATCGTACAGTTCATACCTCGTGATGACGATAATCATCATTTCTTTCTGTTCGTTCGTAAAAGCTCCTTTTGCCGGAACAGTTGTGATGCCGCGCACCATTTTTCCGTAAATGGCTTCCTTGATTTCGTCCGCCTTTTTCGTCACGATCATTGCCGTGAGCTTCATGTGGCGAGTGTGAATGGCGTCGATCACCCTTGTTGTCACATACAGCGTAACCAGGGTATATAATGCTTTCTCCCAACCTTGCAATAATCCTGCCGTCAAGATGATAATCCCGTTCAGAATGAAGAAATACGTGCCGACGGGTTTATCCTTCCACTTTGCAAGCACCATGGCGACGATATCAAGCCCGCCTGTCGAAGCTCCGTATTTTAATGTTAAGCCGATACCGACTGCGGAAATGACGCCGCCGAACACCGCGTTCAGCAAAATGTCATGTGACAGGCTTGTTTCCGGCAGGATCCCCATAAACAGAGTAGTGAGTGCGACACTTAAAATGCTGTACACTGTAAACGATTTGCCGACCTTCAGCCATCCTAAAATACCGACCGGAATGTTTAAGAGGAACAAGAGCGTTCCCGTCGATATGTAAAAGGGGGCATATTGATCAACGACGCTTGATAAAAGCTGGGCAACACCTGTAAATCCGCTGGCATATACATCTGCAGGTATCAAAAATAAGTTCAGCCCGGCAGCATTGAGTAAAGCGCCGATGATGACAATGAGTAATTTTTTTGTTTGATCTAGTACCATGGCATGTTCCTCCGCTCTTTCTTCTTTATTATGTTTTCCCTTAAAACAAATATTTGAACACGATTTTGGCAAATTAATATGATATAGTTGGCTTAACTCTCATGATAACGAGCGATAACGGAAAGAAGGGAAGCAATATGACAGTTCATCTCATCGCTGACAGCGCCACTGATTTGCCTCGTTCTTATTTTGAAGAAAAAGGCATTGGCTTTATTCCGCTCAGGGTTTCTCTCGGCGATAAAGAATTCGAAGATGCAGTCACAATTCATGCGGATCAAATATTTGAAGCGATGCAAAATGGAGAAACACCTAAGACGTCCCAAGCCTCACCGCAAACGATTAAAAATGTGTTTTTGCAATATGCCGAAACAGGTGATCCCGCTCTTTACATTGCCTTTTCCTCAGGTCTCTCCGGCACGTATCAGACAGCTGTAATGATCGCCAATGAAGTGAAGGAGGAATTCCCCGATTTCGATTTGCGGATCATTGATTCCAAATGCGCTTCATTAGGATACGGTCTGGCTGTCCAGCATGCTGCCGATCTCTGTATCAACGGGAATACAATACAAGAAATTGAAACGTCTGTAAAGAACTTTTGCAGCCAGCTTGAACACATTTTTACCGTTGATGATTTAACATATCTCGCGAGGGGCGGCCGGATATCTAAAACGTCCGCTTTTGTCGGCGGCCTGTTGAATATTAAACCGCTGCTTCAGATGGAGGACGGCAAGCTTGTGCCTCTGGAAAAAATCCGCGGACAGAAGAAACTTTTCAAACGGATCATCGAGCTTATGAAAGAGCGCGGGGATGATTGGAGCGATCAAACCGTCGGGATCAGCTACGCCGCGAACAAAGAAAAAGCCACGGACATGAAACACCTGATTGAGGAAGCGTTCAAGCCGAAAGAAATCATTATGCATCCAATCAGTTCAGCAATCGGCTCGCATGCCGGTCCAGGTACATTGGCGATATTCTTTTTAAGAAAATGAGCAAACAAAAACAGTCAGACTCTGTGTCCTGACTGTTTTTGTTTGCTCATAGAATGCCGACAGCCTCATACGCCTTTTCGACTGAAGCTGATTGCTTCGAGCCTTCACCGTATAAATCATTGGCAGCTTCAATCGCCGCTTGCTTCATCATGCTGAAATCTGTAGATGCCGTTACATAATATGTTAAAGCCCGATAGTAAATTTGTTCACTTGCTTCACGCCCAATCCCTTCAACCTGTACACCGTGGTGCACGCCTCCTTCTGCAAGAAGATAAGCTGCTTTATTGTGAATGGACGAATTGATATGGACTCCGCCATAATCCTCTGTTCCTGTGTAGCGGTTCGAGTAATGATCTGGATTTCCCTGCTTAGATGGGTCCTCCAATGACCGCAATGAATCTCCTGCAATACCAGGAGTATAGACATCTTCGCCGATCTCCCAATCATCACGGTCAGCCATCGCGCCCATAATGTCAGAAATGGACTCATTTAATGCACCGGGTTCTCCTTGATATAAAAGACCGGCGGAATACTGTGTGACTGCGTGTGTGATTTCATGCGCGACAATGTCGAGCGATCCAGACAGCGGCTTAAATTTCGAACCGTCTCCATCCCCGTATACCATCTGGACACCGTTCCACGCAGCATTGTTCCATTGTTTGCCGACATGCACGGTAGACGTAATCCTTGCTCCGTTTTGATCAAAAGAATCACGGCCAAATGTCTTGCTGTAATAATCGTAAACGGCTTGCGCATTTGCGTGTGCGTCTACAGCCGCAGGTTCATTAAATACGGACGTGCCGCTGACTATTTCTTTGCCCGTATACCCGATCAGTTGAGACAAAAGCGTAAACAAGGTTTCGTTCAGGTTCTTCGCGTCAAATGTATTGATCCCTTTTCCCCTTGTTTCGTCAGCCAAATAAAAGCGCCCATTTTGTTCTGTGACGTCAAAGCTTTTTTCATCACCTGACACGCCGATTCCTGTACCTGCCGCTTCATGAATGGCATTAAAGGACTCGATGACCTTTCCGTTTTTGGCATCGATGAAATAATGCCAATAGCCAGGCTCAGGTTCAGATGTCGAGAGTCTCACAAGGTAGGCGAGATCATATTCACCGTCGTGTGGATAGATATATAATTCGCCTTTTGGTTCCCCATCAAGATATTCGATTTTTCCAATGGAAGCCTCGAGCTCACGCCTTGCTGTATGTATTGCTTTTTTCTCAGAAATAGACGGTGTGACGGAGACGTCCTTGATTTGCGGATGCACCTTTCCAAAGAAACTTTTCACTTGTTTGTTTTCCTTCATCGCGACCGCTTGTTCAAAGCCGTAAATCGGAATTCCTTTGTAAACCTCCGTTAATTTAAAAAACGTTTGTTTTGTCTTTGGATCCTTTATGGTTTTCGAAACGCGAAAATGGCTGTTCGCATTCCCTTTGAGCTTAAACTGCGTTTGATGCTTGTCAAGATAGGAAAATAGCGATTCTTTCTGGGTTGTGTTTTGTACCGGCTTCTGCGATGACTTTTCGATGATGTATGAAGGGGTTTGATACGTATGGTCGTATTCGATGCTTTCTTCAGCTGAGGCATGTGTTACAAAAACCATTTGGGCCGCTGTGCATAAGCCGGCCAGTAATAGAGATGTCTTGGTCAAGTTGCGCAAAACACCACATCCTTCCTATTTTGGAATCTACCATTTTTCTTCATCCTATCAAAAATACAAAAACTTGTATGTGGTGCTTCGTTCTTATTTTCCCAAAAAAGAAGGGCAGAGATATTTCGCTCTGCCCTTCTTTTTCTACTCTACTAATTTTTTATTGACATAAATAATAACCCCTGCTCCATATGCCAGTATAAGCGGAGGTATGAGCTGCTCCTGACCTTGAAATGAGATAAAACTATTCAGCAATATGAACAAACCGGAATTCAAGAAAAAGTAGCCTGCTATTCTGGCCAGCCGGTCTTTATCCCGTATACGCGCCTCGTTAAACCCAGCCAGCATCCAGGTTTGTTTTTTGATTCCGACAAAATAGGCAACCACAAAGAATAAAAGCGCGATGACAATTAATAGATAATTGATGCTGATTTCCATCTTACAGCCTCCTACAAGATTACTTGATGTTAAGAAAAAGAAAAAAAGCGGCGCAGCTTACTGCAATCAGCAGCAGGACGACAAGCGCATTGAGGAACGGGCTCAAAAGAAGCAGCACTGCTAAAAACAGCAGATAAACCGCACCGACTCGCGAAATCTTGACAATCTCCTTTTGAGAGCGCATTTTGTTTTTTCTGACACCTGCAAACATCATCAATTTTTTTCGCTTCCATACATATCCGGCGAGCACCATTAAATAAACAGCCAGCGGCAGATGTCTGAAGTCGGACGGCAGCAGCGGCAGGGCGATAATCGTGACAATGAGAAGGACCGAAAGCCAGCTTTTGCCCAATAAAGACCTCCTCCTTTTCGTCTCTCCCCCATCACCCATCATCAATTCGGCAAGCTCCTTCGGATGAGAAAATTCAGATTCAACAGCTTCCTGCAGTTCCTCTTCACTAAGGCCGGCTTTGATTCTGTCTTGAACGAAAGCGGTGATATGCCCCTTTAATTCGTCGATAGCGTTTTCTCTCTCTACATCAGGCATATTCGCCAGCTCTGCATTTAGTTCCTCCATGTATCGGTCAATGATAAGCTGTCCATTCATAGCAAATCCCCCGATAAAGACAGTAAGGCTTGATGGGTTTCCAGGTATTTCTCCAGCCGTTCTTTTAACATTTCTTCTCCTTTTTGCGTCATTTTGTAATACTTTCTTTTCGGGCCGTCCAGTGAATCTTCCCAAAAAAATTCGATCCATCCCTTCTCGGTCATACGTTTCAAAATCGGATAAATCGCTCCCTCTGAAATAGCCAGCGCCGAGGTGGTTTTTAAGGATGACGTCAGCTCATAACCGTACATCGGTTTAGAACGCAGTAGGGATAGGATGGCCAGCTCGAAAATCCCTTTTCGAAATTGAACAATCCAGCGGTCATTAACTTGATTCGTTTTCATGGTTTAAATATATCGAAAAAACCACTATATATCAATCACATATAGCAGTGTAAAATGTCCTGTTTTTTCTTTTAACAAAAATGGGATTTCTCATACTTTTTAACCTTTTTATTACATAAATGTTTTTATATTATGAAAAGTGTAAAAACGATTCTTCAGGTTAAAAGGAGCAGTCGAATGCAGAAATCGATATCATTTTTTTTCATTTTTTCAATCCTTTGGGGTTCGCTATTTCTGTTTTCTATTATTGGCAGCTTAGGGACAACCCCGATTCCGCTGACAAAGGACTCCAAATTTCTCATGTCCAGCATCCTCCCTCAGGGCTGGGGCTTTTTTAGCAAAAATCCGCGTGATACTGCAATCGGCTTATATGAGGCTGAAAATGCCAGCACCAAGGTCAGATGGCCCAATATGAGGGCTGACAACCTATTTGGCCTGTATCGGTATGGGCGGTCACAAGGCGTTGAAATGGGCGTGATCTACAGCCAAGTCGGCAAGGAACAGTGGACAGCATGTAAAGAAAAGGACCTCGGCGCATGCAAAAGCAAAGCCAAAACCGTGCAATTAAAAACACCCGCTCCCCGCCCGCTGCTTTGTGGAAGCTACTATTTGACGAAAGAGGATATTGTTCCTTGGAGCTATTCTAAATACACCCCTTCGTCTTATCAGGTAAAAAGCATAGTCAAGGTTGTGATCTCATGCTCGAAAACATAAAACAGACCATCACCAGATGGGACGAAAGAAACCCGTGGACAAATGTATACGGCCTCGCGCGAAGCATCATTGCGCTATCCAGCCTGCTGACGCTGCTCATCAATCACCCGAGCCTCATTATGAAGCCAGCCAGCGGGATCAGCAGCTATCCAGCTTGTAAAATGAATCTCAGTCTCTTTTGCCTCGGCGAAAATAACTATATGATGTTAAATCTTTTCAGATGGGTCTGCATTGCCATTCTGGTGCTTGTTGTCATTGGCTGGCGCCCCAGAATCACCGGGGTTCTGCATTGGTATGTCAGTTACAGCCTGCAGTCATCGCTGATCGTCATCGACGGAGGCGAGCAGGCAGCAGCCGTCATTACCTTTTTATTGCTTCCCATCACGCTGACCGATCCGAGAAAATGGCATTGGAGTACGAGACCTATAGAGGGCAAAAGAACACTTGGAAAAATAACAGCTTTTATTTCTTATTTTGTGATCAGAATCCAAGTGGCGGTGCTTTATTTTCACTCTACCGTCGCTAAGCTGTCTCAGCAGGAATGGGTGGACGGAACGGCCGTCTATTATTTCGCCCAGGAAAAAACCATAGGCTTCAACGGCTTTTTTCAGGCGTTAACGAAGCCAATTGTAACAAGTCCGTTCGTGGTGATTCCGACATGGGGGACGCTGCTGGTTCAAATTGTCATCTTCGCGGCGCTGTTTGCGCCGAAGAAGCATTGGAGATTGATTTTGATCATCGCTGTTTTTATGCATGAGATTTTTGCAGTCATGCTGGGCCTCATCAGTTTTTCGATTATCATGGCCGGCATTTTGATATTGTATCTCACTCCTATCGATTCCACGATTCAATTTACATATATTCGCAGACTGTTGTGGAATAAAAAACACAAGAAGGGAGAGGTTTCAGTTTGAAGAAGGCGTTTCTAGTATTTTTGTCGGTTGTATTGGTGACGACTGTGTTTTTGGTGAAGCAGCAAGAAAGTGTGGCACAGGCAAAGCAGCTTGAGTATTCAGGTGAGGAAATTTTTAAAGGCTTTGTGTTTGCCCAAGGGGAAGTTGGCAAACAGCTTCCAGAGGTCTTTAATAAAGCGATGACAGACAAACTCAACACAAAACAGGCAAAGGCTTTTGCCAATCAGGTTGTCGCTGATATTAAAAAAGAGGATGCTGACTTTTTTGATAACCTGAAGAAAGCTGTTTACAGCAAAGATGCATTGAAAGTGGATGAACTGCTGAAAAAAGCAGGTCAAATCGTTGAAGAAAAAGTAGAAGCTGCAAAGGAAATCGCCGCTTCCAAGGATGATACATCCAGAGTTCAGGCCGAGCTTGTCAACACTGTTGATACCGCTAACTATTTCTATTATGTTTCCTATGTTGCTGCAGCCGGTGCCCTGATTCTGATCATTCTCGCCATTGATATTACGCCGATAGCGATTTCAGACAATGTGGATCGCGAAATGGCAATCAGAACACTGGTTGATGAATTAAACTAGACATAAAAAAACGGCTCGCTCCGCAGTCTGCTGCAGGCGAGCCATTTTCATGCTATTTTTTCTCGTATGTCCATCCATTTTCCTGATACACTTTTCCGTTTTTCATCAAATGGCCCAGCGCGCGTTTAAAGGCGGCTTTGCTCATATTAAAACGTTCTCTGATATCGTCAGGCTGGCTTTTGTCACTGTACGGCATGGCACCGTTTCTCATTCTCATATACGTTAGAATGCACTCAGCATCAACTGACATTGCATCCTGTTTTCTTGGAAGCAGCGACAAGTTGACTGAACCGTCTTCTTTCACTTGAATCACCCGGCCTGTGACTCTTGAACCCAGTCTTGGCTCCTCTTTTCTTTCTGACGGGTGAATAAAACAGCGGATACCGTCATCCGTGATCACGAATGAACCCGATGCGATCAGCCTGTACACCGTACCTGTCAGCTCTTTATTCATCAGATCTTCTGAAGCGTCGGTAAACAGTTCGCTGATGATATCTTCCGGCGCTGGTTTCGCAAACATGCGCCCCCGGTTCGTCACCTTCAGCATACAGTAAAGTTTGTCCCCTTTTTGCGGCCAGACATCTTCGTACGGCGGCAAATGCTCAGTTGCGACTAGTGCGTCCTTCGATAAACCGACATCAACGAAAACGCCCATATCCTCCACTTTATCCACCACTTCAACCCAGCCATATTCATCCGCGCTGATGACCGGAATTTTCATCGTGGCCGCAAGCCTTTCCTGCTGGTCGACGTATATAAAGACTTCTACTTCGTCTCTGTCCTCGATATCCTCAGTCATTTCACTGTTATGTAAGAGAATCGTATCTTCCCCATCGGTTAAAAAATAACCGAAGTCGGTTTGGTGATCTATACTCAAGGTTAATTGCTGCCCTGGTCTCATGCTATCGTCCTTCCTGTTCCGCTTATTCTCTGCGGATTTTGTTAACATTTTTTCCAATCATCACAAATTGATTCTTTGTTCTGTTGGAAGTTTCTCTTTATTCTACTATAATCAACACATAAGTTAAATGTTATGGAGGTTTTCATATGGCAAAAGAAAGTTCATTTGATATTGTATCCAAGGTGGAATTGCCTGAAGTGCAAAACGCAATCCAAATTGCACTGAAGGAAATCAGTACCCGATATGACTTTAAAGGCAGCAAAAGCGACATTTCTTTAGATAAAGAGGAGCTTATCCTCGTTTCCGATGACGAATTCAAATTAAGCCAGCTGAAAGATGTGCTGGTCAGCAAATTGATTAAACGAAACGTACCGACAAAAAACATTGAGTACGGCAAGGTTGAAAACGCGTCAGGCGGAACGGTACGCCAGCGTGCAAAGCTTGTTCAAGGCATTGACAAGGACAACGCAAAAAAAATCAATACGATCATCAAAAACTCCGGACTGAAAGTAAAGTCTCAGGTGCAGGATGATCAAGTGCGTGTCACCGGAAAAAACAAAGATGACCTGCAGCAGATTATCTCAGCTGTACGGGGAGCAGATCTGCCAATTGACGTTCAATTTATAAATTTCAGATAAATTTTCTGATTCCTATTGATTATTGTCTTTATTTTCGGTAAATTTGGAGAAAGGGAAAAACGCCAGATATCTTTTGGCACTTCCTGACATGAAAATTTCATATCCGTTCTTATCAAGAGAAGCAGAGGGACTGGCCCGACGAAGCTTCAGCAACCGGTGTAATGGCGATCAGCCATGACCAAGGTGCTAAATCCAGCAAGCTCGAACAGCTTGGAAGATAAGAAGAGACAAAATCACTGACAAAGTCTTCTTCTTAAGAGGACTTTTTTTATTTCTCTTTTTTCCTTGCTGATGTGAATAAAGGAGGCAGACAATGGGACTTTTAGAAGATTTGCAAAGACAGGTGTTAATCGGTGACGGCGCCATGGGGACGCTCCTCTACTCCTATGGTATTGACAGGTGTTTTGAGGAGCTCAATATTTCAAAGCCGGAGGAAATTCAGCGCATACATAAAGCGTACGTTGAAGCGGGAGCCAACATTATTCAAACGAATACGTACGGAGCCAACTATATTAAATTATCCAGACACGGGCTTGAGGATGACATCAAAAAAATGAATCAGGAGGCCGTAAAGATCGCGCGGGCTTCAGCAGGCGATGCATACGTGCTTGGAACGATGGGCGGCATACGCACATTTAATAAAAACGCATACAGTCTTGACGAAATTAAGCGCAGCTTCCGCGAGCAGCTGTATCTGCTGCTGCATGAAGAGCCGGATGGCTTGCTGTTAGAAACATATTATGATTTGGAAGAAGCCCGTGAAGTGCTGAAAATCGCGCGCAAAGAGACTGATCTTCCGATTATGCTCAATGTCTCCATGCACGAGCAAGGCGTATTGCAGGACGGAACGCCGCTTTCTGACGCATTGCGCTCGATTGCGGATCTCGGAGCTGATATTGTCGGCATTAACTGCCGCCTCGGCCCTTATCACATGATTGAAGCGCTAAGCGAAGTGCCGATTTTTGATGACGTATTCTTATCCGTTTATCCGAACAGCAGTCTTCCTTCGCTTGAAGAGGGACGGCTCGTCTATGAAACAGACGACACGTATTTTCAAAACAGCGCGTCAGAATTCCGTAAGCAAGGTGCGCGGATTATCGGCGGCTGCTGCGGCACAACGCCGAATCACATCAGGGCGATGGCGGAAGCGGTTGGCGGGCTGGCTCCGATTACGGAAAAAGAAGTCAAAACCCGGGCGAAAGAATTCATTTCTGTTCATCACGAGCGAACCGAGCCCGGCCTGGATGAGATCGCAGCGAAAAAACGCTCTATTATCGTAGAGCTGGACCCGCCGAAAAAACTAAGCTTTGACAAATTTCTGTCCGCTGCTGCTGAATTAAAAGAAGCGGGAATCGATGCCCTGACACTCGCCGACAATTCTTTGGCGACCCCGCGGATCAGCAATGTTGCCTGCGGCGCCCTTGTCAAGCAGCAGCTCGATATGCGTTCCCTTGTCCATATTACGTGCCGTGACCGTAACATTATCGGCTTACAGTCACATTTAATGGGCCTTGATACGTTAGGGCTGAATGACGTGCTTGCTATTACAGGTGACCCTTCTAAAATCGGGGATTTTCCTGGTGCGACGTCTGTATATGATTTAACATCTTTTGATTTAATCAGGCTGATCAAACAATTCAATGAAGGTCTGTCTCTGTCTGGAAAACCGCTCGGCAAGAAAACGAATTTCTCAGTTGCCGCCGCATTTAATCCTAACGTCCGCCATCTGGATAAAGCGGTAAAACGGCTTGAGAAAAAAATAGATTGCGGCGCAGATTATTTTGTTTCTCAGCCTGTCTATTCCGAGCAGCAGCTTGTCGATATCCATAACGAAACAAAACATCTGAAGACGCCGATCTATATCGGCATCATGCCGCTGACAAGCAGCCGGAATGCCGAATTCATCCATAATGAAATTCCCGGCATTAAGCTGTCTGATACGATTCGCGAAAAAATGGCCCATGCCGGTGAAGATAAAGAAAAGCAAAAGGCGGAAGGCCTTGCAATTGCACGCTCCCTGCTGGATACGGCATGCGAGCTGTTTAACGGCATCTACTTGATAACGCCTTTCCTCAGATCTGACTTAACCGCTGAGCTCACTTCATATATTCAGCAAAAAGATGAGCAGCGCCAAAATATCTTTTTGCATTAATCCCTTAAAAGACTGTCTGATCCAATCGGGCGGTCTTTTTCAACGGGATTCGTGTTACGATATAGAAAAACAGTCATGAGGAGGAACATTATGCTCGAAGTCAAAACCATTTCCGCGGAAGATACATATGAAATTCGGCACCGCATTCTGCGTCCCCATCAATCCATTGAACAATGCAAATATGAAGAGGATCATGCAAAAGGCTCCTTTCATCTCGGCGCGTTTTTTGAAGGAAAGCTGATCAGCATCGCTTCTTTTTCCCCGCAAATTCAGCCATTAATAACAGAATCCCCAGCATATCGGCTGAGAGGCATGGCAACGCTTGAAGGATATCGTGATCAAAAAGGCGGGAGCACGCTGATCAAACACGCGGAGCAGAAACTGGCAAAGAACGGCGTTCAGGCAGTCTGGTGCAATGCCAGAAGCCATGTGAAAGGCTACTATTCAAAGCTTGGCTGGGAAGAACTCGGTGAACCGTTTGAGATTCCCGGCATAGGCACACATATCATCATGTATAAAAAACTCGAAACAAGCAGGTGATCTGTATGAGGGTAATCGATGAGCTGATTAAGCTTCATGAAGAACATATCCCTAGTCTATTGCGGCTTTGCAGGCAAGCCGGGTGGCCGGATTACGGCGAACAAGAGCTGGCACTGCTTGTCCAGCAAGGACGCTTTTTCGGCTATCAAAATGTCAGCGGTGATATTATTTCCTGCATCGGCTTGTTTTTGTTTGGCCGTCTTGCTTCTATCGGCCTCGTGATCGTGGACAAAGAATATCAACGGCTCGGTCTAGGCCGGCGTATGGTAAACGCCTGTATCACCCAAACGGATGAAAACACCGCCATCAGGCTTTGCGCCACAAAAGAAGGTTTGCCGCTTTATGAAAAAGCAGGCTTTCATACGGCAGGAACAGTGCGAAAGTACAGCTGTCACAGTTTTCAACCTTATACAAAACAGCTTGACGCTGAACTGTCATCCTTTAGAGAACAAGACTTTCAAGACTTAGCGACGGCAGATCTGGCCGCCTTTGGAGGAGATCGATCAAACCTTTTGCAGCAGCTTATTTCCACTTCATGCGAATGTGTCATCGCCAGAAATCATGACGGACAGTTCATTGGGTACGGACTATCTGTACAAACACCGGCCCATTTGAAATTCGGCCCCATTATCGCTCCATCATCAGACGTTGCTGCACAATTAATCAACAGGCTGGCGGCCGGCAAACAAGGTCCGATGCGAATCGATATACCGGGGGAACACACGTCTCTGCATGACAGCCTGATAGAAATGGGATTTCATAAAGATGATGAACCTCCGCTGTTGTTCTATCAGAAAAAAGCGCCTATTCAAAATGGACACTTATATGCTTTGATTTCACAGGCTCTCGGTTAACCCTCTTTTTTCCCGAACAGGTATCTTCTGTTCGGTTTTTTGCTGTCTGATCGCTGAATAAACGAAGCCATCAGGGACATTCTAAGCAGAAGAAAAGGAGTGTGCTCTGAGATGGAATCATCAAAACAAAATAACGGAATGACGATTGTAGCAATCGGTTCAATCCCTTTAATATTAACCCTAGGAAACTCGATGCTTATTCCGATTTTGCCAAAAATGAAATCTGAACTTCATTTATCACAATTTCAAGTCAGTCTCGTGATCACAGTATTTTCCTTGATTGCAGCATTTGCGATTCCGATTGTCGGTTATCTCGCAGACCGATTCTCAAGGAAAGTCATCATTATTCCCTGCTTAATTTTGTATGGTGCCGGCGGTTTGTTAGCCGGGTTTGCGGCAGGTTTTTTTGACAATGCATACCCTTGGGTCATGGCAGGACGAGCGTTACAGGGAATCGGGGCAGCCGGAACCGGCCCAATTGCCATGGCACTGACGGGAGATCTGTTTAAAGGCGCCCAGGAGAGCAAGGTGCTCGGCCTTGTTGAAGCTTCAAACGGCATGGGGAAAGTGCTATCGCCGATCATTGGCTCGCTGATCGCCCTGCTTGTCTGGTATGGTGCGTTTTTTGCCTTTCCTGTGTTTTGTATCATTTCGATCGTACTGACTTGGATTTTTATTAAAGAAAAGAAAAAGGAAAAAGAACCGCCACCAATCGGAAAATATGCAAAAGGGCTGTTAAGTGTCTTTAAACATGAGGGCAGATGGCTGTTTACCGCTTATTTAGCCGGTGCGACCTGTTTGTTTACTTTATTCGGCATCCTGTTTTATCTCTCAGATGTTCTTGAAAAAACATACGACACCGACGGCGTGAAAAAAGGCTTGATTTTAGCGATCCCGCTTTTGGTTATGTGTGTGACGTCCTATACAACAGGAAGCAAAATCGGGCAAAAGCAATCGTTAATGAAAAAGCTGATCGTACTTGGATTGGCGTTCATGACCGTATCCTACGCGGCACTGTCATTCATTGAAAATCTTGTCCTTTTTATCAGTGTTCTTGTACTGAGCAGCATAGGCTCAGGTCTTGTCCTTCCTTGTGTGAACAGTTTCATTACCGGGGCTGTCGGCAAAGAAAGACGGGGATTTGTCACCTCGCTGTACGGCTCTGTACGTTTCTTAGGGGTAGCGATCGGTCCTCCGATTTTCGGCCGCCTGATGCAATGGTCCAGACCCGGCATGTTTTTAAGCATCGCGGGATTGACTCTCGTTGTCGGGATTCTTGTGATGATGCTCATCCATGTGAAGCAAAACAATGAAGAAACAAAAGAAAAAGAAGACCCTAAAATGGCTGGCAATCGGCTCCAGCCCGCTGAGGAAAGGTAGCACCCAGTGTGAAAATTGTACGGATTGAAACCTTTCCGCTATTTCACCGATTAGAAAAGCCATACGGAGATGCCAATGGGTTTAAACGATATCGGACTTGTTATCTCATCAGGATTATCACCGAAAGCGGGATAGACGGCTGGGGAGAATGCGTTGATTGGCTCCCTGCTCTCCATGTCGGTTTTACGAAGCGGATCATCCCATTTCTATTAGGAAAACAGGCTGGCAGCCGCCTGTCATTAGTGCGCACGATTCAAAAATGGCACCAGCGGGCGGCCTCCGCTGTAAGCATGGCGCTGACAGAGATTGCAGCCAAAGCTGCGGATTGTTCGGTTTGCGAATTATGGGGCGGGCGATACAGAGAGGAGATTCCTGTGTACGCGTCTTTTCAATCGTACTCAGACTCCCCGCAATGGATCAGCCGCTCAGTCTCCAATGTTGAAGCCCAGTTGAAAAAAGGTTTTGAGCAAATCAAAGTCAAAATTGGCGGGACTTCATTCAAGGAGGATGTCCGGCACATCAATGCGCTGCAGCATACAGCAGGCAGCTCCATTACGATGATTCTGGACGCAAACCAAAGCTACGATGCCGCTGCGGCTTTTAAATGGGAGCGCTATTTCTCCGAATGGACGAATATTGGCTGGCTTGAGGAGCCTTTGCCCTTTGATCAGCCGCAGGATTATGCTATGATTCGAAGCCGTTTGTCTGTTCCTGTTGCCGGCGGAGAAAACATGAAAGGCCCGGCGCAATATGTGCCTCTCCTTTCACAGCGCTGTTTGGATATCATTCAGCCCGATGTCATGCATGTCAACGGAATTGATGAGTTTCGGGACTGCCTCCAGCTCGCGCGTTATTTCGGCGTCAGAGCATCCGCCCATGCATATGACGGATCGCTTTCACGGCTCTATGCTTTATTTGCACAAGCCTGTCTGCCCCCATGGTCTAAAATGAAGAAAGATCACATTGAACCGATCGAGTGGGACGTCATGGAGAATCCTTTTACAGATCTCGTCAGCCTGCAGCCTTCAAAAGGAATGGCCCACATCCCGAAAGGAAAAGGCATTGGAACAGAGATCAATATGGAGATCGTCAATCGCTACAAGTGGGATGGCTCAGCATATTAAGCTGGGCCATTTCTTTATTTTGAGACATAAATCATGGACAGCCTCATAAAATGAAAACAGCGGACAAGTCTTTTCATAAAGGAGCAAATGACTTAATGGCTGAACTGCTGATGAAAGCAAAACTTACGTTTATGATTGTCGTAGGCGGCGTACTACAGGGACTCGGCATGTCCTTGTTTTTATTTCCGCATGATATTCCAACAGGCGGTGCAGCAGGTATTGCGGTGCTATTGCATTATCTGTTTCAAATCCCCCACGGATTTTCAGTGTGGGCTGTGAATGTATCAATGCTTTTTACCGCTTTAAAATGGCTGGAGATGAGAACATTCACCGGCACCCTCGCTTCTATCACCGTCACCTCTGTCTCGGTATTGATCTTTGATGCGGTTTTTCCGGATATCACATCTAATCTGTGGCTTGATCTGGCAAGCGGCGCAGTGTTATTGGGACTCGGCATCGGACTTTTATACAAATATAAAATTTCGAACGGAGGATTCGGAGCCCTTGCTCTGATGATTTCTATCTACCGCGGCGGGAATCCTGGAACGATCCTGCTCATCATGAATTGCATCATTTTTATGGTCACCGCGTCTATTATTGACTGGGGCATCGTCATTCAAGCCCTCATATGCCAGGTGATATCGACAAGAGTCATCGACTTCATCTACAACATCCGCCTGACCTCTCTTCCCTATCTCACGCCTATGTACCGCCATAAAAAATAATAGGCAGAGGCTCTCTTCACGACGAGAGCCCCGCAGCCGCTGTTTTACAGAAAAAAGGTATCGGATCTTAGCCCTAAACGCAGCGTTTCCAACGCGATGGCATCATGAAATGGAATATTGGCCAGATTCACATTCGGCCCGATTTTTTGAATAAACCCTTGCTGAAGCGTTTTGTTAGGCGCTTCAAAAATCAGCCTGTTGATATCAATATCCGAGGAAATGATGTCGTCAACAATTTGAAATCTGACATCGCCGCTGCTGGAACAGATTCCTCCCGTTCCGCTTTCTCTGGCTTCTGTAATCACTTTTTCCGCGCCCGCTTCCATATCCTCAACGATATATTCAAGCCATTCCTCAGAGCTTTGCCGGCTTGCTAATTCCGCATCCTTGCTGCCCACCTCACTGAGCACAAGAAATTCATCAGAAAAATCGGCAATGAAAGCCGCTTTCTCTTTATTTGTCATCGGGAGCGTACCGTTTGAAATCTCAATATATTCACAGCCGAAATAGGTGCAGTACCGATGAAATTCATTCACTTTTTTCTGGCTTACGTACTTTTCAAACAGTGTGCCGCCAAAGAAAAATGTAATGTCATGTTCTTTCAGTGTGCTGATTTTTTCTTCAAGATCTTTCGTAAGTAATGATGTGCCCCAGCCGAATTTCACAAAATCAATATAGTCGGACGCTCCGGCTATCGCATCTTTGAAAAATTGCAAGGGATAGCCGTTATCAATTAAAATGGACTGCCCGGTTTCTCTCGGCTTGTTTGTTCTCACTGGCAATTCTAGTGAAAAATCATTCATATTATGACCCTCTCTATCGTTGGAACTTCTCCATCTTGTTTCACTTTCATCACGAAATCGCCCGTCAGTTCTTTTGTACAGTAAACGATGTCTTCCGAATCAAACAATGGCTGGCGGCAGTCAAAAAACTTCTCCGCAACAGAAGAGCCTTTTATTCTTTCAATCGCCTCCGCAGCCGTTACCACATTTGTCCCTTCAATGATGCCTTTGATATACTCCGCACATGCCATATCGTCATCACCGGATGGATGGGAAGCCACTATGTTTATGACACAATCGTTTGCGACGAGCTTTTTCACATGCTGTGCCGTTGTTTTGGCATTGGAAAATCCAGTTACGAACAGATGCTTTGCGTTCAGCGCCCCCAATGCTGCTGTGACGCCGTTTGTTGTTTTCTGGATCAGGCTTTTATCCGTCATATTCTGCCCAGCCATACGTTTTGGAGAATTATCTAAATCAAATCCGCTGATACCGCCCCCCTTTTCCTCTCCCGTCAAAACATAATCCGGATAGGTGTCTTTCAGCGCAAAGGCTTCATCAGCTGTCCGGACCAACAAAATCTCTTTCGCCCCGCCGATAAACGCATAATGGGCGACCGTAAAGGCTCTGATGACATCAATGACGATGTTAATGTCCGCCGGGGCAAGCGAATGATGATGCCCCTGATAAATGGCAATCGGCATACTACCTCTCCTTGGGCATAAAACCATTTTGCTAAAAAGCATATTCAGCCGGGCTCTTAATGGTTCCGCACCTCATTTTAGGCGGGCGCGGCACCTAAAACCTGAACCTTTATGCAAAAAATGAATAGTCTGCCTATAACTCGATCAATAGATAAAAAAAGCAGATGCAAACGGGGGGAAAACATTGAACGAAACCATCACATATGACACATGGAACGACATGCTGTCCAAACGGATAACGGATCAATTGATCGATGAGCTCGATGTGTTGAAATGGGCTTACCGAACGTACGGAGAAAAGATTGTGTATGCCTGCAGCTTTGGCGCAGAAGGAATGGTGCTTCTCGACTTAATATCAAAAATCAACAAAAATGCACACATCATCTTTTTGGATACAGGGCTTCATTTTCAGGAAACATATGAGCTGATCGAGACCGTCAAAGAGCGATATCCGGGATTTGCAATCCAGATGCTCGAACCCGAGCTGAGCTTAACAGAACAGGGGACGAAGTACGGCGGAGAGCTGTGGAAGCATAACCCGAACCTCTGCTGCCAATTGCGGAAAATCGAACCGCTCAAAAAGCACCTGTCCGGCATGACAGCTTGGATTTCAGGACTGCGCCGGGATCAGTCACCAACGAGAAAGCATATTCAATACGTAAACCTGGACCAGAAGTTTGAGCTCATCAAAATTTGCCCGCTCATCCACTGGACATGGGATGACGTTTGGACGTACATCCGCCTGCACAATTTGCCTTATAACAAACTGCACGATCAACATTACCCGAGCATAGGCTGTGAAATGTGTACATTGCCTTCCCCGGACCCGAACGATGAGAGGGCTGGAAGATGGGCCGGACGGGAGAAAACAGAATGCGGCCTGCATCAAGAATAGCGGACGGCAGGTTCTGGCTATGAGAGTCGAAATGATGTTGAGGCGCTGATGTCAAACTTTCATTAACTGCAGCAAAGAAAACAAGGAAACGTATAAATGGAGGTTGAACACGTTGAATGGAAACGAACCCCACGGAGGGGTATTAATCAACCGCTGTGATCACGCATGCCATTTTGAAGGGTGCGCGTGCCAAGCTGAGCTGGATCAGCTTGCACTGAGCGACCTGGAGCTTATTGCGATCGGCGGCTACAGCCCGTTAACAGGTTTTTTGGGAGAAAAAGATTATCATCGTGTTGTGAAGGAAATGAGGCTGGCAAACGGCTTGCCGTGGAGCCTGCCGATTACGCTGCCTGTCGGAGAAAAAACAGCAAAACAGCTGTCTGCCGGAGATCACGTCAAGCTTGTGAAAGACGGTGTATCCTACGGCATGATCACAGTCACCGATATATACCATCCTGATAAAACACAAGAAGCACTGTCTGTTTTTAAAACAAACGATCCTGCCCACCCAGGCGTAAAAAAATTGCTGGCGCGCCCGGATTACTATATCGGAGGGCCTATCACGGTCAGCCGCCTGCCTGACAAATCTTTCGAACAGTTTTATGCAACGCCCGCAGAAACAAGAACGGCCTTTCAAAAACTCGGCTGGAAAACGATTGTCGGCTTTCAAACCAGGAACCCTGTTCACAGAGCGCATGAATACATTCAAAAAACAGCGTTAGAAACGGTCGACGGTCTGCTGCTTCACCCGCTTGTCGGAGAAACAAAGTCAGACGATATCCCAAGCGATATCAGAATGGAGAGCTATCAGGCTTTGCTTAATCACTATTATCCAAAGGATCGTGTCATGTTATCGGTTTTCCCTGCCGCCATGCGTTATGCAGGTCCGCGGGAAGCGATTTTCCATGCGCTCGTCCGAAAAAATTACGGCTGCACCCATTTTATTGTAGGCCGTGATCACGCGGGTGTCGGCAGCTACTATGGAACATACGACGCCCAAAATATTTTTCAATCATTCACAGAGGAAGAGCTGGGCATCAAGCCGCTGTTTTTTGAGCACAGCTTTTATTGCCGAAAATGCGGAAACATGGGCACCTCCAAAACATGTCCGCACAGCCCGAGAGACCACATCCACTTATCAGGCACAAAAGTGAGAGAGCTTCTCCGCCAAGGCAAAAAGCCGCCTAAAGAATTCAGCCGGCCTGAGGTCGCAGCCGTGCTGATCAAGGGACTTCACCAACAGCCTGTTGCCATCAAGCAAAACAGCGGGGAATTGCAATGACACACAATCCGAACATCATTTGGCATCCCGCTTCCATCTCAAAGTCTGACAGACAGTCCTTAAACGGACACAAAAGCTGCGTCCTTTGGTTTACAGGTTTGTCCGGCTCCGGAAAATCGGTGCTGGCCAATGCTGTCGATGAAAAGCTTTACCGCAAGGGCATTCAGAGCTACGTGCTTGACGGTGATAATATCCGCCACGGCTTAAACAAAGATCTTGGATTTCAGACTGGTGACAGGATTGAAAACATCCGCCGGATCGGAGAAGTGGCGAAGCTGTTTGTCGACAGCGGGCAAATGATTTTAACGGCTTTTATTTCTCCATTCAGAGAGGATCGGGACATGGTTAGAGCGCTCTTTCCTAAAGGTGAGTTCTTCGAAATTTATGTGAAGTGCCCGCTGCATGTTTGTGAACAGCGCGATCCAAAAGGGCTTTATAAAAAAGCGCGAAACGGAGAGATCAAACATTTCACCGGGATCGATTCTCCGTATGAAGCGCCGCTTTCACCCGATTTCATCATTGAGTCAGACCAGACCTCTATTTCCGATGGAGCTGATCTCATCATTAACGCACTGCAAAACAGAGGAATTATATAAAAAACCCGATCAATGTCGGGTTTTTTCTTATGAGTTGGAGAACTGCGCAATCAAACTGTTGATCTTCTCTTTTTCCTCATAAAATGCTCCGTGCCCGCTGTTTGCAAACGGAACCAATTCCGACTGTTTGATGCCGCGCTTCAATTCTTTCGCAAAATCAAACGGCGCAATTCTATCCTTTCTCCCGTGCAGGATCAGCGTCGGCACCTTGATTGCAGCAAGTTCCTTTCTGAGATCTTCGTCTCTTAATGCGATGCCCGAGTGGATCGTCCCGTAGGAGGAGGCCTCCAGCATCAGATTGAGAAACCACTGTCTAAGCTCTGGAGACACTTTTTTCTCAAAAAACTGTTTCCCTAAATCAGCCAGTGTTTTGGGCCGATCAGCTTTGAACAATTCAATCATATCGTCAATATCCTGCTTCCTCATCCCGTACGGATAACCCGGGCGTTTTGTAAACGCGGGGGCCGCCGCAGACAGTAAAATCAGCTTATCAACATCGGCTCCTTCATGCCTTGCCATATAACGGATTGCAATGGCGCCGCCCATTGAAAAACCGGCAAGAATCGCATTCTCAAGCTGCAGCGTATAAATGACTGCTTTCACATCATCGGCCATCGTGTCATAATCGTAGCCTTCCCAAGGGCGGTCAGATTGCCCATATCCCCGTAAATCAACGCCGATAAAACGAAATCCCCTTTTCGGAAGCTCATTCATTTGATATTCAAACATCTTATGATTCAACGGCCACCCGTGCAAAAAGATGATCGGCCTTCCATGTCCGATATCCTCTACAAACAGTGTCACATGCTCCTCGGTTTTGATGTAATGCCCCATTCCGCATTCCTCCTGTTCCCTTTGGCTTTTTCGGCCTGTAAACGCCTTGACGTATAGGAAGCTTTCCATTTATGCTTACAAAACAAGCGGGCTGCTGTACCAAGAAAAGGCTCTTCACGATTTACTATATGTATCAATTTCCTTAACGATCTATTAAATTGAACCCGGAAGCCTCTGTTTTTCGGGCAGTAAAGGATGTCATCACATGAATAAAATCGCAATTCAAAAACCGAACATACCGGAAAACCTGCAAACCGCAGATTTTCATGATGCCGTGACACAGGATGATGTAATCAGCATGCATTTGTTTGAAGATTGTACAATCTGCGGCGAAGATATCGAAAGACTCTGTGTGGAAAAAACGGTATTCAGAAATGTCGTCTTTATCGATGTGTCTTTTCGGCATATTGAACTGACCGATGTGATCTTTGAAAAATGTGATTTATCAAACGCCGATTTCAGCGGGGCTGTCATTCACAGAACTTCAGTTAAGCAGTCAAAAATGGTTGGAATGAATGTGGCGGAAGCAACGCTGCGAAATGTTTCATTCGAGGAATGCCACGGACATTTCAGCTCATTTTCGTACTCAAATATGAAACAAGTTCGATTTGATCACTGTGCTCTTATGCAAAGTGAATGCAGCAATACGGTGCTCCAGCAGACACACTTTGACGGATGCGAATTAGAAGGCGCCAGCTTTACCGGCACGTCCCTTCAAAACATGGACATCAGCACGTGCCGTTTTGAACAGCTTCATGTCTCCCTCGACAAATTGAAAGGCTGCAAAATCGCACCAGAGCACGCGATTGCCTTCGCCAGGGCACTGGGAGCTGTCATCGTATAACCAAAGCTTAGGACATCATCAGGCAGCGTGCTGTTTCAGCTGCCGCTTTAATGCCAGTTTCCAAATCTCCAAGAGATGCATAGGAATATGACAGCCTGATGCTGTTTCGGTCTTCACCGTCATAAATGTAGCCGGGATTCACAAGCACCTGCCGTTTCAGCAATCCATAAAAGAAATGGCTGACAGGCAGGTTTTTGTGAAATGTCACCCAAATATAAAAGCCGCCTGCGGGAATCCGCCACGTGGCAATGTCCCCGGCATACCGCTCGAGAAAATGAACGGCGGCGTCTCTCCTTTCTTTAAGCTTCCTGCGTACCCAAGTCAGATGCTCTTCATAATACCCCTGTGACAGCCACTCGGCAGCCGCCCACTGGGACAGGCCGCTTGATCCGTAGTCTGTCTGCATTTTAATGTCCGCCAACCTTTCAATAACCGGCTCCGGACCGGCAAGCCAGCCGATTCGCAGACCGGGGCTAACCGTTTTTGAAAACGTGCCCAGATACAGAATATTGCCCTCATGATCCATTGCTTTCAATGGCTGTGGCGGTTTTTTTTCAAACCATAAATCACCGTACGCATCATCCTCAATGATGGGCAGCTGCTCTTTTTTAGACAGGCTGATGATCTCTTTCCTTCGCTGCTCTGACATGACTGTGCCTGTCGGATTATGAAACGACGGAATCGTGTAAAGCAGCTGTCCTCCATATTGTTTTCGATAAGAAGAAACAAGCCCCGCCTTGACCCCTTCACCATCCATCGGCAAGCCGCGAAGCCGCATCCCCGCTGATTGAAACACATGCAAGGATTGAAGGTAGGACGGCTTCTCCGTCAAAATGACAGAATCTCGTTTTAAAAGTCCAATTGAGATGAGCTGAAGTGCCTGAAGTGCACCGGACACAATTAAAATTGCAGACGGTGACACATGAATCTTCTTTCCTTTTAAATGGTCGGCCACTGCCTCCCTCAGCTGACGGTTTCCTTTCGGCTGCTCGTATCCTAAAGACAGGGCACGCGAATTGATTTGCTGAAACATCCGGCCCATTGTGTCAACAGGCAGCAGATCCGGTGAAAGTTCTCCTGTGCCTAATCTGATGATATCCGCTCTTGGTTCGTTCTGATTAATAGCCTGAATGATGGCAGAGTTAGGGCGATGAATGCCCGAACGGACGTAATCGCTCCAATCAAGCGGAGGCTCAGCCGCCAGCACGCTCCAAGTACTGTTTACAACCTTTGTACCGCCGCCTCTTCTTCCCTCTAACAAGCCTTGAGACGTGAGTTCATCTATGGCTGCTGTGACTGTGCTGCGGTTGACCTGAAACATGCCGGCCAGCGTTCTCTGTGAAGGGATTTTCGTCCCTACAGCCCACTCTCCGTGAAGAATCTTGTCTTTCATATATTGTTCGATCTGCCGATGCAGCGGAACATCTGACTTTCGGCTTGGCTTCCATTGCGACAAGGTCATGCCCCCCTTTTTTCACATTATACATTTGGCTGGCTCCATACCCAACCAAATGGCTGGAGACTTTGGTAAACTTCTCTTTTATGATTGAAAAAAAGATGTGAAAGGAGCTTTTTTCAGCATGAATGCAATCATTCACGGAATTGTGCTCGCGTTTGGCTTAATTTTGCCGCTGGGTGTGCAGAATGTGTTTATTTTTCAGCAAGGCGCGTGGCAAAAGCAAGTTTGGCGAGCACTCCCCGCCGTCATCAGTGCTTCAGTCTGCGACACCCTGCTCATTGTATTAGCCATTGCAGGCGTATCTGTCATTGTGCAGCAGCTGCCCATGTTTAAGGCAGCAATGATGGCTGGCGGATTTTTATTTTTGCTTTATATGGGATGGGTGACTTGGAACAGCCGTCCAAAGACAAGCCAAGATGAGAAACATGCGTTTACAGCAAAAAAGCAAGCCGTGTTTGCGGCCGCTGTTTCTCTTTTAAACCCGCATGCCATTCTGGACACGATCGGCGTCATTGGCACGAGCTCTCTTCAATATTCGGGGCTTGAGAAATGGCTCTTTATGGCCGCCTGCATCGCTGTGTCTTGGATTTGGTTTATCAGCCTTGCGATAGCGGGCCGGCTGTTTCAGACGATAGATACGAGCGGCAGGCTAATGGTGATCGTAAACAAATGCTCTGCAGCGGTAATGTGGGCAGCGGCAGGATATTTTGGGGTGTCACTCTTTTGCAATTGAAGGAGAAACAAATGAAAAAAACGAATTTCTTAGAAAAGGGGGCATACTGATGACTGATGCAAAACAGTTTTATGACTATCATTCTTGGGCAAACAAGAAAATATTTACCCATATCGAAAACCTGCCGGAGGAAACTGCCTATCAAGAAGTAAAGAGCGTATTTCCTTCTGTCAGCGACGTGCTGCTTCATATGTGCAGGGCTGACTACATTTGGCTGAATGTTCTTTCGGGAGTGGCCTACCAAGAGATTATAGACAGCGCAGGCAAATTAGAGTCCGCGCAAGGTAATATGGCAGCGATTAAACAGCACGCTGCCGAGCTGGAGTCACAGTATCATGATTTCTTCAGCCGCCAGACGGACTTAGAACAGACCTTCACAATGCAGCATCCGAAACTAGGTACACTGGAATCAACCTATGCAGACACCATCCTGCATGTCGTCAATCACGGCACTTACCACAGAGGAAACGTAACCGCCATGCTGAGACAGCTGGGCCATTCTGGCGCACCTACTGATTATATGTACTATTTATATGAGAAAAGAGAAAGCAAGGGCTAAAAATGTCCTTGCTTTTTTTTGCGGAAAGCCTAAAATGCAACATATTAGCTTTTACATACCTGTATAAGCGCGCTTCACATCTAGCTGTACCGGCCTGCCGCTTCGAAAGGAATTGGTTGCGGCGATACCCACTTCTAAATTGATCGTCGCATCAATATCTGTCACAATCGGTGTTTTTCCATTCCGGACACACTCGGCGAAATGCTGAAGCTCCAAGCAGTAGGCTTCATGAAAACGAGTTTGAAAGTCTGGAATGATATCAAAACTGCTCCCTTTAGCCGATAGGATGGTCACATGTTGATGTCTCAATGTCCCTATGAAAATACTGCCCTCTGTCCCGATAACCTCCGCCCGGATGTCATGTCCGTATGGAGAGGTTCTGCTTGCCTCGACGTCCCCCGCTGCGCCGGAGTCAAATTCAATATACGTCAGCGCCTGATCCACATCGCCATACTGCTCCATAAACGGATTGTTCAGAATCCTGCCGTGTCCTGAAACAGAAGTGATTTCCGCCCCTAGCAAATAACGGGCAATATCATAGTCATGGATGGAACAGTCGATAAAAATCCCACCGCTGTGTTTGATAAACTCTGCGGGAGGTGCGCCTTGGTCACGCGTAAAGCCTTTATAATAGATAGGTTTGCCGATTTCACCCGCGTCAATCCGCCGTTTGGCATCTGCGTATGCTGGATCGAACCGTCTCATAAAGCCGACTTGGCAGATGACACCTGTCTCCTGCACTTTTTCAGAAACTGCTCTAGATTCCTCAAGGCTTAATGTCAGCGGTTTTTCAACAAAGATCTGTTTGCCGTTCTCGGCAGCTTTGATGATCATATCACCATGTGTGCTTGTCGGCGTTACGATAATGACAGCGTCAATGCCGGTATCTTCTAACACTTCATACGGGTCCTCTGACCATTTTTCGATACCGAGTTCTCTGGCAACCTGCTCCGCTCTCCCTTTTAACGGATCACCGACACAAACCAGCTTTGCCCCCGGCACACTGGTGACGAGATTTTTCGCATGATAATAACCGAGCCTTCCTAATCCCAATACTGCGCACCTTACTTGATGTTCCACGTCCCATCCTCTCCTTTATCTCATTTCGGGCTCGCTTTGGGAAAGCGCTTTCTCTTAACAGCTAAAAAAACAGCGGTTCTATCCGCTCTGCCATTTTGCGCAAGCGCTTTCTCAAAAGATGGTTTCATTTTACACTGCCTTTGGTTTACACGCAATATGTTTTTTTGGCTTCAACTGTCATAATGAAAAAACCCGCTCATTAGCGGGCTCATGTGTTGAGCGGTGATGTAGAATGTCTGACTACAAGCTCAGGCGGGAGCACTATTTTTTGTTTCGCCTTTCGTTTTCCCTCTATTGCTTCTGCCAGCAGTTCGATGACGCTCCGCCCCATCTCTTTTATCGGCTGGGCTACGGTTGTCAGGGGCGGAGCCGCCATTTCTGCGAGTATCGTATTATCAAAACCAATGATAGAAAGATCATCCGGCACTTTTATGCCTCTTATTCTCGCAGCTTGTATGGCGGCACAAGCCAATACGTCGTTGAAGGCAAAAATAGCAGTCGGAGCGTTTCTGTCGAGCAATTTTCCCGCTTCTTCCTTGCCGCTTTCCAAGGAAAACCGCGTCTGGATGATAAGTGATTCATCAATGGGCACGCCCGCTTCCTCCATCGCCTGACGGAAGCCTTTGATTCTATTTTTTTCGCCTGTCGTTGACCCGTCTCCAATAATGCAGGCGATGTTCGTGTGGCCGAGTGACAGAAGATGCTTGGCAGCCTCATATCCGCCACGAACGTCATCTATCACAACAATATCCATCGGAAGAAGCGGCTTATCCTGAGAAATCATGGCAATCGGAATTTGTTCACTGGCGATTTCCTCCAAAGCAAACATACTGTCATGGCTTTCAATCCCTGTTGCAAAAATAATGCCATCCACCTTTTTCTGTTTCAGCACAGAAAAATACTTTGTTTCTTTTTTCGGATCGTAATCGGTGCTGCAAATCAACATTTGAAAACCGAGCTCATCCGCTCTTTCCTCAATGCTTTTGGCCAGTTCGCCGTAAAACGGATTTGAAATATCAGGCGCCACGAGAGCAATCATATTCGTTCGTTTTCCCGTTAACGCCGCGGCGTGAACATTGGGCGTGTATGCCATTTCATTCATGACATTCATGACCTTCTGCCGTGTTTTATCGCTGATTCTCCCCGTATTGTTTATCACACGGGACACAGTTGTGATCGAGACACCCGCCGCCTTTGCCACATCGTAAATTGTTGTTTTCATGTTCATCCCTCGTCTGGTTATTGAACTTTCCGGCTGACAATTTTCCGGTATTCAATTGGTGAAATGCCTTCTATCTGCTTAAAGAGTTTTGAAAAGTATGTCGGATCTTCCATTCCGACCGTTTCCGCAATAACGCCCATTTTATCATTTGTAGAGGATAAAAGACGCTTCGCTTCCGTCATTCTCACCCGGTTCGTGTATTGTGCCGGAGTTACGCCGAGCACCTGCTGCATGCAGCGGCTCACATAATCCTGATGATAGTGAAGGGCGAGCGACAGATCCTTGATTGTCGTCTTTTCCTTATAGTGCTCCTGTAAGTACCGGGCCGCCTCCCAGGCTACCCGCTCTTTCGCAGACGGTATTTGGAACGCTTCTTTTTGAAGATGCAGTATCAGCTCCTCAAATAAAATTTGCTTTCTGAGCGGCAAATCAGAGTTTTCCGCGGAGTAATCGATCAGCTTTTCAAACTGCTGCGCCATAAACTGCGGGCGCTGCACCTTGCCTTTTCTCGGCAAGGCCAATCCGTAGCGGGCCGGCTCTTCGAAACTCCCTTTTTCCTGCTGAAGCTCAGACCAGTTGCTGCCTCCCTTTGCCGTAAATTCATATCGGTGTTCATCGAAGTGAAGCCAATAGTAGGAGGTTGCTTCATCACTGCCCTTCGTCCCGTAGTGTTCAAGACCGGGAGAAAGCAAGATGTACTCGCCGCCTTCAACAGAAAACGATGTTTCATTTTCCGTTATATATAACGTTCCCTGTTTGACATATATCAGATCAAACACGGAGAATACACGTTTCACATGGGTTTCTCCTTTTTTAAAAACCCCTTCCCCAGCTGCAATAAATACCGGAAAAGGCGGGACTGTAAACAGGATGCGGGGCATTTGAATCATCCTCCTTTTTAAGTCGGATTTTTACAAGAAGTATCGTTTCTATCCCTTTTTATTATAAGGAAATGGAGGTACACTTTAAAACGTTGATTTTATTTACGAAAGGGGTTAGACACTATGAAACAAGCTGTCTTCAAATCAACTGCTTTGAAAAAACCCGCTGACAAAACGTTCTCATTATTTTCGCTTACTTGGCCGATCTTTATTGAGGTCTCATTATATATGTTTATGGGTAATGCCGATACACTGATGCTCAGCCAATACTCGGATAACAGCGTGGCAGCAGTCGGCGTCAGCAACCAGATTTTAAATTTAATTATCGTGATGTTCAGCTTTATCGCAACAGGAACGACCGTTATCATTTCACAATTTCTAGGCTCACGGCAAAAGAAAGAAGCCATGGAAGTCGCTTATGTGTCAATCGGCGCCAACTTCTTCATCAGCCTGGCCATCAGCGCCGTCGTCTTTTTCGCGGCTGTCCCTCTGCTTCATATGATGGGATTATCAGACGCACTGATGCCTGATGCGAAAGTCTTTTTACAAGTTGTCGGAGGTCTGTCCTTTATTCAGGCTTTAATCATGACATTCAGCGCGATCTTAAAAAGCTACGGCTACACAAAAGATACAATGTTTGTCACTATCGGCATGAACATTTTAAACATTGCCGGAAACTTTGTTGTGATTTTCGGTTTGTTCGGCTTTCCTGTTCTCGGTGTTGCCGGTGTGGCGATGTCTACATCTATCGCCCGCGTCATCGGATTAATCGCGATGATTGTGATTGTCAACAAACGCATTCAGCTGAAGATGTCGCTGAAAAAAGTCTTTCATATGCATAAAGAGCATTTGCGCAAGCTGCTGAAAATCGGCATTCCTTCTGCGGGAGAGCAGCTTTCATACAACCTTTCGCAAATGATTGTCACGTATTTTATCGCGATCATGGGCGCGCAGGCGTTGACAACAAAAGTGTATACGCAAAATATTACGATGTTTATTTTGCTGTTCGGCACTGCGATCAGCCAGGGTACACAAATCTTAATCGGCCGTTATATCGGCGGCAAACAATTTGATGCCGCTTATGAGCGCTGCATGAAGAGCTTATATTGGGCACTTGGAATTGCTGCGGCTACCTCTGTTTTGATGACGATCTTTTCAAAAGACCTGATCGGACTCTTCACACAAAGCCCTGACATTATAGCAACTGCAAGCCTATTGATTGCCATGACCATTATCCTTGAACCAGGCCGCTCGTTTAATGTCATTATCATTAACTCTCTGCGGGCCGCGGGGGATGCGAAATTCCCGGTTTACATGGCAATGATTTCAATGTGGGGCATCGGCCTCCCGCTTGCTTATCTTTTCGGCATCCACCTCGGTTTCGGTCTTGCCGGCATTTGGATTTCTTTTATCGCGGATGAATGGGTCCGGGGAATCTTAATGTACAGAAGATGGCGCTCACGTATCTGGATTCAAAAAGGTATGGCGTAACACCCGGCTCAATCAAGGCCGGGTGTTTTTTTAGATATCAGAGAGAATCTGCTTCACTTCGGTCTCTGTGAGAGCGAAGTGATATTGAAATACATCGTGCTGCTTCGCCCGGATTTTTTCTAAAACAGCCCGGTGCAAATGAAGAGCGGCTTTCACCGTTTTTTGAGAATACTGCGGAAATAGCGGCAAGGCATCCTGACACTCTTCAAGGTAGGCTTCTGCTTCAAAAGCGATATACTCCCACGTCATTGTGAACGCTTTATTTACGGTGCCTTTTTGGAGATCAGCCTCTGTATAGCCGAATTGCTGCATTACCTGACGGGGAATGCGGTTTTTTTGCTGATCTGTGCCAAGATCACTTAAGAAGCGAACCAGCTGTATGGCCAAGCCGAGAGAGACGGCTGCTTGTTTGAGCTGATCTTGTTTTCGGCGTGTCAGTATCGGCAGCAGCATCAATCCGGCAGCACCGCCCGTCCGATATGCGTACATGAGCAGTTCATCAAGGTCATCATACGGCTTGACGTCTTCTTTTTGTGCGGCAATAAACTCCCGAAAAGGTTCACTTTCCAATGTAAAGGTCCGATACGCATGATCAAAAGCCTTCCATAGATGTTGATTACCGTTATTTGTCCTTTGGTAAACATGATCAGCTTTAGCTTCAAATGCGGGCAATACCTTTTCGTCTGCACTGGCCGCCGTGTGGCAAAACGACAATACTGCCCAAGAGGCTTGTCTTTGCTTTAGCGGGAGATATGATAATGCTTTGAAACAGGCTGGCGCATATTCGCCAACAATCTGTCCGCATTGCTGGTAAGCTTCTTTTATCTCTTTCATTTTTCTCACTCCTATGTATCACTGCTTCTTCAAGTCTAGTATGTTTTTTCCTAATTGTATATGAAGAAAATGCCGATTCTTACTTTGTAAAAGTAACAAGACGCACAGCATCATCGACGAGATATGCATTATTATTTTTAATGCCATACAACAGGTAGAATGTAAACATTTCTCAATCATCACTTCATTAATAGAGGAATCACGGAAAAAAGGGCTAATTGTTATGATACATGATAGTATTGGAGTGAGTTTAGTGATGAAATTTTTTGAATATAACTGGCAGGTTAGAGATCAATGGTTTACTTGGTGTCATCAACTAACCACTGAAGAATTACTTAAAAACCGTCTTGGCGGAGTAGAGAATATTTTATATACCCTTTTTCATATTATTGATGTGGAATATAGTTGGATTCGTGCTATCCAAGGAAAAGAAGATATCGCTGTTCAGTTCGCTGATTATCAAACACTCAATAAAGTGAAATCTCTCTCAAACACATTCCGAACTGAAATAATTGATGTTTTACAAACACATTCAGATCAAATAAAAGATGAACTTGTAAGCGTTCCTTGGGAGACAAGTGTTTTATATACGCGAGATGAAATATTACACCATATCATCGCTCACGAAATTCACCATATTGGTCAACTTTCTGTATGGGCTAGGGAATTAAAGTTAAGCCCGGTATCAGCTAGTTTTATCGGCAGAACATTAAAACCTATTCATTCTTATTGAAGGAATGCGGGGGCAATTCGATAGTGCTGTTGTACAAAAAAGGATAGATAGAGCATATATTTCCCTGCTCATCTATCCTTCTTATTTTAATCTATACATCTCTGGCTTTTAATCACATTTGCATTGAACCTACCTCTCGTCAATATCAATGCGATACGCTTCAAACCATGTATGAATTTGAGCAAGATGGGCGATCAGCTGAGGCCCCTTCATGAGCTGCCCGAACCACGGCACCTTGAAGGAGGAGCCTTCCGTTTCTAAAAGCTGATCTAATTGTTTTCTGTCCAGCAAGGTATGGAGCACGGAGTCCTTTTGGCTTCTGATCGTTTTCAGCCATTCGCTGACGCCTTTTGTATATTCCGGATGATGTGTTTTCGGATACGGGCTTTTTTTGCGATACAGAATGTCATCAGGCAAAATACCTTCAAGCGCTTTGCGTAAAATGCCTTTTTCCCGATTATCATGCATTTTCATTTCCCACGGAATATTCCAAACATATTCCACAAGCCGGTGATCGGCGAACGGCACCCGCACTTCCAGGCTCGCCCCCATGCTCATGCGATCCTTCCGATCCAAAAGGTTCGTCATAAACCAAAGCATATTTAAATAGAACAGCTGTCTTCTTGCTTTATCCACACCCGTTTCTCCGTCTAATAATGGCGTTTCTGCCAAGGTTTCTTCATATTTGGCATTTACGTATTCTTTCAGATTCAATTTTTTCTGCCATGAGTCAGAAAGCAGCTTGATCCGCTCCTCCGTTGATCTCATCCATGGAAAGCCAGACTCAACATCTGCCGTATGGAACCACGGGTACCCGCCGAAAATCTCATCCGCGCACTCTCCCGATAGGCTGACGACAAAGTCCTTTTTGATTTCCCGGCAAAACCACAGCAGGGATGAGTCGACATCCGCCATTCCCGGCAAGTCTTTGACCAGTACAGCTTCCTCCAAATGATCAACGAGATCTTTTTGGCTGATGACGCATTTGTGGTGCGTTGTGCCGAAAGCCTCTGTCATTTTTTCAATCCATGGTCCGTCATCATTCGGCTGAAAAGCGCTTGCTTGAAAAAATTTATCGTTCTCTTCGTAATCAATCGAATAAGTATGAAGCGGTGCTTTTCCTTCCTTTTCAAAATGGCCCGCCGCAATCGCTGTAATTGCGCTTGAGTCCAGACCGCCTGATAGGAATGTGCAAACCGGCACATCCGACACAAGCTGCCGCGTCACCGCGTCCTGAAATAACGATCTGACATTGGCAACCGTGTCATCAAAACTGTCCGTATGTTTTTCGCTTTCAACATTCCAATAACGCCAAATATTAAGTCCGTCTTTGGAAAATGTCAGCGCGTGAGCCGGGCGGATTTCTTTTATGCCTTTAAATATGCCAGTGCCCGGGGTTCTGGACGGTCCAAGACCGAAAATTTCAGAAAGTCCCGTTCTGTCCACTCTCGCTTTTATATCAGGGTGCGCGAGGATTGCTTTGATTTCCGAACCGAAGAGAAATGAAGAGCCTTCCTTCGTGTAAAAAAACGGCTTTACGCCGAGACGGTCTCTCGCGGCAAACAACAAATTTCGCTTTTCATCCCACACAGCGAAAGCGAATATGCCATTGAGATGGTCGACACAGTCTTCCTGCCATTCGATGTAGCTGTGCAGAAGCACCTCGGTATCTGACGTACGCTCGAATTGATGGCCCCGCGCCCGCAATTCTTTGCGCAAATCTTCCGTGTTATAAAGCTCGCCATTGTAAATAATGGTGTACGTATCCCCTTTATAGGTACACGCCATCGGCTGGCGTCCGCCTTCAATATCAACAACCGCAAGTCTTTTATGTCCGAATAAAACATGGTGCTCCCCCCAAACGTTTGAATCATCAGGCCCTCGTTTGGAAAGAGTGTCTGTCATTCTGTCCATCGTTTGTTTTTCCTGGACGAGCTGCTTTTTAAAATCGACCCAACCCGTAATTCCACACATGTGACATCAGCTCCAATCCCGTTTCTTTCGTAACAATTTCGTTTCTTTCAGCACCTTAGTAAGTTTATGCATCTATAGGCAGATAGTTGATTTGTCCATAAAAGAGTTGTATGGGACAGGCTTGAATTGGAAAGAAAAGAGAGGAATGAAGAAAAAGGAGACAGCATGGATGAAACGGAAACAATTGTTATATACAGAGGAACGAAAGTGGGAATACGGCACCATCCTCATTGAAGACGGCATCTGCTTAATCGAAAACGGTGAAGGCGATATACTGCTGGCGGACAGTCTCCAACACAGCCCAATCTGGGTCCATCATAAAGGAAAGTGGGAGCAAGCCGGCTTTCAGGACAAGTTGGTTTTGGCATGCGGTGCAGAAAACATCTCCCTTTCCGGCGGAGAACGCATCCGCTATGAGAAATCAGTCAAGCGGCCTCTCATGGCGCTTTTGGATTCGCTTGACGACGAAACCTTTCTCGCATTTCTGCAGCACTTGCACAGCTTCGGCTTATCGGTATTCGATTGCGTCTTTTCTTATAATAAAGGAGTCTTTTCGGATACTTCGGCGGGGCAGGGTGTGTCCTTTTATCACTTTTCACATGACACCGCACAATGCGCGATGCAGCATCACTACAGCAGCGAAGGGACAGGAGACCGTTTTGAATGGACGGCTTCAAACGGAAAGCGATCCATTATGTATTCAGCAGTCCAACGGGGGCGCAAATAAAAAAGCGGTGCATCGAGCACCGCTTTTTGGTTACTTTTCAACAACCACTTTTGCTTCCTTGCTTTCTTTTTTATCTGTATCCGCAGCCGTGACGTACAGCACCGTTCCGGCTTTTTGTTTTTTGATTTTCACCGAAAACGTTCCTTTTGCGTCAGCTTTGGCAGAAGCAATGACTTTCTTTGATTTGTTTTTCACTCTGATCATCGCTTTGCTGTTTGCCTTCCCTTTTACTGCCGTATCCTTCGTTTTCACCGCGTTTACTTTCGGTGTGCCGGAAGGTTTTCCTTTGACGACGACAACTTTATACGATGTTTTCGCATCGCCTTTTGTTGCTTTCACATACAGTACTTGATCCTGTTTTTGAGGCGCGATATTAACCTTGAACGCATTGTCTTTTCCGGCTTTGGCGCTGCCGAGTTTCTTTTTGCCGTTCATCACCTCGATAAGTGCGCCTTCCTTCGCGTTTCCTCTGACAGCTGTTTGAGTGCTTTCCAGCTTGTTGACCTTAAGCTGTAAATCAGCTGCGCTGACAGCCTTCATGACGTTCAGCCGCCCGTAGCCTGAATGCCAGTCTACACCAGGTGTCTTCGGAATTTCAATCGGATCGCCATAATCGTCATACAACTCTTCTTCTCCGCCATCGACACTTTCAAAGGAAATATCATCTGCCGTCTTTTTCAACATATCCTCAACTTCTGTTCTTTTCAGCTTAGGATTTTGAGCAAACAGCAATCCTGCAGCAGCGGCAGCATACGGCGTCGCCATAGACGTTCCGCTCATGTACGTGACATTTCCGTTCGGCACTAAGCTCGGGATATCAGACCCTGGAGCAGAGATGTCCAGACCTTTTCCATAGTTAGAGAAATCAGCGGTCATATCCATGCGGTTCGTTGCGCCGACTGACATCACATATTTAGAAGATGCAGGATAAGATAAGGCATTTTCTCCATCATTCCCGCTGGCTGCGGCAATCAACACATTTTTGTCAGCTGCGTACTTCAAAGCAAATTCAAGCACGCGGCTGTAGCCTCCCCCTAAACTTAAATTAATCACCTTTGCTCCTTTGTCAGCAGCATATTTGATGCCGAGAGCAATTTGTTCAGTATCTCCGGAACCTGCGGAATCAAGCACTTTTACAGGGATGATTTTTGCTTTGGCATTCAATCCAGTCATTGAATAGCCGTTATCGCTTTGGGCTGCAATAATGCCTGCGACATGCGTCCCATGCCCCTGATCATCCATTGCATTGTTATTTCGTCCGACAAAATTGTGTCCGAGATCTGTTCTTACTTTTCCTTTTAAATCGGCAAGCGTGCTGTCTACGCCTGTGTCTACTACTGCAATGAGTGTATCGTTAAGCTTGCGTTTGGACAGCAATGTGCTGGCAGGCTCATATTTTACATCTGCGTTTTTGACACCGCCGTTTTCACCGTTGTTTTTAAGCGGCCATTGATAAGGGTACTGAATATCGTTTGCCAGGCTTTTGTATTCCTGTACGGGTTCCGCAAACTCTACATTGGACATCTTGGATAGTGTCGCAGCAGCGCTTTTGACCCTTTTGGCGCTTGCCGTATATGCGCCGTTCTGTTTCTCGTCTTTCGGAAGTTCAAATGAATACAGATTGTCAAACAGTTTCTTTGCCTTTTTCACATTAGATATGTCTTTTTTCGATTGCGCGCTTGCAGAAAAGCCCTTCATTTCATTATGTACGGATGAGAGGCTTTTATTGTCCTTCACCTTGAAAATAACCTTTGTTGTCTGAACTTCACTTTTTGCTGCAATATTGTTTTCTGTTAAAATGGCTCCGGCTGTTTTGCCTTGCAGCTGCTTCATATTTAGTCGGTCCGCTTGTTTCTTTATCTCCTCTTTAAGGAATGACGGGACTGATTGTAAAGCTTTATCATATAGCCGGTTGATCGCTTTTTGATCCTTTTCAGTGACCTTATACGAAGATGATGCTCCGTTTTCTGACACATCGTCAAATAACGGCTTTAATGTCACAAGATCCTGATAGATTTCATTTCTTGCTGTTTTATTGAGTGCGAGCTTTGCAACGATAAACGGTGCTGCTTTGTAATAAAGGCTTGTCAGTTCTTTGCCTTCTGCTGTTTGGCTCAGCTGCTCATCACGAATCGCTCTCAACTTATCCAGGATGCCTTTTCCTGATTTCTTCTGATCGACACTCATTTCAACCGGACAAGCTTCTTCCTCTTCTAAATCTGACGGCTGTTTTTTGGTGCCTTTATACCCAATCGTATACTTGGCTTCTGCAGCTGCTTCTGCCGTTCCGCCGTCCTCTGGCTCTTCTTCTCCGAGGTATTCAACTTTTACATAGTAAGGGCCGCTCCACGCGTATGGAAAAATGACTTCGCTTTTTCCATCCTCCGCTGTGAAAGAACGGTACATCTCAAACGTCTCATCTTTAAGCGCTTTTTCCTTACTTGGATATACAGATACATTCAGTACTGAATCACTCTTTACGGTCAGTGCCATATGTGAGTTTTTCTGAATATCCGTTGCTCCCGGGGTCACTTTGTACCATTTCACCTGTTCCGGCTCCTTCATGGCGCCTGTCTGCTCTTTGCCGTTTTCCAGAGCAGCCGCCTGATCGATCGCGCCGGCCGCTGCAGCTTTGGTTCCCGGAGAAAAAAGGCTGAAAATCAGTGCAAAAATAAGCACTGCCGCCACAACCGAGCTGAATTTTCTGCGTTTCATGTTATCCCTCCTGCAAAATAATGAATCTCCTTGAAGGTATCATAATTTCATAGGACGAGATACCGCTTACAGGGAATTTTAAGGTTATTTTAAATGATTTGGAATATAAGGGGATAAATATAAAAAAACCCAACTCTATCAAAGAGCCGGGTTCATAGGTTTTTCTATTAAAACAATTGAAAACCGATTGGCAAATGCAGACCGAGCACCACTGTCAGCAAAAGGACAATGACGAAGCCGATCCACAGGCCTCCTGTTGATTTTTCTTTTTTCTTGCGGATGAGGAGCATTTCCATCAGGCCGATGGTGATAATGCCCAGAATCATTTTGCCGGCGTATTCTCCGTTCCAGTTGGCGAAACGGACAAACAGCTCAGCTCCTGTCAAAATAATAAGGATATAGAATAACCGCAGAATCATATGAGTGATTTTTGCGCCCTTTGCACTTCCTGACGAATACAGCGAGTAGCTGACGAAAAGCAGAATCAGCGCTAACACCCATGTCGTAATATGTAGGTGTGTCATATATGTTCCCCCTATCAGATAAATTACCCCACTTATAGTACCATGAACTTGTCCTCTGCCACAAAGATGATTATCAGAAAAAACGGGCGGGTCCGGGTCCGCCCTCCAGTTTTATTCAGCCAATTTGGTTTGACAGCGTTCCGATCGGGTCAATTGTAATATCAATTTTGTCACCTGACCGCAAGAATTTTGGAGGCGTAAACCCCTTGCCGACACCAGACGGCGTACCGGTGGCAATGATGTCGCCCGCTTCAAGCGTCATCCCCTTTGAGAGGGTTTCAATTAATTCCGGAATGGAAAAGATCATATCGCTTGCCGAACCGGATTGGCGCAGCTCGCCGTTGACTCTTGTTTCAACCTTGAGGCGCTCTGGCTCCTGAATCGTTGATTTATGTACAAGCACGGGCCCCATCGGACATGTCGTATCCAAGCTTTTTCCGATAAAAAACTGCTTATGCCTTTTTTGCAGATCACGCGCCGTGATATCATTCACAATCGTATATCCGAAAACATGGTCATATGCATCTTCTTTTGAAATGCGGGTCCCGCTTTTTCCGATCACGACAGCAAGTTCTCCTTCATAATCAAGCTGAGAGGTAACCTCTTCATGGCTCTTTACGATATCACCATGCCCCGTAACCGTTACCGGCGATTTTGTAAATACCATCGGATGCTCCGGAATATCAGCCTCGCTTCCCATTTCAATCGCGTGATCCCGGTAGTTTTTGCCGATGCAGATGATATTTTTTGATGGCTTCGGAATGGGTGCATGGAGCTTCACCTCAGATAATGAATACATAAATGATCCCAGCTCATCATTCGGTTTCTTTGCCCACTCGGCCAGCTGCCTTGCATGCGCAACGAATTTATCCCCTTCTGCGATACATTCAATCAGCGATCCCGGAATCGTCTCAAGTTCAAACAGTTTTTTTTCAGCCTTCTGCAAATCCATAATTTTCTCATCGTCAATGATCAGGCCGACAAACATTCGGTTGTAAAGTTCCCCTGTCGCAAATTTCATGTTATTCCTCCATCATCTTTTAAATCAGAATGCTCCTTCATGTATTCTCTGTCGAATGCTGAAATCCCTTTTTCTCATTTCCGTTTTCATTTCGTTTCAGGACGAGCTTGCTCTACATATCATACAAATGTCGTTTTGAGAAGGAGGAAAGAATATGGAGCGCGTGCATTTATTTTTTCATCGGGAGCAGCTAAAAAGGAAAGGTACTGCCAAGGGGCTTTTCGTAACAGATCGATCTGTTTCTCCCATTCTTCTCACACAGCGTGACAGAGCGGAAAAGGCATCCTATGAAATCAGCTGGGAAAAGTCTCTGCTTGGTGAAAGGACACTTTTTTTGAATGCAGAACAGGGTGATCCGTCCCTGATGCGGCGCAGACTCGCCTATTGTTTTTTTGACAAGATCGGCGTACCTGCTCCCGCTGCCTCGTACAGCTTTCTGACCATCAATGGCCAGCCTGAAGGCATTTATTTGAACATCAAGAACCATCAGCCAGCCAGTAAAACGAGTTACGGAGTGAAGACGGCCGATCCAAGGGTTCCGTTGTCCCTTTTTAACAATGATTCCTCGGCATTCTTACATGAATTTTTCATACTGATCCGCACAGCCGGAGATGACGAATTGGCTGAAAGGATTAAATTGTATCTGAATGTCAAGCTGTTTTTTTTGTGGCTGATCGGCAACGCCTGCACCAATCAATGCTTTTACTACACATTTTGTTTAAACGAATCCGGCCGGCTTTACGTTTCCCCGATGGAGACAAGATCGCTTGCCGTACAAGAATGGTATGAAGAAGACCCGCTTCTGACAAAAGGAAAGACGCTTTCGTCAAGGCTTCTATCCATTCCCGCCTTCCGGTCGCAATATCACACCTTAATGAAAAACGTGCTGAAGCGGTCGTTTACTATTGAACGATTATCTCCTCTCATCAACGAATGGCACCTTGACATTTGTCAAAGTGCTGCTGATGATCCTTTTATCAAAAAAAGCCCCTTTCAGATCGAAAAGGAGCAGACAAACATACTTAGAGAAATTGAGGAACGGCAGGACTTTTTGCAAGCACACTTAGCAAGACTTTAGTCCTTTCTCCATTAAAAAGGCCGCAGCAAAAATTGTCGCTTTTTTAGTCAAATTGACGAAAGGCAACCTTTTGAGCCAAAATAGGTTATACTAACGATATCCTGTATTTATATCAAAATAAAATCTAGAATTGGAGATAGCGTAATGAACAGTAAAATTGAAGAAATGAGGATCACACTAATTGAAACCGCACAAAAATACGGCATGAATTCAAAAGAAACGATTCAATGCAGCCAAGAGCTGGATATCCTGCTGAATACCCGGATTAAAGAAGAAATGATTTTTGGGAGATATCTTGAAAACTCCCGTATGTAAATCATTTTCTATAACAATTAGAATACACCACATGTAACTCCGCTTTTTGCTCAGCACTTCTGGGATATACCTCAGGGCGAGAATGTGCCCGCCCAAAAATCGAATACCGCAGCACGACATACTCCAAAAAGCATTCTACACGCAAAAACACCAAAGAAATAAACAAAAATCACCCTAGGCGGATAGCGGCATCCTTCGCCGCATTTCCGCTCAATTTATACCCAACATCCTCTTTTGCCATGTTTAAACATTACGGCCCGAAAAAATAAAACGCTTTCATCAAGAGCCGATATGTCCCCTTTAAATTTCTCTCACACATATGTGCGTTTGTCATAAGCTATCGTGAATAGCCCAATTGAAATCAGAATTGTCATTTCACTTTACCTGTCTTTTTTTAATTTTTCAACAAAGGATGTGCTCGTATGCCGGCCATTGTCGGAGCGTTTAAAATTAATGCGATTGGTACGAGCGGAGTCGTTCACATCGGGGACTGCATTACGATTTCTCCTCAGGCTCAGGTCAGAACGTTTGCCGGTGCTGGCAGCTTTAATACCGGCGACAGCCTCAAGGTGATGAATTATCAAAACGCGACGAATGTGTATGACAATGATGCGGTTGATCAGCCGATCGTGGCCAATGCGTAAAAGGAGTGAGGCTCATGAACTTCTATATTAATCAAACCATTCAAATCAACTATCTCCGGCTGGAATCAATCAGCAACTCCTCCATTCTGCAAATCGGGAGCGCCGGATCAATCAAGTCACTGTCAAATTTGTATAATACAGGAAGCTATGTAGAACCGGCACCAGAAGTTTCTGGCTCAGGGCAACCGCTCCAGCTGCAGGAGCCCGACACAGGTTCATTGGTCCCGCTCCAGCCTCCTGGCCGTTAATCATATGAAAGAGGTGAAGAACATGTATGATCAATCTGTTTCCTCTTACCTGCAAAACTTGAATTCCTTCGTTCAGCAGCAGGCGATTCACATTCAGCAGCTCGAACGTCAGCTGAAAGAGATTCAAACTGAAATGAATACGATGAAACAGCGGCCGGCCACTACCATTGAGCGTGTGGAGTATAAATTTGATCAGCTGAAAATCGAAAGGCTCGACGGGACTTTGAATATCGGCTTAAATCCGACTGACCCGAACAGCGTCCAAAACTTTGAAGTCAGCCAGTCGACACCGCAAATCGGGATGATGCAGCAGGAAGAGAGCGCTCAGCTCATGCAGCAGATCCGCCAGAATGTCGACATGTACTTAACCGAGGAAATCCCAGATATTTTGGAACAGCTTGAAAATCAATATGACAGCAGACTTGACGATACAAACAGACACCATATTATTGAAGACATCAGAAAACAAATGGACAGCAGGATTCACTATTATATGTCCCATATCAAAAAAGAAGAAAATACACCGCCTGCACAATATGCAGAACATATCGCTGAGCATGTGAAGCGTGATGTCATCCGCGCTGTAGAACACTTTCTGGAGCATATTCCATCAGAAATGAAAGGAGATGAGCAAGCATGATCTTTACAGTCATCAACCGCAGCTTGGAAGTCGGGGACATTCGGATGAACGGTGTGTCCAGTTCCTCCGTTTTCCACATCGGAGACACTGAATCCATCTACCTGTCTTCTATTTTTGATACACCGCCTGAATCTCTTATTATTGGGCCGTTTGCTCCGCTTGCGCCAGAATAATGCTTAAACGCATATCACGCATCAGACTAGTTAAGTTTAATTCTCTCGGGATCGCAAGTGTGTTTCAAGTTGGCGACACAAATGAAATCGATATGAGTGTAAAAGTATTTGCTGTGCAGCGTTCTCTGTCCACGTTTTACCATAGTGAAGGCTCATTTAACAAAAAGGAGTATCAGATCTTTCAGCAGCAGGCCGTGAAGCCGCTCCCCGAAACAGGTGTACAAAGCGCGTTTTGCCACGAGGTGCCGGCTATTTATGTTCGCAGCATCAAAATTCAAGGGGTCTCAGCCTCTTCTGTTTTACATGCCGGATCAGCTTCGCTTATTCGCGGTGATGCGAGACTCAAACATATCAGACAGATTCAGTCTCCGCGCTCACAATCGCCCGCCAAGAACATATAATAAACAGAGACTTCGATAAAGGGTGTCGTTTATGCCAGCAATTGTCGGGCCTATAGCTATCAATTCCATATCGGGCGGAGTCGTAAACTTTGGTGATTCCTTTTACCTTTCTCCGAAAAGCTCTTCAAAATCTGCGCTCGGTTCGGGAGCAGGAAACACGGGAGATTTCCTTCTATTAAATAACGCAGTCAACGCGACAAATTATATAGACCCCGATGTCAACGATCAGGATATGGTTGGAAACGGATAAAAGCAGCCGCTCTGCAAAGAGAGGGCTGCTTTTTAGTCATTTTTTCTTTTTTCGTTCATTTGATTTCTTTGTTTTGATCAGCTTCTCAGGCGGCTGTTTTCTGATCCATTTGACAAACCGGGCAAGCTCTGGATCGCTTCTGAGTTCAGCCATTCCATTTTAACGTACAGCGAGCTCTTGATTGGTATATAAGGCATGAATCTGTTTATGGCAAGGAATACAGAGCATCGCTGTCGGCAAAAACGTTCCGCCTTCCTCTTTCGGTGTGAGATGATGCTCTGTCAGCTGGACATCGCTCCGGCCGCACAGCTCACATATTCCGGCAGTCTGCTTTGCCATATCCGCTCCTCCCTTACATCAACTCAAGTGATACCCGCGTACCGCGGCCGCTCGGTTCAGCCGGATGGACGATCAGCTTTTTCGGAAGCCGTGCACGCAGTTCCTGCACATGGCTGATGACACCGACAGCCAGGTTGTCTGACTGAAGTTTTTCCAAGGCCGTTACAACCGTATCAAGCAGATCTTGATCCAGTGTGCCGAAGCCTTCATCTAAGAAAAAGAACTGCAGCGGGTATTCCCCCCGAAGCTGGATCTGCGCAGACAGCGCAAGAGCAAGTGAAAGCGAGGTGAGGAAGGTCTCTCCTCCAGACAAACTGGAAACCGGGCGTCTTACGCCTCCATTCGCGTCATCCCGCATCACGAAGCCGCCTTCTGAATCTACTTCGATGGCATAGCGCTGTCTTGTCAGCATACTGAGTCTTGCTGAGGCGTCCCTCGCAACGCTTTCAAGCTGCTCCTCAGCTAAAAATTCAACGAAGGTATTGCCTTTAAACACAGCTTGCAGCTTGTCCAGCCTGTCGATATGCGTCTGCCATTTTTTCAGTTCAGCTTCAATTTCATTAAACCGTTTATGATGGTCGCGAATGACAGCCAGTGCTTTTGCTGCCGCGCCTTTTTCCTCTATAGCAGCGCCAAATGCGTCCTCAGCTTCTTGTAATGCTGCAACGGTTTCGTTCCATTCGCTCTCTGATAATGCTCTGCCGGCAAGTATCTCTGCTACTCGTTTTAAGTTTGCAGCATTTTGCTTCAGTTTATCCATAAACTGGTCTATGCCGGTTTTCATCTTTTCAAGTTCATCAGCTGGGATGAGACTTTGTTCAACCTCCTCAGTCCGGGTAATGGAGGTGTTTTTTGTATGCTCAAGCCAAGCAGCTTTTGCTTTTTCCAATCTGCCCTTCGCCTCTTGAAGAGTGAGCTCGCTTGCAGAAGCGCGGCTTTTCGCCTGGTTGAGCTTCATTTGGGCGCTTTGCAGTTCTTCATATAAAGATTGTTCTTTTTCCTTTAACAGCTTTAGATCCTGCTGGATAGAGCGGAGTTTGATTTGAATCGAATCTCCTTTTGCATAATCTCCGAGTTCGTGCTCATAATCAGCTATCACGCTCTTGATGCGTTCAGCCGCATAATGAAGCTCCAGCTTTTCCCGTTCAAGCCGGTGTCCAGATTCCCGCAGTTTTTCCTTTTGTGCTTCATGCTCAGCAAGAAACGCGATACTCTTCTCAATTCGTTTTTCACATTCTTCTGCAGCCCGGTCCTTTTCTTCAATGGCTTGCTGCCATTTTTCTGCTTCGTTCACAGATTGATTCTGAAATGCTTCTTTAAACATGTTCAGACTGCTGTCCATTGAGGATTGAAGCTCGCTGATGATGCTTTCAATACGGTCAGCTTCTCTTTTTTCAAAACCGATTTTTTCATTAAGCTGCTCGGCCTTTTTTAAAGATTCCTGATAGGCGCCGATCATTTGTGCCATTCGTGTCTTAACAGAAAGAATGTCCTGCTTGATTCGTTTCCATTCGAATTTGGCAGTTTCAAATGCTTCATACACCGGCTGATGTTCGAAGGAAGCTGCCGCTTCAAGGTTCTGCGCTTGAATTGTCTGCAAAAACGGACACTGTTCAATAAAGCGCGCGGACTGTTCTTCAAGCGTAATTTTGGCTGAAAGAATCTCCTGGCTGAGAGCTGCAGCTTCCGTCAATAATACATCTGTCCGTTTGATGTCCTCTTCAAGATGGCTGTCTGCTTCATATGTTTCATGTACTGAGGCAGATGGATCATGATCGGTTGAACCGCATACCGGGCAAGGCTTTCCGGCAGTCAGCTTTTGGGCTAACTCTTTTGTCAGCAGTGCCACCCTTGCTTTTTCACGCTGTAAATGAAGCGTGTGTTGACTCTTTCTAGTCTCTTCCGTCATACGTGTTAATGAGCGTTCCGTTTCGCACACCAAATGGTACACAGTTTGAACTGCCTCATATGCCTGAATGATGTTGTTTTCTTCTGCTTCCGTCTTTTGAACGAGTGTATTCTTCTCTTCATTTATCTTCTGAAGCACGAGGTTCAATTCGTCACTTCGTTTTTTCTCTTTTTTGATTTGTTCCTCGGTTTGTCTGATGCGCAATGCCATTTCTGCGGCCTGCTGGCAGCTTTTTCGCTCATCGGATGTCACCTGCAGGGATTTGAGCTGCTGTTTCAATTCTGTCTGTCTGTTTTGCCCTCGTGTCAGGCGGTCTGTTACGGCCTCTAATTCATTCATGACAGATTGAAGAGCCTCTTCTTTCTGCCGGAGGTCAGCCTTTTTGCGCTCTTCCTCTTGCTTGGCCTCACTCAGTTTGATTTCGATTTCCTGCAAGCGTGAAAGCTGTTCCTGCTCTGTTAAAAGCTCAGGCTCTTTCTCGCTTTTATGCTGGCGCCACGCTTCATACTCTTCATGTTTTTGCTGAAAGAAAGCTGTCCGGTCTGCTAAATCCTTTTGGGCTAGCGTTTGTTCCTTTTCAGCTTGCTCCTCATGCTGGATCGCTTCTGCGTACCGGTCCGCATAGGGTTTAAGGGCTGCTGCTGTTTCTGCTTCCAGCAGGCGTTTTTGCATGCTGTCTATATGCGGCTGTTCTTCTGCGAGACGTTTTTCCTCTTCTTCATAAGCGGATTTTTCCTTTTGGACATTCCATATCTCCTGATGCTCTGTAAACCGCTCCTTCGCCTGATCACGGTTCTTCCTCATCGCTTCCAGCCGGGCTTCAGCTTGTTCGAGAGCCTTTTCAGCCTGCTCCACTGCCTCTGAGCTCGCCTCACCGAGACCGGACTGTTCAGCAAGCATTTCATTTTTTCTCGCATTGGCTTCCTGCGCCTGCCGTCTCAGCTTTTTCACAAGCCTGTCTCCATATTGCTCCAAATTAAATAAACGCTGAAGCATATGCCTGCGCTCTGCCCCTTTTAAAGACAGAAATTCAGCAAATTTCCCTTGGGGCAGCACCACCGCTCTCGTAAAATCGTCGATCGTCAGCCCTAAGAGCTCCTCAACTCTTTTATTCACTTCGCTGGCTTTATCAGCCAGCACCGTATGCTCGTCCTTGATTTCGATGAAGCGGCAAAGTGCCGTTTTTACCTTCATTTCATCCGTTCTCTTAAACACACGCTCGACTTTGTATGAGATTTGGTGATTCGTCTGAAGCGCAAAGGTAAAGGAAACAGACAGCGTATCTTCCGCCTGGTTTAAGATACCGTGCGTATTATTCGCTGCCCGTTCCACCTTTCCATATAAAGCAAGCGTCATTGCGTCGAGAATAGAGGATTTACCGCTTCCTGTCGGGCCGAAAATGCCGAAAACACCGGCACCGGAAAGGCCTTCAAAATCTATCGTCTGCTCCTCTCTAAAGCTGTGGAGCCCCTTAATGCTTAAGGCGATCGGCTTCATTTCGCATCCTCCTCTTCAACGCCTGATGCAAGCTCTAAAAACAGCTTCACCATTTCTTCATCCGGCACTGCACCGCCAGTTTGTTTTTCATAAAATTTCTTAAAGCGGTCCTCGATTGAGACATGTTTAACCTCGATCCGTTCCCGGTCTTTGTTCTGTTCTTCAAAAACCGGCCTGATATGGATAAAGCCCGGGTGCGCCTTCCGCAGCCTGTGAATCTCTTCAAGTGACAGCTGGTCCGCGACACGGATTTCCAGGTCAATCCAAGCATTCTGATCTCTGCCTTCATCCAGCCAGCTGTACACCTCACTTAATCCATTTGCCGCTTTCCACTTCACAAGTGGCTTGCCGCTTGATAATAACACCTCTTGCCAAGTGGCCTCTTCCCCAGGCTTTGCGTCCACAATCGTCACTGATTTAGCGTAGCCCGCTTCAGAAAAGCTGTAGGCGAGCGGAGATCCTGAATAACGCGCAAGCGTCCGCGCCCGCTTGATCGTTTGCGGGCGATGCAAATGGCCGAGCGCAACGTAAGCAGCATCTGCCGGCAGGCTTTCAGCAGCCACCGTGTATGCACCGCCGACTTCAATCGGCCGCTCTGAATCGGTTTGGTTTCCGCCTGCCACATAAATATGGCTGGCGGCAATCTTCACTGCATCGTTCCGGAACCGGCTTGTCATATGCTCAAACGCCTGCCTGATTTTCACATCATAGTGATCACGGAGCAGCTTTTCATCAAACGTATCGGATAGCACTTCATTTAACCGCGCTTCAGATGGGTACGCCAGCGCTCCAACCGCCAAAAGCTCTCCTGCTGAAGGCACTTCAATATGAATCGGCTCTGTTGTCGGATAACCGATTAAATGAATGCCGTTTTCATGTGTCAGCGGTGAAGCGGCGGACAAACGATCAGGATTATCGTGGTTTCCGGCAATGACGACGATCGGGCGCTTTCCTCTGTCGCTAAGCGCAGACAGGCTTTCATAAAACAGCTGCTCGGCTAAAGCTGGCGGGTTTACGGTGTCAAATGCATCCCCCGCCATTACAATGGCATCGATCTGCTCATCCTTTACAATCGTATTTATTTCATCCAGCACATCGGCCTGTTCACTCAGCCTGCTTCTTCCTTCAAGCGTTTTTCCAAGATGCCAGTCAGCCGTATGTAAAATCCGCAAATACTTTCACCTCTCTTTTATATAGAAAACGAGACCCGCTCCGCCTGAAATTCCGGAGCTTATGGATCCCGCTATAATGTCAGAATGTGCCCTCCGTCAAAGAAATAAAGCGCACATCCCTTTACCTTTGTTTTTGCAATTTGCTCCACTGCCTTCGTGTACAGCTGAATTTGCGTTTCATATCGTTTCTTCAAGATCGGGGCCGCTCCTTCAAATCCATGCTGGAACTTGCCCTCAATCCGGTCCGACTTATAATCCAATAGATATAATCCGCCCTCAGTTTCATAGAGACAGTCAATGATACCCTGCACTAAAAGCGGCTCATCCGCCTCCTGTGCATCAGGATAGATCTCCTTGGCCGGAAGCGCTAAGCTGAATGGTATTTCCCGGTCCTTCCACTTAGCGCCGATCAGCTGTCCGCCGATTTCTGTATGGAAAAATTGCACGATTTCTTCTATATCAATAGCGTCTTTTTGTTCTTCAGTGAGAAGCTCTTTTTCATAAAGCCTGTGAACCGTCTGCTCAGCTTCTTCTATCGACGGCACATGTGACAGCGGGATATGCTGCATAACCGTATGCATGGCAGTCCCTTTCTCTGCCGCTGTCAGGCCTTTTTTCATCATAAAAGCGGGACGTCTGTACAGAATGCTTCCATCAGCCGGTTTTACAGGGGCCCTGCCGCTGTATTCATCCTCGTACTCTCTTTTTCTTTTGATCTCAGAAACCGATTGCTTTGTCCGAATTTGCGTCACCTCGTGATACGGGTATGTCCAGCTCAGCTGCTCGCGGGCTTTTTCATCAAACGCAAACGAGCCGGGAACTGGTTCACCTCGGCGGATCGCTTCTAGGCGCTCGCTTTTTTCTTCCATTCTTTCTTCCAGATCATCATCAAGCAAATCATAGGAATGGATCATTTGAACGGCAAAACGAGCCGGGTGATCTGAGATGTCAGCGTGTGCTGGCACACCAGCCAAATCCTCCAAGTCTCTGTGCCTGGCAAGAGCCGGCCCGATGAAATCTAGATACGTTTTCGCCTGATAGCGGTCAAATTCTGGCAGAAGCCAATCAGTTTGGGACGCGGATGCCTGCCATTTTGCAAGCTGTTTCTGATGATCCTTACATGAGCCAATCAGAAACAGCTTTTCCTTCGCTCTCGTTAATGCAACATAGAGAACACGCAATTCCTCTGACAGCAGCTCCCTGCGCATTTTTTTCTTCATCGCAATGAGCGGAAGTGTCGGATAGCTGATGCGTAATTGCGGATGAATATACTTCGTGCCAAATCCGAGCTCCTTATCCAGCAGGTACGATTTGTTCAAATCCATCATGTTGAAATTCCGGCCGAGACCTGCTGCAAACACGACTGGAAATTCGAGCCCTTTGCTGCTGTGGATCGTCATTAAGCGGACAACATCCTCCTGCTCGCTGAGCGCTCTCGCCGTACCAAGATCATCGCCCCGCTCCTGCATGCGTTCGATAAACCGCAGGAAACGAAACAAGCCGCGAAATGCCGTTGATTCATATTGACGCGCCCTGTCATAAAGAACACGCAAATTGGCCTGGCGCTGTTTTCCGCCCGGCATCCCGCCGACATAATCCATATATTTGGTGTCGCGGTACACTTCCCAAATCAGCTCAGATACTGAGTGGTTTTTCGAAAACGCGCGCCATTTTTGCAGATGTCCGTAAAACGTATTTAACTTTTGATAAAGCTCATCGTTCCGGTCACCAGCAGCCAGGTAGTCTTTCATCGCCTCATAGTATGGCGCTTTTTTATTTTCAAGCCGGATCAAAGACAGCTCGTTTTCATCTGCTCCGACAATCGGTGAGCGCAGCACAGAGGCAAGCGGTATATCCTGATACGGATTATCGATTACCTTCAGCACAGAAAGCGCGACGGCGACTTCGACCGCTTCGAAATAGCCTGACGTCAAATTGGCGTAAACCGGTATGCCCTGTGCTCTCAGCTCCTCCATGATTTGCGGAGCCCAAGGCATGGAGCGGAGCAAAATCACGATATCCCGGTATTGAATATTGCGATGTGTTTTCGTTTTTCCGTCATACACCTTAAATGGCGATGAAATCAGCTTGCGAATTTCCTTAGCGATGGCTTTGGCCTCGAACTGCACGGTTTCAAGCTCTTCTGCTTCCTCGCTTGCATCCGTATCTTCTGCGTTGTCGATCAGCAGCAGCTCTGTTTCCGTCTCGTCATTGTCCGGATACGCTGCACCAAGCTTCAGCTCAGCCTGCTCGTCATAATCGACCTCACCGATTTTGCCGCCCATCAGCTGTTTAAATAAAAAGTTTGTGCTGTCTAAAATATCAGCCCGGCTTCGGAAATTTTTATTTAAATCGATTTTCCGCCCCGTGCCTTCTCCGCTCTCTGTAAACCGTTTGTATTTAGAGAGGAAAAGAAGCGGCTCGGCAAGCCTGAATCGATAAATCGACTGTTTGACATCTCCTACCATAAACAGGTTACCAGTCTCCTCCGGCCCGCTTGTGACGAGCTGCAGAATCGATTCCTGCACGAGGTTGGTATCCTGATATTCGTCAACGAGCACTTCATGAAACTGTTCCTGATAAAACCTTGCAGCCTCGCTCGGCTCACGTTCACCTTTGTCATTCTCAGCTGTCAAAATCGCTAAACAATAATGCTCCAAATCAGAAAAATCGATGATTGATTTTTCCTGTTTCACAGCTTCGAATCGTTTTCCATAGCTGATGACAAGCTGTACGAGCGTTTCAATGACAGGCTTCATCTCGGCTAGGCTTTTCAAGTGCTGTTCAGGACTTCGCGTGAAGTAGTCGGTTTTGAGCTTTTCAAGCAGTTTTTTTGCGCCGTTTCTCAAATCTGTCGCCTCATCAAGGAGCGCTGGATCGAACTCATCCCCTTTTACTGCTTTGGCACGCTTAAAAGAGACGGCGGGCACCCGCTTATATAGTTCACTGAAATCCTCCTGATGCTGAATCAGTTCATCAATCTGAGCAAGATCATCAAGAAAATTGTCAGCACGCGGCGCCGGGCCGCCCGGCGCTTTCGTCAGCTCAAGCGCGCGCAAGAGCTTTTCCTTCGCCCCGTTAAGCACCATTGCAATATCTTCTTTGACATATTGATAAAACGGCAGCTCCTCGATGGCGTTCTTTTCTGATACATCATACAAATGAACAAAGCTTTCCAGCCACGCCTCCGGGTTGGGATGGGATCGGGAATACTCGTACACCTGTTTAACGAGAAATTGCAGATCCAGATCATGCCGGTCTGTCGTATAGCGGTCAACAAGCTCAAAAAACGCCTTTTCGCCCTTTGCGTATTCGTCTTCAAACAGCTCGTCAAGCACTTCATCCCCGAGCAGCTCGCCTTCCGTCTGATCAGCTATCCGAAAGCCCGGATCAAGATCGATCAAGTAGTAATATTTCTTCAGCACTTGCAGGCAAAAGGAATGGAGCGTCGAAATGCTGGCCCGGTTTAAAAGAGACAGCTGGCGTCTAATATGCAGCGAGCCGGGGCGCTGTACAAGCTCTTTTTCCAAGGCTTCTGCGATTCGGTGCTTCATCTCTGCCGCTGAGGCGTTTGTAAATGTCACAACGAGAAGACGGTCTACATCTATTGGGTTTTCCTCCGCGGTGATTTTCCGAATCATTCGTTCAACGAGCACAGCGGTTTTACCAGAACCCGCAGCCGCTGCCACAAGAATATCCTGGCCGGTTGAAACAATGGCATTCCATTGGTCATCTGTCCATGTGCTGTCTGCCGGTTTAGGAATGTTCATTGCCATCCGCCTCCTTTTTTATCCACTCAAGTATTGTCTTGTCCTTTTCAGCCTTTAATGGGCGATACTCGTTTTCTTCCAGTGATTCATCAAATTGGCATACTGATTTGAACGCACAGTATGTGCACGGCGTCTTGTTCTTCATTTTGTACGGCTCAATGGATACGCGTCCGTCGGTGATTTGTTCGCCCGCTTCCTGGAAGGTGCGGCGCACATGCTTTGTCAAAAGATCAAATTCCTTTTCACCGACTGCTGCCGAGTCTGATCTAAGAGATCCGTCTTTTTTCAAGCCGGCGTTTATGATATTTGACCGTCCCTCTTGAAGGGTTGTATCCATGAGGCGAACCACTTCCTGATCACCGAGGAGCAAGCCCTTCATTTTAAATTTCTTAAAGATCTCCTGTTCAATCTCGTCAAGCCCAAGCGGGAGATTAGATTGAATCATCGGGTCATGAATGTGGAAATACAGCACTCCGGCAGGCGTCGCCCTCATCCCGAGCCAGTCAGCTGAATGTGTAATCGATAAATCAAGGTACGTCAGCATTTGCAGTGCCAATCCGTAATATACTTCCGCTAAGTCAAGGCCTTTGTCGCTTGATTTATAATCGACAATCCTGAGGAGCAGGCCTTTTGAGCTTTCAGCCTTATCAACACGGTCAATTCGCCCGACGAGTTCCATCGTACAGCCGTTTTTCAGTTGAAAGGTCAGCGGCGGAAGCGGCCCTTTTCCTCCAAAGCCCAGTTCAAGCCCGATCGGTACGAATCCGCTCGCTTTCGCATGCTCGCTTAAAATGCCGGATACACGTGTCACAATTTTTTGCAGTTTTTCCTTCACATAATAATGCCGGTTTGAGCTGAGCAGAATTTCCTTTTGCAGTTTCGGTGCCAGCCGCTCTACCGCATCATAGGAAAACAGCTCGCATTGCTCTTTCGTTAAATCGCGCCAATCCAGCTTTTTCTCACGCAGCCTGTCTGAAATCAGCTTTAAGCTGGAATGAAACAGCTGGCCGATATCCGGTGCTTCAAGCTTGAAGAATTGCCGTTCCTTCAGATGCAGCCCGTGTGACGCAAAATGGGAAAACGGACACGCGTTAAAGGTTTCCATTCTCGATACACTGCCCTGAATGCGTTCACCATAGAGCTGTCTCGACACGCTGCGTTCAAGCTGCTTCACTTCATTCCGGAAAAACAGGCTTGAGAACAGCTTTTTCGATTGCAGCCTGTCCTGCTCACTCATCAGCACATTGTACGTGCTCCACCAGACGTCGCTGATGTCGTATTCCCGAGTCCATAACCTGAGCTGGCTCGCGGTAAAGGACTGTGCCACGCTTTTATTCACAACATACATCAGCTGTTCCTCATCGCTGACCTGTTCAGGTTCATTTGTTAACAGGCGCTCCTTATGATGCGGAAACAGTTCTTCCAGCCGCTTAACGATCATCGACGGCAAAAGCGTTTTTCCTTCCGCATCAGCAATCGGATACGATACGTAAAGCCGGTCAGACGGACTTGAAAACGCCATGTAGATGAGGAAGTGCTCATCAAGCAAACGCTCCCGTCCGCCTGAGGATAGCTCAACCCCAATCGTTTTCAGCCATTCCCGGTCATCATCCGACAGGACCCCATTTTCATCAGGCCGTGCCGGCAGAACGCCGTCGTTTGCCCCGAGCACAAAGGTGCAGGAGGTGCCATACATTCTGGACAAATCCATATTGCCGACAAACACCTGGTCAAGCGCAGGCGGAATTAGAGAAAACGTAAGCGACTCCGCGCCGGCTTCTATCATTTGCTGAAACAAATCAAGAGAAATCTCATCATCTCCCATCATTTCAACAAACTCCTCAAGCAGCTGAATGACTGCGTCCCACGCCTGCTGATGCTGCTGCGCTTCAATGATTCTGCCGTCATCCTCAGCACGCTGCCTTTCCTGATCCAGCTTCAGCGGCACATCCGTCTCTTCTAAATAACGATAGAGCGCCTCTGCCTTCTCTTGAACCGTCTTCGCTTTTTTCATGCGTTTTTGAAGCTGAAAAAGCGGCGGAACAATCCAATCGCGGGTGTCATTCAACATGTTTTCCATTTCGATTTCCTGATCAGTCTGTGCAAAATCATCATCCAATGACACAAAACGCCTGTATTGGAAACGATCGCCCTTTGTCCAGCGGTCGCCTTTAATACCATAGGCGATACAGTAATTTTCGAGCTGATCGACCTGTTCTCTCACTTTGGCCTTCGGTTCATTGAGCGGGAATAGCAGTTCGGTTTTCACGCAGCGAAACACCGCTTCATAACGCCAATTCCCTTTCAGAACATCAAGGCTTGACCGGATAAATTCAATTAACGGATGGTTCAGCATAGATGCTTTTCCGTCAATGAAATAAGGAATCTCGTAATCTGCGAAAACTTCCTTCACCATATCCTTGTAGTCTTCCGGCTGGCGCGCAAGAATTGCTACATCCTTATAGCGATATCCCTTCTCTCTGACTAGGGCGTGAATTTCCCGAGCAATGCCTTCCAGCTCAGCTCGTCTGTTTGCGGCCTGCATCACAGTAAGGGCTTCTTGTTTTTCTGCGTATGGAACGGCCGGACGCGCTTCATACTGTGCCTCTAGATGCGCCAATTCCGGCGTCTTTGTATGCCGCTCAGTCCCGCTCAGCTCTTTATACGTAATGTCCAAATTCAGTTCCTTCGCCTTCTGATGCAGGCGGTAATAGGTTTTCCCCGTCATTCTGAACAATTCCAGTTCATGCGGCTCCCGCTCATATGACGGCTTGTCCGCTGTGAGCGAAAACGTGATATGCTCCGCATGAACCATAAGCTGCTCCAACACCCTGAATTCCTGCGGGGTAAACTGATAAAAGCCATCCACATAGATATGGGCGCCTTTTATATCTTCCGCAAGCGGGATATGCTCTGCCAGCAATGTCAAATAATCCTCAGAGTGAAGATATTGATCTGCGAGGCTTTTTTCCATTTGCTGATACAGAATTGATAAGTCATGGAGCTTTTCAGATAAAACACGTTCTCCGCGATACTCGGAAGCCGTTCCGCTTTCCGCCATCCGGCGGATATCCTCCGGTTCCAGACAATAGCGCTTAAACTCTGTCAGCATCCGCTCAACCTGTGCGGTAAACCCGCTTTTGTCACTCGCTTTTTGATAGACTTTGAACTCCTGTTTATGCTCCTCAATGAGCTTCCGCAGGAGCATTTGTACGCCGGTGCTCGTCAGAAACGGCCTGCTCATTCCTCCCGTATGCTGGAGGATGCGCCAGGCCAATCGTGAAAAACTGAACACTTGAGCGCGTATCATCCCGCCCATATCTGGCGTTTTAGCAAGCTCGTATTCCATTAAAAACGTCATTTGATCCGGGACTAGAAAAATGATCGGCTTCCCGAATGGAGCCCGGCGCAATTCATCCTGAATGCTGTCGATGATCAGCTTCGTTTTTCCACTCCCGGACCTGCCTACTAAAAACTCTGCTCCCAAATTAGAAGACCCCTCTCTTTTTATCTCTATATATTTTATCGAATGTTGACGAAAATGACCAATCTGATCTATTGGTAAAAACGGCCTTTTCACATATAAAAAGCTGATTATCTCCGCACATCTCTCCCTGCCCAACATATACTTTTACAGAAGCCCAATTCCTAAGAATGGAGTTGAATCCCCTTGCATTACAGCTACTATCCCTATCCGGTGCCATACAGGGAGGATCCTGTTTTGATTCGGAATTTGCAGAAGGCCATCAACGGAGAATTCAGTGCCATTCAATGTTACCGCAAGCTTGCCGAACTCGCCCACAGCGATGAGGTCAGAAAACAGATTGAAGAAATCAGGCGTGACGAGATTCGCCACCTCCGTGAATTTTCCACACTGTATGGTTCAATTACCGGCAAACACATCATGCCGAAACAAACGGAAGAATGCCCGGACAATTTCACAAGAGGACTGGATGCCGCTTTTAAAGATGAACAAGAAACCGTCGACTTTTACTTGCGTGCGGCCGAGGAAACGTCAAACTTAAAAGCGAAAGGCGTCTTTACGCGCGCAGCACGTGATGAACAAAATCACGCTGTCTGGTTCCTATACTATCTGATGGAACGTTAGATATACCCGTTCAGGGTATATGTACATATCCCCTTAGCTAAAAACACACTCCCCTGTTTTTTTCAAATGCAGCCGGGAAACATAAAACCATATACTGTCATACAGGGGGAATCAACCATGGAGCAATATTCTGAAGCTTGTATTGAGGCTTGCATCGATTGTATGAAGGCTTGCAATCATTGTTTCACTAAATGCTTGCAAGAAAGCGTGCAGCATCATCTCAGCGGCTGCATCCGGCTTGACAGGGAATGCGCGGATATTTGCGCGCTGGCGGTCAAAGCCATGCAAACGGACAGCCCGTTTATGAAAGAAATTTGTGCACTTTGCGCCGATATTTGTGAAGCATGCGGCACTGAATGCGGAAAGCACGATCATGATCATTGCCAAGCATGTGCGAAAGCCTGCTTCACCTGTGCTGAACAATGCCGCAGCATGGCAGCGTAAAAAAGAGGGTTCAAAAAAGAACCCTCTTTTTATTTGGACAGCCATACGGAGTACAAATCAATCCATCCCTCTTCATCAAGCACCAGGCCTTTTACATTTTTACTTGATGTCACCTGCAGCACATTTTGATACAGCGGGATCGCATTCAGCTCCTGTATCATCTGCCGGTCAATGTCACGCAGGATGTTGATTCTCGAACAGCGGTCAGGCATGGAAAACATCTGCTCTGTCATTCCTGAGCAAATCTGTGTCAACTTTTCAGATAGATGCTGATACAAGAAACTGTTCTCCGACAGCAGCAAATGCAGAAAACCAAACTCGCTGTCTTGATAAAACGTCGCACTGTCATGAATGATATCCGCCATCTGCACGATTTCCGGCCGTCGCAGTTCAGCAGCATCACAGAATTGAAGTGTAAGCCTGATACCGTGCTGGGCGCAAATATTTTGAATCCATTCGGCGTCCTCACGATGATCCGTTTCCGAAAAGGTATAAAGCACGATTGTTTCGCCCTCGTATCCGCTTTTCTTCAACAATTCAGATGGCGAAACGCCCTCCCACTCAAAAGGACTCGGATGCAAAAAGGACGTAACCGGGATTCTTCGGTGCCCTCCCGCTTCACGAACGAGCCGTTCAGAGGAAATCAGCAGCCGGAGCGCTTTTCTAAAGCTTCGGTGCTGAAGAGGCCCCTTCTTTTTCAGATTGAGCGACAAATACTGAACATGCCGCTCATCAAAAACAGTTTGCTGCTCAGGACATGTTTGTTTTTCTTGAATGGTAAAACCGTTCATCTCTCCGGCTTGCTCAGAAAACACAAACTCAACGCGATCCAAATAGGGGCGTCCCTTGAAGTAGCGCTCATTGGCTTCAAGCACAAGCATCCCGCTGTGTTGCTGATTCACCTGAAAAGGCCCTGTTCCATTTTTCCCGCCGCCCTGTTCTGCCGGCAGTATGGACAGCCGTTCATCACAAAGAGCATACGGCAAAAGCGCATTCGGCTTATCGAGTATGAGCTCCACACAATAAGGGCCTTTTTCTAAGACTTGTTTCACTCCGTGCAGAAGCCATTTATACGGGTTGTCAGCCAGTTCCAAAAAGCGCTGAAACGTAAATGCAACGTCCCGCGATGTCAGCTGCTGTCCATTATGAAATGACACACCTTTTCGAAGAAAAAATCTCCATTGTTTTTTTTCGACCTCTTCCCATCCATGAACCAAATGAGGCTTTGGCTCCTGCATATCCGAATCAAACGTAAAGAGTGTATCAAATATCTGTTTGACGAAATGGCCCTCAGACCGCAAAAATATTTGGCATGGATCCAAACTGCTGACAGATTCAGGCGTGATGAACAGCCGCAGGACATCCTTCGCCCCATTCTCGCCTGTCTCCATCACAAATCCGAATACCTCTGAAAGCCACATGTTATATTCATTTTGAAGCCCTGGAAACGCGGACTGATACTGCTGAAGCAGCTCCTTTGCCTTTTTAAGCTTTCCTGACATGGTATATTCCTTTGCAGTTTGAAGAAGCAGTTCCTCAGGCCTCCGAAGAAACGCGATTTTAGATTTGCGGCCGCGCCCCGCCCCGCTTTCCCGGATAATCCAATTGCTGTTCTCCAGCTTATGTAAAATGAGCTTTGCATTTCTTTCTGTACAAAATAAACAGTCGGCAATCTCAGTAAGCGTCATTTCGTTCATTTGCCCATACTCGGCGCAGCCTGTTTTTACAAGCGCCACGTAGTGCTCTATCAGCTTCAATCCCCGCACCTCCCGACAAAAGGGGAACTTTTATCTCTTCTTTTCTTCACTTTTTGGGCCGCCGCCCCTTCTATACACTACTACTATATCAAACAGCGAAAGGCGGCGATCACATGTTGACCAGTTTTCACTCTATAAAATCGAGATATACCGCTCCCGTTCGGCTCCGCTTTTTCGGCGAATTGCTGACAAGCCTGACAGGTGCAATGATGGGACCTTTTATGGTGCTGTATCTGCATGAACAATTAAACGGCAGTATCATGATACCAATGCTGATCATCAGCCTTCAGCCATTTGCTGATATTTTCCTGACGCTCGCTGCAGGAAAGGCGGCGGACCGGATTGGGCGGCGCACAGCGATTTTGACCGCATTGCTTCTTCAATCAGCGGCAATGACAGGGTTTGTATTTGCTGAGCATGCGTATGTTTTCGCTATTCTCTATGTCATGAATGGCATTGGAAGATCGTTGTACATTCCCGCTTCCCGCGCCCAAATCGCTGAAAGCACGCCGGAAAGCAGACGTTCGGAAGTGTTTGCGATCATCAATGCGATCTATTCGGCGGGTCTGACGGCAGGGCCGCTAGTGGGGATGCTTCTGTACAATCATAACCCCGTGTGGATATTCGCATTAGATGCTGCGGCATTGTTTATCTACTTTCTGATCGCTGCACTGAAACTGCCTGAGACAAAGCCGCTGCACCCAGCTGTTACCCCGAAAATATCCGCGAGCTTTATGATATACAGGCCTGTCCTGCTTCTTTTGCTGCTTTCTCTCCCCATCAGCATGTTATATGCACAAACAGAAACAACATACAGGCTGTTCAGCAAAAACATGTTTTCTGATTATCTGTCCATGCTGACCATCTATTCAGCAGCAAAAGCTTTATTCAGCTGTGTTCTCCAAGTACCTCTTGTCAAAGGGACCGAAAAGCTTTCAATGAAAACGATCCTCTTCATTACTTATATTTGCTACTCCCTTGCGGCAGCCGGCTTTGCATGCTCAACCTCTCTGACAATGCTTTTAGTGACGGCAGCGGTGATGACGGTTGGCGAAAGCATCGGGCTAACCCACATCCAGACCTTCATATCAAAATTGGCGCCGCCTCATTTGCTGGGCCGGTTTTATGCTGTCTATGGTCTGCATTGGGATATATCCCGCTCAATCGGACCGCTGGCAGGCGGGCTGATCCTGACATCATTTGGAGGAGAAGTGATTTTTTACGCTCTTGCCGTGTGTCTGCTGGCAGCGGGTTTATCTCTGACTTACACAATAGAAAAGCTCGAACACAAGGTCATAAGAAAAGTGAATCGCTTATAGAAAATAATTCATAATTTCTTTATCAACAAAAATATACTATAGTAATAAATACATTCACTACGTGAACAATTGGAGTGTTACGTGAAAAAGGAAGAAGGGTTTTACATTGAAGAAAGACGAAAATCTCCTCAAAGATCTATGGTTTATCGCAATCAGTGCAGCCGGGGGGTTTATTCTTTCATTAACCGGAATATCAATTGGATGGATGATCGGAACACTGATTGTCGCCTGCTGCCTCGCCATGATACGGCCGGCATGGCTGATGATGGCACCAGACCAAAAAGGAATTAACCGACGATGGCTCGCCCTCGGGCAGATGATCCTCGGCATCGAATTGGGCCAAAAGCTGAATTTATCCGTTCTCTCTGTTCTCAAAGACCATTGGTTTTCAGTCGGCGTTATGCTGATATTGTCTATCCTGCTGGCCATGCTGTCAGGATATGTGCTTTGGCGTTTCAGCAAAACGGATATGATGACTAGCTTTGTCGGCACCGCTCCCGGCGGACTTTCCGCCATGCCGAGCATCGCACAGGAAGTAGGCGCCAATACCGCTATAGTCAGCCTCGTTCAAATGATGCGTGTGCTGCTCGTGGTGCTTTCCATTCCGTTTTTAGTCATTCTGATCTATACAAAACAAGATCGTACCGCAAGTGCCGCAGCAGAGACAATTTCTTCTGCAACGACAGATTTTAGGCTCGCTCCCGTTTTGTGGACCGTCATTCTTATTCTCGCTGCCTGGGGAGCTTGCAAAGCTGCAAAATTTTTAAAATTTCCAGCTCCATGGCTGCTCGGCAGCATGCTCGGTGTAGCAATTGTACATGTTGGCGGAGCTGCGGTGACAGGGCACGACATGACGGCATGGTGGCCGTCACAAGCTAACCATGTATCACAAGTATTTCTCGGGGCAACGATCGGCTCTAAGATGTACAAAAGCATGTTTGCCGGCGTCACCCGTATTATCATCGTCGGGTTTGTCTCGTCCGTCGGTTTAATCGCAGCAATGTTTTTGAGCGCCGTGATCGTTTCCGAGCTGACAGGAATTTCGCTCATCACTTCTGTTCTGGCATTTGCGCCCGGCGGGATTGCAGAGATGGCGACGACGTCAGTTACCTTACATGCTGATTCCACCTTTGTCGTTGCGGTTCAGGTCATTCGCGTCATTCTGGTTATTGCCCTGCTGCCGCCGTTTTATCGCCTGCTTCACCATCTTCATGGTGAAAAAAAAGACAAAAAGAGCTCAATCAGCGGCAGTAATGCCTAGTTGAAAAAAGGCTTCAAGAACTTTTAATTCGCAAACCATCGAGATGGGGAAATATAAGCGGATATTTCGTTGTTAATGGATCAGATTTGAAGTGAGTGCTGCCAGAGGATGAAATGAAAGAAATAATTGACGACTTACGATTGAAAAAGAGGTTAAAATGAATAACCTCTTTTTCTTATATAAAGATATAAAATGATAAAGGGAAATCTATCGTTACGTTGATTCTCTTATAATAAGCTTTGTTGGCAGTTTAATAATTCTTCTGTTTAAAGTGGCATTACCCGAAATGGACTCGATGATTTTCAACACAGCCTGTTGGCCTAATTCTATTACGGGGATATCAATTGTTGTTATGGTCGGAGTAACGACTTGGCAGATCAATTGGTTGTCAAAACCAATTACAGCTAAGTCTTCTGGAACTTTAAAGCCATTTTTCATCGCCTGTTTAATAATCCCTGCGGCGACTTGATCATTTCCTGTAAATATTGCTGAGGGTCTGTCCTTTAGATCCTTTATCTTATGAAAAACACGAAAGCCATCCTCGATATTAAACATTTCGCCGAATATCCATTCGCTTCTATGATGTAAATTGTAATCTTGTAAAGCTTTCAAGTAACCCTCTTTCCTCTGACATTGAGCTTCGCTATATGGAGTATCAAAACAAAACCCAATTTTTTCATGCCCTCTTTCAATTAAATGTACTACCCCCATGTATGTAGCTTCAAATTCATCATACCCAATTATCGTGATGTCCGCTGAGTGATGATATTCATTACATAATAAGATAGGACCATACTTTAAGAAAGGGGATATCTGATCCCATTCATTTTCTAAAGTTCCAAGAATAATGCCATCCACTTCTTTATGTTTCAATAACTCTAATAATTCTAGCTCCGTCTGTTTGTCATAAAAGGTCTGAAATACAATTACCTTGTAATTCTTAAACAGTGCTTCATGAGAGACCCCTTTTATTAATTGAGCAAAAAATGGATGGTCGATACTCGGAACCGATAAAGCTATCGTTTGAGTCTTATTTCTCCTAAAATTCCGAGCTAAATAATTGGGAGTGTAGTCAAGTTCGTTAATTGCCTTTAAGATCATATCTCTTTTTTCTTTCGACACATACGGATGATTATTCAATACTCTTGACACTGTGGTTTTAGACACATTGCATAATTTTGCTATTTCATCAATTGTAGGCATATTTTCCCTTCCTTAAAAAAGTTGTTGACATGTTACCGATTTCAGAAATTAGGATAAATTTGTAATAAATTTTTAGATTATAAAATCATTGGAGGTACTGTTCATGCAAAAACAGGTTAAGATTTCAGGTAAAAGCAAAGAAAACATGTCACTATTAAAACACTTAAAAGGTGACGTACAAGGAAAAGAACTTGTTATTGAAGACAGTATTGTAAACGAGCGGTGGAAACAAGTATTAAAAGAAAAGATAGATATTGAACATGACCTTTTCAACTATCAAAAAAATCGTGAAATCAGTAAAGTCCCTTTTTTGCCTGTAGACAGATTAATAACCAATGATGAAGTGGAAGATATCTTAAATACATTAACTGAAGTTTTGCCAACTGGAAAATTTACGAGTGGCCCCTATTTAGAGCAATTCGAAAAAGTTTTATCTACATATTTACATAAAAGGTATGTAATTGCAACCAGCAGTGGAACCGATGCTATTATGATAGGTTTATTGGCTTTAGGGTTAAACCCAGGGGATGAAGTTATCATGCCGGCTAATAGCTTTTCAGCTACTGAAAATGCTGTGTTAGCTTTGGGAGGCGTTCCTATCTATGTAGATATTAACCCACAAACATTCTGCATCGATCCTGACAAAATTGAAGAAGCAATAACTCCTTATACAAAGTTTATTCTACCTGTGCATTTATACGGAAAACATTCAGACATGCAGCATATCCGTCAAATCGCAAATCGTTATAAATTAAAAGTAATTGAAGATGCCTGCCAAGGAATTGGACTGACAGACTTAGGAAAGTATGCAGACATCACTACATTAAGTTTTAATCCCTATAAGAATTTTGGTGTATGTGGCAAGGCTGGGGCAATAGCAACTGATAATGAAGAACTCGCTAAAAAATGCATTCAATTTAGTTATCATGGTTTTGAAGTAAATGTGAAAAATAAGAAAGTCATCAATTTTGGATTTAATTCAAAAATGGACAATTTACAGGCAGCAATTGGTTTAGAGAGAATGAAGTACCTTTCATTAAACAACTTCAAAAGACTGTTCTTGGCGGATAGATACATTACCCAATTAGCAGAGTTGCAGAATAAAGGCTATATTGAATTACCAGAATTAAGTGAAGATCATGTATGGCATCTGTTTCCTATTAAGGTAAGAACAGAAGATAGGGCAGATATCATGACTAAATTAAATGAAGATTTTGGTGTTCAAACAGATGTATATTATCCAATACTGTCTCATATGCAAAAAACTCCTTTAGTACAGGACAAGTATGCAGGACTCCAATTGGTTCATACGGAAAAGGCTCATAGTCAGGTACTGCATTTGCCTTTATATCCGTCATTTACTTTAGAAGAACAAGACAGAGTAATGGAGGGACTGTTTCATGTTATTAAGCAAGAAATCGGAGTATAAAACGTTATCCACGGTTGAACATCCTCAGTATATTGTTTTTTGTGATTTTGATGAAACGTATTTTCCGCATACAATCGACGAACAAAAACAACAAGACATTTATGAACTCGAAGACTACCTAGAACAAAAAAGTAAAGATGGGGAGCTAATAATCGGATGGGTTACTGGGAGCAGTATAGAATCTATTCTCGATAAAATGGGACGAGGAAAATTTAGATATTTTCCGCATTTTATAGCTAGTGATCTTGGAACTGAAATTACGTACTTTTCAGAGCATAACTTCGGTCAGCAAGATAACAAGTGGAACAGTCGCATAAATGAAGGGTTTAGTAAAGAAAAGGTTGAAAAACTTGTGAAACAGCTACATGAAAATCATAACATTCTTTTGAATCCTCAAACTCAATTAGGAAAGTCACGGTATAAGCATAACTTCTACTATCAGGAACAAGATGAAATAAACGACAAGAAAAACCTATTAGCTATTGAAAAAATCTGCGAAGAATACGGCGTTTCAGTAAATATAAATCGGTGTAATCCCTTAGCAGGCGATCCAGAAGACAGCTATGATGTAGATTTTATCCCCATAGGGACAGGAAAGAATGAAATTGTAACGTTTATGTTAGAGAAATACAACCTAAATACCGAAAGAGCTATCGCATTTGGGGATAGTGGAAATGATGTTCGTATGTTACAGACAGTAGGGAATGGATATCTGCTAAAAAATGCAACACAGGAAGCCAAAAACTTGCACCACCTTATAACTGATAGTGAGTACTCAAAAGGAATTACTAATACCTTAAAAAAATTAATTGGATCATGAGGAGGAAATAAAAATGAAGAAGATAGGCATCATAGGTGCAGGTGGTATTGCAAGAGCGCATGCAACTGCTTTATCTACAATAAAAAATGCAGAGTTAGTAGGGGTATATGACATAAATCAACAAAATGCGGAAAGCTTTGTGAAAACTTTCGGCGGGAAGTCATTTGAAAACGCAGATGCCTCAGAAGGTTTAATTGTAGCATCACCAAACTTTTGCCATAAAGAACATGCTTTGCAAGCATTAGGAAAACATAAGCATGTTTTGTGTGAAAAGCCTATGGCTATTTCTCTTGAAGAAGCAAGCATAATGAAAGATACCGCTGAAAGGTTGAGCGTAAGAGCTAGTATGGGATTTAATTATAGATATTTATCTTACGTAAATATCTTAAAAAGCTTAATTATCAATAATGAATTAGGTAACATACTGTCCATAAAAGTACACTTCAAGAAAAATAGTGCACTTAGGCGTAAGAAGTTTACTTGGAGAGATGACGCTAACAGTAAGAAGACGAGTGGATCATTGGGGGATCTGGGTATTCACCTTATTGACATGGTATGGTATTTGTTTGAGAGTGATTTCATCACAGAATCAGTAAGGGCAAAAATGAACACAAATGTAAAAACAAAAGAGGATAAACAGGTACTCGTAGATGACTATGCAGAAATTTATGGCCAGCTGAAGAACAAGGTATTTGTAAATATCATCACATCAAAATGTTCTGTACCTGAAGACTGTGGTTTTAGCATTGAGGTAGTTGGACACAAAAAAGAGTTTAAATACCACACAGGTAATCCTCACGTTTACAAGCTCATAGATGGCTTGAACGTGGTAGACTGCCCAGTACCGCAAAGCCTATTAAACGATCCGCCAAACGAGTTTTATGGATGGGCTGATTCTTTTAGAAGCGAGTTAATCAATTGGATTGCATCAACTCAGAATGATTGGGTTGAGATCCCTTCTTTTAGTGATGGTTTTAGATCTCAGGAAGTATTAGAAATGTTCTTTGAGAAAGACAGCAACTCTCAACCAATGTCTGTTTCAGCAGTCAACTAGTATTTCAAAGAGAGAAGTTACTAAAAAAGCAGGAATTTATTTTCCTGCTTTTTCATATAGGGGTGTAATGAATGTTAAGAGGGACATATTTATTTGGATATGCTTTCTTTTTTACAGTAGGTATTATCCATATATCAACAGGGAGTTTGACGCCATTTCTATTAGAGGCTTTTAACAAGACAACAGATGATATTTCGGTCATAATCTTCTTCCAGTTTACCGGATTTCTAAGCGGAGTATTAATCGCACCTTTAATGATTAAGAAATACAGTCATTTTAGGACACTTACTTTAGCTTTGACAATAATGCTTGTAGCGTTAAGTATCTTTTTTCTAACCAAGGATTGGTATTATATTGTTGTAATGGCTTTTCTCTTAGGATATGGGGCAGGCACATTAGAAACGACAGTTGGTTCATTTGTTATTGCTAATTTCGAAAGTAATGCAGAAAAAATGAGTAAGCTGGAAGTTCTCTTTGGATTAGGCGCTTTATCTTTCCCATTATTAATTAATTCCTTCATAGATATCAATAACTGGTTTTTACCGTATTACTGTATATTCACCTTTTTATTCGTCCTATTCGTAGGGTGGTTAATTTTCTTGTCCAAGAACCGAAAGTACGCTAAGAATGCCAACCAACAAGTGACCTTTCCAGACGGAGGAGCATTTCAATACTTTATAGGAGATAGAAAAAAATCAAAGCAATTAGGCTTTTTTGTATTTTTTGCTTTCCTATATGCTGGAATCGAAACAAATTTTGCCAACTTTTTACCTTCAATCATGATAAACCAAGACAATGAACAAATTAGTCTTATAAGTGTCTCCTTTTTCTGGGTAGGGATCATCATAGGAAGAATATTGATTGGTTTAGTAAGTAGAAGGCTTGATTTTTCTAAATACCTCCTTTTTAGCTGTAGTTGTTTAATTGTTTTGTTGATTGCCTTCTCTTATATAAGTAACCCAATACTTCAATTGGGTGGTACATTTTTGATTGGCCTAAGTATAGCGGGCATATTTCCCATTGCTTTAACACTAGCATCAATCATTATTCAGAAGTACGTTGACGAAGTTACAAGTTTATTTATTGCTTCGGCAAGTTTCGGAGGAGCGATCATCTCTTTCTTAATTGGATGGAGTTTAAACCAGGATACGATCTTATTAACCATGGGAATATTTACAACTATGGCGGTCATTCTAGTAGGTATTTCTGTAAAGATTAGGAGAACTAAAACAGAAGACCCTATTTCACTTGAAAACAAAGCATCAAAAACACAGTAAAAAACGTATAAAATAAAGATACTAATAGACATATCGTATAAGCAGTGCAAATTCCTGAACATCTCTTCAAGAGGAAAACTGATTTACGTTACAGCCTTGAAAAAGAAGGAAGAAACGCGAAAAACACGCACCGCAGTGCGTGTTTTTTTATTTAAAAATGCTAGGAAGCCCCTCTTCAATTTCTTCTGACGACGGGTACCATTTTGTCACCAGATCCCGAAACAGCCGTTCCGCAAAAAGAATCTCTTCCTCGGTATAGCGGTCAAAAAATGACAGAAAACGCTGTTCAGCCTTCTGATGATAATATTTGTGCAAACTGTGCAGCTTTTTTCCAGCAGGCGTCAATCGGAAGTAGACCTCCTTTTTATTATCGCTGAGCTGTGTTCTGTGAAGGAAGCCTGCGCCGAGCAATTTTGTACTGATGCGTGATACAGTCGCTTTTGTCGTATTCATTTTTTCTGCTATCGACGTGACATTAATTGGTTCATTGTCCCCGACACAAGATAGAACATGAATTTCTGTCATCGTCAATTGAGATTTACTCCCGTGCTCTACATCCAGCTTCCTCAATTCGTCAGATAAAAAGGCTTTAATAAGCCCCTCCCATTTCTCCTGCTGATGAATGAGCTCCGCATACAATTCAAAAAGATTGCGTTTTGTATGATCTGTGTTCATCGGGTTTTCCATCCTTTTTCATTCGATTGTTTCTTCTATCATACCGTTTTGTTACAGATGAAACAATCGAATTGAATTATACTCGGCTGGTGACGGAAAACCAGCGGCTGATTCCTTTTTGAATCACCTCGGTACAATCGGGCGCTGAGGCATCCACCGCCCAGGCTACATGTCCATCGGGACGAATCAATATGGTATGCACATCCCGCAACTTTTCATTCGGTTCTGCAAGCGAGGCGGTTACCGTACGTAAGCCTTTCACTTCGATATGATCATCAGCTTCCTGCCTCAATGACAGCAAAACGAATGTCCCGTTTTGGAGAAAGCTGTACAGCCGTTCCGAATTGCCGTCGGAAAGAATCAGTTCCATGTCAGGGAGCCTTGCCCCGTTCAAACGATTCGGCGGCATGGTACGATCAGCTTCATATCTGACATCGAGCGCAGAAATTTGCCCCGCTACATATCGATTCACATCAGGGAAGGCCAGCAGCTCCGACATCATGCTTCGCAAATGGAGGCCTGCTTGAGTGAAATCGATCAGCTTTGTCTGTGCCTCCGTGTTTCTCAGGAGCCCTTCAGCTGCCGGGTGCCGCTCGTCATGGTAGCTGTCCAAAAGCCATGAAGGCGCAGAGCCTTTGATGGCCGCCGCCAGCTTCCACCCAAGGTTCATCGCATCCTGAAGGCCGACATTCAGTCCTTGCCCGCCCGCCGGAAAATGAATATGCGCGGCATCACCCGCAAGAAAGATTCTGCCGTCCCGATACCGTTTCGCTTGGCGCGCGGCGTTCCCGAACCGCGACATCCACGAAGGGTCGCTTAAACCAAAGTCAGTTCCGCAAATTCGCAGGAGGTCAGCTTTCAGCTCTTCCTCAGTCACAGGCACATCTTTCGGCGTTTGCGTGCGATAAGGGCTGATCACAACGACACGATATCGGTCTGAAGATAACGGAACAATCATAACACCGCCCTCTTTTGTGCAAAGGGACAGCACGCCTGACGGCGGCGGAGAAAGGAGCGCCACATCCCCAAGCGCAGCGGTGACAGTGCTGTCTGTTCCCGGAAACTCAATTTTTGCCTGTTTCCGGACGGTACTTCCGGCGCCATCTGCCCCAACGGCAAACTTGCTTGTGATCGTCCGTACACTGCCGTCCCGATCCTTAAAAATCGTTTGGACCGCTTTCCCGTTTTGCGTAACCGCCAGCGCCTCTGCACCCCGAAACACCTCTGTTCCCAGGCTTCGTGCATGATCTTCAAGAAGCTTTTCTGTTTTGGACTGCGGAAGCAAAAGCGTGTAAGGACAGCTCGTATCCAAGCCTGAAAAATCCAGACGGGTACCCAGCATTGAAAAATGTCCGGAGGGTATCTTGCTTCCCTTGGATACGAACCGCTCTAAAATCCCTCTCATCTCAAGGAGCTCCAGCGTTCGGGGATGCAACGTCAATGCCTTGGAATGCGGAACAGGTTTTTCAAGCCGTTCAATCACACATGTTCCCACTCCGGCCATCGCAAGCTCAGAAGCCAGCATAAATCCAACCGGCCCTCCTCCTATAATCACTGCTTCATATTTCATCATCATTCACCACTCCTTTTGTTTCATGAAAAACGAACAAAAACCAATAAAAACAGCCCTCTAATCAAAAAATATATAAATTTTGTTACATAGGTAACAATTTTGATTATAGCTCCTTACAAATTTTTCTTCAACACATTTTTCCAAACGGCATACAAAAAGACGCCTCTTCAATTAGCGTCTTTTTATTCGGCATCAGAAATCACACCGACAATATTTTTTTCTCTTATCGGACCAAAATGCCGGCTGTCGAAGCTGTATATGCGATTATCTCCAACGACAAAATATTTTCCTTTCGGCACCTTGCTTGTTCCCGTCACATCTTTCAAAGAAAAATCACCCGTTACATGGCTGCCGGCAGAAACAGATTTCAAATGCTTCAAAAATGGCTCAGCAACCTGCTTTCCGTTCACATACAGCTGATCATCTTTATATTTGATCGTTTCACCGGGCAAGCCGATTACCCGTTTAATCAGCACTTTATGATCAGGGCCTTTAAAAAGGACGATGTCAAAACGATGGATGGTTTTAAATCGATGCGAAAATTTATTGACCAACAATTCGTTTCCTTCCTGGAAGGTCGGGTTCATACTGACGCCTTCTACCTTGTAATCAATAAAGACAGCATTTTTAACCTGAATGGCGAGAACAACGGACACTACACCGGCAAGAAACCAAAACCGTTTTTTCATGTTACTGTCTCCCTCCATCATGCTCACGCTGACTGGCTCTTACATGCAGATACCGCTCCACCTTTTTGCCGACATACCATAAGACAGTGATCACCAATACGGCGATGACCGTTCGAATCGGCTGTGTAATCAGCGCGTGCAGATCATATCCGATGAAGCTGATCATAAAAATCATGACAAGCTTCCCCGAGGCTGCCGCCAAAATAAACGGCCGCGTTCCGATTCTTGACAAACCGGCAACAACATTCACCGCGGCTGACGGTGTAAATGGAAAACAAAGCAGAAGAAACATGGGACCGAAGCCGTGTCTTTCCACCCATAACATCAGCTTTCTGACAGACGGATGACTGCGGATAAATCCAAGCAATTTTCTCTGTCCGTATTGACGGACAATCAAAAATACGAGAATGGAACCAGCAGTTGATCCCGCCCAGGACAGGATGAATCCTTCCCACAAGCCAAACGAGTTCGTATTCGCCACCACAAACACGATCAGCGGCAAAAACGGGAGAAATGCTTCAATTAAAGGCAGCAGCACAGCAATGAGCGGACCGAAAGCCCTATAGCTTTGAAATAATTCAGTTAAATGTTCTTGTGTCAAATAGGATAAAAAATGCTCCAACATTTATACTCCTTACCGGGTTTGTCTATCCTTATTCTACACATTATCAGCAGAAAACTAAAAAGTTTTGGTGATTTTTTCTGCTTGAAACATTTCACCAGCCGATATAGAATACAAATAGAACAAACGTTCCCTTAGAAAGAAGGAGTCAACATGCCAAATCTGCAGGAGGAAATATACGATTTAATTGAACGGGCTCTCTTTTTGCCCATGGCCATTACGATTTTTAACCGTGATCTCGCCGGAATTGAAGAAAGCACATTAAAATTGAAGCATCCTTATAAACAGCTTATCAGCGAATCATTAAAAATAGCACAAAAGGATTTGATGGAGGTCAGAAAAGAACTGAGGAAAAGAAAAATTGCAATCCGCGAGACGGAACGCGATGAGGCCTTTACACTCTATACATTTGTCATCGACGGTTATGAAGAAAACCACCGCTATTTTAATCCGCGAATCCGTGAGCAGGTCAGCGAATTATTAACATACTATCTATTTGCCCCAAACAGACTCTGAGCCTTTTGAATCATACTGCCCGTTCCCTCTTCGGGCGATTCAGAGCATTAATTTCAGACAATTCACACTATACAAACAAAATAAATTTATTTATAATTCGAACCACAGCCTTTCACGCCAAAAAATGACATGTGCTGCCATATCTGCGACATCATTTTCAGTACGCTTGGGCTTGTACACCCCATTCCTAAATAGAAGGAGGATTCTATGAAACTGATTCACGTTCTTGCCGCTTTGCCCTTTATCGGAATCTTACTCGGCATCCCTTTTGCAAATAAGGTGACCCCCTATGTGTTCGGCATGCCGTTTATTCTTGCCTATATTGTGATGTGGGCTCTTTTGACCTCTGCGCTGATGGCGATTGTGTATGTCCTCGACAAGGAAAATAAAAAGGAGGAAGCAGAATGAATGCAGCTCTCATCATCATCTTCGGTGTCCTGCTCTTGAGTATTTTTCTCGGTATACGCGCCCAAAAAGGAAAAGACATGAACCTGGAGCAGTGGACGGTCGGAGGGCGCGGCTTCGGAACTGTTTTCGTCTTCCTTTTGATGGCAGGCGAAATTTATACTACTTTTACGTTTCTCGGCGGCAGCGGCTGGGCCTACGGAAAAGGCGGTCCAGCCTTTTATATCATCGCCTACGGATGTCTGGCCTACATCCTTTCTTACTGGCTTCTTCCAGCAGTTTGGACGTACGCGAAACAGCATAAACTGATGTCGCAGTCTGATTTTTTCACAAAAAAATACAACAGTCCGCTGCTTGGCATTCTCGTTTCACTGGTCGGCATCGCCGCACTCATTCCCTATCTTGTACTGCAGCTGAAAGGCCTCGGGCTGATTGTATCGGAAACCTCGTACGGCAAAATCACCCCGACCGCTGCCATCTGGATCGGCGCTGTTTCCATCACGGTTTATGTTATGGTTTCAGGCATTCACGGGTCTGCCTGGATATCGGTTGTGAAGGACATCATGATTCTGGTTGTCGTTCTGTTTTTAGGTGTGTATTTGCCAATTCATTACTACGGCGGATTTCAAGACATGTTTCAGCAGATTGAAACGGCAAAGCCTGGCTTTCTTACGCTCCCCGAATCGGGACAAAGTGTGGCCTGGTTCAGTTCAACCGTACTCTTGACAGCGCTCGGGTTTTACATGTGGCCTCACACGTTTTCCGCTTCGTATTCAGCCGAAAACCCAAAAGTGTTTCGTAAAAACGCCATCATCATGCCTTTGTACCAGCTGGTCCTGCTCTTCGTCCTTTTCGTTGGCTTTGCGGCTATCCTGCAAGTTCCAGATCTGAATGGCGCAGACGGGGATTTGTCGCTTTTGAGACTGTCTCTGCAAGCATTTGACCCTTGGTTTGTCGGAATTATCGGTGCTGCCGGACTGCTGACAGCACTTGTGCCAGGGTCTATGATCTTAATGTCCGCCTCCACGCTGTTTGCAAAAAATGTGTACAAGGTAATCGCGCCCCGCACGACAGAACAACAGGTATCGGCTCTTGCTAAGTTTTTAGTGCCGGTGATTGCGCTGATTTCGGTGTATTTTACCTTCAAAGGCGGGAATACCATCGTTACGCTGCTTTTGATGGGCTACAGCCTTGTCACACAGCTATTCCCCGCCCTTTTGTTCAGCCTGTTCAAGCATAATATGGTAACAAAGCAAGGAGCCTTCGCCGGCATTATTGCAGGTGTCGGAGCAGTTACTTATATTACAATGACGGAAACGACGATCGGCACTTTATTTCCGGCTCTGCCGCAAGCCGCAAAAGACTTGAATGTCGGCATCGTCGCCCTGCTTTTGAATATCACGGTCATGATGGCAGTCAGCCTTATGACAAGGAAGGCGAAAAGCGCTGCGGCCGATCAGGCGGCTTAAGCAATAGAAAAAGCAATCTGGTCATCAGATTGCTTTTTCTTGTTTAACGTTCACAGGCGATAAGATCTTTATCGCGGTCTTTATTTTTATTGGCATCATAAAGCGCCTTAGAGACGTAAGGCTTGTACTTCGTTTTTCCGCCTTTGTTTTTCACCTTCGATGTGCGGGCCACCCCGCCTTTGTATACTTTGTTTAACTCCTTGCAGTTCTTATAGACCTTCACCTTTGTTTTGGCTTCCGCCACATGGTCAGCTCCGTATGAAAAACCGAAAACGAGACCGAGTGACAGCAAAACCGCCACCGCTTTTTTCATGACGATTCACTCCCCAATACCCAATATTTAGTTGGTTTATAGCTCGAATTTATCATAATTCATATAGTCTTATTTGACAAGATAAATATGGAAGAAGGCTTTGTTTTTTCTTGTTTTCTTTGGTCCTTCAGTGTTCAAACTGCCAAAACATGTTTTTCTCCTTATGCTCAGGGGTACACATACGAATGTACACCAAACAGAAAAGGAGCGTTGCTGATGTCTGATTCAAATCTTACGAATCCTATAAAAGCATTTTTTCATGATGAATTTCCCGAACAATATCAAGAACCGCCAGGCCTGCAAAAGAACATGAAGCCTGTCCCTGATTGCGGAGAAAAAAGCTACAAAGGATCAGGTAAACTAACGGGTCGAAAAGCGCTTGTCACGGGCGGCGATTCCGGTATCGGCCGCGCTGCCGCGATTGCTTACGCCAGAGAAGGTGCCGATGTGGCCATTAACTACTTGCCCGAGGAACAGCCAGATGCTGAAGAGGTAAAAGAGCTGATTGAAGCAGAAGGCCGAAAAGCAGTGCTGATCCCCGGAGACTTGAGCGACGAATCCTTTTGCCAAGATCTAGTCAAACAGTCGCATCACGAACTCGGCGGACTTGATGTGCTAGCGCTCGTTGCAGGCAAACAGCAAGCGGTCGAAAACATCGAAGATCTGCCTACTGAACAAATCTATAAAACATTTGAAGTGAACGTCTTTTCCCTTTACTGGGTTGTAAAAGCGGCGCTTCCGTATTTGCCGGAGGGAGCTTCAATTATCACAACTACCTCAGTTGAAGGCTATAATCCAAGCCCGATGCTGTTAGATTACGCAGCAACAAAAAACGCCATTATCGGCTTTACCGTTGGACTGGGAAAACAGCTTGCTTCCAAAGGCATCAGAGTAAATTCAGTTGCACCCGGACCAATTTGGACACCGCTGCAAATTTCCGGCGGACAGCCGACGGAAAACATCCCGAAATTCGGACAAGGCACGCCGCCAGCTCCATTAAATCGCGCTGGGCAGCCAGTGGAATTGGCCGATGTTTATGTATTTCTAGCTTCAGAGAATTCAAGCTATGTGACATCTCAGGTATATGGCATCACCGGAGGAATTCCGACGGCATAGCTTTATGAAAGGAGCTGCCCTGTGGGTCAGCTCCTTTCTATTTTCTAATACCGCTCCCCGAGCTCACGCAAAATAAAATCATAAATCATCTTCGTCCGCTCTTCCTTCGGGTACAGCATAAATTCCTGCCTTTTCGGCACGCGGTGGTCGATTCTGTCTTGGAATTTGGTTCTGAGCCACGCTGTTCGGTATACCTGGTTCTCGAACGAATTATAAGAGATCGGCAGCTCCATCGTTTTCCCATTCGAAAACGTCACTTCCGTATCGTCGAATTCAGTCGCTTTGAATTCTTTTACATGCACATGGGAAATCCAGCCGCATTGGGGTCTTGTCGAAGAAAGTGTAGGGAATAAAAAGATTTGGTTCGAAGGGTCCACCATGATTGGCGGCTTGTGTGAAATTTTTGTCACTTCATAAGTTCCTGCTTTTCTTCCCGCATAGCTTGATCCAAAAAATCGGCAGCTTCTGTCGACAATTTGCAGCGGCTTCATGTTGACATAAAACACGCAATCTTTTTCAATAATTCTGGAACAGATTTTGCCGTCTATTTCTTCTGGCAGCACGGCAATTGTTGCGCCGTTCACTTCATACGATTCTAAAGGTGCGTCTGTTTTCTGACTCATATTATGGCCTCCATCCTTTTTCTGCAAAATTTATACTAATAATCTATCATCTGTTTTTGTAAAACGACAGGTTTTTTTAACATTTAAGATAAAATCATCTTTTAATGATATTTAATGGTACTAAATGACTAGTAATAAACCGATTTTACTTTCATAAGACTTGCCGGTTTACGGAATTTTGCAGGATATGTCGATAGATTGCCAAGTATTAGTTGTCTAAAAATTATAAAAATTTATTGATTTTTTCGACCGTTATCCATATACTATAAAAAAGGCATTGGGGGGATTCTTTATGAAAGAGAAAAAATCGTACACTGAGCTCATGAAGTCCCGCAACACGCAAAAAACAAAAGAATTCGATGTCACAATGACGGATATCTACATTCAAATGGTGCTCGATGAATCCTTGTATAACCGTCGGCTTGCCATGCTGACGGACCAAATTAACAAAGCCTTGGACGAAAAAGATAAAGATGCGTTTCTTACGCTCTCTAAAGAATATGCAGCGCTCAAGCAGAGCGAATAAGCCAATCCTTCAAGGATTGGCTTTTTATTATCCGTTCACAATGGTTCCGCCATTGACGTGAATCGTCTGTCCTGTGACGTATGTGGAATCGTCGCTGGCAAGGTATAGATAGCTTGGCGCCACTTCGACCGGCTGTCCCGGGCGTTCCATCGGCACGTCTGAACCAAACACTTCCACGTCTTTTGCGGCAAAGCTGGCCGGGATAAGCGGTGTCCAAATGGGACCCGGTGCCACTGCATTGACCCGTATGCCCTGCTGAACAAGCGACTGGGAAAGGGACCTTGTAAACGTAACGATCGCGCCTTTTGTCGCTGAATAATCGATCAGCGTTTTATTGCCTTTATAGGCGGTAATTGAAGCGGTATTAATAATAGAGCTCCCTTTTTTTAAATGAGGCAGCACTGCCTTTGTTAAGTAAAACATGGAAAAAATGTTTGTTTGGAAGGTTCTGATCAGCTGGTGGCTGGTGATTTTTTCAATGCTGGGCTGGACATGCTGCTCAGCTGCATTGTTAACCAATATATCAATGGATGGAAACACTTGGCTTGCCTGCCCGACCACATCATTGCAAAACGCTTCATCCCCGACATCTCCTGCAATCAGCAGGCATTTTACCCCTTCCTTTTCTACATACTGCTTTGTTTCCTCGGCGTCCTGATGTTCATTCAAATACACAATGACCACATTAGCCCCTTCTTTTGCGAATAACACCGAGACAGCGCGTCCAATTCCGCTGTCTCCTCCAGTAATAATAGCGGTTTTGCCCTCTAATTTTTTCGCTTTCTTCGGCTTATCAAAAACCGGACGCGGGTCCATCAGATATTCAAAACCAGGCTGCTGGTTCTGGTGCTGAGGCGGTAATGTTTTCTTTTTTTGATTCGCCAATGAAATCACTCCTTTTCAACCTTATTATGTTATGAACAATGCCTGCTTCCTATGTATGAAAAGATAGAATATGGAAAAATTAAGAATAAATCTGATTGGAGGTATAACGGCTTGGCTAATCAACATTTTGCAAAGGAAGCACCTGAAACATACTGGAAAACATCAACTGACTTGCCTTCTTTTCCTGCGCTTCAAGAGGACACTGAATGTGACGTCACCATTATCGGAGGCGGGATTACGGGAATCACAACGGCATATGAACTTACGAAGAGAGGCTTCCGTGTCGTTTTGATTGAAGCAAATCAGGTTCTTAACGGAACCACTGCGCATACAACTGCTAAAGTTACCGCACAGCATGACATAATATACGACGAATTTATCCGCCATTTCGGATTAAACCATGCGAGGCTTTATTATGAAGCAAACCAAAACGCAATTGATTACATAAAAGGCATTGTGGATGAACATCAAATTGATTGTGAATGGATCGAGCAAGACGCATATCTTTATACGGCAAATGAAAACGCTGTTCAAAAAATCCGCACCGAGCATGAGGCATACACAAAGCTCGGAATTGAAAGAGACCTTATCAAGGATCTTCCAATTCCCTTAGGTTCTAAGCTGGCGCTTGTCATGAAGAATCAAGCTCAATTTCATCCGCTTCAATACTTAAAAGCGCTTCTGGAGCAAATTGTTCAAAAAGGCGGCCGAATTTATGAAGAGACCGTTGCGCTTGATATCAAAAAAGGCGAAAGGCCCGAAGTGGTAACAAAAAGCCGGCACGCCATTAAGAGCCGCTTTATCATATGCTGTTCCCACTTCCCTTTTTATGACGGAGGCGGATTATATGCTGCGAGAATGTACTCCGACAGATCTTATGTCCTTGCCATCAAGCCGAAGATCGAGTATCCCGAGGGCATGTATTTGAGTATCGATCAGCCGTCAGTGGCGCTCCGCTATACGGTTGTAAACGGTGAAAAGCTGATTCTCTTCAGCGGAGTAAGCCATAAAACAGGCCAGGGAAAAGCCATGTCTACACATTATGAAACACTGAGACAACTGGCCGAAAGCACCATCGGCATCGAAAGCATTCCATATTATTGGTCCACACAAGATCTAGTGACGATCGACAAAATCCCGTTTATCGGACCGATGTCGGAAAATGAGGACAATATTCTAGTAGCGACCGGGTTCAAAAAATGGGGCATGACGTCCTCAGCAGTCGCAGCCACTCTATTGTCAGACCTTGTGGAGAAAAAAGACAATCCATACGAAAGCATTTTCACTCCGTCCCGTTTCCATCTGAATCCCGGGTTGCAGAAAGTGATTTCCTACAATGCCGATGTCGCCAAGCATTTGATTAAAGGAAAGCTTGAAAAGCCTGATGTCCAATTTGAAGACATTTCGCCAGGAGAAGGGAAAGCCGTCACCATAAACGGCAGGCGAGCGGGAGCATTTCGGGATGAGACAGGCTGCCTCCATCTCGTTGATACGACTTGTACCCATTTAGGCTGCGAGGTCGAGTGGAACGACAGTGAGCATACGTGGGATTGTCCGTGCCACGGATCACGCTTTAAGCCATCTGGCGAAGTTGTAGAGGGTCCGGCCATTAAACCATTAAAACAAATAGATCTCGATTAAACCGTTCATTTTAATGAACGGTTTTTCAAATATTTTTCATCTGCAGCTTCATTCATGTTTCTCTTGGCCGATAAAAAAGAAAAAGGCTTAAAAAGCCAAAAAGTAAAAATTATATTTTTCCCAAGGGGGATCATTGTATTGTTATTTAAAAAAGACAGAAAACAAGAAACAGCTTACTTTTCAGATTCAAACGGACAGCAAAAAAACCGCATTCAGCTCACAAACAAACATGCAGATGTCAAAAAACAGCTCAAAATGGTCAGGTTGGGAGATGCTGAGCTTTACGTGTTAGAGCAGCTTCAGCCACTCATTCAAGAAAATATCGTAAATATCGTTGATGCGTTTTATAAAAACCTTGACCATGAAAGCTCATTGATGGATATCATTAATGATCACAGCTCAGTTGACCGCTTAAAACAAACGTTAAAACGGCATATTCAGGAAATGTTTGCAGGCGTTATCGATGATGAATTTATTGAAAAGCGTAACCGAATCGCCTCCATCCATTTAAGAATCGGCCTTTTGCCAAAATGGTATATGGGTGCGTTTCAAGAGCTTCTTTTGTCAATGATTGACATTTATGAAGCATCCATTACAAATCAGCAAGAACTGCTAAAAGCCATTAAAGCAACAACAAAAATCTTGAACTTAGAACAGCAGCTTGTCCTTGAAGCATTTCAAAGCGAGTACAACCAAACCCGTGATGAACAAGAAGAAAAGAAAAACCTTCTTCATCAGAAAATTCAAGAAACCTCTGGATCGATTGCCAATCTGTTTTCAGAAACAAGCAGATCAGTTCAAGAGCTTGTGGACAAATCTGAAGGCATTTCTCAAGCATCCAAAGCCGGCACTGTAACATCCAGCACTGTTGAAGAAAAGTCGATCGGCGGAAAAAAAGAGCTAGAAGTCCAGCAAAAACAGATGAACAAAATTGACACAAGCCTTGTCCAAATCGAAAAAGAAATGGTCAAGCTGGATGAAATCGCGCAGCAAATTGAAAAAATCTTCGGCATCGTCACAGGCATAGCTGAACAAACAAACCTTCTCTCGCTCAATGCATCTATTGAATCCGCCCGCGCCGGAGAACACGGCAAAGGCTTTGCTGTCGTGGCAAATGAAGTGCGGAAGCTTTCTGAGGATACGAAAAAAACCGTCTCTACTGTTTCTGAGCTTGTGAACAATACGAATACACAAATCAACATTGTATCCAAGCATATCAAAGACGTGAATGAGCTAGTCAGCGAAAGTAAAGAAAAAATGACGCAAATTAACCGCTTATTCGATGAAATCGTCCACAGCATGAAAATCAGCAAAGAGCAATCAGGCAAAATCGACGTCGATCTGCAAGCCTTTCTTGGAGGGCTTCAGGAAGTCAGCCGCGCCGTTTCCCATGTGGCCGCTTCCGTTGATTCGCTTGTCATCCTGACAGAAGAATAACCATCAAAAACCGGTCTGCCATACGGCCGGTTTTTTTGCGTTCATTATGTAAACTTAAATTAAAAATCAGTTGACATAATAATTGCCTGCATTTATTGTATAACCATATTTGATTACTTTTTGGAGGATTTCACATGCTGAAATTAATCGACATGATGCATATTGCGATTTTCACCGCGCTGATGGCAGTGCTCGGCTTTATGCCCCCTCTCTTCTTATCCTTTACACCCGTTCCGATTACATTGCAAACGCTTGGTGTCATGTTGGCAGGCAGCATCCTCAGGCCAAAGTCTGCTTTCTTAAGCCAGCTTGTCTTTTTGCTGCTCGTCGCCTTCGGAGCGCCGCTGTTGCCCGGCGGACGAGGCGGTTTTGGTGTGTTTTTCGGACCGAGCGCAGGCTTTTTGATGGCTTATCCCCTCGCTTCATGGCTGATCAGTTTAGCCGCTAACAGGCTGCGGAAGGTGACAGTATCGCGTCTCTTTTTCACTCATATCGTATTCGGCATCATCTTTATTTATCTGCTTGGTATACCGGTACAAGCTTTTATCATGCATATTGATTTGTCACAGGCCGCCTTCATGAGCCTTGCATATGTGCCTGGTGATTTGATAAAAGCGGCTGTATCTGCATTTCTGGCGATAAAAATCACTCAAGCCTTGTCTCTTTCTGATACGATGTTTACAAAAGGAGGATGACACTACATGACAATTACCCATACCTATTCATCTACCGCCGAAACATCGCCCGGCCGTGTAGCGATCCAGACTGAATCGGAGCAAATCACGTACCAAGATTGGGATCGGCTTGTCTTTCAAACCGCAAATTGGCTGCGGTCACAGCCGAGCATGCCGAATCGTGTGGCGATCCTGCTCCCAAATAGTCTGGCGTTTTTACAGCTGTTTGCCGGAGCCGCAGCGGCTGGATGTACGGCAATTCCCATCGACACACGCTGGAGCGCGGCAGAATGTAAGGAGCGGCTGTCCATAAGCAATGCGGATCTTGTGGTTACTTTAGCCTTTTTTAAAAACAAACTGACAGATAGCCAGACACCTGTTGTTTTGCTGGATAACTGTATGGCAGATATTTCTGAGGCAGCCGCTGATCCCTTGCCTACCATTGATCCGGAGCACCCTTTTTATATGGGATTTACGTCGGGCTCGACAGGAAAACCGAAGGCCTTTACGCGATCTCACCGCTCATGGATAGAGAGCTTTACCTGTACAGAAACAGATTTTTCAATTTCATCAAATGACACGGTATTGATTCCCGGGACGTTAATGTCCTCTCACTTCTTATACGGGGCAGTCAGCACTTTGTTTCTCGGAGGAACCGTTTGTTTGCTGAAAAAGTTTTCTCCTGCCAAAGCGAAGGAATGGCTGTGCCGTGAATCCATCAGTGTTCTCTATACCGTACCGACGATGACAGACGCCCTCACAAGGATTGAGGGTTTTCCCGACAGTCCCGTCAAAATCATTTCATCCGGCGCAGACTGGCCGGCAGAATCCAAGGAGAAGCTTGCCGCTGCATGGCCTCATCTCAAGCTGTACGATTTTTACGGCACATCAGAGCTTAGTTTTGTGACGTTTTCTTCACCGGAAGACAGCAAACGGAAACCGCATTCAGCGGGCCGCCCTTTTCATAATGTCCGGATCGAAATCCGCAACGCTGAAGGAGAACGCTGTCAGCCAGGCGAAGTCGGAAAAATATTTGTCAACAGCCCGATGCGGTTTTCCGGCTATGTGAACGGCAGCACACCAGATGAATGGATGACAGTGGATGATATGGGCTATGTTGATGAAGAGGGCTTTCTATACATATCAGGAAGAGAAAACGGGATGATCGTGTACGGAGGATTAAATATTTTCCCAGAAGAAATTGAACGTGTGCTTCTCGCCTGCCCAGAGGTTGAAAGCGCGGCTGTCGTTGGCATTCCCGACGAGTATTGGGGAGAAATCGCTGTAGCTGTCATTCTTGGAAACGCTAATGCCAGAACACTGAAAGCCTGGTGTAAACAGAAATTAGCCTCCTATAAAATTCCGAAAAAATGGGTGTTTGCAGACAGCTTGCCGGAAACGAGCAGCGGAAAAATTGCCCGTTCCAGAGTGAAAAAATGGCTGGAAGAGAGTATACAGTATAAATGAATGCGGTTATTGTTGATGCAAAACGAACGATCTTTGGAAATCAAAACGGACTGCTGAAGCCCTTCCTGCCGGAGGATTTGTCAGCTCCCATCATCCGCTGTCTCAGCCGAAAGCTAGAGGATCAAGTTGACGAGGTCATTCTCGGAAACGCTACCGGCAGAGGCGGCAACCTCGCCAGACTGTCAGCCCTTCAAGCCGGACTGCCTTTATCGGTTCCCGGAATGACAATTGACAGACAGTGCGGCTCCGGCCTTGAAGCTGTGCGCTATGCCTGCAGCCTTATTCAAGCGGGAGCCGGCACGATGTATATCGCGGGCGGCTCAGAAAGCAGCAGCCAATCCCCTTTTTCAGAACGGGCCCGCTTTTCTCCAGATGCCATCGGCGATCCAGACATGGGCATTGCGGCAGAATATACGGCTGCACGCTATTCCATCAGCAGAAGCATGCAGGATGAGTACGCCCTTCTCAGCCATCAACGCAGCAGGAACGCGCATGATGGAGGATTTTACCGTGAAGAAATTGTTCCTCTCGGGGAATTGGAGACGGACGAAGCATTTTTGAAAACGCGGCCAATAGAAGCGATTATTCCCCGTGCAAAGCCGGTTTTCGACACCAGCTCCGGAACAGTCACAGCAGCCAACAGCAGCGGCATAGCAGACGGAGCAGCGGCTCTTTTGGTAATGGAAGAAGAAAAAGCGGCAGCCCTGGGACTTAAGCCTGTGCTCCGGTTTATCGGCAGTGCAGTCAGTGGGATTCACCCCAACTATCCGCCCGCGGCACCGGTTGATGCGATCCGTAACCTCTTACATACACACGATGTAACACCTGAGGATATCGGTTTATTTGAAATCAATGAAGCCTTTGCCGTCAAAATTTGTGTCTGCTCGCAAGAACTCGGCATTCCCTTTTCAAAAATCAATGTGCGCGGCGGCGCATTAGCTCTTGGCCATCCATACGGTGCATCAGGTGCAGCTCTGGTAACCAGATTGTTTTATGAAGCGAAAAGACGGACAGACTGTCAATATGCTGTTGCAGCCATCGGAAGCGGCGGCGGAATTGGACTGGCATTATTATTTGAAGTTCTTGCATAGGCTTTTTCATAGGATGCACGCTTTCGATTTAGTATAATAGTGATATGAATAAAGTCAGGAAGGGGATTTTATGACAGCCGTTTGTTTAGTAAGACATGGAGAAACCGATTGGAACCTGCAGCAAAAATGCCAAGGCAAAACCGATATTCCGCTAAACGCAACAGGTGAACGCCAAGCAAGAGAAACCGGAGAATATGTAAAGGGCTTTTCTTGGGATATTATTGTGACGAGCCCGCTGAAAAGAGCGAAAAGAACCGCGGAAATTATTAATGAATATCTGCATCTTCCGATAGTCGAGATGGATGATTTTAAGGAACGCGATTACGGCGACGCGGAGGGCATGCCGCTGGAGGAACGGACAAAGCGCTATCCAGATAACATCTATCCGAATATGGAAACCTTAGAAGAACTCACTGACAGGCTGATGGGCGGTTTGGCAAAAGTGAACCAGGCGTATCCAAACAAGAAGGTGCTGATCGTGGCGCACGGTGCGGCAATTCACGCCCTGCTGACAGAAATATCCGGCGGTGACCCGGAGCTTCAAAGCACCCGTCTCGTCAACGCCTGCCTCAGCAACATTGAATTTGCAGAAGAAAAATGGCTGATAAAAGACTATAATATCAACAGCCACTTATCCGGCTTTATCAAATAAGAAAAAGACAGGCGTTTGCCTGTCTTTTCTTTTATTTCTTAGCAGCCGGCATCTCTTTTTGAAGCTCGTCCAAAATGGCATTCGCCCCGTCTACACTGCGGCGCAGAGACCACACCGCACGATCCACGTGGTATACATGCCCGTTTTTCACTGCCTTCAGTTTTTTCCAAAGGACATTCTTTTCGATCGGGCGTTTACCGTCGGCGTCGAGGTCATCTGTTTTTCCTGTCATCAGGATGATCACATCCGGATCTGTTTTCAGCAGCTGCTCCAGTGTCATTTTCATATTCACAGAGTCGCCGCCATTGCTTGAATCGCTATTGCCTGACGTACTGATTGCATATCGATAGCCGACCTGTGTTAATAGTCTCGATGTAAAGAAGTTTTCATCCCTGGCCATAATCGTATCATTTGTATTTCCGATCAAAAGCACGGACTGGCTGTTCGCGCTGATTTTCTGCTTTGTCTCGCTAAGCTTTTCTTCATGCGCCGTCAGCTTTTTCTCCATTTCCTTCTCCTTGCCGACTGCTTTTGCAATCGTAAGCGAAGCGTCAATTGTATCCTGATAATCAGCATTTAAATTATTAAGCGCAATCGTCGGCGCTATTTTTTTCAGCTGATCGTACACCTTCTTATGCCGGGTCGTGTCAGCAATAATTAAATCGGGTTTTAATGAAGCGATTTTTTCCATGCTTGGCTGTGAGCGAGTGCCGACAGATGTGTAGCCGTCAATTTTCTTCAGCACATCCTTGTTGATCAGCTGCTTCGCTTTGTTGTCATCGGCAACCCCGACAGGCGTAATGCCGAGATCAAGCAGTGTATCAATAAAACCTAGCTCAAGAACAACAACCCGCTTCGGATGCTCAGGCACATTTGTCTTCCCTAAATCATGTGTTACCGCCACTTTATGTTCTTTACTGTTTTGATTGCCGCTTGAAGACGAGCAAGCAGCCGTTAAGACAGAAAGAAGTAAAACTGTAAGAATAATCAGTGTTTTTTTCATATGTTCCAGTCTCTCCTGTTGGTAGTTTCTATGGTTAAGATGTCCAAGAGTAGTATAACACGGAATGAGAATCATTATCACCAATTATTTTTAAAATGAGAAGAGAAAGTTCGGCTTACAGGAAAATCTTGTTTCGCGACACAGCAGTTCAGCAGCTGATCATCCTGTCCACAAAAAAGCTTGCAGAAAAATAACATTCTCTGCAAGCTGATCCTGTTAAAGCTTCACAATCACTCTTCCTTGAATGCGATTTTGCAAAATATCTTTTAACGCACCCGGCGTTTCTTCCAATGATACTTCCCTGTCCACGATGGTCAGCAGCTGATCAGGCTTGAGATCAGAAGACATGCGCTCCCAAACAGCGGCTCTGACGTCCATCGGACAATATACTGAATCGATTCCGAGCAGGCTTACTCCGCGAAGAATAAAAGGATACACGGTTGCCGGAACTTCTCCTCCGCCGGTTAAGCCGCTCACTGCGACAGATCCGCCGTATTGAATTTTGCTTAAAAGCGAGGCAAGCTGTTTTCCGCCGACTGGATCAACCGCTCCCTGCCATTGCTGCTTGGACAGCGCCTTAAGCGTTCCGTCATAGACATCTTCCCTGCTGATTACTTCGCTTGCACCAAGCTGTTTCAAATAATCAGCCGCCTCCCGGTTTCCGGTACTTGCCACCACATCATAGCCCCGCTTGTTCAGCATCGATACCGCAATTCCGCCGACACCGCCAGTTGCTCCTGTGACTAGCACGCTGCCTTTTTCCGGAGACAGACCGTTCTGTTCAAGCCGATGCACTGATAACGCCGCAGTAAATCCCGCCGTTCCGTACACCATCGCTTCTTTTAACGAAAGATTCTGTGGCAAAGGCACCAGCCAGTCACCAGGCACCGAAGCGTATTCACTTAATCCGCCATCACGGGAGACACCGAGCTCATAGCTTGTCGCGATCACCTCATCCCCCTCCGCAAAACGCGGATCATTGGAAGAGACGACCGTACCCGCAGCATCAATGCCTAAAATAAGCGGATACTCTCTGACGATATTGCCTCCTGCTTTTCCGGCCAGACCATCTTTGTAATTGATGCCGGAATAAGCAACTTTAATCAGGACACCATCCTTCGGCAAATCCTCTGTTGATATGGTTTTCACATGGACTGAAACATCATAGGCATTTTTTTCTGCCTGCAATGCTTGAAATAACGTTGACATTCGGCACACTCCTTTTCATTTATATCGTAACCGAAGAACGTTCAAAAAACCAAATCATCAAGCCGCCATTTTCACTTCGCCGGCACATTGAGACGATAATGGACAAATCCGGTATCCTCTTCATAGCCGTTTTGCTCATACAAGCTTCTTGCCTTCCGGTTGTGGTGCTCAGTCTGAAGTGTTAAACATTTTGCCCCGTTTTCCTCTGCATAATCCTTTGCGGCAGAAAGAAGCCGGCCGCCGGCTCCCTTTGTACGCGCATGAGGAACGACAAATAAGTCATTTAATATGTAGATCCTTTTCATTGACACAGAAGAAAACGTTGGATAGAGCTGGGTAAAGCCTATGAATTCTCCATTTTCTTCTGCTATCAAAATAACAGACTCGTGATTTTCCAAACGAGCTTTCAAAAAAGCCTCTGCCCCTTGCAAATCGGATGCCTGTCTATAAAATTCCCGATATTGGTTAAACAGCGGCGCAATGGCGGCCGCATCTGATGTCTTTGCTTGGCGAATGTTCATCTTATTTCTTCCTCCCTCTCAATAATTTTTTCATTCTATCCCTTTTCTGTAAAGTTTATTTTTCAGAATACTTTTATCATCATGCTTTGAAAAAATATCACGATAATATCCATTGTTCTCACGGAAGCACACGCAGGTCATTTGAACGAATTTTTTCGACAGGAATTTGCCGGGACTCAGGAGCATTTAACCTAAAAAAGCATGACATTTCAGCATAATGAACATTTACTCATGTCTATTTTCGTTCTTTTCTGTATGAAAATAGTTATTTCGAGTCTCTACGGAAATAGCGAGAGATGATATACCTAAATAGAGATAAAATCATCTCAAAAAAATGGGTCTACTAAAATATTATTCCATCTATTACAATAAATTCACAGAATAGTCTTTTAAGTAAGTCTACTCTGAATTTTTTTAAAAGGAGAGGGTAAAGAGTGAGAAGCAAAAAATTGTGGATCAGCTTGTTGTTTGCGTTAACGTTAATCTTTACGATGGCGTTCAGCAACATGTCTGCGCAGGCTGCCGGAAAAAGCAGTACAGAAAAGAAATACATTGTCGGATTTAAACAGACAATGAGTGCCATGAGTTCCGCCAAGAAAAAGGATGTTATTTCTGAAAAAGGCGGAAAGGTTCAAAAGCAATTTAAGTATGTTAACGCGGCCGCAGCAACATTGGATGAAAAAGCTGTAAAAGAATTGAAAAAAGATCCGAGCGTTGCATATGTGGAAGAAGATCATATTGCACATGAATATGCGCAATCTGTTCCTTATGGCATTTCTCAAATTAAAGCGCCGGCTCTTCACTCTCAAGGCTACACAGGCTCTAACGTAAAAGTAGCTGTTATCGACAGCGGAATTGACTCTTCTCATCCTGACTTAAACGTCAGAGGCGGAGCAAGCTTCGTACCTTCTGAAACAAACCCATACCAGGACGGCAGTTCTCACGGTACGCATGTAGCCGGTACGATTGCCGCTCTTAATAACTCAATCGGTGTTCTGGGCGTAGCGCCAAGCGCATCATTATATGCAGTAAAAGTGCTTGATTCAACAGGAAGCGGCCAATATAGCTGGATTATTAACGGCATTGAATGGGCCATTTCCAACAATATGGATGTTATTAACATGAGCCTTGGCGGACCTTCTGGTTCTACAGCGCTGAAAACAGTCGTTGATAAAGCCGTTTCCAGCGGTATCGTCGTTGCTGCCGCTGCCGGAAACGAAGGTTCGTCCGGAAGCTCAAGCACAGTCGGCTACCCTGCAAAATATCCTTCTACTATTGCGGTAGGTGCGGTAAACAGCAGCAACCAAAGAGCTTCATTCTCAAGCGCAGGTTCTGAGCTTGATGTGATGGCTCCTGGCGTATCCATCCAAAGCACACTTCCTGGAGGCACTTACGGTGCTTACAACGGCACGTCCATGGCGACTCCTCACGTTGCCGGAGCAGCAGCGCTAATTCTTTCTAAGCACCCGACTTGGACAAACGCGCAAGTCCGTGATCGTTTAGAAAGCACTGCAACATATCTTGGAAACTCTTTCTACTATGGAAAAGGGTTAATCAACGTACAAGCAGCTGCACAATAATAGTAAAAAGAAGCAGGTTCCTCCATACCTGCTTCTTTTTATTTGTCAGCATCCTGATGTTCCGGCGCATTCTCTTCTTTCTCCGCATGTTGAATCCGTTCCATGATCGACGGATGGCTGCCTCTGAAAATCTTCACAAGCACCGGAGGATCAACCTGGCTCAGCCCCGTCACGGCCAAATCCTGAAACGTTTTAACAGCGGCTTCTCTGTTCTTTGTCAACTCGATCCCATACTGGTCAGCCTTATTCTCCTGATAACGCGAGACAGCATTAGAAAAAGGCGTCACCGCAAAGCTCAAAACAGAAAACAAAAGCAATAACAGCGGAAGTGCCGCAAGATCATGCCGTCCTTCTAAATGAAACATGCTGCGGGTTAGGCGAACCGTCCGCTTGTAAAGCTTATCAATGACATAAAATCCGGCGAGCGACACGAGCAAATAACCAGCCAGACCGATGTAAACGTGCTTCATGACATAATGGCCCATTTCATGGCCCATAATAAACAGGATTTCTGAATCGTCAAGTTTGTTCAGCGTCGTATCCCACAATACAATCCGTTTATTGGCCCCAATTCCTGTAACATAGGCATTCAGCGCATTTGTTTTTTCTGACATGTTCACTTCATATACATGGTCAGCCGGAATATTGGCTTCATCTGCCAGCTCTAAAATTTTGCTTTCAAGCTCTTTGTTTTTCAGCGGATAAAAATCATTGTATAAAGGATCGATAATGACCGGCTGAATAAAAAACAGAAACAGCGAAAACGGCACTGTTAACAGCCAGGCGTATAACCACCATTTTTTTTCATGCCTTTTGATCAGCCAATAAAAAACGAGAACGCAAAGCGTAAAGATTGGAAAGCTGATCCAAAAGCTGATAACCTGATCCTTAGCCCAGCTGGCCGTTGTCTGTGTGGAAATGTTATAGTCAAGCGATACTTGATAGCCTATCCAATCTAAAGGCAGCGTCACCAATGTTGTAATCAGCGAAAGCACAAACACAAAACCAACGGTCTGCAAAAACCGAAAAGGCACGGCCGCTTCGATCCATTTCTTGATTTTCTTTGAAACACCGCTGACAAGCAGAACAAAAAACAGAAACCAATCAAGTGGTACCTCGATAAAAAATAAAAAATTCTTGACATTCGAATACTGCTCGGCCACTGCCAACTCAGACGGCTTCATGAAAGAAGCCGGATCAGCCTGCGTCCCTTTCACGGCTTCCGGTATTGCGGAATCACCCGACAGGAAAAAATACCAATAAAAAAACAGCCCGTACAGCACGTAAGCAAGTCCTGCTGCCGCAATCCACTTGCGCATAACGCCTCACTCCTCACATCAACCCGTTACTTCTATTGTAATCATAAATTCAAATTCTTAGAACCAAGCTGTGTTCCGCACTTTTCCACCCTTTTAAGCATGGAAAGCCCGATCGCTGGGAAAACTAACAATGTTTGGAGTGATGCAAATGAAAAAAATAGTGGCAGCCATCGTGGTAATCGGTCTTGTGTTTATCGCATTTTTTTATCTTTACAGCCGATCAGGCGATGTGTATCAATCGGTAGACGCGGATTTGATCACACTGTCTTCAAGCGGCCAGGAAGATATCGAGATTGAAAAAAGACAGCACGTCAAAGATATGCTGGATATTATGAATCAGGGAAAACAGGTGAAGACAGAAAAAACATTAGCCCCTGATTACGAAGGGACAATCAAGTTTCATAAAGACCGGTATGACTCATTCAGACTATGGATTGACGGCAGCCAGCAAGCCGTTTTTTTGAAGGATGGCACATACTACAAATTAAGCAAAAATGATACAAAGGCGCTGCTAAATATTATTAAAAAAGAAGCAAAGGATTGAAAATGAAAAAGCGAAGCTAACCGCTTCGCTTTTTCATTTTATTGGGGCAAAATATCTCTCAGTGCCCGTCTGAGCATTTTCCCCGTCGCATTTTTCGGAATATCGTCAAGAAACGTAATGGCGGCAGGCCGCTTGTATTTTGCCAGATGCTTTTCACAGTGCTGCATGATGTCCTCCTCTGTTACCCCAGAGCGTTTCGGCACCACATATCCCTTTACCGCTTCCCCGCTTTGGGGGTCCGGCACGCCGATGACAACCGCCTCCTTGACGTCCGGATGGCTGTACAGCACCTCCTCTACCTCCCGCGGATACACATTGTATCCTCCTACAATGATCATGTCTTTTTTCCGGTCAACAATGTAAAAATAGCCGTCCTCATCCCGTCTTGCCAAGTCCCCCGTATAAAGCCACCCGTCTTTTAATGCATGCTCTGTTTCCATCGGCATTTTATAATAGCCCTTCATCACATTGGGGCCTTTCACGATCAATTCGCCGACCTGGTGAGCGGGCAGCTCGCGTCCGAGCGGATCTACGACCTTGTTTTCGACATGTAAGATACTTGTCCCGATGGAGCCCGGTTTTCTGCCCCTGTCAAATGGGTTAAAGCACGTGACGGGTGATGCTTCCGAGAGCCCGTAGCCTTCCAAAATGGTAACACCGAATTTTTCTTCAAACGCCGTCAGCAACGCGACTGGCATGGCCGCGCCTCCCGAAATGCACAGCCGGATGGAAGAAAAATCATCTTTCTTTCCGTTTTCATGCTGAAACAAGTAGTTATACATTGTAGGCACACCGGCAAAAATGGTCGCCTGCTGCTGCTTAACAAGCTTAAAAACAGATGCCGGACTGAATTGAGGCTCAATCAAGACAGTTGCGCCGCTCATCAGCGGTGCATTCATGCAGACGGTTAAACAAAACACGTGAAACATGGGAAGAGCGCAGACCACATTGTCCCTCTCATCCATTCCCAAATAGCCTGCAACATCGTTGGCATTGCTGTACAAATTCTGATGAGTCAGCATCGCGCCTTTCGGTTTTCCAGTCGTTCCTGACGTATATAAAATAACCGCGGTATCATCAGGGACAAGTTCTTGATTTTGTTTAGCGACAGATGTCGGCCGCAATATTTTTGCAAACGTTGTCATTTTCATCCTGACCTCTGGGTCCGCCGCTTCCGGCTCGGCCTCCCCCGTCTGGCATAAAATGACGAGCTCAACCTTTGGCAGCGATTCATGCATGCTCTCATAAAGCGGCAAAAGCTGGCTAACGCCCACGATTGCCTTTACATCACCATTTGTCAGCATATAACCAATTTCTGTCGGCGTGTACAACGGATTGATGGGAACAACCACGATCCCAGCTTTTAAAGCGCCAAAAAACGCGATGATAAAATCAGGCGAATTGCCAAGCAGCAAAGCTAGATGGTCCCCTTTCTCCATTCCGGCTTCCTGAAGGCCGTCCGCAAATCGCTGAATATGTTCATTCAGCTCTTGATACGTCATCATGTGATCTTTAAACCTGCATGCGATGCTGTCGGGCTTCTCAGATGCTGTTTCTTCCAATTTTGAAACAAGATTCATTCTCCCACCCCTTAAAGTGAATGAATAGTCATTCATTATTGAAGCCAAGCTTTCTCCTCCATTATAGAGAAACAGAAAAAAACACTCAAGAGCAAAAAGCCCTGAGTGTCAGTACTGTCATAGTTTCTTCAATGCTTCGGCAATCGGCGTATCTCCTTCTGTCAGATCAAAGGCCCGATTTTCCGTATTCTTCTCATCTAAAGAGGCAATGACCGCTTTTGCCACATCATCACGGGAAATAAATCCCCGCTCCAGATCCTTCGCTGCTGAAACAGTTCCCGTTCCAGGCTCATTGCGAAGGCCTCCCGGACGGATAATCGTATAGGTTAAACCGCTCGCTTCCAGAATTTTATCAGCATAATGCTTGGCCACATAATAAGGTTTGAGTGCCTCATTCCAATTTTCACGGTTATGGGCTTGCAGGGCGCTGACCATAATAAACCGTTTGATTCCGGCAATGTCCGCAGCTTCAATGGCTTTCGCCGCTCCATCGAGATCCACCAGCAGCGTTTTATCATAGCCTGTGCTGCCGCCGGAACCGGCTGTGAAAATGATCGCGTCACAACCTTTTGCCGCAGCGGCGATTTCTTCCGGGCTGCTCTCCAGATTCGCAAGCACAGCTTCTGCACCGGCAGCTTCAAGAGACGCTTTCTGTTCTTCTTTTCTGACCATCGCTCTGATGGAATGATCAGGATTATCTTGGAATAAAGAGACGAGTCTTTGTCCGATTTGTCCGTTCGCTCCGATTAAAAACACTTTCATGTGAATCCCTCCTGCCTCCATTATTTCAAAAACACAACCGCTCTTTCAAACGATGTGTTTTGCCTTAATAAATCAGATCAAGGAAATCCTCTTTCGTAATGTTCCCAAAGTAATGCTTGAGATTCACACCTTCGAGCACATCAGCGATGACGCTGCGTTCGTATTGTTTTCCAACCAGCAGGTTTTCAATTTCAGATACATCACCGACACCGAAGAAATCTCCGAAGATTTTGCAGTCCTCGATTTTGCCTTTCTTGACCTCTAGGCGCAAATCGATCGATCCAACCGGATAACGTTTCGAATGATTAAGGTTAAATTTCGGCGAGCGGCCGTAGTTCCAATCCCAATTCTGATAGCGCTCTTTCGAAATTTGATGAATGGTCTCCCAATCTTTTTCCGTCAGCTTATACTCCGGCACGTTTCCAATGTCGTTTGTGTTAAAAATATGGCGAAGCAAATGGCTGCGGAATTCTTCGGTGGTCATTTTATCATCGAGAAACTCACTGATGTTTGCTACTCGGCTTCTGATCGATTTGATGCCTTTTGATTCAATTTTATCCTTTTTCACCTTTAATGCTGATACAACATGATCAATGGCTGAATCAAACATGAGGGTGCCGTGGCTGAAAATACGGCCTTTCGTTGCAAACTGAGCGTTTCCGGATATTTTCCGGCCATCCACTACAATGTCGTTCCGGCCGCTTAATTCGGCTTCAACCCCAAGCTGATGTAACGCCTGAATCACCGGCTCAGTGAATTTTTTAAAGTTATGAAAGCTGTCCCCGTCATCCTTGGTAATAAAGCTGAAGTTCAAGTTCCCCAGATCATGGTACACAGCGCCCCCGCCTGATAAACGGCGGACGACGATAATCCCGTTTTCCTCAACATATTTTGTATTGATTTCTTCTATTGTATTTTGGTTTTTCCCAATGATAATAGACGGTTGATTCACATAAAAGAGCAAATATTGCTGTTCAGGGTCTAAATGCTTGACACAGTACTCCTCGATAGCAAGATTGATCCGCGGATCATTGATATTTTGATTGTCTATAAATAACATGGTGCTCCTCCTTTATCCTTCCCACACAAAACCTGATTTCGCAATATTCACTTCTCCGTTAAAAACGGTTTTCGCTTCTTTGCGAAGATTGTCATGCACGCCAAAATGCGGCAAATGTGTCAGCAGCAGTTCTCCCGCTCCGGCTTCTTTTGCAATGCGCCCGGCTTCCAGGCTGTTCATATGGCCTGCACTTGTTCCGTCTTGATCGGCATAAAAATTGCATTCCGAGATCAATAAATCAGCATCTTTCGAAAACGGTATAAATGAATCCTGATAGCTGGAATCAGCAGTATAAACGACAGTGTGGCTGCCGTCAGTAATCCGCATGGCATAGCACGTCACCGGGTGAATCGTTTTTAAAAAGGTGATCGTAAACGGACCGGCAGTCAGCGGCTGATCCGGCTGATAGGCGATCCCTTTTGTATGTGTTTTATATGTAAGCTTTTGAAACTGTTCTATATCAGCATCATGTCCGTAAATCGGAAGCGTATGCTCTCCTTTGCCGAGAAACGAACCGACTTGCTTGGCAAATTGCAGCGGCCCGATATCAGCGATATGGTCATGGTGATAATGAGACAGAACGACCGCATCCAGCTTTTCCGCCGGCACATATCCGAACAGCTTAGACAATACGGCACTGCCGCAATCAACAAGCAGAGAGTAATCACCTGACTGAAACAAATAGCCTGACGTCGCTTCATTTGCGGCCGGAAAACCGCCATAGCATCCGATAACTGTAACTTTCATAATGTCCTCCTATCTTTTCAAAAAAATTGATCCTCCTTCAATATACCCATTTTTCTTGAAAAAAGCATGTTTTAAACATTGTATCAAAACAGTTATTGATTTTTGTAATCTGTTATATTACAATGAAATCACTACAAAGGGGAAAGAGGGATTGGTTATGCTGGGGAAAATCACAGAATTTTTTAGAAACCTGCCTTCGAAAAAGTGTGCGGAATGCGGAAAAAAGATAGAAGAGCAGCATGAGTGTTATGGTAATATCTGCAATGACTGTATAAAAGTAAACGATTTGTAATGAGCGAAAATCCCGCGCCTTACGCGTGGGATTTTCTTATTTTTTCACATATCTCTTAATTTTGAAATAATAGTCAGGTTAGGTCAAAGCTCACCTGTTTTTAGATAATTCTGGTGATTATCATAATGTCATTGAATATTCTTTATTTTCGAAATATAATTTACTATAGACGAATTGATTTCTTATCTATTATAATTTGATCTAATAGTGAGATTAAATATATGTCTATTCATGATATATGTTGATACTTTGTTTTTTGGGAGGTAATCTATGAAAAGAATTAAGTTTGGATTAGCCACACAAATATTCGTTGGACTTATTCTAGGTGTCATTGTTGGCGTCATTTGGTATGGCAACCCAGCATTGCCTACTTACCTGCAGCCAATCGGGGATCTCTTTTTACGCTTAATCAAAATGATAGTGATTCCTATTGTTGTCTCCAGCTTAATCATCGGTGTAGCCGGTGCAGGAAATGGAAAGCAAGTCGGTAAATTAGGCTTCAGAACGATTCTGTACTTCGAGATCATCACGACTTTTGCCATTATTCTCGGACTAGCCCTTGCAAACATCTTCCATCCGGGTACAGGAGTTAATATACACGAAGCTCAAAAATCGGACATCAGTCAATATGTTGAAACTGAAAAAGAACAAAGTAATAAATCAGTGGCGGAAACGTTCCTCCATATTGTGCCGACAAACTTCTTCCAGTCATTGGTCGAAGGGGATCTTCTAGCCATCATCTGCTTTACAGTACTATTTGCATTGGGTATTTCCGCGATCGGTGAAAGAGGCAAGCCTGTATTAGCCTTTTTTGAAGGTGTATCCCATGCCATGTTCCACGTTGTAAACCTTGTGATGAAAGTGGCGCCATTCGGCGTTTTCGCTCTTATCGGAGTGACTGTGTCTAAATTCGGACTCGGTTCTCTTATCTCTCTCGGAAAGCTCGTCGGATTGGTTTATGTCGCGCTTGCTTTCTTCTTAATTGTTATTTTCGGGATTGTCGCAAAAATTGCCGGCATCAGCATCTTCAAGTTCCTTGCTTACATGAAGGACGAAATCTTACTGGCGTTCAGTACGTCCAGCTCTGAAACGGTTCTTCCGCGTATCATGGAAAAAATGGAGAAAATCGGATGTCCAAAAGGCATTGTTTCATTTGTCATTCCGATCGGTTACACGTTTAACTTAGACGGTTCCGTTCTCTATCAATCTATTGCCGCACTCTTTTTAGCACAGGTATATGGCATTGATTTGACGATTTGGCACCAAATTACGCTTGTGCTCGTCTTAATGGTGACATCCAAAGGGATGGCTGCCGTACCTGGTACTTCTTTTGTTGTCTTGCTTGCAACGCTTGGCACCATCGGCGTTCCGGCTGAAGGACTTGCCTTTATTGCCGGCGTAGACCGCATCATGGATATGGCACGTACAGTTGTCAACCTGACTGGTAACGCGCTTGCTGCCGTTGTGATGTCTAAATGGGAAGGCATGTTTAATCCTGCGAAAGCAGAAACTGTTATGTCCCAATCGAAAACAGAACAAAACGCAACCATTTCTGGTTAATGAAAAGCCTGCGGGGTTCTTGCCCCGCAGGCTTTTTTAATCTTTAACAAGCACAAACAACTCTGTAATCAAAACAGTATCCTCATTCAGCTCCAGTTCACCGCTTTTGATCAGTTCCGCCCATGCCATCCGATGATCCTCTTGAAACTCCTCAATTCGGTCTCCATTGCCCTCTCCTTTGACTAACCTCATATCAGGCGCACCAAAGGTGGTTTCAAAGACATCTGTTACTTTTATATTGCATCTTGGATTGTCATGTTTATCATAAACGGTAACAAGCTGACCCGCTGTTTGATAAACGTCCCTCAATTCATCTTTTGAATACAATGATTTCGGCGCGCACGTGGCGTTTTTTTCTCCGGCAAGGATCTGCTGAATCAGCTGTTCTCCCAACCCGTCATCACCTTCCCAACCGAATGTGCTTTTCAGCTTATAAATCTTCATTGGTCCTCCCCCTTATACCATTGGTGACTGTACATAGTAATACAGAAGCTTAGCGGTATGGCGAAGAGATGATTTATGGGTGCGTTCAAATGCATGGGAAGCGTCAATTCCCGGCCCTATGAGGCCATGCACAATATCATGCCCGGATTTGATCGCTGCTGACGCATCAGACCCGTAGTACGGATATATATCAAGCTTATAGTCAATATGATGCTTCTCGGCTAATTGAACTAAATGCTTTCTGAGCTGATAATGATACGGCCCGCTCGCATCCTTCACACAGATTGATACTGAATATTCATCCGTCGCCTGCCCGTCACCGATAGCGCCCATATCAACCGCCAAATATTCAACTGTTTCAGGAGGAATATTCGAATTCCCGCCGTAACCGATTTCTTCATTATTGGAAATAAGAAAATGGGTTGTATACGGCAGCTCAATGTCTTCTGTTTGAATTTCATGAATTAAGCGGAGCAATAAGGCGACGCTTGCTTTGTCATCCAAATGGCGCGATTTAATAAATCCGCTTGATGTGATCTCGACACGTGGATCAAACGACACAAAGTCTCCGACGCCAATGCCAAGCTCCTCCGTATCTTTCCGGCAGTGAACAGGTTCATCTAGGCGGATCTCCATATTCTCTTGATTCCGCTCAGCCTTTCCCGCGTCTTTGTATACGTGCACAGACGTTTGATGCATTAAGATTGTGCCTGTGTACGTTTTTCCTGAGGCGGTTTCAATTTGGCAATACTCTCCCTCAATCGAGTTGTAGCGGAACCCGCCGATTAAATCGATTTTCAGCCGGCCGTCCGCTTTAATTTCCTTCACCATAGCGCCGAGGGTGTCAACGTGCGCAGTCAGCATGCGATGCCGGGATGTGTCGCGTCCTGGAAGCGTTGCAATTAAGCCGCCCTTGTGGTTCCGAACCGTTTCTACCTTCCATTCTTTTAAAAGGCTTTCAATATAATTGATCACCTCATATGTATTTCCGGTCGGGCTTGGGATCGATACAAGTTCTTTAATGAGCTCCATCGTTTTACGTACGGACGTCATAGGGCATTCCTCCTTTTATTTTCTACTTAAAATATACTCTTTTCCCGAGGGACCCGTCCAATCTTTTCCTATCAATCTCTCATATGCTGTAGAGAGCATGGGAAGAGGAGGGATTTCTATGTGCTGTCGTCATTCACATGAACAGAAATGTCGTTGTCACGATTGGTTCGATGATTTTTGGTTCTTTGACGAGTGGTTCGATAAAGATTTCCACGACCATTGCAAGAAAAAGAAAGAATGCCATGACCCTTGCGAGAAGAAGAAAAAGAAACACCATTGTTTCTCTTGTAAAAAACACAGACATTCTTGCTGTCATTGCTAAAGACTGAATCAGAAATATTCTGATGACCCATGCTTAATGAATATTTCCATTCACATTTTTCCAAGCGGGCATTGCTGCTGCTTGGACCTTTTATTGAAACACCCTTTTTGCTTTTACAATCCAATAAACTGATAAAGCCGCTATAAGAGCAACAATGATTTCAACAGCAGCAGCATGCTCTATGATTCCTCTCTGATATAAAACCGCCGGTACATTAAACAGTGCATGTAAAAGAATAGAATACAACAAAAACAGCGGCCGGCGGCTTTTAACCGCGTACAAAACAAGCAGAGACAGCCCAATTTGGACGGCAATGGCACTGATTCTTTCTATTCCGCCCAGCATCCATTCATACGAAGGAGTATGCAGCAGCTGCTCCTGTATCGGCAAAAGCGCCTGTTTGACGTCGCCATTGACCAAAAGCTGTTCAAACGTCCCGCTATTGATTGCAAATGCGTATACAATAAGTGAGATAGAGGACAAGCCTGTAATCAGGATGGCTTCAAGCCCGCCATGGCCTGCCCCGAAAGCCAGACCATCCGCCCAGGTATGATGGCGCTTCATAAAAAATCGCATCATCATATACCTTCCGCACTCCTCAAAAATGCCGGCCATCAAGCAGCCGTAAATGCCATACCATAATGGATGCTGCATCACTTCTTTCGTCATTTCATTCACTTGCAGCACATAAACATGAACGCCGCCTTCCAGCAGCTGAGCGAAGACAAAAAACGTGAGAGCGCCAATAAAAAACACTTTAAGCGAGGCGCCATACTTTCGCTTAAACCATACAATCAGCCCGATTGGCAACAGAAACGCAATAGCCCCGGATAATGCCAAAAAGACTACTGCTTCTTGACTGACCATTTTTCAGCCTCCTTTTTCTTTTTCATAGATTCCCTATTCTACACTTCTCTTTTTTTGTAAAAAAACCTTCTTTTTTAGTACCAGATACTAATATCTAGTGTTATAATCTGACCATAAGGAGTGATTCATATGTCAAAAGCAAAAATTACAGCTATCGGCACCTATGCGCCGAGCAGACGTTTAACCAATGCAGATTTAGAAAAGATCGTTGATACCTCTGATGAATGGATCGTTCAGCGCACAGGAATGAGAGAACGCCGGATTGCGGATGAACATCAATTTACCTCTGATTTATGCATAGAAGCGGTGAAGAATCTCAAGAGCCGTTATAAAGGAACACTTGATGATGTCGATATGATCCTCGTTGCCACAACCACATCCGATTACGCCTTTCCGAGTACAGCATGCCGCATACAGGAATATTTCGGCTGGGAAAGCACCGGCGCGCTGGATATTAATGCGACATGCGCCGGGCTGACTTACGGCCTCCATTTGGCAAATGGATTGATCACATCAGGCCTTCATCATAAAATTCTCGTGATCGCCGGAGAGACGTTATCAAAGGTAACGGATTATACCGATCGAACGACATGCGTTCTGTTCGGCGATGCCGCGGGTGCGCTGTTAGTAGAACGAGATGAAGAGACGCCGGGATTTCTTGCGTCTGTACAAGGAACAAGCGGGAACGGCGGCGATATTTTGTATCGTGCCGGACTGCGAAATGAAATAAACGGTGTGCAGCTTGTCGGTTCCGGAAAAATGGTGCAAAACGGACGCGAGGTATATAAATGGGCCGCAAGAACCGTCCCTGGCGAATTTGAACGGCTTTTACATAAAGCAGGACTCAGCTCCGATGATCTCGATTGGTTTGTTCCTCACAGCGCCAACTTGCGCATGATCGAGTCAATTTGTGAAAAAACACCGTTCCCGATTGAAAAAACGCTCACTAGTGTTGAGCATTACGGAAACACGTCTTCGGTTTCAATTGTTTTGGCGCTCGATCTCGCAGTGAAAGCCGGGAAGCTGAAAAAAGATCAAATCGTTTTGCTTTTCGGGTTTGGCGGCGGATTAACCTATACAGGATTGCTTATTAAATGGGGAATGTAACAAAAAAAGAACTTGTTTCCAAGGAAACAAGTTCTTTTTCTTTATGAAGCCGGCTGTTCTTCTGATGTTTCTTCCTTCCGGCTTAACATTGTAAAGTAAGTAATGCTTAGTGCAATCATGACGAGGGCAATGCCGATTAAGACGCCGGCCATCTGCCACATGTAGCCAAAGTCACCGTTTGAAATGACTGCTCTGAATCCGTTAATGCTGTAGGTCATCGGCAATGCGCCGTGGATGACCTGATAGAAATTCGGAAGCAATTCCAGCGGGAAGGTTCCTCCGCTCGCTCCCAGCTGCAGCACTAAAATAATGACTGCGATAAATCGCCCCGGGTTGCCCATCGTTGTAGCCAAAAATTGAATTATCGCCAGGAAAGCGAGACTCGTAATGATCGTAAACACGTAAAATCTCCACGTGCTCTCTACCTCAAGACCAATTCCCAATAGAAGAACCGTCGCCACAATCAATGATTGAATGATTCCTACAAGCATCATGACATTGAATTTGCTGAAGAACCACTCAAAACCGTTTCTCGGACGTCCTGACGCTTCCTTCAGCGGGAAGACAACCGTCAGCATGATGCCGCCGACATACAAGCCCATTGACAGGATATAAGGTGTCAGCCCTGTTCCATAGTTAGGAACGGAATGAATGGCATCATCTTTGGTTTTAACCGGATCCGCAAACATGCCGTATGTTTGATCATCAGCATCGATATCTCCTGTTTGGTCAGCCGCATCCTTCAGCTTACTAGACAGCTCTCCTGTGCCGTCCAATAGCTTGCCTAAACCTGTATCAAGTGATGCAGATCCGTCTGCAAGTTTTGATGATCCGCTTTGGACCTGTTTAGACCCGTCTAACAGCTTAAACAATCCGCCGGATACTTGGCTGCTTCCTGTCACCAATTGCTCTGAGCCCGCTTTTGCTTTTGCGAACTGCTTATTATATTCACCGATGCCCGCTGTCAGTTTAGTTTGGCCATCTGTCAGCTTCTGAGAACCATTGTATATCTTATCAGCTCCCTCAGTTAATCTGTCAATCGCATCTTGGATTGTTTTTGCGCCGTTATAAAGCTTAGATGTAGCTTCCGGCATGGCTTTCACCTGCGCCACCTGCGCTTTCACGTCTTCAAGAGAGCTTTTTATCGTTGCGATGTCAGGCAGCTGATCAGCTGTAGGTAGCTGGCTTAATATTTGATCAAAATCAGGCGCATCAACTTGCGGAAGCTTTTTCTCAACAGAATTAATCAGCTGGCTTTTTTGCTCCGCTGTTAAGAAGTCACTCGAATTGATGACATTTTTAAATGCCTGATCACGGTTTTTCAAACTGTTTTCAAAGTCAGTCAGCTGTTTTTTGAATTCCTTCATCGCAGTTTCTGACTTTTCCAGATTGTTTACAGCAGTTTCAAGCTTCGTTAAATCGAGCGCATTAATGATCTTTTCCGCTTTTGCCGCTTTCTCAGAACCTTCTTGGACTTTACTGTTGAGCTGATCCAACCCGTTAGTAAGTTTAGGCGTACCCTTCTGCACGTTTTGAAGTCCGGCAAGAAGTTCATTCATCTTGCTTGTCAGTTCGCCTGATCCTGCTGCAAGCTGACCAGATTTATCATAAATCTGGTTGCTGCTGTCCTGGAATTTACCGAGCGAGCTGTCAAGTGATTGGATGCCGCTCGTCACCTGAGCCGCTCCATCTGCAAGCTGCGCTGTTTTGTCACTGATGGTAGCGGTGCTTTCCTTCAGCTTCGCCAGATTTTCTTTCAGCTGGGCGCTTCCGTTTTTCGCATCCTTTGTGCCGTCATCAATTTTTTTCGCGCCGCTGCTCGCGTCGCTCAAACCTTTTGCGATATCTTTAAAGTTATCAAAAATAACTTTCGTATATTGCTCGGTCACTTCTTTTGAAACAGAGGCTTTCAGTTTATCAATCGCTTTTTCGCCGATCGTTGCCCCTACATAGTTAGAACCTGCATTTGTGTGGTATTTCAGATCCAATTTTTTCGGATTTTTGTCTAATACAGTGCTGGCATTCTTAGAAAAATCCTCAGGAATCTCGACAACTAAATAATATTTTTGATTCAATAAGTCCTTTAACGATTGGTCGAGATCATTGGAAAAATGCCAATCAAAGTTGTTATTATCCTTTAATTCTTTGACCAGATCATCACCGATTTGAAGTTTTTCTCCTTCATACGTTGCGCCCTCATCTTGGTTGACGACAACGACAGGCAGCTGGTCAACTGTGCCGTACGGGTCCCAATAAGCCTTTAAGAATACGCCGCTGTAAATAAGCGGGACAAACAAAATGGCGATGATGGGAATCAATAATTTTTTACTTGTTACGATGTCTTTCCACTGACTTCGTATTGTGTTCATCCTGATGCCTCCATTCTAAAACTGACTCATCATGAAAAATGGTCATTTTCTTGCAAAGAGAAAGGATTATCTAGTTCGCTGACAATCCTTTGACAACATACAATTCAAGCAGTCCCGCAATTGTCTCTTTATCAAGCGGGGGGTGTTGTTTTTCCCAGTCAAAAATGAGCGCGATATAAAGCTTCAGCATCACAAAGGCTGTCAGTTCAGGGTCGCACGGCTTGATTGCGCCGCTTTTGATCCCGTCTTCAATCTTACTTTTGATATAAGACAGTATGGCTCGCTCCATTTTCTGGATCACTTCCTGAACAGCCATTGTACCAATCTCGGCATTCTCTTGGAAAATTTTAATCGTCAGCTGATGTGTTTTCCTGAACTCCAGAATGGCAAACAGCGCTCTGTGCACATTTTCATGGAACGGAAGGTTCGGCTCCATCGCTTCATCCGCTTTTTGTTTCATTTCCTTTAATAAAGTAGTGAAAATCTCGTCAAACAGCTCTTCTTTGTTTTTGAAAAAAGTATAAATGGTTCCCTTCCCCACGTTCGCAAGTTTTGCGACAAGATCCATTGTCGTCGCTTTATACCCGAACTGCGTGAAAGACTTTGTAGCCGCCTCCAAAATGAGCTTTTTTCGATCTATTGACATTGTATTCACCTCGAAACTGACCGTTTGAACATTTTAGTCATTAAGTACATATGCAAATGTATCATAACCTGCCGTTCAATTCAATCATTTTTTTACACAATATTGCCATTGCACATCAAAAAAACCTCCGCGATAAAGCGGAGGTTTTAGCTGAATAAATAGGTAAGCGCGTCAGACACGGCAGCTTTTCCTTGATCAATGCAGTCGGGAATGCCGACACCTTCGAAAGAAGCGCCTGTCATATAAACACCCGGATACGCAGATGCAAGTGCTTCACGCAGCTCCTTGATACGCTGCTTATGGCCGACATGGTACTGCGGCATGCTTTCATGCCATCGGGTGACACATGTCATTTCCGGCTCGCCGTTTATGTTCATGACTTTCTTTAAGTCTTCTAACACAATGTTGATAATGTCATTATCTGATAGATCGACAATGGATTCGTCTCCGGCTTTTCCGACATATGCCCGAAGCAGCGTTTTGCCTTCCGGCGCTGCGTGCGGCCATTTTTTATTCGTCCACGTACAGGCTGTGATCGCAAAGTCACTGTTTCTTGAAATGACAAAACCCGTGCCCTCATGCTCCATTTGGACGGAGCCTTCAGGGAAACCTAAAGCGACGTTTGCCACGGATGTGGAGTGCATATTTTTCAAATGAGAAATGGCAGGAAGCTCAGAAAGCATTCCCGCAGCCGCTTTATGCGGAGCAGTCACAATTACTGAATCAGCATCAAGTGTGACGCCGTTATCCAGTTCGAGCGAATAGCAAGAGCCGCTATGGCTGAGTTTGGTCACTTTTGTGCCTTTATACACCTTCGTCAGCTTTAACTGCTTTTCGATCTCTTCTACAAGGGTCTGCAAACCGGTTGACAGAGTCTGGAACTGCCCTTGTTTTTTTGCCGTCAGCTGCTGGCCTGAGCCTTGAGGCCTTGTTTTTTTCATGCCGAGAATCAGGCTTCTATGCTTTTGTTCCGTCTGGTAAAATTGCGGAAATGTCGACATCAGGCTGAGCTTGTCAATGTCGCCTGCGTAGATCCCTGATAGAAGCGGCTCGATTAAGTTCTCGACCACTTCATCTCCGACACGTCTGCGGAAGAATTCTCCCAATGACTGATCATCCTTTGTTTTGCTCGCAGGCAGGATGAAATCCATTGCAGCTCTGGCCTTCCCAGACAAGGAAAACAGACCCGTAGAAACAAACGGCGCAATTTTTGTCGGTATCCCCATTACAGCGCCCTTCGGCATTGGATGCAGGGTGCGGTTTACAAGCACATAGGATTGCCCGGTCGCATTGTTGACAAGCAAATGCTCAAGACCTAAGTCTTTAACAAGCTGCGGGGCGCTTTTCTTTCGTTCCAGAAATGAGTCTGGCCCTCTTTCGATAATATAGCCGTCTTTCTTGACAGTCTGGATTTTCCCGCCGACTCTCGGACTTGCCTCAACAAGTGTCAGCTCAAGCGGCAGATTCTTTTCTTTGATTTCTTTTTCCATATAGAAGGCGGCGGCTAAACCGGTAATGCCGCCGCCGATGATGACTACATGTTTTTTGCCGTCACTCATGTTCATCGCCTTCTTTAACGTCCTAATTTTTTTAATACGACTGTTGCCAAAGCATCAATAAATTCAGGCTTGGCATTTGGCATTTCCGGCCGGTAATAGCTTGCGCCGATATCGTCAGTAACCACTTTGCATTCATAATCATTATCATAAAGCACTTCTAAGTGATCCGCGACAAACCCAACAGGAACATATACAAATGCTTGATAGCCTTTTTGTTCGAATAAATCACGTGTTAAATCCTGAACATCGGGTCCGAGCCAAGGATCAGGCGTGTTCCCTTCACTTTGCCAGCCGACAGCATATTCGGAAACGCCTGCGCCTTCAGCAATTAATTTCGCCGATTCATGAAGCTGGTCCGGGTACGGGTCTCCAAATTCTTTGATTTTTTCCGGCAGGCTGTGTGCGGATACGATGAGCATTGCGTTTTCTCTTTCATCCTCAGGCATTGACGCATATGTTTCCTTCACTCGGTCAACCCAATATTTCACGAACTTCGGTTCATCGTACCAGCTTTCAACTGACGTAATCGTTAAGCCGCCGAGTTTTTCAGCCTCTTCTTTGGCGCGTTTGTTGTAGGACTGAACGCTGAACGTGGAGAAATGCGGCGCCAGCACGATGCTGACTGCTTCTGTAATGCCATCCTTATGCATCTCTGCTACGGCGTCTTCAATAAACGGCTCGATATGCTTCAGTCCGATATACGCTTTAAACGTAATCTCATCCTGAATTTCATTCAAGTGCTGTTCCAGATTATGCGCCTGCTGTTCTGTGATTTGGGCAAGCGGTGAAATGCCGCCAATCGCTTCGTATCTGTCTTTCAAATCTTGAAGCATTTCAGGTTCAGGCTTTCTGCCTCTTCTGATATGTGTATAATAACGTTCAATATCTTCTTCCTTATAAGGCGTGCCGTACGCCATCACGAGAAGCCCCATTTTCTTTCTACTCACTGTTTACACCCTCTTTAATGATCTGATACAAACATTTTGACAGGATATCATTAAGATACCAAAAGATATGCTTAGGAATATTGACCCATTTTTTTGTTTTGTGAATATTCATGGACAAATGCTGTCAGTTTTTTCAAAACCTCGGGACTGACATCAGGAAATACCCCATGGCCAAGATTGAAAATGAAGCCGTCTGACTCCATACCCTGATCAAGTATTTCCTTCGTTTTCTGCTCAATGACTTCCCATGGCGCAAGCAAAATGGACGGGTCCAGGTTGCCCTGCACTGTTTTAGTAATTCCTTTTGATCTGGCTTCATCAATGCCGAGTCTCCAGTCAAGCCCGACAACATCGAGAGGAAGGTCATGCCAATCACCTGCAAGATGGCTTGCGCCAACGCCAAACATGATCAGCGGCACATTCTCCTTTGCGAGCTCTGAAAAGATCCGGTTCATCACGGGTTTGATGTATGTTCTGTAATCTGCCTGATTCAATGCGCCGACCCACGAATCAAAGATTTGAATCGCTTTTGCGCCTGCCTTAATCTGCGCTTTCACGTACACGATGATCATGTCGGCAAGCTTGGACATCAGCAGATTCCATGCATCTGGCATGCTGTACATGAAGGCTTTTGTTTTATTGTAGTTTTTCGACGGGCCGCCTTCGATCATATAGCTTGCAAGCGTAAAAGGCGCACCTGAGAAACCGATGAGCGGGACGTTCAGCTGCTCATTGACAAGCAGTTTAATCGTCTCAAGCACGTACGGCACGTCCTGTTCCGGATCAATCTGGCCGAGTTTTTCAATGTCCGCCAGAGACCGGATTGGCTGATCAATCACAGGACCGATCCCGTTTTTGATTTCAACATCCACACCGATTGACGGCAGCGGCGTCATGATATCTTTATAAAGGATTGCAGCATCGACTCCGTATTGCTCAACCGGCAGTCTTGTGACATACGCACAAAGTTCGGGCTGATGTGTGATCTCAAACAATCCGTACTTTTCCTTCAGCTTGCGATATTCCGGCTGTGAGCGCCCTGCTTGTCTCATATACCACACAGGCGTGTGATCCGCTTTTTCTCCCCGCGCAGCTTTTAAAAACGTCTCGTTAAACGTTTCTCGTTTACTCATCTGATTTCCACCTTTCATACGGCAACCATACGTTCGTATTTCTTGACTTATTACACTATACCTTGTTTTAGGCAAATGGTATAGAAATGTAGCTCAAAGTTCAAAAAATCGCCGAATTCCATTAAGAGGAAAACAATTTTGGCTGAACGTAATCGGTTCCTTCCCCTTCTCTTTTTGTCTGTGTATTATAAGGCACAATTTTATAAGACGCGCCCGAAAATAAGTTGGCATAAGGAATTTCATAGCTTCCCTTCCCTTCAACCGAATCAAGAAGCGTCTCCTCGCCGTCCTTGTTTACATAAATTCTGTATACGGCCCGATCATCCTCTTGAGCGTCCCACTTTAATTCAATAGTAAAGAGCCCCGCTGCTTTAAATGTGTAATCGGCTGTGAGTGTTTTGACCGGCTTCAGCTCAATCGGGCTTTCCAGGTCTTTAACGTTTTTAGGCTTTGTGAACACATGACCGGTTTCTCCTGCCTGTGTCAAAATATCCTTAAACAGCCGCGTCGGGTATGAGCTCCCGGCTTTCAAATAATGGTTTTGATCCGTTTTGTCATAGCCCATCCAGACTGCCCCGGTTATTTTCGGCGTATAGCCTGCAAACCAGGCGTCCTTTGTCGCGCCGGAGACGCCTGTATAAGATGTTGAACCTGTTTTTCCCGCCAGGTCGCCGTGATAGGTGCCGGACGTGGCCGTTCCCTTTTTGACTACCTGCTGCAGCATTCTCGTCATATTCCAAGACGTCTGCTTGTTGAAAACCCGCTTTCCTTCTTCTTTATGATCGGCTATTGTTTCTCCGTCTTCATCTATTATGCTCGAGATAAAGAAGGGTTCAGTATACGTTCCATTCGCGGCAAATGTATGAAACGCGCCGGCAAGCTGGAGCGGTGAAACGCCTTTTTCCAAGCCGCCTAGAGCAAGAGCAAGGCCTTCATCAGGGATATCAATGCCGTTTGCTTTCAAATAAGATTTTCCTGTTTCGACGCCGATCTCATTCAGCGTCCAGACAGCCGGCGCGTTTTTGCTGTACGTAATGGCGTCAGACATAGTGACTTCGCCCTCATACATGCTGTCGTAGTTTTTCGGCGTATAATCTCCGTAGGACTGCAACTCATCCTTCAATAGAGAATATGGCTTAAATTTCTTTTCCTGCATCGCCGGTCCGTATACAGCAAGCGGCTTAAATGTGGAACCCGGCTGGCGGACAGCTGTGACACGGTTATATCCTTTGGATGTGTAATCCCTTCCGCCGATGGCCGCTTCTACACCGCCTGTCTTGTTATTAATAAATACCGCGCTTCCCTCGGCATTCTGATCTGTTCCGGGATAATAGCTTCCCTCTTTCATCACCTGGTAAGCCGTCTTCTGCAGCTTCGAATCGAGCGGCACCTTGATCGTGTATCCGCCTTGAAGAAGCTGCTCTCCGGAAATGGAATACTTGTCTTCCGCCTCTTTGATCACAAGGTCAATGTAGCTGTCAAACCAAGGTGTTTCCGACTGTTTCTTCACGTGCAGTCCAAGCGTTCGGCCCTGTGCGGTGACAGCCTCTTTCGCACTGATATAGCCTTGGTCATTCATCATACCTAGAATTGTATCACGCCGCTCCTTATTTTTATCAGGGTGCAAAATTGGAGAGTACGTAGAAGGCGCCTTCGGAATAGCGGCCAAAACAGCGCCTTCAGATACAGTCAAATCTTTTACTTCTTTATTAAAATAATAGTGGGACGCCGCTTGTATGCCGTAAACCCCATGTCCGAAGTAAAGCTGATTTAAATACATTTCAAGCAGCTTGTCCTTGCTGTAATCCCGTTCAAGATTGATCGCAATGATCACTTCTTTTGTTTTTCTTAGAAACGTTTTGTCATGTGTCAGAAAAATATTTTTGGCAAGCTGCTGGGTGATCGTGCTTCCGCCTTCCACCTTTCCGCCTGCTAATATATCGCGATACACTGCCCTTCCGACAGATTTTGCATCAATGCCGTGATGCTCATAGAACCTTTTATCCTCAACAGCGATAAACGCTTCTCTGACCTGCTTTGGAATCTCATTGATCGAGACCGGCTCACGATTTTCTGTATACAGGCTTGCAACCTCATCTCCGTTTTGATCAACAATTTTTGAAGAAGCATGAAGTATCAGCTTCTTTTCATCTATGACATAATGGCCGAGAAAAATAATTGAAATATATCCTATTAAAGCGAGAAAAGCAGTTAACACTAAAATAATGATAGGTATAAAAAGTTTCTTTTTCTTTATCTTAAACATGAACTCACCTCGCCTTTCTAAAGGTAGTATGGGAAAAATTGTTTGGAATTATGTTCGAAGCACTCGCCAATAGAAACTTATACCATTGTTTTGATATACTAGCAAGCAGGAGGTGGCTGATATGAAGGTTTATATTACATATGGGACAGCCGATTTTTTAAAAACGATCGTAGAGAAGCATCCCTCAGAAAATATCCTTTTGATGCAGGGGCAGGAAAACGCCATTTTGATTCATGAAACAAACGGAGAAACCGTTTTCCAGGCACCACACGCTTATGAAGTCATTGACCAAGTCGGAGAGATCAAGCATCCCGGTTTTGCAGTATTGAACAATATTGCCGTCACTCAGGAAGGGCGTCCGCTGTTTGAAAACAGATTTAAAAACAGAGCGGGAAAAGTCGAAAATGAGCCTGGCTTTGAAGCAATTCGAGTGCTCCGTCCGCTTGACAGTGACACCTATGTCATTCTGACCTTGTGGGAAACGGAAAGCGCCTTTCAAGACTGGCAGCAGTCCGGTTCTTACAAAGAAGCCCACAAAAAACGCGATACATCTGCCGGAATTGACACAACGTCGATCTTCTCCCGGCCTTCCTATGTCACCACATATTTCGCTGTCGAATAGCTGCCGGCATGTCCGGCAGCTTATTTTATTGGGAGGAAAGCAAAATGAAGCATACTTGCCCAGTCTGCGGGTTTAAGGGATTGGCTGAACCGCCATATGATCATGAAGGCAATCATTCTCATGAAATCTGCCCGTGCTGCGGTTTTCAGTTCGGATTTGATGAGTACGAGATGCAGCACGAGGATAACTCATATAGAGCCATCGGAAAGCATCATCGCCTATAGAAAAAACTGGCTTGCTGAAGGGTGCGTCATTTTTTCTCCTGAATGCTTCCCAAAACATCTGCAAAAAGCGAATAGAGGATTAAGGCATCATCTGATTGAGCAGCTGAAACAGATCAATGTTCATCTTCCATCATAACCTTCCCCTCTGTCCCGGCACCTTCCGCCCGCCTATGAATAATCTGTAGCGGAAGGAGTGATCGATGATGGAAGTCGGGATTTTGTCTGTCCATGTTCTGTATGTGTTTTTTATCGGAGTAATTATCCTATTTATGCTGCTGAGAAAAGACACGACATTTATTTCTCTATTCGGCATTTTTATCATATCGCTATGGGCCAGCCATTCACTTTCAGCTTCTGTCAGCAGTTTATTCCACAGCTTTATCTATGCTGCCGGCGAACTGCTGCCCACGATTTTCATCATTTGCTTTATCGTTTCAATGAGTGATTTGTTAACAAAAACAGGGATAAATGAAGCGATGATTTCTCCCTTTGCAAGCCTTATGAGAGGGCCTGTGACTGCCTATTGGCTGATTGGAGGCCTGATGTTCGCCATTTCTCTCTTCTTCTGGCCTTCTCCGGGTGTCGCTTTGATCGGCGCCGTCCTGCTCCCCGCAGCCGCGCGTGCCGGTTTGACGCCTCTTGCCGCGGCCATGGCCATGAACTTATTCGGACACGGTTTTGCCCTGTCAGGAGACTTTGTCATTCAGGCGGCGCCAAAGCTGACTGCGGATGCAGCAGGTATTCCAGTCGGTGATGTCGTCTCGGCCAGTATTCCGCTTGTGCTGATTATGGGTGTGACAACAACAACTGCTGCCTTTATCATGATTCAGCGCGAACGCAAAAAACAGGAGCATCCCGCTTCTTTTTCCCCCGTTCTTTCCGGCGAACAAGACAACTCGCTGTACTTGCCAAAACGCCTGCGGTCCATACTGGCTTTTTTGATTCCGCTTGCCTTTCTTGCAGATATCGCCTGCATGCTCTTGTTTAACCTACAAGGAAATGATGCAACCGCGTTAATTGGCGGGTCTGCAATTTGTATCCTCTTTACCGTTCATTTTTTCGTGTATAAGCATAAAGGGCTTGAAAAAATCACCGGCTATTTTATTGACGGATTTAAGTTCGGTTTTAAGGTTTTCGGCCCCGTCATCCCGATTGCCACTTTCTTTTATCTTGGCGACTCAGGCTATGAAAGCATACTGGGCACTTCACTCCCTAAAGGTTCCCACGGCATTGTCAACGATCTTGGCATTGCTTTATCCCATATGATGCCTATGTCAAAGGAGCTTGCCGCCACTGCATTAACTGCCGCTGGAGCCATAACAGGCCTTGACGGCTCAGGATTTTCTGGCATTTCTCTCGCCGGCTCCATCGCAAAGCTCTTTTCGTCCGCTCTCCATGCCGATCCCGCTATTCTGACCGCGCTCGGACAAATCTCTGCCATCTGGGTGGGCGGAGGAACACTGGTCCCATGGGCTTTGATTCCCGCCGCGGCCATTTGCAAAGTTGATCCTTTTGAGCTTGCCAGAAAAAACTTCATTCCCGTCGCGATTGGCCTTTTGGTGACAACCCTCGCAGCTGTGATGATGCTTTAAAACAGCATGAGTTGAAATATTCAGACTTTTTCTATACAATCATGGAAAAGCATAGAAAAGGGGGAAGCGGCTTTGTCCATATCCACACTGCAGAAAGAGATAAACAAACAGCTCGACGGCTGTTTTGAAGAAATGGTTGAGATCAGGCGCCATTTTCATATGTATCCTGAGCTCTCATTTCAAGAAGAAAAAACCGCCGCATTTATTGCTTCCTATTATGAATCGTTAGGAGTCCCAATCCGCACAAACGTTGGCGGCAGAGGGGTTTTAGCATATATAGAAGGAAGCGAACCCGGCCCTACAGTCGCTTTGAGGGCCGACTTTGACGCTCTCCCCATTCAAGATGAAAAAGATGTCCCTTACGCCTCCAAAGTGCCTGGTGTCATGCATGCATGCGGCCACGACGGCCACACCGCAGCTCTTCTCGCAGTGGCCAAGGTCCTTCACCAAAACAGACATGAACTGAAGGGAACATTTGTGATGATCCACCAGCATGCAGAAGAATATTATCCGGGAGGCGCAAAGCCAATGATTGATGACGGCTGTCTCGAAAACGCGGATGTGATATTCGGCACTCATCTTTGGGCAACTGAGCCGCTCGGAACTATTCTTTGCCGCCCCGGCGCCGTCATGGCGGCGGCGGACCGATTTACGATTAAAGTCTTCGGAAAGGGCGGCCACGGCGCTCATCCGCATGATACTAAAGACGCCGTCCTGATCGGTTCGCAAATCGTTTCCTCTTTGCAGCACATTGTCAGTCGCAAAGTCAATCCGATTCAATCCGCCGTCATTTCGACAGGCTCCTTCATCGCCGACAATCCGTTTAATGTCATCGCAGACCAAGCAGTACTCATCGGCACAGCGCGTTCTTTTGATGAAAATGTCCGGGACATTCTGGAGAAAGAAATTGAAGCGGTTGTAAAAGGAATATGCAGCATGCACGGCGCGTCCTATGAGTACACCTATGAACAGGGTTATCCAGCGGTTGTGAACCATCCTGCAGAAACGAACCACTTGGTGAGCACCGCAAAGAATACCGAGGGCGTTCAGCAGGTCATTGACGGTGAACCACAAATGGGCGGCGAGGATTTTGCTTATTACTTACAAAACGTGAAGGGCACTTTTTTCTTTACAGGCGCCGCTCCCGAACAGCCAGAGCGAGTCTATTCCCACCACCATCCGAAATTTGATATCAACGAAAAAGCCATGCTGACAGCGGCCAAGGTCCTTGCCGGCGCTGCGATCACCTATCATCAGCTATAAAAAAACAGCCGGAGTGTTTATTCTCCGGCTGTTTCCTTTAATATCCTCAGATGAAAAACATGTCTTGCCGTTTCTCCAAGCTGAGCAAGCAGCTTATAATTGGCAATTCCGCCGACTGCCGCTCCTACGCCCGGCAAAAGCTGAAAAAGCTTCACGACGTCGATATAATCGCGATATTCCTGCTGGAACACTCTCCAGTCGATGCTCTTTTTCTCCGTCTCCCAATTTTCGATGACAGAAAAAAGCGACTTACGGCCATCATCACTCGAAAACGCAAGCTGAAACACGAGCAGCAAAAACATCCTTTCTTGTGCATCCTTGACATTAAAGCCGTAAATGGAAGACAAGGTAAATAAACACTTCATCTTAATTGAAAGCAGCAGCGGAAAATCAGCAATGCCTAAAAAAATGCCGCCCGCTCCGGTGCCGACTCCCTCAGCAGCTGCCACTTTCTGATAAGAAACAATCGTTTTTTTCGCCAATTCGTTTTTTTCACTGAGCGACAGTGCACTTGTATCCTTTTTATAGGTGATGATATTAGAGCCGGCCATTGTCGCTTCTACCATTTTTTTCACACTCTCGGTGACGACCGTATGGATTTTTTCAGGAATCCGTTCATTCACCTTCGTCTGGACACGCTTCGAAAAGCGTTCAAACATGGAATCCTTTCGCAAAAAATGCATTTTCCATTCCAAAGCTTCCTGCATCAGCAGCTGATTATCTGTCATTTGATTACCTCTTTTCAGTTCACAGCTTTCCGTGCTTTTTCAGCCTGGTCGTCATATAAGCAGGCAAAACAACAAAAATCAGAACGGCAGAACCGATCAGCGCGTACAGAAAACCGGTCAAGCCGGCTGCATAGGCAGATGCAACAGACATCAGCAGCGCTTGAATACTAAGTGCAGTTTTTAATAGAGAGAAATAGCTTTTCAGCTTTGTTTCTTTTTTCACAGGGTACAGCTCTTGAAGCGCCAGATGGTCAAAGTGGCCGAAGAGCGGCAGAAGCTGAATGCCCGTAATGAAAATGGCAAACACAGTCAAAACCGCTGCAATCAGCGGGCTGGCTGAGACATACATAATGATCAGCGCGAAAACAATCGTTAATCTGACAAGAATGCCCAAATAATCGCTCGAACGCAAAAAGGCGCGGGTGAACATATAGGCAAATGTTTTGCGCTGTTCAAACGGCACAAGCCGCAGCAAAAAGTCGAGATAAGCTCTTCGTTTGGCTTGCTTTCGCAAATGCGGCACATCAGTAAACAGGTTGGCAATCCGATAGAAACGCTGCTTTCGTCTCAATTCGGACTCAATATGGCTTTCCCATTTAAATGTTTTCCGTTTTGCTGCGGAAGACATATACAGATAAAGAACAGCCATAATGACATAGACGAGAAGCGCATACATATAAACAGATTGGAAAACAAAATAAAGAACGAGTGTATTCGCCGCAAAGCGAATGATGACGTCCATCCGTTTCATGCTGCGGTCGTTTTGGAAAGTCGTTCGCCATTCCATTACCTGATTCCACGCTTTCAGCAGCAACAGTTGGACAAAGACCGCGGCATACGATACGAGCGAAGCTCCCGGTGTGACTGCGAAATAAAGCGGCATCGCAACGATGCTCAGCGCAATAAGCGGAAACAGCTGAGACACATAGCTGTAGACAAACGCCTGCTTCAAGTAAGGCTCCATTTTTGCTTCAAGAGGCAATAAGAAAACAAGGTCAGCCTCCTTCAAAAGCGTTCGCACATAAGAGCTTGTCAACACGAGCGAAAACAGCACGGCCATCACCCAAAAGGACGGAAAGTGAGCGGGAATGTCCCGTATCCATTTGCTGTACCAGCTTGCAGCGCCCGCTAGAAAAAAAATCAAAACAATGACGAGGTGATCGTTGAGCATATATTTCATGTATGTTCTTGTTTCTTTGATATGCTCCTGCAGCCGCGACTGCCAAATATCAAGCATATTATTCATGGCCAGCGTCTTCCTTTGTAAGCTCAAGATACAAATCGTCCAGCGCCGCGTCCTTCATTCCAAACTGCTCTCTGAGCTCTGACAGCGTGCCGCGCGCCCGCACCTCGCCGTTATGTAAAATAATAAACGAATCGCAATAGCGTTCTGCCGTTGCCAAAATGTGTGTTGACATCAGCACGCTCGCCCCGCCTTTTTTCGCTTCATTCATCCGTTCAAGCAGCGCGTTAATGGCAAGCGGATCAAGCCCTAGAAAAGGCTCATCAATAATGTAGAGCGCAGGCTCTGCCAAAAATGCGCACATAATCATAACCTTCTGCTTCATTCCTTTAGAAAAATGGGCCGGGAACCACTTCAGCCTCTTTTCCATTCGGAATTCCTTTAGTAGCGGAGGCAGCCTTTTCTCCATCGTTTCTTTTGACAGTCCATATGCCATGGCTGTTAGTTCAAGATGCTCCATCAGCGTCAATTCTTCGTATAAAACAGGTGTTTCAGGTATATAGGTAAATTGTGAACGGTAGCCTTCCGGATCCTCAGCAAACGTTTTACCGTTTAATTCGATTGAACCTTTATGCGGGTCCATCAGCCCGATGATGTGTCTGATTGTTGTACTTTTACCAGCACCATTCAGCCCGATTAAGCCGACAATTTGATTCGGTTCAAGGGTGAATGATACGTTTTTTAAAACCGGATTCCTTGTATATCCGCCGGTCAAGTCTTTTACCGATAGCAGAGACATAGTTTCTCCCCTTATAGTGTTTTTCTTCATAGTACCAAAAACAAGGCCTGATTTGAAACAATTCCCTTTTAACAAATGATGAATTTGCTGTCATAAAGAGACAGGTTCTGGACATCATAATAGTTGTAGAGGAAAAGCATATCAACTGAAAAATGAGGTGTTTGTCAAAGACGTCTTAGAAACAGTTGGATAGAAAATAAACATGTCCAATGCTCAAACCATTTCTCTTCACTGAATTGATGAATTCTTCATGTATGAAGCAAATTGTCAAATGAGGTGTTTATCGCAGGAATCGTTAGGCATTAAACAAGTCTTCATTTTATTGACAAATGAGGTGCTTACCAAAGGCATAACACATTTTCTTCATATAAGCTCTTCCTCTGCATTCAGGGTGAACGCTCGCCGTTCATCCTGTTTTCTATTTTCTGCATTTCTGTGGTACGATGAGTATATACATACTAAACAATTTCATAAGGAGGAACCCTCATGCATTGTGCAGAGAATTGTATCTTTTGTAAAATTATTGCCGGCGACATTCCATCCGCGAAGGTGTATGAAGATGAACATGTACTTGCCTTTCTTGATATCAGCCAAGTGACAAAAGGCCATACGCTTGTCATTCCGAAAACACATATTGAGAATGTATATGAATTTACAGATGAATTAGCAAAACAATATTTCCATGCTGTTCCAAAAATCGCCCGCGCTATCCGGGATGAATTTGAACCGATCGGCTTAAATACGCTGAACAATAACGGCGAAAAAGCTGGACAATCTGTGTTCCACTACCATATGCATATTATCCCTCGCTACGGAAAAGGAGATGGATTCGGAGCGGTTTGGAAAACGCATGCTGATGATTATAAACCGGAGGATCTGCAGAACATCTCTTCCTCTATCGCAAAACGCCTGGCCTCATCATAAGATGAGGTTATTTTATTTTGTGAACATTTCGCAAACATCCGTCAATTTCTTTTGATAATTCTAATTTTTTATCAAAAAACTGAATTTTTGTGATAGGATAATTGTATTATTTTATACATTAACGTGGAAAACAGGGAGAGATCATAATGGAACGTACAACGAATTTTAACGCAGGTCCTGCAGCGCTTCCACTGGAAGTTCTGCAAAAAGCACAGAAAGAATTTATTGATTTTAACGAATCCGGCATGTCTGTTATGGAGCTTTCCCACCGCAGCAAAGAGTATGAAGCGGTGCACCAAAAAGCGAAAAGCCTCTTAATCGAACTGATGGGCATTCCGGAAGATTACGATATCTTGTTTCTTCAAGGCGGGGCAAGCCTTCAATTCTCAATGCTTCCGATGAACTTTTTAACACCTGAAAAAACCGCACATTTTGTGATGACCGGCGCTTGGTCTGAAAAAGCACTGGCAGAAACGAAACTGTTCGGGAACACGTCTATCACCGCTACAAGTGAAACAGACAATTACAGTTATATTCCAGAGGTTGACCTTACGGATGTAAAAGACGGCGCATATTTACATATCACATCCAACAATACAATTTTCGGCACTCAGTGGCAGGAGTTTCCGAATTCTCCAATTCCGCTCGTAGCCGACATGTCCAGCGATATTTTAAGCAGAAAAATCGATGTGTCCAAATTTGATGTGATCTACGGAGGCGCCCAAAAGAACCTCGGCCCTTCCGGCGTGACTGTAGTCATCATGAAAAAAAGCTGGCTGCAAAATGAAAATGCGAACGTCCCAAAAATCTTGAAATATTCCACGCATGTCAAAGCGGATTCACTCTACAACACTCCGCCGACATTTGCGATTTATATGCTGAGCCTTGTTCTGGAGTGGCTCAAGGAAAACGGCGGTGTGGAAGCTGCTGAACAGCGCAATGAACAAAAAGCGCAGGTTCTCTACAGCTGTATTGATGAAAGCAACGGCTTCTATAAAGGACATGCCAGAAAAGACAGCCGCTCACGCATGAATGTCACCTTCACGCTTCGGGATGACGAATTAACGAAAACATTCGTCCAGAAAGCAAAAGATGCGAAGATGATCGGCCTTGGTGGACACCGTTCGGTGGGAGGCTGCCGCGCTTCTATTTATAACGCGGTCTCTCTCGAAGACTGTGAAAAATTAGCTGCGTTCATGAAGAAATTCCAGCAGGAAAATGAGTAAAAAGTCTGGCTATGCAAACCGTTCGTTTGGTATACTGTTTGCATAACACATTCTGTAAAGCCTTCGCAATAAATGATGAGCATATTATTGGAGGGCAAAAGCTTAGCAGAGGAGAGCATAGTTATGAAAACAAAAGAGTTAGTCATTATGGCTCTGTTTGCCGCAATCGGCGCAGCGCTTCATTCCATTATTCCGCCCTTTTTAGGCGGCATGAAACCAGATATGATGCTGATCATGATGTTCATGGGCATTCTGCTGTTCCCGCGGGTGCAAAATGTACTCGTCATCGGGATCGTGACCGGAATCATTTCCGCGCTTACAACCGCGTTTCCAGCCGGACAGATCCCTAACATCATTGATAAACCCGTATCAGCGTTTCTGTTCTTCTCCCTGTTTCTCTTGTTCAGAAAGAGCCGGAAAACAGGTGTAGCCGCTGTGCTGACAGTGATCGGGACCATCTTATCAGGAATTGTGTTTCTATCGTCAGCTTTATTGATCGTCGGTTTACCGGGCGGTTTCGCCGCATTGTTCGCGGCTGTTGTTCTGCCGGCCGCTGTGCTGAATACAATCTCAATGATCATTATTTATCCGATTGTGCAAACCATTTTAAGGCGTTCAAGCTTTATGGAAGCTGCTAAATAATTGTCACACAAAACCTCTTCCGCTTCCGGGAGAGGTTTTTTTGAACAGAGCGCCCGCAGCATGTCAGCATGTTTTAAGCGAGGAGTTTTGTGAAAAAGATAAGACATAGTGTAAAGGCGGTTCCGGTTGAACAAACAAGCGCTTTCTGCCGGATAACCCTCTTGGGCGGATAAGAAGCAGCCTGGCTGAGAAGTTTGATATAGTAAACAGCGCCTGAAGCGAAGGCAAGTGTGATGCAGGATAATACAATCAAAAAGACAGACAACCTTCTCCCTCCTTTTCACTTAAAAAATATGCTAAAATAAAGCAAGCTATGTATAGAAGTTCAGGCTTTCAACAAAAATGAAAAATGCTGAATGAATCCTATTTTGAAGAAAAAGACGGGGTGATTGTAATGGCGAGCGGACGTTCTCTATTAACAGGACTATTCGTAGGCGGCATCATCGGAGGAGCAGCGGTTCTTCTTACTGCACCTTCCTCAGGAAAGCAGCTGCGTGAAAAAATGAAAACCAATTATGATTCTTTTGAAGAAACAATCAAACGCTTAAAGTCAGACGGGCTTGCATTAAAAGACCAGCTGATCAAAGCGGCAAAAGAAAGCACGGATGTTATTAAAGACGTGGGCGGCGAGCTCCAAACGTCAATTAAAAAATGGCAGGAAGAGATCAAGCCTCACCAGCAGGATCTGCAAAAAGAAATTGCCGATATCGAAGAGAAAATCAGACAGCTGGAGAAAACCTTACAAAACTAATATCCTATTCAAAAGAAAAAAATGCGGGCCAAAATTGGACCCGTATTTTTTTTGGCCGAAAAACCCTGCCGTCGCAATGGTTTGTGAATTTATTAAAAAATTCTTACATTTTCATCTTTATTAATCTTTATTTTATTGGCATAATAGAGAAAAAGAAAAAGAGAAGCAGGTGACGTAATGAATCGAGTGGAACCGCCCTATGATGTGAAAGAAGCTCTGGTCTTCACCCAGAAAATGGCTCAGCTTAGCAAGGCTCTTTGGAAATCGATCGAGAAGGATTGGCAGCAATGGCTCAAACCGTATGACCTGAATATTAATGAGCATCATATTTTATGGATTGCGTATCAATTGAATGGAGCTTCCATTTCTGAAATCGCGAAGTTCGGGGTCATGCACGTATCAACCGCATTCAACTTTTCAAAAAAGCTGGAAGAACGGGGATATTTAAGGTTCTCCAAACGGCTGAATGATAAAAGGAACACATATGTCCAATTGACTGAGGAAGGTACCGAGGTATTCTGGAGCTTGCTTGAGGAATTTGATCCGACACGCAACGCTGTTTTTAAAGGGTCACAGCCTTTGTATCATTTATTCGGAAAATTTCCTGAAGTGGCAGAAATGATGTGTATGATACGCCATATCTACGGCGATGATTTTATGGAAATTTTCGAAACGTCACTCACCAATATTGACAATGACTTTGAAAGCGTAAACGGAAAACTGAAGAAAAAAGCAAAGGACAGTGCGGCGGATGAACCGGCTGAAGAGCTTGAACCTGTAAACAGTTAATCAAAATGCTTCATGATATCGATAAAGACTTCCATCAGCTCTTGATAAAGCCCCTGCTCATACAGGGCAAAAATCGTTTCATGAACATCTAATTTTTCATTCAGCTGTCCGGCAAAAAGCGCAAGGAGCTTATCAAAGGTTACAAATCCTTGCGCTTTTTGTGTTGCCAGCTCTTCCGACAATTCGTCGCATATCCTCATAACCGCTTCCCCTTCTTCCTTGCTCAGCCCTTTGTCAATGAGAAGCGCATAGAAGGGGTACCTGTCCATATCTACTGTTTTCACTAATAATTGTATGTAATATTCTAATCGCTCAATGCGATGATCCATCGAATCCATCCACACCACTTCTTTCTATCTTTAATCTTATTTTAGCTGATAATTCACTGAGAAGAAAGTTCTAACCCCATATTTCGCAGTTTGTTTGCTTGTTTCAAAAAAATACCTGCCGGATGATATTTTTTCTTAAAAAAGCATTGATTTTTTCTCTTGGGAGGAGTAAATTATTTTGAGATTCTATTCAAGATGTATGGAAGGATGACTTTGATGAATTGCTGGAAGACCATAAATCTCATGAAGGATTATGGCGCCGTTCGCATAATATTAACTGCTGTATGTTTTATGATTTTGGTTTTTATATCTACCTTTTTAGCTTTTGAGCTGCTGCGGCCTGGCACAAGCTTAAGCGATGAATATGTATCTTTATTCGGCGGTTTGCTCGTCGTTATTTTATTTGTACATAAAGTCATCCATGTCCTGCCAATCATCTGCAAAAAAAGAAAAATAGAAAAAAAGTTTTACATATTGCGCATGCGCACATGGAAACGTATACCAAAAACAACAATGCTGATTTCACTCGTCAGCCCGTTCTTTCTGATTACACCGGTATTGTTTTACGCAGCACTGGCATTTCCGAATCACGCTCATTATTTCTGCATGATCTCGGGCATTCACGCCGGCTACTGTCTGCCTGATTTCCTGCTGGCTCTCAAGCTGATAAAAGCACCGAAAACCGCTTTTATTGATCAGGAAGCTGACGGCTTGGATATTCTTGTTGAAAAGTAGTCAAACCCTGGTGCTGGTGGCGATTTTTCAATTTGCATTCTATCTTTTTTAATAAATATTTGGTAATGTAATATGGGACAGTTCAGAGAGAGGGGGAATCTCCCATCATTTTATTCTATTTTATCGTGGCTGCCGTGTTTATTTTATATTTCATAAACAGGCTCACCAATACATTATGCCTTGTCAGAGAGATTCCTGAAGAGCGGCAAGATAAGGTATTCCGATTTATTAATGTATCTATATTAATTTTACTGATCTCTTCGTTTGTGGAGATCTCCTTTACAGTGTAAATACGAAAGAAAGCATAGCTGCTGATTAAGCAGCTATGCTTTTTTATGTTGATTAGTACAGCCAAGAAGCGCCGATGATAATCAATAAAATAAATAACACAACCAATAAAGCGAATCCGCCTGCAAATACTTCACCCATCTTAAAAAGCACCTCCTGTAATAAGCTTTATTTACCAATTACATGTTATGCAATTCATGTTTGAAACGATTAGGCGCTAGTGAAAATAAAGGATCGCTTATGTTGCAAGCGATCCTCGGGCTGCTTAGTAGATGTAAGCTGCACCTACGATGATAAGCAAAATGAACAGTACTACGAGCAACGCGAATCCGTTAGAGTATCCTCCGCTCATGTTACATACCTCCTTTTCTTGATCAATATATAAGTATGTCATCAGCAAAAGTTTGACTAGACGAATGCCCTTTATTTAAAATCTTTTTACAGAAAGCCACAATATGTTATGATACGCATAGGTAATTTAATTTGGAATGATTAGGAGTGTTTGAAAACAATGAAGAAAATCGCAATAGCAGCTATCACTGCTACAAGCATCCTCGCTCTCAGTGCTTGCAGCAGCGGCGACAAAGAAGTTATCGCAAAAACAGACGCAGGCGATGTCACAAAAGGCGAGCTTTACACAAACATGAAGAAAACAGCTGGCGCAAGCGTACTGACACAGCTAGTGCAAGAAAAAGTATTGGACAAGAAGTATAAAGTTTCGGATAAAGAAATTGACAACAAGCTGAAAGAATACAAAACGCAGCTTGGCGATCAATATACTGCCCTCGAAAAGCAATATGGCAAAGATTACCTGAAAGAACAAGTAAAATATGAATTGCTGACACAAAAAGCGGCTAAAGATAACATCAAAGTAACAGACGCCGATATCAAAGAGTACTGGGAAGGCTTAAAAGGCAAAATCCGTGCAAGCCACATCCTTGTTGCTGATAAAAAGACAGCTGAAGAAGTAGAGAAAAAGCTGAAAAAAGGCGAGAAGTTTGAAGACCTTGCGAAAGAATACTCAACAGACAGCTCTGCTTCAAAAGGCGGGGATCTTGGCTGGTTCGCAAAAGAAGGCCAAATGGACGAAACATTCAGCAAAGCTGCATTCAAATTAAAAACAGGTGAAGTCAGTGATCCTGTCAAAACGCAATACGGCTACCATATCATTAAAAAGACAGAAGAACGCGGCAAATATGATGATATGAAAAAAGAACTGAAATCTGAAGTGCTTGAACAAAAATTAAATGACAACGCAGCTGTTCAGGAAGCTGTTCAAAAAGTTATGAAGAAAGCTGACATCGAAGTAAAAGATAAAGATCTGAAAGACACATTTAATACATCTTCAACAAGCAACAGCACTTCTTCGTCTTCAAGCAGTTCTAAATAATAAAAAAGCTGTGCAGGCTCATTGAGCCGCACAGCTTTTTTTATGCGATGGAATGGTTTTGATTTTCTTCTTCATGCTGCTGAGAACTGCGGCGTTCTCGCTCCTTTTCCATCCTCTCCATATAAATCTGTCCTTCTTTTTCAATAAAAGCCTGGTCTACTTTTTCTTCCTCTTTGGCTGCCGCCACAAGTTTATATGCGCTGAAAATGATGCCTACAATACAAAGATACACCCACCACGGAAAAAATAACACGGGCTCCTCCCCCTTTGCATAGATTCTTTATTCTTAACCATATGCGGGAATGAGACGAGTTATGTGCGGGAAAGACGCATCAAAAAGGACTGAGCTGAATATGTCAGCATCAGTCCTTTTTAAGTTATTTATGAAATGTCGGTTTATAAAAGGAACGGTTTTCCAGTGCAAATACACGTTCAGTATACTCGCCCGGCTTCACGCGCTCAAGCGCTCTGTCCATCATATTCATTTTTGCATCCAGATTGTCTATATAGTGAAGAATTTCCGCTTCTTTCACCATCGGTGGTTTCGGGCTGCCCCATTCTGCTTTGCCGTGGTGACTCAAAATCAAATGCTGAAGAATTAACACCTCTTCAGAATCGATTTGAAGCTCCTCAGCAGCTTTTGAAAGCTCTGTCACCATGATGGAAATATGGCCGAGCAAATTGCCTTCAACCGTATATGAAGTGGAAACAGGGCCGGACAGCTCCTTCACTTTTCCAAGATCATGTAGGATAACACCGGCGTAAAGCAGATCACGATCAAGAGAAGGATATAAATCTGCTATTGCTTTCGCCAGGTTCAGCATAGAGACAACATGATACGCCAAACCTGAGACAAACTCATGGTGGTTTTTCGTAGCCGCCGGATAATCCATAAACTCAGCTTCGTGTTTTTTAACCAAAAACCTTGTGATTCGCTGGATATTCGGATTTTTCATTTCAAATATATATTGAGTGATGGTATCCATCATTTCATTTTTCGGAATCGGCGCGGTTTCTAAAAAATCATCAATATTGACGTTTTCTTGCTCGCTTACCGGTCTGATATTTCTTAGCTTCAGCTGGGTGCGTCCGCGATAATGATGAACATCGCCGACGACCTTGACAATCGTCTGCGGCGCATAGGTCACTTCATCACTTTGCTTGGCATCCCACAGCTTCGCTTCAATATCGCCTGACTGGTCTTGCAGCATCAGCGTCAAAAACGGTTTTCCATTGCTTGCAATCCCTTTCGTCGAGGATTTAATCAATAGATACTGGTCCACCTGTTCGCCAACCTCATGTAGCATAATCCCTTTAGCCATTCTATTAAAGCTCCCTCCGTATCTTACATAATACCAGTATATCACATACCGATTTTCAGCTATAGAACCTCTTTTATGACACCAAATGGATGATTTGGCTGCTATGAAATGCATCTTTTACGTGCTCATGGCATGTAAAATACAAAATCTGCCTACCGCCTTCAGATAAATCATACAGAACATGTAATACACGTTTCAGCCTTTCCTGATCAAAATGAACAAAACTGTCGTCAAGCTGGAACGGAAGCTTTGACTCACCCTGGCGCGTAACGGCCAAAGCAAAGCGGATCGCTGTATACAGCTGTTCACACGTCCCTTGTGACAGCTCTTCCGCATGATAGACAGTGCCATCGCGATGCATAACCATGATCGAATCATCCGTTTCGGAAAAATAAATGGTTTGGTAGTTTCCGTCAGTCAGAGGGCGGAAAAATTCTCCTGCCGTCTCCAGAAGGCGCGGAAGCTCGATTTTTTTATGCCGCTCCAATTTGTTTCTGATCACCTGTTTGACCATTTGTATGGAGGCCCATTTTTTAGCCGTTTCTTTCACACGTTCTTTTTGCATTTCGGTTTGAAGCTTGAGGTCTGAGACCATTCCCGAAGCCTCTAATTGTTCCTGTTTGACTGAGAGCAGTGCGATTTGGCTGCGGAGCTGCTCGATCTCCTCAGTCAGCCGCTCTTTTCTTTCATTCTCAACAAATTGCTTATCTTTCAATTCAGAAAGCGTATTGGAATCCGCCAGTTCAAGTTCCTCCGGGTACCCGCCTTGAAGCTGTGCGTTTACGTGATGAAGCTTGTTCTCCGTATCCTTCAATTGCCTGCTGATGTCGGCTATGGCAAAAAACGCATCTCTGTCTTTTGCAGCAGCCGCGGCAAATAACTGTTCAATCTGTGCGTGGAAATACTGTATTTCTTGCTCAAGTTCAAGCATCTGTTCCTTTGTATAATGAATATCTGTTTCAATTTCCTTTTTTTGCTTCTCAATTTCTTTTTCACGTTCAATGTTTTTCCGCAATGTGTGAAGGGCGTCCGAAATGGAGATATCCTGACTCTGATTCACGGGAAGAAGCATACTGACGCGTTCTTCGAATGTTCTCCGGTGCTTTTTCAGCCTGCCTGCTTCTATGGTCAGCTCATGCTTTTTCTTCACTTCTTTTTTAACATCCTTCATTAAGCTGTATGCATCAAGCAAAAATGATGGATCTTCCTTAAATCCGAGCTCATTCATAAAACGCTCAACCTGTGTAAAGGACGGCGCCATTTCGGCTTCCCACTGTTCAAACTGCTGGATGACCCTTTCATACGCCGCCTCTTTTTGCTGGAGCGCTGCACGCTGTGTGAGAAGGTGCTGCTTATTGCGGTCATCCTCCCATAACGCTTCTCTAAGCATTTCAGCTTCTGCTGGTGAAATATCCGTCATGGGCTGTCTTGTCTCTCGGCTGTTTCGAGAAGACGATTTTCCTGAAACAAGCCAATACACAATAAGTGCAGCGCCGAAACTTATGGCGGGAATCCATTGCTGCAGCAGAGAAAAGAGAACGATGAACAACATACCAGCTGCAATGACAGTCTTTTTCTGTTTAGCCTGCTGTCTTTCAAAAAACGTTAGCTGTTCTCTGAGCTTCGCTTGCTCTTGGTGCTGCCCCTGTGTTTCATCATATGCTCTAAGAGCTGCTTCTTTATCTTTTCTTTGGCTGTTTTCAAGAATCGCGGACGAAGCGGCACGAACGGCCTTTTCCGCGTCTTCCAGCTCTTGCCGGGCAAGTTCAAACGTCTCGTCAAGCTGCCGTTTTCTGTCTCTTGCCTGTACATATTGCTGCACCGCTTGCTGAAGCTGCCATTCATAATCATATGAGGTGTTCATATTCAGGAGCTCATTTTCATCCGTTTTATTGAGCTGTTCCAGCCCTGCCGCTGTCTGCGCAGACGTCTGGCGCAGCTGTGCCTGAATGGCTGCCAGCTGTTCTCCCCAGGATTGGTACATATGAAACGCTGCCGAAAGCTCTTGTATCAGCGTTTCTTTCGCCAATAGTTCTTTATCGGGGATAAGCTTTTGCCTCTGTTTGTCCAACTCCGCCATCTTCACCCGAAGCGCCTCAAGCTGTGCTGATTTCGGGTGAAGATGGGATTCATATTTTTCCAGCTGATGCAGTCCGTCAGCAGGAAATTGTCCTGCGTGTTCCGGAAATTCTGCAATCACCTGTTCGAGTGTCGCTTTTTCATTTAGCAGCGGCTTTCGCTCAATCGCTCCCTCAATCATTCGGATATGTCCCGCCGTCTCTTTCAATTCGGTTTCCGCGGCTGCAAGGCGGGCTTCAAGCGTTCGTTTTTCCTCGAGAAGCTGATGATAGCCCGCTTCCTCTGCTTCAGCCTGTTTTAGCTTAACTGCCAGCTGCTTAAGCGTTTCCAGCTCCTGATTCAATTGAGGGTTTCGCCCATTTGGTTTATAGAGCCTTTCGCTTTCCTTCGTCAGCCTTGAATCAAGCTTTGATACGGCTTCAGCACCAAACAAGCTGGAAAAGAGCAAAAATTCCCCTATCTTGTCCCGATTAAAGGCGTGAATTTCCTGCAGCCCGAATACGTCGAACGAATATATGGCTTTGTACAACGACCTGTCTGTGCCCTGGAACAGCTGCTTTAAAACATCTCCCTGCTTTACTTCGCCCTTTTCTGTGTACACGCTTAGTTTTTCGGCAGTCCCTTTCGTCCGTTCGATCTTCAGCACCCCATACTCAGGATGTTCAGCTTCAAGAACACCGCCGTAGACACCCCCTGTTTTCGGTTCATATTTTTTCGTTTTCGGAAAACCGAACAGCATGCTTTCAATAAATGACATCATCGTCGTTTTTCCTGCCTCATTTAATCCGTAGATGACTTGGACAGGAGAGGCGGAAAAGTCAAAGGTCCGATTGGAAAATTTTCCGTATTGGTAGATATGTAAAGATATAATTCGCAAAGCTGTCACCGCCTCATGTATCAAGCACCTTAAGCTGTCTTTTCAATAATATCTGTGCCTGCTCTTTTATTTCCTTTACCTCCTCTTGGCTAAACCGGTCCGCGTGCCTTCTATACACTGGATGCCGCTCAAGCCCTTCCAGCACGTCTGACAGATCGCTGCGATCAATGTCTTCAAATAAACCGCCAAAAAAAGGATCAAGGTTTGTTAGGTTTGCTTCGTTTTCTGTCTCATCGTCCAATCTAAGAGGCCAAACGAAATGTTCCTCTTCCGCTTCTTGTTCCTGAAGAGCTTCAAGAAACTCATCCAAGGTGCCTTTTGGCGCCTCCAGCAGCCATTCCGGCGCCGTTCCTTGTAAAACAAGCCTTACACAAACAGGGCACCCCTTTTTCCGCAGCTTCGAAAACGTGTTCTCCACCATTTGGAAGAGGGCGGTCATATTCTTTGCCTCCGTCACATCAACCGCCGCTTTTTCCCACAGGACATCGTGCGCTCTCTGAAATTCATAAGATATATCTCCGTTTGTCACATGAACGAGATAATAGCCTTTATCTCCCGTCTCCTTTATATGGCGTGCTTGCGTGTTTCCCGGGTAAATGACTGCCGGATGCTCGGCAGATAGAACCTGGCGTTTATGTATATGGCCAAGCGCCCAATAATCCATCCCGCTTTTCACGAGGTCGTCATGTGTAAACGGGCAATACGGATCGTGTCCTTCAGATCCTGACAGCGTGCCATGGAGCATGCCGATATGAAACGGTGCGTCAGTTGATCTCCGATAGCGGGCGGCTTGGTTTTCCGTCACTGCTCTGGCTTGATAGCTGAAGCCGTAAATGCTTGCTATGCGCCTGCCTTCTTTAAAAAACGATTTTTCTTCTGGAACAGCGGACGAAAAAATATGGACATTCTCAGGCCATTCAATCGGCGTCCACTCCCCGCCAAGATGATCGTGATTCCCAAAGATGACGTATACCGAAATTCCGCACTCTCTGAGTCTTTCAAACTGTTTTTTCAAAAAGAGCTGAGCCTTTAAGCTTCGATTGGCTTCATCAAACAGATCTCCCGCAAGCAAAATGAAATCAACGTGCTCTCTCACTGCGGCGTCTATCATATGTCTCACGCTTGCAAACGTGCTTTCTTTAATCCGGGCAAAAATCGGCTCCGGCAGATGCGATATCCCGTAAAACGGGCTGTCAAGATGAAGATCTGCCGCATGAATAAAGGTTAGATCAGTCAACATTCTGCTCCTTTCCAGGATGAAGTACCCTTATTTTAGCACCGAATTCTTGCGAATGCACGTTCTGTCAATAAAGAAACAGCCTGAGAATCCCCAGGCTGTTTTCCAATCAGTTTTTCGCTAAACGTAGCGCTTGTTTGATCGCTTTGAACGCGCTTGAATTGCCGTAAATTAATACACCGCCTTTATAAATTCTGGCGCCGATAACGGCCAGTATGACAATGGTGAGCAGTGTGATTCCGATTCCGACAGCCGCCTGCCAGAACGGAATATCAAGCATGCCGACGCGCAGGAACATAATCATTGGCGTAAAGAACGGAATAAACGAAGTTACCGTAATAAATCCTGCGTCAGGCGCATTCAAACCGAACATCGCGATCATAAAACCGGCGACAACCAAAAGCGTCATCGGCGTGATCGTTTGCTGCACGTCCTCTATTCTGCTGACGACACTGCCGAGAAACGCGGCAAGTGTCGCGTACAAAAAGTATCCGAGCAAAAAGAAAATGACAGCATAGATGACAGTGGTTGCAGATACGTCGGTCAAATTAAGGAATCCGCCGACAGATGAAGCCGTTTCGCTCTTTTGGTTCAGCTTAAGCGACAGAGAGCCGGCTCCTATAATAATAGCAAGCTGTGTGATCCCGACAAGCCCGATACCAAGCAGCTTTGCAAACATTTGCTGGATCGGCGGCATACTTGAGATCAGGATTTCCATAACTCGCGAAGATTTTTCGGTTGCGACCTCCATCGCTATCATGCTGGCATACATAATCACCGAGAAATAAATGACGAACAGCATAATGTAAACAAGCCCTACCGTCTGGCCAAGCTCTTCCTCAGACTTTGCCCCTTCTTTCAGCGCCTTCTGCCCCACAGTAACAGGCGCATAAAGGCTGCTAATCGTTTCCTGCGACACGCCGAGCTCCGCTGTTCCGACAGCTGTTTTGGTTTGCGTCAGCGCCTGCTGCAGTGTTTGATACGTGCTTTCATCAGAAATCGTTAACGCTTTATATGTTCCTGAAATGGTCCCTTTTTCATCTCGTTTGATGATGAGCATGCCATCGAGTGATTCATCTTTGACTTGCTTTGTGACCTCATCCTCCGATTGCTTCGACAGCTTCACATCAAGATCGCCGTCTGTATCCACCGCTTTCAGCTGCTTAGAAAAAACCGGATATAATTCGTTTGTTTCATCAACAACGGCGATTTTTTCTTTCGCATCGTCACCTTGAAACAAAGAAATGATCGACTCCAGATTCGTTACAACTAAAACAAGCAGCACCGTGATGACAGTCGAAATAATAAAGGATTTTGCCATAATCTTATTTTTGTATGTATGAGAAAGCATGATCCAAAATTTATTCATAGACGGCCCCCACCTTTTCTATAAAAATATCATGCAGTGACGGCTCTTCAAGCTCAAACTTTCTGATAAACCCTTTTCCTTGGAGCATCGCAAAAATCTCTTGAGAAATGTCTTCATTGGCAATCTGCAGCTTGACGCCGTCGGCCGTTTCCTTCCATTGTAGAATGCCTTCATGAGACTGCAAAAAGCTTAGATCGTCATCGGAGTGAATGGTGACGTTCTTTTTGCCAAAGGAGCGCTTGATCTCCTTCAGCTTGCCTTGTACAACCGGTTTTCCTTTCTGCAATATGCAAAGGTTCTCACAAAGCTCCTCCACATGTTCCATCCGATGGCTTGAAAATAAAATAGAAACACCGCTGTTTTTCAGCGAGATCACGGCCTCTTTTAGCAGCTCAACATTGACAGGGTCCAAGCCGCTGAATGGTTCATCAAGAATCAGGAGCTCCGGCTTATGCAAAACTGCCGAAATGAATTGGATTTTCTGCTGATTCCCCTTCGAAAGCTCTTCCACCTTCTTATTCTCGTAATCTGTAATATTGAAGCGTTCAAGCCATGTCCCGAGCTCTTTTACAGCCTCTCGCTTCTCCATCCCTTTTAATCTGGCAAGATAGACGAGCTGATCCCTTACCTTCATTTTCGGATAAAGGCCCCGCTCTTCCGGCAAATAACCGATTTTGTTGCTGATATGATAATTCACAGGACGGCCCTTCCAGCTGATTGAGCCCTCCGTAATGCTTAATAATCCTAGGATCATGCGAAACGTTGTTGTTTTTCCCGCTCCGTTTGCGCCTAATAGACCGAACATTTGCTGTTCCGGAATATCTAAGTCCAATCCGTCAACGGCTTTATAATCTCCAAATGTCTTCGTTACGTGATCAATTGTAAGCACTGAATCTCCTCCTTCCCTGACCCATTATATACTAATTTTGGATAAAGCATAATAAAGGATTTTGATTTCCTTTTTAGAATATAAATGAAGAAAGACTGATAAACCTTAAAATGGAGGAGAAACCTGATGGCTGATTATTTCCTTACCGTATTTGATCCTTCGGGGAACACGCTGGTAAACGAGCAATTCGAGGCAGAACATGAAGAAGCGGCAAAAACGCATGGTGAAGCCCTCTTAAAAGAAAAAGAGCTTCATAGTCATACTCATCGTTTAGTCAATGCAGCCGGAAAGCTGATTTTGTTTCACAGATGATCAGCTTTCCGGCTGATCTGTTACGCTTGAAACTTCGGCTCCCGTTTTTCTAAAAAGGCACGGATTCCTTCTTGGTGATCCTTGGTCCTTCTCATTCTCTCTTGGGCGCTGCGCTCAAGGGATAGCACTTTTTTCAGTTCTTCAATTTGGAGGCTTTGAAAAATACCTTTCGTTTCGATCATCGCCAAAAGAGGGGAGGCCAACAGGGTTTCGATAATGGGTCTTGCGCCTTCGGCAGGGTCTCCGGCAAATGTCCCATCAAGAAGCCCCATATCGGCAGCTTCCGAGGCAGATAGTTTTTTTCCGCTCCAAATCAGTTTTTTCGCTTTTGCTTCACCGATTCTTTTCTTCAGCAAATAATGTCCTCCGCCGTCCGGAACAAGCCCAATGCCGATAAAATTCATCGCGAGAACGGCGTTTTTTTCAGCGAGCACAATGTCCGCACAAAGCGCCAAACTCAGGCCCAGTCCCGCAGCAGCACCATGAATGGCTGCAATTGTCACTTTCTTCATCTGATATAAATTCAGGGTGACAGCCTCAATCGTATCCATCAGCCGTTTAAATTGGTCAGGGTCATGCTCTGACGTCATCATCCTGATATCACCGCCGGCCGAAAAGCCTTTCCCGCTTCCTCTCAGGAGAACGATGAGCGCCTCGCTTGCAGCCGCCATTTCGACTGCCTCCTTCAATTCAGACAGCATCTGTTCATTCAGGGCGTGATGGGCATCAGGCCGATTCAGGATAATCTCTGCAACGGCCCCATTACATGCATATTGAACAAACTCCATTAAAAGCACCTCCATGTATGCGCTTACTTTTTTCTTTCTCCTATACATTCCCCGCCATCCCCAAATAAACCTTTTTATTTTTCAAGGTCAATAGATACTGAAAAATGCATATTGTTTGAATGGAAACATAAAGTTTTATATAGTGAAAAAGAAGGGATATCTTGATGAGAAGGGAGGAAAGGACATGGATAAATTGCTGATCAGTTTTCTGTTAAGTTTATTTATGGTGTACTTTCCCCCTTCGGACGTGGTTCTGCCTTCCCAGTTTGAAGCAAGCACTGACAGCTATGTGCCTATGTCCTCATATCCGCAGGAAACACAATCGGCAAAAACGCCGTCGCCGGGCAGCATTCACCCGGCTGAGCTGATCAAAGAGTACAGCCCGCTGGCACAGTCTGTCAGGCATCTCTCTGTCAAACCACTTGACGAACCGCTGATAAACAGGCTGGAAAAGGCTTGTGCCGTCCCTGTCAAATACCAGTCTAATTACCTCCGAATATAATTTGCTCAAGTTTTATTTGTAACTCACCCCATACTGCCAACACTACATTCGGAGGGATTTTCATTGAATATTAAAGAAAACGATCTGCCGGGCATCGGCAAAAAGTTTGAAATCGAAACAAGAAGCCACGAAAAAATGACGATTATCATTCATGATGACGGAAGAAGGGAAATTTACCGGTTTAATGACCGGGACCCGGATGAGCTTCTTTCAAATATTTCATTGGATGATTCTGAAGCAAGGCAAATTGCAGCTATTCTCGGGGGCATGGTCTATAAACCGCAAGCTCTGGAGTCCATCGAAATGGCCTTCAGCGATCTTATTATTGAATGGTTTAAGGTCGAAAAAGGCGCCAAATCGATCGGACGCACACTCGGTGAGCTTGATGTTCGCCAGAATTACGATGTCACTGTTATTGCGATTATCAAACACAACCAGGAAAAGCTCCTAAATCCCGGAGCGGATTCGATTATTGAAGAAAATGACACCCTTGTCCTCTCAGGTGAGAGAAAGCATCTGAAGAAACTGATTCACGATTTTCTTTCTGGAGAGGGCGTGTGAGCCCCGATGGACCATCTTGTATTTGAAGTCGGAACTGCACTTGTCCTTGTGGCAATCGCCAGTGTGATCGCCAATAAAATTAAATTTTCGATTATTCCGTTTCTGATTGTGCTGGGAATGCTTGTTGGACCGCACGCGCCGAAAATGGGGATTATTGATCTAACATTTATTCAAAGCAGTGAAATCATCGAGTTTTTCGGGCGAATGGGCGTACTGTTCCTCCTCTTCTATCTCGGACTCGAATTCTCTGTCGGGAAGTTAATCAAATCAGGAAAATCAATCGCGGTCGGCGGGACGATTTATATTTTGATTAACTTCAGCCTCGGACTGCTTTACGGGTTTATCACCGGATTTTCCTTTCTGGAAGTCCTCATCCTCGCAGGCGTGATCACAATCTCGTCAAGTGCGATTGTCGCAAAAGTGCTCGTTGATTTAAAAAGAACCGCCAATCCGGAAACCGAATTGATTCTCGGCATCATCATGTTTGAAGATATTTTCCTTGCCGTATATCTGTCCGTTGTTTCCGGGCTTGTGCTAGGTGATGCGACATCCGTAGGGAGTGCACTCTTGTCCATTTTGATCGCCTTCGGTTATATGCTGCTGTTTTTTATCGCAGCAAGAAAACTCCCGCCGCTGTTGAACAAACTGTTGGACATTCGCTCAAACGAAGTGTTTATTATCGTCATTTTCGCAGCACTCTTTTTTATCGCCGGGTTTTCAGAGACGATTCATGTAGCAGAAGCAATCGGCGCGCTGCTGCTCGGTTTGGTCTTTTCAGAAACAGAGCATTCCGATAGGATTGAACACCTCGTTGTTCCGTTTCGCGACTTCTTCGGTGCGATGTTCTTTTTCAGCTTCGGCCTCAGTATCGATCCGTTTTCGCTTGGTGAAGCGGTTTGGCTTGCGTTGGGTGCAGTGATTTTGACCATTCTGGGAAATTTTATCGCCGGAATGGTGGCAGGACGACGCGCAGGGCTTTCTCATAAGGCTTCATCGAATATCGGGCTGACGATCGTATCGCGGGGAGAATTTTCGATTATCGTTGCGAATCTCGGGATAGCCGGCGGACTGTCGGCCACATTAAAGCCGTTTGCCGCATTATATGTCCTCATTCTGGCGATTTTGGGACCGCTTGTCACAAAGGAATCAAAACGAATTTACCGCTTGCTGAACAAGGTATTTAAATGGAAGCCTGAGGTTCAGCCCGCAAAAAAACAGGGATAAAAAAAGCAGCACTGTAATCAGTGCTGCTTTGTCGTTTTTTCAAAAATCTGCTCTAAATATTTGATTTTTTCGTCCGTGTAGTGCTCGAAGCGCTCATTGTACGATTTCGGATCTTTCGGATTCGCAAAATGCGTAATTTTCCCTGTATCCCGATCAATAAATTTACTAGCAGCGCCGCAGCCGATGCCAATAATCGTCTGCACCTCTTCCATAATCATAATGTTGTAGATGCTTTCTTGTCCCGGCAAAGAGTATCCGACGTTTTCAAGGTTTCCAAGAATGTTTTTCTGGCGGTATAAATAATAAGGCACGTACCCATGCTCTTTCGTCCAGGCTACCGCGTCTTCCATCATTTGAGAAACCTCTTCCCTGCCGGCAACTTTGTACTTATGCTTGTTTCTCGTCATTTCTGACGCCCGTTTAAATGAAAGAGTATGAACGGTAAGGGATTCCGGCATCAGTTTTTCTGTTTCTGAAAGACTGTGCCTGAACTCCTTCACGCCTTCCCCAGGCAAACCAATAATCAAGTCCATGTTAATATTATTCATGCCGTGCTGGCGTGACAGATGATATTTCTCAATGGTCTCTTCAACCGTATGGTGCCGCCCGATCGCCTTTAGCGTTTCGTTTTCGTAGGATTGCGGATTGATGCTGATCCGATCAATGTCATATTTGTTTAAAACGGCGAGTTTTTCTTCTGTAATCGTGTCAGGACGACCGGCCTCCACCGTAATCTCACGAATGTTTTTCACATCCGGGAAGGAGCGGACCATTTCTTCATACAGCAGATCCATCTCCTCCGCTGTAATGCTTGTCGGCGTCCCGCCGCCAAAGTAAATGGTTGTAACCTTAACATCATGCTCCTTCAGCCATTCACCGATTTTCTGCATTTCGTAATGCAGTCCCCATAGGAATGAGCCGACTCTGCCCGCCTGTCCTTGGATAGCGTACGCAGGGAATGTGCAATACGCGCATTTTGTCGGGCAGAACGGAATGCCGATATAAATGCTGACTTCATCCTTTACTCGGTACAAATCCGGCACTGCCGCCAGCTGACGGTCAACAATTTCCTGCATTAGCATGATTTTTTCATCATGAATTAAATAGTCTTTTTTCAACTCAGCATGCGCTTGCTCCTTGGACATTCCGCTTTGCAGTTTTTTATGAAGCAGCTTTGTGGGCCGGATTCCTGTGAGGATTCCCCACTTCTGCGTAATGCCCGTATGCGCCTGAAGAAGATTGAGATACACATAAGAAATTGTGTTTTTCACTTGCTTAAAAGCTTCTTTTTCAGTCATGCCGGGAGAAAAAATTTTTGTATGCTGTTCCTTTATGCCAGTTCCCTTCACTTCTCCCGAAACCGTCACATGCTCATCCGTTTGTGACAACGCTAAAGAAATGACAAAATCTGCGGGCTCCTCTCCGCCATACGCAAACTCGCACTCTTCATAAAACAAATTTGCAATATTTTGCAGAGGCCGATGCAGGCGGTCATCATGTATGCCTTCTATTTTAATTTGCAACTTCATCACCTAATTTATCAGATTCAAAACTTTCTTTAGTGTACAGAAATAAACTGCTAAAATCAATCCGGCAAAAAAGCCGCCGCACCTGTCAGGGCGCGAGCGGCTTTTTTACACACGTTTCATGTGGAACTTATCAAGAAATCCTTTTCGCTGCTGCATTCGAAAATATTCCTTCATCATATAAGCGACACCTTGCTCGTCATTGGACCTTGTAACCCAATCTGCCTTTCTCTTAATTTCCGGAACGGCATTCCCCATCGCTACCCCAAGACCGGCAAGTTCGATCATCGGCAGATCGTCATACTGATGCCCAATGGCCACGACATCATCCATACTCAGGCCTAACTCTGAAGCGACGAGGGCCAAACCCGCTTCCTTCGAGACACCTTTCGGGACGATATTCAGTTTCTCATCGTTTACGCGAATCACGTCCACCGCAGGGAAGGCTTTTGTAATCGTTTCTGTAATGTCATGCTGAATGTCGTGCTCCGTGTACACCTCGATGACGGGTGCACTCACCGGCTCATCCATGAGGAGATCGCTTAATGATTCAACGAACTGGACTGGATAAAAGATCGGGTCAGACGGATGAATGAGTGCTTTCCCCAATAAATTCGAATTCACCTTTTTCTTGTTTCCGATGGAATACTTTTCGTGAAGAAGCCGAATATTACATTGATAGCTCTCCAGCACTTGAACAATGTTAAAGGTATGATCATCAGAAATTCTTTTTTCAAAAAACGGGGCGTCAATTTTCTCAGCGATATATGCCCCGCTATGGGTGATCAGCTTGGCATCAAGCTTTAGCGATTTCGCTATTTTCTGTGCTGAGCGAAAATGACGATTGGTCACAAGTGTGACGTAAATCCCTTTTTTCTTTACATATTCAATCGCGTCTTTCGTTGCCTGATGAATCTTCCCGTTCGACCGAAGCAGCGCTCCATCTATATTTAAGGCAAGCAATTGTTTTGACACAGAGATGTCCCCCTCCTTGATGACTGTACTTGTGTATAGGATATGACCCTGTCTCTGTGTTTAGAACAACCTTTTCTTAAAGCAAAAAAAGCCTGGCTCAGCAGACTTTATGTATGGCTTGTTGATAGGATACGATCGAAGCAGCCATTCTCCCTAATATCGTTATTTCGATTTACGAAAAATCATGTATAAGGAACCCCTTGTTTGACCAATGATGCGCTCCGAACACTTACTCTCTGTTGCTTATCCCCTCTATATAACGGCATGATATGCGACCGTATCCATTTGAAATAGGTAAGTGTAGGCGCTTTCAATGTTATTATCTCAGTTTTCCTTTCCGATGACAAGGGTTTTTTTAACTAAAAAAAGTAACCAACTTTTGTATATCCGTGGTAGGATCAGTTGTTAATTTTTAGGACTATACACTTGATCCAGAACGTACATTCCCATACAATATAAATAATAAACGAAAAAGCGGTGTTTATATGGCTGATTTAAAAGAAATATATAATGAAGAACTGATATCTCAGTTGATCCATCATGTAAGGTCATCCTATCCTGATTTTAACAAAAACAGATTCTTGGATACATTACGGCTGGAGGACTGGCCTGAACTCACTTTAAAAGAGCGGATGCGCCGCGTGACAGTTTCTTTATACGAAACTTTGCCAAAACAATACGTTGAAGCGCTCACAATTTTACGGGATACAGCCCCTCATTTTAAAGGACTCAGCGGAATTTTATTTCCAGATTATGTGGAACAGTACGGGTTAGCGCATTGGGAAGAATCAATAAAGGCATTGGAATACTTTACGCAATATTCGACCTCAGAATTTGCTGTAAGGCCTTTTTTGCTGTTAGATCAAGAAAAGATGGTTGCACAATTGCTTGCATGGTCTGAGCATAAAAATGAACACGTGAGAAGACTTGCAAGCGAAGGCAGCAGGCCCCGCCTGCCATGGGGAAAATCGATACCGGCTTTGAAATCGGACCCTTCCCCCGTATTGCCGATCCTTGACAAGCTAATGCAGGACGAGTCCTTATATGTAAGGAAAAGCGTGGCCAACAACCTTAATGATATATCAAAAACGCATCCTCATTTACTGAGTAAAGTCGCAGATCAATGGTACGGAACACATCCCCATACAGACTGGATTATCAAACACGCCTATCGGACCTTATTAAAAAAGGGTGATAAACAGGCCTTAGCGCTTTTTGGTTATGAAAATGCTGATTCGATACAACTACATGATTTAACATGCCAGCCCAAACGTATAGTTATTGGCGAAAGCCTTGAATTTTCTTTCTATATTCATTCAGACAGGGATCAAAAAGTAAGAATTGAGTACGCAATTGATTTTGTAAAAGCAAGAGGCCAGCGTCATCAGAAAGTATTTAAAATAACAGAAACAAATATACGAAAAAACGAAACGAAATCATACACAAGAATCCAATCCTTTAAGGATTTAACCACCAGAAAGCATTACAAAGGAATTCATACATTATCAGTGATCATCAATGGGGAGGTAAAAGATTCATTGGATTTCCAAGTTTGCTGAATGAATAAAAAATCCCTTCTTATCCAAGAAGGGATTTTGCTGATTAGCCTTCAACACTGCCGTAAAGCTCTTCTAAAGGCTTCATAATGATTTTGTTCAATTCACCAATCAGCATGCTCATGCGCTGCTCCGCTTCCATCAGCTGAGAAATTTTTTCGTGCTGCTGTACAAGCGCAACTGTTTTTTGAGCCTGCGTCACTTCTTCTTGTGTAATCTCTTCTCCTGCCATTTGTTTTTGCTGGAGTCTAAGCTGTACATCACGGAAGTTTTCGAACATGCGCTTCGCTGATTCATCTGCGTTAACTTCGTCGTAAAGGTTTTTTAAACGGGTGAATTCTTCGCTCCCGCGTAATGCATTTTCCAGATCATACGCTACATCATAAAAATTAACAGCCATTGTAAATAGCTCCTTTCATCATTGCCGTTTGACATACCACTCCACTATAACAGACTATGGAGCTCCTTTCATTAATCAAAAACCATTTCTTCTTAAAAAAGGATGACAAACAATGCTTGAATCGCGCCTATAATTCCGCCGAGAAGGCCCCCCAAATAGGTAATCATTTTAAATTCTTTTTTTGAAATGGACAGCACCATTTCTTCAAGACGCTCCACCGGGAACTGATCCACCTGCTCCTTGACGATTTCCTCAAGACGCAACCGTTTTAAGACACTTTCAAGGTTGGACGAAATCCCTTCAAGCAATTTGTCTAACAGTGCCGGCAGCATTTGCTGGGTCAGCTCAGATTCATAGCGGACGGTAAGCGTGCCAATCGTATTGTCGAAGAAAGGGGCAGTCGAAAATGCTTGCAGCATTCTTCGTTTCAAACTGAAAATGAGCGCCTTTGCATTCCATTTTTCGTCTGCTTCATTAAACGTATACTCCCTCAGCTTGCCCCATTCGTTTTTTAAGAGATCAGAAAGCAATTTATTTGTTTCCTCATTGCGCAAGAATTTCAGCAGCTCCGGCAGCACGCGATCCGCAAGGCTTGAATTGCCAAGAAACATTTGCACCATGCTTCCAAGCATGCCGCGCTCTTTTAAAAAGTCATCAATCATATTGCCAAGACGGATTTTTCCTTCATCACTTTCAAAATAACGGACACTCCGTGACAATATATATCCTGAAATCATCGGAATTTTTTCCTCAAGCTTTTCCTGCACCTCTATAGGCACCAGCTCTTTTAACGATTGATCCCCGTATTGGCGGAAAAGCTCATTCAGCTTATCATCGGTCCAGCTGCTGATCCATGCATCAGCAGCTTTTTCTGGGCGCTTCATCCCGGCTTTTTCAAGCGCTTCTTTTACTGTCACTTCAGAAAGTGACAGCTTTTGAATCAGCTGTTCCCCCACGCGAAGAGCCTGCGTTTTGGCTGCATCAGAGACGAGCCGCTTTTTAATGCCTTCAGGGGTTAAGAGATGATTGACTACCATCAGTCCCATTTGTTTTGCAAGCTCATCTCGCCGTCTTGGAATCAGCCCGGGCGTAAAAGGAACTCGCTTCCCAAACAAATAGTACGCTTTATACGGCCTAAACAGCATTTGAATTGCTAAATGATTGGTCACCGCCCCAATGGCAGCGCCGATCACGATCATAAAAATAAAGGTTCCTGCAATACCCATTCCTATTCATCTTCCTCCATCTGTGCTTCAGCTTTTTTCATATAGATTATGTACCTATACGTATTATAGAGGCTCATGCAATCACTTAGCAAACGAGGAGACAAATTCCTGTTCTTAGAAAATCAGCTTGTTCTTTTGGAATAGGGCAAGGTGGAGAATCGTATTCTGTAAAGTAGAATACCGTCAGCTGCGTTCGTCTTACATGTATTTAGTGTAAAGCTGCGGACACCCGCCGGCAGCTTTTGAATAAAAGGGGGAGTCTCACCATGATAACACTCGGTTTTATGTCCTTATCCCGCCAGCATGAAGCGGATTATTCCGCAGAACTGGCCAAAAGAGCACCCGAATTCGGCATACGTTTCATCCGGTTTACACCATTTGATATTTCACCTGACACTTTGCGTGTCAAAGCATCGGTCTATCATTCGGCCAGCAGCACATGGAACGAAACTGAAATGGCGATTCCAGATTATATTTATGATCGCTGTTTTTACGGCAAGGATTCACATTCCCAAAAAGCAAAACCAATCGTTGAGTGGCTCAAAAAATATCCGAAAACGGAATTTATCGGGCGGGGTCTTCCCGATAAGTGGACCGTCCTTCACGATTTGCAGCAGCACTCTGTAATCAATCCCTATATTCCCGAAACGATAAAGGTGAGCCGCTACGAACAAATTCACTCCTTTTTATCCAAAGAAAAAGCCTGCATCCTTAAACCGGCATTTGGCGCGGGAGGCAGAGGCGTGATTCTTTTGAAGCTGGGCAAGAAAAACATCACTGCTACTTATCACATCGGAAAGGATAAGCAGACAAAAACGTTTTCCAACCAGACTTCTTTTAAAACATGGTGCAAAAAAGTGCTTCAGCATCAATATTTGCTTCAGCCTTACTTAAACATTCAAGATAAGGAACAATACCCTTGTGATATTCGTCTGTTTATGGAAAAAAACGAAGCAGGTGAATGGAATACAGTCGGAAAGGCAGTAAGACGCGGATACAAACACGGGCTGCTGGCCAATTTGTCAGGCGGATCTGATGCGCTGACATTTGACTCCTGGTTTGAAGATATACCGAAAAAACAGCAAGTGGTCTTACTAGATGATGTGTTTTCGATTACCCAATCGGTTCCGTATTATCTTGACGAGCGCTATGGGCCGTTGTTTGAACTCGGTCTTGATATATGTCTTGCTAAGGACGGGAGAATTTGGATTTTAGATATCAATTCCAAACCAGGCAGAAAGTCAATCCTGCGTGTCTCTCCCGAGCAAAAAGAACAGCTGTACACTTGTCCCCTAAAGCGCTGCCAATATCTGTTTTCTGAGCAAAGCCAGAAAGGAGTTCTTCCGCGTGAATCCTAAACGGTTTTTGATCGGCATAGACAAAACCAGTGAAAATACCCTGTTTCTGCCCTCTTCGCTGAAGCAAGACGGACTTTTGCATGCTGCATTCGGAACGAAGGTTGTCAGATGCCACGTTGCTTACAGACGGCATCTGGAACAAACCGTGCTTCTCTCTGAAAATCTGTTTCATGAGCTTTTGCTTCCCCACCGAAGCAGGGCAGATATACTGATTCATGATCATACAGTGCATATCGGGCCGTTAGTCGGCATCTTTACGGCAGGGTTTACTGTATCTCTTGAACGCCCATTTAAGGATCGTTCCCTCTTTTTTTCTAAGCTTGTCACGTTACACGAGCAAGCCGGGGGCTACTGCTTCGTTTTTGGCGCGCACCAAATCAATTGGGAGGAAGGCACGATTGAAGGCCTCCTTTACAGGGAAAACGGCTGGGAGAAAAAAATCGTTCCATTGCCGAACGTCGTTTATGACCGTTTGCCGAACCGAAAAATTGAAGATTCACTTCTCTTGCAACATACAAAAAAGAGGCTGATCGATGAATATCAGATCCCATGGTTTAATAAAACGTTTTTCAATAAATGGAACGTTCATCAATTGCTCGAAAAAGATCCAAGAACGGCACCCTTTTTGCCTAGATCCGAGCTGACACCGTCTGTGGAGCTGATTGATGAGCTCTGTGGCGCATACAAAAAAGTCTATATCAAACCGGCAAATGGAGCACTCGGCACCGGCATTTATCAGCTGACAAGAACAGATGGCGGCCTGACGGTAAAGCATACGAATGACGCCAAAACTTTTACATCAATTGATTATTCCGATGCCGCCTCATTCCTTGCAGAATTTCAAAAACATCACAACCCGTCCGACTTTCTCATTCAGCAAGGTGTTGATCTCATCGAATTTCAAGGCAAACCAGCGGATTTCCGTGTCCATACCAATAAAAACAGAAAAGGAAAATGGACAGTGACAGCAATCGCCGTAAAAATTTCCGGAAAGAACAGCATTACAACACATCTTTCTAACGGCGGCACTGTAAAGACACTTGCGGAAGTATACGATGATCCCGCTGAAAGAGTTGAGGTCATTAAAAAGCTTTCTGCAGCGGCACTGACTGCAAGCCATGTCCTTCATGATCATATCGAGGGATTTATCGGGGAGATTGGTTTCGATTTTGGCATTGATCAGAACGGTAAAGTATGGATGTTTGAAGCGAATTCGCGCCCGGGCCGAAGCATTTTTTCTCATCCAAATTTGCATCATGTTGATTCTCTTACAAAACGAAGAAGTTTTGAATACGCGTCATATTTATCTGAGAAGGCAATCACATCTCCTGAAGCATTGTGGCCTTCGTAACCTGTCCGCTTTTTTAATAAAGCGGGCTTATCTTTATCCAAAGCTGGGACAAACTGCATATTTAGGCCTCTTCAATGATGTTCTGAAACAATGATACAATGAACATAAGCCGTTTTTATTTAGGTCAATTGATACCAAATGTAAGGAGCGTGGCCGTAATGATTTCTCATTTCAGCTGGAAACCTTTGTTCCCAAAAGAAAAGCTGCCCGGATGGAAAATTTCATTTTATTATAAAGGGACCCATTATGAAGGCATCTATCATAAGAGCGGTGAGATTGAATGGGGAGACTTGTTTCCCGCCCGCGCTGACGAGCCTGCTCTTACAAACGAGATACATGAACTGATGCTTTTTCATATTTATGACTAGCTTAGCCTAAACGGCTAAGCTTTTTTTATTTCTCAAGATTTACCACACAATTCTCCGCATGAGTTTCCGGCCATTTTAACATAATACTAGTAACAAGCCGACAAGCATTGGGTTACGCCGAGGGGCAGTGACACCCGAGAAGGGTCCACAGACTGGTGCAACTCCAGTTAACCCAACCATACTAAATAAAAAGGAGATTTTACACATGGCTAACCAAAACTCTTCAAATGACTTACTAGTTCCTGGCGCAGCTCAGGCTATCGATCAAATGAAACTTGAAATCGCTTCTGAATTCGGCGTTAACCTTGGAGCGGACACAACTTCTCGCGCTAACGGTTCTGTCGGAGGAGAAATCACAAAACGTTTAGTATCTTTCGCTCAGCAGCAAATGGGCGGCAGAGTTCAATAACAATTCAATATATGGCTATAGAGGGCGCGGTTTCTGCGCTCTCTTTATTTTGTCACCCTTTTTTCCTGCTCCACATATCCTAGAAAAAAAGGGAGGGAATCGGGGTGTCATTCATCACCATTGTGAATTGGGAGCTGGTTCAGTTCGTAAGTGTATCCATGATTCATGAATATGTTTCCCATCGTTCTGTTTATTTGTACAGGTATTCTTTCCCGCGCTGTTCAAACTGAGAACATCCTTTTATAATGAAAGGCGAGGAGGTTTTTTGATGAAAATCGCTTTATTAGGAGCCAGCGGCCGAGTCGGACAAGCCTTTTTAACACAAGCTGCAGCAGATGAAAGATTTGATATTTTCGCTCTGATCAGATCTCAACATGCTGATTTTCCCCTTTCAAAAGACAGAACCATCATGGGGAACGCCCGCCGCTTAGAAGATGTGAAAAAAATAATGGAGAATGCTGAAATCGTGATCAGCTGTCTAGGCACAGATGGTGATGATACCTTGTCAACTGCTATGGCACACATTCTCTCCGCTATGGAGGAACAGCATATCAAACGGCTTATTACGATCGGCACCGCAGGGATCCTAGATTCCCGATATGAACCGGGAAAATACCGATTTGAAACAAATGAATCGAAACGAAAGCAGACCCGCGCAGCCAAGGAGCATGCAAAAGTATACGAAATGCTTAAAGAATCATCATTAGACTGGACAATCATCTGCCCCACTTACCTCCCGGACGGAACAGCAATCGGCGTATATCGTACGGAGCGTAACGTTTTGCCTGAGGGCGGCACAAGCATTTCGGTCGGCGATACTGCGGACTTTTTATATCGTGAGCTCGTTACAGGTGAGTATGTCGGATACCGTGTCGGACTGGCTTATTGACTACATAAACCAAAAACCCAAAACACGATTGTTTTGGGTTTTTGAGCGTTATGCAATGGAATGTTTCTGTCCCTTTTGCAGTTCATACATTTGATAATATTGGCCTTCTAATGCCATCAGTTCCTCGTGGTTCCCTTTTTCAACAATTTCTCCTTTATCAAGAACCAAAATCTGATCAGCATTTCTGATTGTTGAAAGCCGGTGAGCGATGACGAAGGTGGTGCGTCCTTGTTTGACGACATCAAGCGCCTTCTGGATCACGGCCTCTGTCTCTGTATCAATATGCGCCGTTGCCTCATCTAAAATCAAGATCGCGGGATCAAACGCCAAAGCTCTTGCGAAAGAAATTAACTGCCGCTCTCCAGAGGATAGCGTGCTGCCTTTTTCAATCACGGGCTCATTAATGCCCTTCGGAAGCTTCTTAAGAAGAGGCTCAGCACCGACTTGCCGCAGTGCATTTTTTATTTCTTCTTCAGTCATTCTTTCGTCATCCAGACTTACGTTAGATCCGATTGTACCCGAGAATAAGTACGGGTCCTGAAGCACAATACCCATATGGGATCTGAGTTCCTGTCTTGACATGTTGTAAATGCTTTTTCCATCAATTAAGACATCACCTTTTTGCGCATCATAAAAACGAAACAGAAGATTCAAAATCGAGCTTTTTCCTGATCCGGTATGGCCGACGAGCGCTACGGTTTCGCCTTTTTGCGCAGTAAAGGAAATATGCTTTAATACCTCTTCACCTTCTTGATACGCAAATGACACATCACGAAATTCAACCCGCCCCAGCGCGCGCTCCTTCGCCGGTTCACCCGCTTCTTCCGTATTCTTTTCTTCAAGCAGTTCAAAAACACGCCCGGCGGAGACCCTTGCAAGCTCCAGCTTTGAAAACTGATTGACGATGCCTGTGATCGGCTGAAATAACCGGTTCAAATAATCGACAAACGCGTACAGCACACCGATAGAAACAATCCCCGCCGCATTCAGGCTCGCACCGCCAAAATGCCAGATCAGACAGACGAACGCAAGATTGCGGATGACATTGACCAGATTATGGGACATTAAGGAGTTTAAATTCAGCATCCTGTTTTGGAAATAAAAATGTGATTCATTTAATTCCTCAAATTCTCTCATTGTTTCCTTTTGATGGCGGAAAGCCTGAATAATGGTCATGCCTTGAATTGACTCATTCATTTTTGCGTTAATGTCACTGTTGATCGAGCGGATTTTTTGGTTGTAATATGACGCATATCTCCGGTATATGACCGACCACAGCCAGATAATCGGCACAATTGCCAGACATACAAACGCAAGCTTCACATCAAGCAGAAACAAAGCCGTGAATATCCCGAACATATAGATTCCGCTTGTCACAAATGTTGAAAGCACTGTGACATATAAATCCCTAATAGCCTCCGTATCATTGGTAATCCGCGCAACGACTTTTCCGGCCGGAAGGTTGTCAAAATAGCGAATCGGCATTTTCTGTATATGCGAAAACACGTCCTGCCTCATCTTTTGAATAATCCGATTGGCGCTCATCTGCAGCAGATAATGCTGTCCGTATTGAAAGAATACCGAAAACACAAGCAAGCCCCCATACAGGCAGATCAGTAACACCATTCCCTTTATTTCCGGCTGATAGAACTGGAAAAGTTCCTGCTTAGTCAGCTTTTCGGCAGCATATGCCCGGCTCTTGTCTCCGTTTGTGATCGTCAGCTTCCCGTCAGAAACCGTTCTATTCCCGTCGAAGCTGACAGCCTGATCAACAAAATAGAACGCCATTCCCACTTGATAAATATGCGCTTCTTTTGCTTTTGAAACAGGCTCCTGCAATCGGTCCTCTCTGACATATGAGACGCCGTGAAACTGAACGGCATTTTTATCTTTTTCCGCAGCTTCATACCATGTTTTCTCAATGCCGAGGATATGGTCGTCTATCATTTTTTTGCCAATAAAGGGCCCAGTCAGTTCTGCACCGACGGCAACAGTTAGCAAAAGGACGGCTGTGATCAGCAATTTTCGATAAAGAAGTGCGTATCTCCATAACGTTTTTCCTATTTTCATGCCCCTGCTCCCCCTTCTTCCGCAGTGAACAGCTGCTGTCTTTCATATTGTTCCCGGTACCACCCATTATTGGCCAGCAGTTCTTGATGCGTGCCTCTCTCAGCAATGACGCCGCCGTCCATCACAAGGATCAGGTCAGCGTGCTCTACCGCGGATAATCGGTGTGTCAAAATAAATGTCGTTTTTCCTTTGCGGTTTTCTCTGATGTTCTTGATAATTGCAGCCTCTGTTTTGGCATCTACAGCGGAAAGTGAATCATCCAGAATCAAGATTTCCGGATTCGCCATGAGTGCTCTCGCAATCGAAATTCTTTGTTTCTGCCCGCCTGACAGTGCCACGCCTTTTTCACCGACCATTGTCTCCAGACCGGACGGAAGCATGTGCAAATCTTTTTCAAAATGTGCTTCGGCAATGGCTTGCTGAACCTCTTTATCAGTTGCATCCTGTTTTCCGTATAAAATATTTTCTTTTACAGTCCGTGAAAACAGTAAATGATCCTGCGGCACATATCCGATCCATCCGCGGAGCTGGTCAAGAGGGATTTGCTGAATCGGTACGCCTGAAAATGTAATGCTCCCTTCACCTGGAGGATACTGGCGCAAAAGCTGCTTAATAATTGTCGTTTTTCCGCTCCCGGTTTTACCGGCAATCCCGACAGTCTGCCCTTTTCGCACCGTAAATGAAATATCCTGAAGATTGTCACTTGTTGAGCTTGGATATGTAAAGCTGACATGACTGAAAACGATATCTCCAGGCTCTTTAAGATCAGCGGGCTGTTTTGGATCTGTCACATCCGTTTCATAAGAAAGAGTTTCATTTACCCGGTCTAATGACGCATTGCCGCGCTGCATCACGTTAATGAGTTCACCGATTGCAAACATCGGCCAAATCATCATGCCGAGATAAACGTTAAAGGACACTAACTCTCCAAGCGTCAGCTCGTTCCGGAATACAAGAAACGCTCCGTAGCCGAGCCCAATCAGATAGCTTGCGCCGACAAGCAGTTTTACCGTCGGCTCAAACAGTGAATCAATAAAAGCCACTTTCATATTTTTCTGATAAACATCAGCGGTCATTTCATTAAACCGGCGAACATCGTTTGTTTCCTGAACATACGCGCGAATCACCCGCACGCCTGAAACAGATTCCAGCACTCTGTCATTCAGCGCCCCGAACGCGTTTTGGGCCTCAGTAAACCGCTCATGAATTTTACTTCCATATAGACTGATTGCAATCGCCATGACTGGAAGCGGGATAATGGCGGCAAAGGTCAGCTTCCAGCTGATCAAAAACCCCATTGTCAAAAAGATCGTCATCATAAACATCGTAGAATCAACTAACGTCAAGATGCCAAACCCTGTGGTTAAACTGACGGCCTGAAGATCATTTGTCCCTCGTGCCATTAAATCGCCTGTTCGGTTTTTTTCATAAAACGGCGGCGACATAGTCAGCAAATGCCCCATCAGCTTCGTACGAAGAATTTTCTCCATCAGATTCGCTCCGCCAAACAGCTGATGCATCCAAAAATAAGACATGATATACACGGCCGCCGTCAGCACAAAAAAGATACCGATATAAAACAGCAGCCCTTCCGCAGTAAATGCCCCTGCTTTCATATCATCTATGGCGTTCCCCAAGAGCTTAGGCGGAAACATTTCAATGACATTGACTGCTAATAAAAGGACAATCGCAATCGTATAGCGCAGCCAGTACGCCTTAAAAAACCAGCCAAGCTTTTTCAAAACTGAAAACATCTATCCCCATCTCCTCATCAGCCGCCTTCTATTTTTTCCTTGCAGCTTTTTTCATCCAGTTTGGCACGAACTGCCCTCGCCTCTGTATTTGTCTTCACATCCCATACACCTGTCTTTCCTTAGATTTTGTATATAAAAAAGGCATGAAGCGTCAGCTCCATGCCTTTTTTAACCGATATGTTACGCACAGCGCTTTTCAGCGCGCGGTCCGACCTAAAAAACCGTTCACGAAAACAGAACAAAAGGTTTGCCGCGCCAATATGAAACTGTTTGATAAACACGCAAATTCCTTGGCATAGCAAACCCTCCTTCCATTCTGATTTCATCTTTTTATCATCATATAAACAAAACCTTTTATTGTCAATCATTACTTGAATAGGAAAAGGTTAATTGTGCTCAAATTCGGGTAGTAGTGTTGTAAGACGCTTTGAAAGGGTGAGAAGGATGTTCCATGCTGACCGTATCATTGTTGCGTTTGACGGAAGTGAAAATAGTAAGAAAGCGCTTCTGACAGCCATTGATCTTGCTAAAACCGTAAATGCCGCTATTACCGTCGCCCATTCACATGATATGAAAGACAATCAGACCGTCATCGACCCGCCCAGACCCGCAGCTGAGGCAAGCTATATCAGCGGAGGCATGACAAGTGTTCCTGATCCGCTGATATCAGATGTAACATCACCTGAGCCAATGATCTATGAAGACCGTACAGAAGAAGTCATCGCCGAAGCCAGAATGATGCTGAATGAACAGCAGGCAGATGGAGATATCGATATATTAGAAGGCGATCCGGCTGAATCAATTATCGAGCATGCAAACCGCATTTCTGCCGATCTGATCGTAACCGGAAGCAGAGACCAAAACAGGCTGAAAAAGCTAATATTCGGAAGTGTAAGTGAAAAGCTTTCAGCGAAATCGGATATACCCGTCCTGATTGTAAAGTGAGCACGCCCTGTGCTCACTTCTTTTATATTCATAATTGTGAAAAAACATAGATTTTCGTTTTTTTCTGTTATAATGCTTTCGTGCCCAAAAGCACAAAAGCATTAAAGATAAATATGGGGTGTTATTTTGGATTCTCAAAAAAAGCTGACGTTTCCGTTAGCCGTCGGTTTATTTATATTCATGTTATGCATTATTATTTCTTGCTTATTCTTGCTTCATGTAGAACCTCATATCCCGCTGTTTTTAAGTGTTGTCATGCTTTCAGCAGCAGCTTTATGGTTTGGATTTCCCTGGAAGAGCATTGAAAAAGGGATTGTAGACGGGATCAAAAACGGCGTACAGCCGATTATCGTTCTAGCGCTGATCGGCATCTTAATCGGCGCCTGGATGTACAGTGGCGCCATACCGACTGTGACAGTTTATGCCCTATCCTTTATTGAACCAAGCCATCTTCTGTTGACTGCTTTGTTTTCATGTATGATCATCAGCACACTTGTTGGCTCAAGCCTGACAACTGTAAGCACAATCGGGGTAGCGCTGATCGGCGTATCGAGCGCCGCTGGCGTTCCGCTTGAATGGACAGCAGGCGCAGTCATATGCGGCGCTTGTTTTGGGGATAAAATGTCGCCGATGTCGGACACAACCAACTTTGCAGCCGGAATAGGCGAAATACCAATCTTTGAACACATTCGCCATATGATGGGCACAACCATTCCAGCTTTGCTCATCACTGTCGTTCTGTTTTACTTTCTCGGTTCATCAGTGTCAGCGGACGCTGCTTCAACCGATAATATTCAGCAGGTCATAACCGGAATAAAAGATGCTGCAAACGTGACACCGTGGGCCCTTCTTTCTCCGCTCTTAGTCGTTTTGCTGGCAATGAAACGGGTATCAGTAATCCCCGTTCTGACTGCCGGAATTATTTCCTCGGGAATTTTGACTGCTATTTTTGTACCCGACAGCAGCCTGCAGGCGTTTATGACAGCTTTGCAAAATGGCACAACTTTCGAAACTGACAATGAGGCAGCCGCTAAAATTATTAACAGAGGCGGACTGCAATCCATGATGGGCTCTGTCTCTCTCATTATGATTGCTTTTGCACTCGGCGGATTGATGGAGAAAATCGGATTGATTTCTGCACTATTGGAAGGCGTCATGAAAGGCATCCGCTCAAAAGGTCGTCTTGTTGCAGCAACTGTCTGCTCAAGCATCGGCGTCAACTTGGCAACCGGCGAACAGTATTTATCGATATTAATACCGGGACAATCATTTAAATCTTTATATGACAAACAAAACATCCAGCGAAAATTTCTGACAAGGTCATTAGAGGACGGCGGAACATTAATTAACCCATTGATTCCTTGGGGCGTCAGCGGCGCATTTATGGCGAGCGCACTTGGTGTTCCAGTCATAGACTACATCCCGTTTACGTTCTTCCTCTATATATCGCCAATGATCTCCATTTTGATTGGATTTGTTAAAAAATAAAAAGAGCCCCGCTGTAAAAAGCGGGCTCTTTTCTTCGTTCATTTATGAAATGCTAGCAGCCTGTTGAATGCTTTCTTGAAAAGCAGCCTGAAGCTGTTTGGTCACCGGTCCGGGTTTCCCGCTTCCGACCGATTGTCCATCGAGCGTCACAACCGGAATAATTTCTGCCGTCGTTGACGAAATAAAGATCTCTTCCGCCTGTTTCAACTCTTCTTCACTGACAGGAGTCTCATCCAGTTTGATCCCATTCTTCTCAATCAGTCCTAAAATATTCATCCGTGTAATTCCATTGAGAATGAGCCGGTTAGCCGGATGTGTTCGCACCGTGCCGTTGATAACCGCATAAACGTTAGAGGATGTACCCTCCGTAACAACGCCGTCCCTAAGTAAAATGGCTTCAAATGCTCCCGCTTCATAGGCCCTTTGCTTCGTCATGACATTATACAGTAAATTCAGACTTTTGATATCACATCTTAACCAGCGAAGATCCTCATCTGTAATGGCCGCCACTCCGTATGCCTGCTCTTGCTCCGGTTTTTTCACCGTAAACGTATAAGCAGTAGTCTGCGGCTCGAGGCCGGCTTCATACTGGTGTTTTCGCGGGGCCACACCTCTTGTTGTCTGAATGTATACCGCTCCCTCACTGACCGCATTTTCCTGTACAAGCTTTTGCAGGTCCCACTCGAGATCTTCTATACTGAATGGCAGTGAAATTCCGATTTCAGCAGCACTTCTGAAAAAACGCTCTGCATGCTCACGTAAGCCGAACAATACTCCTTTGTACACCCTGATCACTTCATAGATGCCGTCACCAAACTGATAACCGCGATCTTCCAAATCGATTGATGCTTCACTGCGCCCAATCAGCCGGCCATTGACTAAAACCTTCATAAAAGCCCTCCCTTTTCGAGATGTCCCTGATGTCATTCAAGCTGTCATTGTCACTAATTCTACCATATTGGACAAGCTGAAAAACAGAAAGATCAAGAGATCTATAGCGGAAAGGAGTTTATTTTTTCCTTAAAATCTGACATTTCGACAAATTTTCTATGTGCTTTCCAGTTTTATTCCTGTATACTTGACTGGTAATACATAGGTTGTAAACATAAGGCATCTTCATAAGCTGCCTGCTGTACAGCATTATGTAGAGATTTTATGCCAATGGAGAGATTGTTATGCGACAAACGAGAGGAGAGGCTTCTCCTTCTGCAGTTTCGCTTGCTTTTAAATTTGCAAGTTTAGCAGTTTTATGTGTGCTGCTTTTGCTTATGGTGATTTTGGGTTATTCTAACAGTTCAACGAAAGCAAAGGAAGTCACTGTCACAACTAACGGACAGCTTCGAGATGAGAAGGAAAGCCTTAAGCTGAAAAACGACTCCCCCGATCTGCTGATAAAACATCTGCAGACAAAGCAGGACATGGGAGATAAAACGGTTTACTTAACCTTCGATGACGGCCCGTCAGCCTTTACAAACCGCTTGCTCGACGTACTGAAAAGCGCTGATGTAAAAGCGACGTTTTTTATGCTGTCACCGCGGATGAACGAATTCAAACAAGCTGTGAAAAGAGCAGAAAAGGAAGGCCACGCACTCGGTTTACATGGCGTTACCCACAATAACAGATTGTTCTATCAAACACCGACATCTCCGCTAAAAGAAATGCAGGAGGCGCGTGACACGCTGCAGGACATTACAGGATATAAAACCGCTCTTGTCAGAACGCCATACGGAAGCAAGCCGTCACTAACCCCCTCACAAATCCGCAATCTTGAGAAAGACGGTTTTGTATACTGGGATTGGACGATTGACAGCATGGACTGGAAATACCGAAATTCAAAGTATGTGACGGCCGTGTTAGAGCAGCTTGAAAATATGGAACACAGCTCTTCAGGCCGCCCGAATGTGATTCTCATGCATGATCTTCCCGCTACCGTAAACGCGCTGCCGGTACTAATCAATAAATTAAAAGAAAAAGGCTATTCCTTCGGAGTGTTAGAGGACACAATGGTTCCTGTTCATGAATAAAAAAGTGAGGCGCATAAAGCGGCTCACTTTTTCATGCCCAAACTTCGGGCAAACTCACCGATTTTTTGATGGATGACCATGTCAAACAAGCTGTCGCAATACGTTGGTTCAAGGTTTATGATGACTTTCTTCATGCCGGGAATCAGGCTTGCATCCTCAGGCACAAATCTAGCCGGAGCCACTTCGAGAGACGTGCCGATAACCAATAAAAGATCTGCTTGATCCAGCTTTTCATAAAGGGTGTCAAAGTGCATGACGGCGTCGCCAAAGAGAACAACATCGGTTTTTAATACCGTTCCGCAAATGTCCCCATTGTTTCCGGCCGCCGTGCACTCCGGCACCTCCCGCTCCAGCAAATGGGGAAGATCATATCGGGCGCCGCATGCCGGACAAGCTGCTGTCTGGATAGAACCATGCAGTTCGTATACATACCTGCTCCCCGCTTTTTTATGAAGACCGTCAATGTTTTGCGTGAAAATATCGACCTGCTTCCCTTGCTTCTCCAGCTCAGCTAAAAGCAAGTGTCCTTCATTCGGTTCAAAGCTGCCGCTCATTTTCATCTGGAACAATTCTTTGAATTTGGGCCAAAACAGACGCGGATGACTTAAAAAATAATCAAGGCTCATCGCTTCCATTCTTGAGGCATCTTCCGTCCAAATGCCCCCTGCTGAACGAAAGTCGGGAATCCCTGATTCTGTGCTCATTCCCGCTCCTGTCAGCACAACAATTCTCTGTGCTTCATGTAGAATATTTTTGAATGCTTCCAACTCAACACCGCCTTTTTCTCTTATTTTACCATGAAAAAGACTCCGCCTCTGTCAGACGAAGTCTCTCTTTTAAGCCCGTTCCTTTTCCTCTTTATTTAGATTCACCTGGAATGGGTCGCTTTCGTGCTTTTGCTTGACAACAACCATTTGGCCGGGATATGCAAACTGGACACCTTCTGCACCTAAAATCTCAATAATTTTATAGTTGATATCCTCTCTAATATTAAGGTTTTCAGCCCAAACCGTCGTTTTTGTATAGAAGTTAAAAAATAAATTGTAGTAGCTGTCGGCAAACGTATCAAAGTTGACCATGATTGTTTCATTATCAACGCCCTCATGCTCTAAGAGCATTGTTCTGAGAGAATGAATGGAGCGTTCAAGATTCTCAATCGGCGTAGCGTAGGACACATGGATGGAAAACGTAATCTGGCGTTTGGTCATTCTTGTCCAGTTCGTGATCGCTTCCATCGACAGCGTAGAGTTCGGCACCGTTACAAGCGCCCCCTGTGCTGTTCTGAATCTCGTGCTCCTAAAGGTAATATCCTCGACTGATCCTGTTACTGTCGACGTCTCCACCCAGTCACCAATTGTAAACGGCTTTTCAGTAATAATAATAATACCGCCGAAGAAGTTGCTGATGGTATCCTTCGCGGCAAGCGCAAAAGCCAGTCCGCCAAGACCAAGGCCCGCTACAAATCCGTTGACATCATAATTGAATTCCTGAGCGATCACACTGACACTGAGCGCAATGATCACAAAACGGAGCAATTTGGATAAAAACGGGGCCAGAATGTCATCCATGTCAAGCTCAAAGCGCTGATTCACCTTATGGAAGATAAACGACGATGTTGCGGTCAAATTACAAAGACCCCAGCACAAGAGCGCCACAATCAGTGAGCGGTATATTTTGCTGATGACCGGCATTTGCTCATCTAAAAACGGTGAATACCGGATCGCTAAAAACAGCCCAAGGGCAACAAAAAACCATCTGGCCGGCTTATCAAACGCCAGAACCACCTGTTTAAAAATTTCTGTTTTCGGCCGGTTTGTCAAATTAAAAAGCAGGTTAAAGAAATATCTTGTGAATAATTTTCTAAGTATAAGAAACACCAGCAAAATCGCCAAGCTGATGCCGATTTGAATGATGATATCAAGCGTAAAATACTGCTGCAGATAATCCGGCATGACTGTCTCCCCTCTATCCCAATCAATTGTTTATTATACTAAAATATTCGTAAAGATGTTCATTTAAATGTCTTTTGCAGCACAAAACCCCGGCGAAACGCCGGGGTCATTTCTCAATTCATCTATCAGCCAGATTCAATAGGGACAGTCACTTACCTTTTTTCGTTTGTGTCTGATCAAGGAGAGTTGCTTTTTGCATTTCAGCATCCGTTTCGGCTTTAATTCTTTCCTCCACTCTGATTCTCCCTTTTCCCATGATCTCGCCTCCTTTTTTGCTATTATAAAGGATCATATTTTGTTGTGAACATGTCGAAAGACCTAATTTTCTGACGAAATGTGTTCTGATACGCTGAGTGTCTTTTTTTAGTTATACGCATTCCTCAGCCCGGACCATTCCGATATGGCAGAAAAAATTCACCAGTTTGTATCGCGGTGCATATATGGATTTGATACAATAACAGAAATGCCCATACGAGGAGCTGACTTAGCTTGTACATCATTGCCCATCGCGGAGCATCCGGCTACGCTCCGGAAAATACGATTGCCGCATTTGACCTTGCGGTGAAAATGAATGCAGATATGATCGAACTGGATGTCCAGCTTACAAAAGACAGGCAGATTGTTGTGATACACGATGACAGGGTTGACCGAACAACAAACGGATCGGGCTTTGTTAAGGATTTTACCTTGGAGGAATTGCAAAAACTCGATGCAGGAAACTGGTACGGTCCCGCTTTTCAAGGAGAGCGTATTCCGACCCTGGAAGCGGTGCTCAAGCGCTACCACAAAAAAATCGGCCTTTTAATTGAACTAAAAGGCCATCCGTCTCAAGTCAGAATTGAAGAAGAGGTAGGACAGCTATTAGGACAATTTTCTTTTTCTATCAATAATATTGTTCAATCCTTTCAGTTCCGCTCCGTCCAAAGGTTCCGCGAGCTTTATCCTTCGATTCCGACAGCGGTCATTACAAGGCCCAACTTTGGCATGCTGTCCAGAAATCAGATGAAGGCCTTCCGCTCTTTTGCAAACTATGTCAATATAAAACACACACGGCTCAACCGTCTGATGATCGGCTCCGTCCATAAAAATGGCTTAAACATATTTGCATGGACTGTCAACAATCAAAAGACAGCGGCAAAATTACAAGCCATGGGCGTGGACGGCATCGTTACAGATTACCCGGATTTCATCATAAAGGATGGCAAACATGAAAATATATAGCACGGTTTTTATCGGAGGCGCGCTTGGCGCCTGCCTCCGATACGGATTAAACTTATGGATACACACCGGTCAGTTCCCGGCGGCAACCTGGCTGGAAAATGCGGCAGGCAGCCTTCTATTAGGCATTTTGACCGGATTTTTTATGATCGGGGCAAAACGGCCTCTGCTGTCGGCTTTTTTAGGCACCGGCTTTTGCGGAGGCTTCACAACAATGTCCACATTTTCTAAGGAAACAGTGATGCTTTTGCAAGGACAACCCTCATTGGCTCTTTTATATATGGCAGCCTCATTGATATCAGGGATCATATTTGCACTGATTGGTGTTTTTGCGGGACGGCGCATAGCAGGCATTCAGCAAAGAAAGGGGCTGCAGGAAAGATGACACTAGCGGGTATTTTCATAGGGGGCGGACTTGGCGCAATGCTTCGCTTCTGGCTTGGCAATGTCATAACCGCCAAAACCAAAGGTCTCAGCCTGCCCATTGGCATACTGACAGTCAATATTCTCGGAGCTCTCGGGCTCGGAATATTTACAGGACTTCACGTTGCAAATGCTTCGGTCTCGCTTATCATCGGCACGGGGTTTTTTGGCGCCTTTACGACCTTTTCCACCTTCAGCGTTGAAAGTATTCAACTCCTTATGGCCAAACGTGTAATAGAAAGCATCTTGTACATCGCCCTGACACTTTGCGGGTCGCTTTTGGCATTTTGGTGCGGCTGGACAATCACAATATAAAAAAACCTTGAGCTTATTTCTCGCTCAAGGTTGCACTGTTCAGCATCACAGGCTCAGGCAGCGGCAGCTTGTGGTGCGCCGTAATCCCGGTTGTGTTGCCGGCTTCTTCTTTTATATCGATTTGCTTGATTAATCGGCCGTCCATCTTCAGCACCTTTATCGTATATGAACCGATGCGAATGGATTCACCAGCCTCAATATCGATGTTTTCTTTTAATATCAGCCCGCCGATCGTATCGACATCTTCTTGAATCGATGCGCCAAGAAGGCTGTTCACCTGATCGATCCGAACCTTTCCATCCATCACATAATGTCCGTCGCCAAGCTTTTGGATCAGCGGCTGTTCATCTTCATCAAATTCATCTCTGATCTCTCCGACAATTTCCTCAAGAATATCCTCTGTCGTCACAAGTCCCGAGGTTCCTCCGTATTCATCCGACAATATAGCCATATGAATGCGCTCGCGCTGCATTTTAATCAACAAGTCATGAACCGGGATCGTTTCAATCACTTCGATGACCGGCCTCACATACGGATGGATCGTCATCTTCATTCGTTCTTCTTCTGTCATAAACAGCAAATCAGAAAACAAATGCTTCGTATTGACCAAACCGATCACACTGTCTTTGTCTCCATCTGTGACTGGCCAGCGCGTGTATTTTTCCTTCAGCATGACTTCGAGCATCTCGGCCATCGTCATCTCAGTTGACACAGCAGCCATTTCCTTCCGCGGTATCATAATTTCTTTGGCGATCCGATTATCAAATTCAAAAATCTTATTCACATATTTATATTCAGACGGATTAATCTCTCCGTTTTTTAAACTCTCAGATAACAGCATCCTGAGTTCTTCCTCAGAATGGGAACCATCATGTTCTGACGCAGGCTTCAAACCGAACATCCCGCATAAAAGCCGCGCCGATCCATTGAGGATCCAAATAAACGGAAACAGGAGCAAATAGAATAAACGCAAAGGGCCCGCTATCAGTAAAGTCAGCTGTTCTGCCTTTTGAATCGCGACCGTTTTCGGGGCCAGTTCACCAACAACAACGTGCAGGAACGTGATCAAGCCGTACGCGACTGCAAAAGAGGCTGCATGTGAAACCGAGTCCGGCAAGCCGAGCGGTTCAAACAATGGATGCAGCAGCCGTTCAAAGGCCGGTTCACCCAGTACGCCAAGCCCGATTGATGTCAATGTAATGCCCAGCTGGGATGCGGATAAATATTCATCCAAATCTGTAATGACACGCCTTGCGAGTATCGCCCGTTTGTTTCCTTCTGTGATAAGCTGATCTATTCTGGATCTCCTTACTCTAACAATCGCAAACTCGCTTGCAACGAAAAACGCGGTTAAAGCAATGAGCACGCCAATTAAAATCAGACTGTCAATATCGTCCATTTAACCCTATCCTCTCAACAAAGGATAAGGAGTCACCTCCTGATATAATCATTTTTCCTTAACATTGAGGTACGCGGTGTATTGTTGCCTAAGCAGAGGGCCCCATCATACCACCTCCAAAAGTCAAAGTTTGATTATAAATTGTATATTTTATTGTAACACAACTCATTCCAAAAATGATTTTTAATTTTTAGACTTTTATCATGAAGAAAGCCTTAACTGCATGCCTGCTTGTCAATTCTGCGCCTGTCTGGATTGGAAGAGGAAGGATTTTGCGGATATAAAAAGAAAACAGCCTTGAAAACTGTTTTCTTTTCTTTGCCTTCTTAAGCAAAATCTTTATATAAAGAAATGAAAATGTCCCGTGAGTTTTTAATCTGCTCGATCGGCACACTGAAGGATAATCGGAAATGCCCGCTCATTCCAAAACCGCTGCTCGGCACAATTAATAATTTGTATTTTTGGGCGGCATGCACGCAAAATGCAACTTCATCTTCAATCGGCGATTTCGGAAAAACAAAGAAACCTCCCTTTGGCATTTCAAATTCAAAACCGGCTTCTTTTAAAATGTCTACCATTAAATCCCGGCGCTCTTTATAAGCGCTCGCGTCTACTCTTAAATCATCCATTCGTGCCACAGCCCGCTGCATCATGACAGGGGCATTCACAAATCCAAGCGTTCGATTACAATACACAAAAGCGTTGATCAAAAGGTCCGCATCCGGCATTCGGCTGTCCAATCCGATATACCCGAGCCGCTCTCCGGCTATGCCGAGATCTTTACTGAATGAGCTGGCCAATATCACACGATGGTACGATTGAAACGGATTTGCCAGCTCTTCATCATAGATTAATTGACTGTACGGTTCATCAAACAGCACATAAATCGTCTGGCCGCTCTTCTCTTCTATTTCTTTTAATAAAGCGCCTAAATCGTCTATATTTTTCTGGCTGAGAACAGTGCCTGTGGGGTTATGCGGTGTATTGAGAATCAGCCCTTTCGTCTGTGGAGTGATCGATTGCCTTACCGCTTCAATGTCGATCTCAAACCGGCTTGTCAACGGGCAGCTGACGGCCTTTCCCCCGTAGTTCTCAATATACAACTTATATTCGGCAAAATAAGGTGCGAGAATAATGACCTCTTCCCCAGGGTTTACGATGCTTTTTAACGCAACATTCAAAGCGCCTCCCGCACCCACCGTCATGACGATACGCTCCGCTGAGAAATCAGCTTCAAAACGTGACCCCAGAAATTGCGCGACTTTTTCTCTCGCTGCAGGAAGCCCTTGATTTTGTATGTATCCGTGGCTGCCTTTTTCAGCTTCCTCTATTAACGCTCTCTTAAAAGCTTCAGGCGGTTCAACAATCGGGTTGCCGAGTGAAAAATCAAATACCTGGTCTTCCCCGAACTCCTTCTTCAGCCTTGCACCTTCATCAAACAGCTTGCGAATCCATGATCCTTTATTTAAATTTTCTTCAACTTCCCGGGATAACCCAGCCAATTTCATCTGTCCCTTCCGCATATAAAAATTTGAAAATTCTATCTTCCTATGTTACTTCAATCAGATGATGAATTCCACAACTTCCAATTCCGGTCTGAAAAAAACAATAAACTTGTGCAAGACACCGTTCATATATTAAACTATTCTCATAACTATAACGTGATGGTTGGGAGGGATATAGATGGGGCTGAGACTTATCGCATCAGTGAACTAGCGGCACTCGCCGGAGTAACGAAACGGACAGTTGATTATTATACGAATCTCGGTCTGCTTACGCCGGCCAGATCCTGTTCAAATTACCGTTACTACGACGAAAATGCACTCAAACGACTTATATTTATTGTAGATTGCAAGAAGCAGCGATTGGCCCTGTCCGATATTAAAGATCGACTGGAGAACCAGTTTCCCTCTTCAGCTAAACTTGATGATGAAATTGGAAATCTGGCATTAGAAATTGATCATATGAATCAAAACATCTCCGGAATCTTGCATCGGTTTGAACGGCTGAAGCCCGAGGATCGTGACAAGCTGAAAAGCAAACTCCCGCCTGAAAAGCTCGCCGTGTTCCAATCATTTATGCTGCTGTTAAGTTAAAACCATTTTATCTAACAGGAGGTGTTACCTTCATTCTCATTGCTAGAGTGAAGGTTCTAATTGGACATAGTGAATTTGATTTTAGTTGCTGTTTTAATCGCCCTGACGGCATTTTTCGTGGCATCTGAGTTTGCCATTATCAGAATCAGAGGCTCACGGATCGATCAGCTGATCGCGGAAGGAAATAAAGCAGCAATAGCCGTAAAAAAAGTGACCACGCATCTTGATGAATATTTATCTGCGTGTCAGCTCGGAATTACATTGACTTCCATCGGATTAGGGGTTTTAGGTGAATCAACGATCGAAAGGCTGCTTCACCCGCTTTTCGTCCAAATGAACGTTCCAGGTTCCCTTTCACATGTCATATCGTTTATTTTTGCGTATGCCATTATCACGTTCTTACACGTTGTTGTCGGAGAACTTGCACCTAAAACAGTCGCTATCCAAAAGGCGGAAGCAGTGTCTATGCTGTTTGCGAAACCGCTGATTTGGTTTTACCGCATCGCGTTCCCATTCATTTGGCTTTTGAACAATTCCGCACGGTTATTGACCAAAGCATTTGGCCTGGAGACCGTTTCAGAAAACGAACTGGCACACTCAGAAGAAGAGCTGCGAATCATTTTGTCTGAAAGCTATAAAAGCGGTGAAATCAACCAATCAGAGTTTAAATATGTGAATAAAATCTTTGAATTTGACGACAGGCTCGCGAAAGAAATTATGATTCCGCGGACCGAAATTGTCAGCCTTCCGCATGATATCAAGATTTCTGAAATGATGGACATCATTCAGATTGAAAAATATACCCGCTACCCTGTGGAAGAGGGCGATAAAGATAACATTATCGGGGTTATTAACATTAAAGAAGTGCTGACCGCCTGCATAAGCGGTGAGGTATCTGTTGATTCCACCATTTCTCAATTCGTCAACCCGATCATTCATGTCATTGAATCTGCGCCAATCCAAGACCTGCTTGTCAAAATGCAAAAAGAGAGGGTCCACATGGCCATTTTGTCTGATGAATACGGCGGTACTGCCGGGCTTGTGACGGTTGAGGACATCATTGAGGAAATTGTCGGTGAAATCCGCGACGAATTTGATATTGATGAAATTAGCGAAATCCGCAAAATCGGCGAAGGCCATTATATTCTTGACGGAAAAGTGTTAATTGACCAAGTAAACGACCTGCTAGACATTCATTTAGAGAACGAAGAAGTCGATACAATCGGCGGCTGGTTCCTTACTCAAAAATACGATGTTGAAAAAGATGATTCCATCATCGAAGAGGGCTGCGAATTCATCATTAATGAAATTGACGGCCACCACGTGGCATATATTGAAGTGAAAAAGCTTCAAGAAGAAGAACTTCTGGAGACAGCTAACCAGCAGGAAGCATAATAAGAAAAGCACCTTGTATAAGGTGCTTTTCTTATTTTCACAGTTCAGGGCAATCTCTCAGAACGCCTTATAGCTGATCAAGTTTATTCTCTAGTTCTTTAATCCGCTGATTCAAAGCCTCTGTCATTGCTGCAAGTCTTTCCTTTGAAGGCAGGTGGGCAAAATCAGCCTGGTGAAGAGGCTCACCGATAATCAGCTTCATTTTTCCTTTTTTGAATAACTCTTTTCCGCTTGAAGGGCCCTGATATGCAGCGGGGACAAGCGGCGCTTTCCCCATTTGCGCAATCGTCACCGCACCTCTTTTCAAAGGCACATCCTCAGAGGTTCTTGTTCCGCTTGGGAAGATACCGACGATCTCTCCTTCTTTCAGCAGCTTAATCGGCGTTTTAATACTGCTTGGCCCGGGATTTTCCCGATCTACCGGAAAGGCATGAATTTTCTTCAGAAACGAACCGATCCATTTATTTTGAAAAAGCTCTTTTTTCGCCATGTAGTGTATTTGATAAGGAAGAATCCCGACTCCGAGTGTAATCACATCAACCCAGCCGGAATGTGTACACGCGATGACAAAACCTGAATCGGCCGGAAGGTTTTCTTTGTTATACACCTTCACTCCTCCGCGAAGAGAAAGAATAACTTTTAAAGCATTTGCACAAAACTTATACATATCGCACTTCCTTTGTCGTAATCAATGATTCTTTCTGTCATCTATTATAACAACATTTTTTATTACCTGATACTAATTTTTAAGATTTCTCCCGTTAAAACGCCAAAAAGCTGAGGATTCGCCCTCAGCTTTTGTTATATTTCCTCTCTGGTCGGCGGGGCCATAAACTCCGGTCCGACAGGGTCTGATATCGTATTTTCCAATATAGTATTGATATCTTTCTGATCTTCACTGTTCAACGTCCAGCCTGTAATCTCAGATAGGGCCTCAAGCTGCCCAGGCTTTCTTGCTCCCCAAAGAGCGATATCCGCTCCCGGCTGATCTAAGATCCATCTGACAGCCAAGTGAATCACTGATTTTCCATAACGTGTCTTCGCCAGCTTATCCAATTGATTCACAGCAGAAAGATACTCTTTAAAGCGGGGCTTCTGGAATTTTGGATCGTGATTACGCAGATCATCGCCCTCAAATGTATATTCTTCAGTCATTTTGCCTGTTAACAGCCCTCTGCATAAACTGCCGTATAATAATGTTGTTATCTTGTTATCTTTCGCATAAGGAAGGACACTCTCTTCCATCTCTCTTTCAAACAGATTATATGGAGGCTGAATCGTATGGAGAGGTGCGACGGCGCGAAATGTATCCATTTGCTCAATTGAAAAATTGCTGACGCCAATCGCCCGGATTTTTCCCGCATCATATAATTCCTTCATGACTTCAGCCGTTTCTTCAATTGGCACAAGCGGATCGGGCCAATGCACCTGATAAAGATCAATATAGTCTGTTTGAAGCCGCTTCAAAGAATTCTCAACTTCCTCTACAATTCTCGCTCTGTTCGCATGGCGGAACAGCTGGTTGTTCTTCCAGTCCAGAGCCGTTTTCGTTGCGAGAATCACCTGGTCTCTTTTGCCGTACTCTTTGATTGCCTTTCCGACGATTTCCTCGGACTGCCCGAAGCCGTAAGCCGGCGCGGTGTCAATCAGTGTAATCCCCTGATCAAGAGCGGCGCGGATTGTTTCAATCGATGTTTTTTCGTCAGTGCCTCCCCACATCGTTCCGCCAATGGCCCATGTGCCGAGGCCGATTCTGGAGGCTTCTATTCCTGTATCTGCTATACTGGTATATTCCATTGTGCCACTCCTTCACTTTTTCACTATCTTTTCCCCTCTGGAAAAAATGTTAAACATTTCTCCGCACTATCTTTTGGGGCCATTTTTGGGTACTATATAGTAATGGTGTTTGATTAGGTATAAAAAAGCCGTTTGCATGTAATGTGCAACTTTAAACCTTTCTTATGCGTGTATAACATAGAGGGGAGAAAAGGCAGTGACGATCGATGAAATTTACCAAATGTACATGAATGATGTTTACAGGTTCCTGCTCTCCATGACAAAAGACAAGCATCTTGCTGAAGACTTACTGCAGGAAACCTTTATGCGGGCATACATACACATTCACTCCTATGATCACAGCAAAGTAAAGCCCTGGCTTTTTCAAGTGGCGCGAAACGCCTTCATTGATTACGTCAGAAAGCATAAGAAAGAAGTAACCATTTCTGATGACTTAATCGGAAGCCTCTTTCAAAATGCTGTTCAAAGTCCTGCCCATCAGGTAGAGATAAAGGAAGTGCTGACTGGTTATATGTCCGAGCTCCCCGATAATTATCGGGAGGCCTTAACGCTATATTATTTAAAAGAGTTAAACTACAAAGAAGCATCCCATATTATGAATATTTCAGAGGCGAATTTTAAAAGTGTTTTATTTCGTGCCAGACAGCGGCTGAAAGCACTTTATAATAGAGGTGTTAATGATGAATGAAGAATTTAAAAAGCGTTTTGATCAATATAAAAATGGGGAAATGAGCGACCAGGAAATGACTGCATTTGAGGAAGAACTTGAGAAGCTCGAAGTATATCAGGAACTGATTGAAAGCGAACTCGAGGACGATAACGATTGGGATCTCAGCATCAGTCCTGAAAAACAAAAAGCGATTTTAGCCTACGGCAAACGCAAGTCTTATTTGCGAATTTCTGTGCTTGCCGTCATTTCGACATTGATGATTTTGCCGCTTTGTACGCTGGGAAGCTACCTCTATTACGGAATGGGTGGAAAACACAGCACCGGCAATGAGTTTATGGAAACTGCCGCAGTCACTGTAGCCCTGACCATGCCGAATGTTCTTGTTGATACTTCCGGACTGAAAAGCCAAGTGAAGCTATTTGGGATGAATACGGAATTCCCGCTGCAAAAGCAGATTGGCACGAAGACGGCTGCCGTAGGGAATGAACGGGTTGAAATGTTTTATAACAAAGTAAAAGCGCCGGCAGTAAACTACTATGACTTAGAAGTGAATAAAACCGGCCATTACTTTACACATCCTTCAAACAAGTCTGAACAAACGACCGCAAAAGCAGAAAAAACGTTAAGCACATTGCCTGAAGGAACGGTATCAGAGGTCTACCTTTCATATGACCGTGCATATCCGACAAAAGACGTGTATAACAAATTCAAAGGCTATGATGTGAGCTTTTTGTGGAACGCAATCGAAACAGAGAAAAACACAAATAAGACAGCTTCCACAGAACCTCTTGGCTATCCTGGAAAGGATTCAAAGTTCTTGGCCGCCCTTAATACAAAAGGCAAGTCGAATGGCGATCAGTTTATCAACGCCCTGAAATTCATGTCCAAACACGAAAAATGGGCTCAGGTCATTTCAAAACGGAAAGACCTGAATGTAGATAACCGATTAGATTATGTAGAGAAAAACGGTGTCAATGTATACGGTTCGGTCGTTACAGGGCCAACCAAGGAAATCCAGCGCATGCTGAAAAATAAATCTGTAAAATCAGCGAATGTCGGCGAGGTGGAATTATGGAACTGGTAAGAATTTTTAAAGAACACAATGTATTCGGCTGGATCTCTGTCGGGACAGCGGTTCTGTCCCTGCTGTTGCTGAATTTGGCCATTATCAGCAACGTCACGTTTTATTCCTATCAAATGCTTCCGTTCGCCATGGCTGCCGTTCCGTTCGGCGTTGTTGAACTCTTCATCAAGAGAGGGCGCACAGGTCCAGGCCTGCTCGGCGTCATCCTTAATCTCTTTGTGATTATTTGTGTGTATACCATTGTATCTGTAGATACGAATTTACAGTTTGGCTTTTAAAAAAGACGCCTTTTCAGGCGTCTTTTTTTCATTACACCGGTTTTTGGAACAAATAACTTTCTATAGTAAAACCCATTTTATCTGTATAAAATCGATGTGCGTCTTTACGCTGAAGGCCAGATGAAAGACTGACAAAACCAAGTCCGGCTTTTCTCGCCCAGTCTGAGGCATAATCCAAAAGCATTTTGCCGTATCCCTTTGATCGGCAAGGTGCCGTTGTAACAAGATCCGCAATCCACAAGTGCTCTCCTTTATGAATGGAAACTCTCGGCAGAGCCCCGCACAGCGCTCTGATTGCTGTATTTTCATATAAGGCAAACAGCATATACGATTCTTTCTGCACACAGGCTTCAAGCCTTTGTAAATACGTCTCTATATCCAGTTCTGTTCTCAATTCACTCATAATCGGATACGACTCAGCCCATTCTTCTTTCGAGGTTAATTGTTTCATATGGATCATCTTCTCAATCCCCTTTCCTTTCGTTACAATGATCATAGCTAATAAATGGCATTAGCCAAATAGCCAATATCAGAAAAAATGACCATGCCAGATATAAGGAGACATGAGATGGATATCACGCCGTTTCTTGATAAAAAGAGCAAAACACCGCTGTATGAGCAGCTTTATACCTTTTTTAAACAAGAAATTTCACATGCGCGAATCACAAAGGGAACAAGACTTCCGTCAAAACGCAGGCTTTCCAGCTTGCTCGATGTCAGCACGGCAACTATAGAACGAGCTTACGAGCAATTAACTGCTGAGGGCTATGTCAAAAGCAAGCCAAAAATCGGCTGGTTCGCGGCGGAAGTAGAACCAGGCTTCCCGACAGCCCCTGACCATTTTCATCAGTCTGCACAGCCGGGATTACTTGAAAAGAACGCACCTGCTATTGACTTCCATCAGGGCAGCGTTGATCCGACCCTCTTTCCCTTTAACGCATGGAGAAAAAGCATAGTAAAAAGTCTTGAGCGCTATTCCGGATTGTTTCACACCTCTGGCGACCCTCAAGGAGAATACGAACTCAGACACATGATTGCCCGATTCGTCAGGCAGTCTCGGGGAGTAAATTGCGAGCCCGGCCAGATTATCATCGGCGCAGGAACCACCGTGCTTCTGCAAATTCTTTGCCTTTCGCTAAAGCCAGGTACAAAAATCGGTTTTGAAGAACCAGGCTTTCACCGTTCAAGAAGGATGTTTGAAGCAAATCACATGGATGTCACTCCGATTTGTTCTGATGCAGAAGGCGTCCTGCCGGATGAGCTCTACCGTCAGAATCCTTATCTCATGTATACGACTCCTTCGCATCAGTTTCCGATTGGGACCATTATGACGATTACCCGCAGACAGGAGCTGCTGGCATGGGCGGCAGAAACAAATTCATTCATTATAGAAGATGATTACGATGGAGAATTTCGCTACAGCGGCCATCCCATTCCGTCTTTACAGGGTCTTGATCCGAATGGCAGAGTCATATATCTGGGCACTTTTTCAAAGTCACTTCTGCCTTCCTTGCGGCTCAGCTTCATGATTGTGCCCCCTGAACTCATGGAACCGATCAAAAGCAATGCTCAGTTAATGAAGCAGACCGTTTCTGCCCACTCGCAATTGGCACTGGCAGACTTCATCGAAACCGGAGAGTGGCAGAAACACATAAATAGAATGAGAAGCTTATACCGAAAAAAACACGCTATCCTGTTAGAAGCCATCCGCTCTGAACTGGGTAACACCGTTGAGATTCTCGGTAAGAACTCGGGGCTTCACATCCTGCTGCGCCTTTTGTTTCCAGCAAGTGAGGAAGAAGCAATACAAGCAGCCGCAGACCACGGTGTAACCATCTATCCCGTGTCTCCCTCATATAAAGAACAGACGCCTTTTGCTTCTGTCTTAATCGGTTATGGCGGTTTGTCAGAAGAGGACATCAGGCTCGGCATCCAAAAACTGAAAACGGCATGGGCACCGTTGATATCATCTTATTAAATAAAAAACAGGCCCCGGAAACGGAGCCTGTTTTTTAAAATGATAAAATTCCGATTAAATTTAAGAACACGATAATAATGGCAAGCGGCACGATAAAACGAAGCAAATAAAACCATGTGTAAAAGAATGCTTTACCTGCATTTGATCCATCTCGCATTTCAGCCAAGAGTTCGCTTTTCGAAATTTTAAGCGGGATAAATAGAGAAATTAACAGAGCGCCTGAAGGCATCAAAACATTGCTGACGGTAAAGTCGGCAATATCAAAAAATGTTTTGCCAAATAGGTGCACATCACTCAAAACGCCATAAGACAAGCAGCATGGGATTCCGACCAAAAAGATCAAAAGCCCGCTCGTCCATGACAGTTTTTTTCTCTTCTTTTCGTCCCCTTTTCCGATTGTGGCAACGATAATTTCAACCATCGAAAATGCTGAGGTTAAGGCTGCAAATAAAAATGCAACGAGAAAGCCGATAAAAAACAACGTGCCGAACGGTAGCTGTTCAAAAACGGCCGGAAGCACTGTAAACAGCAGTGTCGGTCCTTCATTTGGCTGAAAACCGAATGAGAAAACCGCCGGAAAAATAGCCAAACCTGCCAAGAGTGTCACAATGATATTCATCAAGACAATGGAGGCTGCCGAACGAGGGATATTTTGTGTTTTCGGCAAATAGGAGCTGTAGGTCACCATCACCGAAACCCCCAGTGTTAACGTAAAGAAGGCCTGTCCCAGCGCGAATAATATGGATTCCGGAGTCAGATCGCCGAAATGAGGCACAAGCAGAAACTTTACGCCTTCCATTGCACCATTAAGCGTAAGAGACCGAAGAACGAGCAGAATAAACAATAAAAACAAAATCGGCATCATCACCGCGCTTACCCGTTCAATCCCTTTTTGAACCCCTCTTGCGACAACGATGACAGTAAGTACCATAAAGACAAGCTGAGCCGCGAGCGTCTGCACCGGATTTTGGATAATAGAAGCAAAAAGAGCGCCATACTGTGCTTGAGAAAGCCCGGACAGTGAGCCTGACGCCGTTTTTACGATATACAGCAAAATCCATCCCCCAATTACACTGTAAAACGACAGCACTAAGAAACACGCGGCTACGCCGATCCACCCCGTAAGAAACCAAGCTGATCGCGGCGCTTCTTTTTTATATGCATCAATGGCATTCGTCTGGTTCCGTCTTCCAAAAATAAATTCCCCCACCAAAAGCGGATAGCCTAAGAGGATGGTAAATAACACGAAGATAAGAAAAAAGGCTCCTCCCCCATTGGTCCCCGCTACGTAAGGGAACTTCCAAATCGCGCCCAAGCCGATAGCCGAGCCGGCCGCTGCCATGACGAAACCGATTTTCGAAGCCCATTGGACTGGTTTTTGCTCAGACAATAAACGTCACTTCCTTTCCAGCCTATATTATCTCTTATTTTTGTCTTCATTTCTATAGATTCATTTGCGAAGAACAGAAAAGAGAGCGGCCTGTATGGCCGCTCTCTTTATCAAAAGGTTATTTATTGATTTAATTTTGAATGCTTTCTTGAATACAGGAAATAGATTACCAAGCCGATTAACAGCCACACTAGGAAGCGGACAATCGTCACCCACCCCAGATTTAAAATCAAGAACAGGCAGAACAGAATCGCCAGGCCCGGGATAAACGGAACTCCCGGGCATTTAAAGGCTCTCGGAAGATCCGGCTGTTTCTTTCTCAAAACGATAACTGCCACAGAAATAAGTACAAATGCCGACAGCGTCCCGATGTTCACCAGCTTTGCAAGTTCATCCAGCGGAACAAGTGAGCCGAGAAGCGCCGACATCGTTCCGAAAAACCAAGTGGCCACATAAGGTGTTTTGTGCTTTGGATGCACTTTAGAAAGTGAACCCGGCACAAGTCCGTCACGCGACATGGCAAACATGACGCGGGTCTGCCCGTAAAGCATCACGAGCATAACTGTTGTCATTCCCAGCACGGCGCCAATATCAATGATGCCTGCCACCCAATTTTGCCCTGCGCTTTGAAGAACAAGAGAAACCGGATGATCCACACCCGCAAATTGAGCAAACGGGATAACCCCAGTCATGATGGCTGATACGGTGACATATAAAATCGTGCAGACCAGTAAAGAGAAAATAATGCCTTTAGGCAGATCCTTCGCGGGATTTTTCGTTTCTTCCGCAGCAGAGGATACAGCGTCAAATCCGATAAAAGCAAAGAATACGAGCGCCGCTGCACTGAACACGCCGCCAAAGCCCATTGGCATAAACGGCTGCCAGTTGTGCGGCTTCACGTAAACGGCTGCCACCGCGATAAACAGCAGAACAACCAGTATCTTCAAGATAACCATGATATTGTTGACTCTTTTTGATTCTTTGATGCCTAAATAAAGCAAATATGTGATCGCCATTACAATGACGAATGCAGGAAGATTAAACAGGGTAAAGGTGCCTTTCACTGCGCCCGGTGCCGCTGTTAAAGCAACCGGAAGATGAATTCCGAGCCCTGATAAAAACGATTGGAAATAACCAGACCAGCCGACCGACACTGCACTTACCGCCAGCATGTATTCTAAAATTAAATCCCACCCGATAATAAAGGCCATAAGCTCTCCCAATGTCGCATAAGTGAATGTATACACCGAACCTGAAACAGGCACACTTGACGCAAATTCCGCGTAAGACAGGGCGGCGAATAAACAAGCCAACGCCGCCACAACAAATGAAATGGTCAGTCCGGGACCGGCCGTGACTGCGCCTGTTCCCGTCAGAACAAAAATCCCTGTGCCAATAATGGCGCCGATTCCAAGCAACGTTAAATCAAATGCCCCTAATTCTCTTTTTAAAGACTTTTCCCCGCTCGTCGCAGCGATTAAATCCTGAATGCTTTTCTTCCTAAAAACGCTCCCTTTCATTCCCCTTCAACTCCCGATCATCTATTTTTATATATTTTATTTGAATTTTCTGAATTCATGAGTAACAATGGTCATTTTTCTTTTTTTCTACTATATTTGTACTGGTCGCGAATCATTCCTTTCTCCTACTCAATATTATATATAAAATTGCAAAAATGAAAACAAAATTGTTAGAAAAATCGACAAATTTTTTATTTTGAAATTTTTCATCACACAAAAAAACCAGCTCTGGAGCTGGTTTTTCGTTGATCACGTTGAAATAAAACGGCCGCCATTCACATGAATGGTCTGCCCTGTCATATAGGAAGATTCGTCAGACGCCAGCAGAACATAGGCGCCTGCATGCTCAACCGGCTGTCCCGGTCTTCCCATTGGGGTATCCAAGCCGTGCTGTTTCACTTTTTCCTCAGGGAATGTCGCCGGAATAAGCGGTGTCCAAATCGGACCGGGCGCCACCGCATTCACTCTGATGCCTTTATCTGCAAGCGACTTCGCCATGGAACGCGTAAAGGAAACAATCGCACCCTTTGTGCTGGAATAATCAATTAACGCCGTATCCCCTTCATAAGCGGTAATCGATGTCGTATTAATAATGGCACTCCCCTCTTGCAGGTGAGGCAAAGCTTTCTTCGTCATATGAAACATGGAAAAAATATTTGTGCGAAAGGTTTTTTCCAGCTGTTCTGTTGAAATATTGAGAATGCTGTCCTGGGGATGCTGTTCAGCGGCGTTGTTCACTAAGATATCGAGTTTACCAAAATGGTCCACTGTTTGCTGCACAGCTTGTTCACAATGGTTCTCGTCCCCAACATCTCCCGGGATAAGCAGGCAGCGGACATTCTCCTTTTCGATCCGTTTACGTGTTTCCTCTGCGTCCGAATGCTCGTCTAAGTATAGAATGGAGATATCAGCCCCCTCTTTAGCAAAGGCAATAGCTGCTGCTCTCCCTATTCCGCTGTCGCCTCCAGTAATGATCGCAACTTTTCCTTTCAGTTTTCCGCTTCCCCGATAATCCTCGTCCTCTGACAGCGGCAGCGGATTCATTTTTGACTCAATGCCCGGCTGTCTGTCCTGATGCTGCGGTTCTTGTCCTTCTGTTTGTCTGTCCATTGGGTTCACCATTCATCACTCCTAGACATGTGGTTGATACTGAACGTTACCACACGACAGAAATGAATAAACGCCAAAATATGTTATGAAAGAATTTCCTCGGGAATGGCACCGGTATATTGCGCTGACGGGCGGAAAATCATGTTGTTTTCTGCCTGTTCCAGTACATGGGCGCACCACCCTACCATTCGGCTTGCTGAAAAGGTCGGAGTAAACAATTCATCGTCAAAATCGATGGCCTTCATCACTGCAGCCGCGTAAAATTCAACATTTGTGTACAGCTTTCGTCCCGGTTTGTAGATTTCTAGCAAACGAATCGCTTCTGCTTCTACATGCAGCGCAAGATCAAGATCACGGTCATTGCCGGCCACCTCTTCTGCTTTCTGTCTCAAAGCTTCTGCCCGCGGGTCTTTTGTTTTGTACACCCTGTGGCCGAATCCCATCAAGCGCTCTCCTTTTTCAAGTTTTTCTTTCAGATATGCTTCAGCATGTTCCTTTTCTCCAATGTCTTCAAGCATTTTTGTCACCGCAGAAGGAGCGCCTCCGTGCAGCGGACCTTTCATCGTGCCGAGAGCAGCCGTGACGGCTGACACTAAATCACTCTCTGTTGATAACGTGACTCGTGCCGAAAAAGTGGATGCATTCATGCCGTGCTCCATGGCCAGAATCATATAGGTTTCAAGCGCTTTCTTTTTTGCCTCTGAAGGCTGTTCGCCTGTGAGCATATAATAGTAGTTTTCGACATGTCCGTACTGGGAAGAAGGTGCAATTGCTTGTTCACCGCGCGTCCATCTTTTTCTGTATGCAATGATGGAAGGCGTGATTGCAATCAGCCGGATTGCTTCTTCTGTTTTCGGATGGAATGTGTACGTATTTTCCCCCAATGCTGAAACAACCGTTCTCAGCACCGACATATCGTCCATGTTGTTTGGCAGTGATTGAATCAAGCGCTCAATATGTTCCGGAAGATTCCGTTCCGCAGCCAGCTTATCTTTAAATACCTGGAATTCTTCAGTTGAAGGCAGTTTTCCAAATAAAATCAAATAAGCCGCTTCTTCAAAGCTATGATTCAGTGCGATGTCTTTTGCATGATGTCCTCTGTAAATCAGACGCCCTTTTTCACCATCAATATGGCTGATTGATGTTTCCACACATGTAATTCCCTTTAATCCGTAATGTACCATTTGTATTCCCCCTATCCTTTTCTGTTATTATAGTAAATATAATATTTAAAAAATAATGAATATTTTAAAGGGAATTAATTAAAAATATTAATCAGAGGGAGAATAGAAATGGATTTCAAATGGCTTCACACCTTTGTGACCGCTGCAAAATATGAGAACTTCCGAAAAACGGCGGAAACACTTTTCTTATCTCAGCCCACTGTGACCGTACATATCAAGCAATTAGAAAAAGAAATCAGCTGCAAGCTGTTCGAGCGTAAAGGCAGGCAAATCCAGCTGACTGATGAAGGCAGGGCGTATTTGCCGTATGCGCTCAGGCTTCTTGATGATTATGAAAACAGCATGGCAGAGCTTCACAGAGTGAGACAAGGCTACTCTCAAACCTTACAGCTCGCGGTTTCTCCGCTTATTGCAGATACTGTGCTTCCTTCTGTCATGAAACGGTACACAGCAATGAATACGGAAACAGAAATGGCGGTTACGATTTTCGAATCAGCGGAAATCGCGTCACTGATTAAAGCCGGGGAAGCAGATATCGGATTAAGCTGTTTAAAGGTACAGTCTTCTTCTTTAAGCTGCCACTGCTTATACAAAGACCCTGTCGTCCTTGTTGCCCCGCCCGATAAGCGTTTCATAGAAGACAACGAAATTGATGCCAAAGAGGTGCTCGAACAATACCTGCTTTTGACCCACAATCATCCTGATTACTGGGACGACTTGCTCCGTCAAGTCAGAATGACATTTCCATTTGTGAGAACAATGAAGGTCACTCAAACACATATAACGAAACGGTTTATCAAGGAAGGACTCGGAGTTTCATTTCTGCCTTTATCTACAGTAAAGCGTGAGTTAGCAGAGAAACAGATGATCAGAATTCCTTATCAGTCTGTACAGCTGCCCTATGCCGGCGCTTACGCGATTGCCCTTTATGAAAATAAGAAAGAAAAAAAATTCTTGGATTTTTTATCACATTTTCATTTTTAGGAGCAACCAAAACACCTGTGCTCCGTCTAATGAAAAAAACCCGTTCCAATGAACGGGTTTTCTCTAAAAATTAGAATCTTTTCGCACCGAGGTAACGAGGCTTCCAGTAGCTGTTGTTCAGGCTGCTGATTTGTACGCCGTCAGATCCTGCATGAATGAAATTGTTGTTTCCAATGTAAATCCCCATGTGAGAAGGGCCGGATTTATATGTTGTGAAGAAGACGAAATCACCAACAGACGGGCTGGCAATGCTCTTCATAGAACTCCAGTATCCTGCAGTGCTTGTTCTGCCCACACTTGTTTGTTTATTCAGTACGTACCAAATGAATCCGCTGCAGTCAAAGCCGGAAGTTGTCGTTCCGCCCCATTTATATGGCGTTCCGACTAACGCTTTTGCATCAGAAACCAGCTTGCTCACATTAAGTGATGTAGATGACGTTTTGCTGCTTGAAGACGATGAAGATGAAGCAGGTTTTGAGCTGCTTGTGCTTGTTCCTTTCACCTTCAATACTTGGTTGACATAGATTACATCTGATTTTAAGCCGTTTAAGCTTTTTAATTTGCTAACCGTAGTGCCGTATTTGCTCGCAATTTTAGAAAGGCTGTCTCCGCTCTTCACTTTATAAGTAGAAGTTGAAGACGATGACACTTTTGATGAGCTGGAGCTGCTTGAACTAGTTGAACCTTTCAGTTTCAGGACTTGTCCAACACGAAGCAAATCTGATTTTAAGCCATTCAGCTTCTTCAGTTCATTGATTGTCATGCCGTATTTTTTTGAAATTTTCCAAAGGCTGTCCCCGCTCTTTACTTTGTATGTAGAAGAAGAGGAAGAAGAACTGCTGCTTTTTGAACTTGTAGATTTGCCGTTAATCGATAAAGTTTGTCCCACATAAATAATGTCTGAACGAAGGTGGTTCTCTGATTTAATTTTACTGATCGTTGTGTCGTATTTTCTTGAAAGATCCCATAACGTGTCGCCTTTTTTCACCTTAATGCTTTGTGCAGATGCCGCTCCTGCAAATAACGTCGATCCTAAAACAACTGCTGTCGTAGCTGTAATGATTTGCTTTTTCATATTTTCCTCCCCAAATGTTAACTCTATATATATGTATCTTTTTTTTAATTAATCTTATTGATTTCTATTATAAGGATAGATTCCCATCAGAAATAGTCTTGACTTCATGTGACAAATTTCTTAATTATTCGTTCTAAAAAAAAGTTTTTAAGGGTATTAAATATTTCATTTTCGTTGCAAAGGTGACAAAAAACGAGTGCTTTTGTCATGTTTTATGGGATGTTTTTCAACATAAAGGAAATAAATGAAAAACTTTCGGGGTCGGCTCACATACCTGAAAAATGAGTGATAAAGAATATTCGAGGAGAGCTGCGGTTATCCGCAGTTTTTTTATTTAAACAAACATATCATGCAAAGACAGAGAGGTAAAGATTTTTCTGAAAAATGAATGCTTTACATCAAATAAGGCAAGATAACGAAAAGCGTTTTTTCATTTCCTTACAAGGCTTTACTTATTGTTTACATGATCAGCAGCCGCATTTAACAAAATTTCCCTAACATGATAAACGGAATACATTAAAGGAGGCATGAAAAAAATGAGTTTGTTTCAAAATATGAAATCAAAACTTCTGCCAATCGCCGCTGTTTCTGTCCTTACAGCTGGAATCTTTGCCGGAGCTGAGCTTCAGCAAACAGAAAAGGCCAGCGCCAAAAAACAAGACAAAGCTGAGATCAGAAATGTCATTGTGATGATAGGCGACGGCATGGGGACGCCTTACATAAGAGCCTACCGTTCCATGAAAAATAACGGTGACACACCGAATAACCCGAAGTTAACAGAATTTGACCGGAACCTGACAGGCATGATGATGACGCATCCGGATGACCCTGACTATAATATTACAGATTCAGCAGCAGCCGGAACAGCATTAGCGACAGGCGTTAAGACATATAACAATGCAATTGGCGTCGATAAAAACGGAAAAAAAGTGAAATCAGTACTTGAAGAGGCCAAACAGCAAGGCAAGTCAACAGGGCTTGTCGCCACGTCTGAAATTAACCACGCCACTCCAGCCGCATATGGCGCCCACAATGAATCACGGAAAAACATGGACCAAATCGCCAACAGCTATATGGATGACAAAATAAAAGGCAAACATAAAATAGACGTTTTGCTTGGCGGCGGAAAATCTTATTTTAACCGCAAGGACAGAAACTTGACAAAGGAATTCAAACAAGCCGGCTACAGCTATGTGACAACTAAACAAGCATTGAAAAAAAATAAAGATCAGCAGGTGCTCGGGCTTTTCGCAGATGGAGGGCTTGCTAAGGCGCTCGACCGTGACAGCAAAACACCGTCTCTCAAAGAAATGACGGTTTCAGCAATTGATCGCCTGAACCAAAATAAAAAAGGATTTTTCTTGATGGTCGAAGGGAGCCAGATTGACTGGGCTGCCCATGACAATGATACAGTAGGAGCCATGAGCGAGGTTAAAGATTTTGAACAGGCCTATAAAGCCGCGATTGAATTTGCGAAAAAAGACAAACATACACTTGTGATTGCAACTGCTGACCATACAACCGGCGGCTTTACCATTGGCGCAAACGGGGAAAAGAATTGGCACGCAGAACCGATTCTCGCCGCCAAAAAAACCCCTGAATTTATGGCAAAGAAAATCAATGAGGGCAAACCGGCAAAAGATGTGCTCGCCCGCTATGGCAATCTGAAAGTCACATCTGAAGAAATCAAAAGCGTTGAAGCAGCTGCACAGGCTGACAAAAGCAAAGGGGCCTACAAAGCCATCATCAAGATTTTTAATACTCGCTCCAACAGCGGATGGACGAGTACCGATCATATCGGCGAAGAAGTACCGGTATACGCGTACGGCCCCGGAAAAGAAAAATTCCGCGGATTGATTAACAATACGGACCAGGCAAACATCATATTTAAGATTTTAAAAACTGGAAAATAAAAAGGATGCAGAACGCTGCATCCTCTTTTTTATAAATATCTGCGGTGAACACCTTTTCCGTCGTACGAAAACATGACTTCCTTATCCTCAAGCACAGACTCAATGTGCACGCTTCTTCCCCAAAGCTGGAATAAATAAGGGAGCACTTTCTCCAAATATTTCAAATCTAACTCTATTCCTTCATACCAATGCTTAATATAGAGCTCGTTATTTTTCATATAATCGCCGTCGTTTACTGTCAAATATGGAAAACCGCCATTTACCCGCATGCTTACGAGCTGGTCGCGCACCGACTTCCACTGTTTATCGATGATTTTATAATCTCGGCCCTGTTTTTGAAACAAATAAAGATCCTCGCGCATGACTAATTCTTTGGTTAAATAATTGCGGATGAAAGAGATATCGGATTCAATCTCCCTGACCTCAAACATTTTCTCCCGGCCGGAGTCAGGCTGCACGCCCATTTTCTTCATTTCCTCCGTCGGGTTGTTGTATCTCTTTTCAATGTCTTCAAATATTTTCAGCCCTAAATAATAAGGATTAATGCCTGTTTTGGACGGCTGAACGACACCTGCATTCAGCTTGGCGAACTCGATCGCTTCATCAGAGGTTAAATCAAGCTCACGTATAATTCGCTGGTGCCAATAGGAAGCCCAGCCCTCATTCATAATCTTGGTTTCCAGCTGAGGCCAGAAATAAAGCATTTCCTCTCTCATCATCGTTAATATATCACGCTGCCATGGCTCCAGCTCCCGGGAATGCTCCTCGATAAAAAGCAGGATATCTTTTTCAGGCCGCGGCGGGAACGGTTTTTTCGATTTTTTCACTTGTTTTTTCGGTTTCTTTTCATCCAAAGACCATAGATCATCGTAAGGCGTGGCTGCCTCTTCAATCTCCTCTTCCTCATCATCCACACTCCATTGGAGCTTTGGTCGGACCAACGACGGATCGATATGCTCCTGAATCGAAAGGATCGCATCTAAAAAAGATTCCACTTCTTTTATCCCGTGAACCTGTTCATAGTGTTTTATCCGTTCAGCTGTTGCCGCCATGCTTTCCACCATATCGCGCTTCGTGTTTTGGAAACGGCAGTTGTTTTTGAAGAAATCGCAATGGGCAAGAACGTGTGCGACAATCAATTTATTTTGGATCAGTGAGTTGCTGTCCAGCAAAAAAGCGTAGCATGGATCTGAGTTAATGACCAGCTCATAGATCTTACTTAACCCTAGATCATAGTGCAGCTTCATCTTATGAAACTGCTTGCCGAAGCTCCAGTGGCTGAATCTTGTCGGCATCCCGTACGCGCCAAATGTATAAATAATTTCAGCCGGGCAGATTTCATATCTCATCGGGTAGAAATCAAGGCCGAATCCTTTTGCAATTTCGGTAATTTCCTCAATTGCCCGCTGTAATCCCTTCTTCTCCTCCGCGTTCAACCGAATCCCCCCTACTTGGACTTATCTATAATGTATGAGCCCGCCATACAAAAGATGATAGTCTCACTCAGGCAAGAAAAAATTCCCCCGGCACATTCATCTGTTTGCTTATTGGATCAGTGGGTAAACACACACCATACTACGAAAAAGGAGCGATACCAATTGAATGTAGCAGACGTGCTTTCTACTTATCTCAGTAAGCTGCCAAACGTAATCATTGCTTTACTCGTCTTATTAATCGGCTGGGCTATTGCTAAAATCATTGAAAAAGCGGTATACAAAGGACTCAGCAAAACAAAAATCGACGACAAGCTCTTTGCTGGGAAAAAGCCTTCACGCTATTCCTCGGAAAAAGTCATAAGCAAGGTCGTTTATTTTATCGCACTGATCATCGTCTTTATTTTATTCTTTAACATTTTGCACCTGACAACAGTGGCATCGCCGTTTGTCAGTATGCTTTCGGCGATTGCAGCCGCGATCCCAAGCGTGCTGAAAGCTGGACTCATTCTGCTGTTAGGATGGGCTGCAGCCTCTGTTTTAAGCTTCCTTGTCAAAAAAATCGGGATGAAGCTGAACACGAGTGACAAACTGCGCAAGTGGAATTTGGTGTCTGAAGGAAAAGATATTCACCAGGCTGTCAATACCGCTTCACAAATTGTCTTTTATCTCGTGCTGCTTGTTTTTCTGCCAGGGGTCTTATCTTCTTTGAAAATCAGCGGCATTTCAGGTCCTTTTACAAATATGATGGAAAGCGTGCTCGCTTTTCTGCCGAAATTATTTGCAGCGGCGCTTATCGTATTAATCGGCTGGCTTGTTGCCCGCCTTGTCCGTGATATCATTACGAATTTCCTTGCAAGCATCGGCACGGAAAGATTCGCGGCACGTATGGGTTTATCAATTTACTTAAAAGACACAAGCCTTTCAGCAGTCATCGGAACAATCGCTTATGTGCTGATTATGATTCCGGTGGTCATTTCAGCGCTTGATCAGCTGGATGTCGCCGGCATTTCAAAACCAGCTGTCTCTATGCTGAATACGATTTTAAACATGCTTCCGAACATCATGATTGCCATCGTGCTTGTATTAGCGGGTATCTGGGCAGGAAAATGGGTGAAATCCATGGTGTCCGGACTGCTCCATCGCGCAGGCTTTGATTCTGTCTTAGGGAAAATGGGCATGGAAGCCGGAACGCCTGCAAAGCTGTCCTTGTCTCAAGTTGTCGGTATGATTGCGCAAATCATTGTCATTCTGCTCTTTACAGCTGAGGCGCTTCAAATTGTTCGGCTGCACTTCCTCGTAGAAATTGCCACTGGCATCATCGCGTATCTGCCGAATGTCCTTGTCGCAGTATTCATTCTCGGACTCGGCCTTTACGCAGGAGAATTGGTGAGAAAAGTGCTCTCAAGCATGATAAAAGGCCAGGAATTCAAGTCTTTTGCGCCTATTGCTAAATATACGATTATCGCACTTGCTTTCTTTATGGCCCTGGATCAGCTTGGTGTCGCTGCGACAATCGTCAATTCCGCGTTTATCATCGTTCTTAGCGGCTTCGCACTCGCTTTCGGTTTATCCTTCGGCCTTGGCGGTAAGGATTTTGCATCACGTTATCTGTCTACATTTGAACGCAAAATGCAAAACACAGAAATCGAAAAAAACCGTAAAAACCAAAATCCGCCGAATGACATGTAAGCAAAAAACATGCACCCAGCTGGGTGCATGTTTTTTTAATTCCTTTTTTTTCATTTTTCAATCGATTATGATAAGATATAGAAAATGTCTTATTCTGAGGTCTTATTATGAAGTTAACCAATTATACAGATTATTCATTAAGAGTGTTGATTTTTCTGGCTGCAGAGCGTCCCGGAGAACTTTCAAATATAAAACAGATTGCCGAAACGTATTCTATTTCAAAAAATCATCTCATGAAAGTCATATACAGGCTCGGCCAGCTCGGCTACGTAGAAACGATACGCGGACGGGGCGGCGGCATACGATTAGGCATGGAACCTGAAGACATCAACATCGGTGAGGTTGTCAGAAAAACGGAAGACGATTTTAATATTGTTGAATGTTTTGATGCGAACAAGAATCTCTGTGTTATTTCCCCGGTTTGCGGCTTAAAACATGTGCTGAATGAAGCGCTTTTTGCCTACCTCGCAGTTTTAGACAAATACACACTGCGCGACCTCGTCAAAAACAAAGAAGATATCATGAAGCTTTTAAAAATGAAGGAATAGATTAAGATTCCTTCTTTTTTATGCCCTTTTTCCCCCTTATTGTTAAGATAATTTGGCTATTTTTATAAAAAGGCAAAACGATGAGACAAATGTGCCGATATAAAAAAGAAACAGGAAATGCAAAATCATTGGGGGAAAAAGGAGAGCTAAGATGAAAAAGAAATTAGCAGCAGGGCTGACAGCATCTGCGATTGTCGGCACAACTTTAGTAGTGACACCAGCTGAAGCAGCAACGATTAAGGTCAAAAGCGGAGATTCTTTATGGAAACTGGCCCAAACCTATAACACAAGTGTGGCGGCCCTCACATCCGCCAATCATCTTTCGACTACTGTTCTGTCGATCGGCCAGACGCTTACTATTCCAGGCAGCAAATCCAGCACTTCTTCATCTACTTCAAGCTCAACAACCAAGAAGAGCGGAAGTTCTGTTTACACAGTGAAAAGCGGAGATTCACTTTGGCTGATCGCAAATGAGTTTAAAATGACCGTGCAGGAACTGAAAAAATTAAACGGACTAAGCAGCGATTTAATTCGTGCTGGGCAGAAATTAAAGGTGTCCGGTACTGTTTCTTCAAGTTCCAGTACAAAAAGCAGTTCCAATAAGAGTTCAAGCTCCAGTTCAAAAAGCAGTTCTAATAAGAGTTCAAGTTCTTCATCTTCTACGGGAACATATAAGGTGCAGCTTGGAGATTCACTTTGGAAAATTGCAAACAAAGTCAATATGTCCATCGCTGAATTGAAGGTCTTGAACAACTTAAAATCAGACACCATTTACGTGAATCAGGTGTTGAAAACAAAATCAAGCGGCTCTGATACGTCTTCTAAAGACACTTCATCCAAATCGAACCAAACTTCAGCAACATCTAAATATACCGTTAAAAGCGGTGATTCACTTTGGAAAATCGCAAACAACTATAACCTGACTGTACAGCAAATCCGAAATATCAACAATCTGAAATCAGATGTGCTTTACGTTGGACAAGTATTGAAGCTGACAGGTAAAGCATCTTCAGGCTCTTCATCATCGTCGTCTTCTTCGTCAAATGCAAGCTCCGGCACGACGACTACATACACGGTGAAAAGCGGTGATTCCTTATGGGTGATTGCACAAAAATTTAATGTAACAGCTCAGCAGATTCGTGAGAAAAACAATTTAAAAACGGATGTCTTGCAGGTTGGCCAAAAGCTGGTCATTTCCGGAAAAGCTTCATCATCGTCTTCATCCGGTTCTTCAAACACCACCAGCTCAACGAGTGCGAAGATTAACACAATGATTTCGGCCGCTAAAGCGCAGCTTGGGGTTCCATATCGCTGGGGAGGCACGACACCGTCCGGGTTTGACTGCAGCGGATTCATTTACTATGTACTGAACAAAGTCACATCCGTATCTAGATTAACGGCAGCGGGATATTGGAACACAATGAAATCAGTTAGCCAGCCTGCTGTCGGAGATTTTGTTTTCTTTACAACATATAAAGCCGGCCCTTCCCACGTCGGAATTTACCTAGGCAACGGGGAATTCATAAATGCCAACGATTCCGGAGTTGTCATTTCCAATATGAACAACTCTTACTGGAAACAGCGCTATCTCGGTGCAAAACGATATTTCTAAAAACAGAAACTGTGCGGCCTTAACGGCTGTACAGTTTTTTATTAGAGCCTAAAGACGTTGATGCTGATCATATGATTTGTCACCGGATGAAAATAGACTTCGGCCCGAACAGAAAAAGTGTCATCTTTCTGTCTGACTGTCACCCGAAAGACATCTTTCGTCTGCTGATCATTCACCTCTGTACGCCCCATATAAGCATAATCAGAAAATGAAGCGCCCTTATATTCATCCTGAATTTTGCTCCAGGCAAGCTGTTCCCACTTTTGAACGGACTCGTCTGTGTCCGTTGAATGACCTTTTGCAGCCATTGACACGATAATCAATCCGCAAAAAAGAAGCGCGATGGTATACGGCAGGGATTTCATTTTTTCAGTCTCCTGTACCCAGAATATATTCCCTCATAGGTTTACCAAAAGCGATATCTTCATTCAGGCATTTTGATTTTATGTCTCCCTCATATTGCTACCCCTTTACTGACGCAGACGGCAAGTTTTGCCCCGTCAATAACAGAGGATGCGGCATAAACTAATCATGAACTTCTCACCCAAGAAAGGAGAAGCGATTCATGGATTATGCCGATTACGATAAAGCGCTTTATTACACCCATCGTTCTCAATGGGATAATTTATTAATTTTAATGGTGCGTACAGAGGACGATTTGTTATCAAAACGAATTGAGCATTTTCTGCATGCGTATCATTTTGAACAGGATTACGCCGTTTTAGAAAAGATGCTGTATTCCCTTCTCCGATATATTGATCATGCCACAGAGCTGACTTATGAAGATCAAATAGCCCTTCTCACATAAACAAATCCCGGCGTTTAAACGCCGGGATTTCCTGCTTTTGCGAACATGCTGAGTTCTTCGACAAGCTCTTTTATGCTTTCCTTAATGTTTTCAGCCACTGTAGCATTTTCAACATCAATATGCACCGGATCAAGCACCAGCTGCTTCGGAATGACATTGGCGTAGACACCCCGCATCACAGTTCTCATATTGTTCAGCGCATTGATGCCGCCTTTTCCGCCTCCCGCTACTGCCAATAATGCAACGGGCTTATATTTGAATTGTTCGCTGCTTAGAAAATCCAAGGCATTTTTTAAAGCGCCGCTCATGCCGCTGTGATATTCAGGCGATAATAATACAATCGCATCCGCTTTCGTAACGCGTTGCTTAAGCTCCTGTACTTTCAACAGTTCAGATTGTTCCGCTTCACCGTTAAAAACGGGCAATACAAACTCGCTTAGATCAATCAAATCCGTGTGATACAGAGCTGAAATATAGGATGCTGCAATTCTTGTTCTGCCATGTTTTCTAGGCGTGCCATTTATAACTAACATGTTCATTTCGAGATCTCTCCATTCAGGTTATATTTCACTGCGAAAAGCGCTGCTTGCGTGCGGTCGGCCACTTCAAGTTTTGCTAAAAGATTCGATACATGGGTTTTTACTGTTTTTTCTGAAATAAACAAGGCTGCTGCGATTTCTTTATTGCTTTTCCCGTTTGCTATTTCAGTCAGAACGTCTTTTTCCCTTCTTGTTAATTGATAGTATTTTTCTTTTTCCGGGTCGTGCTGATTTTTCATATGTGTCAGCACATGGGGCATAATAGCTGTAGAAAGCTTGTATTCGCCAGCATGCACTTGTCTTAGTGTTTTCACCAATTCCTCGGGCTCCGTATCCTTTAATTGATACGCCTTCGCGCCTGCCTGAAGCGCGGGGATGACGTGCTCCTGATCAGAGTAGCTCGTCAGCACAATGATATTCGTATCCGGAAATTGCTGTATTGCTTTTTTAATGGCTTGAATGCCGTCCATCTCGGGCATAGACAAATCCATTAGCACAAGATCCGGCTTTGTCTCTTCGATGACACGGAGAGCTTCTAATCCAGTTGCAGCTTCTCCGACGACTTCAATATCATCCTGGGTGGCAAAGAAAAAACGCAGACCCTTTCTGACAACATGATGATCATCAGCAATGACAATTTTCATACCGCCCCTCCTTTTCGGCTTGTTAGCGGAAGCCTGATGGACAGCTTTGTTCCTGTTCCAAGCGCTGACTCAATCCAAAACTTAGCTCCGGCTTTTTCCGCTCGTTCTTTCATACCCTTGATGCCAAGTGAAGGCAGATCGGCATGCGCTTCATAGCGAAATCCTGCCCCATGATCGATGATATCCAGCTCCGCATGGCACAAAGAAGCAGTCAGACTAACATACGCCGTATCCGTTCCGGCATGCTTTTTGCAGTTATTTAAAGCTTCCTGTACGACACGCCATAGCATATGCTCCTGCTCATCAGTCAGAACAGGACAGCCTTTTTGTGTAAAAATGATCTTCAATCCAATGAGCGCACCATAGCTTTTAATGGCTTCAGCCAGCCCTTTTTCCAATCCTCCGGGGCGAAGCTGCCAAATTAACGCTTTCATTTCTGCGAGCGCGTCCTGTGATAGGTTTTGGATGAAATCAATCATCTGCTGTAAATTTTCATCTTTTGTTAGTGTCTTCGCAGCTTTGGCAGTTAAACTGACGGAAAACAGCATTTGATTGACTGAATCGTGAAGCTCCTGAGCGAGGCGGTTACGCTCCATTAAAAGAGCATTTTTTTGTTGATATTCAGAAAGCCTCATACGCTGGATTGCCGTTCCGATCTGAAAGGCGACAGACTCGAGTAAATGCAGCTCTTCCTCATCAAACATGGTTTTTCCGGCCGCCGCTACATTTAACAATCCGAATCTTCTGTCCCCGTCTTCTAAAGGCACAGTTGCATGATGCGTAATCCCTTCTGTGTCAAAACAATGCAGGTTTTCTGCTGATTCGATGCGTTTGCAGTTCATGATATTTGCAGCCTTTCTAAGCCCTCCGTTATTGAATTTCGTCAGGCAGTAACACTCCCCTTCGCACATCAGCACTTTTTCCTTGCGGCTTAAAGCCGGGGGCAGATAAGCGTCGGCCGCTAACGTATAAGACCCATCTTCTTCGATCAGAAAAATCCATCCGGATTGAAGATTTGTCAGACTCAGCAACTCTTTTAAAACTTCATCCAGTGTTGCTTTGATATCGTGCCCTTGATTTAAGGTTTCCGCAATCGTTTTCAGCGTTTTTAATTTTTCCATCCTCGTTTTGCTCACGTTTCTCACTCCGGCATTGATCTTGTATTTAAGATTATACCAGTTTTTTGTATTTCATTACTTCACTTGTAGGATGATTTTCTTTCAGACTTTTGGATGAGAAAAGAAAAAGCCGGATCATTTACAATGACCCAGCTCATACTTGAATTATTTTGCTGTCGACTCAACAATTTCATCCACCGTCTTCATTACATCTTCAGAAAGGACGGCAAGTCGCTTTTCACTGTCTTCCAAAGATGACCCTTTTACGGCGAAATAAAATTTAACCTTCGGCTCAGTTCCAGAAGGACGAAGACAGAACCAAGACCCGTCTTCCAGGAAGTATTTCAGTACATTTGATTTTGGCAAGTCGATGGCTTCTTCTTTATTTTCAGTCAGAAGCGTCCGTTTGCTTACAGCGTAATCTTCTGCTGTGACAACCTGTTTGCCCGCCATTTTCTGCGGCGGATTTTGTCTGAAGGAAGCAAGAATCGCTTCAATTTGCTCTGCTCCTTGTTTGCCTTTCAGCGTCAGGGATTTCAGCCCTTCACGATAAAAACCATATTCGTTAAAGAGATTGATGAGCGCCTCATACAAAGACATTCCCTGTTTTTTATAGAACGCGCAAACTTCAACTGCCAAAAGCGCAGCCTGAATGGCGTCCTTATCGCGGGCAAAATCCCCGATTAAATAACCGTAGCTCTCTTCATAACCGAATTGGAAGGTATACTGGCCTGATGCCTCGTATTCCTTAATCTTTTCACCGATAAACTTAAAGCCTGTCAGCGTATCAATCGTATCAAGGCCGAATGAAGAAGCTACAGCACGGCCGATTTCGCTTGTGACGATCGTTTTGAGAACAACACCGTTATCAGGCAGGATGCCTTGTTTTTTCTTTTCAGAAAGCAGGTAATGAAGCAGCAGCGCTCCGGTTTGGTTTCCTGTCAGCACTGTATATTTGCCTTGATCGTTTTTCACCGCGATGCCGAGGCGGTCAGCATCAGGATCTGTCGCGATGAGAATATCTGCATTCTGCTCCTCCCCAAGCTTAATGGCATATTCGAATGCCGCATGCTCTTCCGGGTTCGGCGATGTAACAGTGGAGAAGTTTGAATCCGGCAGTTCCTGTTCTTTGACAACCGTTACATTTTTGTAGCCGAGTGCTTCAAGACCGCGTCTGACCGGTTTATTTGCAGTTCCATGCAGCGGTGTGAAAACAACCTTTACATCTACTTCTTCCGATAATTCAGGATGTACAGAAATGGACGTCAGTTTTTCTGTATAAACTTTATCAATATCTTCACCGATGATTTTGATTAAGCCTTTTTCTTTTAACTTATTTTCTTCGTCCACTGTGATCGTCAGCTCATTTTCAATCGCGTTTACCTGCTCAATGACGATGTCCGCTTCCTTTGGAGGCAACTGGCCGCCATCATCCCCGTATACTTTGTAGCCGTTATATTCAGGCGGGTTATGGCTTGCCGTTACCACAATTCCACCATAAGCATTCAGCTGTCTGACAGCGAATGACAGCTCTGGCGTCGGGCGAAGCTCATCAAACACGTATGTTTGTATGCCTTGTGTCGCAAGTGTTTTTGCCGCTTCCATCGCGAACTCCGGAGATTTATGGCGGGAATCATAAGCAATGACAACGCCCCGTTTTTTCGCTTCCTCACCTTGCTTCGAGATGTATGCCGCAAACCCGGCCGATGCTTTGCGCACAGTGTAAATATTCATCCGATTTGTCCCGGCGCCGATTTCCCCGCGCATTCCGCCGGTACCGAATTCAAGGTCTTTATAGAAACAGTCCTCAAGGGCCTGTTCATCTCCCTCTAATTCAATAAGGCGCTCTTTTAATTCCGGATCTAAATGTTCTGTCTGTTTCCAGCGTTCATAGCTCTTTCTCCAAGTCATATTCGTCCTCCTATGTATCAGCTTATGCCATTATTTTATATGAAGCGGGTGCCTCTGTCACTTGATAACCTGAGATCTGGCCCTTTCGGCACGTAAAAAGAAATAACGGGCTGCAGACAGCCCGTTATGATTTATTGCTCAAGCGGTACGACCGCATCGTGTAAAAGCTTGTTGAGGTTTTCTGTATGTTTGTTTTTCGCCTGCTCATCCCATTGGAATCGCTCGCTCATAAAATCAATAACGGCATCTTTATATGTTCTTACCCAATTGATATCAAAAAATAAACGTCCCGTTCTGCGGACGAAGAAGTCAGCAGGGGTTGCAGTCATCTCTTCTTCTATACTGTATTCTGCCTCAGCAAGAATATGAACCGGAATGTTGCGTTTCGCGGCCTCATCTTTCAGCGCTTCTACCCGGTCAAAGACGCGATCTACGTTAGAGCCGTATCTGATCGCAAGCTGTTTTGCGTCTTTTTCTGATAAACCGGCTGCAATTCCTTCTTTTGTTTTCGCGGTAACGAAGGACATGAGATTTTTCGAACCGCCGACATGCCCGCCAGAGATTGGCATGTTTTTCGTTTTACATGGTCCAAAATCCTTTTCGCCCTCTTCTTTTAAGCGATCACGGACAAGATCAACGATGTGCTCCGCCATTTTTCTGTATCCAGTCAGTTTTCCGCCGGCAATGGTGATCAGGCCTGAGTCAGATGTCCAAATCTCGTCTTTCCGTGAAATTTCAGAAGGATCTTTGCCTTCTTCATGAATCAGCGGACGCAGCCCCGCCCAGCTGGATTCGATGTCATTCGCAGTGATATTCAGTTCCGGGAACATGTAATTGATTGAATTGATGACATAATCACGATCCTCCGTTGTCATCCGCGGATGCTCCAGCGCCTCTTTGTAAACAGTGTCTGTTGTTCCCACGTATGTTTTGCCTTCACGAGGAATCGCAAATACCATCCGTCCATCAGGTGTATCGAAATATACAGCCTGTTTCAGCGGAAAGACAGACTGGTCAAATACAAGGTGAATGCCTTTTGTATGCTGCAAATGCTTTCCGTTTTTCGAATGGTCTTTTTCTCTGAGCTGATCGACCCAAGGGCCTGTAGCATTGACAATTTTTTTCGCATACACTTTATATTCTTTCTTTGTCAGCACATCTTCAATTAATACGCCGACGGCTTTGCCTTTTTCGTAAAGAAGCTCCTTCACTTTGGAGTAATTCACAGGCTCTGCCCCGAATTTCACCGCTTCCTTCATGACTTCGATGGTCAGTCTCGCATCGTCAGTGCGGTATTCCACATAGTACCCGCCGCCTTTTAAGCCGTCTTTTTTTACCAAAGGCTCTTTTTGCAGCGTTTCTTTTGCTGAAAGCATGCTTCTTCGTTCTGACTTTTTCACACCTGCAAGGAAGTCATAAACCCTTAACCCGATAGATGTTGTAAATGAACCGAATGTGCCGCCTTTATGAAACGGAAGCAGCATCCATTCCGGTGTAGTGACATGCGGGCCGTTTTCATACACAATCGCCCGCTCTTTTCCTACCTCAGCGACCATTTTCACTTCAAATTGTTTTAAATAGCGCAAGCCGCCATGTACCAGCTTCGTTGATCGGCTAGATGTTCCCGCCGCAAAGTCCTGCATTTCGCTTAGTGCGACCTTCATTCCCCTTGATGCCGCGTCAAGAGCTGTTCCGGCTCCTGTAATTCCTCCTCCGATAATAAATAGGTCATATGTTTTTTTCGTCATGTCTGTCAGCATGCGATCTCTTTCAAGACTTGAAAATTGATGTTTCATCATTACGTCTCCTCCTTGTTGTCACGGTAAATAGAAAAAGAGACCACAACAGCCAAAGTGCATGCTTACACTTTGGTGCTGTGGTCTCTCCTCATCTCAGGACCGTTCTTATTAACTTGTAACCATTATACCATAGTATTACTTTATTTAAAAGCCATAGCTGCTTTTACGGCTTTTTGCCAGCCTTTATACAGCTCATTTCGTTTTTCTTCTTCTAATTCAGGTTCAAACCGTTTATCCAGATTCCACTGGTTCGCGATTTCAGAACGGTCCTTCCAGAATCCCACAGCGATACCTGCCAAATAAGCCGCGCCAAGTGCAGTCGTTTCATTAATTTCCGGGCGCTCCACAGGAACATTCAACAGGTCTCCTTGGAACTGCATCAGGAAATTGTTTTTTACAGCTCCTCCGTCTACACGGAGCGTCTTTAATGAAATGTTTGAATCTGCTTCCATTGCGTCAAGCACATCTTTTGTCTGATAAGCCAATGACTCCAGTGTCGCACGGATAAAGTGCTCTTTTGTTGTCCCTCTTGTCAGGCCGAAAACCGAACCGCGCACATCGCTGTCCCAGTAAGGCGTTCCCAGTCCGACAAAGGCCGGAACAACATACACGCCGTCAGTTGAATCCACTTTCTCTGCATAAGCTTCGCTAAGCGAAGAGTCCTGGAACATTCTCAATCCGTCTCTAAGCCATTGGATGGCAGAGCCAGCGACAAAAATGCTTCCTTCTAACGCATAGTTCACTTTTCCGTCAATGCCCCAAGCAATTGTTGTCAAAAGCCCATGTTCGGACTTAATTGCTTTTTCCCCGGTATTCATCAGCATGAAACATCCTGTGCCGTATGTGTTTTTCCCCATGCCTTCTTCAAAGCATGCCTGACCGAACAGCGCGGACTGCTGGTCGCCTGCCGCTCCAGCAATCGGGATATTTTTTCCGAAGAAGTGATAATCAACAGTCTCCGCATACACATGGGAAGACGGCTTCACTTCAGGGAGCATGGATTTCGGTACGCCTAGAATGTCGAGCAGTTCATCGTCCCATTTTAAATCGTAAATATTAAACATCAGTGTTCTTGAGGCATTGGAGTAATCGGTCACATGCGCTTTTCCGCCTGACATTTTCCAAATGAGCCACGTATCAATCGTTCCAAACAGCAGCTCGCCTTTTTCCGCTTTTTCTCTTGCGCCTTCCACATTGTCTAAAATCCACTTCACCTTCGTGCCGGAGAAGTATGGATCGATTAAAAGCCCAGTTTTTTCTCTGAATTTATCATTATATCCTTTTTCACGAAGTTCCTCACAAATGCCGGACGTCTGTCTGGACTGCCAAACGATTGCATTATAGACAGGACTTCCTGTATCTTTATCCCACACAACCGTCGTCTCGCGCTGGTTCGTGATGCCGATGCCGGCAATTTGAGAAGCGCTGATTCCTGATTCAGAGATGACTGAGGCGATAACCGCGAGGACAGAGCCCCAAATTTCATTGGCATTATGCTCAACCCAGCCAGGATGCGGGAAGTATTGTGTAAATTCCTTTTGAGCAGAGTGAACGATTTTGCCTTCTTTATTAAACAGAATCGCTCTTGAACTTGTCGTCCCCTGATCTAAGGATAAAATGTACGTTTCCATAAGATGTCTCCCCTTTGATTAAATATATTTTGAATTTGATAATGTTTTAGCAGAATGTGATTTCGTATAAACATAGAGTCCTAACAATACCACAACCAATATAACGCTTACAATCCAGAAGCTGCTTGTGATGTGCCCTTTAAATGCAGCGTTGTAAAATACGCCGCCGAATGATCCGCCTAAAATCGGGCCGACTACCGGAACCCATGCGTATTTCCAGTTTGATGAGCCCTTCCCCGGAATCGGAAGAAAAGCGTGGGCTATCCGCGGACCTAAGTCACGTGCAGGATTGATAGCATAGCCGGTGGTTCCTCCCAGAGAAATACCGATTGCTACAATGAGGAAACCGACGATTAAAGGATTAAGTCCTTCTGTAAATTGATTTGCCCCAATGGCCAAGATTCCAAGCACAAGGACAAATGTCCCAATCACTTCGCTTAAAACGTTTGCAAATGTATGCGGAATGCTGGGCCCTGTTGAGAAAACACCCAGCTTGGCAGCGGGATCATCCGTTGACTTCCAGTGCGGGAGGTAATGCAGATAAATAATCACCGCACCGATGATCGCTCCGATCATTTGCGCCGCAATATAAACCGGAACCTCTTTCCAAGGAAAATCTCCTACAAATGCAAGCGCTATCGTTAGCGCCGGATTCAAATGGGCACCGCTGATGCCGCCAACCGCGTATGCCGCCATGGCAACACCCAATCCCCATCCAAATACAACAACAATCCAGCCAGACTGGAATGAAAGCGATTTCTTTAAATTGACACCTGCACAAACACCTGCACCAAAAATGATAAGCAGCATCGTACCGATGACTTCTCCCCAAAATGCTGTCATAGCACATTCCTCCTAAAGTCACGATTAAAAAGCATGATAGAGAAGAAAAGAATAAAAAAACCACAACAAACCGCTTTACGGGTGCATAAACATTTGCCGTAAAGAGCTGCTGTGGTCTCCGAGTTCTCCATCACAATGTATTAACCTAGTGCAATTGTATCAGTGCATGAAAGCGGTGTCAATCATTTTCCGTCAAAAAGTTTTCATATTTTTTCCACAATTTGGTATTAGATGTTGTGACAGCTACAGCCCCCGCTTTCAATGCCTGCTCTACATCCTCTTCCGTACGGATGAAACCCCCGGCAAAGATGGGAATCCCTGTTTTCTCTTTTATTTCCTGAATGAGTGACGGAACGATGCCGGGAAGCACTTCGATGAAGTCAGGCTTATGCTTGCCGATAAACTCCATGCTTTTCTCCATCGCGCTTGTATCAAGCAAAAACAGGCGCTGAATGGCATAAATTTTCTTCTGCTTCGCTTTGGCAATCACGTTCGATCTTGTGGAAATAATCCCAGCGGGCTTGATATCCTGACATATAAATTCCGCACCGTATTCGTCATGCTTAATCCCTTGAATGAGATCGACGTGCACCATCATGTTCTTTCCGTGCTTTTGCGCTTCTTTGATCACGCCCTTCAGCTGGCCGAGATGAATATCAAGAATAACACCGTAAGAGAACGAACTGTTCAAAAACTCATCAAATTGCTTCATATTGCGAATAGCCGGTAAGATCGGCTGGTTGTGAAAACTCATCATGTGCTCCTTTAATAAATCACTTTTATATTATATCGTTTGAAAGCTTTCTTTCACCGTTTTCACGATAAAGGAAAGGTCCTCTTCTGTCAGGCAAAATGGCGGCGCAAGCTGGATGACGTTGTTGTAGCCGGCGACTGTATCGCCGTTTTTGCCGATGATCAGCCCTTTTTCTTTGCACGCCGCAACCACTTGGTTTACTTTGGCGGCATCAGCCGGCTCTTTAGTTAATTTATCTTTGACGAGTTCGATTCCGATCAGCAGCCCTTTTCCTCTAACATCCCCGACTGCCGGGTGTTCTCTCAGAGCTTGGAGCTCACCTAAAAGCTTTGCTCCAAGATCGCGGGATCGCTGAATCAGCTGTTCGTCCTCCATAATTTTCAGGTTTTTCAACGCCAAAGCACAGGCAGCCGGGCTTCCGCCGAACGTGTTTACGTGGCGGAAACGGTCATAAGGAGCTTCCCCCTGATACACTTCGAAAATGTCCCGTTTCACAGCAGTCGCTGACAATGGCAGATACGCGCTTGTGATTCCCTTTGCCATCGTAATGATATCAGGCTTCACACCGTAGTGCATAAACCCGAACGGCTCACCTGTCCGTCCAAACCCGCAGATCACTTCATCGCAAATCAAAAGGGCTCCGTGGCGCCGGCAAATGTCCTCCACCTTCTTCATATATCCGTCCGGCGGCATTAGGATGCCTCCGCCTGTAATGATGGGCTCCATAATGACCCCGGCAATCGTTTCGCTTAATTCCCATGTCATGATGCGGTCGATTTCATTTGCGCTTTCAAGCGTGTCTGCATCATCAGGATTCCGGTATATATCTGGCGGAGCTGCATGCAGGAACCCTTGGCTCAAAGGCTCGTATTTATATTTCCGCTGCGCCTGTCCGGTAGCTGAGAGCGCTCCCAATGTATTGCCGTGGTATGCCCGATATCTTGAGATGAATTTATAACGGCTGTGGTCGCCGTTTTGCAGATGGTACTGGCGGGCAATTTTAAAAGCAGTTTCGTTTGCTTCCGATCCGCTGTTGGAAAAAAAGATAACATAATCGCCGCCAAGCCATTCATTCAGCTTTTCCGCCAGTTGAATTGCGGGTGCGTGACTTTGCGTTAACGGGTAGTAAGACAGTTCCTTTAGTTGCTCATAGGCAGCCTCCGCAAGCTCCTTTCTGCCGTAACCAATGTTGACGCACCACAAACCGGACATCGCATCCAAATAGCGGCGTCCGTCTATGTCGGTTACCCAGGCCCCCTCGGCCTTCTGGGCTATCAGGCTGTCCGCTTGATGCGCTCCCTTCATGGCATGCCACACAAATTGCTCATCTTTTTGCTTTAATCCCTGATTTTGCTGAATGTTTTCCATCCCCATCATCTCCATTTCATTAGCGTTCCCTATAATGCCAATTCAATTGAAACAGACCTTCTCTTTATGTGATGTCTTGGTGATGATTTCCCTGCCTTCAATATAAAGCCAGACCGGGTCAGAGTCAATAAACCGCGTAAATAATAAAACATCCCCATTCTCCATTCTCAAGAAAAAAGAGGATGCAGCTTCCAAAGCAAAACAGGCAAAGTGACAATGCTCAGCATCGTACTGATAAAGGTCGCACTCGAAACAACTTGGACAGCCATAGCAATAGCAACGTGAAGCCTAGCCGTTTTCTGTATGATATAGGAAATGGCGAAAATACAGAAACTCCATAAGGCACCTCCACTATACCTACTTTTATTTTAAAGATAGCACCTAAACAATTCCGCTTTTGTTTTAAAAAACCCGCCAATTCAGGCGGGTTTTTTCGGGTTATTTTTTATATTGAATATGGTAAATATCACGCCGTCTGTCTTTTAGCTGGCGCACTGTACCGTTTTGGCGCTGTCTTCTGAGAATTTCCAGGTCAACATCGCCGATGACGACCATTTCAATATTCGGGTTTGTTTCGCCGACAATCCCGTCACGAGCGAATTCAAAATCAGACGGAGCAAAGATGCCTGACTGGGCGTATTGGATATCCATGTTTTCCGTTTGCGGAAGGTTTCCGACCGTTCCAGAGATAACCGTATAAATTTGATTTTCAACCGCTCTAGCCTGCGAACAGTATCTGACACGCAGATAGCCTTGACGGTCTTCTGTACAAAATGGCGTAAAGATAATTTTGGCTCCTTTATCAGCCGCAATCCGGGCAAGCTCAGGAAATTCAATGTCATAACAGATCTGGATCGCGATTTTCCCGCAGTCCGTATCAAACACGCGAACTTGGTCTCCTGCGCTGATCCCCCACCATTTGCGTTCATTCGGCGTAATATGGAGTTTGTATTGCTTCTCGATCGTTCCGTCCCGTCTGAACAGGTAAGCGATATTATAGATCTTGCCTTCCTCTTCGACGAAATGAGATCCGCCGATAATGTTGACGTTATACTTCACAGCCAAGTCAGTAAACAGGCTGATGTAATCTTCTGTATACTCGGTAATTCTCTGCACCGCCAAGCTCGGTGACCGTTCCTCAAGGAAGGACATCAGCTGGGTTGTAAAAATTTCCGGGAACACCGCAAAATCAGATCTTGCGTCGGAAGCAACATCGACATAGTATTCTACTTGATTCGCAAATTCCTCAAAGGAATAAATTTTCTTCATTTCGTATTGGATCACACAAATTCTAACAGGGAACGCCGATTTATAATAGCGTTTTGTCTGCTGCGGTAGATAATCGACATTATTCCATTCCATCAGCGTCGCATACTTGATCGAAGCTGTATCATCCGGGAGATAGTTCGGGTTAATTCGCATAAGGGTAAAGCCGTTCATCAGCTGAAAAGAAAGAACCGGATCGTAAATTTGGTGGCGTGTCACCTGTTCAACATACTCTCTCGCTGTCATTTCCTCTGCATATTTGTGATAGTTTGGAATCCGTCCGCCTATGATGATGCTTTTCAGGTTTAAGCGTCTGGCTAAGTCCTTTCTCGCCTCGTACAAACGGTGGCCGATCTTCATTCGTCTGTATTTCGGGTGCACCATGACTTCAATTCCGTACATATTCAAGCCGTCAGGATTATGGTTGGTGATATAACCGTCATCTGTAATGTCCTGCCACGTATGGCGGTCATCATATTCATCAAAGTTAATCAGGAGACTTGAGCACGAACCGATAATTTCACCTTCGAATTCTGCACAAAACTGTCCTTCCGGAAAATGCTCCAAATGGCTGATTAAATGCTCCCGCTTCCAAGGCTCCATTCCTGGAAAGCAGTCCTTTTGAAGATCGATAATCTTGTCGATGTCTTTCTCTTCGATATTGCGGATCACCATTTTCTTTTCAAACCGGGTCAAATCTAATTTCTCAGACAACCTACTCGCTCCTTTCTAGTTTTGTGAGTTCAGATGATCAAGCAATAGGGCGAGCTCCATTTCCGCCATTGATTCAAGCCTGTGATCATAGTCTTCAAACATCAAGGTGCCCGTTACTTTATTCGGGACAATGACACACTTCATTCCTGCGCGTTTCGCAGCAATCGAACCATTGACAGAATCCTCAAACGCGAGACATTCCGCTGGCGATACCCCGAGGTTCTTTGCCGCCAATAAATAGAGTTCAGGATTCGGCTTCACCTCTTCCACATCATCAGCCGTTTGAATAACTTCAAAATCATCAAACAGGCCGATTTGCTTCAAATGGCCGGACACCCATTTATAATCAGAGCTGGAGGCAAGGCCTATTTTTAAGCCTAAATCCTTTGCCGCATTCAAATACGCTTCGACACCAGGTCTCGCTTTTTCTGATTCCATGCGTTTGGCAAACCGCTCTCTTCTCAATTGTGTGAGCTCTTCATGGTTCAGCTTTTTCCCGATCTGCTCTTCTAAATAGTCAAAAGGCCGGAAACCCGCAGCAGTTCCGATGACCTTCCCCCAGACAGATAGCGGCAGCACTGAGCCGTGCTCTTCAAATATTTCCTGAAGAACTTCATATTCGTGTGTTTCTGTATCTAGAATAAGCCCGTCAAAATCAAAAATTAACGCTTTAATCACTGGGTACAACTCCTTTAGTCCGAATTGAGACATATGTATACACTCAACTATACCCCGAAACAAGTCTGCTTTCAAAAAGTAAGGTTTTATGTGAAGAAAGAGCCTGCACACTGCAAGCTCTTTCTTATTAATGAATATTTTGGTGAGAAATGTTTGTCAGCGCTGATCCCGCAGACTCGTTCGACATCTGATTGACTGCCAGGTCTCCAAGCGCAACGATCCCGACTAGATTGTTTTGATCTACAATAGGAAGGCGGCGGATTTGGTGCTGGGCCATCAGCTGCGACGCGTCTTCCAGACTCATATTGGGGTTTCCTGATACGAGTTCTGTTGACATCACTTCTGAAACGGGTGTCTGGCCATCACGGCCCTGAGCTGTAGTTCTTAATGCAATGTCACGGTCAGTCAGCATTCCTTTTAAAACACCTTGCTCTACAACGGGGATCGCCCCGACGTTATGCTGTTTCATTAGAGAAGCCGCTTCCTGAATCGTTTGATTCGGAGAAACGGTTGCCACCTGCGTTGTCATTGTATCTTTAACTGAACTCATTGTCAGCACCCCTTTCAATCATTAGTATGTTCAGACACGAGCCGTTTAAAAAGGGAGTTAGAGGAAAGGTTTTATGATATGATTTCTCTGATACAAAAAGAGCTTTTCTAAAAATAGAAAAGCCCTTGCCGCATGATTATATCAGCCTTCTTTGACCGAAAAAGGCTTTGTTAGTCTTCTTTTGAAAGTCAGAAAAAGCAAACGGAAAATAAATCCCAAAATCATTCAGCATCTTGCTGTTTTTTTCAAAAATCGCCTGATCACTCAAATCAGAGTGCGGTGAAGGCTTGGTCAGGATAATATGTATCATTTGCAGACAAGCCATAATTTGAAATGCTTCTTTTAATGTTCCTTGGTAATAATGGTTATTTAAAGACAGAACGCCTTTCTTTTTAAAGCGCTGAATGTCCAGTTCGGAGAAATAAAGAGGAAATACATCATGGATCAGCTCCATAGACAGCTCCTTGATAAAGCTCTCCTGTTCTGCAGTTGCTGCGTTCACAATTCTCACGTCAATCACCTTTCTTGCCATCGAATATCCTAAGTCTTACTCAAGAATAGCACAGAAAAAAACGCGAAAGCTAAGGTAAGTGTTTCCTATGAGAAACAGCAGCCTTCCGCTTCGAAAAGGAGCCATTTAACATGAACCAAAAAGGCAGAGGGCTTGAGATCCTCATCAATGAAAAACAGGACGGCCAATGGCTGTTTTCCGTACTCAAAACAGCGCTCAAAGCTTCTAAACCAGTGATACAAGACTGGATGTCCCATCAACAGATAAAGGTCAATCACGAATCGGTCTTAAACAATATGATTGTAAAAAAGGGAGACCGCGTCTTCATTGATCTTCAGGAAAGTGAAGCATCTTCGGTCATTCCGGAGTATGGCGAGCTTGATATTTTATATGAGGACAATCATATGCTCATCGTCAATAAACCCGCTGGCATTGCGACGCATCCGAATGAGGATGGGCAAACCGGCACACTGGCTAATTTGATCGCTTATCATTATCAGATAAATGGCGAAACATGTAAGGTGCGCCACGTCCATCGTCTTGATCAGGATACATCTGGCGCTATCGTTTTTGCCAAGCATCGTTTGGCACACGCCATCTTAGACCAGCAGTTAGAGAAAAAGACGCTGAAGCGTACGTATACCGCCATCGCTGAAGGTAAGCTACGAACGAAAAAAGGGACAATTAATTCACCAATCGGCAGAGACCGGTCACACCCGACAAGACGCCGGGTTTCACCAGGCGGGCAAACAGCCGTCACTCATTTCAAGGTAATGGCCAGCAATGTGAAAGAACGGCTGTCGCTCGTTGAATTAGAGCTGGAAACAGGCAGAACACACCAAATCCGTGTTCATATGGCGAGCATCGGACATCCGTTGACAGGAGACTCGCTTTACGGAGGCGGGAGCAAGCTGCTAAACAGGCAGGCACTGCACGCCAATAAAGTACAAGCGGTTCACCCGATAACAGACGAGCTCATAGTTGCTGAAGCCCCTTTCCCTGCTGATATGAAAAACCTTTGCCGCACATATTTTTCATGAAGAAAAGCCGCAGGCACTGCCTCGGCTCTTTAAGTCACTCGTTTTCCATATATAATATAGCGCTTCGGGGCATTTCCGACGTATGAAAACGGATAGCAGGTCGTCAGAATCAGCTCTTCCTTTTCATGCTGGAGCGTGATAATTGATGTGTCATCCTTATCGACAATTTTTGTTTTTACAATTTCATATGTGAATTCTCCATATGACAGGAGAATGCGGAGCCGATCCCCCTTTTCCAGCTCTCCCGTCCGGCGAAACACGGTATCCCGATGCCCTGACAGCACAATTTGTCCGTTTTCATCAGGATAATAGCTGTCCTTGTAATGCCCGACACCTTTTTCTAAATCATCAGCATCGGTGCCCTCCACGATCGGAAGCTCTGCATTGATTTTCGGTATTTCCAAAATGCCGCTCGCTTGGCCGGTCTCAGGCTTAAATGATGCTTTGTTCTTTGCTTGATCTGTGCTATTTTTCGTCCCCAAAAGTTCCTGCGGCTTTTCAGCAGCCAGTTTTGCTTCTTTTAGTGTCTGTTCCGTTTTCATATTCGTATCGATCAATTTAAAGCCTCCATAGCCTGCGATCACTAGGCCGGCAGCAATGATGAATAGTGGAATAATTTTTTTCACGTTCTGGAGGCGCTCCTTTTTCTTCTGACATATAGATAAGTTCCTGACAATGTCACCGCCGCACCGATTACCATAAAGTTATAGTAGCCCGCTGACGTATCCGGAAGCTGATGATCAGACCCGCTTTCCGCAGTCTCGGTTTGTAACGGCAATGTGCTGATGCTATTAGCGGTATCAGCGGTTTTTGTGTTGTTGATTGGTATTTCATTGAATCTCGAAATGGCTGAAGGCGGCAGCTGATGAACCGGTGCTGTGCCCGGAGTCTCTTTTATATCAGGCAAATCCACATCAGGCTCTGGAACCTCTTTCATTGGATGCTCCGTCCCCGGGTCATCTCCAGGCTCTTCCGTGACCGGGTCTTCTGTTACAGGGTCTTCAATATCACTGGCTGCAGCGAGCTTAATTCTTCCCTCTTTTGTATACGCAATTGGCTCATCAAAACTCTTCACGTACTCAACTGTCGCTTCCAAATCCTCTGGCCCAGTCACCGGATTTTTTCCCAGCAGTCCGATTGGCTGATATTTGGTTCCTGTCGCCGTCGCCATAAAGTTGTTGACGGTCAATGTATATGTGGCATCGGGCTGGATCTCGGTGCCATCTGCCATTTTCATATCAACTGCTTTTCCGGTTTCTTTATCCCACGTATACGTAAACCCGCTGATGCTGTAGTCAGGCCCAAAAACCGGCGAGATTTGAGCATTGATAATCTCTCTTAAATCTTTTCCTTTAATCTCAAGCTTCGTTAACACATTTCCAAATGGCTGAATATTGTAAAGATCTCCCCACGTAATCGGGCCCTTCTTCAGCGCTTCACGTATGCCGCCGCCATTCATAAGGGCAAAATCCGTTTTCATGGCAGCTCTCATACCATCCGCAATCAGGTTTCCAAGAGGTGTATCGCCATCATTTGAATACCCCCCTTCCATATCAACAGCGGCTTCGCCGATTACCTCGCTGATAATCGGTTCCGCAATTGTTTCGTATTTCTTTAAAATGGCTGACGCGCTGACATCCGGTTCAATTTTACTTTGATCAACATATACGATTTCCGCGGACTTTTTGACAATGTCTTTTGTCGTTTTATCGATCTCTACATCAACGACACCTATCGCTTTTCCATATTCAAACGCTTGAACAATCAGTTTTCCATTCACTTCACCGTTAACAACTTGATGATTATGCGCGGCAAAAATCACGTCAATTTCAGAATCTGTTTTGTTTGCAAGATCAGCAGACTCACCGGTAATGGCGTTGCCGTTTTGTTCAGCTGACATATGTGCGAGAACCGCGATGGCCTTCACGCCTTTTTTCTTCAGCTCTTTGGCCGCCTTATTCACCGCTGTTGCTTCATCTGTAAACTCGATATTTTTTATTCCTTCAGGCATAACCATGCCAGTTGCCGACTGTGTGACAACTCCGATAAAAGCAACGGGTACGCCCTCCACATTTATGATGTCATAAGCCGGTAAAAAGGGCTCTCCAGTTGATTTCATTTTACAATTGGCACATACAAGGGGAAAGTTCTGTCCATCATATCCGCTTGTGCCTTTCGGATGATCACCGCCATTTAAGATCCTCAGCAGTTCATCCGTGCCTTCATCAAATTCGTGGTTTCCCACGGTTCCGACATCAAATCCGATGTCCTCCATCAGTTCTACAGTCGGTTCATCCTGAAGAAGAGAGGAAACTGGAGAGCTTCCGCCGATCATATCTCCCGCGTGCACAATCAGCGAGTTTTTCTTTTCAGCCTTTTTTTCTTTTAAATATGCGGCGGCATAATCCATGCGTCCAAACGTGCCGTCTACAGTTCCATTTCCATCAAGATCAAGCTCATATTGCTGATCGATTTTGCCATGCAAATCATTCATGCTGAGAATTCTAAGCGGCACATGTTCTTGAGGTGCCGTTTGCCTTTTTTTATATCCCGCGCTCTCCGCTTCACTTGCTGAGGCGAAGAAAATTCTGTTTTCCACAGCTATCTTCTTCCAGTCAGCTGGCTGCACATATGTTTTATTCGACGAGTCCCCCACATATCTTGTCAGGCCTTTCCCTTGCTCTCTGGCTCTGAATTCAAACGGCATTTCCATGAGGGGATCGTTTTCATTCCAAATTCCTTTTTGATCTTTTTTTGCAGCGGCTACTGCGGCCTGAAATTGCTGATAATCCTCTTCATTGTCAACCGGCCAAATAAAATACGTCGGAGCATAGCCGTTTTTTACAAGCTCTAAGTTCACGTTTGAACCTGATTCGGTTATGACTTGTCCGAGCAATCTGCCATAGCTGTCCTTGGCTTCACTCCCGACCTTGACAGTAATTTTATCACCCGGGGACAGAACCGTTTTTAGATAGTCAGATGCTTTTTTGCCAAATCTTAATTGATTTTCATCTGCGTCATTTTTTGGTGTGTGATATGTTTCGGGTGTATCTACATTTACAAACCGGATTTTTGTCGTTCCAAGTACCGGAGATTTAAGATGAATGGTATCGCCGTCAACTACCCGGTCAACAATCCCTTCATATTCTCCCTCTGCAGACGGAGGTGCGGGCTGCTCTTCAAGCAGCTTCAGGTCAGCCGATTTTCGCGGAAGCAGCTGAAAGGTTTGGTATCTGCTTAACACACCGGTAAATTCATACCATTTGCCCTCATCAAGCTCGTTTATCACCCCTGTTTCATTCATAACCCGGAGCGTCATTGCATGATGGTCGTCATCAATCATTGTTACATTGTAACCGCCGCCGGCAGGAGAACTTGGAATTGAGGAAACAAAAGCGGTTAGTTTCACAAGGCGTCCTTCATACTGATCACCTAGGCTGCCGTTAATAAGTTCATTGATTGTTAAGTGTTTGGGGGCGGGGAGGGATTGATTTGACTGGTTGATTTTGATGCCTGATGAGTTTGGAACGATTTCTTTCAGCCCCTGGTAAGACGTGATTTTCCCTGTCACCGTGACATCCATACCCTCTTTTAATTCGGGAAATTGTTCAGGGGATGGCGAATAAATGTTAATGCCTCCGGTTTCATCTTGCAAAAAGGTCGACAGCTTCCCGCCTCCGATTGCGTTTTGATCAGCTGTAATGATCCCTTTTATCGTTACTTCTTCATTCAGCCTTCCCCGTGCTTCATTTATGGTCACTTGCTGTTCAGCCGGCGGAGTTTTCGTGTCATCGGTTACGTTCATCGACTGAACGTTTTTAAGTCCTGTCGTGTTAAAGTAATTTTCAAGCTTTCCTTGAACCGTTATCTTTTTCCCAAGAAGAAGCGGATTGGTTTGCAGCCCAAATTGGCTTCTGAAGGCGGAGGGGATTTGCACAGGAAGGATGTGTTCGGGCGATGTCTCGTTTTTACGGTCTGCCAGCGCGACATTATAATCATTTGAAAAAGGGCTTGTCAGCTTATAATGCTGCGGGGAAACAGCCTGGCCGACTGCATATCCTTCGACAAGCGCCTGTCCTTCTTTTTGCTGTATTGCCTTCTCAATCGATATAGGCTGTTGCGGTTCAGCTGCTTTTACAGCTTCGCACGTGTACATTACATTTAAGAACATTAATGCCGTGATCAACACAATATGCAGAATACCCCTCATCATATTTCCTCCCTTATACACATAATGACAACGATTTTGTCTGCTTATCATTTCGACAGACAGCATATAATTCCTTTCAGGCTTCTGCATAATACACGGCAGACTGACACAAAATACAGCTGATCTGAAAAAAAAGGAGGAATTCGGTTTGGATCAGTTCAATCAGCAGCAGCAATCCCAAATGAACAAAGGTATTCCTGGCAAACCGCATAAAAACCACGGCGGACATGAAATGTTTGATATGCATGAGGTGCTTTCCGGAACACTTACTGTGCTTGATCAGTTTATGATGCTGAGACAATTCTGTAAGGATCAAGAATTACTAAACATCCTTGATCGTCAACATCAATTCATCACATCTCAATACAATATAACTGCAGAATGCTTCAAAACAGGAAGCGAACCTTCACAAAAAACAGCAACTTATATGATGAAGGAAGACAACCAGACTGTTTACGGCATGCAGCCGTCACAGCCTAAAAAACCTGTTCAATCCATGAATGATATTGATGACAGCATCATCAGCCGACAAATGCTTTGCGCGATTAAAGCACAAGCTTCTATGCTGACGATGGCTTCTCTGGAAATGACAAATCCGGCCGTAAGACGCGTACTGTCTGCGCAAATTCAGGAGTATGTTGAAATGGCATTTGAAATTTTCCTATACCAAAACAAACACGGCTATTACCAGGTTCCTCAGCTTGATGCGCAGGATATGGAACAGCTGAGAAATTCATTCGCCCCTGCCCAAGGACAAATGCCTCCGACACAAGGCGGAATGGGTCAGCAAGGACTTCACTAATAACAAAGGCATTGGATAGATACTATCCAATGCCGCACTGTTTTTTTTCAAATTTTTTCTTAAAATCTTTTTCAAATTGATCAAGACTTTCCTTTGTTGCTGATTTAAACCCTTTTTCAAAGTCCCCTTTTTTTGCCGTTTCCTTAATCATTTCTGAAATAATGTCTTTCCCGTATTTGTCCGTCAGCTCATCGATCATATAAAAGCTTTGCAAATAGACATCAGTGTTATATTCGGCTCTAGCTTCCTGCCAGTCTCGATCAGTCTGCAAACGGTCAAAGGGCACGACAGAAAACGTGATCGGATCTATGAGCAATTCATAGTTCGCAATCCACTCGCTTAACCCTTCATGAAACCATAACGGAAACTCATCGGGATCCGTCTCAAGCTCCTTCAATTTCTGGTGAAACGCATGGTGCGAGTATTCATGAATCAACAATCTCTGGTACAAATAAACCGCTACCTCGTCCCCTTCTAACAGTTTCTTTTTCTCTTCAGGCAACAATCCGATCAGCTGCTCCCGTTCAGAATAAAAACCAACTACATCCAATAAACCGGAGTAAGCCTCCATCTGTTTTTCATTAGGAAAAAAAATAATGTCAATAGGCTTTTGATTCGAATATCCAATCATAATCTGATTAATACTGACCGCATATTCAAGCGTTTCTTTCGTCAATGGCAGTAAGGACTTTTCCTTAGAAGTGTAATAAATATCGGCCTGTTTGAATGACTCTTTCTTCATGTGCTTCGTCACTTGTTCTTTTGTTATTCCAGATGCCTGACCTGGAAAAGACAGGATATACATCGCGCTTGATACGATGGCTGAGCTTACAGCCAGCATCACAAGGACTCCGCACAGGAATAGAGCGGATGCCGCACGCTTTCCTATGCCATCCCGCAAACGTCTCCCTCCCTGAGCCGGTCCGTCTTGTACCTTTTTATTTTTACTCTATGCAGCCTGAGTTCGCAGTGTGTCATTAACGCAAAGAAAAAGCCGCACAAATTGTGCGGCTTCTTTCATTTATTCAGCGTTAGGGAATACACGCTGTACAGTTTGTGTAAATTCATCAAATAATCCGGCGATTGGGTCACCATTTTGAATACGCTTTCCATATCCTTGCATACGCTCTACAAAATCAGGGTTAGCTGAAACGTAAACATTATCAATGTTTTTGTCAGTAGATCTTACCTTTTTGGCTATTTTTTTCTTCAGATTGTTTTCTACTGCACCTTTATTTCCATTGGTTAAAACGACTGCAACGTAGGCTTGATTTCCAGCCACAATGATATCGGCATGCTTTACTTCTTTTAGGTCTGTTACTTTATCAGCTGCTTCATCAGCAACCTCAAGTTTTCGGTCGTTGTTATTATCGTCATTTACACGATTGTTATTGACATTATCATTAACATTGTTGTCAACGTTATCCCGATTGTTTACATTCCGCATATCGTCATTGGCCGGATTTCGATAATTTACGTTTCTTACATCATTATTATCACGTCTGCCCTCACCTTGGTCGGCCACACCGCAGCCAGTCATAAGCAAAGGGATAAGAAGCATAGACGCAAGGACTTGTTTTTTTCCAAACATGTGAATTCCTCCTTTATCACTTTACTTATAGGTTTTTCTAACTGGGTTTAATTATGCATGCAAATCTGGAGGAAATGCTTTCCCGGGAAATATAACGGTTAATTTGTCTAACGAGGGGGAAAATATGAATACACTGCAAAGGAGGGATCATGTTGTTTAACCAGCGAAGAGGAATCAGCCCCGCAGCATTGATCATAGGATCAACTATGCTTATTGCTGCATTATCACCTCAGATCCGCCAAAGAATCAGCGGGTTTATCACAGGACAAATGAACAGAAGAAATTCAGAAAATAACACATTTGATGCTTCTAATGTAGGAAACATAGTCAAACAAGCATTTGGCGGAGGCAGCGGGGATAACCAAGACCGTTCGCAACATCAAAGCCAGCGGCAAAATGGCCGTCAGCACCAGCACGCCGGACAGCAGCAAACACAGCACCAGCATACACAGTCTCAAACTAGGCAAACTGAGACAGCCGCGAAAAAAAGACAGCCGCATTATGCTGAACCCATTCATTTTGAACAAAGCGCAATGAATGTCATGGACGACAACACGATGATGGAAATGCTGGAGGACTTAGAGCCTGGCCGTTAAAAAAACGTGTAATCCTCTTGGATTACACGTTTTCATATGTTACGCTTCTTCAGCTTCAATCACTCTGGATTGATCATGAAATGCCCCTTGATCAATTTCTTTTGTGACCTTACTTGTAATAAGACCGGATGTCATGCTTCCGCTGACATTCAAAGCAGTACGCCCCATGTCGATTAACGGTTCAATTGAGATTAACAAACCGGCGAGCGCGACAGGCATGTTTAATGATGATAAAACAAGAAGCGCCGCGAATGTCGCTCCGCCGCCGACTCCGGCAACCCCGAAGGAGCTGATGGCAACGACTGCGATAACAGTGATAATAAACACCGGGTCAAATGGATTTTGGCCGACAGTCGGAGCAATCATCATCGCCAGCATCGCAGGATAAATGCCGGCACATCCATTTTGGCCGATCGAAAGACCGAACGAACCGGCAAAGTTTGCGATTCCCTCCGGTACACCCATGCTTCTCTGTGTTTTAATATTCAGCGGTAAAGCACCTGCGCTAGACCTTGACGTAAATGCAAATACAAGTACAGGCACCGCTTTTTTCAAATAAATCACCGGATTCAAGCCGCTGAACGTCAGCAGCAGCAAATGAATGATAAACATAGTGATTAACGCGGCATATGATGCAATCACGAACATGCCCAGTTTTAGAATGCTGTCAAGATCACTCGTTGCTATTGTTTTTGTCATGATGGCTAGCACCCCATAAGGCGTCAGTCTCAAAATGAGTGTGACAACACGCATGACAATGGCATAAACGGCATCAACCAGTTTTTTAAATGTTTCTGCCTGTTCCGGCTGTTTGTGTTTTACGCCGAGGAATGCCACTCCAAGGAAAGCGGCAAAAATAACGACAGCGATCGTTGAAGTCGGTCTAGCTCCCGTAAAATCTAAAAACGGGTTTCCAGGCAGCAGTTCAACAATCTGCTGCGGCAGCGTTTTCGCTGTCATATCCTCTGATTTCTGCTGAAGCTCCTGTCCCCGTGAAAGCTCTGTACTTCCTTGGTCAACCTGAATCGCCTGCAGATCAAATGAAAGCGCGGACGCGATACCGACAGCTGCAGCAACTGCTGTTGTTGCTACTAAAATCCCGATAATCAAACCGCTGATTTTCCCAAGATTTTTTGTCAGCTTCAGCTTTGTAAATGCGCCGAGAATCGAAATAAAGACGAGCGGCATGACAACCATCTGAAGCAATTTGACATATCCGCCCCCGGCAATATTAAACCAGTCGGCTGTTTGAATGACTATATTTGAAGTCGGGCCGTAAATCAGCTGAAGCGCAAATCCGAATACAATTCCCAGCCCCAGCGCAGTAAATACACGTTTAGAGAAGGAAACATGTTTTTTCTGCATAACAAAGAGCCCTAAGATAAGTAAAAATAAAATAAATACATGTAATACAACCAGTAAAGTCTCCAAAGCAGGTAAACTCTCCCTTCAAATTTTCTCATTTACTATATTACACTAATTCCGATGGGTCAAGTGCGAATTATTTTAACTTATCAATTCAAGTAAAAAAACCTTATATAATGCCTTTTTTGTTCTTTTCTTTCCCTTCCATCTTTAGTACCTTATATAAGGGTGATAATATTGCTGAAAGAACTGTTTGTAAATTTGACCATTTTAATCACATTTAATTATCTCTTCACCCACCTGTTTAAAGAAAGGTTAGTACATAAAAAAGACAGCATATCTTTTCAAGCTGTTAAGGGACTGGCCTGCGGTTTACTCGGGGTTATTCTGATGGTTTTTGGATTTACCTATCAGCATTCAATTATTGATCTTCGAAATATCCCTATTATGATTGCCGCTCTTTATGGAGGCTGGGTTTCAACGGCAACGGCCCTGGCCATGATCACTGCAGGCCGCTTGCTGATTACAATGAACACATCTGCACTATACTCGGTTATTATCATTTGTATCGCTGCCATCCCGTCACTCATTGTTTCTAGAAGAAAAAAAGTTCAACTAAAACATGCTTTCTATCTTTTAATAATCACAAATAGCTTGATCTCCTTTTCCTTTTATTTTCTTATAGATTTACATTCATACGAACTTCATTTGTATTTTTGGATCATATCAATAGCGGGCGGCATGCTCAGTTTATATATTATTGATCATGAAACAAATGCACATCTTCTTTTTAAACAATATAAGTTTCAGGCGCACTTTGACTTTTTAACAGGCGTGTATAACCGAAGAAAGTTTGAAGAAACCACAAAAGCTCTGTATCAGCAGGCGGCCGATACCCCGCATTTTCAATTTGCACTGATTTATATGGATATCGATCATTTTAAGACCATCAATGACCAATATGGCCATCATGAAGGAGATCAGGTGCTCAAAGAGCTAGGGTTACGTCTGAAGCAGAGCATCCGAAATACTGATCCTGCCGCTCGGATCGGCGGTGAAGAATTTGCCGTGCTCCTGCCGAACTGTTCTCTTGATAAAGCAGCCCGGATCGCTGAACGGATCAGGAGCACTGTAAGTGATGCACCGATTGTATTAACAAACGGCGACGAGCTTTCAGTTACGATATCACTAGGGGCCGCTCATTACCCCAATAATACGGAACAGCCAGGATCCTTGCCCATTCTTGCCGATCAAATGCTTTACAAAGCGAAAGAAACGGGACGGAACAGAGTGTGTTTTTCAGAAAAAAAAGAATGAATTCAATGTTCGAATTCATTCTTCCAATCTGAAAGACGTTTCAAAGGCAGAAAAGCCGGGACAAGATCTCCCTGATATTCTTTTTCTATAAATGCCGCTGTATCATCAGCTTGATAAAGCTCAAGAATGGTTTGCAGCGCTTCCCGATCTTGATCCTCCGCTCTGACAACAATCAAATTCATCTCTTCCTCAGACATGAGTCCGCCGCTCTTTAGCGTATGCTTTTTCGGGTTCAAGCCCGCTTTTTTTGCTTCTGATGGTTTCATGACAAACACGTCGGCACCGCTCACTGCATCCTGTTGCCGGACAGCTTTTAATTTCAGGTGTCTCGGATTATCTTTAATCATATCAACTGAACCTGTTCCGTTAAATCCGTTTTTCAGCGTTAGCAAACCCGCTTCCTGGAGCACCGTAAGCGCCCTGCCAAAATCGAACGCTTTATCCGGAACAGAAACGACAGCTCCTCGCGGTATATCTCGGATTCGGTCATATCGTTTTGAATAAATGCCCATGGGCGTTATGTATGTCGTTCCGAGCGGTGCCAAATTAAGTTTGTATTTTTGAGTGAACGACTGAAAATATGAAATGGTTTGAAAGGCGTTGGCATCAATTTCTTTGTTAGCAAGTGCGATATCAGACTCCGCATAATCAGAAAAAGGGATCAGCTGAATATCCAGCCCTGCCTCTTCAGCCTTTTGAGCAATATAGTTCCATATTGCCCCGTCAGACTCAGCAATCCCGATTTTTATCGATTCATGTTCTGCAGACGGTGAACATGCAGTAAATGAAACGAGAAGAACAAGGACAAAACTGCATATAAGCCACTTTTTCATTGTGACCATACTCCTATCTATGTATTAGAGCATGCAAGCAATATCAGACATAAAAATCATACGCTCTCTTAGTTGATAAACGTTGTCATTTGTAATATTGATTAACTTTTACCTTACTCATATCCAATAAGGTTGTCAATTCCTATTACTTATCTTCCCAAAATGAAGAAATACTAAGGCAAACGTATGATCACATATCGAGAAAACAGATGAATTTCCGTAAATAAATATCAAATTGAAAAATAAATATGGTATTTTCCGAAAAAAATTTCAATAAGCAGTTGTTTTTTCTGAAGATTACTGGTAGAGTAAAGGTAATTATTTTTGTTCGAACTATCTTTAAGAAGAAAGTTTTGTAAGAGTTTTCGTCTTGAAAGTTTGTTAAGAGCAAGAATAGTGAATTTAAGCGTTATGATCGCTTTAGGAGGAAATTTCATGTTAGAAGGTAAAGTAAAATGGTTCAACTCTGAAAAAGGTTTCGGATTCATCGAAGTAGAAGGTCAAGACGATGTATTCGTTCATTTCTCTGCTATTCAAGGCGAAGGCTTCAAAACTTTAGAAGAAGGCCAAGCTGTTTCTTTTGAAATCGTTGAAGGAAACCGCGGACCACAAGCTGCTAACGTTACTAAAGAAGCGTAAGCATAAATTGATATGAAAAACTGCAGGTGCAAACCTGCAGTTTTTATTTTGACAAAAAAGCTGTTTTGCATAAGCAAAACAGCTTTCTTTATTAGTTTGCAATATCCCGCTTCATGAAGATTCCGAAAGCAAGCAACAGGAAGATGATAAAGTAGATCGCTAGCATGACGAGAGAAAACGTCATAGTCATCCCTTTTATTAACGGTGTGCCATCCACATACTGAGTCAAGTCGACATTAGCAAACAATATATATTTTGCCCAGTCAAATTTCGCTGCAATAAATGCAGTTGCAGTCGTACCGGCAACCAACAAGAAGATGGAAAAACCAACCGCAAGAGAGCTGTTTCTGAATACCGCAGACAGCATAAACGCCATCGTCGCCACCATTAAAGCCGAGACGGATTCAGAAAGATACGTTGTGGCCAAATGCCCCATCATGTTTTGCTCAATGACATGGCCATCCTTATAGATTAAATGAATGTTCGCGGCGGTTTCACCACCCGTCCCGAAGAAGATCAACCCTAATAAAGTAGAACCGATAAATAAAATCAACAGCAACAGGAGCCCAAACAGGAGAACTGTAATATATTTGGACATCAAAATTTGAAAACGGCTGAGCGGCCGAATCATTAATAGCTTAATCGTTCCCCAATTAAATTCGTTAGCGACAATTCCGGCCGCGATGATAATAGTAAACAGACCGGTAAGGATGGTAAAGTTTGCCGAATCCGTTACATAAGACCATGCCGTATAGCCCGTGTCACTAGGGATATTATGCTCGATGCGATAGTCGTTGAGTGTGATTGTTTCTTTATACCCATCTTTCAGTGAAGGATCTTCTTTGATTTCTTTCTTTAATTCGGCGTTTTGTGCTTGAAGCTCTTGTTTCCAATGGGAATTTGATTCACTAGCAGAAAAATGATTCGCCAAAAATGCAAATCCAACCATTGTCAGCCCCAGAATTCCGATCATCACCCATGTTCCGGCACGGCTGAAAATTTTGAGCCACTCATTATAAATCAAATTAAGCATGCTGAACCTCCTCTTTTGTTTCACCTGTCATTTCTAAGAAACGGTCCTCTAATGATTTTGTTATGACCTTGACCTCATAAATACGGATTTGCTGCATCACCAGCAATTCAATAACCGCAGGGACTTCCTCTTTAGCCAGTTTGATTTCTACACCATTTGTCTTACTCAGCAAATCGTACTGATTTAAAACAGTAGCGGCTTCACTCGGCTGCTCAACCTGGAAGAAATATGTATCATTCTCATCAATGTTTTCATCTTTTACATTTTGAATATCGATCAGCTTTCCTTTTTGCAGAATCGCAATTCGATCACACATCAGTTCCATTTCTGACAGCAGGTGGCTTGAAACGATGACAGCCATTCCTCTTTCTCGGGTCAGCTTCTTTAAATGATCTCTGATTTCTCTGATCCCCGCCGGATCAAGGCCGTTTGTCGGTTCATCCAGAATTAGCACTTTCGGATCATGCAAAAGGCATTGTGCCAAGCCAAGACGCTGTCTCATCCCCAGAGAATATGTTTTCACCTTGTCGTGGATTCTGTCTGTTAAACCGACCAGTTCAACAACTTCATCAATTTTTTCCTTCGTGACACCCTTGACCATCCTTGCGTATTGCTGGAGATTTTTATATCCGCTCAAAAATTTATACAGCTCGGGATTCTCAACGATCGCTCCGATATGCTTAATCGCCTTGGCATATTCTTTCGTAATTGATTGGCCGCAAATGAGGACATCACCTTTCGACAGCTTCATTAACCCCACTATCATCCGGATGGTTGTCGTTTTCCCAGCTCCATTTGGCCCCAAAAAACCGAATACCTCGCCTTCACGAATCGTAAAACTGAGATCATCAATGATCGTTCGGCCTCTGATGTTTTTAGTCACGTTTTTCAATTCCAACACTGTTTTCATCATATTCCTCCTCTTTCTAGCAAACTTCCATTTTTGATTTAAACCATTGCAAAACAGACATGCCTTCCTGTTCACGAATATCTTCTACTTCACGCTGCGCAACTTTTTCTCCATTGGCGAGGATGATTACTTCGTCTAACAAAGTCTCAATTTCATCAATTTCATGTGTCGCGATCACGACAATCTGCTGCTCAAAATCAATGTACGACACAAGGCTGTTTACGATGGAGTCCCTGACCATCGGATCAAGCCCGGAAAAAGGTTCATCAAGCAAGATGACGTCTGCCCGTCTCGCTAAAGCAAGAACGATTTTCAGCCTGCCCCGATTTCCTTTTGATAGCTTTTTGATCTTTTTTTCCGGATTCAGCTGCATCTCATTCAATAGCTTATAAGCCTGTTCTGTTTGAAAATCAGGAAACTGCGACTGATAAAAATTCACCATATCTTTAACAGTGAAATGCGGATAAAACATATCAAGCTCAGTAAGATAAGCCGTTTGACGCACCATTTCTCTCGTAACCTGCTCTTCATCAACTTTCACAAATCCTGAAGTCGGAAACAGAAGGCCAGCCATCATTTTCAGGGTCGTTGACTTGCCGCTGCCGTTCGGTCCGATCAGGCCATAAATCCGTCCGGATGATAGGGTGATTGACACATCATTGACGGCCGTATGGCGGCCGTATTTTTTTGATACATGTTCTAGCTTGATTTCCATTTTAGCCTCCCTCTGTGAATGTTTTAATCCCTTCTACCATTTCCTCTTTCGTTAGCCCCAGCTCTTTCATTTGCTTGACAAAGCCTTCCAGCACCTCTCGTGTCAGCTTGTCTTTCAGCTCGTCTACGATTTCTGCTTTTTCCGCAATAAACGTCCCTTGACCTCTTCTTGTCTCCACAATACCCAGCCTTTCCATCTCACTGTAAGTTCTTTGAATTGTATTGGGATTTACCTTAGTTTGAATCGCCATTTCTCTTACTGAAGGAAGCTTGTCTCCTGGGAGCAGCTCCTTCCTGACCAGCCTATAAAAAATCTGATCAGCGATCTGCAGATAAATCGGTTTCGAGGATTGGAATTGATTGTCCATATTTACACCTCTACTTTACGATCAAGCAGTTTTGAAGCCATAATGAGCAGCAAGAATGTGATGACTAAAGTAATAGGCAACCCTAGCACAGACAGATGGATAGGTTTTAATTCCAATCTCCAAACATTGTGGAAGTGGAAATCAAAATTGCAATAGACTGTTACAGGCCAGAAATGCTTTTGAGATTCAACCAAAGGGCTTATGATGTATTCATCGAAGAATAACCACACTGCAACCAACAGAACCATCGCAGCCCACCGCATTCCGCGCCAATTTTTGAGAGAGTGAAAAACAGTCCAAAACACAATGACTGTTACTGACATATCTAACGAAGAAATAAGCCCATACATATTCAGCAAAGCCACTGTACTCGTTATATCAACTTGATGCTCCAGCAGATTTTTTACAAAGAGCATATGATACATCCATATGCCATAGGCTGTTAATGCCAACTGAATCACAAATTGATAGAGCAAAGATGCTGCCAATTTAGAAGAAAACAGCCAGAAGCCGCCATTTGGATTGTACAGCCAAAGCTGTGATTTCCCTTCCTTGCGAAGGTGATAAAACACAAAAACAGGAGATAAGAAAAGCAGAAAAAAAGCAACTGCAACAAAAAAACCAAAAATGACTAGAGGTTCTTTCGTGCGAGAAGCTATAATATGGCCTGTTCCCAATAAGAAAATGATTCCGCATATCCATACTAGCAGCCACATTCTTGAAAGCTTGATATCTTTCTTTAATAAACCTAAAAAAGAATTCATGTCTTTACCTCCCAGAAAAAACCCTCGGTGTATGAGTAACATAGTACACTAGATCAAGATGGAATACAACATATTCCATGGATTTATTTGATAAAAACCGAATTGATGGAAACAGCAAAAAAGGCAAACCCGCATGAGAAAACGGATTTGCCTTTTTCATTACTTTTTCTTATTTTTCATAGAGAGCAGCGCATCACGATAGCTGCGGTCCTGCATTTTGTCACTTTCCTCAGTGACCTCTTCTTCTGCATGAACTTCATCAGAATGCTTAAACTTTTGCAGCGCCTGCCTGTAAATATCATCACCCATTGTGTCACGCTTCTCTTTTGGAGAATCGTTTTTGACAACGGATGGCGTATGCTCGGCAGCCCTTGCTTCAGCAGGGTAATGCGCTTCGTTTTTTTCCTCTTCTGGAGGTGCGATTCTATCGGTTGCTTCTTGCTTCTCAGGTCCAGGTGAGGCGTTGCGGACGTTAAATGTAATAAGGGCCGCAATGACAATGACAGCAGCAATTATTGCTATAATAATGGCCATTTCAACCTCTCCTTACTGTCCTGCTGTTAGGTTTCCTGTAACTTGGCTGACACGTCTTCCCAACGCGCGTCCAAGCTGAATACCTTCCTCAGACATTAACTCATCACTGTCTACCGGACAAGTGACACCTGCTCCGTAATAAGAGCCATAAAGTGCGTTTTCAGGCACGTTGCCAGGCAGTCCGACAACAATCATGCCTTGGTGGAACATCGGCGTGATTAAATTGTGCATTGTCATTTCCAAGCCGCCGTGTGTTGTTGCCGTTGTGCAGAAGACAGCACCGACTTTGTTGATCAGCTCGCCTTCAGCCCACAAGTAGCCAAGTCTGTCGATCCAAGTTTTAAGACCGGAGCTGATTGTTCCGAAATGCCCTGGGCATCCCCAAATAATCGCATCCATATCTTTAAGCTTGCGGATATCAGCCTGATCTACATGGTCGATGAACACTTCAGCCGCGTCGTTTTCTCTCGCGCCTTCAGCAATCGCTTCTGCAAGCACTTTAGTATGTTCGCCTTCACTATCATACACTACATAAATTTTCATTCAGGAAACCTCCCTGTACAGATTAAGATTCCTTAGCTTCTTTTGGAGCAGGAAGTAATGAAAGCTCCTCTTTTTTCTTCTTACGCAATTTATCTTTTCTGACGTCACGCAGGAAGATACTTAAAATCAAACCTGCTACACAGAATAAGGTTGCCCACATAAAGGCATCATTTATCCCCATGACATTGGAATCGAGTGACGCGTGTTTATAAATATGTGAGTACACATATGTTTTCGCCGTATCATAAGACACATTCATATTCACCATTAAATTCGAAACTGCATTTTGGAACGCATGGAGGAAGTTCGGGTCCGCCGTGCTTGTTTTATCTGCAATTTGTGAATAATGGAATGTCGTCCGGTTTGTATAAATCGTCGTAATTAAACTTGTTCCGATTGATCCGCTGATTTGGCGAAGCGTGTTGCTCATCGCCGTTCCGTGGCTGTTCAGACGGGCAGGAAGCTGGTTCATCCCGGCTGTCATGACTGGCATCATTAAGAGAGACATACCAAATGCACGAATTGAATAGATCAGCATGATGTGTGTATATGGTGTATCAATTGTCAATTGCGTGTATTGATATGTTGTTACCACTGTCACGAGAAGCCCGATAATCGCAAGCGGTCTCGGTCCGAATTTATCGAACAAAATACCTGAGATCGGTGACATAATCAGCATAACGATCGCACCCGGAAGCAGAAGCAGACCGGATTGAAGCGCCGTAAAGCCGACCAGGTTTTGCAGATAGATCGGTAAAAGGAACATACCAGTGTAAAGTGCCACTGTAATAATGATATTAATGACACTCGAGAGTGAGAAAATGTCATATTTAAACACTCTGAAATCAAGCATCGGATCATCATGACGCAATTGCTGAACCACAAAAGCAACAATTGCAATGGCTCCGATAATAACTGTAGACAATACAATCGGGTCGGTCCAGCCGTCAGACCCGGCTTCACTGACTCCGTATAATAAGGAGGCGAATCCGACAATCGATAGGATTGCGCCAAGAGTATCGAGTTTGATTTTTTGCGGCTCCACCATATTTTTAAAGATGAAGAAAGCCACAATGATAACAATTGCGCCGATCGGCACAAGACCGTAAAACATAATGCGCCATGTATAATGCTCAATAATCCACCCGGAAAGAGTCGGGCCGACCGCTGGAGCAAACATCATCGCTAGCCCGAAAATCCCCATTCCTTTCCCCCTGCTTTCAGGCGGGAAAATTAACAGAATGGTTGTCATAACGAGCGGCTGCAAGATACCTCCGCCCACGGCCTGAATCAAACGGCCGATCAGCATTGTAGAGAAGTTAGGTGCGATACCGCAGACTAACGTACCGAGCGTAAAACAAAACATCGCGACGAGAAAGAGACTCCGCTGGCCAAATCGTGTAATCAGGAAAGCAGATAACGGAATCAATACACCGTTAACAAGCATGTAACCTGTTGTCAGCCACTGAATCGTCGTTGCACTTACGCCAAATTCAGTCATTAAGTGCGGCATTGCAACATTAAGCAGTGTTTGGTTTAGAATTGCCAAAAATAAACCCGCCATTAGCACAATCAGCAATGACATAGGGTTTTTTGCATTTTTTTCTTTGCCTGTAGCCATCTAAGACAACCTCCTTTCATGGTTTGATGACTGATCTGTTTTACTCAGAAATTTTAACAGATGCATTCATTCCAGGAAGCACCTTATCAGATGGGTTTTTGATTGAAATTTTCACAGGAACTTTTTGTGTTACTTTTGTGTAGTTTCCGCTTGAATTTGTAGAAGGAAGCATATCAAAAGTTGAGTTAGTCGCATAACCAATTTCTTCTACAGTACCGTCAAATGTTGTATCAGGGTCTCCGTCAACTACTACGTCTACACTATTCCCTACTTCAATATCCGCAATATCTGTTTCTTTAATATTTGCTGTGATGTATAGGTTGTCCATGTCAATCGTTTGTGCAATTGTTGTACCAGCTTGTACGGTTTGTCCGTTTTTCACTTCGTTTTTCACAATTGTTCCATCCATAATGGATTTTACGTCAACAGTTTGTTCGCCTTTGATTTTTGCAACTGTGTCGCCTTTTTTCACTGTTTTTCCTTCGTCCAGATCCCAGTCAGATACTTTACCTGCTGCTGGAGCAGTAATAGCAGCCATATCGCCCGCTACTTTTGCTTCATCTGTTTTTACGTAGTTTGTGCTTTGATAATAGTAGTAAGCACCTCCAGCTATAATTGCAAGAACAACAATCAAACCGATAATGTTGGTCAGAATTAAACGTCCTCTGTTCATTTTGTTTTCTCCTTTCGTTTCATCCTCTATCATTTTGCGGAAAGCTGGTGAAAATATGTGAGAAGTTTTTAATTACCGCTTTTTTCTGAACAGCCTTCAGCAAGCTTCGTTAAGCTTCCGGCTAGTTTGCGCAAATACTGCAGCTGGGAGGTATCAAGCTTTTGGTACAAGCCAGCACCCATTTTTGCATATTGCACAGCGGCTTTTTCTATCAGTTCTTCCCCCTCTTCGGTTAACTGAATCATGACGATACGGCGGTCATCCGGACTGTCATATCGATTCATCAATTGGCGCTTATACAGAATATCTGTCATCCGCGTCACAGAAGCAGGCTTAAGATCAAGCGACATTGCCAGCTTGCTTAGCGGGGTGCTTCCGCTTTGATGAATTTTAAACATCAGCAAATATTGAAGGACTGTAATATCAAAAGGCTCAAGCACAATCTCCAATATCTTCTTCTGTTTTTTATATATCGCCCGAGACGTATCGAAGAGCTGTTCAAAAGTGAGCAAAGCACGTTCTGATTCAGTCAACTCCTTTTCACCTCATTCCTCAATAATAGTTCACAAGATAAAATATTAATAAATGAAAGAAGATTTGTCAAAGGAAAAATTTCTTTTTCTCCCGTATTTTTTTCGCAAGCGTTTTCTTGCTTTTATTAAATAAAAAAAAGCCCTGAAATGGGCTTTTCATTACGAAAATTGATGGCTTACACCAGACTCTTCATTTCTGAAAAAGTTCTTTAGAGCCTGAAAAACATCAGATTTCTGTTTTAAAATATAGTACTTAAATTTCTCATCTTTTACATTTTTATATGCAGACATTAACGTTGAATGCCTGTTGTACTGATTGACCTCGCCGTAGCAAAACAGATTGGCCTTCTTCATAATATCATTGACCAGCTTCACACAGCGCGCGTTATCAGATGTCAGGTTGTCACCGTCAGAAAAATGAAACGGGTAAATGTTATAGCGGGCGGGATTGTACTTTTCATCAATAAGCTCAAGCGACTTCCGATATACGGAAGAACAAATTGTTCCGCCGCTTTCTCCCTTTGAGAAAAAATCCTCCTCCGAGACCACTCTTGCTTCTGTATGATGGGCAATAAATTCAATTTCCACAGTCTCGTATTTTGTCCGCAAAAAACGGGTCATCCAGAAAAAGAAGCTTCTGGCCATGTATTTTTCCCAAACCCCCATACTGCCGCTTGTATCCATCATGGCTAAAACGACGGCTTTTGATTCGGGCTTTGTGATGTCATTCCACGTCTTATATTTCAGGTCCTCCGGATAAATTGGGTAGAACGACGGTTTTCCTGACATTGCGTTTCGTTTAAAGGCTGACATCATCGTTCTTTTCTTATCAATATTACCGGTTAACCCTGTTTTACGGATATCATTAAACTCGATATCTGTATGAATGATATTGTCCCGCTCTTTTTGCTGGAGATTCGGAAGCTCTAATTCTTTAAAAAGCGCTTCTTCTAAATCCATTAATGAAACTTCCGCTTCATAATAATCCTCGCCTGCCTGATCACCGGCACCCTGCCCTTTTCCAGGCCCTTGTTTTTTGTCTGATCCATCCCGGGCCACAACATCTCCAACCTGGCTCTCGCCGTCTCCTTGCCCTACATGTTTATTTTTATCATAGTTATAACGGATTTTATACTCATCAAGTGAACGGATTGGGATCTTCACTACATCTTTTCCATTAGACATAATAATGCTTTCCTCAGTTACGAGGTCCGGAAGATTGTTTTTGATCGCTTCCTGCACTTTTTTCTGGTGGCGCTGCTGGTCATCGAAGCCTTTGCGATGGAGGGACCAGTTTTCCTCAGAAATCAAAAAATGGCCGCTGTCATTTTGGGACATGAATTCCCCTCCTTAACCATTTGTGGTCGTGATACATACGTATTCCGGCTTGTGCCAGATTATGAAACAAGTCTTTTGAAAAGATTTATATTCATCATATGCACATATGCACGTTTAATTGACAAACTATTTAGAAAATGGGACAAAATAACCCGCCCTATTCGGACGGGTCACGTTGCTTATCGGTTCAGCAGGCTGCCGACATATTTCAGCAGCTCATTGGCGCTCGTCGAGTTGTAGCCGTGCTCATCAATTAAACGGGCCACGACTTCATTTACCTTTTTCAGCTGCTGCTCATCCGGCGTTTTTGTTGAGGTCGTAATTTTAACGACATCCTTCAGATCAGCAAACAGCTTTTTCTGAATAGCTTCACGCAGTCTTTCATGGGAATTGTAATCAAACCGCTTGCCTTTTCTCGCATAGGCCGAGATGCGGATTAAAATTTCTTCGCGGAACGCTTTTTTGGCGTTTTCCGAAATGCCGATCTGCTCTTCGATGGATCTCATCAGCTTTTCGTCAGGGTTCATTTCCTCTCCTGTCAAAGGATCACGAAGCTTGTTTTTATTGCAATAGGCCTCTACGTTATCGAGGTAATTGTCCATAAGTGTTTTTGCTGATTCTTCATATGAATAAACAAACGCTTTTTGAACTTCCTTTTTCGCAATATCGTCATATTCCTTGCGGGCGGCAGAAATAAAATTCAAATACCGCTCCCTGTCCTCGCTTGAAATTGATGGGTGCTGATCAAGACCTTCTTTTAAGGAGCGAAGGACATCGAGAGAATTAATCGATTCCATATTTTTTCTGATAATCGTTGAAGAAATCCGGTTGATCACGTACCGCGGATCAATTCCGCTCATGCCTTCATCATTATATTCTTTTTTCATATCCTCAACGTCGACAGAGTTATATCCTTCCACACTTTCCCCATCATACAGTCTCATTTTCTTGACCAGATCAATATCCGACCGCTTCGGCTCTTTTAACCGGGTAAGGATTGAGAACATCGCGGCGACCTTCAACGTATGCGGGGCAATATGAACATCCGCCACATCGCTTTCTGCAATCATTTTTTCATAAATTCTCTCTTCCTCAGACACTTTTAAATTATAAGGAACCGGCATCACGATGATTCTTGAGTGCAGGGCTTCATTCTTCTTATTAGAAATAAATGAGCGATACTCCGTTTCATTCGTGTGAGCCACGATCAGCTCATCAGCAGAAATTAACGCAAACCGCCCAGCTTTAAAATTCCCTTCCTGTGTCAAGGAAAGCAAATGCCAGAGAAATTTCTCATCACATTTCAGCATCTCCTGAAACTCCATCATCCCGCGGTTCGCTTTATTCAGCTCTCCGTCAAACCGGTAAGCACGCGGATCTGATTCTGAACCGTACTCGGCGATTGTTGAGAAATCAATACTCCCCGTCAAATCGGCAATATCCTGAGATTTCGGATCAGAGGGACTGAATGTTCCAATTCCCGTACGCTTATCTTCTGAAAAGAAGATGCGCTCCACCTTCACATCCTCAATTCTTCCTCCGTACTCTTCCTCCAGCCTCATGACATTTAAAGGAGAAAGACTTCCTTCTATTCTAATGCCGTATTCCCTGTAAAAGTCATCGCGTAAATGATGGGGGATTAAATGTAGAGGGTCCTCGTGCATCGGGCAGCCTTTAATCGCATATACAGCGCCATTATCTGTCAGCGTGTACGCTTCGAGACCTTTTTTAAGCATTGTGACCAGCGTGGATTTACCGCCGCTCACAGGCCCCATCAGCAATAGAATCCGCTTTCTGACATCTAGACGTTTGGCAGCCGGATGAAAATACTCTTCCACAAGACGCTCCAGAGATTCTTCAAGCCCGAACAGCTCGCGGTCAAAAAAACTGTACTTCTTGCGTCCGTCAATCTCCTCTATCCCGCTGTCTTTTATCATATTAAAAACTCGAGAATGAGCAGATTGCGCGACCATCGGATTTTCTTTAATAATCTCCAAATAATCGGCGAAAGTTCCTTCCCATTTCAGCCGCTGCTCTTCCTCTCTGTACTTTTCAATTTTCTTTAATATATCCATAAGGACCTCCTCTATCATGTTTGATACACTATGCAAATAAGGTACTTTGATACAATCTATGCCGCCATCCCGTGATACATGCTTTGGTTTCTTAAAAATAAAGATACTTATACATCGTTGACAAGGCAGACTGCGACCGTTCATAATAAAGAAAAATACAGAATCATCCAGACTCGGACAGCACGGAAAAATTGAAGAGGGGGAGAGACGGTGAAAACAATCATCATGATGGGTGTCATTGTCACTTTTTTAGTATCAATTTTTACCGCAGGATACGAAAGCAAGCCTGGAAAAGAATAAAAAAGGGTGCTCCTGAAAGAGCACCCTTTTTGTATAACAGAACAATGTTTTACAGTTTTGTTTTTTCTTTAATCTGTGAATGCGGATCGCATTCATATTTGTTTTCGTACTCAATTGTTCCGATACTGCATCCCGGCCCGATGATCACTTCTTTTCCCCTGACGACTGCCGCTTCGGTATTCTCCAAATAAACCCGATCGCCTTCTATGACATCGGCGATCAGCTTCACTTTCTTCCGGTTAAAAAAACTCGCGCGTCTTTTCACTGTAATTGTTGTTCCGCCGATTTCCTGCACATGGCTTATATCATGGCTCAATCCCAGCTTGATCTCACCCGAATTTAATAACCCCGATACATCAACACAGCCTGTGACATGGAACATTTCTGTTTCACAATCACCTTTTACGCTAAGCTTCCCTTTCACATCGCAGGATTCTCCAGTCATATTCCCGCCAATTTCAGTCTGGCCTTTCAGATTGAATCGATCAAATTGAAGTGAGCCGCTGACTTTCATTATCCCATATATATTGATTTTGCCGGCTGTCAGATCGCCTTTACATTCACTTTCTCCGAGCACACGCAGCCGCTCAGTCTCTGCTTTTCCGAGAAAAAGGCCCGTTCCGTATATGCGGCAGCCTACAGCAGACAGCCCTTCTCCAACTATACCTTCTCCTTTGATGCTGACATTGTGATACGCGCCTCCTGCGGCATGCCCAGCGCCATATAATTTTAAATTTCCCAGTTTTGTTGTCTCCATTACGATCCTCCTTACAACTTTGTGGATGTTTTAACTGACGCGCTTGGATCACAGGTATAGTCCCCGCTGTATTCGACAGTTTCAATCTGGCAATCCGGGCCGATGACCACTTTATTTCCGCGCACGGTTTTCGCCTTTGTATTTGTCAATTCAATCACGTCACCTTCGATCAGCTCTGCTGTTAGAACAGGCTGCGGCATCAATCTGAGCAATGTCAGCATTCTTTTTCTGCAGGTCACTTGAAGATGGCGGCAGCCGATCTCCCGCGCATAGCTTTCCCCTGCAGAAAGCTTAATGATCACCTGGTCTGCATTTAAAAGCCCGCTGATTTTGCATTTCCCTTCTGATTGAAAGGTTTCCGTTTCACAATCTGCTTCCATGACAGCTTTTCCGCTAATGTCAATGCCATCAGCCTTGACAGTGCCGCCAAATGTTGATGATCCAGCGACTTTCAATTGTTTTGCAGATACCTCTCCTTGGATAAAACCAGTGCCATTAATCCGGATAGATTCTGCTTCAACGTCTCCATGTATCTTTCCTGAACCGCTGATGGTTACCGCTTTCGCTTTGACGCTGCCGTCAGCTTTTCCGTTTCCATTAAAAGAAAAAGTATCACACTCCACGTCCCCGGCCACTGTCCCGCTGCCATTAATCTCAACAGATTGAAATGTTCCTCCCTTTGAACTTCCTGATCCGTTTATCACCAGCTTTTCCACTACATCCATTGATGGCCCTCCTGCATAAATGTTGTTTTTAATTCCTCTGAAGCTTTTAATAAATCTACCCGTTCCACAACCTTTACGGATGATTCAAACAAAATGCTGTCCGCCGCAGCCGCTATAAAACAAGTTGTGACACCGAGCTTGCGGAGCACAATCAGCTCCGTCTGTTTTTCAATCTCTTCATTATCATGCTTCTTTAATACCTCTGCAGCCATTTTTGCTTCTGCAAGGCTGACATTTCCAGACTGCAGCAGTCCCTCAAGCACATATAGCGAAAGCAAATCGCTGGATGAAAAAACCGGACTTCCTCCGTCTTCTGAATAGGCTTCAAGAGCAGGCCTTGAAACCAAACCTTTATGAAGCAATTCATCAGCGGTCATGCTGACATCCTTCATTTTCGGCGACAGCATTTCCCTCATTTCATCCAAAGACAAATTTTCTTTCATCTTTTGAATCATTGATATACGTTTTAAAATCTCCTCTCTCGGAAAAAACGTCTCTTGCCCTGTAAATGTGGATTTACGAATAAACCATTCCTCAGGTATTAAGTTTTTCCGCTTCCATCGATACAGCTGACCGTATGAAATCGATGTTCTTTCAAGTAATTCTTTTTTAGAGATTAATTGTTCTTCCATAAGTCCAGCTCCTTTGATGGGTACATTGTAACATAACACTGTTACGTTGTTAAGCCCAAAAACGAAACAAAGCATTTCAACATCCGCAAAAAAACCCGCCCATCATCGATGAGCGGGTTTTTTCACTATTTTAAATCACGGTAATTTTGCTGGCGCAGCGCTTCATAAACAAGAATCGCGGCAGTATTGGACAGGTTTAACGATCTGACATGCTCTGTCATCGGAAGACGCAGGCAGCGGTCCATATTATTTTGAATTAAATCCTTTGGCAAACCGCTTGTTTCTCTTCCGAACACGAAGAAATAATCCTCGTCAAGATCAGTGTAATCAAATGATGTATGAGGCTGCTGGCCAAATTTTGTAATAAAGAAAAACTGGCCTTTTTCATATGCCTCAAACAATTCTTCTAACGAATCATGATACACAACATTAACAAACTCCCAATAATCGAGTCCGGCACGCTTCAGCATTTTATCATCCGTTGAAAAGCCGAGCGGACGAATCAGGTGTAGCGTTGTATTGGTTGCTGCACAAGTACGTGCAATATTCCCTGTGTTAGCGGGAATTTCTGGTTGATATAAAACGACATGTAATGCCACAATGTTCACCTCTGTTTTTCTTATCCGCCCATCATTATAACATTAATTACTCTTTTGTCGTATCATCAACGATATGAAAAAAGGCATATCGTATTGACTGCGTGTATGCCGTAGAATCCTCATATGACCAATACCTCATCCGGCTGTCATAGGTCTGGGCGTTGACAAGCGGCATATTGCCTTTGTCCTTTGCCACGACAATCGTTGTATGATTAAAGCGGCCGTCTCCTTCGAAGTCATAGCAAATCACATCGCCCGGCATCAGTTCTTCCGCTGATTTCACCCGCACCGCACGCAGTCCGGCCTTTGAATTCGACAAATACATTTTCATAGAGTGCGCCACCGTCCAGCTGTAGCTCCATGAGCTTTGTTTCATCCACCAGCCTGATCCCCTGTTCGGATGACCGCGCATCGGCGCGCCTCCTGCATGAAGACACTGAGAAATAAAATTTGTACAGTTATCGCTGAAATTTTTATAAGCAGGATTGCGCTTGTTCCAAAATTTCTCGGCATATTGGACAGCGCCGAGACGATCGTATTGAAAAGCCCTGCCAAACGCTTCTCTTTCCTCTTCAGCTTCAGAATAGTCAATAATACTGGTCCCTTCATGAAATCCAGCCGGCTTTTTCGCAATTTCCTGATCACTAATCAAAATGTGATCATACAGGAAAGCCATTCGCTCCTCTATGTGCTCTTCTATATACAAGCTGTCATCTTGTTCCTTACACACGTATTCGTAATGGATGGTATACGAAAGGCAGGTCGTTCCGTCATCCTCAACCCGCACATGATTAATCACGGCCTTTGCTTTCGCTTTTATGATGTCAACTTTACGTTTTTCCAGAAGCTTTTTCTTACGCTCCATGACTTTAAGGTCTCCGACTTGAGACTCCTGTCTCATAGCATGCCCGTTAACCAGAAAGCCCAGCCGCTCCTCCGCTAATTGTTCTAAAATGTACTTCAAGCTCACCCCACCCGCCATACTTTTTTATAGAGAAAAAACACTTGGATGATCTCAAGTGTTTTTTCCTTCTGCTCTATACGTATGTCAGGACAGGCCTTGTTTAGTCATGCCTGAAGCTTTTAGCAACTCAATTCCTTTTTCAATTTCCAGCTTTGCCTCTTCATCCTTCTCTTTTTCCAGCGCTTTTTCAAGCTCTTCCGCGTAGGCGGGGTCTCCGATTTTTCCGATTGCCCATGCGGCTGTCCCCCTGATGACAGGACGCGGATCCTTGTGCATCAGTTCCGTCAATTCAGGCAGTGCGGAAGCATCCTTAAAATGGGCAAGCGCGAGAATGGCGTTTCGCTGAATCGGTTTTTTTCCGCGCCAAGAACCTGAGACATGCCCGAATTTCTCCTTAAATTCCCGATTGCTGATGGCCAAAAGCGGCTTCAATAACGGTTTGGCAATCTCAGGATCAGGCTCCATTTCCGGATGAAGATGAAAATCCTTCCCTTTATTGAGAGGGCATACCGTTTGGCACGTATCGCACCCGTACAGGCGGTTTCCGATTTTTGTCCGGAATTCATCAGGCAAAAATCCTTTTGTCTGGGTCAGAAAAGAGATGCAGCGCTGCGCATTAAGCTGCCCGGGATTAACCAGTGCTCCCGTTGGGCAGGCGTCCAAGCATTTCGTGCAGGACCCGCACATATCTTCAATCGGCACATCAGGCTCAAAAGGGATATTTGTGATCATTTCCGCCAAATACACATAAGAGCCATACTCGGGTGTTGTGATCATACAGTTTTTCGCACTGAATCCGATTCCGGCACGTTCCGCAACGGCGCGATCAGACAATTCACCTGTATCAACCATTGACTTCGTTCTGATATCCTCATGCTTGCTTTTTAGAAAATCCTCCAGCAGATCAAGCTTTTCCCTCAGCACATCATGATAGTCTTTTCCCCAGGAAGCTCTGCAAAAAATGCCCCTGCGCTCAGTTCTCGTGCTTCTCGGCGCATCCTTCATTCTGGAAGGATATGCGAGAGCAATTGCCACTATTGATTTCGCTTTCGGCAAAAGAAGCTTCGGCGTCACCCTTTTTTCGATATCCGGCTCTTCAAAGCCGGAGAGATAGCCGAGTGATTCTTGAAGAATCAAACGGTCTTTTAAACTGTCAAAAGTATCAGCGGTCGTAAAACCAATCTTGTCCACGCCAATGCTTTTCGCGTATTCAATTAATTCTTCTTTGAGCTGATAAACGTTCATGTTTTGCACAGCCTCCTTTCTTTGTGATAAAACGATACAGCGTTTATAATAGGTTGATATCACGTAACTGGAGTGAATGCTAGTGAATATCAAACTTGATTCTGTTATTACTGAACGTGCGGCCGGCTTACATGCAGCTGCTGTCATTTATGAGAATATCGAAGTCGGCTCCTCACCGCAAATGCTGAAAGGCAGACTCCGCCTGTTTCAAGAATCCTTGTTTTTCGACTATGCGGACGGCGGTATATCCGATGAATCCTTCGTCAAGGAATGGCAGAAACTCTTTAAACAGCTTAATCCTTCATTTGAGGGAGAAACAACCCCAATGGAGGACATGCTGGTCCCGATATCCAAGGAACAATTCATGGAAAGTAAAGACTCGGCCCATGACACAATCGATTTTTTCGCATTAAAATATTCTCTGCCTATTATGATTTATGATGCCGGAAAGCTTCATGAGCCGGTCCGGATCTCATTGGGAGAAAAAGAAAACATACTGCTTTTCTCTGATGAAAACGGCATTTTTGGCGATTTCAAAAACAGCGTCAACCACTATCCCGTTTCAAACGAGACTAAGAATATGCTGCAAATCATTTTTTTCCCGCCATCGATTGAGAAAAGCAGCGCTGTTAACCTCTTATCATCATTAACGAAAATGTTTGAACAAATTCACGGCGGCACCCATACAGTACATTGGCTTACGTAAAAGAACACGAATACCGTGTTCTTTTTCACATAAAAAAACGCAATACTTCGTTTATCTGAGAAACGAAACACTGCGTTAATAACGTATGTATGGAGCGGGTGATGAGAATCGAACTCACGACATCAGCTTGGAAGGCTGAGGTTTTACCACTAAACTACACCCGCATTTGTGATTGTCAGCAACAGTACCGCTCTGACTTTTTTTATATTACATGTTTATTTATTTTTCGTCAAGGGAATATAAAAATTTTGTCGAAAAAAAGTTATCTTTTTGTAAAGTTGTTAAGTTCCATTTACATAATGTTAAGTATACTATACAATATAATCAATCGAGATTGTGAAGGGGACAGACGTCATGATGAAAAATAAAGTAAAAGAGCTGAGGGCACGCTTCGGCTATTCTCAGGAAAAACTCGGAGAAACGGTCGGCGTCACAAGACAGACTGTGGCAGCGATTGAAAAAGGCGATTATGTTCCCTCACTGCTGTTAGCACTGAAAATCTGCAAAGCCTTCTCCATGAAAATGGAGGATGTCTTTTGGTTAGAGGAGGAAAACTAAGATGAGCATGAAAACAAAAGCAGCTTTTCACCTTGTTTTATTTGGCCTTGCATGCTGGGCGCTGATTTCATACTTTGAAGCCTCAGAAGGCATAGCATCTTTTTTCGGCACAAAGAGCGGCGGGATGGTATTTGATTTAAACCTCACTCCCTTTATTCTGTTTGTTGCGGCGTCTGCGGTTTATTTGTACTTACAGAAAAAAAGCCGCCCTGCCAGAAAGCAGCTACTTCTGCCTGATGAGTTTGAAGAGCAGGATGAAAGAGAGCAGATGATGACGGCAAAAGCATGTCGCGCGTCATATATCGCTGTCTACTTTTCGCTGCCTGCCGCAGCGGTTCTTCTCATTTTTTATCCGCTATTTCAATCGCGCATTCCGTTTTTCCCTATTATTATTGTGTTTATCATCATGATCATCCAGCACCTTTCCTACGTCATCTCTTTCAAGAAAAACGAAAAAAACTCCGGCGCGCTGTAATCGGCCGGAGTTTTTTCTTACCAGCTTGCTTTTTTCACACCGGGAATCTGGCCTTTATGGGCCAGCTCCCTGAAAGCGATTCTGGACATTTTAAACTTCCTCATATATGCTCTCGGGCGCCCCGTTACCATGCAGCGGTTGTGAAGCCTTCCCGGTGCTGAATCTCTTGGCAGCTTGCTGAGTGCCTCGTAATCTCCTTTTTCCTTCAACTCGCGTCTAATACCAGCGTATTGCTCAACAAGCTGTTGGCGTTTTAACTCTTTTGCCACTTTTGATTTTTTAGCCAAGTCACATAGCCTCCCTTTAAATCGAAATTGTTACGATTTAAAATGTATCATGCACCATTCAAAAAAGCAAGCATACCGCTTTGTAAAACAGACGGCCTGAAGCCGCCCATTCTAATGATGCAATTCCACATAATACAGTAACGCATCTTGATGCTTAATGAGCTCTTTTTTATGTTCAGAGGTGTGCATTGTCTCGTCAGTCCCTCTAATACTGCTGCCGATCAAAGCAGGCTTCTCGAAAGTAATCGGTTCCGCGATGAAATATTCTGAGTCATTTCCTGTGTTGTGCTATCGTCGCGTTTCACCGATGAATCAGCCGCTATAGTTCCCTGTTTATCCACAATGCCAAAATGAATGGTGGTATGTTTATTCTTTCCTTCCCCCTCTTCATTCTCAAAATAAACAAATTGTATGGTATCAGTTTTTTCCTCTGAATAATCTGCACGAACCGGTCCAAACCTCTCAACAAGCTTTCCCTTTTGATAATGTTCGATGTACATGTCAGCTGAAGAAATACCTTCACCGATATTGACGGCTTCGGCAGTGAATGCCTGTGAAGCTGCGACATCCATTCTGTTTTTTTCAAGATCTGATATGTCCGCCGCTTTGATTTCCATCTGTTTTGAATGTCCGCATGCTGACAGCATAGCTATGAGGCAAATGACTGCCGCGCTTCTCAATGTTTTCAGAAAAAAAGCCCCCTTTTTTTGAATATCATACCATGTTCGGGGGCTGTATTTTAGTTAAACTCATGCATTTTTCTCTTTGACAAAATAAGTGTTTCCTACCGCTTCTCCCCTTTTGTTCTGAAGCTTTCTCGTCCGATCATTTTCAAACGGCAAAAGCGGAAATACAAGCTCTGCAAAATAATACGCTTCTTCTAAATGCGGATAGCCGGAGAATATAAACGATTCTATGCCGAGTGCCTGGTACTCCGCTATCCGGTCGGCAATCGTCTGCGGATCACCGACAAGAGCTGTTCCTGCCCCTCCTCTGACCAGGCCGATCCCCGCCCACAGATTCGGGCTGATTTCAAGCTTCGTCCGATCGCCTTGATGAAGGACGGCCATCCGCTGCTGGCCTGAAGAGTCGTAACGGCTCAAAGCTGCCTGCGCTTTGGCAATGGTGTCATCATCCAAGTGGCTGATCAAGCGCTCTGCCGCTTCCCATGCCTCTTGTTCAGTTTCACGGGCAATGACATGCAGCCTAATGCCAAATCGAACGGATCTCCCTTCTTTTGCCGCTTGCTTTTTGACTCTTTCTATCTTTTCTTTTACTTGTTCAGGCGGCTCCCCCCATGTCAAGTACACGTCTGTATGCTTTGCGGCAGCTTCAATTCCAGCCTGTGACGAACCACCGAAATAGATGGGCGGATGCGGCTCTTGCTGCGGCGGGAAAAGCAGATTGCTGTTTTCCACTTTTATATGCTTTCCTTCATAGGAAACCGTTTCTCCCTGCAAAAGTCTCCGCCAAACGGTTAAAAATTCGTCTGTTGCCTCGTAGCGCTCATCATGGCTGATAAACAGGCCATCGCCTGCCAGCTCATACGGATCGCCCCCTGCCACAACGTTGATCAGCAGCCGGCCGTCTGAAATGCGGTCTAGGGTGGATGTCATTCTGGCTGCCAGAGAAGGCTGCATTAAACCAGGTCTTACCGCGACTAAAAACTTTAAGTCCTTTGTTTCTCCTGCCAGTGCCGACGCTGTAAGCCACGGGTCCTCGCACGATCTTCCCGTTGGCAGAAGAACTCCTGTATATCCCAGCCTGTCTGCCGCCTGCGCGACTTGTTTAAAGTAAAGATGATCCGCAGTCCGTCCATCACTTTCAGATCCTAAATATCTCGCGTCTCCATGAGTCGGTATAAACCAAAGAATTTCCATATTCATCTCCCCTTTATATCTTTTATCCTTCGTAGCTGTTTCTCCACTTTAACAGCTTTCGTTCAAGCAGCCTGACGAAGGAATCCGTCAGCTTTCCAACCACTGCAAAAATGATAATCCCTGCAAAGACTTTATTCGTTTGTGAAAACTGTCTCGCATCCATGATCATATAGCCGACTCCCGAGCTTGAGCCCATCAGCTCTGCCACAACGAGCCCGAGCCATGCAATGCCGAGCGATAAGCGAATGCCTAGCAATATATTGGGCAGGGCTGCCGGCAATATCACTTTGGATATCTGCTGATGCCATTTAAATTCAAGCACCCGGGCGACTTCAAACAGCTTCGCGTCAACCCCGCGGATGCCGTTAAACGTATTGATATAGACAGGAAAGAAGGCACCGAGCGCAATCAGCAAAATTTTAGATACTTCGTCAAATCCGAACCATAAAATAAACAGCGGCGTGACGGCCAGATGAGGTACGGTTCTAAGCATTTGCAACGACGGATCAAGATACAGCTCCGTCCGTTTGGAAAATCCGGCCAAAATCCCGATCATCAATCCAAGCCCCGCGCCAAGCAAAAAACCAAGTGCCGCCCGATAAATGCTGATTTGCAGATGGCCGAACAGTTCGCCGGACAAAATAAGCTCCTTAAAGGTCAGAACAATCGTAACAGGTGTAGGCAGCACTGTAGCGGACACAACCCCCAGCCCGCCGATGACCTGCCAGATGGCAATGATGACAGCGGGCAGTAAAAGCCCCTTCATCCAGCCGTATCTCTTCCTTCCGGGCTTTTTTCGCACCGCTTCCGCATTCGTTTTGGGCAGCGAGCCCGCAGCCTCTGCTTTCATCATTGATCACCTCCTGAGGAATGCTCCTCTAATGCTTTTTTGATAAAAGTGTTATCGACAACATCCTTCACATCAATCTTCTTATCTATCGCCTTTGTTCGAAATTGAAAATCTGCTGTTTCCTGCTGTGCTTTCACAATGTCGTCACTGATGATCTCATTAAGTGGCTCAGTATTTTTCAGCACATTTTCGACGACCTTTTTATCGAGATCTTTAATGTCAGAATATAAGTCCGCTGCTTCATCCAGATGTTCCTTTTGCCATACAACGGCTTTATTAAACACCTTCAGAAAACGGACCACTTCGTCTGGATGCTCTTCTGAAAACTTTGTTCTTACTAAAGTAAAACCCGGTGAATATAAATCTGTGCTTTCTCCGTTCACAAGGATTTTTGCTCCGTGTTTCATTGTTTCTAAGGACAAGTACGGCTCCCAAATGGACCAGGCATCAACAGATCCGTTTTCAAATGCGGAAGCTGCTTCATCAGGCTGAAGCTGAATAATTGTCACATCGTTAGCTGACAACCCCACTTGATCAAGCGCTTTATACAAAAAATCAAACCCGCTGCTGCCTTTGGCGACTGCAATTTTCTTCCCCTTTAAGCCCTTAACGTCTTGAATGCCGCTGTTTTGATTGACAAGGATGCCGTTTGCTTTCAAGCCGTCCTGAGACAAACCGATTTCTTTAAAGTCAATGCCTGCCGCCTGTCCAGCGATCACAGGCGAATTACCGACTTGAGAAAAATCAAGTTTGTCTGCCGCAAGGCCTTCAAATTGGGGCGGACCGCTTTGAAACTCCACCCATTTCACTTTGATGCCTTCTTTTTCAAATGCATCTTCGAACCAGCCTTTTTCTTTTGCAATCAAAAGGGGGCTTAAGCTTTGCTGAATACCAATACGAATTTCCTTCAATTGTTTGTGGTCACCGCTGGCTCCATTTGCTCCACAGCCTGCGAGCAGAAAAATAACGGCAACCAATACAATGAGTCCTTTTTTCATTTCCGCTTCCGCCCTTTCTATATCCCTGATCCTTCTGCGTACTCCAAATCTTCTGTTTTCTCGAATTCCGACAGCACTCTCTGTCTGATCGCTTGGAAATCCGGAGTCGTCCGGTTTCGCGGATACGCCAGGTGAATGGGCATCAGCTTATGGATTTTCCCCGGTTTGGCCTTAAGGATCGCAAGCTCATTTCCTAAATAAACAGATTCATCTATATCATGAGTCACGAGAATCATCGTTGTTTTTTTCTTCCTCCATATATCCAGCAGCACGTCCTGCAGGTGTTTTCTTGTAAAAGCGTCGAGTGCACCAAACGGTTCATCTAAAAGCAGCACCTCAGGCTCCCGCAGCAGGGCCCGGGCGATGGCTACTCTTTGTGACATGCCGCCTGACAGCTCGCGCGGATATGCTTTTTCCGATCCTTTCAATCTGACAATCTCGATCAGTTCATCCACCTTTTGTTTGACTTTTGGGTCCTTCAAATTCAAGTCGGCTGCAATATTCTGCTCAACAGTCAGCCAAGGAAAGAGGCGGTGTTCCTGAAAAATAAATCCTTGCTGAATACCCGGAGCTGTTACGCTGCGGCCGTTAATTTCCACACTCCCGTCATATTCAGAATCAAGCCCTGCAATAATCTTTAACAGGGTGCTTTTTCCGCACCCGCTCGGTCCGATAAGCGTTAGAAATTCGCCTGGTGCGATTGATAATTCTATGTTTTCTAAGACCGTGTTTTTGCGGCCTTCTTGAACAAATGCCTTTTCTTTGATGCTGATGGTCACAGCCACTTTTATCCCTCTCTTTCTGCCAACCCCGCCTTCAAAAAAAACAAAAAGGCCCCCATCTCTGTTCTTGTAGAGATGAGAGCCTTCGGCGGTCCGATCAGCTGCCCAATTGTTTTTTTGTTTGAATAACATGTTAATTCAAATTATTCCGATATGTCAACTCTTTTTTAAATACGATTTTTGATATCCTTGTTTATCACTTACTCTGCTTGTTTCGCAAATAGAGAAGGAAAAATTATTTCTCCAAAAATTATTAAGTGTCATAAAAAGCTGTTACAACAAGGTTTTTCAACAATTTCGATACTATATATCGATTAATAGAGATAACTATTTTATAATAATTATAAAATAATATTGACTTTTTACTTAGAGATGATATTATGTTCTTATAAATTCCAAGAGGTGATAACATGAGTTCAAATAAACTGACAACTAGCTGGGGCGCTCCGGTTGGAGATAATCAAAACTCAATGACTGCCGGTTCTCGCGGACCAACTTTAATTCAAGATGTACATTTACTCGAAAAATTGGCCCATTTCAACCGAGAACGTGTTCCTGAACGTGTTGTTCACGCCAAAGGAGCAGGCGCACACGGATATTTTGAAGTGACAAACGACGTAACAAAATACACGAAAGCCGCTTTCCTTTCTGAAGTCGGCAAACGCACACCGTTGTTCATCCGTTTCTCAACAGTTGCCGGTGAACTTGGCTCTGCTGACACAGTTCGCGACCCGCGCGGATTTGCTGTTAAATTTTATACTGAAGAAGGAAACTACGACATCGTCGGCAACAATACGCCTGTATTCTTTATCCGCGATGCGATTAAGTTCCCTGATTTCATCCATACACAAAAAAGAGATCCAAAAACACACCTGAAAAACCCTACGGCTGTATGGGATTTCTGGTCACTTTCACCAGAGTCACTGCACCAAGTGACAATCCTGATGTCTGACCGCGGAATTCCTGCGACACTTCGCCACATGCACGGCTTCGGAAGCCATACATTCAAATGGACAAATGCCGAAGGCGAAGGCGTATGGATTAAATATCACTTTAAAACAGAACAAGGCGTGAAAAACCTTGATGTCAATACGGCAGCAAAAATTGCCGGTGAAAACCCTGATTACCATACAGAAGACCTTTTCAATGCAATCGAAAACGGTGATTATCCTGCATGGAAACTATATGTGCAAATCATGCCTTTAGAAGATGCAAACACGTACCGTTTCGATCCGTTTGATGTCACAAAAGTTTGGTCTCAAAAAGACTACCCGTTAATCGAGGTCGGACGCATGGTTCTAGACAGAAATCCGGAAAACTACTTTGCAGAGGTAGAACAAGCGACATTTTCACCTGGAACACTCGTGCCTGGTATTGATGTTTCACCGGATAAAATGCTTCAAGGCCGACTGTTTGCTTATCATGATGCACACCGCTACCGTGTCGGTGCAAACCATCAAGCGCTGCCAATCAACCGCGCACGCAACAAAGTAAACAATTATCAGCGTGATGGACAAATGCGCTTTGATGATAACGGCGGCGGATCTGTGTATTACGAGCCTAACAGCTTCGGCGGTCCAAAAGAGTCACCTGAGGATAAGCAAGCAGCATATCCGGTACAAGGCATCGCTGACAGCGTAAGCTACGATCACAACGATCACTACACTCAAGCCGGTGATCTGTATCGTTTAATGAGTGAAGATGAACGTACCCGCCTTGTTGAAAATATCGTTAATGCTTTGAAGCCGGTAGAAAAAGAAGAAATCAAGCTGCGCCAAATCGAGCACTTCTACAAAGCGGATCCTGAATACGGAAAACGCGTGGCAGAAGGCCTTGGATTGCCGATTAAAAAAGATGCTTAATGTAGAAATGCAAAAACCCGCTGTAATCAGCGGGTTTTTTTCTATTTAGTTACACATTGCGTATGCTTCTCATCAATCTTCATATAAATTTCTTCCATGAGCTCCGCGCTGTTTATAATCTCTCGTTTGTTTTTTTCAATCAGCAGCTCAAGCGGCAAAATCTGATTCCCGTAGGTTTTTCGCTTCCTGAATCGTTTTCTCCCCTTTTCTTTTTTGACTCCCATCAATAATCCCTCCTTTTTCATACAAAAAAGGCCCTTATCTAAACGATAAGAGCCTTCGGTGTTCCGATCAGCGCGATAAATTTGAAAAATTTGTACTGACCATGTTAATTCATACAATACCGACCTGTCAACTATTTTTTAAGGGAGTTGACACTGTATCAGATTGCATCCCCGCTTTTTCCTTATACACTCTTTTCCCCTGACGCATAAGCTAGAGAAACTAGAATACGAGAGAAAGAGATGTGGGAGTGTGGAAAAGACAAAATTGACCGGACGTATCGTGACACGGGATGATCCGGACTATAACGAAGCAAGAACCAATATTAACCTAAGCTTAGAAAGGTATCCTGACATCATTGTGTTTTGCCAAAACAAACAGGATGCACTCAATGCGCTGAAATGGGCGCGTGAAAACCGTGTGCCTTTCCGTATTAGAGGCGGCAGACACAGCTATGAGAACTTTTCCCTTTTAAATAACGGTCTTGTTATTGATTTAAGCGAAATGAAAAAAATAACTGTGAATCAGGATAAAAAGCTGGCCTATATTGAAGCGGGGGCTGAATTGGGAGAAGTCTATCGGACACTCTGGCAATACGGCCTGACGCTTCCCGCAGGCACCATTGCTAATGTAGGGCTCACAGGTTTAACTCTCGGAGGGGGAATTGGACTTTTAACAAGGGCTGCCGGCCTTACTTGCGACAGCCTCGTGCAGCTTGAGATGATCGTAGCAGACGAAAAAGAGGGCGCTGATCTGATTACAGTCAGCTGTTCAAATCATCCAGACTTATTTTGGGCGTCTCAGGGAGGCGGAGGAGGCAATTTCGGCATAGTCACCTCCATGACATTTAAAGCAGTGCCCATCTCTCAAGTGTCGATTTTTTCTATAACATGGGGATGGGATGATTTTGAGGAAGTATTTAACACGTGGCAGCACTGGGCCCCGTATACAGATGACCGGCTTACATCATCAATAGAGTTTTGGCCTAAAGAAGTAAACCGCATAGAAGCCCTCGGCCAATTTGTCGGGCCAAAAACAGAGTTAAAAAAACTGTTAAAGCCTTTATTGAAAGCAGGAAGCCCAACAAGCGGAATGGTAAAAACAATGCCGTTCATCGAAGCGGTAACCTTTTTTAACAGCCCGGGAGGCAATCAGCCTCAAAAAATGAAACGCTCCGGCTCTTTCATTGAAAAGCCATTATCAGAACGTGCGATTTCAACAATAAAACACTTTTTAGAGCACGCTCCGAATCAAAACGCCAGTGTCTGGCAGCAAGCACTCGGCGGGGCAGCCGGACGGATCGCTCCCGACCAAACGGCATTTTATTATCGTGATGCAATCATCGCCCAGGAATACTTAACAAACTGGACATCTCCTGAAGAAAAAAGACAAAATGTCCGCTGGATTGAGGGGCTGAGAACGTCCCTTTCGAGAGAAACGATGGGAGACTACGTAAATTGGCCAGATATCGAAATCAGAAACTGGCCAAGAACATATTACGGCGAAAACGTTGAACGACTCCGCCGTGTCAAAACGAAATATGATCCCGAAAATGTTTTCCGCTTTGAACAGAGTATTCCTCCGCTTCGACGCTCTCTGTTTTTCTAAAAAAATGAAGATGGAGCATTCTCCATCTTCATCTTTTTTATTGATATAAATTGCTTCCCGTATCGACAAACTCTTTTGCTTTTTCTTTTAATCCTTTATTTATGGCTTCTGCTTCACTGAGATCGTTTTTCTTCGCATAATCCCGAATATCCTGTGAAATTCTCATGCTGCAAAATTTCGGACCGCACATGGAACAAAAGTGAGCGGTTTTTGCTCCTTCAGCAGGCAGAGTTTCATCATGGTATTCAAGGGCTCTCTCCGGATCAAGAGATAAATTAAACTGATCCCGCCAGCGGAATTCAAAACGGGCTTTCGATAACGCATCATCCCGGGTTTGTGCTCCGGGATGCCCTTTTGCAAGATCCGCAGCGTGCGCAGCGATCTTATATGTAATGACTCCTTCACGAACATCATCACGATTTGGCAGCCCCAAATGCTCCTTCGGCGTTACATAACAAAGCATTGCTGTCCCGTACCAACCGATCATCGCCGCTCCGATCGCTGAAGTAATATGGTCATATCCCGGAGCAATATCCGTTGTCAACGGCCCCAATGTGTAAAAAGGCGCTTCTTTACAAATGTCCATTTGTTTATCGACATTCTCTTTGATTTTATGCATCGGAACATGGCCAGGACCCTCAATCATCACCTGAACATCATGCTTCCAGGCAATTTGCGTCAGCTCTCCAAGCGTCTCTAATTCAGCAAACTGCGCTTCGTCATTGGCATCAGCAATTGATCCGGGACGCAAACCATCCCCAAGAGAGAAAGCAATATCATACATTTTCATAATCTCACATATTTCTTCAAAATGTGTGTATAAAAAGCTTTCTTGATGATGAGCCAGACACCACTGCGCCATAATCGCTCCCCCGCGTGACACAATACCAGTTGTCCGTTTGGCAGTCAGCGGTACATACCTAAGCAAAACACCCGCGTGAATCGTAAAATAATCCACTCCCTGCTCTGCCTGCTCGATTAGCGTATCACGATAAATCTCCCACGTTAAATCCTCCGCTACGCCGTTTACTTTTTCAAGCGCCTGATAAATCGGAACAGTTCCCACAGGCACGGGGCAATTGCGGATAATCCATTCACGCGTCGTATGAATATCTTTTCCGGTAGAGAGATCCATCATCGTATCCGCTCCCCAGCGGATGGCCCACGTCATTTTTTCCACTTCTTCTTCAATGGATGACGTAACCGCTGAATTCCCGATATTCGCATTAATCTTCACATGAAAATTCCGGCCGATAATCATTGGCTCACTTTCAGGGTGATTAATGTTTGAAGGAATAATCGCCCGGCCGCTGGCTACCTCGTCTCTGACGAATTCAGGAGACACATGCTCACGAATGGCGATAAATTCCATCTCAGGTGTAATGATCCCCTTTTTTGCATAGTGCATTTGTGTGACATTTTGACCTGCCTTCGCCCTCAGCGGTTTCCGCTTTAATCCTGGGTAGCTTACGTTTGGATTTGCTTTTTTATAACCGTTATCTTCTGGTTTTATAGCCCGACCTTTATACTCTTCCACGTCACCGCGCTCTGTGATCCATTTTTGGCGGAGCGGCTTTAATCCTTCTTGAATATTAATGGTTACTTCAGGATCCGTATACGGTCCGCTTGTATCATAGACACGCACAGGCGCGTTTTCCTCTTCGCCGAACGATCCCGTCGTCGGACTCAATAGAATCTCCCTCATCGGCACTTGGATGTCCGAAGAAGAGCCCTCCACGTATACCTTCTTGCTGCCTGAAAAACTTGACATAATGGAAATGTTGGCTTGCTGCACTGAATTGTTTTGCATTACTTTTCCTTCCCCTCTCTACGTTTGAAAGGACAAAATCAAGCCCATAACCAGCACAAAAAACCGGATTCATATAAATGAACCCGGTTACAGTCAGAAAGAAACATATTATTGCCCAGCACGACAATAACAAAAACAATTCCTCTACTTCCCCACGCTGGTACGAACCAGATCAGGTCCAAAGGGTTAAGAAGCTTACCTTCTCTCTCAGCCCGAAAGCGGGCACCCCCAGTAACTATTGATTTCGCACTCATCTTATCATAAAATCAATCTGAAAAAAAGAGGAATATAGATAATATTCAGCCAATTTCACCCTAAATATTTGACCGGCAACGGGATTTCAGCTATGAAATGGAGAGCAGCCCCATCATCCGCTGCATAGCCACTGCATAAGAACTTGTTAGATATCAGCTGGTGGTATGCCGGTCTCCGATCCTTTTCCCCGTCATAATGGGGACAAAAGCTCCCTTGCAAAAAACCTAAACTTTTCAAACTTGTCAGCGGTCCGGCTGAATCTGTCACCCCTTCTTCAAACCAGCAGATCGCACCGGCACTTATTCCAGCTAAAACCACACCGTTCTTCCATGCTTCCCTGAGAATATGGTCCAGCCCCCACTCTTTCCATAACACAAGTAAATTCCGCGTATTTCCCCCGCCAACATAAATCACGTCCATTTCCATAATAAAAGAAGCTAAATCTGATGATGGCGGCTTAAACAAAGATAAATGAGACGGCACGCAATCCAATGTTTGAAATGCATGATAAAACCGCTGAATATAGTTTTGGGAATCTCCGCTCGCCGTCGGCAAAAAACAAATACGAGGCTGCTCTCGTTTTGATTGATTGAGGATATATTGATCGAGGGACAAATTATCCGGCTCCATCGAAAAACCCCCGCCTCCCATCGCAATAATCTGCTTCATCATCACACCCCCCAACAAAATTTGTTGCTTATTATAGCATTTTGTATAGAAGCAAGAAACAAAGCCAAATACTTTCTTATCAGGAGCTGCTAAAAAAACAAAGGAGGTGGTTTCCTATTGAACAAAGTCTTTGTCCCAAAGATATTCTTGATTTGTTAACAACAATAAAAACCAGCATTAACAAATACACTGTCGCAATAACAGAAGCCGAAAATCCCCACATCAGAAGAGCATTGCATGATCAATTAGATACAACTGTTTATCTCCATGATGAACTGTCAGATCTTCTGTTAGAAAAGGGGTGGCTCGGGTGAGCAATTACGCTTTTATCTTGCAGTAAAGACCACAAAAAGAGACGGGATCTCAAAGATGAGATGCCGTCTCTTTTTTATTGCTCCACTCTTCTTAAAGCCTCATTTACCGTTTCTTTTATAAACGCGTCTTCACCGCTTAATCGGTCTAAACTGAGATCGCCGTTTCTCAGCCTTTCGGAAATATTGTTTATATCCTCCTCTACTGTGATTTGCAGCTCACCAGCCAAAAACATTCTGTGTAATTCATCTGCAACCAAACTTTCTTTATTCACTTCCATCCACTCCTTTATTTTCAATATTATTCTTAGTCTGTCCCTAGGCCGAGACGAATAATAGGAAAAAAGTATGAATCAAACGAATCTTTTTTCCGCCTTCTTACGTATATCTGTTGAGAAAAAAGAAAAAGGGGAAGATCTAACATGTCATTTTTTAAGAAGCTTGCGGCAAGTGCCGGAATTGGAGCTGCAAAAGTAGATACAATTTTAGAAAAAGACGCATATTTTCCAGGAGAAGAAGTACAGGGAACGGTACATGTCAAAGGCGGAAAAATCGCTCAGGACATCCGTTATATCGATTTACAGCTTAGCACACGGTATGTCATTGTAAAAGACGATGAAGAGCACCGGAAATACGCTACAATTCATTCTTTCCGGGTCACTGGTTCATTTACCATACAGCCTGGTGAAGAGCATCAATTTCCGTTCACATTCACTCTGCCTCTAGATACGCCGATCACTGTAGGGAAAGTAGAGGTTGCCGTGGTGACAGACCTTGACATTCAAGGCGGTATCGATAAATCCGATCATGACCGCATTTTTGTTGAAGCGCACCCTTGGATTGAAAATGTGCTTGAAGCAATCGAAAACCTGGGCTTCCGTCTTAACGAAGCAGACTGCGAACAAGCGCCCTACTTCCAGCGTCGTCTTCCGTTTGTTCAAGAATTCGAATTCGTTCCGACTTCCGGATATTATCGTCAGATGCTTGATGAATTAGAGCTCATTTTCCTTTTAGACGAAGACGGTTTGGAAATCATTTTCGAAGTCGACCGCAGAGCAAGAGGACTCCGAGGGTGGCTGGAAGAGATGTATAATGACGGAGAACAGCTTGTACGCGTCCGTTTCAGCCAATCAGAGCTTGAAGATACAGAAGAGCTAGAAGAGGTGCTAGAAGAGATCCTAGACCAATACGCTGAGTAAGTATAAAAAGGAGCCTTGGCTCCTTTTCTTTAATAAAAAATAAAAACCCGTTCCTGTTAAGAAACGGGTTTTTCAGTATACCGGTGGTCGGGGTCGAACCGACACTCCAGAAGGAACACGATTTTGAGTCGTGCGCGTCTGCCAATTCCGCCACACCGGCAAGTTTTACGTCGTATCTAACCGACGAATATAAATATATCATGGATCTCATAAAGTGTCAACGTATTTCAAAAAAGTTTTTATGGAAATATAAAATAAAAGTGTTGAAAGACTAGCTATACAGCCGCTTTATAATAGGCCTCGGAACTTAACTTGTTATGATAAATCAAAGCATTAAAAAAATGATCTACTTATGTAGATCATTAATATGATTAGTTATAATGATAAAACACAAACACCAATTCAACTTACCATGTAAGTAAAATTGGTGCCGAGGGCCGGACTTGAACCGGCACGGTAGTCACCTACCGCAGGATTTTAAGTCCTGTGTGTCTGCCAATTCCACCACCCCGGCAATAAGAAGGCGACACCCGGATTCGAACCGGGGATAAAGGTTTTGCAGACCTCTGCCTTACCACTTGGCTATGCCGCCGTAATTGGAGCGGAAGACGGGATTCGAACCCGCGACCCCCACCTTGGCAAGGTGGTGTTCTACCACTGAACTACTTCCGCATTTTTAATGGACTTAATACATTATATGCAGTTGATATAAAAAGTGAGACTGGGCTAGCTGGATTCGAACCAACGCATGACGGAGTCAAAGTCCGTTGCCTTACCGCTTGGCTATAGCCCAATGATAATATGGGGCGATTGATGGGAATCGAACCCACGAGTGCCAGAGCCACAATCTGGTGCGTTAACCACTTCGCCACAACCGCCATAATCTCAAGATGTCATAAATTTGGCAGGGGCAGTAGGAATCGAACCCACACCGGAGGTTTTGGAGACCTCTGTTCTACCGTTAAACTATGCCCCTATAAATGGTGGAGGGGGGCAGATTCGAACTGCCGAACCCTGAGGGAGCGGATTTACAGTCCGCCGCGTTTAGCCACTTCGCTACCCCTCCACATTAAATTTTGAAAAAACAGTGCCGGCAAGAGGACTTGAACCCCCAACCTACTGATTACAAGTCAGTTGCTCTACCAATTGAGCTACACCGGCATAGGTGGTGGCTCGGGACGGAATCGAACCGCCGACACACGGATTTTCAGTCCGTTGCTCTACCAACTGAGCTACCGAGCCTAAGTATTCAAATGGCGGTCCGGACGGGACTCGAACCCGCGACCTCCTGCGTGACAGGCAGGCATTCTAACCAACTGAACTACCGGACCATTTTAAAATTTGGTTGCGGGGGCAGGATTTGAACCTGCGACCTTCGGGTTATGAGCCCGACGAGCTACCGAACTGCTCCACCCCGCGATGATATAATGGTGGAGGATGACGGGCTCGAACCGCCGACCCTCTGCTTGTAAGGCAGATGCTCTCCCAGCTGAGCTAATCCTCCATCATATAATGACCCGTACGGGATTCGAACCCGTGTTACCGCCGTGAAAGGGCGGTGTCTTAACCGCTTGACCAACGGGCCCAGACTTTCAATTGTAATTATGTATAAGTATCAGTGGCGGAGAGCAAGGGATTCGAACCCTTGAGACGGAGTTGACCGCCTACACGATTTCCAATCGTGCTCCTTCGACCACTCGGACAGCTCTCCAATAATGGCTCCGCAGGTAGGATTCGAACCTACGACCGATCGGTTAACAGCCGATAGCTCTACCACTGAGCTACTGCGGAATGAAGTCTGCCTGGCGATGTCCTACTCTCACAGGGGGAAACCCCCGACTACCATCGGCGCTGAAGAGCTTAACTTCCGTGTTCGGCATGGGAACGGGTGTGACCTCTTCGCCATCATCACCAGACAATTTCAGTGACATTTAACATTATACTATGTATTCTTGAGAAAATCAAGTGTTTTTTTGAAAAACTTATTCTCTCAAAACTAGATAACAGGTGTGACATCATTCAAAAATATGGTTAAGCCCTCGATCGATTAGTATCTGTCAGCTCCATGTGTCGCCACACTTCCACCTCAGACCTATCAACCTGATCATCTTTCAGGGATCTTACTTCCTTGCGGAATGGGAAATCTCATCTTGAGGGGGGCTTCATGCTTAGATGCTTTCAGCACTTATCCCGTCCGCACATAGCTACCCAGCGATGCCCTTGGCAGAACAACTGGTACACCAGCGGTGCGTCCATCCCGGTCCTCTCGTACTAAGGACAGCTCCTCTCAAATTTCCTGCGCCCGCGACGGATAGGGACCGAACTGTCTCACGACGTTCTGAACCCAGCTCGCGTACCGCTTTAATGGGCGAACAGCCCAACCCTTGGGACCGACTACAGCCCCAGGATGCGATGAGCCGACATCGAGGTGCCAAACCTCCCCGTCGATGTGGACTCTTGGGGGAGATAAGCCTGTTATCCCCGGGGTAGCTTTTATCCGTTGAGCGATGGCCCTTCCATGCGGAACCACCGGATCACTAAGCCCGACTTTCGTCCCTGCTCGACTTGTAGGTCTCGCAGTCAAGCTCCCTTGTGCCTTTACACTCTGCGAATGATTTCCAACCATTCTGAGGGAACCTTTGGGCGCCTCCGTTACCTTTTAGGAGGCGACCGCCCCAGTCAAACTGCCCACCTGACACTGTCTCCCCGCCCGATAAGGGCGGCGGGTTAGAAGGTCAATACAGCCAGGGTAGTATCCCACCGATGCCTCCACCGAAGCTGGCGCTCCGGTTTCCAAGGCTCCTACCTATCCTGTACAAGCTGTACCAACATTCAATATCAGGCTGCAGTAAAGCTCCACGGGGTCTTTCCGTCCTGTCGCGGGTAACCTGCATCTTCACAGGTACTATAATTTCACCGAGTCTCTCGTTGAGACAGTGCCCAGATCGTTGCGCCTTTCGTGCGGGTCGGAACTTACCCGACAAGGAATTTCGCTACCTTAGGACCGTTATAGTTACGGCCGCCGTTTACTGGGGCTTCAATTCGCACCTTCGCTTACGCTAAGCGCTCCTCTTAACCTTCCAGCACCGGGCAGGCGTCAGCCCCTATACTTCGCCTTACGGCTTCGCAGAGACCTGTGTTTTTGCTAAACAGTCGCCTGGGCCTATTCACTGCGGCTCTCTCGGGCTTGCACCCTAACAGAGCACCCCTTCTCCCGAAGTTACGGGGTCATTTTGCCGAGTTCCTTAACGAGAGTTCTCTCGATCACCTTAGGATTCTCTCCTCGCCTACCTGTGTCGGTTTGCGGTACGGGCACCTCTCACCTCGCTAGAGGCTTTTCTTGGCAGTGTGGAATCAGGAACTTCGCTACTATATTTCGCTCGCCATCACAGCTCAGCCTTATGGGAAACGGATTTGCCTATTTCCCAGCCTAACTGCTTGGACGCGGATATCCAATACCGCGCTTACCCTATCCTCCTGCGTCCCCCCATTGCTCAAATGGTGAGGAGGTGGTACAGGAATATCAACCTGTTGTCCATCGCCTACGCCTTTCGGCCTCGGCTTAGGTCCCGACTAACCCTGAGCGGACGAGCCTTCCTCAGGAAACCTTAGGCATTCGGTGGAGGGGATTCTCACCCCTCTTTCGCTACTCATACCGGCATTCTCACTTCTAAGCGCTCCACCAGTCCTTCCGGTCTGGCTTCACAGCCCTTAGAACGCTCTCCTACCACTGTTCGAAGAACAGTCCGCAGCTTCGGTGATACGTTTAGCCCCGGTACATTTTCGGCGCAGAGTCACTCGACCAGTGAGCTATTACGCACTCTTTAAATGGTGGCTGCTTCTAAGCCAACATCCTGGTTGTCTAAGCAACTCCACATCCTTTTCCACTTAACGTATACTTTGGGACCTTAGCTGGCGGTCTGGGCTGTTTCCCTTTCGACTACGGATCTTATCACTCGCAGTCTGACTCCCAAGGATAAGTCATTGGCATTCGGAGTTTGACTGAATTCGGTAACCCGGTAGGGGCCCCTAGTCCAATCAGTGCTCTACCTCCAAGACTCTTACCTTGAGGCTAGCCCTAAAGCTATTTCGGAGAGAACCAGCTATCTCCAGGTTCGATTGGCATTTCACCCCTACCCACACCTCATCCCCGCACTTTTCAACGTGCGTGGGTTCGGGCCTCCATTCAGTGTTACCTGAACTTCACCCTGGACATGGGTAGATCACCTGGTTTCGGGTCTACGACCACGTACTCATGCGCCCTATTCAGACTCGCTTTCGCTGCGGCTCCGCATCTTCTGCTTAACCTTGCACGGGATCGTAACTCGCCGGTTCATTCTACAAAAGGCACGCCATCACCCGTTAACGGGCTCTGACTACTTGTAGGCACACGGTTTCAGGATCTCTTTCACTCCCCTTCCGGGGTGCTTTTCACCTTTCCCTCACGGTACTGGTTCACTATCGGTCACTAGGGAGTATTTAGCCTTGGGAGATGGTCCTCCCGGATTCCGACGGAATTTCACGTGTTCCGCCGTACTCAGGATCCACTCAGGAGAGAACGAAGTTTTGACTACAGGGCTGTTACCTCCTATGGCGGGCCTTTCCAGACCTCTTCATCTACCTCGTTCCTTTGTAACTCCGTACAGAGTGTCCTACAACCCCAAGAGGCAAGCCTCTTGGTTTGGGCTGATCCCGTTTCGCTCGCCGCTACTCAGGGAATCGCATTTGCTTTCTCTTCCTCCGGGTACTTAGATGTTTCAGTTCCCCGGGTCTGCCTTCTCATATCCTATGAATTCAGATATGGATACCACTCCATTACGAGTGGTGGGTTTCCCCATTCGGAAATCTCCGGATCAAAGCTTGCTTACAGCTCCCCGAAGCATATCGGTGTTCGTCCCGTCCTTCATCGGCTCCTAGTGCCAAGGCATCCACCGTGCGCCCTTTCTAACTTAACCGTTAAAAAGAATCACTATGTGATATCTTGTGTTACTAATTGAATGTGATGTCTACTGTTATCTAGTTTTCAAAGAACACGTTTCGAAGGAATGATCCTTCAAAACTAAACAAGACAGGGAACGTTCTGTTTATAAGACCCAAGGTCTTATATTCCGTATAATATCCTTAGAAAGGAGGTGATCCAGCCGCACCTTCCGATACGGCTACCTTGTTACGACTTCACCCCAATCATCTGTCCCACCTTCGGCGGCTGGCTCCTAAAAGGTTACCTCACCGACTTCGGGTGTTACAAACTCTCGTGGTGTGACGGGCGGTGTGTACAAGGCCCGGGAACGTATTCACCGCGGCATGCTGATCCGCGATTACTAGCGATTCCAGCTTCACGCAGTCGAGTTGCAGACTGCGATCCGAACTGAGAACAGATTTGTGGGATTGGCTTAACCTCGCGGTTTCGCTGCCCTTTGTTCTGTCCATTGTAGCACGTGTGTAGCCCAGGTCATAAGGGGCATGATGATTTGACGTCATCCCCACCTTCCTCCGGTTTGTCACCGGCAGTCACCTTAGAGTGCCCAACTGAATGCTGGCAACTAAGATCAAGGGTTGCGCTCGTTGCGGGACTTAACCCAACATCTCACGACACGAGCTGACGACAACCATGCACCACCTGTCACTCTGCCCCCGAAGGGGACGTCCTATCTCTAGGATTGTCAGAGGATGTCAAGACCTGGTAAGGTTCTTCGCGTTGCTTCGAATTAAACCACATGCTCCACCGCTTGTGCGGGCCCCCGTCAATTCCTTTGAGTTTCAGTCTTGCGACCGTACTCCCCAGGCGGAGTGCTTAATGCGTTAGCTGCAGCACTAAGGGGCGGAAACCCCCTAACACTTAGCACTCATCGTTTACGGCGTGGACTACCAGGGTATCTAATCCTGTTCGCTCCCCACGCTTTCGCTCCTCAGCGTCAGTTACAGACCAGAGAGTCGCCTTCGCCACTGGTGTTCCTCCACATCTCTACGCATTTCACCGCTACACGTGGAATTCCACTCTCCTCTTCTGCACTCAAGTTCCCCAGTTTCCAATGACCCTCCCCGGTTGAGCCGGGGGCTTTCACATCAGACTTAAGAAACCGCCTGCGAGCCCTTTACGCCCAATAATTCCGGACAACGCTTGCCACCTACGTATTACCGCGGCTGCTGGCACGTAGTTAGCCGTGGCTTTCTGGTTAGGTACCGTCAAGGTACCGCCCTATTCGAACGGTACTTGTTCTTCCCTAACAACAGAGCTTTACGATCCGAAAACCTTCATCACTCACGCGGCGTTGCTCCGTCAGACTTTCGTCCATTGCGGAAGATTCCCTACTGCTGCCTCCCGTAGGAGTCTGGGCCGTGTCTCAGTCCCAGTGTGGCCGATCACCCTCTCAGGTCGGCTACGCATCGTTGCCTTGGTGAGCCGTTACCTCACCAACTAGCTAATGCGCCGCGGGTCCATCTGTAAGTGGTAGCCGAAGCCACCTTTTATGTTTGAACCATGCGGTTCAAACAACCATCCGGTATTAGCCCCGGTTTCCCGGAGTTATCCCAGTCTTACAGGCAGGTTACCCACGTGTTACTCACCCGTCCGCCGCTAACATCAGGGAGCAAGCTCCCATCTGTCCGCTCGACTTGCATGTATTAGGCACGCCGCCAGCGTTCGTCCTGAGCCAGGATCAAACTCTCCGATAAATGGATCACAGGTTAAGTTCACCGCATCCTGCGGCGACACCTGTGTGACCTGCGTCGTGCAGGCCCTAGTTTGACTGACTACGCACATCGCTGTGCGATTTTTTAAAAACTGAATTAACAGGTACGTTTTGTCTTGTTTAGTTTTCAAAGATCATTTTCACTTCTTGTTGAAGCGACTTTATTAATATAACATTTTGACTTTCTTTTGTCAAATGTTTTTTTGATTTATTTTCCCGCCGCTGTGAGCTTGTTTTCTCAGAAGCGCATCAGCGACGTTTAATAATATAACACGGTCAAGAATCAGAGTCAACACCTTTTTTAAAAGAATATCCTCGGTGATAGACAGCCTGTCCTTTCGTTTCTATCTGGCAGACGTTGATAAGTCCCTTTTCCGTCAAGTAATCAAGCATAACGCCAAGATCTTGGGTAAAGTGCTTTAGGTCATGATGTTGAAGAAGCTCACCGAATTGCCAAATGTCTTTTTCTTTCATTACTTCGAAAAGATGCGCCGAACCGATCTCGGCTTTGGAATGGATGAGAAAATCATTTGCTAAGAATAATAATTCAAGTCTTTTTTCCAGGCTCTCATGACTTTCAATCAGCTCGGAATATAATTTGTACACTTGGGGCTCCATCTGGCGCACTTGGCTCCACACCGTGGTTTCTGGATGGAATCCTCTGTCGATTACTTCAATACGTGCTAAATGATGCAGCGCATGAACAACGGCATTGTAGGCATCTAAAAATTGATTGGCTTCAAAAAAAGCTTTCCCTTCAACATACCTTCTGATTAATTTGCCGTATTCGAGTCCGATCTTCAGTTTACGTTCGGCAAACGGAAATGTATTCAGCCTGTCAATCAGTTCAACTACGTATTCATTACGGTCAAACAAGACTCTGCCATTTACAATCCAATCTATGATTCTTCTATTTGTTCCAAGCAAAATCCATTCTTGAATCTGAGAATCTGTTACCACATGCAAAGAAGCTGTTTGATGATCAAATTCATAATGCTTTATAAAAACTGGCTCATCAGCATCCTTTACAATCACCAGCAAAGCTGCATCAAAGTTATCTGTTAAGGAAGATGTTTTGTTTCTTCTCTCAATCATAATGACAGCCAATGTATTGGGGTGACTTGCTCTTTCTTGGTAAATTGGACGGAGAAGATTTTCCATCACTATTCCTCCAATGCAATTGTTCAAATTTTTTTATTCTCTATTTGATTCAATTCTATGGTTAAAACGAAATTCCTTTTTTCTAAACACATTGAACTATTATAAACAATTTCACAGTAACTCTCCATATGTAAATTCCAGTTCAACCGAAAACATGAAGAAAATCCCATCGGGTTTGTGCTATAGTTAAAACAGAGGGGGATGGACATGGCGAAATACTCCAGCAAAATTAATAAAATCAGAACATTTGCGTTAAGTTTGGTTTTCGTTGGGTTTATCATTATGTACATCGGGATCTTTTTCAAAGAGTCAGTTTTGCTTTCTAGTTTGTTTATGATACTTGGGCTTTTATCCATCGGTCTCAGCACGGTAGTTTACTTTTGGATCGGAATGCTTTCGACTAAAGCGGTTCGCGTCATTTGTCCAGGCTGTGATAAAGAGACAAAGGTTTTAGGAAGAGTCGATATGTGCATGCATTGCCGAGAACCGCTGACTTTAGATAAGGGATTAGACGGAAAAGAATTTGATGAGTCTTATAATAAAAAGAAAATGTCGAAATAAAATAAGCTGACCGTTTCGTGCGGTCAGCTTATTTTTAATGATTTTCTTTTTTCGAACACTCTTGGCAGACGCCGTAAATTTCTAAACGGTGGTGGCTTACCTTGAAACCCGTGACGTGGGCAGCAAGCTGCTCAACTTCGTCAAGGCCCGGGTAATGGAAGTCCACAATTTTCCCGCAGTTTTCGCAAATCGCGTGATAGTGATCGGATGTGACAAAATCGAATCTGCTGGAAGCATCACCGTATGTGAGCTCTTTTACCAAACCTGATTCCCGGAACACACGCAAATTGTTATATACTGTCGCTACGCTCATGTTAGGAAATTTCCCTTCCAGAGCTTTATATATATCGTCCGCTGTTGGATGAGCCATAGAGTTAACGAGATATTCCAGAATCGCATGACGTTGAGGAGTAATGCGAACTCCGGTTTCCTTCAACGTTTCTAAGGCTTCTTTTAGTTCATGTGCAGCCATCCGTCATGCACCTCTCTTCTAAAAAAAATTCTTACATTGTAATGTTTATAATTAGTGTAACTCTTTCTACGATAATTTGTCAATTGATATCAGGGTAAAAGTAAGCATAGGCTCATAGAGATTTACTTTTCCGACATATCTTTGAGGGTTTGAAGCGCTTCGGCTACATGGTCCTTTACTTTTACTTTTCTCCATTCTTTAATGAGCCGGCCTTCTTTATCAATTAAAAAAGTGGAACGCTCGATTCCCATATACTCTTTTCCGAAGTTTTTCTTCAGCTTCCACACATCAAATGCTTCCGCCAGCTTATGCTCGTCATCAACAAGAAGCAGAAATGGAAGGTTATGCTTCTCTTTAAATTTTCCGTGTTTTTCCTGGCTGTCCGGGCTGACGCCGATAATGACGGCATCCAGTTCGGCGAAGCTTTCGTGACTGTCCCGAAAATCGCATGCTTCAGTTGTACATCCCGGTGTCATGTCCTTTGGATAAAAATAAAGCACGATGTACTTTCCTTTATAATCCGATAATTTTACTGTTTCCCCATGATCGCCTTTTAACTCAAGATCAGGCGCTTTTTGTCCGATTTCTATAGTCATTACGTTACCTCCGGATGTTTTTTATTAAGCGTATCCAATTCTTGTCCAGATTACAACCATCTCAGCTGAATCTGAAGCCCGAAGCCATTGTTCTTGTTCGGAAGCATGCTACAATAGAAAGGACGCATGGAGATATAGGAGGTTTTTATTCTTGCATACAAAATCAATTGAACTTCACAATGAGGCATTACAGCACATTGTCGGCGGTGTAAACAGCCCGTCTAGATCATATAAAGCAGTCGGCGGCGGTTCTCCTGTTGCAATGGAGAAAGCAAGCGGCGCTTATTTTTGGGATGTGGACGGCAACAAATACATCGATTATTTAGCGGCGTACGGTCCGATTATTACAGGACATGCCCACCCGCATATTACAGAAGCGATTAAAAAATCGGCAGAGAACGGTGTATTGTATGGAACACCAACGAAACACGAGGTTACATTTGCAAAAATGCTCAAAGAAGCCATTCCCGCTATGGACAAAGTAAGATTCGTCAATTCGGGTACAGAAGCCGTTATGACGACCATCCGCGTGGCTCGCGCATATACAGGCCGGACAAAAATCATTAAATTTGCGGGCTGCTATCACGGGCATTCGGACCTTGTGCTTGTCGCCGCAGGCTCCGGTCCGTCTACTCTCGGCACACCAGACTCAGCCGGTGTACCGAAAAGCATTGCAAACGAAGTGATCACAGTACCATTTAATGATATCGATAGCTATAAAGCGGCTCTTGATAAATGGGGCAGTGAAATCGCGGCAGTTCTCGTTGAACCGATTGTCGGTAACTTCGGTATCGTCGAGCCGAAAGAGGGCTTCTTAGAAAAAGTAAATGAATTGACACATAATGCAGGCGCTCTCGTTATTTACGATGAAGTCATTACGGCTTTCCGCTTTATGTATGGCGGCGCGCAGGATCTCTTACAGGTGAAACCAGATTTAACAGCACTCGGGAAAATTATCGGCGGCGGACTTCCGATTGGCGCCTATGGCGGCAAACAAGAAATCATGGAGCAGGTAGCTCCGCTAGGGCCTGCTTATCAGGCAGGAACAATGGCAGGGAACCCCGCTTCCATCCTATCAGGCATCGCTTGTCTGGAAGTGCTCAAAGAAAAAGGCGTGTATGAAAAGCTTGATCACCTTGGCGCTATGCTTGAGGAAGGTATTTTGAAGCACGCAGAAACACACGGCATCACCATTACGGTCAACCGGTTAAAAGGTGCGCTCACGGTATACTTCTCTGATGAGAAAGTCGAAAATTACGAGCAGGCTGAACGGAGTGACGGAGAAACATTCGCTACGTTTTTCAAGCTGATGCTGGAACGCGGAATTAATTTAGCACCTTCTAAGTATGAAGCTTGGTTTATTACCACAGCACATACAGAGCAGGATATTAAAGACACGCTTGCAGCGGTCGAGGATGCTTTTAAACATCTTAAAAACTAGAATCAGATACCTTGAACAGGAGCTTTGAGCTCCTGTTTTTTTTATGGAATCAAACAACGTGTAAGATTTTGGTCTTTTTCTAGAAAAATAGCTTGAATATTTGTATCGATCCCTGTATATTACTTAATTGTTTAGCAAATAAACTAACCGGGAATTTTAAGGATTAGCCCATTTGCTATGTCACACAATTTACTATAGAAAGGAATGCACGCACAAACCAATGAAACTTGGTGCCCGCATTTTCAAAACCGGGATTGCGATTACACTTGCCCTTTATTTGGCTTCGTGGATCGGGCTTCCCGCGCCGATTTTCGCTGGAATTGCAGCGATATTTGCGATCCAGCCGTCGATTTACCGCTCTTTTCTCATTATTATTGACCAGGTTCAAGCAAATATCATCGGAGCTGTGATTGCCACAGTGTTCGGCCTTATTTTCGGACCCAGCCCGATTATGATCGGGTTAACAGCAGTTATTGTCATTACAATCATGCTGAAACTTAAAATTGAACATACAATTTCAATTGCTCTTGTAACAGTCATTGCGATATTAGAATCTGCCGGTGACGACTTTTTAATGTTCGCGCTGATCAGAACAAGCACAGTCATCTTAGGGGTGCTTTCTTCCTTTATCGTCAACCTTGTGTTTTTGCCTCCTAAGTACGAAACAAAGCTGATTCATAATACCGTCGAAAACACCGAAGAAATTATGAAGTGGATCAGATTGTCCATGCGGCAGTCGACAGAGCATTCGATTTTGAAAGAGGATATTGAAAAACTGAAAGAAAAAATGATCAAGCTTGATCAGACATATCTTCTATATAAAGAAGAAAGAAGTTACTTTAAGAAAACCACTTATGTGAAATCAAGAAAGCTTGTCCTGTTCAGACAGGCCATTATTACTGCAAATCGGGCGCTTGATACATTGAAGAAGCTGCATCGTCTGGAAAACGAGATCTATCATATGCCGGAAGAGTTTCAGGAAACATTGACTGAAGAACTTGATTACCTGCTTTACTGGCACGAACGGATTTTGATGAGGTTTGTCGGAAAAATCAAGCCGCATGATGACGCGGTTGAAGAAGGCATCCGGTATAAGCAGCTTTTAACAAAGTCATTTTTAAAAAATCAGCAGAATACGGATGAGGAGCTTATTGATTACAACATGCTCAATATTATGGCAAGCGCCGTGGAATATCGCGAGCAGCTTGAACATTTAGAAACACTTATCACAAGTTTTCAAACGTATCATCCGAAAGATTGCGAAATAGAAACAGAAGAGTAACCCGGTTAAACAGCCGGGTTTTTTTATATACAAAAAAATCTTATATCCTTCGTTAAAAGGATATAAGATTGATGTTTTAGTTCAAATTTTGAATGGTAAATAAGTGCTTGTACTGGCTCTCATAGTCCATGAGTTCATCATGGGTTCCGATTTCAATGATTGTGCCGTTTTCCATGACAACAATCTTATCCGCATGGGTGATTGTCGATAAACGGTGGGCAACAACAAAAGTTGTTCTATCCTTCGCCAGTTTGTCCATCGCTTCTTGAATGTAATGCTCACTTTCCAAATCCAGAGCTGATGTAGCTTCATCTAAAATGAGGAGCGGCGGATTTTTCAGGAATACCCGCGCAATTGAGATCCGCTGCTTTTGTCCGCCTGAAAGCTTAACGCCTCGTTCTCCCACCCGGGTCTCATATCCTTCTGGAAAACTCATGATAAATTCATGGGCATTTGCAGCCTTGGCGGCTTCGATTATCTCTTCAAGTGTGGCATCAGGCTTGCCGATCGCGATATTTTCCCGAATCGTTTCACTAAATAAAAAGGTATCCTGAAGCACCATGCCAACCTGGTTGCGAAGGCTTCTTGCTTCATAATCGCGAATATCCGTCCCATCAATCAGCAGTCTGCCGCTTGTTACATCATAAAATCTTGGGATCAGGCTGACGAGCGTTGATTTTCCTCCTCCGCTCATGCCGACGAGAGCTACAGTTTCTCCTCTATTTACTTTTAAGGATACATCATGAAGAATATTTTCTTTGTCCTTCTCATATTGAAACGAAACGTTTTGAAACTCCACTCCTCCGCGAATCTGATCGGCCTTTATCGCATTTGGTTTGTCAGTGAGTTCATAGGGCTCGTCAATAAATTCAAACACCCTGTCCATTGATGCGATTGACTGTGTCAAAGTTGTAGAGGAATTGATCAGCCTTCTAACAGGGTTGTACATTCTGTCAATATATCCGACAAACGCGACCATTGTTCCGACTGTCAGCGGTCCATTAATGACAAAATACCCGGCGCACGCTATGACGATGAGCGGCGCCAAATCTGTAATGGTATTAACGACCGCAAAGGTTTTGGCGTTCCAATTCGTGTGGCGGATGGCTTTATCTAAGAAATGACCGTTTTTCTCATTAAATTGAGCCTGTTCATGATCTTCTATCGCAAAACTTCTGATGACAGGCATGCCTTGAATGCGTTCATGCAAATGCCCCTGCACTTGAGCAAGAGCCTGTGAGCGCTCCCTTGTCAGCTTTCGTAAACGGCCGTAAAAATACTTCACTGATATTCCGTATAATGGGAATAAAACGATAGAGATCAGCGTTAATTTAACGTCCAGTGTGAGCATGATAGAGATTACAATCAAAATCGTCAGCATATCGAGCCATATATTCATCAGCCCTGTGATGACGAAATCCTTTGTTTGTTCTACATCATTAATCACTCGGGAAATGACTTCCCCTGTTCTTGTATTCGCGTAAAAACGAAGGCTCAGTTTTTGTATATGGTCAAACAGCTTAGCTCTTATATCATAAAGCACCTTGCTGGCAGTCCACTGGGCAAAATATTGCCGGTAATATTCAACAGGCGGGCGCAAAATTAAAAATAAGGCGAACATGATCGCCATAATCGTGAACAATGACGTGGTTTTGTCACTGGCCGTGCCGCCTCCTTGAATAATGTCGTCAACTACGTACTTCAGAAGCAATGGGAGAGCAAGCGGAATGGAGAATTTTACGATCCCGATTAATACTGTAACGAAAATTTGCTTCTTATAAGGTTTGACGAATTGCATGTAGCGTTTCATAACCCCCACGTTGATTCCCCCTCTCTCTTTGTCATGATGTGTGTGAGCCCATGTGAAAAACCTGTTGTACCCCGCAACAGGTTTTTACGTAACCATTATTTTGTATAGCGCAAATACCGTTCATACCACATATCGACAAACTCGGGCGCAAACGGTCCCTGACGCTGGTGAATCCAATGGAGCAGCGTATTTAAGTAGTCTCTTAAAATACTGTCGATTTCTTTTGGATAATTCATGGCTTTCCGATGATCATCATATTCGTCTTCATCGAGAATATTGTAGGTCATGTCAGGAAAAACCTTAACATCTAAGTCATAATCAATATATTTAATTGCTTCGCCATCATAGGCAAACGGAGAACTGATGTTGCAATAATAATGAACCCCGTCTTCCCTCAGCATCCCGATGACATTAAACCATTGTCTTGCGTGAAAATAACAGATTGCGGGCTCTCTGGTTATCCATGTCCGGCCGTCTGATTCGGTTACCATCGTCCGGTCATTGGCTCCGATGACACACATTTCTGTACTTTTTAAGATTGTTGTCTCATTCCAAATTCTATGAATCAGCCCGTTGTGCTTATAGCTGTGAATTTGAATGGTTTCTCCTTCCTTGGGATAGCCCATATTTCTCCCCTACTTTCTATAAAGCCCTACAGTTAGTATGTCCAAATTTGCTTACCGACAACGTCTTTTACCTATTATAACGTTACAAATTGAAAAATGAAAATAAAAGAGCCATTCCGGCCGGGGAATGGCACATTCCTGCACTACACAAAGGAAGACGGCTTTTCTGAGCTGCGATATGAACGAATGACCTGCTCTGTCTGCTTTTGAAACATATCCTGTATATCGGCAAGGTGTTTCCGTTTTACCGCAATTTCAGCCTGAATCCCACGCAGCCTTGCATCCCTTTCCAAATGCCGGAGTTCCGCCTCAATTTGTTTGCAGCGGTCGAGCTCTGATTGGAGATCGAGAAGCTTATCCATCGTTTTCATCTGTTCACTTACCAGCTTTTCAAATTCGGTCATCGGTTCCTCCTTCAGCCTGATGAAAGTATAAACATTTCCTCCTTTAATCATTTCGATCTCCGTAAAGCAAACCCTTTGACTCATTCTGTAGACCTTCCACAAGTTTTGTCGTTTTTCAAACAGAAAAAAGCACTTCCACCCGAAGATGAAGTGCTTTTTTCTGTTTCAGTGATTAGCTGTTTTGTTGTTTGTTTTGTTCAGCAGATTGGTTTTGCTGTCTTACCTGCTGTGCGTCAGTTTCACTAGCGAATTCAGTGCCGAATTGACCTTGTTGTCCAGCTGATTGCTGGTTTTGTTTTCTGACTTGCTGAGCGTTTGTTTCGCTAGCAAATTCAGTGCCAAATTGACCTTGACCAGCAGCTGATTGTTGGTTTTGTTTTCTAACTTGTTGAGCGTTTGTTTTGCTGAAGTTATTTGAGTTAGCCATTGTTATCACCTCCACGGTCATTAGAATGTGCAGGTGATCGTATAGCTATTCCTCTTTTTTAAAAATTTTTAAACGAGCAGTGAGCGTCCGCCGTCAACGATAATTGTCTGTCCGCGGATCATGTCAGCCTTGGAAGACACTAGAAACTCCACAGTATCAACCATGTCTTTAATTTCGACCATGCGTCCCGCCGGCGTATTTTGGCGCGCATCCTCAAGCAGATCTTCTCTATTCGGGAAGTGCTTCAGCGCATCTGTGTCGATCGCTCCGCCTGAAACAGCATTGACGATAATTTGTTTTGGTGAAAGCTCAACGGCAAGATAACGGGTTAAAGCCTCTAACGCTGCTTTTGATACACCGACCGTGGTGTAGTTTTCAAGATAGCGGATAGAGCCTAATGAACTAATGCTGACAATATGCCCGCCACCGTTCTTCTCCATTAGCTTGGCAGCTTCCTGAGCGCAGAAAAGCAATGCTTTCGCATTAATGTTCATCGTCCAGTCCCAGTGTGTTTCTTCTAATTCCATGACAGGTCTTAGTACTCCTGAAGCGGCATTATTGACAAAAACATCAAGTCTGCCGAACGTTTCATCAATTTGCTGAAACATTTCTTTGATTTTTGCAGGCTGTCCTACGTTTGCTTTTACGACAAGCACTTTAACGCCAAGCTTTTCGATTTCTTCCGCTGTTTCTAATGCTGCTTTTTTGCTGCGTGCATAGTTAATGACGATGTTATAGCCGTTCTCAGCAAGTCTGATCGCGGCCGCTTTTCCGACACCGCGGCTGCTTCCTGTTACGAGTGCACATTTATTTTGTTCCATTTTTCCTCATCTCCTTGTAGCGTATAGTTCTTTTATTTCCACAAACAATAATGGCAAGAACTTTAAAGGGGGTCTTCTGTTATGTATGTCGGACGTGATATGAGCGAATTGAACATGGTTTCCAAAAAAGATTGGAAGAACAGTGAACTCGCTTATTTTCATCATGCCTTTCAGCAAATTATGCCTTATTTGAACGAAGAAGGCCAATCAAAATACCGGGAATTAACGCAAGAAATTGAAGCGCGCGGCGGAATGAAGCGCAATGAAGCGGACTACAGCCACGGCACGCGCGTCTCTTACGATTAAGAATGGTTTACGGAGCAGCCGAGATGGCGGCTGCTTCTCCTGCCATCTTCCAGATTTTTTGATGTGACACCGGGAACGCAAATTGTTCGAGCTCTTCTTTCGTTACTTTTTTCAGCTTGCTGGTATCCGACACTTGTTTTACTTTACCGAAAAACACTGAAATATTCCATACCAGGTGGGTGAAAACATGCTCGACTACACCTTGCAGATCACTGATATCAGCTTGTATGCCATATTCGTTTTCTAAGAAAGCAATGAGCTGTTCACGCTCAGTTTTGATCCCTTTTTGTGTTTCAAGATTCGGGAATTCCCACAGGTTGGCGAGCAAACCTTTAGACGGCCGTTTGTGGATATACACTTGTCCGTCTTCATCAGTCAGTACGATCGCGGCCATGGTTTTGATCCCGGGCTTTTTCTTTTTGCTTTTTACCGGAAGCTCCCGTTCAGTGCCTTCTTCAAATGCTGAGCAATGCTGCTGAACCGGGCAAAGCAGGCATGAGGGTGATTTTGGCGTACAGATCAAGGCTCCAAGCTCCATCAAGCCCTGATTAAATTCAGATGGTTTTTCTTTGGAAATAAAAGCTCGTATGGCGTCTTCAAAGATCGTTCTTGTTTTTGGTTTGGCAATATCATCCCAAATAGATAGAATTCTGGACATGACACGCATCACATTTCCGTCAACTGCGGGAATGGGTTTATTGTAGGCAATGCTGAGCACCGCTCCCTTTGTATAAGGGCCGACGCCTTTTAACCCGCCAAAATCTTTCTCGTCTGGAGGAACAATGCCGCCGTATTCCTGTTTCACTTCTTTTACCGCGCTTTGCAGGTTTCTGACTCGCGAATAATAGCCGAGCCCTTCCCATGCTTTCAGCACCTTTTCTTCATCAGCATCAGCGAGCGCTTCCACTGTCGGGAATTGTTCTACAAACCGGAGAAAGTAAGGAATCACTGTCTCTACTCTCGTTTGCTGCAGCATCACTTCAGATACCCACACTTTATATGGATCTTGGTCCTCTCTCCACGGCAAAACGCGCTGCTCTCGTTCAAACCATGAGATTAAATCATCGCGAAATTGCTGTATGTCTTTTTGTTTTAATTTGTCTTCAAGTACGTTCATATGTGTTTCTCCCCAGTCTTTCGCGCCCCGCTTTTCTTTAGACTGTTTTTTGTTGTACACTAAGGGCACAGTACGATAATATGTTACATTAAATAGTAATAAAGAAAAAGCGGAAACATATGAGAACGATTGAATCAGTTTAAAAATTGGGTATATGAAAATGGGGAATTTCTTACAAAGTGAATGTGCAGGATCACCCTGCAAGGAGGTCACCTATGGATACGGGCACACATGTCGTTATGGGCATCGCACTGGGCGGTATTGCGACGCTTGATCCTGTTGTCGGATCAGATCCGGCAATGGCTCACGCTGTTATGATCGCAACGCTTGCGGGCTCTCAGGCTCCGGATATTGATACTGTGTTAAAGCTTAAAAACAATGCTGTTTATATAAGGAATCACAGAGGATTTACCCATTCAATTCCCGCCGTTTTGTTTTGGTCTGTCATCATCCCGGCGATTCTGTATTTATTTTATCCTCAGGCCGATTTTCTGCACCTGTGGCTGTGGACACTGCTGGCAGTCGTTCTGCATGTCTTTGTTGATATATTCAACGCCTATGGAACACAAGCCATTCGTCCGTTTTCGAAAAAATGGGTTGCGCTCGGGCTGATTAATACGTTTGATCCGTTTATTTTTATCAGCCATCTGGCAGCTATCGCGATTTGGTATGCAGGCGGGAGTCCCGGCATCACGTTTCTCAGCTTATATATCATATTGGTAGGCTACTACTTGGTGCGCCTGATCATGCAGCTGAGAATTAAACGGAAGCTTCATGAGATGATTCATGATGAGATCGAAAGCATTATTATTTCTCCAACGATGAAATTCAGGCAATGGCGAATCGCAGTGACGACAGCACATGCTTTCTATGTAGGAAGAAGCATGGAAGGACATGTCGTGATTCTGGATACATTTAATCGGGTGCCTGTTCCTGAAACCGATGTAATGCATGCGGCAAAGCAGGATGATAACATCGCGGCGTTTCTGTCCTTTTCTCCGGTATACCGGTGGGAAGTGGATACGTTTAAAGATCATTATGAGGTGAGATTTATCGACCTGCGTTATCGGAGCAAAGGCCATTATCCGTTTGTCGCAATTGTTCATATCGGCCATGATCTCACGATTCGTTCATCCTATACGGGATGGATATTCAGCGAAGAAAAACTTCAGAAAAAATTAAAGCTCGGCTCTATATAGAGCCGGGCTTTTTACGTCTTATATAAAAAACAGCAAGCAGCAGACTGACGAGAGATATGATCGCCGATATTTTGAAGTATGGCGGATAGTAAGTCAGCTCAATGTGATTGTCTCCCTTTTGCGCCTTGAAGCCTATAAAAGCATAATCCGCTTTTTCGATCTTCTGTGTTTTTCCGTTGATCTTCAGCTCCCAGCCTTTTTCATATGGGATCGGAAGCATGATGTACTGGTCTTTTGACAGATGATAGGAAAAGGTCAGTCGATTTTTGTTCCAATTCAGTTTGTCTGCTTTCTCTGTTTTATTTTGCATTACAGCGTTTTTCAGCGTTTGGTAATTTTCTTCATAGAGCGCTATGTTTCTCAGCTCATAGGTTCCTTTCGGAAGATTGATTGAGATATGGCCTGATTTAGGCACTCTTACCGTTATATTATTTACTCCGGTTTTATAGATCGATTTGTTCGATTTCCTTGTTGTGACATAATCATTTACCTTTAATGTAAATCCTTTGTCTTTTGCTTTGCTTTTCAAATAAAAGCTGACATAGTAGTCTCCCGGAGCGGATGATGGCTGTTTCGGGGTGATGATCAGCTCTCCTCCGTTTTCTCCAGTTACGGTTAGCAGCCCGTTTTGATACTGGGCTTGTTTTGCGGTGATGTCCGACTTGGTGATCAAATTGGACGGTTTTGGTGTCTGCTCCGTTTTTCCTGATGGATCTTTTAATATAATTCCTTTCAGCATCGCCTGTTCTTTCGCAAGAGCGGGCAATCGGTCCAGCTCACTTTCGCTGTATATGGCATCCGCTGTTTTAACGAATGGAAGCATGTACTGATTCTCATAAACTGCATAATGCTCTGTTTCTAAATGCTTTTTGAAGCCGTACGGGACGCTGGCTTCGTTTGTTTTTTCGGTCATATAATATTTGCCGTAAAGCAGGCTGTATAAATTCGCCCTGTCTCCCAATGACGCGTAACGGCTGACGCTTTCCCTGCCCATATCGATGCTTAAATCATTCCAATAGAAGGCCAGCAGATCTTTGTTTAAAATGCTGGAATACGCGCTGAAGCCATTAAATCCGTAAATGATTGGCGTATTATTGCGGACCCCGTTCATCCAGTCGATTCTCATGAGCGGGTCATCGTCTTCCTTCTGTAAACGTCTGATGAGCTCAGATGATTCCCGCCCTCTGTATTCCTCACTTGTAAGATATTCTTTTGTCACACTGTCCAAATCGCCGCCTTCTGAGAGCGCGTATTTTTGATAGGAGTTGGCGACAAACAGCGAAGAAAGAATGATTATACCGTACACAGCCATTTTTGCCCGTTTTTTCGCAAAAGCTGCAGCAAACAAGGCTGCGATTGTCATGAGTAAGAGCAATAGAATACTTTCATTCGCAGGCTTCCATATATCGAGCTTATACCTTTGGATATGATACAAGTAAAGAAGCAGGACGACAGCTGCGGCCGGGAGCAGTTCTTTCCGTTTCAATTCAGACAGCTGTGACAAACCAGCCGCAGCTGCTCCCGCAATGGTAAAGGCCAGAACATATTCAAACCGGTTTTGCGGGGCGGAAAAACCGTTAAAGACGCTTGCCGCATACGGACTGAAATGAAACAGAATAAACAGCAGGCTCAACCCGGCAAAGAGACGAAACACACGGTTTTTGTAAAAAGAAATAATAAACAAAAACAGCAGAAAAGCGGCCGGCACAATGATGATCCGGCTCGAAAATAAGATATTATCATCGAAATTGAGCCACTCTATTTTCTGGCTGTATGGAGGGCGCAGGTTGTTTAAAAAACCGTATACTACCGGCACAAACGCCGCCGCACTGATGCCAAAAGAAATGAAGCCTGAAACGAGAAATAATCTGATTTGAATCCATCTTTTCTCTTCATGTGGTTCCAAACGGATCAGCCATCTGAACAGCACATAGATTCCGATGAATATAAGGTTTATGTATGCAAAGTAAAAATTGTTGATTAACGTCAGCGAACACGCAACGATAAACCACGCCGGACGCCGCTCTCTAATAATTTTTTCTGCGCCAAGCACAAGCAGCGGAAGCCAAACCATTGTATCGGTGAAAAATTCCCAATACGCTTCGTGACGGAAATAAATAATTGAGACGCCGTATAACACGGCTCCCGTGAACGATGCCGCCCTGTGCTTAAGAAGATAATGAAAAACAGAAGCGGACGTAAAGATGATCAAGCTCAATTTGAAAATACTGATAAAAACAGCTGACTCTGCCCAAAAAAGCGTATCCGTTTCTCCGATCAGCTGGACGGCTTGAAGCAGCCAAACAGCGGCAGACACAGCAAGAAAAAGAAAAGACGCAGAAAAATAATAGCCGAGCTGACTGAATGTGCCGCCGCCAAGTCCGAATGAATAATTGTAGAAAAAATTCCCGTGTGTATATTGGTCAAATAATAATTTTTTAAATACGATCATTTGCGCAAGCCCGTCACCCGGACCTGTCATATACCTGCCTTCCGCCCATTCTTTCACAAAAAAAGCGTGTGCCAGAACGGACACCAGCAAACTGGCCGCATAGATCATGATATGTTTTCTTTTCATATGAATTCTCCAGTCTTGCTTTTAAGATAATAGACACGCAAAAAAAGCACTGCCAATGGCGCTTGGTATTTTCAGTGCATTTTTGTCAGACGCCGCATGCTTTTTAATTCGTTCGTTTCAGGCAGGTCTTTGTTCGGGATATTCGCCTCTTTGATCAAATAATGCGGGCGTTTTTTTGTTTCATAATAGATTCGGCCGATATATTCACCTATTATTCCAAGACTTAACAGCTGTACTCCGCCGAGAAATAACACTGCTGAGATAATGGTGAAATACCCAGGCACAGAAATACCGTTAGTCAGAATTTTAACGAATGTGGCAATGATATAAATGATGGAAAGCAGCAGGATGAAAATGCCTGTATAAAAACATAATCTCAGCGGCTTATGATTAAATGAAACGACGCCGTCCATTCCGTAGTTAAACAGACTGCTGAACGACCATTTGGAGGTGCCGTTTTTTCGTTCGACATTTTCATAAAATACAATTTTCTGATCAAAGCCAATCCAGCAAAAAAGGCCTTTTGAGAAGCGGTTTCCTTCGCTCAGCTTCAAAAGTGCATTCACAGCTTGGCGGCTTAACAATCTGAAGTCACCGACACCGTCACGCAAATCGACTTCCACCGCTTTATTAATGAACTTGTAATACATAGATGATAAGAGTGAGCGGACAAAGCTGTCCCCTTTTCTGTTCCTTTGGGCAATGACTTGGTCATACCCTTCTTCGTAGCCTTTGATAAATTCCTTCAGCAAATATGTCGGATGCTGCAGATCGGCATCCATGACAATAACCGCCTCGCCCTGAACATGCTCAAAGCCCGCCAAAATTGCGGCTTCTTTTCCAAAGTTTCGAGAAAAAGATATATATTTTACCCGGCTGCACGTCGCTGCCAAGTCTTTGATCTGCTGAAGCGTGTCATCAACACTTCCGTCGTTTATGAAGAATATTTCATAGTCATAATGAATGTTTTTAAATTCCTTTTTTAAAGATTCATGAATGAGTTTAACATTATACCCTTCATTGTAAGACGGGATAATAATCGAGATTAATCCTTGCTTCATTAAGGCACCTTCTTTTTATTATTCTTTTTAAGTATTGCCTTAGGGGAGTTTTACACAAATCTTCAGTAAGGCTATTCCTTTTTTTAAAGTCGTTTAAACCTGTTTTTTGTTACAATTTTATGGTGACATTCATGATTTTTAATGTTATTTTGTCATGTTTAAAACAGACTATGAAAAAAACGCACAGAAAAAGTCTGCCATTATGACAGACGGATGGAGAGAAATTTTAGCTTATTGGTTCTTAAGATATTCCAAAATCAGCTGATTGACGATGGCTGGCTTTTCGTGGTTAATCCAATGGGAAGCTTCATCAACAAAGATGAGATGTCCATTCGGGCAATGCCTTTCCGTCTCTTTCGCAAGCTTTCTGCTCAAAAAGCGGTCTTCCATTCCCCAGATCATTCGGTAAGGTACTGTTTCGTAAGAGGGTTTCTCTGCCAAGCTTCCTTTTCTGAGGGCTCTGTACCAGTTCAGCATAGCTGTCAGCGCGCCCGGCTGTTTCCACGCTTCTTTGTACCTGCTGACATCCTCGGATGTAAAAAGCGCGGGACGGTCGGATAATCCAATCGCTTTGTCTAATGTTTCATAATCATTTTCCCTTAGTGATGCCTCCGGTATATCGGGGAGCTGGAAGTATGCGATATACGAGCTTTTCAGCCATTGCGGCGGATAAAGCGGCGTTACGGTTTTCATGACGTGCGGGTGCGGAATATTGATCGCGATCAGTTTTTCAAGATATTCCGGGCGTGTGGAAGCCAAATGCCATGCAACAGCCCCTCCCCAGTCATGCCCGATGACAATTGCTTTTTCATCAGTGAATTGCGTAATAAGCCCGATGATATCATCTCTTAATGTATCAATCCGATACGAATCAATTCCTTCCGGTTTGTCACTGAGATTGTAGCCCCGCTGATCAGGAGCAATGACCCGGTAACCCGCATCAACAAGCGGTTTGATTTGATTTTTCCAGCCGTACCAAAACTCAGGAAATCCATGGAGCAGGACAATTAACGGGCCATCTTCCCGTCCTGCGGCTGCAACGTGAAGCGTGATTCCGTTCGTATTGACAAACTGGCATTTAACTCCGTCCACTTCTATCTCCTCCTTGACTGTGCGTCATGATTTTCAGCCTTTTCTCCGTCAGCATAAATGTTATGACACAGGCGGCAATCAGCAGGATAAGCTGAAGAATAAACAAGTTTGATCCCAGTAGCAAACCCATTCCCGCAATCACCAAGCCTGACAGGATCATTAACGATGCACTGTAACGGTTCGCTTCATTCCATAATCTTTGATCTGACATTGAGCGTCTCGTTCTGTATCCGTACACACTGTTGATCGATTTGGGAGGAAACAGTTTGATCAGTATGCCAGCAATGATCATAAGCCCTCCGCCGACTAAACCCGTCATATCCTCATCTCCTTTCTCATTGTTACGTGCAGAAAGGAGAAATGTTTCATGCATAGGCAAAAAGACAAGCCTCGGCCTGCCTTTTTATCGCATTTGTAAATCCTTTGTGTGAATATAGCCTTTAACTCCGCCATAATCCACGAACGCCCAAGTGAAGTCAAATCCGCCGTTTTCACTGAATCCCCACCCAAGTATTGTCACCTCTCTTCCAGATGAGAGCTGTTTAGCTTTTCCATTTTCGGGCGTCGGTGCATAGAAGGCTGTCTGTTTCATTGTTTTCGCTTGGCTTGCGGTTTTCATTAAAAAGTGGGTTGAAATATACGCTTTTTTTCCTTTGAAATGAATTTGAGCCCAATCGGCATTTACAAATCCATAGACTTTTACTTTTTGTTCTGATGATACAGTGCCGAGAATGTCACCTTTATGATTTGGCTCAGTCCGGACATTCAGCTTTCCTGTTTTTATGATGTAAGAATCGGATGATGGCATGCTGACAGATATGTCGTGAAGGGGCGCAGCTTTTGCTGCGGGAGCGGAATGAAGTGCTGTCAAACCCAGTCCTGCAGCAGCTGTTAAAGCGAGCATTACTTGTTTCTTTTTCATATAAAGCTCCTCCTCGCATTTGACAAGATATAAGTGGTATTCCCTGATTGACAGGCTGGTGAAACATGTTTTGTTTATGATTTCTTCCTGTTAAGGTAATTTTAAGAAAATGAAAAAACCTGCCGGTCGTTAACGGCAGGTTTTTAGTGCAAAAGGCCTTTGCTTTGATTTAAGTAATCATTCACGTCGTTACGGGAGCTTTGAAAAAGGTGGAGCTGGCCGCCATAGTTTTCAATCCATTGTGTGACGATTTTTTCAGTCATTTTTTCACCTTGATAGGCGTGTCCGGCTTTTGCGTAGGTTGCTTCGAAATCGCTCCATAACAATTCCACCCACGTTTTTGCCTGTATATAGCTGATCATCTCGTTCTTTTCCAGAAGCAGATTAGTCAGTTTCTCAATGTACATATTCATGTGTGCAGTCTCCTTTCTTCAGGAAAAAAATAACGCTTTATTACGTGGTGTTCTCCATATACTAACCTTACGTCTTCATCTGAAAAGACGCAACTTTTTGATCTCGAACCTAGGGGGATATGACATGGTCCGAAATAAAGAAAAAGGATTTCCTTACGAAAACGAAAACAAATTTCAGGGTGAACCGAGAGCAAAGGACGACTATGCTTCAAAGCGTGCTGACGGATCTATCAATCAGCATCCTCAAGAAAGAATGAGAGCCTCAGGCAAACGGTAAAGAAGAACAGCTGCATACACTGCAGCTGTTTTTTACCCTTTATTGACTTGATATTCGTAGACGCTCTTCTTTTCTGATAAGTGTGCGAAGGTAGAAAGCACAAGTCCGCATGCGGTCATAAGCGCACCTCCTGCAAACAGCCAGGAATAAGAGCCTGTTCCGTTTAAAATCATTCCGCCGATCCATGCACCAAGGGCATTGGCAAGGTTAAATGCTGATACGCTGACAGCTGCGGCAATGGTTGTGCCGCCCTCAGATGAGGAAATGACCTTTGTTTGCAGAAGAGGCGGCGTGCCGAATGCGCATGCCCCGAATAGGAACGTTGCCACAATGGCTGCAGCCGGGTAAATGGCGATGTAAGGAAATACAGCCAGAACACCGATTAAACCGATCATTACGCCGATCATCGTCCGAGTCAGCAAAGGCAGCGGTACTTTTCCAGCAAAGAAATTCCCGGCAACGCCTCCCAATCCATACGCAAAGAGAGCACCTGTAATGCCAACCGTGCTGAATCCGGCTGAATGCCTCAAAATGGGTTCGATAAAGGTGTAGGCGATAAAGACACCGGAATAGCCTAAAATGGTAATCGCGAAGGAAAACAGCACTTGTTTGTGTTTAAAAACCCCCCACTCATTCATAAGCATTGGGATCACTTTTGGTTTTCTGTTCGGCACGGCAGCCATAAGGCCTAAAAATCCGATGACACCAAGTGCCGTAATGATGGAAAACACCGCTCTCCAATTCAGGACATCTCCGAGATAAGAGCCGAATGGAACACCAAGCATTAGAGCCACTGTCAGTCCGCCGTTCATTGAAGCAGCAGCTGCAGCACGCTTTTCCGGCGGAACCATTTCACTTGCGAATACCATGGCAATCGCGAAGAAAGCGCCGTGTATGGACGCAGATAAAATTCTTGAAATGGCCAATACAGCAAAATTCGGCGCCAGTGCGCTCATCAGGTTGGAAAGGATAAATATCGCCATCAGCCCAAGAAGCACAGGCTTTCTCGGAAGCTTGACGGAAATGATGGTGACGAGCGGCCCTGTCAAACAAACGCTTGCCGCATAAGCCGTGACAAGAAGCCCTGCGGATGAAACCTGTATATGAAAGTCATTGGCAATCGACGTCAAAATACCCATCACCGCGTATTCTGTATAGCCGATTGAAAATGTACAAATCATAAGAACAAATATAATAAATTTTACAGATGGGTTTTTGATACTCAACGTCATCGCCTCCTTTGATTTTAAAAAACAACGAGTTTCATCTTAAAAGATTTTTCAAGTGAATTCAATGATTTTTTCTTTAAGAATTCGTGTAAATGTGCTGCAAACAAAAAGAGGCTGATCATCAGCCTCCTGTTACGCTTTATTCTTTTTCTTGCAATACTGAGATTGGCAGCGCTTCCTCTTGCTGAGGGGAAGAGGTCCTGTATCCCCATGCGAAAACGCCATTTAAATAACTGATGGTAAACTCGTCCTCAGTGTTTTCCACACGATATGTTTCTCCCGGTGAGTAATCTTCCGGGTTCAGCAAATATGCTTTTGCCATCGTAATTTTCCGTTCGAGCACTGCCAGTTCGTTTATGATTCCATGCTGTTCGGCTTTTCTTGCTTTTTCAGAAAGTAATGCGATTTCGGTATTGAGTTCGTGAGGTGTCATTTGACTGTATCGTTTCTCCATTTCAGTACTCCTCTTCCTGCAGTAATTGCTCGATTAAATCGAGTGAGAATCCTTTGCGGAATAAAAATTGTTTGACCTTCATGGCGCTTTCATATGAGCCGTCATAGCGGTATTTTCTAAACGCTTTTTCCGCGTGAAGGCGCAGCGCTTCTTTCTCTGTGTCTTCATCATTTTCATATTCAATCTGATCCATCGCCGCGCTGATAACATCAAATGAGAAGCCCTTGCGCTGAAGCTGCAGCTGGGCGCGCTGTTTGAGTTCTTTCGTCGAAAGCTTTTTATCTTTTTTGAGAAGCTTTTCAACATGCTTGACCGCTTCTCTTGTCTGATCTTCAAAGGAAAAGGAACTTAGCGCCTCCTTAATTGTATCGTCATCAATTCCCTTCGCTCTTAGCTCTCTGAACAAAACATCAGGGCCTTTTCCGTTTGTTTTTTTGTGAGTGCTGACATAGGCTGAGGCAAATTCCTGGTCGTTTAAGTACTTGTAATCGTTAAGCCTATGGATGACTTCCGCAATGACGGGGGGCGAGGTTTCTTTTTTCTTTAAGTGGTCCTCGACCTCTTTCGTCGACCGCATTCGATAGGATAAAAAGTCAAGCGCACGGTTGAAGCCTTTCTTCACTTCATCGCCGTATTGAATCTCAATGATGTCAAGATCATCGAGTTCTTTTCCCTTCTTGAGCTCAAATTTCACGAGCACATCCGCGTCCACACTGAAGGCGTATTTATCATCCAAAAAAATATTGAAGCGTTCCGTATTCTTTTTTTGCGTTGATATTTTTGTAATAAACGGCATCTTAATCTCCCTTCTCAGGCCTGAAACGCGTTTTCTTTTATTACAATGAGGTAAAGTATATTTATTAGAACGATGAGGAGAGATGTTCATGAATATCGCAATGACGGGCGGAACCGGTTTTCTCGGCCAGCATCTGACAGGCGTTCTTACCCGCCAGGGACACCATGTTTATATTTTATCAAGAAACGCAAGGGAAACTGAACAAAAAAATATGACATATGTCCAATGGCTGTCGGAAGGAGCCGCACCGGAGCAGGAACTTCCTCATATTGATGTCTGGATAAACCTTGCGGGAAAATCGATTTTTGGCCGCTGGACGGAAAAAACGAAGCAGCACATTCTCTCCAGCCGTATCAATGCGACGCGTGAAGTGCAGCGGCTTATTCAGAAACAGAAGGAGAAGCCGCAGACACTGATCCAAGCCAGTGCCGTGGGTATTTACGGCACAAGCCTTGAGAAAACCTTTACAGAGGATTCTGCAACGTCAGATGAGGATTTTCTCAGCCATACTGCACACCTGTGGGAAAAGGAAGGACAGCATATTGAGGCGATGGGCATCAGGACGGTTTATGCGAGATTTGGCGTGATGCTTGGAGAAAAAGGCGCTCTCCCGCTCATGATTCTCCCCTATAAGTTTCTGGCCGGCGGAACGATCGGAACGGGAAGGCAGTGGCTGTCATGGATTCATGTCGAGGATGCGGCCCAGATGATCCGATATGCGGTGGAAAACGCCGGCATCTCAGGCCCAATGAATGTCACCGCGCCCAATCCTGTGGACATGAAGCAATTCGGAAAAACGATTGCACGGGTGAAGCACCGCCCGCACTGGCTCCCCGTCCCGGAATTCTTTTTATCAAAAGCATTGGGTGAAATGAGTCTTTTGATTGTGAAAGGACAGCGCGCTCTTCCTAAAAAAGCGATAAACTCTGGATTTCGTTTTACATATTCGGATCTTGAATTTGCACTCTCACAGCTGATAGCGGACCGAAAGACTGTATAAAAACAGCAGGAAGCGTCAACCTTAAGAATAACATGGTTGAAGGAGGTCCTTTTTATGGAAAAAAAGAGGGAGAAGCATCAGCAAGGCGCCAACCTTAAAAAAATGCAGGAAGTTCTTTATTCAGGCGAATTTAAAAAAGCGGAAAAAGCTGCTAAGCGGAAGTAGGAATACATAACCCCTTAAAACCAAATACTATATTTGTTTGATATCACTTTTTAGGGGGAATTTGATATGGGCAGAAATCATATCCACAAAAACCGTGATAAAAACAAACAAAAGCTTCCACAAGTTCCCGATGCATTAAAAAGGGAAACTGACGGCGTTTACGAAGAATATTCAACCGAGCTTGCTGATGCAGATGATCGCGAAGCGCAAGAGCGTGCGAAAGCAGCCGACAACAGAGCGAAAAAGAAATCTCGTTAATGAAAAACCCCTTGTCTCCGTTTGAGACAAGGGGCTTTTTACATTTCAGTAAACCGGTCGCGGATTGGTGTGCGTTTTTTCACTTCCGGCGCCTCGTCAGGATAACCTGTTTGTATGATGGCGGCGAAACGCTCATTATCCTGCAAACCAAAGGCCTGATGGACTTCTTTGTCATAAAGGATTTTTCCGCTTTTCCAAACCATGCCGATTCCTTTTTCCCAAGCAAGAAGCTGAAGATTTTGAATCAACGAGCTTGTTGCCGCAAAATCGTCGTCCCGCGCTCTTTTGTTTTCATCTTCCTGAAACACGACGAGGAGAAATCCCGGAACGCGCCCAAGTGTGTTTTTGAAATTTTGAAGCTTTTCCTCTGTCATATCCGGCTTGGATTTCATAGAGAACGCTGCAAATGTATTGATGAGGTTCGCTTTACCTGTCTCACTGGAAACGTAAATAAATCTCCATGGCTCTGTCACTCTGTGATTTGGCGCATATTTTGCCGTTTCAAGCATGTCAAGAATGACTGCTGAAGGTACTGGCTCTTGTTTAAACTTTCGAATCGATCTTCTGCTGCGTATGATGTCCCGCAGTACTGAATGCTGATGTATTTGTTCGGTTTGAGGCATACCGTCTCACCTTCCTATACAATTGAAAATGATTATCATTTCATAATGATAACGGAAAGTGCATCTTTTTGTAAACCATCATCCGTATTAGATTTTAAGAATACGGGTTTCTGAGTAAACGGCTGTACCTGTCATGTTCACTTTCACATGGCCGCCGGCTTCGTTCATTTCGATCTCCACTTTTCCGTCTTTTCCAATTTCCTGCCCTTGTTCAATGATAAATTTATGCTGCTTGGCATTGCCATAATGTTTCATATAAGCCCCCATCACGCCGGATGCTGTGCCGGTCACGGGGTCTTCAATCGTTCCCGAATACGGGGATGAAAAGTGGCGCCCGTGCAGGTCGCTGTCGGGATGGACGGTTTCAAAGGTAAACGGATGGACTGAAGCTTTTGGCAGATCAACTAACACTTCCGGAAATTGTTTGTTATCTGGCACCATTTTTTTGGAAGCCTCCAATGATTTAAGCGGAACGATGGCTGTCCATATCCCAGTGCTGCCAAACACAATCGGAAGGTCTTCATAAAAATCCTCTTCGGTGATACCCAGTGCGTCCGCAAGTTTTTTCCGATCGCCTGTAAATGGTTTGAATTGCGGAGAGGCCTGTTCAAGCGTGATATGAATACGGCCATCTTTTTCAGAAATCTTCACAGGCAGGATACCCGCTTTCGTTTGGATGCTGTACGTTTTACCGCTCTCCAGCATTCTTTTCTCACATAATGCGTAAAGAGAAGCAACTGTCGCATGACCGCACAAATTCATTTCGTGTCCAGGTGTAAAGTAACGGAGTTCAAGATCGGCCGACTCGCTTTTTCGGATAAAGGAGGTTTCTGAATACCCAGCACGCTCAGCTATGATCTGCATCTCGTCTTCCGTATAATCGTCTCCCTGCAAAACGACGCCTGCGGGGTTTCCTTTGCCGGGACTGCTTGTAAATGCTTCATATTTTAATACCTCTGCTTCTTTCATTCATCTGCCGCCCTTTCTTTATCAATGTCTCTGTCAGTATAGCAAAAATAATTACGAATCTTCAGTCATTATCAAAAAAACCCATTTTCTTTTTTTAAGAAAATGGGTGTAACGATTAAGAATTTCTTGTTTTATAGAGCAAATAAATAAAATAAGGTGCGCCGATAGCCGCTGTAAAGACGCCGGCCGGCACTTCCACCGGAGCAAATAAGGTTCTGCCGACGATATCAGCTGTTAAAACGAGCAGAGCTCCAATAAGTGCCGACGCTGGGAGCAGCGCGCCATAAGATGAGCCGACAAGCCGTCTTGCAATATGGGGCGCCATCAGCCCGACAAAACCGATTGTGCCGGCAACTGAAACTGCACAACCAGTAAGAGCCGTACTCAAAAGGAGCAAGAAAAAACGATTTCGCTGCACAGCGCTTCCTGCACCCGCCGCAATATCTTCACCCAGCACCTGTATATTCATATTTTTTAGCGCGACAAAACAAATGAATAAGAGAATGACAGATAAGATAATAGCTATTTTTACATGCTGCCAGTTTGACCCATAAACTGACCCAGTGATATACACATTGGCTTGTGATGCTCGGTAAATCGGGCCTTTGATCATCAACAGGGTAGTCATCGCCTGCGCCGACATTGAAAATCCGATTCCGATAAGCACCAGCCGAAATGTGGAGGCGCCATTTTTGTATGCCAGTAAATAGACGATGAGCCCGACAGCCGATGCGCCGATAAATGCGGCTGCTGGAAGCCATGACAGACTGATCGTAAGTGAACTGCTGCGGTCTGAGAAGAACATCATTAAAAGCACGACCGCTACCGCCGCTCCTCCTGTTATTCCGATAATATCCGGAGATGCGAGAGGGTTTCTGACGAGCCCCTGCAATATCGCGCCTGCCGCTGCCAAGCAGACACCGGCGCATAAAGCCGTCAAAATTCTTGGCATGCGGAACGACATGATCATCAGTTCATCCAGCTTGGAACCTGCACCAAAGAATGTTTTTGCTACATCCCAGGGAGGAATAAACCTTTGTCCGAGACCTGCGCTTATGATGAGTACAGCAGCTGTTAACCCCAGTAAAATTAAAAAGACGATCCATGCTTTCTTTTCAGCCGCAGTAACGCCAAAACGAAGTTTCATAGCTTCGCCCCCCTTCTTGCGATGTACACAAACACAGGCATTCCGATGATGGCGGTCATGACCCCGACAGGAACTTCCTGAGGCATAATGATATATCGCGCACCGATATCCGCGCAAACAAGCAAAATGGCACCCAAAACAGCGGAAAATGGCAGAACCCAGCGATAATCATTACCAACGACAAAGCGGGCAAAATGCGGAATAATGATGCCGATAAAAGAAATCGGCCCGGCAATGGCGACAGCGGACCCTGCAAGCATGACAATACAAAGCGCCATCACAAATTTCAGCAGGCTTGTTTTTTGGCCGAGTCCTTTTGCCACATCTTCTCCCATAACGAGGAGGTTAATTTTTTGGCCGAGAAAGAAGCAGATTACCAGCGCTGCCGCTGCATATGGAAACATCGTCATCAACAGATCCAGACTCCGGCCCTGCACAGAGCCAGTCAGCCAAAAAAGCACCTGGGCAAGCTCGAGTTCGTTGACAGACAGCAAGCCCTGTGTCAGAGAAGAAAACATGGCTGCCATGGCAGCTCCCGCCAGCGTCAGTTTGATTGGCGTCAGCCCTTCCCTCCCAAGCGAGCCTGCTGCATAGACGATCGCGGCGGTAAATGCTGCCCCCAGAAACGAGCTCCATACTAATGCCTGAGGTGACTGAATATGCAGAAAAAACGATCCGGCAACAATAAAAAAACCGGCACCGGCGTTAATCCCGAAAATCCCCGGTGACGCAAGCGGATTTTTTGTGAGCGCCTGCATGAGAGCGCCTGCGGCTGCAAGCGAGGCGCCGACGACTGTCGCAACCAAAGCGCGCGGAAGCCTGACATCCTTGATGATGACATGCTCATTTGTTCCGTTGAAGGAAGTAAACGCCTGATAGACCTGTCTCCATGACGTACCTGTATAGCCATACACGACGCTTGCGCAGACAGCCGCCAGTAAAATGAAAATCAGACATACTAACACAATCCATTTTGAAGATGCCTTTTTGCAGATCATGATCTAATATTCTCCTAGTTATTTACTATGTAATGTTTGTTTTTGAGAATAATCCTCAATTAGGGATTGACACTCTTAACACTGCTTATTATGATCTAAATGATAATGAATTTCAATATTGGGAGGAAAAAGATGAAAAAGCATATCAGCATGCTATTCGTATTTTTAATGGCCTTTATGGTACTTTCTGCCTGTAATAGTTCAGAAAGTTCAAGCAACAGCGAGGGGTCAAGCAGCAAAACAAGAACGGTCAAACATGCAATGGGGACATCAGACAACATCCCCGCCAATCCAAAACGGATTGTTGTTTTAACTAATGAAGGAACAGAGGCGCTCTTAGCGCTTGGCATTAAGCCGGTCGGAGCCGTAAAGTCATGGAAGGGCGACCCGTGGTATGACTATCTGAAAGATGACATGAAAGGTGTTAAAAACGTCGGTCTTGAAACGGAACCGAATGTGGAAGCCATCGCAGAATTAAAGCCTGATTTGATTATTGGAAACAAAGTGCGCCAGGAAAAAATTTATGATCAGTTAAATGCGATTGCGCCGACTGTTTTTGCTGAATCTTTGGCCGGGAACTGGAAGGATAACCTGACTCTATACGCCAACGCGGTGAATAAGGCGGACAAAGGCAAGGAAGTCATTGCCGATTTTGATAAACGCGTTTCTGATTTAAAAAACAAGCTGGGCGACCAGACAAACAAAACCGTTTCTGTCGTACGCTTTTTATCCGGTGAGTCAAGAATCTATTATACCGATTCATTTCCTGGGATTATTTTAGACCAGCTTGGCTTCAAACGCCCTGAAAAACAAGTGGAGCTGTTTAAGAAACAAAAGGACCAATTTACGTTCTCAACCGACAGTAAAGAATCTATTCCTGATATGGATGCTGATGTGCTGTTTTATTTCACTTATAAAGCCGATAATGCAAAAGAAAATGAAAAATGGGCCAATCAGTGGACAAGCAGTTCACTATGGAAAAACCTAAAGGCCGTGAAGTCAGGTAATGCACATGAAGTCGATGACGTCGTGTGGACAACCGCAGGCGGAATTAAAGCAGCAAACTATCTGCTTGATGATATTGAAACCTACTTCTTAAAAACGAAATAAAAAAAAGACTCCGTCTTATTAGACGGAGTCTTTTTTGCTTTTGCCAATCAGACGTGTAACGAGGAACATGGTGACAGAAAGAGATCTGTTTTTCCGATACGCTAAGTATTTCCCTCGCCACTCCGGTTTGTATTTTTCTTTAAAGGCTCTTAGGCCGCTGAAGCTGTACATGTATCTGACATTATTAAAAATGACAGCGGCAAACCTTTCGGACCAGAAGGATGTAAAGGCAGTGCCAACATTGGCCAAGGGTGCCATTCCCATATTAAAAGACGTGCAGCCCTCTTCCTTTGCCCATAAAAACATGCGGATGAACAATGCGTCCATAATGCCATTTGGAGCGTCGCCGCGATAGCGCATCAGATCAACCGATATCTCTCCTTCCTGGTACATCGGCATGACATTTGCGAATGCAACGATCTCTCCTTCTGCATTTTTCATATAGGCGATCGGCGCTTTCTGTAAATAGGAAGGATCAAAAAATCCGAGCGAGAATCCCTTCTCTTTTTTCGAGCCGAGCCATTCGTCTGAGATTTGCTTCAGCTCCTCCAAAAACGCATCAGAAAATGGGGGATGATCCACATGGAAAGTATACTCCTCCCGCTCAAAGCGGTTATTGATTGCCCGAAGGCCGGCTTTTTTCTTCCCAGTCAAGGTAAATGTATTTAAATCTACATATGCTTCCTCGCCCAATTTAAAGAAGTTGTAGCCAAAATCGTGATACAGCGCCATGTCCTCTCGTTCAATTTGATAGAACAAAACACTGAATCCCTTCTGATGCGCTTCGTTTAGAAATTCTTCCAGCACGAGCGGGAATGATTCTCTTTGGCCAGATGGATCGCCAAGCACGACCAGCCTTCTGGCGATTTTCCCAAATAGAAGCAGTGCATTCCCATCGCTGGAAAAATAAAACCGCTTATCTCCAAGAAAACCGAGATGGCTCAGCGCGTTGCCGCCTTTTTCATTAAGAAACGCAGCAAGACGCTCAGGGTCAGCTTGCTCTCCGATCGGTTTCGTTCTCTTATGATAGACCACTGTAAATATAAAGAAGAACAGCGGCACAATGATGATCGCCATGATGGTTGCATGTGTAATATGCGAGGTGCTGTGGACGAAATATTCGTGACGCAGCACCTTCTTCATCCGGTCCCAAATAAAGCCCGCGATCAGATTGTAGTTAAAGAGCGCCACAGTAAACAGCGCCACAGCGAATATCAATTGTCCCAGTGTATAGGATGCCTGTTCGCGGACAAATTGTTTTTTCAATAGCACAAGCAATACGATAATCATCGGCAGTACGAATATCGCGCTGATGTTAAGCCCTTTTAAAAAGCTGAACACAAAGCCGCCGACAAGCGCTGTAATGGCCATCGTGTAGGAACGTTTTGTCCGTTTATAAAGCTCGATCGGCAAAATTAGCAGAATGAGTGCTGAGCTTAAGGACAGGCCGTTGAACAGCAAAAGCGCCGGGCGCGGAATGTGCGGTATAACCGTCAGCCTGTCAATCGGCAAGGAAACTGAGGCCAAGACAATCAGACCTGCTACGAACACAATAAGGGAAAGCGAGCCTTGCAAAATTCTCACTAATACCGCACGCTGAACAACAAGCAGAACGTTTGTCGTCTCAATTGCCGGTGCGATGCGCGGGTTCGTTTCGAGCCGCTTCATTGTATTTTCCGTCAGGTCGCCTGCGGCAAAGAACAGTCCCAAGATAAATGGGATAAATGAATAGGCGAGCCTGTACAACACAATAGAAGTAACGATGGCCTCTTGATGATAGCCAAGCTGCTCCATCCCCAGCAAAAATAAAAGGTCAAACGAGCCGAAGCCGCCCGGCACGAGGCTGATCATTCCTCCGATCGCCGCAATGACGAACACCCCGAACACATACCTGATATCTGCATGAATGCCCATAGCGAACAAAGCAAAATAGATGACGGTCCCGGCCATGAGCCATTCAACAACTGAAGCTCCAATATATGCGAAAATCGGATTTTTCACTTTATCCGCATTCTCTTCGTCCCCAGCTTTGCGGTCTTTTATTTTGGACACCGCCAAAGACAGCGGCAATATCAGCGCAAAACCGATAACGACCGCCCATAGCCAAGGCTTTTCATGAATCACTTCATCCACTGGCAGCACTCTCGCAGCGACGAAAATGCTGAAAACAGATAATCCGAGCAGCATAGATGATGTGAGCCAGGCGATTCCTTTCACGAGTGCCTTATGGTCTTTCGTATGCTCCTTATAGAACATCATTCTTAACCCGACTCCGGCTAAACCGCCGAATCCCAACACATTATTAAATGAATTGGCGATCCAGGAAACCCTGAATACTTTTCCGTTTGTGATCGATAGGCGCAGTGAGTATTTCAGGACGTAATCATACAGCGACATGGCCGCAACAGCCAGCAAGCCGATCAACACAAGCATGAATAAGTCCGTTCGTTCCAGTCCGTTGATGACCATGAGCGTACGTTTGAATGACAGATTTGTCAGTTCTTTTTTCGATTGATAAATAACAAATAGCAAAACAGCAATAGGAAAAACGATTTTTAATATTGATAAAGCATTCTTTTTAATCAGCAATGGTCTCTCCAATCATATTCTAGTTCGATCCTCTCCCCCAATAATCTCCAACTCATTATACACTACCGTTATTTTTCGGACAAAGTCCCGCATGCGGTTTCTGCTCACTTTCTTTCAGGAGTGAAAATCGAGTAATATGGTAAGAGGAGTGAATGATGAGGAAGTGATGAAATGGAATATAATTTACACGATACAACAGTATTAAACGAAAACATTCTTTCATCGGAGGAACGGGAAATATGGGTGCTCTATATGAAAGTCTTAACGTCCGCCGGGCTCGGTGATGTGTCCGAGTGGATGAAACTGGATATGAGCATGCCGCAAATGAAGGTGCTGATGCTATTAAACAACCATGGAACATTGAAAGTGAGCGACATTGCTGAAAAAATGGGGGCTTCCCTGTCCAATACAACTGGGCTGCTTGACCGGCTTGAAAAATCAGGATTTGTCAAACGCTCACATTCTGAAGAGGACCGCCGCTCTGTAGTTGTTCAGTTGACAGAGAATGCGAAAAAGATTTTCCGGGGTTTGTATGAAAAAGGCCACCTGAAATTGAAGCGTTCATTAGAGCTGCTGTCCCCTGAAGAAAAGCAGGCTGTTTCCGAAGGGCTGTCTATCCTTTCAAGAGCATTAGAGAATGCGAAAAAAGAATAAATCTGTAAGTCTGTCATCCGCAAACTGCGGGAGCAGGCTTTTTTTATTTGACATTTAGTTCATTTAAAATGAATAATATACTTCTAGTCAATAAAAAAGGGGTTGATGAATATGCCTGAAGCATTAACAGAGCAGAAAGGCCAAAAGTGGGCGATCAGCCTGTTTACGATTGGCGTGTTTATGGCTGCTTTAGATAACGGAATTATTTCGGCTGCTTTAACAACGATAAACGAGTCGTTTGCCGTTTCTCCTTCCTGGGGATCATGGGGCATCACCCTTTATACGCTCGGTCTTAGCGTCAGTGTGCCAATCGTCGGAAAGCTTTCCGACCGCTACGGCAGAAAAAAACTCTTTCTCATTGAGGTTTGCCTGTTCGGACTTGGTTCTTTGCTTGTTGCTTTGAGCCAAAGCTTCCCGCTCTTTCTGATATCGCGGCTGATTCAGGCGCTTGGAGGCGGCGGGATTTTCATCATCGGCAGCTCTCACATTCTCGCGACCCTCCCAAAGGAAAAACAAGGGAAGGCGCTTGGGCTGCTTGGCGCAATGAACGGGATGGCCGCTGTGCTCGGGCCAAATATCGGAAGCTTTCTGCTTGATTGGACCGGGTCTTGGCATTGGCTGTTTTTGATTAATTTGCCGATTGCCGTGCTATTGGTTGTTTTCGGCGCATGTTTTATCGCGGAAACAAAAGCACCTGAGGCTAAGCGCCTCGATGCGGCCGGAATCTTCCTTTTGTCCCTGTCGATTTTAGCTGTGATGTACGGCATGACCAATCTTGACGGGGCAAATCTCTTACACAGCTTGGGGAATCCGGAGGTTTATGGATGTATTATTTTTGGCATACTCTGTTTTGCAGCGCTTATCTCGTATGAAAAGAGCGTTGAAATGCGAGGAGGCGATCCCATTTTGGCGTATTCTCTGCTGCGAAACCATATGTTTCAGCGCACGCTTATCATCGGTTTGTTATCCGGGGGGCTCTTGGCGGCAGTCATTTTTATCCCGTCATATGTCGAACAGTATTTGGGTGTCCCTGCCGCAAAAGCAGGCTATTGGATGACACCGCTTGCGTTGGCTTCCGGAATCGGCGCTTGGCTTGGCGGAGCGCTTACCGACAAAAAAGGTCCTGTAAAAACCGTTATTCTTTCGGGAATCATCTCATGTGCGGGGTTTGCTTTATTTCCGTTCTGGGTGACGGAAAAATGGGAGTTTATGATCGCAAGTGTGGCAGCTGGGATCGGTTTTGGCTTTCTGTTAGGCGCTCCGCTGAACGTCCTTGTATCAGAAGCGGCAAAAACAAATAAGGGTACAGCTCTTGGCACGCTTTCATTAGTAAGGCAAATTGGACTGACCTTGGCGCCTACTCTTTATGCAGGTTTTATCACAGCCGGGTTTGACCAAATAGGTGATGAGATCAACAGCCGCTTATCGGACAGCGGATATTCAGAAAAGGCGATGCAGATGATTCCGGAGATCGACAGTTCTGATGTTTCTTCTTTACAAGAACAAATCGAACGCATTCCCGTTCCTGAAGTCAAAACCGCGATAAGCGACGCCATTCATGCGAGTGTCGCCAGCGGCTATGATCAGTTATATGCAGCGGCTGCTGTGATCTCACTTCTGGTGATTGCTGCTATCAGTATTCCGGCTTTCCGCCGGCAAAAGCGTTAAGACCACCCCATCCGTCTGGAAAGCTCCGTAATATGAGCGATATGATGATGTGAGTGCCAGACATACAGGCCGAGCGCGTTCTCCAGGGTAATGATCTCCTTTGTATCAGGGTGATAAAATCCGCGCTTAAATTGCTGATCCGTCAGAGTGCGGAGCAGAGCCGTCCATCTTCCGTGAAGCTCCTGCAAAAGCGCGAGTGAGCCGCTCGGATCTGCCGTTTTCGAGTCTTTTAGCTCCGACCATGCTTTTTCATCATACGGACGAATAGCCGGTGTCTCTTCCGTCAAGCTCAATTTAAAACGAATATAGCTGTTCATATGACTGTCAGCCAGATGATGAACAACTTGCCGAACGGTCCATCCACCGTCCCGGTACGGTGTGTCAAGCTGGCTGTCCGTCATGCCCTCTACAGCTTGCTTCAATTTTGCCGGCACTTCTTCAAGTACTTGAATCCATTTATCTTTTTGCTCCTTCGATATGGATTCCCTCGGCTTGTATTCTCCTATTGGGTAGCTTAGATTGACTGATGTCATGAATGTTCTCCCTTCTATTCAATCTTCTCCTTTATTTTACAAGAAAAAGATTGTATATACTGTATGATTTAATACACAACAAGCGGCAGGAGCCCCCCTGCCGCTTGTTTTTCACCCTGCGTGATCACGCACTTCGACTGTTACCTTCTTCTGTTTTGGCTGATAAATTTTCCCCACAAATAAATACCCATATTTGAACTTATTCAGCGCCCATGAGGTCAGAATCGGGCCGGCTGTGCACACGGCAAACAACAGGAGAACAGTCGGTACGGCAGGAATTTCGGGCATATTCAAAAGCAACACGTAGCCTATAATCATAAAATAGGCATGAAGCAGATAAATCGAAAAGGAATAGTTGCTGATAAACATCATGATTTTCGGCACATGCTTCATTTTGGAAAACAAATGAAAACACAGGAAAATCATGCTTGTTGAATACAGCATGATATCAGGCCGCTTCGAGCTGATCATGCCGATTTCACCGACATAAGAAACAGTGACAACCAGCGCCCCAGAAGCAATTGCGGCGCCGTACACCACCCAGCGGTATTGGTTCAGCAGCGCTAAAAAACGCTTGTATTCTTTTCCGCAATAGTAGGCTAGACAAAAGTAGAAAAGCCAGCCTGCGAACGGAACCCAGAAGAACGGAAATGCCCCGCCCTCTTCAGAAGCAGGAGCCGGGCTGGCTGCGGAGAAATAGCCTAAATAAGCGGCTGTCACCACAAATGAGATAGACAGCACCCATTTCGGCGATGCTTTTTTCAAATACTCATGAAACATCATATGCAGCATGTAAAATTGAAAGATGACGAGAATGAAGTATCCGATAAAGTTTCCTAAGAATACGTTCGCCAGATATTTTTGCACAAACGCGAGAAAGGTTACCTCTCCCCCCATCGCACTGGTCATCAGCAGCGCATCGATGGCCGCGATAAATAAAAAAGGAACAAAAATCACTTTTCCCCGCTTCTTTAAAAAACCGTCAGGCACCCCATCAGGATAAGAACGGGCCAGTAAAAATTCAGAGATGAAAATAAAAGCGGGCGTGCTGAACATCAGGAGTGTTCGGAAAGAATCAACAGTGTGAGAAATATCTGCAAGAGCTTCTGCCTGAAGCATCAGGACCATTGAAATGATATGGAGCAAGACGACACTTAAGCACGAAACGCAGCGGATCATAAAAATTTCTTTAATTTGCATAACAGCGCTCCTTTTATTTCAAATTGATAGAAATCGATGGTTGTACCTTAACATGTCCGCTCTATTTGAAAAAGTGCCTGATGTCATAAATTGACGTATGTATGATAGACTAAGGTCATAAGACCCTATGGCTTTCTCAGACGAAAAAACCCACTGTAACGGAGACAGCAGGTTGTTTTTTGAAGATATTAATTTGTATTGAGGCCTCCGCCATTCAGCCCTTCTTTGATATAGCCGTTCACTTGGCTATTAGAGAGCAAGCCAATATGACCGATGCCATAAAGCTGGATGTTTCGCGCTCCTTGTAACCGAGACAAGCTATTGATGACAATTTGATCATTGAGACTGTAAATAGATGTATAGAGGATCTTTTGATTAGGATCTGTACCCGGCAGCGCGGTTGATGACACTAAACCATTAGCCCCTCCAAGCGTTACGACATTTTGAATCTTATTGCCTCCGCCTAAATATTTAATATAGTACAGCGTATTGGCGCCTCCCATACTATGAGCCACAATATCTACTTTTTTTGCCCCCGTCTCTTTTAAAACACGGTCAACATATGAAGCAAGCTGCGGGCCGTTATTTAGGTTATTTCCTGTTTTATCATAAAAATCAATTGCGTACAGTTTGTTGCTTTGCCAGCCTTGAGAAATTAAGTAGTTTTTAATAGCGAAAAAGTTGTATGATGCACCACTTATTCCATGAACAAGAACGACAGGATTATGTACTGATTCAGCTTTTGCGCCAGACGGCGGAGCGGCTAAAACAGATAGAATCAGCGATAAACAAATAATGAATGCCATAAGTACTTTTTTCACGTTTATTCCCCCTTAAAATGTTGATACCACCAATTTCCTATTATACATAAAAAATCAATATGGTTAATATTTTTTCTGAAAATTAAATTTAAATCTCTTTTATATTGACGGAGATAAATCGGATACCTTCTGACAAACCTTTTATCTTCATTTCCAAAGAGCCCGGTTGTGTTCCCTTCCTCCCTTTTCTATAATAAGGGGAATAGGCAGTTAGAATCACAGTTGAGCACCGGCTCATCTGTTTTGCGAAACAGCCAGACACGGAGGATAGCATGAGAGTATTAAAATACGCCATATTAGGGCTTTTGCGAAAAGGCGAATTGAGTGGATACGATATTACGAGTTATTTTAAAGAGGAGCTCGGCCAGTTTTGGAGCGCCAAGCACAGCCAGATTTACCCTGAGCTCAAAAAGCTGACGGATGAAGGATTTATCACGTTCCGGACAACGATTCAGGGCACAAAGCTGGAGAAAAAGATGTACACCCTGACAGACAGCGGAAAGCAGGAGCTGCATGACTGGCTGATCCGCCACCAGCCGATACCCGAGACGGTGAAGGATGAATTTATGCTGAAGGCTTATTTCATTTCTTGTCTATCGCGCCAGGAGGCTTCTGATTTGTTCAAAGACCAGCTGCAAAAACGCCAGGCCAAGCTTTCTGACTTACAGGGAAGCTATGAAAAGCTTATGGCTTCAGCAGAGCCGATGTCATTTTCTTCACCGGACTTCGGCCACTATCTTGTGCTGACGAAAGCGCTGGAGCGGGAGAAAAATTACGTTTCTTGGCTGGAATCAATTTTAGCTATGATAGATAAGGATTAACCGCAGTTCAGGCTACACCCATACGAATGTACCCACATGCAAAAAAACATCTGCCTAAACGGCAGATGTTTTTTAGGCTCGGAGCGCTTTCAGCCCCGCTGCGAAAGTGATTGCTGCAAAAGCAAGCAAGATGCCGCAGATTCCGAGAATATCTGTGACGCGGGCACCGTTAGCGATAATCTCTGTCAGCCCGCTCATCGCCCACTTTTGCGGAAGAAATTCAGCGATGGATTGCATAAATTTCGGTTCAATGTCGATCGGCCAATACATCCCGCTCACCATACATGTTGCGATGACGAACAAGTTACCGAACGCAAGCTGCTGTTCTGGCGTTCTGACATTGGCCGCAATCATCAATCCAATGCCGACAACGGTCAGCAGAAAAAGCGACACCAACACCATAACCGCAGCCGGATTCCCCCAGTTGATGCCAAACAGCCAATGGGTGGAAAGAAGCAATATGCCAAATTGAATCCAGCCAATAACAAAGAAGGAAAGCACATACCCAGCACCGATTTCAGCTCGGCTGACAGAGGCTGTAAGCAATCTGGACCAGACGCCGTTTTTTCTTGCTACTAAAATGGTTCCAGCCGCTCCCATCATGGTCAGCATGACAAACAGGATGGAAAAACCTGCTGCTCTGGAGGCTGTGTCACTTGCTTCCGCACCCTCTTTTTTATCACTGAGCATCTGTCGTTTTACAGCCGGAACCGTATCTTCATGTTTTTTGGCGAAAACGGTTTTATACGCCGCCTTCCAGTTTTCTCCCGCAGTCTGAGATGCCGTTTTCGCCGCGGTCACCTGAATATTGAGCGTTGCCAATGTGCTTTCTGCATATTGTTTGACCATCGGCGCTTCCGACAGCTCGGGGCCGTGACGGAAAATCAGCTCAGGATTTTTGCCTTTTTCCAGCTGTGTCTGGAACGAGCGGGAAATGACGATGATCCCGGCAATTTTCTTTTGTTTCAGCTTTTCTGACGCTTTGTTTTCAGGCACGTTTTCGAATGTATACATATCATCGTGTGCCTTCAGCTGCCGAATATAATGCTGTGAGAGAATCGTATCGTCCTGATCAACGATTGCAAGCCGCACCTTATCATCATTGCCGCCGAGCATACTCCCAAATACAAAGGTAAGCAAAAGCGGGGCAGCAAACATGATCAAATAGTTCTGCGGCTTCTTAAAAATGAGAGAAAGCTCAATGCCGCAAATGGCTATGATTTTTTTCACCTTTTGTACCCTCCTTATCTTGTATGAAGCCGTCTGATACCAATTACAAGTGAACAAAGGCCGATCGCCGCAAAAAGAAGCACAGGCTTTTGAAGGTCAGCCCAGCCTCCTCCTTCCATTAAAGAAAGAAAGCCGTCAAGCGCCCAGCGATTTGGCACCGCTTTGGATACAGACTGCAAGACGTCCGGAAATTGATACAGCGGCAGCATGGACCCGCCGAGAACCGCAAGCAATTGAATACCGAAGCCGCCTATCGCATCTGCAGATTTCATATCGCTGATGCACGACGCAAGCAGCATTGAAATGCCAGATACAGCGGCGGCGTAAGAAAGCCCGAGTACACTCACAAACAGCAGATTACCTCCCCAGTCCACACCAAATGCATTGATTGTGACGATCAGAAATATGAAAAATTGTATGATGGCAAACAGATACGTCCCAAGCCATTTTCCGAAGAGAATGACAGATTTTTGCGCGGGCGTCATCAGCATTCTGGCAAGCGTCTCCGTATCTTTTTCCTGTAAAAACGATTTCGCCCCGACTGTGATATGAAACAGCATAAACATGCAAAGCATTGCCGCCGAATAGTATTGAAAACTGGTAACGGCCTTGCTGCCGACAGATTTTTCTGCAATAGTCAGCTTGTCACCTGTTTCTTTTTCAAGCGTCTTTGCCAGCTTTTCTGCAAACTGTGCAGGGTCAAGTTTTCCTTGCTGTACAGCTTCCGTTTTGCTGATGTAGTCCATTGAGGCTGACGCGGCTTCCTTTACCGCTTTATATTGCTCTATAAAAGAGCTGGCAGCTGTTTCGATGATGGAACTTTTCAATGTTTGATCAGGTGCGGCATAAACAACAGCTGAGGTTTTGCCGGCTTCCCAATGGTTCGGGATGACGATGCCTACATCGATTTTCTTTTCATCAATCAGCTTCTTCATCTTGTCTTCGCTGCCGGCTTTTGTGGCCTTTATCGACTTCATTTTTTTGAGAACATCTTTTGTAAACATGTTCGCTGCATCCGACTGGTCTGATTGAATGTAGCCGACTTTGATGTCATCAATCCGGCTGCCTCCGTCAACAACTGATCCGAGCGCCGCCCCTAAAATACACGTTAGGATCAGCGGCATTAGGATAAGCATCATAAACCCTTTTCTGTCCGTGATTCTGATTTTGACATCTTTCCATGCGATCCATATGCTTTTTTTCATGGCCGTCCCTCCTCAATCCCGCAACGTGCGGCCGGTCAGATTCAGAAACAGGCGCTCCAGATTCGGTTCCTGCACCTGAAGGGACAGCAGGTTTATATGATGAGCAGCAGCTTCAGCAAGCAGGCTTGTGACGACTTTCTCATGATGGGCCGCAGAAATGTCAATTTTGAGCTCTGACTCCTGGACTGTTACATCATTCACATGGGCCAGAGATCGGATCGCCACAAGAAACGCTTCATCGATCCCGCTGACCGTGAGCTGAATGATGGTATCGCCCCCAAGGCGGCTGCACAAATCAGTTTTTGTGCCAATCGCAATCATTTCCCCCTGATCAATTATCCCGATCCGGTCGCATAAAAACTCAACTTCTTCCATGTAATGACTCGTATAGATCACCGTCATGCCCGTTTCGTTGAGCTGTTTGACCGTTTCTAAAATGTGATTTCTCGATTGAGGGTCAATACCGACAGTCGGTTCATCCATAATCAGCAGCTCGGGCTTATGCATTAAAGCCGCACCGATGTTGATTCTTCGTTTCATCCCCCCGGAAAATGTTTCAATCTTATCTTTAGCCCGCTCAGTCAGACCGACATATTCAAGGACCTCTGCCGCTCTTTTTTTGGCCTCACCGTGCGTAAGTCCGTACATTTTCCCCCAAAACATAAGATTCTCATGAGCCGTCAGCGTCGGATATAATGCAATTTCCTGCGGAACAATGCCGATTTTTTGTTTCGCTTTGGCCGTTTCTTTTCCGATAACATAGCCGCCCACCGTGATGTTCCCGCTGTCATGCGGCACAAGGCCGGAAATCATCGAGATGGTTGTGGATTTCCCCGCACCGTTAGGCCCGAGCAGACCGAACGACTCCCCCTTTTTGAGGGAAAAAGAAATGCCTTTCACGATTGTTTTTTTTCCGTATGCCTTTTTGATGTTTTCTGCTTGCAGCACGTCGTCTCACTCCTTTTTTTGATCCATTGCCATTGTAGAAGAAAGAAAGGCGTGCGGCATGTAGCGGCAGATAGAACATAGGGCATGAAAAAAAGGCCTGTAAAAGGCCTTTTCAGAGAAGCGTATATGCAAAACGTCATATGTCAAAAGACAGATACACCATATCTGACCGAGTAAATGGCGGCTTGGGTTCTGTCCCTGACAGCCAGCTTGCTGATAATATTTGAAACGTGGTTTTTGACTGTGCCTTCTGTAATGTAAAGCTTTTCGGCAATTTCTTTGTTATTCAGCCCGTATCCCAGCTCAGCCAGAACTTCGATTTCGCGCTCGGTCAGGTCGAGCAGCTCCTTAGGTTTTTCTATCTCATTTATTCCTTTCAGCTGTTTTTCACGCTTCCATTCATTCAGCATTTGGGCAGTCAATTCCGGCGGAAGCACCATTCCGCCAGAATGAACAGTCATCACCGCTTTTACAATCGTATCTGCCGACATATCCTTCAGCAGGTACCCGCTTGCTCCTTCTTCAAGCGCTTCAGCAATCAGCGCTGAATCCTTAAAGGTTGTCAGCATCAAAACCTTTACGCCGGGCAATGAGCTTGTGATTAATTTTGTTCCCTCCACCCCGTTGGAAACCGGCATGCGGATGTCCATTAATACGATATCCGGCTCCAGCTCTTTCGCCTTTTCGAATGCTTCCTGTCCGTTTCGCGCCGTTGCGATCACATCGAGCTCTTCTCGGAGCTGGAGCAGGGATGCCAGCCCTTCTCTGACGATATCCTGATCGTCGGTAATGATGATCTTAATCATGATAAACTCTCCTTTTGCTGCACGGGCCTGAAGCTCCATTTTTTATTGGCAAGTGAAAATTCTGCATTCACAGTAAATCCTTGATCCTGTTCGCTTTCAAAGCGGATCGTTCCGCCATGCTCCGCTGCCCGCTTTTTCATATTCAAGAGGCCAAAGCCAAGTGCCGCTTCGGGATTGCCTTTTCCGTCATCCTTAATGACAAGGCTGATGCTGTCCGTTGTGCAGGCAAGCTGTATCGAACAAGCTGTGGCGCCGCCGTGCCGTTTGGCATTGGTCAGCGCTTCCTGCACCGTTCTAATCAGGGTCGGATGAAGAGACAGCGGAATGATTGCAGGATCGCCGCTGACCGCAAATTCTGTTGTGACCCCTGCATTTTTGCAAAAGTCCTCTGTCAGCTGTTTCAGCGATTCGATTAGCGAAGGATCGTTTTCAGTTTGCAGAGTGCGTACTGATAAGCGGACATCATCAAGCGCTTCACGGGCAAGTGTTTCACAGACACCTACTGTCTCATCCGCTTTTTGGCTGTCTCTTTTTTGCCATTCACGCAAAAGCTGCAGCTGGACGAGAAGGGCCGTCATTTTATGCCCCACTGTATCATGGATTTCCCGCGCCATTCTGTTCCGCTCGTAAATGGCAGTCAGCTCTTCAACCTGCTTCGCATATAAATGGAGCTCCTGATGTGCAGCAGACAGCGCCAGATGGGACTCCGTCAGTTCCTGAAACTGCTGTTTTGCCGTTTCCTGCGCATCCAACAGCTTGCGGATTAATTTGCCCACGACACCGCAGAAGACGACGAATGTCATGCTAGTCAAATGATCAATGACAAATTCATTGCCGAACATCGCATATGTACGGATGAGGACGGTCAAAAATAAAATAGAGGAAAGACATAAGACAGACCATGCTGTTCTTTTAGGAAACCCCCGCAGAAAAAAAGCGACCGCAACCGGACAAAGCATAATAATGAACAAACCTGTGCCGGGAAATATAAATCCGAACGAAAAGCCGATTGCAATATCAATCAGGCAGAACCAGATGGCATTTGTCTCTTTTGTCAGCAAAACATGATTGGCTGCATACATGGCAGCACCTGCTGCTATAAATACATATCCAAACCAGTCATCCTCTTTCACAATGGACAGATACATTAAACAGCTCACCATCAAGGTGAACATTCTCGTAAAAAAAAGAGCTTTCACGCTCATCACTCCCGATACCCAATTCCCTTCTTATCATACCTGCCTCAGGGCATTTTTGACAGGAGTTTCTGGAAAATAAAAAATCCCCCTGCCGTTTTTTCGGCAAGGGGATTGCAGTTAAATCACAAATGTAATATAGGCGCCGGAAACAGGGTCTTTCACACGAAAGCTGTTTTCCGTCTCTTCAATCGAATACCCGGCATGTTTGACTCGGTTTGCCACTAAATCCAGCTCCTCTTGGTGAGGCAGGACAACAGTGTAATAGTCTAGTCCGCTGGCATTTGTCGGTTTAGGCGGCGCATTTCTTCCCGCCCAAATGTTTAAGCCGATATGATGGTGGTACCCCCCGGCTGAAACGAAGAGGGCGGACATGCCCGCATAGTTTCCGACAATGTCAAAGCCCAGTACATCTGTATAAAACGCCTTTGCTTCTTTCAAATCACTGACATGCAGATGAATGTGTCCGATGATTGTATCGTTCGGAAGCGATGTTTTCCGCTCATCTCCTGCCTCTTCCAGAAGGCCCTCAATGTCAACAGCGGTTGTCGTCATGACATAGTTTCCTTCCCGATCACGCTGCCACGTGCTGCGGGGGCGGTCAGCGTACATTTCAATGCCGTTTCCGTCAGGATCAGACAGGTAGAGCGCTTCGCTGACAGCATGGTCTCCATGTCCGATAGCAATGCCGTGTTCAATCAGGCGGGCGAGCGCGATCCCAAGTTCTTTCCTGTCCGGAAGAAGAATCGCAAAGTGATAAAGGCCTGTCACAGACCGTTCAGGCAAGACGACAGCGCTCGGATTTTCTTCAAGAATAAGCAGTACGCGTTTCCCGTCAGCCGTTAATTCCGCTTGGCGATCCGTCTTTTTTAAGACTTGAAAACCGATGACGTTACAGTAGAACTGAAGCGAACACTCCAGACTGCGAATTGTGAGTTTGGCATAGCCAATGTGTGTATCCTCATGAATGCTGGTCATGCTGCATGCCTCTTTTCTTATGCTGAAACGTTTCCGTTCTTTTTTCCTTTAAACACAAATGGGTCCAGCGCCAGGAATCGACTTCCAGTAAGCGCCAGGTGAATGGATGTCAAAAGCAGAAGGTAATCAAATTCTGCATTGCCCATGAATGGCGCTTTCAGCTTAACAGTGATGATGGCGCCGATCAGTGTAAGAGCGAACAGTACACCGACAATACGTGTAGCCAATCCGAAGAAGACAAGCACTCCGCCAATCAGTTCAATCGCTGCGATGACATACGCCATAAAGCTTGGAAGGCCTATGCTGCCGAAAAATTGGATGGTGCCCTCCATTCCCTGAAACTTTGATAAACCGTGAACAAAAAAGATAATACCTGTAATAACTCTTAAAAGTAATGTGCCAATTTCAAATGATTTATTCATTTTATCCTCCTTGATAAATGTTATCACTTACTTAATGTAAGCTAGTATATATACATAACTTGTTTACGTCAAGTAATTTTGTTACATTTTACGAAAATGAAATAAAAGTACTATAAATCTGTAACAAAAAAGACCTCTGTGCAGGACAAAGGTCTATTTCTCAAATTGGCTTTCATATAAGTCACTGTAAAATCCTTTTTGCCGAATCAGCTCGTCATGGCTGCCTTTTTCAATCATTTCACCGTCTTTTAGCACCACAATCTGGTCCGCTCTTTGAATGGTGTTCAGCCTGTGTGCAATGATGACACTTGTTCTTCCTTCCATTAAACGGGCGAGCGCTTCTTGAATGTTGACTTCTGTTACGGTATCAATGTTGCTTGTCGCTTCATCCAAAATGAGAAGAACCGGATCGGCAAGCACCGCCCGCGCTATAGAAATCAACTGCTTCTGTCCTTGACTGATGCCCGAACCGTTTTGCGTCAGCACGGTGTCATACCCTTTTGGCAGCCTTTCAATAAAGCTATGGGCATTCGCTGTTTTTGCAGCGGCTTCGACTTCCTGATCAGAAGCATCGAGCCTGCCATAGCGAATGTTTTCTCTGATCGTTCCCTGAAATAAGAAAGAATCCTGAAGAACAAACCCCATGTTTTTTCTCAGGCTTGCTCTAGTAAGGGTTTTAATATCTGTACCGTCGATTAAAATTTTTCCTTCGTTAGGCTCGTAAAAACGGGCGAGAAGATTAGTGACGGTTGTCTTCCCCGCCCCCGTCGGTCCGACAAACGCGATGGACTGCCCTGCAGGCACGGTAAACTGTAAATGCTTCAGTGTCTGCTGCCCTTTATCGTAACCGAAGGACACATCCCGGAATTCAATGCTGCCTGTTTGGATGGGCTGATGCACGGCGTTCTTTTCATCCTCGCGCTCTTCTTTTTCATCAAGCACGTCAAACACCCGTTCAGCGCCGGCGATTGCGGACAGCATCGTATTAAACTGGTTGGCCAGATCGTTTAAAGGGCGTGTAAATTGTCTTGAATACTCGGCAAAGACAACGATGGAGCCGATCGAGATCCAGCCTTTCAGCGCAAACAAACCGCCGATTGCCGCTATCATTGTAAAACTTAAGTTATTCAAAGAGTTCATGACCTTCGGGATAAACCCGGAAATCGTCTGCGCCCAAAAGCCCGACGTCTTGAGTGCAGCGTTTTTTTCGAGGAATTCAGCAGTAATCTGCTTCTCACGTGAATATGCTTTGATGACCTTTGCGCCTGAAACAGATTCCTCAATATACCCATTCAGATCACCAAGGTTTTTCTGCTGTTCTTTAAACAGCTTTCCCGTTCGGTTGGTGATCCATTTCAGGCTCGCTGCCATCACCGGAATAATGGTCAGCGTAATCAATGTAAGGAGCGGGCTCATGTACAGCATCACCGCAATCGTCCCGACAAAGGTGATCACGCTTGACAAAATTTGAATGACTGACGTGTTTAAGGTAGAACTGACATTTTCGATGTCATTCGTCACCCGGCTCATCAGCTCGCCGTGCCGCTGTTTATCAAAAAATGGAATCGGCAGCTCATGCAGATGGGTGAACAATTCGCTTCTCATTCTGAAAACCGTGCCCTGCGAGATCGTAATCATCCAATAGTTTTGAAACCAAAGCGACAGGGACTGAATGATATAGATAGCGAGCAGAAGAAGCAAAACAGGAATCAAGCCGCTGACCGTTTTCCCGACGATAAAATGGTCGATGGCCTTTCCGATCACAAAGGGACCAAGGAGCCCGAATATGGCGCTGATGAAAACCATCAGCATGACAAGTATGAGCAGTCCTTTTCTTTCAGCCAAGTAAGACCAGATTCGTCTCAGTGTGCCCTTTGTATCCTTTGCTTTCGCCCGCTTTTTCGCGCCTTCTTTTTTGTCAATTGGCAGTTTGGGATATTGGAAAGGCTTGCGGATGTCTTTTAGCATGACTCGCTCCCCTCCCTTCCGAATTGTGACTCGTAAATGCGCTTGTATAACTGAGATTCAGAAAGCAGCTCACTGTGAGTGCCTTTTTCAATCAGTTCGCCGTCCTCAAGCAGCAAAATCTGATCAGCTTTCATCGCCGTGGTCATTTTTTGTGTAATGATCAAAGTTGTGCAATGGTATGTGCTGATTGCTTCAAACAGCTTCGCCTCCGTTTGCAGGTCAAGCGCGCTTGTGCTGTCATCTAAAAGAAGGATAGCCGGTTTTCGAATCAGCGCCCGCGCAATGGAAATTCGCTGCTTTTGGCCGCCGGACAGGTTGACGCCTCTTTGCCCCAAAACAGTGTCATATCCATTTGGGAGCTTCAAAATCGTTTCATGAATTTGCGCATGTTTGGCCGCATCCATTATTTCATCTAGTGAAGCATTTTCTTTGCCCCAAGCGATGTTTTCTTTGATTGTGCCGGAAAACAAGAGGACTTCCTGCGGTACATATCCAATTTGCCTGCGCAGCCCTTCAGCCGGAAAATCTTGAACCGGCTTTTTATCTATGTAAATGCGGCCTGAACCCGGCTGATAAAGCCGCGGAATGAGCTGAAAAAGCGTAGACTTGCCCGAGCCCGTCGCACCGAGAATCGCGATCGTTTCTCTTGGCTTTGCGGAAAATGAGACATTCCTGAGCGCTTCTCTGTCCATTTCAGGATAGCGAAAGGATACATGCTGAAACTCAATCCGTCCTGACAAACGATCAGATATGATGCCTTCCTCCCGCTCGTCGCCTTCTGTTTCAAGCACCTCACCGATTCTATCCCCTGAAGCCTTCGCCCGGGTGAAAATCATAATCAAAAACGGAAACATCGAAAGCGCGCCTGTAATTCGTGTTGCGTAGTTAATTATCGCAACAACATCGCCGACCTGAGTGCTTCCGCTCGTGATACTGTAGGACCCGGCCCACAAAATCAAAAGGATGCAGAGATTCATCAGCAGCATCAGTACAGGCATCGTGAATTCCACAAGCTGAAAGGCCGAAACCGTTTTTTCCATCAGCCTTGTGTTGGCTTTGATAAATCGTTTGACTTCGTGGCTGCCGCGAAGCAGCGCTTTGATCAGCTTGATTGCGATTAAATTTTCCTGCATGATGGTGTTCACTTGATCCAGCCTTTTCTGCACTGAGCGGAACAGTGCCCCGCCTTTCCTTAATACCCAGAGCAAAAACAAGATCAGGATCGGAATGGTCACAAGCAGAAAAAACCCGAGTTTCACATTAACGGCAAGCGACAGCACAATGCCGCCTGCAATCATTAAGGGAGCCCGCAGCATAAACCGCAAACTCATAAAAATCATATTTTGAACCTGTGTGACGTCGTTTGTCAGCCTTGTAATATAAGAAGAGGACGAAAACTGTCCAAATGTGGAATAGGAGAAGGACTGGATTTTTTGAAAAAGCCCTTTTCTCGTATCATAGGAAAAGCTTTGGCTGACATGGGCGGCATAAAAGGAATTCAGCATCCCCGCCGCAAAGGATAACACGGTCAGCCCGATCATGACCGCGCCCCATATCCATACATGCCGCAGATCTTGCTTCAATATCCCATCGTCGATGATTTTTGCGATCAATAAAGGCTGCATCAGTTCAACTGCAAGCTCCGTCAGCATAAGAATCAGAGCAATTCCCGCCAGCAATGAATATGGTTTTAAAAACGACAAAGCCTTTTGCATGTAAAAGCCTCCAAACCCCTTTTTACTCGATTGTCTCTTTCTTTACTTTACTATGGCGGTCTTTTTGACGGCAAACGAAAACCCTCCCGAAAAGGAGGGCAGTCTTTATTGATTCAATATTTTTTCCACACGCTCCCGCATCTGCGGTACGCTTAATCCGATAATCACCTGAAACGCCTTCCCGTTCCTGACAACGCCGTGTGCGCCAAGCGCGCGGAATACGCTGTCGGGTTCAACCTTTGTTTCATCCTTGACACTGACTCTGAGGCGGGTGGCGCAGTTTGTGACTTCAGTGATGTTGTCTTTTCCGCCCAGCGCTTCAATATACAGAAAAGCGGTGTCATCAGTCGTTTCAGCAGCGGAGGCCGTTTCATCCTTGTTTTTCCTTTCTCTATATTCCTTTTTCGAATATAGCTTTGTTTCCTGCTGTTCATCCTTTTCCCGTCCTGGTGTAGCGATATTGAATTTGAGGATTAAAAATCTGAAGACGAAAAAATAAATTGCTGTAAACGAGAGCCCAATCAAAATTTGATACACATATGTCATACCGTGGCTGCCAAAGAGCGGAATCCAGTTCAAGGTCACCGCCTCAATCAGTCCGCCTCCCATATTTCCGACGACGCCGGCCATATACATAACTGTCGACATTGTGGCGGCAAGCACGGCGTGAACCGCAAATAAGAAAGGTGAAATGAATAAGAAAGTAAACTCAATCGGCTCTGTAATCCCGGCGACAATCGCTGTCAGTGTGACAGGAATCAGCAGCCCTGCGACGAGTTTTTTCTTTTCCTTTTTGGCTGTCACATAAAAAGCCAGGGCGATACCCGGAATACCGAAGATTTTTGAGTTGCCGTGAAGCGCGAATCCGCCTTGCGGAAAGAGCTCCTTCAGCGGTTTGGCGCTTTGCGAATATTCGCCGAGATGCTGTGCCCAATACGTGACGATCCCGCCTTCCGCTACAGCCGGGCCATAAATAAACGGCGTGTAAATAAAATGATGCAGGCCGGTCGGAATTAAAATCCGTTCCAAAAACGTGTATATCCAAACGCCCACCGCCCCAGAAGCAACCAGGAAGCTTTGAAGCGAGCCGATTCCCGATTGAACCATCGGCCAAATATAAGACACAGCCAAGGCAATTGGGATCATAATAAAGAAGGAAATCATCACGATATATGTTGAGCCTTGAAAGATGCCGAGAAAATCGGGCAGTTTTTTATCAAAATAGCGATTATGCAAAAAGACGACAATCGAAGAAATAAAGATGGCTCCGATAATGTTGGTATCGAGCGTTTTTATGCCCGCAATCATCGTTAACCCGCTCGTTCCGCCGACCTCTTGATTCATGTCGACGCCAAATGCTCCTCCCCATACCGTCAATATCGCGCTGACAAAATAGTTGAATGTCAGGTAGACAGTAAGCGCTTCCAAACAAGCGCGTGCCTGAGCTTTCTTCGCCAAAGCAACCGGGATGCCAATGGCGAATAAGAGCGGCATTTGGTTAAAAACAGTCCAGCCGCCCTGCTCAATGATATACCAGCACTGATACCAAAAACCGTCAGGATCGGCGAGCGGGCCCATGAGGGTTTTATTTTTAAAGAGCGTGCTGATACCGACGATAATGCCGGCGAACGCGAATAATAAAACAGGCACAAACATCGCGCTTCCAAAGCGCTGAATTTTTTGCATCATACCAGAACCCCCTGCTACTCATTGTCATTTTTTTCTGCCTCTTTGTAATCAACATATGCGCGGAACAATGCTTCGCCAACGAGAAAAAACGGTGCAAAAGCGACAATTTCCGTTTTATCGCTTAATGTCACAGGTTTGCTTGTCGCATAAAGATTATGCGGAGTCAGCTGGGCGAGGACATTGTTTTTTAAATTCGTAATGGAAATAAAGGGAATACCCTTTGCAGAAAGCATTCTTGCCTGAGGAATCAGCTCCGGTGTTTCTCCGGAAAGAGAAATGATGATAAACAGATCGTTTACTTTAAAATCATCGCGCATCAAATTAAATTCATTTGTATCTTCAATTAAAATAAGATAGCGATGGCGCGGAATAAACATTCTTTGCAGGTCGCGGGCGCATATCTTTTGCGCATTTCCTGAACCGTAGACGAAAATGCGGTCCGCTTCATCAATCAGCTGGCACATGTCCGTCATGTCCTTTGTCCGTAAGAACTTCAAATTTGCTTCAATATCATCAAGCAGCTTTTGAAAACTCATACTCTCGCCTTCTTCCGGCTGATCTTCCCACTTTAAAAAGACGCGAAATTCACTGTAACCGCTGAAACCGAGCTTTTGGGCAAGCCGTAAAATTGAGGAACGCGATACACTGCAAGCTTTAGCAAGCGCGTCGATTCCAAGGTGATAGCATGTGTGCTTATGATTCAATATATATTTTAAAATATGAAAATCGTTGTCATTCAATTTGCTGTAGTGCTGATTGATCAGTTCTTCGAGCTGCATATCAGATCCCCCCATTTTCTTTCTATTATATACAATTACAGATTCGAAAATGGGGGAATTTCAGTTATGATATACGGGTCGGGCTTTGATCAAGCTCAGGCCAGAAGTCTTTGTTGGCCTCTATTAAATCCTCGAGAATGAGTCTTGCCACACGCGCGTTCGGCACTGTTTTTGACAGGATTAGCGCCTGCCACAGCTTTTGGAACGATTTCTCCGCCCACGCTTCAACAGTCAGCTTCTCAACGGATACCTGCTGCTCCATAAGCCCTTTTTGGAATTGCGGAATGGTGCCGACGGTAATCGGTTCAGGCCCATTTGAGCCGACAATGCATGGAACCTCGACCATCGCAGTCGGGTCAAAGTTTGCAATTGCGCCGTTATTTTCAACGATCAACAGCATTCTTTCACCTGTGTTGTAGGCAATCGCCCGGGCAAGATCAACAATATATGATGCGTGGTCATCGATTTTGATTTCGCTGTTTTCTGTGGACTGCTCACGTGTAATCATGTCACATTGGCTGAAAATAAAAGCTTCGCGCCCTTCCATCACTTCATTTGCCCGCGTATGATTCGGATTTGATTTTTTCACCATATCATCCGGGAACAAATAATATTGCAAATACGTATTCGGCAGTGTATCAGGATCTGCGGCCTGCACGTCACGCGCTTTGGCGAATGTGTCATTCCAGCTCGCCTCCACCGCTTCAACCTCTGTTTTCGGAATATAGCCGTATTGAGATACATGCTCCTTCAGCTTCGGCATTAAATCGTTGCCCTCTTGATCCTGAATTGATGTCCACCAGCCGAAGTGATTTAATCCGTAATAGCGGACCTTCATTTCTTTTCTTGAGGATAAGCCAAGAATTTGCGCCATCCGGTCTTCGATCCCAACCGGCATATCACAGATATTGAGAATTTTAGAATTCGGTCTAAGGCGTCTCGTAGCTTCAGCCACAATTGCCGCCGGATTGGAATAATTGAGCATCCACGCATCAGGCGAGTATTTTTCCATGTAATCTAATATTTCAAGCACACCGCCGATCGAACGCATACCGTATGCGATCCCGCCCGGCCCGCACGTCTCCTGGCCGACAACTCCGTACTTTAACGGAATTTGCTCATCAAGCGCGCGCATCGCGTATTTCCCTACTCTGATGTGCGCCATAACAAAATCGACATCTGTAAAAGCTTCTTCCGGGTCAGTCGTCGCTGCAAATTCAATATCCGGCGCTTTTTCTCTGATAAAAACGTCACAGGCGCCTGCAATTCGATCCTGTCTCTCCTTATCATTATCATACAGCTTCAGCTTTCTGATCGGAAACTCCTCCAAATGGTCCAAGAGCATGAGTACGATCCCTGGAGTGAAAGTGCTCCCTCCGCCCGCTATTACGATTGAGAATGATTTTTTCTTCATATGACGACCTCCTTGATAACGTTTACAATTCCATTTATACCATGAGATAGCCCGTCCCGTAACACGTTTGGCGCACTTAGGTCATTTGATCAATTTTAGTGTTTTTTCCCATAGAGCGGGAAATTTCTCATTTGGCTTATGTCTGAGGGATTTGTTTTTTTTACCTTTTTTGTAATCTTAAAGTCTCACCAACTGTGAATTTTAAGTGAATATACGCCCTTCCAATTCTTATGAAAAGGTTCTTTTGTACGATTCGGATACATGCCGAATTATTTATAATCATTTATATAAAACATCCAATTGTGCGTGAATTTAGAAAAGGCAGGGGACAAAAGTTGGACTCATATAAAGTCATTGAGCTGGCAAACAAGTACAGTGCGGCCGCAGAAGAGGTCAGAAGCTCCAAAATGTTGCTTGAATCCCGGTTATCTGCATTGGGAGATGCTTGGCAGGGCAAAGCAAGAGATTCGTTTGACCAGGATTTCGAGGAAACGAAAGCCGCCTACGATCAATTCGAACAGGAGCTGCTTGAAACAAGCCAAGAGCTGAAGGCTGCCGCTGTCAAAATAGAAGAACGAAAAGCTGAAATTGCCAGAATGGAAGAACTGGAGCGTAAAGCAAGAGAGGAAAGACATAAACTCGGGAGGTGAACGGTGTGTCAGGAAACATTGCAGTTGATCCGGATAAGCTCGAACAGCTTGCAAATGATGTAGTCACTGAATTAACTGATATGGAAAACAAATATAAGGACCTGCATGTGGAGCTGGGGCAGATGATTTTGCAATGCGATCCCCGCTACAGCAGCTGTTTTTCTGGAGTGGGCGATGCGTGGAGCTCAGGAAAGGCGCTCGTCACTAAGCTGAGTGACAATGAGATTTTCATCAGAAAAACAGGCGATAAATTTGTGGAACAAGATGATATTTTGCGAAAGCTCTACAATGCCTACGACAAATACGGTACGATGATAAGCTTAACCGCTCTTATGCTGACGCAGGGAAAATATTACGGATTAGGGCTTACGAAATTTGTGAAACAGCCAAGCGGCTTGCATACAGCCCAGCACTCAAAACTGCTCTTGGATATTTCCAGGGCCGTTGACAGCTCACGTTATCAAAAAGCGGCAAGAGTGCTTTTGAATCCTAAATATTTGTTGAAAAAGACAAACCGTCCATTTTCAGATTTGGTACATAAAAAGTTTACAAAATACTTCCCTCAGGACACGGTGGATTTTTCAAACAGCGTCAGAAGCTACACAAAAGGATTTCTTAATGAAGCCGGCGTACGCTCCACTTTGAAGGATGTGGGAAAAACGGGCTTGAGATTCGCGAAAGGAAATGCCATTACCGCCACACTGATTACCGGTGCGACCGAAACATTCGGAGCAGGCGTGAAAATTGCTGAAAATTATGCAAAATACCAGGACAAACCCGAAGTTCTCAAGCGTGAAAACGCCAAGGCCGTCGGGAATGCTGTGAATAATACGATTTTTGTTGCCGGCGGTGCGACAGCTGGTGCTGTCATCGGCGGTGCAATCGGAAGCTTTGCAGGACCTGTGGGTACTGTCCTTCTTGGGGCAGCAGGTTCATACATTGGCGGAGTCGTCGGAGAACAAATCGCCAAATATACAGCCGGTTTTGCTGAAAAAGCAGCCTTAAAGCTGAAAGAACCGATCCATGCTGTTGTTGATACAGCCAAAAAAGGGCTGGAATCAGCCGGCAAAGTCGTCAAATCAGTGAATGACGGCATAGATGCGGCGAATAAATCGATACATAAAGGGATAGACAGCGCAAAAAAAGGAATGGAAAAAGCAAAGAAAACAGCGGATTCGCTTATACACGGCGCAACCCATTTCCTTAAAGGGAAATTTTCATTTGGATAGGAGAATAAACAATGAAGCAGTTTACAATTAGCATAGAAGAACTCTTATTTTGCTTTTACAGCGAAGGGTTTTTCGAACAGGGAATGGCCTTAAAACAAGCCTATTTTCCCGAAATAGAAGATGAACAGCTCGGCGCCTTATTTGAAGCCGCGTGCCGCTCACTCTTAGCCAAAGATGCGGCGGAATATCGGAATCATCAATATCGGCTAAAGGACGAATACTGTCCGTTTATCCATGTGTTAAACGACGCTGACTATACAGTGAAGCTTTCTAAATTTAACGGGCAAGGCGCCGAACAGAATGTGTCCTGCCATGTATCAAAATTCGGCACCTACTCTCACGAACTCCTTTTTGATGAACAAGTCCATCGCATTACAAAAATGGAATCAAGTGAAGGGTTACTTGCTAAGACAGATGAGTTTTTACATATAATAGATACAGAGGATAAAAGAGAATCGATTGTGACATTGACATCAAATGAATTTGAAAAACTCTTGGAGGGCGCTTCAGACAACCCTTCATATCTAAAAGAGTTCCTTGAAAAACATGACCACCAAGAGGACGTTACCCGATTTACAAATGATTTGGCTTTGCGGAAAGGGAAAATGGATACACTTATGCGTCTGGCATATGGCAAAGATAACACTCCTGAAGTGGCTGACATGGCATTTGTCCTGCCGGGGGCCCACCATACTTGGCTTGTCACAGGCATCACCCAGAATGAATTTTCTATCCTCCCTGCTCATAAGGATGTTGTAAATCAAATCATTTCACAATGATAAGAATTGAATTAACAAAAGGAGAAAAGCATTGAAAAACCAAGAAATCATTGAAGTCAAAAGCAAAATGTTCCTGAGAATATGGGCTTTTGTCGGATCTGCCGGTATGGGATTAGCATGTTTGTGGCTCTTTTATATGGGTATTACGTTTCAAACGAAATATTACCTATTAGCCATTCCTGCTGGCTTTCTGTTCACCTTGTTTTGTTTATATTTATTTATCATCTTCTTTCCGGCTTTCACCCCGCGGGGAAATACCATTTTCCGCATCAAGACAGGAAAAAATGGAGAAGTGTTCACTGACAAAGTGTCTGTTACGTTTACTGATATCAAGAAAATTGAGATGAGCCGCCATAAATTTAGTCTAAAAGGAATTTTCCAAGAAGATATATTGATCCAAACCGTTGATCAGAAGACCATTCGCATTCCCACTTGGAACATCATTCCGAATCCGTTGTTTTTCGAAGCGGTTGAACGCTATATCCTTCCACATCTGAATGAAGAGGCGAAAAGCAATTGGATCGGACAGTTTACAGACATCCAACGCAGTGCGTATTTGAAGGAATTTGAGAATCATCCGAAGCTTTAGGGGCAGCACATGATTGAAGTAAAAAGCATGATGTTTCTAAGGGCTTGGCTGTTCCTCGCTACAGGGGGCGCCTTTATTGTGGGCGTCTGGCTGGTGTCTGAAACCCTCACGTTTGAATCTAAATATGCCCTGCTTTATTTGGGCGGCGGTTTACTGGCGATGATTTATGGATTGATCACATTCTTTATGGCTTTTCCTGCCTTCACAAGCCGTGGAAATGTCATTTTCAGCATAAAGACCGGACCTAATGGCGAGATCTTTTCGAGAAAGCGCAGCGTGCTGTTTTCCGAGGTGAAGCGGCTTTATATGGGACGTCATCAATACAGTTTGAAAGGGATCTTTTTTGAGGATATTATCATCGAAAAAACAGACGGGAAAATCGTTCGCATCCCGACCTGGAACATCATCGCGAATCCGCTGTTTTTCGAAGCGGTTGAACGCTATATCCTTCCCCATTTGAGTGAAGAGGCTCAAAACAATTGGATCAGCCAATTTACAGAGGTTCAGCGAAAAGCGTATTTGAAGGAATTTGAGAATCATCCGAAGCTTTAAAAGCTCTCCTCCTCTATAATGAAAGATAAATGCAAATTGAGGAGTGCTCATGATGCTGATTACCATTCTTTTATTTCTCGCGGCAGGGCTTGCTGAAATTGGCGGCGGATATCTGGTTTGGCTATGGCTGAGAGAGGCAAAGCCAGCCGGCTACGGAATCGCCGGGGCGCTGATCCTCATTGTATACGGCATTCTTCCGACGTTTCAGTCCTTCCCATCTTTCGGCCGTGTATACGCCGCCTATGGCGGAGTATTCATCGTGCTTGCGGTCCTGTGGGGATGGCTTGTTGACCGGAAAACACCTGATCTGTATGACTGGATCGGCGCATTCATTTGTCTCATCGGTGTCTGTGTTATTTTATTTGCGCCGCGCGGATAACAAAATGGCCTGCTTATGAAGCGGGCCATTTTTGTTTAATCCTCTTTTAAGCTGTTCAGCTGCACTTCATGCTCCTCTTGCGGTTCGTCAAGCGGATAAATTCTTGCTGTTCCAGTTTCTTCATTTACGTGCTGAATGTAAATAGGAACGCCGTTATATGTTACTTTCTTCATGTCGGGAGATTCTACAATTTCTTTCGCCCTTTGAATATTCATCGTAACACCCTCCTTCAATACATAACGTTTCCATTTCCTGAAGGAAGTATGCTTTATGATTCAGCGGACAAGTTGAATTTTTTCAGGCGTTTGTAGAAAGTGCTTCGGGGAATCCCGCTGATTTTGGCAGCTTGAGAGACGTTTCCTTTTGCAGATTCAAGCGCTTTGATCATCATATCCTTTTGGATTTGCTCACGAAAGGTAAGCACGCCGGCAGCAGCCGGCTTTTTTTCTGCAGAGCTGGCCGGCAATCCAGCGGCTTCCAGTAAAGCGGGAAGCGATTCATCCCTCAGCCGGCCGTCCGGAAATCTGATAGAAAGACGTTCAAACACATTAAACAGCTCACGGATATTCCCCGGCCACTTCCATTGCTTCAGCACATTACAAAAATCAGAAGGAAGTTCGCCTGGCCAATGATTCTTCTGTTTGTAGTACTCAAAGAGGTCCGGGATATCCTCGGTGCGATCGCGTAATGGAGGCAGTTCAATTGGATAGACATGAAGACGGTAAAACAAGTCCTCTCTGATTTTTCCGTTTTCGGCAAGCTCGCGTAAATCACAATGTGTGGCGGCAATAACTCTGATATCAACCGGAATTTCTTTCGTCCCGCCGATTGGCGTTATCTTGCGTTCCTGAAGCACCCGTAAAAGTGCAACCTGCATCGAGTGGGAAATTTCTCCGATTTCATCTAAAAATAATGTGCCTTGATTTGCTTTTTGAAAGGCGCCTTTATAGCCATTTCGTTTCGCTCCCGTAAAAGCGCCCTCTGCATATCCGAACAGTTCGCTCTCAATCAAATCAGACGGAATCGCTCCGCAATTGACAGCAACAAACGGACCGTGACGTCTCTCACTGTTCTCATGAAGAGCGCGAGCCGCGACTTCCTTTCCCGTACCAGTTTCGCCCGACAAACAGACCGTTGCATCTGCCGCAGCTGCACGTTCAAGGTTCATCAGCATCGCTTGCGATCGGCCGCTTTTCCCGATCACTCCATTGAATCGGAACACCTTCTTTTTCTTTTGTTCCGAAAGATAAAAACAAGTGCCGCTATCTCCTATGGTGACAGCTTTTTCGATTGAGTAGCCCCGTTCTTTCAACTCATACAGGTGCCGGCCCTGCCAATCAGGCATTGAGGTTCGAATCGGTATGCTCGCACTGATGATGTGCTGCTTGTTATTGCATAGCACCATCGGCACACTGGATGCAGCCCTCTCTCCAAAACGGCTGATCAGCTGGAGCTCTTTCTCACGGCTTTTAGCTGCGAGTTCCCGTTCAGCTGCATAGGCGATCGCAGTGGCAATACCGAGCATATGAGGATGAGCGCCTGCCGCCGGACACGATATGTCAATCACACCCGCAAGGCTGCCATCCTCATGGTGAATCGGAGCGGCTGAACAGTTCCAAAGATGGGAAGCAATGGAGTAATGCTCTGATCCTTGTATCGCAACCGGCTCGCTGATGTGGAGCGCCGTGCCAATCGCATTTGTTCCGACAGCCGTTTCCGTCCAGCATGCCCCTTCGACAAAGTTGATGCGTTTGGCTTCATAGAGCGCGCGGGGATGGCCGTCCAATGCCAGAACAACACCGTCTGAATCAATTAGCAGCGCCATCATTTCCATTTCTTTTATGGCAGGCAGCAGTTTTTCGAGGTAAGGCTTTGCGGTCGTCAAGAAGAATGAATGTTTTTTTGACTGCTGATCCAGCTCCGTTTGCTGTAAAACCTTCGGGCCTTTTTCTAAATAAGGATTGACCTCAGCTTTTTTGCAGCGATGCCATGACTCTGCAATCCGTTTTCTTAATCGGGCTTCGTCAAGCACACCGTCTTTCACAAAACGTTTCCAGGTTTGCAAATCGTTTGGGACCGAATTCATTTCCTTGATCGCTCCTCCCTTACACGCCGTTTTCATCTATTGTAGGGGAAAAATAAAGCGCTTTCAACAATAAAAAAGCAGGCGCCTTATATCCATGCGCCTGCTTTTCCTTTATTATGCATGTACCGCAAGGCCGATCGTGCTTAACAGCGCCTCATGCAATGTTTCCGATAAAGTCGGATGGGCGGCGATAAAATGCTCCGCCATATCTGCCGTCATCTCACCATTCATGATCGCTGCCGCTTGGCCGATGAGCTCGGTTACATCCGGGCCAATCATCGAGACACCCACGATTTCGCCGAATTCCGGTTCAGCCATGATTTTGACCTTTCCTTCCGCTTGCTGTTTAATGAGCGCCTTGCCGTTTGCGGAAAATGAAAATTCGCCGATCTTCACATCCCCGTATATGCTTCTTGCCTGTCGTTCTGTCATTCCGATACACGCGATTTCCGGGGACGTATAGATGCAGCGCGGCACATGTTTCTCATTGATTTTGACATCCCTTCCGGAAGCATGAGAAGCAGCGATGATGCCCTCATGGAAAGCGGTATGCGCGAGCTGAATGCCCCCTATAGCATCTCCGCACGCGTAAATATGAGGCACGTTCGTCTGCATGTGCCCATTCACCGGAATGCCCTTTGGAGAAAAATCAACTCCGGCCTGTTCCAGCTGCAATCCGTCAAGACGGGGTTTTCTGCCGATCGCCACCAGCACATAATCGGCCTTCGTTTTAAACTCTCGCTGACCGCTTTTCCATATTGCCGTTTTGGCTGTTTGATCCACCCGCTCTAATCTGGATGAGGTATGCACTTCGACACCATCTTCCTCAAGTTTCTCCTGAAAGAGACGGGCAATATCTTCATCTTCAGCCGGGATCAGCTGGTCCGCTGTTTCAATGATGGTCACCTGCGATCCCAATCTGGCGAACAGCCCTGCATACTCACACCCGATGACACCGCCGCCGACAATGACTAGTGAAGACGGAATCTCGGAAAGAGAAAGCGCGTCTTTGCTGTCGATGATCCATTCGCCGTCAAACGGAGCGAAAGGCAGCTCGATTGGCTCTGATCCGGAGGCAATCAATACTTGATCCGCCTCTCTGAATTCTTTTCCGTTTTCTCCTTCGATTAAGAGCTTTCTTTCAGAAAGAAAGGAGGCTGTTCCCTTTACAACCTGTATTTGATTTTTCTTCATTAGATACTGAACGCCTTGAACAAGCTGTCTGACAACCTGCTGTTTTCGGTTTTGCATTTTACTCCAATCGACTGATATCGCACCTGCGGGGAGTTCGATTCCAAAGCTGCCGGCATGCTTGATTTTATCAAGAACGTTTGCGCTTTCTAGCAAAGACTTCGTGGGGATGCAGCCTTCATTCAGGCAGGTCCCCCCAAGCTTGCCTTTGTCAATGAGCAGCACGTTTCTGCCCTGCTGTGCCGCGGAGACCGCAGCCGCATAGCCTGCAGGTCCGCCGCCGATAATGGCTAGTGTCATGTCGTTTTCACCTGCTTTTCCTATAAAATTAATGCCGCGGGTTCTTCCAAATATGTTTTAATCGCCTTCAGGAATGCAGCTGCTGGAGCGCCGTCACACGCTCTGTGATCAAATGTCAGGCTGAGCGGCAGGAGCGTGCTTCTGACGATCTCCTCCCCTTGGTACACCGGTGTGTCATAGCTTGCTCCGATACCGAGAATGCCTGCTTCCGGCGGATTTAATATCGGTGTGAAATGCTCAACTCCAAAAGCGCCAAGGTTTGTAATGGAGAAGGTTGAGCCTTGCAGTTCTTCGCTTCCCGCACGTCCCTCGCGTGCTTTTTTGGCATTTTCTGAGATGGATTGAGCCAGTTCAATCAGCGATTGCTTTTCAGCATGGCGGATGACAGGCACCACTAAGCCATTTTCCAAGGCTACAGCCATACCAAGGTGTACATGGGGATGTGTGATAATGCGCTCATTTTGATAAAAGCTGTTCAGCACAGGGTGAGCTTGCAGAGCGAGAACGGCGGCTCTTGAGACAAAATGAGTGATCGTCAGTTTTGTGCCGTATCTCTCTTCCGCAGTTGGTGAAAGCTGTTTTTGAAGAGTGGCAAGCTTGGTGATATCAGCTTTCATCGTGATCGTCAGCTGCGCGCTGTTTGCCAAGCTTTCCTGCATTCGGGCAGCGATGACCTTTCTCATGCCTGTCACCGGGATTTCCTGCGCTTTCTGCTCCGAAACAGGCTTTGCCTGATCTTTTTTCTGTTCAGCAAGAGCCTTTGTTACGTCATCCTTCACGATTCGTCCGCCTGGTCCAGTTCCTTTCAGTTGTTTTAGGTCTAATCCTGCTTTTTCTGCTATTTTCCTGGCGACTGGAGATATTTTCATTCGATCTTTTTTGGAGGCTGCGGGTTTGTTTTCTTGTTTGACGGGCTGAACGGCTTGCGGCATATTGTCTTCAGCAACAGGCGCCCCCGCCTCTTCCTGCACCGACTCATTGGCGTCCCCGATATAGCAAATAGCTGTGCCAGGCGGAACCTCTTCTCCCTCTTTCACTTTGATATCGATCAGCGTTCCTTTTTCAGGCGCTTCGATCTCCATTTCAATTTTCTCCGATTGAATGCTGGCAATGCTTTCTCCCTTTTCAACCGGGTCGCCTACTTTTTTATTCCATATCGATACTTCCCCTTGTTTCATGGCCATTCCCAATTTTGGCATCACTACTTTTACCGCCATTTGTGTTCCCCCTTTAATTCATTGCCGGCTCGCCAAGCAATTCAAGCGTGACGCTGACAATTTTATCTGGTGTCGGCAAATATTGATCTTCAAGCACTGGTGAAAACGGAACCGGTGTATGCGGCGCTGTAATCCGTTTAATCGGCGCATCAAGCAAATCAAAGCCCTTGTCAGCGACAAGCGCAGCAATATCCGTGGCAATGCTGCATCGCGGATTGGCTTCATCAATGATGATCAGACGATTTGTTTTTTCTAACGATGTGAAAATCGCATCCTCATCCAGAGGGGACAGACTGCGCGGATCAAGGACCTCGGCTTCGATGCCCCTCTCTGAAAGCTGTGCAGCCGCTTCAAGCGCAGTATTGACCTGCTTGCCGACTGCAAAGAGCGTAACATCATTGCCCTCGCGTTTGATATCCGCTTTTCCGAGGGGAATTGTATAATAATCTTCCGGCACCTCGCCCTTCATGTTGTAGGACGTTTTGTCTTCAAAGAAGAACACCGGATCATTATCTTCTATTGCTGCAAGCAGAAGACCTTTGGCATCATACGGATTGGATGGAACAACCGTCTTCAGTCCAGGGATGCTCGTGAAAAGGCCATATAGCGCTTGTGAATGCTGGGCAGCGGCCCGGAACCCTGCTCCGTATGTGGTGCGGACGGTAATCGGCACTTGCGCTTTTCCGCCGAACATATAACGGAATTTCGCCCCTTGGTTGATCACCTGATCAAAGCACGTGCCAATAAAATCGTTAAACATCAGCTCGGCAATCGGTCTCAAACCGGTTGATGCCGCAGCCATAGCCGCTCCCATATAGCCTGCCTCAGAAATCGGAGTGTCCAGCACTCTTGTACGCCCGAATTCCTGTACGAGTCCCTTTGTGACCCCTAATACACCGCCCCATGCTTCATCATCCTGCAAATGATCGACCGCCGCTCCCCCGGCGACATCCTCACCGATCAAAAGCACATTTTCGTCTCTTCTCATCGCAAGCTTCATTGCTTCATTGATCGCGTCTGACATGCTTATGACTCTCGCCATCTCTTACATTCCTCCTTTTTCATATGACACGTACACATCTGTCAGCAGCTCCGAATCTTTTGGATATGGACTGTCTTCGCTGAACGAAACGGCTTTTTCAATCGATTCGCTGACACGCTGTTCAATGTCTGACAGCTTATTAGCATCTGTTTCTTTTAAAAGGTAGTTTTTAAAACCTTGAATGGCATCCTTTTCTTCAAGGTGCTCAACTCTTTCATCCTTCGTTTTATAGGTTTGGGCATCTCCTTCGAAATGGCCGTAGTTTCTGTAGGTCATACATTCAATCAAAGATGGGCCTCCGCCGTTTCTTGCTCTTTCTATCGCTTCCTCGGCTGCCTGGTAAACTGCTAAAATATCTTTGCCGTCAACTGTAACCCCCGGCATGTTATAAGCAGCCGCCCGATCGGCGATTGAATCACAGGCTGATGCGTACTCAAATGGGGTGGCTTCGCCATAGCCGTTATTTTCAGCGACAAACACGACAGGAAGGTTCCATACAGCCGCTAAATTCAGCCCTTCGTGGAAGGTGCCTTGGTTATTTGCCCCGTCCCCGAAAAAGCAAACGCTTACATTTTTAGTCTGTTTATATTTAGCCGTGAGCGCTGATCCGCATGCGAGCGTAAAGCCGCCCCCGACGATTCCATTTGCGCCTAACATGCCTTTATCAAGATCCGCAATGTGCATAGAACCGCCCTTGCCTTTGCACAATCCGGTCGCTTTCCCGAAAATTTCCGCCATCATGCCGTCCAGGTCACAGCCTTTGGCGATACAATGTCCATGTCCCCTGTGGGTGCTTGTAATGCTGTCGCCATCATGTAAATGAGCGCACACCCCTACAGCCACGGCTTCCTCACCGGCATATAAATGAACGAATCCGGGAAGCACTCCCTGGGCGAACAGTTCATGCACTTTGTCTTCAAAGCCCCTGATCTCCAGCATCTTTTGGTACATCCACAGCGCTTTTTCCTCAGTTAATGACAAGCCTTCTCGTTTTAACAATTTCATTTTGTGCGCCTCCTTCTATTTAGGGTTCACCATTATAAATGCAAGAAGTGTGCCAGTCTTTTGAGCCCGTAAAATCAGTCTTCTCATCTTCACTTTGGAGACAGTTTGAGACGTGTGTCTCGTTTTGTCTCAAACTGATTCATTTGTCTCGTTTTACAGCATGCAAAAAAAAGACCGGATATCACCCGGCCCTTGACAATGATCGACGTATTTATTTCCTTGGAAATCTTTTTAACTTCCTAGTTCCTCTGCATCGTTTGACTGAATAGCTGCTTTTGAAAGAAAATCAATTGAATATTTGACATATCCAATACCGCCGCCCCCGTCCTTCTGCATACAGTCTATCGTGCCGTTTGAGTATGTGTATCCCTTTTCATTAAGCGTTTTTCTGACCGTTTCCGCCATCTTTGCGGCATCTGTTTTTGATAACCCGCTGGTGTCTAACTGAATCGTCATGCTCATAGGCGCTTTTTCAGCCAGCTGTTTGTTCCATTTTGTATCTAACGTGAACTGTCCGTTTTCGATACTCAAAGCAGCATCAGCTTTTATAAGTCGAGGAACCGTTTTTTTCAGATCTGCTTCGATTGCCTTCGATGCTTCTTCATTTACATGTTTTGCTACTGATTCGGTATTACGCTTCTTCAATTCCATCGCACGTTACTTTATGATGCAGAAATCCCTTCGTACACATTGGGTAGCGATGAGATTGGGAGGTTGCTTCGAATACATATTCAGAGGTTTTAGCGTTATATACCCCATTCGTGATCTTGATTTCTTTCTTAGGATAGGTTTGTTCCACATAAGACACTAGCTTCTGTTCTGCAGCATTTTTCGAAAATGGATCACCGAACCATACATGATAGATATATAGTCCGCATCCGAATAACGCAATGGCAAGCAAGCCAAACACAAGTTTTTTCATGTTCCCACTCTTTTCCTCATATGTACGTGCTACAGTTCATGCTTTTCTTCAACAGCCCGGTTCAGCGCTTGGAGCATGTAGCCTATGCCTTTGTATGATGATAGCGGCCAGCTGATATGCTGGTGTTCTCCGATGACGGCGTTTAGAATGCTTCGATATTTTTTTCCGCCAAGCATGACTAGCTCTTCGATATCAGAAAAGCCTTTTTCGTGAAATTGACGGCCTAGCTCGTCCGCTGTCATGATTTCCGGATGACCGGTGCCAAAAGTGACATCGTAATTTCCCGAAACGAGATCACTAGGGCGAAGAAAGCCATGCTTCGCCGACAAAATCACCCACTCATCGAAAAATGCTTTCGCATACCGCTCGCACGCCTGATGAAACGGGCTGAGATAAGCGTCCTCTGCTCTTACCGGCCCGGCATCAGGCTGGACGTCCCAGATTTTTTTCTTGCCGCAGGGGATGATGCATAGCCGTTTCATTTTTCTCTCCCCCTTTATAAGATATCTCCACTAAATATACCATTATTTTCTTACAATAAATTAGAGAAAAGACAGGCTGAGTAAAGCTGCGTACAAAAAAGACCCGGATTTACCGAAAATCCAGGTATTTTAGTCAAGAATTGTGTAAAAATTCCTTTATTTTGTTAGCCTTTTTTGAATCAAGCACTGCAGTTACTCTATCCCATCAAGATACTTTCTCTCAAAGTCGTCGAGCAATGCACGCACTTCATCTGTTGACTTTGTGTTCATGCATTGATTTCTTAATTCACTTGCCCCTCGGAACCCGCGGAGATAAATTTTGAAAAAGCGAGGAAGAGGCTTGTACGGACGGGCTTCTAATGCTGAATATTTATCATGAAGATCCAGATGCAGCCTTAAGAGATCAAGCAATTCCTTGCTGCTATGCTCTTTCGGCTCCTTTTCAAAGGCAAATGGATTTGTAAAAATACCACGCCCAATCATAATTCCATCAACACCGTATTGTTCAGCAAGTTTCAAGCCAGTTTGGCGGTCAGGGATATCCCCGTTTATTGTTAACAATGTATCTGGTGCCACCTCGTCACGAAGTTTCTTAATCTCCGGGATGAGTTCCCAATGCGCATCTACTTTGCTCATTTCTGCTCTTGTGCGCAGATGAATAGAAAGATTGGCAATATCCTGTTTCAGTATGTGTGTCAGCCACTCGCGCCATTCGTCTACATCCGTGAAACCAAGTCTTGTTTTTACGCTTACGGGCAATCCCCCTGCTTTTGCTGCTTGTATTAACTCTGCTGCAACTTCCGGCCGGCGGATAAGACCGCTTCCCTTACCGTTCTGTGTCACATTAGGCACAGGACAGCCCATATTGATATCTAGTCCTTTAAATCCTAACTCTGCCATGCCAATACTCATTTTACGGAAGTTTTCAGGCTTATCTCCCCATATATGGGCCACAATTGGCTGTTCATCCTCTGTAAAAGTCAAACGGCCGCGCACGCTATCCTTCCCATCCGGGTGGCAATAGCTCTCTGAGTTTGTGAACTCTGTAAAAAACACATCCGGTCTGCCTGCTTCACTTACTACATGCCGGAAAACTACATCTGTCACATCTTCCATTGGTGCCAGTACAAAAAACGGCCGTGGCAATTCACGCCAGAAATTTTCTGTCATAACAAAAATCAAATCCTTTCATTAGAGGATACAGCTAGACCTGTATCTCAATATTAAAAAACTGACCATGCTTCTTTTACACTTATCGCATGCGAAAGCATTTCTTATCAATCTATAGTAAATTTTGAACATTTCACGTGGGATGACCATCTATACCTATTTTTTATATTGTGGTTAACACTGGCGCTGACCTTCGTCTTTCTTAGTGGCCTTGCTTTTGAACTTTTTGGATAAAAAGGATTCCAACCTAAATAGAATATCATATGAGTTCTCCATATTACCAACGCAAAATAATTGCCCTGTTATTGAAGATAAGATATTTAACACTACACCATATCCGTATCTCTATATCATATTTGCGGAAAAACTAATAGAGATAAAGCAAATTGAGTTGGGGGTGGTATAACTGAGTACTCAAGAGAATGAAAAAACCTACTTAAGCTGCTACCACTTGTGAATCACATGGAGTAAAGAGGATGAGAAGAGAAAATAAACCCTTATTTAAAAGAATTCAAGAACTTCAATCTGAATCATTTGGGATTTGCTCATGATTTAGAAAATAACCAACGCAGCAAGTGGCAACCTACTATATATTTGTATAGGGTTATAATTCGGTAATCCTGATCCAGAACCATAAAATAGACTGCTGACTAAGTGTCGCAGTCTTCACTCATAAGATAATTAAGAAAGTGTACATTTTCTTTCATCATTAAATAAGGCATCAGAAGTTATTGCTTTAATTTCGAATATCCTTTGTTACCCCTGTAATTATTTGTATAATAGTGAAAACTCCCAAGAAAACAGTAATAATATTAAACCATGGATTATCATAGAATGAAAGATATGTTTGAAAGAAATCTAGTTCAACTATGTTTGCTGGGAATCCATTCATTTCTCTATACTTAGGACCCCATCCCGTTAATTCTACAAAATTAAAATAAAGCTGAGATACTAAAAATGCCAAAAATGTTTGAAACCAACTTCTTTTATATAACGGTCGTTTTTTATATACTTTATCCATTTAGTTATCCATTTCCTTCTCTGCAATACTTTTTAGCCAAGTGTCAATCTAAATTATTATGAAGCATGATTGTCGCAAGGATATAACCATTGTAGGTATTACTGTAATAGTTGTTATCGTCGGCACTATTATTTAATTGTTGTAGTGCTCATACGTTATTCATTTTAAAATGGGGTTGGCCATCATTTTCACCTCTTTCGTTTATTACAATGTTTCAACTTTTTACATCGAATGACTCTTGAAATGATATACGCCATACCTTTCCTTATATTCCTATCATCAATATTTCACACGTAATAACTGCAAGTCAATATATAATTTTACAAATTATGAAAAAAATATCTATGATTTCACATCATTCTTCTCATGTATTTTAATCATACTGGAAGGAAATTTTCCCGGTTAAATAACGCTTTTTTTCACCCGCTTTTCAACACGTTTTTTCAACTCTTTTCGCCAGTTAAAATAAAGATCTCCGAGAATGAGAAGGAAGATAAAATTGAGAACAGACAGTCAGGACAAGGGCTGCACATGAAAAAGACCCGGAAATCGGAATTGTTTATTTTACCGAAATCCAGGTCTTATTAGGTATTGTTTATTTTAGTTAGACGATTTCAATACAAGTCTCGCCACTGCTTCAACATGCGCCGTCTGCGGAAACATATCGACAGGCTGAATATAGTCCACGCGATAGTCCTTCGACAGCGTCTGCAAATCCTTCGCAAGCGTGGATGGATTGCAGGAAACGTAGACAAAGCGTTTCGGTTTGACTTTTTTGATCGTGTCCAGGAACGTGCTGTCACAGCCCGTTCTTGGCGGGTCTACAATGACGACGTCCGGGCGGAAGCCTTCTTTCGTCCATTTCGGGAGCCAGTGCTCGGCTGTTCCTGTTACGTATGTGGCATTTGCCATGCCGTGTTTTTTGGCGTTTTTCTTAGCATCGTCAATTGATTCCTTGATGACGTCCATGCCGCGGACTTCCTTCGCTCCGTCCGCCACCCACATGCCGATAGTGCCGACGCCGCAATACGCATCAACGACTTTTTCTTTTCCGGTCAGCTGCGCCGCTTTTTTCACTTCATCATACAGCTTGACGGTCTGTTCCGGATTGAGCTGGAAGAAAGCGCGGGCGCTCAATTCAAAAGATACGTCGCCGAGCACTTCTTGAATCACTGTTTTTCCGGCGAGCGGTTTTGTTTTCTCACCGAAAATCACTGAAGTTTTCGCCCCGTTTACATTCTGAATAATGGATTTGACCTCTGGCAATCGCTTTTGAATCGCTTTGACGATTTCTTCCTTGTGCGGAAGCGTTTCTTTTGCGGTTACAAGCACGACCTGCACTTCGCCTGTTTCAAAGCCGACTCTCGTCACGATCGTGCGAACGTCACCTTTTCGTTTTCTTTCATTATAAACAGACACATTGAAGTCCTCTAAAATGCGGCGGACGATGCCTGTTGTTTTGTTCGTTGCCGGATGCTGAACGATACAGTCTTTAATCGGCACGATGTCATGAGAATCAAGGCCGTATAAGCCGGCGATGATGCTGCCGCTTTGCGAGCGCCCGATCTGGAATTGGCTTTTATTGCGGTAATTCCACGGGTTGTCCATGCCAATCGTTTCTTTGATTTCCATGTTTTCAACTTTAAACTTCGTATGGCGTTCAAGAGACTGAATGACGATATCGCGTTTTTCCCGAAGCTGCTGGCTGTATGCAAGGTGCTGAAGCTGACATCCGCCGCATTGTTCATAAACAGGGCAAGGCGGTGCCACCCGGTGCTCAGATGCCTTGCGGATTTTCTTAATGCGGCCCTCCGAAAACTTCGGCTGGACCTTTGTGGCCTGCACAACAACTTCTTCGCCAGGAAGCGCGCCGGGCACGAAGACGACTTTTTTCTTAAAATAGCCGACACCTTCTCCGTTAATGCCGAGACGCTTAATCGTCAGCGGAAAGGTTTGTCCGACCTTCAGTTCGACGGGCGCCTGTTTCTTTTGTTGGTTCACGTTGTTCTCTCCGTTTCTATATGAAGCTTTCTGCGGATGGCAGAAAGTGAAATGGTTTTTTCACATCTTTCTAGTATAACACGTTTGCAGGATTTCCTTCATTGTCAGACGAATTATTCTATACTCCTCCACAAATACAAAGACGCATAGCTTAAATAAGGCTCCCACTCCTTGCTCATCGCCAGCATGACATCCTTTGCCGGCTTATCGTCCAGCTGAAAATGGCGTTTGATGGCATTCTGGAGGCCGATATCGGCAAGCGGGAATAAATTGGGACGGCCAAGTCCGAACATGAGGATATTTTGCACGGTCCACGGGCCGATACCCCTGATTTTGATCAGTTTCTTCATAATGTCTTCATCCGCCATATGCGGCAGCTCTGACAAGCTGAGTGTGCCTTCTGCGATCATCCTTGATGTATCAATGGTGTATTCCGCTTTTCTCATGCTGAATTGCAGATCACGCAGATCCTGATAATCGAGTTCTGCAATCGTTTCCGGCTTTGGGTAGCACCACACGCCATCCTTCTGCTCACCAAACGCATGAACAAACCGTTCTGTTAGCGTGTAAGCGAAGGAAAGATTGAGCTGCTGGTGGATAATGCATTTCATCATGCAGTTGTACACGCTGTAGTCCAGAACAAGCGGAGTCCCTGCATGCTCTTCAAAAATGGCGGACAGGCTCGTTTTTGAAAAATGATCCAGAACGTGCTGCAAATGATTTTCCCATTGAAAAATCCGCTTGATTTCCTTCATCATTTCTCCCTGATCCGTTTCCCCGCTGACGAGGAACTCAGGCTCGCCCGCATGGCCTAACGCCTGTACCTTTACAATACATACGTCCCCCGCTTGATTTCTGATTGGCACACGGACTTCCCTCGCCTCTCGATCAACAGCATTGAGGGGGTCTAAAGACAGCCTGTCCAGCACGCGGTCAAAATGATACGGAGGCGTGACAGATACTTTTTCCTTCCACATGAGATCCACCCTTTTTCCGTTTTTGTTCAGTATAACATGCCGCTTGAATTAGGCAGAGAGTACCGTATACTTTTCTCATAAAGACCGCATGATATAATGGCAGGTGGAGGGTTGTTTATGATCAACATTACCGCAATCACAACAGAGCATCAGCTGCTGAAAAATATACCAATCGAACGAGTGGAACAGCCTGATATTGCATGGTACTGGGTTGATTTTTACGGCCCGGAGGATACGGAAACGGCGTTATTGAGAGATTTTTTTCATTTTCACCCGCTTGCCATTGAGGATTGCTTCCAGCATATGCAGCGGCCAAAGCTTGACCATTATGACGGCTATCGTTTTTACGTGATTCATGCGCTGAATAAGGAAACACTTGAGACGGAGGAAGTCGATATCTTTCAAGGCGAAAAATTTGTCGTCACCTTTCATTTACACGAAACGCCCGGTATCGCTAAAGTCCGGGAGCGTTTGTATGCTTCACCGGACATATTGAAAAAAGGGCCCGGGCATATTTCTTATATGATCATGGATCAGCTTGTTGATGAATATTTTCCTCTCGTGTATAAAATTGAAGACCGGCTGAATGAAATTGAAGAAAGCCGTCCCCACAAAACGTATGGAACGCTGATGAACGAGGTGTTTGATCTCAGAACAGACCTATTGCATTTGAGACGGACGATTATCCCGATGCGTGATTTGCTCTATCGGATTTTAAGCCTTGACCATGTGAAAGAGCAGCGGGAAACGAAAGCCTACTTCAGCGACATATATGATCATTTGTTAAAGTTGTCTGAAATTGTGGAATCCAACCGTGACATGACGTCCGACTTGCGTGACAGCTACGTGACGCTAAACTCAAACCGGATGAATGCGATTATGATGACACTGACGATCGTATCAACCATTTTCATCCCGCTCACCTTTATTGCCGGTGTATACGGTATGAACTTCGACTTTATGCCGGAACTGCATTGGAAATACGGATATTTCGCTGTACTTGGCCTGATGACAGCGCTTGTGATTGGAATGCTGATTTGGTTTGTACATAAAGGATGGTTCAATATTTTTAAATGAGGACAGCGAGCAGCTGTTCTTTTTTGTTGTAAGCCGATCGCTATGCATATTCTGTTCATATTGTTTATAATGGAAAAAATATTCAGGGAGTGATCAGATTGAAAATTGCTGTCATCGGACTCGGCAATATGGGACAGCCCATTGCCCGAAATGTTCTTCAAGCAGGCTACGAATTGACTGTCTATAACCGGACGAAACAAAAGACAGAAGAATTTGTCACAAAAGGCGCACAGGCAGCTGATACGCCGCGGCTGGCGGCAAAGTCCGCTGATATTGTCATTACTATGCTTGCAGATGATGATTCTGTCAGCGCCGTGACATTCGGAGAAGACGGGCTGCTTGAAGGATTAGCAGAGAACGGCATTCACATCTCGATGAGCACAATCAGTGTTGAGTTCTCAGAAAAGCTCGCAGCGGCTCATACAGAGAAAGGACAATTTTTTCTCGCCGCTCCTGTCCTTGGCAGACCGGATGCCGCAGCCAAAGCCGCGCTCCGTATCATAACAGCCGGACCGGCGGAAGCAAAGCAAGCTGCCAAGCCTCTTCTCGACAGCCTGAGCCAGCAGGTATTTGACGTCGGCGAAGAAAGCAAGACGGCAAATGCAGCCAAAATCAGCATCAATTTCTTGCTTGTGTCCATGCTGGAGGCGTTATCTGAATCCTTTTTAATGATGGAGAAATACGGCTTAGAACAAAAACAATTTTTAGAAATCGCCAGCGCGCTCTTTGGTTCTCCAGTCTATCAAAATTACGGAACCATTATGGCCGAGCAGAAATTTGAGCCGGCCGGCTTCAAAATGTCTTTAGGGCTGAAGGATACCAACCTGGCACTCGCCGCCGCAAAACGGGTTTCTGCAAATCTTCCTCTTGCCGAGCTGGCCAAGAGCCATTTTGAAAGCGGGATTGAGAAAGGCTTCGGGGATCTGGACTGGGCCGCACTGATTAAATGTATAAAATAAAGAAAAACCTCTCCATTTCAGGAGAGGCTCTTCTCATTACAAGGACGGCATCTTCATTTCTTTCTCAAACATCAGATCATCAATGCTTTTAAATGTGTAGCCCTGTTTTTTCAGATCTGTAATCGCGTCATCTAGCGCTTCTGCATTGTCCCTTGATACGGTGTGCAGCAGGTAAATGGCTCCCGGGTGCGCCTGCTTGATCATATGATCGTAGGCATATTTCTTTCCCTTTTGGTTGTTGATTTTCCAATCAACAAAAGCGACCGACCAAAAAACGGTTTGATAGCCGAGGCGTTTCGTTTCTTTCAGTACGTACTCACTGAACACGCCGCGCGGCGGACGCAAATACAGGTTGTCCTGCTTTCCCGTAATTTTATAAACCTCTTCGTTGACTGAATCAAGTTCATCCTGAATCTGATCAGCTGTTTTTGTCGTTAAATCCGGATGGTGAAAGGAATGGTTGCCGATAATATGGCCCTCATCTGACATACGTTTGATCAGCTGAGGCTGGTCCTTTACGAAATGCCCGGTGACAAAAAACGTTCCTGTTACGCGATGTTTTTTTAAGACATCAAGCACTTTTGGCGTATAGCCATTTTCATATCCGTTATCAAACGTTAAGTAAATCGTTTTTTCCTTTGTATTCCCTAAATAAAACGCGTCATATTTTTCAATTAAACTGTTCAGCTGCTTCCCGACATCTGGCGGCTGATGATTGACACTTCGTTTAAAGCCCCAATTAATCGGCTCATTCGGCACCGCTTCCGCCTGTGCTGCACCTCCGGCAAGCAATACGGCGGCGCAGCATATTGAACACATCCACTTCATGGCCAGCGCTCCTTCTGCATTTTTTCTTATTTTACAGATAGGGGCTTTGTTTTATACTGTTGCTTTATGCCAATAAAAAAACCGCGGCGGGCGCGCGGTTTTATTCCCAATCTTTTTTAAAACGTTCGTATTTGGCTTCCAGGTCATCAAGCATGCTGATAAGCCTGTCTATATCTTCAACGTCGGTTGCTTCAGGGTCTAATGAATCGATGACGTTCATAAACATGTCAAGTCTGTTCTTTAAATAATCAATCTGCTGATCTTTATTGTTTACGGCGTTCCCCATTCTGTTCCTCCAATCATTTTTTATTATGGTAGCTCATTTTTTGCCGTTTTTCAATCGCCGCGCTACTTGCGATCTTGGCAAATCAGGTCTAAAATTAACTGTTGGCAGCGTTAGTATGCCCATTTATAAAGGAGTTAGATAGTCATGACACAAAACACGAAGCTGCGTCCGATTACGCCCGAGTTTGACCCTTGGGAAGCCTATATGGATGTTGACCAATACGGAGACATGCAGCTGACAAACGTTGAATTCACAACGACGACACTGTGCAATATGAGATGCGAGCATTGTGCTGTAGGCTATACATTGCAGCCTAAAGACCCGAATGCTCTGCCAATAGATCTTCTGTTAAAACGGCTGGAGGAAATCCCGCGCCTCAGATCCATCAGCATCACAGGCGGAGAGCCGATGCTTTCGCTGAAATCAGTAAAAGAATATGTTGTTCCTTTATTGAAATATGCCCATGAACGGGGTGTGCGGACACAAATTAATTCAAATCTGACCCTCGACATCGAGCGGTACGAATGGATCATTCCGTATCTCGATGTGCTACATATTTCTCATAACTGGGGTACAGTTGAAGATTTTGCTGAAATCGGCTTCGCCATGATGGACAGAAAACCGACCTTCGAACAGCGCGCGCGCTATTTTGAAAAAATGATCGAAAACAGCCGCACGCTCGTGGATGCCGGAGTAATGGTATCTGCGGAAACGATGCTGAACAAACGAACACTTCCGCATATTGAGCATATTCACCGCCAAATCACAGAAGATATGAAATGTCAGCGTCACGAGGTCCACCCAATGTATCCAAGCGATTTCGCAAGCGCTCTTGAATCCCTCAGCCTGAAAGAGATGAGACAGGCCATTCACCGCTTGCTGGATATTCGTGATGAAAATACGTGGATGCTGTTCGGAACGCTGCCGTTTTATGCCTGCAGTCCGGACGAAGACGACCAAAAGCTGCTTCGCCGGCTTCGCGCGGCGAAAAACGTCACAGTGCGAAATGACCCTGACGGCCGATCCCGCCTGAATGTGAACATTTTCGACGGAAATATTATCGTGACCGATTTCGGTGATACCCCGCCGCTTGGCAACATTCAGACGGACAGCCTCCCTTCCGCCTATGAAAAGTGGAGAGAGACCAAGCTTGCGAAAGAACTGAGTTGCCACTGCCCGAATGTCCGGTGCCTCGGACCGAATGTTCTTGTCAAAAACAGTTATTATCAGGATACAGACTTCACAAAACGTCAAGCCAGGAGTTAGATGCGGATGAAAGAAACACTTACGGAGATTTTTCAAAATAAAATCGTCGATATTCTCCTCGTTGCCGTTATCCTTTGGATCGGTGTCTTTATCATCAACCGGCTGGTACAGCTATTTTTTAAACGGACGGATTTTATTGAAGAAAAAAAGGAAAAAACGATTGAAAGCCTTGTCCGTTCTGTCACCCAGTATACGGCGACAATTGGTTTTATCTTTTACGTTATTTCTTTATTTGTGCATGATTTCGGCAAGATATTGGCCGGGGCGGGCGTAGCAGGTATCGTGATCGGTTTTGGCGCCCAATCGCTGATCAAAGATGTGCTGGCTGGTGTGTTCTTAATATATGAACGCCAGCTGCACAAAGGCGATTATGTCACCGTCAACAACTTGTTCAACGGGACAGTGGAGGAAATCGGCCTCCGCTCGCTGCAAATCCGGGAATGGAGCGGGAAGCTGCTCACCATCAGCAACGGCGAGGTCAGACAAATAGAGAACTATAATATTGATTTTATGCGGATTACCGAATCGTTTCTTATCAGCTTTAAAGAAGATCCGGACCGTGTGTACAGCGTGTTGGAAGAGGCATGTGACATGCTGAATGAAGAGCTTCGTGATTCATTGAAGCGGGATGAATTCGGCAATCCGACAGAACCGTTTCAAATCCACGGCATCACCGCATTGAATAAAATCAATCGCGGCGTCGAATTTACGGTTAAAGGCATGGTGAAAGATGATGATTATTTCAGTGCCAGCCTTGCAGTCAGACGGGTTCTCGTTCGCCAGCTCTACCAAAACAATGTGCAAATGCTTGAGGAAGCGGTCAGAATCGAGAGAACCCAATAAACAAAAAACTGATTCCGAGTTGGAATCAGTTTTTTATTTATCTTGGCAGTGAGGAAAGCTGAAAGCCAAACGTGACATGATCTTGAACCGGAATCCACGCGCCGATTCCCTGTGACGTGACATTTTTCACGACGAGTTTGCGTTTATTTCCTTTCAGCACTAAGTACACTTCTCCGTAAGTCACTTTTCCTTTTTCATTCACAGCCGGTGCATATGCATGTAGATAACCGATTTTTTTAGGAGCGACTTTATAAATCTGATCCCGTTTTGTGCCAGCCCCAATGACCGTCTCAAATGCAAGCGGAAGGTTCGTTTTCTTCATTGCTTTTTGCATCATCATGCTTTTGACATCTTCAGCATTTGGAACTTTAGCTGTCAGGCCGCCCTTCACTCTGTACTGCTGTTCCTGGGCATAATGCATTTCAGCCGTTTCTTTCCCGCCGCGGTTATCCGCACGGTTTGTATTGATTTTTTTATATTCCCAGTTTGCGACTGTTTCATTTGATTCATAGCCGAGCGCCCATTTCCCGAGAAATATTGTCGCCCGGTACCCTACTGCAAGCGGTGTGCCGGATATGTTGGATTCATTCAGCATTTTGATGAGATGCGGATTTTCAATCTTCACCTCAGAATGATCGAGCAATTCCTTTGCCAGCTTGCTCGGCTGAAGCATTGGCTGATCCTGTGAAGCATTCGGATACGTGTTTTCCTTTGAAATGCTTGCGACAGAATTAGGAACCTTAAACTGCTTTTTCGCGTGGATGGGCTGAACGCCGAAAAAACTAAAGAATAACAACACGATAAGTGTGGAATGAAATAGCTTTTTCATCATATCACTCTTTCTATGGCATTTTCCCTTAGTCTTTTCATCCCGCTTTGTTGTTATCCATCATTTTTTCAGGTTAAAGAAGGAAAAAGCCGATCGCCATAATGACATATGCAGCAAGCAGTGTCGCCCCTTCAAACCAGTTGGAATCCCCGTCATTCGAAATCGCGATCATCAAGAGAACCGCTGATACCATCGCGACGAGCTCCGGCAATGTAAATACAAGCGGCATGCTTGTCGGAAAAAAGATAGAACAGATGACGAGAACCGGTGCGACAAACATAGCGATCTGCAGCGTAGAGCCTACTGCAATTTCAACAGCAATGTCCATTTTATTTTTGAAGGCCATAATAATCGCTGACGCATGCTCCGCCGCATTTCCTACAATCGCCACGATGATGACCCCGATAAACAGCTCGCTCCACCCGAACTGTTCAGCCACCGAGTGAAAGGTATGGACCAGGTTTTCGGATATGTATGCAACCACAATCGTTGCCGCAAACAAGACAATCGTCGCAACCTTCCCTGACCATTCTGGCTCTTCCTCTTCTTCAGTCTGAGCGGCATTATTCGGCTGATAAACGCCCCGATGCGTGACAAGTTTAAAGTACAGCGCCGCCACATATAACAGAATCATAATGATGCTGATGCCGATGCTTAAATTGAGCTTGCTGGCGTTTCCCATACCAACAGAGAATACCTCCGGAATCACAAAGGCGACAATGATGGCAAAAATCAGAAGCCCGGAGTTATGGCGGGCATCATGGATATTAAATTCCTGCCGCTTATATTTTAAACCGCCGACAAAAAACGATAGGCCCGCTACCAGCAGCAGGTTCCCCAGCACTGAACCGGTTAAAGAGGCAAGCACGATTCCTGTCAGGCCTTCTTTTAATGCAAAAAGGGAAATAATCAGCTCCACCGCATTCCCGAAGGTTGCATTCAACAAACCGCCGATACGCGGTCCTGCAATGATGGACAGTGATTCTGTCGCCCTCCCCATATAGCTTGCAAGCGCGATAATCGTCACGCAATAAACTGCAAATAGAACCGCGGAAGGCCAATGCATCAAACTGCCAATCACAGAAAGCGGAACACCGGCCGCCACTAAAATAAAAAAGATACGATTCATGGTGAAATAGCTCCTTTTTTATGACTTGTTTTATTTTTATTCTTCACAAAAACCTTCATGATTACACGAGGGCAAATGTATAGCGTGATATAGGCTTTTTTCAGGTTGCCTGCTTTTGGAAAACATTGTACGATCAACATAGATTCCACATAAGGAGAACTGACACGATGTCACGATTTCATTTCTTTATCCTTGTCTTGCTCGTATCCATTTCCGGGTTTTCACAAGGCATGCTACTGCCTGTCATTTCAATCATTTTTGAAACAAATGGAGAATCCGCTGCTATCAACGGCCTGCACGCGACCGGGCTGTATATCGGTGTGCTTTTGGCTTCGCCGTTTATGGAAGCGCCGCTCAGAAAGCTCGGGTTCAAGCCACTGATCGTCATGGGCGGAAGCATTGTCATTTTAAGCTTATTCGGATTTATTTGGCTTCAGTCAGTTTGGGTTTGGTTCCTGCTTCGCCTGTTCATTGGAATCGGCGACCACATGCTTCACTTTTCTACGCAAACGTGGGTGACCTCCATGTCATCAAAACAAAATCGCGGAAGAAACCTGTCTATTTATGGGCTTTCCTTTGGCCTTGGCTTTGCCGCAGGCCCGTTCATGGTGCCGCTTGTCAAACTGAGTCCGTCGCTTCCTTTTATCGTGTCCGGCTGCATCAGTCTGTTTGCGTGGCTTTTTGTTTTCTTTCTACAAAATGCATACCCGGAAACCAGTCCTCATGAAACCAAATCAGACAATAGTTTCAGGCGATTTTATCAGGCCATGTTGTTTGGGTGGGTTGCCTTTATGCCTACATTTGGCTATGGCTTTCTGGAAACGGCGCTGAACGGAAGCTTTCCGGTGTACGCGCTCCGTTTGGGGATATCAGTAGACGCAGTAGCGATCATCCTTCCCGCATTTGCGATTGGAAGCATTATCTTTCAGTTTCCGCTCGGCATCCTCAGCGATAGATACGGCAGGCGGAATGTGCTGCTGGTGATTTTGCTGACTGGGGCTCTTTGCTTTTTCATCGCCGGTGTATTTCCTTCGCCTTACGTGATCGGCGGCTGCTTTTTTATTGCAGGAATGGCAGTCGGATCAACCTTTACACTTGGCATCAGCTATATGACAGATCTTCTCCCGCCTCACCTCCTGCCGGCGGGAAACCTGCTTTGCGGCATTACATTCAGTCTCGGCAGCATCCTCGGCCCGGTTGCCGGCGGCTGGTATATGCAGACATTTGAAAGCGCAAACTTGTTCTACTTCATTACTCTCACGCTTAGCGCTGTGTGGCTGGCCCTTGTGCTGGGCAAACCGAAAAGCTGGTCACCGGCTGAAACCTATTCTTCATCTTCTTAATCAAAAAGCCTCCCGACATCATGTCAGGAGGCTTTTATGCTAATGGTAGCCGTTTTGTCCGTTGGCGCTTCCGCTTGTTTTATGGCTCGATTTGCTTTTCGAATTTTGTTTGTTATGGCTTCCGCCTTTTTTCGTATGCTTGGTCATCACGATATCCCCCCGACTTCTTTTTGAACCGAAGTTCGTTTATAGGGTGCGCTATTGGTAGGGATTTTCATCAGGAAGCTTTTTACGTTTATGTAAAAGAGCGTTGATTTCTCCGCCTAGGATAATTAAAATGCCGCTCAAGTAAAACCAAATCATCAGAACGATGATTCCCCCGATGCTCCCGTAAGTGGCGCTATAGTTCGCAAACGTGCTGACGTAAAATGAAAACAATGTGCTGACAATGATCCAGCCGATAGTCGCAAAGACCGCACCCGGCATGACAAACCGGAGAGACAGCTTTTTGTTCGGCGCAATCACATACAGCGCGGAAAAAACAATCAAAAGCACAAGCGGGCTGACACCCCAGCGAATGGCGGCCCAGACGGATAAAAACAGATCCGACGCGCCGACAAAGTCAGAAGCGAGCCTTCCAATCTCCCGGCCAAATACCGGCAGAAGCAAAGCCACTAAAATCGTAAATACCATGGCAATCGTCAAAAAAATCGAGGTTAGACGAACAATGATAAAAGAGCGGTTTTCTTCCACATCATACGCGTGGTTTAGCGACCGGACGATCGCGTTCATTCCATTAGACGCAGACCATAATGCGGCGATAATCCCGAATGACAGCAAACCGCCATTTCGATTATTTAAGGTTTGATGGGTAATGGATTCAACGAGAGACATCGCACTGGCGGGAGCATATTGTTCTATGACTCCTAAAACATCATCAGTAGAAAGCGGAAGATACGCGGTGAGCGTCAGCATAAAAATCAAAAACGGAAACAGTGATAATAGAAAAAAATACGCCAGCTCCGCTGATTTACTTTGTCCTTCATGAAGGGTGTATCTGCTGAAAAGCTCTTTCAAAAAACTCATGTCGTCTCACCTCGCATGTTTGATCATTTTTTTGAAAAATGCTCTTTCGTTTCTTGCACGAGTTCCATCACTTGCGGCGTTGTTTTCTTCAGCTCTTTCACCTGCTGGTTCACAAAGTCGACTTCCTTTGAAAGCGTTTGGGCGAGCTTTTTGGCCTCATCCACTTTTGTGATAACAGTGTTTTTTAACAGCTCTGGATTGCTTTTATACAGTGAAAGTTTATGCTTGCATGTCAGCCATCTCATGCCGCACGCCTGTCTTGTCGGCTTATGGAGCAGTGATAACGCCGCACCTGCCGCAGCTCCGAGAAATATCCCTTTCAGCATTAAACGTTCGTTGTTCATGCAAATTCTCCTTTCACTCACAATTGTTTTTCTTTTTGAATAGACGCAAGGAGATGCTCACAGCCCGATTTGATTAATTGGCAGACTTCTTCAAAATTCCCTGTGTAGTAAGGATCGGGAACGTCGGCAAGATCTGAATCTTCAACATAGTCCAAAAGCCTTTTGATATGTGAGGTGTTTTTAAATCCCGCCATGCTTCTGAGACTTCCGATATTTTCTGCATCCATTGCAATGATGTAATCAAAATCGGCCAGATCCTGTTCGCTGACTTGACGCGCCAGCATGCCATCAAAGCTGATTCCTTCTCTGCGCAATATCTCCTGCGTTCCCTCATGCGGCGGATTGCCGATGTGCCAGCCGCCGATTCCCGCTGAGTCCGCCTTGATTTTCTCCTCTAATCCTTTTTTGGCTGCAAGGTCCCGAAAAATCGCTTCCGCCATCGGAGACCGGCAAATGTTTCCTAAACAAACAAATAACACGCTTATCATGTTGTCCAACCTCCCTATTCTTTGCCCCTATTTCTCTAAAAAGAAACCTTCATGAATATCTTAGTAGGATGTTCATTTTCTTTTCAACTGATGTCTTCACTTTTTTGGAATGAACAGCCTGCTTTTAGAATAGGGTTTTTTTCTGATGGAATTCTGTTAGAATAAAACATACCTATATTGCGCATAGAAAGGATGGAACCCTTTGTCCAGCCCAAATACAGAAACATTAACTCAAATGATTGAAGAGATTTCCCAAAAGCTGAACATGCTGAACGTCGGCGTAATCAAAGCGGAGGATTTCAGTGATGAGAAGATTGAAGACCTCACGTACCTTCACAGAATGGTGATGAAAAAAGAATCATTCAGCCCAAGTGAAATGCAGGCGATTGCTCAAGAATTAGCCTCGCTTCGTAAATAATGGAGACTGGCCGGAAACTCGGCGAGTCTTTTTTATCATTTCCCCAAACCAAAACAGCAAAGTGTTCGAATAAGATTTGAAGGAGTACAAGCATGCAAACGACATCTATCAAAACAGCATCCGGAATGTATATCAACTACTTCTTTCTGGGGATGGTCAACATCATTCTCGCATCCAATATGTCTTCATTAACAAAACAGTGGAATACCGATCCGACCGGCATCAGTTATGTCATTGCCGCTATCGGGTTTGGCAAACTGCTGACATACGGCATTTCCGGCGTTCTATCAGATAAAATCGGCAGAAAGCCGCTTGTTGTCGCTTCTGCGGGAATTATGGCCGTCTTTTTAGTCGGTATTCCTTTATCACCGAGCTATGAGCTGGCGTTTGTGTTCGCCTTATTAGCCGGAGTCGCAAATTCAGCGATGGATGCCGGAACATATCCGGCCCTAACCGAGCTCTTTCCGTCTGCTTCCGGTTCGGCGAATGTCTTGGTCAAAGCCTTTATGTCTGTCGGGGCCGCACTTTTGCCGCTTTTGATCACATTTTTATCAGACCACAGCATGTTTTACGGATTTGCTTTTTATCTGCCGGCAGCGGTCTATCTCCTGAATATTATTTATTTATCAACGCTTTCGTTTCCTAAAAAACATAAGAAACCAACTAATAGCGGCCAACAGGAATCTCCCGTTTTCTTGTCTGAACCCGTTTTTCAGAAGGAAGGCACCGCACTGATTATCATCGGTTTTACATCCACGGCTTTATTTACGGTTTCTCAAATCTGGCTCCCGAGCTACGCGCAAAAGGCAGCCGGTTTAGCTGAATCAGCATCTGTACAATTGCTGAGCTATTATAGTATAGGATCTCTGGCATCTGTTTTATTATTAGCCGTTTTGCTGAATAGATGGGTCAAACCTGTCTTCATAACGCTCTTATATCCTATTATTACTTTATGTACGCTCGCAGTCATGCTGACCGTTCATATCCCAGTTGTGCTGGACATCACTGCCTTTTTCTTAGGCTTTTCAACTGCGGGTGTGTTTCAAATTACCATTACGTTAATGACAGAGCTTTTCTGGAAGCGAAAAGGAACCGTTACCGGAATTGTAGCGACCGCTTCAAGTCTTGCATCGATTCTGCTGCCGATTGCAACAGGGCTTATCGCAAAAGCGGGGGGCATCGCTCATATTTTCATATTCGACTTCGGCATTGCGGTCATCGGAACGGCTGCAGCTGCTTTCTTGTATTACAGGTACAAGAAACTGACAGGTGCTCAAGCCTAAGCAACAAAAAACGGACGCCCAAGAGCGTCCGTTTTTTCTTATTTCTCAAGCAATGCCAATGACTCGCGGTTAAATGCCGGTATATCGTCCGGTGTGCGGCTAGTGACCAATTGATCCTGGCAAACAACCACTTCCTTGTCCACAACGTCGGCACCGGCGTTTTCCATGTCAACACGAATGGACGTATAGCCCGTCGCTTTTCGGCCGTCGAGCGCTTTCGCATTGATTAAAAGCTGCGGGCCGTGGCAAATGGCGAATACCGGTTTTTTGTCAGTCATAAACGCTTTTGTAAATTGGACGAAACGATCGTCAGCGCGAAGCTGGTCTGGTGAAAATCCTCCGGGAATCAAAAGCGCATCAAAGTCTGAAGGGTTTACGTCGTCAATGGACGCGTCAACCGTCACTTCCGCTTTTCCCTGCTTGCCTTTTACTGTTTTTCCTTTTTCATTTTCGATGACAGTCAGTTCATGTCCCGCTTCTTTAAAGGCTTTCGCAGGCTCAGTGTACTCGCTGTCCTCAAAGTAATCTGTCAAAACAACTGCAATTTTTTTCCCCATGGTTCATAACCTCCCGCTTTATATGTCTACATAAAACACTCTACCCCAGCCACACTAAAATAAACATTTTGCGAATATGGACAAACGATAAGCATAAATACCCAGTATTTGTCGCTTGAAGCTGCTACATAGTACTCATTTTTCTCCCTTTTACAATAATCATAAAGAAACACCTACAAATAGTTACAAAATATTCTTACAATAGGAGCTGTAACACAAATTTCGTTGAAAGGTGGAGAACTGGTGAGAATACAGAAAAGACGAACACACGTCGAAAACATTCTCCGTATTCTTTTGCCCCCAATTATGATACTTAGCCTAATCCTCCCAACACCACCCATTCATGCAGAAGAAAGCGCGGCTCCTCAGGTGCATCTGAGTATTTTGGCTACAACTGATATTCATGCCAACATGATGGATTACGATTACTACAGCGACAAAGAAACGGCGGATTTCGGTCTGGCAAGAACAGCGCAATTGATCCAAAAGCACCGCGAGCAAAACCCTAACACTCTGCTTGTGGATAACGGCGACTTGATTCAAGGGAATCCGCTGGGTGAATACGCGGTGAAATATCAAAAAGACGACATTATCTCCGGCACGAAAACCCATCCGATTATCAGCGTCATGAATGCGCTGAAATACGACGCCGGAACGCTTGGCAATCATGAATTCAACTACGGGCTCGACTTTCTCGACGGCACAATCAAAGGAGCCGATTTCCCGATTGTAAATGCCAACGTCAAAACAACTAGCGGCGAAAACCGTTATACGCCGTATATGATTAATGAAAAAACCCTCATTGATGAAAACGGTAATGAGCAGAAAGTAAAAGTCGGCTACATAGGCTTTGTCCCGCCGCAAATCATGACATGGGACAAAAAGAATCTCGAGGGGCAAGTTCAGGTGCAGGATATCGTAGAATCCGCCAATGAAACGATCCCGAAAATGAAGGCGGAAGGCGCAGATGTCATTATTGCCCTCGCCCACACCGGCATTGAAAAGCAGGCGCAATCATCAGGCGCAGAAAACGCCGTGTTTGACCTTGCCACTAAAACGAAAGGCATTGACGCGATTATCTCGGGCCATCAGCACGGACTCTTTCCTTCCGCCGAGTATGCGGGTGTTGCTCAGTTCAATGTGGAAAAGGGAACAATTAACGGCATTCCTGTCGTCATGCCAAGCAGCTGGGGCAAATATTTAGGCGTGATTGACCTCAAGCTTGAAAAGGCGGACGGCTCATGGAAAGTAGCAGATTCCAAAGGAAGTATTGAATCTATTGCTGGCAACGTCACATCAAGAAACGAAACCGTTACAAACACCATTCAGCAAACACACCAAAACACACTGGAGTATGTCCGAAAGCCAGTCGGCAAAACCGAAGCAGATATTAACAGCTTCTTTGCACAGGTCAAAGATGATCCTTCCATTCAGATCGTGACTGACGCGCAAAAGTGGTACGCTGAAAAAGAAATGAAGGATACCGAGTACAAGAACCTGCCGATTTTATCCGCTGGAGCGCCGTTTAAAGCAGGCGGCAGAAACGGAGCCAATTACTATACAAACATTCCAGCCGGAGATCTTGCGATTAAAAATGTCGGTGACTTGTATCTTTACGATAATACTGTTCAAATCGTCAAGCTGACAGGCAGCGAGGTCAAGGACTGGCTGGAGATGTCAGCAGGCCAATTCAATCAAATTGATCCAGCTAAAGGCGGCGACCAGGCCTTGCTGAACGAGAATTTCCGCTCCTATAATTTTGACGTGATTGACGGTGTCACATATCAGGTCGATGTGACAAAACCGGCTAAATACAATGAGAACGGAAAAGTGATCAATGCGGATTCATCCCGGATCATCAATCTTTCCTATGAAGGCAAGCCGATCAGCCCAAGCCAGGAATTTCTCGTGGTCACCAATAACTATCGTGCGTCCGGAGGCGGCGGGTTCCCTCATCTGACGAGCGATAAAATTGTCCACGGCTCTGCGGTTGAAAACAGGCAGGTGCTGATGGACTATATTATTGAACAAAAAACAGTCAATCCAAAAGCAGACAACAACTGGTCAATCGCGCCTGTTTCCGGCACGAATCTGACGTTTGAATCCTCGCTTTTGGCCAAGCCATTTGCCGATAAAGCAGACGACGTCGCTTATGTAGGCAAGTCTGCGAATGAAGGCTATGGTGTGTATAAGCTGCAATTCGATGATGATTCAAATCCAGATCCTCCTAAAGACGGACTGTGGGACCTGACCGTCATGCACACCAATGATACGCACGCACATCTCGATGATGCAGCAAGACGAATGACGAAAATCAACGAAGTACGCAGCGAAACAAATCACAACATTCTCCTTGATGCGGGAGATGTGTTTTCCGGCGATCTGTATTTTACAAAATGGAACGGTTTGGCCGATCTGAAAATGATGAACATGATGGGCTATGACGCCATGACCTTCGGAAATCATGAATTTGACAAAGGCCCGACAGTGCTTTCTGATTTTCTAAGCGGAAACAGCGCAACCGTTGATCCGGCGAACCGCTATCACTTTGAAGCGCCGGAATTTCCGATTGTCAGTGCAAACGTAGATGTGTCAAATGAGCCCAAGCTGAAATCATTTGTCAAAAAGCCGCAAACCTTTACGGCAGGTGAAAAGAAAGATGCCGGCATTCACCCTTACATTCTGTTAGACGTTGACGGGGAGAAAGTCGCCGTATTCGGCCTGACAACAGAAGATACAGCCACCACATCAAGCCCGGGCAAAAGCATCGTATTCAATGATGCCTTTGAAACAGCACAAAACACCGTCAAAGCGATTCAGGAAGAAGAAAAGGTAAATAAAATTATTGCTTTAACCCATATCGGTCATAACCGTGATCTTGAGCTAGCCAAAAAAGTAAAAGGCATTGACTTGATCATCGGCGGACACACTCACACCCTCGTAGACAAAATGGAGGTCGTGAACAACGAAGAACCGACGATCGTGGCACAGGCAAAAGAATACGGCCAATTCTTGGGGCGCGTTGATGTCGCGTTTGATGAAAATGGCGTTGTGCAAACAGACAAATCAAATCTGAGCGTGCTGCCAATTGATGAGCATACAGAAGAAAACGCAGAAGCAAAACAAGAGCTTGATCAGTTCAAAAGTGAATTAGAAGACGTAAAAAATGAAAAAGTCGGCTATACGGATGTGGCGCTTGACGGCCAGCGTGAGCATGTGCGCACGAAAGAAACGAATCTCGGAAACTTCATCGCGGACGGTATGCTGGCAAAAGCGAAAGAAGTAGCCGGCGCCAGAATAGCGATAACAAATGGCGGCGGCATCAGAGCCGGCATTGACAAAGGTGATATCACACTCGGCGAGGTGCTCAACGTGATGCCGTTCGGCAATACGCTTTACGTGGCCGATTTAACCGGAAAACAAATTAAAGAAGCCCTTGAACAAGGCCTAAGCAATGTGGAAAATGGCGGCGGCGCTTTCCCTCAGGTGGCCGGAATCGAATATACCTTTACATTAAACAACGAACCTGGGCACCGTGTGTTAGAAGTGAAAATTGAATCGCCTAACGGAGACAAAGTTGCTATAAATACGGATGATACCTACCGCGTGGCAACAAATAATTTTGTCGGTGCCGGAGGAGACGGATATTCTGTCTTTACAGAAGCCTCCCATGGTGAAGACCTTGGCTACGTTGATTATGAGATTTTCACCGAACAGCTGAAAAAACTAGGAAACAAGGTCTCTCCTAAAGTTGAAGGACGGATCAAAGAAGTATTCCTGCCGACAAAGCAGAAGGACGGCAGCTGGACACTTGATGAAGACAAATTTGAGATTTACGCTAAAAATGCCAACACGCCGCTTGTCTATTACGGAACACATGAAGGATCACAAGAGAAGCCTATCAATCTCAAAGTAAAAAAAGATCAGGTCAAACTTTTGAAAGAAAGAGAGTCAGATCCTTCATTGACGGTGTTCAACTACTGGTACAGCATGAAGATGCCAATGGCGAACCTTAAAACTGCAGACACTGCAATCGGAATCAAGTCGACGGGAGAATTGAATGTGTCATTGGCAGATGTATATGACTTTACAGTAAAGCAAAAAGGAAAAGAAATAAAATCATTCAAGGAGCCCGTACAGCTTTCGCTTCGCATGTTTGATATTGAAGAAGCTCATAACCCTGCCATTTATCACGTCGACAGGAAAAAGAGAGCTTTCACAAAGACAGATAACGGATCAGTTGACGATGATATGGTGACAGGATATACAAACCACTTCAGCGAATACACGATCTTAAATTCCGGTTCGAACAACAAACCGCCGGCATTCCCGTCCGACCAACCGACAGGCGGTGATGACGGCAGTCATGGCGGAGGCTCCGACAAACCAGGCGGAAAACAGCCGACTGACGGAAACGGAGGAAATGATACGCCTCCCGGCACTCAACCGACTAACGGCTCTGGAGGAAACGGTTCGGGCGGATCAGGAACAGACGGTCCGGCTGGCGGCCTGCTTCCGGACACAGCCACATCCATGTACTCGATCCTGTTGGCCGGATTTCTTATCAGCGCACTCGGAACGGCAATGTACTTACATCAGAGGAGAAAACAGAATAGAACGAATCAGGCATAAAAAAAGAGCTGCTCGCTAAGCGAGCAGCTTTCTTTATTTAAACCCACTTCACAACATCTTCAACAGCAGATCTTGTTTTCGGACGAGGGTCTCTCACTCGGTAGCCAAATGCCACCATCACAGAAATATCGAAGCTTCCGTTTTCCAGAAGGCCTTCTTCTTCAAGAATACGGTGAATGTGATCGTACTGGAAGCCTTCGATCGGGCAGGAATCAACACCGATTTGCGCAGCGGCAGTCATCATGTTGCCAAGCGCGATATAGGTTTGTTTTGATGCCCAGTCAAACAATGTTCTGTCACTTTCAAGCAAATGCAAATCGTTTTTCTGGAATTCTTCTGTTTTGCTTAAATAGCCTTCGTACACGTCTTGAGGCATTTGTTTTACTTCTTTTAAATGACGTTTGATGTAGTCCGCATTATATTTGATATCCTTCGCTGTACGCGCAAGAATCAGGACGAAATGGCTTGCGGTCGGCAGCTGCTTTTGCGCGCCCCATGTGTATTCACGAAGCTTCTCGCGGAACTCCGGATTTTGGACGACGACAAATTTCCAAGGCTCAAGACCGAGTGAGCTCGGAGACAGTCTTCCTGTTTCTAAAATAAATTCAAAATCGCTGTCTGACACTTTTTTATTCGGGTCAAATTCCTTAGTCGCATGCCTGAAATTGTATGCATCCAGAATTTGTTTCTTTAGATCTGCCATGTAAAACACCTCTCCTTTAGGTTACTCTCATCTCTATTGTAGCCATTATGATAAAAAGTAAAAGTACGCACATTTTTGTTGGATAGTATCAATTTTGATACCAAACAAAAAAGCGCGCTGCCTCAGGCAGGCGCCTCTCTCATTTCCCCCGCCGCGCAAAATCAACAAATCGGAATTTGTCGAGACGGTGTCTGCTTTCCGTATATTGAAACAAACTGGTATCCTCCAAAAAGACGTAGTTTCTCACCACGACCATATGGTCATAGCCGCGTAAATCGAGCAGCTCTCTGTCCTCGTCCGTACACGGCTCGGCGACAATTTCTTTTTGGGCGTAACTGATCGAAAGACCGAGCTCTCCTTCTATATACTCATATATGGAGTTTTCACAAATTTCTTTCGTCAGGTGAGGGACATGCTTTCTGAAAAAGTAATCCTTGTCCAAAATCACATGTTCCCCGTCAATCTTTCTAGACCTGATGACTTCCCAGATGTCGTCATCCAGATTGGCCCGGAGCTGTTTTTGGATCAGCTCTGACGGAGGCTCCAGCCCGAATTTGTGTACAGTTGTTTTCGTTTCTTTGCCAAGCGTTTGCGCGAGCTCCTTGAAGCTGACAAGGCCCGAAACGGGAAACTGCATTTTTTCACGGTTGAGCACGACGGAGCCTTTTCCCCTGATTTTCTGGATATAACCGTTTTGCGCGAGCATATGAAGCGCCTTTCGGACCGTTTCTCTTGATGTACCGTACTGTGCGGTCAACTCATGTTCAGACGGAAGAATCTCCTCCGCTTTCCATCGGCCGCCTTCAATTTGCTGTGCGATGTCTTTATAAATTGTGATGAATTTATTCACCTTCATTATGGACCACCCAGCTTAGTTTAACACGGTTTCGTTAAACGATAAACAATGGACTCATACGGGCGAAGCGTCATGTTCTGAAGCCCTTCCCTTGCTTCATCGTTCGTCAACAGCACCTCTGCCTTCCATTCGTCAGGCGCTAAAGAGTCCGGCAGTGTAAAGGCCGCCTCTGTCCCGTAAAAATTATTGATCACGAGCAGCTTTTCATTGCTGCCGTGTCTGAGATACGCAAAAATGTTCGGGTCATCCTTTGCGATTAACTCATACGTTCCCTCTGTCACAATGTCATACATTTTGCGAATTCGAATCAATTTTTGATAATGGTAAAACACCGAATTCTGATCCCTCAGCGCCGCTTCAGCATTGATTTCCCGGTAATTTCCTGCAACCGGTATCCATGGTGTGCCCGTTGTAAAACCGCCATTCTCCGTAGCATCCCACTGAACGGGGGTTCTGGAATTGTCACGGGATTTCGCCTGTAAAATGGCTGTGATCTCTTGATCAGCCATTCCTTTTTCCTTAAAGGCGTGATACATGTTCAGCGATTCGACATCCCGATAGGAGCTGATGTCAGTAAACTTCGGATTCGTCATCCCCAGCTCCTCGCCCTGATAAATATAAGGCGTGCCCTGCATCATATGAATGGCCGTAGCAAGCATTTTCGCCGATTTCACCCTATATGCGCCATCATCTCCATATCTTGATACAACGCGCGGCTGATCATGATTGCACCAGAACAGAGCGTTCCATCCTCCTCCTGCGTGCATCCCCGTTTGCCAGTCGGATAGGATCTCCTTCAGCTTCAAAAAATCAAACGGCGCCAAGGCCCATTTTTCGCCGTTAGGATAGTCAACCTTGAGATGATGGAAGCTGAATGTCATATCAAGTTCTTTATTGTCAGGATTCGTATACCGGATACAGTGGTCTACGGTTGTTGAAGACATCTCACCGACCGTCATGCTGTCGTAATGTGAAAACACCTTTTCGTTCATTTCATGCAGAAATTCGTGCACTCGCGGCCCGTCAGTGTAAAAAGAGCGGCCGTCGCCGCCGTCCTCCGCATTCAGAAAGCGCTGATCTTTAGAAATCAGGTTGATGACATCAAGCCTGAAGCCATCTATTCCCTTTTCAAACCAAAAATGCATCATGTCATAGACATGCTTTCTGACCTCTTCATTTTCCCAATTCAAATCAGCCTGTGTCACATCAAACAGATGCAAATAGTATTGGCCCGATGCTTCGTCAAGCTCCCATGCCGAGCCGCCGAATTTCGATTCCCAGTTCGTCGGAACAGAACCGTTTTCCTGCGGGTTTTTCCATATATAAAAATCACGATACGGGCTGTCTATTGAAGAGATCGCCTCGCGAAACCATTTGTGCTCTGTTGACGTATGATTGACAACAAGATCCATGACGACTTTCAGGTCTCTTTTATGTGCTTCGGACACTAGCCGCTCAAAATCCTCCATCGTTCCATATTCAGGATAAATCGAGTAATAATCACGAATATCGTACCCATTATCATGCTGGGGAGAATCATAAATCGGCGTCAGCCAAAGCACATCCACCTGTAGCGTTTTTAAGTAATCCAGCTTTTCAATAATGCCGTTCAGATCGCCGACACCATTTCCCGTCGTATCATTAAAGCTTTTCGGATAAATTTGATAAACCACAGCTTTTTTCCACCATGGCGTTTGTTCTGTTTTCATCTGTTTCCACCACCATATTTAAATTGAAAACGGGAAAAGGGAACGTTCAACACGTCCCGCTCCCCATTTGTTATTTATGTTTGAATCTCGCATACGCGTATGTTCCGGCAAACGGCACGATCAATACAATAGCCATCCCGATTGCAAATGCGCCCCAGTACTGGCTCATGATTGAGAAAATCCCCGGCACGCCGCCGACACCGACGGAGCTTGCCAGCACACCTTGAGAAGAAATATACATTCCGGCCAGGCCAGAGCTGACCATTGCAATGATAAACGGGAATCTGTATCGCAGATTCACCCCAAAGATGGCAGGCTCTGTAATGCCAAGATAAGCAGAAATCCCTGATGTGAGGGAGAGGCCTTTTTGTTTCTCATCCTTCACGATAAACATCATGGCCAGAGCCGCCGAACCTTGTGCGATATTAGAAAGCGCCAGCATCGGCCATAAAAAGGTGCCGCCGAGCTTTGATCCGATGAGCTGCAGGTCGACTGCAAGAAACGTGTGATGCATACCGGTAATCACGAGCGCTGAGTAGAAACCGCCATATAACAGACCGCCCAGTGCGGCAAAAGAACCGAACACCGAGATAAGCCCTGAAGTCAGTACATTACCGATCGCAAATGTAATCGGGCCGATAATGATAAAAGAGGCAAATCCTGTTAAGAGAAGCGTAATTGGTGCGACAACGAGCAGCTGTATGCCCTCAGGTGTGCGTTTTGTTAAAAATACCTCAATCTTCGCCAGCATATAAGAAGCAAGCAAAATTGGGAGCACCTGGCCCTGATAGCCGACTTTCTGCACCTCTAGGCCGAATAGATTCCATACCGGGATCTCTCCGCTTTGTTCTGCCGCTCCATATCCCCACGCATTCAGCAAATCAGGATGCACGAGCATAACCCCGAGCACAATGCCGAGAAGCGGATTGCCGCCGAACCGCTTGACGGCAGACCATCCGATTAACGCAGGCAAAAACGTAAAGGCCGTGCCTGCAATCAGGTTAATCATATTAGCAAGATCCGCCCACTGTGGATAAACCTGCACAATCGATTTTGTGCTGAAGAAAATGCCTTCCGCCGTTAAAATGTTATTGATCCCCATTAAAAGACCCGCCGTGACAATCGCAGGCAATATTGGAATAAAAATATCTGCAAGCGTTTTCACAGCACGCTGCAAAGGATTCATATTTTTTTCTGAGGCCTTCTTCACTTCATCCTTTGTTGACTCGCCAATCCCCGTTTCCTTAACCAGTTCAGCATATACTTTATTGACAGTTCCCTGGCCGATTACAACCTGAAACTGTCCGTTTGTCGAGAATGATCCCTTTACCACATCAATTTGATCAAGCATCTCTTGGTCAACCTTGCTTTCATCTATTAAAGCAAAACGCAAACGTGTAACACAATGAGTTGCCGCTGCAATATTTTCAGCACCGCCGACTGCTTCGACAATCTGACGTGCCGATTTGTTCAGTTCCCCCATGCCAACCCCTCCGTATCCGTTTTTATAACTTGTATATACAACTTATAATCATATTGTATTCCTGTATATACAGGTAGTCAACACTTTTTTATAGCGCTTTCATCCTAGTCTGGAATATATGAAACAGACAAGGTTACCCTAAAAGTCACAAGCACTTGTTGAATATGACATTAAAAAGCAGGGTGAGCCTCTATGAATAAACGCGACAAAGCGCTTCAGCTCATCAAAGAGCTTGAAGACAATCAGGACAGACCGATCTCTCCCAATTTGAAGGAAAACCTCGAAAATCTGACCTTATTAACAGAAGGCTGCTCAGACATCGTATTTAGACAATTTGACTTTGGAAACGGGCTGTGCGGATTTATTGTTTATATCGAAGGAATTGTAAAATCTGAACATATTCAGGATCACGCCCTCCGCCCTTTCTTAATGCATTTGACGGATCAAATAGATGAACATGAAGAGGCGCTGCAAAATACTCTATCAATTTCAAGTGTTGCATTAGAAACGAGTATGAGCAAAGTGGCTGCATCCATCATTGAGGGGAACGCGGTTTTATTTGCTGACGGGCACTCAAAAGGCCTGATCTTAAATATAAAAGGCGGACAAAGAAGAAGCATTGAAGAGCCGATAACAGAATCGACCATCAGAGGGTCAAGAGAGGGCTTCACTGAAAGCCTCAGGGTCAATACCGCTCTTGTGCGCTTTCGCGTCAAAACGTTTCAGCTTAAAATGATCTCGTTTAAAATCGGCACGAAAACCAAAACCGATGTTGTCTTGGCCTATATTGACGGGCTTGCCGATCCAAAGGTCATTGACAAAGCAAAAAAAAGAATCAAAAAGATAAAGATTGATGCTGTCTTAGAAAGCGGATATATTGAAGAATTTATCGAAGACGACACGTACTCGCCATTCCCCCAGCTGCAATACACAGAAAGGCCGGACACCGTCGCCGCCCAGCTTCTCGAAGGCCGATTTGCCATTTTCACAGATAATACGCCCTTTGTCTTAACAGGCCCGATTACGTTTTGGCAGCTTATGCAGGCCAGTGAAGATTACTATGAGCGTTATTTGATGTCTAACTTAATCCGCTGGCTTCGCTATATGTTTTTATTCGTTGCTTTATATTTGCCGGCTATTTATGTTGCCGTTATTACATACCACCAGGACTTAATGCCGACAAACTTAATGTTCAGTGTGGCCTCTGCGCGTGAACCGATTCCTTTCCCCGCCATCATAGAAGCATTGATTATGGAAATTTCTTTTGAGGCTCTCCGTGAGGCGGGAGTGCGCCTGCCGAAAACCATCGGCCAGACCGTCAGTATTCTCGGGGCCCTAGTCATTGGGACAGCAGCTGTTGAAGCGGGAATTGTGTCTGCCCCCATGGTGATCATCGTATCGTTAACAGGGATCGCGTCATTCACAATTCCGCGGTTTAACTTAGCTATCTCCATCAGGATGCTTCGTTTCCCGCTTATGTTTTTGGCGAGTATTTTTGGGATATTCGGCATTATGCTCGGCACGATTATCTTAGTGCTTCATTTATGCAAGCTGCAATCTTTCGGCATTCCTTATTTATCCGGGATTTCTCCGTTTAAACGAGATGAAGTAAAAGATATTTTTGTCAGGGCGCCTTGGTGGACGATGACCAGAAGGCCGGGCACGTATTCGCGCGGCAACGGACAGAAGGGAGCGAAAAGAGAGGACCCAAAAGATGAAGAAAACAATATATAAGTGTGTTTTGCCGCTTCTCATTTGTATCCTTCTAACGGGGTGCTGGGACCGGACAGAAATCAATGACATTGCATTTGTTGTCAGCTCAGCCATTGATAAGAAAAAAGATCAGTATCGAGTGGCCATGCAGATTCCCTTGGTCGGCCAATTAGGCGGACAAACAGGGGGCGGCGGCGGAACTGCCGGTTCAAAAACATGGTATGTTGATTCAGCTTCCGGCACTACGATCAGAGAAGCGAACAACAAGCTGCAAACCTCCTTGTCACGGACAATCAATACGTCCCACAGACGTACAGTCATTATTGGAGAGGATATGGCGAGAGACGGCGTTGCCCCAGTCTTTGATATTTTAACGCGAAATCCGCAGAACAGATTAACGGCGCTCATTTTAGTCAGCCGGGGAGAAGCGCGGGACATTTTAAATACCGATGTTCAGCTTGAACAATTTCCGGCGGAAATGATTCGGGAGCTGGCCATTATCGCAACGAGCCGCCCCGTTTTCTTAAGCAGATTCATGTCTGATCTAGTAGAAATAGGCAGTGATCCGTATGCACCGGTTATCTCTGCATCTAAAACAAAACCTGGAGGGAAAGGCAAATCTAATTTGAAAATTGACGGGCTTGCGATCTTTAAAAAGGACAGATTGATGGATATTTTCAAAGATGAACACATGACAGCAGCCCTGATGTTGCTGAATCAAGCCCGCCAGCCAGAATTCATAGTAGACCTGCCGAATCAAATGGGGCAAGCATCCATTCAGCTTCAAAAGTCCAATGCATCCTTTCATGCCGCTGAAAAAAACGGAAAGCTGTCAATGACAATCGAGATCAGAGCCAAAGGAATTATTATGGAAAACCAATCAACCTATGAGACGAGAGAAAATGACCAGTATTACATCATTCAAAAAGCACTAAACAGAACCATAAAGAAGGATGTGATCAGCACCGTTCATCGTTTGCAAAAGCTAAAGGCGGACCCGGCCGGCTTTCAAGACAGGACCATCAGAAGCACGGCAACCACGAAGAATCTGCTGAAAAAGGAATGGGAAGAGGTATATAAAGATATGGAGGTTCACGTCGTCCCAATTGTGACGATTGAGCAGGGCGGTGTCCTATACAAAACGATCAGCCATTAATGGAGGTGCGTCAGCATGATCAGCTTTATCGTACAGACATTGATTGTGTGCATTGCCATATACGCATATGAATGGAAGAATTTTCGTTCCGCTAACAATCTAACAAAATGGGCCTTCAGCCTGCTGATTGCAGGAAGTGCTTTTCTATGGATTTATATGAGAGTGAATCCCCTGCTTCCGCGGCTGGGGCACCTGTTTAAATATATTCCGTTTTGAACATGACAGAAAGGATGTGCTTTATGGACAAGACCTCTGCATACCAAGGATTATTTTTCGGAGCTCTGTATACGTTAGCAGTCGGATTAAAGCATGCTCCGATTCTCATGATCGAATCAGCAAAACAAAATGCCTGGCACAGCTACATCCTCGGCGTTGTCATCGTGATTCCGGCACTCTGGCTCATGCATAGGCTGATGAAAAAGCATCAGGATAAAAATATCTATGAGCTGCTGAGCGATTCCTCACCAATCGCAGGCCGGATTATCATTTTACTGTTTTCTTTGTATTTCCTGTTAATCAATGCTCATGACATCCGTTTTTTCATCAATTTGATTAACATTTTATTTCTCCCGAGAACACCAATGGCTGTTCTTGGCGGTGTTATTATCTTTGTGGCGATCTGTATTGCCAGAGAGGGAAAAGAAACATTGACCAGAATGGCGCAGATATTCCTATTTCCATTCGGCATCCTGGTCTTGTTCCTTCCATTTACGCTGGCCACACAAATTGAGCTTCAAAACTTGACGCCTGTTTTTGAAGGTCTAATCCCATACCTTCAATCAGGCTATTACGCGTTTGGGACAATGGGGGAATTGATTATCCTTCCGCTTCTCTTCTCAAACCGGAGCGTCCCGCTAAAATACACCATTTTCGCGATACTGCTGGGCGCTTTATTGCTGGCCGTGATGTTATTTTCTTCAATTTCTGTCTTTGGTCCCAACCTGACATCTACTTTCTTTGATCCTGCTTATATGGTCATCAGGCAGATCCGCATTACGGATTTTCTGGATCGCTCAGACCTGATCATCGCGGCTTTTTGGATTCCAGTCATTATGGTGAAGATAGCAGGTTCCCTATATATCGTGGTATACGGCCTTTCGTTTTTACACTCAAAAATCGACCCGAAAGCCATGTATACACCAACCGGCATGTTCTCAGTCGTATGCGGCTTTTGGTTCTTTTTAAATACAAATCAGCTAATCGACTTTAACAGAATCAAACCAATCATTAATGTAGTGATTTCTCTTTTGCTGCCTTTACTCATTTATTTGATCATAAAAAGCAAAGCGTTGTTCAGCGCCAAAGCAAAGCACTAGGAATTTTTAGCTTCTTTTGTTTGATAAACAGGATTCTGTTTTGTTTTTCTTATATCTTTCAGGTAGTACTGTTCAGATGTAAAGAATTCGGTGTACAGCGCTTTTACCTTTCTGCTCAATAACAACAGCGCAATCACATTTGGAACGAGAATAAAAGCCAATGCTAAGTCCAAAAAGCCCCAAATGGCTTTTGCTCCGCCTGCGGCACCTATGATAATAGCCGCTAAATATACGAATTTAATCACGTGTCCTGCCAGCCGCCCGAACAGAAATTCAGCTTGCTTTACGCCGTAAAAAATGACAACCATAATGGTTGATACGACAAAGAAGACTAGGGAAACCGAAACGAAGTACCCTCCGCCAGAACCGAAATAATGCTGAAATGCAGCCGTCGTCAGTGCTGCCGGGTCAATTGAGGCGTTCTTCCCTGTCCAGACACCAGATGCAAGAACGACAAAAGCGGTGGTCGTGCAGATGATCAAGGTGTCAATGACAATGCCGATCACAGACCAAAACCCTTGCCGCACAGGATGATCAGTCATTGCTGCCGCATGTGCAATCGGGGCTGTTCCCATTCCGGCTTCATTAGAATACAGCCCGCGGGCAAATCCCCAGCGAACGGTTTCCGCCAACGCAGCACCTGCGAACCCTCCAACTGCTGAAGAAGAGGTAAACGCATTTGAAAAAACGAGAGAGAAAAACGCCGGCACTGATGATAGATTCATGAGAACAATCAGGAGACCGGCACCTGCGTATGCCCCTGCATAAGAGGCACGACAAACTCTGTTACTTTTCCGATCCGCTTTACCCCTCCTATCACCACTAACCCAATCAAAAATGCAATTCCGATTCCTGCGTATATTTTATTGAAAGAAAACGTCTCGGCAAGCGAGACTGAAACCGAATTTCCCTGAACCATAATGCTGGGAATCAGCTCCACAATCAGCGCAACAGAGAAGAATACGCCGAGCCATTTCATGCGCAGCCCTTTTGTTATGTAATACATCGGTCCCCCGACGTATTCACCCTGCTCATTTTTTTCTCTGTAATGAACAGCAAGAACACTTTCAGAAAACTTAATCGCCATGGCAAATAAGGCAATAAGCCACATCCAAAAAACCGCTCCTGGTCCTCCAAACATAATAGCGGCGGGCACACCGACAATGTTCGCTGCACCGATCGTTGAACTGAGGGCTGAGGTCAATGCCTGAAGCGGTGTGACTGTGCCCTCTCCCTTCGGCTTTTTTCCTACACTGCCGATTGTCTGTTTGAAAATGTATAAAGGATAGCGAAATTGAAAACCTTTCAGCAAAATAGTGAAATACAAGCCCGTCCCCGTCAGCAGGATGATTAGCGGCGGACCCCACAGCCAATCAGATATATGCTCTATCCATACTAATAGTCGTTCCATCCCATCACCCTTTTTTCGTTTATGAATCATTTCCCATAGATGGAAAAACATAAACCTTTTGACATAGAACTTGGAACATAAAAAGGATGGCTTTTATCAATCGCCATCCTGCAGACAAGACAAATCAGCTGGAAGAAGGTCTGTTTCGTCCAAGCCGGTCATATACTTTATTCTTATAAAAAGCGGATGCTGGCTTTGAAAACATGCCTTTTTTGTCGACAAGCTTATCAAGCAGCAATTGCTTTTCAGATTTTTTTCTGATTAATTGCTCGCGTTCTTTTTCGTCATAGCACTTTTCGATTAAATGGTCGATGGTCATAAGCTCTTTTTTGAGCGCGCCCTCGTCCTCTGCCATTCCCGCGTTTTTCAAAATACGATAGCCCATGCGCAGCGATTCCGGCAAGTGTGCCGCGTCATCCTTCGGCAGCGGCTTCCCCATTCCCGGGAGGTTTTGAAAGTCCCCGTCTTTGATGGCGCGCTTAATTTTATCTTCAGACACAATATGGGAAAAATCCATCATTTCACCTCTTTTTATCTATACCTTATATTTTATCATACAATTCTCAATGTACCATTTTATTCCTTTATTTCTAGAAAGATACCTTGTTTTACATTTGGTAATATCAAAGCGAAACGTTGATTCGACGGCGTTTTTCGCCACTTTCTCCCTCATACGATTTTCACTTTTCTAATCTGCTGATTCGTGTTATATTGGATACGTTCGTTTTTTCTATCGTTTCGCTCGAACTGGATCGGAAAAAAGGAGTGTAACAATGAAAACATTTATAAAAGAAAGAGGACTGGCCTTCTTCTTAATTGCGGTCGTCCTGTTATGGATCAAAACGTATGTCGGTTATGTCCTGAACTTCAACTTAGGAATAGACAACACGATACAAAAAATATTGCTTTTTGTGAATCCTCTTAGCTCAAGCTTGTTCTTTCTTGGCTTTGGACTCTTGTTCAAGAAAAAATTACAGCAGACAGCCATTATAGTGATTCATTTTTTAATGTCTTTTTTACTGTACGCCAACATTGTGTACTACAGATTTTTCAATGATTTTATTACAATTCCGGTCATTATGCAGGCTAAAACAAACGGCGGCCAACTCGGTGACAGCGCATTTTCGCTGATGAGACCGACTGACGCCTTTTACTTTATCGATACGATCATCCTGATCATCTTGGCGATCAAAGTAAACAAGCCTGCCGAAACGTCAAGCAAAAAATCGTTCCGAATTATTTTTGCGTCTTCAATTCTTGTGTTCTTGATCAACCTGGCAGTTGCGGAATCAGACCGTCCTGAATTGCTGACAAGATCATTCGACCGGAACTATCTTGTGAAATACTTGGGAACATACAATTTCACGATTTATGACGCTGTACAGAATATCAAGTCCAACAGCCAGCGCGCGCTTGCCGATTCCAGCGACGTAACGGAAGTAGAAAACTACATGAAAGCCAATTACGATGTGCCGAATAACGTGTATTTCGGCAAAGCGGAAGGAAAAAACGTCATTTACGTTTCACTTGAATCTTTGCAGTCATTTATCATCGACTATAAAATTGACGGCAAAGAAGTGACACCGTTCTTAAATAAACTGGCACATGATAACGAAACGTTCTACTTTGATAACTTTTTCCACCAAACGGGACAAGGTAAAACATCTGATGCTGAATTTATGATGGAAAACTCTCTGTACCCGCTGGCTCAAGGTTCAGTTTTCGTAAACAAAGCGCAAAACACGCTGCAATCCGTTCCGGCGATTCTGAAGTCTAAGAATTACACATCTGCTACTTTCCACGGGAACACGCAGACGTTCTGGAACCGTAACGAAATGTACAAGGCGGAAGGCATTGATAAATTCTTTGATTCTGCTTACTATGACATGAACGAAGAAAACACGAAAAACTACGGCATGAAAGACAAACCGTTCTTCAAAGAATCAATGCCGCTGCTGGAAAGCCTGCCGCAGCCGTTCTATACGAAGTTCATTACCCTGTCTAACCACTTCCCATTCGGAATGGATGAGGGGGATACAGACTTCCCGGCTGGAGACTTTGGTGACTCTGTCGTCGATAACTACTTCCAGTCAGCCCATTACCTTGATCAGTCCATTGAACAATTCTTCAATGATCTGAAAAAAGACGGGTTATATGATAAATCGATTATTGTGATGTACGGAGACCACTACGGCATCTCTGAAAACCACAATAAAGCGATGGCGAAAGTGCTTGGCAAGGATGAAATCACTGATTACGACAACGCCCAGCTTCAACGGGTGCCGCTCTTTATCCACGCTGCCGGCGTGAAGGGCGAGAAAGTTCATAAATATGCCGGAGACGTTGATGTGGCTCCTACCATTCTGCATCTGCTCGGAGTGGATACGAAGGACTATCTGATGTCCGGTTCTGATATTTTATCGAAAGAACACCGTGAAGTGATTCCGTTCCGAAACGGAGACTTTATTTCACCGAAGTACACGAAAATATCCGGTAAGTATTACGACACGAAAACCGGAAAAGAACTCGATGAATCCGAAGTCGACAAGTCAGAAGACTCGCTCGTCAAGAAGGAACTTGAAATGTCCGATAAAATCATAAACGGAGACCTGCTGCGGTTCTACGAGCCGAAAGGTTTTAAGAAGGTGAATCCTTCCGATTATGATTACACAAAACATGACGAAGATTCTTCCGAAACGTCAAAGGATAACGAAGATAAATAAGAAAAAGCGGAGAGGGCAACCTCTCCGCTTTTTTTATTTGACAGCAGCCCTCAATTCTTCCGCCGCAAATTCCACATTCGGGCCAATAATGACTTGAACCGATTGCCCGCCTGATTTGACAACCCCTTTTGCGCCTGCTTTCTTTAGCAGCGCTTCATCCACCAAAGCGGTATCCTTCACAGTCAGTCGCAGCCTTGTGGCGCAATGATCAATGGTTTGAAGGTTTTCTTTTCCGCCGAGCCCTTTCAGCATGATGTTTTCATTTACATCCTGGACAGTATTTTCATCCAGCACTTCATCCACATCATCGTCTTCCCGTCCAGGCGTTTTTAAATTCAAAGCCTTAATCAGTACATAAAACACGATAAAGTATACTGCCGCATAGCATATACCTACCAAAAGCAGAAGCAGCGGTTTTTCTGCGATTCCATAGCTGAGCACATAATCGATAGCTCCAGCTGAAAAAGAAAAGCCTGAACGGATGCCGAGCCAGTTGACGATAAATAAAGATAACCCGGTTAAGACCGCGTGAACAGCGTATAAAAGCGGAGATAAAAACATAAATGCAAACTCAATCGGCTCCGTAATCCCTGTGATAAACGCCGTTAAAGCAAATCCAATCATCATTCCAGCCGTCGCTTTCCGTTTAGACGGCTTCGCAGTCACAACCATAGCCAGACACGCCGCCGGAAGACCGAACATCATGATTGGGAAGAATCCGGTCATATATGTGCCCGCTGTCGGATCTTTCGCGAAAAAGCGCGCCAGATCCCCTGTCACTCCGTTATATTCTCCGAATTGGAACCAGAAAATATTGTTCAGCACATGGTGAAGGCCAAGCGGAATTAACAGCCTGTTGAAAAGGCCGAATATGCCTGCCCCGATGCCGCCGAGCCCGAGCATCCACTCTCCAAACGAGTTGATACACGATTGAATCGGCGGCCAGACGACTCCGAATATGCCCGCTAAAATGATCGTAATAATGGCTGTTAAAATCGGCACAAGCCGTCTGCCACTGAAGAACCCGAGATATTCAGGCAGCTTGGTATCCTTGAAGCGGTTATAGGTGTAACCGGCAATTAAACCGGCAATAATTCCCCCAAACACCGCCATGTTATTTGTTTTATCAATTGTCTTTGTTGCCGCGTCAAGCATCAGATACGATATCGCCCCTGATAAACCCGCGGCCCCATTGCTGTCTTTTGAAATGCCGATGGCAATACCGATCGCAAAAATAAGCGGCAGATGATCAAAAACCGCCGTCCCCGCCTGATAGACAAACGGGATATTAAATACATCCTCTCTGCCAAGCGCAAGGATAATTCCAACCGCAGGCAGAACCGCAATCGGGAGCATAAATGACTTCCCGAGTTTTTGTAAAAATGAAAGCATACCCATCCCCCTCATACCCTTTTTTTTCAAATATACCATATAAGATATCTAGTGATCTATACCAATTTTCCCGGGGGTATTTCTTTTTTCCCAGGTCCGTGTGTTTCCTATTTTTAAGACAGTTGTGGTAAGCTTAATCTAGATTATTTAAAAAGAAAGCGGGAATGACAGATGATTGTAACAAACGATCAAGAATTAGAAGGCCTGAAAAAAATCGGAAGAATCGTCGCGTTTGCGCGTGAAGAAATGAAGCGGAAGGCAGAGCCCGGCATGAGCACAAAAGACCTTGACCTTATCGGAAAAGCTGTGCTTGATGAGCACGGCGCCGTTTCAGCTCCTGAGAAGGAATACGATTTTCCAGGTGTGACATGCATCAGCGTAAATGATGAAGTGGCTCACGGCATACCAAGCACATCCAAAATTTTAAAAGCAGGGGATCTTGTCAACATCGACATCTCCGCTGAATTTGGCGGCTTCTATTCCGACACAGGCATCTCATTTGTGCTCGGTGAAGGAGAAGAACGCCTTCATAAGCTTTGCCAATGCGCGGAAAACGCATTTCAAAAGGGGCTTCAGCAGGCAAAAGCGGGCAAGCGCCAAAACCAGATCGGAAGAGCCGTTTATCATGAAGCACGCTCTCAAGGCTTTACCGTCATCAAAACCCTGACCGGCCACGGAATCGGCCGAAGCCTGCATGAAGCGCCGAACCACATCATGAACTATTATGATCCGTTTGATAACGCACTGTTCAAAAATGGCACAGTCATCGCGCTTGAACCGTTTATTTCAACGAAAGCAGAAACGATTGTTGAAGCTGGAGACGGCTGGACGTTCAAGACGCCGGATAAAAGCATGGTTGCCCAAGTTGAACACACGATCGTCATCACAAAAGATGAACCGATTATCCTGACGAAACTGTAAAACACATTCCGGGCTTCCGGCAGGTTTAACCTCCTCCAATTGCAGGTAAAGCATCATTATTCTGTACGAGGAGGTCTTGCAATGAACAGAGATCAAGAAAAAATCCAAATTGAAAACGAAATGAACGCGATGCATGGCACAATAAAAGAAGACATTTTAAAAGACTTTGAGGAATTTAAAGGCTACCTGAAAAAACAAGTCAACCGAGGCAAAAAGCTGGGATTGGATGACGGCAAGCTTGTAAAAAGCGCTGCGATCCTGGGAGACTACCTCGCAAAGCATGAAGAGCCGCAAAACGGTGAAGAAATGCTGCTGCAAGAGCTTTGGAGCGTTGCAGACGAAGATGAGAAAGAACATTTGGCACAGCTTCTGGTCAAATTGGTTGATAAACAATAAAACATGAGCCGGGCGATATGCGCCCGGCTTTCTTGATATTGTCACAGCCCGGCTCTTTCAGATATGCTACACTACTATTATGTCTGTGAAAGGAGCCTTTATCTGCATGTGGTTTATTATTTTCGGCATCATTTTTTTCATTGAAGGCATCATTATGACCGTTTACGGCGTTAAGAAAAAAAACGGGATGCTCACATATATCGGCATTGTTTTCGCCATTATGACATTTGGCGTTGTCATGATCAAACTAACCGGCCATTAAATCATATTCGGCTTTTGCTCCGCATATACATTCAGAAGAACATTCGTACATCTAGTGCGAAAGGCTCAGTTTTCCCCGCATCTCTTTTCAGCATCTTTTTATAGATGTTACAATGCCAATCGTTTCGAAATCAGATAGGGAAAGGAGTTTTCTGACATGCATTACGGCAGTAAAGGCTGGTATGTGGCAGAACTAAAAAAGCAGGGGATCACGCACCATGAAGGAAGAAAGCTTCAAAGCTATAAAACCTATTTTCTTGCCAACCTGCTTGAATCAAAGAAAAAACAATCTTAAATATGGCAAAGCCGCGCACGTTGATATGCGCGGCTTTTTTCTATTCAACCGGCAGCAGCCTGTCCTTTTTTTTCATAAAGGACGCTCTCCAGCTTTCCGATAGTGCAGCCTCACTTAAAATCAGTTCAATGGCGGTGAGATTTTTTGCATCATGGTAGTTGATGCGGTTGGCGAACTGGACGGATATGCCCTTCTCTCCTCTGGACAGCAATTCAAGGTTCGCGCCGGGAGACACCCTGCCCTCCTCCAGCACGCGAAAATAGAACCCTGTATAGCCGGTTTGCTGGACCTTCAGCACCATTTCTTTTACACCAAACTTTTTCGCCAGCTTTACACACGGCTGGCGCGGCTGGCTGACCTGAACAACAGCTTCATCAAGCCTGAACACATCCCCGATGCAAACATTCTCCTCAGTCAGGCCCGCGACCGTCAGATTTTCTCCAAATGCGGCATTTGACAGCGGTCTTGAGAGGAACTCTTCCCAAAACGGATAATGCTCCGCCGGGTAGACACAGACAGCCTTATCAGGTCCGCCGTGGTTGACGAGGTCCGCCTGTCCGTCTCCTTCAAAATTCTCCCGATACAGCATGACGGCTGATTCAGCCGGCCGCTTCATGATGCCGGTTTCGATTTTCTTTCCGTCATATTCAAGCGTCTGCGGTTTTCCCAGATTAAGAGAAAGAACTGAATAGCGCTCTGGTTTCATACAAACACATCCCCTTTACAGGTTGTAAAATGATTGATTATCATAAAAAGAAAAGGTGGTTTTTACATGCTTCAATACCGAATCATTGTAAACGGCCGGGTTCAAGGTTTGGGCTTTCGCTATTTTGTTCAAATGGAAGCTGATAAGCGAAAACTGGCCGGCTGGGTCAAAAACCGTGATGACGGGCGTGTCGAGATTTTGGCAGAGGGTCCGGAAAACGCCCTGCAATCGTTTGTTGAGGCTGTAAAGAACGGAAGCCCTTTCTCAAAGGTTACCGACATCTCTGTGACTGAATCCCGCAGCCTTGAAGGCCATCATCGATTTTCTATTGTTTACTCATAAGGCTTATCTTGATAAAAGTAATTCGGCTTAACGATTGAGTTATCATAGGATCGGTGGAAGATATGAGTGGCAGCGGGTGAAATTGGCGGAATCAGCCACGTCCAGTCCCCCGTCAGCTTTCTGCCCGCTTCTTCCTCCTGTTCTTCAAACCGTTTAAACTGGCTTGCCGCTGTATGATGGTCAACGATGCTGACACCCTGCTTTTTATACGAGTGCAGCACAGCTTTATTCAATTCAACTAGCGCTTGATCCTTCCATAAATCCGTATTGTAATCAGCGGCGATGCCGATCACGGACGCTACTTTTTTGAGCTTGTCGTACCGCTTCTCATCTGCGAGGTTTCTCGCTCCGATCTCCGTGCCCATATACCAGCCGTTAAATGGCGCGGCATTATAATGAATGCCCCCGACCTCAAGCTTCATATCAGAGATGATAGGCACGCCGTACCACTTCAGCTCCAAATCAGAAAACGCCTCGATGTCCGGATGTATGATTGGAACCTCGATCACAAGTGAACGCGGCAGCTCATACCAGACAGGCTGTTCGTCGCCTTTCATGCGAAAAATGAGCGGCAGCAGGTCAAAATCCGTTCGCTCTCCGCGCCAGCCGAGCTCTTCGCAGGCTGCTGTCAGGGAACAGGAAGCCGGGTCGCCGATTCTTTCTCCGTCTGACTCATATCCAGCGTACCGGATCAGCTGATGATTCCAGATCTCGACTTGCTTTTCACCCTTCTCTTCCGGAGGGAAAATCGTAATGGTCGGTCTGATTTTCCCGTTATTGGTGGCGGTTTCAATATGGTGAAAGAGGGCGTCACGCACTTCCTCCTTCGTCCGGACGTCTCGTCTGTCGATAACATTCAGCGAATTCCAGAACAATCTGCCGATGCAGCGGTTGCTGTTTCTCCAAGCCATTTTCGCTCCGTGCTCTAGCTCTTCCTTCGTATGTACATAGCTTCCGGTCAGGTCAATTTCGCTTTTAATGTCCTCGAGACGGTCTTTCACTTCCTCCTCCTTTCCCAATTCCTGATAGCATGCGGCAATAAACGCTTTCGCTTCGTTCCAGAGTATTTCTTTTTCTTCCAACAAACTCTCCCCTTCACATCACTTCATGCTTTTCATTGTATCGTTTTTAAGCGGCAAGACAAATGATTTTTCTGCAACTTCCTGGAAAACAATAAAAAACACCCGCGTGGTGCGGGTGTCAAATAGACGATAATCGATTTGCCAATTCAGTTAAGTCACTTCGAAAGTTTTTGCCGGTCATCGGTATGCCGTGCCCTGTCAATAACGCTTCCGGTTCAAGACCGGCCAGCTTTAGAATGGACTCAGCGGCCGTCTCTGTGTCAGGCGTGAAATAAGCCGGCGGCCCGTGAAGCTCCTGTTTTTGTATCAAGACGTCAGCCATTTTCTCCTGTTCCACTGTAATAACAGCATCACCTGCTACAAGCACGCGGCCGTCATCGCGGAATAACGAAATATGGCCCGGCGTGTGTCCTGGTGTCGCGATCCACATCCACTCGTCAAGAAAAGGGACTGAACCGTCTTCCGGCAGTGCCTGGACATGTGAGGAAATATCGATGGAGTGCCGCGGAAACAGCGGCGACAGCTTAGCGACCAGCCCGCTCTTGCTGTCAGGACGAGCCGGAGGATAATCCTCTTTACCTGTTACATAAGGCATTTCCCGAGAATGGATATAAACAGGCACATCCCAATGCTCAAGGATCTCTTCGATTGCCCCAATATGGTCAAAGTGCCCGTGTGTGAGGATAATCGCCTTCAGCTGAAACCCTTCACCGAATCTTTGTTTGGCTTCATTGACAATCACGCCGGCTGATTGGGGCATGCCGGCATCAATTAAAACAAATGAGTGAGGTTCAGAAGGCAGCTGAATAAAATAGACATTCGCAATTTGCACAGTCAGGCCGTGCACCCCTTTTGCCGCTTCGAACCCCGTTCCGCTTCTGACTGAAGTCAGCGGCATATAAGGATCACTCATAATGACACCTCCGGAATGTTGTATGCCGTTAGTGTGTGTCATTACGCCTGAATTATCATACGGAGATCATACGGAAATAGAGATCGCACCGATCAATAGAGCGATAGCCGTCATGACGATCACTGCGAGAACCGCCCATTTCAATGCGAATTTTTGATGGTCATCAATAGAAACTCCGACGAGTCCGACAAGCAAATGAGTGGATGGCACAAGCGGACTCAGCATATGAATCGGCTGGCCGATAATAGAGGCTCTGGCAATTTCCACTTTATCCACACCGTATGCGACAGCTGTTTCTGATAAAATCGGCAGCACCCCGTAGAAATACGCGTCATTCGGCATCAAGAATGTGAAAATGCCGCTTGTTAAGGCAACAATCGCCGGGATCAATCCGCCCATTTGTTCCGGTATCATGGACACGAGCGAGATCGCCATTTCATCAACCATTTGCGTGCCTGTCAAAATCCCCGTGAACACCCCCGCGGCAAAAATCATTGAACCGATAGCCAGCACGTTGCTGGAATGCGCCGCGATGCGCTGTCTCTGATGCTCGAGATTGGGATAATTCACAATCAGCGCAATACAAAACGCAATGACAAACAGTACGGTTAAACTGACTTTACCCGATACTAAACATCCTATTAAAGAAAGCGTTAACAATAAATTGAACCACCAAAGCTTCGGCCGCTTCCACTCATCTTCAACCGCAGCAGCCGGTTCATTGGCATTGGCTGGCTGTTTCAGTTCAATCACACCAAGGCGCTTTCGTTCCGCTTTTCCAAGCACATACGCAACCGCCACCATACAAAGCATCCCGCTTGCAATGACAGGAATCATCGGCCCTGTAAGCTCAGCTGGATCAACCCCCAGCGCACTCGCGGCCCTCGGCGTCGCACCGCCCCATGGAATCGTGTTCATGATTCCCATGCCGACTCCCGCGATTCCTGCCAAGATAATTGGCCGGATGCCTAGCAGCAAATAGAGCGGAAGCATGGCGCTTGTCGTAATCATGTACGTTGTCGAGCCATCTCCGTCCAAGGCGACGAGCATTGTAAGGACCGCTGTCCCGACAACAATTTTTAAAGGGTCTCCTTTGACCATGCTTAAAATTTTGCCAACCATTGGATCAAACAGGCCTGTATCAATCATAATTCCAAAATATAAGATCGCAAACATAATCATGACCGCAGTCGGTGCGACTTGCTGAATCCCCGAAATCATCATGTCCCCAACTTCAGTAAATCCAAATCCGGCGATAAGCGCAAACACAATCGGCGTCAAAACTAATGCTGTTAAAACAGAAAGCCGTTTTGTCATGATCAATGCCATAAACACAAGCATCATGAGAAAGCCTAAGATTGCTAACACATCCATTCCCCCTTAAATGAATCCGCTTACATTTTTTTCTCCCTTACTCCCCTTTTTGTCTTGCCTTTTTGCCATCGTATGGGAAAACCAACCGCAAGTAAATAATTTGGTTTTTTTGTATTTTTAAATTTTTAAAACCGTTTTGTTCTTTTTGATCATTTTTCGGCATGAAAAAATCCCGGGATGCCGGGATCTTAATTTCCTGTCATGATGCTTTGATAAAAAGCGGATTGCTCTTCTAAAAACCGTTTCGTTTCCCTGCTGTTCAAATAAAAGCTTTCCCAGTCCTGTTCGTTTATTTTCCGCTTCCATTCAGGTGAGGAGGTGACCTTCTTTAGCGCTTGATCCCAGTAAGAAATCTCTTCCTCAGACATATTTTTCGGGCCCAAAATCCCTCTCCAATGAGAAAAAACAAACGGGATTCCCTGCTCCTTCCACGTCGGTACATTTGGAAAACCGGGAAGTCTTTTATCAGATGTTACAGCAGCTAACGTGATATCGCCGTTTCGTTCATATGGTTTCGCTTCAGAAAGTGTCATGGAAGCCGCTTCTATCTCATGTCTGATCAGCGCCTGAATGAGCTGTTCGCTGCTGTCATACTGTGAGAATTGAATGTCAAACGGGTCAATGCCGTACATATCTGCCGCTCTGACGAACGAGAGCTGATCATCATTGCCAAACCCCGGGGCAAAGCCGATTCTCACCTTGCCGGGATGCATGTTGATCTCATTCAGCACATCCTTGCCATTTGTTAACGCTGATCCTTTTGGCAATGCAACCGTCTGCCACTCCTTGGAGAGAATGGCGAGCGGCGTAAAATCGGCCATTTTTAATTTGCTTTGCCCGAGAAGATCATTGCTCAATATTAAGCTGGACGTCATGCTGATGGTTTGTTTGCTGCTTTTGTTGACATATTTCCAGCCTTTCTCTCCCCCGCCGCCGGATTTATAGACGATATGAACATCATCCTTCACGATCTGCTTCTGCCTCAAAACTGATTGGATCGCCTGCGCTGTGACATCCCAACCGCCAGAAGGTTCGGCAGGGACGACAATTTCTATCGGCCCGTCAGGCAGGCGCGGCGCAGCCGCCTGCCTGATATCACCCTGCATAAAGATCAATAGAATAATCAATAGGATTATAGATTTTTTCATATCTAATCCGCCGCCAAATAATATTTTCTCTCCGGCCTGCCGATAATCCCGTATTCAAGCTCGGCTCTTGCTTCTTCCTTTGACACAAGATACTCGGCATAACGGCGGGCAGTTGTTCGTGACGCCCCCATTTTTTCCCCAAGTTCCTCCGCTGTCAATCCTTCTGACGCAGTCTGAAGCGCTTCCTTAATTTTTCGCAGTGTAATCGAATTAATGCCAGTCGGCAAATCCTCTGCCGGCAAAGCTGTCTTCACACTGTTCCCAAAAATATGGTCGATCATGGATTGGCTGACCTCCGGCTGAGACATGAGCAGCTTCCTTTTTTCTTTATACTGAAGCAGCACCTGCCTGAACTTGTCAGCCGTTACGGGTTTGATCAAATAGTGGGCAATTCCTGCCCTTAGCGCTTCCTGCAAATGCCGGGTTTCTGTTGCCGCTGTGATAATCATAATGTCCACTTCAGGAAATCGGCTTCGTATTTCAGGAATCAACGCGGTCCCAAGCTCGTCCGGCATATAAATATCCAGCAGAAGCAAATCAGCCTTGTGTCCCTTCAAAAGCGCCAATGTCTCTTTTGCGTTAGCCGCCTTGCCGATAATCTTGAATCCATCAAGCTGTTTGATCAATCTCTCATGGATTTGCGCAACTCGAAAATCATCCTCCGCAATCGCGATGTGAATCAAATGGATTCCCCCTTTGTTTCTCCTTTGGTATAAACACAGTGAATACCGCCCCGCCAGTTTTTTGATTCGCCAGTTCGATCCAGCCGCCCAGTTCACGCACTGAGTCTTTCACATTGGCCAGACCGTAGCCTCTCTTCATCCCCTTTGAAGAATAGCCTCTCTCAAACACAGCTTCTATTTTCTCTGGCGGCACACCGGGCCCTGTGTCTGATACTTCAATGACAATGTCATGGCCCATATCCGTGATAAAAAACAAAACTTCCTTCACGCTTTGCTCCGCTACAGCTTCGAAAGCGTTATCAATTAAATTGCCAATAATCGTAATAAGATGGGACAAGCCGATATGCGCAGGAAGAGGCGCGAGTGAGCTGTTCTCATCAATCACCAGCTTGACCTTCTTTTCCGATGCCTTGCTTATTTTCCCTAACAAAATGGCCTGCACCTGCTGCGAATGGATATTATGGAATAAAAGATCATGCTGTTCATTTTGTATCGCATATTCCTCTTTTATCAGATCAATGGCTTCATCATACTCCCCAAGTTCAAGCAGCCCTAAAATCGCATAAAGCTTATTTGAAAATTCATGAGTCTGCGCCCTGAGATCCTCAGAATATTTGCGAACCTCTGTCAATGTGTCGATCAGCTTCTTCAGCTCTGTTTTCTCCCTGAAGCTGACGACAATCCCATATGCCTGCCCGCCTTGATTCATCACTTTCGTATTGATAATAAACACTTGATCGTTGACGCTTACTTCCTGGTTCGGCAGCATTTCTCCTTTTTCAAGCACAGACATCAGCCCTGCTCCCGGCATGACGTCATCTATAGGAAGATGGGTCACAGGCTCGGGCAGCTTCAGCATCTCGGCCGCCGATACGTTCATCATGGTGACGACGCCTTCACGATTGGTGGCAATAATCCCTTCTCGAATCGCGAAAAGCATTGCGTTCCTCTCACGATATAGAGCCGCGATCTCATGCGGTTCAAGCCCAAGCGTATCCTTTCTGATGCTTTTCGCCAACACGGCGGCGCCAATAAATCCGAGCAGCAGTACAAGCACAGCAATCACACTCAAATTTCTCAAATGCTTTTTGATGCTTTGCTCTGTCTCCGTTTGCAGAAAATCAACAGACACGCTGCCGATCACTTGGCTGTATCCCTTTTGTTCTTTTATAATCGGCGCGCTCCCTCTGATCACTCTTCGTCCATCCGCTTTTGTTTCAGAAACATGCGAACCGCCAAACAAAATTTCTCTGCTGCGCTCCAGTTTCTTTAATCCGCTTTTTCCAGAGGCGCTGCGAATGTCTCCTTTTTCGTCCAAAACATAAATGGCAAACGCGCCAGTCTGTTCTTTCATTTGTTCAATGACCTCTTGCGTCTGAGCCGCATGTCCGTCTTTTCTCTCAATGAGCTCTTTAACCGGCGGCATATAGGAAATGGTTCTCGCCGTTTGAACCGCCAGCTGCTCTGCCTGTCTCCGTTCCCCCTGTGTATGCTGAACGGCTAACGTAATGGTCAGCACACCAATGACAAAGACCAGCAGAGCCGCAATCAGCCCCATTATTTTTGTTTGCAGGGAAAAATGGAACCGCTTTTTCACCACAGCACCAGCCGTCCTTTCTACCTAGATCATACCATTTTTCACAGGAAATTTTCTCATTTTTCAAAATCCGTTTTCTTGCGAAGGAGTGAAAATAAAAAAAAGGCAGACCGCGTCTGCCTTTTTCTTTCTACCATATTCCTAGTACTTTCCACCATAATCCGCCGATCACAAGCCATACGATGATATGAACAATCGACAGGATAAATCCGATGGACCACCATTTGCCTTGCGGGATGTAGCCTGCTCCGAAGAAGACCGGAGCCGCTCCAGAACCGTAGTGAGTCGTTGACCCGAACAGGTTACTGATGAACGCGAGGCTCAGCGCTGCTAAAAGCGGCGGTGCGCCCGCTGCCACGACGACAGCCAAAAATGCTGAATACATCGCACTGATGTGGGCTGTCGCACTTGCAAAGAAATAGTGAGAGTAATAATACACAACAATTAAAATGATGAATGCCACAATCCAAGAGAACCCTGATACGGATGATTTCATGGCATTACTGAACCAAGACACCATGCCTAATTCATTCAAGAAGTTGGCGAGCATGACAAGCGCCGCAAACCAAGTGAGCGTATCCCAAGCGCCCTGTTCTTTCTTGATATCATCCCAAGTCAGAACTTGTGATAATAAGAGAACGGCCAAACCGATCAATGCGGTTGTGGTTGCGTCGATGTTGAAGCTGCCGCCAAAAATCCACAGCACAAGCACCAAAAGAAACACGATAACCATGGAAAGCTCTGATTTTTTGAACGGTCCCATTTCTTTCAGTTTTTCTGTTGCGATTTTCGCCGCATCCGGTGTTTCTTTGATTTCCGGCGGATACAGCTTGTAAATCACAAGCGGCGTGATGATTAAGCTTACAAGTCCCGGCACAATCGCGGCAATTGCCCAGCTTGTCCATGTTAAGTCCACCCCTGCGACATCATGGGCCAGCTTGGCAATCAGCGGGTTCGCCGCCATCGCTGTCAGGAACATAGCAGATGTGATCAGATTCCCCTGAAAACCGGTTTTTAATAAGAATGCACCGATTTTCCTCTCTGTTCCATTTGCCGGGCTTGATCCGAATGTTTCGGATAATGATCTGATAATAGGAAATATAATGCCTCCTGCACGCGCCGTATTACTTGGAATAGCAGGTGAAAGTATTAAATCACTGAATAGCAGTGAATAAGAAAGTCCAAGGGTTTTTTTCCCGAATTTCTGAACGAATACATACGAAATTCTCGCACCGAGCCCGGTTTTGATAAATCCCCGGGAAATAAAGAATGCGATAACGATAAGCCAAATGGTCTTATTCCCGAATCCGCTTAATGTATCCTCAATTGATAGTGTTCCAGTTAGTGCAGTAACCGCCAATGCAAAAATTGCAATTGCACCCATTGGCAAGGGCTTGGAGATAAAGCCGATAATTGTTGCGACAAAAATCGCAAACAAATGCCAAGCTTTAGGTTCAAGTCCGGACGGAGCGGGAATAAACCAGATGATTAGTCCCACAGCGACAGTAATAAGCAATGGAACAAGCTTTACTGCTGACTGTTTTCCTGCGTCTTTTTCTGAAGCCATAAATAGGTCTCCTCCTATATACTTGTTTTCCGATCCCCTTTTCCATTCTACTCCTTAACTAAGTTAATAAACATTTTAATTAATTAAAAAACACAAAGGTTAGCACCCTTTGTGTTTTTCACTTTCTTAATTTAATTTACCCGCACCCGCTTGATTTATAACATTTGATTTCACATTAGCAGAAGCATCAATCGATCCATGCAGAGACGGCGTCCAGCCGACAGAAGAGCTCAGCCCGTTTGCAGCCGATGCGTTGATCTGTGTGCCGTTCAGCAACGTGCCGGAGTCATATAAAGCCGTTCCCCCGCTGAATACGCTGATCGTTTTAGCAGCTGACAGTCCCGGTACGTCAATGACATTGTTTTGGGCATAGATTTTAGATGACTTTCCGATTCCCCATGCATAGCTGAAAGGATAACTTGAAGAGCTTGTGCTTCCTTCATAATAGTTGTTGTATACGTGCACTTGCCCGAAGCGGACTCTCGGCGCGCGCTGGACAATATTTTTATAGCGGTTATGATGCAGCGTAATTTTTAATTTGCCGTCATCGGAGGTTTTGCTGTCACTTGATCCGAAAATGGAGCTTTTATCATGATCGTGATAATAGTTGTAGGACATCGTGATATAGTTAGCACCGTTGGAAGCATCCGTTTGGCCGTCATGGTGCTGATATTTTCTTCCATAATATTTCGGTGATGTGCTGTCCGGACGCGAACCGTCATTAAATGTACAGTGATCAATCCAGATGTGTGTGCCGCCGTTTATCGTGATGTTGTCGTATTGTGAGTTCCAGTTCCCTGAGCTTCCGTCAGTCGGATCCCATTGCGGAAAATAGTCATAGGCATCCTGGAATTCAATGTTGCGAATAATGACGTTATCACTCTTGATTTGGAAGTTTCCTCCCACGACTTTAGCGTTAGTCCCTGAACCGACGATCGTCGTGTTTGCAGGGATATCCACCATGACCCGTGCTTTTTGGTTTTTCTGAGAGCGTGCTCTCGCTTCTTCTTGTGTTCCCGACGGCTCTTTTTTGCCCCATGTGCTAGGATCATAGGCTTTCAAATATTTGTCCAAATCATACTCCGGATCTTTATAGTCATTTAGGCCAAGCGGCTTCAGATTGTCATCCACGTTCATGTCAATCGTTCCCTTGATATAAATGATTTTTGGCGTTGTGTTCGTTTCCTTCCCTAATGCCGAGACAAGCTGGTTTCTGTTGCTGACGGTATACACATTTGAGGAGGATGCTTTTGATCCGCCTGTCGTGCCGGTCGAGTACGCGCCCCAGCCATCATTGGATCCCAACGTCTGGTGGCCTAAATCAGCTGCGTTCGCGCCAGCTGGAGTCAATCCTAAAAACAAAGCCGTAGCTAACATCACTTTTTTCATCCACTATGTACCCCCATTTTCTATTTTGTGAGATTTTATTCCAATTTATCACAAAAATATAATAGCAAATTGAGGGACATTCAGAACCGAAAATGTTCCGCTATCCTATTGCGGCATTCTGCAAAATCCCACCGCAAAGACCGCAAAAAAACCAAAAGGCCGACATTGGCCTTTTGGTTTTTTCCTTGCTTTATGCCCAAGCTTTCACTTTTTCGTTATCTGTCACAAAGAGAAGCACTTTTCCTTCATCTAAGCGTTTTTCAAATTGAGCGGCTTCATCTTCAGAAAAACCGATTTCGTGAATTTTATTGCGGAGCTCATCTCCTTTTTTATTGAAGATATTTCCCACCGCGTGCTTGAAACCTGTTTCTTTGGCTCCGATCGTGTTGGCGTTCGTGTTGTCTGCCAGGCGTTCCGTTCTGTCATCGTCGTGAGCTAAGACGTATACATCCTCTTTCGCAACACCCATTTTCTGCAATTCCTCTACATCCTTCATGAGCTGTTCGTCATTTGTATACTCTTTTACAACTGGTTTCATGTCGATATTCCTCCTTCATGTTTTCTATATTTCTTTCATACCCGATCGTCTGTACCTGAAACAGATTCCAGAACATTGAAGAGAAAAACAGGAGGAATGGTAGTAGCTATTTGTTTTCCGTCCATGGTAAAGTGATAGGAACGGGACCTATTTTCAGAAAAATCAAAATTAAGGAGAAGCCGCTGCACGGAGCACACGACCATGAAACGCTGCCTTTATCCGTACGAGCAGGAGGTATGTCTAATGCAATACTTTTCACCAGAACAGCAATACAATGCTTGGATTGTGAGTGATTTAGTCAAACAGATTTTCCATAAGCGTGCCGGATGTTCACCAGGAATTCACGAGCTTGCGGTTTTTGCCGAGGAACATTTTCATATCGATATCGACTTTGTTTTCTCGATTATCATGAATATCGGCGACATTGAATTTGCACTAACAGATGAAATAGAAAAGAAATTGTCCGGTTATCTCAGCACTCTCCTTCCTTATGTCACTGCTGATATGTTCGAAACCTCTAAAGCCAACGCCCATGCGTTTTTGTCTCGAAGACACGGTAACGCTGCATACCACTTATTTGTGTCTGATGATGCTTTCATGAGAAAGCAGTAAAAACGCAGCTTTCTTTACTAAAAAAATATTGACATGATAAGCCATGCTATTATAGTGTTACATGTGATAATGATTCTCATTACTAAATCTGAAAAAAGGAAGAATGACATGCGCACCTATTCTAACAAGTTGATTGCCATCATGAGTGTTTTATTGCTCGCCTGCCTCATTGTATCCGGCTGTTCATCAAGCCAGAATAACAACGGAAGCGGCAAAAGCGAGTCTAAGGATTCCAGAGTGATCCATGACGAAGAAGGAAAAACGACAGTAAGCGGCACACCTAAGCGGGTGGTTGTGCTTGAGCTTTCATTCTTGGATGCCGTTCACAATCTCGGCATTACGCCGGTGGGCATCGCAGATGACAACAAAAAAGATATGATTAAAAAGCTTGTCGGCAGCTCCATTGATTACACATCTGTAGGCACACGCAGCGAACCCAATCTTGAGGTCATCAGTTCCTTGAAGCCTGATTTAATCATCGCTGACGCTGAGCGCCATAAAAACATTTATAAACAGCTGAAACAAATCGCTCCGACGATTGAATTAAAAAGCCGTGAAGCGACATATGACGAAACGATCGACAGCTTTACGACCATTGCTAAAGCATTAAATAAAGAAGATGAAGGAAAAGAAAAGCTTGCCGATCACAAAAAAGTCATCAACGATCTAAAAGCCGAACTTCCGAAAGATGAAAACCGCAACATCGTTCTCGGCGTTGCAAGGGCGGATTCCTTCCAGCTTCATACATCATCATCCTATGACGGAGAAATCTTTAAAATGCTAGGCTTTACACACGCTGTGAAGTCAGATAACGCCTATCAAGAGGTCAGCCTAGAGCAATTGAGCAAAATCGATCCTGATATTTTGTTCATCTCAGCCAACGAAGGCAAAACCATTGTAGATGAGTGGAAAACGAACCCGCTCTGGAAAAATCTCAAAGCGGTGAAAAATGGACAAGTCTATGATGCGGACCGTGACACTTGGACAAGATTCAGAGGCATCAAGTCTAGTGAAACAAGCGCCAAAGATGTGCTTAAAAAAGTGTATAATAAATAGGACAAATGAGAAGCGAGGGGAATCCTTGCTTCTTCGTTTTTGCCACCAGACGCAGTAAGGAAGTGAGACTGTTGTATCATTCAGCCAAACGGCGCTCATCATCAAGACTGATGATGTTCATCATTGCACTGATTATTTTTATATTTGGGCTTGGGCTGAATCTTTCAGTAGGAGCCTCAGACATCGGCATCATAGATTCATTGAAATATCTTTTTGTATGGGACGGTTCAAAGGAACAGCTCATCATCTCTACTCTTCGCCTTCCCCGCACATTAATCGGCGTTTTTGTCGGCGCCAGCCTAGCTGTAGCAGGGGCGCTGATGCAGGCTATGACCAGAAATCCTCTGGCTTCACCCCAAATTTTCGGTGTGAATGCGGGTGCATCGCTTTTTGTCGTTGCTTCTCTCGTCATTCTGCCGGCATCGCCCTATTCATCTGTTATATTCGCTTTTGCGGGTGCGGCAGCAGGCGGCGCGATTGTATATATGATTGCCTCATCCGGCGGAATGACACCTGTCAAGCTGGCGCTGTCGGGAATGGCCGTGCACTTGTTCCTCTCCTCTATGACACAGGCCATCATTATTTTAAATGAGTCAGGTGAGGATGTTCTGTACTGGATGACAGGCGCAATCGACGGCAGCAACTGGCAGGACGTCATAACCATCGCTCCGTTTTCTGTCATTGGCATCGGGCTTGCCCTCGTATTTTCCGGTTCTGTTTCTGTTCTCGGTCTCGGAGACGAAACAGCAAAAGGGCTTGGACAAAATATGAACGGCATCCGGATTCTGATCAGTTTGATTATTTTAATCCTTTCCGGCGCTTCCGTAGCCGTCGCCGGGCCGATTGGCTTTGTCGGGCTGCTCGTCCCGCATATTGTCCGCAAGCTGATCGGAGAACATTATCAATACGTGCTTCCGTTTTCGGCACTGTTCGGTGCCATTTTGCTGGTGTACGCAGATGTTCTGGCCAGATGGATTGCATTTCCTTATGAATCACCGGTCGGCATTGTCACCGCGATTATCGGAACGCCGTTTTTCTTATATTTGGCAAGGAAAGGGCGGCATCTGAAATGAAGAAAACAACCAGAAAACAAAAACGCCCCTTGCTGGCGATACTCATATTGGCCGTGATTTTAATCGTTCTGTCCGTCATCAGCATTGGAATCGGTGCATTATACATTTCACCTGATGCAGTAGTGACGAATCTGCTGGGACTGGATCATTCCTTTGAATTTATCATCCAGCAATATCGTCTGCCCCGCATCATATTAGCGATTTTGGCCGGTGCTGGGCTTGCCGCTGCCGGAGCGATTTTACAGGGTGTGATCCGAAATCCGCTCGCTTCCCCAGACGTTGTCGGCATTTCAAAAGGCTCCGGACTTGCGGCGATGGCTGTGATTCTCATCTTTCCTGAGTCGCCGGTATACGTGCTTCCGTTCTCCGCATTTGCCGGAGCCGCCATTATTGCTGTACTATTATTAATGATAGCCCGAAAAAAGAGCATTCAGCCCTCTTCACTGGCTTTATCAGGCATTGCTTTAGGCGCGGTCTGCCACGCCGGAATGCAATATATGATGGTCAAGTTTCCAGGCGACGTGAATGCTGCACTCATTTGGCTGACAGGAAGCCTCTGGGGAAGAAACTGGGAAGAAGTCAAGCTGCTTGCGCCATGGCTTTTGATTCTTTTTCCGATCATCTGCATACTCATACCGAAGCTGGATCTTATGTCACTCGGGGATGAGCTTGCACAGGGTCTCGGAGAAAACGCAAACCGGCTGAGATTCATCCTGATTTTCACCGCGGTGGCGCTGGCGGGAAGCTGTGTAGCCGTCGTCGGCTCAATCGGTTTTATCGGCTTGCTTGCTCCGCATATCGCCAGACGGCTTACCGGAGAAAAAGCTAAATATTTACTGCCTGCATCGGCATTGATTGGTGCTATTATATTATTAATTGCAGATACGTTAGGGCGCGGCATCATGCCTCCGGTTGAAATACCTGCCGGAATACTGACAGCCGTGATCGGCGCGCCTTATTTCTTATATTTATTGAAATTCGAAGCGAGGAAACAGTAGGGAGAGGATACCATGGGAAAACTGGCTGCAGACCAGCTCACTCTTTCATATGACAGTACAGTGATTATTGACGGAGTCGACTTAAAGATAGAAGAAGGAAAAATCACTGCGCTCATCGGCGCTAATGGCTGCGGTAAATCAACAATCCTCAAATCGCTCGCCAGGCTGATGGCCCCGAAAAGCGGTACAGTGCTACTAGAAGGAAAAGACATCCACCGCCAGCCATCAAAAGAAGTCGCAAAAAAACTGGCCATTCTTCCACAATCTCCTCAGGCTCCTGAAGGATTGACGGTAGAGGAATTATGCTATTTTGGCAGACATCCTCACAAAAAGCTGTTATCCAAGCATACCCAAGAGGATCATGACATGGTAGAGTGGGCACTGGAAGCAACGGGCATGATTGAACTGAAGGATCGGACACTTGATGCCCTCTCAGGCGGTCAAAGACAAAGAGCCTGGATTTCCATGGCACTTGCGCAAGGCACTGATTTGCTTTTGCTTGATGAGCCGACCACGTATTTAGACATCTCACACCAGATTGAAGTGCTTGAACTGCTGAAAAAGCTGAACCGCGACCATGGCCGCACCGTTGTCATGGTGCTCCATGATTTAAACCAAGCCGCTCAATATGCTGACTATCTGATCAGTGTGCTGGACGGAAAAATATACAACGCCGGAACACCGGAAGATGTGTTCACCCAGCCATTTTTCCGTGAAGTCTTCGGCTTGGAATGCTGCATCATGAGAAGCCCGATCGACCAGAAGCCAATGTGCCTGCCGACGGGACTGTGCCCGAAATTACGGGCGAAATGAAAAGGAGAGGAAATCCCTAGGGCTGTCGAGAAACGTGACAGCCTTCATTTTCCCTTATAATATTTTATTCTCACATAATTGATGATAATCTTAAAAAACTCGTCATTCTTCTTATGTTCTATACGAGATACTCTTTTAACATAAAGTTAAATCTGTTCTTATTGACCAACTTGTTAAAGTTATTTCATCTATTCGAATCTTAACACATAGAAAGCTGAAAGAATTATAGTAAGTCATCCTCGAAATGCGTGAAAAGACAAAAAAGAAAAGCGACAAAATTAGCTTATGTATCAGAAAAAGAATAATCAAAACAGATGCTTTGCTATTGCAGGCTCAGCTTAAAATCGAAATGCTAACTAACTGAATCTTCTATATTTCTCACAATAATATACAGAAGATCGTAATACCTAGCTAAGATCGAGCTTAATGGCTCTTTTTCTGATTCTCAATCCCTGATAATTTTGAAAAGCATTTAAAATAAAATCTTGTAGAAAAAACATTGTTTTTTCTACAAGCTGAACATTATTACACAATGTTAGTATACTTTTATCAAGTCTCTAACCTAGAATGATTAATAAATTGCTTTATTAGTAATTGGCCCATTAATTGATTCTCTAATTTTATATACTGGAATATTCTTTACGCATCTAATCCCCATTTCATTGTGTCGACAGAAAGGAATATCTTTTGCTCTAAAAGAAGGGAACATTAAGCCTGGATGAGAGAAGAATGATCCTCCTTTAAGAACGGCAAATGAGTTAACACTATTAAATGGTACATTCTCAAAAATAGGGTGGAAAGCTCTCTTTGTTTTAAGCTCACTTCTAGTCCACTCCCATGTTCCGCCGATCATACCGCATACTCCATAGGGACTTTCACCATTTTGTTCAAAAATATCACTTGTTAAATGATTTAATTCTTTATCAGCATGAGCTTTTAATAAATTTTCTCTCCAGGACTTTAAAGAAGTAATGGGTTCATTATAAAGACTTCCAGCATATTGAACCTTTGCAGGATCAAATTTATCTCCCCAAGGCCAGACATTACCCTTTTCGCCTCGAGCAGCTTTTTCCCATTGAAACTCGGTTGGCAATTCTTTCCCCTTATATCTTGCGTAAGCAAATGCATCATAAAAATCTATACCTGTAACGGGATGATTATCTAAATACCTATCATCCCAATATGTATTTCTTCTATGTTGTTTATTCTGCGGTTCATTAGGATGACAGAATATATGCCCATTTTCCTCTATGAACTCGGTAAAGATATCATAATCTTTATTTGTAACAGGATACTTATCGATAAAAAATGGAGGTAACCATACTTTTTGTCTAGGAACAGCATCTTTCCAATTAAATGTTTTGTCAGGAATTTCATTTTCATTTAAACCGAATTCAAAAAAGCCACCCGGAATTAAAATCATCCCATCTTCTTCTGTTTTTTCGAATTCCTCTATTAGACTTTGAGGAATTTTTTCTTCAAAGTCAAAGTTATTAGGAAGTATACCATTTTGATCAAAATAATTTTTTAGCATTACTAGCTCTTCATGTTTTTCAACACCGAATATATCTAATAATGTACTTAATACTTTTTGGGCCCCTAATCCCACAGGTTTTTTAGGGTAGCTTATACTCTCCCGGACATCATCAATAATCGAAGACAAATATGCTACAGATTCTTCAATTTTATGATTTGCACAGACATCCATAGCTTTAAAAGAAACTAAATCATCCGGATCCTGGGTTAGATTGATTATAGTTTCTACAGCAGAGAAATAAGGTACCCATTTTTCAACGAAATCAATTAATCTATACCTTATGTAAGTATTCGGATAAGCAATACACATCCCAAACACATTTTCCGCTGCTACAGGGTGTTGAATTTTATTTAGTAGAGTCATAATTCTATTATCGATTAAACTCTTAAAATCATTTTTTTTATTTTCTGGAACAGAAGTAATAAGTTCTTCAACTTCAATTAATATTTCTATATCTTTATTGTAAATTGATTTATGATCTTGCATTAATAGAGTCAAATTACGATAACCTCCCGATTTGTTTGTTGAAATAAGGAATAGCATTAAATGCTATTCCCTAAGTGTTTACCATTTTTCATTAGTATAAAGAACCGGGCTAACAATCGATTTTCTCCAGTTTTTTCTTAATTTTCTCATGGTTTTCCCCCCCTTTAATAAGATATGTGGTTCCCTGAATATTGATAGAATAGTCAGAGAACTTAAATAAACAATAACAATAAATAGAATAAAAGTAAATAGTTTACAAGGAAATTTTTTCTTTACTTTTGTTGTTTTAAGGTGTTTAAATATGTTTAAGCTCTTTACCGAGAAAAATTATTCCAAGGGAGGATACATATGAGTAAAGGTTATTATTCTATTTTATTTAGCCAGACCACTACAAATTTAGGTTTTTCTCTATATACTATGGTAGTGATTTCGTTTTTGTTTAAAATGACCAATTCGACAACCATCGCCTCTATGGTGACATTAATAAGTATTATTTTTCGTATTTTTGGAAGTGCTATATTACCGTTAATAACAATTCGATTAAAACTGCCTCTTACAATAATTATTTCTCAATTGATACAAATGCTGTTATTAATATGTTTGTTCTATGCTTTATTAAGAACTTACTCTAATCAAACTCTCATTTTAGTCTTTATTATTATTAGCTGTATTTCCTTTTTTAATGGATGGTTCTCACCTTTAAAAAGTGCAATTATAGGGGAAATAATCTCTCCTGATAGAAGAGTAAAAGCAAATGGATTATTATCTACAGTGGACCAAACTTTTCAATTTGTAGGCTGGTCTTTAGGTGGTCTCATAATTGCATTTTTAGGTGAGGGATATACCATTATACTTACTATCTTTTTGTTGTTTACATCTCTTCTTTCTCTTTTATTTTGTCTACCACATGGCCACGCTAATTCTGTCATACGTGAAAAAAATTCTCCCAATAAGAGTATAGTAAGTGGTTGGCGGTATTTATTTAGCCAAAAGAAACTTAGAACAATTATTATTATGGATTTAATTGAGTCATGGGCAGGAATGATTTGGATAGGATCTGTCTCTTTAGCTTTCGTTAACGAAGTCTTGCATAAAGGAGAATCATGGTGGGGATTTATTAATGGAGCATATTATTTAGGTTCGATGATAGGGGGATTTATAATATATAAGCTGTCGGAGAGATTTCAAAATAAGTTAATTAATTTTATGTTAATTGGCGCTGTCTCATATGGAAGTTTAACTTTAATATATGGTTTTATAAGTAATTCATACTTAGCTCTAATTTTGGTTCTCTTTATGGGGCCGGCTTATATATTAAGAGATCTTACACAAGAAACACTTATTCAGAACATAACAACCGAGCAAACTCGAATTAATATAATGTCTGCAAGGTCTTCTTTAGTACAGTTCATTTTTATGTTTTCAATTCTGGCTATAGGGGCTATTTCAGATTTCCTTGGAGTTCGTTTAGTTTATGTTTCAGCAGGTATTCTTTTATTAGTGTCCGCAATATATGGATTTTCTCAATTACAATTCAAAAAAAAGGTAAATAAACATATAAGCTTTTAATAAATATATAAAATTTAATTATGTTTTCGTTTGCTTTTTCGCGTGTTTAATTAATAAGTAAACATTACTTTATTGACCAAAAGAAAATGGTTGAGTACCATCAATTATCTGTTTCAGAAAAACTCGGCATAAAAGGAAAAAATTGAACAAATCTTTGCTGATGTAAAAAAATCGCATAGACTTTGCTATTGCAGATTGATGCGAAAGCAAAATGTGAACGACTAAGCTCCCCCTCGCAGATGCTTGCAAGAATATGAAAAAGAATCGACATACACACTAGCCAATCTTAGCTAGGTGTACAGGAGCTCTTTTTCTGTTCTGTTTTCTAATAATGATAAATGACTAAAGAGAACTTTTAAAACAAAAGAGCTTGTAGAAAGCATAAGCTCATCTATAACCTTTTTTGTATGCCAGCTTACCTTTTGTATTTCCTCTCCTGTCCATGTTACAGTGGTGTCAACCAAGTGATAGGAGGATGAAAATGACAGCATCTCAGCAGCAAATTCAATTAGCAAGACGTCCACAAGGTATTCCTGTTCATGAAGACTTTCGCTTTGAAACCATACCGGTTCCTGAACCCAAGCAAGGGGAAGTGCTTGTCAAAACGCTTTATGTATCGGTTGACCCTTATATGCGCGGCCGTATGCAGGATACGAAGTCATATGTTGAGCCGTTCGCCTTGGATAAAGCGCTTTCTGGCGGGGTTATCGCTGAAGTTGTGTCAGACGGGAATCATCTGAAAAAAGGCGATATCGTCATCGGAAATCTCAGCTGGCAGGAATTTTCCGCTGTGAGCGAGTCTGCCTTGCGAAAAATTGATACAAGCCTTGCTCCCGCTTCGGCCTATCTCGGCATTTTGGGAATGACCGGCTTAACAGCATACTTCGGATTGCTGGACATCGGACGCCCGAAGGAAGGCGAAACCGTGGTTGTCTCCGGAGCTGCTGGAGCCGTCGGTTCAACAGTCGGGCAAATTGCCAAAATCAAAGGCGCGCGAGTCGTCGGCATCGCGGGCTCTGATGAAAAAATCGACTATTTAAAACAGGAGCTTCAGTTTGACGAAGCCATCAATTACAAAACAGCGGATGATATCCAAAAAGCGCTTCAAAACGCTTGTCCTGACGGTGTCGATGTGTATTTTGACAATGTCGGCGGACCGATTTCAGACGCGGTGATGAATCTGCTCAATGAATTTGCCCGCATTCCGGTGTGCGGCGCCATTTCTTCCTATAACGCAAAAAGCGAAGCAGATGACATGGGCCCTCGTGTCCAATCAAAACTCATTAAAACGAAGTCGCTGATGCAAGGCTTTATCGTAAGCGACTACTCCGATCGTTTTTCTGAGGGAGCAAAACAGCTGGCCGAATGGCTGAAGGCTGGTAAACTCCATTACGAGGAAACCATCACAGAAGGTTTCGAAAACATTCCTGACGCGTTTCTCGGTTTATTTAAGGGAGAAAATAAAGGGAAACAGCTGATCAAGGTCAGTGATCCGAGCTGAATGAAGATGAAAACGGGAGGGCTTTTTGCCCTCCTTTTGTGTTTCGATGAGATCAGTTGCGAAGAATCAGCGTAAGAAAACCATCTTCATCAGGTTCCGTGTCTTCTAAAGTGAATCCTGCTGCTTGAAAGCAAGCTAAACTGATTCGATTGTCTTCTTCAATGCATGCCACCCATTCCCGCACGCTAGTAAAATCAGGTTCGGTCATCAGCTTTTGCAGTATCCGTTTTCCGTACCCTTGAAGCCGGTACAAAGGATTGACGATCAATCCAATATACGTCCGCTCCTCTCCGAACTCAATAACGACCATCCCTGCCGGCAGCTGTCCATCATACGCCATGATGACAGTATCGTGTTTATCTTTATTTACTCGTGCGTACCACTCATCTAATGGCAGCATCCCATCCATTCTCCGTCTGGTATCCTCATTCTCAAACCAGTGTTCAAGTATTTTCAGCTCTGGCTCCTGCATTACTTGAAACCTGTCTATTGAAGCCATTTTCCCACCTCCGCGCAAAATCTTTTCTATTATTTTACAACAAAAAAAAGGGCTTTCCGCCCTCCTTTTTATTTCGTCTTCAGTTTTCCGCCTGCATACACAGCTTCACTCAGCTCAACACCAAGCTTCTTCGCCATTTTTTTCAGCTTTGATTCCTCCAATTTTGTCACAAGGCTCAGCACGTTGCCTTCTTTTCCGGCCCGGCCTGTTCGTCCTGATCTGTGGACATAGCCATCTTCATCTGGAATATCAGCATGAATCACGTATGGCAGGTTTTCAATGTCTAAACCGCGTGCGGCAATGTCAGTCGCCAATAAAAGAGGAAACTCTCCGTTTTCGAATGCGGCAATGATTTTCGCCCGCTCCATTTTTTTCGCTTCGCTGTGCAAAACGCCGAGTTCAACGTGGTGATATGCCAGCTTTTCCGCATATACACTCAGGTTGCCAATGTCTCTCACAAATACGAGTGCCTGCATGCCTTCAAGCCTTGACAGCTTTTGCAGCAGCTTTACTTTGTCACGCTGGTCACAAATGAGATATTGATGCTTCACTTTCCCTGCCTCTGCCTTGCTTCGCTGCACCTTCAACACCTCAGGCTCTTGCGCCAATTCGCGGAGCACATCCTCTGTTTCCTTTTTAAGCGTGGCAGAGAAACATAGAAGCTGGCGGTCTCTTAATGTCGTTTTAATAATTTGTTTGATCGTCTCGCGATGCTCCGGCAGGATAAGCTGATCCGCTTCATCAAGTACAATCGTTTTCACTTCATGCATTTTGAGTTTCTTTGCTTTAATCAGTTCAAATACCCTGCCTGGCGTGCCGACAATGATATGCGGATGTTTCTTTAGCTTTTCGACCTGCTTCTTCACATTCGCCCCGCCGATTAAGGAAGCCGCGCGCAGCTCTGAGCCCGCTTTCCAATCCTGAATCACCTGAAAAATCTGCATCACCAGCTCACGGGAAGGCGCTAAAATCACCGCCTGCGGATGCTTTTGCTCTGGTTTGATCCGCTCCAAGACCGGCAGCGCATACGCCAGCGTCTTCCCTGTGCCTGTCGGCGATTCTCCAATGACATCCTTTCCGTCCATGATCAGCTGGGCTGCCTGCTCTTGAACAGGGGTTGGCGTTTGAAAGCCGGAAGCATTCCAATTCTCTTGTATAAATGATTGTGCATTATGTAAAAATGGCCAAGTTTGCGTCATTTTGTTCTCCTCAATTCCTGAAATCTATTCCATAGTATCTCAAAACCTCGCCCGGAACGCAATTTTTCTTTTTCTTTCCTATACCTTTCAACATTCCGAATCCTCCTTTATAATCAAAAGGGTGAATATTACACGACGATTGTGCGTGTTTGATAACGATAGAGGTGTAAACATGAGTATTTTATCTGTAAAGGATTTAAGCCACGGCTTCGGGGACCGGGCCATTTTTAATAACGTTTCCTTCCGCCTGTTAAAAGGCGAGCACGTCGGCTTGATCGGCGCAAACGGTGAAGGAAAGTCAACCTTCATGAATATTATTACCGGAAAGCTTGAACCTGATGAGGGAAAAGTCGAGTGGTCAAAAAACGTCCGTGTCGGATACCTTGATCAGCATACCGTGCTGGAAAAAGGAAAATCTATTCGCGACGTCCTGAAAGATGCATTCCATTATTTATTTGCGATGGAAGAGGAAATGAACGAGATATACAACAAAATGGGCGAGGCTGATCCCGATGAGCTCGAGAAGCTGCTTGAAGAAGTCGGCGTCATTCAAGACGCGCTGACAAACAATGATTTTTATGTCATTGATTCCAAGGTGGAAGAAATTGCCCGCGGTCTCGGTTTGAGCGATATCGGTTTAGAGCGAGATGTCACCGATTTGAGCGGCGGACAGCGCACAAAGGTCCTTCTCGCTAAGCTGCTCCTTGAAAAGCCGGAAATTCTGCTTCTCGATGAGCCGACCAACTATCTTGATGAACAGCATATTGAATGGCTGAAACGCTACCTGCAGGAATACGAGAACGCGTTCATCCTGATTTCCCACGATATTCCGTTCTTGAATAGTGTCATCAACCTGATTTATCACGTTGAAAATCAAGAGCTGACACGCTATGTCGGCGACTACCATCAGTTTATGGAAGTCTACGAGGTGAAGAAACAACAGCTTGAAGCGGCCTATAAAAAGCAGCAGCAGGAAGTCGCAGAGCTGAAGGATTTCGTCGCCCGCAACAAAGCGCGCGTCAGCACGAGAAACATGGCGATGTCCCGCCAAAAGAAACTCGATAAGATGGATATGATCGAGCTTGCGGCAGAAAAGCCAAAGCCGGAATTCCACTTTAAGCCGGCGAGAACGTCAGGCAAGCTGATTTTTGAAACGAAGGACCTCGTGATCGGTTACGATTCCCCGCTGTCCCGTCCGCTCAACCTCCGCATGGAGCGCGGCCAAAAAATCGCCCTTTACGGCGCAAACGGGATCGGAAAAACGACGTTGTTGAAAAGTTTGCTTGGTGAAATCCAGCCGCTCGAAGGCTCTGTAGAACGCGGTGAGCACATCTATACCGGCTATTTCGAGCAAGAGGTCAAGGAAACAAACAACAATACGTGCATCGAAGAAGTATGGAGCGAATTCCCTTCTTATACGCAGTATGAAATCCGTGCCGCTCTGGCAAAATGCGGACTGACGACAAAGCATATCGAAAGCCGCGTCTCCGTATTAAGCGGAGGCGAAAAAGCGAAAGTCAGATTGTGCAAGCTAATCAACTCAGAAACAAACCTGCTGGTGCTCGATGAGCCGACAAACCACTTGGATGTCGATGCCAAGGAAGAGCTCAAGCGCGCCCTGAAAGAATATAAAGGCTCCATTCTGCTCATTTCCCACGAGCCAGACTTTTATATGGATATTGCGACAGAAACGTGGAACTGCGAGTCTTGGACGACGAAAGTGCTTTAATTTATAAAAAAACCCGCCTGCTAAAGGGCGGGTTTTTACTGCCATTTATTCTGAACGATTCTCAAAAGCTCTCTGTCTTTTAAAATGAGCTGCAATGGAGATGTGAATTCATCAAGTGTCAAGCCCTCTTTTGGCAGACAAGCGGTGACCACTCTACAGAAAAGCTGTTTTTCATGACGCTGTGTATGTATTGATAGAGCGTTTCTAAACATTTCTGATCATATTCGTCAGGCTTTGCCTTCATGGCAAACGTCCCCTCTACAGCATGAACCATCACTTGAAATGGCAATCGTAAATGAACGGACACATTCTCAGCTTCTCCAAGATAAATCCCAGCCGCATCAATGCCTGACCGAAGCGGATGCCCTTTCCGCGAACGCCGTTCTTGCTGACCGAAAAAACCGGTTTCTAAAGGGAGTTTTCAGCCGAAAAATAGTAAAATTGTGTCATAAAGGTTGTCCTTTCCTGCACCAATTCGATTATGATGCATTATAACGAATAAAAAGACACTGCATCTTCGCAGTGTCTTTCGTTATTAATGCCCCGCCTTAATTCCAGCAAGATGTTTACGTCCCATGAGAAGGACAAGCATGCCGACAAAAACGACGATTCCGCCTACTGTATATGGTGTGCTTGCAGTAAAGTGTTCTGACAGCATTCCTGCAATCCACGGGGCGAGCGCGCCGCCGATGAAGCGGACTGAGCTGTAGGCTGAAGACGCGATTGAACGTTCAACCGGCGCAGAACCCATCACAGCGGTTGTCATGATCGTATTCACCATACCGAGGACAGCACCAGCGACAACGATACATGTAATAATCAAAGTCTGATGGTCTGTCCAGATCCCCATAATAACGAGAATGGCCGCAAAGGCGATAAAGAGAACGACGAGCGAACGCACTGTGCCCAGCGCTTTGTGCACGAGCGGCGCCGTAAAGACTGACGTAATCGCCAGCAGAAGGCCCCAGCCGAAGAAGACATATCCAAGACCGTGTTCATCTAAATCCAGAACGAACGGAGAATAAGCAAGCAAAATAAAAAATCCAAAGTTGTATAAGAATGCCGATACCGCCATTGTTAAAAGGCCTTTATATTTGAGCGCCTTCATCGCATCAAACACACCGACGCGTTTCGCAGGTTTCGGCAGCTTCGGAAGCATGAAAGAAATCGCGATTAACGCAATAAACATCAGGACAGATACTCCGAAAAACGGTGCGCGCCATGAAATGCTTCCAAGCTCTCCGCCTGCAAGCGGCCCGACAGAAATCCCGAGACCGAGCGCAGCCTCATACAAAATAATCGCTTTGGCGCTGCCGCCGACTGATACGCCGACGATGACCGCAAGCGCTGTTGAAATAAACAAAGCATTCCCTAACCCCCAGCCGCCGCGATAGCCGACTAACTGAGCGATTGAACTTGAGCTGCCGCCAAGCCCCGCAAACACAATAATAAAAATAAGTCCGAGAATTAATGTCCATTTCGCGCCGATGCGGCTGGAAATGGCTCCTGAGAAAAACATCATAAATCCGGTTACAAGCAAATAACTTGTAAACAAGAGTGATACTTCACTAGGTGAAGCATGTAATTGTGCGGCAATGGCCGGAAGAATTGGATCAACCAGCCCGATTCCCATAAAGGAAATCACACAGGCAAACGCGACAGCCCATACCGCTTTCGGCTGGCTGAGCAAACCTGTTTTCTGATTCACTTGTTTTGTCTTATCCATTTGACCTGACCTCCATCTTTAATTCCATTAAAAGAAACGCTACAAAAATAGCGTTTGGCAAACTTTTCATTCGATTGATTGAATGGCGCGTTCCGCTTTATTTTTCATGCCTTGCAGGCGTTCTTTAAAGCTTTGGAATGTGCGGATTTTCTCATCAATCAAACTCAGCTGGTGATTCAGGGTTTCCTGAATTTCCTCCAGTTTTTCTTTCCGTTCCTTAGGATCCAGTGACAACAAATACCCCTCTTTGTTTAACTCTAGCTGGCGGCTGGTTTCCATGAAATGCTGAAGCTCCTGAAGGGAAAAACCGAGCACCTCTTTTGTGCTGATGACTTTCTCAAGCTCCTCCATATCATCCTCTGAATAAAGCCTTACACCGCCGTCTGTCCGTTTCGGCGCCGGAATCAAGCCGATTTCTTCATAAAACCGGATGGTCCGCTTTGTCAGTCCGCTTCTTTTGGCCACTTGATCAATCTTCATCCATTCCAAGGTAAATCCCCCTTCGCCGTTTCTGTTACCATTATACACCTTTTGAACCTTAACGTAAACGTTAAGTTTTAAAAAACAATAAAAAAGACGAGCAGCATAAAGCACCCGTCTTTCACTTTCCTGTTTAAGCTAAACTTCCCGCCACTGACAGAGACTCTTTTTGAAGGCTTTCAGAAAGCACTCGATACGCGATCACTTTCTTCTTGTACTGTTTCACGACGTCGATATGGTCGTCGTAGCGGTACACGAACAGCTTCACGTCTTTTTTTCCTTTTTTTGTATCTATCACCAGCGGCGTGCCGCCATTTTCCGGATGTAAATAACGCTCTTCATCACCTGGATAGATATAATATTTTTCCAGGAAGATAGCTTCGTTAAATTGATCAATCACTTTCTGCTTCTCTGCACCCTCGAGGCGTTTTCCATCTAGAGAGAGACTCGCATTTTCGTCACTCAGCTTGGCGTGCACTTCAAATTTGCCGAGCAGCCATTCTATGACGCCTGTAGGAAGACAGGTTAATACGATTTTCACCAGACTCATGAGAATTAACATCACGATCGCCCATGTCATACTTCATCATCTCCGTTAGTTTTCCATGTGCCGCTGACACACAATTTTATCCTAACATAAGCAGGCCGGTTCGTTTTTGTCCATTATGTGAAAAAAAGCGCGGCCTGCTGCGGCCACGCTTTTTAGCTTTCCAGTTCTTCAATCATGAGGGACAATTCTGTCCAGCGGTCCATAGCAGCCTCAAGCTCTTCCGCAGTTTTCGCCTGCTCGGCCATCAGCTCTTGGATTTTGCCAAAATCACTGCCTGCTGCGGCGATGTCAGCTTCGAGCTGTTCATGCTTTTCTTCCAGCTGGGCAATTTTATCTTCGATGCCGTCCCATTCCAGCTGGTCTTTGTAAGAAAGCTTTTTCCGTTTTTTCTTCGGCTCGGCTTCAGCCGTTTTTTCCTCAGCTGCCGGTTTTGGGGCCGCTTTTTTCGCTTTTGACTCCTCCATATAGTCGCTGTAGGAGCCTTGAAAGCGGGAAATGACGCCATTTCCTTCAAATACAATCAAACGGTCGACGACGCGGTCAAGGAAATAGCGGTCATGGGATACGGTGATGACGACGCCAGGGAACTGGTCAATATAATCCTCAAGAACGCTTAATGTTTCAGTATCCAAATCATTCGTCGGCTCATCGAGAAACAGGACATTCGGCTCCTGCATGAGAACCTGAAGCAAGTATAAACGGCGTTTTTCCCCGCCGGACAGCTTGCGGATATACGTCTGCTGCATCGAACGCGGGAAGAGGAAACGCTCGAGCATTTGTTCAGCTGTAATCATATCGCCATCTGCCGTTTTTACGACCTCCGCCGTTTCTTTTATATAGTCAATGACCTTTAACTCACCGTTCATTTCACTATGATCCTGAGTATAGTAGCCGATTCTGACCGTCTGTCCGATCGTAATATCGCCTCCGTCCGGCGTATGACGGCCGGCAAGGGCATTTAACAGCGTTGTTTTCCCGATGCCGTTCGGCCCGATGATCCCGATCCGTTCACCTGGTATGACAAGTTCATTAAAACGGTCGACGAGCATGCGGCCGTCATAAGCGATCATGACGTTCTCCGCTTCAATAACCTGTTTTCCGAGACGGTGCGAGCCAATGGCAAAATCGAGTGAACCTGATGACTGAGGGCCTGTCTGCTCTTTAAGCGTCTCTACCCGGTCAATTCTCGCCTTTTGTTTTGTTGAGCGGGCTTTCGCTCCTCGTCTGAGCCAGGCCAGCTCGCGGCGCAGCAGGTTTTGCCGCTTCGTTTCCTTTTGCTCAGCCTGCGCTTCCCGTTCCGCGCGTTTTTCTAAAAACACTTCATAGTTGCCTTTGTACGTGTAGAGGCTGCCTCTTTCAAGCTCATAAATGCGGTTGGTGACACGGTTTAAGAAATATCTATCGTGCGTCACCAGCATGACGGCGCCGGGATATTGGCTTAAATACCCTTCAAGCCACTCAATCGTTTCATTATCCAAATGGTTTGTCGGCTCGTCCAAAATGAGCAAATCAGCGGGCTGAATTAAGTTTTTGGCAATGGCCACCCGTTTTTTCTGGCCGCCTGAGAGCTCATTGACCGGTTTTGTTACGTCGTTGACGCCCAGCTTAGACAATACGGTTTTTGCCAAGGTGTTTGCATCCCATGCATTGTTTGCGTCCATTTTCGCTTGTGCTGCCAGCAGGTGTTTCTGGCGCTGTTCATTTTCGGGATCTTTCCCCAGTTCATACAGCGCTTTTTCATATTCACGCAAGGTTTTCATCACAGCCGATTCACCGGAATAGATATGCTCCAGCACTGTTTGCCCCGCAGGCAGCTCCGGGTCTTGATGAAGAAATTCGACCTGCACGCTTCCGGATTTCGTGATTTCTCCTTCTTCGGTAGATTCCAAGCCGGCAATCACTTTCAGCAGCGTTGATTTTCCTGTTCCGTTCGGCCCGATTAATCCGATTCTCTCATTCTCTTCAATATGAAAGGAGATATGGTCAAATAATGTTTTATCTCCGTATGTTTTATAAAGATTTTCCGCTTTTAATATGCTCATGGTTCCTATCAATCCTCACGTAAGTTCATGTGTACATTTTAAATCAGCCGCTGGAATAAAACTAGTAAAACGTCAGACAAATTTCATGGAAATGCAGGATAGTAAAAGACCGGGGACATTTGTCCCCGGTCTTTTACTCTTCCTCAAGCGCTTTTTCAGCCATTTTTGCAAGATGCTGCGCGCTTCCTGATATCTCCTGCATCGTGGCGGAAATTTGTTCAACGGCAGCGGCTTGTCCGTCTGTATGCTGATTAATCGACTCAATGGATTCCTCCAGCCCTTTCAGCAGGCTGTGGATTTTTTTCGTAATCTGGTCAATTTGGCCGACATTTTCTTTTGAATGCGTCGCTAGCTTTCTGATCTCATCTGCGACGACAGAGAATCCTTTTCCAGACTCCCCTGCTCTTGCCGCTTCGATCGCGGCATTCAAGCCTAGCAGATTGCTTTGGTCCGAGATGCCTTTAACAGTTACTGAAATATCGGCGATTTCACCGGCGCTTTCGCTTACTTTTTTCGCCTGAGAGGAAATGCCCGACATTTGAGTTGAAAACCCGTTAATTGATTCAGAAATGTCGGAAATAGCCGCGGCCGTTTGTTCAACGACAGCCGATAAGCTTTCCGCCACATCATGCAGCTTTGACGACTCCTCAAGGCTCGTTCCGAGGCCGACGCCTCCAATGACTCTTCCATTCTCGTCGTGCAGCGGGATGGCACGCGCGATCAATGGAAAGCCGAACAATTCTTTCGGAACCATACTCGTCTTCTTCTCATTGCTGCGGATGGCATCAGTGATAATATCCCCTTCCTGCAGCGGATCGCCGGCTTTTACGTTCAGCGAAAAGGTTTTGGCCGGTATATTCACGAGCAGTTTTTCCGTATCATAAATGCCGATTGTAATATCATCCTGAACCAGGCTGTTTAAATAAGGGGCTACTTTGATAAATGCGTCCAGAATATCTGCGGTTTCTTTTTCCGTGTTTATGGTCAATTCCATTCACTCCTTTTCATTAATAAGGGAAGCTGCGTTTTTCGTGCTGGACCGAGATCCATTTCAGCGTTGTAAATTCTTCGAGGCTCCACTCACCGTTTAAACGGCCGAGGCCTGATTGCTTTTCACCGCCGAAGGCTACATTCGGTTCATCATTGATGGTCGTGTCATTGACGTGAATCATGCCTGTTTCAATGCGTTTCGCAAAAGCCACGCCGCGCTCAAGATTTGACGTGTGTACGGCACCGCTCAAGCCAAACGGGGTTTCGTTTGCGATATCCACCGCTTCGTCTTCTGAATCAAACTTCATAAAGGAGACGACTGGTCCGAACAGCTCTTCCTTGGCAATGCTCATGAACGGTTTGACGTCTTTTAAGATCGTCGGTTCAACGATCGTCCCGTTAAATCCGCCAAGCTTCACTGGTACAGCGCCCTCTTCAATTGCTTTCTCAACAGTCTTCATCAGCCCGTCCGTCTGTCTGCTGTTGATTAATGGCCCGATAATCGTATCAGGATCCATTGGGTCGCCTACTTTCAGCGATTCCACTTTTGCCTGGTACAGCTCAAGGAACTTGTCATAAATAGAAGAATGAACAAGCACGCGGTTGGCTGACATGCAAATCTGTCCTTGATGTGTAAATCGGCTGAACACCGCCGCATTGACCGCATATTCTATATCTGCATCCTCAAGCACGATGAAGGCGCTGTTCCCGCCAAGCTCAAGAAGCGGCTTTTTAAAATGCTTCATCGCAAGCTGTCCGATGTAGCTGCCGACTTTCGTAGAACCGGTAAATGAGATGATCCGCGGCACTGGATGCTCAACGAAGCTGTCGCCGATTTCAGCAATGTCTGTGACAACAACATTCAGCAGCCCCTCCGGAATTCCCGCGTTCTCAAAAATTTTCGCAATCAGCGTTCCGCCGCAAATCGGCGTTTCCTCATGCGGCTTTAGCACAACGCCATTGCCGGCTCCGAGTGCAGGCGCCACTGATTTCATAGATAAAAAGAATGGGAAGTTAAACGGACTGATGACACCGACAACGCCTGCCGGCACGCGATATAATCTGTTTTCCTTGCCATCTATTGTGGACGGAAGAATTTTCCCCTCCATGCGGATTGGGAACGTTGCCGCTTCTTTTATGATGTTTTTGACAAGACCGATTTCAAAAGCTGCTTTGAGCCTTGTACCGCCTAGCTCCTCCATAATCAAATAAATAATGGCTTCTTCATTTTCTTCAATATACGTGACGGCTTTTTCTAAAATGGTTCTTTTCTCGAACGGGTTGACCGCATCCCATTTTTTCTTTGCCAGCGCCGCTGCCCGATACGCTTCATCTACATCGTCAGCAGTCGCTTTACGGAATGTTGTGAATGTTTTTTGAGTATAAGGATTTTTGTTTTCCAATACATTTGGGCTGCTGCCCTCCTGCCATTTCCCACCGATAAACTGTTTATTCAACTCTTCATATTGAAACATGGTCAGCATCTCCTTTATAACCGCAAATCAAAATATGGGCGAATCTATTTTTTCTATCGGTTCATCTCGCATAAAATTGAATATACGATTAGTAAAAATTACTATCCTATGATACGACAACGCTGTTTCGCTTCTATCATTTAAAGCAGAAAAATATTTTATTGACTGCGTCAAATTTCGACAATATAATACAACAAGAAATGCATATAATGATTAGAATATTTTGAATATTTCTAGGAGGAACTTTTGATGAGTTCATTATTTAGAAAAAAACCGCTTGAAACATTGAGTGCGCAGAGCAAGTCAAAAAGCCTTGCCCGTACGTTAAGCGCATTTGATTTAACCTTGCTCGGTATCGGTTGTGTCATCGGTACAGGGATTTTTGTCATTACAGGAACAGTGGCAGCGACCGGTGCAGGTCCCGCCCTCATCATATCGTTTATTTTAGCGGGGCTCGCCTGTGCGCTGGCTGCTTTCTGTTATGCTGAGTTTTCGTCTTCCATTCCGATTTCGGGAAGCGTGTACTCATACTCATACGTGACACTTGGAGAGCTGCTCGCCTTTTTGATCGGATGGGATCTCATGCTTGAATATGTCATTGCACTGTCGGCGGTTGCCACCGGCTGGTCTTCATACTTTCAATCACTGCTTGCCGGCTTCAATCTTCATATTCCGGCTGCACTGACAGGAGCGCCGGGAAGCACGGCGGGCGCCGTATTTAACCTTCCGGCTGCGGTGATCATTCTCCTCATCACTGCGATTGTCAGCAGAGGCGTCAAGGAAAGCACACGCTTTAACAACGTTATTGTACTGATGAAAATCGCGATCATTTTATTGTTCATTATTGTCGGCATCGGCTATGTGAAACCGGACAACTGGTCTCCTTTTATGCCATTCGGGATGAAAGGCGTCATACTTAGCGCTGCCACTGTATTCTTCGCGTACCTTGGGTTTGACGCGGTTTCAAACGCATCAGAGGAAGTGAAAAATCCGCAAAAAAACATGCCCGTCGGCATTATTTCAGCTCTAGCCGTCTGCACGGTTCTGTACATCGCGGTATCGCTTGTGCTGACAGGCATGATGCCTTATGCCAAATTGAATGTCGGAGATCCTGTATCTTTTGCGCTGAAATTCGTCGGACAGGACGCTGTTGCCGGAATTATTTCTGTCGGTGCGATTATCGGGATTACGACGGTGATGCTCGCTTTGCTGTACGCTCAGGTTCGTTTGACATTTGCCATGAGCAGAGACGGCCTTCTGCCTGGATTGTTCGCAAAGGTTCATCCGTCATTTAAAACCCCGTTCCGCAACACATGGCTGACAGGGATCGTTGCAGCGGGAATCGCCGGCTTTATTAACCTCGGAACGCTGGCCCATCTGGTGAACATGGGAACACTTGCCGCGTTTACGGTCATTTCCGTTGCTGTCATTGTGCTAAGAAAAAAACATCCTGAAATCAAGGCGTCCTTCAGAGTGCCGTTCGTTCCGGTTGTGCCAATTATCAGCGCAGGCATCTGCCTTTGGTTCATGTACAGCCTTCCCGGCGTCACATGGCTTTCATTTGTCATCTGGATCGCTGTCGGAACGCTGGTTTACTTCCTATATTCGAGAAAACACAGCTTATTAAACAAATAATCTCTTTTCAGCCGGCGGTGCCTCACCCGCCGGCTTTTTCCTTTTTTTATGTGCTATACTTTGAATACATATGAGGAAAGGGAGACACACAGATGAAACGATACCGCACTTTATTATTTGATGTAGATGATACCATCCTTGATTTTCAAGCGGCAGAAGCTTTAGCCCTGCGTTTGCTGTTTGAAGATCAGAACATTCCTTTAACAAATGACATGAAGGCGCAGTATAAAACCATCAATCAAGGTCTCTGGAGAGCCTTTGAAGAAGGTAAGATGACAAGGGATGAAGTCGTAAACACGCGTTTTTCCGCTTTGCTCAAGGAGTACGGTTACGAGGCGGACGGCACCTTGCTTGAGCAAAAATACCGCCGCTTTCTTGAAGAAGGACATCAGCTTATTGACGGTGCATTTGATCTCATCTCAAATCTGCAGCAACAGTATGATTTGTACATCGTGACAAACGGTGTGTCTCACACACAATATAAGCGTCTCCGTGATTCAGGATTATTTCCATTCTTCAAGGACATTTTCGTTTCTGAAGACACAGGCTTCCAAAAGCCGATGAAGGAATATTTCGATTACGTGTTTGAACGGATTCCTCAATTTTCAGCAGAGCACACATTAATCATCGGGGATTCACTGACTGCTGATATCAAAGGCGGACAGCTCGCCGGACTTGATACTTGCTGGATGAACCCTGACATGAAGCCGAATGTGCCAGAGATCATACCAACCTATGAGATTCGTAAGCTTGAAGAGCTATATCACATTTTGAATATCGAAAATACCGTCAGCTGCTAATCAGGCTGACGGCGTTTCTTTCATAAGAGTCTTTTTTCCTCTTGATAAATTCTTCACCTTATGAATAATATGGTGGTATGCTTTGGTTATATATGTAAGGAGGAGACTCAATTGGCTATCGCCGCCCCGTTAAAAGAAAAAACAGTTCAAAAACCAGGCACCACGGTGTATCCGATTTTGATTATTATCGGAATCTGCCATATGCTCAACGATTCGCTTCAGGCTGTGATTCCGGCCATGTTCCCTATTTTGGAGCGCTCCATGAGCCTGACGTTTACACAGCTTGGCATCATCGCTTTCACATTAAACATGGTGTCATCCGTCATGCAGCCTATCGTCGGCTGGTATACCGATAAACGGCCGCGGCCGTATGCGCTGCCAGTCGGTTTGACCGCCAGCATGCTTGGCATTTTGGGCCTTGCATTTGCCCCGTCATTCATAACGATCTTATGCTGTGTGTTTTTCATTGGATTAGGCTCGGCCATTTTCCATCCGGAGGGCTCCCGTGTGGCGTATATGGCCGCCGGCACAAAACGCGGGCTCGCCCAGTCGATTTATCAGGTGGGCGGAAACTCAGGCCAGGCGATGGCGCCGCTGATCACCGCGCTGATTCTTGTGCCGCTCGGGCAATTCGGCGCTGTTTGGTTCACGCTTGTCGCCGCGCTTGCTGTTATGTTTCTCATGTATATCGCGAAATGGTACGCCTCACGTCTCGGCAGCCTTGCCCAGAAATCAGGCAAACAAAAGAAAACGGCTGAAAACACGGCCATCACCAAATCTGTTGTATCTGCTCTTATTATTATTATATTTCTCATTTTTGCTCGTTCTTGGTATACGAGTGCGATCGGTAACTTTTACACGTTTTACGCGATGGATACATATCACGTAAGCATTCAGCAGGCACAAAGCTATATTTTTGTCTTCTTGCTATTCGGCGCAATCGGCACGTTTCTCGGCGGCCCGCTTGCAGACCGTTTTGGAAAACGCTTCGTTATCCTCGGTTCGCTGTTATGCTCGGCGCCGCTGGCGATTGTGCTGCCATTTGCCGGCCCGGTTCTCGCCTATGGCGTGCTTGCCTTGATTGGCTTGGTTCTGATGTCGAGCTTTTCTGTAACGGTTGTCTATGCACAGGAGCTAGTTCCTGGAAAAATCGGCACAATGTCCGGTTTAACCGTCGGGCTTGCCTTCGGGATGGGCGCAATCGGCGCTGTGGCGCTGGGCGCTCTGATTGACGCCGCGGGCCTGACCCCGACGATGATCGCCATTGCCTTTCTCCCTGTCCTCGGCATCCTTGCCTTCCTATTGCCAAGTGACCAGAAGCTGAGAGAATGGCATAGCTGAAAAAACCCCTGCCAGGCGGCAGGGGGTTTTTTAATCCAGCTGGATAAAATGAGTGTCAGGCACTGCGTGCTTCGGGATAAAGCCATCCGCAAAGTCCGGAAACGCCGACTGTATTTCATCAATCCATCTTTTCAGATTTAATATATACGGCATATAAATCATCTCAATTGTCGCTTCGTCTTCAATCCGGTAGTACCAGCAAAGATTAAACTCTTTTTCTGTCACCAGTGTAAACCCAGAGAAATGATAGAAAATCAGCGGCGTTTCATCTATATACACGCGGCCGTCCTTTTGCCCGACCTTATAGTTTTCGATATTCCAAAGCGCTGTATTGGCTCCTATTGATTTGACAACATGAACACCTTTAAACTGCTCCGGCCATTTCTCCACATATCTTTGATCACCGTATGTCTTGCGTTCCGTATCCATTTCGACCGTGCAAAATTCAATACAGTCCTGTCTCCACTGCCACACCGCTTCATATGCTTCCTTTGTATTACCGGCACCGACAAAGCCTGTATTAAAGCGTCCGGTTCGGTCGTAGTAGGACATGAAGCGCGGCGAATTACGATGATCAGTCAAATACAGAGACGCCGTTGGGTTTTCTGCAAAAATACGTGCCGGATCAGAAAAGAAAAATAGATCCGTATCCATATGGGCAAAGTATTCAGCGTCATCCCACTTGCTCATCACATGAAACAAAAAGGCGGGCTTTAACGTCCAGCAATATTCATGAAACGTTCTGTTGCTTTTCGCTTTCAGCAGCTCCGGGTCTTCCATTTCATGCAGCTGCACAAAGGTTACATGCTCCCATGGAACATGCTGAAGCAATTCATACGCTTTCTGGTCGACACACAGCACATATACATGAAAATCATCGCAATGCTCATGGAGAGAATGAATCATAGGCATGAGCTTAAAGATATGTGTCCTTGACACTATCGTTGAAAAATGAAATGTACTCACTTATACCACATCCAATGATCTAAGATCCACGTGCAGCAAATCGTTGACAAGCGCATACAGTGCGTTGGCAAAATCGTTCACGCCTAGCTTTTTCTTCGCTTTCGGCAGAAGCTTGCGGACAGTTTGTAAATCAAAGCTTTTCGCCGTCACCCTTGGGGATTTCTTTCTCCAATCCGGATCAATGTTGCGCTCTTTAACAACATGCAGAAGCTCAAGAAACAGATTCAGCAGCATATCATATTTCTGTGATTCCAGCAGCTTTTGAATATCAGCCATGATTCTGTTCGTCATGTCAGGCGGGAACGGCCCATTAAATGCGAGATGAACGTCTAAGGAGCGGATGTTATTGTATTTATCGCACATATAGGCAATGTTTGCCCGAATATCGTCTACAGACTTACAATTGCTTGGATGTTCCTGATGAACACTGACAATATCACGGCGAAGCCTGAAGGTCAATCCGGCCTGATGAAGCCTGATCCCGAGGTCATAATCCTCAAACCCGTACCGCACAATGCCTTCGTCAAATAAACCGAGGTCAACCACATGCTTGCGTTTCACAGAGGAATTATTCGTGATAAAAAAGCGCCATGGCATATGATAGCCTTTCAAGTCATCGCCGTACTCATCTAAAATCTTCTTGAGCACGTCTATAAAGTCGGTATCGAGGTCAAAGCTTTTATCAAGAAAGCTTCCGTTTTTGATGTCCGCTTCCTCCAGCAGCTTTTGTTTGTCTTTCTTCGGCATTTCACCTGTGAGCTTTGCGAGCTGTTCCTTATGTTCTTCTTCAAACCGTTCATAGTAAAAACTGTAGATCCGTTTCCAAAACAACCCGCAAACGACGAGATTCTCTTCGTTCTCATGGGCTTTAATATGTTTTGCCACAAGGTCCTTTGCCGCAAGCATATCGCTGTCATGGAAAATCAGGATGTCTCCTCTGGCATTGCGAAGCGCCTGATTTCGTCCGTACGCAATGCCCCTGTTTTCTTTAATCCGTGTAAAGATCAGCGGAAAATCAGCTTGAAATGACTCAAGCATCGAGAGCGTCCCGTCCTCAGAGCCATTGTCCGCTACAATGACTTCGAATTCTTCATCACACTCCTGCTGGTTTAATGACAGAAGGCTGTTGTAAAGACGCTCCTTTGAATTATATGCAGGAATAATAACGCTTGCTTTCACTTCATTTTCACTTCCTGTATTTACTCATTTATTTGTTGTCATCTTTTGAAGCAAAACCGTTAAATTCAGGGTCTAACGTTTTCATGTGCTGAATGATATGCGGCAGTGTCTCTTGATACAGTTCATGCACAAACGGCAGATCTGTGCGGGTTGTTTCATGAATCTGTTTGATTTCATTGATGCTGACGATTCGGTATCCGCTGAAATGATAAAAGATCAGCGGACTGCCATCCTCCAGCACGATCCGGCCATCTTTCCAGGAAAACGTATGCTGTCCATAATTCCAATGGCCGATGTTCACGCCGGGTGTTGTAATGTCACACACATTCGGAAACAGCTCAGACATATAATCCAAATAGCCCTGATCACCGAATTTCCCTTCACCCGGTGCATTTTTGCATTCCTCAAGACAGCGTTCCTTCCACCACTCCAAGCAATCCGTGCCTGCATCATCATGCTTGAAGCTGATAAACCCGGAATTATATCTGCCTAAAAGACGCTGCAGCATGTCAATCTGCTCTTTCTCAAAAGAAGGGATTACAATATCCCCCCGTGAAAGCAGCACCGAGCAGTCCGGCTGGTTTTCAAAAATCGGCGATGGATCTGCATAGAAAAAGAGATCCCCGTCAATATACGTCACGCGCTCCAGCTCAGGATTGCTGTTCAGCACAGCTTGCAGAAAGATCGGCTTCATCGTCCAGCAATACTCACTTTGATCTCTAGTTTCCTTCAGCTTCAGCAGCATTTCATTTTCAAGAGCGGCCACCGGCACAAGGTTCAGCTGCTTCATCTTCAGCTTCTGTAACACGCGGTGCGTATCTTCATCCATGCAAAGTATAAAAATGGGACTGTCTTGATCAACTTGCTCTAACGACTTAAACAAAGCGACTGCCTGATATAATCTTCCTTTTGATAAAACGGTGCAATACGCGCTGGTCACAGTCTTGTTCACCTCGTTTCACATTACTTTTTGAAGAATTCCGTATACCACTCAATCGTTTTTTCAAGTCCCTCATCAATAGTGTAGGCCGGTGTCCAATTCAGCAGCTTTCTTGCTTTTTCCGCGGATAAATATTGATGTTTGATTTCATTGCTTCCCTGATTCAGCACCTTAGGTTTCAGATTACTGTTCATTTTCTTTAATATTTTCTCTACCAGTTCAAGTACGGTCAGCTGGATCTCATTGCTGAAGTTAAAGGCCTCTCCGGCAAGATTGTTTTCTTCCATTTTTTCTGCAAGAAGCAGATAAGCCTGAACGGCGTCTTCAATATAGAAGTAGTCCCGTACAAATGTGCCGTCGCTTCGGATTTCCGGCGCTTCCCCGTTCAGCACAAGCTGAATCGTCTGAGGAATGATGCGGTTGAAGTTCAAATCTCCGCCGCCGTATAAGTTTCCGCAGCGCGTAATGCAGACCGGAAGCCCGTACGTGTGAAAATAGGTGTGGCTGATCAGATCTGCGCAGCTTTTTGAGACGTCGTACGGGTGCTTGCCTTGCAGCGGCATGTTTTCATCGTATGGAAGGTTTTCTTGATCGCCGTAAGCTTTATCACTTGAAGCGACAATGATCCGCTTAATTAACGGATGCTTGCGGCAGGCTTCGAGAATATTCCAGGTGCCGAGGATATTCGCTTCAAAGGTAGAAATCGGGTTGCGGTTTGCCACGCCGACAATCGCTTGTGCAGCAAGATGAAAGACTGTGTCGATCTCATACTCGCCAAGCGCGCGTTCAATCACAGCCAAGTCCTCAAGAGAGCCCCGCACGATGTTCATTTTCTTGATATGTTCTCCCTGATAAAGATTGGATTGAGGCACATGATCCCTGACTAGCCCCGTAACGTTTGCGCCCTGTTCGATCAGCTCTTTCACCAAATAGCTTCCTAAAAGACCTGTGCATCCCGTGACAAATACGTTTTTATTTTTCCAGAAACTCAAATCAATTCACCATACCTTCCATACTTGTTGTCCTTGATTCCACATTTTGTTGACTTCTAAGAGATTTTTATACGTATCGATGGCCGTCCAAAATCCGTAATGGCGGTACACAGCAAGCTCCCCATCTTTGGCAAGGTTCTTCAGCGGTTCATCTTCGAACATCGTGTTCCCGTCCTTCGGCAAATAATCGAAAACCTTTGGACTAAGAACGAAGAATCCGCCGTTGATGATTCCATCACTTGATGTCTTCTCAGAAAATGTTTTCGCCATGCCATCCTCAACTGTCAAGGTGCCAAACTGCGAGACTTTGTCAATGCCGGTGACAGTCGCGGCAGCACCTTTTGTCTGATGATAGCTGATGAGATGGAAAAGATTGATATTGGCCAGCCCGTCTCCATAGGTGAGCAGAAATGTTTCATCACCGATATAGTCTTTCGCCTGCAAGATTCTTCCGGCTGTCAGCGTATCTACCCCAGTCTCCAAAAACGTAATTTTCCACGTTTCAGGCTGCCCCAGCATCTGTACCTCTCCCGTAGAGCTGTCGAGTGTCAGGCTGTTGTGCTTCCATTCATAGTCGAGAAAGTATTCCTTGATTTTTTCTCCTTTATAGCCCAAAAGCAGAATAAACTCGTTTACTCCGTAGTACTGATAAATTTTCATAATATGCCATAGAATCGGTTTGCCGCCTATCATGGCGAGCGGTTTAGGAATGTCATTCGTGACTTCACTCATTCTCGTTCCTTTTCCGCCGCAGAGAATGACCGCTTTCATCTCTACCCCTCATCTCTATGAATATTGAGTTCGAAACCTGGTACATCTTCACAATCTATCAAGGCATTTCCCCGATAATTTGTCCGATTTCAATCCGGTTTCAAAATCTACTGTAATGATATGAGAGAAAGCCAGCCTTGGTGACCAAATGGAATCTATTTTTTCAAGTTGGTTGTATAACCAAAAAAAGAGCCTTGAGCGAAGGCAATGCGCCCGCTCAAGGCTCTTTTTCATCTTATTTGATTTCTTTCTCCTTGCCGTAATGATAGTCTGACGGATCAACGGCTTTGAAATCATTTAGTTTATGGAACCTCAGCAAGTCTTTGTACAGGACACTGTCTGAAAGGCTCAGCTGCTGGTTCACTCTTGTTTTCAGATTCTTCGTTTCTTCATTCGCTTTCAGTTTTTCACCTGTCTTCGTATCGTAAATGATATTGTCGACTGATGTGTACTTCGGCGTTACGAAGTCTCCGTTTCTGAATGCCACCGTATCGTCGTGGTCTTTAGAGAATAAATCAGTACCAAAGTTGATATATTTCTGAGAATCAATTCCTTCTAAGTGCAGAAGTGTCGGCATGACGTCAATTTCGCCGCCATACGTATGGTTCACTCCGCCTTTTTTGCCAGGAACGCGGATCATCAGCGGCACACGCTGGTTCTGTGCGTTTTGATAATCTGTGATCTCTTTTCCAAGAATCTCTTTCATCGCTCGGTTATGGTTTTCAGAAATACCGTTATGGTCACCGTAAATCATGATGACTGAGTTGTCATACAGGCCGGCTTCCTTCAGCTCCTTGAAGAATTGCTCAAGCGCTTCGTCAAGGTAACGCGCTGTCTGGAAGTAGCTGTCAACTGTGTTATCGCCTGTTGTCGCTTTTTTAAGAGACGCGTCTTTTTCATCAAGGTTAAACGGATAATGGTTTGTCAATGTAATCAAATGCGCATAAAATGGCTGTTTAAGAGATTCAAGCTTTGGAATCGATTCTGTAAAGAACGGCTTATCCTTAAGCCCCATATTAATCACATTTTCATCTGACATATCATACGTGCTTGCGTCGAAGAACTTGTCATATCCGATATGTTTGTAAATCTGGTCACGGTTCCAGAACGATTTGTAATCACCATGCAGGACGGCGCTTGTATAGCCTTCCTTCTGGTCTAAAATCGCAGGAAGCGACTGGTAAGTGTTTTCGCCTTTCGTCACAAACGCGGAGCCTTCAGGAAGACCGAAGATCGAGTTATCCATTGTCAGCTCGGCATCAGATGTTTTTCCCTGGCCTGTCTGATGGAAGAAGTTATCAAAATACGTCACATCTTCCCCGCCGTGCGCAAGTTTATTTAAGAAAGGCGTCACCTCTTCACCGTTTAGCTTGTAGTCAATCAGGAATGACTGGAAGCTTTCGAGGTGGATTTTAATGATATTTTTGCCTTTGGCAGAGCCGAAGTACTCGGCGTTCGGTTTCGCATAATGAGACGTCGTGTAATTCTCGACACTTGTTAAATCATCGCTGCTTGCATAGGCCCGTTGCGTTTCTGTTTGAGCCGTCTGCACACCGTCATAAATGGTGTAGTTGTAAAGACCTAAATACTTCACGATATAATTGCGGTCAAACGTTCTTGTTAGCAGCTGCGGACGGTCTTTTTCCGCATAGTGCAGGTTGATGAAAAACAGTGCGATCCCAGAAAGGATCACTAAAGACGCAAAGCGTTTTTTCATTTTGTATTCTTTTAATTCAGGTCTCCAGATCAATACCGCAATCAAAATGATAATATCTAAGAAATAGAAAATATCATGACCGGCCATGATACTGAAAATCCCGTCTCCCATGTTTCCAACGTTTCCGGACTGTTTAATGTTCGGGAACGTCAAGAAATCGTCAAAGAAACGATAGAATAAAATATTTGCATATAACACAAATGTCATCAAGAAATCGATAATCAGCATAATAATGGCTGATTTACGCCCTTTCGCCAGCAAAGCCAGTCCTAAAAAGAAGACGGCGCTTGAGAATGGGTTAAATATCAGGAGGATCTCCTGAGTTGTGCCTTTTACCCCAAGATTAAACTCAGTCTTGTAGGATAAATACGTTTTTGCCCAAAACAGTATAACAGCCAGCACAAAAAAGCTAAGTTTGTAAGAAAAAAGTTTCTTCATGGCAACCTCTACTTTCTTAAACACTTTAAGTTCTTCATTCATATTTACCTGCTCTTTATATCCTGCCTTCCAATTCCTTCTTTCCAAACAAAATCAAGGCATCACACAACAATAAATACACCGCGGCAAGCCGGAATATTTATGTTTCGCACCATATCATTTTTATTACAACCATTTGGAAACCAATCACTGGACGAAAGAAACCTTCATTTCGTTTCACATTTTTTTCTCGGAAATAAAAAAAGGATTTCTTTTGTCATGTGTGCCTTTGAAAAAAGAAATAGATACCGAGTATAAGAATAACATAAACTAGCAAAAACGAAAAATAGGTTTTGCAGACAGCCCGCCCTTCCGGCGGACTGAAGTTATTGTATGCATCAATGTTTAGCGCGATCACCATTTTTTCGAAAGGACTAAAAAGACTGGATGTCTCCAGTCTTCTTTATCTATATCCCTGCCCAGATATCCTTAGCGTACATACCGGTATCCTGCAGATGTCTCAGCCAGTTTTGCGCTTCTTGTTCCCCGGTTCCATGGACAGCCTGATACGCTTTTTGAAGTGCCGCCTCCACATCCGGGGCCATTTTGCTGCCATCACCGCATACATAAAGCCTGCCTCCGCGATCAAAAATTGATATTAACGTTTCCGCATGGGCAGCCATGACATGCTGGACATACGTTTTCGGTATGCCTTCTTTGCGGGAAAAGGCTGTGTGGACAGTGACGATTCCGTCTTTTTCAAACCGCTCAAGCTCATCTCGGTAAATAAAATCCCGATCGTTCCTGCATCCAAAATAGAGATGAGCCTCACCGAGCGTTTTCCCCTCCCGCTTTAAAACATCGCGGGCTTGAAGGAAACCGCGAAATGGCGCGACTCCCGTGCCTGGCCCGACCATAATAATTGGCGTTTCAGGGTCTTTCGGAAGCTGAAACCGGGATTCCGGTGTGCGGATAAACATCACGACATCATCACCGGCTTGACGCTCAGCTAAATCATTTGATGCCACACCCCTGTATTCGCCACGGCCGCTCCACGCAGGGCCGCGCACAACGCCGACTGTGATTGATGCTTGCCCCGGATTCACTCTTGGAGAGCTTGAAATCGAATAATATCTCGGTTTTAACGGGCGTAATAGCTCTAAAAATCGTTCAAACGGCATGTCACATGCTTCGTACTTTTCAAGCAGATCCAGCATGGAAATTCGTTTTTTCAATATTTGCTCCTGATAAACACTCTCTGCTGTCAGTTCTTCTAATTCGCGCTTATGCGGCGGACACACTGTAAAAGCGGCCAGTTCACGTATTTGCGCTCTTGTGGCTGCTTCCTGCACCTCGACGCTGTAGCTGAGAAGATCATGCAGGCTGACAGGACGGCCCAATGGCAGATGCCCCGCACTGTGGCCGCTTGCAGACAATGTCACTTGATCGGTTCCCTTCAGACCGAATCTGTGGAGAATCCGGTTGACATTGGTTTGGCTGTTTTTTGGCAATACGCCAAGATGGTCGCCCTCTTGATATTCAACATCCGGCGGCAATGCAATTTCGATATGGCGAGTGCTTCGATCGCTGTCTGCGGACTGGAGTTCACGATTTTCGGCAATGGATGCGTGAGAGGCTTCGTACGATCTAGCGAGCGGAGACTCGCCCAGCCCTCTGACAAACTGAAGGCTTAGCGTGCTTCGTTCCTTATCGGCGTTTTCATTCAGCTCCAGTCCGAATGCCTTAATGGCGTCCGCCCACATGCTTTTTTTCCACTCGTCAAGCTGCCCTTCAAAATCACCGCTGACATCACCTTCCCCGCGCGCAGAAAACCGAGTCGCGCCTTTCTCCGCAAGCTGCTCATCAATGAATCTCGGCACGTATTGATACGTGCTCGCCCAGTTGTGGTCGCCGCAGCCAAATACCGCGTAATGGACGCCCTCAAGCTCACCCGGTTTGATTTCTTGAAGCCACTGCACGAACTGTCCGGCATTGCTTGGCGGCTTTCCATTATAAGACGAGGTCACAATGACAACCGCTCCCTCTTTCGGCAGCTTTCCAATCCGGTCGTTCAGAGGTGCTGTCTCTGTCCTTACGCCGTGAAGACTGGCAGTATCAGCAAGCTCCCGGGCGACGCCTTCTGCGGTGCCGGTATCTGAGCCGTACAGCACGAGAAGCGGGCGGTTGTTAAGACCGATGACTGATGTGCCCTTTGCTTCCGTTTTCTCCTTTTGCTCATCAGACGCGGCTTTTTCAGCTGCCCGGACGTCTGCATGAATGGCTTCCAGATGACGGCTTTGAACCCTGATGTGAAAATCGCCCGGCTTAAGTGTTAAGGTTTGTTTGATATCAAGCTCATAATTCTCATGATCAATCAGCGTGAAATATTTTAGAATCATGCCCAGCACAAGTGTGGCTTCATGAAGGGCAAACTGCATGCCGATACAGGCCCGTTGTCCATTTCCGAATGGTTTGTACGCATGATGAGGCACTTGGTCCTGATGCTCAAACCGTTCCGGCCGGAATTCTTCTGCGTCCTTTCCCCAAGCGTCTCGATCACGATGAAGCTGCGGAATCAGCACAGAAATTCTGTCATTCGTCGTGATCGGGAATTTCCCGCCAATGACTGTGTCTGCTTTTGGATAAAGGCTGAAAGCCGGAGCTGTCGGCCATAAGCGCAGTGATTCATTTAAAATCATCCGTATGTATGTAAGCTCCAGCACTTGTTTATAGGTCGGCGCTGCATCCGTCAGCACCCGATCGACCTCTTCATACGCCTTTTTCAGTTTGTCAGGATGCTTCAATAAAAAATAAGTCGCAAAGGAAAGCAGGCCGCTCGTTGTTTCATGGCCGGCAATCAAAAACGTAATGATTTGAAAGCGGATATTTTCGTCGTCGAGCTTTTCACCCGTTTCCGGATCTTCCACATTCAGCATGCGGGCGAGCAAATCTTTTTCATCCTGGTCTCCATTCGCCCTGCGCTCTGCAATAATGCTGTCGACTAACGAAAACATCGTTTGAATATCATGGCGGAATTGCCGCTTTGTTCTGACCATAAGCTTATCTTGAACATCAAGCCGTTGCATTTGATGCATCGCTTCATCAAGCGCCCGCACCATGCTGTTGATAAACGGGTGGGGCGTTTCTCTGTAGTAACTGTTAAAGCGGTAGTTAAACCCGCATAGCCCAATGGTGTCGAGCGTCAGCCGGGTCATATCTCCCGGGACATCGACTGCTTCATTCGGGTTGAGCCTTGCCCATTTTTGAATGAGCTGAACAGCGATATCGACCATTTTCTCATGATAGTCCTTCATGGCCCGCTGGCTGAACGTCGGCATCAGAATGTTGTGCGCTTTTCTCCAGTTAGGCTCATGCGTCCAGCTCGTAAACAATCCGTCACCGGAAAATGCGCGAACCTTTTCCAAGGCGCCTTCAATGCTTTTATCAAACCGTTCTTCATCACAAACCTCTTTCACCAATTCGTGGCCGGACACTACAATGGTCGTGCCCGCGGGTGTATGGATTTGAAAAATCGGGCCCTGTTCTTCCGCCAGTTTGATCAGCGAAAGCGTCGGCTTGTCTTTATCGATTAAAGGCAAATTGCCGAGCGGCCCAAACGTCTTCGGTTGAGGAATCGGGCTTGTTTCCTTCATCGAACCATTCCTTTCCGTATGAGATGCCTTCTATTTGACTACATTTCCCTTTCATGGTCATGATTATTCCGTTCTCCCAATTGACGCATGATCGCTGTTTTTTCTATACTTGAGAAGCTGTACAATACGCGAATAAGGTGAGTTTATATATGGATTTTGAAATTCGGTTTTTATCCTTTTATGTCATACAGGTGGAAGGCAAAGATGAGCAGGCGAACAAGCAGTTCAAGCACTTCCAGACCCTTGATACGGGCGAATTTGAAGAAAGCGAGCTGAAGGACTTTCTCGACGGGGAACTGAAAAAAATCGTCAAACGGAAAGCAGACCGCCATCCGCAGTCCGAGCAGGTGCCGACGAAAATCGGCCATTTTATCGTCGAGCCCGGCCACGAGCTCGATTCCAACCCAAACTACAACATGTTCAACCGCGCGCGTCTGGCGGAAACAAAAGAAGACTTCAATGAGCTGAGCGAGCAGTTCGTCCGCACGTACCTTGACACAAGCGCGGTTCGCGGCGGCGTGTTTCTCGTCGCTTCGGCCGTACCGAGAAAATACTTTGACGAGTCATTTGTCTTCATTATGAAATGTGATTTTGAGCCGAAGGTCGCCCGCATCTCTGACGCGTCTTCTCTCATTAAAAAAGTCGAAATGGCGATCACGACAAAAAACATGAAAAGCATCCAATACCCGTACATGCCAGAGGAAGGAATGGTCGAGGAAGGTGAACTGAAAATCCACCAGGCCTCACACGCCCGCTATTTTGAGGACTTTCTGAAATTCGTCGAGTACGGAGAATCGATGCCAGAAATCATGAAAAATCAGGTCATGAACATGGTACAAGAGCACGTCTACGAGACATTTGAAGACAACAGCGAAGAACTCAAGCAGTTCGAGCACGACATTGAGATTTGGGAAGCAAGCGAAAAACGGGAAATCCAAGAGCGCCTCGACACCCATCAAGTCATCGAAGCCTCCGCCCAAATCATCGAGCACACGCCAGAGGCCCAGCTGAAAATGAAAGTCGGAGAAACAGAGATTAAGGGATTGCTAGCGGATTTTGGCGATTCTATTCATCTCGCAAAAGTAAACGGGCGCTATGTCGCGCTGATTGAAGCCGAGACGATTTCGTTTGAGAAAGGCAGTTCACCGGTGGAGTTTTATAAGCCTGAGGGGCTGCATGAGGTGATTGAGCGGATAAGGAATAAAACAGAGCAAGACTAAAAAGTCCAGAAATCACTTTCTGGACTTTTCCTATTTAATACCCTTCCCTCAACACCGCATAGCACTCCCCAATCAGTTCTTCCGCTCCCGGCTCTCCTTTCAGCCCGCGGCGGACGATTTCTGAAGATAGATTCTGGACTTTGAGCGCTCGTGGGGCTCTTCTTTTGTAGTACGCCTGTAATGCTGTTTCGTGGTCGGCGTGGTTTTGGAGTTCTTCGGCGAGGACGATGGCATCCTCGATCGCCATTGCCGCTCCTTGTGCCAGGGTTGGCGCACCGGCGTGGGCGGCGTCTCCTCCGATGATGACGCGGCCTTTATGCCATGGCTCCTGCACGGCGACCTGCTCCAGTTTGTTAAAGATGACAGGATGCTGTTTTGACATGTGCTTTGTGACAAAATCCAGCCCCCGAAAACCAGAAAGAATCTCTTTTACTCTATCAAACCGGGTATCTTCCTCATCCCAGTAATCGCTCGTGCAAGGCTGGAGGACGAAGACATAGCCAGCGTGTTGTGCCAATGGCACCACCCCGATTTGTGTGTCTCCGCTTCTATACATGAATGTTGCGTCCTCGAATGTGTAATCAGGAAGTTCGATATAAAAGCGCCACGCTCCCATGCCGAGATGCTCTTTTTCCGTCTCCTTTTGCAGCATCTTATCACGAACAACGGAGTGAATGCCGTCAAAGCCCGCCAGAATGTCAGCCTGCATCTTTTCTCCATCTTCACATAAGGCAGTGACCGATTCAGCAGTTTCTTCATAGGCGACAACCTTTTTCCCCCACTTGATGTCTACACCCACTGCCTCGGCATGCTTCATGAGAATGTCATTTAAAGTTTTGCGCAGGATATTATTGCGTCCCGGAAGTGAATCGTCTAAAAAGGATTCACTGACTTGAAACAGCAAATTCCCCTGTTCATCAAACGTTTTAAACCATTCTGTTTGAAAGCCGTGCTTACAGCAATCTTCGAATACGCCCAGTTCTTTCAACACCGCCAGTGCGTTTTGCGGCTGAAGAATCCCCGCACCTGTTTTTCGATTTTCTGAAGCCGCTTCACATAAGGTGACGGAAAACCCTGCCTTACGGAGAGAAATGGCCGCTGACAAGCCGCCGATTCCGCCTCCTGCTATTAACATATGTTTCATATCAATAACCACCTTTTCAGCTCTATATGTATTAGTTAGGCACCTAACTATATTACCTTACTATGTCCCAAGAAAAGCTGTCAATCATCTCCAAGCCAAGTTGCGTTATGGTTTTCCCTCCTTTATAATCGTGTCACAACGAATGTACGGGAGCTAATTGCGATGGAATTAAAACATTTACCGAAATATAAGCATATAACAGAGCACGCCGAAACGTATGCCAATATTGACGCCGGCTCTCTTGAATTGTTTTTATCTCTTTTTGATATTTCAAAAAAAATGAATCATGTGATGGAGCATTACTTTGCTGGCCGAGGGCTTTCAGAAGGAAAATTCAAAATCCTGATGCTGCTCTTTGATGCCAAGGATCATAGGTTAAGTCCGACAGAGCTTGCCAAGCGGTCAAATGTCACGAAAGCAACAATTACAGGCCTGCTAGACGGGCTGGCGAGAGACGGTTTTGTCAGCCGCAGGCATCACACAGAGGATAAACGAAAAATCAGCATTGAACTGACAACAGAAGGCAAAGCACGCCTGGAGCAATTTCTGCCCGGCCATTTCAGCAAAATATCCGCTGTCATGGAAAACTACAGCGACGAGGAAAAAGACATGTTCGTGAAGATGCTTGGTGATCTTTTTGAAAGGCTGAGCGTGTTTAAAGACTAAAAAACCCGTCCGATCCGGACAGGCTATAGCGTCTTTTCTTCTGCAGCCGGATACGCATCCGGCTGTTTTTTCTTAATGACCGTAACAAATATGCCGCCGATGACACATGCAATGCCGATGAAATGCACAAACTCAAATGGCTCCTTCAATATCACGCCTGACAAAATGACAGCGGAGACCGGAAGAACGGATGTGAAAATGCCCGATACACCCGCCGGCACCTTCGTCACCCCGCTATACCATAAGTAAAACGCCAAAACAGTGACAAAAAGCGCGTAATACAGCACATACGACCAATCCAAAACAGTCGGCACGCTGTAATCAAATGAAGAGGCCTCAAACAAAGCAAACGGGAGAAAAAACAGGAAGCCGAAGAGCGATACGAAGGTCGAAATCGCCAGTGCCGAAATATGCGGGGATAGCAGCTTGGCCATCAATGTAAACAACGCTTCGCCAATGACTGCAGCAATGATCAGCATGTTCCCGAATAAGGCGTGCGGCGTCCCGTCTTGGCTCCCGGCTCCAAACAAATTAATCGCCATTACGCCGCAAACCGCCAGCAAAATGCCGATCAGCGTCTTTTTCTCAATTTTTTCTCTAAGCAGGAAAAAGGATAAAATACCGATCACCATGGGGGTTGTGCTTGTCAAAATGCCGCTTTCCGTTCCCGTCGTATATTGAACCCCATACAGCAGGCAAATACTGAACAAAAACACGCCTGTGAATGATTGCACCAGTAATACGAACACATCTTTTTTCGTCAAAGCCGGAAACCCTTTTTCAATGCAAAACAGCAGCATGAGCAATACGACAGAAGCGATCAAAAAACGCAATCCTGAGGAAAGAAAGACCGGAATCCGTTCGACCATCAGCTTGCCGACAACGACAGAACTGCCGACGATCGCCATAGCTGCTGCCAGAGATACATATGCGCCCATTTGTTTTTTCACCAATACTCCACCTGCCTTTTTGATGTATGGCAAAAAGCGCCTATCCAAAGACAGGCGCTTTTTCATTAATCATCACTGCTCAAAATGCCGAAGAAGCGGAGCAGGTTGATGAACAAGTTGATAAAGTCTAGGTACAGCGATAACGCCATAACCGGAATCAAGTCTTCCGTAATGTGGCGGTGTTTGATTTGATTCAAATCATACAAAATGTAAAGGGAAAAGACGATGGTTCCGATCACGGAATACGCCATCATCGCCGCTGAGTTTAACGGGCTGAAAATGTTGAAAATCCCTACCACAACGAGGGCGAGCACCGCTACCAGCAGAAAGGACCACAGGAAGGATAAATCCTTCTTCATTTTTGCTCCGATTGTGCCTAAGACGGCAAAAATGACAAATGTAGAGCCAAAGGCTTCAAGCACGACATAGGCGCCGGCGATGGAAGCGTAATGGCTGACGATCGGAAATAAGGTAATGCCGGAAACGAACGCGAATGTATATACAAACGCATACCCGACCGCTTTTCTTCTGCGCATCCAGAAGGCCAGAATAATCATCGCCACTTCAAGAATAGATAGCGGCAGCATCAAAGCGACAGGAACAAATTGGCCGATAAAAAGGCCGACAGTCGCGATCAGCAATGTGAAGACAAAGACTGTCAAAATGCGTTGCATGATCGATTGCTTACTCTCGTGAACCGTAGCTTGCATGTCAAAAATCCTCCTAAAAAATGATCTTAAAGGTCTATTATATAAAAATTGGATGAAATATGTATATGTTTTAAGGAGAATTTAATGAAAACAAACGCCCTTTACATTATCATTTTGATTCTTTCCTTTTCAGCGAAAAACGGTGCTTTTCTATTTTCTCAATTTGGGTAATCTGAGAATCATGAACCGTAATCTGAACTGTGCCGAAATCGAGTGTTTCCAGCGAGCTGATGATTTTTTCAATCACTTCCGGATCAATCGTTGATTTTGAAACCAAAAGACCTTCCCCCCTGTTGAATAGGTTTTAATTCACAGTATTCTTATAAGAATTATAATATTATGTTTTTTTCGATAAATCAATGGTGATTTCTGTTCAAATCAAAAAGGCATATGATCACCCGGTGACGGACAATCATATGCCTGGAAACTTCCTATTTGTTTTCTTCCAATTCCTCAACAATACAGCGGACACCCATGTTTTCTAATGCCTGCTTCAGCGTGCCGTACGTTTCATATTCACTAAAATCAAGCCCCAATTGAATCGATGTTTGGGCCACATCAGGGCGAATCCCTGAAAATACGGCTTTGACGCCTAATAAGAAAAGTGTTTTAGACAGGTTGTACAATTGCTGAGCCACCATGGTATCCACAATCGGAACACCCGAAAGATCAACGACGAGGCTTGTGATTTTTCTCTCGACACAGCGGACCGGCACTGTTTCTAAAATGACTTGTGCCCGTTTTGTATCAATTGAGCCGATAAGCGGCAATATCCCGATTCCATCGGCAATGGAAATAACCGGGCAGCCAAGCTCTGAGATCAATTCCTGCTGAGATGTGAGCCTCATCAGCATGAATTTTTGGTACTGCTCGGAGAATTCAATAATCAGCTTATCGAACGACTGATTCACAATGCGGTTCCATCGGTCTGCATCCTCATTTGTCACAATCTCCTGATTCTCTTTTATAAATGTGACGACTGCGTCCCAGAATGAGATTCTTGAATTGGATATGGCTTCTACGACCTCATGAACTTGAACATCCTGCTCTACCCTGTTTTTCGCAACGTTTTGCGCCCATTTTGTCATGTTTTCTTGAAAATCGGTTTGATCCTCCAGAAATGCGCTTGCGATTGTTATATTGGTAAATGTATGCTGCTCGGTTAAAAGTGTTTTCGTTTCTTCACTTAAATGGCTGGCGGAATATAGCTCGCCTTTTAGCTGGCAACGCAAACTGAACCATTTCTCAGTAATATCCGCAGTGTTGTCTATGATATATTGATATAATAATTGATCGATATTCACGGTCTGTCTCCTTTTTCGTAATAGAAGCACTTTCATTATAAAATGATAAATCGGAATTGTGAATAAGACTAGAGAAAAATCAAATGATTCTGCTCTCTGAGAGCATTCCTGCTTCATATCCTTAGGCGAATGCACCAATAAGAGTCCGCCCGCATAAACTGCAATGTACAGTTTACAATGAGAAAGGACGTTATCACATGTATTATGTTGATCCTTATATGTTTGCGGGGCATTTTTATGAGCCTTGGCCTGCTTTTGAATATGAATACCGATATCCATGGCCTGGCATTGGCAGCGGCGCTGTTCCGGGCTTCGGCGGCGGCTCCGGCCCTGGCATTGGCGGTGGCGCTGTTCCAGGCTTTGGCGGCGGCTCCGGCCCTGGTATTGGCAGCGGTGCCAGCCCAGGCTTCGGCGGTGCGCCGCAGGGACCTCCTCCTTCCCAAATACCAGCGAAACCCCCAAAACCGCAGGGTTCTCAAGGAGCCGTTTTGTTAGTTGAACCAATCACCATTCGTCCTTGCCTTTTCCGATTTACCTATGTCTGGTTAACCAATGGCCGCTCATTTTGGTTTTACCCGATCATCCTTGGCAGAAGATCCGTCGGCGGCTTTTATTGGGATTCCTCACGGCGCCGCTGGGTTTATTTCGCCTTAGACACAAATCACATCGATGTTGTGAGCTGCTCATTTTAATAATCAGCCGGTTTCCCGGCTGATTTTTTTATGTTACTTCGTCCGTAAACAGGTTATAGTATTATTATCTTTTCAACTTGGAGGTTTCCCTATGATCAAACAAATTGGCACTGTTGCTGTATATGTCGAGGACCAGCAGAAAGCGAAGCAATTTTGGACAGAGAAGGTAGGCTTTGATATTGCAGCGGACCACCCAATGGGACCTGAAGCAAGCTGGCTGGAGGTTGCGCCAAAAGGAGCCGAGACTCGTTTAGTCATTTACCCGAAAGCCATGATGAAAGGCTCAGAGCAAATGAAGACTTCTATTGTGTTTGAATGCGAAGACATCTTTGGTACATACGAGAAAATGAAGACAAACGGTGTAGAATTTCTCGGTGAGCCCAATCAAATGGAGTGGGGCACCTTCGTTCAATTTAAGGACGAAGACGGAAATGTGTTTTTATTAAAAGAATAAACTGTTGCGCACGGCGGTTCGATTCCGCCTGCGCTTTCTTTGACATTGAGAATGAATTTCATTTACAATTATTCATATGTGAGAATGATTGGAGTGAGACAAATGTTTGTACAGTTAAGAAAAATGACGGTTAAAGAAGGCTTTGCAGATAAAGTCATAGAACGTTTCAGCGCTGAAGGAATCATTGAAAAACAAGAAGGTTTAATTGATGTGACAGTGCTTGAGAAAAACGTACGCCGCGGTGATGAGGAAGTTGTTGTCATGATTCGCTGGGAATCAGAGGATCGCTGGAAGCAATGGGAAAAAAGCGATGCGCATATCGCTGGCCATAAAGCAAACAAAGGCAAACCAAAGCCTGACTATCTGATCAGCACTGAAGTGAGCATGTACCATGTACGTGCTGTCAAACAAGGGACATACAATCAATAAAAAGCTTGCGCCTTGCTGCAAGCTTTTTTCTAAGAGTCATGTTGATCTGCTTTGTTCGTATGTTACGGTATACAGCGGCTTATTTTTATGCCATTCTGCAAATAACACGTCCTCCGTCTTATCAATGTTCTTCTTTTTCAATTCTTGCTTCAGCCACTGTTCATCCACACCTGCTTCCTTCAGATTATCCCGGACAATCTCTCCATCTATGATTAAAGTGATCGGCAGGGAAACAGACTTCGAAGGAATCTGCAAATCCTTATTTGTCGGTTTGTCAAAGTCGGATTTTGGAAGCACACTGACCATCCCGTTTGTTTCCAAAATCGCATATTCTACTTCTTGAATCGAAAAGCTCCCCGCTTGCCTCAAAAGGCTTTGAAGCTGGTTAATGTCCATCTTATTTTTCTTCAATACTTTATATTGAAGCTCCCCTTTGCGGATGACGATATTCGGCTCGCCCTCCAAGAACTTTCGCGATGATTTCATTTTTTGCGTGATAAATTCAATAATATAAATCAGCACGCCCCACAATAGCGAAGCAAAAATAATTTCTTTGATTTTGATTTCATGATCGTAAACGGCATTTCCGACCAATTCTCCTAAAATTAAAGCAGAGATAAAGTCAAACGGCGTAATTTGAGAAAATTGGGTTTTCCCGAGAAGCTTTAAGATGATAAATAAAATGCCTAAACCGCAGACCAGTTCTACCGCAACACTTAAATAATTTCCCATATTGATAGCACCTACTTCTTGATTATACTATCAGTATGGTCAATGCTTTCCTTTCTAAACCGGAAAAGCTCCGCTCAACGTTGCATGGTGAATTGGAGCATGTCATTGAAAAGCTGCTCTGCATCACTGCGGTCAATCTTGACAAGCGGGTCATTGAGGAAGGCTTGAAACGCGAGGCCAGTGTCCTTTGTTAAACCTGCGTCCGCCACTGCCTCCTGATTGGATATATGCTTAGCCGCCAGCATTTCCACACCTTTCGGAAGCGCTCCGGACAAAATCGGCTGGACACGGTTCCTTGTGATGAATGCGTTTGTTTCGACAATGGCTTGTATAGGAAGGTTTGAGACCTGGCCTTGATTCGGCATATTTACATTTGTGACGAGTTCACCCAATCCGAGAAGAGCCGCTATGATGTTCACGCCTTCTTCTCCCGAAGCTTTCTCAGCAACGCCCCGTTGTTGCACGATCAACCGTTCTGTTTCTTGTCGTTTCTCAGCTCTGTCTTGTTTTCTGAATGATATAGGTGTGAGATGAAATTTCCATACTTCAGGCTGTTTGAGGTATGGGCCGGGAAGAAACTCTGCCAGATGCCTGTCTCCCGCAGCAGGGATGGAGCCATACGTTTCAAATAAATCAAACGCAACACGGTGTGCCGAACAAAAGACGCTGTCCCTCCAGCTTTCCCCCTCCAGCTCATATCCTGATTCCCCATAGTGCGCGCTGAATTCACGGAATATAGGCAGCAGGTCAATATGGCGGTAAGAGGCTTTTGTGATCCATGTAAAATGGTTAATGCCGAGCACATTAACGCGGATATCCTCACGCCGCGGCACCTCTATCCCCAGCCTTTCCGTGACCATTTCCGCCAATAGCTTTTGCGTCCCGAATACCTCGTGGCAGCAGCCAATCGCTTTGATGCCGGGAAACACTTTATACAGCACTCTTGTACAGACAGACATCGGGTTTGTATAATTAATGACCCATGATTCAGGTGCGTAGTCTCTTATTGCCCGGGCAATTTCCGCAAATATCGGCACAGCACGCAAGCCCCTGATGATCCCTCCAGGCCCGACAGTATCACCTACAGACTGATAAATACCGCAGCGCTCAGGCAAGTGGACATCGACTTCCATATCATCCAGTGATCCCGGCAAAATGGAAATAATGACGATATCCGCGGCTGATAACGCCTTTTTCAAAGTAGAAACAGCCTCATATCTCCATCTGCCGTTCCCGCTGTGATTGCCGATCACTTCATTTTTCTGAGCGGCTTCAAAATCAAGATCATAGAGCGCCACCGTGCCTGACATCCGTTCATCAATCGACAAATCACTCATCAGGCTTCTGACCCAGCCTTGGGACCCCCCGCCAATATAGGCAATCTTAATCTGATCTAATGTACTGATATGAAACACTCCCTTTCTCAGCCTTTCACCGAACCGATCAGCATTCCCTTTGCAAAGTGTTTTTGTAAAAATGGATAGACCGCCAAAATCGGCAGCGTCGCTATGACAATGACAGCGAGTTTAATTCCCTGCTCCGGCGGAACGGCATTTTGCATCGTATCGCCATTGGTCGCCGTTAAATCCGATAAAATCGTGACTTGGCGAAGCACCATTTGCAGCGGCCATTTTGCACTGTCATTGATATATAAGAGAGCGTGGAAGAAATCATTCCAAATCCCGACCGCATAAAACAGCGCAAAGGTCGCTATAACCGGCTTTGACAGTGGCAGGGCGATCCGCCAGAAGACGCCGATTTCGGAACAGCCGTCAATTTTTGCTGATTCCTCCAGCTCGCGCGGCAGCTGCTGAAAGAAGTTTTTGATAATAATAAGGTTGAACGGATTAATCGCCATCGGCAGAATCAATGCCCAATACGTATCCAAAAGGCCAAGTGATTTTACGACAAGGTACGTCGGAATCATGCCGCCTGAAAACAGCATGGAGAAAATCACCAGATTCAACAGCAGATTCCGTCCCTTCACATGCCGCTTCGCCAGCGGATACGCCATCGTGAAGGTGAAAAATAGCTGTACAGCCGTCCCAACCACCGTGATGAAGATGGACACGCCCATGCTTCGAAGGAACGTCGGTGTCGAAAACACATACTTGTAAGCATCAAGTGTAAAGGTTTTCGGGAAAATAAAGAAGCTCCGCTGGGCAAGTTCCGCTTCTGTCGCAAAGGAACCGGCGATAATATATAAAAACGGCAAAATGGTAATCGCGCCGACACCGCCGAGAAACAGAATGTTGCAGACGTCAAACACCCGTCCGGCTTTGGTGTTGTGCATCGTGTGAATTTCAGCCATACCTCTCCCTCCTCTAAAACAATCCTTCCTGATCAAACTTTTTCGCAATGTAATTGGCGCCAAAAATCAAGATAATCCCGACAACTGATTTAAACAAACCGACCGCCGTGCTGTAGCTATACGCCCCTTGGGTAATCCCCATCATGTACACATACGTGTCGAAGATGTCAGCTACACTGCGGTTGAGCGAGTTCGTCATCAAATACACCTGTTCAAAGCCTAGATTCAAAAAGCTGCCGATTCTTAAAATCAACAAAACGATAATAGTGCTTCTAATCGCCGGCAGCGTAATATGCCACATTCTCCTGAACCGCCCCGCTCCGTCCATGATGGCCGCTTCATACTGCTCTTGATCAACCGTAGCAAGCGCTGCCAAAAATAGAATCGTTCCCCAGCCTGTCTCTTTCCAAATGCTTTGCATCACAATCATCGGCCGGAACCAGTCTGCATCCGACAAGAAAGAAATCTGCTCACCTGTCAGGCTCATGATCATTTTGTTGATCACACCTGTATCGACAGTAAAAAAAACGAAGGTGATGCTGACCACAATTGTCCATGATACAAAATGTGGTACGTAAATAAAGGTTTGGATACATCTTTTATACACGGCCTTTCTTACCTCATTCAAAAGCAGGGCCAAAATGAGAGGCGCGGGAAAGGCAAACAAAAGATCCAGGCTCGCCAGCATGAGGGTGTTGCGCAGCAGCCGGAAAAAATCCGGATTCATAAAAAAGTCTTTGAAATAATCAAAGCCGACCCATTCGCTTTTCCAGAAGCCGAGATATGGCGAATAGTCTTTAAAAGCGATCAGCACACCCCACATCGGCAAGTATTTGAAAATCAAGAAATAAAGCAGACCGGGAATAAGAAGAAGATAAAGCCATTTGTCCCGTTTGAGCGCAGCCATCCAGCTGATGCCTTTTCCAGCGGTGAGAACAGGTGCATCTCCCTTCTTCGGCACTGTTTCCATATCTGTTCTCCTTTCGTGATACCGGGGCGCCCGCCGAAAGGCAGGCGCATCGGTTTATTTTGACGATTGGTACAATTTGTTCAAGTCCTTCATCAGGTCATTGCCGCCGCTTTTTTTCCAAAGCTCCACTGCATCAGCGAACCCTTTTTCATCAATTTCTCCAATGATAAATTGTGTTCTCGCGTCGAGGATGATGTTGTCAAGCTGGGCTCCTTTTTGGGTATAGACATCAGATACAAGCGACTCAGCCGGGTTAAAGACGGCTATTTTTTCTCCTTCGGTTATGATGTCCTTGCGATGCTGGAAGAGCTTGGTTTTCTGGTCTTCGATGTAATACTCGCTTTTCGGAATCGACATGCTGAACTGTGCCAAGCCTTCATGCTCATACAGGAGAGATTTATTGTTTTTTTCAAGTGAGGTGAATACGCCGTCCTTGAGCTCGTAATTGCGGCCCTTCACTCCGTTGTTCGTGAGAATCTGCGCTTCCTTATCATTCATCTTATCGAGGAAGGACAGCACCTCTTTCAGCTCTTTTTCGGTTTTGACGCTTGATTTTGGTATCGTGATCATGCCTGAATAACCAGATGTCGGGAAGGTGCGCTTGCCATTCGGTCCCTCAAGCGAGCCGACGATATCAATGATATCCTTGTTCGACTCATCCGCCTCCTCCATCGCGCTTTGGATTTGAGACGCTCTTGAGCCTGTATCAACGATGACACCCGCTTTTCCTTTTACAACCGGATCATTCCACTTCGCAGAATCCATGACAGCAAAGTCCTTATTGATCAAGCCCTCATCATAGAGCTTTTTAAAAAACGTGAGCGCATCCATGTATTCCTTCGTTGTAAAATCTGGAATCAGCTTTCCGTTTTCAACACCGTAGCGGTTCGGAGCGCCGAACCAGATTTGCAGAACATCCCATGGGCTTCCGTTGCCGAGTCCCATCCATTTCGGCACGACCATGCCGTACGTATCATCCTTGCCGTTTCCGTCAGGATCTTTTTCCTTAAAGGCTTTCAGCACTTCATAGAAATCATCAAGCGTTTCCGGCATATCCAGACCGACATTTTTCAGCCAGTCGGTTCTGATGATCATACACGCCCTGATCAGATCCCTCGTTCTGTAGATTCCGTACACCTCGCCGTTCACCGAGCTGTTCTTCAAAATCTTTTCATCTGCCTGGCTTAAATTCTTGTAGTCTTTTAAATAAGGAGACAGCTCCCAAAACGCCCCTGCTTTGACAGATTTGATAAAGCCGGCTGACTTATCTTTAATGACAATCGCGTGAGGCATCTCTCCTGAAGCCATGACGATGTTGAATTTGTCGTTGTAGGATGAATCAGGCACCCATGTGACCTTAATCTCTTTGCCTGTGTATTTTTCGAGCGCTTTTAATGAAGGGCTCTTATCACTTGGGCTTTCCGGCGATAAGAGCGGCGCCATAATTTTGATCGTATCTTTCGAACCGCTTGCTGAATTGGATGTTTCCGAATGGCTGCATCCGGCGATCATCATGGCAGCAAGCGGCAAGGCCATCCATTTTTTTCGCATTCTTATTTTCATGTTGCGTAAGTCCCCCTTTTTTCAATTTGCATTTCCCCTTTGCCCCTCTCAATATAAAGCGCTTACATAAATTCTTGCAATCTTCATTTTTTGCACCATTTCTCCTATGAAATTCCGGCTGTTATCCTTTTTTGCCCGATGTTTCTTTTTTTGCCGGAAGGGAATCTCCGATCAGTTCCAGCGCCGCTATGACATTTAAACACCATTGAGAGACAGTGTTCGTTGTCACCCATGGAAGCTCCTCTAGCTGCGTCCATGTCTCGATGCGCTCCGGTTTGATCGGAAGCGGCGTATGGCTGAGCTTATCTTCTAGCAAAAGATTCCACGCTTTGGCGGCGAGATGAGGATCTTGTTTTTTTCTCGCGGCGTAGGCTGTCATACCGGCGGCGAACATCGGCCAGTGAAAATGCCCGTCATGAAGAGCGCCTCCGCTTTTTTTCCGTTTTTCCTCATCACTGAGTGTGTAAAATTCGCCGAATTCACTCAGCATATCCTCCCATTCCCGGTCATCAAGAAGCTCAGCCAGCTCCATCCACACTTGCGGCGCGCCGAAGGCAATGATCATATGATATCCGCCCGCAATGCCGTCTCCCATGTGATGAAGCATCGAGGTCGCCGGGTCATATTCAAATGTCGGGCCGGATATTAAGCGGAGCGGCAGCCGCTTCAGACAGTTGATTCCCGTTTGGATTTTGTGGAGATATTCCGGATTTTCGGTCCGCTCCCATTCCGCCAGCCAATTCGAGCAAAACGCCGCCCAGTCCGGTCCCGTTCTGGCGTGAGTCGGGTGCTTGCCTTTCTCGTAAAAAGCGCGCATCGGATCGGTTTTGACGAGGGCATAATCGGCATCCTTCACTTCTGTCAAAAGATCTCCCGTCCGCTCATCACCCGTCAGATAATAATAGAATTTATAAAGCCCGGCCATGCTGATTCTCGCTTCCTTGCAGCCGCATCCCCAGTGCACAACGTTATGCCGTGAACCAAGTCCTGCGTATTCACCGAGGTGAAAGCTGTCCGTTTCGCTCGTATGGCGGGTCATGGCTTCTGCCATGCGAAAGATATCCTCTCTGCCTGAGCGGAAAAACGCCTGCCACAGCCATAGGGCCGGAACGAGCTCATTGTTTTGCCATGCGTATCCGCCGAGATCGTACCGCCACATATGCCGGATCGGGTCATACGTATGCATGACATCGCCATAATGCCAAAAACCGTACCATCTGCGTTGCTCTACTTCCTTTTTATAAAACAGAAAGGCCGCATCGAGCTGTTCTTCCAGCTCTTTTTTGAGCGGATGGGATGTGTCAATGATGCTCCAAACCCCGAGTGCTTTTGATTCGTAATAGACGTCCGGCTCGCATACAATGAGCGGCGGCGCCTGCCATTTGTCAGCGAGCGCATTGAGGACTTCGTCAGACGGCATGTGCGAAAAGCACGCCAGGCTGATTTCATTTGTGTTCGCAATGCCTGTCGGATCAGAGCGCATTTCATCAAAGCCTTCATACGCGCTGGCCACGTGGGTGTTTCCTGTATAATGCCGCAAATCCATCGCTTCGCCGTCCGGGGGCCAAAGCCAGATAGTCATTTTGGGGCGGCTGCCGGCAAGACCTGTGATTTCCAGTGCTGACGGATATTTCTCAAAGAAATACCGCAGGCCGAGAGCCACACCGCCATTTTCTCCGCCCGCATAGCAGAGCCCCTTCGCCCGGCTGCCATGCAGCATTCCAACCCACGCATAATCTTTTCCGGTCCGTTTTGACAGGCTGTAATGATCGCTGGAATCCTGCACGAGCTTGACATCGTCCCAAACCGCATTCTGTGTGCCATGTGCAAACCATTCCTTATGCTCTTCATCTGAAGACAGCATTTCGCCATTGATTTGTTTTTCATAAAGCGGATACCGTTCATTGAATTTACGTGTGCCAAACAGCTGGGCGGGTTCTTTGTACATCCCTTTCTCTCCCGCAAACCGGAAATGGCGGTTGTACGGCTCCCCCTCCAAAAAAAGGTCAAATTCGATGCCGAGTCCCTTAATAAATGCTTGTTTACCGCTCCTGTCAATCAGCTGCGTGTGCACAAGGCCGATCTCAGACAGCCCGGCATAAAACGCCAATCGGATAACAAACGGCAGCCATTCTTCATTCGTTTTATGGAGCACATGCACTCCCTCGATTTTGACTACTGCTTTGACAGGACCACTCTGCTCAATCGCCGCCCGTTTGATAAAGCTGACAGACCTTTCATGCAAAAGAACCGTTTCCGCCGCTGACTCCTTTCTCGTTTCTCTTATCGCAACGAGCCTCCCGCCTGCGGCGATCGGCTTTCCATTGATCTGCAATGATTGAATGAAATCAGATCCTGTTTTATCAATGGTACAAACGAGTGCTCCTGTATCCACTTGGAAATCATGCTCTGTCTCATGAATACTGAGCGATTCAGTTGGCTGCGGGACTTCTCTTTTTTGCACGATAAAGTTTTGGTTTTCCTTACCGCCAAACACCGCCGCGTGCTTTGTCCACTTGATGCTCCCGTCCGGCCAATAGGCCGACGGTTCGCTTTGCACATATCGCGTTTCCGCGTTTTTATTCATAAGCGCCAGACGGTCACCCTTTTTTAATTCTCCTTTTTTCCATGGCACGCCCCACGTCACGCCGCTTATCACCTTTGGCTGTCCTGATAACCATTTGATCTTTTTCATCGGTCTCTCCCTCCATAGAAAAAAGCTGATTCGATGCAAAGAATCAGCTGGGATTGTCAAATTGAATCACACGGTATTCATGCGGTCCGACCGCCAGCCTCCCCGCCTTTTCCAAGCGGTGCGTCAACAGATCTGTTCCCGCTTCCGGCAGTGTCACACTTCCTCCTTTTCCATCCATATTCACGATGATCCACACAAGGCCGTTATCGCCTTTGCGCGGGGCAACGATCGTGCCGGGCGTAACATCCGACCGGCTGGAAATAACAGCTTCCTCCGCGTAATGCCTAACGAGCGCTTCCAGCATCGCATCCCCTTCTTTCCCGGATGGAAGCGAGCCCAGCATGACAATTTTCCCCTCGCCGTAATTCCGTTCCGTCAGAAATGCATGGCCCGCCCCCGGTCCTGATTCAACCGTGCCAAGGGTGTTTCCGCTCTCTGTGTCAAACACCGCGCTCCATAGTCCGAGCGGCGCCGTGATGCCAAACGCTTTTCCTGTATTCACGTTCTCATTCATCGGAAAGGTAAAAAGTGTTTTGATCCCTGACGTTTTCTCAAGTTCGCCAAGTCCGCAATCGGTATGAATGGTATGCTCGCATGTGCGCCCTCCTGTCAGCGGCCCGGTGATCCAGATGCCGCCCGCTTCAGCAAATGCCGAAGCCTTTTTGATAAATTCAGAAGACAAATACGGCACAAATGGCGTAAACAGCAAGCGATAGCCGTCCAGTGGAGCGCCTTCCGGAATAAGGTCACGGTGAATCCCCGTGTTGAGAATACGTTCATAAAAATGCGTCACAAGCGAACGATGCCGGAGTCCCCGGTGAGGCTCAGTTTTAATAAATGCTTTTGCTCTGTCAGAGTAAGTCATCGCCGCCTCGGCTTGAACGGGTTCAGTCGATAGAATAACAGGCTCGATTTCCTTTCTTGCCCGCTCAACCGCCAGCACATTTTGGTAGCCGATGGTGGGTTCGCCCCAGGCACTGAGAACCGAACCGTGGGAAATCTCGCTGCCTGAACGCTGCTGTCGCCATAGCCAGTAGCAAAACCCCTGGCTTCCTAAGGCGTAGGACGATACGGCTTCGGCCTGCAAATACCCGTCTGTGTGCGGGTAAGCGGAGCTTTCAAGCGAGGCAGCATACGACGGACTCGTTTCCAAAATCCAAAACGGGCGCCCCTGTTTCAAATTTCTCCATAAATCACAGTTCAATAAAAAGGCAGAGGCGTTTTCCTGCGAAGCGTACGTGTCATAGGAGGCAAAATCGAGATTCTGAAACATTCGCTCATTGTCCACGCTGAACATGACTGATCCGTTATGCGTGATCGGCGCATCTGAATAGCAGCGGATGATTTTGGCCTGTTCATCCGCAAACGAAGCGATCATCTCCATCGAAAACAGCTGATACATAGTGCTTAAAGAGGCATGATGCAGAAACGGGGCCGGTCCCGGCTGCGGGACTTGCTCAAACGTCTGATAGGTTTCGCTCCACACATCGGTTCCCCAAGCTTCATTCAACCGCTCAATCACCCCATAGCGATTTTTGAGCCAGTCATGCCATAAGCGCAAGCATGTCTCACACATGCATTCTGCAACATGGCATTTAAACTCATTATCTAGCTGCCAGCCGATCAGCCCCGGGAGCCGGCCAAGCTCCTTGGCGATGGCTGTGGTGATAATGGCGGCTTTTTTTCGAAAATACGGGTTGTTCGTGCAGGCGTGCTGACGGGAGCCATGCCCCATGATCTCTCTTTTTTCATTGACATGCATGCGTTCGGGCCGGCCGTGTGACAGCCAAATCGGCGGGGTAGGCGTCGGCGTGCACATGATCGTTTCGATCCCGCTGTCATACAGCCGGGCGATGATTTCTTTGAAAAAACCGACGTCAATTTTTCCTTCTTCAGGTTCCATGACAGACCAGGCAAATTCGCCGATCCGCACAACATTTACGCCAACTTCACGCATGATGTCAATGTCCTGCTGAATCGTCTCTTCATCCCATAATTCCGGATAATAGCAAGCGCCATGATACAGTTTTCTCATCACATTTTTCACCCTTCTTTGATGATCGATTCTGTCAATGGCAGGCCGAGCTCCTTTATGCCTTTTGCCACAAGTTTCGCCATTTCATTTGCGCCTTTTTTTGTAAAATGCGTGTAATCGTTAATCCCTTCTGAAATCATAAAATAGGTGTATACTTTTTCCTCGCCCTTCTCAGTAAAGAAAGCAAGGCTTTTCTCCATCAGATCAATGAGCTGGACATTCTCCTCTTCAGCCGTCTGCTTCATGGCAATGCAGTAATCTGGAAAATCGTTCAAAAACACGCCGTTTTCGTAATGAAAGCGGGCTACGGGGGTAATGAGAAGCGGATGGGCGCCTTTTTCCCGCGCGCCTGCGATATACTGCTTTAAATATTGTTTATAAGTAGTATAGGGCTCGGTGTAGCGCTCCGGCTTATTTTTCGACGCATCATTATGGCCCATCTGCACGAACAGCCAATCATCCGGCTCAATCACATCAAGGATCGCCTGAAGCCTGCCCTCTTCCACAAATGTTTTCGAGCTTCTTCCCCCGATCGCTCTGTTGATCACCTGAATATGCTCCGGCAGATGCGAGCCGAGAAACTGCCCCCAGCCCCCTTGATTTGTGCTGTCTCCATACGTTTGAACAGTCGAATCGCCGGCAAGATAAATATGATTTGCCATTTTTTCATTCCCCCTCGTTTTTTATACAGCTTCCATCACGGATAGCTCTTCCCTTGAAAAAGACCGGTGCGTACAGCTCTTGAGCATTGGTTCGTCCTGCCCGTTCGTTAATCATCTTGTCGTAGCGTTCAGCCTTTGCGTCTTATCCCTTAGTCCTCCTACAGCGGCGCCTCCGCTTTACTTCCCGCTATGTACAGGGCGGGCTTCGGCGGTTTTTTCATTCCCGTTCCGAGGTAAAAGCTCGTGTGCGGCGGCTGGTTGTAGGCGGTATTCTGCCAGGCGATGCCGAGCCTGTAAACTGGATCATGCATCAGCGTGTAAAAGCGGTGGCGGGTGAGATGTGTCGTTGTATAGATACGGAGCGCGCTGCTGTCTTCCGTTCTCCATATCACTTCTTCCCGCCAGTCTCCGAACAGGTTGGCCTGAAGAACCGGGTTTCCTTTCGTGCCGTTGTTGGACAGCACGCCGGCCGGCTGAAATATCGTCTTCAGACAGCCGTTTTCAGCATCCCATTTTTCAATCTTTGGCCTGCCAATCGTTCCGTCCCAGTCATGATCAAGCAGTTCTCTGACCAAATCACCGTCCCACCAGATGGCGAAATTGGCTGAAGCGGGCGCTTTGTCGCTGATTTTTTCGCCTTTGCTCGTGAAAAGCCCATACGACATGCCATCATTGCCCGGCGGATCAATTCCCCAGACGAGCGACCCTTTGTAGCTTGGATCAATATGAGCTGCCATGCCCCGGCCAACGTCAGTTCCAGCATGGACGCCCCATAATATCTCACCGGTTCCGGCATCTCGCAGTGACAGTCCGTACGGCTTCGTGGCGTCCTCATGCACCTGAAACACTTCAAGCCCTTTTCGTGACGGGTCCAGATCCCCTACATGCATCGCGTCTCCGTGCCCGAGCCCCGTTGAGTACAGGCCGGTTCCGTCATGATCGACAGCCATTGCGCCGTATATGATTTCATCTTTTCCGTCTCCGTCAACGTCTGCCACGCTCAAGCTGTGGTTCCCCTGTCCTGCGTACGCTTCATGGCCCTGCTGGTTGGAGTCAAATAGCCAGCGTTTTTTGAGCCTTCCGTTTCTGAAATCGTATGCTACGAGAACGGCTCTCGTATAATAGCCCCGCGCCATCACGAGGCTCGGCCGCTCCCCATCCAAATAAGCGATCCCGGCGAGAAAACGGTCCATCCGATTTCCATAGCCGTCTCCCCAATCCTCCAGTTTGCCGCGGGGCGGTTCATATTCCACGGTCGTGAGCGCCTCACCGGTTTCTCCTTTAAACACCGTCAAATATTCCGGTCCGGACAGAATCCTTCCCTGTTCATTTCTAAAATCGGCATGCTCATCACCGATGATATGTCCTTTCCCGTCTGTTGTGCCGTCAGCTGTTTTCATGGCGATTTCTGCTTTTCCGTCACCGTCAAGGTCATACACCATAAATTGCGTGTAATGAGCGCCCGCTCTGATGTTTCTGCCGAGGTTGATGCGCCACAAAAAGGTGCCGTCCAGTTTATAGGCATCTATGAGCACCTCCCCGGTATAACCGTCATGAGCGTTGTCTTTTGAATTGGATGGGTCCCACTTCAGGATCATTTCATATTCTCCATCCCCGTCTATATCCCCGACACTGGCATCATTGGCGCTGTAAGTGTACGGCTTTCCGTCCAGCGCCACACCGCCTTCCGGTTTGGCAAGCGGAACCTCCAGGACATTTTCCTGCCAAACACGAGCTTCCTTGGAAAGCTTTTCTTCCCGTCCTTTATTGACAGCCGCCACTTGATAAACAGAGTCAGCCGTTCCATTTTGATCGAGAAAATTAGTGCTTTCAGCGATTGGATCGCGGGTGATCCGCTTTCCATCCCGATAAAGGTGAAAAGCCGTCGTCTCATGATCCGTGCCGAGAAAACGCCAGCTGACAAACACGCCCTGTTCTGTCTTTACCGCAATCAAACCTCTGGTCAGGTATTCCATTTGCCTCTTTTTTGGTTTCATTTTAATGGGAACGGGCTGCGCGCAGCCCGTTCCTTCCCCCTTTCAGTTAAGGCGTATACATATTTGGTTTTAGCTGTTCCGCCATGCCGTCTCCTAAAAAGAAGCTTGTGTGCGGCGGCTGGTTATAGGCGACATTTTGCCAGGCGATGCCAAGCCGGTACACCGGATCGTGTATCAGCGTATACAGCCTGTGCTCAGTCGGAATGGTCGTCGTGTAAATGCGCAGTGCACTGCTGTCCTCCGTTCTCCACACCACTTCCTCGCGCCAGTCACCGAGCAGATCAGCCTGAAGCGTTGGTGTTGCTTTTGTGCCGTTGTTAGCCGCTGCGCCTGATGCAGTCAGCACATTTTTCGATACGCCGTTTTGATAATCCCACTTATCAATTCGGTTGCTGTCCAGCTGTTCCCGGAGCAGATCGCCGTCCCACCAGATGCCGAAGTTGGTCGAGGACGGAACCCCGATTCCGATTTTGACCCCTTTCGCTGAGTAGAGAGAACCGTTTGCCCACACTTCCTGTCCCGGATAACGCGGGTCAATATCAGCAGCCATTCCCCGGCCTACATCCTTGCCGGCATAAACGCCCCAAAGGATTTTTCCAGTTGCAGCATCCCGGAAAGATAAGCCGTATTTTGCATTTTTGTCCTCATGAACTTGAAACACCTCAAGCCCCGGCCGGCCCGGATCAAGATCTCCTGTATGGAGGGCATCCCCATGGCCTAAGCCGGTCGAGTACATGCCTTTCCCGTCATGATCAACAGCCATTGAGCCGAAAATAATCTCATCTTTTCCATCCCCGTCAACGTCCGCGATGCTCAGGTTGTGATTCCCCTGTCCGGCAAACGCTTCATTTCCTGACTTTGAGGAGTCCAGCGTCCAAAGCTTTGACAGCTTTCCATCCCTGAAGTTATAGGCAACTAGCATGGTTTTAGCGTAATACCCTCTGGTCATGATCAGGCTCGGCCGCTGTCCATCAAGGTAGGCAATGCCGGCGAGAAAACGGTCAACACGGTTGCCGTAGCTGTCTCCCCAATCCGACACATTGCCGCGCGCCGGTTCAAAATTTGCGGTGACAAGCTCTTTCCCGGTTGAACCTTGAAACACAGTGAGATATTCAGGGCCTGAAAGCACACGCCCCTGTTCATTTCTGTAATCAGCATTGGCATTTCCAATTACTTTTCCCGTGCCGTCTTTTGTCCCGTCTGCCGTTTTCATTGCCACTTCCGCTTTTCCGTCACCATCAAGGTCATACACCATAAACTGGGTGTAGTGCGCGCCCGCTCTGATGTTTTTGCCGAGATTGATCCGCCATAACTTTGTGCCATCCAGTTTATACGCGTCAATCAGCACGTCACCCGTATAGCCATCCTGTGAATTGTCTTTTGAGTTAGACGGGTCCCATTTCAGAATCAGCTCGTATTGCCCGTCACCATCCACATCGCCAACACTTGCGTCATTAGCGCTGTACGTGTAAGCTTCACCCTTTGGCGTCGTGCCGCCAGCCGGTTTATCCAGCGGGACGGAATGATACGGCTGCGCCCATACGGAGGCTTTTTCAGAAGCCGGCTGTTCGGTACCGTTTACAACAGCCCGAACCGTATACGTTGAGCCCGCCGAACCGTTTTTATCCACATAGTTCGTGGTTTTGACAGGCGCAGCATTCAGTTTTTGCCCGTCTCTGTACACATTGAACAAAACAGATGCGTTTTCAGTTCCAAGAAACCGCCAGCTGACAAAAATGCCCCCGTCCGTCTTGACCGCTACAAGCCCCCGGTTCAGCGCTTCCATCTGCCGCGCTGCCCCTTCAGCTTTCACAGGACATACAGAGGCTCCCATCACCAACAAGACCAGCAACGTAACAGCGGTAAACATGCGTTTCCTTCGTGTAATCATCAGACAGCTCCTTCTCATTTATCTGTAAGCGCTTACCTAAATTGGATTTTATGCGCTGTGTGAGCTGTCTTCAATTTCACTTTTTTGCATCTGCCTATTTCGGACAATGCACTTTTTTGCGTATTTGTCATTTTTTTGTTACCCGGCTTGATGATGCTGGGCCTCCGTCTTTTGAAATCCCCTAAGAGCAAAAAACATCAACACAAGCTCAAATAAACACGGGCCGTAAAATGGGATCAGGCCAGGAAGCGTATACAGCAAATAAAGGACAAATCCGCACCCGATCAGCATACAGCCGGTCGTCAGCGGCCTCATGGCGCCAAACAGCAGTGCCTGCGGTATATATTTGCGAAGCGGGAGCTGGTAATGCACATAAAGGGGAAACACATACATCAGCGCGATGATATACAAAAGCCCTGCAAGCAGCGTGCAGCTTGTTACGGCAAAGGACAGCCAATCCGTACTGGCAGAAAAATAATGATAGTTCGCGGACAATATGAGCAAAAGAGCCGAAAACGCCAATCCGATCGCATTAACCTTGAGAAACTCTTTTTTATAGGTATCGAGAAATAACGGTAATACCGGGACATCCTTTTGCCCCATCAGCCATTTCCTTATAACGGCACACATCGCAGCTGTGCTCGGCGCCCATCCGAAAAGAACGCCGCCCAAAAGTGTAAACAACAGCCACAGCCCGTTGAGCCATGCTATTTTCACCACCGCTTCGCAGCCTGCATAAAGCGCATCCGTTACAGTCGTCTTCATCTTCTCACCGCTTGATGCACGGCAAAATCCCTGTAAACGGCTTTCATGGGGGCCATCTGCCGGAACCCGATTTTTCCTTTTGTTAACACAGGCCCATATGTGCTGCCGTCGTCCATCCACTCAAGAATGGGCAGACCATTGATTGAAAAGTGCACATAGCCTTTGTCTTTGATCAGCTTCATACGATACGGAGAATCAGCGTCGTCTGGAGAAGGCAGCGGATCGGCCCCCATTGCGGCGAGGTGGAAACCGCGGCTTTTTCTTAAATTGCAGGTGCGGAACGCTCTTTCCTCCGCGTATTTTCTGCGGAAATACGACAGGTGGAGGGCATTGATATCTCCTGAATGATACTCAGGGTATGTTCCTGTTCTTTTCCTGAGACTTGGGTCAAACAAATCCTCGCCTCCCATTCCCGCAGCGGCAAAAAACAGCATACACAGTCCAGGCTGCTCGATCGGAGAGAAGTCCCATGTCACAATGATGCCGTCTGGAAAGGTTTCCGGACACCAAAAGACAAAGTGCGCTTCATCCTGGACATGTGACAGGTGCAAGCTGTGATCGTCAAATGAGATCTGTCCGCCTCCCTCCATCCGCCAGTCCTTCACATCGCTTTTAGACCGGAGCGGGTTGCGGTACAGGCACGCGCCTTCCTTATACATGTTCTTTCCCCTCCCGGCTCACAAGGTGGTCCTTAAGCGGAAGTCCGAGCTCTTCAATGCCTTCTGCCACAAGCTTCGCAACCTCCATTGCACCTTCTTCCGAAAAATGCGTATTGTCCTCAATGCCGTCCGGGTAATTCGGATGTTCATTTGGCTGAAACCAAACGAACAATCGCTTCGACTCCTCCGGCCCGTATGCTTCATACAGCACCTTTGTTTTCGCAAGCAGATCAATCACAGGTACATCGAGCTCCTTCGCCAGTGCTTTCATCGCATCGGGATACTCACCGAGCGTATGCTCGATCCGTCCGTTTTCATCAAAGCGGCGGCGCTGCACCGATGTGACGAACACAGGATGCGCGCCCTTTTCGCGTGCCGTATCTGCAAACAAGGTAAGAAACTGCTGAAATGTGGAGTACGGCTTCGTCCCCCGCGGTTTTTGGTCATTGTGGCCGAATTGAATCAACAAATAATCGCCTTGTGTGATGCGTTCGGCAATTGCTTGAAGCCTTCCTTCCTCCACAAAAGAATTGGTGCTCGCTCCTCCTTTGGCATGATTGCGGACCAGCACATCTTCAGAAAACAATTTCCCGAATACCTGCCCCCACCCCGCCATCGGCGCTTCATGAGGCGGGCAGTCACTCACAGTGGAATCTCCCGCTAAAAATACTTGAATCGGTTTTTTCATCACATGTTCTCTCCTTTCACGGCGTTTCCTGATACATTTGCCTGAAGACACCCGGCGGCATGCCGACCTGTTTTTTAAAAATCCGATTGAAGTAATTGTGGCGGTAGCCGACTTCTTCTGACACGTCATGAATTTTTTTATTCGTATTGACCAGCAGTTCTTTCGCCTTTTCGATTCTGATCTGGGTCACATAATCGATAAAATTAATGCCGGTCACTTGCTTAAATGCCTTGCTTAACGTATAGGAATTCATGCCAAGCGCATCGGCACAGCTTTCCAATGAAATGTCCGCCATATACTGTTCGTGAATCATCGCAATCACACGTTCTGCCAGCTGCTTTTGCTGTCTGTTTTTTCTGCCCTCAAGCTTGGAAAGGTAAGGCGTCACCACTACATCCATCAGCCAGGCCGCCGCTTCGTTAGGTTCGCGCAATTCTGAAATATCAAGAAATGGATTCCGGTTCTGAAACAGTTCGCTGGGATTGAGCCCGGAATGCAAAATATCCTCCTGAATGCGGGAAAACAGCTGAATCAGGGCGGAATGCACATGCCTGTCTATGGCCGCCTTTTCCGCCAGTTCCCTCATACATCCATCTATCAGTTCCTTGGCTTCCTGTTTTCTTTCCAGACGGATGGCCTGAACAATTTGTTTTTCCAGCTCAAAAGGGTAATAAGGAGCGAACTGCTCATCCCGAGGGAAGTCGGCCTGCAAATCAATGACCTGATCCCGGTTAGCAAATTTCCTGCGGGATTTGCCGCATTTCACATTCTGAAATAAAGAAGGGATTTCCGTGACACGCTCCGTTTTGCTGCTCAATGTCGAGGTCAGGCATAGTCCGGTTACATCCCCAAATTGGCGTGCCAGCTCCGTTATATACGCCTTCAGATCAGAGCTGTTTGTTTTCATCACAAGAACGGTGACAGAAAGCCGGCCGATATCAAGTATGGAGAGCTGAAAAACGTGTTTATCCGCCAATTCCTCAGCCAGATTGGTCAGGGTAAACACGGCAAGCTGTTCATCACCTTCACGGAAGATGCTTTTTTCACAACGGAGCCCTGTCACCTGTAGATCAAGCACATGAAACACGTTTCCGCCGATGTTCCAGCCAGCCTCCTCCATCCGCAATCTGAGGCTTTCCTCGTTGTCATAGTAAAAATCGCCCTGCAAGAGATGCTGCAAAAAACTTTTTTTCATATGGGGCGTCTGCCGCAGGAGCTGCTGTTGGAGCTTCCGGCTTTCAAGGGATAGATCCTGCCATCTCTTTTCAATCCATTTGAATTCATCCTGCCCGGACGCCTGCCATGTTTTCTTCTCTCCTCCGGTAAACAAGCCAAGCAAATGCTGGATGGGACGATAGATTTTTTTTGATGCATACCATGTCATGCACACCGCCAAACCGATGCAAATGACCAGCATCACGATGATCACTTTTGATAAAAACACCATCGGCGCTGTAATAGCTGAAAGAGGCGCCGCTGACACAAAGGTCCATTGCTGATGCATCCGGTTCATTTCTCCAAAGGAGACAGAATACACCTTGCCTTCCCAATCCATCTGAAAATGGCCGTTCTCAGCAGGCTGTTTTTTTATCTCTTGAAGTAAAGTCTTTTCAAAATCTTTTTCCCCTTCATGAAACAGCACCTCTTGATTTTGATCTAAAAGCAGCGCACTGCCATCAGGATAGGGGGACAAGCTTTGCAGGATTGATTCCATTTCTTTCGAATCAACCGCCAGCATGATCGCGCCGAACGGTTTCTCCGCCGCGCCCGGAATGAGCTGGATCAGCATCGCTTGATTTCCCGACCGTTTCCAATAAATGCTGTGGTCTGAGGCAAGCAGCGAGCGATACTTGCGAAGGCCCTCTTGTTCTGTCAAAGCGCTGTATTCAGGGCTCAGCACAAGTGGCCGGGGGCTGTTCAGAAAGATGGAAGCCTGCTCGATCAGCGGCTGCTGATCCCGCAAAAGAAACAGCTTTTTCGTTAATTGATAGGAGAACGTATAATCTTTCTCCAAATCCCTCTCGGCCAATCCATTCATCAGTGAAGAATCGTAGGCCATCTGGGTGAGAGCCAGTTCAAGCACTCCCAGCTTCTCATCCATTCGGCTGACCTCACGCGCCACCTGTGTTTCATGCGATCTCTGCAGCTCTTTCTCCACCTTGTCGATCGAAAGAAAGTAGATTGCGCCGCCAGTCAGCAATCCGGGAATACAGGCAATCAGCAAAATGAAGACAAAGTTTCTTTTGAAATACGTTCCCTTCCAGCGAGAAACCCGTTCCTTCTGTTGAGGCTGTTTTTTCATCCCTTTCCCCCCGCCGCTGTCTTTACTGATACACGCGTTTTTTCGTTTTCAAAACATCAGCAAGAAACGTCAGCGCAAGTCCCTGCCCCCATCCTTGTATTCGTTTGTAAGGCACCTGTTTGTATCCTTCGGCATTTTTCATGACGGCTGTCCCGGCCGATACCTTGCTGACCCGTCCGTCCTCTTCCACCGCATCCAAAATGGCGGCAAGCGATTTCTGCACATATTTTGTATACAGCTTTCCGCTCGACATCAGAGCAGAAGCAATACCCGCTGATGCCGAAACCTCCAGATAAGAATCCGGATCATCCAAAATCGTATGCCACAGCCCTGATTCATCCTGAAGCCGGACAAGCGCGCTCAGTTGGTCTCTGAGCGATCCGTCGATGATCATAAAGGAAGGATGTGTCACCTCAATAAGGGGGAGCGCCTTTGCCATCGTGAGTGCCGCCCAGCCGTTCGCTCTGCCCCAATAAATCCCCGACAGATGATTTTGCGCTTTGTTGTCCCAGGCGTGGTAGTACAAATTCGTGACAGGGTCCTGAAGCACGTCCTCATGTCCGTGAAACTGGCGCAGGCCGTCTTCAAAATAATCCTCACGCTCCATGATCCGCCCGATTCTCAGCATAAACAGCCCAGCCATCATCAGCGTATCCGCCCATGCCTGCTCAGGAAACACGTATTCTGCTGCATTCACCGTATGCTGAAGGATACCCTCGCCAAAGCGCGGCGCCTTATGCAGCACATATTCCGCCATCTCGGCCGCTGTTTCCAAATACACCTCATCACCCGTCACCTTGTGGAGGAACAAAAGCGTATGCCCAATGGAAACTCCGTTGATCGAAAGCGGCGGCAGCCCATCCTCCAGCTGTTCATCCACCCACGTTTTTAACAGATTGATATATTCCTCGTTTTCCGTCGCTTCATAGGCCTCCGCCACACCGTAAAACGCGACGCCGCCCGGCCAATCCCACGCAAAATCCATCTGAAATGTCCGTTTCACGATCCGGTCAATGACGGACGTCACCTTTTCTTCATCAAAGATAAGCTGTGCCATCTGCAACACTCCTTTTTATTTTAATCCGGTCGTACTGATGCCCTGAACGATATATTTCTGAAACAAAAAGAAAACAAGAATCACAGGCAATAACGAGACGGCCGACATGGCAAACATCGCGCCCCAGTTCGAAGCCGACTCTGTATCGAGAAAAAGCTTCAGCGCAAGTGAAACAGGGTAAAGCTCCGGCTTATTCAAATACAAAAGCGGCTGAATCAGCTCCTCCCACTTCCAATAGAAGGAGAAAATCGCAGACGTCGCAAGCGCGGGGGCAATCAGCGGGAGAATGATTCGCCAAAAGCAGGCAAAGCGCCCGCATCCGTCGATTCGCGCGGCTTCATCCAGCTCCTCGGGAATCGTCCGGATAAACTGGATCATCAGAAAGATAAAAAACGCATGCCCGAAAAATTGCGGAACGACAATTGGTTTAAAGGAATTCAGCCAGTCTAATTTCGCAAATATAATATACTGCGGAATCATCAACACTTCATGAGGCAGCATTAACGTCCCCATCATGCACGCAAACCAAAATTTTTTTCCCTTAAACGGAATACGCGCAAATCCGTACGCAATGACAGCCGATGACAGGACGGCACCGATTGTTGACAGTCCGACAATGATCGCCGAGTTTTTAATAAACGTCAGAAACGGCTGTCCCGCGATACCCTTCCACCCTTCAGCATAGTTACTGAGAATAAAAGGGTCGGGAATGAGAGAATGTGAGGTTGTAAAAATACTGGCGCTTTCTTTAAACGAGCTGACAAACAGCCAAATGACCGGGTACAGCAGAAACACCGCCAGCGTTGCCGTAAAAACATGGAACAGTATGCGTTTGGGACTGACGCGCCCGGCTTTTTTTCTTTCTAAAACCGGGGCTTTTCTGACAGGCTCGTTGACCGGCTCCATCCGTCATTCCTCCTTTGACTCGTAATGAACCCAATATGACGATGTTTTAAACAATATGAGCGTAATCAGCCCGACAATGACAAGCATGACCCACGCCATCGCCGATGCGTAGCCCATTTGAAAATAGTTAAACGCACGCTGGAACAAATAGAGCGAATAGAGAAGTGTCCCGTCAAGCGGCCCGCCCTCGCCCTTCGAAATGATATAGGCAGGTGTAAATGTCATAAAAGCAGAAATCGTCTGCATCACTAGGTTAAAGAAAATAATCGGTGTAAGAATCGGAAGCGTGATCTTGAAGAAACGCTGCACCCGATTTGCCCCATCCACACTTGCCGCTTCCAAATACGAAGACGGAATGTTTTTCAGCCCGGCCAGAAAAATCAGCATTGACGACCCGAACTGCCAGACGGACAGCAGAATCAATGTCCACAGCGCACTTGTCGGATTCTGGTACCAAAGAATTTTTTGATCAATCCCGACAAAAAACAGCAGCGCATTGATGACCCCGTCATTGCCAAAAATATTGCGCCACATAATCGCCACGGCGACGCTCCCGCCGATGATCGAAGGCAGATAAAAGAGCGTTCTGTAAATGGCCGTTCCTTTTGCTGCATTGTTTAAAATGACAGCGATAAAAAGCGCGAAGCCGAGGCGGAGCGGAACCCCGGCAAGCACATACGTAAACGTCACCTTCAGAGACTGCCAATACTTTTCGTCACCCGTAAACATTTCCTTAAAGTTGTCGAGCCCGATCCATTTCGGCGCCGTAAACAAGTCATAGCTCGTGAAGGACAGAAACAGGGACGCCCCCATCGGAATCACCGTAAAGCATAGGAACCCGATGATAAACGGAGAAATAAAAGCATATCCCGCCAGATTGTCTTTTCTTATACTCCGGCTTTTTTTCATTGCGTCAGCCCCATTTCCCGTCAATTATTCCTCTCTAATATCTCATTGGCCTTTTTCCGGAACGTTTTGGCGGCTTTTTCCGGCGATACCTTCTGATACAGAATCTGATCTGACGTATCCTTCAGCAGCTTGATGACCTCCGCGCTTCCCACAGGCTCTGGCGGATCGGCTTTGCTGATGTTTTTTGACGCGGTTTCTACATACTCCACGATGTTGGTTTCTTCCTCATTCAGCTTCGGTTTAATCGCATCCGCCACCTTGTCGGAGACTGGAACGCCTCGCTCGCCTTTAATCAGCTGGTTCGCTTCCTCATTATTCACGAAGAAATTAATAAATTTCGCTGCCTCTTTTTTATGCTCAGAGCTTTTCGGAATGGAAAACAGCATACTCGGCTTCAATGTCAGCGCCTTTTCCTTCATTTGCTCCGGCGGCAGATAGAGAGACAGCGGCGAGTCTGTCAGCCGGGCAAAGCCCAAATATTGATTGGAGTAGTTCCATGTAATCGCTGACTTGCCTTTGACGATAAAATCGTCTTCCATCCCTTTAATCTGTGCGCTTTCATCAGGTGTTGGGGACGTTTTCGCTTTCACCAGCCTCAGCTGCCGTTCAAAGTAATCGACAAACAGCTGATCATCTTGATACGCGAGGCCAGTGCCGTCTTCTTTATAAAAGCGCTCACCCTTTGTGCGCAAATAATAAGGGAAGAAAATATCAGGCGGATGCATTCCGTTGGAACCGTAGACACCGGCTTTTTCCTGAAGATCATACGCCAGCTTCTCGTAATCCTCCCACGTCCAGTTTTCCTGATTGATAGACACACCGGCTTTTTTCAGCAAATCTTCATTGGCAATCACAGACAGCACGTTGACACCTAGCGTAAATCCATAAAGCTTATTGTCGATTTTTCCGCCCGACAGCATATTCTCGTCGATTGAACTGACGTCAATCGTTCCATCCTTTGTATACGGCGTTAAATGCTCCAGCTGGTTCTTCTTTCCGTATTGGGCTAAGTAAGCGGTATCCATTTGAATGACATCCGGAAGCTGGCCGGCGGCAGACATGGGCGCGAGCTTTTTCCAGTAGTCATCCCAGTTCGCAAATTCCGCTTCAATATGGACGTGCGGATTCTTTTTCTCGTAAAGTTCAATTACCTTTGTTGTATAATCATGCCTTGGCTGCCCACCCCACCACGCGATTCTGAGTGTAACGTCTTCTTTTTTTCCCGAGGCCTCTTCACCCGCTGAACATCCGCTGAAAAAAAAGACGCAGACAAGGGATAACAGCACGTAATAAATCTTCTTCAAACCAATCCCCCCTTTAATGTAAGTGCTTACATTTTATTTTAAAGCGTTCGGATAGGGCGAAACACTCAAAAAACAGTGGCGAAAGTCAAAAAAACAGAGATGGCTATCCTGCGGAAGCGCCTCCCTGTTTTCTTCTGAATTCTGACGGTGTCAGACCGGTATATTTTTTAAAAACAAGACTGAAATACTTCGGATTATCGCCAAACCCGATTTCTTCAGCAATTTCTGATACACTCGCGTCCCGCCTCATTTTCATCTGTTTCATCGCATGTTCAAGACGCACTCGTGTAACATATTGGGAAAATTTCTCGCCTGTTTCCTGCTTAAATAACTTCCCGAGATAATCAGGATTCATAAACAACATATCCTTCGCCGCCCATTTTAAGGACAGATTCGGATTTCCGAGCTCGTCGGCAATAAGCCTGATCATTTTCGAAATCACTGCGCTCCCATGCAGGTCACCAGACGCTTCAGCTGTGTCCCGAAACAGCTGCCCCGCGTGCCGGAGTTCTCCCGCCTGACTGATGACCAGCTTGCGGTCCGCAAAAACCTCCTCCACCTTTTCAGCGGCGTTCTCCTCTACGGCGAGTACGGTCCATTCTCCGCTGCTGCAAACTGCTGTCAGTGCCGATCCGAGTGCCTCTCTGGCTACAGCATCAATAGATTGTTCCCCTTTTAAGATCAAGAGGCGGATCTTTTTTCCGGCAAGTGAAGGCGGCGGAGAAAGCTGGACCACACCGGCGATCAAGCCTTCCAAGTATTGATCGGCTGCAAAGGAACGAATATGGTCGAGCTCGTGTTTTAGATGGGCTGTTTTCTTTTTGTGCACATCTTGCCGCTTCAGCTCAGCAATGATTTCCTCCAGCGAGCTGATAATCTGCTGTTCATTGCAGGGTTTCAGCAAATAATGCTTCACCCCATATTTCATGGCTTCCTTTGCGTACTCAAACTCTCCAAACCCGGACAGGACGATAAATTGCACCGACGGGCTGACGGCTGACACCTTTTTGATCAGCTCAAGCCCGTCCATGCCGGGCATTTTGACATCTGTGATGACGATATGCGGCTGCTTATGTACAATCTTTTCATATGCTTCATGTCCGTTCTGCGCTTTACCGATCAATGAGGCGCCAAGCGACTCCCACTCAATGATTCCCGCCATTCCATCAAGGATAATCCTCTCATCATCAGCCAGCAGTATTTTATACATCACACCACCTCATTTCGGCACGGTATTGTGATCACAATCCTCGTCCCCTTTTCATGCTCACTATGAATCCGCAATCCGTATGGCTCTCCGAATGTCAGGCTGATGCGCTCGCGAATATTCCAAAGTCCGATTCCTCTTCCGCCCGTTGATTCAAGAATCCGTCCATCCATGCCAGGGCCGTTATCTTCGACCGTAATACAGACACAGCCCTTCGCCTTTTTGGCCTGAATCCGGATGGCGCATGGCCTTGTAAAGGGTTCAAGCGCGTATTGAATCGCATTTTCCGCAAGCGGCTGGAGCGTCAGTTTCGGAATGAGGCAATGCTTCACCTCATCGTCAATATCCAACGTGAAATTCAGGCGCTCTTCAAATCGAAATCGCTGAATGGTCATATAGTGACGTACAATGTCCGCCTCATCCTGAATGGTCACGATATCCTTTTTCATATGTATGCTGTTTCGCAGAAGAAAACCGAGCGATTCCACCATTTTTGAGATTTGCTTTTGCTGATTCGCCTTAGCCAGCCAATTGATGGACTCGAGCGTGTTATATAAAAAATGCGGATTGATCTGGGCTTGCAGTGCTTTCAATTCGGTTTCTTTAATAATGAGCTGTTTTTCCACATTTTCTTCCATCAGCTCATTAATCCGTTTCATCATGACAGTAAAATGGCGGTTCAGCATGCCGGCCTCATCCTGTGTATGTTCCGGCAGAGAAAGCGACACACCTGCTTCAATGCCGCTGTGCTGCACCGATTTCATCGCGGTCACAAGCTGTTCAATCGGCTCCGTGATGCTGTTGGCGATTTTCCTTCCGAAAAGCAAAACCACACAGAAAAAGAGGAGAAAGCATGTGCCAATCACTGTTTTCATAAAGGAAATTTTCGCGAACATCTGATCAAAGGGGATAACGTTATAGTAGCTCCAATTTTGGTAGGATGATTGAAGGTAAGAAATAAAGTAACGTTTGTCATTCTTTTTTATCAAGTCATAACCGGGGTGCTTCAGCGTCTCTTTTGCTGCCTCAGGAACATGCGCTGATGCATGTGCCGTATACACCAAATTACCGCCTTGGTCAGCAATCATAATGTCTCCGACTGAATCGCCCCAATCCTTCGGCACATCACGAATCATCTGTTTTACATTGACTTGGATCAGCACCATGCCCAAGCCGTTCAGACTCAGCTGGTGATAGGACCTGATCTGCCGTGCTGAAATCAGGACAGGATCTGACCCGCCGAGCGTCATCCAAAGATTTCTTCCATTTTTCGCTTTCGCTCGCTTAAATACCTCTTCCTGCTCCTGCTTCAAAAGATCTGAAGAACTGCTTCCGGCTGAATACTCTGAGCCGCGGGCATCAATCACATGAATGGAATCGATGTACTTTTCATCGCTGGCATATCCCGCAAGCTGATCCCACAGCTCCTGCTTCATTTGATATTGATCATACGTATCATCCCGATTTTGCATGCTCAGGATGCGCTGAATCTGTTCGTCTGTAATGATTTCATATGACACATCCTCTATCTTCTTCAGCTCGTCTTCGATCCTTTCAGAAGACATCCGAAGCACCTCCGAGGACTTGCGGTAAATCTGCTCATCATACACATGAAAGGCATACTGGACCCCGCTGTATACAAACAGAAAGGATACGGCCATAATCAACGATAGAAACACAAACAGCTTATCCTTAATCTTCATCCGCCTGTACCAGCCAGCAACTCTTTTCTTCATGCCGCCTGTTCTTTCTCCTGCCGCTGATCCATTGACCGAAATGCTTTAAAGGACAGCTTCGTTAAGATCAGGCTGAGTAAACTCCCGCTGAAAAACAATAGAAACGTGACATGAAACAGAACGAGACAAAGCACACCGACAGCGCCCGCCGCCATTAAAAGCGTCACCGCCGGACGGCTGAAGGCAATGAAAAAGCTGATGCTCAGCACCTCTCTGATTTTTACGTCAAAATGAGAAAATACCGGGAACACATACAGCACAACAAACGCGAAAATCAAACTAATGCTCACGAATACATTGACGAGCACAGGCTGGTCCATCTGAGCCGCTATCCGCATATCCGCAAACAGAAACAGGGCAGCCGTCACAACGATAAGCCCGAGGATCTGTGATGCCCGCCATTCCTTTTTAAACGTCCGAAAAAAGACAGAAAACACCGGGGCATCTGTATTCCCCTTCGCCCATTCTCTCGCCACTGTAAACATCGCGGCAGTAGCGGGCATCAGCCCAAACACAACCAGGCCTGCAAGAGAAAACAAAATCCAAAGCACATTCAAATAGGCCAGTCTCATCACCCACGTACAAAAACGATTCAGCCCATTTGTCACACTGTGTATCATCAACATCACCTTCCCGCTTTGGAAAACGCTTTCATTTTAAAGTAATATGTATTTCTCCTTTCGAAAGAAAATTCCTGCCGGTCTGTGAAAATTTCGACATGATGAGAGACGGCAGCAGCCTTATCTTTTCCTGTAACGCCGGATGGCCTTATCGATCAAATATCCGGCAATGGCTCCGAAAATGACATTGAATCCAAGCATTCCGAGCGTAGCCCCTTCCCAGCCGCGTACATACACGAGGCTGTACCAGATCGCAAACACACCAAGGACGATCAGCCCGGCCAACATCCATTCCGGCCGACTTTTGTCAGGAAATCTCATCCGCATCAAAACGGATACGCCAGCAAACAGACAAGCCGTCACAATCCCTGTCACAGATAATATTGGCCACACATCGCCTGCCTCCCTTTTAGAAAAAGACAAAAAAGCCCCCTGCAAAGGACGCTTATTCTGCCGTAATCTCTTTCTCAAACAAATGATATCCGGACGCATCAGCACCCATGAATTCATATCCCATACGCCGATAAAAGGAATGCAGGGCGTCGCTATCAGCGACACAGTCAAGCCGGATCCGCGTTTTTTCCGGAAAGTGTATGCCCGTCTCCGCCCACTGAAGGACGCAGGCTCCTAGCCCTTGTCCCGCAAACCGGCGGCTTACTGCGAGGCGGTGTAAATAAATGGACTCCTCATGCCCATCGTCTCCCCAAAGCGTCCGGTCCCACTCGCTCGGTTCAGGCAGCAGCATCACGACAGCCGCAAGCTCTTCATCTTTTTTAAACACAAACACATGTCCCTTTTCAATTGACCCCGTGATATCATGTATATCTTGCCCTTTCAGAAGTCCGCTCCATTGGTTAGAACCCCGATCCCGGAGCCATTCAGCTGTTCGGACGAGCAACCCGGTAATCGATTCTGCATCCTCATAGACGGCCGGACACGCGTAAAATCCATCTGCAATCGTTTCGTTCTCAATCTTAAAAGCTGACATAAAGGCCTCCCAATCAAAAAGTAAGCTTGCACACACACCTTGATTATAATGCAGACCAAACTGCAAAAACAGACCATTTTCTCTGTATGTAAAAGGGTGTATGAAAGAGAGGCCAATCTGCCTATTAGAAAATCTTCTTTTTATCCCGTTCTTCTTTTAAAATTTCAACCGCTTCTCTGAAGCGCATAGAGTGTACGATTTCACGCTCACGCAAAAAACGCAGGGAATCGTTTAAATCAGGATCATCCGAAATATCAATCAGCCATTGATACGTCGCCCGCGCCTTTTCTTCTGCGGCAATATCTTCGTATAAATCGGCAATCGGATCGCCCTTCGCTTGGATATAGCTCGCGGTAAACGGCACGCCCGCCGCATTATGATAAAAAAGCGCGCTGTCGTGATTGACGTAATGATCGCCAAGCCCAGCTTCACGCAGTTGCTCCGGTGTGGCGTCTTTCGTTAACTTATAGACCATGGTCGCAATCATTTCCAAATGGGCAAACTCCTCCGTGCCGATATCTGTTAAAAGGCCGATGACCTTATCAGGAATCGTATAACGCTGGTTCAAATACCGGAGAGCCGCGGCCAGCTCGCCGTCCGCTCCGCCATACTGCTCAATCAAATACTTCGCCAGCGTCGGGTTGCACGTACTGACCTTGACAGGGTATTGCAGCTTCTTTTCATACACCCACATTCAGGCATTCCTCCTTATACTTGCCACGGCCATGGCCCTTTTCCCCAATCCCAATCCTTGCCCGCGGGGCTGTTGCCGAACTGCAGAAGCGGTCCGTAAGAGGATTCGAACTGTCTTTTTAAGTGCCTTGAATAGCCGGAATATTGATTGAATTGCTTCAGCGCATCTTCATCATGAGGATGTGTATTTAAATAAAGACTCAGCTCAACAAGCACAAAATCAGCAGCCTGTATTTGCTCAAGCTGACGATAATATTCGGCGTCAACCTTTTTTGCCATGTGCGTCTCCCCCTCGATAAGGGTTTTCATAAAAATCATAGAGATCCTTCCAAAGGGTGCCTTTCCTCAAAGCCTCCATCGGCGAAAACTGCTCCATATGCTCAGGCTGAAAGGTCATATAAAGGTTAGGGGGCGTTCTGTAATATTTCTTCCCTATGGGCGGACAGGGATCAAAACGGCTGTGAAAGGGCGTATATGATTTGACAGGCGTAAACGGCTGCATATCCTTCATTCCGACTCCTCCTTTCTCAAAAACAATGACCTTAATAGGTATGAGGCAGGAGGCATGATTATGACTGAAACACGACTTAGCTTTTTCAATAAGAAGACCTTCGGAAGCGCCGAAGGTCTTTCTAGACTACTTAGTCCAAAATGAGATCAGTGTTTCCAATACACAGCATGAGCAGCCGCAAACTCTGACAGTGAACGAGGTTCTTTTCCCGTCACACGCTTCACTGTATCCGTTACCCGATGTTCCGCACCATGGCTGATTGCCTCATCAAGCCCCGCCATAAATCCCGCATAATCAGCCGGCAAACCAGCTGCCTCCATCCGATTCTGCAGCTCGGAACGAGAAATGCTGACATGCTCCACCCGGCGTCCCGCCGCAGCACCGATAATCTCTGCCGCTTCGGCATAGCTGAGCGCCTCAGGTCCTGTCAGGATATGATGTGTCTGATGAGGGACGGCATCAGTCAAAGCACGCACGGCTGTTTCTGCAATGTCATCAGCATCAATGAATCCTAGCTTTCCCTCACCCGAAGCCGTGATGATGCGCCCCTCAGTTTGAATCGACATTCGATGCTGGACATTGATGAAATTTTGCATAAAGTATGAAGGCCGCAGCACCGTCCATTCGGGAAATTCGCGCACTGCCTGATGAATCGCGCCAAACACGGGGCCATTCTCAGGGACAACAGACGCACTTAGCATCACTACACGCTTTGCACCGAGACGCTTTGCCTCCTTTAAAAAGGGGAGCACATAGGGAGCCGGATCAAATACACCGACCGGAGCAACAAGATAGATCTGTTTTACCTGTTCCAGAGCAGGCGTAAAACTGGAGGCGTCCTTCCAATTAAAATACACATACTCAGCATCAGCAAGCGCGCCCTTTTTCCGGCTCGCAATACGCACCCTGTGCCCCAGCTCTATTAAACGGCTGGCGATTCGGCTGCCGGTTGTGCCAGTCCCGCCTGTGATTAAAATCGGATTCTGTTTCATCGTTTTCCACTCTCCTCTGTTTGCAAAAATGATCCTCCAAAGGCCTCTTTTACAACAAGCGGATTCCAATAATCCTTATAACGCACAATGCGGCCATCTCTCGTTTCGATGACACTGATATAGCTTTGGCGATAAGGCAGCCCAGTCTCAACCACATGGCCGTCACATTGAAACTCCGCAATCATCGTATTCGTATCTGCTGAACGGTACACTGTCGGAGCGGTAAATGAAGAAAGATGGATCTGCTTAGGATAATCCTTAATATAATCGTAAATGGCCGCTTTTCCTTCTATTCTTTTTGGTGATCCCTCCGGCGCATAAGGAAACTCAAATACAGCATTCTCATCCCAAAGCTCCACCCAGCTCTTCATGTCCTTCTCAAGCAAATAAGCCATAAACTTTCTCAATGTTTCACATGCTTTTTCAAACTCATTCATCAACATTCATCATCACCTCATTTTTATTTCTAGACTATTCAGTCCAAAAAGTACATACATGGGCAAAGAATTCTTTACCACATGTTAATCAAGCACTGATAAACTCACGTCAACATGGTCCTGAAGCCGATCCATATCAGCCGTCACTTTCGCAACAAATGTCAGTGACAGCCTGCTTTGATTCAGGTACCGAGCAAGCGCAGATATATCAGTATCTTCGCCATTCAATTCTCCTTGATCCTTCGCTCTTAAAAGCCCGTGATAAAAAGCGTCCTCAAGCTGCTTGGATTGTCTTTCAAAATACCGGGCAAGCTCAGGGTCATGCGGGATCTGTTCAATCGCGCTGTTAATAATGTAGCACGCCTTCGCCCGTTCCGGATCCCTCAGGGCATTGACACCCTCCTGAAAAATATCACGAATGGCTTCCTTTACAGATCCTGGCGCTTCAAGCCTTTCCATAACGGCAGCGTTTTTCCCTTCAAGATACGATTTCACAGCGGACAAAAACAAATCACGCTTCGTTCCATACGTATCATACAAACTTTGGCGCGCAATGCCTAAATGAGAGAGCAGATCCTGAAGAGACGTTCCTTCGTAGCCATACTCTCCAAAAACCTCTATCGCCCTGTGAAGAACAAGCGCCGTATCAAATTCTTTATTCCTCCCCAAAAAATGATCACCTCCTGAAACAAATGTTACCATTTTCCAGACTGAACAGTCAAGAAAAAAGCTAAAAAAACACTCTTGATCTGCAAGAGTGTCCTCTTTTTATCATCATCTTCTTTATTTATAACCGTCTTTTCCCCAGTGGCCCATATGGTGATGATGGTGGCCATAATGACCATCATGATGGTGGTGATGATTATCCTTTCCAACATGGTGATGATGGTGATGAAGATTATCTTTTCCATCATGATGATGGTGATAATAGTGGTGATGGCCATCATTTTCATGGTGCATGCTCGGATAGCTTCCAGTTCCCGGAGAGCCTCCATAGCCGCCGCTTGGGTAACCGCCGTACCCACCATATCCCGGATAGCCGCCGACTCCTCCATGTATGCCGTGATCTGGGTAGCCTTGCATGCCATAGCCCGGGTGGCCTCCATACATGCCATAGCCCGGATAGCCTGTGCTTTGCATGCCATAGCCCGGGTGGCCAATACCAAAGCCCTGATAATGACCAAAACCAGGTCCGCCATACATATGTCTTGTATCAGTCATATTTACTCTCTCCTTCACATAGGTTACAGTCCAGAGTATGAGAATATCTTATAGATCGTATAGGCGGCCGCCTACATACAGCTAAAACAATTTCCGGGACAAAAAAAGCAGGCCATAACAGCCTGCTCACTCCTTACTCACCTAAATCAACGTTATGATATACCTGCTGAACATCTTCCAAATCTTCTAATGCATCAATCAATTTTTCAAACTGTTCCTTTGCATCATCCGGAAGCGTTACTTCACTTTGCGCAAGCATTGTCAGCTCCGCTACTGTAAATTCCTCGACACCCGCGTTTTTAAACGCCTCTTGCACCGCATGGAATTGATCAGGCTCGGCATACACGATCGCGCTGTCATCCTCTTCTAAAATGTCACGTACATCAACATCCGCTTCCATCAGGATTTCAAGCGCTTCGTCAGCCGTTTTGCCTTCCACACCGATTACAGCCGTCGCGTCAAACATGTAAGCAACAGATCCGCTCACACCCATGTTTCCGCCGTTTTTCCCGAACGCCGCACGCACTTCCGGCGCCGTACGGTTTACATTATTCGTCAGCGCATCAACGATAATCATTGATCCGTTCGGCCCGAAGCCCTCATAACGAAGCTCATCGTAATTCTCTTCCGCTCCGCCCTTCGCCTTCTCGATCGCACGTTCAATGATGTTTTTCGGCACGCTGTAAGTCTTCGCACGCTCAAGCACAACCTTCAGCGCCTGGTTGGATTCCGGATCAGGCTCGCCCTGTTTCGCCGCCACATAAATCTCACGGCCAAACTTCGCATAAATCCGACTCGTATTTGCGTCCTTAGACGCCTTCTTCTCTTTAATATTGTTCCACTTACGGCCCATGATGTTCCACTCTCTTTCATATATATCAATCTAAATACTGTTATTCACTTTATCCATTATACCTCAAATGGTTTGGTTGTTTCGAGTGTCTTGCGTTAGAAATAGAAGGAATGCCGCGATGTGGAAAATGGAACGTCTTCCGTAAAGCAAGAAAAAGCCCTAGCTAAGGGCTTTCTTCTGATCACTAAGTTTGTAAGGGGAATGATCGATATACGTCGTATTTCGATCTGTCGATTCCTTAAATCCACCGGAGTTTGTCAGGGTTGGAAACGACATGCTTCCGAAAACTAGAGTAACAGCCAGACACATCATCACTTTTTTCTTAATAGGCATATAAACACTCTCCTTTTAGAATATCTTCTTGGGCTTTCAGCACTTTCCGATAAAACGCAGCTGCTTGTTCAAAGTGACAGCTGCTTTCAAAAACAGCGGCAGCACTCCGGGCACATGCTTCAATGTAAGCGTGCAGGTTCTTTTTTTCGAAATAGCTTAAAAGATCATGAATTTTTCGTTCATCAACAGTCTCCTTGTACACGGCCTGCAAGAACAGAAACAATTCTTTATAAAATTTGTGAGAACGTGCTGTGATATGGTCTAATCCTTCCTCTATGAACTGAAACGCCTTCTGTGTTTGGCCCGCTTTACATAATGTCCAGCTTAATCCAAACAAGACTTTCGGAAGCAGATCAGGCACTTTCTCTCTGCTTACTTTCGCCGCTTTTTGGAAATGTTCTACAGCCATCTGATCGTCTCCTGATCTGTCATAGCTGTTCGCGATGTTCAATAGAGAAATGGCGATAAACCTGTCATTTTGAATGTCCATTGCCAATTCCAGCGCCGTCTCTAAATGCGGGAGCGCTTTATCATAATGTTTGAAATCATCATAGTTGCCGGCGATCACAAACAAGCTTTGTATCGTTCTAATGCTGTATAGGGGATTTTTTTGATAAATGTCTAAGGCTTGAAGAATATGATGCATCGACACATGGGTTTGCTTCATGTGATAATACGCTTCGGCCACTTTAAAATGGAATTCCGCTTTCTCAATTTCATCTGACACAAACGGCAGTTCTTTCTCCGCCTCGCGATAATACCCGATCGCTTCCACATATTCTTTTTGATCAAATTCATACATGCCGCGGAAAAACAAAGAGTAGTATTTCAAAAGGCCTGTGAGTTTTTTCTGAGGGGTCTCAATCGTTTCAAGAAGCTCTGTCACTGTAGGGCGATTCCCGTATGTTTTTCCCGGCTCCAAATAATCCAGCATCAGCTGGTGACGAAAACACATCAGAGAATAATAGATCAGTAAATCCTGGTCTTCTTCCATCTGCTGAATGTCCTGCTCCACCTCCGCTTTCAGAATCTCAGCATCCGGAACACTGAACTGGCGAATCATTTTATACCATTCATTAATCTTAACACCTACACGCGAAGACGGTATGGCTTGACTCAACGGCTTCCCTCCTTCTCTATGAGATATGTCATATTCTATCAATCCCAAATTTTGAAAACAACAAAGAAGGAAGAAATTGTTTTTTCATCCTGTCAATTTGTTTTTCTTCGTAAAAAAGAACCCTTTATGCAAGGGTCCATATCAATCTTATTTCATATACGTATTCACGAGCTCGTAACAGCGCTCTTTCGTCTGTTTGGCAAGCTCTTCCGTTTGGACGACTCGGGATAATGAACCGCCGCCCTCCTCATCATATCGTTTCTGGGCCGCAGCATCCCTATCCTTTATCCATTGGCGCTGTTTCACTTTTAATGCCGCCATGTCTGAAGCAGGAAGCTGTTTTTGCAGCACGCCGTATATCTCGTTCAGCAATCCGTCCCACATTTGATAATTGTAACCGTAATCCTCAATCATCTGATAATCACTTTGATAGTCATTGTGCTTTTCTTTCTGTTCTGTCGCTGACAATTTGGCAGCATAATCTGCTTTTGTGTTTCTCTTTTCCTGCTCACTGCTCTGTGTATCCGCGTTATCTGATGACTCGGTTTCCTCAGCCGTTTGAACTTTTTCTTGCTCCGGAGCCTCAGTCTCGTCTTCATTATCACTCACTATACTGGTATCCTTTGAGCTGATCGCCGCCTGTCTTTCCCCATTTGAACTTTTCACATTGAAAAGATAAGCTGTTCCGCCGGCAGCCTTCGATTCATAGGACTTCACAAATTCCGCCGTTTCACCGTTTCTAGACAGAATCGTTTTCGCTTCTTCTTTTGTCAGCTTGATATCATCCCCTTGAAGCGACTTGCTGTCCCATTTGTTGATCTTCCAATCGCCATCTTCCTTCACCAATTCAAACGTCCATAACGTGCCCATGTTGTTTAATTCTGTTGCCGGATCTATTGATGTAGAATCTATCTTATTCTTGTTCTGTTCATATGTAAAACGCACATCAAAATCAGTGCCGGGTTGAAAAGGAGCATCACACTCGCAAAAGTACTCCCCAGCCAAATCCTTTAAGGTCTGATCTGCAAACGTCTCTGTTGCATAAGGCAACAGACTAGGCCGCAGCTTGCTGAAATCAGCCTTATTCGCCGTGCTCCAGCCGTTTTCTGTTCCCGCTTTATCAAATGCATTGAAGATCGAATCTATATCGTTTTTCAAAGCTGATTTTACTTCCTGCTCCGTCAGCATCGCAACGCTCGCTTTCTTCACTGCTTGCTTTTCCTGATCCTTATCAGAAGCTCCGCTATCAGAACACGCCGATAATAGGAATAAAATAGATAAAAGCAGCGCACCCAATTTATAACTCATTGTCTCTTCTCACCCTTCTGCTCTCTCATGGTAGCTTTCTTATTTTATAGGTCTTTTGTAGGTTTGTACATTTGATTTTTACATAGGCAGAAAGAGACTGAAATGAATTCTTCTTTAGCTATGCCACAATAAAAAAGAACTTCTCAATGGAAGTTCTCACTTATTTTTCTCATAGGATTGTTTGATCAACCCCATAATATATTCAATGTGTTCGTCATCTTTTATGAAAATCTCATAGTCTCCATTTCCCCAGTGACCGGTCTCAGAGACATCGCGCATTTTCTCCTCGGGATCATGCAATTCTCCCTTTTTCATATTCACCCACACCTTAAGTCCGCTTTTTAAAAGTAGAATATCAACGAAGTTTCGCTTACTAGATGTAAACGCAATATAAAGCTTGGTCGGTTTGATTGAAATATGATCGTCCAAATTAAAAATGAATTCCTTTAGCTTCTGATAAAGCTCTATGATGTCAAACGGCTTATCTGCAAGGTGATCCTCTTCAGTAAACACTTTTATTTCTTTGCTAACCTCTTGAATGGTCTCACTTTGCTGCGAAATGGTCTTAATCGACTCGGAGACGCCATCAGCCTTCATTTGATTCAACTGGATCAGATCATTTTCGTACCTTTTAATCTCCCATAATTCAATTGGCAGGTCTTTAAAATGGATGGATTGCTTTTGATACACCGTAAAAACAGGTGAAATAAAAATGACCTTCGACTGCGACCAATCCACATCATCCCGCTTTAACGGAAGATCATGATTCTCATTGTACTCAAGAATGAAATCTGCTTTATGATTGAGCATTGCCGCTAAGTAGGCGTAGCCCTGGTCAACAACACTGAAGTTTTTCGTATTTTTATACTCGATAATCACGAAAGCATTTGTCTCATCATCAAACGCTAACGTATCAATGCGGAAATTGCTGATCCTGAATTCAGATTTCACAAACCTGAGCCCCAACATCCGCTGAAGATTGATTTCACATAAATCCTGAATCTCTTTTTCTTTTTTAAACGGTTTCTCGCGAATATCTTCGATTTGGTTTTGGCTGTTTACTTTATAGAGATACATGCCGGGCTCCTTTTATTTTACTAGTTCCATTAAGGTTTCTAAGGATAGACTCGAAACCGGATTTTGCGTTTTCGTTTTCAGCGTACCGCCAATCATATAAGAATAGTCACGGCACTCTGCCAATTGAAACCGAACTCTATTATTCGTTTTAGTGAGCTTGGCGGGTTCATCTGATTCCCAAGCGTCAACGATCTTGTAAACATTTAAAATCACACCGCTCCGAACAACAATTGCCAGTTTACATTCTTTTGCTCTGGACAATTTCATATCCCAGTTCCCGCAGGCGCGGTTCGTTAGCGTGTCGCCTTTTTGAATATCCTTGATCTTTATGATTAAGAAATCTTTATCCAAATGAGCTCTTCCCCTTTTAATTGATCTATCATCATCATATCAAAACCGTGTACTTAGACACATGCCAAATGACTCATTTTTCCACCAAAACACGTTCTCACCCCACCCTCATCCCACCCCGTGGTAAAATTTTGATATTGAGTGAACAAAAGAAGGGAAATGGTCATGAAAGTATTTGAAGCGAAAACACTGCTTTCGGAAGCGACAGACCGTGCAAAAGAGTATAAAGAACTAAGAACGCAAATGGTAAATTTGAGAAAAGCGTTAAAAAGCGTAGCTGATCTCAGTGACAGCGAATTTTCAGGAAAAGGCGCCAGCAACATCAAAGCCTTCTATCACGACCACTTCGGCGTCACCGACCAATGGATCGACTACATCGACATGAAAATCGCATTTTTCAACAGCATCGCCGGAGCCGCCGAGGACAAAGGCCTCTCAGACGCATACATCGAAGAATCCTTCCTGGAGCACGAACTGGCAAATGCCAATAAAAAATCAAAATCCATCATGTCCGAACAGAAAAAAGCGATGAAAGACATCCTGAACGATATCGACGACATCCTCCCGCTCGACCTGTTTTCAACAGAAACCTTCAAAGACGAGCTGGCAGATGCCAACGACAAACGCAAAAAAAAACTGGAAAAATTGGACGCCTTGGACGAAGACCTGAAAACAGAATACGCCCTGTCAGAACCGAACGAACAATTTATCAAATCCGACTTCCAAAAGCTCCAAGAAGCAACGGGCAAAGGCAAAAACGCCACACCCATCCACTACAACGCCAAGGCGTACCGTGAGAGTGACATACATAAGAAAAAAGACGACATTGAAAAGCGGGCTGAGGCTTACTTGAAGATTAAGAAAGAGGAAGCGAAGGAACGCGAGATTGAGAAACTGAAAGAAAGACTGAAAAACTACGATTATGCAGATGCCGATGAATTCTACGAAATGGCAAAAACGATCGGCTATGAAAATCTGACAGCAGAACAGCAGAGATACTTCACCCAGATTGAAAACACGCATGAGCTTGAAGCAGGCTTCAAAGGGGTTGCCGTCGGCCTTTATGATTCCGGGAAAGACGCGGTCGTAGGACTATGGGATATGATCACAGATCCGGGCGGAACTGTTGAAGCGATTACAGGGGCTGTGGCTCACCCGATCAAAACGTATGAAGCCATTTCAGCGGCAATCGAAGAATTATACCAAAAAGTATAGCACGCACAAAAAAGTAACTATAAAAATTAACATTAATTCAAATAGGCTGTCAAGGAATATTTGACAGCCTAAGAGCCCTTTTCGATAATATGAGAGACTTCAATTCTTACTCTGAAATTTTTCTTTACTAATCTCAGCTTTTAAATCATTTAACCTCTGTAAAATATTTTTATCATCAGTTAAGATCTCGTATTCTTTTATATTATGATAAGTTTTAGTTTCAATTGTATTAATATCAATTAGTTTAGTATGTTCTTTATTTTCATTCACAGTATACTTTCCATAAAAACTTGAGACAGGCATATATGTCAATGCCTCATTATTTTTATATTTATAACCGCTTGGAATTTTAAGGTGTTTTAGGAATAATAAATATTTTTTATTTGGTTCCATAACATTATATCCAGATTCAACGTTGTAAGTTCCAGAGGAAAAGTTGCTCGGTTCATATATCACGACATTCTTTAAATTATCTTTACTCTTTGATTTTATTGTTTTTTCAACTTTAAAATTTGATTTGAGCGCTTGATTATAATTTTGTCTATTTTCGCCGACTGTACCTACTACTACTAAATCAGATTTTGATATTAGTTCTTTTAAATTTTTGATATTATTATCAAAATATATATTTGTATATTCAGGTGTATAATTTAGGGACACAGTATATCCATCAAACTCACGTAAATCTTTTTTTATATTAACATTATCAATTAAAGAACTTTTCATAATTAAACCGAATATAATACTGGAAACAAACAAAAGAGTAGTAAATAAATATAAAATCTTAATACCTGTTTTCATTAACTTATGTTTCCTTCCATTTCAGTTAATCGTCCATCTTTCACTCTGAACTTTTTGTCTGAAAGTAAATTAATATCATCTTTATTATGACTTGCAATTAAAACTGTTGCTCCCCTTTCTTTCTCTTGTAGTATAATGTTTCTTATTAGTTCCACACCGTCTTCATCTAAAGCATTGGTAGGCTCGTCTAACACTAATAATTTAGGTTTTTCCATAATAGCCTGCGCAACAGCTAATCTTTGTTTCATCCCTAAGGAATATTTTTTATATGTTCTTATATCTTCACTATTAAGCCCCACTCTTGTTAGTGCACTTTTTATTTCAGTATCATTTATCTTATTTTTTATCTTTGATAATAATTTCAAGTTTTCAAAACCAGTTAAGTTATCCCAAAAACCAACTGTTTCAATTATAACGCCTAAATCTTCAGGAATTTCTATATCTTTATGCAGAATTTTATTATTAATCTTAACTTCGCCTGTAGTAGGACGTATAAGACCACATATAGCTCTGAATAGCATAGTTTTTCCCGATCCATTACTCCCTAAAAATCCGTATATTTTATTACTTTCAATTTTTAAATTAATATTATCTAAAACTTTATTTTTTTTCACAATTTTATTTACATTATTTAACTCAATCAATTTAAGTACTCCTTCATTTTAAAGTATATCTTTACGCCTAAATAATAAAGCACTTATTAAAATTATAATTATACTTAAAATTGCTATAATTAATAATAAAATAGCTGAATTTGAACTTCTTAAAATAAAGAAAGAATTTTTTATTTGTATGTCATGTATGATACTATTGTTTTGCCAACCAACCATCGAGTTAATAAAAGGTGAAATATTCGAGATAAAGAATTTATTTTGCATTTTATTGATAACTGTTCCAATTAATAAAATATGAATAAAATATCCTCCTAAAAAAACCACATAACTCAAATTGGTCGGAAGATATACTGTTATTGTATTTACAATTACAAGAATGAAATAAATAGTTATTATTTGCATAATGAATACAAACAAAATAACAACAAAATCATTCAGGTGTATATTCAAATGCATAGATAAGCTAAATAAAATAGTAAATAAATAAAATAGAAAGTAATAAAAAGTAGTATATATAAATATTTCTACATGCCTTTTTATAAGCCAACCAACTTTATTGTTAGTTCTTGTGAATATGTATACAGCATTTCTATTCATTTCAAGATCAATATAATTGCCAAGTTTAAGGATCAAAAATAATTGAGGAAGAAACCAAGCTAATAGAGGGATAATCTCTAGCAAGTTATCCGGCTCTAAATACCCGAATGTTAATAACACCCAAAAACCAACGTCTTTGGTTGTAGAACTATAAAATTGATAGCTATTCAATTGATATAGATTAACTAGTATACTTAGAATAAGTATCATAAATATATTTTTATAAGGAACATTAATATTAGGTCACCTTCTATCTCATTAAATCTCTCTTTTTATCAAAAATATAAACTATAAATCTAATACTCACTATTAACATTATTATTAATATTAAATTGAAAATTAAGCACATAACTATATTTTTATAATCACTAATATTGAGGTAGAAAATAAAATCAAAATAATTATATACAGGTAAATAAAAAATCCCTTTTATAAATTCTGGAACTAAAAAAACTATGTAAAGACTGGATATTAATATTATCTTGTTTTTTAATATAATTTCAAGAAAAAGTATAATCTCTCCTATTAAATAAAAACCTATAGTACATAAAACAAAACCAAGAATAATCAAACTAGTTTCTTCTAACAAAGAATTAAAATTGTTTAAGATTAAATATAGAAACATTCCAGAGTGTAGTAGGAGGGTAAACAAAAAAGAGAGACCTAGTAAAACTATACTTTTTTGAACTCTCCATGGCTTACCATTTTTAAATCTAACGAAAACCAACAAGTAGTTGAATTCCCCGAATAATTCCATAACAAAATACATATATATTGGTAAGATTAAAATAAGTAATAGAGAACTATTAAATAAAGAATGGTGTATTAAAAGATAATCATAAGAGTAATATTCTTGATTTACTTTCATAGTATTGTATAGCTGCAAAAATAAAATACCTAAAAAGACCATTAAATTCTTTTTATTATTTAGAAAATTAATAATGATTTGTTTAGTGAATCCATTCATTCATTTTTACCTCCAATTATAACTCCCATTCTTTTCTTACGCCCTTGGAGATAATTAAGGATGATGATAATACTAATAAAAAAATGAACCAAAGTATTAATCCAACCGAATCACCTATGTGTCCAGGTTTAATTTGGTCATAAAGTGAGAAACCATCCAACCTTATAATACTGAATAATATAGTAGATACAATATAAGCTCCGAATACTAGAACAATTCCTGCTATTCGATTTTTTTCTAGAGTAAAAAAGTAGACAGAATATGTTAAAACAGCTACAGCACTAGCAAAAAGACTAATTAAAAAAGCAAAAAACAAATTATAAATAATTGGGTGTTGAACTCTTAAGAAATCAAATAAATACTCGTAATGAAAATTTTGAAACCCTATATCATAAGGTGGGAGTGAATAAATATTGTCATATCCCTCAATCGGAAAGAATAGGGTACAAAGTAACTGATTTACTATAAAAGGAATAAAGAATACAAAAAATGTAGTAACGGAAATTACAACTGCCTTAGTTAACACATAAGTTTTCTTAGGGACTCTAGTTAAGATACTCTTATAAACACCAGATTTAAATTCAGTATGTATTGAATCCGAAAAAATAATACCACTTAAAATTGGTAACATAATCAAAACTGTTCCCATTATTGATACTGAATAAGTTCCCTGTATTAAACTCGATTCTGCCGAAGATCTCAGAAAAGACATTTTCTTATTATATACTGCAATGCATTCCATTAAAAACCCTATAATAGAAAGAATCATTAACAAATTAAAAATAAAATGTATTTCTCTTCTAGCTAAACAATTTTTAATCTCATATTTAAATTTCATCCCTATCTTCCTTCTTTTTCAAGTTAAATTTTCTAATAATAAAATAACATAAAGCACTTTATGAATAAAGTGCTTTAAAGAAAATTTAATAAATTACTTATCTAAAATCAGCTCGTCCAGCTACAAATGCTCTAGAACCCCACCAGTTTGCGTTTTCCATTGCTAATCTAACTTGTTTGCCTTTATTAACTGTATCATCGAATTTAATTTTAGTTGTATTGCCTTTTTTCTGGTTGTATTTAGAAGAAACAGTATCTGCACCGCTTCTTTGCGCCCAAAAATTGGCTGAAGAAGCATTTTGGAAATTTTCTACAGTATTCATAATATGTTGGTTAGAAGTTCCTTTTGTATGATATGATGTATAGTTATTTGTACTATGGGCTCCTAAAACATATCCTGTATAACTTTTGTAAGCAGCTCCAGCCCCAAGAGGCATTAATAATGTTAATCCTAAAACACCAGCTACAATTTTCTTTTTCATCTAAATTCCTCCTTTTATTTTACAATGGTTATTATTGCATATAATTCTTTTAATTTCAAGATTGCTTTTTGTATTTTCTTCAAAAAATACGAAACTATTCTCTCTTTTTCTATCCCTATGGTCAAATAGACTTCAATACGAAGGATAATATATCCTATAGTCTTTACCTAATAAAATACTACAACTTAAAATCATTTTATCGTTGATCAATAAATACACCCTGTGAGCATATATCAACTTTTGCTTTTATACTAGTTTACATTCATACTCTACATTACTTCAGTAGGTACAGCTTTTGAGGATTACCTGAATTTTTAATAAAATAAACAAACCTTAGTTTATATAAACTAAGGTTTGTTTATTTTATTATTATGTCTTTGTACTTAACAGAGTCACTTCATTGTCTGATTTTCAGCACAGCCACACACTCCACATGATTCGTATGCGGAAACATATCCACAGGCTGCACTTCGCGCGTCACGTACCCGCCATCCTCAAGCACCCGCAAATCTCTCGCAAGCGTCCCCGGATTACAGGACACATACACCACCCGCTTCGGCTTCATCTCCACAATCGTCCGCAGGAGGGCTTCGTCGCAGCCTTTTCTTGGCGGGTCGACGACTAGCGTATCTGCTGTGATGCCTTCTTCGTACCACTTTGGAATCACGGTTTCCGCTTCTCCAACAGCAAACTCTGCGTTTGTGATGCCGTTTAATTCTGCGTTTCGTTTCGCATCTTCAATTGCTTCCGGTACAATCTCTACACCGTACACTTTTTTCGCCTGCTTTGCCAGAAAGAGAGAAATTGTACCGATGCCGCAGTAGGCGTCGATGACGGTTTCTTCACCTTGAAGCTCCGCGTATTCCAGCGCTTTGTCGTAGAGCACCTTTGTTTGCTCCGGGTTCACCTGATAGAACGATCTGGCGGAGATGGCGAATTTGACGTCTCCGATGAGGTCGTAGATGTATTCTTCGCCCCAGATGACGTTTGTTTCGTTGCCAAAAATGACGTTTGTTTTGTTTGGGTTGATGTTTTGCACGATGGATTTGACGTGCGGGAATTGCGCTGTGATGTCTTCGATGATCTTCGCTTTGTGCGGAAAATCGTTCGTTCTTGTGATGAAGACGATCATCATTTCGCCCGTAACAACGCCGTATCTGACCATGATGTGTCGGAGCCAGCCTTTGTGGCGTTCTTCGTTGTAGGCTTTGACGCCGTAGTTTGCGCAAATGTCTTTGACGGCTTGGACGGCTTCGTCGTTTTTGGATTGCTGGATCAGGCAGGCGCTCATATCGATGATGTCATGGCTTCTTTGCTGATAAAATCCGGCGACGAGTCCGCCTTCCCGTTCTCCTACCGGCACCTGTGCTTTGTTTCTGTAGTTCCAAGGGTCTTCCATGCCGAGTGTCGGGTGCACGGTGACGTTTGAAAGGTCCAGCTTGCCGATGCGTTCTAAGACGTCTTTGACTTGTTTCTGTTTAAACAGGAGCTGGCCTTCGTAGGTCATGTGCTGAAGCTGACAGCCTCCGCATTGTTTGTAAATCGGGCATGGGGCGTCCGTTCTATGCGGGCTCTCTTCCTTCAGCTCAATCAAGCGTCCGAAAGCAAAACCTTTTTTGACGCGTGTCACTTTGATTTGCGCTTTTTCCTCCGGCAGGGCGTTCGGCACGAAGATCGGGAAGCCCTGTACCTTTGCGACACCCGCTCCTTCATGTGTCAAATCCTCAAATGTCACGTCGTAGTATTCATTTTTTTCTACTGGGGGTTTCATTTTCATGTATGTTCACCTCTTGTTTTAAGCGAAAGAAAAACTTGGCCTATTCAAGCCAAGTTTCAGCGTGTAGGCAAACCTTCGCATTCGTTGTCAGTCCTGTGCTTCGGTGCTCACGAATTCAACATTCGCTGTGCTCCGATGCTCGCCCTTCCTAGACTTCAAAGGTTTTCAATCACGCTGAAAAGATGACAAAATCCTAAAACGAAAACTGTTTTAGGATTTTGTCAACATTCTGAGCTTGGCTTACAAAGCCAAGTTTTAGTCATCCAGCTGTTCCGCTTTCTCCTTCGGCATGACGACGTGAATGTGCCGGTACAGATTCACGAATTCGCCCGGCAGCATGCCGCCGTACTCGCCGTCCAGGTTCAGCTGCATCTTTTCTGATACATTGACTTTCACGCGGTTCGCTTTTGTATAAATAATGTGCTGGTCGTTGATATGTTCGCCGCGAAGCGCCATCGTAGCGACCCTGATAAATTCAGCAAGGTTTGCTTTCTTTAATATCATCAAATCAAACATGCCGTCATTCAGGCTGGAATCCGGCGCGAGCTTTTCGAACCCGCCGACGGAATTTGTCAGCGTGACCAAAAACAGCATGATTTCACCTTGAAACAGCTTGCCGTCATATTCAATCTCGACTTCTGTCGGACGAAGTGAAGGCAGCATTTCCATTCCTTTTAAATAATAAGCAAGCTGGCCGAGCATTGTTTTGAGTTTGCTTGGCACGTCGTACGTCAGCTCGGTCAGACGGCCTCCTCCGGCGATATTGATAAAATACTGGCCGTTGACCTGTCCGATATCAATCGGGCGGGCGACGCCGTTAATGACCGTATCTGCCGCTTTTAAAATATCCTCTCGCGGAATGCCGAGCGCTCTGGCGAAGTCGTTCGTTGTGCCGACAGGAATCACACCGAGTGTCGGACGATTGTCTAAAGGCGCAAGCCCATTGACGACCTCGTTGATCGTTCCGTCCCCGCCTGCCGCAATGATTAAGTCAAACTCACGCAATGCCGCTTCCTTGGCGGCGTGCGTTGCGTCTCCCGCGCATGTCGTGGCATGGGTGGAGGTTTCATAGCCGGCTTGTTCAAATTTTTGCAGGACCTGGGCAAGATGCTTTTTAAAGATCTCCCGTCCTGAAGTCGGATTGTATATTATGCGTGCACGTTTCATTATCTCATCATCCTACTTAAGAGTATCCGATCCATTTTTACACTAACAACCTTTAATTATACTATGAGTTAAAAAAATCGCAACAAAATGTACATAATCTTACAGGTGAAAACGCACAAAAGCCCCAGCGAAGCTGAGGCTTTTTGTTTTTTTTTACTCTTCTTCCGTTCCCGGTTTTTTCTTGCGGAACTTCGCCAATACTTCATATACGATTGGCACGATCAGGAGCGTCAGAAGCGTTGAACTGATCAAACCGCCGATAACCGTGACGCCGAGTCCTTTTGAAATGACCTGGCTTCCGCCTTCAAAGCCGAGTGCTAATGGAATCAAGGCGCCGATTGTCGCAATGGCTGTCATCAGGATCGGACGGAGACGTGTAGAGCCGGCTTCCAGGAGCGCTTCTCTCGTAGACAGGCCTTCCGCTTCCTTATGAATCACGCGGTCAATTAAGACAATGGCATTCGTGACAACGATACCGATCAGCATGAGCATACCGATCATGGCGTTCAGACTGATCGTTTCACCTGATACGTAAAGTCCGACCAGGGCACCGATGACTGTGAACGGCAATGAGAACAGAATCGCAAATGGCGCTAGTGCTCCGCCGAAGGTAATCACGAGCACAAGGTAAACGATCGCTATTGCTGCCAGCATCGCTAAACCGAGCTTCGTGAAGGAATCAGCGATATCCGCTGATACGCCGCCTGTGTCAATCGATACGTTATCAGGATGGTCTAGCTTATCGATTTTCTTCTGAATAGCAGCTGATACGGCTGTGACGTTGTCAGATGTAACCTCACCTGTGACATCCGCATAGACTTTTCCGTCACGTTTTGACACGGTATCTGATGTTGATCCTTCCTTCACTTTTGCCACATCGCCGATTTTGACTTCCTGGCCAGTCGCGGAAGTGATCTTTTTATTCTCTAAATCTTTCACACTCTTATACTCGTCTTTTTCTGTCTTAATGTTCACATCAAGTTCTTTGCCGTCTTTTTTCACGGTGGTGAGCGGTTCTTGCGATGTTTGTGACATTAAGGCCTGAGAAATTTGAGACGCGGTTAAACCGAGTTTGCTTAGTTTTTCTTGGTCAGCGACAAATGTGTACTCATCATATGTGCTGGAAAGGCCTGAATTTACGTTTTTCAGATCCTTTTCATCTTTCATGATTTTTTCAATGTCTTTGACCGTGTCTTTAATATCGTTTTCAGAATCGCCATACACATAGTATGTTAATTCGTTGTTATTGCCTGAAGAGCTGAAGTCCTGTGACTTCCATTCTCCGCGGTCAGATTGCTTTTGGATTTCCTTCAGAACGTTATCTTTTTCTTTATCAAAGTCAGGTGTGTCGCTTTCATATTTGATATAGAATAACGCACCGTTAGAATCTCCTCCGGCAAGCGGGCTGCCAGAGCCTAATGAATACTGAACCGTATCGACATGCTTGCGGTCAAGCAGGATTTTTTCTGCTTTTTCAGCTTCATTTTCGGCTTCTTTTTTCGTTTCACCCGGTTCTGGGCTGTATGTGAGCTGCATCGTTTTTTCTTCCTCGGACGGCAGGTAGCTGGCACCGATTAGCGGTACAAGGAACAAGCTTCCGAGGAGCATCAGAACAGCGATGATAGACGTGATCCATTTGTGGCTCAGCGCCCAGTTCAATACTTTTTTATAGATGTTTGCAAGTCTGCCAGGTTTGTGTTCTTTCGCTTTAATCGGCGCGCCCGTTAATGATTTTTTGAACAGGCTGTGTGCGAGCATCGGCACAAGCGTGATTGAAATCACCAGGGATGCGGCAAGCGCAAAAACAATCGTTAAGGCAAATGGAATAAACAATTCACCGATTTGTCCGCCTACAAGTGCGAGCGGCAGGAATACCGCGATTGTCACAATCGTTGATGACATGATCGGTTTAAACATTTCCTTCGTCGCTTCACGAACCAAGGCTTTTCCGCGGAGCGGCTCATCTTTGAGTCTCATGCGGCGGTAAATGTTCTCGATCACAACGATGGAGTCATCGACTACACGTCCGATGGCAACGGTCATTGCGCCGAGCGTCATAATATTCAATGTGATATCAAGCTGCTGCAGCACAAGGAGTGCGATCAGCAATGATAATGGAATTGAAACAACAGAAATTAATGTTGATTTGATATCTCTTAAGAATAAGAGAATAATCACAATCGCAAAAATAGCACCGAAGATGGCTTTGCTTAACATCGTGTCAACTGACTGTGTGATCGGCTCCGCCATGTCGAGAGTTGCGCTGTAATTGAAGCCTTTATGGTCTTCTTTGAACTTCTTCAGCTCAGCTTTGACATTGTCGGCAACCTCTACCGTATTCGCATCGTTTGCTTTGACGATATTGATGCCGATGCTGTCTTTGCCATTTGTGCGTGAAACAGATTCAGCTTTTTTCACATCTTTAATTGTAGCAATGTCAGAAAGCTTGACTGTCGGCACTGCTGTGCTTGCGCTTTGCTGCGCCTGTGCTGCCGCTTGTGCGCTTTGGGCTGCTTGAGCACTCTGCGCACCCGCTTGAGATGCTGCGCTGCTGCCTGCACTTGAAGCAGATGCCGTCGGGATTCTCATATTCTTCAAATCTTTAATTGTTTCAATATCGCCGCTGACGACGACAGATTTTTCTTCATTTCCGAATGTGTACAATCCAAGCGGAGTTGTCACATCTGAACCTTGAATCACTTTCTTCACAGTATCTTCATCAAGGCCGTATTCCTTCAGTTTGTCTTCTTTGAAAGAGAATTCAACCTCTTCCACCTGCTGGCCTGATACTTGGACGGACGCAACGCCTTCTATGCCTTCAAGTTTAGAAACGAGGCTGTCCTCCACTTGTTTCGTCAGCTCTTGTAGATTATCTTTATCACTGGACACGCTCAGCGTCAGAATCGGGAATGAATTCAAGCTGTAGCGTGAAATCTCCGGATCCTTCGCGTCATCAGGCAGGTTGACGTTTTCTAACGCTTCAGCTGCTTCTGTTTTCGCTTTGTCCATATCTTTCTCATAATCATATTCAATCATGACCGACGATGCGTTTTCATAGGACGTCGACGTCACAACACTGACACCGTCCAAGTTCTGCACGGCTTGTTCAACCGGTTTGGTCACTTCATCAGCCACTTGGCTTGGTGTCGCACCCGGATATGTCGTGCTGATCGTCAAGTAAGGCATGTTCACGTCAGGAATAGACTCTTGCTTCATATTCATACCCGCATACAAGCCGGCTGCCGTTACAATAATCGTCATCAGCCATACGGCGAATTTGTTTTTCAGAACGAAATTAATAACGTGATTCATCATATCCTCCATTACATTTTTTATTGACTGACTGGTCATTCTATATAATACTAAACGTTATAACGCAACAACGTCAACTCATATACCAGAAAATTTTACTAAATTTTTCAAGGATTAAGGGGAAGCACGTCATGAATGAAAAAAAAGAGAGAATCATAAAAACCAGCATTCGTTTATTTGCGAAAAAAGGATTCGCAGCTACGACGATCCAAGAAATCGCCAGTGAATGCGGCATTTCGAAGGGCGCTTTTTATTTGCACTTCAAATCGAAAGAAGCGCTGCTGTTATCTGCCTGTGAATATTATATCGGTATGTCTATGAACAAAATGAAAAATATAGAAGAAGATCTCGCCGGAAAGCCGCCTAAGGAAGTGTTAAAAAAGCAAATTGGCGCTCAATTTGAGGATTTTCGCGATCATAAAGATTTTATCGTTCTTTTGCTTACCGAAAATATCATTCCGGAAAATCAAGAAATCAAGCAATACTTTTACAAAGTAACCATGGAGACGGATAAGCTGTACCGGAACGCCTTGCTGGTATCCTATGGCGAAGGAATCGAGCGGTATGTCGCAGATCTGTCCATCATGGCAAGAGGCATTGTGCATTCCTATATGAACGTGATGGTATTTAACGGTGAGCTTAATATCGATGCAGAAGAAATCTCAGCCTTTATTATTGAGAGACTGGATGATCTTGTACAGGGGCTGAGCCGTTCCGCACTCAATCCGATTGTATCAAAAGACATTTTCAACCCGATGCCTGCGGAAAAAGACCAGCTGCTTGAGGACATTCAGAAAGTGAAAGAAAACAGCACGCTGCCCGAGGATATCACCGTGTCACTTGATGTTATCGAGGAAGAATTGACTCAGGATAAACCGCGCAAACCGATTATTAAAGGCATGCTGTCCAATTTGACCGGAACCAACGACAAAGAAGTTGAAAGGCTTCGGGCCCTCATCTCTGTCTTTATCTCGATTTGACCATAAAAAAAGCAGCCTCTAAGGGCTGCTTTTTTATTAGCGTTTTTTAATTTCTTCAAGCAGAATTTTATTGACCATCGGCGGGTTGGCTTGTCCTTTGGACGCTTTCATAATCTGTCCGACTAGGAAGCCGATCGCGCGGTCTTTTCCATTTTTAAAGTCTTCGATTGATTGAGGATTGTTGTCAAGCGCCTCAGTGACAAGCTTCAGAAGCACGCCTTCGTCAGAAATCTGAACAAGGCCTTTCTCTTTCACAATCTTCTCAGCGTCGCCGCCTTTTTCAATCAATTCTTTAAACACTTTCTTCGCGATCTTAGAAGAAATGGTTCCTTTTTCAATCAATTTGATCATGCCGGCAAGGCCTTCAGGTGTCAGGGCAACATCGGCAAGCTCTTTTTGCTCAGCGTTTAGGTAAGCTGACACTTCACCCATCAGCCAGTTAGACGCTTGTTTGGCTTCAGCGCCTTTTTGAACGGTTTCTTCGAAGAAATCAGCCATTTCTTTTGTCAGCGTCAGAACCATCGCGTCATATGCAGGCAAGCCAAGCTCTTCAATATAACGCTTGCGGCGCTCATCCGGAAGCTCAGGAATGCTTGCTTTTACGCGTTCCTTCCATTCATCATCAATGTAGAGCTCGACTAGATCCGGCTCTGGGAAGTAACGGTAGTCGTCAGATCCCTCTTTGACACGCATAAGAATGGTTTTCTTCGTTGCTTCATCATAACGGCGAGTTTCTTGCTGGATGACGCCGCCGGAAAGAAGAACCTGCTCCTGGCGTTTTTCTTCATGCTCAAGGCCTTTTTGAACAAACGCAAAGGAGTTCAAGTTTTTCAATTCTGTTTTTGTGCCGAATTCCTCTTGGCCGATCGGACGAAGAGAGATATTGGCGTCACAGCGAAGTGAGCCTTCTTCCATTTTACAGTCAGAAACGCCTGTATACTGGATGATGGATTTCAGCTTTTCAAGATACGCGTACGCTTCTTCCGGCGTGCGGATGTCCGGCTCTGATACGATCTCAACAAGCGGCGTTCCTTGACGGTTGAAGTCAACAAGAGAATAGCCGTCGCCCGTATGCGTCAGTTTTCCGGCATCCTCTTCAAGATGAAGGCGCGTGATGCCGATGCGTTTTGTTTTGCCGCCGACTTCAATTTCGATCCAGCCGTTTTCGCCGATTGGCTTATCAAATTGAGAAATCTGATACGCTTTCGGGTTGTCAGGATAGAAATAGTTTTTGCGGTCAAACTTCGTATCCGTTGCGATCTCACAGTTGAGCGCCATAGCGGCTTTCATTGCGAATTCAACGGCTTCTCTGTTCAGAACAGGCAGGACGCCCGGATATCCGAGGTCAATAACGCTTGTCTGCGTATTCGCCTCCGCGCCGAATGGCGTAGGAGAGCTTGAGAAAATTTTTGATTTTGTTTTTAACTCAACGTGGACTTCAAGTCCGATTACCGTTTCAAAGTTCAATTCTTTTCACCCCTTACAGTTCAGGTTTTGCTTTATGATGGTCTGTCGCTTGTTCAAATGCATGAGCAACGCGGTATACAGTGCTTTCGTCAAAGTGCTTTCCGATGATTTGCAGGCCGAGCGGAAGACCGTCTGCTAATCCGCATGGCACGCTGATTCCCGGTACGCCGGCAAGGTTGACCGGAATCGTTAAGATATCGTTTGCGTACATTGTGAGCGGATCCTTCGTGTTTTCACCGATTTTAAACGCAGGTGTCGGTGTAGTCGGTCCAACAATAACATCATATTTTTCAAATACGTCCTCGAAATCCTTCTTAATCAACGTACGCACTTTTTGCGCTTTTTTGTAGTACGCATCGTAGTAGCCTGAGCTTAAAGCAAACGTTCCGAGCATGATGCGGCGTTTGACTTCATTTCCGAAACCTTCAGCGCGCGTTTGCTTGTAAAGGTCGATCAGGTTATCAGCATTGTCTGTGCGGTAGCCGTAGCGGATGCCGTCAAAGCGTGCAAGGTTCGCTGACGCTTCAGAAGATGACAACAGGTAATATGTCGCAAGCGCGTATTTACTGTGCGGAAGAGACACTTCTTCCCATGTAGCGCCGAGGCCTTCAAGGACTTTCAGCGCTGCCAAGACAGATTCTCTCGCTTCTTTGCCGACACCTTCACCAAGGTATTCTTTCGGAACGGCGATTTTCAGTCCTTTGATGTCGCCAGTTAATGAAGAAAGAAAATCAGGCACGTCCACATTTGCACTCGTGGAGTCCATTTTGTCTACGCCGGAAATCGCTTGAAGTAAAAACGCGTTATCCTCAACCGTACGTGTAATCGGCCCGATTTGGTCTAATGAAGACGCAAATGCGACCAGACCGTAACGAGATACACGTCCGTATGTAGGTTTTAATCCGACAACGCCGCAGAAAGATGCCGGCTGACGGATGGAGCCGCCTGTGTCAGATCCAAGAGAAAACGGAACTTCTCCCGCAGCAACCGCAGCCGCAGATCCGCCGCTTGAACCGCCGGGAACTGTTTCTAAGTTCCAAGGGTTTTTCGTCAGCTTGTAAGCTGAGTTTTCGGTAGATGATCCCATGGCGAATTCGTCCATGTTCAGTTTTCCGATTGTGACCGCTTCAGCGTCTTGAAGGCGCTGAACGACAGTAGCGTCATAGATCGGATCAAAGTTTTCGAGAATTTTGCTGGAGCATGTTGTGCGCAGCCCTTTTGTTACGATATTATCTTTTACGCCGATCGGCATACCGAAAAGAAGACCGTGCTCAGAACGCCCGTCAACCGCCTCATCAAGCTCCTTCGCGTATGCGCGCGCTCTTTCTTCATCTAATGCCAAAAAGGCTTGTACCTTATCATCAACCGCTTGGATGCGTTTATAAGATTCATCAACCAGATCAGAAATCTTAATCTCTTTTTTATGTATGAGCTGTTTTAATTCTGTGATTTTATGATCAAATAATGACATTCTTGTGTCCCTCCTTTAGTCCAGAATTGATGGCACACGAATATAGCCGTCTTTATGGTCAGGCGCATTTTTCATGACATCCTCAACCGGAAGACCTTTACCCGCTTCATCTTCTCTCATGACATTTTTCATTTTCAGCACGTGAGTTGTAGGCTCCACATTGTCTGTGTTAACCTCATTAAGCTCCTCAGCAAATGAAATGATACTGTCGAGCTGTTCAGTGAACATTTTTGCTTCTTCTTCAGTAATCGCAAGTCTTGCAAGGTGCGCAACGTGCTTTACTTCTTCTATTGAAATTCGTGACATATGATCCACCTCCACATATTTCTCCGTTAAGTCATATAATACTGATCATATCAAAAACAAGCCCTTTAAAGCAACAAAACGCCTTAAGACAGGCCTGTGTTTTCGAAACAATACCCTATATATTTTATACTAAAATGAGGCGAAGGAGAAACGAAATATTTTTCTGAATATTTTTACTTTAATTATTTTTTGAAAGCGTTTTATTCTTTATTCCCTTCTAGGTTTGCAACGGTATTTCTCGCTCATGATCAAGGTTTCATCGCTTGAATGGCCGGGAATACTTTGTTAGGTTAAGTTACCAAGTGCACCCGCAAAAGAATTTCTTTTGCTTTGCACTTACGCCAGGCTGCTTAACTGGCACCATCAATTTGAGAGGTGATGCAACATTATTAGAAATGAAGAGAGGGTAAAACGTGAGTATTGAAATTATTATATCTTTAGGAATTTACTTTATTGCCATGCTGTTAATCGGCTGGTATGCATTCAAGAAAACCACTGACATCAATGATTACATGCTTGGAGGAAGAGGCCTCGGACCATTCGTTACTGCTTTGTCTGCCGGTGCGGCCGATATGAGCGGATGGATGCTGATGGGTGTTCCCGGCGCGATGTTTGCGACAGGGCTGTCCACCTTATGGCTTGCTTTAGGTCTTACAATCGGGGCGTACTCAAATTACTTGCTGCTGGCTCCAAGGCTGCGTGCTTATACAGAAGCGGCGGATGATGCGATTACAATTCCTGATTTCTTTGATAAACGATTCCAGCATTCTTCATCACTGCTGAAAATCGTATCTGCATTGATCATCATGATCTTTTTCACATTATATACCTCTTCCGGTATGGTATCTGGCGGACGGCTGTTTGAATCTGCTTTTGGTGCGGATTACAAATTAGGCCTGTTTCTGACCACTGCAGTTGTCGTGTTATACACACTGTTTGGCGGTTTCCTTGCTGTCAGTCTGACTGACTTCGTGCAGGGTGCGATCATGTTTGCAGCACTAGTGCTTGTGCCGATCGTTGCTTTTACCCATGTGGGCGGCGTTGCTCCGACTTTCCATGAAATCGACGCTGTTAATCCACATTTATTGGATATTTTTAAAGGCGCGAGCGTCATTAGCATTATTTCCTATTTAGCCTGGGGGTTGGGCTACTACGGCCAGCCTCATATCATCGTCCGATTTATGGCCATTAAAGACATTAAAGATTTAAAACCTGCACGCCGAATCGGTATGAGCTGGATGATCATTACAGTTCTAGGTTCCGTGCTGACGGGTTTAATCGGTGTTGCATACGCCCATAAATTCGGAGTTGCTGTAAAAGATCCGGAGATGATTTTCATTATCTTCTCTAAAATCTTGTTCCACCCATTAATTACAGGGTTCTTATTGTCAGCTATTTTGGCTGCAATCATGAGTTCCATCTCCTCGCAGCTCTTGGTCACAGCAAGTGCTGTAACAGAGGATTTATACCGGTCATTTTTCAGACGAAAAGCTTCTGATAAAGAATTGGTCATGATCGGGCGATTGTCCGTCTTAGTCATTGCCGTTATCGCGGTACTCTTGTCATTGAACCCGAACAGCACCATTCTTGATTTGGTCGGATACGCTTGGGCCGGCTTCGGTTCAGCTTTCGGACCTGCGATTCTGCTCAGTCTGTATTGGAAGCGAATGAACGAATGGGGCGCGCTTGCTGCCATGATTGTCGGGGCTGCGACCGTGTTGATCTGGATTACAACCGGCCTGGCAAAATCAACCGGTGTGTACGAAATCATCCCTGGGTTTATTCTCAGTATGATTACCGGCATCATTGTCAGCATGATCACAAAACGTCCTGCAAAAGCCTCTTACCGATTATTCGGTGTCATGGAAAAGCTGTTAAAACGCAAAAAGTAAGCAATAAGCCATCAAGCGCAGCTTGGTGGCTTTTGTGCTCTTGTTTTGCTATAAATACTGTGAGAAAATCATATTTATTTAAAAACACCTTAGAGAAGGGGGAAGTTGCTGATGAGCTGGTACATTGATCCTGATATTTTATTGAAATTGGGCATTGCCACATTGATTGGCATGGTCATCGGGCTTGAACGCGAATTAAAAAATAAGCCGCTCGGATTAAAAACCTGTATTGTCATCGCAGTCAGCTCATGCATGCTGACGATCGTCAGTATTAATGCGGCATATCATTTCCCTAAATACTACCGCATCATGATGGATCCGCTTCGTCTGCCGGCACAAATCATCTCCGGCGTCGGGTTTATCGGAGCCGGTGTCATCCTGCGAAAAAGCAATGATGTCATTTCCGGCCTGACGACATCGGCCATGATCTGGGGGGCAGCGGGGCTCGGGCTGGCTACGGGAGCCGGTTTTTATAAAGAAGCGTTTGCCAGTCTTCTGTTCATCCTGATCAGCGTGGAATTTCTCCCATGGGTGGTCAGAAAAATCGGCCCCGACCGCCTGCAGGAAAAAGACATCCGCATCAGAATGTCACTTTCTGATAAAGACAAAATGACAGAGATTTTAAAAGAAATGAAAAGAAGAGATATCAAAGCACACTCCGTTCGGATCGACGACCTAGGCGAAAAGGATTTTCCAATTATGGAAGTGAAGGTCCGCGTCCATAAAAACAGATACACGACCGACGTCTACTATGACATTAAAGCCATTGAAGGCGTAGTCGGCGTGAAGTGTGATACATTATAAAAGCCAATGGGACTGGAATCCCATTGGCTTTTTCTATCTACACCAGTGCTGAAAAATCAAATGCTGTAATCGGCGTGCCATTCTCTATATCGTTTCTGAAACCGGCCAGCATTTCTTTTTCCTCTTCTCCTATTGTGTTAAGGTCAAACATCTGGTGCAGCAATCCGTAAATCAGCATATGGCGAAGGCGGAGGAAATCAGGTATTATCATCAGCCATGCAGGGTCAAGCTCATTTTCCTCCCAGTACCCTTTCATAAAATGCGTCATAAATTCTTCTGTAAACGCAGCTTTATCATCATATGGCACAACCGGATACCACAGGACATTGTAGAGAAGAATGCTAATATCGTTAACAAACCAATTGTAGCCGATATCATCAAAATCAAATGCCGTGATTTTGCCATGATCCCAGTTAAAATTGCCATGGTGCAGATCCGCATGCACCAAGCCGTAGCTGTCCTGGCTTTTCGGGAGCCTCCGCAGTTCATTCATCAAAGAATCGGCTTGCTGAAACACCTTTATCTGATCTTCAGGCACATATTTTCTCAGCTTTAATTGCTCCTCTTCATCCCATTCCTGTCTTTTGAAAGCGGGATTGCTCAATTTGTAGCTTTTTGTCAGGCTGTGCATGCTGCCTGTGTATCTGCCAAGCTCATAAAATAGCGTTTCATTCCAGTCCGATTCATCCACTTTTTGCCCCGGCGCTTTCTCATACACTCTCAATAAAAATGACCCGCCGTTTCCGTCCGGCACTGCTTCTACGTCTTTTCCGTTCAGCGACGGGAGCGGTTTGGCTACTGAAATTCCCCCTATTGCAAGGTGACGGAGCCATTCCATCTCTCCCATTATATAATCAGAAGATCTCCGAATCGTATGGGTAATCTTTAATATATAAGGTTGATTGTCTTTCATACATTCATATACATAGTTTTCCGCATCAGCCAGAAAACGCACCTGATCTTTTGAGAAACCGTATCTCGCTGCAGCTTCTGCCAAAACCTGCTCTTCATGAAATATTTTTTTGATATCTTTATGCACGTCTAACATCCTTTCATTGCTATAGATTTGATAATGATTGTTTTCACACGATTTCCAGCATCAACATACCTCCCCTTGATTTGTGTTTCGGCAGAAGTGGAAACATTTTCCCTTTTCCTGTTAATTGTAACATAAAAACCCTTGTGCCAATATGGCACAAGGGTCTTCTGTCAGTCATAAATGTGAACAGTCGGCTCTTTATCTCCGGCATTGCGGATAATGACCGCTTCCTGTCCGTCTGAGGACGTGATATTGACTTCGACATCAACTGAGCTCTTAGAGTAGTAGTCCATCACTTCACCCGTTAAGAACTGGGTAAACGCGACAACTTCACTTTTTCCATAGAATTGCATTGGTATGTCAATCTTCATTTTCTTCATTTCATCATTTTCATACAGCGCTGTACCGACAACGCCTGTATAGTTTGGGAAATATTCTTCAATTGAGTTTTTGAACCGCTTAAAGACCTCGGTGTCATCCGGGTACTTTTCTGCTGTGGTTGTATCCGCCGGATAGAATACATATTTTTCATTGATGTCATCCCAATTTGAGATATCAGTAGAGCCTGCTTTGACCTCTGTTTTGGCGATGAAGTTCCCCGGCACAATCGATGTTTTTGACGCCTGCTTGTAGAGCGCGACGGTAATCGGCACATTCTTCAAGTTATCTTTTTTGCGGAGGCGGTTAATAACCTCCTGTGCAATTTTTTCTCCCTGCTGGCGAAGCGTGCTGTCTTTAATCTCCACTTCTTTTTGCGGGTCGCCAGTTTTTTCACGATAGTAATACACTGAGTTTAACGCCAGTCCGATCATGACGCCGCCAAGCTGGATAGAATTCTTATCTTTTCTGACTAAATAATCGTGCTCAAGCATGGATGCTAAATAAATCGGGCTGCTTTCGTTCTTTTCTTCTGTTGAACCAGAGCTCGGGAGCGCCGGGTTCAAGCCTTCATTTTTGAAGTTTTTATCTTCTTTTTCGGCTTTTTTCAAATCAGAGCCCGTTTTTTTCCGTGCCAGCCAGCTTAATACTGTATCCTCATCTAAATATTGTCCTTCTTGGAACAGATAATCGTCAGTCGAGAAAGAATCTTGGGCAAGACGCATCAGCCCTGTTTCAAACTCGTCAATGTCCAGCCTAGTGTTCAGCTGTTCCGTTGTTAAGCCGCGCGCTTTGCCTGCCTTAAACGGCAGCACCATTTTGTAATAGGAGTCAGAGATATTATATTTCGGGACAATCGCTTTTTCTGACGATTTCGCCGTCTTTTGCGTAATCTCTTCCTCCTTCTCCCCCCCGAAACCTGACGAGCAGGCAGACAGCATTAATACTGCCGCCGTTGCCGCCAATGCCAACGTCTTTTTCAATAGAAAACACTCCTCTTATTTCTTTAGCTCTCCCATTAACTGTTCTTCATTCCACACTTCAATGTTCAGCTCTTGTGCTTTTGTCAGCTTGCTTCCCGCCGCTTCTCCGGCGATGACTAAGTCTGTGTTTTTGCTGACGCTTCCAGTCAGCTTTCCGCCCAGCGCTTCGATTTGCGCTTTGGCTTCGTTTCTTGACAGCTCTTCCAGCTTTCCTGTCAGAACAATTGTTTTACCGGCAAAGTAAGAGTCGCTGTCCTCTGCTTTTACTTTTTTCGGGCCTTTGTAGAGCGTGTTTACGCCCAGCTCCTGAAGTTCATTCAAGAGTTCAAGCATTTCTTCTTTATGAAAATAGGTGATCACAGCATCAGCCATTTTTTCACCGATTTCATCTACCGCGAGAAGTTCCTCTTTAGAGGCTTTTTTCAGGTTCTCCAAGCTTTCAAAATGCATGGCAAGCGTCTTTGCGGCCTTTGATCCGATAAAACGGATGCCAAGCCCAAACAGCAGGCGCTCTAACGAATTTTCTTTTGATTTTTGGATGGAGCTGATCAGGTTTTCAGTGGACTTTTCGCCCATGCGCTCGAGCTGGATGACTCGTTCCTTCGTCAGCTTATATAAATCTGCCACATTGCGGACAAGGTTTTCCTCAAACAGCTGTGTGATCACTCGTTCGCCGAGCCCATCAATGTTCATGGCATTGCGGGAAACGAAATGGATCAGCCCTTCCCGGATTTGCGCCGGACATTCAGGGTTAATGCAGCGAAGCGCCACTTCTCCTTCGATCCGGACGAGCTCACTGCCGCATTCAGGACATTCCGTCGGCATGCTGAATTCCTTTTCTTCTCCTGTGCGCTGTTCAACGAGGACATTCACAACTTCCGGGATGATATCGCCCGCTTTTTTGACGACAACCTTATCCAAAATCCGAATGTCCTTCTCTTTAATTAAATCTTCGTTATGAAGGGATGCTCTTGAGACCGTTGTGCCGGCAACTTTTACCGGCTCAAGAATCGCGGTCGGCGTGATCACACCCGTTCTGCCGACATTTAATTCGATATCGAGAAGCTTCGTCACGACCTCTTCAGCAGGAAACTTATACGCGATGGCCCAGCGCGGGCTTTTCGCCGTAAAACCGAGCTCCTCCTGTTGATCGAGAGAATCGACTTTAATGACAATGCCGTCTATTTCATACGGCAGGTCAGCGCGCTTCGCCTGAAACTCATCGACCAGCACTATGACTTCTTCTATGCTGCCGCATTTTTTTCGTTCCTGATTCGTTTTAAATCCGAGTTCGTCGAGAAAATCAAGCCCCTGGCTTTGCGTCTCTACACCCATCTCGTCAAGCTCCGCTATACTGTAGACGAAGATATCGAGGTTTCGTTTCGCTGCAATTTTCGGATCAAGCTGTCTAAGTGATCCCGCCGCGGCATTTCGCGGATTAGCGAACGGTTCTTCCTCATTTTTAATCCGTTCCTCATTGAGTGCTTCAAACGAACGTTTCGGCATATACGCCTCTCCGCGCACTTCGATTGACAGCTCACGGTTCATTTTGAGCGGGATATTGCGGATCGTCTTCAGGTTCTCCGTAATATCCTCTCCCGTCGTTCCGTCACCTCTTGTGGCCCCTCTGACAAAATAGCCGTCTTCATAACGGAGAGAAACAGCAAGACCGTCTATTTTCAGCTCCACATTATACGCCACATCGTCGCCGACGGCTTGGCGCACACGGCGGTCGAAATCACGAAGATCATCAGCATTAAAGGCGTTGCCCAAACTGAGCATCGGTGTGCCGTGGGTGACTTTCTGAAACGCTTCAAGCACGGCTCCGCCGACGCGCTGCGTAGGAGAGTCAGGCGTTCTGAGGTCTGGGTGCTCATCCTCGATCGCAATCAGCTCCTGCATCAATCTGTCGTATTCGGCATCTGGGACGCTCGGTTCATCTAAGGTGTAATATTCATAGCTATACTTGTTGATGGTGCGGCGCAGTTCTTCTGCCCGCTGCTTCGCTGTTTCTTTGTCCATCTGCTTCTTCCTTTCCTCTTCAATTACTGCTTTTCAATAGGAGCAAATGCTGCTAACAGGCGTTTCACGCCGACAGGGCTCGGGAAGGCAATATCAAGCTCTGTCCCTTCTCCTTCGCCTTTCACGCTGACGACAGTTCCTGTTCCCCATTTTTTATGGCCCGCCTTATCTCCGACTGCCCAGTTCAAGGTGTCGCCGCCTGTTTTGCTGGCGTAGGATACCGGGCGTGAAACAGGGCCGCGTCTCGGCTGCATTTTTCTCGCAGACGTCGCTCTCGTTTCTTTTTTCTCATTTAGGTTTTCCAATAAATCATCCGGTATTTCAGCAATGAAGCGAGATTCCGGGTTCATATTTGTCCGGCCAAACAAGGTGCGCATTTTAGCATTGGTCAGATAAAGCTCCTGTTCCGCCCTTGTAATCCCAACGTACGCAAGGCGACGTTCTTCTTCCATTTCCGCTTCCTCCATGAGAGAACGGCTGTGCGGGAAGACGCCTTCTTCAAGCCCCATCAAGAAAACAACCGGGAACTCCAGTCCTTTCGCGGCGTGCAGTGTCATCAGGGTGATCGCATCCTTGCCGCCTGACTCTTCCTCCTTCTGATCGAGCTGATCAATATCTGCGATTAACGCCAAGTCTGTCAGGAACGCAACGAGTGTCTTGTCTTCACTTTTCTGTTCAAAGTTTTTCGTAACAGACAAGAACTCGTCGATATTTTCTAAACGGCTTTGGGCTTCGATCGATTTCTCAGCCTTCAGCATTTCTCTGTATTCCGTCTTATCAAGAATTTCTTCTGTCAGCTCTGTAATAGATAAGTAATCCTGCATATTGGTCAGGTTTTCAATCATCTGTCTAAAGCTGTCAAGCGCGTTTGCCGCTTTGGCACTGACGCCGATAAAATCAACCTGCTGAATCGCTTGGAAAAATGACAAGCCGTTTATGGCCGCATACGAAGTGATTTTTTCAAGTGATGTCGCGCCGACTCCGCGCTTCGGCACATTGACAATGCGCGTGAAACTGATATCGTCATCCGGATTGGATACGAGGCGCAGGTACGCAAGAATGTCTTTAATTTCTTTTCTGTCATAGAACTTTGTGCCGCCGACAATGTTATAGTTCAAGCCCGCTTTGAGAAGCGTTTCCTCAATCACACGGGACTGCGCGTTTGTCCTGTATAATATGGCGATATCAGACAGCTTCCGCTTGCCTGAGCTGTGAAGCTGATGAATTTTACCGGCCACAAACTGCCCTTCACCGAATTCATTATCACCGCGATAATAGGAAATTTTGATGCCTTCATCGTTTTCCGTCCACAAATTTTTCGCTTTGCGGTTAGAGTTGTTTTTAATGACCTCGTTTGCCGCGCGCAAAATCCGTTTCGTTGAACGATAGTTTTGTTCTAGCAAAATCACGCTTGCATTCGGATAATCTTTTTCAAATGAAAGGATGTTGGTGATATCCGCGCCGCGCCATCTGTAGATTGACTGATCAGAATCCCCCACAACGCAAAGGTTCTGGAAACGCTCGGCAAGCTGCTTAACGAGCATGTATTGCGCCCTGTTCGTATCCTGATACTCATCAACGTGAATGTACTGGAATTTGCGCTGATAAAATTCAAGCACTTCCGGCACTCGGTCAAACAGTTTAATCGTCGTCATAATCAAATCGTCAAAATCGAGCGACTGGTTTTTCAATAGCTTCTTCTGATAATCAGCATATACATCGCTGACCACCTGATCGTAGTAGCCGCCAGCAACTTTAGAGAATTCCTCCGGTTCGGTCAATTCGTTTTTTGCACTGCTGATCGTGCCGAGGATGCTTCTCGGGTCAAACTTCTTCGGATCAAGATTGCGCTCCTTCAAAATCCCCTTGATCACTGAAAGCTGGTCAGCCGTATCAAGGATGGAGAAATTTCGGTTGATCCCAATCCGGTCGATATCTCTGCGCAAGATCCGCACGCACATGCTGTGGAATGTGGAAATCCAGATATCGTCAGCGCCGGGTCCAAGGATGCTTTCCACACGTTCTTTCATTTCGCGTGCCGCTTTATTTGTAAATGTGATCGCCAGAATGTTCCACGGCGCCACATGCTTTTCTGCCATTAAATAAGCAATTCTATGGGTCAGGACACGCGTCTTTCCGCTTCCCGCTCCCGCCATCAGCAAAAGAGGCCCGTCCGTTGTTTTGACAGCTTCCTGCTGAACGGGGTTTAAACCGCTTAGTAATTGATTGCTAATATAATTCAAAATTTGTTCACCCGCCTATACAAAACATATGTTCTATCATAAACCAAATCCGTACAATTTACTACTCGCCTTTCACAGCCGCTACTGTTTTCAAAGCCCTGTCAAAATCTTCATACACCGCATTGCCTACAACGATCACGTCCGCATGCTCTGCATACTGTCTGGCCGTTTCCGCATCCTTGATGCCGCCGCCATAAAACAAGGTTGACGTTTCCAATACAGCCTTCGTTTTCTTGACAGCTTCTATGTCTCCAATCATGCCGCTGTATTCTAAATAAAAAATCGGCAGTTGCAGCAGCTCCGACACACGCGCATAGGCGACAATATCATCCATATTCAGATCGGCGTCCGCTTCAGTCAGTGCCGCGGCTTTGCAATCTGGATTTGCGATGCAGTAGCCCTCCGCCACGATTTCTTCCATAGACATCAGTTCTCCGTATTCCTTCATGGCTTTCTGGTGCATTCCGACAATCCAATCCGCGTTTTTGCTGTTTAATACACTCGGAATAAAATATAAGTCAAAGCCGGGAACGATCGCTTCAATCGCTGATACCTCAAGGACACACGGTACCAAAAACCGTCTTACCTTAGACATCATCCGCAGGACATTATCCTCTGTCACACCATCACTGCCTCCGATAATGACCGCATCCGTTCCTGATTCGCAAAGAATCTCCAGCTGTTCGTCAGGGAAATCTTTATTTGGATCGAGTTTAAAGACATGCTTCCACTCTGTTACATCGTACACGTCATACGTTCCTCCATTCGTTTGTTACCATTTAAACATTATAACAAATTCACATAGCGCGGAAAAACGGAAAAAGCCGTTAATCTCGTTATTCACTGAAAAAGGTGTTTTGATTCTATTTTCATAAAAAAAGAGAGCATATGGCAGTACCTGCATGGTGAGTCCTGTATCGGCAGGAGCACACATTTTTCACCAGATTCCTTCTGCTATTGTTTGGAAAGTGTTCTACTGTGGAAATGGTTACATAAAAAGGGAGGCTGAGAGATGGAAACCATCATAATAGCACTCATCGCATTTATCATTGGGATCATCGCTATCCCGATCGTCTTGTTTGCCTGGATCTACATAAAGGATGAAAAACAGCAGGAGCACTCAATTCTTCGCAACTATCCCGTCATCGGAAGGTTTCGGTATATCCTTGAAAAAATCGGGCCGGAGCTGAGGCAGTATTTATACAGCAATGACAATGAGGAGCAGCCTTTTTCTCGAAAGGAATATGAGCAAACCGTCATCTCCGGCAAATACAAAAGCAGAATGATGGGCTTTGGATCTGTAAGAGATTTTGATAAACCTGGCTATTATATCCGTAACGCTATGTTTCCAAAACAAAGGGAAGAAATGCACGTAAATCAAACGCCAAAAATTGAAACCCAAATCTATAAAATGGATGCTGACAATCTGTTCAAACGCAAGGAGCATGCCGAACATATCAAGGCAGACCCGTACTTTCTCCATCCTGATGATGTGCAGGTGATTGGCGAGCATACATGCGAGAAGCCATTTTATGTGAAGGGCTTAGTCGGCCAGTCAGCCATGAGCTACGGTTCTCTTGGAGAACGGGCTGTTACGGCGCTCTCAAAAGGGCTCCATCAGGCAGGCGGAACCTGGATGAATACAGGTGAAGGAGGATTGTCTGAGTATCACTTAAAGGGCGGCGCCGATATCATTTGCCAAATCGGACCGGGCCTATTCGGCGTGCGCAAAAGAAACGGGGAATTTTCATGGGAGGAATTTAAAAGAAAAAGCAGGATTGACCAGATTAAAGCGTTTGAGCTAAAGCTGGCACAAGGAGCGAAAACCCGGGGCGGCCATGTGGACGGCGCCAAAGTATCAGAGGAAGTGGCAGACATTCGGAATGTCGAACCTGGAAAGTCGATTGACAGCCCGAACCGTTTTTATGAATTCTCAAACCCTCATGAAATGCTCGATTTTATTGAAAAACTTAGAGATGTCGGGCGAAAGCCAGTCGGCATCAAACTTGTCGCAGGGCATCCTGAAGAATTGCATGAGCTTTTCTCTTATATGCAGAAAAGCGGAAAGCATCCGGATTTTATCACGATCGACGGAAGTGAAGGCGGTACCGGAGCTTCCTTTTACGAGCTCGCGGATACAGTCGGCCTTCCGATTATGACAGCGCTGCCTATTGTTGACACGCTTCTTAAACAGTACGGCTTGCGCAGCCAGCTGAAAATCTTTGCTTCCGGAAAGCTCCTGACTCCTGATAAAATCGCGGTCGCCTTAGCCCTCGGCGCTGACTTTGTCAACATCGCACGCGGCATGATGTTTTCCGTTGGCTGCATCCGCGCTCTCGTCTGCCACACCAACACCTGTCCGGCAGGTGTGGCGACGACAGATCCGAAATTGCAAAAAGCGTTGAGCGTTGAGGAAAAACAGCATCGTGTCTGCAACTACGTCATTTCCCTGCGCGAGGGGCTGTTTAACCTTGCAGCCGCAGCAGGGATCAATTCGCCGATTCATTTTTCCAAGGAGCATGTTGTCTATCGGAAAGAGGATGGCAGTCTCATCGATATCGACAACCTGATCCATCAATTTGTTTCATAAAGAAACCGCCCTTGCCGAACGGCAGGGCGGTTCTATGTTATTTTGAAGAAGACTCAGTTTCCGTCTCCTTCACACGGTCAAGCGCCATTTCATAAGCGTCATTTCCGTAATTTAAGCAGCGTTTCACACGGGAAATCGTAGCCGTGGAAGCGCCTGTTTCTGTTTCAATCTTATGATACGTGTTTCCTTCGCGAAGCATGCGCGCCACTTCAAGGCGCTGAGCCAGCGATTGAATTTCGTTAATTGTGCATAGATCATCGAAGAATCGGTAACATTCCTCCAGGTCTTTCAGCGATAAGATCGAGTTAAATAACTGGTCCAGCTCTTTGCCGCGTAATTTATCGATTTGCATCGTTACACACCTTCTCCTTTACTAATGGAAGCCGCATCAAGATCAGGTACGATATTGATCCAAGTCTTTCCTGGCACAAACGGAAGCCACTTGCCGTCTTTTACCGGCACAATTCTGCCATTCACTTGTTTCCAGTCTGTTTCAATGACGTTTCCGTGCTGAAACAACAGACCTTTTCCCCCTGATTCCAAGTCGATGTCCCGCCTTCCATCTTGATCAATAATATGATGGCTGGCTTCAACAATGAAAATATTTTGCATTGCAACCGGCTTTCCGGTTTCCCGGTCTGTCGTTATGACACCATCAGAGCTTCTTGTATAAGATTCAGCTTTTTTATCATAGTTGTATTCGACAAGATTTGTAACGTTTTTTGTTCCATAATCTACCCGAACATTGTAAGATTCATTTGCAGGTTTTGCATCTGATGTTTGAAACAGCAGCGGATTTGTTTCCTGCTTCAGCTTATAACCCTTTTGTTCCGCCGCCTTTTTTATGTAATCATAAGACGTATAGGAATTGTGGGGCGGTTTGCTGAAATCAGCTCTCCAAAATAAGCTTCCGTCAAAATCCAATCCGTTCATATAATCGGCAGCTCCGGATTCCAGCTGCTCTTTGGCGCCGGGACTCCAGCCGTGATGGACAAATATGCTGTCAAAGCCATTGCTGAGAGTGACGAAATATTCCCGCGCGCTCCGCACAGGTCCGACAGTTTCAGGCATCTGGCTTTGGAAAATGGCCAGAAATCTTGTGATTTGCCCTTCGGCTAGCGCTTCTATGACAATGTCGGCTTTAGACAGACCCGACTGCGGCCTCGCCTTCGGGTGATTGTTCACCACAACAGCAACAGGCCGGCGTTCAGTCACCTTCTGTTCACTCTTTAGCCCCGTTAAAGGAGCTTTCAGCTTCTTTGCAGTATCCGGGACAGCATCCTTCTGCTGGCAGGATACCAGCAGAAAAAACACGAAACACAGCGCGCAAACTGTCATCCATTTTTTCATATGTCGGCTCCCTGCTCTTTTATATTTTAACGCATTATCGATGGAAAGAGTACAGTTTTTTTCATGACGTCGAAGATTCCTCTTGGCGTAATGCGTATATACGGAAGGTGCGTACTTTGTAAAAAGAGCAGCGTATAGATAGGATCGCAAAACTCATAGCCTCTTTCAGTCAAAAGATCTCTCAGCTTTTGTTCCTTCTCAAGCACGTCTTCATACGCTTCCGAAGAGGCGCAGCCGCACAGCGCAAGCGGGATTTCATGCAGAATGTTTCCGTTCTCCGCTAAAACAATTCCTCCTCCGATTTCTTTCATGCGGGCAAAAGCGAGCAGCATATCCGCTTTATTTTTTCCAATCGCGACAATGTCGCCCGTCGTCGTAAAGGAGCTTACAAATCCCTGCACGCTTGAGGCAAACCCTTTTATCATCGTATTGACGCGCCATTTCCCGTGTCTGTCGAGCATCGTCAAATAACTTTCATCATGGTCAAACGAGAGCTGTTCCATCGAATTGTCGATCTCAACCATATACGGCTCCATAATGACCGCATTCCGCATTTTCACGCCCATCGGCATAGAAAACTGCAAGTCATCCATCGTCATATCATATGAAAGCTCAAGCGGGACAAGACCGCCTTTGCGCCAGTCCGTCTTTGTAAACGCCTTCAAATCACAGCCGTCTTCACGCAGAATGGTCCCTTTTGACAGAACAGTCACGGGATTCGGATTTAACGGATCTTCCAATATGTTCAGCGATGCCAGTCTGCCCGGTCCGACAACTCCTAAATAATCATCCATTTGGTAATACTTTGCGATATTAAATGATGCCATATTGTAGGCATCGATTGCAGGTACGCCTTCTTCTAACGCGATGCGAATCAGCTCGTTTGTCATGCCGCCTTTATAGAAATTCGGGGTTGCGCCATCTGTCGTGAAAAAGAAGTGGTCATAATAGCGGAAGCCCTTCTCATGCAGCTCCTGCAAGATTTTTCTTACATCAGGGCGAATGGAAGAGTTCCGAAGGGAAACATAATAGCCCAGTTCCAGCCTTCTCATCACTTCATCACCTGTCATCGCTTCATGATCACAATCCGCTCCGAACAGCTTCATTTTTGTAAGCGTTTTATCAGAAGCGCCGGGAAAATGCCCTTCAATGCGTTTTCTCTGTTTCTTTGTAGCTTGCATACAGTGGAGCATTAAATCATCACCATCTACCAGGCGAGGCCATCCGGTCATTTCTCCGCCTTGAATCACATCCGGATGTTCAATCCACTGTTTTCTGACGTCAAATGGAAGGACGTGGTCCTCGTTCAGAACCTCGGTCTGGAGGTCATAGCGTGACCACCAAAAATACTGGACAGGCTGCTTTTTGAGTTCATTCAAAATCGTAAGCGCTTTCTTTTTTCCGCTTTGCAAAAGCAAAAATAAGTTATCATTCACGAATGTCGTTGTTCCATATTGAGACACATATTCCGCCAGTGTTTGGGGATTATATATTTGAAAAGGATGTGCGTGCGGTTCAATATAACCTGGCACAATGTATTTTTCTTCACAATCAATCGTATGAATTTCTTCGGCTCTATCCGGAAGTTCATGACCCACATAAACAATGCGGTCCTGATAAATCCAAATGTTTTTTTTCAGCCATTGTTTTACATATGGATTTAAGACGAGAGCATTCCGTAAAAGGAGCGTTGGAAGCAGCTTTGAGTCTACAACATCAACCTGTGCCCTGATGTCTTTGTTTTTCCAGTTAAAGGTGCGTTCGGACATTCACATACTCTCCTTTACATGTATTAGACTCATGGTATCACATCCTTCCTCATCACGCACGATAAAAACGTTACAAATTTTTGAAGGTTCGGTTAAAAAACTTTTTTAAGTAAAAGGAGCGGATTTCCTTGAAGCCAAACATCAGTCTCATCAACGCCGTGTTCAGAATCGCCTGCGGATTGACGATTATGTCAGCCGCAAGCGCAAAGTTTACGAAAAAACCTTGGTGCAGAATGCATCTCTTTTACATCTTTATGGGGGCCATGAAAGCGGGTTCGGGAATCCTTCGATTCTGCCCTGTGACCTACATGTTTCAACACAGTGATTCTGGAAATAACGAGCATCAAAACGGATAAATGAAAAAGCTTGATCACAAAACGTGATCAAGCTTTTTTTTATGCCCACCCTTTGTTTTCATATAGAAATATCCTGCAGCTGCCAGCACTGCCGGATAAAGCAGTGCCCAGCCGCTGAATGAATAAATCACCGCGCACGCCGCAAATGCCCCGAGCGCCATCCACCAGCCTATATCTCTCCTGCCCAGCAGTTTCAGTGCTGCCGCCATTGTACATATGTAAGATGCGATAAAAGCCGCGCTCGGCCCTTTCAACAGAGTCGTCAAATCGATTTGAAACAGGCCATGCGCCGCAAGCACTAAGCCAAACACTGCGGCCATCGCTGTCAAAACGCGAATAGGCGTACGTTTTGTCGCACTGAGTTTTCCAAAAAATACGGGTATGTGCCCCTCTCTCGCCAATGCGTACACCATTCTTGAAAAACCAGCAATATTGGCATGGATGGTGGCGAATGTAATAAACAGCGCTAAACATACCGTAACATATACACCGCTTTCCCCTGCTCCTTTTGAGATGAGCATGGCAAGCGAGGCAATTTCTCCATTCTCTCCGTATGAATGAGTTCCCACCGTCACAAATGACAGCAAGATATACAGCCCCGCCACACAAGACGCTGCCAAAAACAAGCTGAGCGGGATATCTTTTTCAGGGCGATGAAACTCCTCAGCCAATGGGGTAATCATTTCCCAGCCTACAAAAGAGAAAAAAATCATAACAGAAACAGATCCCGCGGCAGACCAGCCATGCGGAAGAAACGGTTTGAATTCTGCTATCGTGACGTGTGGCAATGACACAGCAATAGAAGTGACAAGCAGAAATACAATGACACATATAACGAGTGTACTGATGTTTGCTGATAGTTGAATCCCTTTCATATGAAGCAAAATAGATATAGCCAGCATACAACCAGCAATCGATGTAACCTGCCAATCGGCCGCCTCTGTGACGTAACTGACGTAATGCGCGCCAGTCAAAGCGATGATGGGAACGCCGATCGGAACGGACCCTAACATGATCCAGCCCAAAATAGCCCCGGCTTTTTTCTGAAAGGCCAGCTGCACATAAGCAGTGATTCCTCCCGCACTAGGCGCAATTTTCACAAGCCGTGCCAGCGTGCCGACGAGAAGAAAAGATAAAAAAGACATGAATACCCAGACAAATAAAGAAGCCGGACCGGCCGTATCCGCGGTAACAGACGGCAAAATTAATATCCCGCATCCTAAAACCGCCCCAATCGTTAACGCCGTCCCTTGTATCCAAGTAATAGAGCGCTGTAATTCTGGCAACATGATGCCTCCTCTCTGATTGATGGCTTTATTATAGAAAAAATAAGACGGCATCCATATGCTACAATGAAGGTAAGTCAACAGCATTGCCTTATGATCAAAGGAATTTTCATTCATTCGCCTAAATATGTAAAGGAGCCGGACAAATGGACGATACAGACCTTCAGATTCTCTCGCATTTGCAGCGAAACGGCAGATTAACGATGGTTGAGCTGGGAAAGCTTGTCGGACTCAGCTCGCCTAGCGCGGCGGAGCGTGTCAGGAAGCTTGAAGACAAAGGAGTGATTACCGGGTACAGTGCGAATATCTGTTACGAAAAACTAAACAAGCATGTCACCGCTTTTATTCTCATGGAGCCAAAAAGCTGCAAGCACTACGCCGCCTTTGCAACATCGCATCCTGATGTAGCAGAAAATCACCGCATCACGGGGATGTACAGCTATGTGACAAAGGTCGTGACTGAATCGGTACATACGCTTGAAGATTTTATTGACGCCTCTATGGCCCATGGAAAACCGACCACGCTCGTTGTCCTTTCTTCTTCCGCTCACCACCCCGCTTTTACATAATAAAAAAACCCGCAGCTTCATCTGCGGGTTTTCCTCACTTATTTTTGGGCAGCCTGTAAAGCGCGTGCCCCAATGTCTTTTCTGAAAAAGAGTCCCGGTTTGAATATTTCATCAACCGCTTTGTACACTCGGTCTCTAGCCGCTTCAAACGATTCATCAAAAGCTGTCACATTGGCAACGCGCCCCCCGTTTGTAACGAACTCTCCGCCTTCTGCTTTCGTTCCGGCATGGAAGACCACGACCTGCTCAGTTTCCGCAGCAAGGCTGCCGATCGGCGTGCCTTTTGCGTAGCTTTCCGGATATCCTTCAGAAGCAAGCACCACACTAACAGCAGCGGTATCCTTCCATCTTAAGTCAACTTCCTTATCATCTAAAAGATCAAGAAGCACCTGTACCAGATCAGATTCCATGCGCGGAAGCACGACCTGTGTTTCCGGATCGCCGAAACGGGCATTAAATTCAATGACCTTCGAGCCGTTTTCAGTAAGCATCAATCCAGCGTACAAAACGCCAGTGAAGGAACGGCCTTCTTGTACCATTGCTTTTGCGACCGGCTTAACGATCGTTTCTACAGCATGGCGAACCGTTTCTTCCGAAATTTGCGGAACTGGAGAGTAAGCGCCCATTCCGCCCGTATTCGGGCCTTTGTCTCCGTCAAACGCACGCTTGTGATCCTGGGCAATCACCATTGGATACACTTTTTCTCCTTTGACAAAGGCCATTAGAGAAAATTCTTCACCAGAAAGGTATTCTTCAATGACAACGGACGCGCTCGCATCACCGAACTTTTCATCTTCAAGAAAGTCATGCAGACACGCAATTGCTTCTTCCTCTGTCATAGCAACAGTAACGCCTTTTCCAGCCGCAAGTCCATCTGCTTTTATCACAATCGGAGCACCTTTTTCCTGCACATATGCCTTCGCCTCATCAAAGGATGTAAACGTGTCGTATTCTGCGGTCGGAATGTCGTATTTCTTCATTAAATCCTTAGCGAACTGTTTGCTTCCTTCGATGATCGCCGCGGCTTTTGACGGGCCGAACACGCGCAGACCCGCTTTTTCAAATTCATCCACCAGACCTTCAATTAAAGGAACCTCAGGGCCGACAATGGTCAGGCCGACCTGGTTTTCTTTTGCAAACGAGACAAGCCCTGCGTGGTCGCTTTCCTCAATGTTTACAAGCTGTGCGGAAGCTTCCATGCCGTCATTTCCAGGAGCTGCAAATACATTCTCGACGAGACTGCTTTGCGCTGCCTTCCACGCCAGCGTATGTTCTCTTCCGCCTTTACCGATAATTAATACATTCACGTCGTTTTCATCCCCTTAATGTTTGAAGTGTCTGATGCCGGTGAATACCATGGCAATGCCGTATTCATCCGCTTTTTTGATGGAATCCTCGTCACGCACAGATCCCCCCGGCTGAATGATGGCTGTAACGCCCGCTTTTGCTGCTTCTTCAACAGTATCCGGCATTGGGAAAAATGCATCAGATCCGAGCGCACTGCCTTTCGCTTTTTCCCCTGCTTGCTCGATTGCGATTTTTGCCGATCCGACGCGGTTCATTTGGCCTGCTCCCACGCCGACTGTCATGTTGTCCTTCGCGAGAACAATCGCATTTGATTTCACATGCTTCACGACTTTCCAAGCAAGCTTCAAGTCTTCCCACTCTTGCTCGTTCGGCTCTCTTTTTGTCGGAATGCTAATCTTAGCATCATCGAAGCCGTGCATATCTAAATCTTGAATCAGCAGCCCGCCTTGAACGGATGTCAGCTGTTTTTCCTTTTGAACAGCAGCAGATACGTCAAGCGTCAGCAGGCGGAGATTTTTCTTCGCAGTCAGGACGTCGAGCGCTTCTTGGCTGAATGAAGGCGCAATGATGATTTCTAAGAAAATGTTATGAAGCGATTCGGCAGTTGTCTTATCCACTTCACGGTTCAACGCGATAATGCCGCCGAAGATAGATGTTTTATCCGCTTCAAACGCTCTGTCAAACGCTTCGGCGATCGTTTTTCCTGTTCCCACGCCGCACGGGTTCATATGCTTCACGGCAACCGCAGCCGGTTCAGTGAATTCACGAACGATTTGAACTGCCGCATCCGCGTCTTTAATGTTGTTGTAAGAAAGCTCTTTTCCGTGAAGCTGTTCTGCTTGCGCAATGGAGCCTTTGACAGGAAGAGCTGTTTGATAGAAAGTTGCTTCCTGATGCGGGTTTTCTCCATAGCGAAGCGATTGTTTTTTCTCAAATGTCACAGTGAATTGCTCTGGTTCTTTTTCACCGACAACATTTGTCAGATAGTCAGCGATCAGTGCATCATATGCCGCAGTATGACGGAATACCTTTGCCGCGAGCTCGCGTTTTTTCTGAAGAGATACGCTGCCTTCTTCTTTGATTTGATTCAGCACTGGGCTGTAATCGGCCGGATCGACGATAACCGTGACATCCTGATGGTTCTTTGATGCCGCACGCAGCATGCCAGGTCCGCCGATGTCGATATTTTCGATCGCTTCTTCATATGTGACGTCTTCCTTAGAAATCGTTTCTTTAAATGGATAGAGGTTGACGACAACGAGGTCAATCGGCTGAATCCCGTGTTCATTGATCTGCGCCATATGCTCTTCATTGCCGCGAACCGCCAGAAGGCCGCCGTGAATATTCGGGTGAAGGGTTTTTAACCGGCCGTCCATAATTTCAGGGAAGCCTGTCACTTCAGAAATTCCGATCACATCCACACCGTTTTCTTGAAGAAGCTTTTTCGTTCCGCCTGTGGAGATGACTTCAATGCCAAGCTCTGTCAGTTCTTTTACGAAAGGAACGAGATTTGTTTTATCTGAAACACTGATTAACGCACGTTTAATGGTCATGCCTTTTCACCTCTGTTATTTAATCCTAATAGCTGTTTAATCACACTCGGATACCATTTATGCTCAAGCTTGTGAATCCGCTGTTCGATTGTTTCCAATGTATCATGTTCATCAATTTCGATTGCCTTTTGAGCGATGATCGGACCTGTATCCATTCCTTCATCGACATAATGCACGGTGATTCCGGCCACCTTCACACCCGCCCGGAACGCCTGTCCGACTGCGTCGATCCCAGGAAACGCCGGAAGAAGCGACGGGTGAATGTTAATGATTTTTCCTCCATATGCTTGAAGGAGCGTATCACCGATCAGCCTCATATAGCCGGCAAGAACAATCAATTCAACCTCGTGAAGACGAAGCTGTTCAATGATGGCTTGTTCAAATGCGGCCTTGTTTTCATAAGACTTCGGCTCAAATGCAAAGGATGGAATGTGGAATGCTTCCGCCCGTTCGATGACTTTCGCCTGCGGTTTGTCGCAAACGAGGAGCGCTGCTGACGCATCCCAGTTCTCCTCCTTCAAACGCGTGACAATGGCTTCGAAGTTTGAACCGTTTCCTGATGCAAATACCGCAAACTTTTTCATGAAAGTGCCGCACCGCCGAATGTGACGCCTTCACCTTTTTTCACTCGCCCGATTAAATAGGCTTTTTCGCCATGGCTTTCAAGCGTTCCGATCACATCTGTCAGATGCTCTTCTTTGACAGCCAAAACAAAACCGATACCCATATTAAAGACGTTGAACATGTCTTCTTCCTTCAGCTTGCCGTACTCTTGCAAGAAAGAAAAAATTGGCGGGATCGGCCATGAGCCATGATCAATTTCCGCACTTAAGCCTTCCGGAAGCATACGCGGAATATTTTCAATAAATCCTCCGCCTGTCACGTGCGCCATGCCGTCGATTTTTCCGCTTTTGACCGCGGCAAGCACAGGCTTCACGTAAATCCTTGTCGGTTCAAGCAATTCCTCGCCAAGCGGGCGTTCAAACGGCTCATATGTTGTATCGAGGTCCAGCTCCGCATCATCCAGAAGCACTTTTCTGACAAGGGAAAAGCCGTTGCTGTGAAGGCCGCTGGAGCTGAGGCCGATCAACAGATGGCCCTCTTCAATGTTTTCTCCAGTCACGATTTCGTCCTTTTCTGCCACTCCGACTGAGAAACCGGCAATATCGTATTCATCAGCTGTATAGAGCCCCGGCATTTCAGCCGTTTCACCGCCGACTAAGGCTGAACCTGACTGCTCACAGCCTTCCGCAACACCTTGTACAATCTGTTCAATTTTCACTGGGTCCGCTTTGCCGACCGCTAAATAATCGAGGAAAAACAGCGGCTCTGCACCTTGTGCCAGCACGTCATTGACACACATTGCAACAGCGTCCACGCCAATCGTGTCATGCTTATCCATGGAAAAAGCGAGCTTTAATTTTGTGCCGACACCGTCCGTTCCCGAAATGAGAACTGGTTTTTGATAAGAAAGCTCAGACAGGTCAAACATGCCGCCAAAACCGCCAAGGCTGCCCATAACGCCAAGCCGTTTCGTGCGCTCCACGTGTTTTTTCATTCGTTTTACAGCTTCATATCCGGCTTCGATGTCAACTCCTGCGTTTTTATATGCTTCAGACATCCTATTCACTCCTTTAAGGCGCTTTTCAAAATATTTCCCCGAACGAGGGCAGAAAGAGAAAGGCAGCCGAACTGCGCTGCCTTTATGTCATTTTTCAAGTTTTATTTGGTTAATACTGCTTCTTTTACGTGAGGAAGCACTGTATCCTGGTAAATTTCAGTCGGATATTTTCCTGTAAAGCAAGCGAGACACTGTCCGCAATTCGAGTCATCGTATTTTCTGCCGATGCCTTTCAGCAGCCCTTCCACACTCAAAAATGAGAGGGTATCGGCTCCGATTTCCTGACGGATTTCTTCAACAGAATGCGAAGACGCGATCAGTTCTTCATGTGTGGAAGTGTCAATGCCGTAAAAGCACGGATGAGCGATCGGCGGTGAACTGATTTTCACATGCACCTCTGTCGCACCCGCTTCTCTTAGCATCGTGACAATCCGGCGGCTAGTTGTTCCGCGTACGATAGAGTCATCCACCATCACGACGCGTTTGCCTTCTACAACCCCGCGCACCGCAGACAGCTTCATTCTGACGCCTTGCTCACGCAGAGCCTGGGACGGCTGAATAAACGTTCTGCCAACATAACGGTTTTTGATTAAGCCAAGCTCATACGGAATGCCTGTTGCCTCTGCATAGCCGATCGCCGCTGAAATACTGGAATCCGGAACCCCGGTTACGACGTCAGCTTCAACTGCGGATTCCTGAGCCAGCATTTTCCCAAGGTTTTTACGGGCACTGTGCACATTAATACCGTCAATATTGCTGTCTGGTCTGGAGAAATAAATGTACTCCATGCTGCAAATGGAACGATTGATATTCATGGAAAAACGCTCTGATTTCATGCCTTCATCATTGATGATCAGCATCTCACCCGGTTCTACCTCACGAAGGTACGTTGCGCCGACAACATCAAATGCGCATGTTTCCGATGCGACCACATAAGCGTCGCCCATCATGCCGATCGACAGCGGTCTAAGCCCGTTCGGGTCAAGCGCGACAATCATTTCGGTCTCTGTCATGATCAGAAACGCGTAGGCGCCTTTCAGCATGGAAAGCGAGTTTTTAATTTGATCCTTCAGTGTGAAGTGGCCGCTTCTTTTGATCAGATGGGCCAAAACCTCTGTATCCGAAGAGGTTTGAAAGATGCTCCCTTGATTTTCGAGCTGCTGCTTCAGCTGAGTGGCGTTGACAAGGTTTCCGTTATGAGCAAGCGCCAGGCTGCCGTTGTTTTGGGAACGGAAGAGGAGCGGCTGAACATTTTCGTATCCGCCGCCTCCAGCCGTTGCGTACCGAACGTGCCCGATAGCGCCTTTTCCCTTTACTTTGCTGAGTTCGCCATTTTGAAATACTTCAGTGATCAGCCCTTGGCCTTTGTGCGCCGTCAGTTTTTCACCATCAGTCGCTACGATGCCCGCACCCTCCTGTCCTCGGTGCTGAAGGCTGTGAAGACCGTAATACGTGATTTGCGGGGCTTCTTCATGTCCCCAAATCCCAAAAACGCCGCATTCTTCATTTAAGCCTTTGATTTCAGCAAGCATGGGATAGCTCCTTTCCATACGCGTTCAAGCTCTTTCGTTTGCGCATGAATCATTTGTTGTCCGTCTTGGTTTTGAATCGCCAGAATTCCGTCAGCTGTTACCTCACCAATATGAACCGCATCTTTGACAGTTGCTTCAAACGCTGCTTGATGTTCTTTTTTCACTGACACGACGAAGCGGGATTGAGATTCAGAGAATAATAACGCCGCTTCCCCTCCTACAGTCACATTAGCACCAAGGTTTTCCGTCGTCATGACACTTTCCGCAATCGCTACGCCTAAGCCGCCTTCAGACACATCATGCGCAGATTGAACGAAGCCTTTTTTAATCGCGTCAAGCAGTGCTTTTTGACGAGACAGCTCTACATCAAGATCGATTTGCGGCGCTTTGCCGTAAATACGGCCTTCTGTCATTTTTTGCAGCTCGCTTCCGGCAAACTCTGGTTTTGTTTCGCCGATCACATATACGAGATCTCCCGCTTGTTTGAAATGCTGTGTTGTAATGTGTGCTGTATCTTCAATTAAGCCGACCATGCCGATAACAGGTGTCGGATAGATCGCCGTGCCGTTTGATTCGTTATAAAGCGATACGTTACCGCCGATAACCGGTGTGCTGAGAACATTGCACGCTTCGCTTATGCCGTCTGCCGCTTTTTCGATCTGCCAGAAGATTTCCGGCTTCTCCGGGTTACCGAAGTTAAGGTTATCTGTGACCGCAAGCGGTTCTGCGCCTGAGCAAATGATGTTGCGCGCTGCTTCAGCGACAGCAATTTTCCCTCCGACTTCAGGATCAAGATAGAGATAACGCGCGTTACAGTCTGTCGTCATCGCCAGCGCCTTTTTCGTTCCGCGGATTCTGAGAACACCAGCATCAGACCCAGGAGCGACAACTGTATTCGTGCGCACCATGTAGTCATACTGATCATAAACCCACTCTTTACTCGCAATCGTCGGCTGCTGAAGAAGGGCCTTCAGCGTTTCATTCGCATCTTCAATTTGCGGGGCCGGAACGTCCGTTTCCAAAAACTCGCGATAGTAAGCAGGCTCTTGAGAAGGCTTATGGTAAACCGGTGCTTCTTCTGCCAAGGCATCAACAGGCAGCTCGCACACAACCTCTCCTTTATGTGTCAGGCGAAGCATTTTATCATCTGTCACATGTCCGACAGAAACCGCTTCAAGATCGTACTTGTCAAAAATATCGATAATTTCCTGCTCACGTCCGCGCTCAATAACCAAAAGCATCCGTTCTTGTGATTCAGAAAGCATCATTTCATACGCGGTCATGCCTGTTTCGCGCTGAGGAATCAGGTCAAGATTCATTTCAATGCCAGAACCGGCTTTACTTGCCATTTCTGCACTTGAGCTTGTTAAACCGGCAGCTCCCATATCCTGAATGCCGACCAAGGCGTCGCATTGGATGACTTCCAGACATGCTTCAAGCAAAAGCTTCTCCATAAACGGATCGCCGACTTGGACAGCAGAACGCTTTTCTTCAGACGAGTCTGACATTTCTTCAGAAGCAAACGTAGCGCCGTGGATGCCGTCACGCCCTGTTTTCGCTCCTACGTACATTACTGTGTTGCCGACACCCTTTGCCTGGCCTTTTTTGATGTCTTCATGGTTGATTAAACCGACGCACATTGCGTTGACGAGCGGATTTCCTTCATAGCTGCTGTCAAACTGCACTTCTCCGCCGACTGTCGGGATGCCGATACAGTTGCCGTATCCGGCGATACCCGCTACTACTTCTTCAAACAAGTACTTCACGCGGGGTGAAGTCAGTTCACCAAATCGAAGAGAGTTCAATACAGCGATTGGGCGTGCACCCATTGAGAATACATCACGGATAATTCCGCCTACGCCAGTCGCAGCGCCTTGGTAAGGCTCGAGAGCTGATGGGTGGTTATGTGATTCAATTTTGAACACAACCGCTTGGTTATCACCGATATCAACGATTCCGGCGCCTTCCCCCGGCCCCTGCAGCACACGCTCGCCGCTTGTCGGGAATTTACGCAGAATCGGCTTTGAGTTTTTATAGCTGCAATGCTCAGACCACATGACAGAAAAAATTCCGATTTCTGTGTAGTTCGGCAATCTTCCAAGAATGGATTCTATCAATGCAAACTCATCATCACTGACACCCATTTGCTGATACAGTTTCTCTTCTTTTATTTGTTCTTTACTTGGTTCAAGCAGTAGTGACATGAGTTTCCCTCCAATTTTTCACGATAGACTGGAACAATTTAAGACCGTCGGCGCTTCCAAGCAGTTCATCGACCGCGCGCTCAGGGTGAGGCATCATGCCTAATACATTGCCTTTCTCATTCACGACACCGGCAATGTCGCTGACACTTCCATTAATATTAGAGCCGTATGTGAAAGCAATTTGATTGTTTTCCTTTAATGAAGCAAGCGTCTCGTCATCACAGTAGAAATTCCCTTCACCATGGGCAACCGGGATTGTAATCGATTCTCCCTTTTCGTAGGAAGCTGTGAATAAGGTTTCGTCGTTCTGAACAATCAATTCAACCGGACGGCAAATGAACTTCAGATCTTTGTTGCGTCTCATTGCGCCTGGCAGCAGCCCAAGCTCCTGTAAAATCTGGAATCCGTTACAGACGCCAAGAACAGGTTTTCCTTCAGCCGCTGCTTGTTTGACAGCTGGCATAATATTCGCAAATCGGGCAATGGCACCGCATCTTAAGTAATCGCCGTAAGAAAATCCTCCCGGAATTAACACGCCGTCGAAGCCGTCAAGACTTGTTTCCTCATGCCAGACGTATTCCACTTCATGGCCGAGCTCATCCTTTACAGCATGATACATATCGATATCACAGTTGGAGCCGGGTAACACAATCACCGCAAATTTCACTGTGCGACTACCTCCTCAACCTCGTATCTGTAATCTTCAATCACTGTGTTCGCAAGAAGTTTTTCGCACATTTCTTTCACTAGCACGTCAAGATCACGGTCAGATTTTTCAATGGTAAGCTCCATGTATTTCCCGATGCGCACATCTTGAACTTCGTTATAAGTCATACTGTGCAAGGCATGCTGGACAGCGCTCCCTTGTGGATCTAGTACACTTTCTTTTAAGCTGACATAAACTTTTACTTTATACATGATGAATGCCTCCCAGTCTTTTGAAAATCTCTTCGTATGCGTCGGTTAAGCTGCCCAGATTGCGTCTGAATAAATCTTTGTCCAGCTTTTCGTTCGTTTCTTTATCCCACAAGCGGCATGTGTCAGGTGAAATTTCATCCGCCAAAAGCACTTGCCCGTCTGCATCTAGACCGAATTCAAGCTTGAAATCTATTAATCTGACATGACAATCGTCGAAAATGCTTTGAAGCTCTTCGTTTACTGTTTTTGTAATGGACTTAATGGTTTCTACCTGCTCAGGAGTCGCTGCTTTCAAAAGCCAAATATGATCTTCTGTGATGAGCGGATCACCCAGCGCGTCATCCTTGTAGTAAAACTCGATAATCGGCTGCTCAAGCTCCGTGCCTTCTGGAATGCCGAGACGTTTGGACATGCTTCCTGCCACAACATTTCTGACCACGACTTCAAGCGGCACAATCGTTACCTTTTTAATGAGCTGTTCCGTTTCCGAAATGCGCTCGATAAAATGATTGTTAATGCCCTTTGCATGAAGGTGTTTGAAAATTAAGCTTGAAATCTCGTTATTTAAGCGCCCTTTCCCGCTGATTTCTGCTTTTTTCTCGCCGTTAAAGGCAGTGGCGGAGTCTTTATACACGACATACAGAGTGTTTTCGTCATCGGTTTTGTAGATCTTTTTTGCTTTTCCTTCGTATAAAAGTTCATTCTTCACAATATTCACGGAAGGCCTCCTAACCCGAATGTTGGGAATTTTCAAACTGCGGCGGCATAGAAGAAGCCGCTAAAGCTTCTTCTATGCTAAACCTAAACGTTCAAAGATCAGATCAACATTTTTCAGATGGTAATTGTAATCAAAGCAGTCAGCAATTTTTTCTGGAGAAAGACGTGACGTGATTTTCTCTTCCGCTTCAACAAGTTCGCGGAACGGCACTTGTTTTTCCCACGCTTCCATTGCTTTCGGCTGAACAGTATCATAGGCTTCTTCACGTGTAAGGCCTGTGTCAATCAAAGCAAGCAGCACACGCTGAGAATAGATAAGGCCGAGAGTGCGGTCCATGTTGCGCTTCATATTTTCCGGGAAGACCGTTAAGTTCTTCACGATGTTGGAGAAGCGGTTCAGCATGTAGTTCAGCGCAATTGTCGCATCCGGAAGAATAATCCGTTCTGCTGAAGAATGAGAAATATCGCGCTCATGCCATAATGGAACATTTTCGTAAGCTGTCATCATGTAGCCGCGGATCACGCGCGCCATGCCTGTCATGTTTTCAGAGCCAATCGGATTTCGTTTATGCGGCATTGCAGATGAACCCTTTTGCCCTTTCGCGAAAAATTCCTCTACTTCACGTGTTTCACTCTTTTGCAGTCCGCGGATTTCCACAGCAAATTTCTCGATGCTTGTCGCGATCAAAGCAAGTGTTGCCATATAGTCAGCATGGCGGTCACGCTGAAGGGTTTGAGTGGAAATCGGTGCTGCTTTCAATCCGAGCTTCTCACAGACATATTGTTCAACAAATGGATCAATGTTCGCATATGTGCCGACAGCGCCGGAAATCTTTCCAACCTCAATGCCTGCTTTCGCTTGTTTAAAGCGCTCAAGATTACGTTTCATTTCTTCATGCCAAAGCGCAAGTTTTAAGCCGAAAGTTGTAGGCTCAGCGTGTACGCCGTGCGTGCGCCCCATCATGACTGTGTATTTATGTTCTTTCGCTTTTTCTTTTATAATGTCAACAAATCTCTCAAGATCCTTGAGCAAAATATCGTTTGCCTGTTTTAATAAGTAGGAAAGAGCCGTATCAACAACGTCAGTTGACGTTAATCCGTAGTGCACCCATTTTCTTTCTTCGCCCAGTGATTCGGAAACGGCGCGTGTAAAAGCGACAACGTCATGGCGCGTGTCCTGTTCGATTTCTAAAATGCGGTTGATGTCAAATGACGCGTTTTCGCGCATAACCTTTACATCTTCTTTCGGAATGACGCCAAGCTCCGCCCACGCTTCACAGGCAAGAATCTCTACCTCCAGCCATGCTTGAAATCTGTTTTCATCCGTCCAAATCGCGGACATTTCAGGTCTTGAATAACGTTCGATCATTCTGCTTGTCCTCCGTCTCTATTCATCCATTTATTTGTGATCTCCTGAATCCATTCGTCTTCAGGCTGCTTCATAAATGTAATATGCCCCATTTTGCGGCCTTTTTTGATTTCATGTTTTCCGTATATATATAGCTTTGCCTCTTTTAAAAGCTCCGGGTCTTCCTCAACAAGCTTCACTTCATCGCCGAGAAGATTCACCATCATGCCCGGCTTCAGCAAATCTGTCTTCCCAAGCGGAAGCCCGCATACCGCTCTGATATGCTGCTCAAACTGGCTCGTCTCGCAAAGATCCAGCGTATAATGCCCAGAATTGTGCGGTCTTGGCGCCAGTTCATTGACCAAAAGCTCTCCGTCCTCTGTCAGGAACATCTCAACAGCAAGCGGTCCGACAAGGTTAAGCTCGTCTGCAAGCTTAACTGCGAGATCAGCAACCTTCTGCTGAATCCCTTTCTCTACCCGTGCGGGCACGATGCTTTGGAAAAGAATATTGTTGTGGTGAATGTTTTCAGCTGTCGGAAATGTTGAAATTTCACCGTTTACCGATCTGACGACGATCACCGACAGTTCCATTTCAAAAGAAACCCAGCTTTCAAGAATGCAAGTTCCGTGTTCTAACAGACTGGCTGCCTGCTCCATTTGCGCCTCTTCTTTTATCACAAATTGGCCTTTGCCGTCGTACCCGCCGCGGCATGTCTTCAGAACTGCGGGTAACCCGAGCTCCTGTACCGCCTGTTTCAATTCATTCTTTGTTTTGACGATGCTGTACGGTGCGACTTCACAGCCCGCGGATTGAATTGCTTTTTTCTCTGTTTCACGGTTTTGGGTAATGAGCAGCAGCTCACTTCCTTGCGGGAGATACGCATGATCTTTCAGCCAATGCAGCGCATCATAGTCGATGTTTTCAAACTCATATGTGATGATATCGCTGATTTCAGCCAATTTTCGAATCGCTTCACGGTCATTATAATGAGCGGTAATTTCGACATCCGCAACCTGCCCGCACGGCGAATCTTTCACCGGATCAACGACCGCGACTTTATACCCCATTTGTTTGGCGGACACAGCCATCATTTTCCCAAGCTGGCCGCCGCCGATAATGCCGATTACAGCTCCCGGATAGATGATTTGTTTAGACAAGCCGATCACTGCTTTCTAACACTGTCTGTTTTGTATTTTCTCTTCTCTCATCCAGCTTACGGGCAAGGTCTTCGTCAAATGCTGACAAAATTTGCGCCGCTAACAGGCCTGCGTTCACAGCACCCGCTTTGCCGATGGATGTTGTCGCAACAGGCACGCCTCCAGGCATCTGGACGATGGAAAGAAGTGAATCCATTCCGTTCAGCGCCTTAGACTGAACCGGAACTCCAATGACTGGCAGTGTTGTTTTCGCAGCCGTCATCCCTGGCAGATGCGCCGCTCCTCCGGCACCGGCAATAATCACCTTGATGCCTCTTTCTCTAGCAGTTTCAGCATATTCAAACATGAAATCAGGCGTCCGGTGAGCGGAAACGACCTTTTTTTCGTACGGAACATTGAGTTCGTCAAGTATGTCGCATGCGTGTTTCATTGTCTCCCAATCGGAAGTGCTTCCCATGATGATTCCTACTAGCGGCTGCATTCTGTTCCCCACCTTCTAATGCTTTTGTTTTCAGAAAATAAAAAATACCCGCTCTGCATTGCACTTATGAGGAAGCAATACAAACCGGGCATGGTACATGTATCGTCAGTCGTTCGCTTCTGCGATATATCCATGTCAGTTTTATCGATCACTTTCCTGCATAGTCCGGCAATTTACGGTTACCGGGTAGAAACTTATGGGCCATATTCCCAAGATTATATGAGGTCGTGTTTTGATTTCATGTTTATCTTAACAACGGACATGGATAATGTCAACGATATTATCGAACGATACAAAAATTCATTCTACTAATGTTCGTGTTTTAGATCAATTTCCCTTCAAATACGATTTTTTTCCCGCACGGAACGATCTGAATTGACCCTTTTTCCTTTTTTTCCATAAAAATAGGCTCTTCCATTCGCCTTACAGGCAGATATCCTTCTTCTTTCATTTGCTGAAGCACCGCATCAATCGTTTGCTGCTCTGTCACTTCAAACTTTTTCTTCTTCGGCTTTGCCATTATTCTTTAATTCTCCTCTTCTTCACCGCTTTGACCCAGAAGCCGCCGTGGATTGTTTTTGGTTCGTACGCAATAATAAAGGCTTTTGAATCAAGTGTTTTAATCGTATCATATAGCTGGAGTTCATATCTTCTCGGCGTCAGGATCTGAAGGGCTGTGCGGTCGCCTTCAAGCCCGCCTGCCACCCAATTTGTCACGCCGTAGCCTTTTTCGCGGAGCTGCTTCGGAAGATCAAGATCGAGCTCCTTCGTAATCACATTGACCATAATATAGCCAAGCGCCAATTTTTCTTCTATTTTCATGCCGACAATTACGCCAAGACCGTAACCGAGCGCGTACGCGATCACATTTTGAATCTGATCTAAGTTATCGAGCACCAGACTCAGCCCTGTCACATAAACCAGTATTTCAATCGTACTGATGCCGGCCGCTAAATAACGCTGTCCTTTCAGCGTTAAAATCATTCTTATCGTAAAAAATGACACATAGACAATATTAATAATGAGAATTATGAGAACCATGGCTATCCCATTTGATAAGATGGTTTGCATCATTTTATTCATCCCCCTACTCTTCAGCTTGCACAAAGCATTCATATTCTACTAGAGAAATGAGCCGTTTACAATTAGCTTCGCCCGTAAGTTTAAGCAAAATATTTCGACATGCTTTTATGAGTTGAACAGTAGTAGTTTACCCTCTTTCTCGCCTTTTCAAAATCAAAACAAAAAAGCCCGCTTTTCAGCAGACTCACCTCTTTATATCTATTGTCAGATCTCTTTTTTCATTTTCTGAAGGGACTTGTATTCTTTCTCAAGCTCACTCAGCGTGTAGTCCGCAAGCTGTTCCCCTCTTCCTTGATAAAATTCCGAGAGCAGTAATTTGGTTTTTAAAAATTGCTTCTTTTGGTTAATTGCTCGGCGAAGTACATCAGCCATGTCCATCATCCTCCTTAAACATAAAGGTTTTTGCGCTGGACGTTTTCAGCATTTTCCCCATCATACACGGGTTAATCCTACAAATCAACTATGTTTTTTAGATATATTTGTAAAAAGTGTGACATAAAAAAACCGGCTAGGATTAGCCGGTTTTTTCATTAAAGCGGAATCAGCGACGCCGTAAAATACTCAGAAATAAACGGCCAAGTCACTGCCGTAAACAGCAGCGCTATCGCAACCACTGCAAATACACAATAGATATAATCAATTGATGCATCTTGTGCCGCCTGGTACACACGCTGTACATACAGCGCGATGATAAAAAAGATGGAAAACAAGATCAGCACCGTAAACAGTACTGTCAGCATTGGGATATTTACGATCGCAAAGATCAGCCAAAGGATTGAAACAGCAATTACCGGTACAAGCAATGAACCCAATACGGCAGCCGCTTCTCTGAACGTCACCTTCTGCTTCATCATATAGCGGGAGACAGCCCATATAGCAAAGACCATTACCGCGAAAAAGATCAGCAAATACACAAGAACAACTAAAAACCCGTCATAGAAAGCATGATGGCGTTCTCCGAAACCGAGCGGCCGATTCCAGCTTGCCTTTAACTGAAACCAATTCCCAATTGAAAAAATGATACTGAATATAAGCATTGAAATCAGACCGTACTTATAATGAGAAAAACCATCCGTTACGACAGTTTTCGCCGGTGATTTTAAAATCGAGAACGCAAAACCGCAATATCTGTTGATGGCTGCCCAAACAGACGCAAGCTTGTCTTTAACAGTTGATTCACCGCGTTCCTGGCGCGGTTTCTGCTTTTGTTTTTGCTTCTGCTTGCTTTGCCGGCTCGCCTTTCTTGACATTCTCGATAGCGGTTCTTCATCTGCATCTATTCTTTCACTCTGGTTAATTTCTTCTTCAAACGTTTCTTTTCTTTCTTCCGTCATGTCAGCAACTCCTATCAAAAAAATACGGCGGAATACCATTCAGCAAGAAAATAAAACACTTATATAAGGTACCGAAGCCTTCCTGAACAGTCAAGTCATTTCCATTTAAGTAAAGCATGGCGGCACATCTACATGACGGTATATCGTATGAAATGGTTTTATCTTTTGCAACAAAAAAACCAGCTGCCGGTGCAGCTGGTTTTTCAATTCTTATTTTAAGAAGATAAAGTACAGGATAAATACGACAAACAGCCCGTACATGATTGGATGAACCTCTTTTGCTTTCCCTTTGCACACCATTGTAATCGGATAGAAAATAAATCCGATGGCAATACCAGTCGCGATGCTGTACGTTAACGGCATCATGATCATGGTAAGGAAAGCAGGAACGGCCACTTCGAACTTATCCCAAGCGATTTTGCCAAGCGGCGCCACCATCAATGCACCAACAATAATAAGCGCCGGCGCTGTTACATTTGACGTAACGACTGATAGGAGCGGCGAGAAAAACGTAGCCAGTAAAAAGAGAATCCCTGTTACAATTGCGGCAAATCCTGACCGGGCACCCGCAGCGACACCTGAGCTTGATTCCACATAAGAAGTTGTTGTAGACGTACCAAGCACGGCACCGATCACAATAGAAGATGAATCAGCTAAAAGCGCACGGCCTGCACGCGGCAATTTATTTTCCTTCATTAAACCAGCTTGTGTCGCCACAGCAACAAGTGTACCAGCTGTATCAAAAAATCCGACAAACAAGAATGTTAAAATAACGATCAGCATTTGTACGGAGAAAATATCCGGGAGGTGAATCCACGCTTGTCCGAAAGTCGGCGCAAGGCTCGGCACACTGCCGACAATTTGAGTCGGAACCGGAACCAAACCGAAAATCATGCCGGCAACCGCTGTTAACAGCATCCCGATAAACACGCCTGCGTTCACGCGAAGCACCATTAAAATAACCGTGACAATCACACCGAAAATCGTTAACAGCACAGGACCGCTGTGAATGTTTCCGATCGTGACGAGCGTAGAAGGATTTGCAGTAATGATTCCTGAGCCTTGCAAACCAACGAATGTAATAAACAGGCCGATCCCCGCACCGACTGCCAATTTCAGCTCAGGCGGAATGGCGTTGATGATTTTTTCACGAAAACCTGTTAAAGAAAGAGCAACGAAAATAAGGCCTGAAATAAAAACACCAGACAAAGCTGCCTGCCATGAAATACCCATACCAAGGACAACAGAAAACGCAAAAAACGCGTTCAGCCCCATACCCGGCGCGATGGCAATCGGATATCTCGCTATTAATCCCATTAAGATACAGCCTGCTGCAGACGCCAGCGCTGTCGCCGTAAAGACCGCACCCTGGTCAATTCTCAGCGCCTCCGGAAAATCTTTCACGCTGTCCAAAGCAAGCGTAATCGGATTGACGAACAATATATATGCCATAGATAAAAAAGTCGTTAATCCGCCAATGATTTCATTGCGATAGCTGGTGCCCAGCTCATCAAACTGAAAATACTTTTTCAAGCTATTTGACTCCCTTCACTCTTTGCTATTTATTCTGTCCTGAAATCGCCAAATAAAAAACGCCCCAATAATTTTGGGACGCTTGACTACAGACGGATTTCAGTTCGAATAAATAAACGTGTTTTATTTATATCAAACGAAAGAAATGTTTACGTAGTCAAGCCATTTACGGTAGCTTGGTAGAGACTTGCGAGCCATATTCCCGCGATTATACGAATTCATCTTATTTGATTTCTGTGTCTATTGTACCAACTTCATTTTGAAAAAACAATACAAAAAGCGAACAATAGTCACACAAAATCGGATTTTGTTCGTAATAAACAAATAAAACCATCTTCCCGGCAAAATTGCCAAAAAGATGGTTTCCATTAATTGATTCTTATTCCCACTCAATCGTCGCAGGCGGCTTACTTGTAATATCGTACACCACGCGGTTAATGTGCTTCACTTCGTTTACGATACGTGTCGAAATGACTTCAAGCACATCCCACGGGATACGCGCCCAGTCAGATGTCATGCCGTCGATTGATGTAACGGCGCGGATTCCGATTGTGTAATCATATGTTCTTGCGTCACCCATAACACCAACGCTGCGGATGTCAGGAAGAACCGTGAAGTATTGCCAGATATCACGCTCTAAGCCGTGATTTGCAATTTCTTCACGCAAGATTGCATCTGATTCACGAACGATTTCTAGTTTTTCTTCTGTTACTTCGCCAAGAACGCGGATTCCGAGTCCCGGTCCTGGGAACGGCTGACGCCATACGATTTCATCCGGAATGCCGAGCTCTGTGCCAAGCGCGCGCACTTCGTCTTTGAAGAGCGTATTTAATGGCTCGATCAGCTCAAACTGCATGTCTTCAGGAAGTCCGCCAACATTGTGGTGAGATTTGATCGTTTGTGCCGTTGCTGTACCGCTCTCGATGATATCTGTGTAAAGCGTACCTTGTGCAAGGTAGTCGATGCCTTTGAGCTTGTCCGCTTCATCATCAAACACGTAAATGAATTCATTACCGATGATTTTGCGTTTTTGCTCAGGATCAGAAACGCCTTTTAGTTTATCTAAGAATCGATCTTGTGCGTCTACTTTAATCACGTTCATGTTAAAGCCTTCGCTGAATGTTTTCATAACACCCTCAGCTTCGCCTTTACGGAGAAGACCATGGTCTACAAAGATACAAGTCAGCTGGTCGCCGATCGCTTTATGAATCAAAACAGCAACAACAGAGGAATCAACGCCGCCGCTTAGCGCGCAAAGAACCTGTTTGTCTCCGACCGTTTCACGGATTTTTTGCATTTCGATTTCGATAAAGTTCTCCATTGACCATTCGCCTTCGCATTCGCAAACACCGAATACAAAGTTTTTCAGAAGATCATTGCCGTATTCGGAGTGGCGCACTTCCGGGTGGAACTGAACGCCGTACCATTTTTTGTCTGCTTTGCTCATTGCTGAGTTCGGGCAGTGATGGCTTGTCGCGTCAACAGTGAAGCCTTCAGGAACTTCTACAACCAAATCGCCGTGGCTCATCCAAACCACTTGTTCATTCGGAAGATCTCTGAACAAATCAGGTGTGCCTTCGATGTGGATGTTTGCTTTTCCGTATTCACGCTGGCTTGCCGCTTCAACTTTACCGCCAAGGTAATGAGTCATCAGCTGCATGCCGTAGCAAATTCCCAAAACAGGAATATCAAGCTCGAAGATTTTCTCGTCACAGCGGAAAGAATTTTCATCATACACACTGTTTGGACCGCCGGATAAAATAATTCCTTTTGGATTCATTTTTTTAATTTCTTCAGCCGTCAATGTATGTGGATGCAGCTCGCTGTATACACCGAATTCACGGATACGGCGTGTAATCAGCTGGTTATACTGACTGCCGAAATCAAGGACAAGAATCATTTCATTCACTAACTTTGTCATGGTTGTCACCTAATCTCCTCTAAGTTTTTTGACACAGAAAAAAACGAGGACAGATATGAAGCTCGCTCCGCCCTCTTTGGCAAGGCCGTTTGCCGGAGTCAGGCCAACTCGCTCCCAGACTCCGATAATATTCACTAATTCTAACAACACGTCGATAAGTGGTCAAGACCATCTTCTTTTAATTAAATTTTCCCATAACTCTCTCGAATCATTCCATAGCGCCGAAGAATCTTCATTTCTGTAAAGCGCCCTTTCATAGCTTAATGTCAGCTTTGACATGTCTTCTATGTCGTATTTTTCATCGATTCGTTTTGCATAATCACGCAGTGTTTCACTGTCTCGTTTCGGCAGCCCTTTTCTCTTCAGTTGTTTCAGCAGCGCGCCATATGCCTCAAAAAACGCGTGCTGATCGCTGCGCCGCTTCAATTTCCTCACGGCGAAAACAGGAATCCATAACGAGCGGAAAACATACAGCAATACAGCTGCCACCAGGAGGACTGCAAGAACCGCAAGCGCTGCATACAAGCCCGCACCGGCATTGGTATGCGAAGCGGACGGCTTTTTAGAAACAGCTGGCTCCCGCTTTTCCTTTTGTTTTTCCTCTTTTTGCGGCTGTTTTTTCTCTTCTTTCTGTTTTGCTTTCTTCGGCGAGCTGCTGTTATCGCTGCCGGAGTCCTTTGTGTCAGAAGAAGTAAATTCAGCCGGATTTGTAAACCCTTTAGTCGGCTCAAATGTAACCCAGCCCTGTTCCGGGAAATACACCTCTACCCAGGAATGGGCATTGTTATTTGTCACTTCGTAAATGCTGCCATTTTTGTTCCCTGCTTCTTTGTATTCGCCGGACGTATAACCCTTTACCCAGCGGGCCGGAATGCCGGCCGAGCGCAAGAGCACCACCATGGCGGAAGAAAAGTTATCACAATAACCCATTTTCGTTTCAAAGAGAAATTGATCGACATAATCCTCATCATTCTTCGGAATGGTCACGTTTTCTGTTTCATAGGTGAACGCATTTGACCCTAAATAGTCCTCAACCGCTTTCACCTTATCAAACATATTGTCGTGATCCTGAGTCAGTTTGATCGCAAGGGTTCTCACCCGCTCTGGCAGTGAATCTGGAAGCTGCATGTAGCGATCGCTGAATGTGTACTCCTCACTGTTTTTTCTCACTTTTACCTTTCTCAGTTCATCCAGCTTATAGACCGGGGAATTGTACGTTACAGTATAATTCCCCATATTTCTGATTTCACCGGCTTGTTCACTGACCGGAGAAATTTGCTCCGTGTTGCCGTTCATTTCAAGTGAGACAGCCTGCTTTGGCTGAATGGTTTCCGCACCAATCGGATACATCAAATGGTTATACCCGTAGTGCTTATCGACTTTTACACGGACGGTGCGGCGCTCTGTCGCAACCTTATGGTCAAACCACAGATTTTCAACTTTTCCATTGCTAAGCTGATACGACATGCCTGTGTCTGTTTCAATCCAGCCTTTTCCGGTATACGTGTCCTTCGTTTCCACACGGAAATACGTACGCTCTTTTCCCTGCCATGTAAAAACAGGTGTAGCATCCTGCTGGAACGGGCCGCCGAGTGATTCATCATGATTCCCGTATCCGATTTTGCTTTCCCCTGCAGACACGCGGTCTTGATGAGTGATTTTTTTAAGAAAAGGCACCGGATCAGGCCAGGCCGGCTCTGATTTTGGAGCGGCGAGTCCGAATCCCGTTGCAGCCAAAACCAATACAGATAAAGGAAGAAACCATTTCAGGACAGATGTTTTTGGCAGTGTGATTCTTTCCATCAGCTTAATGCGTTCCAAGTATAAAAGGCCCAGCATAAAGAAGCCGATCAGCACGATACGGATGACGGCAAAAGTGGCATCATATGGCGTAAAGGTATCAAGAATCGTAATATACGCTACTGTCATCAAAAAGAAAAACAAAATTCTTCTCTGGTAAATCACCCAATAATGCAGGAGATAGACAAGCAGCCACAGCAGCACAAAAAACAGCAGGGTCCGAAATGAAGGAATCATGTCATTCCATTGCCCAGATTGAATCAGCGTGATATTCAGATAGACATCCTGCAAAAAAGAGCTGACCCAGCTCAAGTCGAATATAGATCCTTGATAAAACAGGATGTGTATCGAGATCAATGTAAATATGACACAAAAAGGAACGGTGACAAACCACCTCATCCTGAAAAAAGTCAGCAGAAACGTCAAACCGATAAAGACACTAAAAAAGCCTGTATGTTTCGTTTCAGTAAAACTGTCAAGCGGCCTGAGCCACTCCCACAGCAATAAAAAAGCCAGAAAATAAAATAACAGCAAGCTCAAACGGCTTCCCTTGTGATCATCGTGCAGCATGTGAACCAGTCACCTCTCTTTCTAAACAACACGCGAAACTCGCCCGCCCCTCATGACCCGAACTCTGACTTGGCGTTTCATCATGCGTTCAATCATGACATTTTCAGTTTGAGAGAGCTCAGCATCTTTCTCTTTTGCCAGTATCACCGTAACCCGGCCGCCTCCTATTTCTGCGAGGTGCAGCATATCTTCCGTTAACTGTCCCGTGACAACAACTTGATCAGCTTGGCGAACAGATGGCTTTCCCAGCTCTTCCCGTGCATATCGGCTTATCGGGTCTGCCGCATCACAATGAGCGATGGCTAAATGCCGAAGCATGTGCTTAAAATGCTGATCCCCTTCCTGAATAGGGAAAATGTTTTTTTCCTTCCCGATGGAAGCCAGACCAGCACCCGCGCCGTTTTTTAAAACAGAATGAAGAATCGAAGCTGTCACTGAAACGACCTCTTCGAATGCGTCTGAGGAAAAACGGTCCATCAGCAGAAACAGATTTTTGCTGCGAGAAGGCTCAAATTCCTTCGTCATCAGCTGGCTCCGCCGTGCAGATGTCTTCCAATCTAACGCAGCAAATCGGTCTCCCGGCTGATAATTCCGCACACTTGCTGCGACTGAGGAATGGTGCTGATGAATAGGAGAAGAACCGCTTACACCGTCTTCCTGATGCCTCTCATTCACCTGATAGGAAAAACGCTGATAGAATGGATAAACAAACAAGGTATCATCCAGCTCAAAAAATGCAGTTTTTTCAATCAAGCCAAGAACATCCCCGATTCGCACCCTGACAGAATGAAAGTGATGCTCTCCGCGCGGTACCCGAGCTAATTCATACGACATCGTCATGCTCCGTTTAAACCAAGGAAAAACGAGCCGTTTGGCCGCGGCTCCGTCTCGATTTAATGACTCGATACCTTCTGGCAGGCAATCTTCAATCACCATATACATCAGGGGGAATGGCAGCTTTCTTCTCAGCGTAACCGTTACGCCCAGCCTGTCCCCCGCATGCAATTGTGTTTTATCCATTTGCCTTGAAGCCTGAAAAGAACGGAGCGGATACAAGGCCAACAGCCCGGCATACAAGACAAAAGGGAGAAACGCGTAAAACAAAAACCAGCTGACAAAGCCGCCCTGAAACATCGCATAAGAAAAAACAGCAGCCGTCAATAAAGTTAATATAATCAGCTTCCAACCATATACGAGCCATTGCCATTTCTTATTCATCAGCGGACCGACGACCTTTGAACCGGCACCTTCACAGCTGACATGATCTCCCTTACGATCGCTTCTGCCTGAATCCCTTCAAATTTTGCCTCAGGATGAAGCATCATCCGGTGCGGCAGCGTGAAAGGAGCTAAATATTGAATATCATCCGGGATGACATAGTCGCGATGATGCAGCAGCGCGTATGCCTGTGCCGCTTTCATGAGGGCGATTGAGCCACGCGGACTGACGCCTAATTGAACAGAAGGATGTTGTCTCGTTTTCTGCACAATTTCAACGATATATTCCTTAATGCTGTCATCAGCACGGACATTTTGCACTTCCCTCTGTAAACAGATGAAGTCTTCTTTTGCAATAACCGGCTCAAGCGTCTCAATCGGATGGCTTTTTTCCTGAAGAGATAAGACGTCAAGCTCTTCATTAAAGGACGGATAACCCATCCGAAGTTTGAATAAAAAACGGTCAAGCTGAGCTTCCGGCAAAGGATAGGTCCCTTCATATTCGACCGGGTTTTGCGTTGCCATCACAAAAAAAGGAGCGGCAAGCTGCATCGTATGGCCATCTACCGTGACGCTCCCCTCTTCCATCGCTTCGAGCAAAGCCGACTGTGTCTTCGGAGAGGTACGGTTGATTTCATCGGCCAGCACGATATTTCCCATAATCGGGCCAGGACGATATTCAAATTCCATCGTTTTCGCATTATAGATAGATACCCCTGTTACATCAGATGGCAGCAAATCCGGAGTGAATTGGATTCTTTTGAAATCGGCGCCGATTGACTTTGCCAGCGCGCGGACCATCATCGTTTTTCCGACTCCGGGTACATCCTCAAGCAGCACATGCCCTTTGGCAAGAAGGGCTGCTAAGCTGAGTATGGCGATGTCTCGTTTTCCAACCATTACTCTATTAATATGTTCAACTGCTTTCCCCAGCAAAGGATGCAGGTCTTCTTGATATGCCATTCTTTTCCTCCTAGTCATCTACAAAATTCATCATAATGTAACCTAACTTTACCACAAAAAGCAATCTGTATAAAAAAACGATTCAAGCAAATTGTTTCCAATAAAGCAGGGCAAATCACGCAAAAAAGCTTCCTGTGACAGGAAGCTCCAGATTGTTGACAAAATCCTAAAATGGCTTTCATTTTAGGGTTTTGTCATCTTTTCAGCGTGATTGAAAACCCTTGAAGTCTAGGAAGGACGAGCATAGGAGCGGAGCGAATGTTCTAATTCGTGAGCACCGAAGCGCAGACCTGACAACGAATGCGAGGGTTTGTCGACACGCTGAAGCTTCCTGTGACAGGAAGCTCCATTATTTGTGTTCTAAAGGCTCCATATGAACATGCGAATAATCAATCGCATGCTCCTCCTTCATTCTCCGCTCAATTTCATTGGCTATATCGTGGCTTTCCGTAATATTTAAATCTGCCGATACCTCAACCACCACATCAACATGAACCGTACTGCCCAAGTATCTTGCTTTTATGTCTTTTAAACGGCTCACACCGGAGATTTTTTCGATTGTCTGTTTATAAGCGGAAATGTCCTTTATGTCGAATCCATCTGTTAAAGAGTGAGATGACTCTTTAAAAATATCCCATGCGGTCTTGCAAATAAGCAGACCGATCACAAACGCAGTGACCGTATCAATCCAAGCAAGATGGAATTGAGCAGCCACAATGCCGATAAATGTGCCGATACTGACGAATGCGTCTGATTTATTATCAGCAGCCGCAGCAAGGAGCGCCTGGCTCTTCACCTTTTTGGCCAGCCTTTTATTGTACCGATAAACGATCAGCATCAGGACTGCCCCGCCCGCTGCCGTCCAAGCCGCAATCATATCCGGCGTCTCTTGTTTAGCAGAAAAAATAGATTCTCCGGCACTGAACAGCACTTGCAGGCCGACAACCATCATAATAAACGATGCGATAAGCGATGCAATCGTTTCCGCTCGAAAGTGGCCGTATGGATGATCTTCGTCAGGAGGCTTTTGAGAGATGCGCAGGCCAATCAGCACAGCAACAGAAGCAATAATGTCAGTTGTGTTATTTAACCCGTCTGCCGTAAGTGCTTCCGAGTGAAAAAGATAACCGATGATCAGTTTAATTGCGGAAAGAACAAGATACGCGGCAATGCTGACCAGCGCCCCGGATTCTCCCTTTTTCAGTTCATCATATCTCTCCATACAAAACCTCCTCCCCGCTCACATTTTCCTATTATTATCTTACAAAGCTGAACCGCAGTGGGTCTACAGAAACATGATTCACCCGCCACAGAAAAATAGTGACGATGGAACACTTTTTCTCTCATCCAATTTATTTGCTCCGCCAAAAAGCCCATCAGATCCAATGACACCAGCGCTTCTCGCATTCTATCGAATTGTAAATAGTACACAAAATCACACAGCAAATAAAAAACGAAACATTTTTTCCACACATTCGCTGAAAGCGCAAACAAAACACTACAAATTTGAAATAAAACGTTATATTTTCTCACATGAATTTTCGACAAACTGTATATTTATGATAGAGTTTCAATTATCATAATATTCAGTAATGATTGCATTTTAAAAGGAGGTAACTTATGAACCAGTCTCAATCAGGATTAAAAAAGGAATTAAAGACCCGCCATATGACAATGATTTCGATTGCCGGTGTAATCGGAGCCGGCCTATTTGTAGGCAGCGGTTCAGTGATTCACTCGACCGGTCCGGGTGCCGTTGTTTCTTACGCGTTAGCCGGATTATTGGTGATTTTTATTATGAGAATGCTCGGTGAGATGTCTGCCGTAAACCCGACGAGCGGATCGTTTTCTCAATACGCTCACGACGCCATCGGACCGTGGGCAGGATTTACAATCGGCTGGCTGTACTGGTTTTTCTGGGTGATCGTCATCGCGATCGAAGCCATTGCCGGTGCTGGCATTATTCAATACTGGTTCCATGATATTCCGCTGTGGCTGACAAGTTTGATCTTGACCATTGTGCTCACCCTGACAAACGTCTACTCCGTTAAGTCTTTCGGTGAGTTTGAATATTGGTTCTCCCTCATTAAAGTTGTGACTATCATTGCTTTTCTAATCGTTGGTTTTGCCTTTATTTTTGGCTTTGCACCGGGCAGTGAGCCAGTCGGTTTATCGAATCTTACAGGCAAAGGCGGATTTTTCCCGGAAGGCATCAGCTCTGTATTGCTCGGCATTGTCGTTGTCATCTTCTCTTTTATGGGAACTGAAATCGTTGCCATTGCAGCAGGGGAAACATCCAACCCGATCGAATCTGTGACAAAAGCAACCAGATCCGTTGTATGGCGCATCATCGTCTTTTACGTGGGCTCAATCGCCATTGTCGTGGCGCTGTTGCCATGGAATTCAGCAAATATTTTAGAAAGCCCTTTCGTCGCTGTACTTGAGCATATAGGAGTGCCCGCAGCCGCACAGATTATGAACTTTATCGTCCTCACAGCCGTACTCTCTTGCCTGAATTCAGGTTTGTACACCACATCCAGAATGCTGTATTCTCTTGCAGAAAGAAACGAAGCGCCGCGCCGTTTTATGAAATTGAGCAAAAAAGGCGTTCCCGTACAAGCCATTGTGGCCGGGACATTTTTCTCTTATATCGCGGTCGTAATGAACTATTTTTCACCGGATACCGTCTTTTTATTCTTAGTCAACTCATCAGGCGCAATCGCTTTACTCGTCTATCTTGTCATCGCTGTTTCCCAGCTGAAAATGCGGAAAAAACTCGAAAAAACAAACCCAGAAGCATTGAAGATCAAAATGTGGCTCTTCCCTTTCCTAACCTACTTGACCATCATCGCCATTTGCGGAATTTTAGTGTCCATGGCGTTTATTGATTCCATGAGAGACGAGCTGCTGCTTACAGGCGTCATCACGGGAATCGTTCTGATTTCTTACCTTGTGTTCAGAAAACGCAAGGTGAGCGAGAAAGCGGCTGCCAACCCAGTCACACAGCAGCAGCCCGATATCCTGCCTTAATGCTGATCAAATCCTAAACGGCCTGCCGTTTAGGATTTTGTTATTTTCTTTCTCGGGCAGTCTGCAGCACGAAGATTTTTTGTAACCATCACGTTCTTATTGTCATTAACTATAGTACCAATTTGGAAAATTTAGATAAGGACAGATGAAAATGACACTTGAAAAATTTGTGGATGCTCTCCCAATCCCAGATACACTAAAGCCAGTACAGCAATCAAAAGAAAAAACATACTACGAAGTCACCATGGAGGAATGCACCCATCAGCTCCATCGCGATCTCCCTCCAACCCGCCTGTGGGGCTACAACGGCTTATTTCCGGGGCCGACCATTGAGGTTAAAAGAAATGAAAACGTATATGTAAAATGGATGAATAACCTACCTTCCACGCATTTCCTTCCGATTGATCACACCATTCATCACAGTGACAGCCAGCATGAAGAGTCCGAGGTAAAGACTGTTGTTCATTTACACGGCGGCGTCACGCCAGATGACAGTGACGGGTATCCCGAGGCTTGGTTTTCCAAAGACTTTGAACAAACAGGACCTTATTTCAAAAGAGAGGTTTATCATTATCCAAACCAGCAGCGCGGGGCTATATTGTGGTATCACGATCACGCCATGGCGCTCACCAGGCTAAATGTCTATGCCGGACTTGTCGGTGCTTATATCATTCATGACCCAAAGGAAAAACGCTTAAAACTGCCTTCAGACGAATACGATGTGCCGCTTCTTATCACAGACCGCACGATCAATGAGGACGGTTCTTTGTTTTATCCGAGCGCACCGGAAAACCCTTCTCCGTCACTGCCTAATCCTTCAATCGTTCCGGCTTTTTGCGGAGAAACCATACTCGTCAACGGGAAGGTATGGCCATACTTGGAGGTCGAGCCGAGGAAATACCGATTCCGAGTCATCAACGCCTCCAATACAAGAACCTATAACCTGACACTCGATAATGGCGGAGAGTTTATTCAGATTGGTTCAGATGGAGGTCTCCTGCCGCGATCTGTTAAACTGAATTCTTTCAGCCTTGCGCCTGCTGAACGTTACGATATCATCATTGACTTCACAGCATATGAAGGAGAATCGATCATTTTGGCAAACAGCGCGGGCTGTGGCGGTGACGTCAATCCTGAAACAGATGCTAATATCATGCAATTCAGAGTCACAAAACCATTGGCACAAAAAGACGAAAGCAGAAAGCCGAAGTACCTCGCCTCATACCCTTCGGTACAGCATGAAAGAATACAAAACATCAGAACGCTAAAACTGGCAGGCACCCAGGACGAATACGGCAGACCCGTCCTTCTGCTTAATAACAAACGCTGGCACGATCCCGTCACAGAAGCACCAAAAGTCGGCACAACTGAAATATGGTCCATTATCAACCCGACACGCGGAACACATCCGATCCACCTGCATCTAGTCTCCTTCCGTGTATTAGACCGGCGGCCGTTTGATATCGCCCGTTATCAAGAAAGCGGGGAATTGTCCTATACCGGTCCGGCTGTCCCGCCGCCGCCAAGTGAAAAGGGCTGGAAAGACACCATTCAAGCGCATGCAGGTGAAGTCCTGAGAATCGCGGCGACATTCGGTCCGTACAGCGGACGATACGTATGGCATTGCCATATTCTAGAGCATGAAGACTATGACATGATGAGACCGATGGATATAACTGATCCCCATAAATAACCCGACAAACTTGCCTCTAGCAGGCAAGTTTTTTCTTTATGAAACCTTTGGCCCTATTTATCGTATTACGTAAAAACAGCAAAAAGGAGCTGCTTTTTATGCTGACACACGACCTACATGAAACAATAAAGCAATACATTTCCATTTATGCTGAATTAAAATCAAAATTAAAATGGAAAGTTTCACACGATCAGATATTAATGCTCATTTCTTCTGCATATATTGTGAATAAAAGAGAGTTTGATTTTCAGCGCTTTTATGATTGGAGCAGCTATATCAAATCAAACATCGGCAGCTTCTCAACACTCAATTCACACCACCGCTTTACTGTTGCATCTATTCTGGACATTCATTTTCAGCATAAGGCAAAACAAACATTTCATACTTTCATCGATGTATACAATGAAATGGTGAAGCTAGGATATAAGCGGGATATGTTCACATACCTTTCCGCTCTGATCTTGCTCACCGGCAAATCTGAAACGACAAACCAAAAAGAACAGATGAACATGGGGCTAGCAGTTTATCAGCAGATGAAGAAAAATCATTATTTCCTCACTTCAACTCAGAATGTTCCGCTTGCCATACTGCTTGGAGAAAACGAAAAAGGTTTGCAGGCGCTACAGAAGGCGGAAACATGCTATCAGCTGCTGGCAGCCAACGGCTTTAAAAAAGGACAGTACTTACATCAGGTCAGCCATATTCTGGCCTTGCAAAGTGAAAAAGAGCCCGAAATGCTTGTTTCCGCTTGCAAACAGATATATCAATCGATCACTGATGTCAAAAAACCAAAGGATTATCATTATCCAGACCTTGCTCTCCTCACATTTCTGGAAGAGCCAGATATCAAAACCGTTTTGTGCATCACTGACGAATTAAACCAGGAAAAAGCTTTTAAATGGCAAAAGGAAATGAACTTTAAAATTGCTGTCAGCCTCTATCTCAGTGAGCATATGGAGAAAAATCTGCTGATGGAATCAGGACTATACACCGCTATCGAAACAGTCATTCAAGCACAGCAGGCAGCCGCGACAGCTGCCATCATCAGCTCAACAGCAGCCAGCCATACTCATGATGGAAACTAAAGGAGGAGAAACATGCCATACATCACATTAGAAGATCAGACACGCCTTTACTATGAAACACACGGGAACGGGACGCCGATCCTGTTTATACATGGGGTGCTGATGAGCGGACAATTTTTCCACAAACAATTTTCGGCGCTTTCTGCCAATTATCAATGTATTCGTCTTGATCTTAGAGGACACGGCGAATCTGACAAAGTGCTTCACGGCCACACCATTTCCCAATATGCCCGTGACATAAGGGAATTTCTAAATGCAATGGAGCTTGACCATGTCGTTCTTGCCGGCTGGTCAATGGGCGCTTTTGTCGTATGGGATTATCTCAATCAATTTGGGAATGATAATATTCAAGCCGCTGTGATCATCGATCAATCCGCTTCCGACTATCAATGGGAGGACTGGGAACACGGTCCATTTGATTTTGACGGCTTAAAAACAGCGATGCACGCCATTCAAACTGACCCGCTGCCTTTCTACGAAAGCTTCATCCAAAATATGTTCGCAGAACCGCCTGCCGAGACCGAAACAGAATGGATGCTGGCAGAAATCCTCAAACAGCCGGCTGCCATTTCTAGCACGATTTTATTTAACCAAACCGCCGCTGATTACCGGGGCACCCTCCAAAACATCAATGTGCCGACATTGTTGTGCTTCGGGGAAGACAAGAAATTTTTCTCTACAGCAGCTGGGGAACACTTGCGCAGCAATATTCCGAACGCAACACTCGTTACCTTTTCTAAAAGCAGCCATTGCCCGTTTTTAGAAGAGCCAGATGCTTTTAACAGCACACTCCTCTCCTTTTTAGATGGGGTTATTGGAAAGTCATAAAGAAAAAGGAATTAGGAGATTAGGGAAAAGTATGAGACAATAGGAAATGTGCAGTAAAATACATGAGGGAAGAAGTGACTTTATGTCTTACTATAACAAACGAAATCAAGAACCGCTGCCAAAAGAAGATGTGAGTACTTGGGAATGCACAAAAGAAGACTGTAATGGCTGGACCCGAAAAAACTTCGCCAGCAGTGATACGCCATTGTGCCCTTTGTGCGGAAGTAAAATGGTCGACGGCATCCGTTCATTAGTGAATCTCCAAAACAACAGCCAAACGAAAACAAGCTAGTTCTTCCCTATAACAAATGCAGACTCCTGCAAGCAATAAGCAAACAAACCCCGAACGGAGACAAAATTCTATATTTCAGAATAAAAACCTCTCATTGCAAGAGGCCAAATACGAAGAAAGAAGCCCAAAACTGTAAACGTTTAGGGCTTTTTCGTCTGTTTTAATGGTGTAATATGGATATAAGAGGAGCGATAACGTGATCCCAAACCAGCAGCAAAAAGACTTGAAAAAAAGAGCTGCGTTCAAAAAGCTGGATGTTGCAATGAACTTCTATGTTGAACTTCTGTTTTTGTCGGTCCCTCTGATTCATATCTTTAAATGGCTCGGATCATTAGCCCTGCACCTCATCCATTAAAAAAACCACTCAGCCCAAGCCGAGTGGTTTTTATTAGTTAATCACAGAAAAGCTGTTGATGATGCCGTTCGGATTTTCCCATACTTTTTTGAAGGTCTTATTTTCAAGGCTATAGGAATAAATCGTCCGCACCTTAGCTTCACGCCCTGTTTCGTCCTTCAGCTTTTTAGCCCCCTTGGCTTCGGCAAGAAAATAAATGTTCTTCCCATCCTTAGAAAACTGAGGCTGTGCGTCAATTAACAGCTTAAATGATTTTTGATTTGAGATGATGCCTTCATATTTTTTCGTATCCGCATTGAGCATTTGAATAGAAGCGGTTTGCTCCGTTCCTTTTTGCGTATATGATGTGAATAAAATACGTTTATCATCATCAGAAACAGCAATATCGCTGATAAATTGGTTCAGGCTTTTCAGCTCATTAAAATTATTTTGGCGGCCTTCCGCAAAATGAATCGTTGTCGGTTCAGGGTCGATGCCCTTTTCGTTTGCTTCATCTGTTTTCTTGTAGTCTTCTTCTACAGAATAATGAAGCAATGCAAATGAATCGTTTTTTTGGTTATAAAAGAAGCTGCTGACGGTGTTATCCTGATCATTAGCGGCAGGATAAAGATTTTTGTACTTTTTCGTTTTCAGATCAAAAGCGGCGATCCGAAAATTGCTTTCGTCCGCTTTTCCTAAGCGGAAATAGATGGTTGAACGGTCCTTTGATAAAAACAAACTGTCCGCACTCTCCGCGCCTTTATAAAGCACCGTCTTTTTATTAGACTTTAGATCCAGTTTAAAAAGCCTCATTTCATTCTGTTCATTATTGCCCGTATAATAGAGCACCTGCTGTTTTTGATCCAAGGCAAATGCCGGATAGCTGGTCAGCTTCTCCTCATGGATCACCTTGTCATTTTCATAATACTTTGTCAGCAGATCCGTATCTGTAATTGAAACCAGCAGCTCATCACCGCTATCGGTATTGACTGAAACATCAGCAGCCTTCTCATGGCCTTTATCCTTTGCAACATAAAACGCAACCCCCGCGGCAGCTGCCGCTATTATCACTACTAACAATAATATGATTCTTTTTTTCATCTTTTATCTCCACCAATAGAAAAAGCAAGAATGTGACTTCTTGCTTTCCAGATTATATATGTACATTAATAGCTGTAATGCCCCGCTACTTTACCTTTGCTTAATGGGTATCCAAGCGCTTTAAACGCTTTAGGGCTAACATCCAGCACTGCATTAGGCATTCTGCCAACATCATTTTTATAAACCGTAATCACCTTTTTAGGCTTCGCTTTTGCATAAGCTCTGATTTTTGTCCCGTTTCTAGGAACATCAAATCCGATTTTGGTCGCACAATCCCAATGTCCAAGTTTCTTACCTGAAGAGCCTTTTTTCCCGACTCCATTATACCAAGTAATATTTCCGTTCACATGTTTCGCACTGGCATCTGATGAAAAACTAAAAGCTCCCAAAGTACTTCCTACTAAGATAAAAGCGGCTAAAATGACTTTCTTCAACATTTCGTCCCCCTGTTTGTTAACATCTAGGAAGATTATACACGATCAACCAGCTATTTTTTATTTCAATATCCTTACAGTAATGTTACAAAGTCAAAAAGTTGCCTCTGCTAAATTAAACCATGGAAGATTATCCTATTATAATAGCCGTATTAGCGTTATAATTATTGATAGAGTAGTTGTCGCATTCAATATGAACGAACCATTACCGTATTGTTCAAACCAAATTCATAGCTATGTAAACGATTGATACTCTCATATAAAGAAAAAAGAGTGTGCGAGACCCTTTTTTCTTCAAAGTTTCTTTTTTCAAAAAAACGTAGATTATATTATATAAAAATTTCATTTCTTTTTTGGTTTTAAAAATGGCGATTTTGTGAACAGTTCATATTGACCGGTGCGGAATTACTCACATCAAAAGTTATAGGAGTGGTAATCCATGAAGGCAGCAAGATGGCATAACCAAAAGGATATCCGTATTGAACATATCGAAGAGCCAAAAACGGAGCCGGGAAAAGTAAAGATCAAAGTCAAATGGTGCGGCATCTGCGGAAGTGATTTACACGAATATCTTGGCGGCCCGATCTTTATTCCGGTTGACAAACCGCACCCATTAACAAATGAAACGGCACCTGTCACAATGGGGCATGAATTCTCCGGTGAAGTTGTCGAAGTCGGAGAAGGCGTTGAAAATTATAAGGTTGGAGACCGCGTTGTAGTCGAGCCGATTTTTGCTACACACGGCCACCAAGGCGCCTACAACCTTGATGAACAAATGGGATTCCTCGGCTTAGCCGGCGGAGGCGGCGGTTTCTCTGAATACGTCTCTGTGGATGAAGAGCTTTTGTTCAAACTTCCTGATGAATTATCATATGAACAAGGCGCGCTCGTTGAACCTTCTGCAGTTGCTCTATACGCTGTCCGCTCAAGCAAACTCAAAGCAGGCGACAAAGCGGCTGTATTCGGCTGCGGCCCGATCGGACTTCTTGTCATTGAAGCGCTGAAGGCTGCCGGTGCAACTGATATTTACGCTGTTGAGCTTTCTCCTGAACGCCAGCAAAAAGCTGAGGAGCTTGGCGCGATCATCGTTGATCCGTCTAAAACAGACGATGTAGTCGCTGAGATTGCAGAACGTACAGGAGGCGGTGTTGACGTAGCATTCGAAGTCACTGGTGTCCCAGTGGTGTTACGACAAGCCATCCAGTCCACTACAATTGCCGGTGAAACCGTCATCGTCAGCATTTGGGAAAAAGGTGCTGAAATCCATCCGAACGATATCGTAATCAAAGAACGTACAGTAAAAGGAATTATCGGATACCGCGACATCTTCCCGGCTGTATTGTCATTAATGAAAGAAGGCTATTTCTCAGCCGACAAACTCGTAACGAAAAAAATCGTACTAGATGATTTGATCGAGGAAGGCTTCGGGGCTCTTATTAAAGAGAAAAGCCAAGTCAAAATCCTTGTCAGACCTAACTAATTTGAAACCAAAAAGAATCCGCACTCAGGTGCGGATTCTTTTTTTAATTATCCAATCACTTCAGTCCCAGAATCCTTCTTTGCCCCGCCGTGATCATAAGCCCGGAAGTTTTCCTCCAGCTGCTCAAGCGAAAGCCCTTTCGTTTCCGGCAAAAACCTCTTCACAAACAAGACAGAGCAAATTCCTAATCCAACGAAGATAAAGAACGTTGTGGACAGCCCGATGGCTGCCAGCAATATTGGAAACGTGAAACTGACTGCAAAATTCACCATCCACAGACAGAATACCGTAACACCCATTCCCAGTCCGCGAAGGCGAAGCGGGAAAATTTCAGATAGCATCAGCCAAGTCACTGGTGAAATGGCGCCCTGCTGAAAAGCAAGAAATGTGACCGTTAATGACAGGACTACATACGGAAGTGCCGGTGATCCTTCAAGTACAAGTGAGAATATCCCGATTAGCAATAACGCTGTTGTCGTACCGATCAAGCCTGTCATCAGCATCGGCCGGCGCCCCACTCTTCCCAGCAGCCAGATTCCGACGAATGTTGCCAATACCGAAATCACACCATTCGCAATATTTCCGATTAAAGCGGCTTCCGTTTGGAAACCAGAATTTCTTAGAATTTCAGTCCCATAATACATAATCGAATTCACACCTGTAATTTGCTGTACAATCGCAATCCCTAATCCAATAAACACAATACGCCGCACCCATGGGACTGAAAGATCTTTAAACGTCGCTTTTTCAAGCTGATCTTCTTTTTTGAAAGCGAATTCAATTTCTTGCAGCTCAGCTGCTGCCCGTTTTTCATCCCTGATTTTTTTCAATACACGTAAAGCATCTTCTTTTCTTCCTTTAGAAACAAGCCAGCGGGGACTCTCGGGCATTCTGATCATGCCGAAAAACAGGAACAAGGCTGGAAGTGACGCAATGACCAGCATAAACCTCCACACATGGGAGTTGTCTCCCATTGTTGTTCCAAGGATCGCATTAAAAACAAAGGCCAAAAGCTGTCCTGATACAATCATCAATTCGTTCTGCGTCACCATCCGTCCCCTGCTTTCCACAGGAGACATCTCTGCTAAATAGGCAGGCACCGTTACGGATGCACCCCCAACCGCAATACCGAGCACAAAACGGGAAATAATCATGACCGTAACATTTGGTGCAAACGTACACCCAATCGTTGAAATAAAAAATATAACAGCGAGGAACAAAATATTTTTGCGGCGGCCGTTAAAATCAGACATCCTGCCGCCAAACACAGCACCCAGTGCCGCTCCAAAAAGAAGTGAACTGGTGACAAGACCCTCTGTGAAGGCATTGAGATTAAGCTGATCCGGCTCTCCCATATACGGCAAAGCTCCATTGAGCACACCGGTATCATAGCCAAAAAGAAGCCCGCCGAAAGTGGAGACTAAAATAATTGTACGTAAAAATGACATTTGATTGCCTTGTTTATTCATACTGTTTCCCCCAGTCTTTTTCAAAATGCGTATGTCAAAAACTCATTCCAGGGCTGCTGCCTTCCTCACATTTCGTAAGCAGGCTTCAGAAAATAGTTGTTCATGTTTTTATCCAATAACCTCATAACCTTCCCTTCTTCTTAGCATGTCAGTCCCAATGGAAGCGATTTCATTTCTCGCTAAAAGAGCAATGGTCATTTCTTTGTGCATAGCCTTGTAAATTTGGCATTTAATAGTCACTTGATAGTTCAATTGTAGTGATATGATAGTTATATTTTTGTTACATCTGATATTATCATAATTATAAAAACGCTTTCAGTCAATATAAATTTCTGAAAATTTTTTACTCTATAAAAGGAAAATCACCAATTCAAGGGGAAAATGAACGTTTTTCTTCATGAAAATGTGTGAATCAAGTCAAAAATCCTGTGATTTTTTGTTCATATCGATAAATGAGTAAGTGTTGGTTAACTTCTCCTATTTTTCTCTGTAAAATCAAACATTCGCTCAATTGTTTCAGACTCAGGATAAAAGGAAATAGAGAAGAAAATAAAAGAAGGCTGACTTAAGGGAGGCAACCAAAATGAATGAGGGTTATATCATTGCAGGCCTTTTATTATTGACAGCGGGGATGATTGATTTTTTATGGACCACGTTATGGTTAGAGAGCGGTGCAGGCCCGATCACAAGATGCCTGTCTGCCTGGCTTTGGAAGGGCTGCCGCAGAATCAGCGGTGACCACGCAAAGGTTCTAAGTATGGCTGGTCCTCTGCTGTTATGCCTGACATTAGTGATATGGATCAGTCTGTTTTGGGGCGGATGGGTGTTGATTTTCTCGAGCGATCCTCACTCACTTATGGAAGTTCAATCGAAAGAACCGGCTTCCTGGCCAGACCGAATTTATTTTGCCGGCTATGTCATGTTTACATTAGGAAATGGCGACCTCGCTCCGAACGGAGGCCTATGGAAGCTTGTCACGATTATTGAAACAGCTCAAGGACTGCTTACCATCACGTTTTCTGTCACGTATTTGATTTCCGTCTTGAGTGCGGTTAATCAAAAACGCTCCTTTGCCCAAAGTGTATTAAGTCTAGGGCATGACGGAACAGAAATCGTCCATAATGCATGGAATGGCAAAGATTTTCACGACATTGATTTTCTTCTTGTCGCTGCCTCATCAGAACTGGGAAAGCTGACCGCTCAGCATAACGCCTTCCCCATCCTTCATTTTTACCACAGCACGCAGCATCAGGAATCATCCATTATAGCTGTTGCTGTATTGGATGAAGCTCTAACCATTTTCAAATACGGAATTCCTGAACAATATCAGCCGAATCAGCTTCATATCAAAGAAGCGCGCTCAAGTATCAAAAACTATCTGGATACCGTTCATACTGCCTATATCCATCCTGCAGAACAAGCGCCGCCGGAACCAGACATCTCAAAGCTTCAACAATCAGGCATACCGGCTTTATCAAAGCAAACATTTCAAATTGCCGTCAATTCAATAAAGGAACGCCGTCAATTGCTGCTGGGAATTATCCAAGCGGGTGCTCGAAAATGGCCTGTTCAGGAGCAAGCAATAGGTAACGCTTATTCTCCTAAATAAAAAAGTCCCGAGCGCTCATCACTCTGGACTTTTCACTGTATGATTCTTATACAAGCTTCTGGCCGCAATTCGGACAAAAATTGGCTTCGCCCGTTTTTGTTCCGCAGTTTGGACAGAAATTCGGTTTGCTTCCGCTGCCAGTTGACTGTGGGCCTGATGACTGTGCCTGCTGATTTTGATTCATTTGGTTCATCATCTGATTGGCCATATTCATTCCCATCATCATTCCAGCCATATCCGAAGCCGCTCCGCCTCCGCTCATCTTTCCGGATGCCATTCCATCCGTCATTGATATTTGCTGGTATCTGTTCACATCCCCAACCATACCGTAGGAAGCGTTCTTTGTAATCATATCTTGAACCTCTTGAGGATAATTAAAGCTCATGATTTGAAAACCAGTGACCGTCATCCCGTCGCTTATTAATTGCATATCTAAGTCCTCTTGAATTCCCTTGGCAATATCAAAAGCGTTTGCTTGAAGATTAAACATATCTTTCCCTTCTCTTGTGATCCACTTCATGAGAAGCTGATCCAGAATAGAAATGATACGGGTTTTAATATCCTCTACAAAATATTGATCTTTCACGCCAGCGATTTTATCAATCAGGCTGATATAGTCCTGCACCTTGAAATTAAATGTGCCGTTTGCGCGAATGGGCATCCCGCCTGGCATTCCCGCTGCCGGAATATTTATCGCCTGTTTTGTTCCCCATCTTACGGTAAATTCCTTCGTATTGACAAACAGCACCTCAGCTCGCATGCCGCTGTTAAAGCCAAACTTAAAGCCCTTTAACGTTGAAAGGAATGGAATAATTTCTGATTCAATATCATAATCGCCATCATCTTGAAAGACTCCTTCAACCCGCCCATTGTTCAAAAAGACAGCATCCTGTCCGGGACGAATGATTAAACGGCTCCCTTTTTTGATTTCACGATTGTTCCATTTATAAAAAATCATATCATCTCTAAATTCTTCCCACTCTACTACATTCGCTAATTGATTTCTGAAAAACGACATTACGCCTCTCCCTTTCTCTATTTCTTACATTTAAAAACTGCCCCGGCTCCCACTGTATGACGTGCCGCCTTTCGTAACACCGCCATCGCTGCCGCTGTCTTTATCTGATGGTTTTCTTTCTCTTGTTACAGTCGTTCTAATATAAGTGTCGTATTGATCAATCACATCAGACGTACGCTGATCCATATATGTACTTCCATTAACCGTTACTTTGCCGCCTGCATGATAAAGCATGATTGAAACCGCAATTCCCCCGACTGCGATGGCAGCAATCAGCTGAAACCACCATGTAAAGAATATGTTGTCAGGGTTTACTCCCGGTTTTATGCCCATATCTTTATAGGAAAGCTGAATATATGTCTCAAAAGCTTCAAAATAATTTTCATTGGATAAATCAGATGAAATCGTATTTCTGATGCTATTGAGCCTGCTGTTGTCCAAATACTGTTCGGCTTTTTTAAAGCCTGCGATAAACACTTCTCTGTTTGTCATATCAATCGTCAGAATGGCTGTACTGCCTTTTCCGTAACGATCATAAAAATCGCCGGTATAGTCTGCAATATCTTCACCGTTTGTGCTTTTGGTCGTAATAATGATGAAATCAGTGTCCCTCTTTGCACCCAGCTTTGCCGAGAGAGATTCAAGTTTTCCGATCTCCGCTTTTGACAATAGATGAGCGCGATCGTACACATGCTGCTGCAATTCAGAGGCTCTTACCGCTTCGATACCCAGTAAAGGCATCATGATGAAAACAGCCAGCACAACAAAGATCGCTTTCCCAAAAAATCCACGCATCAAAATCCGCCTCCCATCATCAATGAGACGAGCTTCAACGCAAGAAATGTCCCGCCTGCTATTCCGCTAAACCATGCAGCCACTTTTCCTCGACTGATCGGCGGCTTTCCAACGACCTTTCCTGTTTGCCCGTTCATCGCAAAGATATGCTCCGCTCTTTCATAATCGTAACTGACCATCCAAACAGGAAGCAAAACGTAAAAGCTGTTCACGTTTTTCGTGTGAATATGTTTGTCCCTCACATTGACTGACGTATATCCGGAAAAAGTAGAATGGATGTATGAATCTATATAACTGCTGATTTTCTCTTTTGCCCTCGGAAAAAGCTCCTCATCGGTATAATTGTACTTTTCCGCAATATAACCGGCCAAATATGCCGTTTGAAAGTCCTTCAGCTCTTCGTATGAATAAGGCTCCAATTTGTCCATTAATTCGTCTTTCATTTTTTCAGAGGCATCGACAGGGATTTTCAAATAATCGAGATTGATATCACGAAACGCTTCAAAGTGCTCTGTTTCCGTGCAAATATAATCCCCTTCTTCATATTGATGGACTCTGGTACAGTTTGCTCTCACCTGTACTTCACTATTTAAATCAAACATCCAAAATGGAATATACATGCCGGTGATGCTTTTGATACGATCAGCAGACATGAAACCTCTTGGTGTCAGAAGGCCTTTTTTGCACCACTTTCGAAATGCCTGCTCCGCTTCTTGCTTGCTGATTGTAAATGGAATGACCTTCGCCGGCGCCAAATGTCCTGATAAACGATCGGCAAGTATTGCAGCACCTCCGCAGAAGCTGCACGTCGTTGCTGTCGTTTCAGCTTCCGTGATCAAAACGGCACCGCAGTTTTTACATTGATATTCTTTTGCTTCATCATCAGAAAACCGTGCCGCAATGTTTTCTTTCGGAAGGCTTTCAATATTGTCCTGTCTTCCGCAGCTGCTGCAGGATAACGAGCCGGTTTCACTGTCAAATGCCATATCACTGCCGCAGTTCGGACACTTATAAGATATTATCATTACCGTTCCCTCTCACATTTTATGATAAAATGACGCCGCAGCCGAAAGCTGCGGCCTCCTATGTATTACTTATCGAGCATCATTTTCGCTTTTAACGCCGCAAGTTCATCATCAACCTGGCTTGAACCGCCAGTGTCATACTTTGCAGTCAGATCAGCCATATCATCCTGCGGAGCGCTGTTCAGTTCAGCCATTGCATTGGCCTGATCAAGTGCCTTATTTACTTTGTCCTCCATTCGGCCGAATGCAGACATTGATTGGCTTGTACTTGAAACAGAAGCGCCTAGTTTGTTCATTCTTTCTTGCGTTTTCGCTACTGCCCACTTCGCCTTGATCATATTTTTGCGTGCTTCCAGCTCTCCAATGTCAGATACCAATTTGTCATGCATCTTTCGCATCTGTGCGGCATTGGTTGCAGCAATTTGATTCGCCGCCTGCAGCTCAGAAAGCTTTGATTCCAAAGATGTTTTTCTTTCAAGGAACTTTCTCGCATCGCCCTCATTCCCGGCTTGCAGCGCCTTCATTGCATAGCTTTCCATCTTTTCCATATCCGCCTGGCATTCGTGATATTCTCTTTTTGCTCTCTGCTCCTCGGCCATAACAGCTGCTGTTTCTGCCTTAACCTTAGCCAAATCGCTATTCATGTTTCTTAAATATTGATCTGCCATTTTCTCCGGATTTTCAGCCTTGTCCAATAAAGCATTGATATTCGCAGACATAATATCTTTAAATCTTCCAATTATACTCATCATATCGTTCCTCCTAAAGCTATTCGGTAACCCTTGTTACATATACTATTTATTATCGTTAAAAGTTTCACTTTTTTAATAAAAAATGACATTTCAAACGAAAAATATACAACTTTTTACCTGAACAAAAATGTAAGTAATAAAAAAAGATGCCCCCAAAAGTCCAAAGACTTTCAAGAGACATCTTCAATGATTTACAAAGAAACTTCAATCTCATCCATGCTTGGCAGTGCATCAATCGCTCCAATTTTAGTGCAGACAAGAGCTCCGACCTTATTGGCAAACGCCACAATCTTACGCAGTTTCACAAAATCAGCATCTACAGATTGAATCTGATCCGTATTTGCCAATTGATATAAAGCCGCACCGACAAAAGCATCTCCCGCCCCTGTTGAGTCAATTGATGTCACCGGAATGCTTGGAATGATTTCACGGTCTTTTCCATTGGAAAGAAGCGTTCCGCTTTTCCCAAGTGTCACAGCGACAATGTTGGCTCCGATCTCATGAAGGATCGCAACACCCTTTTCATGATCCTTCACACCGCTGATAATCTCAAGCTCCTCGTCACTGACTTTCACAAAATCACTTACAGCGATCGCTTTTTTCGCAACACTTACAAACTCTGAGACTCTTCCCCTCCATAAATCTTCACGGTAGTTAGGGTCAAACGAAATAAACTGTCCATTGTCTTTCGCAATCGACATCAACCGTAAATAGGCTGAGCAAAACGGATCCGATAACAGTGCCGTCGCAGAGCCGAAATGAAGGATTTTCGCTTCGTTTAGTTTTTCCTGGTCAATGTCCTCCAGCGTAAACAAAGCGTCCGCGCCTCTATTAAAAACAAAGTCACGCTCTCCATTTTGTTTTAATGAAACAAAAGCAAGCGTTGTAGGCGCTTTCTCATCCATCACCAGCATAGAGGTATCGACATGTACAGCGTCCAATGTTTGCTTCAGAAAATACCCAAACGGATCCTTTCCTACTTTTCCGCTGAAAGCGGCGTCTCCGCCCAGCTTAGCAATTGCTGCCGACACATTCGCCGGTGCCCCGCCGGCACTTTTCAGGAATTGGCGCCCTACCATTAAATCAACGTCAACATCGGTACAAAAGAAATCAATCAACAATTCCCCAATACAAACTACAGAATGACTACGCATATTATCACACTCATTTATAAAGTCTAGATTACAGTCTCAGTATATTACTTTCTGCCATAAATACAACATTGAATATTAAAAATTTTACATCTATTTATCTCGCAGACCTTTGCTCCAGCTCAGAGATGATGTGTTTATATCTTTTTTCCGTTAAAGGATAGAAGGCAATAAGAATAATAGAAAGCAAAATGAAAAATCCCGGAATCAAAGCATTCATATTTTTAATCGCATTCAATGACGCAACTGTCTGGTCTGTATTCGCCACATATCCGGCGATTCCTAAGTAAATGGCCGAAAATGACCCGGCTAACGCAACACCCAACTTATTAATAAAGCTCATGCTCGAAATCACAACACCATCCGCGCGAACTCCGGTTTTCCATTCTGCATAATCGACGCAATCCGCAACCATTCCCCAAGCAAGCGTATTTAAAGGCGTTGTGAAAAATCCTGAAGCGAAAAGCCAAATGAAAATGAGTGGAATTGAAGAATACGGCGTAAAATGCAGGCCGGCATAAGAAATAAGCGATAGAGCTGCCGTGATGATCATGACTTGTTTTCTGCCCCACTTCTCAGAAAAGAAAGGAATAAACAAATTGCTGATCAGCGCTGCCCCGAAAAATAAAACGGTGCCCATAAACACGAACTCTTTATGGTTTACGTTATACGTAAAATAATACACCATCGTGCTGAGCTTAATATTAAACCCGATCGCAAAAGCCAAAAATGATGAAATTAACATGAGCAAGGGTTTGTTTTGGAATAAAACGGATAATGTCTTTTTGATCCCTTGTTTTTTTCTCTTTTTAGGCTGAATTCGCTCCCGTACAGTAAAGAAACTAAATAGATTCAAAACGATGCTGACAGCCGCATAGATGAGCGCAGTCATTTGAAATCCAAACGCCTGATCCTCTCCTCCGATAGCAGTTGCAAGCGGTGTCGCACAGGAAATGGATAAAAGAATGCCGATATACACCAAAATCATCCGGGTTGTGGTCAGAACCGTCCGTTCCTCCACCGAATTCGTCATCCGCCCCGTTAAGCTGTTCACCGGGATCGTTTGCATACTAAAGGACATCCCAAGCAGAATATAAGTGACATACGCATATACCATATTTCCGGTCTCACCGAAATGAGGCGTCGTGAAACATAAGAATGTGAATAGCGCAAAAGGAAATGCCACCCACAGCAAATATGGCCTTGCTTTTCCCCACCTTGTATTCGTTTTATCTAAAATCAATCCCATGATCGGGTCAAAAATAGCATCCAGCACACGCACAACAAGAAACAAAGTTGCAATCACCGCAGGCTGAATGCCGCCGACGTCTGTATAATAAAATAATAAGTATGCGTTTACAAACTGAAAGATAATATTATACGACATATCGCCGAATCCATAGCCGATTCGTTCAAACCAAGACAGTCCGGTACTGGATTTTGACTGATGCTTCACTTTCATTGCCGTTACTTTTTCTGTTTCAATCATGATTTCCCACCCCAAGAATCCGTTTTCATTTCCAGTAAATAAGAGGGAGAATACGAAGATCCTCCCTGTTCACTCAGCGATTTGGATACACCATCACTTTTAAACATTCATTCTTAAATTGAAGCGCTCGCTCCATCGCATCTTGCGTCTGCTCCAGCGAATATTGGTCCGTTACTAGATGCTTCGTGTCCACAATGCCTGAAGCAAGAAATTCGATTCCCTTTGGATACGTATTGGCATAACGGAAGATCCCGTAAATATCAATCTCATTATCCGCAATAAACGGCACGTTGAGCGGAATCTCGTTCTGTGAAGGCAAACCGACAATCGCCAATTTTCCGCCCCGGCGCACAGAAGCCAGTGCGGATTGCAATGCCGCTGGATTCCCTGCTGTTTCCCAAGCAACATCAACGCCTCTATCATTCGTGATCGTTTTAATCTCTTCAAGTGCATCCTGTTCACGTATATTAATAATATGAGTCGCTCCCATTTTTTTCGCAGCTTCTAACCGCAGCGGCTCTAAGTCGGTGACAATGATTGTGCCTGCCCCAAATGCTTTAGCTGCGGCAACAGCCATTAACCCAACAGGGCCCATCCCCATAATCGCAATCGTTGATCCGGGCTGTAGCTTCGTTCTGGCCGCCGCATGGATGCCGACAGAAAACGGCTCGATCAAAGCAGCATCTTCATAAGAAAGTGAGTCTGGGATTAAAAAAACAAAGTCCTGACGCATTTTAATATATTGGACAAACGCACCGTCTACCGGCGGTGTAGCCAAAAACTTTACATCCGGGCAAAGATTATAGCGTCCTTCTTTGCACGCCTCACAGCGTCCGCACGTAACACCAGGTTCTACAGCGACGCGGTCTCCCACCTTGAATTGATCGACAGATGATCCGACAGCGGCAATTTCTCCTGCACATTCATGCCCAAGGATAAATGGTTTTTCCACTACATAGTTGCCGATTCGGCCATTTGTATAGTAATGCAGATCTGATCCGCAAATTCCGACAGCCATCACCTTAATCAACACTTCATCATGATTGATGTCAGGCACAGGTACTGTTTCGATTTTGATCTCTCTTGTGTTGTGCATAACAGCCGCTTTCATGTTTTGAGGTACTGTGTGAGTCATTTGGCAAATTCCTTTCTTCAGAAAATAAAATGTAAGTGCATACATTTTTGTTTTCTCTGTTACTGCCCCCATTTTATCTGCTTTTCAACACGCTCAACAGCCTTTTCTGCTGTATAAAAGGACAGCGGCACTGTACTTTTATTTTTTCATATACAAAAAACGCTGGATTGATAAAATAGTACTAATAGGAGGTGCAGGCTTATGGCTGAACTTGAAAACCGAAAACAATTTGCACAACTGCTGGCACCTGGCGTCAAAACGCTAAAACTTCATCCTGATTATAAAGTCAGAAGGAAAAAGAATGAAAAAACAGGACAGTCTTACATAGATAAAATCGCACTCCAGCTGGGAGTCTCCCCAAACACGATCAAAAGCTGGATCGGACAGATGGGGGCAAACTACATTCCCGGAAGAATCGACGACGGAAAACTGTTCGGAATGATCTGGATCATTCTCGAAAAGACCGACTTGGATATCGAGTGGTTGACCGACTTGCTGGAAGCCACCACTATCCCAGTCATCAAACCCGCATTGCCTGTATGGGCAGCATCCTGTTTGAAAAAAGCGAAAATACTGCGAAAAGACGGATTATTCGGGGCTCCGAGTGAAGGCGAAATTGAAAATGTAGTAAAACGGCTGTTTCATGACAGACCCGGCCATGAAACGAATGCGCTTACAGAACAGCCTATCACTCATAATTTACCCTCACGCTGGTCCGGACGCTTTATCGGACGCAGCTTTGATATGGAAGCGATACGGCAATGGATGCTTTCTCCGTCACCAGTCTGTTTAATCACCGGCTGGGCCGGTATGGGTAAAACCACAGTCGCTCTTGAAGCCGCCTATTCCTGTGTCGGCGATACTTCAGATTGGCACGCATTCAACAGCATCATCTGGGTCAGCGCTGATTGGAAAGGATTGAGCTTTAGCGATTTTTTAAATACGATCGCCTATCAGCTCGGACGCACAGAACAAATCGATAAATCAATCAATGAAAAACGGTTCGTCGTCCGCAATGCGTTAGCCAATTATACTAGAGAAAAACCGATCCTGCTGATCGTTGACAGTATTGATACCGCAGAACGTGACATTCATGAATTTATCACCAGCCTTCCTCAAGGCGTGAAAGTCCTCCTCACAGCGCGGGAAAACGTAAAGCAGACCTATCGGGAAAGCTTCGGAGAAATGACAGCCATTCAGCTAAGCGGTCTTGACCAAACAGATGCCCACGAATTTTTTCAACAAGAAGTGCATCACTGCTTACAAACATGCAACCTCCCACGTAAACGGGAAAAGCTGGAGCAGCTGTTACATCTATCATCTGACCTGAAAAACGAATTCATTTCAGCGACTGCCGGAAACCCGAAAGCCATGGCACTCAGCATTGCCTATATGTCAGACGATGACATCCCCGCTCAGCAGCTGATTCATGAGCTTGGAAAAGCAGGCTACTCACTGCTGGAATTGTTTGAATTCCTCTTTGGCCGCACCTGGGATAGATGCAATGAAGATACGCGAAAGCTCTGGCAGACGCTTTGCTTTTTCAGCAAGCCGCCTGATGAAAAAAGCTTGGCGGCAGCAGCCGGATTAGACGCCCGCCGTTTTCATTACGCTATGGAACAAATGCGGTCATATGCGCTGATTCAGCCGGAACGAAGCCAAGGCAGGACACAATACTTAGCGCACCAAACCGTTGTCGCTTACGGAGAACAGCACTTGTCCGAACAGCACGAATATGAAAAAGAAGCCCACAATCGCTGGGCTCACTATTATATTGATTATGCCGAAACCCATTTAAAGCGGGAACAGCCCAACTCTATCTATTGGAGCTACCTGCTGGGACGGAACTTAGATCAAATGAAACAAGAATGGCCAAACATCTTAAAGGTCATCCAATGGGCAAGTGAAACCGATCAAAAAGAAATCCTAATCGAACTCATCACCCGCATCAGCCATTTTCTAAGCAGAATCAACCTGCCCCTGCGAATCGAATACGGGCGCAAAGCCGCCGACGCCGCCCATCAATTAGGCCAACACATACGAGAAGCGTACTTCCGAATCGACACAGCAGGCTGGGCTCTGATGGAAGTCAATGATTTAGACAGGGCCTTACAGCAAATTGAAGCCGGGCTGAGGATTCTGGAACAATCAGACGCTCACGATGCCTATGATCTAAAGGTTTGGGGACAGGCACTCAAAGCAAGGCTGTTTTTAAAAGCCGGGCAACAGGAAAAAGCAATGACCATTTTAAACAAAATCGAAGATCAACCGATTTCCCCTACGATTCAACACAGGGTTCTATTGGTTCGCGGAGACCTAAGCTTTGCGAGAGACCTTGATGAAGAAGCCATTCAACTATACGAAGCGGCAAATGAGATCAGCTCCACGTACGGCGGCGAAAAAACGATAGAAGCCTATTTCAATTTGGGTGTTGCTTATGTGAAGTGTGACCAGTTTGAGAAAGCGGAAGAAGCCTTTGAGCAAATGCTCTATGACAAACATAACGCCAATCAGGTTGAGTTGATCTATTATTTTTACGGGATGGCGCAGCTGTTGAACCGTAAAGGAGAGAAAACGAAAGCGATGGAATCTAATCAGAAGGCGATTCGTTTGATTGATTCGTGGGAGCCTGCGATTGGGATTCGGGGAGAGGTGGAAAGATTACAGATGGTTATTAAATAAACAAGTAATATATAGTAATTAGATAGGTATATGAGCGTCGACAAATAACTAAGCCCTTTTTAAAATAACCTCTAATCTACCTAGTAATTGATTAGAGGTCTTTTCTGCGATAATTATTTTATTTTCAGAAATAAAAAAGGATTATCATTTTTATTAAAGATTTTAAGTCGATAAATTATCTGTGTCCATTCCTTCCATAAACGAATTATTTCGTTCCAACAAAGTTTTATACTAACTTATACTAATTCTATACTTACAAGCTATTTAAAATTAATCTAAAGGGTAAACAAAACTTGATGTAACCTTTATTTCATCACATGATCAACCTCAACTTACCCCTTAAATCTAACTTTCACAGAACTTATTTAAAAGTTGTTCATTATACCAATTCAAATAATAGATCACGCTTTCTAATGCGCTGATCAAATCATTATGACCTTTTGTGCTAGTCTCTAAGCCATGAGCAATTTTATTCCGAGTATCTATTAGATCATTTATTACTTTTATACTCCTTTGAAGTTTGGCATCATTTGTATCAACTGCTAAAGCAAATGTATCTTTTACATTTTTATGTTTTATATTAGTCATATACCTATTTAATATTTTATTATCAATAATTCCACTAATGTAACTCTGAATTATGTTTTTATCCGCTAAAGCATTAGAAAATCTTTTTCTGAAAATCTCTTTAATAGAAACATCATACGTTGAATTTAATAGCAGCAAACCATACGTGCTTGTTAAGCCATATACTGATGAAGATCTTTCATTTGTATCCATTCTCAATAGCTCTTCATAGTAATTGATAACTTTAATAAAAGAATCATATGTTGCTTCTTCTACTAATTCTTTCAAGAATATAATCTGTCTTTTCAAATCATCTATTTCTTGTGTAATATCATCTGCTTCTACAGGTAATTCAGTTTTGTCTACCTCAATAGCATTTTTATTCTCTACCATTAATCCTGTACTTTTTACCACTTCCATTTCTCTTTCCATTAATTTGTTATTCACTGTAGAAAACCTCCTCTACCGCACCCAACCTATAATGAATCTTTTCAACACGATTAGTTTGCGAGGAAATTGCATCTACAAACTTTTCATCATTAAATAGGTTAAAGTATTTCTCAATATCTAATTTTGTATTTTCCAACTTTAATTTATCAATACTTATCAATACACTCTCAAATAAGGGAATGTTAAATTTTTTTCCTTTTAAAATATCCTTAATATTATTTATATGTTCTATTTTTTCGATAGGCCTTCTAAAAAGATAACCTATTGAAAAATCCACTTGAGATTGTAACCACCTTAATTTCTCCTCGAGGTCTTTAAATATTTTATCTACTGTCTCCTCTTCTATTTTCTGAACATTTGACATAAATCGATTAATTTCTTTTTTATAAGAGATATCACTTTCTAATTCTTTGGATTGAATTAATGATTTAAGAGTAAAATATCTAGCTACAATCTCCTGATCGTTCAGCCTTTTATCTTTAGAATAATCTTTATATTCTTCAGGCATTATCATTTTATATGCAGCTAACCAAAGCGGATTTTCTACAAAAATATTTAATTTTTTTGTGAATTCTCCAAAATATATAGCTCTCCTAATCTCTTGACTATTTAGTTGAATACTTCCGGTATTGATTCTTTCAAATAAACTATACAATGCAATATCCTTATCCACATCTTCTGACAATATCTGAAACACAGAAGCTCTAATATTTGTATTTCTAAGACGTCTTTGTGAGTCTTCATCTATTTCCCTGTAAAATTTTCCTCTCCATTTAGGATTTATGTCTTCCCGCTTTAATATTTTTAACTCATTATTTAGAAATTCAACTAGAGTATTTATCCTTTGTTGCCCATCTATTATCATCATACGGCCTTTTTCTAAATCAGTGAAAAACATTCCTGGGATAGGATATCCTAATAAAATGGACTCAATAAATCTTGATTTTCTTTTATTATCCCATACTAATTCCCGCTGGAAATCAGGAACAATTAATTCTTTTTCCTCTCTTAGCAGTTTTAATTCACGTACAGAAAAATCCACGCCCCTTGTTACTACTTTTATTTCATCAACATATTCAATTTTCTCATCTTCATTTTCAATTTGCTGTTTTTCTAGACTAAGTAAATCCTCCATTAAATCACTCCCTTTGTATAATAACCTAATTATACTATTAAACTCACAATAAAGAATTTTAAAAAAGGAAAATCCTTACCGCTCTTCACAAAACACTATTTGGTATAGAAAGGGTAGGAGTAAGTGGACTTACTGCAATTTATTATTATATAAATGGAATGAAAGGAAAAAATATAAAATAGTTCCGATTAAAGGAGGCAGAGGCTAATCTGAGGAAACGAAATAAGTTAAGGTACCTACCTAGAAGAGACTGACACAACATTTAAGGCTTTTCCTGACGAGTGGCTGTCCCTCTATTAAGGTACGGACGTTGTAAAAGAAAATACTGCGAGAACCCGCAGGCACGAATACAAACGACTATCAGACTATTGAAAACAATATCAGGAAGCCTTAAATGACTTAAAGAAAGGGATATGCTCATCGACAAGCAAAATAATCTTTAGGGTTATCGAACTGAAAATCCTAAAAAAAGACCCGACACAGCTCCTAAACAGCAATATATCAACAAAGATTTGGGATCGAAACAGTTTACCAAAATATTTAGATAGAGAAGAACTCAAACACAAAGATTGATGATGATTACTCTATCTTTTTAATTAATAACAATTACCCATTACGTGCAGACAAAACTTGCAATTTAAAATGGCGCGATATTAATTTTGAAAACAGACTAATAGCATTTTAGTAACATATTACAATCCCCCAAACAACAATAAGAATTTAAAGTTATTTACTCCATAAACATCGGCAGCTGTACACATTATTGATATTGATGAAACCGAATTAATGAATTAAGTAAGCATAAGTTAGTTCAACAACAATTGATGATGAAGTACTGGGATATATTTATACGAAAACTTTGTTTTTGTGAGCATCGAGGAGTAACTACCTAGTAATCCCCTCTATATTTAAAAATAGAGAATTGAACTAGACCCATGTTAAAAATGGAAGAACTAAATACAGAACTTCCCTAATTATGTCATACTCACACCCCTATTAGCACAGGCTAGGTAACTCTTCTAAATAATAGAACGATTAGGATACAAAGATGAGGATACGACAAAGGACATTTATTTGAAGTAAGAAATAAAAAAGGCTTCCCAAAAGTTCAAAGAACTAATGGAAAACCTCTGATTTAGATCCTTATTCAAGAAAATGTTACCCTTTTGTTATTCTTCGGTTATTTTCAAAGTAGATAAGAGTCTAGAAACCCCATTTTTACTGGGTTTTGGGGAATTGATTACATCATGCCGCCCATACCGCCCATGCCGCCCATGTCAGGCATTCCGCCGCCAGCGTTTTCTTCTGGCTTGTCAGCGACAACGGCTTCAGTTGTTAAGAACATTGCAGCTACAGACGCAGCGTTTTGAAGAGCTGAGCGTGTAACTTTCGTTGGGTCAACGATACCTTTTTCGATCATGTTTACCCATTCGCCAGTTGCAGCGTTGAAGCCTACGCCGATTTCTTCGTTTTTGAGGCGCTCAACGATGACAGATCCTTCAAGACCAGCATTGTGTGCGATTTGACGGATTGGCTCTTCAAGCGCGCGAAGCACGATGTTGATACCTGTTTGAGCATCGCCTTCAGCTTCAACTGCAGCGACTTTGTTATATACGTTTACAAGCGCTGTACCACCACCGGATACGATGCCTTCTTCAACAGCTGCGCGAGTTGAGTTCAGGGCGTCTTCGATGCGAAGTTTACGCTCTTTCAGTTCAGTTTCAGTCGCAGCGCCGACTTTGATGACAGCTACGCCGCCAGCAAGTTTAGCAAGACGCTCTTGTAATTTTTCTCTGTCGAATTCAGAAGTTGTTTCTTCCACTTGAGCGCGGATTTGAGTCACGCGGGCAGAAATTTTGTCTGTTTCGCCAGCGCCTTCAACGATTGTTGTGTTTTCTTTAGTAACGACAACTTTAGAGGCGCGTCCCAATTGAGCGATTTGAGTAGATTTCAGGTCAAGGCCAAGATCTTCTGTGATGACTTCTCCGCCAGTAAGGACAGCGATGTCTTCAAGCATTGCTTTACGGCGGTCACCGAAGCCAGGAGCTTTAACAGCAACTGCGTTGAATGTGCCGCGAAGTTTGTTCACAACAAGTGTTGCAAGTGCTTCGCCTTCAACATCCTCAGCGATCAGAAGCAATGGTTTGCCTTGCTGAACAACCTGCTCAAGCACAGGAAGGATTTCTTGAATGTTTGTGATTTTTTTGTCTGTGATTAAGATGTAAGGATTGTCAAGAACCGCTTCCATCTTATCAGAGTCAGTTACCATGTAAGGAGACGCATATCCGCGGTCGAATTGCATACCTTCAACAACTTCAAGCTCAGTTGTGAAGCCTTTAGACTCTTCGATTGTGATAACGCCGTCGTTTCCTACGCGCTCCATTGCTTCAGCGATAAGGCTTCCGACTTCCTCATCAGCAGCAGAGATCGCAGCAACCTGAGCGATAGACTCTTTGCCTTCGATTGGCTTAGAAATTTCTTTTAAGTTTTCGATCGCAACCGCTACAGCTTGTTCCATCCCTTTACGCACGCCTACAGGGTTAGCGCCTGCTGTTACGTTTTTAAGGCCTTCACGGATCATTGCTTGCGCAAGAACTGTTGCAGTTGTTGTACCGTCACCGGCAACGTCGTTTGTTTTGCTGGCTACTTCAGCAACAAGCTTAGCACCCATGTTTTCAAAAGCGTCTTCTAGCTCGATTTCTTTAGCGATTGTTACACCGTCATTTGTGATTAACGGAGAACCGAATTTTTTCTCTAGAACCACGTTGCGTCCTTTTGGTCCTAAAGTTACTTTAACAGCATCAGCAAGTGCATCGACACCGCGAAGCATTGCGCGGCGAGCTTCTTCACTAAACTTAATTTCTTTTGCCATGTTTACAAGACCTCCTCAAATGTTTTAAATATTGTTTATTTAAGAATTAGCCTATAACAGCTAAAATGTCGCTTTCACGTAAGATTAAGTATTCAGTACCTTCGTATTTCACTTCAGTACCTGCGTATTTTGAGAAGATAATGCGGTCGCCCTCTTTTACTTCTAAAGCAACGCGCTCTCCGCTTTCTAACACGCGACCTGAACCAGCTGCCACGATTTTGCCTTCTTGCGGTTTTTCTTTTGCAGAATCCGGCAATACAATTCCGCTGGCAGTTTTTTCTTCAGATTCTACGAGTTCAATGACAACGCGATCACCTAATGGCTTTAACAATGTAATAACCTCCTCAATAGTATGAATATGTAATTTTAGCACTCAGCACTAAAGAGTGCTAACACAATTCTTATAATAAAGAATCTCCCTTCCAATTTCAAGTGATAAGATAAAAAATTTTTCACGCTTACATCATTCTTTTCCGCTCCCTTTTCCGTTAGCTTTTTCACCCCCGTACCGATTATGTTACAATAGCTGTAGATGAACGAAACCCACTTAACAAAGGAGTACATACCATTTGAGAAAACAGTATTGGTTTATTATTTTGACATATATCATCATGCAGTTTTCCGCATTAATCGCGATTCCCTTGTTATTTAAATTCGGTTATGCCGGAGGACAGCCTACAGATGAAAATATGCTGCATGCACAAGGATTATGGTCCGTTATCAGCTTTATCGCCTGTCTCGTTGTTGTTCTGCTCATTCTGAGAACCGTTCCGAAAGAAACGCTGCGAAACGGACAGAAGGACTCAATCGGACTCTCTATCCTTTGGGCGATAGCCGGTTTTTTCATTGCCCTTTTCTCTCAAGGAATAGCAGGCTCTATTGAATATTATGTTTTTGGCATCGGAAGAGAATCAGAAAATACACAAGCGATTCTGGATGTCATTCAGGCAGTCCCGCTCATGATTATCGTTTCTTCCGTCATCGGGCCTATATTAGAAGAAATCATCTTCAGAAAAATCATTTTCGGCGCGCTCTACGAAAAAACGAATTTCTTTTTCGCAGGACTGATCAGCTCGGTTATCTTCGGTATTGTTCACGCTGATTTGAAGCATCTCCTTCTATATACAGCAATGGGCTTTACCTTTGCCTTTTTATATGCGAGAACAAAACGGATATGGGTGCCGATTTTCGCCCATTTAATGATGAATACATTCGTCGTCATCATGCAGCTTGAGCCTGTTCGGAATTACCTTGAACAGCAGAGCACACAAATGCAATTGATTATTGGAGGATTATTTTTATGAGAAACCCGGTAGTTTGGGGAATGATCTACTTTGCCGTAGGGTGCATCTTTACTTATCTTGCCGCAAGCTCGCCAGGCAGCATGTGGTCATTTTACTCCATCCTGCTGATGGTGTTCGCCGCTTACAACATCAGCATTTCTTTTAAGATGTTCGCCTTTTCATTTAAAATCAAAAAGAACCAAAAATAAAGAAAATCCATTTCTGAATGAGAAATGGATTCAAATTAAATCCTAAAACGGCTTTCGTTTTAGGATTTTGTCATTTTCAGCGTGATTGAAAACCCTTGAAGTCTAGGAAAGGCGAGCATTGGAGCGGAGCGAATGTTTTCATTCGTGAGCACCAACGCACAGGCTTGACAACAAATGCGGGGGTTTGTCAACACGCTGAATCCATTTCCCTCATGAGAAATGGATTTTTTATTATTGCCCCGAAGACACGTCCTGATCGGCAGCACTGCTTTTCTGCGCTTTCCGATAAGCGGCCTTCGATATCAGAATACTGATTTCATATAAAATCAAAAGCGGGACTGTGACCATCATATGGGACAGAAGCTCAGGCGGTGTAATCAGGGCTGCGATCACCAGCAGCGTAAAATACGCATACTTTCTGATTTTCGCCAAGAACATCGGTGTCACAATTCCGAGCCTGGTCAAAAACATGAGGATGACCGGCATTTGGAACAGCAGTCCAAACGGAATCGTCAGCTGCAGAAGAAAATGAAAATATTCATTAATTCCGATCACCTGATTGACATTCAAGTCCTGAGAGATCCGCTTCATAAAATCAACAACAAAAGGAAATAAAACATAATATGAAAAAGATAAGCCCGCTAAAAACAGCAAAATAGAGATCGGAATGTAGCTGAGCGTTACTTTGCGCTCTTTCTCATAGAGACCCGGACTCACAAAAGCCCAAAGCTGATAAAGAATAACCGGCGAGGTCAGGACTATGCCGATGATAAACGCAAATTGCATAAACACATAAAGCGGGTCTGTCAGGTTAAACGCGTTAAGCGTAAGCTGCTTCGCTTCATCTGTTTCTTGCAGATACACAATAATCGGCTTCGCTAAAAAAAATCCAGCAATAAAGAAAACGACAAACGCCAGCGCTACAATCAGCAACCGTTTTCGAAGCTCAGCAATATGCTCCAGCAGCGACATTTGATTCACTTTCATTCGTGTCATCCTAACTTACTGATCTTCTTTCTTTTTTTCCTCTTCATCACTCGTTAATCCTTTTGTAGCGTTTTTGAATTCACGAAGTGTGTCTCCCGCTGCTTTACCCAATTCAGGCAGCTTTTTGGGACCGAAGATAATCAGAGCAACGATTGCGATAACAGCAAGGCTTCCAGGACCGATCGGCATATTTGGGCTCCTCCTTTCCCTCTATTCGATTTCCTCTAAAACTGAATAATGCTTCAAAAAATAAACCAGTGACTGAAGCTCAACTGCTAAATCTATATGATGAATTCGAATGTGTTCCGGCACATTCAAACGGGCCGGCGTAAAATTAAGGATTCCCTTGATTCCTAATGCGACCAATCTGTCTGTAATGGATTGAGCGGCAACTGCTGGCACTGTAAGAATGGCAACTGATTCATCTTTTACGTGTTGTTCAAGGTCATCAAGGTTATAGACGGGCACGCCGCCTACCTCAGTTCCTATTTTACTCTCATTTATATCAAAAGCCATAGAAATTTTTGTGTTATTGTTTTTTGTGAAATTATAGTGAAGAAATGCCGTTCCCAAGTTCCCGACACCAATCAAGATGACGTCTGTCATCTCATCCTGATCAAGCGTTTTCCGGAAAAAAGACAGCAAATAATCCACATTATATCCGTATCCTTTTTTGCCAAGAGCTCCAAAATAGGAAAAATCCCTCCGAATCGTGGCAGAATCAACCTTTACGGCATCACTGAGTTCAGCGGATGATACACGCTGTTTTCCTGACGCATGCAGATTCTTTAAAAAGCGATAGTAAAGCGGCAGCCGTTTCGCCGTCGCCTGCGGAATTTTTGATTGATCCTTATTCATTTTTGGTCCTCCAAATTATACTCGGATAGTTCTCTTTTAAAGTCACCGTTTTTCCCGCCTGTCTTCTCCAGCAAGAAAGTAGGGCCGATGACCATTCCCTTATCAAGGGCCTTGCACATATCGTAAACGGTAAGAGCGCACACCGATGCAGAAGTGAGCGCTTCCATTTCCACACCTGTACTCCCTTTCGTTTTGACCTGTGCTTTTATATGAAGTATAACTTCTGCTTCTTTTATTTTCCAGTCAAACGATATATCTACCCCGCTCAATGAAAGCGGATGGCACATCGGAATGATATTCGACGTTTGCTTTGCGGCCATAATGCCTGCCACCTGTGCGACAGCCAGTACATCTCCTTTGCCGATATCGTGACTTTGTATTTTCTCGTACACTTCATTCTTCATGTGTACGCTTGAAACAGCCGCCGCAGTACGGACAGTCGAAGATTTTTCGCTAATATCCACCATCTGGGCTCTGCCCTGTTCATTAAAATGAGAAAATCCATTCATATTAAAACGCTCCTTAAACAGATCATACACTATTTTCTTCTCTATGTCTTATATGGCCAATGTATTGTTTGCTGACTTCTGGTTCATAAGCTACACTTAACTTATTATAGCAGAGGTGAAATAATATGATGATCTTACAAGTTAATCAGCTGTCCAAATCGTTTGGTGCTGATACTATTTTAAACAATATAAAGCTGGAAGTCAGAAATCGTGATCGCATCGCCATTGTAGGAAGAAATGGCGCCGGAAAATCCACGCTCCTTAAAATTATCGCAGGCCAGCTTTCGTATGCAAAGGGCGAAATTATTAAACCGAAAGATATTACAATGGGATATCTCGCCCAGCATACTGGCTTGGATTCTAAGCTTACCATAAAAGAAGAGCTGCTGACTGTTTTTGACCACTTAAAAGCAATGGAAAAGGAAATGCGGGCTATAGAAGAAAAAATGGCGGCAGCTGACCCAGGTGAATTAGAAAGCATCATGAAAACCTACGACCGCCTTCAGCAGGAATTCAAAGATAAAGGCGGCTATCAATATGAAGCGGATGTAAGATCTGTGCTGCATGGTCTCGGCTTCAGCCATTTTGACGATTCTACACAGGTTCAAAGCCTCAGCGGAGGCCAGAAAACAAGACTGGCTTTAGGTAAGCTTCTGTTAACACAGCCTGATTTGCTCATTCTCGATGAGCCGACAAACCATCTGGATATTGATACGCTTACCTGGCTTGAGCATTATTTACAAGGCTATTCAGGCGCCATCCTCATCGTTTCGCATGACCGCTACTTTTTGGACAAAGTAGTAAACCAGGTATACGAGGTATCAAGAGCAGAAAGCAAAAAGTATCACGGCAACTACAGTGCTTATCTCGACCAAAAAGCCGCGCAGTATGAAAAAGATCTTAAAATGTATGAAAAGCAGCAGGACGAGATTGCAAAGCTGCAGGACTTCGTAGACCGAAATCTGGCGAGAGCCTCTACCACCAAAAGGGCGCAAAGCCGCAGAAAGCAGCTTGAGCGAATGGAAGTCATGTCAAAACCGCTTGGCGATGAAAAATCTGCAAACTTTCATTTTGATATTACAAAACAGAGCGGAAATGAAGTCCTCCGTGTTCAGGATCTCACAATCAGCTATGAAAACCAGCCGCCGCTTTTAACAGAAGTGTCATTCATGCTCACAAGAGGAGAAAGCGCAGCGCTTGTCGGCCCTAACGGAATTGGTAAATCGACATTACTGAAAACATTGATAGACACCCTAAAACCAGATCAAGGAACGATCTCATACGGCTCAAATGTCAGTGTCGGCTATTATGATCAGGAACAGGCTGAGTTGACTTCCTCTAAACGTGTCCTTGATGAGCTGTGGGACGAGTACCCCGGGCTCCCAGAAAAAGAAATCAGAACGTGTCTCGGAAATTTCTTATTCTCCGGAGATGATGTGCTGAAACCAGTTCATTCACTGAGCGGAGGCGAAAAAGCAAGATTGGCTCTAGCTAAGCTGATGCTTCAAAAAGCCAACTTTCTCATCCTTGATGAACCGACTAACCATCTGGATTTAGACAGCAAAGAAGTTCTCGAAAACGCGCTGATTGATTATCCAGGCACACTGTTATTTGTCTCACATGACAGATATTTTATTAACAGAATCGCCACAAGAGTATTGGAGCTTTCTTCAAGCCATATAGAGGAGTATCTGGGAGATTACGATTATTATACAGAGAAAAAAACAGAGCAGCTTGAATTGGAGAAAATAAATCAGCAAGAAGAAACTGAAAAAACGCCAGCTACTGTGAAGTCTGACTCCAAACGTTCCTACGAGGAAGAAAAAGAATGGAAAAAGAAAGAGCGCCAACGACTCCGTCGGATTGAAGAAATTGAAACCACCGTTCAAACCATTGAGGAGAACATCAGCCGCAATGATGAATTGCTATGTGACCCTGAAGTCTATCAGGATCATGAAAAAGTACAAGCTATCCATGCAGACAATGAGAAGCTCAATCAGGAGCTGGAATCTCTTTTGTCCGAATGGGAAGAACTATCCACAGAAGAAGATTAAAAGTCAAGCACCTCTTTTTAGAGGTGCTTTTTATCCACAGAACATCTCCTAATAAATAAACAAAGTAAACTTTATACACAATATCCACAAAATATTCTGAATTTATCCACTTTATTAACAGCGGCTTCAGCCCTTTATCCATCTATATCTCTATAATTACTCACAGACATGTGGATAAATTGTGAATTATCTGTTAATAACAAACATATAAAAAGTCTCACGCTATTATCTCGTGAGACTTTGATAAGAAGTCAATTCAAGGCCGGGCTGGCCATTCATATCATATGCACCGCGAATTCCTTTTTCAAAAGCAATTGTACCAGCAGCAGCAATCATCGCAGCATTATCCGTGCATAAAGCTAATGGAGGAATGACAAGCGTAATCCCTTCATGCTGGGCAAATTCCTTTTCTAATGCAGCTCTGAGGCCTCTGTTTGCAGCTACTCCTCCGGCTAAAAGGACCTGTTTGACATCATATTCCTTTGCCGCGCGCGCCGTTTTGGTTACCAAGACATCGATCACACTATTTTGGAAACTGGCAGACAAATCTTCCGGAGCAATCTCTTGCCCTTTTTGGGATGCATTATGAAGCGTATTGATCACCGCAGACTTCAATCCGCTAAAGCTGAAGTTGTAAGAGCCTTCTTCAAGCCATGCGCGAGGAAGCGGAATATTGTCATTCCCTTTTTCAGCTAGCTTGTCAATTTGCGGTCCACCCGGATATGGCAATCCCATCGTCCGCGCCACTTTGTCGTAGGCTTCTCCTGCCGCATCATCAAGGGTTTCCCCAATGACTTCAAATGATCCATGTTCCTTCATATAAACCAGTTCTGTATGGCCTCCTGAAACGACCAATGCCAGTGCCGGGAACACGATGTCTTCTACAAGACGGTTCGCGTATATATGACCGGCTATATGATGAACGCCTACTAACGGAATGTTATGTGCAAAGCTCAATGCTTTAGCGGCATTCACTCCGATAAGAAGCGCTCCCACCAGTCCCGGACCTTCTGTTACTGCAATCGCATCAATATCACTATACGTCATGCCAGCTTTGCGAAACGCCTCTTCTATAACCAAAGTGATTTGTTCAACATGATGTCTTGAAGCAATTTCCGGAACAACGCCTCCGAAGCGCTTATGGCTTTCAATTTGAGAGGCTACTACGTTTGAAATGATCTCTTTTCCGTTTTTCACAATAGCTGCAGCAGTCTCATCACAGCTTGTTTCAATTCCTAATACGTACATGTCTTTTTGCTCACTCATTTATCGTCACCCACATAATTAACGCATCTTCCCCGTTATCAGTATAATAGTTCTTTCTTATTCCGCCGGGCTGCATCCCGAATTTCTTATATAAGCCTTGAGCAGGATGATTCGAAACCCTCACTTCAAGCGAAAGCCGCCTTGCGTCTTTTTCTTTACACAGTTCAACAGCTGAGCGAAAAAGCGTTTCTCCTAAAGACTGGCCGCGATACTCTGGTTTTATCGCTATATTTGTAATCTGGGCATCATCCATCACAATCCAAATCCCGCAATACCCAACAACATGGCCGTCCTTTTCAATCACGAGATAATGAGCATATGGATTTTCCAGCAGCTCATGATAAAACGAATCCTTCGTCCAAGGAGACGTAAAGGAGGATGCTTCGATTTCGTATACGTGATCTATATCTTCAATCCGCATATTTCTGACCGCTGCTTTTGTTTTCATCCTATCACCCTACTTTTGACTTTCAATCCATTTCGCTTCAGCTTCTGCCAGCCGCAAGTAATCCGGGACAAGCCCATGAACATCAGCTGCTTCCTTTTCCTTCCCGAGAAAAGCCAATTCTGAAGGACGCGGGTTATGCTGGGCGGCAGTTCCAATGAATCCTTTTGTTCCAAGCACATCCTCGATCATCTGCTTGTGAAGAGAAGTATCATGGCCTAAAAACAAAACAGGGCGGTCCTTTTCTTTTAGCATCTCCAGCCAATCTGCCAGCATCACATTTTGATCTGGAACAACTTGCTCTAAAAGCCCATTTTTATATTGATACAGACCTGTGTACACCTGTCCCCGTCTAGCATCAAAGATTGGGCTGATCAGACCGTCAAAATGCCGGCCATTTGCCGCAAGCGTCTCAAGACTTGATACAGCACTTATTGGAATGTCTAAAGACCAGGCAAGTGTTTTGGCCAACGTCACACCTATTCTTACTCCTGTGTATGAACCAGGGCCTTTTGCAACGACAATTTTAGAAAGGTCCTGCGGTGCCATATCACAATCATTCAGCAATGAATGAACAGCAGGCATCGCTCTTACAGAGTGGTTCTTTTTCAAATATGTAATGTATTCTGCTATAACAGTGTCTTCTCGAAGCAGCGCAATGCCCAATGTATAATTTGATGTATCAATTGCTAATATTGTCATGTCTACTTAACTCCTCACAAAGCATTTCATACCGATTCCCGACAGCAGTAAAGGTAATTTCCCGCTCATCATCACCAGCTCTTTTGATGACAATTTGCAGTCGCTCCTGTGGCAGCTGTTCTTCAATTAAATGAGCCCATTCAACGAGACAGACACCTTGTCCGTGAAAATATTCATCAAGTCCCAAATCTTCACTTTCATCTTCCATTCTATACACATCCATGTGATAAAGAGGAAGTACGCCATCGTTATATTCTTTTATAATTGTAAAAGTCGGACTGTTTACAACACGTGTAATTCCCAGCCCTTCTGCAAAACCTTTCGTAAAAGTCGTTTTTCCTGCACCTAAATCGCCCTCTAATGTCAGGACGTCTCCCGGTTTAGCAAACGCTGCCGTCAGCTTGGCAATTGCTTTTGTTTCTTCTGGATTTACAGTTCTCCATTTTAATTGCTTCACACGAGTCACCCGTCTTATTTAAAATGATTATATCCCTTTTTCTCTAAGATCATTGATGTTTGATCTGTTTTTAGGATCACTTTAGATTTTGTTTTTTCCCTGACATAGCCAATCTTTGTAATGGGAAGATGAAGCGCTGCGCACTCCTGCTTCAACACTTCCCACTCCTCATTTGAAACCGTCCCTGTCAGCTCAAAATCCTCACCGCCAAACAAAGCCCATTCTTTCCAGTTAGGATGAAGCTTAGGCAAATCAGAATGAATTGGAAGCATGCTTTCAACAATTTCAATTGAAACACAGCTGGCTTCTGCAATCTCGTTCAGTTCACTAGCCAATCCGTCACTAACATCATTTAAAGCTGCCCGTTTAAAAATCGAGCATAATCTGCCGACGCTTACTCTTGGCTCAGGCCGTTTATGCCTGTGGATAAAGTAATCCGTTTCCACAGATGAGTTTTGAGGATTAGTCTCCTCTAATAATAAAGAAAGCCCTGCTGCAGAAGAACCGATTTCACCGGTTACAAACACAATATCATTCGGTTTTGCTAAGCTGCGCAAACAGGCCTGTCCCTTTTCAACTTCACCGATCACAGTGACTGTAACGACTAATTTGTCAGCGGTAGAAACTGTATCGCCGCCAATCAGATCCATCTGATATAGTTTCGCCAGTTCATTCATTCCTTCATACATCGCCTTGATTTCGGATGCCGTCCATTTTGAAGGTACCGCAATTGATACCAAATAAAATTTCGGAATGCCTCCCATCGCGGCAATATCACTTATATTAACGGCTAACGCCTTATACCCGATATCTTCAGGTGAGGAATAGTGTAATTTGAAGTGCACGTCTTCTACCATAGTATCAACACAAACAATTTCCTGAACGCCGTGTTTCGCAGTGTAGAGCGCTGCATCATCACCTATTCCTACATCAACGGAAGAATGGTGAATGGTCCGCGGAGTAATGCTATGTATCAAATCAAATTCATCCATGAACCAAAATCTCCTTTCAACCCTGCTTATGCCTATATTGCTCTTCCTAGTTTATCGAATTTTGCTGGAATATCCAAGATGTTCCCGATATAAAGAAAGCTTGGCTATGACACCAAGCAGAAGATACAGTAAAAGAAAACACAAAAAAAACGAAAACATGATCGTTTCGTTTACATTAATGGCGGTCCGGACGGGACTCGAACCCGCGACCTCCTGCGTGACAGGCAGGCATTCTAACCAACTGAACTACCGGACCATATTTGTATAAGATTATTTTAGTTGTACCCTTAGGGCACTCCTTATTTAATCATATATTTGGTTGCGGGGGCAGGATTTGAACCTGCGACCTTCGGGTTATGAGCCCGACGAGCTACCGAACTGCTCCACCCCGCGATGATAAAAGTAATGCTTGGCGGCGTCCTACTCTCACAGGGGGAACCCCCCGACTACCATCGGCGCTGAAGAGCTTAACTTCCGTGTTCGGTATGGGAACGGGTGTGACCTCTTCGCTATCGCCACCAAACAAATTGAGAGTGTTCTCTCAAAACTAGATAACAGGTGTGACATCATTCAAAAATATGGTTAAGTCCTCGATCGATTAGTATCTGTCAGCTCCATGTGTCGCCACACTTCCACCTCAGACCTATCAACC